>NZ_LR134355.1:2730884-5461769 GCF_900637205.1 Mycolicibacterium chitae
CCATCCGACCGTCGACGCCGTCGATGCGCACCTGCGCCGCCGCGGCTGGCTGGCGGTGCTGTCGCTGCGGCTGATTCCGGCGGTGCCGTTCTCTGTGATCAACTACGCCGCCGGCGCGTCGTCGGTGCGCCTGCTGCCGTATGCGGCCGCGACGATGATCGGGCTGTTCCCCGGCACCGCGGCCGTGGTCATCCTGGGCGACGCCCTGACCGGCAGCGTCAATCCCCTGCTCGTGCTGATCTCGCTGTGCACTGCCGGCGTCGGCGTGGCCGGGCTGGCCCTCGAGGTCCGCAGCCACCGCCGCGGGGCGGCCGACCGGCCTCAGGAGCCGGTGTCGGGTCCCTTGGCGGTCAACGTCGCGAACAGCGCCAGGAACGACGACGCCGCCACCAGTCCCACGCTGTAATCCTTGGCGCGCATGTGCGCGCCCACCGCCAACGTGAAGTACACCGTCAGCAGCAGGGTGGTCAGCCGGGCCAGCGCCGGGAAGCGGCCCGCCGCGGCCAGTCCGACCGCCGAGGCCGCCTTGACCACGGGCAGGATCGGTCGGTACCGCTGCGGCAACCGGACGTCATCGAGCGCCTTGGTGATCGGTGCCAGCGGGATGGCGCAGGCCACCGCGTCACCGGCCTGGATGGCCGCCAGCGCGGCGTAGGTCTTCGGGGACGTCAGCATGCTCACGCCTCCTCTCGGTGGTGGGCCCCGGACTGCAGCGGGGACGGCGGCATCATGCCGGGGCCGGGCAGCGCCGCGGCGGAGGTGTCACGCGCATCGGCCTCGGCCTTGGCGACGGCCTCGGCGATCGCCGGGTCGCTCTTGGTCTCGAACCAGTCGGCCACGTCGTCGGAGTCGTCGACCGGGGCCTGATCGGGTTCCACGGGTGACGGGGTGTAGCGGAACACACCGTCCTCGCCGGGGGCGCCGAGCAGCTTGGTGAATCCCTGCAGCGCGGAACCGAAGTCGCTGGGCACCAGCCAGACCTTGTTGGCCTCGCCCTCGGCCATCTTGGGCAGCGTCTGCAGGTATTGGTAGGCCAGCAGCTCGGGGGTCGGCCGGCCGGCCTTGATCGCGGCGAAGGTCTTCTCGATGGCCTTGGCCTGCCCCTGGGCCTGCAGGTACTGCGCGGCCCGCTCGCCCTGGGCGCGCAGAATCCGGGATTGCCGCTCGGCCTCGGCCGAGAGGATCGCCGCCTGCTTGGAGCCCTCGGCGGCCAGGATCGCGGCCTGCTTCTGCCCCTCGGCCTGCTTGATCGAGGATTCCCGCACGCCCTCGGCGTTGAGGATCATTGCGCGCTTCTCCCGGTCGGCGCGCATCTGCTTCTCCATGGAGTCCTGGATCGAGACCGGTGGGTCGATGGCCTTGAGCTCGACCCGCGCCACCCGCAGCCCCCACTTGTTGGTGGCCTCGTCCAGCACGCCGCGCAGCTGGCCGTTGATCGAGTCGCGCGAGGTCAGGGTCTGCTCCAGCGTCATCCCGCCGACCACGTTGCGCAGCGTCGTCGTGGTGAGTTGCTCGACACCGACGATGTAGTTGCTGATCTGGTAGACCGCCGCCTGCGGGTTGGTGACCTGGAAGTAGACCACCGTGTCGATGTTCACCGTCAGGTTGTCCTCGGTGATCACCGGCTGCGGCGGGAAGGACACCACGCGCTCGCGCAGGTCCACCCGGGCGCGGATGCGGTCGATGAACGGCACCAGCAGGGTCAACTGCCCCGAGACGGTCTTGCTGTACCGGCCCAGCCGCTCGATCACCGCGGCCTCGGCCTGCGGGATCAGCGCGACGGACTTGGCCACGATGATGACCGCGACGATCACCAGCACGGCCAGCAGCACGAGACCGGTTACCGCACCATCCATGAGAACTCCTTCAGTCGTTCTTCCAGACCACCGCGGTGGCGCCGTCGATGCGCATGACCATCACGTGGTCACCGGCTTCGTAGACGTCGTGATCGTTCAGCGGCCGGGCGGTCCACACCTCGCCGTCGAGCTTTACCTGGCCCGCGTGCTGGGTGACCTGGTCGAGCACCAGGGCCGAGCGGCCCTCCAGCGCCTCGATGCCGGTCTCGAGCGCCGCCGCGGACTGCATCCGGCGGCGCAGGGCGGGACGCACCAGGACCAGCAGCAGCACCGAGACCACCAGGAACACCGCGCCGTCGGCCCAGATCGGCCAGTCCAGCAGCCAACTGGTCCCGGCCGCGGCCAACGCTCCCCCGCCGAGCATCAGCAGGAAGAGGTCACCGGTGAGCACCTCGGCACCGGCGAGCCCCAGTGCTGCGATGAGCCAAAGCAGGGCCGCGGGCATGGGCCCAGGATAACGTGCGGACGCCCGGCGTGGCCTCGGCTCGCGCCCGACGGTGGCGGTCGGCGGTTGCCATTACACTTCCTCACATCATGTGGTGTCCGAGTGTTTCGCTGACGTTGTGGGCCAATGCCTGGCTGGCCGGCCAAGCCGCGCCCGACGACGTCCTCGACGCGTTGTCCGTTTGGGCGACAACGCATTCGGTGGCCGCCTACGATTCCGTGGCCGCGGACGTCACCGGCCTGCCGTGGCCGGACGTCGACACCGCCACCTCGGTGTCGCTGCTGCAGACCGTGCGCGCCGCTGCGGGTTTGCGGGCGACGCCGGGCCCGGCGCTGAATCTGGTGCTGCCGGTGCCCGGGGACGCGCGCGGATTGCCCGCGGGCAGCACATTCGCCCGCGATGCGATGAGCGCGGGTGAGGCCGTGATCGTGACCTCGGAGCGCGGCGCACCGATCGGGCTGGTGCCCGAGTTCGAGGGCCTCGACAACGGCCCGGACGAGGGTCTGGACGACGATCTCGACGGCGCCGGTCTCGACGGCGCCGCGCCGGTGCTGTCCTGGACCGTGTACTCGTTGCCCGCCGCTCCGACGCCCGAGCACATCGACCTGGGCGAGGCGGAATACGCGCTGCGCTCGGCGGTCCGCTCGGCCGCCGAGGCGCTGACCGCCCTGCGCGCCGGCGGTAGCGGCCTCGACGTCGATGATCCCCGCGCGCTGGTCGAGCAGGTGCTCGAGGCCTCCCATGCGCACGACGCCCCGCCGCATGCGCCCACCCGGGCGCTGCGGGTGCTCGAGAACGCCGCGCAGGTGGATGCGATCATCACCGTCAGTGCCGGGTTGATGCCGATCGCCACGCAGTCGTCATCGGAGGCTCAGTTGGCCTCGGATGCCCTGCGACCACTGGCCGGCGTGGTGCGCTCCGCGCGCCAGGCCGCGGTTACCGCGATCCTGCACTCGGCGTGGTAGCGCAGCAGCCCGCCGAGCACGGCGCGCCGTTGACGCTGAACCCGTAGCCCGGCACCGGATTCGGGCCCGCCACGCGTGCGGGCTCCCGACCTTGCCGCAGTTCGTCGACGAGGTCGACGATCAGGCGCGCGAAGCGCACGTCGTCGTTGGGCGAGAACGCGCGCACCAGCGGCAGCCCGGCGGCCTCGGCCTGCTCGGCCACCTCGTTGTCGAGGTCCCACACCACCTCGATGTGGTCGGCGACGAATCCGATCGGGCAGACGATGACGGCCGGCACTCCCCGATCCACCAGCGCGGCAACGTGATCGCCGATGTCCGGTTCCAGCCACGGGACCTGCGGTGGGCCGGAGCGGGACTGCCACACCTGATCGTAGGACTCGTATCCGGCGGCCGCCGCGACCAGCGCCGAGGCGTAGGTGACCTGCCGGCTGTACAGCTGCGGGCCGTGGCGCTCGTCGGCGGCCAGCGGGATCGAGTGCGCGGTGAACACCAGGCGAGCCTGGTCGCGCAGCGGCTCGGGCAGCCGGCCGCGCGCCTCGGCGATGGCGTCGGCGAACAGTTCCACGAACCGCGGATGGTCGAAGAACTGGCGCAGCTTGACCAGTTCCGGCGCGCCCGGCCCGGCCGCCGCGCGGGCGCGGGCAATGTCCTCGGTGTACTGGGTGCAACCCGAGTAACCGCCCCAGGCCGAGGTGGCGAACACCGCCGCGCGCCGAACACCGTTGTCGCGCATGGCGATCACGGTGTCCTCGAGGTACGGCTCCCAGTTCCGGTTGCCGAAGTAGATCGGCAGGTCGGTCTGGGTGTGCAGCTGTTCGATCAGCGCCCGGTTGATGCCGTTGATGGGCGATACGCCGCCGAAGTGGAAGTAGTGCTCGGCGACGTCGTCGAGACGCTCGGGCGGGACGTTGCGGCCACGGGTGACGTTCTCCAGGAAGGGCCGCACCTGTTCGGGACCCTCCGGTCCGCCGAAGGACAGCAACAGGATGGCGTCAAACTCCATGGAAGCCCATCAGAGCAACTGGGTGTGAGCGCCGCCGTCGGCGTAGATGATCGTGCCGGTGGTGGCGGGCAACCAATCCGACAGCAGGGCGCACACGGTCTTCGCGACCGGGGTGGGGTCCTTCATGTTCCACCCCACCGGGGCGCGCTGGTCCCAGCCCTCCTCGAGCAGCCGCATCTGATCGCCGGCCTCGGCGCCCAGGGCACCGCCGACGATGGCGCTCATCGCCAGGGTCCGGATCGGGCCGGCCGCAACGAGATTCGAACGCACACCGAACGGTCCGGCCTCACGGGCGACGAACCGGTTCACCGACTCCAGGGCGCTCTTGGCGACGGTCATCCAGTTGTAGGCGGGCATGGCGCGGGTCGGGTCGAAGTCCATGCCGACGATGCTGCCGCCGGAGTTGAGCACCGGCAGGGTGGCCTTGGCCAGCGAGGCGTACGAGTACGCCGAGATGTGGATGCCCTTGGCGACATCCTCGTAGGGCGCATCGAAGAAGGGGTTGACGCCCATACCGGTCTGAGGCATGAAGCCGATCGAGTGCACCACCCCGTCGAGCTTGTTGCCCTCGCCGATCACCTCGGTGATGCGGCCGGCCAGCGAGTCCAGGTGCTCGGAGTTCTGCACGTCGAGTTCCAGCAGCGGCGCCGGTTTGGGCAGCCGATCGGCGATGCGCTGGATCAGCTTGAGCCGGTCGAAGCCGGTCAGCACCAGTTCGGCGCCGGCCTCCTGGGCCTGCTTGGCGATGTGGAACGCGATGGACGAGTCGGTGATGATCCCCGTGACGAGGATGCGCTTGCCCTCGAGAAACCCTGTCATGTCTGCAATCCTCTTCTGTTCTAGTGGCCCATGCCCATGCCACCGTCGACGGGGATGACCGCGCCGGCGATGTAGCTCGCGTCTTCTGATGCCAGGAAGCTGACCGCCCCGGCGACCTCCTCGGCGGTGCCGACCCGCTTGGCCGGGATGAACTCCAGCGCACCGGACTGGATCCGCTCGTCGAGCGCCCGGGTCATCTCGGTGTCGATGTAGCCGGGGGCGACCACGTTCGCGGTGACGCCGGCCTTCGACAGTTCCCGGGAGATCGAGCGCGCCATGCCGATCAGGCCGGCCTTGGCGGCCGCATAGTTGGCCTGGTTGCCGATCCCCCACATGCCCGAGACCGATCCGATGTAGATGATCCGGCCGAAGCGCTTGCGCTGCATGCTGCGGGACGCCCGCTGGGTCACCCGGAACGCGCCGGTGAGGTTGGCGTTGATGACCTCTTCGAAGCGCTCCTCGGTCATCCGCATCAGGAACGCGTCCTTGGAGATCCCGGCGTTGGCCACCAGCACCTCGACCGGCCCCTGGTGTTCCTCGACCTCCTTGAACGCGCGGTCGACGGCCTCGTTGTCGGTGACGTCGCACACCACGCCGAAGAGCCCGTCCGGCGCCCCGGAGCCGCGGTGGGTGACCGCCACCTTGTGGCCGTCGGCGGCCAGCCGCTGCGCGATGGCCAGGCCGATCCCCCGGTTACCCCCGGTGACCAGCACGGAGCGCGGAACGAACGGCGGCTTGGCGCCGGCGGGTGCGGCGGCGTTGTCGGTGGCGGCAGTATCGGTCATGGTCGTCAACTTATCGTCTCGTTGTCTGTTCGCCGAAATCGACGCGACGGGCCTCAGCCCGGCAGCCGGCGGTTGATCAGCAGGGCGCCCAGCGCCGCGGCGGCCAACACCAGCGCACCCAATCGCAGCCAGCCCGTGCTGGCGTCACCCTTGATGGTTTCGTAGCCGATCTGCTCCTGCAGCGAGGTGAACACCTCCTTGAGCTGCTCGAGGCTGGAGGCCGTGTAGGCGTTGCCGCCGGACAGGTCCGCGATGCGCTTGAGCATCTCGTCGTCCACCGGGACGGGCTGGCGCTGCTCGTTGATCTCGACGTAGCCGTAGGCCGTGCCGAAGGACACCGTCGAGATCGGCACGCCCTGGTCCTTGGCCGTGCGCGCGGCGGTGAACGCGCCCTTGGGGTTGTCCGGGTTCGACGGCACCGTCTCCTTGCCGTCGGACATCAGCACGATGCGGGCCGGCGGGGGTTCGTCGCCGCCGCCGATCACCGCGCCCACCGTGGCGATGGACTGCAGCGAGGTGAAGATCGCCTCACCGGTCGCGGTGCGATCGGCGAGCTGCAGCTTGTCGATCGCGTTCTTGGTGGACTCGCGGTTGGTGGTCGGCGAGACCAGCACCGTGGCGGTGCCGGCATAGGAGATCAGGCCCAGGTTGATCCCGGGGGTGAGCTGGTCGGCGAACTGCTTGGCGGCCTCCTGGGCCGCGGCCAGCCGACTGGGGGCGACGTCGGTGGCGCGCATGGACTGGGACACGTCGATGACGAGCATCACCACGGCCCGGTTGCGCGGGATCCGCACGTCGTGGGTGGGGCCGGCCATCGCCACGGTCAGCAGGCTCAGCGAGCACACCATCAGGATCGCCGGCAAGTGCCGCCAACGCGACGGACGTTTGGGCGCAACGCTTTCCAGCAGCTCCATGTTGGCAAACCGCAGCACCCGCTGGTGGCGGGCCAGTTGCACGACGATGTAGAGCGCGATGATGCCGAGGACGGCGAAGAAGAACAGCAGGAACCACGGGTGTTCGAAGCCGCTCAGCGACATCGGCCCGAGCAACGGCAAGGTCATAAACGCTCAGTCTTCTCTCTCGCTGTCATTGCCGGCCCGCCAGCGCGCCGCGGCGCCGGGACGCGACGAACCGCACGATGTCGGCGATCCAGTCCCGGTCGGTGCGCAGCGTCAGCAGCGGGGCGCCGCACCGCCGCAGCGTGCGGGCCACCTCCTGGCGGTGCGCGGCGGCGGCCTGCTCGAAGTCGTCGCGCAGGCGGGCGTCGATGGTGAATTCCCGGGTGACACCGGATTCGGTGTCCTGTAACACCACATCGCCGACGTCGGGCAGTTCCACGTCGCGGGGGTCGAGCACCTCGATGCCCAGCACCTCGTGGCGCGCGGAGATGGCGCGCAGCGGCCGCATCCAGTTGATCGGCCCGAGGAAGTCGCTGATCACCACCGCCATCCCGCGGCGGCGCTCGGGGCGGCGCAGCGCGTCGATGGCCTCGGCCAGGTTGCCGCGGACCCCCTGCGGGGCGCGCGGCATGGTGGCGATGGTGCGCAGCAGGGTCTGCTCGTGCTGACGACCCGAGAGCGCCGGGACGCGGATCATGTTGTCGCCATTGGCGATCAGGGCGCCGAGCCGGTTCCCGCCGCCGCTGTTCAGATAGGTGATCGCCGCCGCCGCGGCCACCGCGAGGTCGCGCTTCTCGCAGCCGGTGGTGCCGAAATCGAGGCTCGCCGACATGTCGACCACCAACCAGGTCTCGAGCTCACGGTCGGCGATCATCTGCCGGACGTGCGGATGGGTGGTCCGCGCGGTCACCGACCAGTCCATCCGGCGGACGTCGTCGCCGGGCTGATACATCCGGGACTCCCCGGGTTCCGAGCCGGGTCCGGGGATCAGACCGAGGTGATCGCCGTGCAGGACACCGTCGAGCTTGCGCTTGACGGTGAGTTCCAGCGTGCGCAGCGCCGCCGACAGTTTCGGATCGCCGATCTCGCCGCGTTGGAACGACGGCGGATGGACGGACTGCGAGTCACTCACCGACCGTTGGCCGCCGCAGCCGGCACCCCGGTGGGTACCGAATTGCCTTGCTGAGCAACGGCATTGACCTGCGGCAACGCCACCGTCTGCAGCACCCGGTTGATCACCGTCTCTGCGGCGATGTCGTCGGCCAGCGCGTCGTAGGTCAGCACCAACCGGTGCCGCAGCACGTCCGGGATGACCTCGATGACGTCCTGCGGGATCACGTAGTCGCGACCGCGCACCAGCGCCAGCGCGCGGGCCGCGGCGATCACGCCGAGCGAGGCGCGCGGCGAGGCGCCGAAGGCGACCCACGCCTTGACGTCGTTGAGGCCGAACTGCTCGGGCTGGCGGGTCGCGGTGATGACCCGGACCACGTAGTCGACCAGCGCGTGGTGGACGAAGTTGTTGGCGGCCAGATCCTGCAACCGCAGCAAATCGCCGGGGTTGAGGATCTGCTTGGGCTCCGGGGGCGTCACGCCCATCCGGTAGATGATCTCGCGTTCTTCCTCGGGGCTCGGGTAGTCCACGTTGATCTTGAACAGGAAGCGGTCGCGCTGGGCTTCCGGCAGCGGGTAGACACCCTCGTTCTCGATCGGGTTCTGGGTGGCCATCACCAGGAACGGCTTGGGCAGCGGGTAGGTCTTGCCGCCGATGGAGATCTTGCGCTCGGCCATCACCTCGAGCAGTGCGGACTGCACCTTGGCCGGCGCCCGGTTGATCTCGTCGGCCAGCAGGAAGTTGACCACCACGGGGCCGAGTTCGATGTCGAACTCCTCGCGGCCCTGGCGGTAGATCCGGGTGCCGACGATGTCGGTGGGCACGAGGTCCGGGGTGAACTGGATGCGCGCGAAGGTCCCGCCGACGACTTTGGCGAAGGTCTCCACGGCCAGCGTCTTGGCGACGCCCGGGACGCCCTCGAGCAGCACGTGGCCCTTGGCGAGCAGCCCGACCAGGATGCGCTCGACCAGCTGGTCCTGGCCGACGATGATGCGCTTGACCTCGAAGATCGCCCGCTCCAGGGTGTGTACCTCAGCGGCCAGGCCGTTGGACCCGCCCGCCGGAGCGGATGTCGACGGCGGGGCCGCGTGAGCGCCGGATCCCGGCGTGTAGTTGGGCGCCCCACCTGGTGATGTCATCGACTACGTCCTCCAGACTCCTGCGTTTTCCTGGGTTTACCAGACTCAACTATTCCAGGCAGTTCGGAATCCGTCGACGTGCCCCACCGGCTCTGAAGGAATTGCCTGGGTTGGTTCAGGACTCGATGATGCGGGCCACGTAGGGCTGCAGCCCGGCCGTGCGCACCTGGCTGACCGTCACCTTGCCGGCGCTCCCGGAGGCCTCGAGCATGCGTCCGGCACCCAGGAAGATCGCCACGTGTTGACTGCCGCCGGGACCCCAGAACAACAGATCCCCGCGCTTGGCCTGCGAGACCGGGACCTTGCGGCCGGTGTCGTACTGGTCGCCGGAGTACTTGGGGATCAGCACGCCGACCCCGGCGTAGGAGAACTGGGTGAAGCCCGAGCAGTCGAAGCCCACGGTGCCCGCCCCGGACTCGATGCCGGTCGACGGCCCGGTGGGTTTGCCCCCGCCCCACGAGTACGGGACGCCCATCTGCGTACCGCCGCGGCGGATGACGTACTCGATGGCCTGCGGGCCGCGCACCCGGCCGGGCGCGACCCCGGCGGGCGCCCCGCCGATGCCGATGCTCGACAGGAACTTGCGACCGAGGTCCATGGTCGCCTGGGTGGCCTGCGCGGTGGCGGCCAGCGACGCGTTGGCGATGGCCAGCGGGTCGCCGGGGGCGCCGGCGCTGAGCACCTGGGGCAGGGTGGGATCCCACTGCCCGCCGTCGGGTTCGGCGTGGGCCGGGATGGCCAGCCCGATCGCCAGCAGGATCGACACCAACGCGGTCAACAGGGTGCGCTGGTACCGAAACAGCTTGTGACGCATATATTTACATCTTCCGTCAGTATTCGATGTAGCGGACGACGTGCGGGGTCATGCCGCTGGTGCGAACCGGCGAGATCTTGACGTGAGAACCGGTGTAGGGCGCCTCGAGCATCTGCCCGTCACCCAGGTAGATCGTGACGTGCTGGCTGCCGCCGGGGCCGTAGAAGATGACGTCGCCCCGACGCATCTGCGACGACGGGATCTTGCGGCCCATGTTGTACTGCGACCCGGAGTAGTGCGGCAGCTTGATGCCGACACCGGCGAACGCGTAGAGCACCAGGCCCGAGCAGTCGAAGCCCACGGTGTTGGCCCCGGAGTCGATACCCCGGCTCGGGCCGGCGGCATTCCCGCCACCCCAGGAGTACGGCACACCCATCTGCGACATGCCGCGCCGGATGACGTACTCGGCGGCCTGCCGGCCATAGACCCGCGGGATCGCGCCGTTGGTGATCCCGTTGTCGGCGGGCTTGAGGATGCCGATCTTCTCCAGGAACTTGCGGCCCAGGTCGGCGGTGACCTGCGCGGAGGTCGCCGAGATCTGCAGCACGGTGTTGACGATGGCAATCGGATCGCCGGAGATGAACGCGCTCGGCACCATCGGCAGGGTGGTGTCCCATTGGCTGATGTCGCCGTAGGGCACCGCACCCGCGGCCGCGGCGGGGCTGCGGTCCCAGTCCCCCGCCGGATCCGTCGCGCCGGCCGGTGCCGGTGCCGCCGGGGCGCCCTGGGCCGCCGGGGCGGGCGGTCCGGAGGGTGCGGCCGGTGCCGGTCGCGCCGCGGCCAGGCGGGCCTTGGCGGCCTCGCGCTCGGCGGCCAACGCGTCGACCTGCGCCTGCTGCTCGCCGAAGGTGTGCTGGGCGGACTGGAGCGCCTGGACCGCGGCGTCCTGGCTGGCCTGCGCGTCGTGCGCGGCCTGGTCGGCCTTCTGCTTGGCCGACCGCGCCATGGATTCCCTGTTCACCTGCTCGGTGCGGGCGCGCTCGAGGTTGGTCATCACCTGTTCGGAGCTGACCGACAGGGTCTTACTGGCCGAGGCGGTGGCGATGATCTCGTCGGGCGTGCCGGCCGACAGGTAGGAACCGGACGGTCCCGCGATGTAGGTCGCCGCGGCGAACTTGTCGAACCGCTGCTGCGCGTCGGCGATCGCGGCATTGGCGGCCTCGACCGCCCCGGCGCTGGCCTCGACCTCGCGCTGGGCGAGTTCGGCGTTGTCGCGCGCGGTCTGCACCTCGACGAGGGCCTTGTTGACGCTCTCCTGCTGGAGCTGGATCTGCGCCCCGAGATCGTCGAGGCGCTGATTGGCCTCGGCAACATCGGCGATCAGCGCGGCGACGCTGTTGGGGTTCGGTTCTGGGTCCGCGGCCGCGACGCCCGCGTTGACGAAGCCTGGTGTCGCCGCGAGCAACGCCAACGCCGCAACCTGAGAAATGGCCCGGACGGGCACCATGCGTCTCATTCGACTCGGTCTCCTCATGGCTTCGCTCAACCCGATGGCCCCCGCCCACTGCAGTCACAGGAGGCACACCTACATCAATAGGCTTAGTTTGCACCGTACGTCACGCGTGTCGCTAAAGAAACTTTAGTCACAAATTACAGGATTGTAATTAAATGAATGTAACCAAATGGTGACCTTGCACCATTTGTCGAATAAGGCCCCGGCGGGTCAATGCGGAGCGGCAGAAGCGGTGTCTGCCTGCGACTTTGGCGTCTCGACCGACTTTGCCCGGACTTGCAGCATTCGAGTGGCGACGGCGGCCAGTAATACGCCGACGGTAAGCACGATCGTCAGTCCGGTCCACGGGAAATCCGGTGTGTTCAACTGATCGACGAAATTCTGCGCCGACTGCACCGGATTACCGGTCTTGGCAAGGTCCTCGCCGGCCTCGAGGGTGACCCGGTCGAAGGCCTGACTGTGGGTCCCGGCGAACGACGGGCTCAACACCAGGACGGTGGCATCGGGGTGGGACTGCGCCACCACGGTCGCGATATCGCGCAGTGGGGTGTCGATCGGCGGATTGCTGTCGATCACCACGACCTTGAGGTCGATCCCCTGTTCCCGGGCGCCGGCGACCACCTGCTGCAGGCCGGCCTCGTCGGCCGGATCCGCGCTGACCCCGTCGGCGGCAACCTCGATGAGCACCGCATCCATGTCGACGTCGGCCGGAATATAGGCCGGGAACACCGGGGTCTGAGGACCAAGCATGGGAAGCACGGTACGCGACGTGTGCGGTGCCGGGTTGGCACCGCGCCCCGGCAGGGGGAAGACTTGGGGTCGGGGCCGGTGCGTACTACGCACCCGCACCCCCGCTCTTGCAGTACGGGCGTACTGTTAAAGTAGTGGACATCGCCGGCACAGCCCGTCGGCGAGACAACTAAACGCCGGGAGTTGATGTGACCAGCAAGAATTCGTTTGGAGCGCGCGCCACGCTCAACGTCGGAGACAACAGCTACGAGATCTACCGCCTCGATGCGGTCCCGGGCACCGAAAAGCTTCCCTACAGCCTCAAAGTGCTCGCCGAGAACCTGCTGCGCACCGAGGACGGCGCCAATATCACCAAGGAGCACGTCGAGGCGCTCGCCAACTGGGATCCCAGTGCCGAACCCAGCGTCGAGATCCAGTTCACCCCCGCCCGCGTGGTCATGCAGGACTTCACCGGGGTGCCGTGCATCGTGGACCTGGCGACCATGCGTGAGGCGATCGGTGCGCTCGGCGGCGACCCCGAGAAGGTCAACCCGCTGGCGCCGGCCGACCTGGTGATCGACCACTCGGTGATCGCCGACCTGTTCGGTCGCGCCGACGCGTTCGAGCGCAACGTGGAGATCGAATACGAGCGCAACGGCGAGCGCTACCAGTTCCTGCGCTGGGGTCAGGGCGCGTTCGACGACTTCAAGGTCGTCCCCCCGGGCACCGGCATCGTCCACCAGGTCAACATCGAATACCTGGCACCGGTGGTCATGCAGCGCGAGGGGGTCGCCTACCCGGACACCTGCGTCGGCACCGACAGCCACACCACCATGGTCAACGGCCTGGGCGTGCTGGGCTGGGGCGTCGGCGGCATCGAGGCCGAGGCCGCGATGCTCGGCCAGCCCGTGTCGATGCTCATCCCCCGCGTCGTCGGGTTCAAGCTCACCGGCGAGCGCCAGACCGGCGTGACCGCCACCGACATCGTGCTCACCGCCACCGAGATGCTGCGCCAGCACGGCGTGGTCGGCAAGTTCGTCGAGTTCTACGGCGAGGGGGTGGCCGAGATCCCCCTGGCCAACCGCGCCACGCTGGGCAACATGAGCCCTGAATTCGGTTCCACCGCAGCGATTTTCCCGATCGACGACGAGACGCTGAGCTATCTGCGGTTCACCGGTCGCAGCGAGGAGCAGCTGGGGCTGGTGGAGGCCTACGCCAAGGAGCAGGGCCTGTGGCACGACCCGTCGCGCGAGCCCAAGTACTCCGAGTACATCGAACTGGACCTGTCCACCGTGGTGCCCTCGATCGCCGGCCCGAAGCGGCCGCAGGACCGCATCGCGCTCGACGAGGCGAAGAGCACCTGGCGGCGCGACATCGCCGACTACGTCGAGGACGGCGAGTTCAACGGTGAATACACCAAGCTCGACGAGGCCATCGACGAGACGTTCCCGGCCAGCGACCCGGTGCGCAACACCTCGTTCCTGAACAACAAGAAGCCGCCGGCCCACGAGGAGCACCACGCCACGGCCGGCGCCGGTCGCCCGTCCAAGCGCGTGGCCGTCAAGTCCAGCGAACTCGGCGAGTTCGAGATCGACCACGGCGCCGTGGTGATCGCGGCCATCACCTCCTGCACCAACACCTCCAACCCGGAGGTCATGCTCGGTGCGGCGCTGCTGGCCCGCAACGCGGTCGAGAAGGGCCTGGCCACCAAGCCCTGGGTGAAGACCACCATGGCCCCGGGCTCGCAGGTCGTCAGCGACTACTACGACAAGGCCGGCCTGTGGCCGTACCTGGAGAAGCTGGGCTTCTTCCTGGTGGGTTACGGCTGCACCACCTGCATCGGCAACAGCGGTCCGCTGCCGGAGGAGATCTCCAAGGCGATCAACGACAACGACCTCGCCGCGGCTGCCGTGCTGTCGGGCAACCGCAACTTCGAGGGCCGGATCAACCCGGACGTCAAGATGAACTACCTGGCCTCGCCCCCGCTGGTGATCGCCTACGCGCTGGCCGGGTCGATGGACTTCGACTTCGAGGCCGACCCGCTGGGTCAGGACTCCGACGGCAACGACGTCTTCCTGAAGGACATCTGGCCCACGCAGCAGGACATCTCCGACACCATCGCCTCGTCGATCAGCCGGGAGATGTTCCTCAAGAACTACGCAGACGTCTTCAAGGGCGACGAGCGCTGGCAGAACCTGCCCACCCCGGACGGCAAGACCTTCGAGTGGGATCCGCAGTCGACCTACGTGCGCAAGCCTCCGTACTTCGACGGGATGCCGGCCGAGCCGACCCCGGTGTCGGACATCACCGGCGCCAGAGTCCTTGCGCTGCTGGGTGATTCGGTGACCACCGACCACATCAGCCCGGCGGGCAACATCAAGGAGGGCACGCCGGCGGCGCAGTACCTGGTGGACAACGGTGTCGAGCGCAAGAACTTCAACTCGTTCGGGTCGCGGCGCGGCAACCACGAGGTGATGATCCGCGGCACCTTCGCCAACATCCGGCTGCGCAACCAGCTGCTCGACGACGTCTCCGGTGGCTACACCCGCGACTTCACCCAGGAGGGCGCGCCGCAGGCGTTCATCTACGACGCCTCGCAGAACTACCAGCAGGCCGGCATCCCGCTGGTGGTCCTGGGCGGCAAGGAGTACGGCTCCGGCTCGTCGCGGGACTGGGCGGCCAAGGGCACCAGCCTGCTGGGCGTGCGCGCGGTCATCACCGAGTCCTTCGAGCGCATCCACCGCTCGAATCTCATTGGCATGGGCGTCATCCCGCTGCAGTTCCCCGCGGGTGAGTCGGCCGGATCGCTGGGGCTCGACGGCACCGAGACCTACGACATCACCGGTATCGAGGAACTCAACAACGGCCGCACTCCGGAGACCGTGCACGTGACGGCCACCAAGGAGGACGGTTCGAAGGTGGAGTTCGACGCGGTGGTCCGCATCGACACCCCGGGCGAGGCCGACTACTTCCGCAACGGCGGCATCCTGCAGTACGTCCTGCGGAACATGCTGAAGGCCTGAGCGGGGCCGAGGGTAGTCGGGACCACCGTCCATGCCCAAAGTCAGTGAGGACCATCTGGCCGCTCGCCGCCGCCAGATTCTCGACGGCGCCCGTCGCTGCTTTGCCGAACACGGCTACGACAGAGCGACGGTGCGCCGCCTCGAGCAGTCCATCGGCCTGTCGCGGGGGGCGATCTTCCATCACTTCCGCGACAAGGACTCACTGTTCTTCGAACTCGCGCGCGAGGACGCCGAGCGGATGGCCGATGTCGCCTCCCGCGAGGGCCTGATCCAGGTGATGCGGGACATGCTGGCCGCGCCGGAGGAGTTCGACTGGCTGGCCACCCGGCTGGAGATCGCCCGAAAGCTCCGCAACGACCCGGTATTTCATCAGGGTTGGGCGGAGCGGTCGGCCGAACTGTCGGCGGCCACCAGCGAGCGGTTGCGCCGCCAGAAACAGGCCGGCCGGCTACGCGACGACGTGCCCGGCGAGGTGCTGCAGACCTATCTGGATCTCGTGCTCGACGGGTTGGTGGCGCGGCTGGCCTCCGGCGACGACCCGACCGAGCTCAGCGCGGTCCTCGATCTGGTCGAGGATTCGGTGCGCCAACCGAATTGACGCCTGCGCGAATCAGCCGACGCGGCGGGTCCGATGGTTGGGCCCGCCGCGGCTGCGCATCGTGGTGCCCGATTCGCGCAGCATCGAGTGGATGGACCCGTAGGAGCGACCCGTGCTCGCGACCAGTGTTCGGATGCTCGCGCCGCCCTCGTAGGCCCGGCGCAGTTCCTCGATCAGCTGATCGCGTGCCTTGTTCGGCTTCTTCATTGAGGCCTCCCGCAGTTAACCGATCCCCGGCACCATCCAGGGTAGAACCGCCGCGGGCAAATTCGGCCGGAATCGGTGAAACCTGCTGCGCGGGAACTACGCCCCGTCAGGCGAGCTCGATCAGATCCCGGTACTCGTCGGACCAGAAGTCCTCGGTGCCGTCGGGCAGCAGAACCACCCGCTGCGGGTCGAGGGCCTCGGCCGCACCCGGGTCGTGGGTCACCAGCACCACCGCGCCCTGATAGCTGCGCAGCGCGTCGAGAACCTGCTCGCGCGAGGCCGGGTCCAGGTTGTTGGTGGGCTCGTCGAGCAGCAGCACGTTGGCCGTCGAGGCCACCAGACCGGCCAGCGCCAGGCGGGTCTTCTCGCCGCCGGACAGCGTGCCGGCCGGCTGGTCGAGTTGGGCGCCGGTGAACATGAACGCGCCGAGGAGCCCGCGTAGGTCCTGCTCGCCGGTGTCCGGCGCGGCGTGGCGGATGTTCTCCCAGACGGTGGCGTGGTCGTCGAGGGTGTCGTGTTCCTGGGCGAAGTAGCCGATCTTGAGCCCGTGGCCCGGTTCGATCGCGCCGGCGTCGAGGGTCTCCACCCCGGCCAGCTGCCGCAGCAGGGTGGTCTTGCCCGCGCCGTTGAGACCGAGCACCACGACGCGGGAGCCCCGGTCGATGGCCAGGTCCACGCCGGTGAAGACCTCCAGCGAGCCGTAGTTCTTGGTCAGGCCCTTGGCGACCAGCGGGGTGCGACCACACGCGGCCGGCGTCGGGAACTTGATCCGGGCCACCTTGTCGGCGACCCGTTCCTCGTCCAGCGCCGCCATCATCCGGTCCGCACGGCGCAACATGTTCTGTGCCGCAACGGCTTTGGTGGCCTTAGCGCCCATCTTGGCGGCCTGGGTACGCAGCGCGGACGCCTTGCGCTCGGCGTTGGCGCGCTCACGCCGCCGGCGCTGCTCATCGGTCGCGCGGGCATCGAGGTATTTCTGCCACCCCATGTTGTACACGTCGACCTCGCCGCGCACGGCGTCGAGGAACCACACCCGGTTGACCACGTCGGCGAGCAGTTCGACGTTGTGACTGATCATCACCAGCCCGCCGGTGTGGTTCTTCAGGAAGTCCCGCAGCCAGCCGATCGAGTCCGCGTCGAGGTGGTTGGTCGGCTCGTCGAGCAGCAAGGTGGTGGCCGAACCCGAGCCGCTGTCGCTGGCGGCGAACAGGATCCGGGACAGCTCCACCCGGCGTCGCTGACCGCCCGACAGTGTGCGCAGCGGCTGGGTCAGCACCCGCTCGGGCAGCCCCAGGCTCGCGCAGATCCGGCCGGCCTCGCTCTCGGCCGCGTATCCCCCGAGCGCGGAGAACCGCTCCTCGAGTTGGCCGTAGCGGCGCACGGCCTGATCCCGGGCCTTCTCGTCGACGACCTCGGCCATCAGCGCCTGCTGCTTCTCCAGATCGGCCAGCAGCGTGTCGAGGCCGCGGGCGGACAGCACCCGGTCGCGCGCCAGGATGTCGAGGTCGCCCTCCTTGGGGTCCTGGGGCAGGTAGCCGATCTCGCCGGCGCGGGTGACCTCGCCGGCGTAGGGCTCCCCCTCGCCGGCCAGGATGCGCATGGTCGTGGTCTTGCCGGCGCCGTTGCGCCCGACCAGGCCGATGCGGTCGCCGGGCTGGACCCGCAGCGCGGGGCCGTCGGCAAGGAGCAGCGTGCGGGCCCCGGCGCGGACCTCCAGGTCCGTTGCGGTGATCACGAACTGCGCTCCTGTTACTCGTCTACTTGTCGTCGGTGAAGACGGGGTCTCTGTTCTCCGCGCGCGCGGCCACCGCTTCTTCGAAATTTCCGGTGAGTAGGCGCAGATAGAGCTGCCCCAGCCCTTCGGCCTGCATGTGCCCTTCCAGGGTAGCGGCGTCCAGTCCACTCCATAGCGTGCGCTTCGTCAACTCGATTCCCGGCCGCGAGAACGACGCGATGCGCTGCGCCATCGCCAGACAGGTCGGCAGCAGGTCGGCGTCGGGGACCTGCTGGGACACCAAGCCGATCCGCTCGGCCTCCACGGCGTCGACATCGCGGCCGGTGAGCATGATCTCGAAGGCCCGCGACGTGCCGATGGCGCGCGGCAGCAGGAAGCTCAGCCCCAGCTCGCTGGCGGTCAGCCCGTTGTTGATCCCGGCCGCGCGGAAATACGCCGCTGCGCCGGCCACCCGGATGTCGCAGGCCAGCGCCAGGCACAGGCCGCCGCCGATGGCGGCGCCGTTGACCGCCGCGATCACCGGCTGGTGCAGCCGGCGCAGTCCCAGGATGACGTCGTCGAGCAGCTGCATCGAGCGCAGGCCGAAGGCGGGCCGGGTCAGGCCCTCGACATGCGGTACGGCGCCGGCGGACTTGTGGTCGGCACCGGAGGAGAAGCCGCTGCCCGCACCCGTGAGGATCACCGCGCGGACGTCATTGTCATGCTTGACGTCGTCGAGGACCCGACGCAGTGGGACCATCACGTCGAAGGCCATCGAGTTCATCCGCTCGGGCCGGTTCAGTGTGATCACCGCGACCCCGGGGCGCGGGCGGTCGACGAGGACGAATTCCGAGACGAAGTCAGCACTCACGACAGCACGCTATCGCGTGCTGTCGTCGGACAGGCCGAAGTCCTCAGGCCTCCTTGGTATCGGCCTGCTCCTGGACGGCCGCGTCCACGTCGAACTCCTTGACCTGCTGGATCAGCTGCTCCAGGGCCGCGGGCGGCAGCGCCCCCGCCTGGTTGAACACCAGCTTGCCCTTCTTGAAGGCCATCAGCGTGGGGATGGAGCGAATCTCGGCGGCCGCGGCGAGTTCCTGCTCGGCCTCGGTGTCCACCTTGGCGAACACCACGTCCGGGTGCTGGTCGGAGGAGGCCTCGTAGGTCGGCGCGAAGGCGCGACACGGTCCACACCACGACGCCCAGAAGTCGATCAACACGATGTCGTTGCCGGTGACCGTTTCGTTGAAGCGATCCGCGGTGAGGTCGGTGGTAGCCACGTGACTCCTAACGTCGGCATGGCGGGCGATGTTCCCCACCGACCCTGTCACACCGCATCGAGCTGGTAAACCCGCACCCAGTCGACCTGCATCTGCTGCGGGGCGAACGGCTCGTCGGGGTCCGGGTCGCCGGTCCACGGGTTGCCGATCGCCACGTTCATGATCAGGTAGTGCGGCCAGGCGCCGGAGAACGGCGTCCAGTCCCCGCCCATCGCCTCGTATTCGGCGCGGGTGATCTGCCCGGTCTGCACGCCGTCGACGTGCCAGATGATCTTGTCGGAATACCAGTCGATGCCGTACTCGTGGAAGTCCGCCGACAGGTCCACGCCGAGATCCTGCTCGACGCCCTGCAGCTGGATGTCGGTGGTGTTGTCGGTCTGCGCCGGGCCGTGGATGTTGCCGTGCCACATGCGTCGGCCTTCCGCGGTCCCGAGTCCGGGCACCTCGACGATGTCGACCTCGCCCTGCCGCGGCCAGTCGAAGTGGTGGCCCGGCTCCTCGCCGACCATCCAGAACGCCGGCAACGTGCCCTCGGTGTAGGGCATCTTGATGCGGGCCACGATCCGCGAATTCGCCTCGACGGAGACCTTCTCGTAGGTCACCACCCGCGCCGAGGTGTAGTCGTCCGGGGCGCCGCGGCCGTCCGGGGGCGTCTCGCGGCGCGCCTCGATCACCAGGACGCCGTCCTCGTTGACCCAGACGTTCGAGCCGTCCGATGTGTAGTACTGATTCTCGCCACCCGGCTCACCCCAGCGGCCGCTCTGCAGTCGCCAGTGCCGTTGGGCGTCGTCGAGGTTGTCGAAATTCGACTCCCAGATCAGCGTCGGCGGCTTCGGTGTGACCACCTCGGGCGGCGCGGACACCGGCGGTGCGGACACCGGCGGCGTCACCACGGGCGGCACGGGCACGGGTTTCACCGGGGTGAAGATGCCCGCGCGCAACCGCTCGCGCAAGTTCAGCAGGTGTGCGCGCAACTGCTCACCCAGTCGGACGCGCTGGGCCTGCAGGCGGCTCTGCAGGACCGTGGCCGGACGGGGTTGCAGCTGGGCCCGGACCCTCTCCTGCACTTGGGCCTGAACCTTGTCCTTGAGCGTGGCCTGGACCCGTTCCTGGAGCCCCTGCCCGAACTTTGTCGGCGCCGCCGGGTCCGTGGCCGTTGCCGCCTCGACGTCGACCTTTTCGATGGCCCGCGACTCGACGGACCTCGGCTCGACGGACCTCGGCTCCACAGTCCTTGCCTCGACCGCCCGGGCCTGGCGGGGACGCACCGATCTCGGCACCTCGTTCGGCGCCTCGGCGGCCACCTCCCGGGTGTTGACCCACTGCCGGCGCGATTCCCGACGCGGCGCAGTGCGTTCGATGTCGCGTGCCACATCGCGGTCGACCTTCGCCGCCGACAGCTTCTGCCGGAGCCGCTCGGTGGGTCGTTCCTCGGTCCCGCGTCCGGCCCGACGGTCGGTCCGCACCCGCGGCCCACGCTCGCGGGCCGACTGGCGGGACTCGGATTTGACCGCGCGGTCGGCCTTGCTCGGCCGCGCCGACGACGAGTCCGAACGTGCACCGGTGGAGGATTCCGACTCGGCCGCGGCCACGCCCGCGCCGACGGTGATGGCGGCACTGAGGCCGCCCGCCAACAGGCCGACGCCGAGCCAGTACCGATAGGCGTCCTTGTGCACCGCTCGATGCTTCTTCTGAATTTGCGCACGACTGACCATCTACCGTTCCTCCAATTTCCTCGGGCTGCTGAGGTAAATCAAAAGCACAAAATGGGTATTGCCGAATCAGCTGCAGCTGTGTGAATTCATGGGTAATTTGAATTCAAACTAATCAACGGACGGATTGCGAAAACATCCGAAGTCGCTCTGCTACAAGGCTTCTGCCCTTTCGACGGCGTGACGAGCTCCTGCGCAGGACTGTAACCGACAGTCACCGACAGCGCATTCGGAATGCGCGATAATGGCGCTATATATCAGGAATGGTAATTCCGTCGCACTGTGCCGACAATTTGCCAGAATTGCGCTCTCGGAACACATTGGCCACCGGACGCGATTCCGCCGCGCACCGCGTCACCGGTTTTCGTGCTGGCAGCCCGCATCGGGCCGCCCCGATCGTCAGCTTCGGTAACGATCCCGCAGCCGGCCCTTCACCAATTTGCCGGTCGGGGTGCGGGGCAGGTCGGTGTCGAACTCGTAGCGCCGCGGCAACTTGTAGTGCGCGATGCGCTCGCGCAGGAATCCGTCCAGCGTTGCGGCCAGGTCCGGTTCGGCACCCTCGACCGGGTGCACCACCGCCACAACGGATTCGCCCATCTCCGCATCGGGCACGCCGATCACCGCGACGTCGAAGACGGACGGGTGCAGCGCCAGCGCGTTCTCGATCTCCTGCGGATAGATGTTGACCCCGCCGGAGATGATCGTGAATGACTTGCGGTCGGTCAGGAACAGGAAACCGTCCCCGTCCAGATAGCCGATGTCGCCGTTGGTGGTCCAGTTCGGATGCTCGGGATGCCGGGTGTCCGACGTGCGGCCGGGATCGTTGTGATACTCGAACGGCGCGGTGTCCCGCTCGAAGTAGACCGTTCCGATCTCCCCCGTCGCCAACTCCCGGCCATCGTCGTCACAGACCCGCACGACGCCAAGCCGTGACTGCCCCACCGAGCCCGGACGTTCCAGCCACTGATCGCTGTCGATCATCGTGACGCCGTTCATCTCGGTGGCGGAGTAGTACTCCAGCAGGATCGGTCCCCACCAGTCGATCATCGCGCGCTTGACGTCCACCGGGCAGGGCGCCGCGGCGTGCACGGCCGACCGCAGCGAGGACACGTCATAGGAGGCGCGCACCGACGCGTCGAGCTTGAGCATCCGCACGAACATCGTTGGCACCCACTGGCTGTGGGTGGCACGGTGCCGCTCGATCTGGCGGAGCGCATCCTCGGCATCGAATTTGCGCATCATCACGACGGTGGCACCGGTGCGGTGGGCCATCGCCATGAAGCGCAGCGGCGCGGCGTGGTAGACCGGCGCCGGCGACAGGTACACCGACTCGGCGTCGAGCCCGATGGCCGGGCCGAACAGCGCGGTCACCGCATCGCCCGCCTCGTCCACGGCGCGGTCGGGCAGCGGAACCTTGATGCCCTTCGGGAAACCGGTGGTCCCCGACGAGTAGAGCATGTCCACCCCGCACGGCTGCGCGGGCAGCGGCTGCGAGGACGCCGCGGCGATGATCGCCTCGTAATCCTCGAACCCGTCGATGCCCCCGGTGCCGTCGGGGCCGGCCAGTGCAACCCTGCGCTGAACGCCCGGGGTCTGTGCCACCACCGCGGGCGCGATCGCGGCGTAGCGCTGCGCGACGACGAGGGTCTGGGCGCCGCAGTCGTTGACGATGTAGGCGACCTCGTCGGCGCTGAGCTGCGAGTTGACGAATGTGATGTAGAGTCCGGATCGCATTGCGGCCCAGTAGATCTCCAGCGCACGCGGCTGGTTGTCGGTCAGGATCGCGACGTGCTCACCGGACCGGACCCCCTGGTCGTAGAGGTGTCGCGCGAACCGCAGCGATCGGGTGTCGAGCTCACGATAGGTGACGGTGTCGCCGGTGTCGGCCATGATGATCGCCGGCTTGTCGGGGGCGCTCTGCGCATAGGTGCCCGGATACATGGATTCCCTCTCAGCTTCCCGGCAGCAGCACGGGTTTGATGATCTCACCGGCCAGCGCGCGCTGTTCGGCGGTGTTGATCTCCGACAGCGGGAAGGTCTCGACGAGCCGGTCGAACGGGAATCGACCGCTGCGCCACAGTTCGATCAGGGTCGGGATGAACGTCCGCGGGTCCGCGTCGCCCTCCAGGATGCCGGTGATGGTGCGGCCAACGGTGAGGGTGAGCGGACCGATCGCCAGATCCCCCTGCTGGACCCCGACGGTGCCCAGGGTGCCGCGCGCGGCCAGGGACTCCAGGGCGGCCGCGATGACCGTCGGCAGTCCCGTGGTGTCCAGGCCGTACTGCGGCCCGGCCGGGACGATCTCGCGGATCTGTGCGGTCAGGTCGCCCTGGCCGGCGGTGATGGTGTCGGTGGCGCCCAGTTCCCGGGCCAGCGCCAGCCGTTCGGGGTTGAGGTCAACGGCGATGATCCGGCCCGCGCCGGCCACCTTCGCGGCCATCACGGCCGAGAGTCCGACGGCACCGGTGCCGGTGATGACGATGTGCTCCCCCGGCCGGATCCGCAACACCTCGAGCACCGCACCGGCGCCGGTCTGCACGCCGCAGCCGAGCGGCCCGAGCAGTTCCAACGGCAGTTCCTTGTCGACCACGACGGCATTGCGCGCATCGACCACCGCGTGCGAGGCGAACGAGGACTGGCCGAACCACCGGCCCGCCACCGGTGCTCCCGCCGAGTCGGTCAGCGGTGCGGCTCCCCCGACACCCTGACCGACGAGGTTGCGTTCCAAAAACGTGTCACAGTAGGCCGGATGGGCCGCGCGGCAGTTGACGCAGTGGCCGCACGAATCGAAGCTGAGCACCACGTGGTCGCCCACCGCGACGGTCTGCACCGCCTCACCCACGGCCTCCACGACGCCGGCCCCCTCGTGCCCCAGCACAATCGGCGGCGGCCCGAAGCCCGCGCCCGCGCGCGGCAACACATCGGTGTGGCAGTGTCCGGCGCCGACGATCCGCACCCGCACCTGATGCGCCCCCGGGTCGGCCAGTTCCAGCTCTTCGATGGTGAACGGCGATGCTTCGCCGCGCAGCACGGCGGCCTGGATTCTCATTGCGGCGCTACCTCTTTCGCGGGCAGGAAGATCGACTTGACCTGTTGATAGGCGGCCAGGCCCTCGGGGCCCAGCTCACGCCCCAGGCCGCTGGCCTTGACGCCGCCGAACGGGGCGTGCAGATCCAGAGCGTAATCGTTGACGCCGATGCTGCCGGTCTGGACCCGGCGAGCCACCGCGAGGCCGCGGTCCTGGTCCCCGGTCCACACGCTGCCACCCAGGCCGAAGTCGGAGTCGTTGGCGATGGCCACGGCGTCGTCGACGTCGCCGTACGGGATCACGGCCAGCACGGGTCCGAAGATCTCCTCCCGGGCGATGGTGTGGGAGTTGTCCACGTTGTCGAAGATGGTGGGCGCGACGAACCAGCCGGCGTCCAGACCGTCGGGCCGGTCGCCGCCGGTGGTGACGCGGCCGCCGTCGGCCACTCCCTTGGCGATGTAGTCCTGCACGCGTCGCTGCTGGTTGGCGGTCGCCAGCGGCCCGATCTGGGTGGCCGGGTCCAGCGCGTCGCCGACGTTGAGGGCACGGGCGAAATCGGTGAGCAGGTCCACGGTTTCGCGGTAGCGCGCCTGGGGGGCCAGCACCCGGGTGCCCAGATAGCAGGTCTGTCCGTTGTTCATCAGGGTCGCGGTGAAGAACTGCGACAGCAGCGACGGCAGGTCGGCGTCGTCGAGGACGATCGCGGCCGATTTGCCGCCGAGTTCCAGCGTCACCGGCCGGATCAACCGGCCGCAGGCCTCCCCGATGGCCCGGCCCGCGGCGGTGGAACCGGTGAACGCGACCTTGTCGACACCGGGGTGCTCGACGAGGTAAGCGCCGACCTCGCGGCCGCCGGGCACGATGTTGATCACCCCGGCCGGAATGTCGGACTCCGCGATGGCCTCGGCGAGCAGATAGGAGTCGAGCACGGTCTCCGGCGAGGGTTTGACCACCACCGTGCAACCCGCCGCCAGCAGCGGCGCGAGCTTGAAGAAGGTCAACGTCTGGGGGAAGTTCCACGGCACGATCGCCGCGACCACGCCGATCGGTTCGCGCCGCACCACGGTGGTGCCCCCGCCGAAGGCGCTCCGCCGCTCCTCGGCGGGCTGTTCGGCGGCGAGGTTCGCGTAGTAGTTCAGCAACGTCGCCGGCATGACGGCCTCGGTGGCCGAGGCGATCGAGATCGGCATGCCGTTCTGCGTGCTGACCGCGGCGGCGGTTTCGTTCGAGCGGGCCAGCAGCGCGGTGGCCAGCGAGGTGATCGCGGCGGCGCGCGCCGCCGCGCCCCGGGTGGCCCAGTCGGATTCGTCGAAGGCGCGGCGCGCCGCGGCGACGGCGGCGTCCACATCGGGGCGCTCGGCGGCCGGGACCGTCGCGACCGCGGCCCCGGTGCTCGCGTTGTTGATCTCGATGCGTTGGGCCCCCGAGGGCGCGGCCCAGGTGCCGTCGATCCAGAAGCCCCGGGATTCGGTGATCGGTTCGGTGACGGTCATCGTTCCGCCTGCAGTGAGGTCCTACGGCGTGCGCCGGCCACGTCGCGTCGACGATAGCCGCAGCACACTCGGTCCTGCGCTGTGACGCCCATCATTGTAACATAGTTTATGTTTGGTTCACCGGCGAGCATAAGGAGTGCAGCCATGACGACAGGTCTGATCACCGACGACACCGCGGTCCCCACGGGAGTCGCCGACGTCAACGTGTTCGATCCGCACTGGTGGGTCGACGGCCCGCCGCACGATCTGTTCGCCCGGATGCGCCGCGAGGCCCCCGTGCACTGGAACCCGCTCGGCGACGGCGCCGGGTGCTGGTCGCTGTTCGGCCACGCCGAGATCACCACGGTCAGCCACGACTCCGAGACCTTCTCCAGCCGGCGCGGCGGCGTGTTCGTCAACCCCGATCAGGTGCTGAACCTGGACGTGATCGGCAACCAGCTGCTCTACATGGACCCGCCGACGCACACCCGGTACCGCAAGATCCTGGCCCGGGTGTTCACCCCGGCCGCGGTCGCCCGAATGGAGGCCGGCATCCGCGCCCGCGTCACCTCGATCATCGACAAGGTCATCGAGGCCGGCCGCGCGGACTTCGTGGAGGACATCGCCGTGCCGATCCCCCTGCTGATCCTGATGGAACTCATGGGGGCCCGGAGAAGGATCTGCCCGAGTTCTACGACTGGACCGAGCGCATCGAACAATCCATCCGTTCGACCGAATCCAATGCCGCCGAACAGGTTTTCGGCGAGATGGGCGCCTACCTCGCCCAACAGGTGATCGCCCAGTCCGAGGCGGCCGTCGAGGACTCGCTGGTGATGCGGTTGCGGCGCGCCGAGGTCGACGGGGAGGAGCTGACCGACCTGGAGATCGTGATGTTCTTCGGCCTGCTCACCTTCGCCGGCAACGACACCACCCGCAACACCGCCGCCACTGGCCTACGCACCCTGCTCGAGCATCCCGAGGCGTTGCGCGAACTCTACGAGGAGCCGGCGCTCATCCCCGGCGCCATCGAGGAGATCCTGCGCTGGACGTCGGTGGTCCAGTGGTTCGCCCGCACCGCCACCCGCGACGTGGAGCTGGGCGGCCGACAGATCCGGGCCGGCGACAAACTCGTCATGTGGTACGGCAGCGGATCTCGGGACGAGGCCGTCTTCGACGACGCCGCCACCTTCGACATCCACCGGCCCAAACCCGACCACATGGCGTTCGGCGACGGCGGCAGGCACTTTTGCCTCGGCGCCAGCCTGGCCCGGCTGGAACTGCGCGTCATCTTCGAGGAAGTGCTGGACCGGATGAAGGACCTGCGTTCCGACGGTGCGGCCGAACTGGTGCCGTCGCACTGGGCGTACGGCCTGTCGAAGCTGCCCGTGGCGTTCACGCCGGGACCGCGCCGGGGTGCGTAAAGATATAGAGCATGCACAAAATCGTCGACCGGCAGGACTACTTCTCGGCCGCCATCGACATCCTCGCCGAGGCCGACCACGGCGGCCTGAAGCTGACCCCGCTGTGCCGGCGCCTCGAGGTCACGACCGGGTCCTTCTACCACTACTTCGGTAGTTGGGCCCGGTTCAAGACCGAACTGCTCGAGTTCTGGCTGCAGGATCGCACCCTGGAACTTGCCGAAGCGGCCCGCCGCCAGGGCGATCCGCAGCGCACACTCGAGGCGCTGATCGACTTCGCGTGTGGCTTCCCGCACAGCGCCGAAGCAGCCATCCGGGCGTGGTCACACAGCGACCAGGAGGTCCGCCAGGTCCAGGCCACCGTCGACGAGCAGCGCTACCGCGTCACCTACGAGACGCTGCAGCTACTTCTCGACAACGATGCCGATGCGGAAATGCTGGCCCGGATGGCGATCTTCACCCTCAACGGCTATCAGCAGACGCAACCGCTGCCCGGCGTCGAGCACCTGCGCCGCTCGCTGAACCTGGTGCTCACCGAGCTGCTGGCGCCGCGGGCGGCTGTCAGACCGTGAAGCCGAGGGCGCGCAGCTGCTCGCGGCCGTCCTCGGTGATCTTGTCCGGACCCCACGGCGGGTTCCAGACCCAGTTGATCTTGATCTCGTTGACCAGGCCGGAGCCCACCAGCGCCTGTCGGGACTGATCCTCGATGACGTCGGTCAGCGGGCATGCCGGGGAGGTCAGCGTCATGTCGATCAACGCCACCGGACCGGTCTCGCCCTCCTCCAGGTTCAGCCCGTACACCAGGCCGAGGTCGACGACGTTGATGCCCAGTTCGGGGTCGACCACGTCGTGCATGGCCTCCTCAAGATCGGCGATCACATTGTCACTGGTGGTCTCGCTCATGATGCTCCCTTTTCGCTCGCTTGGGTCACCGCATCCTTGAAGGCCATCCAACCCAGCAGCGCGCACTTGACCCGCGCCGGATACTTGGCCACACCCGCGAAGGCGATGCCGTCACCCAACACATCCTCATCGCCTACAACGTTGCCCCGCGACGAAATCATCTCCGTGAACGAGGCCACCGTCTTCAGCGCGTCACCCACAGTCTGCCCGATCACCTGGTCGGTGAGCACCGAAGTCGCGGCCTGGCTGATCGAGCAGCCCTGGCCGTCGTAGGACACATCGGTCACCGTCTCGCCGTCCTCGGACAGCGAGACCCGCAGTCGCACCTCGTCCCCGCAGGTCGGGTTCACGTGAAAAACCTCGGCGGCGAACGGTTCGCGGAGACCGCGATGGTGCGGATGCTTGTAATGGTCCAGGATCACCTCCTGGTACATCTGCTCCATCCGCATCAGCGACCGCCGAAGAAATCCACGGCCCGCCGGACCCCGGCGACCAGTCGGTCCACCTCGTCGAGAGTGTTGTACACCGCGAACGAGGCCCGCGCCGTAGCGGCGATACCGAACTTGCGGTGCAACGGCCACGCGCAGTGGTGGCCGACCCGCACCGCCACACCCTCGTCGTCGAGCACCTGCCCCACGTCGTGGGCGTGCACCCCGTCGACCACGAACGCCACCGGCGAACCGCGGTCACCCAGGGTGGTCGGGCCGATGATGCGCACTTCGGGCACCTCGGCCAGCCCGGCCAGCGCAGCCGCCACCAGTTCGTGCTCGTGGGCCGCTACGGCGTCCATCCCGAGCGCCGTCAGATAGCGTGCCGCGGCGGCCAACCCCACCACCTGGGAGGTCATCGGTGAGCCCGCCTCGAACCGCTGCGGCGCCGGGGCGTAGGTGGTCTGCTCCATGGTGACCGTCTCGATCATCGAACCGCCGGTCAGGAACGGCGGCAGCGCATTCAGCAACTCGCGGCGCCCGTAAAGCACCCCGATCCCCGTGGGCCCCAACATCTTGTGACCCGAGAAGGCCGCGAAGTCGACGTCGAGTGCGCGAAAGTCCACAGGCTGGTGCGGCACCGACTGGCAGGCATCCAGCACCGTCAGCGCGCCGACGGCCTTGGCCCGGTGTACCAGTTCGGCCACCGGGGTGATGGCGCCCGTGACGTTCGAATGGTGGGTGAAGGCAACGACTTTCACCCGCTCGTCGAGCTCGAGGGAGTCCAGGTCCAGCCGGCCGGCGTCCGGTCCGTCCGTGACCACCGAGTACCAGGCCAGTTCGGCACCGGTGCGCCGCGCCAGTTCCTGCCACGGAATCAGGTTCGCGTGGTGCTCGGCCTCGGTGGTGACGATGATGTCGCCCGGGCGTAGCGCGCGCTCGAAGCGGCTGTCGCCCAGCACATACGAGACCAGGTTCAGCGCTTCGGTGGCGTTCTTGGTGAACACCAACTCGTCGGAGTCGGCGCCCACGAACGCCGCGATGTCCGCGCGGCCGTGCTCGTAGGCGTCGGTGGCCTCCTCCATCAGCTGATGCGCACCGCGGTGCACGGCGCCGTTGGAGGTCAGCAGGAACTCCCGCTCGGCGTCGAGCACCTGCAGCGGCTTCTGCGAGGTGGCCCCGGAATCCAGGTACGCCAACGGGTTACCGCTGCGCATCACCCGGTTCAGGATCGGGAAATCGGCCCTGATCCCGGCCAGCTTCGCGGCATCCAGAGCTACTGAGGCTGTCATCGCCCCTCCCCCCTATGCCCCGGCTGCGGCGGCCTGAGTGAAGCGCTCGTAGCCGTTGGCCTCGAGTTCGTCGGCCAGTTCCGGACCGCCCGATTCGACGATGCGCCCGTCGACGAAGACGTGCACGAACTGCGGCTGGATGTAGCGCAGGATGCGGGTGTAGTGCGTGATCAGCAAAACGCCGGCGTTGTTCTCCTTGGCGGAGGTGTTGACCCCGTTGCTGACCACCCGCAGCGCGTCGACGTCCAGACCCGAGTCGGTCTCGTCGAGGATCGCGATCTTCGGCTTCAGCAGGCTGAGCTGCAGGATCTCGTGGCGCTTCTTCTCACCGCCGGAGAAGCCCTCGTTGACGCTGCGCTCACCGAACGACGGGTCGATCTCGAGGTCCTGCATGGCCTGCTTGACCTCTTTGACCCAGTGCCGCAGCTTGGGCGCCTCGCCGCGGACCGCGGTGGCCGCGGTACGCAGGAAGTTCGACATCGAAACCCCGGGCACCTCGATCGGGTACTGCATCGCCAGGAACAGACCCGCGCGGGCACGCTCGTCGATGCTCATCTCGAGCACATCCTGACCGCCGAGGGTGACCGACCCCGAGGTGACGGTGTACTTGGGATGTCCGGCGATCGCGTAGGACAGCGTCGACTTTCCGGATCCATTGGGGCCCATCAACGCATGGGTCTCGCCGGACTTGACGGTGAGATCGACGCCCTTGAGGATCGGAATGTCGTCGCCGGTGTCGGGCGCCGTGACGCTGACGTGCAGGTCCTTGATTTCCAGTGTGGTCATTGGGAAGGCTTCCCTTCGGTGAGAGCTAGTTCGTGTTCGATGGCTTCGGTCAGGCGGTCACGCACGGCGGGCACGGTGATCTTCTGGATGATCTCGCCGAAGAAGCCCCGCACGATGAGCCTGCGCGCCTGGTCTTCGGGAATGCCGCGGGCCTGCAGGTAGAACACCTGCTCGTCGTCGAAACGGCCCGTGGCGCTGGCGTGCCCGGCGCCCACGATCTCGCCGGTCTCGATCTCGAGGTTGGGTACGGAGTCGGCGCGGGCGCCGTCGGTGAGCACCAGGTTGCGGTTGATCTCGTAGGTGTCGGTGCCGGTGGCCGCCGCCCGGATCAGCACGTCGCCGATCCACACGGTGCGGGTGTCGGCCAGCTTGGACTCCGGATCCCCTTGCAGCGCACCCTTGTAGACGACATTGGACCGGCAGTGCGGTTGGGCGTGGTCGATCAAGAGCCGCGATTCCAGATGCTGACCGTCGTCGGCGAAGTACAGCCCGACCAGTTCGGCATCACCGCCGGGCGCGTCGTAGCGCACCCGGCCCGTCATCCGGACGATCTCGCCGCCGAGTTGTACCGTCGCGTGCCGCAGCACCGAGTCCTTACCCAGCGCGGCGTGGTGCATGCTGACGTTGACCGCGTCATCGGCCCAGTCGGCGATCGACACCACCTTCAGCGTGGCGCTGTCGCCGACGATGAATTCGATGTTGTCGGCGTAAATTCCGCTGCCCCGCTGGTCGAGGACGACCACCGCGTCGGCGAGTTCTTCGACCCGGATCTGCAGATGGCCATAGGCGGTGGCACCGGCGCCAGGACCGTTGATCGTGATCTCGATCGGCTCGTCGATCCGGGTGTCCCTACCCACGGTGATTACCGTGGCCTCGTCGAACGAGGAAAACGCCTGGGCGGCAACCCGGTCGGCAGGAACCCCGCCCTGCCCGAGTCGCGCGTCGCCACGGCGCACCGTCTCGATGGTGACGCCGGGACGTTCGGTGACCTCGATCAGCGCGCTGCCGGTGGCCTTCCCCGCCGACCCGTCGTGCAGGCCGCGCAACCGGCGCAGCGGGGTGAACCGCCAGATCTCGTCGCGACCGCCGGGCACCTCGAACGCGTCGACGTCGAACGAGGTGAAGATCTCGCCCTTGTTGAGCGCCGAACCCGCGGGTGTGGTTTCGGTGGCCGTGTTCAGTTCGCTCACTAGCCGACCGCGCCTTCCATCTGCAGCTCGATCAAGCGGTTGAGCTCCAGTGCGTACTCCATGGGGAGTTCCTTGGCGATGGGCTCGACGAAGCCGCGCACCACCATCGCCATCGCCTCCTCCTCGGTCAGGCCTCGGCTCATCAGGTAGAAGAGCTGATCCTCGCTGACCTTCGACACGGTGGCTTCGTGGCCCATCGTGACGTCGTCCTCGCGGACGTCGACATAGGGGTAGGTGTCGGAGCGGCTGATGGTATCGACCAGCAGCGCATCGCATTCCACGTTGGAACGGGATCCCTTGGCGCCCTTGTTGATCTGCACCAGGCCGCGGTAGGACGCGCGGCCACCGCCGCGGGCCACCGACTTGGACACGATGTTGCTCGACGTGTGCGGCGCCAGGTGCAGCATCTTGGCACCGGTGTCCTGGTGCTGCCCCTCGCCGGCGAACGCCACCGAGAGCACCTCGCCCTTGGCGTGCTCGCCGGTCATCCAGACCGCCGGGTACTTCATGGTGACCTTGGAGCCGATGTTGCCGTCGACCCACTCCATGGTAGCGCCCGCCTCGGCGCGCGCCCGCTTGGTCACCAGGTTGTAGACGTTGTTCGACCAGTTCTGGATGGTCGTGTAGCGGCAGCGGCCACCGGACTTGACGATGATCTCGACGACGGCGCTGTGCAGCGAGTCGCTCTTGTAGATCGGTGCGGTGCAGCCCTCGACGTAGTGCACGTAGGCACCCTCGTCGACGATGATCAGGGTGCGCTCGAACTGACCCATGTTCTCAGTGTTGATCCGGAAGTAGGCCTGCAGCGGGATGTCGACGTGCACGCCCGGCGGCACGTAGATGAAGGAGCCGCCCGACCAGACCGCGGTGTTCAGCGCGGAGAACTTGTTGTCACCGGCCGGGATGACGGTGCCGAAGTACTGCTTGAAGATCTCGGGATGTTCCTTGAGCGCGGTGTCGGTGTCCAGGAAGATGACGCCCTGGGCCTCGAGATCCTCGCGGATCGAGTGGTAGACGACCTCGGACTCGTACTGCGCCGCGACGCCGGAGACCAGGCGCTGCTTCTCCGCCTCCGGGATGCCCAGGCGGTCATAGGTGTTCTTGATGTCCGCGGGCAGGTCGTCCCAGGTGGCGGCCTGCTTCTCGCTGGAGCGCACGAAGTACTTGATGTTGTCGAAGTCGATGCCGTCGAGATCCGAACCCCACTTGGGCATCGGCTTCTTGTCGAAGGTGCGCAGCGCCTTGAGCCGGATGTCGAGCATCCAGTCGGGCTCGCTCTTCTTCGCCGAGATGTCGCGGACCACCTCTTCGGACAGTCCGCGCTGCGCGCTGGCACCCGCGACGTCGGAGTCGGACCAGCCGTAGCCGTACTTGCCCAGGGCGGCAATGGTCTCTTCCTGGGTGAGGGTCTCCGGTGCGGCTCCGGCTTCCGGTGTGAGTGTCATCGCGACACACTCCTTTTGCTCTGTCGGTTCTCTCGTGTGCTCCGGACACTGGGCTGCGGACCGGAGCTGGTGCTCATGCCCGGGCCGGGCTGAGCGGGACGTGGGTGGTACAGGCGCAGTCGCCGTTGACGATGGTCGCGAGGAGCTGCACATGGGTGCCCAGTACCTCGGACATCGCCTCCTGCTCGGCATCGCACAGTTCCGGGAACTGCTCGGCGACGTGCGACACCGGACAGTGGTGCTGGCAGATCTGCACGCCCTCGATCGGTCCCTTCACCCGCGAGGTGGTGGTGGCGTACCCGGCCTGGGTGAGCGCCTCGGCGATCCGGTCGGCGGCCGCCTCCACGTCCTCGTCGCTGTCGCTCGGTGCCGGTTCCACATCCGCGAGGATGGTGTCGATCCGACGTCGGGCGAAAGCGTGGATCGCGGCGTCGCCGCCGATCTCCCGGAGTTGACGCATGGCCGCCGAGGCCAGGTCGTCGTAGGTGTGCTCGAGTTTGGCTCGGCCGGCCGCGGTGAGCTGGTAGCGCTTGGCGGGACGGCCACGCCCCGCTTGCTGCCAGGCCGCTGCCGCGTTGGCCTGGGCGTCCCCGGCCTCGATGAGGGCATCGAGGTGCCGACGGACCCCCGCCGCGGAGATTCCGAGCTGTTCACCGACGTGGCTGGCGGTGACCGGACCGGACTCCAGCAGCAGCCGAACGATGGCACTGCGGGTGTGACCGTCCTGGGCATGCAGCGGCGCATCGGGGGCGCGCTGAACCGTCGGACGTATTTTCACAACACCAGTGTGACGCAATTCGGCGGACGGGTCTAGCAAGGGCACCCTTATCCCGCCGCCCACGCGCTGTCGGAATAGTCACACCGCGGCCTGGGAATATCCAACCAGGCTCACCATCCGGGCCCGCATCCGGGCGCCGACTAAGCTGCCCACGTGGCAGCCCGCCTACGTTCGCTCAGCACCTCGATTGCCGGTTGGCACGGCGACGAGCGCACCGTGGGCACCCCGCTCGGCGACGCCGAACTCGTCGCCCTGCGCCGGACCAGGCTCTTCGGGGCCACCGGCACCGTGCTGATGGCCATCGGGGCCCTCGGCGCCGGTGCCCGGCCGGTGGTGCAGGACCCCACCTTCGGCGTGCGACTGCTCAACCTGCCGTCCCGCATCCAGACCGTGTCGCTGACGATGACCACCACCGGGGCCGTGATGATGGCGCTGGCCTGGCTGATGCTGGGCCGCTTCGCGCTCGGCGAGCGCCGGATGACCCGCAGCCAACTCGACCGCACGCTGGTGCTGTGGATCCTTCCGCTGCTGGTCGCGCCGCCGATGTACAGCAAGGACGTCTACTCCTACCTGGCGCAGAGTCAGATTGCTCACAATGGCCAGGACCCCTACCGGGTGGGTCCCGCGCCGGGCCTCGGCCTCGACCACGTCTTCACGCTGTCGGTACCCAGCCTGTGGCGCGAGACCCCCGCCCCCTACGGTCCGCTGTTCCTCTGGATCGGCTCGGGTATCTCCGAGTTGACCGGCGAGAACATCGTCGCCGCGGTGCTGTGTCACCGGCTGCTGGTGCTCCTCGGCGTCGCGCTGATCGTGTGGGCCACCCCGCGGCTGGCCCGCCGCTGCGGCGTCGCCGAGGTCAGCGCGCTGTGGCTGGGCGCGGCCAACCCGCTGCTGGTCATGCACCTGGTGGCCGGGATCCACAACGAGGCGCTGATGCTCGGCCTGATGCTGGCAGGCGTCGAATTCGCGCTGCGCGGCATCGACTCCTCCCGACGGCTGCTCCCCCGCCCGTTGCTACCGCTGGGCGCGCGCTGGGGGCCGGCGGCGATGCTGGTCCTGGGTGCCGTGCTGATCACGATGTCCTCCCAGGTGAAGCTGCCGTCGCTGCTGGCGCTGGGTTTCGTGGCGATGGCGCTGGGCCATCGCTGGGGCAGCACGGTCAAGGCGTTCTTCCTGGCCAGCGGCGGGCTTGGGCTGCTGTCGCTCGGCGTCATGGCCGTGATCGGCTGGGCAAGCGGCCTCGGTTTCGGCTGGCTGTCCACGCTGGGCACGGCCAACGTGGTGCGCAGCTGGATGTCGCCGCCGACGTTGCTGGCGCTGGGCACCGGGCAGGTCGGCATCCTGCTCGGCCTCGGTGATCACACCACCGCGGTGCTGTCGCTGACGCGCAGCATCGGCGTGCTGATCATCATGGTGGTCGTCACGTGGCTGCTGCTGGCGGTGTTTCGCGGCCGGCTGCATCCCGTCGGCGGGCTCGGTGTGGCGCTGGGCGCCACGGTGCTGCTGTTCCCCGTCGTGCAGCCCTGGTATCTGCTGTGGGCGATCATCCCGCTGGCGGCCTGGGCCACCCGGCCCGGGTTCCGGATCGCCGCCATCGGCGGCACCCTCGTCGTCGGCATCTTCGGTCCCACCGCCAACGGCGATCGCTTCGCGCTGTTCCAGATCATCGACGCCACCCTGGCCAGCACGGTGATCGTGCTGCTGCTGATCGCGATCACCTACCACCGGCTGCCCTGGCGCGCGTTGCCGCACGGTGCGACGTCGTCCACGCCGGCGAATTCACGCAACGGTCCCACCGACGCCTACGCTGAGTCTCCGTGAGTGCGACTGGCACCACCGCGCCGCTCCCATTGCGCCTGCGCGGGGTCACCAAAAGCTACGGAGCCACCACGGCGGTGTCGGGGCTCGACCTCGACGTGCACCGCGCCGAGGTGCTTGCGCTGCTCGGCCCCAACGGCGCCGGCAAGACCACGACCGTGGAGATGTGCGAGGGCTTCCTGCGCCCCGACGCCGGGACGATCGAGGTGCTGGGCCTCGACCCGCACACCGACAACGCGCAGTTGCGCGCCCGCATCGGGGTCATGCTGCAGGGCGGGGGCGGCTATCCGGCGGCGCGGGCCGGCGAGATGCTCAACCTGGTCGCGGCCTATGCCGCCAATCCCCTCGACCCGGCGTGGCTGTTGGAGACCCTCGGCCTGACCGACGCGGCCCGGACCACCTATCGTCGGCTCTCCGGCGGTCAACAGCAGCGGCTGGCCCTGGCCTGCGCGCTGGTCGGCCGCCCGGAACTGGTCTTCCTCGACGAACCGACCGCCGGCATGGACGCCCACGCCCGCCTGGTCGTGTGGGAGCTGATCGCCGCGCTGCGCCGCGACGGCGTCACCATCGTGCTGACCACCCACCACCTCAAGGAGGCCGAGGAACTCGCGGACCGGATCGTCATCGTCGATCACGGTCGGCAGGTGGCCGCGGGCACCCCGGCCGAGTTGATGCGCTCCGGGGCCGAGGGGCAGCTGCGCTTCCGCGCGCCGCACAAACTCGATCTGGCGCTGCTGATTTCGGCGTTGCCGGAGAACTACCGCGCCGCCGAGGTCGCCGCCGGTGAGTATCTGGTGGAGGGGCCCATCGATCCGCAGGTGCTGGCGACGGTCACCGCGTGGTGCGCGCGGCTCGACGTCCTGGCCACCGACATGCGCGTCGAACAGCGCAGCCTCGAGGACGTCTTCCTGGATCTCACCGGACGGGAGCTGCGGTCATGAGCGAAGGCCTGTTCCCCGCGGGGACGTTCACCCCGGATCCGCGGCCCAACACCGTGGCCAACATGCTGCGGGCGCAGTTCGGCCTGGAACTCAAGCTGCTGCTGCGCAACGGCGAGCAGCTGCTGTTGACGATGTTCATCCCGATCACCCTGCTGGTGGGGCTGATCCTGCTGCCGCTGGGTTCCTTCGGCGAGGATCGGCCGGGCGTGTTCGTGCCGGCGATCATGGCGCTGGCGCTGATTTCGACCGCCTTCACCGGGCAGGCGATCGCGGTGGCGTTCGACCGGCGCTACGGCGCCCTCAAGCGACTCGGCGCGACGGCGCTGCCGGTGTGGGGCATCATCGCCGGCAAATCGATGGCCGTGGTCGCCGTGGTGTTCCTGCAGGCCCTGCTCCTGGGCGGGATCGGCCTGGCGCTGGGCTGGCGGCCGAATCCGGTGGGCCTGCTGCTGGGCGCGGTGATCATCGCGCTGGGCACCGTCTGCTTCGCCGCGTTGGGCCTGCTGTTGGGCGGCACCCTGCGGGCCGAGATCGTGTTGGCGCTGGCCAACCTGCTGTGGTTCGTCTTCGCCGGCTTCGGCGCCCTGACCCTGGAGACCGAGGCGGTGCCCACGGCGCTGCACTGCCTCGCGCGGCTGACCCCGGCCGGCGCGCTCACCGAATCGCTGACCCAGGCCATGACGGTCTCGGTCGACTGGTTCGGCATCGCGGTGCTGGCCGTCTGGGGCGCGGTGGCCGCGGCGTGCGCGGTGCGCTGGTTCCGCTTCACCTGAACCAGCCCGTACTACAGCCTGTAGTTGGCATCCTCTACTCTTGGGCGGTGTTCTTCCGTCGGCTGGTTGACCTGCTACCCGAGCCGAGCCTGCGCGCTCAGCGCATCATCGCGGCGCTGGTCATCCTGACCCAGGGCGGCATCGCCGTCACGGGCGCGATCGTGCGAGTCACCGCCTCCGGGCTCGGCTGTCCCACCTGGCCGCAGTGTTTTCCCGGCAGCTTCACCCCCGTTCCGCACCCCGAGGTGGCGCGGGTGCATCAGATGGTCGAGTTCGGCAACCGGCTGATCACCTTCGCGGTGGTGCTGACCGCCATCGCCGCGGTGCTGGCGGTGCTGCGGGCCCGCCGCCGCCGCGAAGTGCTGTTCTACGCCTGGCTGATGCCCGCCTCCACGGTGGTGCAGGCCATCATCGGCGGCGTCACCGTGCTCACCGGGCTGCTGTGGTGGACCGTCGCCATCCATCTGCTGGCCTCGATGGCCATGGTCTGGCTGGCCGTGCTGCTCTACGTGAAGATCGGCGAACCGGATGTCGGCGTGACCCGCCACGTGGTGGCCAAGCCACTGCGCCAGCTCACCGCGCTGAGCGGCGTCACCCTGGCGGCGGTTCTGGTGACCGGCACCCTGGTCACCGCCGCGGGCCCGCACGCCGGCGACAAGAGCATCGAACGTCCCGTGGCCCGGCTGCAGATCGAGATCCTCACCCTGGTGCACGCGCACTCGTCGCTGCTGGTCGCCTACCTGGCCCTGCTGATCGGCCTCGCCTTCGGCCTGGTCGCGATGCACGCGCCGCGGCCCGTGCTCAAACGCCTGGCGGTGTTGGTGGTGCTGGTGGTGCTGCAGGGACTGGTCGGCGCCGTGCAGTTCTTCGCCGGCATTCCGCCGGCCCTGGTCGCCCTGCACGTGGCCGGCGCGGCGATCTGCACCGCGGCCACCGCGGCCCTATGGGCGTCGATGCGAGAACGGACCGAGACCGAGCCGGTCCAGGGCTGAACCGACCGCCAGCGCGAACCGGCGCTGCCGCCGCTGCCGGGTGGCGGCGTCGAGCTGTCGCCACCCCAGCGCAGGTTCCACCAGCTCGAGCTCGAGCAGCGTCGGATCGCGTCGGCCGATGAGATCGACGCGGGCGTAGAGGAACTCCGACGGGGCCATGCCCAGCTGCGTCGCGGCCGCGGCCAACGCGGCGTGCCCGACCTCCCACAGCTCGAAGTCGGGATCGGCCGGCGTCAGCGACTCGGCGGCGAAGATACCGGAGTCGTCGAAGTCCGGCCGGTGTCCGGGGGCCGGCAGGATGAGGCCCTTGGTGAAGGCGTGCGATTGCTCGCCGCCGATGAACACCAACGCGGTCTCGCCGTCCTCGATGCGCCGATCGTAGGGTTGTACCAGCACCGAGATCCCGGACTCCTGCAGCGTGGCGGCGTGGTCACGCGCCGCATTGTGGTCGGTGAACCGTTGCACCCCAACCGATCCCGCGCCGACGGCGGGTTTGACGACCACTTCCCCCGCCGGCAGGTGGATCATCTCTCCGGGCCCGTAGAACTCGCTCTCGCACACCGGGACGCCCGCCACGGCCAGGTCCTGCAGGTAGATCTTGTCGCTGTTCCAGGCCACCACGTCCGGCGCATTGAGCAGGTTCGGCACCCGCCGGGTCCAGTCCAGGAACTCGTCGAGGCGCTCGGTGTAGTCCCAGGTGGCCCGCAGGATCACCAGGTCCGCGCGCAGGGTCTCCGGGTCGTCCCAGGCCCTCCACCGCGCCGTGAGGCCCTGCGAAGCCAACGCCGCGACCAGCCCGTCGTCGTCGCCGTCGCCCTCCACCAGCTTGGTGCAGCCGGCCAGGACGATCTTCGGATGAAAGACATCGGGACGGGCCAGTTTCATGCGGTCCTCACGTCAAGGATGATAGTCAGCATGGACGCGATCGAAGTTGCCGAAACGGGTGGACCGGAAGTACTGACCCTCGTCGAGAAGCCGGAGCCCACGCCCGGCCCCGGCGAGGTGGTGATCAAGGCCGACGCGATCGGGGTGAACTTCATCGACACCTACTTCCGGTCCGGGCTGTACCCACGCGAGCTGCCGTTCGTGGTCGGCAGCGAGGTCTGCGGCACCATCACGGCCGTCGGTGACGACGTCGCCGCGCTGACGGTCGGCGACCGAGTGGTGACGGCCAACGCCGATGGCGCCTACGCCGGATACTGCACCGCGCCGGCCGATTTCGTGGCCTATGTGCCGGCGGCCGTCGCCTCCGACGCGATCGCCTCGGCGCTGTTGAAGGGCATGACCGCGCACTACCTGATCAAGTCGGTCTACGAGATCCAGCCCTCGGACACGGTGCTGGTGCACGCCGGCGCCGGTGGCGTGGGGCTGATCCTGACCCAGTGGGCCACCAGCATCGGGACCAAGGTGATCACCACGGCGTCCACGCCGGAGAAGGCCGAACTGTCCCGCGGGGCGGGTGCCATCGAGGTGCTCGACTATCCGGAGGATCCGCAGACCTTCGCCGCCCAGGTGCGTGAGCTCACCGACGGCCGCGGCGTCCAGGCCGTCTACGACGGGGTGGGCCAGAGCACGTTCGACGCCAGCTTGGCCAGCCTGGCGGTGCGCGGCACGCTGGCGCTGTTCGGGGCGGCCAGCGGCCCGGTCCCGCCGGTGGATCCGCAGCGGCTCAATGCGGCCGGCTCGGTGTTCCTGACCCGGCCCAACCTGGTGCACTTCACCCGGACCGCCGACGAATTCGCCTGGCGCGCCGGCGAGCTGATGGACGCGATGGCCTCCGGGGCCATCACGGTCAACGTCAGCGCGCGCTATCCGCTGGCCGAGGCCGAGCAGGCCCACCGCGATCTGCAGGGCCGCAAGACCGTCGGGTCCGTCGTCTTGGTGCCCTGACGGGCCGCCCTCAGAGGTTCAGCGCTCAGAGGTTCAGCAGCGTGGGCAGCGCCAGCGCCGAGTCCACGGCCAGCGCGCAGAACACGGCCGCCAGATAGTTGTTCGACTGCAGGAACAGCCGCAGCGGTTTGACCGGCTGACCGCGGCGCACGCCCGCGTAGAGCTGATGCGCCATGATCAGGAACCAGGCGCCGGCCAGCAGCGCGACCGCGGCGTACAGCCAGCCCGCCGCCGGCGCCAACGCCACGGTGGTCAGCACGGTCAGCCAGGTGTAGACCAGGATCTGCCGGGTCACCTGCTTCTCGGTGGCGACCGCGGGCAGCATCGGTACCCCGGCGGCCTTGTAGTCGTCCTTGTAGCGCATGGCCAGCGCCCAGGTGTGCGGCGGCGTCCAGAAGAAGATGATCAGGAACATCACCAGCGCCGGCCATTCGATGGTGCCCGTGACCGCCGACCAGCCGATCATCACCGGCATGCAGCCAGCCGCGCCGCCCCACACCACGTTCTGCGCGGTGCGGCGCTTGAGCAGCAGCGTGTAGATGAAGACGTAGAAGGCGATGGTGACCACGGCCAGCACGCCGGAGAGCAGGTTGGTGGTCCACCACAGCCAGAAGAACGACCCGATGGACAGCAACAGGCCGAAGATCAGCGCGTTGCGGGTCGGTACCGTCGCGCGGGCCAACGGCCGCAGCGCCGTCCGCTTCATCACCTTGTCGATGTCGGCGTCGGCCACACAGTTCAGCGTGTTGGCGCCGGCCGCGGCCATCATTCCGCCGACCAAGGTGTTGAAGATCAACAACGGGTTCACCGTGCCGCGGTCGGCCAGCAGCATGGCTGGAATGGCCGTGACCAGCAGCAGCTCGATGACCCGCGGCTTGGTCAGCGCAACATAGGCCAGCACCGTGGTGCGGATTTGGCTCGGCGCGACGCGCTCGCGGATGCTCACGCAGTTAACTCCTCATCACAGGCGATTGTCGCGGCAGCCTCGCAGCTTCTACTACCGACGATGGTAGACCGCTGCGCCGAGTCGGTGGCCTGCGGGTCGATTCCCCAGCCGCCCTGCGCCCGTTTGCCGTCTCGCACTAGGGTTGGGGAGGCGCCAAGTTCGCCATGACCTGCCACGTCCTGCACCGCAAGGAGCTCGCTTGTGACCACAGCCGAAGAGATCGCCGACCTCACCGTCCCGAACCATCCGGACGACTGGTCCGACGTGGATTCACGGGCGGTCGACACCGTGCGGGTGCTGGCCGCGGATGCGGTGCAGAAAGTCGGCAACGGTCACCCCGGCACGGCGATGAGCCTGGCGCCGCTGGCGTACACCCTGTTCCAGCGGCAAATGCGCCACGATCCGTCCGACACCCACTGGTTGGGCCGCGACCGCTTCATCCTGTCCTGCGGGCACTCCAGCCTGACGATCTACCTGCAGCTGTACCTGGGCGGCTTCGGACTCGAGCTCGAAGACATCGAGGCGCTGCGCACCTTCAAGTCCAAGACCCCGGGCCACCCCGAGTTCCGGCACACCAAGGGCGTGGAGATCACCACCGGCCCGCTGGGCCAGGGCCTGGCCTCGGCGGTCGGCATGGCGATGGCCGCCCGCTACGAGCGCGGCCTGTTCGATCCGGAGACTCCGGCCGGACAGAGCCCGTTCGACCACTACATCTACGTGATCGCCTCCGACGGCGACATCGAGGAGGGCGTCACCAGCGAGGCGTCCTCGCTGGCCGGTACCCAGCAGCTCGGCAACCTGATCGTGTTCTACGACAAGAACCACATCTCGATCGAGCACGACACCGACATCGCGCTGTCCGAGGACGTCAGCGCCCGCTACCGCGCCTACGGCTGGCACGTGCAGGACGTGGTGGGCGGCGAGAACGTCGTCGGGATCGAGGAGGCCATCGCCGAGGCCAAGAAGGTCACCGACAAGCCGTCGCTGATTTCGCTGCGGACCATCATCGGCTATCCCGCGCCGAACAAGATGAACACCGGCGGCATCCACGGCTCGGCCCTGGGTGACGAGGAGGTCGCCGCGGTCAAGAAGATCCTCGGCTTCGACCCGGAGAAGACCTTCGAGGTCAGCGACGAGGTCATCGCCCACACCCGGGGTCTGGTCGACCGCGGCAAGCAGGTCCGCGACACCTGGGAGAAGGACTACGCGGCCTGGGCCGAGCGCGAACCCGAGCGCAAGAAGCTGCTGGACCGGCTGCTGGCCAACGAGTTGCCCGACGGCTGGGACGCCGACATCACGCATTGGGAGCCCGGCTCCAAGGCGGTCGCCACCCGCGCGGCGTTCGGGCAGGTGCTCAACGACACCGCGCCGAAGCTGCCCGAACTCTGGGGCGGCTCGGCGGACCTTGCCGGCAGCAACAACACCACCATCAAGGGTGCGAAATCGTTTGGCCCGCCGTCGATCTCGACCGCCGACTTCACCGCCGACTGGCACGGCCGGGTGTTGCACTTCGGTGTGCGCGAGCACGCCATGGGCTCGATCCTGTCCGGCATCGTGCTGCACGGCCCCACCCGCGCGTTCGGCGGCACGTTCCTGCAGTTCTCCGACTACATGCGGCCGGCGGTGCGCCTGGCCGCCCTGATGGACATCGACACCATCTACATCTGGACCCACGACTCGATCGGGCTGGGCGAGGACGGACCGACCCACCAGCCCATCGAGCACCTCGCGGCGCTGCGGGCGATCCCGCAGCTGGCCGTCGTGCGTCCCGCCGACCCGAACGAGACCGCCCACGCGTGGCGCAGCATCATCGCGCGCGGCAACGGCAGCGGGCCGGTCGGCTTCATCCTGACCCGGCAGGGCGTCCCGGTGCTCGAGGGCACCGACGCCGACGGCGTCGCCAAGGGCGGCTACGTACTCGGCAACCCGTCGGCCGACGAGGTCCGCGACGCCGACGTGATCATCATCGCCACCGGCTCCGAGGTGCAGATCGCGGTCGAGGCCCAGAAGCTGCTCGCCGCCAAGGACGTCAAGGCCCAGGTGGTCTCGATGCCGTGTGTCGAATGGTTCGAGAAGCAGCCGCGCGAGTACCAGGACTCGGTGCTGCCGCCGACCGTGTCTGCGCGAGTCGCGGTCGAAGCGGGTATAGCCATGCCATGGCACCGATGGGTCGGCGACACCGGCGAGATCGTCTCGATCGAGCACTACGGCGAGTCGGCCGACGACAAGACGCTGTTCCGCGAGTTCGGCTTCACCCCGGAGGCCGTGGTCGCGGCGGCCGAACGCGCACTGGATAACTAGGGAGCACCCAATGACTCAGAATTCGAACCTCGCGGCCCTGAGCGCCGCCGGGGTCTCCGTATGGCTCGACGACCTGTCGCGGGAGCGCCTGCAGACCGGCAACCTGCAGGAACTCATCGACACCCGCAGCGTCGTCGGCGTCACCACCAACCCGTCGATCTTCCAGGCCGCGCTGTCGGCCGGTAACGCCTACGACGCGCAGGTGGCCGAACTCGCCGAGCGCGGCGCCGACGTCGACGCGACCATCCGCACCGTCACCACCGACGACGTCCGCAACGCCTGCGACCTGCTGGCCAAGGTCCACGAGGCAACCGACGGGGTCGACGGCCGGGTCTCCATCGAGGTCGATCCCCGGCTGGCCCACGACACCGACAAGACGATCCTGCAGGCCATCGAGCTGTGGAAGATCGTCGACCGGCCCAACCTGCTGATCAAGATCCCGGCCACCCTGGCCGGCCTGCCGGCGATCACCGCGGTGATCGCCGAGGGCATCTCCGTCAACGTGACGCTGATCTTCTCGGTCGAACGGCACCGGGCCGTGATGGACGCCTACCTCGCCGGCCTGGAGAAGGCCAAGGAGGCCGGGCACGACCTGTCCAAGATCCACTCGGTGGCCTCGTTCTTCGTCTCCCGGGTCGACACCGAGATCGACAAGCGGCTCGAGAAGATCGCCGCCGACACCGGCCGCCAGGGCGCCCTGGACGCCGCGGGCAAGGCCGGGGTGGCCAACGCCCGGCTGGCCTACGCCGCCTATCAGGAGATCTTCGAACAGGGCGACCGGTTCAAGGCGCTGGCCGCCGAAGGCGCGCGGGTGCAACGGCCGCTGTGGGCATCGACCGGGGTGAAGAATCCCGATTACCCGGACACCCTCTACGTCACCGAACTCGTCGCACCCAACACGGTGAACACCATGCCGGAGAAGACCCTCGAGGCCGTCGCCGAGCACGGCAACATCACCGGCGACACCGTCACCGGCACGGCCGAGACCGCCCACATCGTCTTCGACAAACTGGCCGCGCTCGGGGTCGACCTACCCGACGTGTTCAAGCTGCTCGAGGACGAGGGCGTCGAGAAGTTCGAGAAATCCTGGCAGGAACTCCTCGACGCCACCCAGGCCCAACTGGACGAGAAAACCCAAGCCGGCAAATGAGCGCACCCGCCGGCTCCGAGTGGGTCAATCCGCTGCGCGACAAGCGCGACAAGCGGATGCCCCGCATCGCGGGGCCGTGCGCGGTGGTGATCTTCGGGGTCACCGGTGATCTGGCGCGCAAGAAGCTGATGCCGGCGATCTACGACCTGGCCAACCGCGGGCTGCTGCCGCCGCAGTTCGCGCTGGTCGGGTTCGCCCGGCGGGAATGGGCCCACGAGGACTTCGGCAAGGAGGTCTACGAAGCGGTCCAGCAGCACGCGCGCACGCCGTTCCACCAGGAGGTCTGGGACCGGCTGTCGGAGGGAATCCGGTTCGTCCAGGGCGATTTCAGCGACGACGCGGCGTTCCAGCGGCTCGCGGACACGCTGCACAGTCTCGACACGGAACGCGGCACCGGCGGCAATCACGCGTTCTACCTGTCGATCCCGCCCAAGGCGTTTCCCCTGGTGTGCGAGAAGCTGGCCCAGTTCGGGTTGGCCCGCGAGACCGACGGCTGCTGGAACCGGGTGGTCATCGAGAAACCGTTCGGGCACGATCTGGCCAGCGCCGAGTCGCTCAACGCGGTGGTCAACACGGTGTTCCCGGAGTCCTCGGTGTTCCGCATCGACCACTACCTGGGCAAGGAGACCGTCCAGAACCTGCTGGCGTTGCGCTTCGCCAACACCATGTTCGAACCGATCTGGAACGCCCACTACGTCGACCACGTCCAGATCACCATGGCCGAGGACATCGGGTTGGGCGGCCGCGCAGGCTATTACGACGGCATCGGCGCCGCCCGCGATGTCATCCAGAACCACCTGCTGCAGCTGTTGGCGCTGACCGCGATGGAAGAACCCGTGAACTTCTCCCCCGCCGAGTTGCAGGCGGAGAAGATCAAGGTGCTCTCCGCCACCCGACTGGCCCAGCCGCTGGACCAGACGACGGCGCGCGGTCAGTACGCCGCGGGCTGGCAGGGCAGCCAGCAGGTCGTCGGCCTGCTCGACGAGGAGGGCTTCGCGAAGACCTCCACCACCGAGACCTACGCCGCGATCACGCTCGACGTGGACACCCGCCGCTGGGCCGGGGTGCCGTTCTATTTGCGCTCGGGAAAACGGTTGGGCCGCAGGGTCACCGAGATCGCACTGGTCTTCAAGCGGGCCCCGCACCTGCCGTTCGATGCCACCATGACCGAGGAACTGGGTCACAACGCCCTGGTCATCCGCGTGCAACCGGACGAGGGCATCACGCTGCGGTTCGGGTCGAAGGTGCCGGGCAACCGGATGGAGGTCCGCGACGTCAACATGGACTTCTCCTACGGTTCGGCGTTCGCCGAGGAATCACCGGAGGCCTACGAGCGCCTGATCCTCGACGTGCTACTCGGCGAGCCGTCGCTGTTCCCGGTGAACGCGGAGGTCGAATTGGCTTGGCAGATCCTCGATCCCGCGTTGGAGCACTGGGCCGCTCTCGACGCCGAGGGCGGCGGACCGGAGCCGTACGCCGCGGGTAGCTGGGGTCCGGATTCCGCGTTCGAGATGCTGCACCGCGTGGGCAGGGAATGGCGGCGGCCGTGATCATCGACCTGGCGAACACCACGACCAACGACATCAACAAGAAGATCATCGCACTGCGCGAGGAGGGCGGCGCGGTCACCATGGGCCGGGTGCTCACGCTGGTGATCGCCCCCGATACCGAGGCGGTGCTCGAGGAGTCGATCGAGGCCGCCAATTACGCATCCCGCGAGCATCCGTGCCGGATCATCGTGGTGGCCCCCGGCGACGTGAACGCCGAGCAGCCGCGGCTGGATGCGCAGATCCGGGTGGGCGCCGACGCCGGCGCCGGCGAGGTCGTGGTGCTACGCCTGTCGGGCGCGCTGGCCGGACACGCCGGCAACGTGGTGATCCCGTTTTTGCTGCCCGATACGCCGGTGGTGGCCTGGTGGCCCGATGACGCACCCGCGGCGCCCGCCGAGGATCCGTTGGGCAAGTTGGCCATTCGTCGCATCACCGACGCCTCGCACGGCGCCGAACCACTGGCCGCGATCAAGAGCCGACTCGAGGGTTACCGCGCCGGCGACACCGATCTGTCCTGGAGCCGCATCACCTACTGGCGCGCGCTGTTGGCCGCGGCCATCGACCTGGCCCCGCACGAGCCGGTCCGCTCGGCGGTAGTGTCGGGGCTGGCCGGCGAGCCCGCGCTCGACATCCTGGCCGGCTGGCTGGCCACCCGCATCGAGGGGACCGTGACGCGTGCCACCGGTGAACTGAAGGTCGAGCTGACCCGGGACTCCGAGACCATCACGCTGCGGCGTCCCCAGGACGGCACCACCGCGACGCTGCAGCGCACCGGGCACCCCGATGCGCTGCTACCGTTGGCGCGGCGCGCAACCCGCGACTGTCTGGCCGAGGACCTGCGCCGACTCGACCCGGACGAGATCTATCACGGCGCCCTACAGGGCCTGGCCCAGGTGATTTACGCATGAGCGACTCCCAGACCGTCATCGAAACCTATGCCGACACTGACCAATTGGCCGCGGCCGCCGGTGCGCGGCTGGTCGGTGCGATCACCTCGGCGATCACCGCCCGGGGGCAGGCGCACATCGTTCTGACCGGCGGGGGTACCGGCATCGCGCTGCTGCGCCACGTCGCCGAACATGGCGTGGACATCGATTGGTCTGCGGTGCATCTGTATTGGGGCGACGAGCGCTACCTGCCCGACAGCGACGACGAGCGCAACGCCAAGCAGGCGCGCGAGGCGCTGCTCGAGCGGATCGAGATCCCGGCCCGCAACGTCCACCCGATGCCGGCCGCCGACGCCGAGTTCGGTTCCGACATCGAGGCCGCCGCGCTGTCCTACGAGCAGGTGCTGGCCGCCAACGCCCCCGCGGGCGAACCCGCCCCCGTGTTCGACGTCCATCTGCTCGGGATGGGCGGCGAGGGGCACATCAACTCGTTGTTCCCCGACACCGCCGCGGTGCGCGAGCAGACCCGGCTGGTGGTGGCCGTGACGGATTCGCCGAAGCCGCCGCCGCAGCGGATCACGTTGACGCTGCCCGCGATCCGGCGTGCCCGCGAGGTGTGGCTGGTGGTGTCGGGCGCCGCCAAGGCCGAGGCGGTGGCCGCCGCCGTCGGCGGTGCCGACCCCGTCGACATCCCGGCCGCGGGGGCCCGCGGGCGGGACAAGACGGTGTGGTTGCTGGACACCGCGGCGGCGGCCGACCTACCCCGCTAGCGGTCCACGACGATCACGTGCAGGGTCCGCGGGCCGTGCACGCCCTCGACCCGGTCGAGTTCGATGTCGCTGGTGGCGCTGGGCCCGCTGATCCAGGTCAACGGTCTGGTGTTTGAGCCCGAATCCAGCAGCCGGGCAACGGCTTCGGGGACATCGCTGACAATCTGCTCGCTGTCCACCACGCAGATGTGCACATCGGGTACCAGGCTGATCGCGCGGCGCCCCTGCCCGGGGCCGTGGTCGAGCACCAGCGTCCCGGTGTTCGCGATGCCGACGGTGGCGGTGGTGACCACCGCGTCGACGCCGTCGAGATCGGTGGCCGACAGCCCGTCGTCGTCGCGCCAGTCGGCGGCCGTCGCGTCCGACCACCGGTCGCGCACCACCGAATCGGCAATCACGGTGCGCGCCCCCGTCGTCGACAGGGCGTCGGCGATCGCCGCGCCCACCTCGTCGGGCCCCACCCGGACCACGACGGCCCGGTAATCCGCGGTGCGTTCGATGAAGCGTTCGATCAGGTCGTGGCCGCCGGTGCCGACGGGTTCGCCGTAGCGCCAAGGCACCTCGGCGTCACCGGACCCGCCCCGGTCGGCCAGGGCGGTGCGGACCCGGCGCAGGATCTCCGCGCGCGCGGCGGTATCGGTCACGGCTCGTCCCGCCCGCCGTCGGTGCGCTCCCACCACTGCCGGAACGTCTCGGTGGGCGGGACCGGCACGTCGCGGGTGCGCGACCAGGCCGCGGCGGGCCACGGCAGCCGACGCAACATCGGTCTGGCGCCGAACAGCTTACTGCGCAAGGTTTTTCCGCCGGCAGCTGCGACCCGCGCTGCAGTGCGAAACCGCCGTGGGTCGGCCAGGACCCAGCTCGCCGAGCGCATGGCGACGGCCTCCGGACCCGGCACCCCGCCGCGGCGGTCGTCGACGACCTTCGTGCGCAGGTGCACCAGCAGCGACGGGATGTCGATGCGCACCGGGCACACGTCGAAGCAGGCGCCGCACAGACTCGACGCGTACGGCAGCGACCTGTCCACCGCGCTCACGGTGCCGCGCAACTGCGGGGTGAGCACCGCGCCGATGGGCCCCGGATAGATCGAACCGTACGAATGTCCGCCCGCGCGTTCGTAAACCGGGCACACGTTCAGGCAGGCCGAGCAGCGGATGCAGCGCAACGCGGCGCGGCCCACCGGGTCGGCCAGCGCGTCGGTGCGGCCGTTGTCCACCAGCACCACGTGCATGCGCCGCGGTCCGTCGCCGGCGGCCGGCCCCGTCCAGATCGACGTGTAGGGGTTCTCCCGCTCCCCGGTGCTGCTGCGGGGCAGCACCTGCAGGAACACCTCGAGATCGCGCCACGACGGCAGGATCTTCTCGATGCCCACCACCGAGATCAACGTCTCCGGCAGCGTCAGGCACATCCGGCCGTTGCCCTCGGATTCGACCACCACCAGGCTGCCGGTCTCCGCCACGGCGAAGTTGGCCCCGGAGATGGCCACCTTGGCGCGCAGGAACTTCTCCCGCAGGTGCAGCCGCGCGGCCTCGGCCAGCCGGCGCGGCTCATCGGTCAGGTCGTCGGGCGCGGGCCGGCCCACGGCCGCCATCTCCTCCAGGAAGATCTCGCGCACCTCGGCGCGGTTGCGGTGGATCGCGGGCACCAGGATGTGACTCGGCCAGTCCTTACCCAGTTGCACGATGAGCTCGGCCAGGTCGGTCTCCCAGGCGTCGATCCCGGCCGCGGCCAGGGCCTCGTTGAGCTCGATTTCTTGGGTGAGCATCGATTTCACCTTGACCACCTCGCGCCGGTCCCCCGGTTCCAGCGCGGCCTCGACCAGATCCACCACGATCCGGTTGGCCTCCTCGGCGTCGCGGGCCCAGTGCACGGTGGTCCCGGCCGCGGTGGCGTTGGCCTCGAAGCTCTCCAGGTGCTGGTCCAGCGACTGCAGCGCGCGGTCCTTGATGGCCTCGGCGGCCAGGCGCAGGTCCTCCCAGTTGTCGAGTTCGCCGACGACCGCGGCCCGTTTGGCGCGGATGGTGCTCGTGGCGTGCGCGAGGTTTCGGCGCAGCACCGGGTCGGCCAGCGCGGTCTTGGCCGCGTCCTGGAACTTCGGCAGCGCGTCGGGCATGCCGAGGAAGGCCTGGGTGACGCCGACGTGCGGATGTCCCGGGGCGCTCATCGCGCTCCCTCCGCCGTCGCGGCCAGCACCTCGGCCAGGTGCATGGTGCGCACCCCGGCGTCCCGGCGGGACAGCACCCCGCCGATCTGCGCCAGGCACGAATTGTCGCTGGCCACGACGACCTCGGCGTGCGTGTCGCGGATGTGGCGCACCTTGTCGGCCCCCATCGCCGCCGAGGTGTCGGCGTTCTTCAGCGCGAAAGTGCCGCCGAAGCCGCAACATTGGTCGGCCGCACCAAGTTCGACGAGGTCGATACCGCCGACGGCGCGCAGCAGTCGCAGCGGGCGCTCCCCCACTCGCAGCATGCGCAACGAATGGCAGGTGGGGTGGTAGGTGACGCGGTGCGGGAAGTACGCGCCGACGTCGGTGACGCCGAGGACGTCGACGAGGAACTCGGACAGCTCGAAGACCCGCGGGGTGATCTCGTCCACTGCGGCGCGCAGCGTGGTGTCCCCGGCGCGGTCGGCGATCCCGCGGTGCTGATGGCGCACCGAGGCCACGCACGATCCCGACGGCGCGACGACGGCGTCGTACCCGGCGAACGCCTCCACGAAACGGCGCACGGTCGGGATCGCCTCCTGGGCATATCCGGTGTTGGTGAACATCTGCCCGCAGCAGGTCTGCGCGGCGGGAAAGTCCGGCTCACACCCGAGGCGGCGCAGCAGTCGGACCGTGGCCTTGAGCGTGTCGGGCCACATCACGTCGTTGAAACAGGTGGCGAACAAGGCCACCGACGGGGAGCGTGCGGCACTGCCGGGGTACATGGGTCTCCAGGGGCTGTCAGGATTACCGTGCGCCTCCACCCTATGGCCTGAGGCCGCTCAGCCGTCATACTTGCGGACATGGCAGACAAAGACGTCAGCACCGAGCGGCCATCCGGCCGGACCCGCCCGGCTCAGCAGCGGATCAGGACCCTGGCCCAGGCGGCGCTGAACGCCGACGTCACCGTGGGGCAGGTCGACACGCTCCTGCAGGATCTGTCCGAGACGCTCGGTGAACTGAACACCTCCACCGCGACGCTCGACGACACGATGGAACGGTTCAACGCCACCATCACCCGCATCGACGAGTTGGCGCCTCGGTTGATCGGCATGGTCGACCGGCTCGAGGCCATCGTGGATCGGGTGGAGCGCATTGTCGGCGTGGGCGAGGCGGTGGTGTCGCCGATCGCCGCCACCGAACACGCGGTGCGCGGGGCCATCAGCGCCGTGCGCCACCGCGCCGGGCTCTGAGCGCTATCCCACGAAGCGCACTACCGCACGAAGCGTTCGACGTACGGCGCGAACCGCCGGCGCAGGTCGCCACGGTCCAGCCCCAGGTCCTCGGGCCGGTAGTCCACCCGGCCCAACCGGCCGCGGGTGTGTCCGGCGAGGTATGCGGCCACCGCGGCGCGGGATTGGTCGTCGGGTTGGTAGCCCGCGACGTCCCAGACCCGTTGCACCATCGCCAGATCGTCGGCCATGAATTCGTCGAAGCGCACGTCGATGGTCCGCTCGGCCGGCAGTTTGGCGTGGTCGCGCAGGCACGCGCTGAGCATCTCGTCGATCCGGCCGATCCAGTAGTTGGCGACGGTGGGCACGTCGACCTTGTCCACGCTCATCCGCATGGTGTAGGTCATCATGGTCGCCATCGACACCGCGACGTCGACCGGATCCCGGTGGGTGACAATGAATGTCGCATCGGGGAACACCTTCATGATCGGCACGAACTGCTCGAGGTGCTGCGGACTCTTGAGTACCCAGCGCCGGTCGCGGCCGTCCTGATGTTGCAACACCTGCAGCATCATCCGCAGAAACTGGTAGCCCGGGGTCTGGTCGTGGTCGCGCAGGTAGTCCGACCAGCGCGGCAGGTGGGTCAGCGTGGTGAAGAAACCGCTGGCGAAGTCCTGCACCATCAGACCGATGTCCTCGTGGATGTGGTCGATGGTCATCTCGTGCATCAGCTGGAAGTACGGCATCAACGTGTTCGAGATGTTGAGGGCATCGCCGGTGCGCTGCCGGCGCGGCTCGATGCTGCCCTCCTCCCCGGGCGCGGGCAGCGGTTCCTGGGCCTCCCAGTACGGCAGTGAGCGCAGCGCCGGATCGGCGGCCAGCAGGCTGTGCAGATGGGTGGTACCGGTGCGCGGCAGTCCCGCGATGACCATCGGGGCGGCGATCTGGATGTCGAAGATCTCCGGATGACGGTGGAGGTGGTCGATGACCCGCAGCCGTCCCTTGAGGAAGGTGAGCATCAGTGAGAACGCGTAGGTGCGGCCGAACGCGGTGAAGTTGGGCAGCTCACCGAACGCCTGCAGGAGCACGTCCATGCGTTCGCGGTAATCCTGGGACCCGAAGTCGCTCAGGCCGGTCTGCGCGGTGGCCTGCTCGTGCAGCGCATCGGCGGTGAGCGGACAGTAGTCGGCCATGGCCGCCATCCCGTCGATGATGGCCTGCGCCTCGGAGGTGAAGGTGGGCCGGGCCAGATCCGTGATCCGGATGGCCCCGGGTGTCGCCGAAGCGGAAGCAGCGGGAGTGTTCACGGGTACGGACACTAACCCACATCCGTTACAGTTTTTACAGTTTTCGTTGCATTGTATGTTGTTAGGATGACGGGCATGACCGCCCCGGAGAGCGCCGCCGCATGGCGCGAGTTGCTCAGTGCCTTCGCCGAATTCGACCAACAGTTCCTCAGCGGTCCCAAGGCGGTGCGCGGCGAGGTCGCCGTGGCCGAGGGCTACCACAACCTGGCCACCATGTTGGCGTTGACGCTGGACATGAGCCTGTTCGCCGATCCGGTGGCGCCGCGGTTCATCGACACGCTGACCCCGTTTCGCCCCGACCGACGCTGGGGCGGGGACAACACCGACTGCTACTACAGCTACGCGATGGTCGACCCGCGGCGCACCTACCGGGTCAGCGGTGCACCGGGTGACAGCGCCATGTATTCGGTGACGGTCTACAACGAACCCGAACCCGGCGCGTGGCCCAACCGGACCGTGGGGTTGCTCTACGACACCGACATGCCCCTCGACGACGACGGCCGGTTCTCCTGCGTGCTGGGCCCCGCCCGGCCCGACGGTTACGACGGACCGTTCATCGAACTGTCCCCCGATGCCCACGGGATCATCACTCGCGACTACCACGAGCACCCCGAGACCGGCCGGCGCGTCGATTGGGAGATCTCGGTGCTCGACCACGCGGGGCTGCCGGTCAAGCCTGCCAAAACCGATGCTGCGGTGGCGAATTCGCTGCGCTCGGCGCTGCGCTTCGCCCAGGACATGTACGCGCTGATTCCGCTGATCCTGATGGAACGCACACCGATCGAGCTCGCCGACGGGCAGGCGCTGACCACCAACACCATCGCCCCGCCCTACCGGGCCGGCGGCGCCACCCACGGCTACTCCATGCAGGACGCCTGCTACGGCCTCGGCGGGTTCGCGCTGGAACCCGGTGAGGCGTTGGTGATCACCTCGCGCCATCCGAAGGCCCGGTTCTGGAACTTCACGTTGTGGAATCAGTACATGGCCGCCCTCGACGTCGACTACGGCCGCGCCGGGATCAACTCCGGCACCGCGGTCCCCAACAGCGATGGCACCGTCACGATCGTCGTCAGCCGCGAGCTGCTCGAGCACCCGAACGCCATCTCGACCAAGGACCACCCGGAAGGCTTGATGTCGTTCCGGTGGTTCCATGCCGACGATCTGCCCGAGCAGCCGACGACGGCCGTCGTCCCCGTTGCCGAGGCGCCGCGCGAACTCAGTTGAGCACCGGCGCGATCCAGCGCGCGAGGTAGGCGCGCAACTGTGCTCCCGACCGCGGCGGATTCGACGGCGCGATCACCATCGACTGGATCAGCCGCAACAGGTACTCGACCAGGTCGTCGAACGCCTTGCCGGTGAACCCGAGCGCTTCCCAGTCGATCCGGCTGTGCTCCAACATGACCCGCGAGCGCGCGATGGCCTCCGGTGAGACCATCGCCTGACCGACGGACCGGGCCCGGTCGGTGTCGAGCAGTTGCGCCAGCAGTGGCTCCTGCGGCAGCCGTTCGGCCAGATGCGCCACCGCCTCGACCAACAGTTCTTTCGGATCGGTCATACCGGCGGTCAACTCCCCGATGCGGGCGGTCCACCCGGCGAGTGCGACCTCGGCGGCGGCCCCCAGCAGTTCCTCGGTGGTGGCGAAGTGCCGGTAGACGGTGGGCCGGGTGATCCCGAGATCGTCGGCCACCAGGGAGACGGTGGTGCGCCGCGGCCCGTGCCGCTCGAGCATGCGCAGCGCGGAGTCCACGATGCGCTTGCGCGCCTCCGTGTCGTCGCCGGGCGGCTGACCCCGCCATCCCCTGCGTCCCATACCGGGCGAGTCTATCGGTGTCGCGCTCAGCCGCTGTTGCGCAGCGCGGAGGCCAGCCCGCTCATGGTCAGCAGGATGCCGCGTTGGACCCGCTCGTCGTCGTCGCCGGAACGGTAGCGGCGCAGCAACTCCACCTGCAGATGGTTCAGCGGTTCCAGGTAGGGGAATCGATTGAACACCGACCGGGCCAGCGCCGGGTTGTCGGCCAGCAGGTCATCCTGCCCGGTGATCAGTTCGTGCATGACAATGGTGCGTCGGTGCTCGTCCTGGATTTTGCCGAAGACCAGTTCGCGCAGCGCGACGTCCTCGACCAACTCCGCATACCGCGCCGCCAGCCCCAGGTCCGACTTCGCCAGCACCTGAGCCATATTCGAGAGCACGGTGGCGAAGAACGGCCAGCGTCGGTACAGCTCGCGCAACACCTCGACCCCTTCGGCGGGGTTCGGGCCGTCGGCGATGAACTGCTCGAACGCCGAACCGGTGCCGTACCAGCCCGGCAGCATCACCCGGGACTGACTCCAGGCCAACACCCACGGGATGGCCCGCAGATCGGAGATGTCGGTGGTGGGCTTGCGGGAGGTGGGCCGGCTGCCGATGTTGAGGGCGCCGATCTCACTGACCGGCGTGGAAGCCTCGAAGTAGTCGACGAAACCCGGTGTCTGGTGGACGAGTTCGGCGTAGGCGCGTTGCGCGCGCCCCGCGAGATCATCGAGTACCTGATACGCGGTGTCGGCGAACTCCCCGAGTCCTTCGGTGTCCAGCAGCGTCGACTCGAGGGTGGCTGCCACCAACGTCTCCAGGTTGCGCCGGGCCAGCCGGGGCTCGGCGTACTTGGCGGCGATCACCTCGCCCTGCTCGGTCAGGCGCAGCGAGCCGCGCACCGCGCCGGGCGGTTGGGCCAGGATCGCGTCGTAGCTCGGCCCGCCGCCGCGACCGACCGTGCCGCCGCGACCGTGGAAGAGTCGCAACCGGATCCGGGTCTGCCGCGCCATCTCGACCAGATCCAACTCGGCCCGGTACAACGCCCAGTTGGCGGCCAGGTATCCGCCGTCCTTGTTGGAGTCCGAATAACCCAGCATCACCTCCTGGCTGTCGCCGCGCGCCCGCACCAGCGCGCGATAGAGCGGCAACGCCAGGGCGTCCCGCATCACCGACGCACCCCGCTGCAGATCCTCGATGGTCTCGAACAGCGGCACGATGCCGACCGGACAGTACGGCCGCTCGTCGGCGGCGTCGAGCAGGCCGGCCTCCTTGAGCAGGACCGCGGCCTCGAGCAGGTCCGAGACCGACCGGCACATCGAGATGACGTAGTTGGGCACCGCGTCGGGGCCGAACACCCGGACCGCGCGCGCCGCCGCGCGCACGATGTCGAGTTCCTTGACGGCCAACTCGGACAGCCCGGCACCGCCGCCCGTCAACGGGCGACGGGTGGCCAACTCGCCGAGCAGCAGTTCGACCCGCTCCGCCTCGGCCAGGCCCGCGTAATCGGGGTGTACGCCGGCCCAGGCGAACAGCTCGGCGACCACCTCCTCGTGCACATCGGAGTTCTGCCGCATGTCCAGGCCACTGAGATGAAAACCGAAGACCCGCAACGCCTCTCGCAACCGGGCCAGACGATCGTCGGCCAGCGGCGCGCTACCGTGCCCGCGCAGGGACACGTCCACGGCGTCGAGGTCGGCCAACAACTGCGCGGGTGTCTCGTAGCGCGGCAGCCCGAGATCCAGACCGTGGTCGGGCCGCCGATCCAGGATCTCGACGGCGGTGGCCGTCAGGCGGGCGTGAATGACGCGCACCGCACGCCGGTACGGTTCGTCGGCGCGGGCCGCGTCGTGGCAGTCCTGGCCCAGCGCGGCGACCTCGTCGGTGATGCGCACCAACCGGGCCGACATCGACAGCTCCCGTTCCAGGGCCGTCAGTTCGACGAAGTAGTGCGCGAACGCGACCTCGGCGGCGTTGCCGGTGGCCATCCGGACGATCGCGGCGGTGACGTTCGGGTTGCCGTCGCGGTCCCCGCCGATCCACGAACCGGGCCGCAGGATGGGCCGCGCCAGCAGATCGGCGTCCGGCCAGCGGTGTTGCAACGCCGCGCGCACCTCGGCGTTCACCTGCGGGATGACCTCGAGGAACGCCGCCTGGTAATACCGCAGACCGGTCTCGATCTCGTCGGAGATCTTCAACCGGGACAACCGGATCAGCGCGGTCTGCCACATGGTCAGGATCTGGCGCCGCAACTCCGATTCGATCTCGGCGGAACCGTCGCCGGTGGCGCGCTGCCGCATCAGTTCGGTGATGCGGTGCTGGGTGTCGAACACCGTGCGACGCCGGGTCTCGGTCGGGTGGGCCGTGATCACCGGCGACACCAGGGCTCCGGCCAGGGCCTCGGCAACACTGTCGACGTCCAGGTCAGCCGCGTCCAGCTTCGCGTAGGTGGCGGCCAGGCTGGAGTCCTGCGGCGGTTCGCCGGCGGCGACGTGGATGGCCCGGCGGCGTTCCCGGTGGATGTCCTCGGCCACGTTGGCCAGCAGCGCGAATTGGGTGAACGCCCGGATGACCGGGATGGCATCGCGGGAGTCGATGCCGCGGAACAGCTCGGCCAGTTCGGCGCGGTCGATCTCGGAACGCCGCACCCGAAACGATTCCACCCGGGCACGTTCGACCAGATCGAAGACCGTCTCGCCATGCTGCTCCCGAATGGTGTCGCCCAGGATCGCGCCGAGCAGCCGAATGTCCTCGCGCATCGGTTCGGTGGCCTCCCGGCCCACCTGCGTGCGGTGCACGGCGCCGATCGGTGCGAGGACTTCGGAATTTTGGGCCATGGCTACCAGTATCGACAGAGCCCGGGCCGATTCGGCAAAACGCCACCTCCAGACCGTTATCGGCGCACGCTTATACGCACGGATAGGAGGAACCCACCATGAACACCGACACGATTTCCGATTCCGTATCCCACGCCAAGTTTCCCGCCCGCCTGGCGGTCGTCGGCTGGGCTGTCGCCCTGGCGCTCGGCGCGCCGGCGACCGCGCTGGCGGCCCCCATCGACAACACCTGGGACATCGAGGAATACGACGACTGCATGCAGAACACCACAAAGCCGTCGGTGCAGTGTTGCATCGACTCCGGGGGCGTGCCGACACTCCCGGCGGACCCGCACGGATGCACGGCACCGCCGGCCGAGGTTCAGGTCGCGCCGCAGGGTCCGCGGACCGTCCCGCCGAGAATCATCGACGATGCGCCGGAGGTCCAGCTCGACCCGGGTCAGGCCCCGCCAGAAGTGGTGGGACCGACGGTCCCGATCGGGCCCGCTACCGGGTGAGGTCTACGCGCCGTACTTGATCTGCAGGCCGATGCCGACGATGGTGACCACCCAGATGCCGGTGACGAACAGCGTCAACCGGTCGAGGTTCTTCTCCACCACGGTCGATCCCGACAGGCTCGATTGCACGCCGCCGCCGAACAACGTGGACAGGCCGCCGCCCTTGGCGCGGTGCAACAGCACCAACAAAATCACCAGCAGGCTGGTGATCACCAAGAGGATCTGCAGAGCCAATTCCATGGCAGACACCTTACACGGGGGTGATTCAGGGCAGCGGACCGCCGGCGGCGATCGCCGAGAGCATCGCGAACTGTTCGCCGTCCAGCGAAGCCCCGCCGACCAGCGCGCCGTCGACATCTTTCTGTGCGACGATCTCGCCGACGTTCTTGGCGTTGACCGACCCGCCGTAGAGCACCCGGACGGTGTTGGCGATCTCCGCGCCGGCCAGCTCGGCGAGTTCGGCGCGAATCGCCGCGCAGACCTCCTGCGCGTCGGCGGCGCTGGCCACCCGGCCGGTGCCGATGGCCCAGACCGGCTCGTAGGCGATCACCAGCGTGCCGATCTGCTCGGGAGACAACCCCGCCAGCGACTCCTTGAGCTGGGTGACGTTGTAGGCGACGTGCTCGCCGGCCTCGCGGACCTCGAGGCCCTCACCGATGCAGACGATGGGGGTCAGCTCGTGCTTGAGCGCGGCGGCCGCCTTGGCGGCGACCAACGCGTTGTCCTCGTGGTGGTAGGTGCGGCGCTCCGAATGGCCGACGACGACGAACGTGCAGCCGAGCTTGGCCAGGAAGGCGCCGCTGATCTCGCCGGTGTAGGCGCCGGAGTCGTGCTGGGAGAGATCCTGGGCGCCGTAGGTCAGCCGCAGCTTGTCCCCGTCGACCAGGGTCTGCACGCTGCGCAGATCGGTGAACGGCGGGATGACGGTGACGTCGACCTTGTCGAAGTACTTGTCTGGCAACGAGAAGGCGATCTTCTGCACCAGGGCGATGGCCTCGAAGTGATTGAGGTTCATCTTCCAGTTGCCGGCGATCAGCGGCTTACGGGACACGTGGTTCTCCTAGCGATCTGTGCGATCTGTTCAGTTCTGCAGGACCGAGATGCCGGGCAGTTCCTTGCCCTCGAGGTACTCCAACGACGCGCCGCCCCCGGTGGAGATGTGGGAGAAGCCGTCCTCGGGCAGGCCGAGCTGGCGCACCGCCGCGGCGGAGTCGCCGCCGCCCACCACGCTGAAGCCACCCTTTTCGGTGGCCCCGATGATGGCCTCGGCGAGGCCCTTGGTGCCCGCCGAGAACGCCGGGAACTCGAAGACGCCCATCGGGCCGTTCCAGAACACCGTCTTGGCGTTGGACAGCAGGGTGGTGAAGCGCTTGACGGACTCCGGGCCGATGTCGAGGCCCATCTTGCCGTCCGGGATGCGGTCGGCGGCCACGGTCTCCGGCGGGGAATCGGCGGCGAACTTCTCGGCCACCACGATGTCCACCGGCAGGTGGATCACGTCGCCGTAGTCCGCCAGCAACTTGCGGCAGGTGTCGACCATCTCCTCCTGCAGCAGCGAGGAACCGACCGAGAAGCCTTGGGCGGCAAGGAAAGTGAAGCACATGCCGCCGCCGATGATCAGACTGTCGGCTTTGGTGGCCAGGTTCTCGATGACCGCCAGCTTGTCCGAGACCTTCGATCCGCCCAGCACCACGGCGTAGGGGCGATCGGAGGATTCGGTCAACTGCTGCAGCACCTTGACCTCGGTGGCCACCAGGTTGCCCGCGAAGTGCGGGAGCAGCTTGGCGACGTCGTAGACCGAGGCCTGCTTGCGATGCACCACGCCGAAGCCGTCGGAGACGAAGGCCGGGGTCGGCCCGCCGGGGGTGTCGACGAGCTCGATCAGGGCCTTGGCCAGCGCGGTGCGCTCGGCCTCGTCCTTACTGGTCTCGCGCGGATCGAAGCGGATGTTCTCCAGCAGCAGCACGTCGCCGTCGGTGAGCCCCTCGGCGCGGGCGAGCGCGTCGGTGCCCACCACGTCGCCGGCGAGTTGCACATGGCGCCCGAGCCGCTCGCCGAGCTCCTTGGCCACCGGGGCCAGCGAGAACTTCGGGTCCGGCTCCCCTTTGGGTCGGCCGAGGTGAGCGGTCACCACCACTTTGGCCCCGGCCTCGACCAGCGCCCGCAGCGTGGGCAGCGAGGCGATGATCCGCCCCGGGTCCGAAATATTGCCGTCGTCGTCCAGCGGGACGTTCAGATCGGAGCGTACGAGCACGCCCCGACCCGAAACACCCTCCGCCAGAAGATCATCGAGTGTCTTGACGCTCATCGGTCCGGTCCGATTAGAGCGACTTGCCGACCAGTGCGATGAGGTCGACCAGACGGTTCGAGTAACCCCACTCGTTGTCGTACCAGGAGACCACCTTGGCCTGATTGTCGATCACCTTGGTGAGGCCTGCGTCATACAGCGAGCTGTGCGGGTCGGTGACGATGTCGCTGGAGACGATCGGCGCGTCGTAGTACTTGAGGATGCCCTTGAGCGGTCCGTCGGCGGCGGCCTTCATGGCGGCGTTGATGTCCTCGACGCTGCCGGGCTTGGCCAGCTCGGCGGTCAGGTCGGTGACCGAGCCGGTGGGGATCGGCACCCGCAGCGCGTAGCCGTCGAGCTTGCCCTTGAGCTCGGGCAGGACCAGGCCGATGGCCTTGGCCGCACCGGTGGAGGTCGGCACGATGTTGATCGCGGCGGCGCGGGCGCGACGCAGATCCTTGTGCGGGCCGTCCTGCAGGTTCTGGTCCTGGGTGTAGGCGTGGATGGTGGTCATCAGGCCCTTGACGATGCCGAACTCGTCGTTGAGGACCTTGGCCAGCGGGCCCAGGCAGTTCGTGGTGCACGAGGCGTTGGAGATGATGTTCTGGCTGCCGTCGTACTTGTCGTCGTTGACGCCGAGCACGATGGTGATGTCCTCGTCGCTGGCCGGCGCGGAGATGATGACCTTCTTGGCGCCGGCGTCGAGGTGGCCTTGAGCCTTGGCGCGGGCGGTGAAGATACCGGTGGACTCGACGACGACGTCGACACCGAGGTCACCCCACGGCAGCGCCGCGGGCCCTTCTTTGACCTCGAGCGCCTTGATCTTGGTGTCGCCGATGACGATGGTGTCCTCGCCCTCGAGGCTGACGTCCTCGGGCAGCCGGCCCAGGATGGAGTCGAACTTCAGCAGGTGCGCCAGGCTGGCGTTGTCGGTGAGGTCGTTGACGGCAACGATCTCGATGTCGGTGTTCTGGCCCAGCGCCTTCTGCGCCGCGAGCGCACGGTAGAAGTTACGGCCGATGCGGCCGAAGCCGTTTACGCCAACCCGGATGGTCACTTGTCTCTCCTCTTTGGTCCGGCTTCGATGAAGTACTCCCGATCAGCCTAATGGTGTGCTTTTCCCGACGCGCAGGTTGGTTGCCATTCCTCGGCGGCTCCCGCGGAGATGCCGAATCGGCGCTGCGTGCCCCACCGCTGGGTACCGGTGTGTCGAAGGTCTTGGGGACCCGGGTTATTCGGCCGTATGCCGGCGGGTGAAGATCAGCAATGCGGCATCGTCGACGAGTGTGAGCGGTCTATCCACAGTTCGGACTTGATCCACAGGCGCGTTGTCGGGCCGGGCCCGACGTCCGGATGGGCAAATAACATTGCACATATGTTCGATGGGTCGTTGCCGGAGCCTGGGGCGCTGCGCGCGTGTCCCGATGCCGGGTTGATCGACGCCATCTGCGGATGGTCGACCGCTGCGGCGGCCGCCGAAGGACGACGACTGGCCGCGGTCGCCGAATTCGTCACCCGCCGCTGCACCGACGAGCACCCCGACTGGGCCTGCGACGACTGGGACGCCACCGCCGCCGAGATCGCCGCCGCCTTAAACATCAGCCACGGGCGCGCCACCACCCTGATGAACCTGGCCATCACCCTGCGCGAACGCTTCCCCAAAGTCGGCGCCCTGGTCCTGGCCGGCACCATCACCGCCCACACCGCCCAACTCATCGCCGACCGCACCTACCTGGTCTTCAACCCCGAAGCCATCGCCACCCTCGATGCCCGCATCGCCGAACAAGCCCACACCTGGGGCCCACTGTCGGACTACAAACTCATCCAATCCCTCGACGTGCTCGTCGACGAGATCGACCCCGGCGCGGTCCGCCGCGCAGCCGGCAACGCCCGCAACCGCGACATCACCATCGCCGACCCCGACGAACAAAGCGGCACCACCGCCCTATGGGGACGGCTGCTGGCCACCGACGCCGCCGCCCTCGACAAACGCCTGACCGCCATGGCCACCGCCGTCTGCACCGGCGACCCCCGCACCGTGGCCCAACGCCGCGCCGATGCCCTCGGCGCCCTGGGCAACAACGCCGACCACCTCGCCTGCCTGTGCGGGTCCCCCGACTGCCCCGCCACCGCCGACGACGGCCGCGCCACCAACGTGATCGTCCACGTCGTCGCCGAACACGCCACCCTCACCACCCCGGCCGACACCGAGGAAAGCCTGCACGGCGAGGAACCCAAACCCGACCCTGCGGCCCCGCCCTCCCCGGGCCCGGACGGGCCGGCACCCTCGGGGCCGCGGCCCAAGCCGGCCCTGCTCGTCGAAGGCCGCGGCGGCATCATCCCCGCCCCGCTGCTCCAGGACCTGATCGCCCGCGGCGCCCGCGTGCGCCCCGTGCCCACCCCGACCGCGGCCGAACCCCGCTACCGGCCCTCGGCCGCGCTGGCCACCTTCGTGCGCCTGCGCGACCTGACCTGTCGGTTCCCCGGCTGCCCACGGCCGGCCTTCGCCACCGACATCGACCACACCCGCCCCCTACCCACACGGCCCCACCCACCCCGCCAACCTCGGCTGCTACTGCCGAAAACATCACCTGGCCAAGACTTTCTGGCCCGGCTGGCACGACGAACAACTGCCCGACGGCACCATCGTCATCACCACCCCCACCGGCCACACCTACCGGTCCAAACCCGGTGCCGCACTGCTGTTCCCCGACTGGAACACCCACACCCCCGCACCACCCACCGGCCCCGGCACTCAACCGCCGCCGCCGCAAGACGCACCCGGCCGGACCCTGAAAATGCCGCGCCGCACACAAACCCGCGCCAAAGCCCGCGAATACCGCATCAAAACCGAACGCGCACTCAACGACGCCCACGTCGCCGAACGCACCAAACCCCCACCGTTCTAAACGAACTGGCCGGGCCTCCGCGCGTACCGGTTTACGGCCGCCCGTCTCGAGGACGGAAGCTGTACCGAAAACTAGTCCTCGAGTTCGCGTGCGCAACTGTCAAGAACGGCTCGGAAGTTCCATGGGAACACGCGTGAAGTGACCGCCTCCAGCACTTTTCCACCCGACATCAAGGGGTGGGTGTACGTTGTGTCCCAACTGACCCGTGTGCCGCCATCAGCCGGAGTGAATCTCAAGCTTCCACCCTCATGGTTGAGCACCGGAATGGAACGGATGATCCGATATGAGTAACTTCGCGGCGGGTCGTATGCGGTGATTTCCTCACGAAGCCATATACCGACAGCCGCAGCTTCTCGAATAGCGCCGACACCGGGCTCCTGTGAATCCGACGCCCACCGGGCTCTGAGAATCAGCGGTGCGGCGACCAAATTGGCGGGGTCTGCAAGCCAGGAGAAGACGCGTTCCGGAGACGCCCCGATCATGCGCTCCACCTGTATGGCGACCACGCGTCTCCCCCATCATCTGAATGTCCCTACGCGGAATGTTAGTCCTGGCGGCAGGCTCGTAGTGGCCATCCGTCAAAACGTTCCGGTCAGACAAGCGATCTCAGCCACACGTCCAAATGCGCTAACCCCACCGTTCTAAGCGGAAGCCATTCAGCACAAACCGATCCGGTCAGGCGTCCTCGAGCAGTTCCGGGGTGACCGCGGACTCGGTGTCGGGGATCCCGTCTTGCTTGGCCTTGCGGTCGGCCATCGACAGCAACCGCCGAATACGGCCGGCCACAGCGTCTTTCGTCATCGGCGGATCGGCCAGGCGGCCGAGTTCCTCGAGTGAGGCCTGCCGGTGTTCGACCCGGAGCTTTCCGGCGGCGGCAAGGTGGTCCGGCACGGTGTCGCCGAGGATGGCCAGGGCGCGTTCCACCCGGGCGGCCGCGGCGACCGCGGCCCGCGCCGAGCGGCGCAGGTTGGCGTCATCGAAGTTGGCCAGCCGGTTGGCGGTGGCCCGGACCTCGCGGCGCATGCGCCGCTCCTCCCAGGTCAGCCGGGTGTCCTGGGCGCCCATCCGGGTCAGCAGCGCGCCGATGGCCTCACCGTCGCGCACCACCACCCGGTCCGCGCCGCGGACCTCGCGGGCCTTGGCGCTGACGCCGAGTCGCCGGGCCGCGCCGACGAGCGCCAGCGCCGCCTCCGGCCCGGGGCAGCTGACCTCCAGCGCCGAGGAGCGGCCCGGTTCGGTCAGCGAACCGTGCGCCAAAAACGCGCCGCGCCAGGCTGCCTCGGCGTCGCCGACGTTGCCGCCGACCACCTGGGCCGGGAGCCCCCGCACGGGACGGCCGCGCAGGTCCAGCAGCCCGGTCTGGCGGGCCAGCGCCTCGCCGTCCTTGGCCACCCGCACGACATACCGGGTGTTCTTGCGGATACCGCTGGCCGAGAGCACGTGCACGATGGCGTTGTAGCCGTACAGATCGAAGATGTCCTTGCGCAGCCGCCGGGCGATGATGCCCAGGTCGACCTCGGCCTCGACCACCACGCGACCGGCCACGATGTGCAGTCCCCCGGCGAACCGCAGCAGCGACGCCACCTCGGCGCGCCGCGCGCTGACGGAATTAACCACCAGTCGGCTCAGTTCGTCCTTCACCTCAGCCGTCATCGCCACGGGTCGTCACCTCTCGGTCCATTGGGCCGCGTTCCATCCGGTTCGCCAGGAGCCATCGTCGGCACCGTAGCCGTCGTGGGTACGGTCGGCATCTCCCCCGGGCGGCACACCGCTTCCAGGGCCGACGCCAGCTTTGCCGGGTCATGTAATGGGGTACCAGGTCGAGACACGTCAGCAAACTGTACCCGGGCGTCCAAGACGCCGGCCGTGCGGCGCAGTTGTTCGCGTTCGCGCTCGCCGGCGACCCTGGTCGCGTCCACGACGATGTCGTGCACGGTGAACTCGGGAGCGTGCTGAGCAAGCACATGCAGGTGCCGTTCGGCCGAGAAGCCCGCGGTTTCGCCGGGTTGGTCGGCGAGGTTGAGCACCAGCGCCCGACGGGCGGTGGTCGCCCGCAGCGCGGCCGCCAACCCCGGCACCAGCAAATGCGGGATGACGCTGGTGAACCACGAACCCGGGCCCAGCACCACCAGGTCGGCGTCCATGATCGCGTCGACGGCCTGGCGGGTGGCCGGCGGGTTGCCCGGCAGCAACCGGACGCGGCGGACCTTGCCGGGGGTCGTGGCGATGGCCACCTGCCCGCGGATCGACCGGCTCATCCGGGGGTCGGACTCCAGGCCGGCCACATCGGCCTCGATCTGCAGCGCGATGGGACACATCGGCAGCACCCGGCCCTTGACCCCGAGGATCCGTCCCACCTCGTCGAGCGCGGCCACCGGGTCGGCCAGCACCTCGTTGAGACCGGCCAGCATCAGGTTGCCGATCGGATGCCCGGCCAGCGCGCCGTTACCGCCGAACCGATGCTGGATGATGGTCGCCCACAACCGCCCGTGGGGACTGTCGGATGCCAAGGCGGCCAGGGCCATTCGCAGATCGCCGGGCGGCACGATGTCGAGTTCGCTGCGCAGCCGCCCCGAGGATCCACCGTCGTCGGCGACCGTCACCACCGCGGTGACGTGCGGGGTGAGCCGCCGTGCCGCCGACAGCGTGGCGTAGAGGCCGTGGCCGCCGCCGAGCGCGACGATGCGCTGCGGGGTCATTCGCGCCCCAGATCCCGGTGCAGTACCCGCACCGCCAGGCCCTCACCTTTGCGCAGTCGCTCCGCCAGCGCCTCGGCCATCGCCACGCTGCGGTGCTTGCCCCCGGTACAGCCGATGGCCACCGTCATGTATCGCTTGCCCTCCCGCCGGTAGCCATCGACCACCAGCCCCAGCAGTTCATGGTAGGTGCCCAGGAAGTGTTCGGCGCCGGGTTGGGCCAGCACGTAGTCGCGCACCGCCGGGTGTTGGCCGGTGTGCGGACGCAACTCGTCGACCCAATGCGGGTTCGGCAAGAAGCGCACGTCCATCACCATGTCGGAATCCATCGGCAAGCCGTACTTGTACCCAAAGGACTCGACGGTGACACTCGTGACCGGAGCGGTCTCCGTCCCGAACGCGCCCTCGATGACCTCCCGCAGCTCCCGCACCGACAGCCGGGAGGTGTCGATCACCAGGTCGGCGGCGGCCCGCACGGGCGCCAGCATCGATCGCTCGGCGGCGATCCCCTCGGCCAGCGTCAGATCACCCTGCATCGGGTGGCTGCGCCGGTTGTTCTCATAGCGGCGGACCAGCATCTCGTCCGAGGCCTCGAGGAACAGCACGCGCGGGACGATGCCGCGGGCGGCCAGCTCGTGGTGCACCGAATCCAGGTTGCCGGTGAAGCCCCGCGAGCGCGAGTCCATCACCACCGCGAGCTGGGTGATGCGCGAGCCCGCAGCCAGACCCAGCTCGACCATCCGGGCGATCAATTCCGGCGGCAGGTTGTCGGCGACGTACCAGCCGAGGTCCTCGAGGACCTTCGCCGCGGTGCCGCGCCCGGCCCCGGACAGGCCGGTGACCAGCACCACGTCGATACCGGTTTCGCGGTCCGCTCCGATCTGTCCCGTGTCGGCCTCGCGTACCACTTCGTCTGTATCGTCAGTCATCTCGATGTCCGTTCAGCGATGCCATCATCGCCCACCGCGGCCTCTGTTGGTGTGGATACCTCGGAATCGGCTCGCACCCCCAGCGCGTCGAGCACCGCGGTGGCGGTGGCCACCCCGATCCCGGGCACCGAGGTGATCTCGTCGACCGAGGCCTGCTTGAGTCGGGCCACCGAGCCGAAGTGGGTCACCAGCGCCTTGCGCCGATGCTCCCCCAGGCCGGGAATGGAGTCCAGCGCCGAGGCCGTCATCCGCTTCGAGCGTTTGCTGCGGTGGAAGGTGATGGCAAAGCGGTGCGCCTCGTCGCGGACCCGCTGCAACAGGTACAGGCCCTCGCTGGTGCGCGGCATGATCACCGGGTCCGGTTCGCCGGGCACCCAGATCTCCTCGAGCCGCTTGGCCAGGCCGACGACGGCGACGTCGGTGATGCCCAGGTCCTCGAGCACCGCCGCGGCCGCATTCACCTGGGGCGCACCGCCGTCCACCACGTAGAGGTTGGGCGGGTAGGCGAACTTGCGCGACTTTCCTTCCGGGGCAAACTCTTCGGGGTTCTTGGTGTCCTGCAGATGCCGCCAGAACCGGCGCCGGGTGACCTCGGCGATGGAGGCCACGTCGTCGGAGCGGCCATCGCCGGCGGCTTCCTTGATGCTGTAGTGCCGGTAGTCGGACTTGCGCGGCAACCCGTCCTCGAACACCACCAGCGAGGCCACCACGTCGGTGCCCTGCACGTGGCTGATGTCCACGCATTCGATGCGCAACGGCGCCTCGGCCAGCCCGAGCGCCTCCTGGATACTCTGCAGGGCAGCCGATCTCGCGTTGAAGTCGCCGGCCCGCTTGAGCTTGTGCTGCTGCAGCGCCTCGACGGCGTTGCGGCGCACGGTCTCCGCCAGAGCCTTCTTGTCGCCGCGCCGCGGCACCCGCAGCGCCACCTTCGAGCCCCGCAACCGCGACAGCCACTCGGCGACCTGCTCGGCGTCACCGGGCAGGCACGGCACCAGCACCTCGCGCGGTACCGGGTTGGTCGCCTCGTCGCCGCCGCCGTCGCTGGCGCTGCCCAACTCGGCCTGTTCACCGTAGAACTGAGTGAGGAACTGTTCGACCAGCTGCTCCTGCACGGTCTCCACCAGATCGCCCGGCTCACTGGATTTCTCGACGATCCAGCCGCGCTGACCGCGCACCCGCCCGCCGCGAACATGGAAGACCTGCACGGCGGCCTCGAGTTCGTCGTCGGCGAACGCCACGACGTCGGCGTCGGTCCCGTCGCCGAACACCACGGCCTGCTTCTCCAGGGCGCGGCGCAGCGCCGAGAGATCGTCGCGCAGTCGGGCGGCCCGCTCGAAATCGAGCTCCTCGGCCGCGGCGGTCATCCGCTGTTCGAGCTCGCGCGCGAACCGGTCGGTCCTGCCGGACAGGAAGTCGCAGAAGTCCTGGACGATCTTGCGATGCTCCTCCGCGCTGACCCGTCCCACACACGGCGCCGAACACTTGTCGATGTAGCCGAGCAGGCACGGTCGCCCGATCTGGCTGTGTCGCTTGAACACTCCCGCCGAGCAGGTGCGCGCCGGGAACACCCGGGTGAGCAGGTCGACGGTCTCGCGGATGGCCCAGGCGTGCGAGTACGGCCCGAAGTAGCGCACCCCCTTGCGCCGCGGCCCGCGGTAGACGAACAGCCGGGGGAATTCCTCGTTGAGCGTGACGGCCAGCACCGGGTAGGACTTGTCGTCGCGGTAGCGGACGTTGAAGCGCGGATCGAATTCCTTGATCCAGTTGTACTCGAGCTGCAGCGCTTCGACCTCGGTGTTGACGACGGTCCACTCCACCTTGGCGGCGGTGGTGACCATCTGCCGGGTGCGCGGGTGCAGACTCGCGACATCGGCGAAGTACGACGTGAGGCGGCTGCGCAGGCTCTTGGCCTTGCCGACGTAGATGACCCGGCCGTGCTGATCGGAGAACCGGTAGACGCCGGGCTCGACCGGGATGGATCCCGGGGCGGGGCGGTAGGTCGACGGATCAGGCACTGCTCCAGCCTAGTACCGTCGTGGGACTGCTCCCGGCGCGCGAGCTACCGGCCGACCTGATACTTGTCCATCAGCGCGCGCACGGTGTCCATGGCCTCGACGGCGCGGGCCTTGTCCACCGCCTGGATCGCCATCACCGGGTGGTATTCGTAGTCGGGCAGGTCGACGCGGGCCCACCGCGCACCGGTGTGAAACGAGACACCTTCGACGTCGGACCAGCTGATCAGCTTCTCGCCCAGCAAATTCCGTACCGCCAGTCCCTGCGGACCGATGCGCAGCCGGGGGCGGGTGAACAGCAGCACCACGCAGCCGATGACCACGCCGAGGATCCCGATGGCCACCTGGTCGGCGGTCTGGAAGATCACCCCGCTGGAACCGATCTTCAACAGGAAACCGACCACGATGTGCGCCAGGGCGATGATGACCGCCGCGACCACCGCGAAGATCGGCGTCAGCCTCGGACGCAGCTCGGCGTCCCAGACGGGCTTGTCGACCAAGGATCTCACCTGGCCGCGCGCAGATCCCGCAGGGTCAGCGCGGTGCTCAGGGCGGCCGCGGCCGCCTGTTCGCCCTTGTCCTCGGCCGATCCCGGCAGCCCCGCGCGGTCGAGCGCCTGCTCCTCGGTGTCGGTGGTCAGTACGCCGTTGGCCACCGGGGTGGCCTCGTCCAGCGAGACCCGGGTCAGGCCTTGGGTCACCGCATCGCAGACGTAGTCGAAATGTGGTGTCTGGCCGCGGATCACCACGCCGAGGGCCACCACCGCGTCGTGCCGGCGGGCCAACTCCTGGGCCACCACCGGGATTTCGATGGCGCCCAGCACTCGCACCACGGTGGGTTCGGCGACACCGGCGGCCTTCGCGACCCGCAGCGCGCCGTCGAGCAGCGCATCACAGATCGCGGTGTGCCAGGTGCTCACGACGATGGCCAGGGACACGTCGGCGGCGTCGAGTTCGGGCATATCCGGGATGCCCGCACCGCCGCTCACGGATTGTTCCCGGTCGCGTCGGGCGCGGACTGGGTGTGCCGGTCGCCCAGCAGGTAGACCGCCTCGTCGTAGCCGTCCATGGTGGTCGACTCGTGGTAGTCGTCGAGTCCGGTCAGGTCGTGGCCCATCCGGTCCCGCTTGGTCAGCAGGTAGCGGATGTTGTCGGCGTTGGCGCGCACCGGCAGCGGCACCCGCTCGGTGATGTGCAGCCCGTAGCCGTCCAGGCCGACGCGCTTGGCGGGGTTGTTGGTCAGCAGCCGCATGGACCGGATCCCGAGATCCACCAGGATCTGCGCGCCGATGCCGTAGTCGCGGGCGTCGGCGGGCAGGCCCAGCTTCAGGTTGGCGTCGACGGTGTCGTCGCCGGCGTCCTGCAGCTGATAGGCCTGCAGCTTGTGCATCAGGCCGATGCCCCGGCCCTCGTGGCCGCGCATGTAGAGCACGACGCCGCGGCCCTCGCGGGCCACCATCGCCATGGCCGCGTCCAGTTGCGGACCGCAGTCGCAGCGCCGCGAACCGAACACGTCGCCGGTGAGGCATTCGGAGTGCACCCGCACCAGCACGTCCTCGCCGTCGCTGTTGGGCCCCGCGATCTCGCCGCGGACCAGCGCGACGTGTTCGACGTCCTCGTAGACGCTGCTGTAGCCGACCGCACGGAAATCGCCGTGCCGGGTCGGGATCCGGGCCTCGGCGATGCGCTCGATGTGCTTCTCGTGCTTGCGCCGCCATTCGATGAGGTCGGCGATGGAGATCAGGGCCAACTGGTGCTCGTCGGCGAACACCCGCAGTTCCTCGGTGCGGGCCATCGCGCCTTCGTCCTTCTGGCTGACGATCTCGCAGATCGCGCCGGCCGGCTGCAGACCCGCCAACCGGGCCAGGTCCACCGCGGCCTCGGTGTGGCCCGGGCGCCGCAGCACCCCGCCGTCCTTGGCGCGCAGCGGGACGACGTGTCCCGGCTTGGTGAAGTCATCGGCGACGGCCTCGGGGTCGGCCAGCAGCCGCATGGTGGTGGCCCGGTCGGAGGCCGAGATACCGGTTCCCACACCCACTTTGGCGTCGACGGTGACGGTGTAGGCGGTGCCGTGCTTGTCCTGGTTGACCGCGTACATCGGCAGCAGGCCCAGCTTGTCGCACACCTCGCCGGCCAGCGGCACGCACAGATAACCGGAGGTGTAGCGGACCATGAACGCAACGAGTTCCGGGGTGGCCTTCTCGGCCGCGAAGATCAGGTCGCCCTCGTTCTCGCGATCCTCGTCGTCGATGACGACCACGGCCTTACCCGCCGCGATATCGGCGACCGCCCGTTCGACGGTATCGAGCCTGGTCATCTGCGCCACCTTGCCGGTTTCTGCTGGGAGCCCGCGACGGGCTCAAAAACGGTATATCTCACCAGTATGAACCACCGGAGCGCGCCGGTTACTTCCCCTTCTCGCTGAGCAGACGCTCAACATATTTGGCGATGACGTCCACCTCCAGGTTGACCGGCGTGCCGACGGGCGCGCCGCCCAGCGTGGTCATGCTCAGGGTGGTCGGGATCAGCGATACCTCGAACCAGGCCGAATCGGTGTTCTCGTCGCGTTCACCCAGGCCGGAGACGGTCAGGGAGATGCCGTCGACGGTGATCGAACCCTTTTCCACCACGTACCGCGAGATCGCCTCGGGCAGCGTGATCCGCACCACTTCCCAGTGCTGGGATGGGGTTCGCGACACCACCGTGCCGGTGCCGTCGACGTGGCCCTGCACGATGTGCCCGCCGAGGCGGCTGTTGACGGCGGCCGCGCGCTCGAGATTGACCCGCGACCCCGCCGCGAGCGCCTGCAGGCTGGACCGGTCCAGGGTCTCGGCCATCACGTCGGCGCTGAACTGCCCGTCGGGCAACACCTCGACGACGGTCAGGCACACCCCGTTGACGGCGATGGAATCGCCATGGCCGGCATCCGCAGTGACGACGGGTCCGCGGATGACGAAACGCGCCGCGTCGGCCAGGTCTTCTTTGGCGATGACTTCGCCGAGTTCTTCGACGATTCCGGTGAACACGGGCAGTAAGGCTACTCAGGTGGGCGCTCAAAAGCCCGACAGCGGGGTGGCACCCTCTACGATGCAGTCATGCAACCGCGCCGACTTGTGTCCCGGATTGTCCTGTCCCTTGCCGCCGCCGGCGCCGCCACCGCATTGGTGGTGGGCTGCTCCTCGGGCTCCGATGCCCCCGCGGAGTCGCTGCCCGACGCGCCCGGCCTGCTGCAGCAGTCCAGCCAAACCACCAAGGGCCTGCAGAGCGCCCACCTCGAGATCCTCGTCGACGGCACCATCGAGGGCCTGCCCGTCAAGCAGCTCTCGGGCGACCTGACCAACGTGCCGGCCACCGCCGTGCAGGGCAGCGCCAAGATCACGATGGCGGGCTCCGATGTCGACGTCGACCTCGTCGTCATCGACAGCACCTTGTTCGCGGCGCTGACCCCCGACAGCTGGTTGGACATGGGACCGGCCGCCGACATCTACGACCCGTCGACGATCCTGAACCCCGAGGCCGGGGTGGCCAACATCCTGGCCAACTTCTCCGACGCCAAGTCCGAGGGCACCGAGCAGATCGACGGCATCGACACCGTCCGGGTCACCGGTGAGGTCAGCGCCGACGCGGTCAACCAGCTGATCCCCTCGCTGAAGGCCACCTCGCCCGTGCCGGGCACCGCGTGGATCGAGAACGGCGGCGACCACAACCTGGTGCGCGCTCAGATCGAGCCGACCGGTGACAGCTCCATCGAGCTGACCCTGTCGAAGTGGAACGAGCCCGTCACCGTCACCAAGCCGCAGGTGTAATGCGCCCGGAAACGAGGCGCTGGACCGCGATCAGCGCGGGCGGGCTCGCAGTCCTGCTCGGGGCCATCGACACCTACGTCGTGGTCACGATCATGACCGACATCATGCGAGACGTCGGCATCCCGATCAACAAGATCCAGCAGGTCGCGCCGATCATCACCGGCTATCTGCTCGGCTACATCGCGGCCATGCCGCTGCTGGGCCGGGCCTCCGACCGGGTGGGCCGCAAGCTGGTGCTGCAGGTGGGCCTGGCCGGCTTCGCGATCGGTTCGGTGGTCACGGCGCTGGCCGAGGACCTGACGACGCTGGTGATCGGTCGCGTCATCCTCGGTATCGCCGCCGGCGCCCTGCTCCCGGTGACGCTGGCCCTGGCGGCCGACCTGTGGGCCGCCCGCAACCGCGCCGCGGTGCTCGGCGGCATCGGTGCCGCCCAGGAGCTGGGCTGCGTGCTCGGCCCGCTGTGGGGCATCGCGGTGGTGTCGATGCTCAACACCTGGCGCGACGTGTTCTGGATCAACATCCCGCTGGCGCTGCTGGCCATGGTGATGATCCACTTCAGCGTCCCGGGCCGCGATCGCGGCGCCGGTCCGCGCGAGCGGGTCGACGTGGTCGGCGGGCTGCTGCTGGCCATTGCGCTCGGGCTGCTGGTGATCGGTCTGTACAACCCCGAGCCCGACGGCAAGGAAGTGCTGCCGAGCAACGGTCTGCTGCTGGTCGGCATCGCGCTGATCGTCACGCTGGCGTTCTTCGTCTGGGAACGGGTCTCGCGCACCAAACTCATCGAGCCGGCCGGTGTGAAGTTCGTGCCGTTCCTGGCCGCGCTGGGCACCTCGCTGTGTGCGGGGGCCGCACTGATGGTCACGCTGGTCAACGTCGAGCTGTTCGGCCAGGGTGTGCTGGGCCTGGACCAGGTGGAAGCGGCGCTGAAGTTGAGCTGGTTCCTGGCCGCCCTGCCGGTGGGCGCGGTGCTCGGCGGCGTCATCGCGACCCGCGTGGGCGACCGCATCGTGGTGTTCGTCGGCATGCTCATCGCCGCGTTCGCCTACTGGCTGGTGTCGCACTGGCGCGTCGACGTGCTGTCGGTCAGCCATGACCTGGGCCTGTTCGAACTTCCGGCGTTCAGCACCGACCTGGTGATCGCCGGATTCGGCCTGGGCCTGGTGATCGGGCCGCTGACGTCGGCCGCGCTGCGCGTGGTGCCGTCGGCTCAGCACGGCATCGCCTCGTCGCTGGTCGTGGTGGCGCGCATGACGGGCATGCTGATCGGCGTCGCGGCGCTGTCGGCATGGGGCCTGTACCGCTTCAACCAGATCCTGGCGACCCTGCCCAGCGAGGGTGGCGAGACGTTGGCCGCCAAGCTCGCCGCCGAGGCGGCCCGCTACCAGCTGGCGTTCTCGATGCAGTACGGCGAGATGTTCGGCGTCACCGCAATCGTCTGCGTGGTCGGTGCGGCCATCGGCCTGCTGATCGCCGGCAAGCACACCCACGCCGACGAGGGATCCCCCGGCCCGGATCTCGATCCCCGGGACGACGCGGAACCCGCCACTCAGGTGCTCGGCGCGGCCCGGGCCGACGAAGCGGCCACCACCCGCCTGCCCGCCGGCGGCGGCGGTGCGCACCGGCGCCGGGATCCGCGCTAGAAGACGGATCGATCGGGTACCCGGCGGGTATGACGAATGATCTGACAGGTAAGAAAGTCGCGTTCCTGGTCGCCCAGGAGGGCGTGGAACAGGTGGAACTGACCCAACCGTGGGAGGCCGTCCAGCAGGCCGGCGGTTCGCCGGTGTTGGTGTCGACCGAGACCGGCAAGGTGCAGGCGTTCAACCACCTGACCGAGGCGGACACCTTCGAGGCCGACGTCGCCGCCGCCGACGCCGAGGTGGGCGACTATGCGGGTCTGGTGCTGCCCGGCGGCGTGGCCAATCCCGACAATCTGCGCACCAACTCCGATGCGGTGGGTTTCGCCAAGGCGTTCTTCGATGCCGGCAAGCCTGTCGCGGTGATCTGCCACGGGCCCTGGACGCTGGTGGAGGCCGAGGTGCTGCGCGGCCGGAAGCTGACCTCGTGGCCCAGCGTGCGCACCGACATCGTCAACGCCGGGGGCAGTTGGGTGGACGAGGAGGTCACGGTGTGCACGGACGGGCCGAACACGTTGGTGTCGAGCCGCAAACCCGATGATCTGCCGGCCTTCTGCAGCAAAACTGTTGAGGTGCTGGCGAGTTCGGCCTAGCCGGATCAGTCCGGGACCAGGCTCAGCAGCACGTCCGGCCCCACCCGCAGCACGCTGTCGTAGCTCCAGCGCGGGGCCTGGGTCAGCGTGTCGACGCCGATGGTGTCGATCACCGTGTTGGGACCGCCGATCAGCACCGGTGCCACGTAGGCCAGGATCCGGTCGATGAGCCCGGCCCGCAGGAACGCCGAGGCCAGCGCGGGCCCGGACTCGAGGAACAGGTCGGTGCGATCGGCCAGCGCGCGCAGGACCTCGGCGGGGTCGCGGGTGCGCAGCAGCATCGTGGGCGAATCCGCGTTGCGCACTTTGCGATCCGCGGCCACCTCGCGCAGGCCGACCACGACGCGCAGCGGTTGCCGGTCGTAGAGCGCACCGTCCGGGGTCCTTGCCGTGAGCGCGGGGTCGTCGGCGACGACCGTGCCCGTTCCGACGATCACCGCGTCGGCGGCCGCGCGCCGCAGATGCACATCCGCGCGGGCCTGCGGGCTGGTGATCCACTGGCTGGTGCCGTCGGCCGCCGCGCTGCGTCCGTCGACGCTGCCCGCGACCTTCCAGGTGACGTGGGGACGACCGGTCCGCAGCTTGTGCAGCCACTCGCGCAACGAACCGCCGGCGACCTCGGCCCCGAGCACCCCGGGCACCGTGGTGACACCGGCCCCGGCAAGTCGCGCCGCGCCGTCGGCGGCCACCGGATTGGGGTCGGCCACCGCATGGACGACGGTCGAAATGCCCGCCGCCAGAAGCGCATCCACACACGGTGGAGTGCGGCCGTGATGGTTGCACGGCTCCAGGGTGACCACCGCGGTGCCGCCGCGCGCCCGCTCCCCCGCCGCGCGCAAAGCCACGACCTCCGCGTGCGCGCCGCCGACGGGTTCGGTGGCCCCCACGCCGACGATGTCGCCGGCCGAATCCAGCACGACGGCGCCCACCGGCGGGTTCGGATACGTGGTGCCCTTGACCCGGTCGGCCTGCGCGATGGCCAACCGCATGGCGGCCTCGAAGCTCATAGCCGCAGATGCGGCGAGGCCTTGGCGGCCTGTTCGCGCAGCGACCGCACCGCCGCCGCGGGTTCCTCGACGCCATAGACCGCCGACCCCGCGACGAAACAGTCGACCCCGGCCGCCGCCGCGGCCTCGATGGTCTCGTCGTTGATACCGCCGTCGATCTCGACGAGGATCTTCAGTTCGCCCGCGTCCACCAAGCGGCGGGCGGTCTCCACCTTGGGCAGCACCTCGGGAATGAACTTCTGCCCGCCGAATCCGGGTTCCACGGACATGATCAGCAGGGTGTCGAAATCCCGCAGGATCTCCAGATAGGGCTCCAGCGGGGTGCCCGGCTTGACCGCCAACCCGGCCTTGGCGCCGGCGGCGCGGATGTCGCGGGCCACCGCGATCGGATTGTCGGTGGCCTCGGCGTGAAAGGTCACGTTGTGGGCGCCGGCCTCGGCGTACGGCGGCGCCCAGCGCTCGGGTGCGGCGATCATCAGGTGGCAGTCCATCGGGATGTCGGTGACCTTCAGCAGGCTCTCCACCACCGGCATGCCGAGCGTCAGATTGGGGACGAAGTGGTTGTCCATGACGTCCACGTGCAACCAGTCGGCCCCGGCGACCGCGGCGGTCTCCTCGGCCAACCGGGCAAAGTCAGCAGCCAGGATCGACGGGGCGATCATCGGGGTAGCGGGCGGTTTTGGCATGCCGCCAGCCTACTGTGCCCACCCGAGGTCAAGTCATACATCCGGTCGGCGACGGTGCCCAGTGCGGTCTCGACCTGATCTGGGTCGAAGACGCTGCCGTGGAATTCGGCGGTGAGCCAGAGATTGCCGGACATCGCCGCCGAGGTGACCGTGACGCCCTCGGGGCCGGCCGGGTCGCTGGCGACCAGCATGTACCCCGAACGCGGATCGGTGAAGGGCCAGCGACCGGAGCGCTCGGGCGTCCCGACGTTGGAGTGCAGCAATCTCATTCGCGGGCGCACCGGATGGACGTCGGCAACCGCGCGTCGCCGGCCCAGACGGGTCTTGACGGTGCCCATCAGCAGGTTCGCCACCGGACGTCCACTGCGCGCGGATCGATCCATGTCCGCCTGCAACTGTCGCGGGCCGTCCCCGGCGCCCAGGATGTAGTCCAGACCGGCGGTGAACGGGCTCAGCGTGCTGGTCCCCGCCCGCAGATAGCGGCGTACGTCGAACGGAATCGTCACTGAGTCGTCCACGGCCAGATCGGTATCCGTGAACGCTTCCCACAATGCCTGGGTGCTCAGGGCCACCAGGCTGACGCCCGGCAGGCTGGCATCGCGTCGTTCCCGCAGCTCGGCGACCGCGGCGGACGGCAGTCCCACGACCCCGGTGGTGGCGGCGGGCCGGAATGGTTCACGCACCTGGTCCGGGGGCAGATCGGTCACCGACCGGGTTGCGCGCTGCCGGTATTCCGCGAGGACGGCCGCGACGCGGCGGGGACTGGTGCCGAAGGTCTGCAGGCCCGCGCGAACCAACGGGGACAGCCGATTGCGGTAGGGCGCGAGCAGGTCCGGATCGCGGGGGTCCACGGCGCCGAGCAGCACATCGAGAATCAGATGCACCAGGGCCACCTCCCCCAGCCCGTGACAGAAGTCGATCGCCAATTGGTCACCGGCGCAGAGGATCCGAACCCCGCCGGCGATGTCGGTGGTGCGCATCGCCCGCACCAGCGGCACCAGCGCGGTAGAGGGTTCGCCCCGCGGCGCCGCGTCGATCGCGGTAATCACCTTCGACGCGTCGATCGGCAGCTGCTGCCACCGACGGCTCTCGAGCGAGGGTTCCAGGCTCAGTCGAGCCGATACTCCCCGCTCGACCAGCGCCGCGTAACGCTCCAACAGTTGAGCCCTGGGCGGCAGTTCCAACGGGCCCACCAGCACCGTCGTCCAACGCCGACTGTGCACCACGTCGAGAGCCGCGACTCGGACGCGGTTGCGGCGAGAGCTGGCGGACGTCATCGAAGGTGCATCTCTCTTGGCTGCGATACGACGGCTGGCCCCCTCCTCAGGTAAGGGGGCCAGCCGCCGCATGGGGGTGCGACTCTAGTCGCTGTCGCTGGACTTGCTCTTGCGCTTCGAATCGCTGCCGCGGTCCGACTTGCTGTCAGAACCGCTGCTCGACTTGGCGCTGTCCGACTTGGAGCTTTCCGACCCGGACTTGCTGTCCGACTTGGACTTATCGGTGCTGGACCCGGAGTCGCTCTTGTCGGACTTGCTCTCCGAGGAGTCGCTGCCCGGCTTGGAGCTGGACGGCTTGCTGGACTCGCCCTTGCCGCCGAAACGATCGGCGAGCTTGTTCCGGATCGAGCGGATCTTGTTCTTGGTGTTGTCGAGGCCGGTCTTGGCGGACTCTGCGGCGGAATCCGCCTTTTCCTCCAACACCGGCGCGTCCTCGACCACATCTTCGACCGGCGCGGTCACGACCGGAGCCGTCTCACTGTCGGTGGCGGGAGGCGTCTCGACAACCTCGGAACCGGTTTCGGCGGTCTCCTCACCCTCGACAGTCTCGGTGGACTCCTCACCCTCGACAGTCTCGGTGGACTCCTCACCCTCGACAGTCTCGGTGGACTCCTCACCCTCGACAGTCTCGGTGGACTCCTCGCCCTCGACAGTCTCGGCGGTCTCCTCGCCGTTGACGATCTTGTCGATGACCTTCTCGACCACCGTGCCGGATTCCGCTCCGTCCGTGTCGGATTCGGCTCCCGGGACCAGCGCACCGAGATCCAGGTTCAGCAGACTCTTCACCGCGGCCAGCCTGGTCGAGGTGGCTTCCGGCAGCCCCGCCAGTTCGGCGGCTTCCGACTCCTCCGGAACCAGGGGGTTCAGCAGCGCCCAAGTCAGATCACGCGGGAGCTTGAACGCGAAGTACTCGAGGGTTCCGAGGTTGGTGAGCGCGCCCGCCCAGTCCCAGTCAAACCCGGAAACACGAGGGTTGTGACCGTTGAGGTAGGCGTTGAGTGTGTTGGGCGCGATGTTGAGCAAGTGCGCAACTGCGTTCTCCCAGTCGTTGTCGATCGCCGCAGCGGCGATGTCATCCAGACTTTCGGTGAACGCCATCGCAGCGGTGACGACCGGCCCGAACACGTACATGGTGAGATCGGTGACGGCGCCGCCTTGCCCATCCGGGCCGACGAACAACGCATCCCACGCGCTGGCGAGACGGTAGGCCCCGACGGTCTGCAGAATCTCGGTACCGATCGTGAGCTCACGCAGCAACGGCCAGGCCCCACCACCGGCGTTCCACAGGAAGTACTGGTTGAATTCCGCGAAAGCGTTGTTGAATTCATAGTTCTGGAGATAGCCCGAGACATTCTGGATCATCTCGTCGAAGGTCGGGATGTCGTCAGGGACATCGCCGGCCTCTTGGCTGGCCTCGATCGCGGCCTGGATGCGTTCGGCGTATCCCGGCAGATTGTTCATCACCTGCTGCCAGCCACCGACGTTGGTCAGCATGCCGCCGAACTCCTGGAACAACGCCGGCGCCACCTGCAGCAGCTCCTGGCCGAGCACCGGGTACAGCGTGCCCATTTCGTTCAGCCCGTACTGGATATGACCGAACGCCGTCTCGAAAGTGGATTGCCACGTCGCCAAAGGGTCGACCGCGGCGGCCAATTGGACCTCGTAGGCCTTCGCGGATGCCAGGGCCGGTACGGCTGCAGTCGCTGGACTCGCTGTGATCGCCGAAGCACCGACCAGAGCGACACCGACGATCAGTGCTCGCTTGCGCAACGATGCGGGTCGTGGGGACTCTGCCGGGGACTCGACGCCCGGTAGAGCAGGATCTGTGAACGCCATGGTTCTCCTGGGGGAAGGAAATGCGGGAAGGTTGGCCCCTACGGCCGCCTGAAGATTAGCTGAGACCATTCTCAGAAACAAGCGCTACGTAGTTTGCTATCTGCCAAGATAGAAGTTCTATTTGCATACCCTGCAGACGCCCGACTTTACGACATCTTCATTCAGTCGCGGGCCGACAGAAATCAGCTTTGAATTTGAATTCAATTGGTTACAAGGCGCTTTCATGCACACGTGCGCGGCAGCGCTCGGTAGTTCCAACACGGGTGTTCGGCATCAAACTTCGGGCACTCGGCCCGGTAGCCATGTCGTCCTGCAGTTTGCTGCCAGAGTTCGCCGCACCGCACCCTACAGTGACTTTGGACCTCTTTGGGGGCTACCCCTGTGGCCGGCGGCGCTTCCGGTCACAACGCGCTGGTCACATACTCACACTCCGGTCACGAAGGGCTCAGTCCCGCAGCGAGATCCGGGCCTTGACCGCCTTGTGCTCGCGACGTTCGCGATTGATCGTGCGCAACACCCGCCACCCATCGCTGACCGCATTCAGGTTGCTCCGCCCATGAATCCGCTCGCGCTCAAAGCTTCCAACCTCGCGAATACTCAGGCCACTACGGGCGATCCGAACGTTGATGACCGTCTCGATCTCGAATCCATCACCCCACTGCGGCGCGGCAAGGTGGGTCGGCGGGAGGTCCAAGGTCGGCAGCACCGCCCGCCAGAACGCGTTGTAGCCATAGCAGAGATCGGTGAAGGAGGTGTGGAAGATCCGGTTCACCAACCAGTTCAACCCCCAGTTACCCAGCCGGCGGAACGCGGTGATGTCGTCGCTACCGCCGTCACGCACGAATCTGCTGCCCTTGGCGAGGTCGGCACCTTCGGTCAATGCCTCGACAAACAACGGGATTTCGGCGGGATCGGTGGAACCATCGGCGTCGATCATCACCACGATGTCCCCGCGGACCTCCTCGAATCCGCAGGCCAGCGCATTACCCTTGCCTCGACGAGTCTGGCTGATCACGGTAGCGTCCGGCCAAAGCTTCCGGGCCACCGCCAGCGTGTCATCGTCGGATCCCCCGTCCACCACTACGATCTGATCGACCGGGGGCATGCGCTCGGCGACGTAGGGAAGGTTCAGCGCTTCGTTCAGCGCGGGGATGACCACCGTGACCTTCGGCTTGTCGGCTCCCCCGCCGCCCTTCGCATTGCCGTCCGGCCGACTCGGGCTACGTTCGCCAGCATCAAGTGCAGCAAAGGTCTCCTCAGGCCGGCTATCAGTAGGTTCGGAAACCAATTCAGTCACGAAAACTCAGCCTCTTTCTCGTTCGGTCGGCGACCAGAACACCTGTGGTCTCGAGCCGTACACAACGAATTCCATCGGCTCACATAAAGGACAAACCTGAGACGGTTCTGAGACACCGTAATATATATTTAGGCCAGGCTTGCCTCTACCCCACTCCGGGTGATGAGCGTCACAAGAAGGTAACCCTACCCTAACTACCGGCTAGGCTGACGCCCGCCGATCATCAGTCGACGACAGGAAGAACAGGTCTACCGTGCGCTGCCAAGTTGCCATCGTCGGTGCCGGGCCCGCGGGCCTCGTTCTGGGCCATATGCTGCACCTTCAGGGTATTGACAGCATCATCGTCGAGCGCCGCACCCGCGATTACGTGGAGCAGCGAGTGCGCGCCGGAGTCCTGGAACAGCCCAGCGTCGACCTGCTCACCGACCTCGGCCTGGGCGAACGATTGCACGACCGGGCCCTGGTCCACAACGGCTTCTACATTCGTTTCGATCGCGAAACCCACCATTTGAATTTAAATTCGCGATCGGGTCGACACAGTTATGTATACGGTCAAGCCGAGGTCGTCCATGACCTCATCGAGGCCCGCATATCTGCAGGACAACCATTGATCTTCGGTGCCGATGAGGTATCGGTCACCGGCATCGACACGGACCGACCTGTCGTCACCTTCTCCGATGGCCAGCAAACTCACCGCATCGATGCTGATTTCGTCGCCGGCTGTGACGGCAGCCAGGGGATATGCCGGACTCTGCCGCCGGCCGGCGCGCTGGCCCGATTCGTCCGCAGCTATCCGGTGGCATGGCTGGGGATCCTCGCGCACACCGCCCCGGTCACCGCCGAAGGCATGTATTGCGCTCACCCCGACGGGCTTTCGGTACACAGCATGCGCGGACCGCGCATCACCCGGCAGTACCTCCAGGTACCGGCCCACACCGAACTGCAGGATTGGCCGGACGAGCGGATCTGGCAAGAACTGCTGCGCCGCAGTGAATCTGACGACCACCCGCCGCTGGAAACCGGAGAGATCTTCGACCGCAGCATCGCCCTGCTGCGCAGCGAGGTCACCGCGCCGATGCAATACGGATCACTGTTCCTGCTCGGCGACGCCGCCCACATCGTGCCGCCCACCGGGGCCAAGGGACTCAACCTCGCACTGTCGGACGCATGCGTGCTGTCCCACGCACTCGGCGCGTACTACTGCACCGGGAACAGCGAGTTCCTGGACGCCTACAGTGCCACTGCCTTACCGAGAGTGTGGCAGGCACAGAACTTTTCGGCGAAGCTGACCTCGGTTCTGCACCGTCTCAGCGATGACCCCATGGAGTACGAACTGCGACGCGCACAGTTGCGGCGCTGGGCGTCTTCGGACGCAGAGCAGGATGCCCTGGGCGAGGTGTATTTCGGGTTGCCGTTCCCCACCCCGTGGCGAGCCGAGACGCGGACGTAGCCCCCTTCTCAGGATTTTTTCAGGCTAGCATTACCTAACTGTCAACCGAAGGCTTTGCGATAGGAGCGACCATGTTCGACAACCACGGTTGGCGTCGACGTGGCGATAGCGGCAAGCGGATTCGCTTGTCCCGCATCTTCAATCCGCATTCGCGGCGTGCCCTGGTGGTACCGATGGACCACTCGGTGACCATGGGCCCGCTCGGCAAAGCCGACCACGCGGACCGCACGGCGGAGATGCTGGCGGCCGCCGGCGCCGACGCGATTGTCGTACACAAGGGTCGGGCACGGTCGATCAACCCGATCCACTTCACCGACATGGGGTTGATCATCCACCTGTCGGCCGGAACGGATCTGGCACTGGACCGGACCGGCAAGGTGCTGGTCGGGACCGTCGAAGAGTGCCTCCGGCTGGGCGCCGATGCGGTCAGCGTCCACGTCAACGTCGGTTCACCCACGGAGTCGGCACAATTGGCCGACCTCGGCGCCGTATCGTCGGCCTGCGACATGCTCGGCATCCCACTGCTGGCCATGATGTACGCACGCGGGCCGAACATCGGTTCCCCGGTGGAATTGGTGGACACCCTGTCGCACCTGGCGGCGATCGCCACCGACCTCGGCGCCGATCTGGTCAAATTGGACTACGCGGGCAACCGCAGCGCGATGAACGACGTCGTGCACTCCTGTCCCCTGCCCGTCCTCGTCGCAGGCGGCCCGTCCGACTCCGGCGATGAATCCGCCATCGCGTTCGGCGGCGAGGTCGCCGAATCCAACGTGGCCGGACTGAGTTTCGGGCGCCTCATCTTCGGGGCCGACGAGCCCCAACGGGTCGCCGCCGAGCTTTCCCGCCGCCTGCACAGCGGACGGCCCGCGGCGTCCCGAGCGTTGAGTCCGACGCTCGAATCCGCCTGATCTCATCGATCCGCACCACGCGAGGAAACCCAACCTGTGCCAGACCTTTCTTCCGTCGTCACCGACAGCATCACGCCGGTGGCCACCGCCGACCGCAGTGGAAATGCCCGGCGGGTAGAGCATTTCGCCTGGATCGACTTGCGTGGTGTTTCCGGCGATCTGCGGGATGCGGTGCTGCAGGCGGCCATCCACCACCGCATCGACGGCATCGTCTCCGACGACCTGGTCCTGCTCAGCGACCTCCCCCCGACCATCCGCCGCATCCTGGCCGTCACCGCCGACCACCAACCCGACGAACTGACCGACCTCACCGTCGACATCGTCTTGTCCACCAGCACCAACCACAACACCAACCCCCCATCGGGCCAGTCCCAATGGGGAACCGAACTCATCGTCTCCGACGCCACCACCCTGCAGACAGCCTGCAACGCCGTCCGCAGCACCCCCTGGACCGTCCTGACCTTCACCGACCCCACCAAGATCCCCCTCGAAATCGTCATCGCCGCCGCCGAAAACTCCGGCGGACACACCGTCACCGTCGTCAACGACATCACCGACGCCGAAATCGTCAAACTCGTCCTCGAACACGGCTCCGACGGCCTCCTCCTGACCCCCACCAGCCCCGACGACGTCGCCACCCTCGCCCAAGTCGTCACCCACCGCCACCACACCATCCCCCTGGTCGAACTCACCGTCACCGGAATCGAACACATCGGCATGGGCGACCGCGCCTGCATCGACACCTGCTCACTACTCGAAACCGACGAAGGCTGCCTCATCGGCTCCTTCGCCAGCGGAATGTTCCTGTCCTGCAGCGAAACCCACCCCCTGCCCTACATGCCCACCCGCCCCTTCCGCTGGAACGCCGGCGCCGTGCACTCCTACGTCCTGATGCCCGACAACCGCACCCGCTACGTCTCCGAACTCCGCGCCGGACAACCCATCCTCGCCATCCGCAGCGACGGCACCGCCCGCGAAGTCCGCATCGGCCGAGTCAAAATCGAACGCCGCCCCCTACTCTCCATCACCGCCACCACCCCCGACGGAGCCACCATCAACGTCATCACCCAAGACGACTGGCACGTCCGACTCCTCGGACCCGGCGGCACCGTCAACAACGTCACCGAACTCAAAACCGGCGACCACCTCCTCGGCTACGTCCCCACCGAATCACGCCACGTCGGACTGAGCTTCGTGCTGTGCTGCTTCACGTTTGCCCGCCGGGAGCAGCTGATCAAGGCTGCGGAGTCGGCGCTGGCCCAAACGGCACCCGGCGAGAAGGTGATCGTGGTGGTCGACCACAATGACGAGCTCCAGGCCGATCTCGCCGCCGTCTTCGGCGACCGGGTCATTCTGTCCAACAACGTCTTCGAGCAAGGGGTCTCCGGTGCTCGAAATACCGGTACCCAGCTCGCCGACCAGGAGGTCGTCGTGTTCATCGACGATGACGCAGCGCTGCAGCCAGGCGCACTTGCCGCGGTCCGGGCCGCCTTCGCCGACGAATCGGTGGTTTCGATCGGTGGCGCCATCGACGGCAACTGGGAGAACGGCGCGGCACCGGCTTGGTTCCCCGCGGAGTTCGGCTGGGTCGTCGGCTGCGACTACCGGGGGCTGCCCGATCACGGCGGCGCGCTCCGCAACCCGATCGGAGCCGCCATGGCGGTCCGGCGCGAGGCCCTGCACCAGATCAACGGGTTCTCCAGCGACCTCGGCCGGTACGGTGCGTTTCCCACCGGATGCGAGGAGACCCACATGGGTGTTCGCCTGCAACGGGAGTTTCCCGACCACCGGATCGTCCGAAACACCGGATTCCGGGTCAGTCACTACGTCCCCGCCAACCGTGCGACCGTCAAGTACTTCACCCGACGCTGCTTCCAGGAGGGCCGCTCCAAATCCATCCTCACCCGGATGGCCGGCCAGCGCGACGCCCTGTCGAGTGAACGCAGCTACACCACCAAGATCCTCACCTCGGGACTGTGGCATGCCCGAGGCAATCCGGCCCGAGCCGCCGCCCTCGTCGGCGGATTCGCGCTCACCTGTGCGGGTTTCGCGCTCGGCCTGGTGCAGGCAGCACTGCTCGGAAGAACCCGGGTGGTCGCGGTCGGCACGGCACGTCAGGATCACGTTCGATGACCAGGATCCTGACGGCATTGGCAGGCCCGCGAACCGCGCTGGTGGCCGCGCTGACAACCCTGTGCTTTTTCGCGGCCGAATGGGTCGTCTCGGCAACCTGGCGCGGCCACTACAGCTATCGGGAGGACCGGATCGGCCCCCTGGGCGTGGCGTTCTGCGGAACCGAGGGAACCTGGCCGTGCAGCGCCCTGTACCCAGTTCTCAACATCGCCACAGTGCTCACCGGACTCGCGATCATCACTCTCGCGCTGTCCTGGATGGCCGCTCGGTCGGTCGCGGCCACCCACGGCGTGCTGCTGGCGGCCGCCGGCGCGGGCTTCGCAGTCTCCGGGATATTCACCGAACAGGTGAGCTATCCGACGTATGCCACCGGCCTTGCGGTGTTCACTGTGCTGGGCCCCATCGCGATGCTGCTGATCGGTGCTTCCAACACCACTCGACTTCCCGCCTCCGCCAAGCTGTTCGCCGCGGTGGTCGGACTGCTCGGCATCATCGCCCGCTTTGCCTACACCGGGCATTTCGTGACCCTCCTCGGTTCCGGCGGCACTGAACGCGTGGCGGTCTACTCGGTCCTCATCGCGGCGATCGTGTTGGGTGTCTCGGGTCGGCACGCTCGAACAGAGGTGACCATTCCGGAGTCGCCGGCCGAACTCGAAGCAGCCGAACCATGATTCGGGCTCGGGGACCCTGGCGACGGCCGTATGCCCGGCTCGCCGTGATCGCCACCGTGTTGTTGGCCGCGGGTTGCGTCCTACCATCGCTCGTCGGCCACGCCGACGATGCCCGGGACAGCTTTGTGTTCGCCGAAGAGTTCGACGGACCGGCGGGCCCCCTGCCGGACGGCCCCTGGCAGTTCGCGATCGGTGGCGGCGGTTGGGGCAACCAGGAGATGCAGGAGTACACCGACGATCCGGCGAATGTCGGCCTCGACGGCGACGGCCACCTGGCCATCACCGCGCGCCGCGACGCGGCCGGAGTCATCACTTCGGCGCGGCTGTTCACCCAGGATTCCTTCGAATTCACCCGAGGGCGGGCCGAGGCGCGCATCGCGCTGCCGGCGGGCACCGGCCTGCATCCCGCATTCTGGTTGCTCGGCGCCAACATCGACGAGGTCGGCTGGCCGGCTGCCGGGGAGATCGACGTCATCGAGACGCTGAACGACGCCACCGAGTACCACACGGGTGTGCACGCGCCGCAGACCGGATCGGAACGCGGACAACAGATCTCGGGCAGCGGCCCGGTCCCGTTCCCGCTCGCCGGCGAATTTCGTACCTACTGGGTGGAACGCACGCCCGGGCGGATAGTCACCGGTGTCGACGACGTCACCCTGGTCACCATCACCGAGTACAACCTGGAACCCGGCACGAGTTGGGTGTTCGACCAGCCGTTCTTTCTGTTGTTGAACCTTGCCGTCGGTGGCGAATGGCCCGGGCAGGCGGACGACACCACCCCATTTCCGGTCACGATGCTCGTTGACTGGGTACGAGTGAGGAATATCTGATGATCCGCGAACTTGCAGCGGCGATGCCCAGCAACGGTGCGCCCGACGGCAGCCCCCACGCGCGCTGGGTCGGCTGGCTCGAGGTCACTGCCGACGACCGGGCCCGCGGCCAGGTGGAGGTGCGCCCCGTCGGCGCCGATCACTACCGGAAGGCGCGCGTCCTGTTGCGCGACGACCTGGATCTGCTCGACTTCGTCGAGGCCGAGATCGTCGACGGCACCGTCACGCTGCCGATACCCACTGAACCTACTACCCGGGAAAAGTCTGATCCCGCTGTGGCGCTGCCTATTTCGGTGGTCGTGTGCACCCGGGATCGCCCGCAGGACCTGGCCCATGCGCTGGCCTCGATCACCGCGCTGGATTACCCGGAGTTCGAGGTGGTGGTCGTGGACAATGCGCCGCCCGACGACAAGACCGCACGGGTGATCGCCGAGCTCGCCGACCCGCGGGTGCGCCGCGTCGTCGAACCCAAGCCGGGGCTGTCCAACGCTCGCAACACGGGAGTCGGCGCCGCCCGCCACGAGATCGTGGCTTTCACCGACGACGATGTGGTCGTAGACCCCCACTGGTTACGCGCTCTCGCCAGAGGATTCGCCCGGAACCCGGACGCTGCGTGCATCTGCGGCCTGGTCCCCAGCGGTGAACTCCGGACCGCGGCCCAAGCCTATTTCGACCAACGCGTGTCGTGGGCATCCACACTGGTGCCCACCCGTTTCTCGATGGACGACCAGCCCGCGGGCGTCCCGCTGTTCCCCTTTCAGGTGGGTCGCTACGGAACCGGCGCGAACTTCGCGATCAAACGGGCCGAGGCCATCGAGATGGGCGGATTCGACGAGGCGTTGGGGGCCGGCTCGCCGACCCGGGGCGGTGAGGACATCGATATGTTCTATCGACTCGTCATGGCCGGCCGCGTCTTGGTCAACGATCCCGCGGCGATCGTCTGGCATCGACACCGTGCTGAAGCGTCGACCCTGTTGGAGCAGGCCACGGGCTACGGCGTGGGTTTCGGCGCCTGGGCCACAAAGGTGATGCTCGACCGCGACGGTCGCCGCCTTGCCTTCACGGTCGCTCGCCGGCGACTGCGCGACACCGCGGATCGCGGGCTTGCCTACGGTGCGATCGCTGCGCCCAAGAGCGAGTTCAACGGCATGGTCCCCCGTCGAGTAGGCGCTACCGAGATCTTCTCCGTACTGGGCGGCCCGTGGGCGCTGTGGCGCGGGCGGCGCCAGGGCCGCCGCCCTGTTCCGCTCGCCGCTACCGCCGGCGCTGCGCACTCATCCCTGAACCGGGCGTGATGAGCACCAGCATCCAACTAGCCAGTACCCAACCAGCACTGAGCACTCCCGTCGAACCGAGCACCGACGTGGTGCACGTGCCGGCCGTTGCCGATCAGCCACGCCTACGGGTCTCGGGTCGACCCGCCGACCTCGCCGCCGTCGGAGCGGTTCTGGGTCTGTTCGCCTTGATCCCGTTGCCGCCGTGGCTGAGCGCTCTGCTGCTGGCCGGTTTCATCGCCGTCGCGCCCGGTGCGGCGATCCTGAGCTGGGTCAGCGTCCCCGTCCGCGGCCGCGCTGGGGTGACCCTCGCCTTGGGTATGTCCGCGGTGACGCTCGTGACCGTGGGCGCCATGTGGTCCTACCGGTGGGATCCCCACGGGATCCTCGTGGTCGGCGTCGTCGCAGTCCTGGGCAGCAGCGGACTGTGGTACCACCGCAACGGCTGGCCGGGCGTGCCCACCATGGAGTCGCTGCGCAGCACGGTCAAAGTACCTGCGGTACGGCTGAATTCCTCGCTCGTGCTGAGCATCATCGCGCTGACGGTCTGGGCCGTCAGTGTGCCGGGCCTACCCGGCGTCGATGCCAGCCTCTACGGCCTGCTGTTCTCCGGAACCGGACCGTTGATCGGTGTCGCCATCATGCTGACGACGGTGTCCTTCGCCTTGGCCATCCGCGCCCGTCAACTGGCCGCGGCAGTGTTCGCACTTGGCAGCGCGATCACGGTCTCCCGCGTCACCACCTTCGTCGCGACCGAAATACCGCTCTATGACTGGACGTACAAGCACATCGCGGTGGTGGACTACATCCAGCAGCACGGTCTGATCATGCCGCCCGGAACCGACATCTATACCAAGTGGCCGTCCTTCTTCGTCGCCATGACCTGGTTCTGCGATGTCACCGGCCTCGATCCGACGACCCTCGCGCACGTCTGGACGCCGGTCATTCACATCCTGATCTCGGTGGTCGTCTACAGCGCGGCACGGGCCTTCGGATTCAGTCCCCTGGTGGCAATAGCCGCCGCCTTCGTCATCGAGATCGTGAACTGGGTCGGCCAGGACTACTTCTCGCCGCAGTCCTGGGCCCTGGTGATGGCGATCGGACTGCTGACGCTCCTCATCAGATCCCGCGAGCATCGAACGGCCGGGATCCTTGCCATCCTTCCGTTCGTGGCCATCGTGCCCACCCATCAGTTGACGCCGTACTGGCTGCTGCTGGTCACCGCCTTGCTCATGATCGCCAAGCGGGTCCGACCGTGGTGGATCCTGCTGGTGATGGCCGCCGTTGCCGGCGGATACCTGCTGATGAATCTGGAAGCGGTGGCCCCGTACGGATTGCTCTCCGGCACCAGTCCCGTCAAGAACGCCGAGAGCAATCTGGGCGACGCGGTCGGCACCCCGGCGAGTTGGTTCACCTCCGCGGTGTGTCGTTCGGTGTCGGCGGCAGTGTTCCTGATCGCGCTCGGAGCCGCCTGGTGGCTGCGCAGAAATGGTCGGCCGGTGCTGGTTTCAGCCATCCTGGCGTTCTGTCCCCTGCTGATGCTCCTCGGCATGAGCTACGGCGGCGAGGCCATCTTCCGGGTCTACCTGTACAGCCTGTTGGGCTTGGGATTCCTCATCGCTCCCCTGCTGGTGTGGGCGCTCGAGCGGCCGGCGCGGGGCCGCATCGCGCTACCTGCCGTCGCCGCAACCTTAGGGATGGCCGTGATCTCGCTGGCCAGTCTGAATTCCTTTGTGGCGCTGTGGCCCTTCGTCTACGAAACCAAGCACCAGATCGCGCTCATGGAGCAAATCACCGCCGACGCTCGACCCGGGACCCGCATCATGATGATGCATCCCAGCGGTATGCCCGCCCGGATCGGCGCACCCTATGCCGAGCAGACGTTGAAGTTCCCGGACTTCGACAAGCCGATCAGTATGGACCTGGGTAGGGACCGGGCGAAATTCCCGACCCGGGAACAGTTGGGCGACCTGGAGTGGAATGTCGAGCAGCATCCTTTCGACACCTACATGATCTTCAGCGAGCAGTCGCAGCGGGCCATCGAGTATTACCGTCGATACCGGCCCGAAGGGGTGGCCGAGTTCCGGGAGTACCTGGACGCCTCCCCGAAGTGGGAGGCCGTGTACCGCGACGGGGAAACCGTCATCTACCTCCATGCCGGCTCCGGCGAGGAATGGTGGAACTGGGTCGCGCCCGAGCAGAACGACGCGCTCGGGATCGGGGGTAGCTGATGGACTTCCGATCCGGCGACTCCCCTGCGGCCAGCGTCGTGGCGGTACGCACCCGGCACAACACCTGCACCTGCAGCAGTTCTCCGCCGTCGTGTGGGTTAGGCTCGGAAGGCTGTTGGTCGCCCCTCGAGGGCCCAGCGCCGTGATTCGCCGGCGCCGCGCAGAGATTCGAAACAGACTGACAATGACCAACTTTCATCATCTAAGAGGACCCAGTTCATGAGCGACGTATCCGATATCGTGACCGACAACATCACTCCCGCCGTAGGCAACGGCGAGGGCCGGCGGGTAGAGCATTTCGCCTGGATCGACTTGCGTGGTGTTTCCGGCGATCTGCGGGATGCGGTGCTGCAGGCGGCCATCCACCACCGCATCGACGGCATCGTCTCCGACGACCTGGTCCTGCTCAGCGACCTCCCCCCGACCATCCGCCGCATCCTGGCCGTCACCGCCGACCACCAACCCGACGAACTGACCGACCTCACCGTCGACATCGTCTTGTCCACCAGCACCAACCACAACACCAACCCCCCATCGGGCCAGTCCCAATGGGGAACCGAACTCATCGTCTCCGACGCCACCACCCTGCAGACAGCCTGCAACGCCGTCCGCAGCACCCCCTGGACCGTCCTGACCTTCACCGACCCCACCAAGATCCCCCTCGAAATCGTCATCGCCGCCGCCGAAAACTCCGGCGGACACACCGTCACCGTCGTCAACGACATCACCGACGCCGAAATCGTCAAACTCGTCCTCGAACACGGCTCCGACGGCCTCCTCCTGACCCCCACCAGCCCCGACGACGTCGCCACCCTCGCCCAAGTCGTCACCCACCGCCACCACACCATCCCCCTGGTCGAACTCACCGTCACCGGAATCGAACACATCGGCATGGGCGACCGCGCCTGCATCGACACCTGCTCACTACTCGAAACCGACGAAGGCTGCCTCATCGGCTCCTTCGCCAGCGGAATGTTCCTGTCCTGCAGCGAAACCCACCCCCTGCCCTACATGCCCACCCGCCCCTTCCGCTGGAACGCCGGCGCCGTGCACTCCTACGTCCTGATGCCCGACAACCGCACCCGCTACGTCTCCGAACTCCGCGCCGGACAACCCATCCTCGCCATCCGCAGCGACGGCACCGCCCGCGAAGTCCGCATCGGCCGAGTCAAAATCGAACGCCGCCCCCTACTCTCCATCACCGCCACCACCCCCGACGGAGCCACCATCAACGTCATCACCCAAGACGACTGGCACGTCCGACTCCTCGGACCCGGCGGCACCGTCAACAACGTCACCGAACTCAAAACCGGCGACCACCTCCTCGGCTACGTCCCCACCGAATCACGCCACGTCGGACTGCCCATCACTGAGTTCTGTGACGAACGCTGAGCTCGGATCCACGACGGGGCGGCGGTCCTGGCTGCGGGGACGGGCGCTCGGGATCGACATCATGGCGGTCATCGCCTCCAGCGCCGCGACCGGTGTGCTGGGATTCGTCTTCTGGACGGTGGCCGCGCGCGGCTACAGCACCGCTGAGGTCGGCCGGGCGTCGGCCATCATCACCTCCGCGGCCACGACGGCCACCCTGGCCACGCTGAGCCTCGGCAGCCTCTACGAGCGGTTCCTGCCCGTAGCCGGCCGGGATTCACGACGTTACGTTCGCTCCGGGATTGCCGTGGTCGTCACGACGGCCATGCTGTTCGGCGCCGTATTTCTTGTGCTGGGCCCGCGCGAGCAGCTCTTTCCCGACGCCGTCGAAATGCTGCTGTTCCCCGGTTTCGTCGGGATTCTGGCGCTCTTTGCGTTGCAGGATCAGATCCTGATCGGACTGGGCCGCACCCGCGTGATCCTGACCAAGAACGTCAGCCAGTCGGTCATCAAACTGATCGCCGTGGCGGCGCTGATCCCGCTCGCCACCGGCTCAGCAATTGTATGGTCCTGGATGCTGCCGGCGGCTGTGATCGCGATCGTGGTGGGCCTGCGGGTGATCACGCCCGTCAGCCGCCGCCATGACGGCGACCCCGATCTGCCACCGCGCTCGTCGCTTTTCCAGTTCTTCGCGAGTTCCTGTGCCATCAATGCCGTCCTGGTGGTGGTCCCGCTGGTGGTGCCGCTGATCATCGTCTCCCGGCTGGGCACCGAGATGAACGCCTACTTCTCGATGTGCTGGCTGCTGGTCAGCACCCTCGGTGTGCTGCTCGGCGCGACCGCCGCTCCCTTCATCGCCACCGCCTCGGCACCCGGGGCAGACCTGCGCGCCTGTACCTTGCGATTCACCGTGATGTGTTCGGCCGCAGGGATCCTCGGCAGCGCGGGTCTGTTCGTGGCCGGTCCCACGGTGCTGTCCATCATGGGTCCGGAGTACGCCGAAGAGGGCGGACGGTTGATCCGCCTGATGGCGCTGACGCTGCCGATGCTGGCGGTGCTGAGCATCTATACCGCCATGGCTCGGCTGCGCCGCCGCCTCAGACTGGCGGTCACCGTCCAGTTGTTCGGCGCCATCCTGATCATCTGCGGGGTCGCCTACACCACACCGATCTGGGGCATCGACGCCGTCGGATACGCCTATCTGAGCGCCGAGTTGATCTCCGTCGCCATCGTCGCGGTGCCGACCTTCCGACACGTCCGGCGTGCGCTGCGCAGTTCCACCCCGACCGAAACCGCCGATGACTCCACGGCCACGACGCCGCAATACACCGACAGCCCGCTGCAGTTCGACTCGGTGGCAGCGCAATTCGCCGCCGTGGTGCAGGATCAGCCCGACCGCATCGCGGTGCGCACCGCCGCCGACGCGATCACTTACCGTGACCTTTCCGCCGCCGCCCGCTTCTGGGCGGCACGGATGTCGACGGCCAACGACAATCAGGTGGTACTGCTTTCGGCCGGTCTGTCGCCGGCGACCGTGGGAGCCGTCCTCGGGACGTTCAGCTCGACCACCGTGCTCGTTGCCCTCGACCCCGGACTGCCGGTGCCGCGAGTGCAGACCATCGTCGAGATTCTGACCCGCAATGGCCGGTGCGCCGACCTGCTGCTGACCGACGACCCGCACGGCGACCTCGCCGCGGCGCTGGCGCCGACCTGCCGCGTCGAGACCACCGTCGCCGACACGGTCGGCGGCGACATCGACGCCCCACCGCCGACGGCCGGCCGGGACGACGTGACCAGCATCCAGTTCACCTCGGGCTCGTCCGGGGTTCCGAAGGCGGTCCTGCACGGCAACGGCATGTGGTTGTGCGACGCGCAGCTCATGAGCACCCGCTTTGGTATCCGACCGGGACGCCGGGTGGCGCTGTGCATGCCGATCAGCTTCGGGGCGGGACTCAATGTGCTGATCGGCTCGCTGCTCAACGGCGCCGAGGTGATCGCCATCGACTCCCGGCGCGAACACGCCCGCGCCGCCTTCGAACGCATCGGAGAAAGCGGTGCCGAGATCATGGTGGCGACCCCCGCGTTCCTCGAAGCGCTGGCAACCGCCGCGCACGGGGATCAACTGCCGAGTCTGTCGCGGGTGGTGACCACGGGAGAAGCGGCCTACGCCCGACACGTGGAGTGCTCCCGGGGTCTGGCGCCTCGCGCGGTGTTCACCAACTGGGTGGGTTCCTCGGAGGCCAGTTCCATCGCGACCTACGACGTCGACCCCGCCGCCGAGCTGCCCGACGGCGCCATCCCGGCCGGAACCGCCTCACCGCACAAGAGGATCGACGTCGATGACACCGGGGCGGTCACGGTGAGTTCGCGCTACCTGGCGCTGGGCTACCTGGAACCCGAAGCGTCCTCGAGCCGCTTTCTGTGCAATGCCGACGGCACCCGATCGTTCATCGGCGGCGACGTCGGCCGCCTGGACTCCGACGGGAACCTGATTCTGCTCGGCCGGGCCGACACCGCGGTCAAGGTGCGCGGCTACCTGGTCGAGCCCGCCGAGATCGAGGCGGTGTTGCTGAGTTACCCGGAGGTGCGCGAGGCCGTCGTGGTGCTCAGCCCGCGGCCCGGTGCAGTCGAAGCCGCCGACCCGCGGCTGGCGGCCTATCTGGTCGCCCGGCCCGACGCGCGAACGCCCTCGATCGCCGAGATCCGCACCCGGTTGCACCACGACCTGCCGGCCTGGATGGTCCCGGCCGACCTGATGATCCTGTCGGAACTCCCCCGCACCGAACGGGGCAAGGTCGACCGGCAGGCGCTGCCGGTGCCGACCCGGGCCGTCTCGGAACCACCCCGCGGCGGCCTGGAGACGACGATCGCCGAGATCTGGTGCGAGGTACTGCAACTCGCGGAGGTCGGGCGCACCGAGAGCTTCTATGCCCTCGGCGGCGATTCGCTGGCCGTCACCGACATGCTCAGTCGGGTCGGCGACACCCACAGCGTGCGCCTCTCGCATGCGGACCTGGCCAGTGCCCCCACCCTGGCGCAGTTCACCACCACCGTCACCGACCGAACCTCGGCACAGCTCCCTGAGCACCGCAGGACGCTGGCGCCCACCACCGTGCCCCTGCGCGCGCTGGACGCCGGCCGGCGTGACGGGCCCGTGCTGTTCTGTTTCACCGGCGCCGGCGCCTCGGCACTGTCCTTTGTCCCGCTGGCCGATCGGATCGACCCGGCGACCGCGGTGTACGCGTTCATTCCGCACGGGTTGGAGAACCGCGGGTTGCCGGACTGGTCCGTGGCCCGCGCGGCCCGCCGGCACCTGACCGATCTGCGCCGGCTGCAGCCGAGCGGTCCCTATCGTCTGGTTGGTCACTCGCTGGGCTGCTACATCGCCCTCGACATCGCCCGGCAACTCGAACGCGAGGGCGAAACCGTAGAACTGGTCACGCTTTTGGATCCGTTCATGCCGCCCGCGGTGGTCCGTGCCGCACGCCGGGAGAACCCGGCGCTGGCTGCGCGCGCTGCGGCACCGGCGGCCGAGCACCTGCAGAGCCGTCGGGAACTCTGGCGACGGCGGATCCTGATCCCGACGGCCGGGCTGGTCCAGTACAACGGCCAGCGGCAGGCGCAGGCCCTGGAGGAGGTCGGCGTCCGGGTCGGCCGACTGCACCGCCCACAACCGTGGAGCGGTCGCGCCCTGCTACTCCTCAGCTGCCTGAACCCCGCCAATCCAGCGCTGTGGAGCCGGCTACTGACCGGTGATCTGCGTACGGAAACGCTGTCGTGTGACCACAATTCGATTCTGCGGGAACCGTATGCCTCCGCTGTGGCCGGCTTCATGGCCGACTACGACGCCGGCCGGGCTCACGAGGACGTGTCGAACCGGATGTCGCCGACAACACCGTGATGATCTGAACCCGGCAGATCGATCCGGCGCAGGTCCGTCGGGGTACCGCCGCGGGTGAGGACCTTGTCGATGGCCAGCACCGCGGGGTAGCGGCGGCCGGCCGGATAGGTTCCGACCATCCCCTTGCCGAGGAAATTCGCGGCGTCCAGCAGCGGGCCGGCGCCCTCGACGGCGGAGTTGGCCAACAGATCCCGGAACTGGCGGTGGTCGTAGGTGGAGTTGAAATCGGCGCCGACCACCAGCGGGCGCGGATCCTCGGCCAACGCGCCCCGGAGTCGGCGCAATTCATAGGCCCACTTCCACGCCGGCTCCGGATACGGGGGTAGCGGATGCAGGGCGTAGACGACGAGGGGTTCGAGGTCCGGGATGTCGGCGACGGCCTTGATGTTGTTCAGCGCAAACCCGTCGAGCACCGCGCCGTCGCGCAGCGGGAAGCGCGAGAAGATCCCCGCGCCCCCACCGCCTTTGCGCGGATACAGCACCGAGTACGGCAGCGCGTCGGTCAGGCCCGTCTCGGTCAGTCGGTGCACCGCCTCCGGTGTCAGTTCGATGACGGTCAGCACGTCGACGTCGTTGGCCGTAGCGGTTCGGGTCAGCGCTTCCAGGTCGGCCCGTCCCAGCCAGATGTTCGCCTGCATGAGCCGGACCGTCACCGATCCGTCCGCCTGCGTCGCGGGGTCAGCACTGATGAATTGCGGTAGCTGCGACCATATCCCGGCCACCGCAACCACGGCCGCCAGCACCACGGCCACCCGCTGCCGCGCCACCAGCAGCGCCGGCACCGCGAGGACACCGGCCAGTACCGCGAGCGGGGTGAACGAGGCGATCAACGTCATCGTGGTGCTCACGGTCCCGATCGAATGCGCCGAAATCCCCAGCACGGCCGCCGACATCCCCGCCCAACCCACTGCGGCGGCGCACCAGCGCAGCAACGTCGAGACCGGCCGATCGGGCGCCACCCGGATCATCGGCCGGACGGATGGGCGGTCACCCTGACCCAATCCACCACCATCCGTGACGGATTCGGCGTGGAATCGTCCGGAGGTCCGGACCAATCGCTGCCCACCGCAAGGTTCAGCACCAGGAAGAACGGATCGTCGAACACCCAGTCACCCTTGGCGGCCAGGTCCGCCGGCTTCACGGTGAACAGCGTCCGGTCATCGATGCCGGTGACGATCTTGCCGGGGCTACGCTCCACCCAGTAGGTGCGGAACTGTCCCGCCAGCGGGAACGGCACCGCACCGGACTTCGCAATCTCCTGTCCTCGCTCCGACTCGGCGCTGGGTGCATGGATTCCGGTGTGATAGTCCGTGGCGAGGTTGATGGTTTCGATCACGTCGATCTCGCCGCACTCCGGCCAACTGACGTCATCGACGTTGCTGCCGAGCAACCAGAACGCCGGGTGCAGTCCCGTGCCCGCGGGAAGCGCGATCCGCGCCTCGGCGCGGCCGTGGGTGAACTCGAAGCTGCCTTCCGTCATCAGCCGCGCCGAGGTGATCCCCTCGGGACCATCGAGCAGCGCGGTGATGACCAGGTGGCCGTTCCCGTCGAGGCTGACGTTCTCCGGATTGTCGGTATAGGTCTGCAGCTCCTTGTTGCCCCAGCCGCCGCCGCCCTTGGCGTAATGCCATTGCCCGCCGGGCAGGGCACCGGCCGGGCCATCGAATTCGTCGGCGAAAAGCACTGTCTGGTCCGATGATTCGGCCTGTCCGACCGGTGCTTCGGCGGCGCAGCCGCACAGCGCTGCCGCCAGTAGAACGGCCGCAAGTTGACGGTGGATCGCCCCGCGGGCCGGCCGGACCGAGCGTGGCCCCCACCACCGGCTCCAATTCACTGTGGGATCCTTCCGAGTTGCCAGAGCACGCTGGGGCACCGTCAGCCGGGTGTTCCCGAGCCACCTACGGGTCGATCGACGCGCAGGTTGGTGTCGAGAAACTCCAGCAGGGAATGGAAGGTGGGAGCAGGTCCGTCCGACGTCGTCGTGACCCCGTTGGCCGTTGCCCGGACCGTACGTCCCTGGGAGTGCCCGGGACTATCCAGATAGGCGTCGGTGTGCCCGACCCCCGGCACCACCGTCAGTGACGCGGTGCCGCCGGCCCGCATATAGGCGTCGAACAGGATCTCGGACTGATTGACCGGCACGTACGGGTCGGCGGCGCCGTGCACGATGTAGGCCGGTGGGCTGTCCGCGTGGACATAGCGCGCCGGGTTGGCCGCGGCGACCGCCGCCGGATCGGACTGGATCGGGAAACCCATGAGCTCGGATTCCGGCGAGTCGGCGGCGTCATGGGTGGCCTCGCCGGGCAGCGCGTGACTGTCCATCGCCAGAAAGTCGGTCGGACCGTAGAGATCGATCACGGCACGGACCGCACTGGACCAGCCGGGATTGCCGAGATCGCCCTCGAACTCCGGGATGTCCGCGGTCAGTGCCGCCATCGTCGCGACCCATGCGCCGCTGCTGCTTCCCATGATCGCGAATCGCGTCGAATCCAGGCCGTAGGCGCCCGCGTTCGCTCGCAGGAATCGGATGGCGGCCTTGACATCGTGCAACTGTCCGGGAAATTTTGTCTGGCTGCTGTTCCTAACATTGAGCCCGACAACGGCATAACCGTGCCGGACCCATTTGCGCGCGATCTCGCGCGGGCCGACCATGCCGCTCAACTCGGCGGGTGCGATCGGCGCATCCGGCAACGCTGGATCCGCCGGCGGCGGCGGGACCGGCGGGGCGGGTGGGGCTTCAGCGGCCAACGCCTCCCCCTTGGAGTCATCACTGCGGAATGCCGACCCGAGTTGATGTATCACGACCGGAACCGACCACGTGGCGTCGTGCGGCATATACAAGTCCAGCAGGTGTCCCTCGCCCACCGGCGCCGCGTACGCCAGATCCTGATAGACGACGTAGTCTTCGGTCACCATCGGGTCCGGCAGCGAGCGCACCTCGCGCTGCGGGGATTCCTCGGTGGCACAACCGGACACAGCCGCGCCCACTCCGGTGAGCAACACCAGCCCCGTCCCCAGGAAAGACCGTCGGCTTATCGAATCGGTCATTGAGTATTGTCACCTCTCGAGTGCGGGAGATCGGCCCGAGCCGTCCCGAACCATAATAGGTTAGCCTAACAATACTTGGTGAGGTCCCCTTCCTCGGACCGGGCTGACCAGCAGGTACCGCCCGATCAGCGCGGTCAGGGCGCGGGCTTCCGCCCAGCGCGTGAATTGTCGTCGAAAACCCTTGCACCCGGGGAGATTTCACCCCGGCGACCGGGCAGGGACAAGCTACTCGGTCCGGCGCAGCGCGGCGGCGAACATCGCATCGGTGCCGTGCCGGTGCGGCCACAGCTGCACGGCGCCGGCTGCCGCGCCACCGGCGTCCAGATCCTGCACCGGCGCGAAGAGCTCGCGGGTATCGAGGCCGACGACCGGCTGCCGGCGCAGCGCGTCGGCGACGATCCCGGCGGTCTCGGCCAGATGCGGTGAACAGGTCGCGTAGAGCACCACCCCGCCCGGGCGGGTCAGCGCGATCGCCGAGGCGAGCAGTTCGCGCTGCAACTTGGTCAGCTCGGGGATGTCGTTGGGCTGCCGGCGCCACCGCGCCTCCGGGCGGCGCCGCAACGCGCCGAGCCCGGTGCAGGGCGCGTCCACGAGCACCCGGTCGAAGCCGGGCTGCAGGCCCGGATCGCGACCGTCGACCCGCAGCACCTCCACGTCCAGGCCACGGGTGTTCTGCTCGACCAGTTCGGCCCGGCGCGGCGCCGGTTCCACTGCGGTGACCGCGGCCCCCCGCTGCGCGGCCAGGGCGGCCAGCAGGGCGGTCTTACCACCCGGGCCGGCGCACAGATCCAGCCAGCGCCCCTGGTCGGGACCGTCGATCGGGGCCAGGGTCAGCGCGCGGGCCACCAACTGGCTGCCCTCGTCCTGGACCAGCGCCTGGCCGTCGCGGATCGGGGCCAGCGCACCGGGGTCGCCGCCGGGCAGGTGCACCGCATACGGGGAGTAGCTGCCGATCTCGCCGTCGACGGCGGCGGCCAGCTCCGCGGCGGTCAGGACGCCGGGGCGGGCCGCCAGGTGTACACCGGGACGCTGGTTGTCGCTGACCAGCAGCGCCTCGAGTTCACCGGCCCGCGCCCCCAGGGCGTCGGAGAACGCCTGGGCGATCCAGCGCGGATGCGATTGCGCGAAGGCCAGGTGCCCGATGGGGTCGGTCGTCGCCGCCGGCGCCAGCTCGGCCACCCAGCCGGCCTCATCCTTGGCGGTGATGGTGCGTAACACGCCGTTGACGAATCCCGCGCGGGCGGAATCGAATTCGATACCTGCCTGTTCGACGGTGGTGGACACCGCGGCGTGCGGTTCGACGCGGGTGCGCAGCAACTGATAGGCGCCGAGGCGGAGCAGTTCGAGTAACACCGGGTCGATCCGCTCCACGGGCCGGTTCGCCGCGGCGGCGATCACCGCGTCGAGCAGGCCGCGGCTGCGGCAGGTGCCGTAGGTCAGTTCGGTGGCGAAGGCGGCGTCCCGGCCGGTGATCCCGCGCTCGGCGAGCAGGGCCGGCAATGCGAGGTTGGCGTAGGCGTCGCGTTCGGACACCGCGCGCAGCACGTCGAACGCGGCGCGGCGGGCGGGATCCAGCGGGCGGCGCGCCGAGCGGCCGCGGCGGGGTGGGCGGCGGTCGTTCATGTCGCGGTCGCTTCCGTCAGCCGGGCCCCGCGCGCCCAGTCGGCCGCGGCCATCGGCTTCTTGCCCGGCGGCTGCACCGAACCCAATTGCACGGGCTGCGAACTGGTTCCGACGAGCACGCGGTTGCGTTCGACCCGGATCTGCCCCGGCTGCAGCGCGTCGGCGTCGACCACCGACACGGCGCCGAGCTTGACGCGCAGCTCGCCGATCATGGTCCAGGCCCCCGGATTCGGTGTCACCGAACGGATCTGGCGGTCGACCACGTGGGCCGGCAGCGTCCAGCGGACCCGGGCGCTCTCGACTGTGATCTTCGGCGCCAGGCTGACCCCTTCGGAGGCCTGCGGCACCGCGGTCAGGGCGCCGTCGGCGATCCCGTCGAGGGTGGCCTCGAGCAGGCCGGCCCCGGACTCCGCCAGCCGCTCCAGCAGGTCGCCGGCGGTGTCGTCGCCGCGGATGGTCTCGGTGACCACGCCGTAGACCGGTCCGCTGTCCAGCGCCGGTTCGATCTCGAAAGTCGTCGCGCCCGTGACGGTATCGCCGGCGGCGATGGCGGCCTGCACCGGCGCCGCACCCCGCCAGGCGGGCAGCACCGAAAAGTGCAGGTTCACCCAACCCCTCGGGGGGACCGCCAACAGCGGCTCGCCCAGTAACGCGCCGTAGGCCACCACCGGGCAGCATTCGGGGCCCAACTCGACGAGTTCGGCGACGAACTCCGCGGAATTGGGACGGGCCGGTTTGAGCACCGGGATGCCGTGCTCGGCGGCCAGCGCGGCGACCGGCGACGGGGTCGGCTTGCCGCGCCGACCGGAGACGGCGTCGGGTCGCGTGAGGACCGCGACCACCTCGTGGCGCGGCGAGGCGATCAGCCGACGCAACGAGGGCAACGCCGGCGTGGGCGTGCCGGCAAACACCAAACGCATCCGGTCAGTCTAGGGCTCGTCCTGGTAGTAATCGCGCTCGGTCACGCCCGCCGAACCGGCGACCAACATCCACGGGATGGTGCCGATGGTCCGGTTCAGGGTCGCGACCGCGTCGTTGTAGTACTGGCGGGCGAACGCGAGCTTGTCCTCGGTGTCGGCCAGGGTCTGCTGCAGGTGCAGGAAGTTGTTCGACGAATTCAGCTGCGGGTGACCGGCTCCCACCTTCAGCACCTGGCCCAGCGCGCGATTGAGTTGCCGCTCGGCGGCGCTGCGCTGGGCCACCGAGGCCCCGGCGGTCGCCGAGGTGAGCGCGGCGCGCGCGGCGGTCACGCGCTCCAGGGTCGCCCGCTCGTGCTGGGCGACCGCACCCACCGTGCTGACCAGCGCCGGCAGCAGCGCCGCCCGTCGGGTCAGTTCCACGTCGATACCGCCCAGGGCCTCGTCGACCCGGACGTCGGCCGCCCGCAGCTTGTTGTAGCCGACCACGAAGGTGAGCAGAACGCCGACGGCCACCAGCAGCGCCAGGGCCAGCACGAACGTCACCATGACCCGCCTCCTCCACCTCCGCCGCCGCCGCCACCTCCCCCGCCTCCGCCGCCGCTGCTGCTCGAGGACGACTGGGAGGCGGTGTAGGCGCCGATGGACGACGACAACGCCGACTCGAAACTATCAAAACCGGCCGATCCCGAACCTGCCGAGAACGACTGGCCGGAGTCCGAGGAGTGATACCAGGTGGGGGCCGGCGCCGCGGCGCCCGTGGCCGCCTGGTATTTCTGCGCCCACAACGCCGCCGCGCCGGCGGCCACCGCGAACGGCAGATAGGCGGTGTAGAGGTCCTTGCGCGCGGCGAAATCGAATCGGGCCTCGGCCGAGTCGGTGACCAACACGCGATGGAAACCGCCCGCGTGCGACCATAATTCGCGGCCGGCGGCGGTGCGCCGGGTTCCGGTGCCGGCGCGCCAGGACCGGGCCGACAGGACGAAGAAGACCGCGAACGGCACCACCCACATCGTGGCCGGGAAGATCCACCGCAAGGTGGCCAGCCCCGCGCAGAGCAGCGCCACCAGGTTGGCGACGCGCACCCAGTGTTCCGAGGGCCGGGACACCAGCAGGCCCGCGTCGAATCCCCAGGCCCGCAGTGCCTCGTCGAGATCGGTCTTGGCCTGCGAGAGCCGCTTGCCCGCCGACACCGTCCCGTGGGCCTTGAACTCCGCGCCCGCGCGATCGATCTTCAGGGCCGAAGCCACGGCCTTGCTGGCCGGGTCGAGGTCGGCCCAGTCCTGGGCGCGGGCGACGTTGCGGATCGACCACTTCTTCTCACCGTGCTGGTGCATCTCGATCAGCCCGCGCTCGGCGAGGTAGAACAGCGTGGCGGTCAACGCATTCCGGCTCACCGCCTCGGTGCGGATGTACTCGGACTGCACGGGACTCAGGCCCGGCGGCGGGGCGTACTGCAGGGGGAACCCCGGCGACGGCTCGACGGTGCGGCGGTACATCAGGACCGCGCCCGCCCCGGCCAGCACCGTCAGCCCCACCACCGCGAGCACGCCCGGCACGGAGCGGCCGAGGATCGGATCCCAGCGATAGGACCAGGGCAATTCGGTGCGCGCCGGCGCCGCCATGTCCACCCGGCCCGCACGGTCACCGGTGTGCGGGGCGCCAAACCCGCCGCGAGGATGGTGAGCCTCGTCGCGTCGGCGTGGATTCCCGGGCAGGGGGTGCCGGTGCCGGTGCCCCGGCCGACCCAGCACTGCACCCCGGTCACGGCGGCCGGCAGGGTGACGGTGATCTCGGCGCGTTCGATGACGTTGTCCCAGCCCGGCGCGATCACGTTCCAGTAGAACTGCGCCCCGGTATCGCCCGGGTCGAGGACACCGGGCACCGTGTAGCGGATCTCGAAGACGTGCTCGCCGTAGTCCAGGTAGCGGTCGGGGTCGCCGATCTTGGCCACCCGGAAGCGATCTCGGCCCGACCACTGCAACTCGTAGGGAATCTCGCCGTCGTCCATCCGGATCGAGGTGATGGTCGGCTCCTGCCGCACCCGGGGGCTGTTCGGGTTGGTCACGTCCCAGTAGCGGAAGATGCCGTGCCGGTCCCCCGGGAAGCGCGCGGTGATGGTCTCGGTCGCGTCCAGGTTCCCGTCGGCGTCGACATGGTAGTCCGCGCGGTAGTCGGTGATGGTGACCGGATCCGAGGCCGGGGCCCCGGTGGACTCCCCGGTGAACACCAACGGCCACAGCACCGCCAGGGCGACGACGATCGCTGCGGTGAGCCAACGGAGACCTCGGCCGAACCAACCCATGACAGTCCCCCGCGTTCTCCGCGTCCGCTTGGCCGGTAATACCTTATGCGCTCAACCGAAATGCAGCGGGTCGATCTGCACCCGAACCGGATCGTGTTCGCGACGGGCGCTGAGCACCGCGGTGGCCCCGCGCAGCGCCGAGGCCAACGCCAACCCCTGATCGCGGCCCACCCGCACGAGCATCCGAACCACCTCGGCGCTCGGGTCCAGTCCGGGCGGTCGGCGCGCACCCACCGGCAGTTCGACGGGTCCGAGCACATCCGCCGATCCAAGAGCCGAGCCAAGGGCCGAACCGGGAATCCCGGCCTCGGCCAGCAACGCCGCCACCCCGTCGGAGGTGCCGTCGAGGGCGGCCATGTGCACGCTGGGTGGCAGCCCCACCTCGGCGCGTTCGTCGAGTTCGGCCTCGGCGGCCCCGACCGGATCCCACCGGATCAGCATCTGCACGGTGGGGATCGCGGCCTCGGCGACGGCCACCACCGTCCCGCCGTCGCGGTGCGGGCGGACCAGCGCCGCCGCGGCCAGCCAGCGGCGCAGGGTGTCCTCGGCCGCGCGCAGGTCCTGCCGACCCAGCAGCGCCCAGCCGTCGAGCAACAGGGCCGCCCCGTATCCGCCGTCGGCCACCGGTTCGGCGCCGGGCGTCGCGATCACCAGGCCGGCCCCGGAGTCGACCGTGTCGACCATGTGTTCGCCCGAGGACGTGATCACCGGGACCCCGGGGAACGCGCGGCCGAACTCCTCGGCGGTGCGCCGGGCGCCGATGACGACCGCCCGCACCGCATCCGAACCGCACCGCACGCAGCGCAGGCTCGGGTCGACGCGCCCGCACCATCGGCATTCGGCGCCGACCGCCCGGCGTTCGGTCAGCGACAGCGGCCCGGTGCAGTGTCGACAGCGCGCGACGGTGCGGCATCGCGCACACGCCAGCGAGGGCACATATCCGCGCCGCGGCACCTGCACCAGCACCGGCTGCTCGGCTTGCAGCGCGGTGCGGGCGGCCCGCAGCGCCACCGACGGCAGTCGGGCGGTGCGCGCCGCCGGGTCGCGTTCCTGTTCGAAGCCGTCGTCGTCGAGGGCGACCACCCGCGGGGCCCGCTCGCGCAGCACCGGCCGCGACGCCACCAGGTCGTGCGCCCAGCCGCTGCGCACCAGCGCCTGCGCCTCGGCGGTGCGCGCGAACCCGCCGATCACTGCGCCGCAGCGCAACTGATGCGCGCGCAGCATCGCCACCTCGCGGGCGTGCGGGTACGGTGCCCGCGGTTCGGCCAGCGTGTCGTCGCCGTCGTCCCACACCACGACCAGACCCAGATCGTGCACCGGCGCGAACACCGCGCTGCGGGTGCCGATCACGAAGTGGGCCCCGCCGCGCAGTACCGACAGCCAGCGCCGATAGCGTGCGGTGGGCCCCAGCCCCGCCGACAGCGCGACCACCGCGTCGGGGCCGCAGCGCGCGACGGCGCTGTGCGACAACGCATCCACGTCCCGCTGATCCGGGACCACCGCCAGGACCCGGCGGCCGCCGCGCAGCGTGGCCGCGGCCATGTCGACGATCCGGTCGGTCCACGACTCGCCGGGCAGGGCCTGCCACACCGCACGCACCGCGCGGGCCTCCTCGAGCGCGGTCAGGAAGGCCGGACCGCCGGCGTAGCCCGCCCAGGCCGCGGCGTCCGGCGCGGTCGCCTCGAAGGGGGGTGGCACCGCCGCGGTCTCCTTCTCCACCCGGGCGTGGCGCGGCGGGATCGCCAGGCGCAACACGTCGGCCCGGGTACCCGCGTAACGCGCCGAGACCGCATCGGCCAGCCGCCGCACCTCCGGGGTGAGCACCCGTTCGGGCGACACCACCCGATCCAGCCAGCCGAGCTTGCCCTCATGGTCGGTGTTCCAACGTCGTTCGAGCACGAACGCGTCGACCAACCGGCCGTGGAACCGGACGCGGACCCGGACCCCGGGCTGGGCGTCGTCGGACTGTTCCTCGCGCACCAGGTAGTCGAACTCGCGATCCAGGTGCGGCACCGTGAGCATCGGCAGCACGCGAGCGATCGGCTCATGCTCGGCGGCCTTGCGTTCGGCGGTCACGGTGGGGACGGGCGGCCGAAGAAGAAGCCCGCGGTGATCAGCACCTGGGACAGTGCGTAGGCCCACCAGATCGGCACCGCGAGCAGTTGGTCGTGCCGGATGAACTCGCTGATCCCGATCATCGAGTCCGAGACCGCGAAGCACACCGCGCCCGCGGCCGTCCACCAGGTGGGCAGCTGCGCCAGCAGGGCCGCGCACACCATGGCGCCGAGCACCGCGATGTACAGCGTCACCGGCACGGTCAGCCCGTCGACCGCCAGGTGCGGCCAGAACCAGATCAGCAGCGCCGCGCAGGCGAGCACCACCACCCCCGCGGCGCCGGCGCGCCCGGGCGTGACCCGGACCAGCGGGACCAACGCGCCCAGATAACACAGATGCGCCACCAGGAACGCGCCGAGGCCACCCACGAAGGACGGCTCCCACCACGGCATGGCCAGCAGGAGATCGCCCAGCGCCGAGAACAGCAGCGCGCCCAGTAGCCAGCGCCGTTCGCGCACCCGCGGGTGGCTCAGCGCGGCCGCGGCCAACAGCAGCGCCATCGCGGCCTTGACCACCGGCTGAGCCCAGAACTGGCCGGTCAGGTCGGCGCCCGCGGGCAGGCGCAGCGCGGCGATCAGCAGGAAGATTCCGTAGGCGGCGCCGACCACCACGCCGGCGATCCACAGCCGGGTTTGCGGCGCGCGTGTCACCGAGGAGGGGGATACCACTCTGCGAAGGTAGCCGACGGCTACCGCTAGGTTGAGTCGATGGCGAGCATCGACCCCATCCTGCAGCAGGTCCTCGAGGCGGTTCCCTTCCGCCTGTCCCCCGCCGACGGCCCCGAGGCGGCCCGCAAGGCCCTGCGGGATCTGCCGCGCGCGCCGCTGCACCCGGAGGTGCGCGCCGAGGACCGCAAGGTCGACAGTGCGGCCGGGCCCATCCCGATCCGGATCTACTGGCCCCCGGAACATTCGGGCCCGGCGCCGGTGGTGCTGTTCCTGCACGGCGGCGGGTTCGCCGCCGGCGACCTCGAGACCCACGACGGGACCGCGCGCCAGCATGTCGTCGGGACCGACGCGATCGTCGTCGCCGTCGACTACCGGCTGGCCCCCGAGCACCCGTACCCGGCCGCGGTCGACGACGCCTGGGCCGTGCTGCAGTGGATCGCCGGGCACGCCGACGAGTTCGGCGGCGATCCGCGGCGGCTGGCGGTGGCCGGCGATTCGGCCGGCGGCAACCTCGCGGCGGTGCTGGCCCAGCTGGCCCGCGACGCCGGCGGACCGGAGCTGCGCTTCCAGCTGCTGTGGTACCCGGCGATCACCTGGGACACCACGCTGGCCTCCTACACCGAGAACGCGCAGGCGCCGATCCTGGACCTCGAGGCCATCGCCGGGTTCAGCGCCTGGTACGCCCCGGATCTCGACCTGTCCGATCTGTCGGCGCTGCCCGCCACGCTGGCGCCGAGCCGCGCCGCCAACCTGACCGGGTTGGCGCCGGCCTACATCGCCGTGGCCGGCCACGACCCGCTGCGCGATGACGGCATCAGCTACGGCGAACAGCTGGACAAGGCCGGCGTCGCCGTCACCGTCGATCACGCCGAGACGCTGATCCACGGCTACCTCGGCTACGCCGGGGTGGTGCCGGCGACCACCGCGGCGATGGATCGCGGATTGGCCGCCCTGAGGGCCGCACTGCACGCCTAGAGTCGGGACATGGGCCACCAACCCGACCACCAGACGCTGATCATCGGCGCCGGTTTCTCCGGGATCGGCACCGCGATCGCACTCGACCGGGCCGGCCTGTCCGACTACCTGATCGTCGAGGCCGGTCCCGAGCCCGGCGGTACCTGGCACTGGAACACCTATCCCGGTATCGGCGTGGACATCCCGTCGTTCTCGTATCAGTTCTCCTTCGAGCAGAGCCCGGACTGGACCCGCACCTACGCGCCCGGCGCCGAGCTCAAGTCCTACGCCGAGCACTGCGTGGCCAAGTACGGCATCGGCGACCGGATGCGGTTCGGCACCACCGTCACCGGGGCCGCCTTCGACGCCCGGGACAACCTGTGGCGGGTCAGCACCGACTCCGGCGAGCTCACCGCGCGCTACCTGATCAACGCCGCCGGGGTGCTCAACGAACCCAAGCTGCCCGACATCGAGGGGGTGGACAGCTTCGCCGGACCCACACTGCACACCGCGCGGTGGGACCACGACGTGCGACTCGCGGACCGACGCGTGGGGATCATCGGCACGGGCGCCTCAGCGGTCCAGGTGATTCCCGAGATCGCCCCGATCGTCCAGCGCCTCACGGTGTTTCAGCGCACACCCATCTGGTGTTTCCCGAAGGTGGACCTGCCGCTCCCCTGGGCCGCGCGGCTGGCGATGCGGGTCCCGGGCGGCAAGCTGGTGGGCCGGGTGCTGAGCCAGGCCCTCGTCGAGGTGACCTTTCCGCTGTCGGCCCAATACCACACGCTGTTCCCGATGGCCGCGCGCGCCGAAGCCGCCGGGCGGGCGTATCTGCGCAGCCAGGTCGACGATCCGGTGGTGCGCGACAAACTCACGCCGCGCTATGCGGTGGGCTGCAAGCGCCCCGGCTTCCACAACAGCTATCTGTCGACGTTCAACCGCGACAACGTCGAATTGGTGACCGACCCCATCGAGCGGATCACCGCGGCCGGGGTGTCCACCGCGGGCGGCGCGGACCACGAGATCGATGTGCTGATCCTGGCGACCGGGTTCAAGGTGATGGACGTCGACAGCGACTCGTTCGCGCTGACCGGCCCGGACGGGATCACGCTGTCGCAATTCTGGAGCGCCAACCGGATGCAGGCCTACGAGGGCGTCAGCGTGCCGGGCTTCCCCAACTTCTTCTGCGTGTGCGGACCCTACGGATATGTCGGCTCGTCGTTCTTCGCGCTCATCGAGACCCAGACCCGGCACATCGTGCGGTGCCTGCGGCGGGCGCGGGACGACGGCGCCACCCGCGTCGAGGTGCGCCCCGAGGCCAACGCCCGCTACTTCGCCGAGATGATGCGCAAGCGGCACCGGCAGATCTTCTGGCAGGACAGCTGCGCGCAGGCCAACAGCTACTACTTCGACAAGAACGGCGACGTGCCGCTGCGGCCGGCGACGACGTTCGAGGCCGATGTGCGCAGTCGCCGGTTCGATCTCGACGACTACGCGTTCACCGGTTGAGTCAGACGCTGGCCTTGAGGTCCTCGACCTTGTCAGTCTGCTCCCAGGGCAACTCGATGTCCGTGCGACCGAAGTGCCCGTAGGCCGCGGTCTGCGCGTAGATGGGCCGCAGCAGATCCAGGTCGCGGATCAGCGCGCCGGGCCGCAGGTCGAAGACGCTGGTGATGGCCTTCTCGATGCGGGCCGGGTCCACGGTCTCGGTCCCGAACGTCTCGACGAACAGGCCCACCGGGGCGGCCTTGCCGATGGCGTAGGCGACCTGCACCTCGACCCGCTCGGCCAGACCCGCGGCCACCACGTTCTTGGCCACCCAACGCATCGCGTACGCCGCGGAGCGATCCACCTTGGACGGGTCCTTGCCCGAGAAGGCGCCCCCGCCGTGGCGGGCCCAGCCGCCGTAGGTGTCGACGATGATCTTGCGGCCGGTGAGGCCGGCGTCGCCCATCGGACCGCCGAGGACGAACTTTCCGGTCGGGTTGACCAGCAGCCGGAAATCGGAGGTGTCCAGGGTGTCGTGGTTGAGATCCGCGAGCACGGTGTTGACGACCTTCTCCCGGATGTCCGGGGTCAGCGTCCCGTCCAGGTCGATGCCGGCGGCGTGCTGCGTGGACAGCACCACGGTGTCGAGCCGGACCGGGGTGGTCCCGTCGTACTGGACGGTGACCTGGGTCTTGCCGTCGGGGCGCAGGTAGTCCAGCACGCCGCTCTTGCGGACCTCGGTCAGCCGACGCGACAGCCGGTGCGCCAGCGCGATCGGCAGCGGCATCAACTCGGGGGTGTCCTTGATGGCATAGCCGAACATCAGCCCCTGATCACCGGCGCCCTGGGCGTCCAGCGGGTCGCCGGCGCCCTCGACGCGGGCCTCGTGGGCGGTGTCGACGCCCTGGGCGATGTCCGGCGACTGGGCGCCGATGCCGATGTTGACGCCGCAGGACGCGCCGTCGAAGCCCTTCTCCGAGGAGTCGTAGCCGATGTCGAGGATGCGCTCCCGCACGGTCTGGGTGATGTCGGCGAACGCCTCCTTGGCGGTCGTGGTGACCTCGCCGACGACGTGCACCTGGCCGGTGGTGACCAGCGTCTCGACCGCGACGCGCGACCTGGGATCCTGGCGCAGCAACGAGTCGAGCACCGAGTCGCTGATCGCGTCACAGATCTTGTCGGGATGTCCCTCGGTCACCGACTCACTGGTAAACAGCCGACTCTTACCGCTCACGTTTCCGCCCTTCTGGCCCAACTGCTGGTCCAAATCGTTTAGTTCATCGAAGCTTATCCCGCCCGCGACGCAACCTTTCGGCGCACGCTGAGGGCAGCGATTCGCGGATTATCGGTCCCCGACCAACGCCGCGATCGAGTCAACGATACGACTCGCCATCAACGTCTTCGACCCGTGCTCCAGCGCCACCTCGGTGCCGTCGGCGGCCAGCAACCAGCCGTCGTTGCTGTCGACCTCGAACGCGCGGCCCTCGCCGACCGCGTTGACGACCAGCAGATCGCAGCCCTTGCGCTGCAGTTTCGCCCGCGCGTGGAACAGCACGTCGCCGTTGGCGTCACCGGTCTCGGCGGCGAACCCGACGATGGTGTGCATGTTTGGCAACTGGCCGTCGGTGCGGGCCCGCACGGTGGCGGCCAACACGTCGTCGTTGCGGATCAGGTCGATCGAACTCGGTTCCGAGTCGCTGCCCTTCTTGATCTTGGCGGCCGACACCGAGGCGGGCCGGAAGTCGGCGACCGCGGCGGCCATCACCAGGACGTTGGCCTCGGGGGCGTGCTTGGAGACCGCGTCGCGCAGTTGGGCGGCCGATCCGATGCGGACCACCTCGACGCCCGCGGGGTCGGCCAGGCCGGCGGTGTTGCCGGCGATCAGGGTGACCTCCGCGCCGCGCTGGGCGGCGACCCGGGCCACCGCGTAGCCCTGCTTGCCGGAGCTGCGGTTGCCGATGAAACGCACCGGGTCCAGCGGTTCCCGGGTGCCGCCGGCGGTCACCAGGATGCGGGTTCCCGACAGGTCGTGCGGCAGCGCGTCGCCGCGCGCCAGCAGCAGTTCGGCGAAGGTGGTGATCTCGTCGGGTTCGGGGAGTCGCCCGGGGCCGGTGTCGGCGCCGGTGAGTCGGCCGGCGGCCGGTTCGAGCACCACGGCGCCGCGCGCGCGCAGCGTGGCCACGTTGGCGACGGTGGCCGGGTGCTGCCACATCTCGGTGTGCATCGCCGGGGCGAACAGCACCGGACACCGCACCGTCAGCAACGTCGCGGTCAGCAGATCATCGGCGCGGCCCGCGACGGCCCGGGCCAGCAGATCGGCGGTGGCCGGGGCGACGACGATCAGGTCGGCCTGCTGCCCGATGCGGACGTGCGGGACCTCGGGCACATCCTCGAAGACCCCCGTGCGCACCGGCTGCCCGGACAGCGCCTCGAAGGTGGCGGCCCCGACGAACTGCAGCGCGGATTCGGTGGGAACGACGCGGACCTGATGACCGGCCTCGGACAGCTGGCGAATTACTGAACAGGCCTTATAGGCCGCGATTCCGCCGGCTACACCGACGACGATCCGTTTGGCAGCCATCTCGGGGGCGCTGCTCGCTACTCGCCTTCGGTGTGCTCGAGCAGATCGCCGTGGATCTCGCGCATCGCGATCGACAGCGGCTTCTCCTGCAGGCCCGGCTCCACCAGCGGGCCGACGTACTCGAGGATGCCGTCGCCGAGCTGGTTGTAGTAGTCGTTGATCTGCCGGGCGCGCTTGGCGGCGTAGATCACCAGCGCGTACTTGCTCGACACCCGCTCCAGCAACTCATCGATGGGCGGGTTGGTGATGCCCAACGGCGTGTCGTAGGCGCCGAATCCCGCGGTGTCGACCGCGTCGGTGGCGGTCAGGGTGTCGGCGTGCGTGTTAGTCACTGAAAAACTCTCCTGGCGGTTGCTGAAAGCAAATTCTCGAAAGATTTGTTCTCAAAATGTTGATCTCAAGGGCGCGTTACCAGCAAGGATACCAATTCGGCGCAGGCCGTTTCCAATTCGCTGTTGACCACCACCGCATCGAAGTCGCCCTGAGCGGCGATTTCCTCGCGCGCGGTGGCCAGGCGGCGCGCTATGACCTCGGCCGATTCGGTGCCCCGCCCGACCAGTCGGGACTCGAGTACGGCCCAGCTTGGCGGCGCCAAGAACACCGAGGTGGCCGCCGGCAGCGTCTGCTTGACCGCCCGTGCCCCGGCCAGGTCGACCTCGATCAGGACCGGCCGCCCGGCCTGCATGGCCGCGCGGACCGGTTCGGCGGGCGTCCCGGAGCGGTGCAGCCCGCCGTGGATGTCGGCCCATTCGAGAAGTTCACCGCGGTCGATCAGGTCCTGGAACGCCGCGGGCGTGACGAAGTGATAATCGACACCGTCGACCTCGCCCGGGCGCGCCGCCCTGGTGGTGGCGGACACGCTGAAGTACAGCTCCGGGACCCGATCTCGCAAGCAGCGGACAATGGTCGACTTGCCGACCGCGGAGGGGCCGGACAGCACGATCACGCGGCCGTCCGGTCCCCCGCTGGTGCCCACGACCCCCTTAGGAGGGGTCGAACTTTTCCAGCAGCGCCTTGCGCTGCCGGTCGCCGAGGCCGCGCAGGCGGCGGGTCGGCGCGATCTCGAGCTCGGTCATGATCTCCTGGGCCTTGACCTTGCCCACCTTGGGCAGGGCTTCCAGCAGGGCGGAGACCTTCATCTTGCCGAGGACCTCGTCGGTCTCGGCGTCCTTCAGGACTTGCTTGAGGTTGGTGCCGCCGCGCTTGAGCCGATCCTTGAGTTCAGCTCGGGCTCGACGTGCGGCAGCAGCCTTCTCCAACGCTGCCGCGCGCTGTTCGTCGGTCAACTGGGGAAGGGCCACGATTCCTCCTGCTCATTAGCCATCTATCTGGTTTGGCCGGGTACTTCAGGCCAGCGACGACGACCGTACCCAGCCTCCCTGACGAAATCTAACCCCACCCCCCTGTTTTTCCGTCAAAGCCGCAGCGTATTGGGGCGTCCGCGGCGCCCCCGGGGCGCCGGCCGCGGGCCCGGGACCGGCGCCGACGACCCGGCGCACGGCCGCCGACGTCAATTTCATAAGTCCTGTTCAGCGCAATTTCCGGGCAGCTCGCCGGCCCTGGACCGCGACGGCGTCGACACCTGATGCCGCTGTTCGGAGCGGAAATCTGCCCGATTTCGAAGAAACTGAAAGTTAACGCGCGTGTCGCGGGCGTGTCGGCGTCACGCCAGGTAGGCGACGGTGTCGCGAAGCCGTTCTGCGGCCGCGCGGACCTCGGCCACCCCCGGCCCGGCGCGCAGCACCTCGCGGGAGACCGCGGGCAGCAATTGTCCGGGCAGCGCGCCGCCCAGACCGGCCAGCGCGTCGGGCCGCCCGCCCTGGGCGCCGACCCCGGGAACCAGCACCGGCCCGCCGAGCCCGCTGACGTCGGGCACCTCGGCCAGCGTCGCACCCACCACAACACCCACCAGGCCGGCCGCACGCGCGTTGACCTGCGCGGCGGCGTCCACCATGCCCTGGGCCACCGTGCGGCCGTCAGAACGCCGCACAGCCTGCACGCTGGCACCCTCTGGGTTGGACGTGGCCGCCAGTACGAACACCCCGCGGCCGTGGGCCTCGGCGGTGTCCAGCAGCGGCCGCAGCGACCCGAACCCCAGGTACGGCGACGCCGTCACCGCGTCGCTGGCCAGGGGCGAGTCCCCCAGCCACGCCGCGGCGTAGGCGGCCATGGTGGTCCCGATGTCGCCGCGCTTGGCGTCGGCGAGCACCAGTACCCCGGCCGCGCGCAGGTCGGCGATCGTGCGTTCCAGGACCGCGTAGCCCGCCGCGCCGTACGCCTCGAAGAATGCGACCTGCGGCTTGACGACGGCGAAGCCCGCGAACGCCTCCACGCAGACGGCGCTGAAGGCGGCCAGCCCGTCGGCGTCGGCCGGCAGCCCCCAGGCCGCCAGCAGTTCCGGATGCGGATCGATACCCAGGCACAGCGGCCCGCGCGCGGCGATCGCCTCGGCCAGCCGCGTCCCGAAGCCGGCCATGCTCAGTGGCCGTCCAGCGTGGCGTGCAGTTCCTGCAGGGACCGCACCCCGATGTCGCCGCGGATGCCGGCCTCGATGCCCTGCACCGCCGCCGAGGCACCCTGCACCGTCGTCACGCACGGGATGTTCATCTGCACTGCCGCCGAACGGATCTCGTAGCCGTCCACGCGCGGCCCGGAGTTGCCGTACGGCGTGTTGATCACCAGGTCGATCTCGCCGGCGCGGATCGCGTCGACCGCCGTCATGGCCGGGCGGTCCGGGCTGGGCTCCTCGAAGTTCTTCCGCACCACATCGCACGGAATCCCGTTCCGCCGCAGCATCTCCGCGGTGCCCTCGGTGGCCAGCACCCGGAAACCGAGATCCGCCAACCGTTTCACCGGGAACACCAGCGAGCGCTTGTCGCGGTTGGCCACCGACACGAAGATGGTCCCGCGCACCGGCAGCGACCCGTAGGCCGCGGTCTGGCTCTTGGCGAAGGCCTTGCCGAAGTCGGAATCGATGCCCATCACCTCGCCGGTGGACTTCATCTCCGGCCCCAGCAGCGAGTCGACGCCCGACCCGTCGGCCTGACGGAACCGGTTGAACGGCAGCACGGCCTCCTTGACCGCGATCGGCGCGTTGGGGGCCGGGCTGGCCCCGTCGCCCTCGGCGGCGAGCACCCCCTCGGCGCGCAGTTCGGCGATGGTGGCGCCCAGCATCACCCGCGCGCACGCCTTGGCCAGCGGCACGGCGGTGGCCTTGGAGACGAACGGCACGGTGCGGCTGGCCCGCGGATTGGCCTCGAGCACGTACAGCACGTCCTCCTTGAGGGCGTACTGGACGTTGAGCAGGCCGACCACGCCGATGCCCTTGGCGATGGCCTCGGTGGCCTGGCGCACCGCGGCGATATCGGTGCGCCCCAGCGTGACCGGGGGCAGCGCGCACGCCGAGTCGCCGGAGTGGATGCCGGCCTCCTCGATGTGCTCCATCACGCCGCCGATATAGACGTCGGTGCCGTCGCACAGCGCGTCGACGTCGATCTCGATGGCGTCCTCGAGGAACCGGTCGACCAGCACGGGATGCTCGGGCGAGAGTTCGGTGGCCCGCATGATGTAGCCCTGCAGGGTTTCCTCGTCGTAGACGATCTCCATGCCGCGGCCGCCCAGCACGTACGACGGGCGCACCAGCACCGGGTAGCCGATGTCGGCGGCGATGGTGCGGGCCTGCTCGAAGGTGGTGGCGGTGCCGAACCGCGGTGCGGGCAGGCCCGCGGCGGCGAGCACCTCGCCGAACCGGCCGCGGTCCTCGGCCAGGTCGATGGCCTCGGGCCGGGTGCCCACGATGGGGACGCCGGCGCGCTCGAGGGAGTCGGCCAGGCCCAGCGGCGTCTGCCCGCCGAGTTGCACGATCACCCCGACGACACCGGGGCCGCCGGCCCCCGAAACCTGTTCGGCGTGGTAGACCTCCAGCACATCCTCGAAGGTCAGCGGCTCGAAGTAGAGCCGGTCGGCGGTGTCGTAGTCGGTGGACACCGTCTCCGGGTTGCAGTTGACCATGACGGTCTCGAAGCCGGCGGCGCTGAGCGTCTGGGCGGCGTGCACGCAGCTGTAGTCGAACTCGATGCCCTGACCGATGCGGTTGGGACCCGAGCCCAGGATCAGCACCTTGGGCTTGTCGGCCTGCGGGGCCACCTCGCTCTCGGCCGCGGGGTCGAGCTCGTAGCTGCTGTAGTGGTACGGCGTCTTGGCCTCGAATTCCGCGGCGCAGGTGTCCACGGTCTTGAACACCGGGTGCACGCCGAGGCGCTCGCGCAGCACCCGGACGCCGACCTCGCCGGCCAGTTCGGGACGCAGACAGGCGATCTGATGATCGGACAGGCCCTGATTCTTGGCCCGGCGCAGCAGCTGCGCGTCGAGCACCGGTGCGGCCAGCAGCTGCGCCCGCAGCTCGACCAGCCCGGCGATCTGGTCGAGGAACCAGGGGTCCACGCCGGAGGCCTGCGAAACCTGTTCGACCGTCGCGCCTTTGCGCAGCGCGAGTTCGATGTCGTAGAGCCGGCCGTCGGTGGGGACCCGCAACCGCGCCAGCAGCTCCTCGACGCCGACGTCGGGGTCCGCCCCGGTCCAGAAGCCGGCCCGCTTGGTCTCGAGCGAGCGCATCACCTTGCCGAGCGCCTCGATGAAGTTGCGGCCCAACGACATCGCCTCGCCGACCGATTTCATGGTGGTGGTCAGCGTCGCGTCGGCGCCGGGGAACTTCTCGAAGGCGAACCGCGGGGCCTTGACCACCACGTAGTCCAGCGTGGGTTCGAAGCAGGCCGGGGTTTCCTTGGTGATGTCGTTGACGATCTCGTCGAGGGTGTAGCCGATGGCCAGCTTGGCGGCGATCTTGGCGATCGGGAAGCCGGTGGCCTTCGACGCCAGCGCGCTGGACCGCGACACCCGGGGATTCATCTCGATGACGATCAACCGGCCGTCGCGCGGGTCGACCGCGAACTGGATGTTGCAGCCGCCGGTGTCGACGCCGACCTCGCGCAGGATCGCGATGCCCAGGTCGCGCATGACCTGGTACTCGCGATCGGTCAGCGTCATCGCGGGGGCGACGGTGACCGAGTCACCGGTGTGCACGCCCATCGGGTCGACGTTCTCGATCGAGCACACCACCACGACGTTGTCGCGGCCGTCACGCATCAGCTCGAGCTCGTATTCCTTCCAGCCGTAGATCGATTCCTCGATCAGCACGTTGGCCGACGGGGACGCCGCCAGCCCGTCGCCGGCCATCCGCTCGACGTCCTCGAGGCTGGCCGCCATGCCGGAGCCCAGGCCGCCCATGGTGAAGCTGGGCCGGACCACCACGGGCAGGCCCAGGTCACCGACCGCGTCGCGGACCTCGTCCATGGTGAAACACACCCGGCTGCGGGCGGATTCGCCGCCCACCTTGGCCACGATGTCCTTGAATTTCTGCCGGTCCTCGCCGCGCTGGATGGCGTCGAAGTCCGCGCCGATCAGTTCGACGCCGTACTTCTCCAGGACGCCGTTCTCGTAGAGGGCCACCGCGGTGTTCAACGCGGTCTGCCCGCCGAGGGTGGCCAGCAGCGCGTCGATCTTGTTGCCGCGCTCGGCCTGCTGGGCGATGACCTTCTCGACGAACGCCGGGGTGATGGGCTCGACGTAGGTGTGGTCGGCGTACTCCGGGTCGGTCATGATGGTCGCCGGGTTCGAGTTGACCAGGCTGACCTGCAGGCCCTCGCTGCGCAGCACGCGGCAGGCCTGGGTGCCCGAATAGTCGAACTCGCAGGCCTGACCGATGACGATCGGCCCGGAGCCGATCACCAGGACGTGCTCGAGGTCGGTACGACGCGGCATCAGCGCTCTCCCATTCCTGCGCGAAGGTGCGCAAACCCGGTCAGATGGTCGGCGTGTCGGCCGGGGACTCGCCCGCTCACGAGAGGTCCTCTCCGGCCATGACGGCGATGAACTGGTCGAACAGGTTCTCCGCGTCGTGCGGGCCGGCCGCGGCCTCGGGGTGGTACTGCACCGAGAAGGCCCGCCCGCTGAGCAGCCGAATGCCCTCGACCACACCGTCGTTGGCGCAGGTGTGGCTGACCACCGCGGGGCCGAACGGGGTGTCGAACCGCTCGCCGGCCTCCCCCTCGAGGGCGAAGCCGTGGTTCTGCGCGGTGATCGCCACCCGGCCCGTGGTGTGGTCGATCACCGGGACGTTGATCCCGCGGTGCCCGAAGGTCATCTTGTACGTGGAGCGGCCCAGCGCGCGCCCGAGCAGCTGGTTGCCGAAGCAGATGCCGAACACCGGGATGTTGGCCCCGAGGGCCTCGCGGACCACCGCCACCACGTGGTCGGCGGCGGCCGGGTCGCCGGGCCCGTTGGACAGGAACAGCCCGTCCGGTTCGAGGTCGGCGATCTCGGCGAACGTCGTCGACGACGGCACCACCTCGCTGCGCACGCCGCGGCCGGCAAAGATGCGCGGGGTGTTGGTCTTGATGCCGAGGTCGATCGCGGCGACGGTGAACCGATGTGCGCCCGCGGGTTCCACGGCATAGCGCACGTCGGTGCTGACCTCGCCGGCCAGATCGGCGCCGAGCATCGACGGCTGGGCGTTGACCCGCTCGAGCAGTTCGGCGGCCGGGGCGGCGGCCTCGGCGCCGGAGAAGATGCCGGCCTTCATCGATCCGCGGCTACGCAGGTGGCGCACCACGGCCCGGGTGTCGATCCCGGCGATGCCGACCACGCCCTGGCGGATCAGTTCGTCGTCGAGCGAGCCGGTGGCCCGCCAGTTGGACGGGCGCGGCGAGGGGTCGCGCACGGCGTAGCCGGCCACCCAGATCTTGTCGCCGCGGCTCTCGCTGTCCTCGCCGTTCCACCCGGTGTTGCCGATCTGCGGCGCGGTCGCGACCACGATCTGGCGGTGGTAGCTGGGATCGGTCAGCGTCTCCTGGTAGCCGGACATCCCGGTGGAGAACACCGCCTCGCCCAGGGTGTGCCCGACCGCGCCGAAGGACGTGCCGGTGAAGACCCGGCCGTCCTCGAGGACCAGCACGGCCCGGGTATCGCTGCTTGCGTCGTTCACACGACCTCCGCTCCGTTGGATGAATCGTCAGTGCCGTCGGACACCCACTGGCTGTATTGTCGCCGGTCGTCCGCGCGGAAGCCGGTGTCGATCTCGGTCCCCGAGGGCAGCCGCCAGCGGATCGCCAGGATCCCCTCGTGGGTCAGGGCCTTGCCCGCGATCCCCCGCTCGGTCCGGATCGCGGTGATCGCCTCGTCGGGAATCCAGATCGGGGTGGCGCCGCTGCGTTGCAACATCACGCCCTCCGGGTAGCGGGTGATGACGGCCTTGGAGCGATAACCCCAGTCGCCCACGGCGATCCGGTCCTGCCAGCTGGGCGCCAGCGTGCTGCCGACGTAGAGGCCTTTGATGCCGGGGATCAGGGCGGGTCCCACGGTGTCCGGCAGCGCGGGCAGCTGCCCGATCAGCGCCAACTGACGCTCGGCGCGTCGGCGCCAGCCCCGCAGCACCAGGTGGATGAGGAAGGCGATGAGCACCGCGACCACCGCGGCGAAGACCAGGGAACCCATCAGGGTCGGGGTGTTCACGAGCCGGGCGCCCCGTCCCGCGCGGTGACCTTGCCGCGCAGCAGCGTCGCGGTCACCGTGGCCGGCAGCGTCATCGACTCGAACGGCGTATTGGCCGACCGGCTGGCCAGCCCGGGCCCCGACACCGTCCAGCTGGTGTCCGGGTCGATCACCGTCAGGTTGGCCGGCTCCCCCACCTCGAGCGGACGGCCGTGATCCGGCAGCCCGGCGATGCGGGCCGGGTTCTCGCTCATCACCTTCGCCACGCCGCGCCAGTCCAACAGGCCCGGGTTGACCATGGTCTCGACAATCACCGACAGCGCGGTCTGCAGGCCGAGCATGCCGGGGCGGGCCTGGGAGAACTCACAGCACTTCTCGTGTTCGGCGTGCGGCGCATGATCGGTGGCCACGCAGTCGATCACGCCGTCGGCCAGCGCCTGGCGCAGGGCGACGGCGTCGGAGGCCTCGCGCAGCGGCGGGTTCACCCGGTTGACCCCGTCGTAGCCGGTCAGCCGGCTGTCGTCGAGCAGCAGATGGTGCGGGGTGACCTCGGCGGTGATCGAGATACCCTGCGCCTTGGCCCATTTCAGGATTTCCACGGTGCCGGCGGTCGAGGCGTGGCAGATGTGCACGCGGGTGTCGGCGTCACGGGCCAGGATGGCGTCGCGGGCGACGATGGACTCCTCGGCGGCGCGCGGCCAGCCGGTCAGGCCCAGCCGCGCCGCGGTGGGACCCTCGTGGGCGACGGCGCCGACGGTCAGGCGCGGCTCCTCGGCGTGCTGGGCGATCAGCACACCGAGGCCCTTGGCGTATTCCAGCGCGCGGCGCATCACCAGCGGGTCGTGCACGCAGTGGCCGTCGTCGGAGAACATCCGGACCTGCGCGGCGCCGCCCGCCATCATGGCCATCTCGGTCAGCTGGGTGCCTTCGAGGCCCACCGTGACGGCCCCGACCGGGTGCACGTCGACCAGGCCCACCTGCTGGCCGCGGTGCCAGACGTGGTCGGTGACCACCGGCGAATCGGCCACCGGCGTGGTGTTGGCCATCGCGAAGACCGCGGTGTATCCACCGAGAGCGGCTGCGGCCGAACCGGTTTCGATGGTCTCGGTGTCCTCGCGCCCCGGCTCGCGCAGGTGGGTGTGCAGATCGACGAAGCCGGGCAGCAGGATCTGACCGGCCGCCTCGATCACGGTGCGCCCGGTGGTCTCGGCGGTGCCCGCGGCCACGATCTCGGCGATCTGCCCGTCCTCGATGACGACGTCGACCGGATCACCCTGTCCGTAGCGCCGTACCCCGGCGATCAGCACGCTCATTTGACACCTCCCGCGTCCGCGGCCACCTCGTCGGAGCGGTCCGCCCCGACCAGCAGATGGAACAGCACCGCCATCCGCACGTGCACACCATTGGAAACCTGTTGCAGCACCGCCGATTGCGACGAGTCCGCGACCGAGGAGGCGATCTCCATGCCGCGCAGCATCGGGCCCGGATGCAGCACCGCCGCATGCTCGGGCAACAGCGCCTGCCGGCGCTCGGAGAGCCCGTAGAGCACCGAGTACTCCCGCGGCGACGGGAAGAAGCCGCCGTTCATCCGCTCGGCCTGCACCCGCAACATCAACACCGCGTCGGCGGCCGGCAGTTCGGCGTCCAGATCGTGGGAGACCGTGACCGGCCACGCGTCGACCCCGACGGGCAGCAGCGTCGGCGGGGCGACGAGGATCACCTCGGCGCCGAGCGTGGCCAGCAGCGTGACGTTGGAGCGCGCCACCCGGCTGTGCAGAACGTCGCCGACGATCACCACGCGTCGGCCGGCGATCTCGCCGAGCCGCTGGCGCAGCGTCAGCGCGTCGAGCAGCGCCTGGGTCGGGTGTTCGTGGGTGCCGTCGCCGGCGTTGATGACCGCCGGCCCCGACTCGGCCGGGTCGAGCGGCCGGGTCCAGTGCGCGAGCTGCTGGGCGGCCCCGGAGGCGGGGTGCCGGATGATCAGGGCGTCGGCGCCGGCCGCGCGCAGCGTCAGCGCGGTGTCGCGCAGCGATTCCCCCTTGCCCACCGAGGATCCCGAGGAACTGACGTTGATGACGTCGGCGCTCATCCACTTGCCGGCGACCTCGAACGACACCCGGGTGCGGGTGGAGTTCTCGTAGAACATGGTGATCACGGTGCGGCCGCGCAGCGTCGGGAGCTTCTTGACCTCGCGGCCCAGCAGCGCCGCGGCGAACCGGTCGGCGTCGTCGAGAATGGCCGTCGCCTCATCGCGGCTCAGATCGGCCGCGTTCAGCAGGTGTTGCACCGGGCGGGACCTCCATGCGGGGCGATCCGGACGCTGTCGTAGCCGTCCGGTTCGGCGAGCCGGACCTTGACGTTCTCGCTGCGCGAGGTGGGCACGTTCTTGCCGACGTAGTCCGCGCGGATGGGCAACTCGCGGTGGCCGCGGTCGACGAGCACCGCCAGCTGCACGGCGCGGGGGCGGCCGATGTCACGCAGGGCGTCCAGCGCCGAGCGCACCGAGCGGCCGGAGTACAGCACGTCGTCGACCAGGATCACCAGGGCGCCGTCGATGCCGCCGGTCGGGATCGAGGTGTCCTCCAGCGGGCGCGGCGGTTTGGTGTTCAGGTCGTCGCGGTACAGCGTGATGTCCAGGGCGCCGTGCGCCACGTCCACACCGGAGAACTCGCCGATGTTGCGGGCCAGCCGGCGGGCCAGTTCCACGCCGCGGGTGGGGATGCCGAGCAGCACCACGCGGGGCGCATCGGCGCCGTCCAGCGCGGTCTTCTCGATGATCTGATGGGCGATACGGGAAATGGTGCGGCTGACGTCCGCTGCGGACATCAGCTCCCGGTCGGTGTCGTCAGAGCCGCTTTTGGCGCCCACGGAGGAACCTGACCTCCTTCTCCGCCTCTCTGGACGGGTCGTTAAAGGATGTCGAACTGCCGGGCAGCTTAGCAGCCGCGCGCGGCGAACACCCCATCGCCGGTGGTCGCCCGATGGACTGACCTACGCTGACGACGATGAAACTCGACGGGAACGCCGCCTCCATCCGCGAGGCCTGCGACGCCGGCCTGCTGTCCGGCGCGGTGACCATGGTGTGGCAGGGCGGCGCGGTCCGCCAGGTCAACGAGATCGGCTACCGCGACATCGAGGCCGGCCTGCCGATGCAGCGGGACACGGTCTTCCGCATCGCCTCGATGACCAAGCCGGTGACGGTCGCCGCGGCCATGGCGCTGGTCGACGACGGCCGGCTGGCCCTGACCGATCCGGTGACGCGCTGGCTGCCCGAGTTCGCCGAGATGCGGGTGCTGGCCGACCCGCGGGGCGCCCTCGAGCAGACCGTGCCGGCCCAGCGGCCGATCACCGTCGACGATCTGATGACCCACCGCAGCGGGCTGGCCTACCAGTTCTCCATCCCGGGTCCGCTGGCCCGGGCCTACGCGCGGCTGCCGATGCGCCAGGACCAGGACCGCTGGCTCGCGGAGCTGGCGCAGCTGCCGCTGGTGCATCAGCCCGGCGCGCAGCTGACCTACAGCCACGCCACCGACGTGCTGGGCATCGTGGTGTCCCGGATCGAGGGCAAGCCGCTGCACGAGGTGCTGTCCGAGCGCATCTTCGCGCCGCTGCAGATGACCGACACCGGCTTCTTCCTCACCCCGGAATCCCGGCGCCGCGCCGCCACCATGTATCGGCTGGACGCCCAGAACACGTTGCAGCACAACGTCATGGGTCCGGCCCCGATCGCCGCACCGCCGTTCTGCCAGGGCGGCGCCGGACTGTGGTCGACGGTCGACGACTACCTGCGGTTTGCCCGGATGCTGCTGGCCGGCGGGTCGCTCGACGGCACCCGGGTGCTGTCCGAGGAGTCGGCCCGGCTGATGCGCACGGACCGACTGACCGAGGCGCAGAAGCGGATTCCCTTCCTGGGCATGCCGTACTGGGTGGGCCGCGGCTTCGGCCTGAACCTGTCGGTGGTGACCGACGCGGCGAAGTCGGCACCGCTGTTCGGCCCCGGTGGGGTGGGCTCGTTCACCTGGCCCGGCGCCTACGGCACGTGGTGGCAGGCCGACCCGACGGCGGATCTGATCCTGATCTATCTGATCCAGAACGCGCCGGACCTGTCCCCCGACGCGGCCGCAGCGATCGCCGGGAACACCTCGCTGGCCTCGCTGCGCACCGCGCAACCGCGCTTCGTGCGCCGCACCTATGCGGCGCTGGATCTGTAGCCGCTCAGATCATCGCGAACGGCGACACCTTCGCACCGACCTCGCAGGCCCCGGCCAACTCCCGGCTCACGTCGTAGTCGAACACCACGTGTCCGCAGATGACGTCGACGTCGCGCTTGGCGCGCTGCAGCGGACTGGACAGGAACTGGACGCTGGCCCCCGAGGCCGCGAGCAGATCGGCGATGATCGCGCGGGATTCGTGCACGATGTGCGCGGCCGCCAGCCGGGCCGACGCCCGGTGCGGGCGCGGCACCGTCGCGCCGGCGCTCATCGCCGTCTCGATGCCGGCGACGGTCTGGTCCAGCAGGGCCCGCAGTGCGGCCAGCCGGACCCGGGCACTGCCCAGCCGGATCTGCGCCGACGGCTGATCCTTCTGCGCCACACCGGAATAGGCCAGCACCCGCTCGGAGAGCCGCTGGGCGAACTGGTCGGTCACGGCCTCGGCCGAGCCGAGCGCGGGCATCGCGGCCACCAGCGCCAGCGCGGGCACCAGCGGCCACCGGTAGGTGCTCGCGTCGTGCAGGGCCGCCCCCGGTGCGGTGCCGCCGTAGACGTCGACCACCTTGGCCAGCCGGTGCTCGGGGACCACGACGTCGGTGACGACGACGTCGTTGGAACCGGTCGCGCGCATCCCGGCGGTCTGCCAGACGTCGAGGACCTCCACCTCGGAGATCGGCAGCAACGCCAGCGCCGGGTAGATCTCGGTGTCGGGTCCGCACAGCGCACCCACCATGATCCAGTCGGCGTCCATCACCCCGGTGGCCCAGGACCACCGGCCCGTCAGCCGCACCCCGCCGTCGACGGGGATCCCGCGGCCGGTCGGGGCCAGCGGCGCCGGGCACAGCACCGGGCCGTCGGCGAAGACCTCGTCCTGGGCCCGCTCGTCGAACAGGGCCAGCATCCAGTTGTGCAGGATGTAGAAGCCCAATGTCCATGCGCTGGAAGCACATCCGTGGGCCATGGCGCGGATGGGGTCGAGGATTGCCGGGAAGTCGGCCTGCCGGCCGCCGTAGCGGGCCGGCAGCAGCAGCGAGGCCAGCCCACCGGCGCGGAAGTCGGCGATGGTGGCCGCGGGCAGCCGCCGCAGCTCCTCGGCCTCGGCGGCGCGCTCGGCCAGGGCGGCGACGAACGCGTCGTCGATCGGTGTCATGTCCGGACGCTACCATACCTTTAGGTATGGAACGGTGACGCGGGTGGCGCTCAGCCCGTCGACGCCGAAACCAGTTGCGGCGGCTCGTAGGGACGAATGTCGAGCAGCGGCATCACCTGCTGGGCGAACCGTTCCGCCTCGGCCGCCAACGGCCAACCGGACAGAATCCAGGTGTCGATATCCAGTTCCGCCGACAACTCGGTGATCTGCTTGGCCACCGTTTCCGGGCTGCCGACCAGATAGTTGCCGGAGCCCTTGCCGGCGATGTCGAACGGCGGCTCTCCCGATGTCCACGTCGTCAGTCCGGCGGCCAGACCGGGTGCGAATTCCAGCGCCTCACGACTGGGGATGCGCCCCGCCCGCAAGGCGTCGATCCGATCCTGCACTTGCGGGTCGGCACTGGTCATCTCCGACAACGGGCCGAACCCGAACGAGCGCAGGTTCCGATCGGCCAACCGGGCCATCTCGGCCGGGTCGGTGTGGGAAAGTTGCCATTCGAAGTGCGACCAGGCCGCATCGTCGGTGTCGCGCACGATCACGCTCGCCAGGACCCCGGCGGGGATACTGCGACCTTTGGCCGCCGCGGCGGTCCGCATCGCCCCGAACGTGCCGGCCAGCAGCGCCGGTTCGGCGAGGAAACTCAGGTAGACGTCGAGCACCTCGGCGGCGTGTGCGATGCCCTCCGGCGAAGCCCCGGTGCCCCACACCGGCACCCCGCCGCGCTGCCGCGGGCCCGCGATCGCGGGCTTGTACCGGGGGCCGAGCTGGAAATACTCGCCGTCAACCGCGCTCGTATCGTCGAGGTAGAGCTGCCGGACCAAGGGCCAGTACTCCTCGGACACGGCGTAGCGCTGCGCCTTGGATTCGAAACGGCCGTACCGGGCCAGCACGGGATCGGCGCCGTTGACCTGGTTGTAGATGAGCCGGCCGCCCGAATAGTGATCGAAGACCTGGGCCTCCTCGGCAAGCAGCGCCGGCGGTTTGACCCCGGGGTACTCCGGGATCATGAAGCGCAGCCGTTCGGTATCACCGACCAGCGCGATGGTTTCGCGGGCGGTGCTCAGTGCACCGAAGTAGCCGAGCTGATCCAGCGCCGCGGCCAACGTCCGCAGGTGGGAAAGCGAGGGCGGCACACGGCGCTCACGCTGCCAGGGCACATCACCATCGGCACCGTTGATGTACCACATGATCCGCAGACCGTTGCAGCTCTGGCCGTCCACAAGCGAGTTCCTCCATGATCCGTCATGACGGACGAAAACGTCACGAGCAGATTATTGGAGAAGACGTCGCCGCGGGTCCGTCCCTCCTTCCGGCGGCCGGCTACGCGCTGAGCGCCGGCTGCCGCTCCTGGGCGTAGGCGTTCCAGCCGGTCAGCACGGCCTCGAGTTGTTCGCCGGAGTGCCGGCCCAGGCCGCATTCGGTCGAGATGCCGAAGTCCGGGAGGAATTCCGCGGCCAGTTCGGCGCGCGCGGCGGCCCCGGCCGCGCCGTCGTCGGTGTGCAGCAGACCGAGATAGACCTCGGTCTCGGGTTCCAACGCCAACTCCGCCAACGGCCGCCAGTGCGCGCGGCGGGTCCAGGCCGCCACCGTCGCGGCCTGGATCGCGTCGATGCGGCGCCCGATGTGCCGGGACAGGCCGTTGGCCAGTGCCACGATCGCCGAAGCGTCGCGCGGCAGCCAGGGCGTCGGTGGGCCGTACCCCGTCGAGTTCGCGGTGCACAGCACCCTCGGCGATCCCGGCGGCCAGATCCTGCGCTATGCGGATCGCCTGCGCGGGGGTGTCGACGGTGTACAGCGAAACAGGTTGGTTCGCAGTGATTGTCACGACGGTGGACTCCTCGGGAAGCGGTGATGTGCGCCCCACGCTAGGACGCGGTCGGGTCCGGCCGAAGGTCGATCAAGCGACGCTGAAGGGGCGTTCAGAAACTCTGTAGGCGCTGTCGTTGGCCAGCCGGGTGCCGACGGCCTGCGCCGAGGACAGCAGCGCGCCGAGCACCGTGCCCGCCTCGGGGCGATGCTGGGTGGCCAGGGCGATGCGGCGCACCGGGCGCATCCCCGCCACCCGCCGGATCGCGACGTTGGGCCGCACGTGCGCGGCGGCCAGGGACGGCACCAGCGACACCCCGAGATCGGCGGCCACCAGACCCTGCAGCGTCGGGTAGTCCTCGGAGTGGAACGCCACCCTCGGGGTGAATCCCACGCTGCGGCAGGCATTCTGGAAGACCCGCGCGTCCGGACACACCCCGGTCGCGGAGCTGACCACCCAATCCTCGGCGGCCAGCGCGGTCAGCGGGATCTCGGCGTGGCCGGCCAGCCGGTGTCGCGGCGGCAGGACCAGCAGGAATTCGTCGTCGTAGATCGGTGAGCTCACGACCTCGGGGTAGGCGGTTCGCTCCCCCGGCACCTCGGTGATGACCGCGGCCTCGACGTCGCCGGCGGACAGCAGCGCGACGCCGTCGTCGGGATCGGCGGCCACCAGCGCCGGCCGCAGCCGCGGTTCGGCGCTGCGCAACTCGGCCAGCGCCGTGGGCAGGATGGTCGCCGCGGCACTGGCGAAGGAGGCCACGCGCAGTAGTTCGGGCGTATCTGGGGAGTCGAGCCGGCGTTCGGCCCGTTCGATGGCGGCCAGGATCTCGGCGGCGCTGTCGTACAACCGTTCTCCCGCCGTCGTCGGGCGCGCCCCGGCATGGCCCCGCACCAGCAGGATGACGCCGAGTTCGCGCTCGAGCGCGGCGATCTGCTGCGAGACGGCCGAAGTGGTGTAGTTCAGCGTGGCCGCGGCGGCACTGAGCGACCCGGCGCGCACCACCGCGCGGAACACCACCAGCCTGCGTGCGTCGAACACCGGGTCACCGTATGCAGGCCCCCCGACGCCCGGCCAGGTTTGCGCTCAGGGCGAGGGAAATCCGGTCAGCTCGAGGCCGGCTCGAGGCCGTGGTGCAGCGCGGCGACGTCCGGGTGGGCCCGGGTCCGGGACTTCCAGGCGTTCTCGCCGTAGGTGTTGAAGATCGGATTGGCCGGGTCCACCTCGACGCCCTTGGCCGCGGCGGCCAACTCGGCCGGCAGGTCGATCAGCGGCACCTGCGCATCCAGCGCCGGGTTCAGGAAGAACGGGATGGACACCCGGTCGGTGCCGGGCGCCGGGGCCAGCACCCGGTGCGAGGTGGCACGCAGATACCCGGCGGTAGCGACCTCGAGCAGCTCGCCGATGTTGACCACGAACGCGCCCGGCAGCGGCGGAACGTCGACCCATTCGTCGGCACGCAGCGCAACCTGTAGGCCGGTCGAGTCGGGTTCGAGCAGCAACAGCGTCAGCACACCGGAATCCTTGTGCGCACCAACGCCTTGCCTGATGGTTGTGGTGCCCGGGTAGCGCACCACCTTGATCAGGGTGGCCGGACGTTCGGCGAAGGCGGCGTCGAACAGGTCCGCCGCCGCACCCAGCGACACCGCCCAGTGCCGCAGCAGCCGCAGGCCCACCGCCGACAACGCGGCGCTCCAGCGTTCGAACGCCGGCCGCAGTTCGGGCAGCGCCGACGGCCACAGGTTGGGCCCCTGCAGCCGCCAGTACCCCCGCGCGTCGGGGAGGACGGGACGCTCGGGACCGATGTCGATCTGCTCGCGCCAGTCCACCTGACCGTTGGTCAGTTCACCACCCAACCGCGAGTAGCCCCGGAACTGCGGGCTTTTCAGCTGGCTGATCTCATCCTTGGCCGCCGCCGGCAGCGCGAAGAAGCGCCGAGTCAACGACAGGATCTCGGTGATCTGCGACTCGGCGATGCCGTGGCCGGTCAGGTAGAAGAACCCGAAGCGGTGGGCGGCCTCGCGCAGCGCGGTGCGAAAGCCCGCCGGGTCGTCGTCGGCGGTGGCGAGGTCCAGGACGGGCAACATGGCCTCCAGGATGCCCGCCCGGTCCGCCGGCCGGCCAGTGACGTTCAGCAGGCCTGCACGACCGTGCAGAGGATCTTCACGCGCCCGTCAGGGCTGGTCGGTGTCGAGACCGATCGCCCGCACCGCCTCGGCGGCGGCGCGGATCTGCGGGGTGACCAACATCACCTGTCCGAGCACGCCGTTGACGAAGCCCGGCGAATCATCGGTGGACAGTTCCTTCGCCAACTCGACAGCCTCGTCGACGGCGACCGGTTCCGGCACGTCGTCGGCGTGCAGCAGTTCCCAGACGGCCACCCGCAGGATCGCGCGGTCCACCGCGGGCAGCCGCATCAGCGTCCAGCCCTGCAGGTGCGAACTGATCAGGTCGTCGATGTGGGCGGCGTGCTCGGTGACCCCGCGGGCCACCGTGTCGGTGTAGGGCGCCGGCGGGTCGATCTCGGGCTTGCGGCGGGCCAGTTCGGCGCGCTGATCGGCCACCTCGGCGGGCGTCAGCTCGCGGGCCTCGGCCTCGAACAGCAGATCCACGGCCCGCTTTCGGGCCTGGTGTCGGCCCTGCCGGACCTTCTGCTTGCCGTCAGCCATTCACGCGACCCAGGTAACTTCCGTCGCGGGTGTCGACCTTGAGCCGGTCGCCGGTGTTGATGAACAGCGGCACCTGGATCTCGGCACCGGTCTCTACGGTGGCGGGCTTGGTGCCCGCGCTGGAGCGGTCGCCCTGCAGACCGGGCTCGGTGTGGGTGACCTCGAGCTCGACCGACACCGGCATCTCCAGGTACAGCGGGACGCTGTCGTGGAAGGCGATCTGCACGGGCATGCTCTCCAGCAGGAAGTCGGCGGCGTCACCGACCATGGCGTCCGGCAACTGGTGCTGCTCGTAGTCCTCGGAGTCCATGAAGACGAAGTCGGCGCCGTCGCGGTAGAGGTAGGTGGCGTCGCGCCGGTCGACGGTGGCGGTCTCCACCTTGACCCCGGCGTTGTAGGTCTTGTCGACCGTCTTGCCGGAGACCACGTTCTTGAGTTTGGTCCGGACGAAGGCGGGGCCCTTGCCGGGCTTGACGTGCTGGAACTCGATGATCTGCCACAGCTGGCCGTCGATCTTGAGGACGAGGCCGTTCTTGAAGTCGGCAGTCGATGCCACGGTGGTGCTCCTTTTAGAGGATCTGTAGTTCCTTGGGGAACCGGGTAAGCAGTTCGGGGCTGTTGCCGACGACGAGCGTGTCCTCGATGCGGACTCCGCCCCGATCGGGCAAGTAAACGCCGGGTTCCACGGTGACCGCGGAGCCAGCAAGCAGTGTACCGGCGGCCTTGGCGTTGATTCCGGGCGCTTCGTGGATCTGCAGTCCGACGCCGTGTCCCAGGCCGTGGCTGAAGGTGTCGCCGTAGCCGGCGTCGGCGATCACCGAGCGCGCGGCGGCGTCCACCTCGCACAGTGCCACACCGGGCGCCAGGGCCTCGCGGCCGGCCCGCTGGGCGGCCGCCACCAGGTCGTAGATCTCGCGCTGCCAATCCGCGGGTTGTCCCAGCACGAACGTGCGGGTCATGTCGGAGTGGTACCCGCCGACCAGGGCCCCGAAGTCGATCTTGACGAAGTCCCCGGCGGCGAGCACCGCGTCGGTGGGCCGGTGGTGCGGGACCGCCGAGTTGGCGCCGGCCGCGACGATGGTCTCGAAGGAGGCGCCGTCGGCGCCGCGGGAGAGCATCAACGCCTCGAGGTCGTTGCGGACCTGCTTCTCGGTGCGCCCGGGTCGGATCCCGCCGCGCTCGATCAGGTCGGCCAGCGCGGCGTCGGCGGCCTCGCAGGCCAACCGCAGCAGCGCCACCTCACCGGCGTCCTTGACCTCCCGCAACTCCTCCACAGTGCCCGAGGCCCGCACCAGGCCGGTGTTCGGGTGCTCGGCCAGCGCGCCGGTCAACGCGTGGTGGGCATCGAACGTCAGCACGTGCCCCTCGAAGCCCAGGGCGCCCACACCCGCCTCGGCGGCCCGGGTGCTCAGCGTCAGATTGCAGGCGCGCTCGATGACGACCTCGACGTCGGGCGCCTGCCGGCCGGCCTGCGTCCGGTACCGGCCGTCGGTGGCCAACACCGCCGGTCGGTCATCGGCGAAAACCAGCAACGCGCCGTTGGAGCCGGTGAACCCGGACAGGTATCGCACGTTGTTCAGGTCACTGACCAGCATCGCGTCCAACGACGCGGACTGTAAGCGAGCACACAGGTTGGCACGGCGCTGGGAATGTGTCACGCATGCCGACGGTACTCGCTACGCTGTTCCCCCATGAGCAAGTGGTTGTTGCGCGGACTGGTGTTCGCGGGCCTGATGATCGTTGTCCGCCTCGTCCAGGGGACGCTGATCAATCAGTTCGAAACCCAAGCGCTGTTGATCAGCGTCGTCCTGCTGGCGATCTTCGGGGTTCTCGCCGTGCTGTGGGGTCTGCTCGACGGCCGCTCGGATGCCCGGGCCAACCCGGACCCCGACCGCCGCAACGACCTGGCGATGACGTGGCTGCTGGCCGGCCTGGTCGCGGGTCTGCTCTCCGGTCTGGTGTGCTGGGTGATCTCGCTGGTCTACCCGGCGCTCTACGTCGGTGGGCTGATCAACGAGCTGACCACCTTCGCGGCGTTCACCGCGCTGCTGGTGTTCCTGCCGGCGATCACGGCGGCGGCCGTGGGCCGCTGGCTGGTGGACCGCAAGGCGCCGCCGCTGGAGCGCCGCCGGGAATCGGACTGGGACGAGGAGCGCGCCGACACCGACGTGTTCGCCGCCGTCCGCGACGACGAACACACCGCGGGCGCCCAGGAGTATCCCGAGCAGCAGAGTTCGTCGGTGGCGCTGGCCGAGCGGGACCCGGCCGACGAGCAGCAGCGCCGCGACCAGTGAGCCGCGGCGGGGCTCACTCGCCGGCGGCGACCTCCGAGTAGGCGGCGGCCAGCAGCGCCGGATCCGGGCCCTCGAGCCGACCGGGCTTGGCCAGGCCGTCGAGGACGACGAAGCGCAGCACGCCGGCGCGATTCTTCTTGTCCCCGGCCATGTATTCGAGCAACTGGCCGAACGCATCGGCGTCGTAGCTGACCGGAAGGCCCAGCGCGGCCAGGACCGTGCGGTGCCGGTTGGCGGTGTCGTCGTCGAGCCGGCCGGCCAGCCGACCGAGTTCGGCGGCGTACACCAGCCCCACCGAGACCGCCGCGCCGTGCCGCCAGCGGTACCGCTCGCGGCGTTCGATGGCGTGCGCCAAAGTGTGTCCGTAGTTGAGGATTTCGCGCAGCGCCGACTCCTTCTCGTCGGCGGCGACCACCTCGGCCTTCACCGCGATCGAGCGGCGGATCAGCTCCGGCAGCACCGTGCCCGACGGGTCGAGGGCGGCCTCCGGGTCGGCCTCGATGAGGTCCAGGATCGTCGGGTCGGCGATGAATCCGGCCTTCACGATCTCGGCCATACCGGCGACCAGTTCGTTGCGGGGCAGCGTTTGCAGGGTCGCCAGATCGACCAGCACGGCCCGCGGTTGGTGGAACGCGCCGACGAGGTTCTTACCCGCATCGGTGTTGATCCCGGTCTTGCCGCCCACCGCGGCGTCGACCATGCCGAGCAGCGTGGTGGGGACGTGCACGATCGACACGCCGCGCAGCCAGGTGGCCGCGACGAAGCCGGCCACGTCGGTGGCCGCGCCGCCGCCGAGGCTGACCACCGCGTCCTTGCGGTCGATGCCGATGCGGCCCAGCACCTCCCACACGAATCCTACGACGGGCAGGTCCTTGCCGGCCTCGGCGTCGGGGATCTCGATGCGGTGCGCGTCGAATCCCTTGTCGGCCAGGAAGCTTCGGATGGCCTCGGCGGTCTGGGTGAGCACCGGCTGATGCATGATGGCGACCCGACGGGCGCCCTCGAGTTGTTCGCCGAGTTCGCCGAGCAGACCGGTGCCGATGATCACCGGGTAGGGCGGATCGACCGCGACGTTGATCGTGACGGGGGCGTTGCTGCTGTCGCTCATTTACGAACCTCGCTGCGGCGGGCGGCCAGCGCGGCCGGGGTCGCCGGGGTGGGTGGACTGGGTTTCGGATCGGCCTTGGGATCGGACTTCGGATCGGATGTGGTGCTGGGTTCCTGCCGGGGTTCGGCGGCCGGCGCCGGTTGCGCGCCGCCCGACTGCCGCCAGGGTGCGCGCCGGCGCCTGCGCGTGGGCCTGGCGGGCTTGGTGGGTGCGGCCTGTTGCGGATTCTCCAGGCGCCCGGCCAGGTAGCGGACCACCGCGCCGGGGTTGCGCCGGTTGGTGTTCACCCGCATGGTCGCGACCCGGCGATACAGCGGGACCCGTTCGGTCATCAGCTTGCGGAACTTCTCGGCCGGGTCCCCGCCGGCCAGCAGCGGGCGCACCGTGCCGCTGGTGGTGCGCCGAACCCCTTCCGCGGCACTGATTTCCAGGTACACCACGGTGTGGCCGGCCAGCGCGTCGCGGACCCCGGGGCTGGTGATCGCGCCGCCGCCGAGCGAGAGGATGCCGTCGTGCTCGGCGAGCGCGGTCTTGATGACCTCTTCCTCGATGCGGCGGAATTCGGCCTCGCCGTCGGTGGCGAAGATGTCGGCGATCGGCCGGCCCGCGACCTCGACGATCTGGGCGTCGGTATCCAGGAAGGCCGATCCGGTGGCCTTGGCCAATCGACGGCCGATCGTGGACTTCCCCGATCCCGGCATTCCGACCAGTACCGCTTTGGGAGCCATCGCCTGCACGCCTATCCCGAGACAGCCGTGGATGCGCCGCTCGGTTCGTGTTCGGCCACCGCCCGCAGATAAGACTCGATGTTGCGGCGGGTCTCGGTCAGCGAGTCCCCGCCGAACTTCGCCAGCACCGCGCGCGCGAGCACCAGCGCCACCATCGTCTCGGCGACCACGCCGGCGGCCGGGACCGCGCAGACATCGGAGCGCTGGTGGATGGCGACGGCCTCCTCACCGGTGGCCATGTCCACGGTCGCCAGGGCGCGCGGGACGGTGGAGATCGGTTTCATCGCCGCGCGCACCCGCAGCGGCTGACCGTTGGTCATGCCGCCCTCGAGGCCGCCCGCGCGGTTGGTGCTGCGCACCACGCCGTCGGGGCCCGGGTACATCTCGTCGTGCGCCTGGCTACCGCGCCGCCGCGCGGTGGTGAATCCGTCGCCGATCTCGACGCCCTTGATGGCCTGGATGCCCATCACCGCGGCCGCGAGTTGGCTGTCGAGCCGGTTGTCCCCGCTGGTGAACGAGCCCAGCCCGATCGGCAGGCCGAGCGCCACCACCTCGACGACCCCGCCGAGGGTGTCGCCGTCCCGCTTGGCCGCCTCGATCTCGGCGATCATGGACTGTTCGGCGTCGGCGTCGAAGGCCCGCACCGCGCTGGCGTCGATGGCCGCCAGGTCGTCGGCCTGGGGCGGGGGCCCGTCGTACGGCTGCGAGTCGCCGATCGAGATGACGTGCGAGAGCACCTCGACGCCGAGGGCCTGGCGCAGGAATTCGCGCGCCACGGTGCCGGCGGCCACCCGGGCCGCGGTCTCGCGGGCGCTGGCGCGTTCCAGCACGGGTCGGGCGTCGTCGAAGCCGTACTTGAGCATGCCGGCGTAGTCGGCGTGCCCAGGCCGCGGGCGGGTCAGCGGCGCGTTGCGCGCCCCGTCGGCCAGCGCCTCCTCGTCGACGGGATCGGCCGCCATGACGGTTTCCCACTTCGGCCACTCGGTGTTGCCGATCTCGATGGCGACCGGGCCGCCCAGGGTGACCCCGTGGCGCACGCCCGCCAGGACGGTCACCTGATCTTGCTCGAATTTCATTCGGGCGCCGCGGCCGTAGCCGAGGCGGCGGCGCGCCAGTTGGGCGCCGATATCGGCGGAGGTGACGCGCACACCGGCGACCATGCCCTCCACCACGGCCACCAACGCGCGGCCGTGGGATTCACCGGCAGTGGTCCATCGCAACACGCGTCCCATCTTCCCATGTGGGCGCCCGCAGACGTAATCGCGTCAGGCCAGGGCCACCGCGACCGCGCTGGCCGCACACATCGCCGGGCCGTGCGGCACCACCCGGCGCCGACCGAGCAGGGCCCAGCCCGCGGTCAGCAGCGGGGCCGCGCAGGCCGCCAGCGCCCACGCGTCGACCCCGAAGGCCCCGGTCAGCGCCCCCACCCCGAGCGCCAGTTTCACATCGCCCGCGCCGAGCCCGGTCGGGGCCACCAGATGCACGAGGAGGTAACCCGCCGCCAGGGCGAGCCCGCCGGTCAGCGCCGCCGCCCCGGCGCCGCACACCGCCGCGACCGCGACGACCGCCAATGCCCCGGGCAGGGTGAGCGCGTTGGGCAGCCGACGCTGCGCCAGGTCGTAGACCGTGAGCGCGGTCAGCCACAGCAGCGTTGCGCCGGCCAGCAGGTAGGGCACCTCCGCACGCTAACGCCGACCGCGGGTGGTCCGGGTGCAGCCGGACCCGAACCTGTGGACAGCCGCGACTAGCCGAGTGCGGCGGCCATCTGCGCGCGCGGCGCGGGGCGGCCGGTGAACTGCTCCACCTGGGCGTAGGCCTGGTGCAGCAGCATCTGCAGACCGCTGACCACGGTGCCGCCGGCGGCCTCGACGGCCGCGGCCAGCGGGGTGGGCCACGGGTCGTAGAGCGCGTCGAGCAGCACCGGCACCGCGGCCAGCGCACCCGCGCGTTCCGCGGCGACCTCGGCGGGCAGCGTGCTGACGGCCACCGCGGCGCCCTCGGTCTCGGCCGCCAGCGCCTCGTCGGTCAGCGGGCAGTGCCGCGCCGCCACGCCCACCCGGTCGGCCAACCTCAGCAACTCGTCGGCCCGCTCGGCGTTGCGCGCGGCGACCACGGCCTCCGCCATGCCCAGCCGGGCCAGCGCCACCACCACGGCCGGGGCGGTGCCGCCCGAGCCCAGCAGGATCGCGCGTCCACCCGGCGCCGTCAGCACCGGTTCCAGCGCCCCCACGACGCCGTCGACGTCGGTGTTGTCGGCGCGCCAGCCGGTTTCGGTACGCACCAGCGTGTTCGCGGAGCCCACCAGCGCCGCGCGTTCGGTGTGCTCGTCAGCGAACCGCAGCGCGGCGAACTTGCCGGGCATGGTCACCGAGACCCCCACCCACTCCGGGCCGAATCCGCCGACCAGCACCGGCAATTGGGCCGCCGTGCACTCGATGCGCTCGTAGGTCCAGTCGGTCAGGCCCAGGGCACGGTAGGCGGCCAGGTGCAGCTGGGGCGAACGGGAATGCGAGATCGGCGAACCCAGCACCGCGGCGCGGCGCGGGGGCGACCCGGTCAGCGAGGCGTCAGCGGGCACTGTCGAGGACACCGTTGCGCCGGGCTATCTCGATGCTCGCGAGGTGCTGCTGATAATCCCGGGTGAACAGCGTGGTGCCGGACATGTCGATGGTCACGAAGTACAACCAGTCCCCCTCGGCCGGGTGGATGGCGGCCTCGATCGCGGGCTGGCCCGGCGCGGCGATCGGCGTCGCCGGCAGCCCCTCGGAGGCGTAGGTGTTCCACGGCGTGACGGTGGCGCGGTCGGCGTCGGTGGTCGCGATCTCCTGGCGATCCAGCGAGTAGTTCACCGTCGAGTCGAACTCGAGGCGCTGCGGTTCGGCGAGCCGGTTGTAGATGACGCGGGCGACCTTCGGGAAGTCCTCCTCGGTGGATTCCTTCTGCACCAGCGAACCGACGACGAGGATGTCGTAGGGGGACATGTTCATCGCCGCGGCCGTGTCGAGCAGTCCGTCGCGGGTGTAGTGGTTGGTGCTGATGTCGATCAGATTGGCCAAGATCTCGGTTCCCGAGGCCGACGGGTTGACGTTCCAGGTGCCGGCGGCGATCAGCCCCTCGATGCGGCGGTGGTCGTCGCCCATCGCGGCGACCCGCTCGGCGGCCCAGTCCGGGATCCGCAGGTCGGCGGCGGGTGCGGCCGAGGCCGCGGCCTGCAGTTCCTCGACCGGCACACATTCCTGCGCACCGTTGAGTTCGACGCAGCTGGCCTTGGAGATCAGCGTGAAGATCCCGTCGGTGACCGCGTGCGTCTTCACGTCGGTGGTGTCATCGAGTTGACGGCCCTCCGGGATGGTCATCTTGCCGACGCGGTTCGCCGGGTCGGCCAGCGTGCTGACCGCCAGCGCCGCCGGGCTCTCGGTGCGGACCCGGTAGAAGCCGGGGTGGATGGCGGCGATCGCGTCGCTGTTGGCGGCGGCCTCCACGAAGACCTTCGCGGTCGCCACCACGTTGGCGTCGGCCAGCGTCTGGCCGACCGCCGTGGTCGAGTCGCCCTCGTGCACCTCGATGACGACGTCGTCGACGCCCTCACCGGTGAAGTCGGTTGGCCCGCCGGTCATCCCGTGCCACAGCTTGGAGCCCAGGAACACCACCCCGACGGCGACCACGGTCAGCACCGCCACCGCGACGCCGGTCACCAGGCGCCGCCGGCGACGATCCCGCTCGGCGCGCACCCGCGCGGCCCGGGACATGCGTCGCCGCGGCGGACCGACGGCCAGCGGCTGGGCCCGTTGGGGTTCAGTGTCCTCAGTCATGCGACCTCTCGGTGGGAAAATTGTTCAGTACTGTACGTCGCTGATCGAGCCACCCCTGCAGGATCGCCACCGCGGCGGCCTGGTCGACGACGTTGCGCTGCCCTTTGGCGCGCACACCGGCCTCGCGCAACGAACGCTGCGCCGACACCGTGGTCAGCCGCTCGTCGGCCATCCGCACCGGCACTTCCGACAGCCGCCGGTCCAGGGCGTCGGCCACCGAGATCGCGTCGTCCGCCGAGGCTCCGGCGCGGTCGGCCAGGGTGCGCGGCAGCCCGACGATCACCTCGACCACCTCGTACTCGGCGGCCAGCGCGGCCAGCCGCCCGATGTGCCGGGCGGACCTGCGGTTGTCCCGGGCGACGGTCTCCACCGGGGTGGCCAGGATGCCGTCGGGATCGCTGACCGCCACCCCGATGCGCACGGTGCCGACGTCGACCCCGAGCCGACGTCCCCGGCCGGGGTCGTCAGCGCCAGGCCGGTCCGGTTGCCGGCTGAGGTCGGGGTCCACTCACCTAAGTCCGTGCTACTTCGCCGCGCAGGGCATCGAGGGCGGCGTCGATACCGCCCGGGTTCTTTCCGGAGCCCTGGGCCAGGTCGACCTTGCCGCCACCACGCCCGTCGACGGCGGCGGACAAGGTCTTCACCAGATCGTTGGCCCGTAGCCCCAGGTCGACGGCGGCGGGGTTGGCCGCCACCACGTAGGGCACGCTCGCGTTGTCGCCCTCGGCGATCAAGGCCACCACGGCCGGATCGGTGCCCAGGGAGCCGCGGATGTCGCCGACCAGCGAGCGCAGGTCGCCCGCCGTCATCCCCGCCGACATCCGCTGTGCCACGAGCCGCACCTTACCCACGACCTCGGCGCCGGCGGCCGCATTGGCCGCCGCGGCGCGCGCGGTCGCCAGGCGCATCCGCTCGATCTCGCGCTCGGCGACCTTGAGCCGGTCGACGAGCTGGCCCACCCGCGCCGGGACCTCCTCGGAGGGCACCTTCAGCGAGGACGCCAGGCCGGCCAGCAGCGCCCGCTCCTTGGCGAGATGCTTGAACGAGTCCAGGCCCACGTAGGCCTCCACCCGGCGGACCCCCGAGCCCACCGAGGATTCGCCCAGGATGGTCACCGGTCCGATCTGCGCGGAGCTGCGCACGTGGGTGCCACCGCACAGTTCCAGCGAGAACGGGCCGCCGATCTCGACCACCCGAACCTCGTCGGGGTAGGCCTCGCCGAACAGGGCCATCGCCCCCATCGACTTGGCCTTGTCGAGCTCGGTGTGGAACGTGTGCACCTCGTGGTCGGCCTCGACGGCCTCGTTGGTGACCAGTTCGATCTCGGCGCGCTGCTCTTCGGTCAGCGCCCCCTGCCAGTTGAAGTCGAAGCGCAGGTAGCCCGGTCGGTTCAACGAGCCGGCCTGCACGGCGTTGGGCCCGAGCACCTGCCGCAGCGCGGCGTGCACCATGTGGGTGCCCGAATGCCCCTGGGTGGCCCCGTGCCGCCACGACGGGTCGACGGCGACGGAGACCGTGTCACCCTCGACGAACTCCCCCGACTCGACGTTGACGCTGTGCACGAACAGGGTGCGGGCGATCTTCTGCACGTCGGTGACCGCGGCGCGCGCGGTCCCGCCGTGGCCGGAGATGCTGCCGACGTCGGCGATCTGACCGCCGGATTCGGCGTAGAGCGGGGTGCGGTCCACCACGATCTCCACGCGCTGCGGGGCCGCCGACTCGCCGCCGACGCGCGGCTGGTGCGCGGCGACGGGCACCCGCCGGCCGTCCACGAAGATGCCGAGAATCTTTGCCTCGGAGGTCAACTCGTCGAAGCCGGTGAACTCGGTGGGCCCGGCGTCGACGAGCTCGCGGTAGGCGGACAGGTCGGCGTGCGCGTGCTTGCGGGCGGCCGCGTCGGCCTTGGCGCGGCGGCGCTGCTCGGACATCAGCTCCCGGAAGCCCAGCTCGTCGACGGACAGCCCGGCCTCGGCGGCCATCTCCAGGGTCAGGTCGATCGGGAAGCCGTAGGTGTCGTGCAGGGTGAAGGCGTCGGTGCCGGACAGCACCGTCTTGCCGGCCTTGCGCGTCGATTCGGCGGCGTCGTCGAACAGCCGCGAACCGGCCACCAGGGTGCGATTGAACGCGGTCTCCTCGGCGACCGCGATCCGCCGGATGCGGTCGAAGTCGGAGACCAGTTCGGGGTAGGAGGGCCCCATCGCGTCGCGCACCGTGACCATCAACTCGGCCATGATCGGGTCGTCGACGCCGAGCAGTTTGGCGGCGCGGATGATGCGCCGCAGCAGGCGGCGCAGCACGTAGCCGCGGCCCTCGTTGCCGGGCGTGACGCCGTCGCCGATGATGATGGCCGCGGTGCGGCTGTGGTCGGCGATGATGCGGTACCGGACGTCGTCGACGTGGCTGCCGCGGCCGTAGCCGCGCGGCGCCCGGGCCGCGACAACGTCGATCACCGGACGCAGCAGATCGGTCTCGTAGACGTTGTCGACCCCCTGCAACAGGCAGGCGACCCGCTCCACGCCCATGCCGGTGTCGATGTTCTTGCGCGGCAGCGGACCGAGGATCTCGTAGTCGTCCTTGCTGGTGCCCTCGCCGCGCTCGTTCTGCATGAACACGAGGTTCCAGATCTCGATGTAGCGGTCCTCGTTGGCCTCCGGGCCACCCTCCACGCCGTACTCCGGACCGCGGTCGTAGTAGATCTCCGAGGACGGGCCGCACGGGCCGGGGATGCCCATCGACCAGTAGTTGTCGGCCATCCCGCGACGCTGGATCCGCTCGGTCGGCAGGCCGGCGACCCGCTGCCACAGCTCGACGGCCTCGTCATCGTCGTAATAGACGGTGGCCCAGAGCTTCTCGGGATCCATGCCGTATCCGCCGTCCGAGACCGGGTTGGTCAGCAGCGACCAGGCCAGTTCGATGGCGCCCTGCTTGAAGTAGTCGCCGAAGGAGAAGTTCCCGGCCATCTGGAAGAACGTGTTGTGCCGGGTGGTGATGCCGACCTCGTCGATGTCGGGCGTGCGGATGCACTTCTGGACGCTGGTGGCCTTGTTCCACGGCGGGGTGCGCTGCCCGAGGAAGTACGGCACGAACTGCACCATGCCGGCGTTGACGAACAGGAGATTCGGATCGTCGAGTAGGACCGAGGCGCTGGGCACCTCGGTGTGGCCCGCCTGCACGAAATGATCGAGGAACCGCTTCCTGATCTCGTGTGTCTGCACGTCGTTACTTCCCTGTTCGCCTCGCTGAGTTGACCGTCCCACACTACCGGTCGGGCCGATCAGCCAGCCACGAAGCTCAGGCGCACCGATCGCAGCGGATTGTCCCTGTTCAGATCCACCAGCACGACACTCTGCCAGGTGCCCAGCAGCGGCCTGCCGCCCTGCACCGGGATGGTGACCGACGGCGACACCAGACCGGGCAGCACGTGGTCGGCGCCGTGCCCGGGCGAGCCGTGCGAGTGCCGGTAGCGGTCGTCGCGGGGCAGCAACCGCTCCAGGGCGTCGACGAAGTCGTGGTCGGAACCCGCCCCCGTCTCGATGATCGCGACGCCCGCGGTGGCGTGCGGGACGAACACGTTGCACAACCCGTCCGCGCCGTCGGGACAGAACGCTCGGACCTGCTCGGTGAGATCGACGATGCGCCGATCGGAGGTGTCGACGTCGAGTACCGCGGTGTCCATCGGTTCAGCGTAGGCGGGTTTGTCCGCCCCGGCGGCGGGGTATTTCACCGGCACCTTTCGTCATCAGCCACTCCCCCGAGCGAGGTAGACATGACCATCACCGGAGTCATCACTGCAATCCTGATCGGCGCAGTCGTCGGTGTGCTGGCGCGCCTGATACTGCCCGGAAAGCAGGCGATCGGAATCGTGCTGACCGTCCTCGTCGGCATCGTCGCGGCGCTCATCGGGACCTGGTTGGCACAGGCCATGGGCATCTCGACGAACACCAGCGGCGTCGACTGGCTCGAGTTGCTGGTCCAGTTGGTCGTTGCGGTCATCGGCGTCGCCTTGGCCGCGGCCGTGATGGGGCGCCGTCACCGGTCGGGCGTGGTGCGGCGTTAGCGCCGTGTCGCCCGCCGGATGATCGCCCGCAGCCGCTCCACCCGGGGGCCGATCTCGCGTTCGGCGCCCCGGGCGGTGGGCCGGTAGTAGTCGGTCCCGACCAACTCGTCGGGCGGATACTGTTGGGCCGCAACCCCATCCGGGGCGTCGTGCGAGTACTGGTAGCCCTGCGCGTTGCCCAGTGCGGCCGCCCCCGAATAGTGTCCGTCGCGCAGGTGCGGCGGCACCGACCCCGCCTTACCGGCCTTGATGTCGGCCATCGCCGCGCCGAGGGCGGTGGTCACCGCGTTCGACTTGGGCGCGGTCGCCAGGTGCACCGTGGCGTGCGCGAGCGTCAGCTGCGCCTCCGGCATCCCGATCAGCTGCACGGTCTGCGCCGCGGCCACCGCCAGCGGCAACGCCGACGGATCGGCCATCCCGATGTCCTCGCTGGCCAGGATCATCAACCGGCGCGCGACGAACCGCGGATCCTCCCCCGCGGTGAGCATCCGGGCCAGGTAGTGCAGCGCGGCGTCGACGTCGGAACCGCGGACCGACTTGATGAACGCGCTGACCACGTCGTAGTGCTGATCGCCGTCGCGGTCGTAGCGCACGGCGGCGCGGTCCAGGGACTGCTCGACGATCTCGACGCTGACCGGGGTCCCGGCCGACTCGGCGGTCTCGGCCGCCACCTCGAGGGCGGTCAGCGCGCGCCGGGCGTCGCCGGCGGCCAGTTGCACCAGCAGCGCCACCGCGTCGTCGTCCACGGCGACCTTGCCCGCCAGGCCCCGTTCGTCGGTCATGGCGCGGCGGAGCACGGCCTCGATCCCGGCAGCGTCCAGCGGCTGCAACTGCAGGATCAGCGAGCGCGACAGCAGCGGCGCCACCACCGAGAAGGAGGGATTCTCGGTGGTCGCGGCCACAAGCAGGACGATCCGGTTCTCCACCGCGGCCAGCAAGGCGTCCTGCTGGGTCTTGGAGAACCGGTGCACCTCGTCGATGAACAACACGGTTTGTTCGCCGTAGGCCGCGGCGCGGCGGGCGACGTCGATGACCGCGCGGACCTCCTTGACGCCGGCCGACAGCGCCGAGAGGGCCTCGAAGCGCCGCCCGGTGGCCCCCGAGATCAGCGAGGCCAGCGTCGTCTTCCCGGTGCCGGGCGGCCCATACAGGATCACCGAGGCCGCACCGGAGCCGTCGACCAGGCGACGCAACGGCGATCCCGGCTTGAGCAGGTGCTCTTGGCCCACCACTTCGTCGAGGCTCGCCGGTCGCATCCGGACCGCCAGCGGCGACCCGGGACCCGCGGCGGGCATGCCGCCGCCGGGCCCGGGCTCGCCCGGGGCCTCTCCGGGCACGTCGAACAAACCGTCGGACACGTCCTTGTGCTTACCACGGCGTCGGGACAACTTCGACGGCCCGGATTGATCGCGGCGCGTGACCGGCACGCTCCCGAGGTGATAAACCTGTGTGCACGTCACGCCACAACCGAGGAGCCGACATGAGGTTGCGACAGCGGATCGGCCTGATCGGCGCCGCCGCGGTGCTGGCGGCGGTGGGCACCGCCGCCCCGGCCCCCGCGGAACCCTCGGTGGCGCCCCCACCCGACGGCGAGTACTCCTACAACCAGCCCGGCAAGCCCGCCGCGCACTGGAGCATGCAGTCGATCTGCGCGCAGGCCAGCGGTACCCGCGCGCAGCCGGACTACTCCGATCCCCACATCCAGACCCTCGGCTGTGTGCTCAACGTGACCAGCACGACGGACAAGCCGGCCGACGCCGAGCAGCAGTTGCTCAACGTCGCCGGCCGCGCGCGGCTGAGCAACGGCCTGTGGGCGTTCGAGTACAACCCGCCGGCGGGTCAGATCTGCCCGGATGGCCGGACCGCGCGGCTGCAGCAGAAGTTCGAGTTCAGCGAGGTCACGCTGACCGGCACACGCACCACGCTGTGGGGCGACGAATGCGGCGGCCCACCCGGGATGTCGAAGGAACCGTTCTCCCTGCAGTTCCTCGCGCCGCTGGATCCCCCGGTCGTCGACCGGTTCCCGATGAACTGCGACTATCTGGCGGGCCGGCCCAGCATCTGCTCGTAGCGCTACGGGCTCAGCCCGGCGCGGTGACGAAGTCGATGAGTTCCTCGACGCGTCCGATCAGCGCCGGGTCCAGGTCGTTCCAGTCGCGCACCCGCGAGCGGATGCGCTGCCAGGCGCGCGCGATGTCGGCCTGGGTGTGGTGCGGCAGCCCCAACGCCTCGCAGATGCCGTGCTTCCACTCGATGTTGCGCGGAATGGTCGGCCACTTCTCCAGCCCGAGGCGCTGCGGCTTGACGGCCTGCCAGATGTCGACGTAGGGGTGGCCGACGACCAGCGTGTGCGGTCCGCCCGGGCCGCGGGCGACCTCCGCGGCGATGCGTTCCTCTTTCGAGCCGGCGACCAGGTGGTCGACCAGCACGCCGAGCCGGCGTCCCGGCCCGGGCGCGAACTCGGCCACGACGGCCGCCAGGTCGTCGACGCCGCCGAGGTATTCGACCACCACGCCCTCGATGCGCAGGTCGTCGCCCCAGACCTGTTCGACCAGTTCGGCGTCGTGGCGGCCCTCCACGTAGATGCGGCTGCCCAGTGCCACCCTGGCCCGTGCGCCCGGTACCGCGACCGACCCCGAGGCGGTGCGCTTGGGCGCCGCGGGCGCGGCCTTGCGCGGCGGGGTGAGGATCACCGGCGCGCCGTCGATCAGATAGCCGGGGCCGACGGGAAAACCGCGCACCTTGCCGCGGCGGTCCTCGAGGTCCATCCGGCCGTACTCGACGCGCACCACCGCACCGACGTAGCCGGTCTCGGCGTCCTCGACCACCAGACCCAGTTCCACCGGGCGCTCGGTGGCGCGCACCTTCCGGCGCTGATGCGGATTGCTGGCCAACACGTCCTTGCCGTAGCGGTCACTCACGGCAGCGATCCTAGGTCAACCGCCGGCGGCGGCCAGCTTCGCTGGATCGGAGGTGACCTCGTCGATCACCCGGTGGATGAACCGCATCTTCTCCAGCACCGCTGTCGGCAGCACGAAGGGGTACAGATCGTCGCGGCCCATCGACCGGTTGACCATGTTCAGCGCCCACGCCAAGGGCAGCCACATCTCGATGATGACGTCGAATCCGCTGGGCCCCAGGGTCCTTCGGTCGAAGGTCGCGCCGGCCGAGGCGAAGCCGAATGCGGCCGCGGTATCCAGCGTGTCGCGGATGTGCAGGTAGTGCGCAAACGTCTCGGCCCAGTCCTCGGCCGGATGCATGGTGGCATACGAGGACACGTGGTCGTCGCGCCAGTCCGGCGGCGGGCCCTGCTCGTAGTGCCGGTCCAGCGCGGCCTGATAGTCCGCGTCGGGGTCGCCGAACAGCGCCCGGAAGCGCGGCAGGTACTCCGGGGAGGTCTCGATCAGCCGGTAGAAGTAATAGTGGCCGATCTCGTGGCGGAAATGCCCAAGCAGGGTGCGATAGGGCTCGGCCATGGAGACCCGCAACCGCTCGCGGTGCACATCGTCGCCCTCGGCCAGATCGAGGGTGATCACGCCGTTTTGGTGCCCGGTGAACACCTTTTCCTCGGTGCTGGAGAGCAGATCGAAGGCCAGGCCGAACTCCGGGTCGGTGCCGCGGTCGACGATGGGCAGGTTCAGCTCCGCGAGTTCGGCGACCAGCCGGCGTTTGGCCGTCTCGGCGGAGGCGAACGCCGTCAGGGCGGGATCGCCGTCGGCGGGCCGGGTCCGGGTCAACCGGCACGAGGCGCACAACTCCCCCTCCGCCGGGGCGCCGGGCCCCGGTTTCACCAGCCAATTGCACTGCGCCAGATGCATGTTGGCGCACAACCGGTACTCGCCGGCATCGACGGCGCCGTCGTGCTCGCTGTCGGGCCCCGACGCGATGACCAGCAGCGCCGAATCCTGCAGCGAGAACCCCACGGCGCTGCCGCAACTCAGGCACACCGAATTCTCGAAGGTCAGGTGTTGGCCGCAGTTGGGACACCGGAAGTCACGCATCACGGCCTCCCGGAGCCAGCGGCACGACGTCGACCGACACGTCGATGGCGCTGTCCTCGGAGTCGGTATAGATGATGCCGCGCAGCGGCGGGACGTCGGCGTAGTCGCGGCCGCCGCCGACCACGATGTAGCGCTCGTCGACCAACTGCTCGTTGGTCGGGTCCAGGCCCAGCCACCGATCCTGCGGCGTCCACACCGCGGCCCAGGCGTGCGTCGCGTCCGCACCCACCATGCGCTCCTTCCCCGGCGGCGGATCGGTGGCCAGGTACCCCGAGATGTAACCGGCCGCCAAGCCGTTGGCGCGCAGACAGGCGATCGCCAGCCGCGCAAAGTCCTGACATACCCCTTCGCGGGCCGCCAAAACCTCCGCGACCCCGGTGGACACCGTGGTGGAACCGGAGCGGTAGGTGAAGTCGGCGAAGATGCGGCGGTTGAGATCCTCGAGGACCTCGATCAGCGGGCGGCCGGGGGTGAAACTCGGTGCGGCATAGTCCCGTACGGCATCGGTGATCTCCGGGGGCTGCAGATCCAGGGTGAACTCGGCGGCGCGCACGCCGTCGGCCCCGACCGGTCGGGCGATCTCCCACGGGGCCACCGCCGAGCCGGCGCCGTAGCGGTCGGGGCCCGGCGGGTCCACCTCGACCTCCGAGACCGCGGTGACCGTGAGGACGCGGTGCGCGGTGGTCACGTGGAAGTACGAGCTGAGGTTGCCGTAGGCGTCCCGGCTGGTCGAGCGGTCCGCGGCGGCCGGATCGAGCCGCACCTCGTGGCTCAGACAACGCTGCCAGTCGGTCTCGCGCGGGGTCAGGAAGCCGCGCCCGTAGGAGCTGGTGACCACGTCGGAGTAGCGGTACACCGTCTCGTGGGTGATGCGGTAGCGGCGGGTCACGGCATCTGCCGTCGCTGGCCGGGGCCCCACAGCGGCTGCATGCCGCCGGGCAGCGAGAGTTGGGTCGCGGTGATGACGTCGGACAACTCCCGCACGCCGTCGAGCACGCCGTCGAGCAGCCCGCGCAGCGCGAGCAGGTCGCCGTGCGGGTCGGCGCGGCCGAGTTCGGCCGGGTCGATGCGGCGCAGTCGGGTGTTGAGTTCGTCGACCAGGCGCTCCGGGCGCGATGACCCCGTGGCGGCCGGCAGGGCGCGCAGATGCGTGCGGAGCCGGTCGAGTTGGTACACCAACGAGCGCGGGTTGCTGGCGTCGAACAGCAGCAGGTCGGCGACCGCGGGCACGCTGACCTGGCCGAGATTGCGGCGCCGGAAGATCACCGCCGACTCACAGGCCGTCAGCACCGATTCGGTGATCACCTGGGCCGCCTCCCCGCGGCGCGCGGTGGTCAGCGTGGCGCGCAGCAGGCCGGCCAGCGTCAGTGTCCGTTCGATCCGCTTGCCGATGTCGGCCATGGTCCAGCCGACGTCTTGGACCATCGACTCGGCCGCCACGCCCGACAGGGCCAGCATGCCGGCCAGGGTACGGGCATGCGCGGCGGCCATCTTGGTGTCGGCCAGGCTGTGGGTTTCCGGTGCGGCGCTGGGTAATTCGAGCACCGCGCGATCGACCGCGGCCAGGATCATCCAGGTGTCGTTGGACAGCTGATCGCGCACGCTGCGCGCGGCCAGCCCGAGCCGCTCCACCGATTGCGCCAGCGAACCGGCCCGGTCCCGGTCGGCGGTGATCGACCACAGGGTGCTGGGCGCGGTGGCGATCATCTCGGCGCGGTCGCCCGCCCCGGCGACGTCGGTTCCGGTGAGCCGGCCCAGCGCCGACAACAGGACCGGGATGCAGGCGCTCGCCGGGGCGTACTGCCGGTGCCGGTATTCGTGGTAGCGCTCCCGGGTCACGGTCAGCAGCCGCGCCGTGGATTCGGCGCGCTCGGCGTAGCGTCCCGTCCAGAACAGGTCGGACAGGACGCGCGGGGAACTGACCGCGGCCAGGTCGGCGACCACCACCGGGGCCGCCGGCGGCGGAGTCGCGGACGGTTGCTCGGGGGTGGTCGACGACGGCAGCACCCAGATGTCCTTGGCGGCACCATCGTTGAAGCGGGGACCGATGCCGTGGGCCGCGGCCACGTAACCGAGCCCGCCGATCATCGGTGCGTACCCGCCGCGCTGCGAGACGGCGAACAGCCGCATCCCGACGTTGGCCGCCGCGATCCCGACCCGCCCGACGATGGGCGCCGAGGAGTACTGCGGCAGTTCCTGACCGATCCACTGCCACGGAGCCGCGCTGATCCGCGCGGACAGTTCCGCGCGTTGGGACCGGGTCAACTCCGGGCCGACCTGGTCGGGACCGCCGGTGGTCGAGCGGATCAGCAGGGCGTCCAGGTGCTTCAGCAGGTGCGAGCGTTCGGTGTCGATGCCACCCCAGTAGGTGGGCGTGGTCGGCAACAGCGGGGCCTCGCCGAGCAGGCGCTCGGCGAGTTCGGGCAGGAAACGCAGGATAGCGGGGCTCTCCAGGATGCCGCTGCCCAACGTGTTGACCACCGTCACCGCGCCCCGGCGCGCCGCCTCGACCAGTCCGACCACGCCGAGGCGGGAGTCCGGGCGCAGATCCAGCGGGTCGGAATAAGCGGCGTCGACGCGGCGCAGCACCACGTCGACGCGCTGCAGGGTGCCCAGCGATCGCATCCACAACCTGCCGTCGCGGACCACCAAGTCGGCGCTCTCGACCAGCGGGAAGCCCAGCGTGGAGGCCAGATAGGCCTGGTCGAACGCGGTCTCGGAATGGATGCCCGGGCTGAGCACCACCACCGCGGGATCCTCGGTAGCCTCCGGCGCGGCCTCGAGCAGCGCCGAGCGCAGGGTGTGGGCGAACTGCGAGGTCGCCCGCGGCGTCAGCTGTTCGTAGAGTTCGGAGATCGCCGAGCCGACCACGCGGCGGTCGGCCATCGCGTAGCCCGCACCCGACGGCGCCTGCGTCCAGTCGGCGTTGACCACGAAGCCGCCGTTGCTCCTGCTGACATCGCAGCCGTGCAGGAACAACTGGTGCCGTCCGGGGACCTCGATCCCGCGGGCCGCGCGCAGGTAGCCCGGGTGGCCGAAAAGCAAAGGTGCGGGCAGGATTCCACTGGTCAGTGCGTCCTGCGGACCGTAGAGGTCGGCCAGGATCGCATCGAGCAACCGCGAGCGCTGGACCAGGCCGGCCTCGAGGGTCTGCCAGTCCTCGGGGGTGATCAGCAGCGGCACCGGGTCCAGGCGCCAGGGGGCGGGCACCCCGCCCGGGTCGGTATAGGTGATGCCGTCGTTGTCGACCAGGGTGCGCACCTCGTCGCGCAACCGGTCCAGACCGCGCACGCCGCGGCGCGCGATGGTCTCGGCCAACTCCGTCCAGGCGGGGCGGATATTGCCCGCGGCGTCGACGAACTCGTCGTGGCCGGCCCCGGCGCCGCCGCGAGGGTCGAACCGGGGATCGAACAAGGCCGCCTGCGCCCGGCCGGTCCGGTATTCCGTGAGCAACCCGTCGACGTCGAGGCTGGTGACCTGGGCCGCGGCCGGAACCGACACCGCGCACCTCCTGGAGACCGTGGGCACCCGGGCGGTGCGCCAGGACCATTCTGGCGTATCGATGGCCCGACGGGCGGCGCTTGCGTTCACTCAAACTGAACCAGTTGGTAAGGTATCGGGACAACGAGACGGTCGGGACGAAAGGTTGGTGTCGGACATGCGCGAAGCGGTGATCACAGGAGTGGGGATGACGCGCTTCGGCAAACATCGGGACCGCACCATCGCCGACCTCGCCGGTGAGGCGGTGGCCGAGGCCCTCGCCGATGCCGGCCTGACCGGGGACACCCAGTCGGTCGCGATCGTGTACTTCAGCAACGTCCTGGCCGGAGTGCTGACCGGTCAGGAATCGAACCGGGGTCAGCACGCGCTGCGGGACACCGCCCTGCGCGGGGTGCCGTTGATCAACGTCGAGAACGCCTGCGCCTCCGGAGCAACGGCACTCAACCAGGCCTGGCTGTCGGTGGCCTCCGGGCAGGCCGAGGTGGCCGTCGCGGTCGGCGCCGAGAAACTCCACTTCGACGACAAGGCCAAGGCGGCCGCGGCCCTGACCACCGCACTCGATCAGGAACGCCTCGACGAGATCCGCGCCGATCTCGGGTCGACCGGCTCCGGGTCGGTGTTCATGGACATCTACGCGCGCTTCGCGACGGACTACATGGAGCGCAGCGGCGCCACCTGCGAGGACTTCGCGCGCGTGGCCGTGAAGAACTCCCAGCACGGCACGGCAAATCCGAAGGCGCAGTACGGCCGTGCGCTCACCGTCGCCGAGGTGCTGGGGGCGCGCCAGGTCAGCGGGCCGCTCACGGTACCCATGTGCGCGCCGATGAGCGACGGCGCCGCGGCGGTCGTGGTGATGAGCCGCGCCGCGGCGCAACGCCTGGGGGCCTCGCCGGTCTCGCTCCGGGCCAGCGTCGTCGGGTCGGGCCGGCCGGGCGCCTACGGCGAGCTGGTCCCCGATGTCGCCGGGCGCGCCTTCGCCGCCGCCGGCGTCGACCCGGCCGAGGTCGACGTCGTCGAATGCCACGATGCCGCCGCACCGGCCGAACTCATCGTCCTCGAGGAACTGGGCCTGTGCGGTCCCGGGGCGGCGGTCGGGCTCGTGCGCGACGAACAGACCCGGATCGGCGGGCGCTTACCGGTGAATCCGAGCGGCGGCCTGCAGTCGAAGGGGCACCCGCTGGGCGCGACCGGCCTCGCCCAGATCGTCGAACTCACCGATCAGCTCCGCGGCCGCGCCGGGGCCCGACAGGTCCCCGGGGCCCGGATCGCGCTGGCCGAGAACGCCGGCGGGTACCTCGGTCCGGATGCGGCGGTGGCCACGGTGACGATCCTGTCCAGATAGGCCAAAGCCCCCTGCCCGTGCGGCGATTCGGGGTAGACTGCGCCCTAGTTCTTTAACTAACTGGTAAGCTTTTAAATGATGAGCAACTCGAACCTGGACGGTGCTGTGGTCGGCCAACTCGCGAACCAGATCGCGATCGTGATGGGAGCCGGTCGCGGTATCGGCGCCGCCATCGCGCAACGCTTCTCCGACGAAGGTGCGACGGTGGTGGTCGCCGACATATCCCAGTGTGGGGCCGAAGCGCGCGCCGCGGCCATCGGCGGGTCGGCGATCCCGGCGCGTTGCGACGTCGCCGACGAAGCCGACGTCGCAGCCACCCTCGAGGCCGCGGTCGCCCGGACCGGCGGCCTGGACATCGTGGTCAACTGCGCCGCCCTGGGGTCCGCGACACCGGTCGCCGACACCGACCGCAGCGACTGGGACCGGGTGCTGGGCATCACGCTGAACGGCACCCTCCACACCATCAAGCACGCCGTGCCGCACCTGCGGAACCGGGGCGGTGGCTCCATCATCAACATCTCGTCGATCGCCGGTCGCCGCGCCATGCCCGCGATGGCCGCGTACAGCGCCGCCAAGGCCGGTGTCGATGCGCTGACCCGGACCGCGGCGATCGAGTTGCGCCCGGACAACATTCGGGTCAACGCCATCGTGCCGGCGATGATCCGGACCGACGCCGCCACCGGCGCCACCGGCGTGCTGTCGACCGCACTCGGGATGCCGGTCGACCGCTACGTCACCGATCGCCAGCATCGGTGGGGAGATCCGGACGAAGTCGCGGCGGTGGCAACGCATCTCGCCGGCCCCGATGCGTCGTTCACCACCGGACTGTTCTACATGCTCGACAACGCCTCGACCCTGCTGCCCTGACCATCCCAGATTCGCCCCAGGAGGACCCGTCCTTATGCCGACCACCGTCGACAACCCGTTCGTCGAAGCCGCGCGCGCGTTCGCGCAGAAGGAATGCGGCTCGGCGGAGCAGCGCAGGAAGCTCCGCGGCGACGGATCGCTGACCCACAACCCGGAGCTGTACGCCAAGCTCGCCGAGCTCGGCTGGATCGGCGCGTCCATCCCCGTCGCCTACGGCGGCGGCGGCGGAAAACCCAGCGACGCCTGTCGTCTCGTCGAGGAGATGGCCTACGGCCAGGCGCCGCTGTTCGGCCTGGGAGTGAGCCTGGTCAGCGCGACAATGGTCGAGCGGTTCGGCACCGAGGAGCAGAAGCGCGACATCCTCGGCGGCGTGTGCCGTGGCGAGGTGCTCGCCACCGCCATCAGTGAACCCGGGGCCGGCTCGGACCCGAGCTCGATGATCTGCCGCGCCGAGCGCCGCGGCGACACCTACGTGATCAACGGCCAGAAGACCTGGATCTCGTGTGCGCACATCGCGTCTCGAATCCTGGTGATGTGCCGCACCGAGGACACCGCCGACAAACACGACGGCATCACGATGTTCGACGTGCCGGCGGGCGCGGCCGGGATGACCATCCGCACCATCCCGACCCTGGGCGGTGACGAGGTCAACGACGTGTTCTTCGACGATGTCGTGGTCTCCGCCGACCAGGTGATCGGCACCGAGGGCCGGGCCTGGCATCAGATCATGCGCGGCCTGAACACCGACCGATTGATGTGCGGGGCAATGTTTCTCGGACATGCGCGGCGTACCTTCGAGGACTCCCTCGAGTACCTGAAACAGCGCGAGCAGTTCGGCCGGCCGATCGGCAGCTTCCAGGCGCTGCGGCACCGGATCGCGGATCTGGCCACCGAGCTCGAATGCTGTCGCCTGCTGGTCGACGACCTCGCCCAGAAGCTGGACGCCGACCCGGACCGGTGCGTGCCGCGAGAGGCCTCGATGGTGAAGCTGAAGGTCACCGAGACCGCGAAACGGCTTGCCATCGAAGGCATGCAATTCCTGGGCGGCGCCGGCTACACCCTGGACCACGACATGGAGCGTCACCTGCGGGAGTGCATCATCGGCACGGTCTACGCCGGCACCAGCGAGGTCCAGCGCGAGATCATCGGAAGGTCGTACGGGCTGTGAGCGCCGCATCCCCCACCCCCCAGATTCGGTACGAGCAGCCCAGCGCGGGGGTGGCGCGCATCGTGCTGGCCCGCCCGGACAAGCGCAACGCGCAAGACCGCGCGATGTTGCACGAACTCGACGACGCCTACCGGCGGGCCGTCGGGGACGAATCCGTCCGCGTCATCATCCTGGCCGCGGACGGGCCCGACTTCTCGGCCGGTCACGACCTGCGGGTCGACACCGCCTACGACATGACCGGTGTCACCCCGCGCACCCTCACCGGCGGCTTCACCGCGCCCGGAGCCGAGGGCTGGTACGCCACCGAGGCCGAACTCTTCCTGGGACTGTGCCTGCGCTGGCGGGACATCCCCCGGCCCACCATCGCGGCCGTGCACGGTCGGGTCATCGGCGGCGGCCTGGAGTTGATCTGGCCGTGCGACCTGATCGTCGCCGCCGACGACACCGTGTTCCACGACCCGATCAGCGCGTTCGGCTGCGCGGTCGCCGAGTACTTCGTGCACCCTTGGGAACTGGGGCATCGCCGAGCCAAGGAGATGCTGTTCACCGGCGAGCCCATCGATGCCTTCGATGCCGAGGCCCTCGGCATGGTCAACCGTGTCGTGCCCCGGGCGGATCTGGAATCCGAAACACTGGCGCTGGCCGAGCGGATCGCGGCGCGCCCGAGTTTCGGCATCCGGCTGGCCAAACGCGCGGTCAACAACGCCTTGGATCTGCAAGGTCAGCGGGCGGCGGTGGAGTGGGCCTTCGACGCCCACCACTTGGCGCACTCACACAACCGCGAGCTCTACGACAACCTCGTCGATCCCGCCGGCGCCGATCTGATCCGCGCCGAGGCGCGCAGCGGCCACACCCGTCCCCGTCCCAGCTACCTGACCAGATCCGAATCCAGCAAGGAGGATGCCGTGGAACGCCAGTTCACCACCGTCGTCGAGGGCGGCGACTACTTCGAGGGGGCGCGCTGGCGCGACGGGCGGTGGTATGTCTCCGACGCCCTCAAGGGCGTGGTGTGCGCGTTCGACGAAGCCGGCCGGCGCGAGGATCTGATGCAGGTCGACGCCCTGTGCTCCGGACTCGGTTGGCTGCCCGACGGCACGTTGCTGGTGGTGTCCATGAAGGACCGGACGCTGTTGGCGCGCGGCGCCGACGGAGCGGTGCGCCGCCACGCCGACCTGTCCGCCCTCACACCGCACTGGATCAACGACATGTACGTCGACACGCGGGGGCGGGCCTGGGTGGGCACCATCGGATTCGCCATCCACGAGGGTGAAACTCCGCGCCCCGGTGAGCTTTTCCGGGTCGACCCGGACGGGACGGTGGTCGTCGCCGCCCGCGACCTGTGGTGCCCCAACGGTGTGGTGGTGACCGCCGACGGCACCACCCTCATCGTCGCCGAATCGTTCGCCGCCCGGTTGACCGCATTCACCATCGGGGCCGACGGCACGCTGAGCGACCGGCGGGTCTTCGCCCAGTTCGGCCCCGCGCCGGACCTCGCCGGACCGGCCGAGATGATCGCGGCCACCGAACTGGCGCCGGACGGGATGACCATCGACTCGCAGGACCACGTCTGGGTTGCCGACGCGAACCACCAACGCTGCGTGCGGGTCTCCCCCGCCGGCGAGATTGTCGACGAGGTGGCCCATCCCGGCGGGGTCAACGTGTACACGTGCGCGCTGGGCGGGTCGGACGGTCGGCAACTGCTGCTGGCGGCGGCCGACGGATTCTTCGAAGCGATCCAGGGCGTGGGCGGCACCGCCGCCCTGCTGGCGACACCCGTCGACGTTCCCGCCTGACCCCGAAACCGACAGGATTGATGATGAGCAACCCCGAAACCCCCGTCAGCGGCGGCGATTCCGAAGTTCACTACGAAGTTCGGGACGCGGCCGCATGGATCACCCTCAACCGACCGGCCGCGCGTAACGCCCTTTCGCTCGAGCTTCTCGACGGCGTCGGTGCCGCCCTGGACGCCGCGGCCCAGGATCCGGCCGTGCGGGCCGTGGTGATCGGCGCGACCGGCACCGCCTTCTGCGCCGGCGCGGATCTCAAACGCGTGGGCGCGATGGACGATCACAGCAGCGTCGTGGAGTTCCTGAAAGCCGCCGCCGCGTTGTTCGATCGGATCACCGAGCACCCGCAACCGGTGATCGCCGCGGTGCAGGGCATCGCGGTGGCCGGGGGCCTGGAACTCGTGCTCGCCTGCGACCTCGTCATCGCCACCACCGACGCGGCGTTCAGCGACGGCCACGCCCGGTACGGGCTGTTCCCGGCCGCCGGCGGCGCCACCCGACTGCCGCGCAAGATCGGGCCCAACCGGGCCAAGCAACTGCTGTTCACCGCCGAAAGCTGGACGGCGCAACGGATGTACGAGGCCGGCCTGGTGACCGAGGTGGCGCCGGCCGACGAACTGGGCGCGGCGGTAGGCGCGCTCGTCGAACGCATCGCGCGGCACAGCCCGCTGGGTATCACCGGGATGAAGCGCCTGGTCGACAACGGCTCGGACCAGAGCTTGCCGGCCGCGCTCGCGGCGGAACTCGAGGCGTGTACGGAGTACGCGCGCAGTACCGACTTCGCCGAGGGGTTGCGAGCCTTCGGCGAACGTCGCGAACCGAAGTTCGTCGGGGCGTAATCATGCAGATCGAGAACAAGGTCGCCGTCGTGGTCGGCGGCGGGTCGGGGCTGGGCCGCGCGGTGTGTGCCGAGTTCGCGGCCGCCGGTGGGCGAATCGCCGTCATCGACCGCGACGAGGACGCGGCGCGCCAGGTGGCGGCGGGCTTGCCCGATGCGCTGGCCGTACCGGCCGACATCACGTGCGCGGCCGCGATGGAACAAGCCATCGATGCGGTCCTGGATGCCTTCGGCGCGTTGCACTTCGACATCAACACCGCCGGGGTGGTCACCGCCGCGAAGTTGGTGTCGCGGGGGCGGCCGGCCGAACTGGACGCGTTCGAGCGGACCGTCGGGGTCAACCTGGTCGGAACGTTCAACGCCATGCGGGTCAGCGCGGCGGCCATGCTCCGCAACGAACCCGAGGACGGCGAACGGGGCGTCATCGTCAACACCGCCTCCGGCGCGGCCTACGACGGCCAGAGCGGGCAGGCGGCCTACAGCGCGAGCAAGGCGGGCGTCATCGGGCTCACCTTGCCGGTGGCGCGCGACCTGGCCGGCAGCGGAATTCGGGTGAACGCCATCGCACCCGGCCTGTTCGACACCCCGATGTCGGCCGGGCTGCCCGACCCGGTCCGCGACGGGTTGCTCGAGTCGGTGCTCGAACCCAAGCGCCTGGGCCGTCCGGACGAATTCGCCCGGCTGGCGCGGCACCTGGTGGAGAACGAATACCTCAACGGCGAGTGCATTCGCCTCGACGCGGCGACCCGCCTACTTCCCCGATGAGCAGTCCGACCAGTACAGTTATCTTTACTAGCGAGAATGGAATGCGCGCTGGCGCAGCGGGAGGGAGTCCGGATGGCACGCCGACGCGTCACCACCGTGCAGGAACTGGTGGATGCCGCGGCACGGGTGTTTCAGCGGGTCGGCTACGTCGACGCGACGATTGCCGACATCGCCGCCGAGGCCGGGGTCAGCAAACCGACGGTGTACCAGTACGTCGACTCGAAGCGCTGGTTGCTGGAAACCATCGTCGAGCAGGTGATCTATCCGCTTCGACACAACATCGACCAGATTCTCACCAACGATGATCCGCCTCGTGACAAGCTCGTCGCCTTCATCCGCGTCCACGTCGAATCGGCGATCACCTATCGGACGTACTACGCCGTTCTCACCGCCGATCAGCATCAGCTTTCGCCGCAGGCGTTGCGCAATTACCGGTCCTGGGCCCGCGACGTCAACCACGCCACCGAGAAGTTGCTGCACAAGTGCGTCGAATCGGGCGTCATCCGAGACGATCTCGACATCGGCATCTCCGCGCACCTGCTCAACGGGATGTTGTTGTCCATCGCCCGCTGGTTCCACACCACCGGCCGCGTCCCCGCCGAGCAACTCGTGGATCAGGTGCTGGGGATGCTCAGCGGCTACATCCTCGACTGAGTCGGCCCTTCTCCCACGTCGTGTGACGCCGGCACAATCTAACCGGCGAGTAATGCTTGGGCGTCCCGTCGCGCCGCCCACGTCTGTGAATCCAACGAAGTCAGGAGACTCGTCGTGACGAATCCCGCCGAGGTACTGCGCCGAAATGCCGCGACCGCCGGCCACAAGGCCGCCCTCCGGTTCGAGGGGAGGACGCAGACCCACGCCGAATTATATGACCGCGCAAAGCGACTCGCCAATGCGCTGCGGACCCACGGCGTCGACGCCGGCGACCGGGTCGCCGTCGCGGCGGACAACTGCTTCGAGACGCTCGAGATGCTGGCCGGCCTGACGCTGGGCGGCTATGTGCGCTGCCCGCTGTACACCCACGACGGCCCGGAGCGGCATCGCTATCTCATCGAGCTCACCGAACCCGCAGCGATCATTCTGCAGGACAAGTACTTCCACACACTGGCACCAGTACTCGGGGACTGTCCGTCCATCCGCACCGTGGTGGTTCTCGGCGCCGATGTGGTGCCCTCGGCCCACGACTACGAGGCACTGTTGAGCGCTGCCGCTGCCGACGAGCTGGACTCCGAACCCGCGCCGGAGGACCCGCACCAGATCCGGTTCTCCGCGGGTACCACCGGTCTACCCAAGGGCATCCTGCACACACTGGGTTCGTGGATGGATGCCGGTGACGAGGTCCTGGCCGACATCTCGCCACCCCTGACCGCGCAGGACCGCTACCTTGCGGCGAGTCCGCTGACCCACGCGGCCAGCGTCCCGGTCTGGCCGACCCTCGCGGCCGGCGGCACCATCGTCGTCATGCCGGCTTTCGACGCCGGAAAGTTCTTGGAACTGGTGGAACAGGAACGCGTCACGCTCACGCTGCTGGTGGCCACCATGGTGCAGATGATCACCACCCACCCCGACGCCGGAGCGCGGGATCTGTCCAGTCTGCGTGCGATCCTCTACGGCGCATCTCCGATACCGGAAACGACCTTGGTCGCCGCGCTGAAGCTCTGGGGCAACGTGATGTATCAGAGCTACGGCCAGAGCGAAGCGATTCCGGTGGCGGCGCTGCTGCCCGAGCACCATGTCGTGGACGGCACCCCCGAACAGCGCCGTCGCCTGCGGTCGGCAGGCAGGGCGACGCCGAACTCCGGAATCCGAATCCTCGACGAGGAGGACAACGTCCTGCCGCCCGGGGAAATCGGCGAGATCGTCGTCAGTTCGCCGGGGCGGATGAAGGAGATCTGGCGGGCGCCGGAGGTCACCGCGCAGCGCGTGACCGCGGACGGTTGGGTGCGGACCCGCGACATGGGCTGGTTGGACAGCGAGGGGTTCCTGTTTCTCGCTGATCGCAAGGAGGACATGATCATCTCCGGCGGGTTCAACATCTGGCCGGCCGAGGTCGAGAACGCCCTGGTCGAACACCCCGCCGTCCGCGAGGCTGCGGTCGTGGGTATTCCGCACGACAAGTGGGTCGAGACCCCGCACGCCGACGTGGTGCTCGAAGAAGGCGCTGCCGGAACGGTTTCCGCGGACGACCTGATCGCCTGGACGCGTGAACGGCTCGGCTCCTACAAGAAGGTCACCAGCGTCGAATTCGTGGAGGCGTTGCCGAAGACCCCGATCGGCAAGGTGTTACGCCGCGAGATCCGCAGTCGCTACCGCTGACCCCCAAGCGATTTCGGTGCGCTAGGTTGCGGCGTCCGCAACCCAGCGCACCGAGATCACGGGGTGAGCAGGCTCTGCCAGGTCCGCTTGCCCTCGGGGTTCGGCGCCAGGTTCGACTGGGTGAAGGTCTGTCCGTCCGGACCGACGTAGGTGCCGGTCGCCGGGTCGTACTCGGCGAACGCGACGGGCGGCACCGGATCCGGCGTCAACTGCGGAATGTCCTGCCCGGACAGCGTCGCGTTGGGATCGCCCTTCCAGCTGAACCCGTTGTTGAGCGGCACGTACTCTTCATCGCTCTCGCACATCTGCCACGTCGGTGCCCGCTTGCCCGGGCGCGTCACGCACGGGGTGTTGCGCGCGCCGCGCACGTTGAACGGCGAATCCTGCGGCGTCCGGCAGTACAGGTCGCCGGCGGGCCGGTCCGGGTAGTCCTGCAGCGACGCCACGCGCTGCTGGCGGACCGGCAGGAATCCGGTGGTGCACGGCGGCGGGAGGTTCACGTTGAGGTTGAAGCTCAGATAGGCGCCCGCGTAGTCCTGTTTGGTATTGCGGTTGGCCACCCCGATCGCCTGCATGGCGGCCGCGCCCTGCGGCAGCAGCACCAGCAATTGTTCGATGTTGTCGCGGTAGGTGACCGCGACCTCGCCGACACTGACCAGGTTGGCCAGCACGACCGGCAACGCGGGTGCGACCCGGTCGAAAAGCTCACGCGTCTCGGCCAGCGCGGGACCGCCGTGCTCGAGCACCCCGCGCACCTCGCCGTCGGTGTCGCGAATCTGGTCGGTGACGGTGGCGAGGTTGGCCGCCCAGGTGCGCACCGCGTCGGAGGTCTCGGTCTGGGTGTTGAGGACCGGGGCGGCGTTGTCCAGCAACGCAGTCCAGGCGTCCAGGTTCTGCTCGGCCTCCAGGGCGACCGCGACCGAACCCCTGACCAGTCGCGAGATCTCCGGTCCCAGACCACCGACGGCGAGGTAGGCCTCGTCGACGAGGGTCTTCAGATTGTCCTGCGGCACGGCCGCCAGTCCCGCATTCGTGGCATCGAGCAGATCGTTGATATCGGGTGGGACCGACGTGCGCTCGACGGTGATCACGTCGCCGTCTTCGAGGTCGGGGCCGTCGCCGCCGCGGGGCAATAGCGTGATGAACTGCTCGCCTACGGCGGTCTGGCTGTGCACCTGGGCGTCGAGGTCGGCCGGGATCTTGGTGTGCGAGTTAAGCTTCAGTTGCGCTCGCACGCCCCCGCCGCGCATCAGGTCCACCGAGGTGACCTCCCCGACCGCGGTGCCGCGGTAGGTCACGTTCGCGCGTTCGTAAAGGCCGGCGGCCTCGGGTAATTCGACGGTGACCCGGTAGGTTCCGATGCCGAACGCCAGGCTCGGCAACTTGATGTAGACCAGCATCAGCGACACGAAGGCCAGCGTCGATACCGCGCCAACGACGGCCAGTTGCATCCAGATCCGTTTACTCATGCGCATGTCAGCGGCCCTGGTCCATTCGGTAGGGGACGATCAGTGGGTTGCCGGCCGTGTAGGGGCTCGGGAGTTGTCCGATGGTGCGGCCCCACTGCAACTCCAGCAGCGTCAGGTCGCCCTCGAAACGGGTACCGGTGAAGAACGAGGAGTCCAGCCGGCTCAGCGTCAGGTCGATCACCGCGCTGAGGTTGGAATAGTCGCCCCGCTGCCACTTGGTGATGGTCTCCTTGGGCCAGGGGAACGTCGAGTAGAAGCTCAGGGACCTTGTCAGCGACGGTCCCGCATCGGCCAGCGACTTCAGCACCGGCCCCAGGTCCTCGAGTTCCTTGACCAGGTTCTCCTTGGTCAGATCGACCGATTCCCCGGCCAATTCGCTGAACCGGCCCATCTGGTGCAGCGCGTCGGTGAGGGTGTCACGCTGGTCCTGCAGGACGGTCAGGGCCTCGGGCAGGGTGCGCAGCGCGGTGTCGACGACGGGGCGTTGCGCGGCCACCTGACCGACGAGCGAGTTGAGGCTCTCGACGGCACCGATGATCTCCTCGGTCTGGTTCTCGCCATGCTCGATGAACAGGTCGACCTGCTCGATCAGGCTGCGCAGGTCATCTTCCCGACCGGCGAAGGCCGTGCTCAACGCCTGGGTGATGTCCTGAATGTTGCCGATCCCGCCTTGGTTGAGCAGCAGCGAGACCGCGGCCAGCGCCTGCTCGGTCGAGGGATAACGGCTACCCGAGGCCAGCGGGATCAGCGCCCCGTCCTGCAGCCGCCCCGTCGCCGGCACCTCGGTGGGCGGTGCGAGTTCGATGTGCAGGGAACCGAGCAGGCTGGTCTGGCCGACGGTCGCGGTGGCGTTCGCCGGCAACTCGACATCGCCGTCGAGCCGCATCGTCACCAGCGCGTGCCAGTCCTGCAACTCGATCTTGGTGACGTTGCCGACCGTGACATCGCCGACCCGCACCCGGGAGTTGCGCTCGATGTTGTCGACGTCGGGAAGTTGCGCCTGCACGGTGTAGGCGCCGGGCCCGCCGCCCGCGGTCCCCGGGAGCGGTAACGTGTTGGCGCCCTGCCACTCCGAGCAACCGGATACCGCCAGCGCGGTGGCGATCGCCAGCGCGGTCGTGGCCACCGTTGCCCTCATGATCCGCTCCCGGAGGGCAGCATCAGGGATTCCAGGCTATCGTTCGGTGGGATGTTGTTCGGTGGGATGTTGTTCGGTGGGATGTTGTTCGGTGGGATGTAGTCCGGCCGCAGCCAATCCTCGCTGTAGGTGATCTCGTTGGGACGTGCCGCGGGCCCGACGAAAAGGTTCTCCCCGATCGGCGGGAAGTTGTATTGCCGGTTCTTGACGATCGGCGCCAGGTACTGGGCGCAGAGCTTGGCGGACTGTTCGGCACCCAACCGCGATGCTGCCTGTACGGCACCGCAGATGAATCCGATCGGGTCGGCGAAGTTGGTGATCACCAGGGCGCTGGACATCGTGCCCTGGGCCGGTTGGTAGATGTTCAGGAAGTTCTGGAAAACATTGGGCGTCAGGTGCAGGGTCTGCTTGATGTCGTCGAGGCTGTCGTGCAGCGCTTGGCTGACCGAGGCCAGCTTGTCGGTCGTGGTCCCGATCGTCTCGCGGTTATCGGCGACGAAGGAGCCTACGTCGGCGACCACCGAATTGAGGTTGCGCACGGCCTGCGACACCTCGTCCGGGTCGTTGGCGAGCAAGCCGGTCACCGAGGCGATGTTCTGGTTGAGGTAGCGCATCAGGTCGGTGCTGTTGGTCAGCGCCGACACCAGTACCGACAGGTTCTCGACGGTGGAGAAGACATCGTCGCTGTGGTCGCCGAGCATCGAGAATGCCTGCGCCAGTTGCACGACGGCGTTGCGGATGTCGGCTCCCTGGCCGCGTACGTTGTCCGCCGCGGTGTTGATGTAGGAACCGAGGGTGCTCACTCCCCCGGCCTCCGTCGGTTGCAGGGTCTCGGTCAACCGCTCCAGTTGCTCACGGAAGTCGTCCCATTCCACCGGGACCGCGGTGCGCTCCTCGGGGATGACGGCGCCGTCCTCGAGTAGCGGCCCCCCGGTGTAGGCGGGGGTCAGCTGGATGGCTCGGGCGGTGACCAGCGAGGGCGACAGGATCACCGCCTTCGCGTCGGCGGGGACTTCGTACTTCGCCGGGTAGGAGAACCGGATCTTCACCCGGGTCGCCTGCGGTTCGATGGACTCGATCTTGCCGACGGTCACCCCCAGGATGCGCACCTCGTCGCCGACGAAAATGCCGTTGCTGTTGGCGAAGTAGCCCTCCACCGTGATGCGCCGCAGCCCATCGCCGGGCCAGACCGTGACCAGCGCGCCGATGAGTACGGCGATCAGGACGACCGCGGTCCCCAGCCGGTACTTCGTCGATGTGGTCACGGTGTCTCCTCTCCGGACGGTGCTACCTCGTTGGGCACCGGCACATGGACCGGACTCGGCGTGGGTTCGGGTACCGAGGCCAGCGCCGGCGGCGTTTCGGCCGGCGGCCCGGGCGGCGGACCACCGGGTGCGGGTGCCGGCGGGGGTTCGCGGTAGGGATACCGCGGGTCGCCGGGCTTGCCGGTGATCGCATCGGGCAGCGTCATCCTGGGCTCGCCGCCCTGGCCCGTGCGTGGGAAGGGCACGGGCAGTGCGGGCGTCGCGGCCTGGCCGGTGGGTGGGTCGGTGCGCTCGGAGGGCAGCAGCACGCTCGGGTCCAGCCCCAGATCCGAGAAGGCCGCGTCGACGAACGGCTGCACGAACTGACCGGGCAGCAGGTTCGCGATATAGGCCGAGAAGAACGGTGCCGTGGACACCGATTCACCGAGCGACATCGCATAGGAGTTCAGCAGCTTGATCGACTCCTGTACGTCTTCCTTGCGATTGTCGACGATGGCCAGCACTCCGTTGAGCTTCTCCAGGGCCGGCCGCAACGTCTGGCGGTTCTCGCTGATGAATCCGCTGATCTGCTCGGCGACCGCGGCGATGCTTCCCGAGATGCGGTCCAGCGCTTGGCTTTGCGAGCGCAGCGCCACCAGCAGCGCATTGCTGTCGGCGATGAGGTCAACCACCTGACCGGTTCGCTCCGCGAGGACCGACGTCACCTTGTTCGCGTTGTGCAGGAGGTTGCGCAGCTGGTCGTCGCGCTTGTTGAGGGTTTCGGCAAACCGGGAGACCCCCTCGACGGCGATCTCGAGATCCGGCGGGGAGTCCTGGAACGTCTGCGCCAGCACCCGCAACGAGTCCGACAGTTGGTGTGTGTCCAGCCCGCTGATCGCGGTGGTCAGGTCGCCGAGCGCGTCGGGCAGGTCGTAGGGCGCACGGGTGCGGTCCAAGGGGATCGGTCCGTCGAGCGGTTGATCCCCGCGCGGCGTGAGCTCGAGAACCTTGGCACCGAGGATCGTCTGAGTCTTGATGGCCGCCTCGGTACGGTCACCGAGGTGAACGTCCGGGGCGACGCGGAAGCTCACCCAGACCCGCGGCCCGTCGAGTTCTATCCCGGACACCGATCCGACCTTGAGCCCCGACACTTGGACGTCGGCACCGGTGGTGATGCCGCCCGCTTCACTGAAGTAGCCCGAAAAGTCGTTGCCCTGGTTGAGGAACGGCAGCTTGTCGTATTGCAGCGCGCCGATGGCCAGCGCCAGGACGCTGACGATGCCGGCGGCCCCGACGACCAGCGGGTTTCGTCTCATCGAGGTGGTCATCGCGGCGCACACCTCCCGGTGCTCTGACCGGCGACCTTCACGAACACCGGTTGTCCGCCCTTCCCGTTCAGTTTGAGGACGATGTCGCACAGATAGAAGCTGAAGAAGTCGCCGTACAGCCCCTGGCGACCCAGGGCCTGGTAGGCCTCGGGCAGCGTGTCGAGCAGTTCGTCGACATACTCGTGGTCGGCCACCACCAACCCGGCGGTGCGGTCGGTCTCCGCCACCACCTTCGTCAGTGGCGGGCGGGCCTGCTGCAACAGGTCCGCAATGGAGCCCGCCGCCGAATCTGCGTGCGCCACCGCGGCACTGATGTCGGTTTTGCGGACTGCCAAACCGTCGACAAGTTCGGCCAACGCTGTCACTCCCCTGTCGAACTGCTGACTCTGGTCGCCGAACGCACCCAGCACGGTGTGCAGATTTGCGATCACTTCACCGATGAGTTGGTCCCGGTCCGCGAGCGTGTTGGTCAGGGCCGCGGTGTGCGACAACAAGGAGTTGATCGTGGCGCCCTGCCCCTGGAAGGCGTGGATCAGCTGGCCGCTCAGGGCGTTGACCTGGTCGGGATCCAAGGCGCGGAACAGCGGCCGGAACCCGCCGACCAGCGCGTCGAGGTCCAGAGCGGGTGCGGTCTGCGCCAGCGGGATGGTGTCTCCCGGCGCCAGCTTCGCCGTTGCGCCGGGGCCTTCCTCGAGACCGAGGTAGCGCCCGCCGATCAAGTCGTCGTAGCGGATCACGGCGCGGCTGCCTTCGGTCAGCACCACGGCATCGCTGGCGGTGAACTGCACCAGCAGGCTCGAATCGGGCTGCAGAGTAATCGATGTGACCTTGCCGACCTCGACTCCCGCGACGCGGACAAAGTCGCCACTCTCCAGGCCCGTGACGTTGCTGAACTCGGCACGGTAGTCCCGTTCGGCCGTGAAGCGCAGCTGAGCGAACACGGCGAACATGGCGAACAGTGCGAGCAGGCTGACCGTCAGAAATATGGCCAAACGCCAAATAATATGGCGCATTTCGACTTTCATCGCAGCGACGTGTCCTTCACTGAGGTGCCGGCGGATTGAACGGTTCGCTTCCGGGCGGCGGCGGGCCGGGTTCCCGGGGCTGCCCGGGTGGCGGGGCCGGCGGCAACCCCGGCCACAACGGCGTCCCGTCGGGTGCGTAGAGCTGCGCACCGTAGGCCGGCGCACCCGGATAGGGAATCGGGCCCGGGGCCGGCGGGCCGTGGTAGCGGATGCTGGGTGGCTCGGGCACCCCACGGGTGGAGGGGAAGTAGTTGGCGTAGCCGGGTATCCCGATGCCCGGGTTCGGCCGAATGTCCAATCCGGTTCCCCAACCGGTGTTGGTGATCAGCTGGCGGAGAGGGAAGTTGTTGTCCACGATGGGCAGCGATCCACAGCCGGGCGCTCCCCCGGGACCGCCCTTGGCCCCCACGATCGGCAGGTGCTCGGGATACCGATAGGGGTCGTCGCCGAGCAACAGCGCGACGTCGGTGGAGACGGACTTCCCGTTGATCCCGCCGGTGACGTCGTAGCCGCCGTTCTCCAGGAACCAATGCCCGCCCACCAGCATGCAGGTCAGCTGCGGGTCGTACTTGTGCACCAGGCGCGTCGTGGGTTCGAGGACGTTGACGGCGTTGACCAGGGCGTCCTTGTTCGGCCCCAGCAGATCGGTGCCGCTGCGCGACATTCCGGCGAGATTGATCAAGAGGTTGTCGAGGTGGTCCGAATGGCTGGTGATCGTCGTCGCGGTGGTGGTGGCGGCGTCGAGCACCGCGAGGATGTCCGCGGCCGCGGCGCTGTAGGTGTCGCTGAAGCCTTGCACGGCCTGCCAGTCGGCCCGGATCGTCTCGGCCCGCGGATTCAATGCCCGGAGCACGTTGTCGGCGGCCGTCGTGGCCCGGCCCAGGTTCTCCCCCTGTCCCCGAACGCCTTCGGCCACCGCCGCGAGCACCCCGTTGAGCTTGACCGGGTCAACGTGTGCGAGCACGTCGGTGAGATTTTGGAATACCGTGTTGACCTCGGTGCTGACGTTGTCCGCCGGGATCACCGCCCCGGCGCGCAGCGACTGGTCGGCGGCTGCGTCGGGGTACACCAGGTCGACGTATTTGGCGCCAAATGCGCTGGTGGCCTTGATCTGTGCGGTGACATTGGCCGGGATGTACTGCGCCTGCTCAGGGTCGATGTTCAGTTCCAGGCGGACCGGCTGGTGGCCGCCCTGGATGGCGCTGACGGAGCCGATCTGGATGCCGGACATCTTCACCTTCGCACCGCTTTCCAAGACCAGGCCGGAGCGGTCCGAGGTGACGGTGACCGCGATGCGCGGGGTGAACGAACGGGTGAACATCGCCCAGGTCCCCACCACCATGGCGGTGATGACCGTGAACAGGACCAACGTCCACCAACCGGGGTGCAGGGCTCGATCATGCCGGAGTTCCATGGGCTACCCCGCCAGGTTGAAGTTGCCGGATTGTCCATAGATGGACAGGGACACAAGCAATGTCACGAACGCGGATACCACCAGCGACGCGCGCACCGCGCGGCCGACGGCTTCGCCCACCCCCGCGGGGCCGCCGGAGGCGGTGAACCCGTAATAGGTGTGCACCAGCATCACCACCACCGCGATCGCGATCGCCTGCAGGAACGACCAGATGAGGTCGACCGGGTTGAGAAAGGTTGTGAAGTAGTGGTCGTAGACGCCGCTGGACTGCCCGTAGAAGAAGGTGGTGCCGACCCGGGCCGCGACAAAGGCGACCTGAACGGCGATGCAGTACAGCGGAATCACCACCAGCACGCCGGCCAACACGCGCGTGGAAACCAGGTAGGCGATCGATCGGATACCCATCACCTCGAGGGCATCGATTTCCTCGTTGATGCGCATGGCACCCAACTGCGCGGTGGCACCGGCGCCGACCGTGGCAGCCAGTCCGACACCCGCCACAGCCGGTGAGGTGATCCGTACGTTGAGGAACGCCGAGGTGAATCCGGCCAGCGCCTCCACCCCGACATCGGCCAATTGGTTGTAGGCCTGCACGGCGATCCACGCGCCGGCCGACAGGGTGAGAAAACCGACGATGACCAGGGTTCCGCCGATGATCGCCAAGGCCCCCATGCCGAGGCTCATCTGGGCGATCAGGCGCAGCAACTCGACTTTGTAGTTGACGACGGCGTCCCCGATACCCCGCAGCGCGTAGCCGTAGAACTGCGTCTGGCGACCGAGTCGGTTCCAGCTTTCCGCCCAGCGCGATAGCGTCCGCTGGGTCCTCGGGAACTGGCTGCTCGGCTTCGTGGGTGCGGTGGCGGTCATAGCGTCACCTTCACCGCGACGGCGGTGGCGACCACGTTGATCACGAACAGCGCCATGAAGGAGTAGACGACCGTTTCATTGACGGCGTTGCCGACCCCCGCCGGCCCGCCGCCCACCGAAATACCCTTGTAGCAAGCGATCAGGGCGGCGGCCAGACCGAATATGGAAGCCTTCACCAGGCACACGATGACCTCGGGAAGCCCGATCAACAGTGTCATCCCGGCGACGAACGCCCCGGGGGTGACGTGCTGGACGTAGACCGAGAAGAAGAAGCCGCCGACGATCCCGACGATCGTGACGACCGAAGCCAACAGGAACGAAACCAGGGTTGCGGCCAGCACTCTGGGTACCACCAGGGCCTGTACCGGATCGATGCCCAGCACCCGCATAGCGTCGAGTTCCTCACGGATGGTGCGGGATCCCAGATCGGCACACATTGCCGTGGCGCCCGCGCCGGCGATCACCAACACCGTCACGATCGGTCCAATCTGGGTGACCGCGCCCAGCGCGGCGCCAGTCCCGGAGAAGTCGGCCGCGCCGATCTCGACGAACAAAATGTTCAGCGTGAACACCGTCAGCACCGTGAACGGAATGGCCAACATGACCGTCGGCAAGATCGAAACCCGTGCGACAAACCAGGTCTGGGCCAGAAATTCACGCCAGGCGAACGGCGGCTTGAAGATCAGGCGCAGCGTATCGGCCGACATGAGAAAGAACTCGCCGATCGCTCGCACCGGTCGTGCGGCCGCCTGAGTGATCGTCACAGCCGAACCCCCTTCCCTTCCGGTACCCGACACGCAACCTCGAAGGCATCGCAGTCGGTTCCTAGCCGCAGGTCAGCCACGTGCGTCCACCTTTCCCGCGAGCTTTACCGGCCAGCCGGTAAAGTTGCCCTGAACGTAAGCTGTGTCACTTCGGGTGTCAAGGGTCGACACCACACGCCGACCCGGGTGGCAACAAACGCCCACGGCCCAGGACCACCCCGGACCGTTCCTGCATTCGTCGCCACCCAGTGAAGCTTTACTAGTTGGTAAAGTTATTAGACGGAGATTAACCAGCGGGTCCAGCGCTGTCAAGGATGACTCCGTCCAAGTTGCCGCCCCGCCCGGCTGATTGCGCCAGCACCGTCGAACCCGCTGGAAGCCACGGGACCTCACGCCGTTAATACGCTGATCTACAGCTGCTTTGAAGGACCGAGCCAGCATCCCGCCACGGGGCACCACCGGCCAACGCCGGCTCGAACGGAACGGCGGTCGAGGCCATGGACAGCGAGCCACGCGACCACGCCGTCGGTGGACCCGTTACGGGGCCCAAACCTATCTGACCAGAGAGTATTTATTCAGGTTTTCGGACGGATATCCCGGCGGTGCCGGCGCGGCAGCATGGGGCGCCGCGTCGGCGCTGTGTCAACCGGTTCAGCGGTCCGGGCGCTCCAAGATGGTCACCGCGCACACGGCGTTGTCGTTCCCGATGACCCCGCCGCCGTTCTCGGCCAGGCCGAAGCGCGGGTCGACCACCGCGTTACCGCCGGCCTCGCCGCGCAGCTGGATCGAGATCTCGTTGAGCATCATCAACCCGGTGGCACCGATCGGGTGTCCACGGGACACCAGGCCACCTGAAGGATTGACCGGAAGTTCGCCGCCGATCGCGGTCGCTCCCGACGCGGTGAACGCGCCGCCTTCGCCGCGTCCGCAGAAGCCGAGGTCTTCGAGGATGTGGATCTCGGCGAACGAACTGGCATCGTGCAGTTCGACCAGGTCGATGTCCGCTGGCGTCAGACCCGCGCTCCGGAAGGCGCGGCGACCGGCGATCACCGGCGCCCGGTCGTCCTCCCACGAGGCGTCGAACACGCCGCACGCCACCTCGCTGGCACGAATCCGCACGGCCCGCCTACGCACCTCGGCCGCACAGTTGTCGAGGTAGGACTGCGAGCAGATCAGGACTGCGGCGGCGCCGTCGCCGACCGGGGCACACATTGCCCGGGTCAGCGGGTCGCTGACCATCCGGTCCTTGAGCACCTGCGGCACCGTCAGCGGGAATCGGTACTGCGCCCGCGGATTGTGCACCGAGTTGTTGTGATTCTTGGCCGCCGCGATGGCGAGCTGCTCAGCCGTGGTGCCGTACGCCCGCATGTGGGTGTGGGCCCACATGCCGTAGAGGTCCATTGCCAAACTGCGCTCCGGGGCGGTCTCGAATTTCATCCCGTTGGCCACCGCGGTGCGCGCATACAGGTCGCGCCACGACTGCGGATCCAGCCAGTCGAGTGCTCCCTCCATCCCGCGCAGCGCCGCCCGCGGATTCTCCGGATCGACCATCTTTTCCACGCCGATCGCCAATGCCACGTCGCTGTGCCCCGACTGCACCTCGCGCAGGGCATTGCCGAACGCCTGAGATCCCGCGGCGCAACCGCCCTCGACGTTGGTCACCGGCGCCCCGCGCGGGAACAGTCCGTCATTGACCAACGGGGTGAAACACAACTGACCCTTGAGGTAGGGCTGGCCCTGGTTCTCCATCAGCATGTTGGAGAACCAGGCCGCGCCGATCGCGTCGGTGACCGCGAGCTTCGCGTCGGCAAGCACCCCGAGGTAGGCCTCGCGGGTCAGGTCCTTGGGGCCCTTGTCCGTGAACTTGCCCACGCCGGTCGCGTAGACCCCGAGAATGTATGCGTCCATGTCCTACCGTCCTTCGAAAACGGGGGCGCGCTTCTGCGTGAAGGCCGTCAGCCCCTCATGGAAGTCTTTGCTGCTCATGTGGTTTCGCAACAGCAGCATTTCGTGCCGAAGCCCGAGGTCCTCGTTGTGATCCAGCGCGGCGTTGGCCGCCTCCTTCATACCCTGCAGAACCAACGGACTCTTCTGGGCGATCTTGGTGCAGAACTGCTCCACGCAGGCCTGCAACTGGTCGTCGGGCACCACCTGGTACACCATCCCCCAGTCCCGCATGGTCTCGGCGGACACCGGATCCCCGCTGAACAACAAGGCTTTGGCGCGTTGCGGGCCGATCCGTCGGGGCAGCACGGCCGCGCCCCCACCGGCCGGCAATAGTCCGTAGTTGGCGTGCCCGTCGGCGAACGTGGCGCTCTCGGCAGCGAAGAGGACGTCGCAGAATAACAGCAGTTCGAAGCCGCCGGCCACCGCGGGCCCGTTGACCGCGGCGATCACCGGTTTGGGGCAGTTGCGCAGTGCGGTGAAGGCCGGGACGCTGGTTGCCACCCCATCCGGACCGGTGGCGCCTTCCTCTACCTCGCCCAGCACGAACTTGAGATCACCGCCCGCGCTGAAGGCGCGGCCGGCGCCGGTGAGGGCGATGACCCGCACATCCGGATCAGCGCTGGCTTGTTCCAGCGCATCCCGCAGCGCATTGAGCAGTTCACTGTTGAGTGCATTGAGGACTTCCGGCCGGTTGAAGCGCAGCCACTGCACTCTGCCGCGCCGGTACGTTTCCAAGATGTTCGACATGAGATTGATCAGCTCCTAATGGCGAGCGCGCAGCCCGGCATCCAAGCTGATGCAGGTGGCGTTGAAATAGGCATTGGTGATGATGTGCTCGATCAGCCGACCGATCTCGGGAGGGTCGCCCATCCGCTGGGGAAAGAGCACCGATTCCTGCAGCGAGGTCAGGACCGTCTCGGACACCTCCCCCGCCATCCCGGTCTCGAATATCCCGGGAACCACTGATACACAACGAATCCCGTCCTTAGCGAGATCGCGGGCGATCGGCATCGACATGCCCACCACGCCGGCCTTGCTCGCCGAGTAGGCGACGGTGCCCCGAGTGCCGTCCCACGCCGCACCGGAGGCGATGTTGACCAACACGCCGCGCTCGGCGGTGTCCGGGTCGGGCTCGTTGGTGACCATCTGGGCGGCCGCCAGCCGTACCACGTTGAAGACCCCGGTGAGGTTGACATCGATCACGCGCTGCCATACCTCGAGGCTGTGCGGGACGCCACCCTTGGCGACGGTCTTCATCATCGACGGGATCCCCGCGCAATTGACCGCGGCATGCACGGTACCGAACTGCTCGGTGGCGGTGCGGACCGCGTTCTCGACCTCATCGGCAGCACTGACATCCGCGCGTACCGCAACGGCCCTGTCGCCGAGTTCGGCGGCGATCTTCGCCAGCGGTTCCTCGGTGACATCGAGCAGCACCACGTTCGCGCCCGCGTCGTGCAGGGTTTGCGCCGTGGCCCGGCCCATCCCGGAAGCGGCGCCGGTCACGATGGCGCAGCGGCCGTCCAACTTCATTCACGTACTCCTTGATCGGTGAGTTGCGGTAGTTCCACCGCATCTGCCAGGCCCTGCTGTTTGAGCTTGTACTTCTGGACCTTGGCGGTTTCGGTCTTCGGCAGATCGTCGACGAAGCGGATGTAGCGCGGTATCGCAAAGCGGGGCAACGCCTCAGCGCAGACCGCGGCGATGGCCGCCAGGCTCGGAGCACGGCCCGGCTCGGCGACCACCGCCACAGCGATCTCGTCCTCGCCGAACTCGGAGGGCACCGGGTAGGCACCGCACTCCACCACGCCGTCGATGGGAGCTATGGCGTCCTCCACCGTGCGCGGCGAGATGTTCTCTCCACGGCGACGAATCATCTCTTTGAGGCGGTCGACGTAGTAGACGTAGCCGTCCTCGTCGATCCGCCCCGCATCGCCGGTGTGGAACCAGAAGTTCCGCGTCACGTTCAGGGTTTCATCCGGCTGATTCCAGTAACCGGTGGACATCGACCACGGTTCCTCGCAGCTGATGCAGAGCTCGCCGACCTCCCCTGGCGGCAGCGCACGATCGTACTCGTCGACGACACGAACCCGGTAGGGCGCGGCGGCCCGGCCGCAGGAGCCCAGGGGCACGGTGGCCTCCGCCGAGTTCAGGATCGGGATGTTGATCTCGGTGGCGCCGTACATCTCGAAGATCGGGATGCCGAAGCGTTCTGCGAAAGCGGCAACCAGCGTCTGCGGTGCCGGCACGATCAACGCGCGGGTGATGCGGTGGTCGCGATCGCGATACGACTCCGGTTGCGCCAACAGGAAATGCGCCATCGACACCACCATGTGCGCGACGGTCACGCGGTGGCTGCGGGCCTGATCCCAGAAGTTGCTCGCGCTGAACTTTCGGGTCAGCACCAGTCGCGCACCCGAGATCAGGCAGGCACCCACGTTCATGTACCTGCCGCCGCCGTGGAACAGCGGCAGCACGGTGATCAAGGTGTCCTCTGGGGTCAGCCCGAGGGCCTGCACGGTGCGCTCCCCCATGCGAACCGTGGCGCGATGCGGCAGTACGGCACCCTTGGGCAGGCCCGTGGTTCCCGAGGTGTACATGATCGATGCGGTATCCGGCCCGATGGCGGAGGTCTTCACGACCGCGGCGCTGTTCTCGATGAGGGCGTCGAGGACGTCCGGAGTGTCCGGAGTTGCACCGCAATCCGGCAAGACCGCGACGATCGGACCGCAGCCCGCCGGCAGCGCCGCCTCGATCTCGCCGCGTCGTCGGGCATCGATGACCGCCGCCCTGGGCGCGGCGTCGTGCAGGACGTGGCGCAAACTGGCCCCGACCAGACCGGGATTGATCGGCACCTCGATGGCCCGGATCTTGCTCAGGCCCAACATCACATAGACCGCACGAACATCGTTGGGGATCAACGTCAGCACCCGATCGCCGGCCGCCACGCCGCGCTCCCGCAGCGTCGCGGCAACGGCCGCGGCATGCTGGTCGAGGTCGCGGTAGGTGATCTCGGTCCCGTCGTCCTGCACGATGCACACCCGGTCGGGATCGCGGGCCGCCCAACGTTCGACGACGGTGCTCAGCACGGCGTCGGGCAGGTCGATCTCGCCGATTGCCTGCCTTTGCACTACAACTCCCCCGACAGCACCGGGGATTCGATCCGCTGCGCATCGGCGGTGTGCAGGCACGACCGGCATTTCACGACCCGCAACCAACCGCGGTAGTCGACCACCCGGTAACGCTCCAACGGCCGGACACCGCAGCGCTCACAGCCCTCGTCGACCTGCTCGGTCGCCTCGCTGATGAACAGTTCCGCGGGTTGGGGGTAGATCTTCATGGTCTGCTCCTCCAGGAATGGGTGCGGTCAGGATCCGGCGGTCACGATGTCGTTGCGGATGTCGCGCGCAATGGCCGCCGGATCCCGTTCGGCGGCGTCACCGCAGCCGCCGCCGCCCGGCGTCTGATGAATGACGACGTCACGGGCGCCGACGCGTACACCCGCCTGCTTGCTGGAGCGGAATTCCGTGACGCCGGGCACTTCTTCGCCCACCAACCGACCCGACGCATCGACGATCCCGGCGAGAATCTCCGGTTCGCCGAAGTCGCCGCCGGCAGCCCAGATGTCCAGGGCATCGCGATGCACCGCGATGTGACCGGTGGCCCCGTTGCCACCGCCGAGCGCGCCCCGCGGTCCGATCCGGCACTGATCGAGCTGGAACGAGCTTTCGCAGTCGGCCAGCGGGACCAGGACGGAGCGGGTGGCCGGGCCTCCTCGATACTGTCCGGAACCGCCGGTGTCAGCGACGAACTCGCGTTCGAGGTGCAGGACGGGGAAGGATTCCTCTTCGAGTTCGACCGAGGTGACCACACAGTTGCCGCCCTCTTGGAACGTGTAGCAGCTACCGTCGGCCTGCGCCGTCCCGCCGAACGGCCCTTGGAACAGGTTCATCGAGATGAACGGGGTCGGCACGCCACTGCGGGTGTCGGCGCCGGCGAAGCTCATGAACAAGACGTCGTCGTAGTTCTCCGCCACGGCCATAGCCGGATCCGCCTGCGTCAGGGCCCTTTTCACCAGGTTGATCGCCTTGGCGATGAACATCGTGTGCCCTGCGTTGGTGGCCATCGGGGGTAGTGCGTGCAGGCAGGATCCCGGCGGCAGCACCACGTGGACCGGGCGATACGCACCGGCATTTGGGCTGATCGATTCCGGTAGCGCGACCTGCAGTCCCAGGTGCGCGCCGGAAACCCCGTCGGACCAGGTGCAGGCGAAGCCGCCCCACTCGTTACGCGAAGAACCGGAATAGTCGACCTCGACCTCGCCACCGCGCTTGCGTACCGTGCAGCGGATCAGCATGGGGTCGCCGTCCATGTCGTTGTCCATGTAGTCCTCGGCGGTGTAGTCACCGTCGGGAATCTCGCTCAGCGCCGCGCGCATGGCGCGCTCGGTGTGGTCGAGGGCATACTGCACCGCGCCCGCGTAGGCGTCCCGGCCGTAGCGCTCGACATAACGCAGCACCATCTCGGCGCCCAACGACAGCGCCGAATGGATGACCTGCAGGTCGTTGACGCTGATATCCGGGATTCGCGTTTGCCCGGTGAACAATTCGACGGTCTCACGCACCAGCTCTCCCTCGCGGTACAGGTGCCGCGGTGAAATCCGGATGCCCTCGGCGTACATGTCCCGCTGCAGGCCGGGGCCGAAGCCGGTCGGGATCGGTCCGCCGATGTCCAACCAGTGCGTGATGGCCGCGGCGAAGCCGACCAGTTCCTCCTCGTGGAAGATGGGCATCAGGGTGCCGACATCGTTGATGTGGCTGCCGCCGCGGTAGGGCTCGTTGAAGATGATGACGTCGCCGGGCTTGAAGTTCTCCACGCCCCAATGCTCGATGGCCATCCGCGCGTAGAACTGGTTGATCACGTAGTGCCCGGGGGCGGCCGTACCCATCGCGATGGCGTCGAAGTCCAAGTCACGCTCGGGATCTCGAGGGGCGAGCAACCCGATGCCGAAGTCGTTGACCTCACTGAGCAGCGGGCTCAGCGCCGCGGTGTTGATCTTGATCTGCATCTGCAGACCGATGTGTTCCAATGCGTGTCGAATCACCTCGGCGGTGGTGAGATCCACACCGTAGCGTGCCTCGACCTCTTGGGCGTCGAGCACCGAAACCGGCAGGGGGACAATAGCTGTCATCGGTTTTTCTCCTCGATCTCGATGATCACGTCGCCGAACTCGTTGACCGTCGCGACGTCTCCGGTGACGAGCACACCGGTGTAGGTTTGCGCCTCGATCACCGCCGGCCCGGCCACGACCTGGTGGGGCGCGAACTCGTCGGCGTTGTACACCGGTACGTCGCGGTTCAGCTGTCCCATCAAGGTGATGTCACGGCGGCGTTTCGGTTGCGCCGGTTCACTGTTGGCCAATCTGGGAGGGAACAGCCGGCGCTGGTCGGTGGAGACGGCCCGGGTCCGCAGCGTCTGGACGTAGATCGGGGCCGGCAGGCTGTACCCGAACTGGCGTTGATGCGCCGCAGCGAAGGCCTCGCTGAGATGCTGCAGGGGCTCCGGATGCGACGGATCGATCACGGCCGCGAGTTCCCATCGCTGTCCGAGGTAGGTCGCGTCGAGCCAGGCCTCTACGACGACGTCGCGGCTGCCGCGGCCACGCAGTTGCCGGATCAGCGCTTCCAGACTCGTCCGGGCCCGGGCGAAGATGTCGGCGGCGACCTCGTCGCTCACCGTCGCCATGACCGGCGTGACCTCTTCCTCGAAGGCCTGCGCGGTCAGCAGGCCGAATGCGGAGAACACCCCGGACAGCGACGGGATGACCACCCGCGGCATCTGCAGTGCGCGGGCAATCTGGGTCGCCACCAGCGGACCGGCGGCACCGTAGCTGACCAACCCGAATTCGCGCGGGTCGGCGCCGCGATAGACCGTGAGCCGGCGCACCGCCTCGGCCATGTTGTGGATGGCGACCTCGGCCGAGATGCGGGCCACGTCGGCCGGCGTCACGCCCAGCGCGGTGGCCAGCGGCGCGAAGGCAGCCTCGGCCGCCGCGACGTCGGGGAAGATCTCGCCGCCCAGCGGCACCTGCGAGTCGAGGACACCGAGCAGCAGGAAGGCATCGGTGACAGTGGGCTGGGCGCCGCCGTGGCCGTAGCAGGCGGGCCCCGGATCGCTGCCGGCGCTTTCCGGCCCCACCTTGAGTCCGCCACCGTCGTCGATCGTGATCAAGCTGCCACCCCCCGCCCCGATGCTGTGGATCTCCACCACCGGGAGGCTGACCAGCAGATCGTGCTCGATCTCGAGTTCGCGTTTCACCGAGGCTCGTCCGTCCACCACGACCGCGACCTCGGTGCTGGTGCCACCCATGTCGAAGCCCACCAGGTTGGGCATCGACAGGCGCTCGGCGTAGGCCTGCACTCCCATCACCCCGCCGACGGGCCCGCTGTTCAGGGTGGCGACCGGCCGGGACGTGACCTGTTCGGCGGTGACCAGCCCGCCATCGTTGGTCATGAACGTCAGCGGAGCCTCCAGACCGGCCTCGCGCAGTCGCCCCTCGACGCGCGTCGTATAGGAATCCATCAGCGGCTGGACGTAGGCATTGAGCACGCAGGTGGAGAACCGGTTGTACTCGCGCGGGAACGGTGCCACCTCCGCCGAGGTGCTCACGGCGATGTCCGGGAACCGGTCGCGGATCAGCTCGGCGGCGCGCTGCTCGTGTTCCGGATGCTTGTAGGCGTGCAGGAAACAGACGGCGATGCCCTGGCAGCCGTCGGCCACCAGGCGCTCCACCTCCTGCAGCAGACGGTCCTCGTCGAGGGTCATCAACACCTCGCCATCGGCCATCATCCGTTCGCTGACGGTGCGTCGACGGGAGCGCTCGATGATGGGGCGAAGCTCGTGGGGCCGGCGCCAACGCGGGTCCACCATCGCTTCGAAGGGCCGCCAGCCGCGGGCCATATCGAGCAGGTCGCGGAACCCGTGCGTGGTCAGCATGCCGATGTCCGCGCCGCGCCGCGTCAGGATGGCGTTGAGCGCGACGGTGGTGCCGTGCACGATCTGTTCGACGGGGCCCTCGCCCGGCTCGGCCTTCTCGATGGTGCGGAGCAAACCGTTGGCGAGGTCGTCGTAGGTGGTCAGCGACTTGGTGCCGATCCGTACGTGCTCACCTTCGGCCAGCACCAGGTCGGTGAAAGTTCCGCCGGTGTCGATGCCGATCCGCAGCGCCGCGTTCGAGGTCATGCCTTCTCTCCCTTGTCGTTGCCCGGAGTCCGCATGCCATAGAGCAACCGGTCGGCGAACGCGTCGGCGATCTGCTCGATCTTCATCGCGCCCTCCGGGTCGAACCAGAACGCGGTGAAGTTACATGCGCCCAGGATGGCCAATGCATCCAAATGTGCGTCCCCGGAACGAAATTCGCCCGAGTCCATACCCTCTTTGATGACGGTCTCGAAGTCCGTGCGGAACTGATCGCGGCCCTTGCCGACCGTCACCGCCATCTCTCCGGTGAGGTGCGCGTATTCGCGGAGAAACACAGTGCCCTCCGATTGGTAGACACCGGCGGTCTGCACGGTTTCGACGATCAGTGCGCGCAGTTTGTCGGTCGGCGCAGCATCGGACTCGCTGATGCGCTGGGCGGAGTCGCGGAGCTTGATGGCAAAGCGTTCGTGCAGCGCATACAGCAACGTCTCCTTGCTCGCCACGTGGTAGTAGAGGCCGGCCTTCGTCATGCCGGCCTCTTCGGCGATTTGGCGCAGCGAAGCGTTGGCGAATCCTTCGCGTTCCATCACGCGGGCGGCCGCGACGAGGATACGTTCGGGTATCTGCGGCTTCTCGCCGGTGATGTCGGAGTCGGTCATCGGTTCCCCTTCCGGTTACTTTACCGGCCGGCCGGTAAAGTCTTGAGGGGAACGCTAACCAGCACGCACCGCCGGTGTCAAGGGGTCAGTGCGATCGAAGTCGCGACAGCGTCATCAAATCCGCGCTACGCCTACAGATTTCGCGCAGCACGGAACCCAGGTTGTGTTGGGTGTGGCCGAGCTCAGGCCTTCTCGGCCGGCTCCGGCTTGGCGTCGATGCCCGATTCCTTGCGCTGCTGCGCGGTGATCGGGGCGGGCGCATCGGTCAGCGGGTCGACCCCACCGCCGGTCTTGGGGAACGCGATTACCTCGCGGATCGAATCCTCGCCGGCCAGCAGCGCGGTGATGCGGTCCCAGCCGAACGCGATCCCGCCGTGCGGGGGCGCGCCAAAGGTGAAGGCGTCCAACAGGAATCCGAACTTGTCCTGCGCCTCGGCCGAGTCGATGCCCATCATCTCGAAGACGCGCTCCTGCACGTCGCGGCGATGGATACGGATCGAACCGCCACCGATCTCGTTGCCGTTGCAGACGATGTCGTAGGCATTGGCCAGCGCCGTGCCCGGGTCGGTGTCGAACGTCGACTCCGACTGCGGCTGCGGTGCGGTGAACGCGTGGTGCACCGCGGTCCAGGCACCGGAGCCCACCGCCACATCGCCGGCGGCCTGGGCGTCGTCGGCCGGCTCGAACAGCGGCCAGTCCACCACCCAGGCCAGCGCCCACGCGTTCGGATCGATCAGGTCGAGACGCTTGGCGATCTCGATTCTGGTGGCGCCCAGCAGGGCGCGCGCGGACTTGGCCGAACCGGCGGCGAAGAACACGCAGTCGCCGGGCTTGGCCCCGACGTGGGCGGCCAGGCCGTCGCGCTCGGCGTCGGACAGGTTCTTGGCGACGGGTCCGCCCAGCGTGCCGTCCTCGGCGATCAGCACGTAGGCCAGCCCCTTGTGGCCGCGCTGCTTGGCGAACTCCTGCCAGCCGTCGAGCGTGCGGCGCGGCTGCGAGGCCCCGCCCGGCATGACGACGGCGCCCACGTGCGGCGCCTGGAACACCCGGAACGGGGTGTCGGAGAAGTAGTCGGTGCAGTCGACCAGTTCCACCCCGAAGCGCAGGTCGGGCTTGTCACTGCCGTAGCGCCGCATGGCCTCGGAGTGGGTGATCCGCGGCAGCGGGGTCGGCAGGTCGTAGCCGATCAGCGCCCACAGCGCCTTGAGGATCTCCTCGGACACCGCGATGACGTCGTCGGCCTCGACGAAGCTCATCTCCAGGTCCAGCTGGGTGAACTCGGGCTGGCGATCGGCGCGGAAGTCCTCGTCACGGTAGCACCGGGCGATCTGGTAGTAGCGCTCCATGCCGGCGACCATCAGCAGCTGCTTGAACAGCTGCGGGCTCTGCGGCAGCGCGTAGAACGAACCGGGCTGCAACCGGGCCGGGACCAGGAAGTCGCGGGCCCCCTCGGGGGTCGAGCGGGTCAGCGTCGGGGTTTCGATCTCGACGAAATCGTGCCGCTCGAGCACCGCACGCGCGGCGGCGTTGACCTTGGAACGCAACCGGATTGCCCGGCCGGGCCTCTCCCGGCGCAGGTCCAGGTAGCGGTAGCGCAGCCGCGCCTCCTCGCCGGCCGTCTCATCGAGCTGGAACGGCAGCGGCGCACTCTCGCCGAGCACGGTCAGCGACGAGGCGTTGACCTCGATCTCGCCGGTCGGGATCTCGGCGTTGGTGTTGCCCTCCGGCCGGATCTCCACCACACCGGTGACGGCCACGCAGAACTCCGCGCGCAACCGGTGCGCCTGGGCGAGCACCTCGGCGTCGCGGAACACCACCTGCGCCACGCTGGGCCCGCTTCCCGACTCGCTGCGCTCCTGCCCTCCGGTGCCGCCATCACGTAAATCGATGAAGATCACGCCGCCGTGATCGCGACGGCGCGCGACCCACCCGGCCAGGGTGACCGTCTGGCCGGCGTCGGCGGCACGCAACGAACCGGCGGTGCGGGAGCGCAGCACTGAGGTACTCCTCTTTCAGGCGTATGAGACGAAGGATCAGTCTAGGCGGCGGGCCTCCGACCGCCCCCATCAGTACAGGCCTTCCCACGCGGTGCGCCGGGTGTGGTCGGGGTCGCCGACGGTGATGTCGCGCGTGCTGCGGATGACGCGGGTCGCCCGCCGCGGCACGTCATAGTGCGGCCAGGGCGCGGGGTTCGGACCGGTGGCGAAGTCCAACCAGGTGCGCTGCATCCGCCGGCCGACCGAGGGTTGCACCTGCCGGCCCAGCGGGTGCAGCTTGCGGCCCAGATAGGAGCCGTAGCTGTGCTGGATGTGCACGATCTCACTGCCGTGGGTGGCGCCCAGCCCCAATGCCCGCAACGTCCAGGTGGTGTGGTCGAAGCGGTAGACGTAGGTATCGCCGTGTTTGCTGTAGGCGTCGGCGAAGGCCCACGTCGGCGCGCCGAAGGTGGCGTCGGAGCCGACGGCGATCAGCGCCCGCCGGCGCGGGTAGGCCGGATAGGCGGCCAGCACGCGGTCCTTGGCCTCGGGGTCGACGCGGGTGAAGAAGGTGTCGATGTTGGCCGGTGTGGTCGGCAGCATCGGCGGCTTGGACCAGGCGAACATCGATGCCTCGTGACTGTTGGTGCCGATGATCAACGGGACCTCGGCGACGGCCCCGACCCGCGCGGCGTCGATGGGGTGCCGCGGTAACAGGTCCACGCCGTGGGTCAGCCCGTAGGCCAGCGTGGGAGTCGTTGCGACGCTGTGCAATTGCTGCGTCCCGGCCGCGCGACGCAACGCCTTCTGCGGCATCCGTTTGAGTTCGCCGGCGCCGACCCCGACCTCGTGCAGGAACCGGTCGGCCTGCTCGGCGCGGCTGTCGTAGTCGGCGATCAGCGGCAATGCGGGACTCTGGGCGATGGCGCGGTGGAACAGGCCGTCGGCGGCGGGGCTGGCCAGTAGCGCCAACACCGATGTCGCCCCGGCGGATTCACCGAAGACGGTCACCCGGTCCGGGTCACCGCCGAAGCCCGCGATGTTCTCCCGCACCCAGCGCAGGGCCGCGATCTGGTCGCGCAGGCACAGATTGTCGTCGAAACCCTCGCCCAGCGAGCCCAGTTCGAAGCCGCCGAACACGCCGATGCGGTAGGTGACGTTGACGACGACGACGTTGCCGTTGGCGGCCAACCGGGAGCCGTTGTACAGCTGCAACTGACCCGCGCCGTAGACGAAGGCGCCGCCGGGGATCCACACCATCACCGGCAGCGAACCGGTGGTGTCCGGCGACCACACCGTGAGCGTCAGGCAGGCCTCGTCACGCACCTTGGGGTCGTCGCGACCGCCGCCGACGAAGGAGCGCCCCTGCGGCGGCAACGGCCCGTGCTCGATGGCGTCACGCACTCCCGACCAGGGCGTCAGCGGCGCCGGCGCGGCGAACCGGCGCTGCCCCAGCGGTTGTTCGGCGTACGGGATGCCCCGCCACACCCCCACCGCGCCGTCGGAGTCGCCGCGAACGGCGCCAGCGGACGTCTGCACCACGCGGGGGGCGGTGATGGTGCCTTTCGGATTGCCGGACACACCCTGAATCGTATGTGCAAAGCTATGTCCGTTGGGGCCCGGCAAACAGCCGGGACGCCGGAGCGCGCGGATGGAGAGTGCCCATGACCTTCAGTGAAGGGATGCGGATCGACACCAGCACCACCACCACGAGCGGCGGCGGCGGTCGGGGTGGTCGCGGCATGGCCATCGGCGGCGGCCTCGGCGGCCTGGTGGTGCTGCTGATCGCGCTGTTCCTCGGCGTCGATCCGGGCAACGTGATGAGCCAGCAATCCCTGGATACCCAGGGCGTCGAGGCGCCCGGATTCGACGTCAGCCAGTGCCGCACCGGCGCGGACGCCAACAGCATCGTCGAGTGCCGGGTGATCGCCACCGGCAACTCCCTGGACCACATCTGGGGTCAGCTGCTGCAGGGGTACACCCGTCCCAATCTGCGCCTGTTCAAGGGCGAGGTGAGCACCGGATGCGGTCCGGCCACCTCCGACGTCGGGCCGTTCTACTGCCCCGCCGACCAGACGGCCTACTTCGACACCGACTTCTTCGAGGTCCTCAAGACCCAGTTCGGCTCCACCGGCGGCCCGTTGGCCCAGGAGTATGTGGTCGCCCACGAGTACGGACACCACGTGCAGCACCAGCTGGGGAATCTGGCCCGGGCGCAGCGCGGCCCGACCGGCGCCGAGAGCAACGCCGTGCGGGCCGAGCTGCAGGCCGACTGCTTCGCCGGGGTGTGGGCGCACTACGCGGCCATCACCAAGCAGCCCGGCACCGACGTCAACTACCTGGAACCGTTGAGCGACCGCGACATTGCCGACGCGCTGTCGGCCGCCGAAGCGGTCGGCGACGACCGGATCCAGCAGACGGCCACCGGCCGGGTCAACCCCGAGTCCTGGACGCATGGGTCCTCGGCGCAGCGTCAGCACTGGTTCACCGTCGGCTATCAGACCGGCGATCCGAACCAGTGCGACACCTTCAGCGCCGCCAACCTCGGCGGTTAGAGGCGGGACTGCTCCGCGATCGCCGTGTCGGCGGTGCGCAGCGGACGGATCAGCGCGTCCTGGCTGAACGACGCCAACAGCGCGCCGTCTTCGGTGTGCACGGTGCCGCGCACGTAGGACATACCGGCGCCGACCTGGGTGCTCTCGTGGGAGTAGAGCAGCCAGCCGTCCCAGCGCACCGGCTCGTGGAAGCTGATGCTGATCGTCATCGGCGCGGTGGAGACCGTCAGGTGTGCCTGGCTGGTGCCGATGCCCTCGTGGGCCCGCATGGTGGTCGAAATGCCAAGGTGGCCGGTGAAGTACGCGATCAGCGCCTTGGCCAGGTCGTCACGTTGCGGGATCGGGTCGTACTTGAGCCAGGCGTGGATCTCCGGCGGGCCGACCTCGTCGGGGCTGTTGACGTCGACGATGTCGACCAGGCGTAGCTCGCGCCCGACCATCGGCATCTCGGAGACGTTGGACTCGGCCGGCGACTTGACGTCGGGCCGCGGCAGATGGTGGGTGATGACGTCGGGCGTCGGCACGTCGCACAGCACGGTGATGGTGATGCACCGCTTGCCGTTCTGCAGCGCGGTGACCACGGCGGTGGCCGTCGAGCGCCCCTCCTGCACCACGTCGATGGCCAATTCCACTGGGGCGCCGACCATCACCACGCGGCTGAACACGGCGTACGCCGAGCGCAACGACTTCTCCGGGAAGCGCTTGGCGACCGCGACCAGAGCCTGGGACAGGACCTGACTGCCCTCGACCACCTGCCGCTCGTCCTCCCCGGACGGGCCGGTGGGCGCGGCGAACCGATCGGCCTCGGTCGACTCGACGTCGAAGAGGTCGACGAGCCCTTCGACCGTCCAGACGATCTGATTGGATTCCGTTGTCACGCTGTGCTTCCTCCTGATCGGGCGATGACTTTCATTACCGTGTCCGCGAATTCGGCCAGGGTGGCCGGGGCGGCAAAATCTGCGAACCAGACGTAGAACCGCTCGACGCCCTTGTCGATCAGCGCACCGAAGTGCTCGACCAACTGCGGCGCCGTGCCACACACCAGACCGTCACCGAGGTGACCGAAGCGACGGTGGGCCGCCTCGGCGACCGCGCCGGCGTCCGCCTGCGCACCGGCAAAGCCGACCATCTGCTGCATCGATACCCGTGCGTCACCGACTGTCGGCAGCAGCGCATCGAGGCGCTCCAGTTGATGCGAGGGGATGTTCCACCAGTCCGCGTACTTGCGGGTCAGTTCGAGGGTGGTCTTCCCCGTCCCGCCGAGGAGCAGCGGAATGGGTTGGGCGGGAACGGGTTCCTGCGTGCGCTCGGTGACGCCGTCGCTCCCCCAGCACTCCCGGATCAGCGCCACGTCGGCGGCCAGTCGACGCGCCCGCGCCTTCGCGTCGTCCCCATCGTCGATCCCGAATCGGGCGAACTCCGCGGGCCACGAGCCCGACCCCAGGCCGAGTTCGAAGCGGCCGCCGGAGGCCTCGGCCAGCGTGACGGCCTGCTTGGCCAGCACCGCCGGATGCCGGAACCCGTCGCACAGCACCAGGTGGCCGATCTTGAGTCGTTCGGTGCGCGCGGCCACCCAGGTCGCGATTGTCATTGCCTCCCAGATGCTTTGATGGGTGGCGCCAGGTGGCTCAAGGTGGTCGATGAAGGCGATGCCGTCAAATCCGTTGTGCTCGGCGGTCTGTGCGCGCAGCACCACGTCGTCGATTCCCATCCGCACCTGCGGCAGGAAAAGAAACCATTCGGCCATGGGTCCAAGACAGTAACCTTCGACTGCCACGCGCGCTAGGCACTCGCACAGCGAGTGGGCAAACCGGTACCCTCGGGCACCACACGCGCGGTCCTTCCGGCGCCGCGCACGACCGGTAGGGGTGGGCGATGGCCAAGGTGAGCGGAGCCGAATCGCGGCAACCGCAGGCCGACCACGCGCCTGCTGCCACCGATCCGGCGCGCGCAAAATCGCAGGCGCGTGCGCAGAGTTTCATGCGTTCGGCGCTGGCGATCCTCGGCGAGACGGGCCGCACGGACTTCACCGTGCTGGAGGTCGTCGAGCGGTCCAAGACCTCGCTGCGGGCGTTCTACCAGCACTTCGCAACCAAGGACGAACTGCTGCTGGCGTTGGTCGAGAAGATCATGGCCGACGCCACCGAGCGGTGGGCCGCCGAGACCGCGGATCTGCCCAGCGACGAGGCGCTGCGCCTGCTGGTCGACCGGGTCAGCGCGCCCGCGGAGTCCACCACGCAGGAGGGCATCAACCGCGGTCTGACGTACTACAACGACCACCTGCTCGAGACCCGCCCCAAGGAGTTCGCCAAGGTGCTCGCACCGCTGAACCGGCTGGTCATCGACATCCTGCGGCGCGGGATCGCCGACGGCGTGTTCCGGTCCGACCTGGACGTGGCCACCGACGCCACGATCCTGATGCACACCGCGCTGGGGGCGCTTCGGCTACGCGATCTGGGCGCCGAACTCAACGGCGTGCCGATCGACGGCCGGCACGTCTACGAATTCAGCCTCCGCGGCCTGCTGAAATAACCCCTGATCAGGGACAACGCTGGGCGTCAATCGCTTCTGGCAGCGGTACGACACCGCGTGGTAATCTCGTTACCAGTGCCGGTAATGCCATTACCGCTTACCGATAAACGACATGCCAGGAGCCCAACATGCCGTCACGGAATCTCGACTATCCGGTGTTCGACGCCGACAACCACTTCTACGAGCCGCAGGAAGCCCTGACTCAGTTCCTGCCCGAAAACCGCAAGGGCGTCATCGATTACATCGATGTGCGCGGCCGGACCAAGATCGTCGTGCGCAACCAGATCAGCGACTACATCCCCAACCCCACCTTCGAGGTGGTCGCCCGCCCCGGCGCCCAGGAGGAGTACTTCCGGCACGGCAGCGGCGGCAAGAGCTACCGCGAGGTGATGGGCAAGCCGATGAAGGCGATCCCCGCCTTCCGCAATCCCGAAGCCCGCCTCGAGGTGCTCGACGGTCTGGGCCTGGACTACACGATCATGTTCCCCACCCTGGCCAGCCTGGTCGAGGAGCGACTCAAGGACGACCCGGACCTGATCCTCGACATCATCCACGCGCTCAACCAGTGGATGTACGAGACCTGGTCGTTCAACTACTCCGATCGCATCTTCTCGACGCCGGTGATCAACCTCGGCGTGGTCGACCGCGCCCTCGAGGAGCTGGAGTGGTGCCTCGAGCGGGGCGCCAAGACCGTGCTGGTCCGGCCCGCGCCGGTGCCGGGTTACCGCGGCAGCCGCTCGATGGGCCTGCCCGAGTTCGACCCGTTCTGGGACGCCTGCGTCAAGGCCGGCATCCCGGTCTGCATGCACGCCTCCGACAGCGGCTACGCGCAGTACCTCAACGACTGGGAACCCGCCGACGAGTTCCTGCCGTTCAAGCCGACCTCGTTCCGCATGGTGGCCATGGGCAAGCGCCCGATCGAGGACACCATGGCCGCGCTGGTCTGCCACGGCGCGCTGACCCGCAATCCGGACCTACGCATCCTGTCGGTGGAGAACGGCGCCTCCTGGGTGCCCTACCTCTTCTACCAGTTCAAGGACGTCTATTCGAAGATGCCGCAAGAGTTCCCGGAGGATCCGATCGAGGCCTTCAAGCGGTGCGTGTACGTCGCCCCGTTCTGGGAGGACAACTTCAAGCAGATGGCCGACCTGTGCGGCATCGACCGGGTCATCTTCGGTTCGGACTGGCCGCACCCGGAGGGCCTGTCCGATCCGATCAACCTGGTCGACGACCTGGAGCGCCACGGCCTCGACGAGGAGGGCATCCGAAAGGTCATGGGCGGCAACCTGGTCGACCTGTTCAAGGTCGAGAACAAGAAGGTGCACAACCCCGACGTGCCGGCCCTCGTCATCGCATGACCGACCTCGCCGCCAACCCGGAACAGCTACTGTTCGCGTCCACCACGCGGGCCTTCCTGGACAAGGAAGCGTCGCTGGCCCACGTGCGCGGGCTGCATGACGCCGGAACCTCGTTCGAGTCCGCGTGGTGGCAGCGCGCCGCCGAATTGGGGTGGGCCAGCCTGCTGGTCCCCGAAGAACTCGGCGGCGGAAGCGTTTCCGGCGACGGGGTCGCCGACCTTGCCCTGGTGGCCGAGCAGATCGGAACTTCGGTGGCCCCTGGACCGCTGCATCCGGTGAGCACCGTGCTCGCCGCGCTGACCGAGGCCCCCGAGGGCCACGAGGACACCATCGAGGCGCTGGTCTCCGGTGAACTGGTGGCGTCCTGGGCGGTCTACGAGCCGCGGCGGCCGCTGAGCCTGCGGGACGACGCCGAGATCACCACCACCGCAACGCCGACCGACGCCGGCTTCCGCATCGACGGCGTCAAGGACCGGGTCGAGGCGGGCGCCGAGGCCGGTGCGCTGCTGGTGCTGGCCCGCTGCGACGGCGCGCTGCGCCAGTTCGTGGTGCCGACCGACGCGGCCGGGGTCACCGTCACCGCCCAGGAGTCGGTCGATCTGGTCAAGCGTTACGCCCGAGTCGAATTCGACGGCGTGACCGTGGACGCGTCGGCCGCGGTGGGCGACGCCGCGCAGACACCGGCGATCCTGGAGCGGCAACGTCAGATCGCGCTGGTCCTGCAGTGCGCCGAGATCGTCGGGATCCTCGACGCGGTGCTGACCATGACCAATCAGTGGCTGACCGACCGGCACAGCTTCGGCCGGCCGCTGGCCTCCTATCAGGCCCTCAAGCACCGCGCCGCGGACATGAAGATGTGGTTCGAGGCCGCGCGCGGCACCACCGCGGGTGCGGTCGCCGCGGTGTCCGCCCGGGCCGCCGACGCGCCGCTGCTGGTCAGCGTCGCGAAAGCCTATGTGGCCGAACGCGCCCCGGTGATGTTGCAGGACTGCGTGCAGTTGCACGGTGGCATCGGCGTGACGTGGGAACACGATCTGCACCTGTACCTGCGCCGGGTGTCGCTGTACCGGGCCATGTTCGGCTCCCCGGAAGACCATCACCGCGCCGTGTACGCCCTGAGTAGGAAGTCGGATACGTCCTCATGACCGAGACGGTGACAGCGCCCGAGACCACCGAGTCGGTGGCGGAGTTCGCCGCCCGCGCCCGTGCGTGGCTGGCCGAGAACATGCCGCGGATCGATCCGGACAATCCGCCGTTCTCCGTACGCGCCGACCAGCAGTCCTGGGACCGTGCCAAGGAACTTCAGCAGCGGTTGTACGCCGGCGGTTTCGCGGGCATCTGCTTCCCCCGCGAGTACGGCGGCCTCGGCCTGGATTTCGCCTACCAGAAGGCGTTCAACGACGAGTGCCGCTGCTACGAGATGCCGTTGATCCTCAACACGCCGTCGTTCACCATCTGCGCCGCGACCATCCTCGACGTCGGCAGCGAGCAGCAGAAGCGGGACCGCATCTCGGCGGCCATCCGGGGCGACGAGATCCTGGTGCAGCTGCTGTCCGAGCCCAGCGGCGGCTCCGATCTGGCCGGGGTGATCACCCGGGCGGACCGCAAGGACGACAAGTGGATCATCAACGGCGCCAAGACCTGGAGCACCAGCGCCTTCGCCGGTGACTACGGGTTGATGCTGGCCCGCACCGACTGGACCGTGCCCAAGCACCAGGGCCTGACGATGTTCCTGGTGCCGCTGAACGCACCGGGGATCACCATGCGGCGCATCAAGGAGGTCAACGGCAACGAGGAATTCTGCGAGGAGTTCTTCGACGGCCTCGAACTCGGCGACGACGCGGTGGTCGGCGACGTCAACGACGGTTGGACCGTGGCCAGCCGCCAGCTGCACCACGAGCGCCGGGCCGTGGGCGGCGGTTCCGAGTTCGCCAGCGGCACCGGCGCCGAGAACGCCAACGAGATGCCGCCGGATCACGTCCGGTTGGCCGAGCTCACCGGCCAGGGCGACGATGCGCGGGTGCAGGACCTGGCCGGGCGCGCGCTGGTGCGCCGGCTGGTCAAGAAGCAACTGATCGACCACGTGGGTGCGGCGATCGCCAACGGCTCCCTGCCGCCGAACGCGGGCACGCTGATCCGGTTGTTCCACGCCGAGACCACCGAACTCGAGGTCGACACCGCGCTGGCCATCGCCGGCACCGCGGGTGTCGTCGACGAGGGCGGCGAGCTGGCCGGGATGCTCGACATCGGGGTGCGCTACCTGTCGCGGCAGACCGGATCGCTCGGCGGCGGCAGCAGCGAGATGGCGCGCAACGTCATCGGCGAACGCGTGCTGGGGTTCCCCCGCGAATTCGCCGCCGACCGCGGCGTGCCGTTCAACGAGGTCAAACGCGGACGATCCTGACAGCGCCGCGGGTGAGCGAACGTAAAGTATCGGCCATGACCGACACCAGCACCGACATCTCCCCCGCCCTGGCGGCATCCCAGGCGTCCTGGGCTGCGGTCCACGCCAACGACCGGGAGGCGTGGCTGGCGCTGATGGCCGACGACGTCCTCATCGAGGATCCCATCGGCCAGGCGCCCACCAACGCCGACGGCACCGGGGTGCGCGGCAAGGAGAAGGTCTACGAGTTCTACGACAACACCATTGCCAAGGCCGTCGCCCGCCGGATCACCTGCGAGGAGACGTTCCCGTCGAGCTCGCCGCAGGAGATCGCGCACATCCTGAACCTGCACTTCGAGTTCGAGGGCGGCGTCACCAGCGACGTCCGCGGGATCTTCACCTACCGGGTCGACGAGGCCGGTCTGCTGACAAATCTGCGCGGCTACTGGAACATGGACGCCATGAAGTTCGGTCAGGTCGAGCAGCGCTGATCCGCGAGGGCACGCGTCGTGTGTCAGTACTGTGGATGCCGGGACATCCCCCTGCTGCGGGACTACATCGCCGAGCACGAGCGCGTCATCAACCACGGCGGCGCGGCCATCAGCGCCTTCGATGCCGGTGACTATCCGCGGGCGCGCACCGAACTGGCCGCGATGGCCGCGGAACTGCGTTCGCACTGGCTCGGCGAGGAGACCGGCCTGTTCGCGGTGATGGGCCGCGACGAGATGTTCCGTGAGCACATCACGCCGCTGATCGCCGAGCATCGCGAACTCGGCGCGCTGCTCGACACCGTCGATGTCACCCGCGCCGAAGACCGCGACCGGGTCCGGGTGGCCTTCGACGAACTGTACGAACACATCGCCAAGGAGGAGGACGGGCTGTTCCCGGCGGCCCTGACCAACCTCGACGGCGACGAATGGGACACCGCGATCGCTGCCTGGCATCGAGCGCACCCCGGCCGGTCGATGATCGCCGAGGGACAATAGGACGAGCAGGCGCTCCGGCAGCGCAGCACTCGCGCACGAAGGAGCACAGGACAATTCAGGGATACGACGCCGAACTGCGCCGCGAGCGCGGTTATGTGGCCGACCTCTACGCCCGCCTCGACGAGGAGCGGGCCCGCGCCAAACAGCGACACCGCGAGGCGCTGCGCGCCCCGATCGACGCCCAGGACGGCGGCACGCTGGTACACCGCGACGCCGAGGTGCGCGCGATGACCCAACGCATCCAGCGCCTCGACGTGGCCGACGACGGACTCTGCTTCGGCCGGCTGGACACCGAGACCGGGGAACGCCGCTACATCGGCCGCCTCGGTCTGTTCGACGACGAGGATTCCTACGAGCCGCTGCTGCTGGACTGGCGTGCCGCGGCGGCGCGCGCGTTCTACGTCGCGACCGCCGCCAGCCCGGAGGGCATGCGGCGTCGCCGCCAGTTCCACACCCGCGGACGGCAGATCGTCGACTTCACCGACGAGTTGCTCGGCCGGCCCGACGCCGAGGAGGCCACCGGCGATGCCGCGCTGCTGGCCGCCGTCAACGCCCCGCGGGGCGAGGGCATGCGCGACATCGTCGCGACCATCCAGGCCGAGCAGGACGAGATCATCCGCCTCGACCACCCCGGGGTGCTGGTCATCGAGGGCGGTCCGGGCACCGGCAAGACCGTCGTCGCGCTGCATCGTGTCGCCTACCTGCTCTACACCCAGCGGGAGCGGATGGAACGCCACGGCGTCCTGGTCGTCGGCCCCAACCCCGCCTTCCTCGATCACGTCAGCCGGGTGCTGCCGTCGCTCGGCGAGTCGAACGTGGTGTTCATGACGCCCGGCGATCTGGTGCCCGGGCTGCGGGTGACGGCCGAGGACGGGCCCGAGGCCGCCCGGCACAAGGGTTCGCGCAAGATCCTGGGCGTGCTGGCCGCGGCCATCGCCGATCATCAGCGCGTCCCGGTCGAGCCGCTGCCGATCGAACTGGCCGACGTCGACGTGCGCATCGATGCCGAGACCGCGCAGTGGGCCATCGAGGAGGCCCGCGCCAGCGAACTGCCGCACAACGAGGCCCGCGCGGTGTTCATCGACGTCGTCACCTGGGTGCTCACCGAGCGGGCGATTGCCAGGATCGGGCGCGGCTGGTTGACCCGCGACGACAAGGCCGCCTGGGAACATCTGCGCGCCGAACTGCTCGACGAACTCGACGAACACGCCGGGTTCGCGGCCGCGCTGGACCAGCTGTGGCCGACCCTGACCCCGCAATCCCTGCTGGCGCAGCTCTACACCAGCCAGGAGAGGTTGCGCGCCGCCGGCGCGGACCCGTCGCTGTTCCGGGCCGACGGCGAGGCCTGGACAGTCTCGGATGTGCCGCTGCTCGACGAGCTGGTGGATCTGCTGGGCCGCGGCAAGGAGGCCGAGGCTGCCGAGCGGGCCGCCGAGGCCGAACGCCGGGAGGAGGCCGCCTACGCGGCCGGCGTGCTGGACCTGATGATCGACCGCGAGGACCTGATGGACGACGAGGACCACCTCATCGCCCAGGACCTCATCGGCGCCGAGGACCTCGCCGACCGGTTCACCGAACGCGACCACCGCGAACTGGCCGAACGCGCGGCCGCCGACCGGGACTGGACCTACCGGCACGTCGTGGTCGACGAGGCCCAGGAGCTGTCCGAGATGGATTGGCGGGTGCTGATGCGCCGCTGCCCGGGCCGATCCTTCACCGTCGTCGGCGATCTGGCCCAGCGCCGTTCGGCGGCCGGGGCAACGTCGTGGGGCGCGATGCTCGATCCGTACGTGGCCGGCCGCTGGGAGTACCGCCCGCTGTCGGTCAACTACCGCACGCCGGCGGAGATCATGGCGGTCGCCGCGACCGTGCTCGCCGACTTCGCGCCCACGGTCCGGCCCCCGGAATCGGTCCGAGCCACCGGGGTGCCGCCCTGGTCACGACAGGTGCGGGACGACGACGAGATGGTCGCCGCGGTCGAGGCATTCGTCGCCGAAGAAGCCGGGCGCGAGGGCACCAGCGTGGTGATCGGACCGGCCGACGTGCCGGGCGCGGTGGCACCCGCCGACATCAAGGGCCTCGAGTTCGACGCCGTCCTGGTCGTCGAACCCGAGCGCATCCTCGCCGACGGGCCGCGCGGCGCGGCCGAACTCTACGTCGCGCTCACCCGCGCGACGCAGCGCCTCGGCGTCCTGCACCGCGATCCGCTGCCCGAAGCCCTTGCCGGGCTGGTTAGGGGCTAGCACTCACCACTGCGAGAGCTGGCACCGCACGTTGTAGGGATCGTCGTGCTGGGTGACGACCTCGCCGTCGACGGCGATGTCGCAGTGCGCGCCGGGGGCACCCACGGCGCCACGGGTGGTGCTGCTCACCTGCAGGATCGCCCACTGCGGGTCGGCCAGCGTGGTCTCGAAGACCCAGGGCGCGCCGGGAGCCACGCTCACCTTCTCGCGCTTGGCGTAGGTGTACGCGTCGGCGTTGAAGGCCTCCATGCTCGCCGGTTGCGTCGTCAGATAGAAGAGATCGAATTCGTACGGCGCCGCCGAGGTGAGCGTGTACCGCACCTGATGTTCCGCCGGTTCGGCCGCTGACGTGCCATGCGTGAACGCAAATGCGGCAGACGCCGCCATCGCTGCTGCGCCGATCCTACGAGTCGCTTTTCCCATGTTCGTCATATCTTTCGACGCTACCGCATCGTTACACCCGGAATTGGGGTCGCGTCCCGGCGACCTCACGGGCCGGTGAACGCCGGACCAAGAAGTCGTTAATGCGTTCGTGACATACAGATATTTCACAGAAACACCGGAGCCATAACGTCCGGTCCGACACCCGCCCGGGGTGCTCGCACCGTCGTCCACGAAAGGCTCTCGATGCCCAGTTCTTCGCGTCCCTGTCTGAGAAAGCCGGCGGTCGCCGCGGGCGCCCTGCTCTGCGCCACCGCGCTGACGCTGGCCGGTTGCGGCAGCAAGGCCACCGACACCGTTGCCACCGAGGGCGGCCCCTCCTGCGTGGACACCGACGGCCCCACCATCAAGGTGGGGTCGCTGAACTCGCTGTCGGGCACCATGGCCATCTCCGAGGTGACGGTGCGCGACGCCATCGCGCTGGCCGTCGAGCAGATCAACGCCGACGGCGGCGTGCTGGGCAAGCAGATCGAGGTCGTCGGCGAGGACGGCGCCTCGGAGCCCACCGTGTTCGCCGAGAAGGCCGAGAAGCTCATCAAGGACGACTGCGTGGCGGCGGTCTTCGGCGGCTGGACCTCGTCGAGCCGCAAGGCCATGCTGCCGGTCTTCGAGGGCAACGACGCGCTGCTGTACTACCCGGTGCAATACGAGGGCCTGGAGTCCAGCGACAACATCTTCTACACCGGGGCGACCACCAATCAACAGATCGTGCCGGCGCTCGATTACCTGAAGGAAAAGGGTGTCACGTCGCTGTACCTGGTGGGCAGCGACTACGTGTTCCCGCAGACCGCCAACCGCATCATCCGGGCCTACGCCGAAGCCAACGACCTCGAGATCAAGGGCGAGGACTACACCCCGCTGGGCTCCACCGACTTCTCCACCATCGTCAACAAGGTGCGCGCCTCCGAGGCCGGCGCGGTGTTCAACACGCTCAACGGCGACTCGAACGTGGCGTTCTTCAAGGAGTACACCAACGCCGGGCTGAATCCGCAGACCATGCCGGTGATCTCGGTGTCGATCGCCGAGGAGGAGGTCAAGGGCATCGGGGCGCAGAATATCGACGGGCAGCTGACCGCGTGGAACTACTACCAGAGCATCGACACCCCGGAGAACCAGGCGTTCGTCGCAGCCTTCCAGGACAAGTACGGCGCCGACCGGGTCACCTCCGATCCGATGGAGGCCGCCTACGTCTCGGTGCACCTGTGGAAGAACACCGTGGAGAAGGCGAACTCGTTCGGCGTCAAGGATATTCAGGACAACGCCGACGGCGTGAGCTTCACCGGCCCGGAGGGGCTGGTCACCATCGACGGCGACAATCACCACATCACCAAGACCGCACGCATCGGCGAGATCCGGCCCGACGGGCTGATCTACACCACCTGGGAGTCGCAGGGTCCGATCGAGCCGGACCCCTACCTGGAGTCCTATCCGTGGGCCAGCGGCCTCGCCGGCTGAGCGCCTAGATGGATGTCCTGATCGGGCAGCTGGCAACGGGATTGAGCCTGGGCTCGATCCTGTTGCTGGCCGCCCTGGGGTTGGCGCTGACGTTCGGGCAGATGGGCGTCATCAACATGGCGCACGGCGAGTTCATCATGGCCGGCTGCTACACCGCCTACGTCATGCAGCAGATCGTTTCCAATGCCGGTGCTTCCCTGTTGATCTCGCTGGTAGTGGGGTTCGTGGTGGGCGGTCTGCTCGGGGTGCTGCTGGAGACCACGCTGATCCAGCGGATGTATCACCGGCCGCTGGACACGCTGCTGGTGACGTTCGGTGTCGGACTGGTGCTGCAGCAGGTGGCCCGCGACCTGTTCGGCGCCCCGGCGGTCAACGTCATCGCCCCGACGTGGCTGTCCGGCGGTGTCGAGATCTTCGGCACGGTGGTGCCCAAGACCCGGCTGTTCATCCTGGTGCTGGCCATCGCGTGCGTCACGGCGCTGGCCGCGCTGCTCAAGGCCAGCCCGATGGGGCGGCGGATCCGCGCCGTCGTGCAGAACCGGGATCTGGCGGAGACCAGCGGCATCTCGTCGCGCCGCACCGACGTCACCACGTTCTTCATCGGCTCGGGCCTGGCCGGGGTGGCCGGGGTGGCGCTGACGCTGATCGGCTCGACGAGCCCGACGATCGGCCAGAGCTATCTGATCGATGCGTTCCTGGTGGTCGTGGTCGGCGGCCTCGGTCAGATCAAGGGCACCGTGATCGCCGCCTTCGCGCTCGGATTCCTGAACTCGTTCATCGAGTACAGCACCACCGCGTCGCTGGCCAAAGTGATCGTTTTCGTGCTCATCGTGGTGTTCCTGCAGGCCCGCCCGCAGGGACTGTTCACAGTCCGGACAAGGAGCCTCGTATGAGAAAACTGTTGGGACGCTGGCAGACCTGGGCCGGCTTCGGGGCGGCCGCGGTCCTGCTGTTCGGCCTGGCACCGCTGGTGCTGTCCGAGTTTCGGCTCGGCATGTTCGCCAAGTTCCTGTGCTTTGCCATCGTGGCCGTCGGTATCGGGCTGGCTTGGGGTCGCGGCGGCATGCTGGTGCTCGGCCAGGGCGTGTTCTTCGGTCTCGGCGGCTACATGATGGCCATGCACCTCAAGATCGCCGATGCGCAGTTGCACGGCGACGCGGTGCCGAACTTCATGCAGATCGCCGGGATCCGGGTGCTGCCCGGATACTGGGCACCATTCGCCTCCCCGCTGTTCACGGTGCTGGCCATCCTGATCGTGCCCACCGCGATCGCGGCCGCACTCGGCTTCGGGGTGTTCAAGCGGCGGGTCAAGGGCGCCTACTTCGCGATCCTGTCGCAGGCGTTGGCCGCGGCGCTGGCCATCCTGCTGGTCGGCCAGACCACCCTCGGTGGCTCCAACGGGCTCAACAGATTCCAGACGTTCTTCGGCTTCACGCTCAACGATCCCGCCAACCGCCGGATGCTGTACTTCATCGCCGCGGGCGTGCTGCTGGCGGTCCTCGCGATCGCGCGACAGCTGATGGTCAGCCGCTACGGCGAGCTGCTGGTGGCCGTGCGCGACGGCGAGGAACGGGTCCGGTTCCTGGGGTACGACCCGGCCAACATCAAGGTCGTGGCCTACAGCGTGGCCGCCTTGTTCGCCGCCATCGCCGGCGCGCTGTTCGCCCCCATCGTCGGGTTCATCGCGCCCTCCCAGATCGGCATCCTGCCCTCGATCGCGTTCCTGATCGCCGTCGCGATCGGCGGCCGGACCACGCTGTTGGGTCCGGTGCTGGGGGCGATCGGGATCGCCTGGGCGCAAACGCTGTTCTCCGAACGGTTTCCGTCCGAATGGATCTACGCCCAGGGTCTGCTGTTCATCATCGTCGTCGGCTTCTTCCCCGCCGGGCTGGCCGGGTTGGGTGCGCTGTTCACCCGTCGTCGGCGCGCGGATCGAGCACCCGTGGCACCGGATCCGTTACCCGATCCGGAGCCGGCACCCGAGACGGCGGGGGCACGACTGTGAGTACCGAACTGCGACCGGTGGCCGGCGGCAACGTCGGCATGGGCACCGAGTACCTCGAAGTACGGGGCCTGACCGTCGAATTCGACGGCTTCAAGGCCGTCGACGGCGTCGACCTGACGCTGTTCCAGGGCGATCTTCGATTCCTCATCGGTCCCAACGGCGCCGGCAAGACCACCGTGATCGATGCGATCACCGGCCTGGTGCCCGGCACCGGCTCGGTCAGCAAGTCCGGCGTCGAGTTGCTCGGCAAGAAGGTGCACCGCATCGCCCGACTGGGTGTGGGACGGACGTTCCAGACCGCGTCGGTGTTCGAAAAGCTCACCGTGCTGCAGAATCTCGACATCGCCGCCGGCGCGGACCGGTCGTGGCGGACGCTGCTGCGCCGACGCGCCGGGGTGCTCCCGGCCATCGACGAGGCCCTGACCACCATCGGGTTGACCGCGCTGGCCGACCGCCCCGCCGGCGTGTTGGCCCACGGTCAGAAGCAGTGGCTGGAGATCGGCATGCTGCTGGTGCAGAACGCCGACGTGCTGCTGCTCGACGAGCCGGTGGCCGGGATGAGCGCCGAGGAACGTGAGGAGACCGGCAATCTGTTGCGCCGCATCGGCGCCGAACGCACCGTCGTCGTCGTCGAGCACGACATGGACTTCATGCGCGCGTTCGCGACGTCGGTGACGGTGCTGGCCCGCGGGCAGGTCATCGCCGAGGGGACCGTCGCCGAGGTGCAGGCCAACCCGAAGGTCCAGGAGGTCTACCTGGGCACCGCGGCCGCGAATGGAATCGAGGACACCCCATGACCCTGCAGCTGATCGATGTGCACGCCGGCTACGGCCGCTCGGAGGTGATCCACGGCGTCAGCCTCGAGGTGCCGTCCGACGGCGTGGCCGCGGTGCTGGGCCACAACGGCGCGGGCAAGACCACGCTGCTGCGCGCCGCCGTGGGCCTGCTCAAGTGCGGTGCGGGCAAGGTGCTCTTCGACGGCGAGGACATCACCCGGCTGCGCCCCTCGGCGCGGGTGGCGCGCGGGCTGGCCTACGTCCCGCAGGGGCAGCAGTCGTTCGGGCAGTTGACCACCGCCGAGAACCTGCAGGTGGTCGCCGACGGACGCAAGGGCGGCAAGCAGCTGATCGACGCGCAGCTCGACCTGTTCCCCGCGCTGCGCGAGCTGCTGGGCCGGCGCGCGGGGCTGCTGTCGGGCGGCCAGCGCCAACAGCTCGCGATCGCCCGCGCGCTGATCACCCGGCCGCGGACGTTGATCCTCGACGAGCCGACCGAGGGTATCCAGCCGTCGGTGGTCGCCGAGATCGAGCAGGCCATCACCGAGTTGACCCGCGGGGGTGATTTGGGCGTGCTGCTGGTCGAACAGCACATCGGGTTCGCGCTGGAGTCGGCGCAGCGGTACTACGTGCTGGAGGCGGGGCGGGTGACGTCCACCGGTGTCGGCGGCCGCGATTCCGAGGCGGACGTCCGCGCCGCCCTCGCCATTTAGCCCCCTGCGCGAGCATTGCTCCTATGTCAAGCGGCGGCGGTTTGGTGGGTGTGGTGTCGTGATTGTTCGTCGGCGTGGAGGCGGTTGTAGACGACTCGTGCCAGGCGTCGTTTGAGGCAGCGCAGTGCCTCGGCTTTGGTTTTGCCGTCCTGGTCGATGCGTTTGCGGTAGTAGGTCTGGCCGGGGCTGTCGGCTAGGCGGGTCTGGGTGAGGGCGATGCGGTAGAGGGCGGCGTTGAGTTGTCGGTTGCCTGCTCTGCTCAGACGTACCCGGCCGGCGGTGTTGCCTGACCAGACCGGGATGGGGGCGGTGCCGGTGTGGCAGGCGAACGCGGCTTCGTTTTTGAAGCGGGTGATGCCGGCGGTTTCGCCGACGATCTTGGCGGCGGTCAACTCGGCGCAGCCGGGCAGTGCCAGCAGCTGGGGGGCCACTGCCCGCACCGCGGTGCCGATGCGCTTCTCGAGTTCGTTGATGCTCAGGGTGAGCCGGATGATGTCACCGAGTTCGTCGGTGGCCAGCTCGGCGAGTAGCCCGTCGATGGTGGCCAGCCAGGCGGCCATGGCGGTCTGGGCTTTGGCGCGGGTGAGTGCTTTCTTCTTCAAGATTTGGGTGGGGTCGAGTTCGTGGATGCGGCCCAGCAGTCGGTTGATCGTCGAGGTGCGTTGGGCGACAAGGTCTTCGCGTCGATCGACGAGCAGTTTGAGTTCGCGGGAGACCTCGTCGTGAGCGGCTACGGGCAGATCCGGGTGGCGCAGGACTGCGCGGGCCACGGCCAGCGCGTCGATGGGGTCGGATTTGCCTTGGGTGCGTGCGCCGGCGCGTTCGTGGGCCATCAGCTTCGGTGCGACCCGCACGACCTTCTGACCCGCCGACAACAGGTCCCGCTCCAGGCGCGCTGATAGATTGCGGCAGTCTTCGATACCCCACAGCAGGTCCTCACCGAAGTTGGTCTTGGCCCAAGCCAACGCCTTGAGATGGCCTTCGGTGGTGGCGGGGACGGTCTTTTCTCCTGCTTTGCGGCCCCGGTCGTCGACGGCGACGAAGGTGTGGCTGCGCTTGTGTACATCGGCTCCAAGAACCACCATGGAGGTGCCTTCTTTCCTCAGATGTGGATGGGTAGAAGGTTGGGCCGGCCGGCGGACACATCTCAGTGGGGGCGATGCCACGCTCCTATCAAGTCACGCCGGTCGGTCCTTCCCACCTGATATCGGCACAATGCTCGCTAGCCAACCCCGAAGAGCAGCAGTGCGCGTCTGAGCCAGACACCAGGTGAGAAGAACCCAACCACCGCAACGCGGCAATCACCACAGTGACACTGAGGGCGCGCCCCCGAGCGACACGCCGGGAAATTCTCGTGGTTTGCGCACCCTCGCGCTGGGTCGAGATGGCAGGCTCGCCGCTATGAGCGAAGCCAAGTACGAGATCCTGGCCGACACCGGCGGTCTCGTCGTCACCGATGACGGTCGCCGCGTGGTTGTGATCGACCGGCAGACCGGCCCGGCCAGCATCCTGGCGTTCGTGCTGGGGCTGCTGGGCGTCGTGTTGCTCGGCTTCGGAGTGGCCGCCCTGGTGATCGGCACCGTTTCGACGATCGTTGCGCTCGCGTTCGTCGTGGCCGGGCTGCTCGCCGCCGCGGCGACCGTGTGGCTGGTGCGGCAGGTGCGGACGCGTCGCAGCCAACCGCTGGGCAGCTGCCATCCCGCGGCCGTCCTGGACCGCAAGCTCGGGCTGTTCAGCTCCTCCGGCGGCGCACTGATGCCGCTGGGCGAGGTGCGCTTCGAACGCCGGCTGCAGCTGACGTCGAGCTCGCCCAAGCTGGTCGCGGTCACCCCGAACGGCACGCGAGTGCTCAAGCGCGGCAGCCCCTTCGACGGCGGTGTCCGCGAGGTGCACGACGTGCTCAACGCGGTCGCCCAGGGCCGCTGACGACCGGCGCGAGGGTGCGCAGACCACGAAAAATGGTCGGCGTGTCGCCCGGGGGCGCGCACGCTCGCGCTTGGGGGTAGTCGCGCTAGGAATGGCTCGCGATAAAAACTAGAGGCGGGCGAGGACCTCGGTGACGACGGTGTCGGCGGGGACGTCGACCTGCTCCCCCGCACCCAGATCCTTCACCCCGACGGTGCCGGCCTCGATGTCGCGATCCCCGGCCACCAATGCCAGCCGGGCCCCCGAACGGTCCGCGGCCCGCATCGCACCCTTGAGCCCGCGGTCACCGTAGGCCACGTCGACGCGGACCCCGGCGGCGCGCAGCTCCGCCGCGAGCACCACCAGCGCGGACTTGGCCTGCTCGCCGAGCGGCACGCAGAACACGTCCACCCGAGACGTCGCGCCGACCTCCTTGCCCTCGGCCTTGAGTGCCAGCACGGTGCGATCGACCCCCAACCCGAAGCCGATGCCGGAGAGGTCCTGACCGCCGAGTTGCTGCATCAACCCGTCGTAGCGACCGCCGCCGCCGATACCGGACTGCGCGCCGAGGCCGTCGTGGACGAACTCGAACGTGGTCTTGGTGTAGTAGTCCAGCCCGCGCACCATCCGCGGGTTGATCTGGTAGGGCACCCGCAGCGCATCCAGGTGCGCCAGCACGCTGTCGAAGTGGGTGCGCGCCGAATCCGACAGGTGATCGAGCATCACCGGCGCGTCGGCGGTCATCGCGCGGACCTCGGGGCGCTTGTCGTCGAGCACCCGCAGCGGGTTGATCTCGGCGCGGGCACGGGTGGCGTCGTCCAGGTCGAGCTTGAACAGGAAGTCCTGCAACAGTTCTCGATACGCTGGCCGGCAGGTGTCGTCGCCCAGCGAGGTGATCTCCAACCGGAACCCGTCCAGCCCGAGCGACCGGAACCCGGCGTCGGCCACCGCGATGACCTCGGCGTCCAGCGCCGGATCGTCGACGCCGATGGCCTCGATACCGACCTGCTGCAACTGCCGGTAGCGGCCGGCCTGCGGCCGCTCGTAGCGGAAGAACGGCCCGGAGTAACACAGCTTCACCGGCAGTGCGCCGCGGTCCAGTCCGTGCTGGATGACCGCGCGCATCACCCCGGCGGTGCCCTCGGGCCGCAGCGTCACCGAGCGCTCACCGCGGTCGGCGAAGGTGTACATCTCCTTGGACACCACGTCCGTCGACTCCCCCACGCCGCGGGCGAACAGAGCGGTGTCCTCGAAGATCGGCAACTCGATGTCGCCGTAGCCGGCGCGGCGCGCGGCCCCGAGCAGACCGTCGCGGACGGCCACGAACTGCGCCGAGTCCGGCGGCAGATAGTCGGGTACGCCCTTGGGGCCCTGAAAGGACGGTGATTCGCTCACGCAGCCTGATCCTTCACGCGTCGAGGTGCTTGTTATGGCGACGTTCGTCGCCGATGGTCGTCGAGGTGCCGTGCGCCGGTAGTACCACGGTGTCGTCGTCGAGTACCAGCAGTTTTTCTCTGATCGATCTCAGCAGTTGCCGGCGGTCACTATCGCATCCGGGTCCGCCAACCGTGCGAAAGCCCAGCGTGTGCCCCGTGAACGCGACCGTGGCCGGGCCCTCGTCGGTGTCGGCGAGCACCCGGTAGACCAGCGAACCAGCCGTGTGCCCCGGCGTGTGATCGACGTGGACCACGATCTCGGCCAGCCGGATCTCCCCGTCGGTGAGGTCGCGCAGGATCTCCGGCGGGTCGGTGAGCAGGTCGCGGTCGGCCGGATGCAGATACACCGGGATGTCCCAGCCGGCGCACAGGTCGAACGCCGACCCGGTGACCTCGCGTCGACCGCTGGTCAGCAGCACAGCGGCCGGGCTCAGCTCGTTGACCGCGAAGTAGTACTCCAGCGTCGGCACGGCGTCCTCCCCCGGATCGATGACCAGGGCGGCGCCACCGGCGCGCGGCGCCACCAGATAACAGTTCGTCTCGGCGGCGCCGGTGGCAAACCCGGTGATCAGCACGGCACCCAGTGTCCCACCCACCTCGGCGCGGGTCGGACAGCGCATCCTCAGCGGCAGCTGGCACACTCGTTTCGAGCACATCCAGCAGGCAGACGTGGGAGGGCATCGGCAGTGCCGACTAACGAACAGCGACGTGAGACCGCCAAACGCAAGCTCGAACGCCAACTCGAACGGCGCGAGGCGCAGGCCAAGAAGCGTCGGATGATGGCGATCATCGGCGGCGCCACCGCGGTCGTCGTGTTGATCGCGGCCGTCGTCGCCACCGTGCTGCTGACCAGGGACGACTCGGCCACGACGGCGGACAGCGGCGCCGGGGACCCGTTCGCCGCCGAATCCGCGCCGGTCAACGAGCCTGTCGCCGACGGTCAGCTGCCGGCGTTCACCCCGACCGCCGACACCGGCGCCGACTGCCAGTACCCGGCCGCGCGCGAGCCCAGCAAGCCCGTCGACGCGCCGCGCACCGGTGAGGTGCCCACCGAGCCGGCGCAGGTCAGCGCCAGCATGGCCACCAACCAGGGCAACATCGGCCTGATGTTGGACAACGGCAAGTCGCCGTGCACGGTCAACAGCTTCGCCAGCCTGGCGCAGCAGGGCTACTTCGACGACACCGTCTGCCACCGGCTGACCACCACCCCGGGCCTGTCGGTGCTGCAGTGCGGTGACCCCACCGGCACCGGCTCCGGCGGGCCGGGCTACCAGTTCGCCAACGAGTACCCCACCGACCAGTACCCCGCCGGCAGCCCGGCCGCGCAGAGCCCCGTGGTGTACCCGCGCGGGACCCTCGCGATGGCCAACGCCGGCCCCGGCACCAACGGCAGCCAGTTCTTCCTCGTCTACGCCGACTCGCAGCTGCCGCCGCAGTACACGGTCTTCGGCACCATCGACGAGACCGGCCTGGGCACCCTGGACCGGATCGCCAACGCCGGCGTCGAGGGCGGGGCCGCTGACGGCGCCCCGGCCAACGAGGTCAGGATCACCTCCCTGGCGCTGGACTGACCGTGGGCCAGCCCGGCTATCCGTACGGTCCCGGCTATCCGGGGCCCTACGGTCCGCCGCCGCGCCGCCCGACGAACACCATGGCCATCGTGGCGCTGGTCGGTTCGCTGATCTTCGCGCCGCTGGGCATCGTGTTCGGGCACATCTCGCTGTCGCAGATCAAGCGCACGGGTGAGGAGGGGCGCGGGCTGGCGATCGCGGGTCTGGCGATCGGCTACGTGATGGTGGCCGCAGTCATCCTGTTCCTGGTGTTCGCGCTGATCCTGATCTCGATGGCGCCGCGGGAGAACAATCCGTACGGGCCCGACGACACCGCGCGCATCAGCTACAGCGCCTACGCCGCAGGAATCTGACTGCCTTCTTCCTCCCCCGGGTTCGTTCCTCACCCGGCATCGTCAGGCGGCAGAAGTCACCCGGTAGACGTCGTAGACGCCCTCGACGTTGCGGACCACGTTCAGCACGTGACCGAGGTGTTTGGGGTCGCCCATCTCAAAGGTGAAGCGGCTGACCGCAACCCGGTCGTCGGAGGTGGTCACCTGCGCCGAGAGGATGTTGACCTTCTCGTCGGCCAGCACCCGGGTGACATCGGAGAGCAGGCGGTGCCGGTCGAGGGCCTCGACCTGGATGGCCACCAGGAACACCGAGGTCGGCCCCGGGGCCCACTTGACCTCGATGATGCGCTCGGACTGCTCCTGCAGCGAGGCGGCGTTGGTGCAGTCGGTGCGGTGCACGCTGACACCCCCGCCGCGGGTGACGAACCCCATGATCTCGTCGCCGGGCACCGGGGTGCAGCACTTGGCCAGCTTGGAGAGCACACCGGGGGCGCCGGGCACCGAGATGCCGACGTCGTCGCTGCTGCGTTGGCGCACCGGCAGATTGGACGGGGTGGACCGTTCGGCGATCTCGTCCTCGGCGTCGTCGGCGCCGCCGAGGTGCGCGATGAGCCGCTGCACCACGTGCTGGGCCGAGATGTGCCCCTCGCCGACGGCGGTGTAGAGCGCGGAGACGTCGGCGTAGCGCAGTTCGCGGGCCAGGGCGCCCATCGATTCGCCGTTGACCACGCGCTGCAACGGCAACCCGCCGCGGCGCACCTCCCGGGCAATGGCGTCCTTGCCGGATTCCAGCGCCTCCTCGCGGCGTTCTTTGGCGAACCACTGCCGGATCTTGGCCTTGGCCCGCGGCGAAACCACGAAGCCCTGCCAGTCCCGCGTCGGCCCGGCATTCGGCGCCTTCGAGGTGAAAACCTCGACCACTTCCCCGTTCTCGAGCTTGCGCTCCAAGGCCACCAGCCGCCCGTTGACCCGGGCACCGATACAGCGGTGACCGACCTCGGTGTGCACGGCGTAGGCGAAGTCGACCGGTGTCGACCCGGTGGGCAGCGTGATCACGTCGCCCTTCGGGGTGAAGACGAAGATCTCCTGCACCGCGAGGTCGTAGCGCAGCGACTCGAGGAACTCCCCCGGGTCGGCGGCCTCCCGCTGCCAGTCGAGCAGCTGGCGCATCCACGCCATGTCGTCGATCTCGGCGGCAGCGTGGCTGACCGGAACCCCGTTGCGGCCCTTGGCTTCCTTGTAGCGCCAGTGGGCGGCGATCCCGTACTCCGCGGTGCGGTGCATGTCGCGGGTGCGGATCTGCACCTCGAGCGGTTTGCCCTCCGGGCCCACCACCGTGGTGTGCAGCGACTGGTACACCCCGAACCGTGGCTGGGCGATGTAGTCCTTGAACCGGCCGGCCATGGGCTGCCACAGCGAGTGCACCACGCCGACGGCGGCGTAACAGTCGCGGATCTCGTCGCACAGGATCCGCACGCCCACCAGGTCGTGGATGTCGTCGAAGTCGCGGCCCTTGACGATCATCTTCTGATAGATCGACCAGTAATGCTTGGGACGGCTCTCCACGGTCGCGTCGATCCGCGAAGCGTTCAGTGTGGCAACGATTTCCGCGCGCACCCGCGCCAGGTAGGTGTCGCGCGACGGCGCCCGGTCGGCCACCAGCCGCACGATCTCCTCGTACCGCTTGGGGTGCAGGATGGCGAACGACAGGTCCTCGAGCTCCCACTTGACGGTGGCCATACCCAGCCGATGCGCCAGCGGCGCAATGACTTCCAGCGTCTCACGGGCCTTGCGGGCCTGCTTCTCCGGCGGCAGGAACCGCATGGTGCGCATGTTGTGCAGCCGGTCGGCGACCTTGATCACCAGTACCCGCGGGTCGCGGGCCATCGCGATGATCATCTTGCGGATGGTCTCGGCCTCGGCGGCGGTCCCGAGCACCACCCGGTCCAGCTTGGTGACCCCGTCGACGAGGTGGGCGACCTCCTCACCGAAGTCGGTGGTCAGCGTCTCCAGCGAATAGCCGGTGTCCTCGACGGTGTCGTGCAGCAGCGCGGCGACCAGGGTGGTGGTGTCCATGCCGAGTTCGGCCAGGATGTTGGCCACGGCCAGCGGATGGGTGATGTACGGGTCACCCGAGCGCCGCATCTGGGTGGCGTGCCGCTCCTCGGCGACGGCGTAGGCCCGCTGCAGCATCGACAGATCGGCCTTGGGGTAGATCTCGCGGTGCACCGCCACCAGCGGCTCGAGCACCGGGTTGATGGTGCTGCGCTGCGAGGTCATCCGCCGGGCCAGCCGGGCCCGGACCCGCCGCGATGCGCTGGTGGCCGGCCGTTCCGAGGCCGGCGCCGGCGTCGGCTCCGCGGGCGGGACGGCGACGGGGCTGTTCTCCACGGCCGCCACCGACTGCTGCTCCTCGGCCACGTCCGTCACCTCCGCTCAAACCAAACGCCTGAGCACCCCAGACTAGTCCCCGGGATCTCAGACGGTGTGCAGGCTGGTCACCGACAATGGCGCCACGGCCGTGCGTCCGCCCAGTTCCGAGAGTTCCAGTACCACCGCGGCACCCGGGACCGTGGCCCCGGCGTGCTGCAACAGGCGCACCGCCGCGGTCAGCGTGCCCCCGGTGGCCAGCACGTCGTCGACGACGAACACCGAGCGGCCGGACAGGTCGATGCCGTCGGCCGGGATCTCCAGCGTCGCGGTCCCGTATTCGAGGGTGTACTCCTCGCGGTGCACCGGCGGCGGCAGTTTCCCGCCCTTGCGCACGGCCAGGACGCCGGTCCCCATCTTGATGGCCACCGCGGCACCGAGCAGGAAACCTCGCGCGTCCAGGCCGGCGATCAGGTCGGCGCCCACCGCGGCCTCGGCGAGCGCGCAGGTCACCGCGTCCAGGCCGCGGCTGTCGGCCAGCAGCGGGGTGAGGTCCTTGAACAGCACGCCGGGTTCGGGGAAGTCGGCGACCTCTCGGGTCATCGCCGCGACCAGCGCGCCGATGTCGCCGTCGCTCATTTGCGCAGCACCCAGCGGTCCATGTTCCACCCGGCGCCCCAGCGGGTCGGGTTGCTGCTCACCGCGTAGGTCTTCGACGAGATCAGCAGGGTGCGCTGCTGGCGGTACAGCGGCAGCGTGGGCATGTCGGCCCACAGCACCGGCGCCCCCTCGGCCAGCAACCGGACCTGTTCCTTGGGGTCGACGGTGACCGCCAGCGCGCTGATGATGCCGTCGATCTGGCCATTGGCGTAGCGCGACAGGTTGTCGCCGTTGCCCGCGAACAGCGTGTAGGCGTCGACGGCCGAGGCGCCGCTGGATCCGGCGCCGGTGGCCCCGCCGGTGCTGGCGATCAGCACGTCGATCTGCCCGTCGAGCAGGGCCTGCGGCCCGACGTTCTCCCCGCCGGCGTCCTGCACGGTGATGCCGGCCGGCGCGCAGGTCTTGGCGATCGAGCCGACGGTGGCCGCCAGGCGCGGGTTCGGCGTCTGATAGCCGATCCGCACGTTGAGTGGTTCCCCGTCGAGGGCCTCGCGGGCGGCATCCGGGTTGCCGATCAGGAACTGCCCGGCCTCGGGGATCCCCTCGGCCTGGGTCAGCGCATCCTCGGCGGCCGGGTTGAGCCGCGAATTGCTCACCGGCGCTTCCGCGTTGCGGGCGATCGCGTCGCGCGGGGTGCAGAACGCCACCGCGCGGCGGGCCGGAACGGCCGCCAGCGGGCCCTGCGGCGCGAAGATCATCTGCTCGATGCCCGCCGAGGCGAACTCCACCAGTTCGTAGCCGTCGGGCGTGGTCAGCGTGCCCGACGAACCGGCGGCGATGTCGACGACGTCGAAGGTGGCGTCGTTGATCCGGTCCTGGACCTCGATGCCGTGCGGCCAGACCGTCACCCGCGGCGTCTCCGCCGCCGGGCCCCACCACTTTTCGTTGGTCACCAACACCACCGAACCGTCCTCGCGCACGGCGTCGATCCGGTAGGGCCCCGAGGACGGGAAGTGTTTGAGGTCGATGCCGGGCTTCAGGTCCCACAGCGTGTTCCACAACCCGGCGATCCGGTCGATCTGCGGGATGTCGTAGGCCTGGATGGCGTTGGTGACCCCGCCCTCGCCCAGGCCCAGTTCGTCGGCGATGACGTGCGAGGGCATCAGGCTGGTCGCGGTGAACAGCTGGGTGAACTCGGCGAAGTTGCGGTCGACCGCGAACGACACCCGGGCCCGCTTCTGGCCCGGCGCGCAGTCGATGGTGGCGATGTCGATGTAGCCCGCGCGGCTGGCCGACTGGAACGCCGGGAACCGCCCGGACTGGGCCGCCCAGGTCAGGACCATGTCGTCGCACGTGATGGGCTTGCCATCGGAATACACGGCGTTGTCGGCGATCTGGTAGTCGAGCACCAGGGGTTCGCGCCCGACCACCGAGATGGAGCCGAAGTCGTGATCGGCCACCACCTGACCGTCCGGACCGTGGTAGCCGAACCCGCTGAGCACCCGGCCGAACGCCTGCGGGCCCGCGGAGGCGGCGCCGACGACGGTGTTGGTGTTGTAGGTGGTCAACGTGCCGTCCACGGCGTAGTCGATCTCGTCCTGGGCGCCGCTGCCGCAGCCGACCAGCGACGCCACCAGCACGGCGATCGCCGCCACCGCCACGGCGGCGGGCCGTCGTCGGAATCGCGCCATGCTCACACCTACGGTCGCGGGTTGCGCTTACCCGAGGGACGCCCGGTGCGCTTGGCCGAGGGCCGCGACGGCCGACTCGGCCGCGCCCCGGGTGCCGGCGTGCCGGCCACCGCCGCCGCCGGTTCGCCGGAGTCGTCGCCGGCCGCCGCAGCGGTGTCCTCGTCGCGCCCCTTGTCGGCGGGCTCGTCGGCATCGGTGTTGCCGGCCGCGCGGGCCCGCTTGCGCTCCACCCGCCGGGTGTGGTTGCGCACCTTCTCGGTGCGCTCCCGCAGCGACACCAGCAGCGGGGTGGCGAAGAAGATCGACGAGTAGGTGCCGACGATGACGCCGACCAGCTGCACCAGCGCCAAGTCCTTGAGCGTGCCGACGCCCAGCAGCCACACCGCGACCACGATGAGCGCGATGATCGGCAGCACCGAGATGACGCTGGTGTTGATCGAGCGCATGAAGGTCTGGTTGACCGCGAGGTTGGCCTGCTCGGCGTAGGTGCGCCGGGTGGTGTGCTCGAAGCCCTCGGTGTTCTCCTCGACCTTGTCGAACACGATGACGGTGTCGTACAGCGAGAAGCCGAGAATGGTCAGCAATCCGATGACCGTCGCGGGGGTGACCTCGAAACCCACCAGCGCATAGATACCGGCGGTGACGATCAGGTCGAAGAACATCGTGGCCATGGCGGCGATCGCCATGTAGCGCTCGTAGCGCATCGTGATGTAGACCGTGACGATCAGCACGAACACCAGCAGCGCGATCAGCGCCTTCTGGGTGATCTGCCCGCCCCAGGTTTCCGAGACCACCGAGTCGCTGACCGCCAGCGGAGTCGGCTGCCCGTCGGCGCCGAGCGGCTGGAACTCCTCGAACAGGGCCTCGCGCAGCGCCGCGGTCTGGTCGTTGTCCAGGCTCTCCGAGCGGATCTGCACGGTGGCCGAGGCGCCGCTGCCCACGATGACCACCGATTCCGGCTCGGTGCCGATGGTGTCGGTGAAGGCGGTCTCGACCTGCTCGACGGTGACCTCGCCGCGGGGCATCGAGATCTTGGTGCCGCCCTCGAAGTCGATGCCGAAGCTGAAGCCGCGCAGCAGCATTGCCCCGATGGCGATGGCGACGATCAGCCCGCTGATGATGAACCACATCTTGCGCCGACCCACGACCTCGAAGGCGCCGGTGCCGGTGTAGAGGCGGGTGAAGAAGCCGTGCTGCGGCAGGGCGGCGTCGGTGGCCGGGGCCTCCTCGGCGTTGCTCTCGGTCACTTCGAGGTCGGAATCTGTTGTCATCTCGCTCTTCTTGCTGGCCACCGCGTTACCCCCGTCCCGCCGAATGCGCGGCCGCTCGACGTTCGCGGGCGATCTGCTGCACCGCACCGAGGCCGTTGAACGCCGGCTTCGCCATGGTCGCCGACTTCGACGCCAGGTACACCAGCGGCCAGGTCACCAGGAACACCACGACGACGTCGAGGATGGTGGTCAGGCCCAGGGTGAAGGCGAAGCCCTTGACCTGGCCGACGGCCAGGAAGTAGAGCACCGCCGCGGCGATGAAGCTGACCGCGTTGCCGGACAGAATGGTCTTGCGGGCGCGCGCCCAACCGCGGGGTACCGCGGAGCGGAATGTTCGACCCTCGCGGATCTCGTCCTTGATGCGTTCGAAGAACACCACGAACGAGTCGGCCGTCATACCGATGCCGATGACCAGACCGGCGATACCGGCCAGGTCCAGCGTGTAGCCGATGTATCTGCCCAGTAGCACCAGTAGCGCGTAGACGAACGCGCCGGAGGCGACCAGGGACAGCGCCACCAGCACGCCGAGCGCGCGGTAGTAGAGCAGCGCGTAGGCCAGCGTCAGGACCAGGCCCACCGCGCCGGCGATCAGGCCGGCCCGCAGCGAGGACAATCCCAGTGTGGCGGAGACGGTTTCGGCCTCCGAGGACTCGAAGGACAGCGGCAGCGAACCGTACTTGAGCACGTTGGCCAGCTCCCGGGAGCTGGTGGCGTTGAAGTCGCCGGTGATCTGGGTGCGGCCGCCGGGGATGGCCTGGCGGATCTGCGGTGCGCTGACCACCTGCGAATCCAACGTGAACGCGGTCTGGGTGCCGACGTTGGCCGCGGTGAAGTTGGCCCACGTGTCGACGGCGCCGCCGGTGAACTCCAGGTCGACGACGTACTGGCCACCCTGCTGGTCGAAGCCGGAGGTCGCGTTCTTGATGTCCTCGCCGCTGATGATCGAGGGGTCCAGAACGTAGACGGTGGTGTGGTCGGTGGAGCAGGTGACCAGCGGCAGCGCGGGGTCGTCGTTGCCGGCGAGCACGTCCTCCTGGCCGCACCGCTCGGCCACATACGGCACCGCGAGGTACATCAGGATGTTCTGGTTGGCGTTCTGACGCAGCTGCTTCTCGAAGTTGATCCGTCCGGCCAGGTCCTTGCGGGCCTCCGGCGGGGTGGACGCGTCCTCGGTGGCCTCGGGCGCGTCCGGCGCGGGCGGAGCCTCGTCCGGATTCGGCGCCGGGGTGGGGCTGGGCGCGGGCTCGAGCGGGTAGGGCCGGGGTTGCGGGGCCGGGGCGTCGGCGGGCGGAGCCGGCTGCGCGGGGGCGGCCGGCGGCACCTGCTCGGCGGGCAGACCCGGTATCTCGGGTGCCCCCGGCATGCCCGGTAGACCGGGCATCCCCGGCAGGCCGGGCGCACCGGGTTGTCCGGGCTGCTGCCCGGGTGCGCCCGCACCGCCCTGCTCGGCGGCCGCGCGCAACTGGTCGACGGGGATCGCCTGGACGACGGGGCGGACGAACAGCCGCGCGGTCTGACCGAGGTTGCGCGCCTCGTTGCCGTCGTTACCCGGGACGGTGATCACCAGGTTGTCGCCGTCGATGATTACCTCGGACCCCGAGACACCCAGGCCGTCGACGCGCGAGGTGATGATCTGCTGCGCCTGCTGCAGGGCTTCCCGGGTGGGCGCGGAGCCGTCCGGGGTACGCGCCGTCAGCGTGACGCGGGTACCACCTTGTAGATCGATGCCCAACTTGGGCTGTGCCTGCTTGTCCCCGGTGAAGAACACCAGCAGGAATGCTCCGATGAGCAATACCAGGAACAGCGACAGGTAGCGGTACGGATGCACCGGCGCCGTAGACGATGCCACGTTTTTGTGTCTCCTCCGAGTTCGTCCCGGGCGGTCGGTTCGCCCGCAACCGCAAAGGGTACGTGCCCGCCCCTTCGCTCAGTTGTCTGTCAGCGGCCGGTGTCGAAGGACGTGTCGCTGTCGGTGCTCTCGATCTCGTCTTCGGGCTCGTCGACCTCGGGCACGATCTTGTCGCGGATGGCCAGCTTCATCCAGGTGGTGATCACGCCCGGAGCGATCTCGAGGTCGACGTTGTCGTCGGTGATCCCCGTGATGGTGGCCTCCAGGCCGGAGGTGGTGTGGACCCGATCACCGATGCGCAGCGATTCGTGCAGGTCGATGGTGGCCTGCATGGCCTTGCGCTGACGGCGGGACGCGAAGAACATGAACGCGCCCAGGATGATGATCAGCGGTAACAGAGTGATGATTTCCATGGCGTTCCAACGTCTCCTCGAGCTTGTGAAGCGGTCTGTGATGAAGTCGCGTCCCGCTTGCTCGGCAGCAGGTCAACGGGCCTCGTATGTGCATAGTGTGCCATTGCGGCACGTCGGTAAACCCGACCGGTCGCCCTGAGCTCACGCCGTGGCGCAAAACGCGGTCTGGCCTACGCGTGGCCAGACTACGCTCGAGGCGTGACCGACCTGGAACAGAGCCGTCTGCTCGTCACCGAAATCCCTGGCCCGCGCTCGCTCGAACTGGCCGCGCGCAAACATACCGCCGTGTCGGCGGGTATCGGCACCACCATGCCGGTGTTCTGCGCGCGCGCCGCCGGCGGCATCATCGAGGACGTCGACGGCAACCGACTGATCGATCTGGGCTCGGGCATCGCGGTCACCACCATCGGCAACGCCGCACCCCGAGTCGTCGAGGCGGTCGGGGCGCAGGCCGCCCGGTTCACCCACACCTGCTTCATGGTGACCCCCTACGAGGAGTACGTCGCCGTCGCCGAGCACCTCAACCGGCTGACCCCGGGATCCGGCGAGAAGCGGTCGGTGCTGTTCAACTCCGGGGCCGAGGCCGTGGAGAACGCCGTCAAGATCGCCCGCTCCTACACCGGCAAGCAGGCCGTCGTCGCGTTCGACCACGCCTATCACGGCCGCACCAATCTGACGATGGCGCTGACCGCGAAGTCGATGCCCTACAAGAGCGGGTTCGGCCCGTTCGCTCCCGAGATCTACCGCGCGCCGCTGTCCTATCCCTACCGCGACGGCCTGGTCGACAAGGAACTGGGCGCCAACGGCGAGTTGGCGGCCGAGCGCGCCATCGACGTGCTCGACAAGCAGATCGGCGCGGCCAACCTGGCGGCGGTGATCATCGAGCCGATCCAGGGCGAGGGCGGCTTCATCGTCCCGGCCCCCGGGTTCCTGCCGGCGCTGTTGGCGTGGTGCCGGGACAACGACGTGGTGTTCATCGCCGACGAGGTGCAGACCGGTTTCGGGCGCACCGGGGCGATGTTCGCCTGTGAACACGAGGGCATCGAGCCCGACCTGATCTGCACCGCCAAGGGCATCGCCGACGGACTGCCGCTCTCGGCGGTCACCGGCCGCGCCGAGATCGTCGACGCGCCACACGTTTCCGGCCTCGGCGGCACCTACGGCGGCAACCCGGTCGCATGTGCGGCCGCGCTGGCAACCATCGAGACCCTCGAACGCGACGGGCTGCTCGAGCGGGCCCGGCAGATCGAGACGCTGATGAAGGACCGGTTGGGCCGGCTGCAGGCCGACGACGACCGCTTGGGCGACGTCCGCGGGCGCGGCGCGATGATCGCCGTCGAGCTGGTCAAGACCGGTACCGCAGAACCGGACCCGGAGCTGACCAAGAAGCTGGCCGCCGCGGCACACGCCGCCGGCGTGGTGGTGCTGACCTGCGGCACCTACGGCAACGTGCTGCGCTTCCTGCCGCCCCTGACCATCAGCGACGAGTTGCTCATCGAGGCGCTCGACGTGCTCGCCCTGGTGCTGGCCGACCTGTAGTCGTCCGTAGCTTTATCCGTCAGTGCGGCACCGGGGTGTGCCGCCGGTGCAACCGATCGGACATCCGGTCCTTGAAGCTGGGCCGGGTCCGGCGAACGGTGGTCGGCTCGGGCACCGACTCGCCGTTGCGCTCCCCCACCCGGTGCGGTTCGTCGTGGGCCATCATCGGTTCGTCGTGATCCACCACCACGCGCCGCTCGGCATATTCGAGATCCCGGGCGGTGCGCACCGAGAGCCGGCCGACCGCCGCGGCACCCAGGAACACGATGAACGCGCCCAGCGCCGAGAAATAAGCCAGCTCCAGCGCGACGGTCTTGGCCGGTGTCGCCGCGGCCGGAACCCCGATCTCGCCGACGTTGAGCGTCGAGGCGAAGGCGCGGCCCACGATGAACCACACCCCGGCGGCCACGGCCAGCCAGGCGCCCAGCATGGCGGTGGCGCGGTTTCGCGTCATCAGCAGCATCAGACCGCCGACCACGGCCACCGCGCCGGGCAGCACCTCGAGCCAGCCGCGGGCTTCGGTCCAGACCCACGCCCGGTCCGGGGAGTAGGCGAAGTTGAAGTAGGGCCCCACGAACGGGATCAGGGCTCCCCAAATACCCAGCAGGACCAGCAGCAACCCGCTCGCCGCGCCGCGACTGCGGGCGATGTGGAACCGGCTTCCGCGAGGACGTGCCGGCGTGTCGTTGGTGTTCATGATTTCTCCCATCGCTGCCGATGGGCATACCCGGAATCAGGCGGCGTGACCCACGATCTCGATGGCGATGTGGGTTTCGATCTCACTGACCTCGACAAAACGTCGTCCCGGCAGCGGCGGCGCGGTGCAGTAATGCCGCGCCCCGGTCGGGGTGACGAACTCGGTGCTGTGCCGCCCCTGGTCGTCCACCGCGGCCGCGGCCTTCCAACCGCCCGCCTCCTTGGCGTAATTGCACCCCGCACACAAGCCCTGCCCATTGACCCCCGAGGTCACCCCGCCACCCGCGGCCGGGGCAACATGATCGGTATGCCGGATCGGCGCATCGCAATACGGCATCCGACACGTGTCATCACGCAGCCGGATGAACTCGGCCAACCCCTTCGGAAAAATCCTGGCCCGCGACTCCATCGCCACCAGCGCCCCTGAAACCGGGTGTTTGTACAACCGCCGCAACATCGCCCGGGATCGCTCGTCATCGACCGCCCCACGCACCAACTGACGCGCCACCCCCGCCGGCACCGGCCCGTAGCCGGCCACCCGCGCGGGGTGCTCATCACCGGCCAGCAGCGACTCATCCGAGATCACCAGGTTGACCGCGATCGGAGTGGGCACCTCCGCCGACTGACCGGTGACCCGCTCCACCAGCGTGTCGGCCATCACCTGACCCCGAGACCGCCCATCACAGGTCACGTCAGCCTCCCGCTTGAGCGCGGCATACACCGACACCCCCTGGGCCACCGGCAACAACGCCGTCACATACGTCATCGTGTCCGGGGCCGGGCGCACACTGACCGTCCGATCCCGCGCCGCCCGCGCCGCCCGATCCACCACCGCCTGCGGATCCAACCGATACGCAATACCCTTGGCCTCCGCAGCGATCCGCCGATCCCCCAACCCCTCCAGATTGGCGACATCACCACACAACTCGGCATCCAACACCCGGCGATCCTCCACATCGAGGCACGCCGACTCCCGCACGATCAACGTCGCCCGCCACTCCGAGATCACCCCGGCCTCCAACGCCGCCAACGTATGCGGCATCTCCTGCACCAACGCCTTGGCAAAACCCAAATGCTGATTACCGCGCGTCGGCGAATCCCGCCGCGCCAACCCCACCTCGGTCGCCAACCCACGCCCCCGCCGACCCACCGGCACCCCACGCGCCACCTCATCAGCCGCCCGCGCCGACACCAACGCCACCGTCGCCCGCGCCTGCGCCGCCGCCGCCACCGCCTTCAACGTCTCCAACTCACCGATATGGGCCACCAACGCCGCCTCATCGGCATCCGGCCCCAACTCCACCACTTCGAACATGCATTCGAGCATGGCACCACCCACCGACAGGCCAGAAACCCCAGGTCAGTCGAAGATCGACTGCTGACCCAGCCCGACGGCCCCCGGCGGCGGGCTCAGCCCCAGGTGCGTCCAGGCCTGCGCGGTGGCCACCCGGCCCCGCGGGGTGCGGGCGATCATGCCGGCGCGCACCAGGAACGGTTCGCAGACCTCCTCGACGGTGGTGGCCTCCTCGCCGACGGCGACCGCCAGCGTCGACACCCCGACCGGTCCCCCGCCGAAGCTGCGGGTGAGCGCCGTCAGCACGGCCCGGTCCAGCCGGTCGAGTCCCAGTTCGTCGACGTCGTACACCTCGAGGGCGGCCTTGGCGATGTCGCGGGTGATGACGCCGTCGGCGCGCACCTCCGCGTAGTCGCGCACCCGACGCAGCAACCGGTTGGCGATGCGCGGCGTGCCGCGCGCCCGGCGGGCGATCTCCGCGCCCGCCTCCGCGCCCAGGTCGATGCCCAGGATCCCCGCCGAGCGGGACAGCACCCGCTCGAGTTCCACCGGCTCGTAGAAGTCCATGTGGGCGGTGAAGCCGAACCGGTCGCGCAGCGGGCCGGTCAGCGCGCCGGAGCGGGTGGTCGCGCCCACCAGCGTGAACGGCGCCACCTCCAACGGGATCGACGTCGCGCCGGGCCCCTTGCCCACCACCACGTCGACCCGAAAGTCCTCCATGGCCAGGTACAGCATCTCCTCGGCGGGCCGGGCGATGCGGTGGATCTCGTCGATGAACAGCACGTCGTGCTCGACGAGGTTGGACAGCATCGCCGCGAGGTCCCCGGCGCGTTCCAGCGCCGGACCGGAGGTGACGCGCAGCGAGGATCCCAGTTCGGCGGCGATGATCATCGCCAGCGACGTCTTGCCGAGGCCCGGCGGGCCCGACAGCAGGATGTGATCCGGTGTGCCGCCGCGGTTCTTGGCGCCTTCGAGGACCAGTTGCAGCTGCTCGCGCACGCGCGGTTGACCGATGAACTCGCGCAGCGACCGGGGCCGCAGGCTGGCGTCGACGTCCCCCTCGCCGACGGTCAACGCGGGCGAGACCTCGCGCTCCTCGGCCTCGTCGATGTCGTCGTCGCCGTCGAAGCGGCTCACTTGTTCTTACCCAACAGGTTCAGTGCGGAGCGCAGCGCGCTCGACGTGGTGGCATCGCGGTCGAGCGCCAGCACCTTGTCGGTGGCCTCCTCGGCCTGCTTGGCCGGGAAACCAAGGCCGACAAGGGCTTCCACGACCGGAGCGCGCACGCCCGGTCCGGCGGCCCCGGCGGCCGCGACCGCCGCCGGCGTCGCACCGATCTTGTCGCGCAACTCCAGCACCAGCCGTTCGGCGCTGCGCTTGCCGATCCCGGGCACCCGGGTCAGCGCGGTGATGTCGCCGTCGGCCAGGGCCTGGCGCAGGGCCGGGGCGTCGTAGACCGCCAGCGTCGCCATGGCGATCTTCGGCCCCACCCCGGAGACCCCGAGCAGCGTGGTGAACACATCCCGCGCGTCGGCGTCGGCGAAGCCGTACAGCGTCATCGAGTCCTCGCGCACGATCATGGCGGTGATCAGCCGTGCCTCGTCCCCGCGGCGTACCGTCGCCAGCGTCGACGGGGTGGCCATCACCTTGTAGCCCACGCCGGACGCCTCGATGACGACGTGATCCAGCGCGATGTCGATGACCTCGCCGCGTACCGACGAGATCATCGCGACGCCTTAGCTTTGGTTTTCGCCTTGAGCGTGGCCTGGTACTTGCGGCGCTGCTCGGCCGCCATCGCCTCCGCCGCGGCCATCCGCGCGATCATCGGGGCCCGCCAGCAGTGGCAGATGGCCAGTGCCAGCGCGTCGGCCGCGTCCGCGGGGGTCGGCTTCTGTTGCAGCTCGAGGATTCTCGTCACCATGGTGGTGACCTGAGCCTTGTCGGCGCGGCCGTTGCCGGTGACCGCGGCCTTCACCTCGCTGGGGGTGTGGAAGTGCACGTCGATGTCGCGGCGGGCCGCGGCGAGCGCAATCACGCCGCCGGCCTGGCCGGTGCCCATCGCGGTGTTGGCGTTGTGGTTGGAGAACACCCGCTCGATGGCGACGACGTCGGGGCGGTGGGTGTCCATCCAGTGCTCGACGGTGTCGCTGATGGTGAGCAGGCGCCGGTGCAGGGGTTGGTCGGCCGGCGTGCGGACCACGTCGACGTCCAGGGCCACCACCTGCCGGCCGCGGCCGCTCTCGATCATCGAGAGTCCGCAGCGCGTCAACCCGGGGTCGACTCCCATCACGCGCACAGGCCCTCCTGGGTGCAAACTAGCCAGAACATGTGTTCGAACTACCCTAGCGCCCCATCGCGACGGGACCGCGCAGGGACACGCACCCCGCGGTCCGGCCCGGGTCCCTACTCCTCGTCGAGTTGCGCCGCGACGTCGTCGGGAATGTCGATGTTGGTATAGACGTCCTGCACGTCGTCGCTGTCCTCGAGCGCGTCGATGAGCTTGAGCACCTTGCGGGCCCCCTCGAGGTCGACGGGCACGGTCACCGACGGCTGAAAGCTGGCCTCCGCCGAGTCGTAGTCGATGCCGGCGTCCTGCAGCGCGGTGCGCACCGCGACCAGGTCACCCGGATCGGAGATGATCTCGAACGAGTCGCCGTGGTCGTTGACCTCCTCGGCGCCGGCCTCCAGGACCGCGGTCAGCACGTCGTCCTCGGACAGGTCGTTCTTCTCCAGCGTGACGACACCCTTGCGGGAGAACAGGTAGGCCACCGAACCCGGGTCGGCCATGTTGCCGCCGTTGCGGGTCATCGCGACCCGGACCTCGCCCGCGGCGCGGTTGCGGTTGTCGGTGAGGCATTCGATGAGCACGGCGACCCCGTTGGGCCCGTATCCCTCGTAGGTGATGTTCTGCCAGTCGGCGCCGCCGGCCTCTTCACCTCCGCCGCGCTTGCGCGCCCGCTCGATGTTGTCGTTGGGGACCGAGGACTTCTTGGCCTTCTGAATGGCGTCGTACAAGGTGGGGTTACCGGCCGGGTCACCACCGCCCACTCGGGCCGCGACCTCGATGTTCTTGATCAGTTTGGCGAACATCTTGCCGCGCTTCGCGTCGACAATGGCCTTCTTGTGCTTGGTCGTGGCCCACTTTGAATGGCCGCTCATTCAGATTCCGCCCTCTGTCTGGTAATTCGTCGGTGGCCCAGTCTACGGGTACGCCCCGTCGCACCCGCCTGGCCAGACAACTTACTCCTAAGTAAGGTAACCGCCATGACCTTCTCCCTGGAGTTGCCCTCGGACCTGTTGGACGTGCAGAAATGGGTGCACGAGTTCGCCGCGGACGTGGTGCGCCCGGCCGCCGCAGAATGGGATGAGCGCGAAGAGACCCCGTGGCCGATCATCGCCGAGGCCGCCAAGATCGGCCTCTACTCGATGGAGATGTTCGCCGAACAGGCCGCCGAGCCGTCCGGGCTGGGCATGGTCACCGTCTTCGAGGAGCTGTTCTGGGGCGACGCCGGCATCGCGCTGTCCATCCTGGGTACCGGGTTGGCCGCGGCCTCACTGGCCGGCGGCGGGACCCCCGAACAGATCGGGGAATGGCTGCCGCAGATGTTCGGCACCGTCGAGGACCCGAAGGTCGCCGCCTTCTGCGCCTCGGAACCGGGCGCCGGCTCCGACGTCGGCTCGATCCTGACCCGGGCCCGCTACGACGAGGCCACCGACGAGTGGGTGCTCAACGGGACGAAGACCTGGGCCACCAACGGCGGCATCGCCGAGGTGCACATCGTCGTCGCGTCGGTGCACCCGGAGCTCGGTAGCCGCGGTCAGGCATCGTTCATCATCCCGCCCGCCACCCCCGGGTTCAGCCAGGGCCAGAAGTTCCGCAAGCACGGCATCCGCGCCTCGCACACCGCCGAGGTGGTCCTCGACGAGGTGCGCATCCCGGGCCGGCTCATCCTCGGCGGCAAGGACAAGTTCGACGCCCGCATCGCCAAGGCGCGCGAGGGGAAGCGGACCGCGGGACAGGCCGCGATGGCCACCTTCGAGCGCACCCGGCCCTCCGTCGGCGCGATGGCGGTCGGGGTGGCCCGGGCCGCCTACGAGTACGCCCGCGACTATGCCTGTGAGCGCGAGCAGTTCGGCCGCAAGATCGGCGACTTCCAGGCGGTGGCGTTCAAGCTGGCCGATATGAACGCCCGCATCGACGCCGCCCGCCTGCTGGTCTACCGGGCGGCCTGGATGGCCCGCAACGGCAAACCCTTCGAGAACGCCGAGGGGTCGATGGCCAAGCTGGTGGCCAGCGAGACCGCGGTCTACGTCACCGACGAGGCCATCCAGATCCTCGGCGGCAACGGCTACACCCGCGACTACCCGGTGGAGCGGATGCACCGCGACGCGAAGATCTTCACCATCTTCGAGGGCACCAGCGAGATCCAGCGTCTGGTGATGAGCCGCGCGATCACCGGGCTGCCGATCCGCTGACCGGGTTCAGCGCACCAGCGCCGCTCCCCCGTCCAGGCGAATCTGCTGGCCCGTCATGAACCGGGATTCATCGGCCAGCAGGTACAGCGCGGCGTAGGCGGTCTCCCAGGTGCTGGCCCGGCCCATCTTGAGTTTGACCACCTCGCCGTAGGCCTCGTCGACCTCGTCGGGGGTGTGCCCGAACAGTTCCTGGGAATCGTGGTTGCCCAGGGTCGAGTCGATGGGGCCCAGCATCAGCGTGTTGGCCCGCACCCCCGCGTCGGCGAACTGCACCGCGGTGAGTTCGGTGATGTAGTTCAGCCCGCACTTGCCCAGGGCGTAAGGCATGATCCCGATGTTCAGCCCGATCTCGTTCTTCAGGCTGGCGATCGAGGAGAAGTTGACGATGCTGCCGGCGCTGGCCCCCTCGTTTTTCTGCATGCACTCGGCCGCAAAGAGATTGCAGTGGTAGGCCCCGAGCATGTTCACGTTGATACCGCGGTTGAAGTTCTCGGTGGTCATCGAGTTGGTCCCGAGGTCGAACGGCGGGTTGACCGCGGCGCTGTAGACCATGCCGTCCACCCGGCCGCTGCGGGCCATGACGGTGTCGAAGATGTGTTGGCAGTCTTGCTTTTCGGCGACGTCGGCCTGCACCGGGTAGGCCTTGCCACCCTCGGCGATGATCAGGTTGGCGGTCTCCTGGGCGGAGTCGAAGTTGATGTCGACGGCCACCACCTCGGCGCCGTGCCGGGCGGCCAGCATCGCGGTGGCCCGGCCGTTGCCGGTGGTGTCACCCGGCATCTGCCCGCCGCCGACGACGACCACCACCTTGCCGGACAGGCCGAAGGCGGCGCGGTCCTTGCGGGCGAAATCGGTTGTCATGATTCTTCTTTCAGGTTGATGGCCCGTTCCGGGCAGCTGGCTGCGGCCTCGGTGACCGCTTCGGTGAGTTCGGCAGGGACCGGTCTAAAAACTAACCAAACGTATAGCTAGTTACAGACCAATCGTACAGCTCTATACTGTACGAATGGTCAGTGCGCCGGGGATTGTTAGCAGCACTACATTATGGGCGGCCCTGTGAGTCGGCCGGTCGAGGGCACTCGACAGCGACTCCTGACCGCCGCCGTGGAGTCGTTCCACCGGCACAGCGTCGCCGGCACCTCGCTACAGATGATCTCCGATGACCTGGGCCTCACGAAATCTGCTATCTACCACCACTTCCGGACCCGTGACGAGCTCCTCGAGGCCATCCTGGAACCGGTCATGGCCGATCTCGCCCGACTCGTGGCCGCCGCCGAATCGGTGCGCGGCGCGCGCGCCCGGGCCGACGCCATGCTGACCGGCTTTGCGGCGCTGGCGGTGACCCGCCGCACCCTGATCCCGGTCCTCACCGGGGATCCCGGCGTCGCTGACTTCCTGCGCGGCCGGCCGGACTGGAGCGCGCTGGTGCAGCGTCAACTGGCGCTGCTCGCCGACGTCGAACCGGGCTTGGGCGGTCAGGTCAAGGCGGCCGTGGTGATGGCCGGCATCTCCGCCGCCGTCGGGGTGGACTACCCCGAAGCCGGGGACGATCTCGCCCGGGTACAGGACGAGTTGGTCACCGCGGGCCGGCGCACCCTGGGGTTGCGCGCACCGCGCGAGACCTGAGTCAGGACAGCGAGTTGACGAACATCTTGTGCACCCGGCGGTCGCCCGTCATCTCCGGATGGAACGAGGTGGCCAACATGCGCCCCTGCCGGACCGCCACGATGTGTTCCCCGGCGGTGGCCAACACCTCGACGTCGTCGCCGACCCGCTCGACCCAGGGCGCCCGGATGAACACCGCGTGCACCGGGCCGTCGATTCCGGTGAACTCCAGATCCTCCTCGAACGAGTCGACCTGGCGGCCAAAGGCGTTGCGGCGCACCGCCATATCGATCGCCCCCAACGGCTCGGCCGCGCGCCCCGGCACGCCGGCGTCCAGGATCTGCGAGGCCAGCAGGATCATCCCGGCGCACGACCCGTAAGCAGGCATGCCATCGGCCAACCGGGCCCGCAGCGGTTCGAGCAGGTCGAACTCGCGCAGCAGATGGCTCATGGCGGTGGACTCGCCACCGGGGATCACCAAGGCGTCGACGGCGTCGAGTTCGGCGCGGCGGCGCACCGTGGACGCGTCGGCGCCGGCCTCGCGCAGCGCGGCGAGGTGTTCGCGGGTGTCGCCCTGCAGCGCGAGCACCCCGACCCGGGGCGCGCTCACTTCGCGGGCTTCGCCGCGGCGGCGTCGTCGCGCCGGTAGCGGGTCAGGCCCTCCTGCATCACCGCGGCCACCATCTCGCCGTAGCGGTTGAACAGCTTGCCCTGGGTCAGCGCGCGCCCGCCGCAGGCCGACGGCGACGACTGGTCGTAGAGCAGCCACTCGTCGGCGCGGAACGGCCGCATGAACCACATGGCGTGATCGAGCGAGGCCACCATCAGGTGCTTGCGTTCGTCGAGGTGTTTGACCTGCGCGGAGCCCAGCAGGGTCAGGTCACTCATGTAGGCCAGCGCGCAGATGTGCAGCACCGGGTCGTCGGGCAGCGGGTCGCGGTGTCGGAACCACACCTGCTGCTGGGAGGCCTTGCCGTCGCGGGCGGTCAACTCGTCGCGCGGAACGATCCGCACATCCCACTCGTCGAACTGCGCGAAGCCGGCGTCGTCGAAGTGCCCGCCGGAGCGGAAGCCCGGCAGATCCTCGGGACCCGGGGCGAACGGCATGGCGTCCTGGTGCTCGATGCCGCTCTGATCGGTCTGGAACGACGCCGACATCGAGAAGATGGTCTGCCCGTGCTGGATGGCGCTGACCCGGCGGGTGCAGAACGATCCGCCGTCGCGGATGCGCTCCACGAGGTACACCGACGGGGCGCGGGCATCGCCCGGCCGCAGGAAGTAGCCGTGCAGCGAATGCACCAAAAACTCGGGGTCCACCGTGCGCACGGCAGACACCAACGACTGGCCCGCGACGTGGCCACCGAAAGTCCGTTGCAGAAACCCGGATTCGGGGCTGAACACCCCGCCCCGGTAAATGTCGACCTCGAGTTGTTCGAGATCGAGGATCTCCTCGATCGCCATCGGCGCCGCGGCTACCAGCCGCGTTCGGCGAGCCGGTGCGGCTGCGCGATGTCCTCGACGTTGATACCGACCATGGCTTCGCCCAGGCCGCGCGACACCCGCGCGAGCACGTCGGGATCGTCGTAGAAGGTGGTGGCCTTGACGATCGCCGCCGCGCGGGTGGCCGGATCACCGGACTTGAAGATGCCCGACCCGACGAACACCCCCTCGGCGCCGAGCTGCATCATCATCGCCGCATCCGCCGGGGTCGCGATGCCGCCGGCGGTGAACAGCGTGACGGGCAACTTGCCGGCGCGGGCCACCTCGGCGACCAGCTCATAGGGCGCCTGCAGCTCCTTGGCCGCCACATACAGCTCATCGGGCGACAGCGACGACAGCCGCCGGATCTCACCGGCGATGGTGCGCATGTGGGTGGTGGCGTTGGAGACATCACCGGTGCCGGCCTCACCCTTGGAGCGAATCATCGCCGCCCCCTCGGTGATCCGCCGCAGCGCCTCCCCCAGGTTCGTCGCACCGCACACGAACGGCACGGTGAAATTCCACTTGTCGATGTGGTGGGTGTAGTCGGCCGGGGTCAGCACCTCGGACTCGTCGATGTAATCGACCCCGAGGCTCTGCAAAATCTGCGCCTCGACAAAATGACCGATGCGGACCTTGGCCATCACCGGGATGGTGACCGCCGCGACGATGCCCTCGATCATGTCCGGGTCGCTCATCCGCGACACCCCGCCCTGGGCACGAATATCGGCGGGGACCCGCTCGAGGGCCATCACCGCCACCGCGCCGGCGCCCTCGGCGATCCGGGCCTGCTCCGGGGTGACGACGTCCATGATGACGCCACCCTTGAGCATCTCCGCCATGCCGCGCTTGACGCGGGCGGTTCCGGTCTGGCCGCTGGCGGCCGACCCGTTGGTGTGAGCGACCTGGCCTTCTCGGCTGTCCACTGGTCTCGTCTCCCTCGATTGGTCCTTGATCGAGTCTAATGCTGATCGGCAAGCCGAAATCCCACGGCCGATCAGTGGATGGCGCGCAGCCGGTGCTCCGCCGGTTCGGTGTCCGCCGCGCCGGAGTGCGCACCGGTCCTCGCGACGTCATTCGCGCTGGCCAACAACTCCCCGAGCTGCGTCGGGTACACCGACTCCCCGGCCGCGACGAGCTCGGCGATATGCGCAGCATCACACCACCGGTGCCCGAGGATGTAACGGTGCTCGAGGTCGGTGCGGCCGGCCGTCGAGGGTTCGAAGCGCCGGGTCCGGTGCACGAAGAAGTACTCCTGGCTGCGGACCACCGCGCCGTTGAAGTCGATCATCGCGTCGCGGCGCCACACGGGCCCGACCATCTCGGCCGGCGGCACCCGCAGTCCCGTTTCCTCGGTCAGTTCCCGCACCGCGGCCTGGACCAGCCGTTCCCCGGGCCGCGCCTGCCCGCCGATGGTGAACCAGAAGCGCCGGGCGGACCCGTCGGTGATCGCCGGGTCGACACCGCAGAGCAACAACACGCTGCCGCCCTCGTCGAGCAGCACCACCCGCGCCGAGCTGCGGACGGTGGCCTCCCCGGCCGGCGGGCCGATCTCGGCGCGCTCGGCGATCTCGAAGTACCCCGGCAACGGGGCGTGCCCGCCGAGGCGCAGCAACCGGACCACCGGGCGTTCCCGCAGCGCCAGGGTGTCGCGCACCGCGTCGTTGTGGAAGCGCCGGGCCAACAGCACCCGGGCCTCGACGTCGGCCAACTCGGCCACCAGGGCGGTCGGCAGCCGGGCGATGTCGACGGCGGCCAACGCGGCCGACAGCTCGTTCTCGGCGGCCTCCCGGGTCGAGCGCGGCGCCCGTTCGGCGGCGTCGGCCAGGGCGACCAGCCGCGTACTGTCCCCGACGGTGTCGCTGGCGCTGCCCGCGACGGCCCGGGCGACGACGGCGCGCCGGCCCAGCGCGGCGTCGAGCACCTGCCAGGACAGGTCGTAACGCACGTGCAGGCGGTCCAGCCGGTTGGCGGTCTGGTAGGCCCACCCGCCGATCAACGCGACGGCGAGCACGGCCACCACGACCGCGAGCACCAGCCACAGCGTCACCGCCGGCCCCCGGACAGCTCGCTGCGGCCGGCGGCACCGGAGACCCCGACCTTGATGCCGGGGCCGGCCACCGTCTCGTAGACCCGCATGATCTGCCGGGAAACCTCCGACCAGTCGTAGCGCTGCACCGCGTCGTCGGCGGCGGCGACCAGCCGCGCACGCTCGGCGGAGTCGTCCAGCACCTCGATCAGCGCGGCCGCCAGCGCCGCGGAGTCGTCGACCGGAACCAGCCGTCCCGCGCGGCCGTCGACCAGCACGCGCCGGAAGGCGTCCAGGTCGCTGGCGACCACCGCGGTGTGGGCGGCCATCGCCTCCACCAACACAATGCCGAAGCTCTCCCCGCCGGTGTTGGGTGCGCAGTACACGTCGGCGCTGCGCAACGCGCTGGCCTTCTCCACGTCGTCGACCTGCCCGAGGAAGCGCAGGTGCTTGGCCAATTTACCTGCCGCGCCGCGCAATTCGTCCTCGTCGCCGCGGCCGACGATGAGGATCTCCAGCTCGGGGAACCGGTCGACCAGCGCCGGCAGCGCACGCAGCAACACCGCCATGCCCTTGCGCGGTTCGTCGAAGCGGCCGAGGAACAGCACCGATTTGCCCGGCCGCGGATAGCCGGGCATCGGGACGGCGTCGGAGAAGGCGGTCACGTCGACGCCGTTGGGGATCTCGACCGCGTCGGAGCCCAACGCCTCCATCTGCCAGCGGCGCGCCAGATCCGACACGGCGATCCGGCCGACGATCTTCTCGTGATAGGGCCGCAGGATGCCCTGGAACACCGACAGCGTCAGCGATTTCGTGGTCGAGGTGTGGAAGGTGGCCACGATGGGTCCCTCGGCGGCCTGCAGCGCGAGCATCGACAGGCTCGGGGCATTGGGTTCGTGCAGGTGCAGCACGTCGAAATCGCCCTCGGCGAGCCATTTCTTGACCTTGCGGTGGGTGGCCGGGCCGAACCGCAGCCGGGCCACCGAACCGTTGTAGGGAATGGGCACCGCCTTGCCGCCGGAGACCACGTAGTCCGGCAGCGTCACATCGCTCGACGACGGCGCCAGCACGCTGACCTCGTGCCCCTGGGCGCGCATCACCTCGGCGAGTTGCAGCACATGCGATTGCACCCCGCCCGGGACATCGAATGAGTAGGGACACACCATTCCGATGCGCATCAACGCTCCCCCGCGTCGTCCAGTCGTGCTCGTCGTTCGTCGGACAGATCGGCTATCCACTGCGGCTGCAGCATGTGCCAGTCTGCGGGATGCGCCGCGATCCCGGCGGCGAAGCGGTCGGCGAGTTGCTGGGCGATGGTGGTGATGTCCCCGGAACTGACGTCGACGGGCCCGGACACCTCGAATCGCCAGTCCTCGGGCTCGTTCCACAGATGCGCCGTCAACAGCGTGGCGCCCGTCTCGAGCGCCAGCCGCGCGGGGCCGGCGGGCAGCCGCGTCGCCTCGCCGAACATGTCCACCTGTACACCGCTGCGGGTCAGGTCGCGGTCGGCCATCAGGCAGATCATCCCGTTGGCGCGCAACCGCTCGCAGAGCACCTCGAAGGTCGGACGCTCCCCGCCGGTCAGCGGCAGGATCTCGAACCCGAGGGTCTCGCGGTAGTCGATGAAGCGCTGGTACAGCGACTCGGGCTTGAGCCGCTCGGCGACGGTGGTGAGCTTGCCGTAGTGCTGGACGAACCACACCCCGGCCATGTCCCAGTTGCCGCTGTGCGGCAACGCGACGATGGTGCCGCGCCCCGCGGCCATGCCGGCCTCGAGATGCTCGCGGCCGTGCAGGCACGGGTCGAGGCGCTCACCGAGCTTCTGCAGGTCCATCGACGGCAGCCGGAACGCCTCGCGCCAGTAGCGGGCGTAGGAGGCCAGCGCCGCGCGGATCAGCGAGTTGGGCACCTCGGCGGGCGGCACACCCAGCACCCGCGACAGGTTCTTGCGCAGCTGCTCGGGACCGCCGGACCGCGACGCGTACAACGCCCCGGCGTCAAAGGCGTTGCGGGCAAGGGTCTCCGGCATGGCGCGCACCAGCCGCCAACCCGCCGCGTAACCCCAGTCCGACAATTGGCCGCTGAACGGCGTGGTCAGACCCCGCACCCTGGGCACCCCCGGCAGGCCCGACGTGGGGGTCGACATCAGTGCTCGCTCGGTTCGGGCGGGGGCGGCGACCCGCCGTCGGGCTCACCGGCGATCGACTGCCCGTCGGGCAGCGGGTCGATGGCGCCGGGCGAACTGCGCACCGCGTGCACCCGTTGGGCCACGGTGACCATGCTGGCCACCGCCAGCACCCACATCGCGACGTCGAGCAGCCACGGCAGTCCGAAGAACGGCAGATCCGACAGGCCGGCGCCGACCAACACGATGATCAGGCGTTCGGGTCGCTCGATCAGGCCGCCGCCACCGCTGAGCCCGGTGGCCTCGGCGCGCGCCTTCACATACGAGATGACCTGGGAGGTGACCAGGCAGATCATGGTGGCGACCACCAGCGGGGTGCTCTGCAACCCGAACGCGGCCCACCACAGCAACCCGCAGAACACCGCGCCGTCGGCGATGCGGTCGCAGGTGGCGTCGAGCACGGCGCCGAATCGGGTGCCGTAGCCGCGCTGCCGGGCCATGGCACCGTCAAGCATGTCGGCCAGCACGAAGAACGACACCGCGACCGCGCCCCACCACAACTGCCCGACCGGGAACAGCGTCAGCGCGGCGATCACCGTGCCCGCGGTGCCGATGATGGTGATGCTGTCCGGGGTCAGCCCGGCCTTGAGGGCCACCTTGGCGACCGGGCGGCTGAGTTTGGCGTAGGCCGCCCGGGTCATCAGGTAGAAATCGCTCACGGCAGCTGGGACCATTCCTCGGCCAGCAGGGCGCGGGTGTCGCGCAGCAGTTGCGGGATCACCTTGGCGTCACCGATCACGGTGATGAAGTTCGCATCGCCGCTCCACCGCGGCACGATGTGCATGTGCAGATGCTCGGCCAGCGAGCCGCCGGCCGAGCGGCCGAGGTTGAGCCCCACGTTGAACCCGTCGGGCTTGGACACCGACTTCATCACGCGAATCGCCTTCTGCGTGAACGCCATCAGCTCCGAACTCTCGTCGGCGTGCAGGTCCTCGAGCTCGGCGACGCGCCGGTACGGCACCACCATCAGGTGACCCGGGTTGTACGGGTAGAGGTTGAGCACGGCGTAGACCAGCTCGCCGCGAGCCACCACCAGCCCGTCCTCGTCGGCCATGTGCGGGATGTCGGTGAACGGCTGCTTGGAGGCCGCCGAGCCGGACGCCGCGGCGGAGCCGCCCTCCTTGAGCGCCCCGACGATGTAGTTCATCCGGTGCGGGGTCCACAGCCGCTGCAGGTGATCGGGTTTGCCCACACCGGAATCGCGCAACTGCCCCTCGTCGTCGGTCATTGCGCGCTCCCGCAGCCGCCCGCCTCGAGTAGTTCGTTGACGAGCTCCGCGGTCGGGGTGTCGTTGCGCCGGTCGGCCACCCAACCGGCGATGGCGGCCACCGCGGCGTCCCGGGGCACTCCGTTGACCTGGGTGCGGTCGGCGAAGCGGAAGCTGATCGCCGACGCCTCGACGTCGCGGTCGCCGGCCAGCAGCAGGAACGGCACCTTCATGTTGGTCTGGTTGACGATCTTCTTGGCCATCCGGTCGTCGCTGGAGTCCACCTCGACCCGGATGCCGTGCGACTTCAGCTGCGCGGCAACGTCTTCCAGATATTCGACGTGGGCGTCGGCGACGGGAATGCCGACCGCCTGCACGGGGGCCAGCCAGGCGGGGAACGCGCCGGCGTAATGCTCGGTGAGCACGCCGAAGAACCGTTCGATGGAACCGAACAGCGCCCGGTGGATCAGCACCGGCCGCTGCCGGCTGCCGTCGGCCGCGGTGTACTCGAGCTCGAATCGCTCGGGCATGTTGAAGTCCAGCTGGATGGTCGACATCTGCCAGCTACGGCCCAGCGCGTCCTTGACCTGCACGGAGATCTTGGGCCCGTAGAACGCCGCGCCGCCCGGGTCGGGCACCAGGTGCAGCCCCGAGGACTCCGCGACCTCGCGCAGCGTCTCGGTGGCCTCCTCCCACACCTGATCCGAACCCACATACTTGTCGGGATCCTTGGTGGACAGCTCCAGGTAGAAGTCGTCCAACCCGTAGTCGCTCAACAAGTCCAACACGAACTGCAGCAGCGAGGCCAACTCGTCGCGCATCTGCTCGCGGGTGGTGTAGATGTGCGCATCGTCCTGAGTCATCCCGCGCACCCGGGTCAGGCCGTGCACCACGCCGGACTTCTCGTAGCGGTACACCGAACCGAACTCGAAGAGCCGCAACGGCAATTCGCGGTAAGACCGACCGCGCGAGCGGTAGATCAGGTGGTGCATCGGGCAGTTCATCGGCTTGAGGTAGTAGTTCTGCCCCGGCTTGCGCAGCTGCCCGTCAGCGTCGTACTCGGCATCGATGTGCATCGCCGGATACATGCCCTCGGCGTACCACTCCAGGTGCCCCGAGGTGACGTAGAGCTGTTCCTTGGTGATGTGCGGGGTGTTGACGAACTCGTAGCCGGCCTGGGCATGCTTGCTGCGCGAGTAGTCCTCGAGCTCCTTGCGGATCACGCCACCCTTGGGATGGAAAACCGGTAGGCCCGAACCCAATTCGTCGGGGAAGCTGAACAGGTCGAGCTCCACGCCGAGCTTGCGGTGATCGCGCCGCTGCGCCTCCTCGATCAGTTCGAGGTGATGGTCCAGCGCCTCCTGCGACTCCCACGCCGTGCCGTAGATGCGTTGCAGGCTGGCGTTGTTCTGATCGCCGCGCCAATAGGCGGCCGAACTGCGGGTCAGCTTGAACGCCGGGATGTACTTGGTGGTGGGGATGTGCGGGCCGCGGCACAGATCACCCCAAACCCGTTCCCGGGTGCGCGGGTTGAGGTTATCGTAGGCGGTCAGCTCGTCGCCGCCGACCTCCATGACGTCCGGGTCACCGGACTTGTCGTCGACGAGTTCGAGTTTGTAGGGCTCGGACTGCAGTTCGCGGCGCGCCTCGTCCTTGGACTCGTAGACGCGACGTTCGAAGAGCTGACCGTCCTTGACGATCTTGCGCATCCGCTTCTCGAGCGCCTCGAGATGCTCCGGGGTGAACGGTTCGGCGACGTCGAAGTCGTAGTAGAACCCGTCGGTGATCGGCGGGCCGATGCCCAACTTGGCCTCGGGGAACATCTCCTGCACGGCCTGGGCCAACACGTGCGCCGCGGAATGCCGAATGACGCTGCGGCCGGCCTCGGTGTCGGCGGCCACCGGCGTCACCTCCACGTCGACGTCCGGGACCCAGCTCAGGTCACGCAGCTTGCCCTCGGGATCTGCCACCACCACGATCGCGTTGGCGGCGCCCCGGCCCGGCAGATCGGCCTCGCGGACGGCCGCGCCCGCGGTGGTCCCGGCAGGAACCCGGATCGGGGCTGCTGCGTCGGGGTGTGCGGGGGCGCTCATCGGCGTATCTCCAGTCTTGTAATGCGGGCCAGGTATGCGGGGGTGCAGACGGCGACCATGCTATCGGGGCGGGTCTGCGCAGTTGTACTCATGACCCGATGCCCAGCGGGCTCTGGAGCCACGGCCAATCCAGGCCGACGAGAGCCGCGCCCCAGCCGAGCGCTCCCAACACCCACAGGGTGCCGAGCACGACGGCCGCGGTGAACAGCGCGCCCACGATCTGGATCCACAGACCCTGCAGCCAGAACCAGGCCATGAACCGGTCGTAGCGCACCCGCACGAACCTCAGCACCCGCTTGGCCCAGGCAAACTCGGTAGCCAGAATGCCCAGGCCCAGGAACACGATGGCCCACCCCGGGCCCGGGTACGGGATGGCGACTATGCCGACGGCCAGCACCAGGGTCCCGACGGCGCCGAGGACGGTGCGGTAGACGGCGTTGGCCACCGGGCGGCGGCGCAGACCGTCGCGCCAACGCTGCCAGGTGCGGACAAACTCCGGGGTCACGGCTGACCGGGTTTGAGCTTGACGAACAAGGCGTGGGATTCGGCCAGCAACACCGCCCCGGCCTGGCCCGGGTCGTCATCGTCGTAGAGGCTGGCCTCGACGAAGATCTTGCGGCCCTCCTCGCCGGCCAGTCGGGCCTGCACGCGCAGCGTCTTCTCGACCGGGACGATCTTGCGGTAGTCGACGTGCAGGAACGCCGTCCGCTGATGCATGCCGCCGGTCAGCACCGCCGCGGTGTAGCCGAGCACCGAATCGAACAGCAGGCCCAGGCTGCCGCCGTGGGCGGCGCCGTTGCGGCCCAGGTAGAACCGGTTGAACCGGACCGGGCCGGACACCTCGTTCTCGCCGGTCTTGGCCAACTCCGACGGCACACCCAGCACACCGCCGCGGTTCGGCAGGTCGAAGCGCCGCCCCGAGGGGGTGGTCCACTCGTCGCCGTCGTACGGGGTCAGCAGGGCCGAGAGCTTGTCGAGCAGGTCGGCGGCCTCGGTGATCACCTCGTCGGGCGCGTCGATGGTGCGGGCGTGGTCCTGCAGGCGGCGCACGCCGGCAACGAATCTGCCGAAATCCGGTCCGCCCTTGGTGGTCGGTTCCGGAACGTTGAAACCGCCACCGGAGTGCCGTTGATCGTTGACCACGCTGACCACCGTATTGCCTGCCCGGCGCGGCGCTGCTGCCGGACCGGCGTGGGACGCCCTGCGAACCGGTCGGGCTACCTAGGATTCGGGCATGCCGGGCAAAATGTCGCTGCGCAACGCGCGCTCGGTGTTGGCCGCCGAGGTCGACGGCATTCGGCGGCGCGACCCCGACTTCGACGCCGGCGACATCACGCTGTTCACCTTCCCTTTGCTGGTGCGCGCCGTCGGGGTGCTGGCCATCGGGGTGGTGCCGTTGCTGGTGGTGCGCAGCGACAGCGAAGAGGATGCGCTGTTGGTGCCGCTGATCGGCTCACTGGCGCTGGTGATCATCTGCACGGCGATCGTCGCGTGGCTGACCTCGGTCGTGATCTCCGGGCTGGTGGTGATGATCCTGTACCGCACCGGACCGCGGGCCTCGTCGCGCCTGGTCACCCGCATCCTCACCGATTCGTTTCGCCGGGTCGGCGACTCCAGTTCGCACCTGACTCTGCTCGCGCTGGTGGCCGGATTGCTGTCGCTGGCGATCGGGCTGCCCACCCGCCGCGGCGACGAGTTGGCCAACTCGGTGATCGAGGATCTGCTGGCCGCCCAAGTCGGCGTCCTGCTGGCGGTGCTGGGTTTCGCGTTCATCGCCGAATCCATCCGCTCGGCGGCCGACATCGTCGACGACCAGTCGCTGATGTTGGCGTGGCCGTGGGCGCTGATCATCGCGTGCGTGTCCTGGTCTGTGGCGACCCTGATCGGACCGTTCGAGACCACCCGGATGCTGACGATCCTGCTCAACGAGTGGCTGCCGGCCTTCGTCGACGGGGTGCCGCGGGCGATGATGATCGCCGACCTGGTGCCCCCGGGGGCGCGGTGGTGGGCGGCGCTGGGTCCGCTGCCGGTGATCGCGCTGGTGTGGGTGATCCAGGCGTGGCGGCACGAGGGTTTCATCCGGATCCGGGAGTTCCTCGAGGGCGACGACGAGGTGCCGCCCACGCGGCTGGCCTGACCGGCGGGAATGTTTGAAACGGGCCGTTCCGGAGAACTGCTGTGGCACCACATCCGTCGTCGCAGGAGCAATCATGGCCACCTCTTCCCCCTCACGACCGCACACCGGTCGGGCTCCGGTCCAACTTGCCGCTCTGGTCGTCGGCGCGGTGTTCCTGGTGGTCGGGATCCTGGGCTTCGTCCCGGGCATCACCACGAATTTCGACCAGCTGACCTTCGCGGGCCACCATTCCGGGGCGATGCTGCTGGGCATCTTCCACGTGTCGATCCTGCACAACCTGGTGCATCTGGCATTCGGTGTGGCGGGGCCGGCGCTGTCGCGGACGTTCGTGCAGGCCAGGTTGTATCTCCTGGTCAGTGCCGTGCTCTACGCGGCGCTCGGCGTCTACGGAGTGGTCATCGGCCAGGACTCGGCGGCCAACTTCGTGCCGGTGAACACCGCCGACAACTGGCTGCACTTCGGTCTGGCGGCGCTGATGGCGGCGCTGGGCCTGACGCTCGGCAAGGGCGGCGCGGAGCTGACCACCCGCAGCAGCACCGGGATCATCGAATGACGGTCTAGCTTGCGGACATGGCCCACGTGCTGGCGCCGAAGAGCTTGGTGAATGCCGTTGCGCCCGGGCCGTTTCAGTCGAAGATGATGGCCGCGACGCTCGACGCCGTCGGCGATCAGTTGGCCGCCGGTACGCCCGTGCGGCGGGCCTGTCGGCCTGACGGATTTCGCTCGCCGAAAGACCGGGTACACCGGGTCCTGAGCCGCATAGGCTGGCCGCATCGGAACCGTCCGAGCGCACCGTGAAGGAGATCCCGTCATGAGCCATTACGCCGTCGTCGATCCCGCGACCGGGGAAACCATCCAGGAGTACCCGACCGCCACCGACGAGCAGATGGAACAGGCGCTGGCCGCGGCCAGCACGGCGTTCCGGGAATGGTCCAAGACCACCTCGGTGGCCGACCGGGCCGCACTGATCCGCAAGGTCGGCCAGTTGCACGCCGAACGCGCCGACGAGTTGGCCAAGATCATCGGCCGCGAGATGGGCAAGCCCTACGACGAGGCCAAGGGTGAGGCGGAGTTCTCCGCGGCGATCTACGAGTACTACGCCGACAACGCCGAGAAGTTCCTGGCCGACGAGCCCATCACGCTGCTCGAGGGTGAGGGCTCGGCGTTGATCCGGCGCTCGCCGGTCGGCGTGCTGCTGGGCATCATGCCGTGGAACTACCCCTACTACCAGGTGGCCCGCTTCGCGGGCCCGAACCTGACGTTGGGCAACACGATCGTGCTCAAGCACGCCCCGCAGTGCCCCGAATCCGCCGCCGCGCTGCAGCAGATCTTCGACGACGCCGGCTACCCGCCGGGCGCCTACGTCAACGTCTACGCCACCAACGAGCAGATCGCCGAGACCATCGCCGACCCACGCGTGCAAGGGGTTTCGCTGACCGGCTCCGAACGCGCCGGGGCCGCGGTGGCCGAGGTCGCCGGGCGCAACCTCAAGAAGGTGGTGCTCGAACTCGGCGGGTCCGACCCGTTCATCGTGCTCGGCTCCGACGACCTGGACGCCACGGTGGAGGCCGCCGTGGAGGGCCGCTTCGAGAACACCGGACAGGCGTGCAACGCCGCCAAGCGGATCATCGTCGCCGAGGGCATCTACGACGACTTCCTGGACAAGTTCACCAAGAAGGTGCTCGAGAAGGCCGACGGGCTGGCCCCGCTGTCGTCGGTGGCCGCCGCCGACCGGCTGGCCGAACAGGTCAAGCGGGCCGTCGACAACGGCGCCAACCTGGTGTCCAACGGCGACCGCAAGGGCGCGTTCTTCCCGCCCGGCGTGCTCACCGGCGTCACCCCGGACTCGCCGGCCTACAAGGAGGAGCTGTTCGGTCCGGTGGCCACCGTCTACAAGGTGTCCTCCGAGGACGAGGCCGTCGAACTGGCCAACGACACCCCGTTCGGGTTGGGCTCCTACGTGTACGCCACCGACACCGAGCAGGCCAAGCGGGTCGCCGACAAGATCGAGGCCGGCATGGTGTTCGTCAACTGCGTGGGCGCCGAGGGCGTCGAATTGCCGTTCGGCGGGGTCAAGCGGTCCGGTTTCGGACGGGAGCTCGGCCGCTTCGGGATCGACGAGTTCGTGAACAAGAAGCTGATCCGCATCGGATAGGCGCGGCGCCGAAACGACGAACGGCGGCCCGGGTGGGCCGCCGTTCGTGTTCGGGGTGGTCCCGGCTGGTTTCGAACCAGCGACCTTCCGCGTGTGAGGCGGACGCTCTCCCACTGAGCTACGGGACCGGAATGCCATGGGATTGGACGAGGCAGAAGACTAGCACGCCGATCAGGGCGGCCCAGAATCGATATCCCATTCGGACTCCGCGGGCCCGACCTGCGGATTATCTTGACGCCATGCAACGTCTGATCGTGCTGGCCGCGTGCCTGTTGGGGACGCTGGCCACCGCGCCGGCCGCTGGTGCCGACATCGAATTCTTCACCTCGCCCAGCGGCAACATCGGCTGCTTCATCGAGCCCGGATATGTGCGCTGCGACATCAACGAGCGCACCTGGGCCCCGCCACCGCGGCCGGCGGACTGCCCGAGCCAGACCGGCTACGGACAGGGCATCAGCCTCGACGCCCACGGGCCGGCCGAGTTCGTCTGCGCCGGAGACACCACCCTGGGGGCCGGTTCCGCGCTGCCTTACGGGCAGTTCCACGCCAGCGGCGGATTGTCCTGCAACAGCGAGCCCGCCGGGATGCGGTGCAGTAACTCCGACGGCCGCGGGTTCACCATTTCGAGGGAGGCCTACGACCTGTTCTGAGCCCGGTCGGCGGCGCCGATCAACGCTGGCGAGCAAGGGATTTGTGTCTGCGTGCCCGCGTGGACTAGTGTTCTGCTTCGCGACGAGCGACGATCTCGCTCGTGGCACGCGGATGTAGCGCAGCTGGTAGCGCATCACCTTGCCAAGGTGAGGGTCGCGGGTTCGAATCCCGTCATCCGCTCGAAGGTGCAGTGGCATCAACCCCAGCGGTGGAGTGGCCGAGTGGTGAGGCAACGGCCTGCAAAGCCGTGCACACGGGTTCGATTCCCGTCTCCACCTCCAATTTTCGACCCGGCGCGATTAGCTCAGCGGGAGAGCGCTTCCCTGACACGGAAGAGGTCACTGGTTCAATCCCAGTATCGCGCACCAGCATTGCCGCAGGTCCAACGGCATACCGGACCGGTCGCCAAGACCTTGGGCAACTAACGGGCAATAGCGTCCTCCTCTCGACTACGGATCGAGGAGATTGCCATGACCACCACAGCCCATCCCGACATCGCCCCCCCGCCTGGCGCTGACGCCAGCTACACCGACGACTGGCAGTCGCCGACCGACGGTGCGCCTGGTTACCGGTGCGTCTGGTCCCCGGAGTTCAGTCGGGGCAAAGAAGACATCCGCTGCGTTGTGACCCAGTTCGAAGATGGCACCGTCGCCACGGAAGGCGACGACGGCCCGCACGTCTACTTGAACGACAGCGGTCACACCGTCGCCGATGCACGCCGCATCGCGAAAGCAATCCTCGCCGCCGCTGACCTCGCCGAGCAGTGGGCCGGCAACGGCTGCTCCACCTGTGAGCATTGGGACTCCTGCCCCCGTCACCCGAAGCCACAGGGTCGCGTTTGAAACGCGAGCAAGATTTAGCAGCAGACCCCATCCGGCCCCGCCATCACTCAAGGTGGCGGGGCCGGCTACTGTCGCCTATGCGGCTCGTCTCCGGTAGCGGTTCAGGACGGCGAGTTCTGCGGTGGTCCAGCCGGTGAACGCTCCCCTAAGCGACTTTCCGAACTGGCCGGTGGTGAAGTCCACGGGGATCTGTGTTCCGTTGGCGGCCAGCCGCGCTGCTGCGGTGGTGATCGCGGCGGCAATGTCGTCGTTGGGTTCATTGCCGGTGAAGCCGTTGCCACGGGTGTAGGCCTTGGCCATGACGGTGATGATCGGCACGGCCGTCTCCGCGCTGGCCTCGTTGGGATCGAGCAGCGCGGAGACGGTTGCCGGGTTGACTTCGGCCATTACGAGCCGTCTTCACCGAGGACGACGACAGCCTCGGGGTGCAGCAGGCCGAGGTCGTAGCGGGTTGTGACGCGCAGGCCGAGCTGGTCGAACTCCGCGTAGCGTTCGGTCAGGACCGTGATGGACGGGGCGGTGTCGCGCACGACGGCCACCGTCGACATGTCCGCGATGACGGCAGTGCCGGCGGTCAGCTTGTTGGTGACGGTCGCCGGGACCCCGAACAGCGTGTAGCCGGCCTCCCGTGACGGATCGGGTTGCAGCAGATACCGCTTACTGCCGGTGGACTCTTTGATCTTCCTCATCGAGCTAAAATCCGCGCCGGACAGGAAGATCCGGTTTGGGGTGACCTCGTTGGCGTTCAGCGTGGCGATGCCGTCGAGGATCGTGTCCGGGTCGGCCGCGTTGAAGACCCCGGTTTCGACTCCGTTCTGGTTGATGATGCCGGTGATGCCGTCGGATGCTCCGGTGCCGGCGAGCAGTTCGGAGTCCAGCTTGTCACCGACGACCTTGACCAGGCGGGCCTTGAGAACGGCGTCGAGGCCAATGACGGACTGACGCACCGATTCCCGGCTGAATCGTTCGATGACCTTGATCGACTTGCGGTCGGTCGGCATCAGCACGATCTCGTCGAAGGTGGTTTCGTGCGTCGAGGGGATCTCGGCGTTCTCTGCGACGTAGCCGACCGCCGAGCTGCCGGTGAGCTTCGGGATGCGTAGTACGCCTGCGGAGTCGAAGATGCGCACACCGGAGGACAGCACCACCGATTGCGCTTCGAGGGGCTGCACCAGCAGGGATGCAACCTGGTCGTTCAACAGTTCGGCGATGTCGCCGGTACCAAGGGCCATGAGAGTGTCCTATCGACAGAGGGATTCGAGGAACCCGTGCCACCAGGACAACGATGGGGCCGGCCACCAGGACCGACCCCATCATGATACCCCTCGGGGGTATTAGCCTACGAACGCGCCGCGGCCCTTCTTGGGCGCATCCGGATCAATTACTCGTGCCTCGGCAACGAGCGAGTACGCGTGCGCCAATTGTTCGAGCACCGCGGCAGGCGTGCCGAAGTCTTTGGCGCGGGCGACCTCTTCCGTAATTGCCTTGTACAGCGCTTCGGCGGCCTCGTATTGGGCCTTCGATGTCGACATGGTGCTCTTCCCCTCTATCCGGCTTTGCCGCGCAGGATGGCGGCGAGGTCGACGGTAGAGGTACCCCCTGACATTCCCTGCCCAATGTCCCCGGTGGGCTTGCGGGCGGCCAGGTGCGGCTTTGAGGCCAGCAGCTCGTCGATAGTGCGTGACAGCTTGTCACTGTCGTCCAGGTGGTCGGGGTCGAACGCCAGATCGGTCGGGTCGGCCAACCGCCCCGTCGCCCGGACCAGCTCGGTGTGCAGCCGGCGGGCGTACTCATCAGCCTGCTGGGCGCGTTGCCGGTATCTGCCGTTCTCCTGGCGCAGTTCCTCGACGTAGGACCGTGGGAAGGTGTCGGGCTCGTCGTCGGGGCCTGCCTCGGTTTGGCCGGCCTCGGCGTCGGGCTGCCCGCTGTCGGCAACTTGGTCGGATTTCAAATCCGATCCCCCGGGGATCTCGTTATCGTCGACTTTCTCGGCGCCGGGAAAATGGTCGGTCATGCGGTTCTCCTTTGTCTCGTGTACATCGTTGATTGGATTTCCTTGCGCCATACCGGGATCGGTACGCACGCGCAGCCGGTGTGACGTTGGAACGGGTGGGCTTTGGGCCAGACCCGGCCCTCACGGGACCACCACTGACAGAGCTGGCACGGGTCGGCGTCCATGCCTCGGGTCCAGCCCTCCACCAGCTCGGAGCTGGCGACCTGTTCCTGGTAGGTGTCGGATGCGATTTTGAGGGGTTCGGCGCGGGCCAGGCGGCCGATGATGTTCTCCGGGACCGGGGATTCCCTGGCTACTTCGATGACGGTGGTGGCGGCTTTGGCGAGCCGGTTGATGTCCCGATCTCGCAGGTCGGTCACGGCGACCGGTATCGCCGAACCGACCGCGACCGTGGCCTGTGCGGCGAACGCGGTCGCGGCAAGGGAGGCGGCTTGCGCGTTGTGCATGGCGACCACGGCGGCCAGGTGCGCAGAGAACACGTCGTCGCCGATCTCGTCGATGCGCCACCACAAGCTGATCGCCGCGGACTCCGATTCGATGGCCAACTCCAGCAGCCGTTCCTGGTATGGGGTCATCAGGACACCAGCCGGGTGAGGTCGATGGCCTGGGCGTCGAGGGCTTCAGCGCGGCGTGCGGCCCGGATCTCGGCCACCTGCTCGTCGGTGTAGCCCAACCGCTTGAGGGCATAGGAGGCGGGCAGCAGGCCAGCGCCGAACAGTTTCGTCACCGCGTCGGCGGCCTGAGCTTCGGAGCGGGTCGACGGGTCTGCCCACTCGACCCGGACATCGACCTGCTGGGGATCAGCGCCGTCGCGGACCCCGACGATCAGCCGCGCCAGATCCTCCCAGCTGCGGCCGAACTGGGCTTGCCGTGCCTCGGCGCGGGCGGTCAGCGACGACTCCGCGGCCCGCAGCGCGTCGGCCGAGGCAGGGTTGTCGTGGGTGATGCCGAGCATGTGGGCCGGCAGGCCGGACACCGCGCTGATCTGCTGGGTGATGACATCCACGGCCCGCTCGTAGCCGGTGAGGTCCGCGGCGTCGAGCTGGCCGAAGCGACTGCTGTCGTTCTCGGAGATCATCATCTTGTCGGACTCCGGGAACGGGTTGACCGACTCGGTTTCCCCGGTCTCCTCCCCGTCTTCGTCGAGGACCGGGACCTCCTCGAGCTCGATGCCGGTGGCGAAACGACGTGGGCGGGCAGCGTTCTCCGAGGACACCAGAATGTCGGCCAGCAGCTTGTTGAGCGCGTCGACGAGCGGGATCAGGTCCTCGATCTCCGAGACACCCTCATCGAGGATGCGATCTGAGTTCAGCAGCCGCACCACTGGGACCACACCGAGCGGGTTGGCGATCTCGTCAACGGTCTTGAATCCTGCGGTGGTAGCCCCAGTGGAATTGGCGCGGTAGCGGGTGATGACCTCCGGGCCGTAGACGATGGCCTCGGTCGTCGTCGCGGTTTCCCACCTCTTGATCGCGTAGGTCAGGCGGCGAGTGCCCGGGTCACGCAGTGCGGTCATCTGGTGGGCGGATTCCACGGTCACCAGGGGCCGGCCGTAGCTGTCGGTCCAGCAGATCAGATAGGACTGGCCGAGCAGCAGGGCCTCACGGTGGGCGGTGCGGGACAGCTCGTCCATGTCGCAGCGCAGCCAGTCGGCCCACACGTCGACGCCATCGAATCCGATGGGCCGCAACCGTTCCGTCAGCGCGGTGATCGCCAACCGGGGCAGGTTCGACGAGATCCGGGCGAACCGGCTGCCCAACGCTTCGCGGGCCTCGGGCGCCAGGAAGGACAATGGTTGTGTGCCCGCGTAGTACATCTCCAGGTCGTGATAGCGGGGCTTCTGCTCGTCGAGTCGTTGCAGCAGCAGGGTCAGTGTGTCGGTCATCGTTTGAAACTCCTTGCTCGGTTCTTCTTCTTGGTTGCGCGCCAGGTGGCACGTGAATGCGCCATCACCAGGCAGGCGGCGCAGTCGATCTTTCGGGCGTGACGCGACCGACTGGCTTTGTCCAGTCGCATCCCGCGCGGGTCTTCCCTGATCACCGCAGCCGCGACGTGAGCGGCCAGGGTCGGGTGCCCGGAGTGGGTCAGCGCACCGTTTACGCACGCCTTGTACAAATCCGTGGTCGCAGCGGTCAGCCGAGACGGTGAGTGCGGAAACTCCACAATCGGCAACCGCTCCGCCTCCAGTGCCTGCAATGTGCGGGTGAACCGGAACGGGTCCGCGCAGATCTCCTGCACCCGCCACCGTTTGCAGGACTCCCGGATGGTCTGCTCGACCTCGGCCACCGGTACCCGGTAGTCCGTGTCGCCCTTCGGGTCCCACACCCGGACCACATCGAAGTGCGGTTCCGGTGACACCGTGGCCACAAGCAACGCAGTGGTGTCGCCGTTGTACGAGCCATCGAGGGCCAGGACCACGTCGACACCGACCGGGACCGGCTCATTCGTGGACAAGCTGTCCCAAACTCCTGGCGGCAGAAACGCGCCGTCGTTGTCGATGGGCAACTGGCACAACCGGGCACGCCGGAACGTCGCCTCCCGCGTCTTGGGCGGCAACAACGCATGGAGAGCATCACGGTGCAAGTAGTCGTCGAGCGCCGGGTTGGCCAACTCCCAGCAGTGCGAGCAATCCGGTGGGTGGTCCTCGAATCCGGCCGCCGAGTACTCTCGCCACACCAGCGAGGTGTCCTCGGGGTTGTCAGCGGCGTGGGACCGCAGATCCAGCAGCACCTGATCGTCGAGGTTCGGCCCCGGGGTCCCGATGCACACCAGCGTCGAGATTTCCCGCTTGCCCTGCGCCAGCGTCAGCACCTCATAGGAGTCCCGGTTGGCAACGCCGGCCTCGTCGAGGATGGCCAGGGTGTAGTCCAGACCTTCAAGGCGTTTCGGTTCGGCCGGCAGGCAGTGAAAGGTGCTGTCGGTGTTCGGGATATACAAGCGTTCCTTGAACACCTGACACCGCGACGACAGATCCTCGTCAAGCTCCACCATGCGGCGGGCGATGTTGAACACGATCCCGGCCTGGCGCTCGTCGACGGCGACCACGCACACCGTGGCACCCTCACCGCCCTCGAACAGCTCATAGACACCCAACGCGGCCGTCAGACTCGACTTCCCTTGCCCGCGCGGCAGCATCCATCCCGCAGTGCGCGGACGGGGGTCTGCGTCGAGCACCGAGCCGACCAGATCCCGCTGCCAGGACCGCAACCGCAACGGCGACCGTGCCCCGGTCCCCTTCGGCACCTTGATGTACGTCTCGCAGAACTTGGCGAACCGGGCCGATCCCTTCGACCGAGGCCGCCACGGCAGCGCAGAGTCGTCAACCGCAGCCTTCGGACCCGCTTTCACCCATACCCCCCTAGGGTATGTAACGCCCTCTGTGCCTTGCCGGCCGTCGGTCTGACCTGCGCTTTGGGGCCTCCCCCCAGGTCGGCGAGGGCGCGCTCGGCGGCTGCGATGCGGTCGCGGCCGGCTCGGGTGGGTCGGCGTCGGTAGGTCGCGTGTAGGCGTGCGAGGACCGTCTGGGCCTCCTCGTGGGTGTAGGTGGCCTGGCGGGGGTTGTTGCAGTCGCGGTCCAGGACGCGCAGGTTCTCCTCTGTGTAGGCCAGTTCGGGGGCGATGCTCTCGGGGATGATGTGGTCGACCTGCAAATGGTCGGTGCCGCCGCAGAACTCGCAGAATGGGCTGGCCTTGCGGAGCCGTTTGGAGAGGTTCTTCCACTTGCCGTTGTTGGCGTAGGCGACGTGGGAGCGGGGTGGGGTGCTGGCGCGGGTGGGTCGGCAGTCAGCACACCGTGACCCGGTGGCGATGATGTCGCCGCAGCCGGTGCAGGGGCGGGCGATCACTGGGTGTCCTGTTCGCGCAGGAGTCGTTCGCCGAGGTCGTTGTGTGCGACGCATTGGGCGAGCAGGGATGCTGTGGCGTCGTCGGTGAGCTTGAGCTTGTAGCAGCCGAGGTCGTCGGTGTTGACGACGAGGTAGTGCGCGACGCCGTCGGTGTCGGGGTCGGCCATGATGGCCAGGACGACCTTGTCCACGGTCTGCTCGATGGTGTCGACGGGTACTCGGAGGCGGACGTACTCGGGTTCTTGGGTGGTCAACGTGCCTCCCTATTGGCGCTCCGGGCGGCGTCGAGAGCATCGTGGAAGATCTCGATGGTCTCGACATCCATGCTCTTGGTGGAGCTGGCGAGCTTTTGGAATCGGGTCCGCAGGTTGAGGCGGGCCAGGCGCAGAGCGTCCTCGGCGCGCTGCGGGAGATCGTTCGGTGTCGTGGTCATGGTCACTTACCTCCGAGGTTGCGGTGGGCGTCAGCACTGGCACGTTTGAGGCCGGGCCGCAGGTCGACTCCGGCCGCAGCGGCGGCGTCGAGAGTGGGCGCCAGGATGCATCGGGTCATCAGGGATAGCGCGCTGGCGGCGAGGTATCCGAAGTAGTCCGGGTCGTGGGTGCCGGACCATTTGATGGCTACCTCGTCGGTGGCGTCGTCGTCTCCCGCGGTGGCTGCCATGGCGTACATCAGCAGGGTGGCGTCGCTGGTGAGTTGGTCGAAGTTGACGTGCCCGATAGGTAGGCCGTCGTCCCCGACGATGATGGCCTCGGATGGGATCTCGTTGTTGGTCATGCTGGATCTCCTTCTTCTTGGTTGGTTGCGAACAGAGGTGTCACATTTGGCCGTGAATCCCGTGAATCGCGTGAAACCGCAGATGGGGTGACATTCCCTTGACCTGCCGTTTCACGGCTTTCACGACTTTCACGGGGTAGTGGGGCATAGCGACCTTGAGCAGGCTTGGCGATATGGCCGTCCTTGAAGAGTTCGCCGAGCCGCGTTCCGGCGATCCTGTTGTCGATGCCGAGGTGAGCGGCCAGCTCCGCTGGCGTGGTCGACTCTCGACTGTTGACGAACTTGACCGCTTCGAGCTTGCGGTCGCCCAACTTGTTTTCAGCGGCACGTTCACGTCGTGTGTCGATGGTGGCGGCGGCGTCGAGGATGTCTTGGCCGTCGAGGGACCACAGTCCGCCTTCGGTCTTGACCCCGTACTCGTTCTCCTCGATGTCGCGGCCGGTAACCGACAGGACGCCCTCGTCGCTCTTGCGTTTGCGTGAAAGGACGAGAACCGAGTCGGCAGCCCCGGCGATGCCCTGAGTGCCGGAGACGGTGTCGAGGAAGTCTTCGGCCGCTTGCTTCCGGGTGTGGTGCACTGCGATGAGCGCGGCTCCGGGCACCTGGTCGATGACCTCTTTGATAGTGCCGGCGAACCCGTAGTCCTCCTGGTACTGGTTGGCGTTGGATGCGGACTGCTGGCGGGCTTTGCCGAGGGTGTCGAGGATGACCAGTGGCGCCGAATCCTGGTGCCGCTGTAGCCACTCCGTGATGGCCGCCAAGAGGATCTTGGGATGCACCTCGGTCAGTACGTCGAGGTTCCTGGGCAGCGGCTCGCCGCGCATGATCTTCTTCAAGCGGGATTGCAGGCGGCGCTTGCTGTCCTCGAGCGAGATGAGGAGGACGGGGCGTGCGGATACCGGTATCGCTGCCAATACCCGGCCACCGCTGGCGCATCCGCAGGCGATGTCACCAGAGAGCCATGATTTTCCGACCTTGGGCGGTCCGACAAACAGAGTGAAGCCCTCGACTATGAGGCCGGGAACATGCTCTGTGAGCGGATCGAACGTCATGGCATCGAGGTCGGCGGCGTTCAGCAGTCCATCGAGTAGTGCCGGTTCGATGGCTGCGCTTACCTTGGCGGCCAGTCGCTTGGTTGCGGTGAGTACAGGGGTGAGATCGGCTCCCGTGGCGCAATCGAGGATGTCGACATAGTTCTCGATCCAGCCCGCGATGTCCTCCACCACTTGCTCGGGGGTGTTTGTGATCGGACGGGTCATGCGCTCACCTGCTGAACGCACAGGGTGGCGATGTCGCGGTGACCCCCGCGCCACAGTGCGCGGCCTTGACTTACGCTGAACAGCGGCGAAAGGCCGTGGCGGCGCAGGTGGTCGGCGGCAGCGACCGCTGAGTCGGCCGTCAGCTCGGGGGTAGCGCAGTGGCAGGTCCAGGGGTCTCGGCATCCGCAGTCAAGGACGGGCAGCCGGTACGTCGCGGCGCGGCGTTGTCTGAGTCCGTAGATATACTGAGTGCATCCCGCTGTTCTGGATTCCGCCCCGTTGCCCGCGGGGCGGTTTTCTTTTGTAGGCAACAAGTTTGAAGTTCCCTTCCGGTCGTGCAGCCGGTGGATATGCCTAGGAGCCTGTGAATGTGTCGAGGTCGCTCTGGCGGATACGTAGGAGCTTCGGCCCTACGCGTTGGGCTGGAATGAGTCCCCGCGCAACGTAATTGCGCACGGTGCGGTCGGTGACATTGAGGTAGGCGGCGGCCTGCTGGAGCGTTAGCAGCGATTCCGCAACTGTCGGGTTCGTCATGAAAGTGACGGTAGATGTTGCACGCGAACCTGGTCGACTACCGAATGTGGATAACTTGTGGAATATGCTGCGGTTCTTAATGTTTCAGTCCACAGGCAGCGATATGTCGAGGTTGTCCTAGGTTGTCCTAGGTTGTTCTAAGTTGTTCTCGATTTGGATACGAACTGTATCCCGTTGCATCCAACAATCAAGCATTGAAATCGCAGGTCAGAGGCAGTGTGCGACAGCGGGAGTTCCGAAACGGCGCCCGCAGAGCCGAGAAATTCTAAGAGTTTTCGCCCGGGTCCGTTTCGGGCGTGTCGGCGGCCAGGTTGCTCAGTGCGGCGGCCATGCGCTGTGCGATTATCCGGTCTCGGCCCTGGGCTTGATGTTGATAACGCAGCGCAGCTTGTGGTGTCGAGTGCCCCAACCTAGCCATGAGTTCCGCGAGCGTGGCGCCGGTTTGGGCGGCCAGGACTGCACCGGAGTGTCGGAGGTCGTGCCACCGTAGGTCGGGACGCTTGGCGGCGGCGCGGGCCTTATAGAAATGTCGGTACAAGGTGGATGGCTGGAGGTAGCCGCCTCCGCGGGCGGGGAATAGCAGCGCGTCTTTGTCCGGGTCGACGAACGTGTCGAGATGGTGTTGCAATGCCGGGAGGATGTTGGAGGGCAGGACCACGTCTCGCCGGCCTGCGCTGGATTTGGGGTCGGCTTCTATCCATTCGCCTTTGAGGCGTACCGCGCCGCGGCGGACCATCACCACATCTCCGGTGATGTCGCAGCGGCGCAGCGCGACGAGTTCACCGAACCGGAGCGCACCCCACGAGGCCAGGAGGGTCATGGCTCGTAGATCTTCGGGCATCGCGGCGACGAGCGCGGCGAGCTCGTTGTGGTCCAGGGGGCGCGGCTTGATTCGGCGTTCGGTTGAACCCGCTCCCCGGATCTGGCAGGGGTTGGCGTCGAGGAGCTTGTCGTCGGTGATGGCGGTCCCGAGGATCGACTTCAACAGTGAGTAGGCGTGCGCTCGGACGGTGGGGGTGTCAGGGTCGAGCTTGCGGTACCAGCGTTCAACGGATTCTCGGGTGATGCTGGCGACCGGCTTGGCTCCGAACGTCGGGTTGATGTGCTGGGAGAGGAGCTTGGTGTAGTGGTCTTTTGTGCGGGGCTTGAGCGGTTGTCCGCGGACCATGCGGGTGTTGACCCATTTGGCGGCGTAGTCCTCGAACTTGAGGGCGGCGGCTTTCTTACGGGTTGCCGCTTTCTTGCGTTGCTCGGTGTCGGCCGGGGGTGACCAGAGTTCGCGGTCGATGTCGCGGCGGCGGTCGGTCAGCCATGCTTCGGCGTCGACCTTGGCGGCGAACGTGCTTGGCGCCGAGTACGTCTTGCCGTCTGGGGCGGTGTAAGCGGCCTGCCAGCGACCGGAGGACCTCTGTCGGATGCGCCCGAAACTACGCCTCTGCCGTGCCACTAGCTCTCCCCCGTTTGGGCAATATATGGGCAATAACAATAGACATCAGATGCCGAAAAAGATACTTGATTCCTGCGTTTCCTGTGGGTACTGTGTCGCATATCAGCAGGTAAACCGCTTGTTGAAGCTGGTCAACAGACTAGCGGGGAGAACGCAAAGATACAGGTTCAATCCCAGTATCGCGCACCAGCATTTATGCAGCCTGTGTGCAAATTCGTTAAAAAGTCAGAATCGGCAGTTCGACAAATCCGAACAATTTGGGCGCGGATTGCCGACCTTGGTGAGAATTCAGCGATCAAAGAGCCTTCGGACTCCTGCAACTACGTAATCGTCGCACTCATCTAACCCATGTTGCTGCCAGCCAGCCACGCCTAGTTGGGGACTTCCCCGATCCCCACGGAAGTGTCGGACCAATCAACTATGGTCCGCCGGAAGAGGACACAACGTGGAGGGGGCGATGGCTGAGAACGGCACGACGACACCACAGGAGCAGCGGCGTCGCGGTCTCAACAAGAAGATCCTGATCGGCATCGGCATCATTTTGGCGTTGCTCATCGTGGTCGCTTTGGCCACTGGAGAGGACAGCAGCGACGAATCGAAGGCAGACGAGGCCACCACCTCGGTACCGACCGAGGACGTCGTTCCACCACCTGCACCGGATCGCGTAACTCCGACAGATGAGCAGGTCGCCGAAGATGCACTTAGGGATGGGCAGATCGCCGAAGTTGCCGAACAGTACATGAAGACGTCGCTGATGTTCGAGGGCCCGTGGTCGTCATATGCAGAGCGTTGCCTGGCCGATGCAACCCTGGACCCAGCGCGCTGCTGGCAGCCCTACGTCAACAACTTCGACTTCAGCAACGGCATCCTGCGGGTCACCCTTCAGGTCGACCGCTCCGATCCCTTCGACAAGCAGCTCGGAGAAAACGCTGCTACGCACATCGCCCGATTCATCGGCTCGGCCAGGGAGGTGTGGGCAGAGGAAATCAACTGGGTCGAAATCATGGACGGCACAGGTGTCCACATAGCCCAGCAGCAGCCCTAGCCAGGACGAAGGAATGGACACGGACATGAACGCCAAGTCATTGGTCATCGCCGCCACGGCAGCCGGCTTCCTATTTGGTGTCCCTCCCATAGCCAGTGCCATACCGGGTCAAGGCCCTGAGCCAGGGTCGGCCTGCCGCCTCGTGGAAGGTACCGATGCCCGACCGACCGGCGATGCCTTCTACAGACTGGCCAAGCAACTCCAAGACCAGTACGGGATCGGCGAGAAAGAAGCCGTCGGCCTTATCGACTCAGCGGTGAGCTCGGTATATGACGGGAGCAACTTCATGTGTTCGGAGAACTGATTGCCAGAGCCAGGTCAGAGCACCGGCACCCGCTGAGCAGCATCAAGCACGCCCTGACGCGTCCGACTCGGTCAGAGACCTAGATCGCCGGCGCTCGGCCAGCGACGAAGCATTCTAAAGACTCCCCGCAGCGGGATCGTTTCTACGTCTGTGAAGGCAGACCGCTATGTCGCGCTTTAGCTGACGTGATGAACAACACCCCCGCTAGATTGGGCCCTCGGAAGCGACCACGTGGAGGGTTTCCGCCGGACTACCCAAGATTTGTTTACGCACTTCATCCGTGTTCTCCCGGCCCGTTGCCAACCCGCCTCATCGTCGACCGGCCCACGTCACACCGCTGGACCGCCAAAAAGGGACACCGCCGGATCGCCGCCCGCGGTGTTTCAATGCGGGGACAACATCTATGGAGTCCTCTTGAGCAACGATCCGCACCCCACCATCCAGGTGGACTACGCCCCCGAGCACGAGGCGGCGCCCTTCAATGCCGCCGGCGATCCGATCCTGGCGTACCGCTCGACGGCGACCACCGGCGCCACCCGCGACGGCAAGCCGCGCCCGGACGGCTGGGTGCTGTTCACCGCCGACGGCGAGGAATTCATCACCGGGCTGACCAGCCTGACCGACGTCGATCGCGCCGTCGCCGACGCCGAGGATCACCTGCTGTGGCTGCGCGAGACGCAGGAGCGCAGCGCGCAGAATTCGCCTTCGGCATAGAAGAAGGAACGAAGTAGCAGCCGGTTTCGTTATCACCAAGAAGTGCAACCACTTCCGCGTGAGTAAGGAAACCGGCTGATTTGTCTGTGCCACTGAGCATTCTCGACCTGGTCGCCATCGCCGAGGGCGCCACCGCCCGCGACGCGATCGCCGCCTCGATGGAATCGGCCCGCCTGGCCGACCAACTGGGCTACCGGCGCCTGTGGTTCGCCGAGCACCACAACACCCCGAACCTCGCGGCCAGCGCCACCGCACTGCTGATCTCGCAGGCCGCCTCGGTCACCGAGCGCATTCGGGTGGGCTCCGGGGGCGTGATGCTGCCCAACCACGCGCCGCTGACGGTGGCCGAACAGTACGGCACCCTGGCCAACATCCACGGCAACCGGATCGACCTGGGCCTGGGCCGCGCCCCGGGCACCGACATGATGACGGCGCAAGCGCTCAGCCGCTCCTCGGCCGAACCCCAGGCGTTCGCCCAGAGCATCTATGACCTCCAAGGCTGGTTCAGCGCGGACGGCACCGCGCACAGCGCGCCGATCGTCTCGGCCGTGTCGGCCGGCACCGAGGTCCCCATCTGGGTGCTGGGCTCCACCGTCAACGGCGCCGCGATCGCCGCACAGCTGGGCCTGCCGTTCTCGGTCGCCTCGCACTTCGCGCCCGATCAACTCGACGCGGCGATCCGCACCTACCGCGAGATGTTCTCCACCGAGGCGCCGACCGCTCAGATCGACCAGCCCTATGTGATGGCCGGGATCAACGTGATGGTCGCCGACACCGACGAAGAAGCCCGACGCGAATTCACCGTGGTGCAGCGGATGTTCCTCGACATCCAGCGCAACCGGCGCCGCAAGATCCAGCCGCCGGTGGACCCGGAGACGCTGGCCGCCCAGGGCGGCGGCACCAACCCGATGCTCGAGTTCACCGCGGTGGGCAGCCCGCAGACCGCCAAGGCGCAGCTCGACGAGTTCGTCGAACGCACCGGCGCCGACGAACTGATCACCGTCACCTACGCGTTCGACCCCGCGGTGCGCGACCGGTCACTCGAGCTGCTGGCCAAGACCTGGTTCTGAGCTACTCCCCCAGGTCGCGCCGGTTCAACCGGCGCCGCTTGCCGAGCTTGCGCACGACGGCGACGGGTTCTTTGGTGGCGCGACCGGCGCCGCGCCGCTTGTGCGGTTTACACATCGCGCAGCCGCGCCACGACCGCGAAGGATGCTGAGCCGACACGTGGACCCCCTGAGGACAACTCCGCGCCAACGGCGAAGAGAGCCACGTTAGTCCGATAGCCCTTGGCGGTCAATCACTTTCGGGGCAGCGCGACGTCGCGTCGCGCCCCACAGCCCCACGCCGATCCCGACGACGGCACCGCCGAGGCCCATGACCTGCTGACCGCGCTTCAGATCGCCGTGCACGCTCCAGCCGCCCAACAAGTCCGACGCGTCAGCGCCGCCGGAGGCCAGAAACCAGCCGCGGGTGTCGCGGCCCCGCAGCGCCGCGCCGGCCAACAGCCCGCCGATGAGCGCGTCGCGGTAGCCCATGGACCGCAGCAGCAGCCGCGCCGACGGGCCGGGATCCTCGGATTCGCCCCACAGCCGGTTCGCCCGCAGGGGGTCCACCAGGAACGACGCCCCCGAGGCCAGCCGCAGGGCCCCGACGACGAGTGCTGCGCGGTCGATCGCCATGGGGCGAAGCCTAGGAGTTGGGCGCACCCGAGGACGTCGAAGTTGGCTGTTTGGGTTGAACTCGGAACGGCAACAGAACATTCACGAACCGAATGCGAAAATCGCCCGAAACTATGGCATAGGTAACAGTTCTGCAACTACAGCAAACATGTCAGGTCGCGAAGCCCTAATCTGGGGAGACCTGCCGCAGCGGACGTCAGCACAACCCGATGCGACTTCCCAAACCGCCGTTGAACTGGTATTTTCATCGCCATAATCCGCGCACTCCGGGCCGACAATTGCATTCAAGCCCGTTCGAGATTTGGTAATGCGCGTCACAATTCCCGCGAAGAGTAATCGACGCCGCAAATTTTGCGGGCCCGGAAAACTTGTTGTTAACGTCCCGCCGCATGTTTGCTTTAGCCACGTTGTTGACGCTCGTCAACCAGGTGTCGGGCACGCCCTACGTGCCCGGTGGGGATTCGCCCAACGGCACCGATTGCTCGGGCCTGGCCTCCTGGGTCGCCAACGCCGCCTCCGGCCGCCCCATCTACGGGGACCGGTTCCACACCGGCAATCAGGAGCGCGCCCTGCTCGCCCGTGGCTTCAAGCACGGCACCGCCCCCAACGCTCTGGTGATCGGCTGGAACGGCGGCCACACCGCCGTCACGCTGCCGGACGGCACCCCGGTCTCCAGCGGTGAGGGCGGCGGCGTCAAGATCGGTGGCGGCGGCGCCTATCAGTCGCAGTTCACCAAGCACATGTATCTGCCGGCGGAGGAAATGGCCGGTGCCGAGCCGGCTCCCGCGGACCCGATGCTGCCGCCCCCGCCCGCGCCGGTGATCGTCGAGGCCAACACCATGTTGCCGCCGCCTCCCCCGCCGCCGGCCCCCGCGCCGTTGCCGCCCCCGGGCCCCGAGATCATTCCGGCCGACGCGATGCTCCCGCCGCCGCCCGCCCCGCCGCTGCCGCCGGCAGACCCGATGCTGCCCCCGCCGCCCCCGGCCCCGGTCGGCATCTAAAGACGCATCATCTAAGGCTCGTCGCGGCGCCGCTCGAGTTCGTCGACCAACCGCTGCACTGACTCGCGCACCTCCGTCGGCACCGGCACCCGGTCGGTGGGATGCGGCAGATACATCGTCATCTCCTCTTCGGGCGCCTCCGGTTGCGCCGCGCCCCTGCGGGCGCGGGCGCGGCGGCGCCAGATGACGAACACGAACCCGCCGATCCCGGCCAAGGCCAACAGGCCGACGCTGGCCACGGATGCACCGCCGCCGGAATCGTCGGGCTGCTGAGCCGGTTCGGGCACCTCGACGGGTTCCGGCGCCGTGACCGTGGTGGTCGGCGCCGCGGGCGGTGCGCTGTCACGCTCGCCGAACGCCAGCACCACCATCAGCAGGATCAGCAGCGTGGCCAGGACGGCGGCCCCGGTGACCATGATGATGGAGATCCATCGGACGGGCGTGCGCCCCAGGTAGTCGGTGGTCCGGTAGGACAGCGGGTTGACCACCGGCGCGCTGCCTTCGCCGGGACGGGGCCGCGGCGTGGTCCCGATGACGGCCGCACGCAGCTTCTTCAGCTCGGTGCGCAGCGCCGCCTCCTCGCCCAGCCACACCGCGTCGTCCATGCGGTGCACCACCTCGGCCACCGCGGGCCAGCGCTCGGGCGGCAACGTCAACCGCACCAGCGAGGTCAGCGCCACCGAGACTTCGTCGGCCAGCGCGGCGGGAAGGTCATCGGCCACAACGCCGGATCTTAAGCGAGCGGCCCCGTCAACCCAAGGTTGTCGATTCGCCATCGTCAGCCTAGGGTTGACGCATGACTCCTCCTCAGCCCGTCAGCCTCGACACCCTCATCCAGGCGATCAAGTCCGTGCACTCCGACTCGCTCGACCAGCTCACCGACGCCGTCTTGGCCGCCGAGCATCTCGACGAGGTGGCCGACCACCTGATCGGACACTTCGTCGATCAGGCGCGCCGCTCGGGCGCCTCCTGGACCCAGATCGGCAAGTGCATGGGCGTCACGAAGCAGGCCGCCCAGAAGCGCTTTGTCCCCAAGGCCGACACGATGGACCCCAACGAGGGCTTCGCCCGCTTCACCCCGCGCGCCCGCACCGCCGTCGTCGCCGCCCAAAGCGCCGCCCGCGCCGGCCGCCACGACGAGATCAGCCCCAACCACCTGATCCTCGGCCTGCTCGACGACCCCACCGGCCTGGCCCTGACAATCCTGCAGCGCCAGGGAATCGACCTCGACGAGTTGCGCCGGCAAGCGCACGTCGCGCCGGGCAACGCCGAACCACCCGAGCTGATCCCGTTCAGCGGAGCCGCCAAGAAGGCGCTGGAACTCACGTTCCGCGAGGCGCTGCGCCTCGGGCACAACTACATCGGCACCGAGCACATGGTGTTGGCGCTGCTGGAGTACGAGCACGACGGCGCCGAGCCCGGTCCGCTGCGCCGGATCGGCGTCGACAAGGAAGCCTTCGAGGCCGATCTCGCCGCGGCGCTGGCGGCCCTGACGCCACCGGAGGCCTGAGCCCGGGCTTTCGGACAACCCGCGATCGCCGCCTGCCGATATGCCATCATGCGTGGATGCGCCGTTGGTTTATCACCGTCCTGGCAACGCTCTCGGTCGCCGTGCTGGGCGGGGTGTCCGCACCGCTGCTGCCGACGGCGGCCGCGGCCGACATCCCCATCGGGCGCCTCGGCGAGACGCTGCGGGTGCAGAACGGCGACATGATCGCCGACGTCACCGTCCGCAGCATCGTGCCCTCGGAGATCCCGCCGGGCTTCGGCTACCCGCCCCGCCCGCCGCGCCATCAGGTGTGGAAGGCCGAGGTGGTGGTGCAGGCCGTGCAGGTGCCCAACCCGTACGCGCTGGCGACCTCGCTGGTCTTCAACGGGGTGACCCCCACCGGCGACGCCTACCAACCGCGCAACAGCGACGGCCCCGAGGCGTTGAAGAACACCCTGAACAACGCGCCGCAGGGTTCGACCGTGGCGGGCTTCGTCTATTGGGACTGCTACCGGGACCTGGTCTCCAACGTGGTGATCACCGACAAGACCAGCGGTATCCGCCTGGCCCAGTGGAACGTCTGAGCCCTCGCGTCGTCGCGGCCACCGGCGCCGCCGAGGAACTGACCGAGCTGGCCGACGTTGCGGCCCAGACCTTTCCGCTGGCCTGCCCGCCGGGTGCGGGTGCCGACGACATCGCGGAGTTCGTCGCCACGCAGCTGTCCGCGCAGCGCTTCGCCGACTACGTCGCCGACCCCGAGCGCGCGGTGTTGCTCGCCCGCGCCGCCGACGGCCCGATCCTGGGTTACGCCATGCTGATTCGCGGCGTGTCCGACGATCCCGACGTGCAGCGCGCCGTCACCGAGCGGCCGGCCGTCGAGCTGTCGAAGATGTACGTCCTGCCCCGGGCGCACGGCGGCACGGTGTCCGCGGCGCTGATGACCGCGGCCCTCGCGCACGCGGCGCGGCTGGGTGCCCGCAGCGTGTGGCTGGGCGTCAACCAGGAAAACCAACGGGCCCAACGGTATTACGCCAAGCACGGGTTCACCATCAGCGGGACCAAGACGTTCATGCTGGGTTCGCGGCTCGAGCACGACTACGTGATGGTGCGCGAAGTCATGGTGCGCGACACAGCGGATTCATCCGCGACTCGCCGTCACGGCGGATGACACCGCCGCCTCGACGAGATGCAGGACCAGAAACCCTGACTAGCCGAGCTCCATTCCGGCCGCGGTCAGCGCCAGCAGCCGCGACGTCGCACGCAGGTACTTCTTGCGGTACCCGCCGGTCAGCATCTCCTCGCTGAAGATGGTGTCCAGCTTCGCGCCCGAGGCCACCACCGGCACGCCGGCGTCGTAGAGCCGGTCGGTCAGCGACACCAGCCGCAGCGCGACGTTCTGATCGTCGAGCGCGTGCACCCCGGTCAGGTACACCGCCTGCACCCCCTCGATCAGGGTCAGATAGCGCGACGGATGCATGGTCGCCAGATGCGCGCACAGCGCGTCGAAGTCGTCCAGCGTGGCGCCCTCGACGCGCCCGGCCCGCTCGGCCACCTGCTCGTCGGTCAGCGGCTCGGGCGCCGGCGGCAGGCCGCGGTGCCGGTAGTCGGGCCCCTCGATGCGCACCGTGGTGAAGATCTGCGACAGCGTGTTGATCTCGCGCAGGAAGTCCTGGGCGGCAAAGCGACCCTCGCCGAGTTGCTCGGGCAGCGTGTTCGACGTCGCGGCGATCGACACGCCGCGCTCGACCAGTTGCGAGAGCATCCGCGACACCAGCGTGGTGTTACCCGGGTCGTCGAGTTCGAACTCGTCGATGCAGACCACCACGTAGTCGGCGAGCAACTCGATGCATTCGGTGAAGCCGAACACCCCGGCCAGCTGGGTCAGCTCGCCGAACGTCGCGAACGCGGCCTTGTTGCCGTCGTCGCCGAACTCCGAGGCCGCCAACGTGAAGTACGTCGAGGCCAACAGGTGCGTCTTGCCGACGCCGAAACCGCCGTCGAGGTACACGCCCACCCCCGGCAGCACCTCCCGCTTGCCGAACAGCTTCTTCTTACCGGCCCGCCGGGTCAGCGCCTGCTCGCAGAAGTGCCCGCAGGCGATGACGGCCTCGGCCTGCGACGGCTCCGCGGGATCGGGCCGATAACTGCCGAAGCTGACATCGACAAACGTCGGCGGCGGAACCAGTTGGGCAATCAACCGTTCCGGCGACACCGTCGGATGCCGGTCCACGAGATGGGGGGCGACCATGGCCAGAACTGTAGCCACGTGCTGCAATCGTCTTCATGCCCGAACCTGTCGCTGGGACACAACTCACACTCTTGGGCGGGACCGGGCTCGTCGACGAGCAACGGCTTTGCGACCTCTACTCCTACCCGGATCGGCTGACTCGCTGCTGGGTGCGGTCCAACTTCATCACCAGCATCGACGGCGGGGCCAGCGCCGACGGCAAGTCCGGTGGGCTCGGCAGCCCCGGTGATCGCGCGCTGTTCGCGCTGATGCGTGAACTCGCCGACGTCGTGGTGGTCGGCGCCGGCACCGTGCGGGTGGAGAACTACGGCGGGGCCAAGCTCTCGGCCGCGGCGCGCCAGACCCGGCAGGCCCGCGGACAGGCGGAGGTCCCGCCGATCGCCATCGTCACCCGCTCCGGCGACCTGGACCGCGATATGCGGGTGTTCACCGACACCGAGGTCACCCCGCTGGTGCTGACCGCGACGGTCGCGCTCGAGGCCACCCGCGCGCGCCTGGGCGCCGCGGCCGAGGTGATCGACTGCTCGGCCAAAGATGCGGGCGCCGTGGACATTCCGACGATGCTGACGACGCTGGCCGGGCGCGGGCTGCTGCGGGTGCTCACCGAGGGCGGCCCCCGCCTGCACGGCAGCTTCATCGACGCGGGCCTGCTCGACGAGCTGTGCCTGTCGCTGGCACCGACATTGCTGGGCGGGCAGGCACCGCGCATCGCGGCCGGTCCGGGGCAGGCCCACACCGCGTTGCGACGCGCGCATCTGCTCGCCGACGACGCCGGCTATCTCTACACCCGCTACGTGCGCAACCAGTGACCGCCGCACCCCTCGCTACGCTTGGCGGCATGATCCGGCAGGCCCCGTTCGCGATGATCGTTGTCGCGGTGACCGCGCTCGTGGCGGGTTGCGCACCGCTGATCGGCACCGATCCCCGCTACGCCACCGAACGGGATCGCAACGTCAGCGACCCCGACGCCACCACCGAGGAGCCCGCCGGTCCGCCGCCGATCGCCGCCCCGCAGACCGACATGGCCTGGCAGGAGTGCACGACGCGGGTGTTCGAGGACGCGGGCGTGCCCGCCCCGCCCGGGGTGACGCTGGACTGCGCCACCTACGACGCCGACCTCGACCCGATCAGCGGCGCCAGCGGCACGTTGACCATCGGAGTGGTGCGCGCCCAGTCCGCCGCCACCCCGGCCGACGCCGGGCCCCTGGTCTTCACCACCGGCACCGACATCCCCACCTCCCGGCAGCTGCCCGACTGGCTGTCCCGCGCCGGCGCCGACATCCTGGACACCAATCCGATCGTCGCCGTCGACCGCCGCGGGATGGGCCGCTCGAGCCCGGTGGACTGCCGGGATCTGTTCGACCGGCAGGAGATGCACGACCAGACGCAGTTCGAACCCGGCGACGACCCGGTGGCCAACCTGGGCGCGATCACCATGACCGCGACCACCAGTTGCACCGACATCATCGCCCCCGGCGACTCGGCCTACGACAACGCGCACGCCGCCGAGGACCTCGAACGGCTGCGCAACCTGTGGGACGTGCCCGCGCTGGCGCTGGTCGGGATCGGCAACGGCGCGCAGATCGCGCTGGCCTACGCCGGTTCGCACCCCGACAAGGTCTCCCGGCTGATCCTCGATTCGCCAATGCCGCTGGGCATCAGCTCCGAGGCCGCCGCCGACCAGCGGGTCAAGGGCCAGCAGGCCGCCCTGGACGCGTTCGCCGCCCAGTGCGCGGCGGCGGGCTGCGCCCTGGGTCCGGACCCCAAGGCCGCCGTCGACGCGCTGCTCGACGCCGCGCGCAACGGCCGTGGGCCCGGCGGTGCCTCGGTCGCGGCCCTGACCACCGGGATCGTGACGGCGCTGGGCTTCCCCGACGGGGACCGGGTGGCCGCGACCAACTCACTGGCCGACATCCTGGCCGCGGCGCGCGCCGGCGACGACGGGCCCGTCCTGGAACTGATCAACCGCGCGCAGGCGATCCGCCAGAGCGACGGGCAGTTCATCAACCGCTGCAGCGACGCGCTGAACCGGCCCACCCCCGACCGGGTCCGCGAACTCGTCGTCGCCTGGCCCAAGGTCTATCCGCAGTTCGGCGCGGTGGGTGCGCTGGACCTGGTGAAGTGCCTGAACTGGCCCAGCGGCAAGGCGCCGAAGGAGCCGGAGAACCTCGACATGGACGTGCTGCTGCTGGGAGTGCAGAACGATCCGATCGTCGGCACCGAGGGGGTGGCGGCCACCGCCGCGACCCTGATCAACGCGGGCGCCAGCAGCAAACGGGTGATGTGGCAGGGCATCGGTCACGGCGCCAGCGTCTACTCCCCCTGCGCCATGCCGGCGCTGCTCGGCTATCTGGCCAGCGGTGAGGCGCCGTCGACGGACACGTACTGCCCCGCCTGATACGTCGCCGCTGCGCGCCGGTGTAGGTTGCGGTGCGTGACGGCACCTGATTCGACCCAGCCAGGCCCGCGCAACGCCCTGCTCGGCGCCTTCCGCCCGCGCACCAGCGCGCCGGGCACCGCCGCGGTGTTGCGCTCGATCCTGTGGCCGATCGCGATCCTGTCGATCTTCCATCGCAGCTACGTGCTGGCCACCAACGGCTACATCACCGACGACTTCGGCCCGGTGTACACCGCGGTGATCAACTTCAAGCTGGGCCAGCCGGTCTACACCGGCAACTTCGACTTCGTCGACCCGCACTATCTGTACCCGCCGGGCGGCACGCTGCTGCTGGCCCCGTTCGGGTATCTGCCGGTCGACGCGTCCCGCTACTGGTTCATCGCGCTGAGCACCGTGGCGATCGTGCTGGCCGCGTACTTCCTGCTGCGGCTGTTCAAGCTGCCGGTGACCTCGGTGGCCGCCCCCGCGCTGCTGCTGGCGATGTTCGTCACCGAGTCGGTGACCAGCACGCTGGTGTTCACCAACATCAACGGTTTCATCCTGCTGGCCGAGGTGCTGTTCTTCCTGTGGCTGCTCGACGGCCGCCGCAGCCGCGAATGGCTGTCCGGCGTCGCGATCGGTCTGACCCTGGTGGTCAAGCCGTCGCTGGCGCCGCTGCTGCTGCTGCCCGTGCTCAACCGGCAGTGGCGGCCGCTGGTCGGCGCGTTCGGCGTGCCACTGGTGTTCAACGCCGCGGCCTGGCCGCTGGTGGCCGACCCGATGAACTTCCTCCACCGCACCGTGCCCTACATCCTGGGCACCCGCGACTACTTCAACTCCTCGATCCTGGGCAACGGCATCTACTACGGGCTGCCGACCTGGCTGATCCTCGCGCTGCGAATCCTGTTCCTGCTGTTGGCGATCGGCAGCCTGGTGCTGCTGTACCGGTACTACCGCACCCGGGATCCGCTGTTCTGGGCGCTGACCTCGTCCGGGGTCTTGCTCACCGCGTCGTTCCTGGTGCTGTCATTGGGACAGGCCTACTACTCGATGATGCTGTTCCCGTTCCTCATGACGGTGGTGCTGCGCAACTCGGTGCTGCGCAACTGGCCGGCCTGGTTGGCCATCTACGGCTTCCTGACGATGGACCGCTACCTGCTGTGGCACTGGCCGACCACGGGCCGGTTCCTGGAGTACATGAAGATCACCTACGGCTGGTCGCTGCTGCTGGTCGTGGTGTTCTGCGTGCTGTACTTCCGCTACCTCGACGCCAAGGCCGAAGGACGCCTCGAGCAGGGCATTGATCCGCCTTGGATGACGGCGGACCGGCCGCGCGCTAGCGTGGACACATGATGAGCCGTCAGCCCACGGAGCTTCCCCCTGCCAAGGTCGCGCTCTCCGACGACGAGTGGCGCCAGAAGTTGACCCCCGAGGAGTTCGCGGTGCTGCGCCAGGCCGGCACCGAACGCCCCGGCGTCGGCGAATACGTCGACACCCACACCGAGGGTGTCTACAACTGCCGCGCGTGCGACGCCGAATTGTTCCGCAGCACAGAGAAATTCGATTCGCACTGCGGGTGGCCGTCGTTCTTCGACCCGTCGCAGTCCGACGCGGTGATCCTGCGGCCCGACGATTCGCACGGCATGCGGCGCGTGGAGGTGCTGTGCGCGAGCTGCCACAGCCACCTCGGCCACGTGTTCACCGGCGAGGGCTACCCGACGCCGACCGATCAGCGCTACTGCATCAACTCGATCTCGCTGACGCTGGTCCCCAAGAAGGTCTGACGCGCTACGGCAGCGCGGTGATCAACTGCTCGGCGCTGACCCGGGGCCCGGTGTAGAACGGGGTCTCCTCCCGGACGTGCCGGCGCGCGTCGGTGTAGCGCAGCTTCCACATCAACTCGACGATGCGGGCCAGATCCGGGCCCTCGAACGCCAGCACCCACTCATAGTCGCCGAGCGCGAACGCCGGCACCGTGTTGGCCCGCACGTCGGGGTATTCGCGGCCCTCCATGCCGTGTTCGACGAGCATCTTGCGGCGCTCGTCGTCGGGCAGCAGGTACCACTCCAGCGAGCGCACGAACGGGTAGACGCAGACGTAGTCGCCGGGATCCTCACCCGCGACGAACGCCGGGACGTGGCTCTTGTTGAACTCGGCGGGACGGTGCAGGGCGACCACGCTCCACACCGGGTCGCTGGCCCGGCCCAGCGTGGTGCGCCGGAAGTCGCGGTAGGTGGCCTGCAGGGATTCGACGCGCTCGGAGTGCGTCCAGATCATGAAGTCCGCGTCGGCGCGGAAGCCGGCCACGTCGTAGAGGCCCCGGACGACGACGCCGTTGTCCTCCTGCTGTTTGAGGAACGTCGTGGTCTCGGAGATGACGCCGGAACGATCCTGCTCCAACGCCTCCGCCTGGGCGGCGAACACCGAGATCATCATGTATCTCGTCATGGAATTCAGCGCGTCGTAATCCAGCTTGGCCATGGCTCCATGGTGCCACTGCGCCTAACGCGACACCCACCCGGCCACCTCGGCCGCGGCGCGGGTGGCCGCGGCCACACAGGCCGGCACCCCGATGCCGTCGAGGTAGTTGCCGGCCACCGCCAGCCCGGGCGGCAGCCCCGCGCGGATCTCGGCGGTGACCTCGGCGTGGCCGGGGCCGTACTGCGGCATCGCGTCCAGCCAGCGCTGCACCCGGACCTCGACCGGGTCGACCTCGATGTCGAACACCGTGCGCAGGTCCTGCAGCGACCAGGCCAGCAGGTCGTCGTCGGAGGCGTTGCGCGCGATCGAGTCGCCGTGGCGCCCGAACGACAGCCGCAGCAGTTCGGCGTTGCCCACGCGGCCCCACTTGCGGCTCGACAGCGTCAGGGCCTTGGCGTGCAACCGCTCCCCGGAGGCCACCAGCACCCCCGAGCGCTGCGGCAGCGGCGTGCCGCCCGGCACCGCCAGGGCCACCACCGCCGAGGAGGCCGTGCTCACGCGGGCCGCCGCGGCGGCGCTGCGCGGGGCGATCTGCGTCATCAGCGGCGCGAACCGCGGCGCCGGCAGCGCCAGGATGACCGCGTCGGCCCGGTGGTGGGCGCCCTCGTCGTCGCGCACATCCCAGCCCCGACCGTCGGGGGTCACCGCCGCGACCGTCGTCTGCACCCAGCGCAGCGCGCTCTGCTCGACGAGCGCCCGCAGCAGCACCTCGTAGCCGCCGTCGATCGCGCCGAATACCGGCGCACCGGTGGCCGGCGGCAGCGCGGCGCGCACGGCGTCGGTGAGGCTGGGCGCGCCCCGGTCCAGGGCCGCGGCCACGGTGGGCACCGCCGCGCGCATGCCGATGGTGGCCGCCGAGCCGGCGTACACCCCGGCCAGCATCGGGTCGACGGCGCGGGCCACGACCTGGTTGCCGAACCGGTCGCCGACGATCTCGGCGACCGACGGGTCCCCGCCGCGCAGCCAGCGCAGCGGCCGGGCCGGTTCGGCGGCCATCCGGTCCAACACGTCGTCGTCGACCAGACCCCGCATCGAGGCCGCCGAACTCGGGATGCCGTTGACGGTCTCGGCGGGCAGCGAATGCAGCCGCGCCCCGCAGTACAGCAGCGGACGCACCCCGGTGGTGCCCAATTGACTTGCCGCCAAACCCAATTCGGCCAGCAGCTCGGGCACTTCGGGGCGGCGCACCACGAACGCCTCGGCGCCCACGTCCAGCGGTTGGCCGGCGACGCGTTCGGTGCGCAGGATCCCGCCGAGTCGGTCGGCGGGATCGAAAACCGTGATCGAGGCGTCCGGGCCCACCAGCCGCCGCAACCGGTAGGCGGCGACCAGTCCGGAGATGCCGCCGCCGACGATGCAGAACGCCGCGGTCACGGTTGCCTCATCACAAGGAATGCACCAGGGCCACCAGGTCGGTGAGTACACCGGGGTCGGTGGTGGGCAGCACCCCGTGGCCGAGGTTGAACACATGGCCGGTCACGCCGGCGGCGACCGCGGCGCGGCCGTCGGCGACCACCTCGCGGGCACGTCGCTCGACGGCTTCCCAGCCGGCCATCAACACCGCCGGGTCCAGGTTGCCCTGCAATGCCCGATCCGGACCCACCCGGCCGGCGGCGTCGACCAGCGAGGTGCGCCAGTCCACGCCGACCATCCGACTCGGCCCCGAACCCAGCGCCTCGGACATCGCGCCCAGCAGTTCGGCGGTGCCGATGCCGAAATGCGTCATCGGCACGCCCGCATCGGCCATCCGGGCGAACACCTGCGCGCTGTAGGGCAGCACGTGGGCGCGGTAGTCGGCCAGCGACAGCGCCCCGGCCCAGGAGTCGAACATCTGGATCGCGTCGACGCCGGCCTCGACCTGCAGCCGCAGGAACTCGACGGTGACGTCGGTCAGCGCGGTCATCAGTGCGGCCCAGGCCTCGGGCGCGCCGAGCATCATCGCCTTGGTGTGCTCGTGGTTGCGGCTCGGACCGCCCTCGATCAGATAGGACGCCAGCGTGAACGGGGCACCGGCGAACCCGATCAGCGGCACCTCGCCGAGGTCGCGCACCAGGTTCTTGACCGCGTCGGTGACCGGCGCCACCTGATGGGGCTCGAGCGGCTTGACCGCCGACACATCGGCCAGCGTGCGGATGGGGCTGGCGATCACCGGACCGACGTCGGGCACGATGTCCAGATCGATCCCGGCCGCGCGCAGCGGGACGACGATGTCGGAGAACAGGATGGCCGCGTCGACGCGGTGGCGCCGGACCGGCTGCAGGGTGATCTCGGTGACCAGGTCCGCGTTGAAGCAGGAGTCCAGCATCTTGTGCTGAGCACGCAGTTCGCGGTATTCCGGCAGCGACCGGCCCGCCTGCCGCATGAACCAAACCGGCAGGTGGCTGGGAGTCCTGCCGCTGACGGCGGCCAGATACGGCGAGTTGGGTAGTTCACGGCGGTTGTTCATCGGTCCTCATGCTGCCATCGGGACGAGAACCCACCAAAACCTCTCGACGCGGTCGACATGAAAACGGCGCGCCTGCGCGCGTAGCAGGGCCAACAGGGCTACCGTGAATCGCCGTGACGTCCGGCGACCCGGCAGAATTCCGCGCGGCGGTTGCGGCGATGAGCGATGTCGCCGTCCGCCCGGAGATCGAGCTCGGCCCCATCCGCCCTCCGCAGCGGCTGGCGCCGTACAGCTATGCCGTGGGCGCCGAGGTGAAACAACCCGAGCCCGCCGTGGTGCCCGAGCAGTCCGACGGCGACGCGTTCGGCCGGCTGATCCTGCTGCACGACCCGGACGGCTCGGAGGCCTGGTCCGGCACCATGCGCCTGGTCGCCTACATCCAGGCCGACCTGGATTCCAGCGAGGCGATCGATCCGCTGCTGCCCGAGGTGGCGTGGAGTTGGCTGGTCGACGCCCTGGATTCGCGCGCCGAACACGTGACCGCGCTGGGGGGCACCGTCACGTCGACGACCTCGGTGCGCTACGGGGACATCTCCGGGCCGCCGCGCGCCCACCAGTTGGAGCTGCGGGCGTCGTGGACGGCGATCACCCCGGATCTGGGCACCCACGTCCGGGCGTTCTGCGAGGTGCTCGAGCACGCGGCCGGGCTGCCCCCGGCGGGGGTCACCGACCTGGGGTCACGGTCGCGCGCCTGAGATGAGTGAACCCGAACCGACGGAGCCGGCCGAGGAGGCCGAGGCGCCCGTTCCACTGACCGCTCCGGCCGACGGCGTGCCGCCGGTGTCGGTGTACGCCAACGAGATCGCCGAGGCCGCCGAGTTCCTGGGCAGCGGGCACGGCCCGTTCGCGGTCGACGCCGAGCGCGCCTCCGGTTTCCGGTACTCCAACCGCGCCTACCTGATCCAGATCCGCCGGGCCGGCGCCGGCACGGTGCTGATCGACCCGGTCAGCCACGGCCGCGACCCGCTGGCGACGCTGCGGCCGGTCGCCGAGGTGCTCGACGAGGACGAGTGGATCCTGCACGCCGCCGATCAGGACCTGCCGTGCCTGGCCGAGCTGGGCATCCGCCCGCCCGCGCTGTACGACACCGAGCTGGCCGGACGGCTGGCCGGCTTCGACAAGGTGAACCTGGCGACCATGGTGCAGCGCCTGCTCGGTCTCGGGCTGGCCAAGGGCCACGGCGCGGCCGACTGGTCCAAGCGGCCGCTGCCCGACGCGTGGCTCAACTACGCCGCCCTGGACGTCGAGGTGCTGCTCGAACTGCGCGTCGCCATTGCCGCCGAGCTGGAGGCCCAGAACAAGACCGGTTGGGCCGCAGAGGAATTCGAGCATCTGCGGACCTACGAGGCCGCACCCACCCGGCGCGACCGCTGGCGTCGCACCTCGGGCATCCACAAGGTGCGCACCCCGCGTGCACTCGCCGAGGTCCGCGAGCTGTGGCAGGTGCGCGACCACATCGCCCGCCGCCGCGACATCGCACCGGGCCGCGTGCTGCCCGATTCGGCGATCGTGGAGGCCGCCCTGGCCGACCCGAAGACCGTCGAGGAACTGGTCGCGCTGCCGGTGTTCGGCGGACCCAAGCAGCGCCGCAGCGCCCAGACCTGGCTCGACGCCCTGGAGGCCGGGCGCACCACCGCCGATCCGCCGCAACGCAACGAGCCGCAGAACGGCCCGCCGCCGGCGGTGCGGTGGAGCAAGCGCAAGCCCGAGGCCGCCGCTCGGCTCGAAGCCGCCCGCGCGGGGTTGGCCGCGCTGTCCGAGCGGGTCAACGTGCCCGCCGAAAATCTGGCGTCACCCGACCTGGTGCGTCGGTTGTGCTGGGACTGGGCCGCGACCGAGGATCCCGCGTCGGCTATCGAGGAGTTCCTGCGCGCCGGCGGGGCGCGGCGCTGGCAACGCGAGTTGGTGGTGCCGGTGCTGACCGCGGCGTTGACGGCCGCGCCGGACCCCGGCGCCGATCCCGACTAGTCGGCGAACTGGCCGCGCAGCCACGGAGTCGAGTCGGCCATCGACGCGAGCACCGCGCTGCTGTGATCGTCGTCGGGGTACACCTTCAGCGTCACGTCCTGGCCGTTGGCCACCAGCGTGTCGTGGAACTTCAGCGTCAACTCCGGCGGCACATCGCGGTCCTGGAGGCCGACGCCGAGGAAGATCGGCCGGTCGAACCCGTCCTGCGGGGTGCCCATGTAGCGCTGCACGAACGCGTCGAACCCGGGGATCGAGGCCACCGGGGCGGTGAAGAAACCGGGGATGGTCATGTCGGCCAGCGCGTCGGCCAGGTCGTGGGTGCACAGGGTCTCGGCCTGATCGGCCGCGGCCCGGCCGGCCGGTGTCAGCACCGCGTCCAGGTCGAGTTCGGGGCCGGCCTCGCGCAGCGCCGCCACGATGTAGGCGGTGTAGGCGTTGGCGATCGGCGCCAGGTCCGGCACCTGCATGTCCGGCCCGGCCCGCTGCACCAGGCTCACCACGTTGGCGGGCGTGCCGGTGGCGACGACACCGCGGTAGTCCAGTCCGGAACCCACGCTGAACTCGGTGGCCCAGCGGGCGGTGTCGATGGCGGCTCCCCCGCCCTGCGACTGGCCGACGACGGCCCAGCGCGGGGACAGCGGCAGGTCCAGGTGGTGGGCGGCCAGCACGGAGTCGACGATGCCGTGCGCGGTGGTGATGCCGTTGAGGTAGCTCATCAGGCCGGGCGTGCCCAGGCCCGCGTAGTCCGCGCCAACCACCACGTAGCCCTGGTCCAGCCAGTGCGAGAGGTATTCGTCGTCGCGGTCGCTGCGCGGCTTTGCCGACGGCGTGCAGTCGTCGCCGAGCCCGACGGTGCCGTGGGCCCACGCGATGACCGGCCAGCCGCCCTGCGGGGCAACACCTTTGGGAACGAACACCGCCGCGGTCCCCACGGCGGGGCGATCGTGCTGATCAGTGGTCGAGTACAGGATGCGATAGGCCGAGCCCGCACCGGTGATCGACAGGGCCGGATCCAGCGGGACCGCCCGGATCAGCTCGCCGGGGGCCGGGATCGGGCCGTCGTAGTGGCGCGCGTCCAGCCCGGACCAGTTCGGGGTGGCCGCACCCGCGACGGCGGGGGTGACCACCAGCGCGGCCACGCAGAGTAAGACCGCGCCCAGCAGCCGGGTGACGAACATTGCGGGGGCGGTACGCGTTTCAGTCGAGATGTCCGCTCACTTCCGATTCGGTGACCGAGCTGCCCAGTGCGGCAACCCATCCGGTGATGCGCCGGGAGAGGTGCTGATCGGTCAGGCCGATCTCGTCGAACACCTGCCCGCGCGACGCGTGCTCCAGGAATTCCTGGGGCACACCGACATCGCGGCACGGCACGTCGATCTCGTTGCCGCGCAGCGCGGCCGACACGGCCGAGCCGACCCCGCCGGCGACCCCGTTGTCCTCGAGGGTCACCACCAGTTTGTGCTCGCGCGCCAGCCGGCCGAGAACCTCCGGAACGGGCAGCACCCAGCGGGGATCCACGACAGTGACGCCGATGCCCTGGGTGTGTAACCGCTGCGCGGTGGCCAGCGCCATGGTCGCCATCGGCCCCACCGCGACCAACAGCACATCGGCGGCCAGACCGTCGGCGGGCTCGGCCAGCACGTCGATGCCGTCGAGGCGCCGTAGCGCCGGCACGTCGACCCCGACATCGCCCTTCGGGAAGCGCAGCGCGGTCGGGCCGTCCTTGACGGCCACCGCCTCGCCCAGTTCCTCCCGCAGCGTGGCGGCGTCGCGCGGTGCGGCCACCCGCATGCCCGGCACGACGCCCAGGATCGACAGGTCCCACATGCCGTTGTGGCTGGCACCGTCGGGCCCGGTGACCCCGGCGCGGTCGAGCACGATGGTCACCGGCAGGTCGTGCAGCGCGACGTCCATCATCACCTGGTCGAAGGCCCGGTTCAGGAAGGTCGAGTAGATGGCCACCACCGGGTGCATCCCGCCCATGGCCAGCCCCGCCGCCGAGGTCATCGCGTGCTGTTCGGCGATGCCCACGTCGAACAGCCGGTCCGGGTACTGCTGGCCGAAGGCCGCCAGGCCGGTGGGACCGGGCATGGCCGCGGTGATCGCCACGATGTCGCGGCGCTTGCGGGCCAGCCGGATCAGCTCGTCGGAGAAGGTCGCGGTCCAGCCGGGCGCGGACTCCGAGGTGGCCAGCCCGGTGATCGGGTCGATGACGCCGCAGGCGTGCATCTGCTCGGCCTCGTCGGCCTCGGCGGGCCCGAAGCCCATGCCCTTGCGGGTGACGACGTGCACGATCACCGGGGCGTTGAAACCGCGCGCGTGCCGCAGAGCCGCCTCGACGGCGTGTTCGTCGTGGCCGTCGATGGGGCCCACGTACTTCAGTCCGAGCTCGGAGAACATGGCCTGCGGCTGCAGCGCATCCTTGAGCCCGACCTTGACGCTGTGCATGCACTGGTAGCAGATTTCGCCGATGATCGGCATGCCGCGCACCGCGGCGCGGCCCTTCTCCAGCAGCTTCTCGTAGCCGGGCTGCAGGCGCAGCGCCGCCAGGTGGTCGGCCAGGCCGCCGATGGTCGGCGCGTAGCTGCGGCCGTTGTCGTTGACCACGATCACCACCGGCCGCTCGGCGGCGGCGATGTTGTTCAGCGCCTCCCAGCACATGCCGCCGGTCAGCGCGCCGTCACCGACGACGGCCACCACGTGCCGGTTGCGATGCCCGCTGAGCTCGAAGGCCTTGGCCAGGCCATCGGCATAGGACAACGCGGCCGAGGCGTGGCTGGACTCGACCCAGTCGTGGTCGCTCTCCGCGCGGCTCGGATAGCCCGACAGGCCGTCCTTCTTGCGCAGCGAGTCGAAGTCGGGGCACCGACCGGTGAGCATCTTGTGGACGTAGGCCTGATGGCCGGTGTCGAAGATGATCGGGTCGTGCGGCGAGTCGAAGACGCGATGCAACGCCAACGTCAGCTCGACGACGCCGAGGTTCGGGCCCAGATGTCCACCGGTGGCAGCAACCTTGTGGATCAGGAAATCGCGGATCTCGTGAGCCAAGTCACTCAGTTGTGACTGCGAAAGGTGCTGCAGATCAGCGGGACCGCGGATCTGTTGAAGCATCCCGTCAGTCTACGCAGAACACCGGAATTGCTCGCGTCGAGATCCACGTCCCCGGCGTGGCCCCTGGGACTAGTGGGTAGCCATCAGTACTCGGAACCGACCGTGCTGAAGTACGCTGACCACCAGCATTCTCACAGCAATGCCACAGGTAATCACCGGGATGGAGGTCTGACTGTGGGTGTGAGCCTCCCCCCGACCGACCCGAAACTGATCTACCTCGTCGCCCCCGCGGGTAACCCCAACTTCGGCGACGAGTTCATCCTGCGGTCCTGGCTGCGGCATCTGGCCCGGACCCGGCCCGACACCGACGTGGTGGTCGACTGCCACACCCCAGGTCAGGCCGCCGTGCTGCTCGCCCGCTCGCACCCGCGGGTCACCTTCGTCGACACCGTGTGGCGCATCTGCTTCGAGACCGCCGAACAACCCGCCGATACCGCCGTCGACTTCGCCGCCGACGTGCTGGACAACCCCGGTCGGCTGCCGCGGATCGTCTCCGGCATCGAACTGCTCGCCCGCGCCGACACCGTGCACCTGGTCGGCGGCGGCTACCTCAACACGGTCTGGTCGCATCACCTGTCGCTGCTGGCCACCGCCTCGGCGGCCGTGCAGCGGTACGGTGTGCGCGCAGTGGCCACCGGCCAGGGGCTGCTGCCCGCCGGCGACGACGGCCGCCGGGCCTGGCTGCGCAAGCTCGGCTCGCACTTCACGCTGTTCGACGTGCGCGACCGGCCCTCGCTCGAGACGCTCGCCGATACCGCCTGCCAGGTCACGCACACCGGCGACGACGCCTGGCTCGGCGTGGCCGACGAGGGCGTGTACGACGAGACCTCACCCACCGTTGCCCGGGACTTCGTTTTCTGCCTGCAGTCGGACCTGATGGACGACTTCGACGGGGGCCGCGGCATCGATGCCCTGACCGAGGCCGTGACACAGGTGGTGCGGGACTGGCGACTGCGCGGCGAGGACGTCGCCTTCGTCGAGGCGCTGCCCGGAGCCGATCGGCAGGTCTACGACCGGGTGGCCGACCAGTTGCCCGGGGCGCTGTTCGTGCCGTTCACCGAACTGTGGAACCGCGGGGTGCCCGCCCGGGCCGGTCAGACCTGGGTCAGCACCCGCTTCCACCTGCACCTGCTCGCGGCCGCCGCCGGTGCCAGCGGGGTCGCGGTCGCCGGGCGCACCGACTACTACCCGATCAAGCACGAGTCGCTGCGGGACGCCGGCTCGCGCTGGCAGCTCAGCACCACCGCCGTGCTGCCGCAACAACCGCCCACCGACGGCGGATTCACCGAGGCCGCGGTGGCGCAGCTGCGCACGGACAAGCTGGCGTTGGCCGCGGCCCTCTACCCGCCGGCGCCGACCCGGATCCACCGCGCCACCAAGGCAATTCGCGAACTCAGCCGGCGCCGCTAGGCGGATCGTCGCGGCGCTGGTACACGTCGGGGATGCCGTCGCGGTCCGCGTCGAGGGTCTCCGCGGCGTGGATGCGGCGGTAGGCGGCGTTGCGACTCAACAGCACCGTGGCGGCCAGCAGCGCCGAGAGCAGGCTCCCGCACAGCACGCCGAGCTTGGCCTGATCCCCCAGCGGGGTGCCGTAGCCGAAGGCCAGCTCGCCGATCAGCAGCGAGACGGTGAACCCGATCCCGGCCAGCATCGACACCCCCAGCACGTCGCGCCAGGCCAACTCGTCGTCGAGGCTGGCGCGGGTGAACCTCGCCAGCAGATAGGTGGTGCCCAGCACACCGATCGGTTTACCCAGCACCAGCCCGGCCAGCACCCCCAGCAGCACCGGCTGCTGCAGCGCGTCGCCGATCCCGACGTCGCGGATCGACACCCCCGCGGCGAAGAACGCGAACACCGGGATGGCGAACCCCGCCGACACCGGACGGGCCAGATGCTCGAGCCGCTCGGTGGCCGCGTGTTTACCCAGCACCGGCACCGTGAACCCCAGCACCACCCCGGCGATGGTGGCGTGGATCCCGCTGGCGTGCACCAGCGCCCAGGTCGCCGCCCCCAGCGGCAACAGCACCCACAGCTGTCCGACGCCGCGGCGCACCGCCAGGGCGTACAACCCCAACGGGACGAGCGCCGCGGCCAGCGGGGCCAGTTCGAGGTGTTCGGTGTAGAACACCGCGATCACCGAGATGGCCAGCAGGTCGTCGACGACGGCCAGGGTCAGCAGGAACGTCCGCAGCGCGATGGGCAGGTGGCTGCCCAGCACCGCGAGCACGGCGACGGCGAACGCGATGTCGGTGGCGGTGGGCACGGCCCAGCCCCGCAGGGTCTCCCCGGAGCCCGCCGCGAGCTGGACGCCGCAGAAGATCAGCGCCGGGACCGCCATGCCGCCCACCGCGGCAACGACGGGCAGCACCGCGCGCGCCGGGTTGCGCAGGTCGCCGGCGACGAACTCGCGCTTGAGTTCCAGGCCCACGACGAAGAAGAACACCGCGAGCAACCCGTCGGCGGCCCAGCTCGCCAGGCTGAGGTCCAGGTGCAGCGACGCCGGGCCCACCGTCACCGCCGAGAGCCGCTCGTAGGCCCCCGACCACGGCGAGTTCGCCCAGATCAGGGCCGCCGCAGCCGCGGCGAACAAGATGATCCCCCCGACCGTCTCGCGACGCAGCACGTCGGCGACGCGGGCGGCCTCGCGCCAGGAACCGCGCGCCAGCAGCCGGACGGTGGATGGCTCGGACATCAAAACCCCTTGCTGATCGACGGCACCGTGCATCAACGCCGACCAGACTTCCCGGCACACCGCGAGACAGCCTAATGGGACCGGGCCGCCCCCGCCTCAGCGCGTCAGTAGCGCGAAGCACTCCACGTGGTGGGTGAGCGGGAACGCGTCGAAGACCCGCAGCTGCTCCACGGTGAAGCCGCGCTCCCGGTACAGTCCGATGTCCCGCGCAAAAGAGGCTGCCTCACAACCGATGTGGAGGATCCGCGGCACCCCGGTGGCGGCGAGCAGATCGATGACCTCCCGGCCGGCCCCGGTGCGCGGCGGATCGAGGACGGCGACCTCGGCGGCATCACCGGCCGCCGCTCCCCCGTCGGACAGCGCGCGGCGCACCGAGTCGGTGACCAACCGGATCTGCGGCAGGTCGGCCAGCGCGGCGCGCCCGGCCCGGCCGCCGGCCCGGGAGGTGTCGATGCTGAGCACCCGGCCCTCGGCGCCGACAGCGTCGGCCAGCACCGCGGCGAACAATCCGGCCCCGCCGTACAGATCCCAGGCCGTCGCCCCCGGCTGCAGTTGCGCCCACTGCGCGATCAGCGCGCTGTAGGCCGCCGGTGCGTCGCGATGGGCCTGCCAGAACGCCGTCACCGGCAGCCGCCAGCTCCGATCGCCGACCCGCTGCACGGTCTCGTACTCGCCCTCGACCACCCGGGTCTTGCGGCGCGGCCCGCCGCAGACCACGTGTCGGGCGCCGTCGTCGTCGCGGACCACGTGCACCTGATCGCCGGCGCGGAACCGGTCCTCGGGCAGGTCGTCGAGCAGCCCGTCGACCAACTGCGCGCAGCGCAGGTCGGTGACCAACTCGGCGCTGTGATAGCGGTGGATGCCCGCGCGGCCGTCCGGCCCCACCGTCAGGCGGACCCGGCTGCGCCACCCCGTCGGCGCGCCGTCGCCCACCGGTTCGGCCACCCCCTGCCAGTCGTGGCCGCCGAGGCGCTGCAGCTGATTGGCCACCACCTCGCCCTTGATCCGGCGCAGCGCCTCGGGCGCCACGAACGCCTGATCGCAGCAGCCGGCGCCGTCGTGACCGGCGATGGGGCACAGCGAGGCGACGCGGTCGTCGGCGGCCTCGAGCACCTCGACGGCGTCGGCGTGCCAATAGGATCCGCGCTGGTCGTTGACCCGCGCGCGGACCGTCTCCCCGGGCAGCGCGTACCGCACGAAGACCACCCGCCCGTCGTGGCGGGCCACGACGCTGCCGCCGTTGGCCGGTGCGGTGGCCGTCAGAATCAGTTCGGTCACTTGATGATGCCCCGCCGGGTGTCGCCGGGCGCCGAACCCGGGCGCGAGATGTTCACCCGATCCGAGGAGTTGAGCTGCCAGGGCACCGAGGTCACCATCACGTTGGGCATGAACAACAGTCTGCCCTTGAGCCGCAGCGCACTCTGGTTGTGGAGCACCCCCTCCCACCAATGGCCCACCACGTACTCCGGGATGAACACGGTGACCACCGTGCGCGGGGACTCGTTGGTGATGCGCTTGACGTAGTCCAGCACCGGCCGGGTGACCTCGCGGTACGGCGAGGCGATCACCTTCAGTGGCACCGTCACCTCGCTGTCCTGCCACTTGTGCACCAGCTCGCGGGTCTCGGCGTCGTCGACGCTGACGGTGATGGCCTCGAGCAGGTCCGGCCGGGTGGCGCGGGCATACGCCAGGGCCCGCAGGGTCGGCAGGTGCAGCTTGGACACCAGCACCACCGCGTGGTTGCGGCTCGGCAGGGTGACCTCGCTGGCCTCGGCCTCATCGCGGGCCAGTTCCTGGGCCACCGCCGCGTAGTGCCGGTGGATGGCCCGCATCAGGATGAACAGCGCGCCCATCGCGGCGACCGCGATCCAGGCGCCGGCCAGGAACTTGGTGATGACCACCACGAGCAGCACGGTGCCGGTGCAGACCGCACCGACGGTGTTGACCACCCGCGACCGGACCATCCTGGACCGCTCGTCGGGATCGGTCTCCGACTTCAGGTGATGGGTCCAGTGCCGCACCATCCCGATCTGCGACAGCGTGAACGACACGAACACCCCGACGATGTAGAGCTGGATGAGCGCGGTGACCTCGGCCTGGAAGGCCACCACGATGGCCACGGCCGCCACCGCCAGGAACAGGATGCCGTTGGAGAACGCCAATCGGTCACCGCGGGTGTGCAATTGGCGCGGCAGATAGCTGTCCTGGGCCAGGATCGATCCCAGCACCGGAAAACCGTTGAACGCGGTGTTGGCGGCCAGCACCAGGATCAGCGCGGTGACCACGGTGATGAGCACGAACCCGATGTGGAAGCCGCCGAACACGGCGTGGGCGAGCTGGGCGACCAGCGTCTTCTGGTGGTAGTCGGCCGGGGCGCCGACCAGTTGGGTGGCCGGGTCCTCGGCGATCTGGACGCCGATCTTGTTGGCCAGCAAGATGATGCCCATCAGCAGCGCTATCGACAGGCCGCCGAGCATCAGCAGCGTCGTCGCGGCGTTCTTGGCCTTCGGCTTGCGGAAGGCCGGCACCCCGTTGCTGATGGCCTCCACCCCGGTCAGCGCGGCGCAACCGGACGAGAACGACCGGGCGACCAGGAACACCAACGCGAAGCCCAGGATCTCGCCGTGCTCGGAATGCAGTTCGAACCCGGCGGATTCGGCCTGGACCTCGTCGCCCAGGACGTAGATGCGGAACAGACCGTAGCCGAGCATGACGAAGATCCCGACGATGAACGCGTAGGTGGGGATGGCGAAGGCGAGCCCGGATTCGCGGATGCCGCGCAGGTTCATCGACATCAGCAACACGATGGCCAGCACCGCGAACAACACCTTGTGCTGGGCCACCAGCGGCACCGCCGAGCCGATGTTGGACATGGCTGCCGACATCGAGACCGCAACGGTCAGAACGTAATCCACCATCAGCGCGCTGGCCACCGTGACCCCGGCGGTGGGCCCCAGGTTGGTGGTCACCACCTCGTAGTCGCCGCCGCCGGAGGGATAGGCGTGCACGTTCTGCCGGTAGCTCGCGACCACCACCAGCATGACGAAGGCCACCGCCAACCCGATCCACGGCGTCATCGCATAGGCGCTGAGTCCCGCGACCGACAGCACCAGGAAGATCTCCTCCGGCGCATAGGCCACCGACGACATCGCGTCGGAGGCGAACACCGGCAGCGCGATCCGTTTGGGCAGCAGCGTGTGGCCGAGCCGGTCACTGCGGAACGGCCGACCCAACAGCAACCGCCGGGTGGCGGTCGAAAGCTTGGACACGAGGTCCAAGAGTATGCCCAACCGCCGCCGGCGGTAGCGTTCCGGCGTAGCGTCAGATCGCGAGCCGCCGAGCCGAGCCGAAAGGGTGTCGCACAGTGCGCGTAGTGGTGATGGGATGCGGCCGGGTCGGTGCGTCACTGGCCGATGCGCTGGCCCGCATCGGGCACGACGTGGCCGTGATCGACCGGGACAGCGCCGCGTTCCAGCGGCTGTCCCCGGACTTCCCCGGCGAACGGGTGCTGGGGATGGGATTCGACCGGGACGTGTTGCTGCGGGCCGGGATCGAGGGTGCGGGTGCCTTCGCCGCGGTGTCCTCGGGCGACAACTCCAACATCATCTCCGCGCGGGTGGCACGGGAGACCTTCGGCGTCGAACGCGTGGTGGCCCGCATCTACGACGCCAAGCGCGCCGCCGTCTACGAACGCCTCGGCATCCCGACCGTGGCCACCGTGCCCTGGACCACCGACCGCCTGCTCAACGCGCTGACCCGCGACGCCGAGACGACACGCTGGCGCGACCCGACCGGTTCGGTCGCCGTCGCCGAGGTCAGCCTCCACGAGGATTGGGTGGGCCGGCCGGTCACCGACCTGGAGAGCGCCACGGGCGCCCGGGTGGCGTTCCTGATCCGCTTCGGTGAGGGCGTGCTGCCCGACACCAAGACCGTGCTGCAGGCCAGCGATCAGGTGTACATCGCGGCGATCGCCGACGGCGCCGCCGACGCGTTGGCGGTGGCCGCGCTGCCCCCGTCCGCGGACTTCGAGGCCGGGGAGGATCGATGAAGGTCGCGATCGCCGGCGCCGGGGCGGTGGGCCGCTCCATCGCCCGGGAACTGCTGGAGAACTCCCACGAGGTCACCCTCATCGAGCGCAACGCCGAGCACATCGACGTCGACGCCATCCCGGCCGCGCACTGGCGCCTCGGCGACGCCTGCGAGCTGTCGCTGCTGGAGTCGGTGCACGCCGAGCAGTTCGACGTGATGATCGCCGCGACGGGCGACGACAAGGCCAACGTGGTGCTCTCGCTGCTGGCCAAGACCGAGTTCGCGGTGCCGCGGGTGGTGGCCCGCGTCAACGATCCGCGCAACGAGTGGCTGTTCGACGAGTCCTGGGGCGTCGACGTCGCGGTGTCCACCCCGCGGATGCTGGCCTCCCTGGTCGAGGAGGCGGTGGCCGTCGGCGACCTGGTGCACATCATGCAGTTCCACAAGGGCGGGACCAATCTGGTGGAGATCACCCTGCCCGACGACACGCCGTGGGGCGGCAAACCCGTGCGCAAGCTCGAGTTGCCGCGCGACGCCGCGCTGGTGACCATCCTGCGCGGGCACCGGGTGATCGTGCCGGCCGACGACGAACCGCTCGAGGGCGGCGACGAGTTGCTGCTGGTGGCGACCACCGAGGTCGAGGACGAACTGCGCGCGCTGCTGCGACCGCCGTCGCCGTAACCCCTACTCGGCGGCGTCGGCCTCGGCCTTGGCCGGTTCGCGGTCGGCGTTGCGCACCGCGGTCTGCGCCACCTTGATCGCCAGGTAGGTGCCCAGCGCGGCCACCGCGGTCAGCGGCCAACCCATCGCGATCCGGGCCACGCCCAGCCAACCGGTCTGATCGGCGTCGTAGAGATGGTTCTGCACCACGAACCGGGAGGCGAACAGCGCCGCCCACACCAGCGTGATCAGGTCGAAGGCCCGCGTCGCGCGGGGCACGGCGCGCCATTGCTGGCCGTGCCCGTTGGTCCAACCCCAGATGTAGCCGACGATGGGCCGGCGGATCAGGACCGAGGCGCCGAACACCACCGCCCAGAACAGCGACGTCCAGATGCCGAGCAGGAAGTAGCCCTTGGATTCGCCCATCAGGTAGGCGATCAGCGCGCAGATGCCGACGCCGAAGAACCCGGAGATGGCCGGTTGCGCGGTCTCGCGGCGCGCCAGGCGGAAGATCAGGATCGCCGTCGCGACGGCCAGCGCCGCGACGATCGCCGGGATCAGGCCGAACAGCGAGGAGATCGGGACGAAGACCAGGACGGGCAGCGAGGAGTAGATCAGCCCACTCACGCCGCCCATCTGGTCGAGCAGGCCCTGGGCGCCGGTGCGTTTGTCTGTCAAAGTTTCAGGAGTCCGGTCAGCGTTGGATTTCGTAGTGCGGGTTGTAGATCGTCTTGGTGCCGTTCTCGAGCTTGCCGAGCCGGCCGCGAACCAGCAGGGAACGTCCGGACTCGATGCCGGGGATCCGCCGCTGCCCCAGCCACGTCAGCAGGACCGTGTCCGTTCCGTCGAACAGTTCGGCGCGGACCCCACCGGCGCAACCCTTGGCGTTGGTCTCCACACTACGCAGCGTGCCGACCATGGTGACTTCCTGACCGCGCTGACAGTCGATCGCGCGTTGGGCACCGGTGTGCGCGGCCTCGTCGGTGAGTTCCTCGACGTCGCGCTGTTCGGGATCCTCCGTCAATCGACGGGTGAGCCGACGCAGATAACCTTCGGCCGTAGCCATGGCCACTCCTGCTTCCTCGCGTGTTGTCCTGCCACCGTAGACCTCCGGGTTCCCGATTGCCACGTGGCCCAACCCACCCACCACCCACCCGGTTGCCCCGCCCCCGCGACGGGCCCGTCGACCGCGCCAGGCACCATCGTTGGATGCCTGTTGACCTCCGCGGGGTGCGGACCGTGCTGCTGCCCGGCACCGGATCCGACGACGACTATGTCCGGCGCGCGTTCGGGCCCGCACTGCGCTCCGTGGGCGCCGTGCTGGTCGCCCCCGCCCCGGAACCCGGCACGCTCATCGCGGGCTACCGCCGGGCGCTGGACGACGCGGCCGCCGTCGGCCCTGTCGCCGTCGGCGGGGTTTCGCTGGGTGCGGCGGTAGCGCTGGCCTGGGCGCTCGAGCACCCCGATTGCGCGGTGGCGGTGTTGGCGGCGTTGCCCGCATGGTCGGGCGATCCGCGGGAGGCGCCGGCCGCCGCGACCGCGCGCCTGTCGGCCCACCAGCTGCGCAGCGACGGGCTGGCCGCGGCCACCGCGCTGATGCAACAGTCCAGTCCGGCGTGGCTGGCCGACGAGTTGACCCGGTCCTGGGCGGGCCTGTGGCCCGCGCTCCCAGACGCGATGGAGGAGGCCGCCGGCTACGTCGCCCCGACCCGCGCCGAGCTGACCCGGCTGCGCACGCCGCTCGCGGTGGCCTCGGCCTCCGACGACCCGGTGCATCCGCTGCACGTCGGCGTCGAGTGGGTCGAGAACGCGCCGACGGCGGCGCTGCGCACCGTCACGTTGGCGCAGATCGGCGCGGACCCCTCCGCATTGGGCGCCGCCTGCGTGGCGGCGCTGCGCGAACTGTCCGGCTAGCCGCCGGTGATGGTGTTGGTGCCGCGCAGCTGCTGCATGGCCGACACCGACCGGCGCGCGGCCGGGTTCGGCGGCTGCGGCGGTTCCGGGGGCGCGGCCTGCTCCTGGGCGGCCTGCTGCGCCGCGGCCTGCTGCTCGGCGGCCGCGCGCAGCTGGGCGGCCATCGGCTCGGGCAGCTGCACCGGCAGCGGGGTGCGGACCGGCATCGGGGTGTCGCCGCGTCGGACCACCGTGTCCGCCAAGGCATTTCGCGCTTCCTCGACCAGGGCGCCCATGGTCTCGTGGGTGCCGTTGACCACGCAGCGGATCATCCAGCGGTAGCCGTCCACGCCGATGAACCGGACCGCGCCGGAGGCCTCGCCGACCACCTCGCGACCCCACGGGCCGGTCTCGATGCTGACCTTGGCCGAGTCCTTACGCAGCGAGTCGGCCAGCTCGCCGGCCACCTCGCGCCACAGCCCGGCACTCTTGGGGGCCGCGTAGGCCGCGACAGTGAACCGACCGTTGGGCGTCACCACCCACACGGCGCTGGGCACGCCGGCCTCGTTGAGTTCGACCTGCACCTGCCCGGCCTCGGGCATCGGGATGAGCACCGAGCCCAGATCCAGGCGGCCCTGGGCGGCCGTCACCGGATCATCGAAGTCCTCGACGTCGAACGGGCCGTCGAAGTCCTCGTCGTCGTCGATCTCGGCGGCCGCCTCGGCCGCGGTGTCGTCCTGTTTGCGCTTATCAAATGCCATCACAGACTCGCATGTCCTCCGGAGGAACCGTGGCCACCATCGCCACGGGTGGTGTCCGCCAGCCCGGCCTCCTCGAACGAGCTGACCTCGACGAGCTCGGGCAGTTCGACCCGCTGCACCAGCAGCTGGGCGATGCGGTCACCCCTGTTGATCAGGATACGTTCGGTCGGGTCGAGATTGATCAGGGAAAGCTTGATCTCGCCCCGATACCCGGCGTCGATGGTGCCCGGGCTGTTGACGATCGAAAGCCCCACGCGCGCAGCCAATCCCGAGCGCGGATGAACCAGGCCGACCATCCCCATCGGGATTGCCACCGCAATTCCGGTCGACACCAGGGCGCGGTGGCCGGGCGCCAGGTCGACATCCTCGGCGCTGAACAGATCGACCCCGGCGTCGCCCGCGTGCGCACGCTGCGGCAGTGGAAGCTCGGGGTCCAGGCGAACAACCGCCAGACGAGTGGACACGAGGCCACAGACTACCCTTGGCCGCGTGTCGAAGTCCGGTGTGACCTCCCAGACGGTGCGTTACCGCGAGCGCCTGTGGGTGCCGTGGTGGTGGTGGCCGCTGGGCTTCGGGTTGGCGGCGATCATTGCCGCCCAGGTCAATCGGGCCCTGTCGGAGTCCGACGTGCCGCAGTGGGTGCCGTTCGCCGCGCTGTTCGTGGTGGCCGCCGGCGTGTTGCTGTGGTTCGGCCGCATGGAGGTGGCGGTGGTCGCCCGCGACGGCCAGGTGGAATTGTGCGCGGGCCCGGCACACCTGCCGGTGAGCGTGATCTCCCGCACCGCGGAGGTCCCCCGCTCGGCCAAGTCGGCGGCGCTGGGTCGTCAGCTGGATCCGACCGCCTACGTGCTGCACCGCGGCTGGGTGGGCCCCATGGTGCTGGCGGTGCTCGACGATCCGGACGACCCGACGCCGTACTGGCTGGTCAGCTGCCGGCACCCGGACAAGGTCCTGGCGGCGCTCAGCAGTTGATCGGAGTTGGTCAGCCCCCGCAGTCGGTGCAGATCATCAGCCCGTTCTTCTCGCTGGCCAGCCGGCTGCGGTGCTGAACCAGGAAGCAACTCGAACAGGTGAACTCGTCGGCCTGCTTGGGAATCACGCGAACGGACAGTTCCTCGCCGGAGAGGTCCGCCCCGGGCAGTTCGAACGATTCGGCGGTCTCGGACTCGTCGACATCGACGACCGCCGACTGCGCCTCGTTGCGGCGCGCCTTCAGTTCCTCGAGCGAATCCTCGGAAACTTCATCGGTCTCGGAGCGCCTCGGCGCGTCATAGTCGGTAGCCATAACCTCTTCCCCTCGTCGTCCCCCTGCGCAACGTGCTGCAGCAAGGCTTTGTACCAGTGCCGAACGCCTGCGCCAAATGATTCGTGCCCCCATTGCCGACTAATGGAGTGTGAGTTATGTCACACCCCCGGGGGAAGTGTCCCCGATTCCGTTGCCGACCACACCGCGAAGTTGCTCTAGAGTTCGGGCGTGGTCGCACAAATCACCGAGGGAACCGCCTTCGACAAGCGCGGATTGCCGTTTCGTCGCCGCAACATCTATCCCGGTGTCATCACCGTGGCCGTTCTGGCCGTCGTCACCGCCATGGTGTGGATGATCGCGCTGACCCGCCCCGAGGACGTCCAGGACGTCGCGGTGTGCAATCCCCCACCCGCCCCCGCCGACGGCGGCGAGGCCCCCTCGCTGGGCGAGCAGGTGTCGCGCACCGACATGGCCGAGGTGATGCCGGCCAAGCTCGCCGAGACCAAGATCAACGTGCTCAATGCCAGCGGTCAGGGCGGACAGGCCGGCGACATCTCGGGGGCGCTGCGCGACCTCGGGTTCGCCCAGCCGACCGCGGCCAACGACCCGATCTACGCCGGCGCCCGACTGACCTGCCAGGGCCAGATCCGGTTCGGCTCCAACGGACGGGCCGCCGCCGCGGCGGTATGGCTGGTCGCCCCGTGCACCGAACTGTTCCAGGACGGGCGCGACGACGACTCGGTGGACCTGGCCATCGGCACGGAGTTCGGGGCGCTGACCCACAGCGACGACATCGACGCGGTGCTCGCCGGTCTGCGCCCCGACGCCACCGAACCGGCCGACTCGGAGTTGCTCAGCAAGATCCACTCCGCGAGCTGCTGAGCCCTTACTCCGACAGCAACTCGAACGCGCCGAGCCGCTGCAACTCCGCGCGCAGCGCATCGGCGACCCCGGGCGCACTGGCCACCACCAGTCCGGTCCCGCTCCCCGCGCCCGGCTCCGGCACCAACACCGTCGCGCCGGCCTCGGCGGCGATCAGCGCTCCGGCCGCCCAGTCCCAGGCGTGCAGTTCGTGCTCGTAGTGCGCGTCGAGGCGCCCGGCGGCCACCAGGCACAGATCCAGCGCCGCCGACCCGATGCGCCGGATGTCGCGCACGGTCGGCAGCAGCGCGGCCAGCAACCGCGCCTGCTCGGTGCGGCGCCGCGCCGAGTAGTCGAATCCGGTGCCCACCAGCGCCATCCCCAGCTCTGACACGGCGCTGCAACGCAACGCCACGGTGCCACCGCCGCCGGTGACGTGAGCGCCCAAACCCGTTGCCGCCGAGTAGATTTCACCGGTCGACACGTGCGCCACCGCGCCCGCCACCGAGACCCCGTCGACCTGCGCGGCCACCGATACCGCGTACGCCGGGATGCCGTAGACGAAGTTCACCGTGCCGTCGATCGGATCCAGCACCCAGGTCACCGCGCCCGGGGCGGCCGCCTGCGCCGGACCGCCGCCCTCCTCACCGAGGATCGCGTCGCCGGGACGCAGTTCGGCCAGCCGGGCCCGCAACAGGGCCTCGGTCTCGGTGTCGACGATGGTGACCGGATCGGTCGGGTCGCTCTTGGCGGCGACGGCATCGGCCACCGGCGCGGTCACGAAGACCTCGGCGCGGCGGGTGCGCACGAACTCGGCGGCCTCGGCGGCCAGCGCCTCGGCCACCCTTCGTAGAGTCGCGACGTCCTGACCAGCGGGCAAAGCAGTGTTTATCACCGTTCCATCGCAACACATCCGGTGCCGAAGCACTATGTTTGTAGCGCTGACCGCCACGCCGTCGCCAGGAGCCGCCATGACCGCGCAAGACCCCCGTCCCGCACCCAACCACGGGTTCGGTATCGACGTCGGCGGTAGCGGCGTCAAGGGCGGCATCGTCGACCTCGACACCGGCAAACTGGTCGGCGAACGCTTCAAGCTCGCCACCCCGCAACCCGCCACGCCCGACGCGGTGGCCGAGACCATCGCCGCCGTCGTCGCACATTTCGACTGGACCGGCCCGCTGGGCGTCACCTACCCCGGCGTGGTGACCGAGGGCATCGTGCGCACGGCGGCCAACGTCGACGACGCCTGGCTGGGCACCAACGTCGCCGAGGTGATCAGCAAGGCCCTCGGCGGCCAGTCGGTGACCGTCCTCAACGACGCCGACGCCGCCGGGCTAGCCGAGGAACGCTTCGGCGCGGGGCGCAACAACTCCGGCGTGGTGGTGTTGCTGACGTTCGGCACCGGAATCGGTTCGGCGGTGATCCACAACGGTTTGCTGCTGCCCAACACCGAGTTCGGCCACATCGAGGTCGACGGCAAGGAGGCCGAGCACCGCGCCGCCTCGTCGATCAAGGAGCGCAAGGACTGGTCCTACGAACGCTGGACCAAGGAAGTCACCAAGGTGCTGGTGGCCGTCGAGAACGCGATCTGGCCGGACCTGATCATCGTCGGCGGCGGGATCAGCCGCAAAGCCGACAAATGGGTGCCGCTGCTCGGCAACCGGACCCCGGTGGTGGCGGCGGCGCTGCAGAACACCGCGGGCATCGTCGGCGCCGCCATGGCCGCGCACGGCGACGGTACCGGGTAGCGGGACGCGCGGATTTCCTTGCTCGGCGCGGCGTGGCGGCGCACTGTCGTTACAATGGTCGAGGCGGCCGCCCAACGAATAGCGGTGAAGCTCGAAACAGAGACTGACGCCGACATTCCAGATGCCGACGCTTCGGTGGCGCATGCCCTGCGCACCGCAAGCCAGCACGATCGAAAGGGTGTACGTGGCAGCGACGAAAGCAACCCCGGCAACCGATGAGCCGGTGAAGCGCACCGCCACCAAAGCCTCCACCTCAGGCACCCCGGCCAAGCGCGCGCCGGCCAAGCGGGCCACCAAGGCCGCCGGCGCGGCCAAGCAGCCCGCCAAGAAGGCGGCGCCCCGCAAGGCGGCGGCCAAGGCCGGTACGAGCACTCGCAGTCGCGCCAAGAAGGCGACCGCCGGGGCCGTCGACACCGACGGCGCCGCCGAGGATCTCGACACCGACATCGAGGATCTCGAGGCCGAACCCGGCGACGAGCTCGAGGCCGACGCCGAGCTGGAGACCGACGACCTCGAGGAGCTCGACGACGAGGAGAGCGGCGCCGAGGAGTCCGGCACCGCCGCGGGCGCCAAGAAGACCAAGGCGGCCAAGGAGGACGACGACGAGGACGAGATCGCCGAGCCGTCCGAGAAGGACAAGGCCTCCGGTGACTTCGTCTGGGACGAGGAAGAGTCCGAGGCGCTGCGGCAGGCCCGCAAGGACGCCGAACTCACCGCCTCGGCGGACTCGGTCCGCGCCTACCTGAAGCAGATCGGCAAGGTCGCGCTGCTCAACGCCGAGGAAGAAGTCGAGCTCGCCAAGCGCATCGAGGCCGGCCTGTACGCCACCCAGCTGATGTCGGAGCTGGTGGAGAAGGGCGAGAAGCTGCCCGCCGCCCAGCGCCGCGACATGCAATGGATCTGCCGCGACGGCGATCGCGCCAAGAACCACCTGCTCGAGGCGAACCTGCGCCTGGTGGTGTCGCTGGCCAAGCGCTACACCGGCCGCGGCATGGCGTTCCTGGACCTCATCCAGGAGGGCAACCTGGGCCTGATCCGCGCCGTCGAGAAGTTCGACTACACCAAGGGCTACAAGTTCTCCACGTACGCCACCTGGTGGATCCGGCAGGCCATCACCCGCGCCATGGCCGACCAGGCCCGCACCATCCGCATCCCGGTGCACATGGTCGAGGTCATCAACAAGCTCGGCCGCATCCAGCGCGAACTGCTGCAGGACCTGGGCCGCGAGCCCACGCCCGAAGAGCTGGCCAAGGAAATGGACATCACGCCGGAGAAGGTGCTGGAGATCCAGCAGTACGCGCGTGAACCGATCTCCCTGGACCAGACCATCGGCGACGAGGGCGACTCGCAACTCGGCGACTTCATCGAGGACTCCGAGGCCGTCGTCGCGGTCGACGCCGTGTCCTTCACGCTGCTGCAGGATCAGCTGCAGTCGGTGCTCGAGACGCTCTCCGAGCGCGAGGCCGGTGTCGTGCGGCTGCGGTTCGGCCTGACCGACGGTCAGCCGCGCACGCTCGACGAGATCGGTCAGGTCTACGGCGTCACCCGCGAGCGGATCCGCCAGATCGAGTCCAAGACCATGTCGAAGCTGCGCCACCCCAGCCGGTCTCAGGTGCTGCGCGACTACCTGGACTAGCGGTTCCGATCCCGGCGGCTGGCTAACCGGGAAGCGGTGCGAACCGGCCTTCGGCGTCCGGCAGGTACGGGGTGATCATTCTCACTGCCGCCGTCGACAGCGGGCCGTACAGGTGCGGGAAGAGCATCCCGTCCGGATCGCCGGGTACGCCGGGCTCCCAGCGCAGCGGCGCCGTCAGCAGTTCCGGATTCAGGTACAGCAGTACCAGATCGGTGCGGCCCGCGTAGAGCCGGTTGGCGGGCAGATGCACCTGCTCAGGGGTCGAGAGATGGATGAAACCCACCTCCTGCAGCGACGGCGGCCGGTACGGCCCGGCGGGGGGAACGGCCGCCCAATCCGACCGCGCGCAGAGGTGGACCAGTTCACGGCTAGGCTCGGACATGACATCAGCGTGCCGCAGCGCCACGCCGAAGCGAAGGTGAGACGCGACACACCGATGAACGCCTAGGGAACAACGCCGGAACGCCGTACGTCTGACACAGTAGAGATCAAGCAACGAACGGAGGCGCCATGACCGCAACTCTGACCAGTCCCGAATTGACGCGGGCTGATCGCTGCGACCGCTGCGGGGCTGCCGCCCGCGTACGCGCGACGCTGCCGTCCGGAGCAGAGCTGCTTTTCTGCCAGCACCACGCCAATGAGCACGAGGCCAAGCTGGTCGAACTCGCCGCAGTGCTCGAGACCAGCCCCGTCGAGGCGTAACCCGCCATCGGAGCGTCTCGCTTCGCAGATTCACCGGAAGTCAGGAATGCTGGTCTGGTCATGAGTGACCAGACCAGCAAGCCTTCCCGACACCACATCTGGCGCGTTTCCAAAAGGACGCTGTCGAAGGCGTGGGACGACTCGATCTTCTCGGAGTCCGCCCAAGCCGGCTTCTGGTCGGTGCTGTCGCTCCCGCCGCTGCTACTCGGCATGCTGGGCAGCCTGGCCTACATCGCCCCGCTGTTCGGCCCGGACACGCTGGCCACGATCGAGGACCGGTTGATCAGCACGGCCGGCAGCTTCTTCTCGCAGAACATCGTCACCGAGATCATCGAGCCGACCATGCGCGACATCGTGCAGGGCGCGCGCGGCGAGGTGGTGTCGCTGGGCTTCGTCATCTCGCTGTGGGCGGGCTCGTCGGCGATCTCGGCGTTCGTGGACGCCATCGTGGAGGCGCACGACCAGACGCCGCTGCGGCACCCGGTGCGGCAGCGCTTCTACGCGCTGGGCCTCTACGTGGTGGGGCTGCTGATCATCATCGTCACGGCGCCGTTCCTGGCGCTGGGTCCGCGCAAGGTCGCCGAGTACATCCCGGAGAGCTGGGCCGACGTGCTGCGCTTCGGCTATTACCCGGCGCTGGCCCTGGGGTTCGTCATCGCGATCACCATCCTGTACCGAGTGTCGCTGCCGCGGCCGCTACCGACGCACCGGCTGATCCTGGGCGCGTTGCTGGCCACCACGGTGTTCATGATCGCCACGGTCGGGCTGCGCATCTACCTGAGCTCGATCACCCGGACCGGCTACACCTACGGGGCGCTGGCGACACCGATCGCCTTCCTGCTGTTCGCGTTCTTCCTCGGGTTCGCCATCATGCTGGGCGCCGAACTCAACAACGCCGTCGAGGAGGAGTGGCCGGCGCCAGACACCCACACTCGTCAGTTGCGTAGCTGGTTGGAGGAAAAGGCCAACCAGAAGAACGGCCAGCGGCTCGAACCGGATCAGCCGCCGCCGCGCGAGGAGCCCTCGCGGTCTACTTCTTGAGCTGTTCGTAGATGCGCTTGCAGTCCGGGCACACCGGGGAGCCCGGCTTGGCGGACTTGGTGACCGGAAAGACCTCACCGCACAGCGCGACCACGTGGGTGCCCATCACGGCGCTCTCGGCGATCTTGTCCTTCTTGACGTAGTGGAAGAACTTCGGCCGATCGTCGTCGGTCCCGTCGTCGACGCGTTCATCAGTGTCTGGGCGCTCGATCGTCTGGGTCTGCATAGATGACATTCTGCCGCAGAAAATTACGGCCGGGGAACCGGTCTGACCACAGGCGCCCAACTGTGCAAGAGTGGAGGAATGAAGCACAGCCAGGAGCTGGGTTTCGACGACGAAGGTCGGCCGGTACTCATCACGCGCGCAGCCATCCCCTATGAAGAGGAGCATCGGCAGCGCGTCCGCAAGTACCTGATCATGATGTCCTGCCGCGTCCCCGCGCTGCTGCTGGCCGCGTGGGCCTACAGCGTCTGGCAGAACGGCTGGATCTCCCTGGGGATCGTCGCGATCTCCATCCCGTTGCCGTGGATGGCGGTGTTGATCGCCAACGACCGCCCGCCGCGGCGCGCCGAGGAACCCCGCCGGTACTCCCCCTCGCCGCACGCCACACTCGCCGCCGCCGACTACCCGGCGATCGGACCGACCTACATCGACGCCGACGAGCCAGCGCCGGAGGCCCCCCGTCCGACCGAATCGGCGCGCTCGGACACCGAATCCCCTGGCTGAGGATCCTTCTGGATCTATTCTCAGCGCATTCTCAGGTCAGCGCGGCATTTGTGCACGTCAGAGGGTGTGAAACCGCGGCGTTGTGGGAACTCTTTGCTCCATTAGGGCGTTAGAACCATTGACAGTTCGAGCCACTCTAAGGAGGCCGATATGGCGAATGCCGCCGCACCCCGGATCGATCGCGATCTGGACGCTCAGAGCCCAGCCGCCGACTTGGTACGGGTGTATCTGAACGGTATCGGCAAGACGGCGTTGCTCAACGCCGCCGATGAGGTGGAACTCGCCAAACGGATCGAGGCCGGGCTCTACGCCCAGCATCTGCTGGCGACGCGTAAGCGCCTGGGTGAGACCCGCAAGCGCGCCCTCGCCGAGGTCGTTCGCGACGGCCAGGCCGCCCGCAGCCACCTCTTGGAAGCCAACCTGCGCCTGGTCGTGTCGCTGGCCAAGCGCTACACGGGCCGCGGGATGCCGCTGCTGGACCTGATCCAGGAGGGCAACCTGGGCCTGATCCGCGCCATGGAGAAGTTCGACTACGCCAAGGGCTTCAAGTTCTCCACGTACGCCACCTGGTGGATCCGTCAGGCCATCACCCGCGGCATGGCCGACCAGAGCCGGACCATCCGACTGCCCGTCCACCTGGTCGAGCAGGTCAACAAGCTGGCCCGGATCAAGCGCGAGATGCATCAGCAGCTGGGTCGCGAGGCCACCGACGAGGAGCTGTCCGAGGAGTCGGGCATCCCGGTCGAGAAGATCAACGACCTGCTCGAGCACAGCCGGGACCCGGTGAGCCTGGACATGCCGGTGGGCTCCGACGAGGAGGCCCCGCTGGGCGACTTCATCGAGGACTCCGAGGCGCTGTCCGCCGAGAACGCCGTGATCGCCGAGTTGCTGCACACCGACATCCGGCATGTGCTGGCCACGCTCGACGAGCGCGAGCAACAGGTGATCCGGCTGCGGTTCGGCCTCGACGACGGCCAACCGCGCACGCTGGACCAGATCGGCAAGCTGTTCGGGCTGTCCCGCGAACGCGTCCGCCAGATCGAGCGCGAGGTCATGTCCAAGCTGCGCCACGGCGACCGGGCCGACCGCCTGCGCTCCTACGCCAGCTGACGCGAAACCGTCTTCGCACTTCAGTGTGCCCGCCGCTCCCCTCGGCGGGCACACTGCCGTGTGGGCGCCGCGCCGACGTTGCGGGTCCGAACGCGCAGCTAGCCAAGTAGACTTGTGCCGACGGAGGGTGCCAGATGAACGACCTTGTAGATACCACCGAGATGTACCTGCGGACGATCTACGACCTCGAGGAAGAGGGCGTGATCCCGCTGCGCGCGAGAATCGCCGAGCGGCTGGAACAAAGCGGGCCGACCGTGAGCCAGACCGTGTCGCGGATGGAGCGCGACGGATTACTGAATGTCGCCGGCGACCGGCACCTCCAACTCACCGAGAAGGGACGGTCGCTGGCCGTCGCCGTGATGCGTAAGCACCGGCTGGCCGAGCGCCTGTTGGTGGACGTGATCGGTCTGCCGTGGGAGGACGTGCACGCGGAGGCGTGCAAGTGGGAGCACGTGATGAGCGAGGAGGTCGAGCGCCGCCTGGTCGCCGTGCTCGACAACCCGACCGTCTCCCCCTTCGGCAATCCCATCCCCGGTCTCTCCGAACTCGGGCTGGGCCCGTCCGACCGGTTCGAGGACTACAACCTGGTGCGGCTCACCGAGCTGCCCGCAGGGTCCCCGGTCGCCGTCGTGGTGCGCCAGCTGACCGAACACGTCCAGGGCGACATCATGCTGATCAGCCGACTCAAGGACGCCGGCGTGGTGCCCAACGCCCGCGTCACCGCCATCGTGAACCCGCCCGGCGAGGTGACCATCGTGATCCCCGGCCATGAGAACGTGGATCTCCCCCACGAGATGGCGCACGCGGTGAAGGTCGAGAAGGTCTAGACCCGCGCGGTCACCCCGCGGCACGGGGCGGTCGCCGCGGCGGCAACTCCACGCCGAGTTGCCGCGCGAGCCGGTACCCGGTCGAGGCGAGCTGACGGATCCGCTCCGGCCGCAGCCCGGACTGCAGCGCGTCATCTAGCAGTCCCGCCATCCGGTGCGTGGGATCCACGCGCAGCGCCTGCTCCAACGCCACCCCCGCCAACGGTCCGTCGCCGCGCACATAGGCGGAGTACGCCAGCAGGGTCAGCGCCTCGGCGCGCCACGGCCCCGGCAATCCCCGCGCCAGCAGCACCCACAGCGCCTCCGCCCGGGCCGCGGCCTCGCCCACCGCCAGGCCGTACACGATGTCCCGGACGATCAGGTCGGTCAGCGCGTAGGCCAGCGCCGCGAGGTCGGCATCGGTCAGGTTCGCACCCGCGGCGAGCCGGTCCATCGCCGCGATGATCCGGCGGACCGTACGACCACGGGCCACGTCCGGGTCCTCGGCGGGCGCGGCCTGCTCGGCGGCGGCCAGTTCGGCTACTGTCCGCGCGATTGCCGCGGGATCGCGTTCCAGGTCGACCGCGATCACTTCCTGCAACTCCGCACGGCTGCCGTAGAGCCGACGCCCGTCGAGCACCGCCGCGACCGACAGCGGCGAGGAGGACGGATCGTCGATCCGCCCGCCGGCACCGCACCCGTCGACGCAGTGCCAGCGGCCGCCGGCCGCGATGCGGTCCACCACGTGGGTGTCGAGCAGTACGACGCCGTTATCGGCGAGCAGTTCGCCGAGGTCCTCGCTGAGCTCCCGGTAGGAGTCATTGCACAGCCGACACGCGGCACCCTCGGCGTCGACGATCACCGCGATCACCGCGTCGGCGTGGGAGGCCGACGCGACGTCGACGAGATGGTCCAGGTCGCCGCCGAGGCAGTCGGTCAGATCCACGCGCATGACCGCGCCCATCTGGCCGCGGTCCACGCCGACGAGGACCAGGGATTTCTGCGGGGCGAAGCCCAGCACCGCGGGCACGGCGGCGATCAGCGCCGCCGGACGATTGAGCACGAAATCGGGGTTCTTCGGTGTCATGCCCGAACGGTCGCAACCGGCACCGTCGCCGTCGGCTCTCGTGCGCCCGGTAGGCCGCCATGTTGTGGAGGAAAGTCGAACTGTGAGTGATTCCGCATTGGGCGAAACCGGGACTGCGAGCGCGCCGGTGCGCGTTGAGATCGGTATGTCGCAGTCCCGATGTGTTTGCTGCGACGTTTTGAGGGACACTTAGAGGTACGGCCGGTAGCCGACGGGTTGCCCAGTCGTAACGAGGAGGCGAGACATATGGCTCACGTACCAGGTCACGATCAGCCCGAGCAGACCGGTATGTACGAGTTGGAGTTTCCCGCGCCGCAGCTGTCCAACGCCGACGGCCGCGGGCCGGTGCTGCTGCACGCGCTGGAGGGCTTTTCCGACGCGGGGCACGCGGTCAAGCTGGCCGCGGCGCACCTCAAGGAGGCCCTCGACACCGAGCTGGTGGCGTCGTTCGCGATCGACGAGCTGCTCGATTACCGCTCCCGGCGACCGCTGATGACGTTCAAGACCGACCGCTTCACCGACTACGAGGACCCCGAGCTGTCGTTGTTCGCGCTGCGCGACAGCGTCGGCACGCCGTTCCTGCTGTTGGCGGGCCTGGAGCCGGACCTCAAGTGGGAGCGCTTCATCAGCGCGGTGCGCCTGCTCGCCGAACGCCTCGACGTCCGCCGCACCATCGGGCTGGGCGCCATCCCGATGGCGGTACCGCACACCCGTCCGATCTCGCTGACCGCGCACGCCAACGACCGCGAGTTGATCACCGAGCACACGCCGTGGGTCGGTGAGGTCCAGGTACCCAGCAGCGTCTCGAGCCTGCTGGAGTACCGGATGGCCCAGCACGGTCACGAGGTCGTGGGCTTCACCGTGCACGTGCCGCACTACCTGGCCCAGACCGAATACCCGGCCGCGGCCCAAGCGCTGCTGGACGAGGTCGCCCGCTCGGCCGCGCTCGAGTTGCCGACCCAGGCGCTGACCCAGGCCGCCGCCGAGGTGCGCGCCAAGATCGACGAGCAGGTCGAGGCCAGCGCGGAGGTCGCCCAGGTCGTCAGCGCGCTGGAGCAGCAGTACGACGCGTTCATGGCCGCACAGGAGAACCGTTCGCTGCTGGCCCGCGACGAGGATCTGCCCAGCGGCGACGAACTGGGCGCCGAGTTCGAACGCTTTCTGGCACAGCAGTCCAACGACGGCGGGAAGGACCCGTTCGCCGACGACGATTAGCTCGGCGGCCGAACGCCACCGGAGGTCGGCAGTAGAGTCGGGCCATGGCTACCGACGTGACAGTGCTGCGGGTGTTCACCGACTCGGCGGGAGAATTCGGTAACCCGCTCGGCGTGGTGGACGCGGCGACCGTGCCGCCCGAGGATCGCCAGCCCCTCGCCACTCAATTGGGTTACAGCGAAACCGTATTCATCGACCTGCCGGCCGCCAGCAAGGCCAGCACGACGGCCCACATCTATACGCCCGCCGCCGAGTTGCCGTTCGCCGGGCACCCGACGGTGGGGGCGGCCTGGTGGCTACGGGCCCAGGGCCATCCGATCCACACGCTGCGGGTTCCGGCGGGTATCGTCCAGATCAGCTACGACGTCGGGGCCGAACAGCTGACGGCCATCAGCGCGCGGGCCGAGTGGGCCCCCGAGTTCGCGATCCACGACCTTGCCTCCGTCGAGGAGGTGCTGGCCGCCGATCCCGACGACTTTCCCGACGACGTCGACCACTACCTGTGGACGTGGACCGACAAGAACGCCGGAGAAATCCGCGCGCGGATGTTCGCGCCCGACATGGGAGTGCCCGAGGACGAGGCGACCGGCTCGGCCGCGGTGCGGATCACCGACTATCTGAGCCAGGATCTCGTCATCATCCAGGGCAAGGGCTCGCGGATCGAGACGCAGTGGAGTTCGGACGGATGGGTGCGCGTCGCGGGCGCCGTCGTCGACGACGGGGTGCGCCACCTCGACTGAGGGGGCCGTCGATCAGCCCGCGGCCAGGCCCTCGCGGTGGCGGCGCAGGTCCTGGATCTCACGTTCGAAGTCTTCGGCGGAGCTGAACGACCGGTACACCGAGGCGAACCGCAGATAGGCCACCTCGTCGAGTTCGCGCAGCGGACCCAGGATGGCCAGCCCGACCTCGTGGCTGGGCACTTCCGGACCGGAGGCGCGTACAGCGTCCTCGACCTGCTGGGCCAGTACGTTGAGCGCATCGTCGTCGACCTGACGGCCCTGACAGGCCCGACGCACGCCGCTGATCACCTTTTCCCGGCTGAACGGTTCGGTGACGCCGCTGCGCTTGACGACGGCCAGCACCGCGGTCTCCACCGTGGTGAACCGCTTCCCACACTCCGGACACGAGCGGCGCCGGCGGATGGCTTGCCCCTCGTCGGTTTCGCGGGAGTCCACCACGCGCGAATCGGGATGACGGCAGAAAGGACAGTGCATGTCCACTCCTTCATCGCCCCGGCATTGAGATGAACTGGTCGTCTCAGAGACTACCCGCGCCCATCTGGCGCGAGTCACCGAGCCGAGTTCCACGACCGTCATCGGACTCAGCCGACCGGGGCGATGAGGGTCTGGCCCGCATCGATCACCGGTGACTGCAGCTCGTTGAGTTCACGGATCCGGTCGACCACGCTGCTCACCGGCGCCTCCGGTGCGACCCGGGCCGCCAGGTGCGCCAGGGTCTCCCCCGACTTCACCTGGACCACCGCGAGCTGATTCGGCACCGGCGCCGAGGCGTCGCGCACCGCCTCGCCGAACTGCGCCACCGCGCCCAGCCACATCGTGATCAGGCCGGCCAACAGCGCCAGGCCGACGATCGTGACGGGCCGGACCTGTTTGGCCGGGCGCCGGGTGTGCACGGCCCGCGACATCCGGACGCCGGTGCCGCGATACCGCGGCGCCATCGGGGCGGGGCGGCTCGGTCCGGGACGGCCGCCGTCGACCACCCTGGGCAGCGCCCGGCCCCGGCGCGGGGCCCGCGGCTGCCCAGCGTCGAACTCCGCCGGTGCGGCGGCGAATGCGGTCTCCCACGCCTGGGGGTAAACGCTGGTGTGTGTCATGTCCGATCCTTCCGGTCGATGCGAGCCGTACATCCGTTCGCTCCTATGTTCGAAAGCTAATCGACCATCTGTTCGAAGGAAAGCCCGAAACCGAACATGTGATCGAACCGTAGCCGAACGATAAACCCGACCTCCGACAAGAAGTTCGACCCGGCGATCCGACACACGTCGAACACATGTTTGATTATCCAGGTCGGGAGGGCTAAATTCGTTGCCATGGCTGACACCGAATCCGGCAGCACCCCCGCAGACGCCAAGTCAGGTTCCGGCGCCAAACGCGATGGCGCGCGCGACACCTCGCTCACCGAACGGCAACGCACCATCCTCGAGGTGATCCGCGCCTCGGTGACCACCCGCGGCTACCCGCCCAGCATCCGAGAGATCGGCGACGCGGTTGGGTTGACGTCCACTTCCTCAGTGGCACACCAGCTTCGAACGCTCGAGCGCAAGGGCTACCTGCGCCGGGACCCGAACCGTCCGCGCGCCGTGGACGTGCGCGGGGTGGACGACGCCCAGCCCGCGGTGGTGACCGACGTGGCCGGTTCGGACGCCCTGCCGGAGCCCACCTTCGTGCCGGTGCTCGGCCGGATCGCCGCCGGCGGGCCCATCCTGGCCGAGGAGGCCGTCGAAGATGTGTTCCCCCTGCCGCGCGAACTCGTCGGCGAGGGCTCGCTGTTCCTGCTCAAGGTGGTCGGCGAATCCATGGTGGACGCCGCGATCTGCGACGGCGACTGGGTGGTGGTCCGGCAGCAGAGCGTGGCCGACAACGGCGACATCGTCGCGGCCATGATCGACGGCGAGGCCACCGTGAAGACCTTCAAGCGCAACGCCGGTCAGGTGTGGCTGATGCCGCACAATCCGGCGTTCGACCCGATCCCCGGCAACGACGCCGCCGTGCTCGGCAAGGTCGTCACCGTCATCCGCAAGATCTGATCGACGGCCCTAGATCTGATCGACGGCCCTAGTCGGCCCGGCTGAAGCCGTTCGCCTCGGCCAATTCCGGGCTGGCGAACCAGATTTCGGCGACGGTCTCGTCGTAACCGGGTGTGCCCGGGACGTGATACCGGCCGGTGCGCATGCTGCCCTTGATCGGGTAGCCGTCCGGGGCCCGGTGCGGATCGTCCAGCGGTAGATGGATGGCCGGCGGTGCGCCGGCGTCCGGCGGCGGCCCCGCATCGCGATCCTGCTCGGCGGGCTCCGGCGGTGCCGGGGCCTCTGCGTGGGCACCGAACCGAACGTCGTCGGTGTACTCGGGGGCCGGCGGCGGCGCGGCGCCGTAGACCGGCGCGAACAGCGAACCCGGGCCCGGCAGGTAGTCGTCGTCCTCGGGCGCATCCCAGGAACGGCGCGACTCGTCACCGAAGGCCGAATGGCGCCCACCGGAAGGCTCGGGCTGGTCGTCGGTCGCACCGACGACCCGCGTCGGGGCGGTGTCCACCGCGTCGGGATCCTCGTCGGCGATCGGCTCCTCGAAGTCGTCGTCGAGGTGGGCCAGCCCGGAGTCCTGCACCCCGCCGTGGTGGGTGAACAGCCCGTCGTCGCCGAGTTCGTCGAAGCGGGTCGTGGCCGGTTCGGCCTCGCGCTCCGACCACACCGGCGGCGCGAGGTAGCCGCCCTTGCCGTAGTTCCCACCCTCGTCGTAGCCGCCGTCGTCGTAACCGTCGTCGTCGGTCTCGGCGAAGTCCGAGCGCGACGACCAGCGGCTGGACTCCCCGCGGAAGTCCTCGTGACCCTCGTGCCCGTCGTGCGGATCCTCCCCGTAGCGGGCGTCCTCGCCGTAGCGGGTGTCATACCGGGCGTCGTCGGCGTCCTCGTCGAAGTCGGGCTCCGACCGGTCCGAGCGGCGCTTGCTCATCGCCATCCAGGCGTACAGCGAGCCCAGCAGCAGCAGGGCCAGCGGGATGATCCACCACAGCCACCAGTTCTGCCAGGTGACGCCGCCCTCGTCGGCGGGCTCCGGCGCCGCGGGCGGGGTGCTGGGCACCGGCGCGTTGGGCACCTCGAGTCCGGCCAGCGATTCGGCGAGGTTGGCCGGGTCGCTGCTGAACGTGTTGTCGGCGCTGTTCCAGGCGAGCTCACCGCCGCTGAACTGCTGGGTGACGGTGGTGCCCTCGGTGTTCTGGTCGCCGGTCGGCACGCCCAACTCGCCGGTGGCGCCGCCGAGCTCATCCCAGGCGGCCTTCATCGCGCCGCCCACGATGACCGCGCCGTGGTCCGGGGTCCAGAAGATCACCGGATTGTCGGGCGCGGAGAACGCCTGCACCCGGCTGTCGGGCACGCCGCCGTCGGCCTCGCTGGCGACGGGGAAACCGAAGTCGCCGGCCGGTCCGCCGGCCGACTCGTACTTGGCCAGGATGTCCCCGGTGACGGCGAAGGCCCCGGTCTCCGGCGTGTAGAACACCTTGCCGCCGGCGAAGTCCTGGGCGGTGCCGCCCGCACCGATCGGGTACGGGCCACCGGCGCGGGCGCCCAGCGGTCCGTCCGCTCCCCCATTGGCGCGCCAGGCCGCGGCGATCGCCGAGGCCGGGTCCGACGGGATGTTCAGGTCCGCCAGCTGACCGGCGAGTTCCGGCGGTTCGGTGGTGAAGGTCCGCGTCCGCGTGTCGAACGACAGCAGACCGCCGGTGAAGCGCTGCGTGACGACATCACCGTCGTAGCTCTCGTCCTCGATGGGCACGCCGAGGATCCCGGACGACCCGCCGACCTGATCCCAGGCCGCGTTGATGGCGCCGCGCACCACCCAGGCCCCGGTCTCCGGGGTCCAGAAGATCACCGGATTGTCGCCGGCATTGAAGGTCGAGTTGCGACTCTCGGGGCTCACCCGGCCCGGGCCCTCATCGATCTTCGGAAAGCCGAGATCGCTTTCCGCGGGGCCACCGAGGGCGCGGTATTTCTCGAGAATGGCGCCGTGCATGGTCCGCGCGCCGGTCGCCGGCGAAAAGAAGATCGCGCCGCCGGCGAAATTCTGACCGAAGCCCGCCCCCGCCGGATAGACCCCACCGTCGCGCGGACCCAACTGTGATGCGTCCCCACCGGCGGCGTTCCACGCCGCATCGATGGCCGCCGCGGCGTCGCTCTCGGGCGAGGCGGTGGCCGCGGGTGCGTACAGCACCGCGGTGGCCGCCGCCAACGCCAATCCCATTACCGCTCGGCCGATAAAGCCGAATGCCATTCGCTGCCGTGTCATCAAACCCACCCACGCTTTCCGACCGCTGCACTTCCGCAAAGCGACCCCGCCGCGACCGCTCCCCGTATCGGCGCAGCGTGAAGCCATATTGAGGTCATTTTGCAGACAATACCCACTGCTGTCGTGAATAACGTGCAGCCGCGACCGGTCTGCGCGTTATTGATATCCGACGGTGATTCAACACCCGTGCGGCTAATGGCCGCTATCAGACTCCGAGCTTGCGCCCGATGATTTCCTTCATGATCTCGGTGGTGCCGCCGAAGATGGTCTGCACGCGGGCGTCCAGATAGGCGCGCGCCACGCTGTACTCACGCATGTAGCCGTAGCCGCCATGCAGCTGCAGGCACCGGTCGATGAGCTTCACCTGCGCCTCGGTGGCGTACCACTTGGCCATGGCGGCCTGCTCGGCCGAGAGGTGCGAGTCGATGTGCATCTTGAGGAACTCGTCGATCATGATGCGGACCGCGGTGGCCTCGGTGGCCAGCTCGGCCAGCAGGAACCGGCTGTTCTGGAAGCTGCCGATCGGCTTGCCGAAGGCCTTGCGTTCCTTGGTGTATTCGATGGTCTCCTCGAGGACCGCCTCCATGGCCGCGGCGGCCGAGATGGCGATCGTGATGCGTTCCTGAGGCAGGTTCTGCATTAGGTAGATGAAGCCCTGCCCCTCCTCGCCCAGGAGGTTCTCGGCAGGCACCTTCACATCGGTGAAGGACAGCTCGGAGGTGTCCTGGGCGTCCAGACCGATCTTGTCCAGGTGCCGGCCGCGCTCGAAGCCCTCCATGCCGCGCTCGACGACCAGCAGCGAGAAGCCCAGCGCGCCCTTGTCCGGGTCGGTCTGCGCGACGACGATCACCAGGTCGGACAGGATGCCGTTGGTGATGAACGTCTTGGAGCCGTTGAGGACGTAGTGGTCGCCCTGCTTGACCGCGCGGGTCTTGATGCCCTGCAGGTCGCTGCCGGTGCCCGGCTCGGTCATCGCGATGGCGGTGATCAGCTCACCGCTGCAGAAGCCGGGCAGCCAGCGCTGCTTCTGCTCCTCGGTGGCCAGGCGCAGCAGGTACGGCGCCACGACGTCGTTGTGCAGCGTGAACCCGAGCCCGCTGTAGCGGCCGCGGGTGTTCTCCTCGCCGATCACCGCGTTGTAGCGGAAGTCGTCGTTGCCGCCGCCGCCGTACTCCTCGGGCACGGCCATGCCCAAAAAGCCCTGCTTGCCGGCCTCGAGCCAGACGCTGCGGTCGACGATCTTGTCCTTTTCCCACTGCTCGTGGTGCGGGGCGACGTGCTTGTCCAGGAACGCCCGGTAGGACTCCCGGAACAGCTCGTGCTCGGGCTCGAACAGGGTGCGCTGATACAGCGTGGCGTTGCTCACGGGGCCTCCGACGAAAAGTTTGATCAAACGGTCAGGTTCTGGTCCGACGATATCTCAACCGGGTGGTTGGTAGAGAATCGGGGATCAGCGTTGTTCGGCGGCGGCCAACCGCGGCGCGATGAGGTCGACGAAGGCGTTGCTGATCCGGGCCGCGTCGGCCATCGGATCGCCGCGCAGGATCGCCGCCGAGAGCACCGTGTTGACGACGGCCCAGAGCATGACGGCCGCGTCGGCGGCGGCCTGTTCGCCCAGTGCGGCGAAGTCGCGCGCCAGGGTGTCGACGGCGGCGTCGGAGAACTCCGCCATGAGCGCGGTGGCGTTGGGGTCGGTCGAGTTCTGCAGCAGCATGCAGACCCGGAAGAAGCCCGGCCACCGCTCGAAGCTGGCCAGGATGGTCGCCACCTTGGCCCGCACCCGCGCCTCCGCCGGTCGCGGGTCGGCCCCCTCGGCGACGAACACCGGCCGGGCCCACTCCTGCAGCACCGCGGCGTAGACGTGCTCCTTGGAACTGAAGTAGCGATACAGCGTGCCCAGCGCCACCTGGGCGTCCTCGGCGATGTCGCGCATCTGGATCTGGTCGTAGTCGTGGACCTTGAGCGCCGCCATCGCCGCCGCGACGATCTGCGAGCGCCGCGCTTGCTTGTAGGCGGGCAGGTCGGTGCCCGAGGCCGCCGTCATTTCCGCGGGAGCCCCAGGATCACGGTCGCGATGATGTTGAGCTGGACCTCCATGGTCCCCCCGCCGATCAATTCGGCCGGCAGCTGCAGCGCATGGGCCAGCGCGGTGCCGTCGCGCTGCTCCACCATCGAGCCGCGTCCCGCGAATTCCATTGCCGCCGTGCCGATCCGGCGCAGGATGACGCCGGTCGCGACCTTGGCGATGCTGGTGGCCGGCCCCGGCGAGTGGCCGGCCAGCCGGTTGAGGATGTCCCGCAGGCCCAGGGCCGCCACCGCGTTGGTGGCCGCCCGGACCTCGCCGAGCGCGCGCGTCAACCCGTCGCGGTCGACGCCGGGACGGTCGAACAGCGCCCGCAGCACGGCCTCCCGGTCGTCCTTGAGGTAGCCGCTGATGGCCGCACGCTCGTTGGCCATCGTCGCCACCGCCAGCGACCAGCCGTCGGTCGGGCCACCCACCAGCATGTCGTCGGGGACGAACACGTCGTCCAAGAACACCTCGTTGAAGTGCGCCTCACCGGTCGCGGTCCGCAGGGGGCGCACGGTGATGCCCGGTGTCGTCATGTCGACCAGGAAGTACCCGATCCCGCGATGCTTGGCGGCGGACGGATCGGTGCGGGCCAGCAGCGCACCGAAGTCGGCCCGGTCCGCCGAGGAGGTCCACACCTTCTGCCCGTCGATCCGCCAACCCCCGTCGACGCGGGTGGCGCGGGTGCTCAGCGACGCCAGATCGGACCCGGCGCCGGGCTCACTGAACAGCTGGCACCAGGCCACCGTGCCGCGCAGGATGGGCTGCGCAAAGCGCTCCTTCTGCGCCTCGGTACCGGCGGCGAGGATGGTCGGCAGGATCCATTCGGCGATGCCGAGGGAGGACCGGACGACCTCCGGGTGCTTCTCGAACTCCTCGGCGATGATCAGCTGCTGGGCAGCGGTGGCCGCCATACCCCACGGCGCCGGCAGGTGCGGGGCCAGCAGCCCCGCGTCGGCCAGCACATCACGCTGCGCGCCGCTGTAGAGGTTGAGGTAGTCCGGGCTCTGCCGGCCCGGGGTGTCGTTACGCAATTGCGCCGCCCGGCCCAGGATTTCGACGACGTGCGCGCGGAATTCGGTCTCGGCCTCCGGCAGCGTCACCGAGAAGTCGCGGGCCACCGCGTCGGGTTCGCCGAGCGCGCGCGCCCAACTGCCCGCCGATCCGCCGGCCGCCGCGATGCTGATGGCGCGGCGCCAGTACAGGTGCAGATCGTGTTCCCAGGTGTAGCCGATGGCGCCGAACATCGTCAGCGCGTCGAGCACCAGGTCGGGCAGCCCGGCATTGGCGACGATCGCCGCGCCGGCCGCGGCCACCTCGCGCTGCTGCGCCGAGGGCGCCGTGGCGGCCCGGGCGGCGTCCCACGCGGCGGCGGCGGCGAGTTCGGACTGGACGTAGAGGTGGGCGGCCTTGTGCTGCAACGCCTGGAAGGCGCCGATCGGCTTGCCGAACTGTTCGCGAACCTTGAGATGGGCGATGACGTTGTCGGCGCACCAGCGGGCGATGCCGGCGGCCTCGGCGGCCAACGCCGCCACCGCGGTGCAGCGCGCCCGCGCCACGTCGAGACCCGGGATCACCGCCGCACCCGCGACGAGATGATCGGCGGCCCGCAGGGTGCCCACGTCCCGGGTGAGGTCCGTCGGTGCCGCGGCGGTGACCCCGACGCCCGCGTCGGCCGGGTTCACCACCACCCAGATCGTGTCCCCCGCGTCGGTGCGCGCGCTGACCAGGATGCGCTGCGCGGCACAGACTCCGAGTTCGGGGCCGACCTCGCCGCGCAGCGACCAACCGCCGTCGACGGGGGTGGCGCGCAGTTGCCCGGCCTCGGGGAGGACGACGGCGGCCGGGGCGCCGGCGGCGATGTCGGCCAGCAGGGCCTCGGCGGCCGGCCCGGGATCGGCGGTGGCGGCGATCGCCCCGGCGATGACGGTCGGCACCAGCGGGCCGGCCAGCAGCGCGTAGCCGGCGGCGTCGAGCACGCAGGCCGCGTCGAGCAGATCGCCGCCCTGGCCACCGCAGGACTCCGGCAGGTGGACGGCGTGAAAGCCCTGGGCCACCAACGCATCCCAGAACTCGGGTGCGCGGCCGGCGGCCAGGTCCTCGAAACCGGCCCGGACCTTGTCCAGCGGCGCGTGGCGCTGCGCGAAGCCGGCCACCGCGGCGGTCAGTTCGCTCTGTTCCTCGCTCATCGCCAGTGCCACGACGCGCATCCTCTCATCGGCGGGCCGTGTACTTCAGCAGCGTGGGCCCGCCGTCGGGGCCGTCCACGAACACCGGCGTCACCGGCATCCCGACGGCCAGCTCGTCGGGTTCGACGTCCACCAATTCGGTGGCGAACCGCGGCCCCTCGTCCCAGGCGACGACCGCCAGCAGCTGCGGTACCGCATCGGCGAACTGCGGCGCGACGGGCCGTTGCGCGACGGCGAAGCTGACCAGCGTGCCGGCCCCGGAGATCTGGCGCCACTCCAGGTCGTCGGCCAGGGTGCCCGGTGCCAGCACGCGCGGATAGAACACGTAGCGGTCCAGCGACGGCGAGTACTGGATCCACACCTCGTGGCGGCCCAACCCGTCCCAATACGGCTGTGACACCGGGGTGGGCAGCGGCACGGGCCTGGTCATGGCTGCGGTCATGGCGGCTAATCCCCTTCCAGGACAAGGGCTTCTTGCTCGCTGAGCACGCCCCCGTTGCCGGACACGAAGGCCCGGTTGCAGTCGGCGAGCTGGGTCTGGCCCGCCCGGCCCATCAGCTGGCGGGTGGCGTCGCACACGTGGTGCATGCCGCCGCCGTTGCCCGGCTGACCGTAGCCGAGTTGGCCGCCCGCGGTGTTCATCGGGAAATCGCCGCGGAAGGTCAGATCCCGCCCGGACACGAACTGCATGCCCTTGCCCTTCTCGCAGAACCCGGCGTCCTCGAGGGTGAGCAGGGCGGTGATGGTGTAGCAGTCGTAGATCGACACCATGTCCATGTCGGCCGGCGTCACCCCGGCCATGGCGAAGGCCCGCGGCGCGATGTGCTGCATCGGGGTGTTGAGCGGGTCCTCGGCGTAGGCGGGCGATTTGTAGGGCACCCGCTCCCCGAAGCCCTTGATCCACACCGGACGGTGCTTGCCCTTGCGCGCCAGGCGTTCACTGGTCACCAGCACCGCCGAACCGCCCATGCACGGCATGACGATCTCGAGCATGTGCAGCGGCGCGGCGATGATCGGGCTGGCCAGCACGTCCTCGACGGACACCGGTTTGTCGGCGAACACCGCGCCGGGGGTGTGGTTGGCGTTGACCCGTTGGTCGACGACGATCTTGGCCATCGCGCGCTCGTCGTAGCCGTAGGCGGCGGCGTACATCTGCGCCACCTGCGCGTAGGGCCCGTTCTGCCCCAGATAGCCGTAGGGGATCTCGAATTCGGCCTGCGGGGAGCCGTACCGGAAGCTCGACGCGCCGAAGTGCAGCGCGTCGCCCATGTTCGGCAGCCGGTCGGGGTGCATCGGGGTCAGGTAGTTCGCCGGGATCGCGCACAGCACCGCTTCGCAGATGCCCAGTTCGACCGCCGCCGCCGCGCGCCACACCATGCCGGCCGCGCTGGCCCCGCCCAGGTCGACGTACTCGGCGAAGTTCACCTTCAGGCCCAGGTACTCGACCACGGTGGACGGGACGAAAATCTCGGACTCGAAGACCCCGGTGGTGACCAGCCCGTCGACGTCGGTGACGCTCAGCCCGGCGTCGGCCACCGCCGCGGCCGCCAGCCGCGCCCACTGCTCGAGCAGGAACTCCGGCTTTCCGGTCGGTTTCCGCTCCGCCGGCAGTTCGTGGAAGCCGACTATCGCGGCTTCACCCCTCAGCCCCATCTGCGCCGTCCCTTCGTCATCCGGGCAGCGTACTAGAATGAGAACCTGATTTCGGTTTTACCCCCCGGGCGGGGACGTCAGGCCGTCGCGAACTCGCTGAGGCCGGCGGCCAGCGCCGCGGGGACCTGCGCCTTGATCCGTGTCCCGGCCGCGGTGTGCTCGGTGGCGTCGATGCGGCCGATCTCGTGCACCCGCGCCACCAGGTCGCCGCGGTCGTACGGAATGGTCACGTCGACGGAGATGTCGGTGGGTTCGACCAACTCCCCCATCCGCTGCCGCAACCGCTCCAGTCCCTCACCGGTGTGCGCCGAGACGAACACCGCGCCGGGTAGCGCGCGGCGCAGCTTGGCCAGCGCCAGCTCGTCGGCCGCGTCGATCTTGTTGACCACCAACAACTCCGGGGCCGGCCGGCCGTCGTGGTCGGCGATGACCTCTCCCACCACCTCACGCACCGCCGAGATCTGCGCCATCGGGTTGGCGTCCGAACCGTCGACGACGTGGACCAGCAGGTCGGCGTCGAGCACCTCTTCGAGCGTGGACTGGAAGGCCTCCACCAACTGGGTGGGCAGATGCCGGACGAAGCCCACCGTGTCGGTGAGCACGAACGGGCGACCGTCGTCGAAAGTGCCACGGCGCGTGGTGGGTTCCAGCGTCGCGAACAAGGCGTCCTCGACCAGCACCCCGGCCCCGGTCAGCGCGTTGAGCAGACTGGACTTGCCCGCGTTGGTGTAACCCACGATGGCCACCGCGGCCACATCGCTGCGCCGACGACCACCGCGCTGGGTGTCGCGGATCTTCTTCATCTCCTTGATCTCGCGACGCAGCTTGGACATTCGCTCGCGAATCCGCCGCCGGTCGGTCTCGATCTTGGTTTCACCGGGACCGCGAGTACCCACGCCGCCGCCGGCGCCACCCGCGCGGCCGCCGGCCTGCCGCGACATCGACTCGCCCCAGCCGCGCAGCCGCGGCAGCATGTACTCCATCTGCGCCAGCGAGACCTGCGCCTTGCCTTCCCGGCTGGTGGCGTGCTGGGCGAAGATGTCGAGGATCAGCGCGGTGCGGTCGATGACCTTGACCTTGACGGCCTTCTCCAACGCGGTGAGCTGCGCCGGGGACAGTTCGCCGTCGCAGATGACGGTGTCGGCGCCGGTCGCCAACACCACCTCGCGCAGTTCCTGGGCCTTGCCGGAACCGATGTAGGTCGACGGATCCGGCTTGTCGCGACGCTGGATCAGCCCCTCGAGCACCTCGGAGCCGGCGGTCTTGGCCAGCGCGGCGAGTTCAGCCAGGCTCGCCTCGGCGTCGGCGGCGCTGCCTTCGGTCCAAACCCCCACCAGGACAACGCGTTCCAGGCGCAGCTGGCGATACTCGACCTCGGAGATGTCCTCGAGTTCGGTCGACAGCCCGGCGACCCGGCGCAGCGCCGTACGGTCGTCGAGGGCCAGTTCACCGGCGGTGGGCTGGACGGGAAAACGCGATTCGTCAGTCATGGGCAGTGCCCGATGATGGCATGTCCGAGGTGGTACCCGCCAACGAATATCAAGTCTGCGCGCTCCACCAGTCGGCGGCCAACTCGCCGTGTGCCAGCAGTACCGACGGGCCGCGCAGGTAGCTGGTCGCCTCGGTGATGGTGACCCGCACCGCACCGCCGGGGATCCGCACCGTCAACGTCCCGGTATCGGCGTCGAGATGACGCAGCGCGGCCACCGCGGCGGCCACCGTGCCCGTGCCGCAGGACCGGGTCTCCCCCACGCCGCGTTCGTGCACGCGCATGCTCACCGCGTCGTCGACGGGCGCGGTGAGCACCTCGACGTTGACGCCGGCGGGAAACTGCGCGGCGTCGAAGCGCACCGGCGCCGCGACGTCCAGCGCGGCGAGTTCCGCACCGGTCAGCGTCGGGTCCACACAGGCCAGATGCGGGTTCCCGACGTCGACGGCCAACCCGCTGAACCGTCGGCCCCCGACGGTGGCCGCGCCGGCCCCGAACGCATTGGCCTTACCCATGTCCACCGTGACCTCGGCGTCGACCGCGCCGACCGCATTCATCACCACACCGCGCGCACCCGCCCGGGTCCCGACGACGAACTCGGTGCGGGACTCCAGGCCGGCCGCGCACAGGTAGTGGGCGAACACCCGGACCCCGTTGCCGCACATCTCGGCGATCGACCCGTCGGCGTTGCGGTAGTCCATGAACCAGTCGTCGGCGCCGACCCCGTCCGGCAGCGCCTCGAGCATCCCCGCGGCGGTCGCGGCGCCGGCGGTGGTCACCCGCAGCACACCGTCGGCGCCCAACCCGCGGCGGCGATCGCACAGCGCGGCGACCGCCGACGCGGACAGCGCCACCTCGGCGGTCAGATCCGGCAGCAGCACGAAGTCGTTCTGCGTGCCGTGGCCCTTGGCGAACTTCACCTGTTCAGGATACGTGCCGCCACACGCTCAGGGCCTGACCGAGCAGATCGTCGGCCGACCCGTCGAGCCAACGGACCCGAGGGTCGCGACGGAACCACGACCGCTGGCGCCGGACGTAGCGGCGGGTACCGATGAACGTGGGCTCGCGGGCGCCGTCCCCGTCGCCACCGGCGTCGAGGTCGGCGAGCACCTGGGCGTAGCCCAGCGCCCGGGCGGCGGTGACGCCGTCGCGCAGCCCCACCTCGCACAGGCCGCGCACCTCCTCGACCAGGCCGCCGTCGAACATCGCGGCGGTGCGCAGCCGCAGCCGTTCGTCGAGAAGTTCGGTGTCCCAGTCCAATCCGATGATCGCGGTGTCCCAGCGCGGTGCCGCGCCGATGGTGGGGGCCGAGGCGGCGAAGGGTTGGCCGGTGAGCTCGATGACCTCGAGCGCGCGCACGATCCGGCGCCCGTCGGTGGGACGGATGGCCGCCGCGGCCGCGGGGTCGCGGTGGGACAGTTCGGCGTGCAGCGCGGCCGTGCCGATCTCGGCCAGCCGCTGCTCCCAGCGTCCGCGCACCGCCGGGTCGGTCGCCGGGAACGCCCAGTCATCCAGCAGCGATTGGAGGTAGAGCATGGAGCCACCGACGATCACCGGCGGGCCGCCGCGCGCGGCGATCGCCTCCACGTCGGCCGCCGCGGCGGCCTGATACCGCGCGACGGTGGCGGTCTCGACGACGTCGAGCACGTCGAGTTGATGGTGCGGGATCCCGCGGCGGTCATCGACCGGCAGCTTCGCGGTGCCGATGTCCATCCCGCGGTACAGCTGCATGGCGTCGGCGTTGACGACCTCCCCGCCCAGGCGTTCGGCCAGGTCCAGCGCCAGGTCGGACTTGCCGGTGCCGGTGGGTCCGATCACCGCGATGGGTCTCACGGCCGCCAGACACCCGCGAAGTAGCCGACCCCGTAGGGCGCACCGCGGTAGTACTCCTCGGCGCGCGCGGGTGTCTCGACCAGGCCCGCGAGCGCCGCGAACGCGGCCCGGCCGACGATCCCGACCGGTAGGCCGCCCAGGGCCGCGCCGTCCCCGGCGGCCAACGCGTCGTCGAGGCGCCGCTGGAGCACCTCGGAGTCCGGGTCGTGGCCGCCGGGAGCCCCGGGGGTCAGCGTGTTGGCGCCGTCGGCGACGACGAGCACCCCGACCGCACCGTCCTGGGCGTCGATCTCGGCGCGCAGCCGCGACCCGGCGGCCACCGCCGCGGCGTTGTCCTCGTCGGCGGCGAGGCAGCGCACCTCGGCGACCGCCGCCGGGGCCGCCAGCCCGCGGACCCAGCCGGCGATCAGGGCGCACAGCGGCAGTTCGGCGGATTCCGCGGCGCTCGGCGACAGCCGGACCGGCACGTCGGCGCCGTAGCCGGCGAAGGTGCCCGCCGCCTGCGGGCCCACGGTCGCGGCCCGTGGTGCGGTCCCCACCGCGATCCAGCGGTCGGGCAGCGCCGCCGCGGCGGCCAGGATGGCCTCGCGGGCGGCGGTGAGTTCGTCGGCGGCGGTGCCGGCCAGTTGCGGCACCAGCACCGGCGCCGAGGGGATGATCGCGACGGCCGTCAACACGGCATCAACGCTATCGGGCCCCGGCGCCGCTGGTGGTCCTCGCCTCCCCGCGGGCCAGCGCGACGGTCGCGACCACCACGGTCGCCACCGCCGCGGCCAGGACCAGCCAGCCCGATTCGCCCGGGTGCAGCGTCTCGCCGAGCAGCGCAATGCCCAGCACCGAGGCCACCAGCGGTTCGGCGATGGTCATCGCCGGCAGCGACGCGGTGATGGCCCCGGCCCGGAACGACGACTGTTGCCAGACCGTGCCGGCGACGGCCACGACCACCCAGGCGTAGAGCTCCGGGGCCCGCAGCAGCGCCGGGATCCCGGCGCCGAGCAAACCCACCACGGTCTTGGTCAGCACCGCGAACACCCCCCACAGCGCGCCGGAGACCAACGCCAGCAGGACCGCGCGCACCGACCCGCCGAACCGCCGTGCGCCCCACAGTCCGAGCCCCAGCAGCGGCACCAGTACTGCGGCGACCACAGCCCAGCCGTGCGCCGACGCGCGGGTCTGGCCGGCCGTCGGGTTGCCGACCGTGACGATGACGACGACCGACGCCGCCAGCAGCACCGCCCAGGTCCATTCGGAACCGGTCACGCGCCGACGCGCCGCGCGGGCGCTCAGCGGCAGCGCGAACAGCAGCGAGGTGACCAGGACCGCCTGCACCAGCAGCACCGAACCCAGGCCCAGCGCGGCGGCCTGCAGGGCGAACCCGACGGCCGCCACGGCGCTGCCGAGCCACCAGACCCGGTCGCGCAGCAACCGCAGGAACAGCCCCGATCGACCGATCTCGGCGTCCGTGACCTGGTGCGCCGAACGTTGATGAACCACGTCGCCGAGGGCGATGAACACGGCCGCGGCGAGCGCCAACAGCGCGGCGATGTCGGCTTTGGCCATGTCCGGCGAGACTACCTGCTTCAATACCCTTGGAAGACAAGGCGCCGCGTCGCGCGGCAGTGCGCGGAGGGATCCGCGTGGAGAGTAGGTACGGGCAGGTCATGACCACACAAGATCCGACGCACGGCGAAACGTCCCCGACCCCGGCCCCACGGCCGACCCCGGCCCCACGGCCGATGCCGGGCCCGACCCCGAGGCCCGGGCCGCGGCCGGGACCCCACCCGGCGGCGGCCGTCCCGGTGGTGCCGTCGAGTGACCCGCATCAGTTCGGCCGCGTCGACGACGACGGCACGGTGTGGCTGATCAGCTCGGCCGGTGAGCGGGTCATCGGGTCGTGGCAGGCCGGCGACGCCGAGGCCGCGTTCGCGCACTTCGGTCGGCGCTTCGAGGACCTGGCCACCGAGGTCACGCTGATGGAGACCCGGCTGGAGTCCGGTACCGGCGACGCCCGCAAGATCAAGGCCGCCGCGGCGACGCTGGCCGAAACCTTGCCCACGGCCAGCGTGCTGGGCGATATCGACGCGCTGGCGGCGCGGCTGGCCAAGATCGCCGAACACGCCGAGTCCGCGGCCGCCGAGGAGAAGGCCAAGCGCGAGGAGCACCGCGCCGCGCAGACCGCCCGCAAGGAGGCCCTGGCCGCCGAAGCCGAGGAACTGGCCGCCAACGGCACCCAGTGGAAGGCCGCCGGCGACCGGTTGCGCGCGATCCTCGACGAGTGGAAGACCATCACGGGTCTGGACCGAAAGACCGACGACGCGCTGTGGAAGCGCTATTCGACGGCGCGGGAGACGTTCAACCGGCGCCGCGGATCGCACTTCGCCGAGTTGGACCGGGAACGCGCCGGGGCCCGGCAGGCCAAGGAGAAACTCTGCGAGCGCGCCGAGGCGCTGTCGGGATCCACCGACTGGGGCCCCACCAGCGGGGCGTTCCGCGACCTGTTGACCGAGTGGAAGGCCGCGGGGCGCGCGTCCAAGGAGGTCGACGACGCGTTGTGGCGCCGGTTCAAGGCCGCCCAGGACACGTTCTTCTCGGCCCGCAACGCGGTGACCGCCGAACGCGACGCCGAGTTCAAGGCCAACGCCGCGGCCAAGGAGGCCCTGCTGGTCGAGGCCGAGAAGATCGACACGTCCAACGCCGACGCCGCCCGCGCGGCGTTCCGCGCCCTCGGCGACAAGTGGGACGCCGTCGGCAAGGTCCCCCGCGAGCGCACCGATCTGGAGCGGCGACTGCGCGCGGTGGAGAAGAAGGTCCGCGATGCCGCGGAGGCGGGCTGGACCGATCCGCAGGCCCAGGCGCGCGCCGAGCAGTTCCGCGACCGGGTCGCCCAGTACGAGAAGCAGGCCGCCAAGGCCGAGGCCGCGGGCCGCACCAAGGAGGCCGAGGAGGCGCGGGCCAACGCCGAGCAGTGGCGGCAGTGGGCCGCCGCGGCCGAGGGCGCGCTGACCAAGAAGCGCTGAACCCGCAGTACCCAGCTAGGGGTTGGCGGGGGGCTCTTCGGGCGGCAGGTTGTCCAGGAGTCCCTTGGACTGCCGCTCGGCCGCCTCCCGGCGGCGGGCGTCCTCGGCGGCCAACTGCACGGCGGTGCGCGTCCACACCACGCGCGCCCAGTGGAACGCCAGCAGGATCACGGCCACCCAGGCGATCACCAGACCGATGCCCGGGCCAGGGTCCCCCGCCGCCGCGGTCTGCCGGGTCCACACGGCCAGCATGCCGACGGCCGCGGCCAGCCAGGACCCGGCCAGCGCCACCCAGGCCAACGCCCAGCGCCGGGTCAGCAGCCCGAGCATCGAGAAGCCCACACCGAACACCAGCGCCAACCAGGCGAACAACCGGTGCGGCATGGCCACCCCGACATCCTGGGCGGCGGCGTTGCCCAGCAGCACGTCCACGCCGCGGGCGTCGCCGGTGTGCGGCAGGATGAACGAGGCCAGCAGCACGAACACCAGGATGGCGACCACCAAAGCCCTTGCGCCCGGGTTGATCTCGCGGGCCACCCGCCGCTCGGCCGCCTCGATGTCGGCGCGGTAGCCCTCGAATCCGTCCGGTCCCTGCGTGCTCATCGGCTGCACCCCGAAGTCGCGGGCGCCGCCGCCGGCGCGCCGAGGCCCGGCAATCCGAGGCCGACGGTGCGGGGGCGCAGGCCGGCCTCGTGCGCATCGCCGGCGCGGGTGCGTCGGTGCCCGAGCAGCACGCCGTCGGCGATCAGGTGATGCGGGGCGGCCCCGGTGATGACCGTCGTCACCACGTCGCCGGGACGGACCGCGGCGGCGCCGGGCGCGAAGTGCACCAGCCGGCCGTCGCGCGCGCGTCCGCTCATCCGGGCGGTCGCGGTGTCCTTGCGGCCCTCCCCCGCGGCGACGAGGATCTCGACGGTGGTGCCGAGTTGCGCCGTGTTCTGCTGCAGGGAAATCTCCTCCTGAACTGCGATGAGTCGTTCATAACGTTCCTGCACAACGGCTTTGGGCAGCTGATCGGGCAGATCGGCGGCCGGCGTGCCGGGGCGCTTGGAGTACTGGAAGGTGAACGCGCTGGCGAACTGCGCGCGCCGCACCACGTCCAGGGTGGCCTGGAAGTCCTCCTCGGTCTCGCCGGGGAAGCCGACGATGATGTCGGTGGTGATGGCCGCGTGCGGCATCGCGGCGCGCACCCGGTCGATGATCCCGAGGAACCGCTCGGCGCGATAGGACCGCCGCATGGCCTTGAGCACTCGGTCGGAACCGGATTGCAGCGGCATGTGCAGCGTCGGGCACACGTTGGGGGTGCCGGCCATGGCCTCGATGACGTCGTCGGTGAACTCCGCCGGGTGCGGCGAGGTGAAGCGGACCCGTTCCAGGCCGTCGACGCGGCCGCACGCGCGCAGCAGCGCGGCGAAGGCGCCGCGGTCGCGCGGGGTCTCGGGGTCGGCGAACGACACGCCGTAGGCGTTGACGTTCTGGCCCAGCAGGGTGACCTCCAGCACGCCCTGGCCGACCAGCGATTCGACCTCGGCCAGGATGTCGCCGGGCCGGCGGTCCACCTCCTTGCCGCGCAGCGCGGGCACGATGCAGAAGGTGCAGGTGTTGTTGCAGCCCACCGAGATCGAAACCCAGCCCGCATAAGCGGATTCGCGCGCGGCCGGCAGCGCCGACGGGAACTCCTCGAGCGCCTCGGCGATCTCCACCTGCGCCTCGCGGTTGTGCCGGGCCCGTTCGAGCAGCGCGGGCAGCGACCCGATGTTGTGGGTGCCGAACACCACGTCGACCCAGGGCGCGCGGCCCAGCACCGCGTCGCGGTCCTTCTGCGCCAGGCAGCCCCCGACCGCGATCTGCATGTTCGGGTCCCGCTGCTTGCGCGGCGCGAGGTGGCTGAGGTTTCCGTACAGTTTGTTGTCGGCGTTCTCGCGGACGGCACACGTGTTGAACACCACGATGTCGGCGTTGGTGCCCTCGGCGGCGCGCCGGTACCCGGCGGCCTCGAGCAGGCCCGCCAGCCGTTCCGAGTCGTGGACGTTCATCTGGCAGCCATAGGTCCGAACCTGATAGGTGCGGGTCGACTCCGCCGACGCCGCAGGCGTCTGCGTCGTGGATGCACAGGCCGAAGTCACCCGTCCATGGTACGGAGGGGGCTCGGCCAGACCCAATTCGCCCGCTGGCCCACCTGCACGCGAATCGGGCGATTACTGGGTAAGGTCATGCCCCATGGCCGCCGCCGCTGACCACGACGTGCCGATGATCTCCATGCGTGCGGTCAACAAACACTTCGGTGACCTCCACGTCCTCAAGGACATCGACCTCGAGGTGCGGCGCGGTGAGGTGATCGTCGTGCTGGGGCCCTCGGGCTCCGGGAAGTCCACCCTGTGCCGCACGATCAATCGGCTCGAACCCATCGATTCGGGCACCATCACCATCGACGGTCAGGAGCTGCCCGCCGAGGGACGCCAACTCGCCGAACTGCGCAGCGACGTCGGGATGGTCTTCCAGTCGTTCAACCTGTTCGCCCACAAGACGATCCTGGACAACGTCGCGCTGGCGCCGACGAAGGTCCGCAAGACCCCGAAGGAGCGGGCCCGCACCGAGGCGATGGCGCTGCTGGAGCGGGTGGGGGTGGCCAATCAGGCCGACAAGTATCCCGCCCAGCTGTCCGGCGGGCAGCAGCAACGGGTGGCGATCGCGCGCTCGTTGGCGATGAATCCCAAGGTGATGCTGTTCGACGAGCCCACCAGTGCGCTGGACCCCGAGATGATCAACGAGGTCCTGGCGGTCATGAGCGCGCTGGCCGACGGCGGGATGACCATGCTGGTCATCACCCACGAGATGGGTTTCGCGCGGCGCGCCGCCGACCGCGTGGTGTTCATGTCCGACGGCGCCATCGTCGAGGACGCCCCACCCGAGGAGTTCTTCTCCCGGCCCAAGACCGACCGCGCCAAGGATTTCCTTGGAAAGATCCTCAACCACTGATGGCGAAAGGAAACCCCATGCCCACCTTCCGATTCCGTCGTGCGGCCGCCGCCGCGATCGCCGCGGTGCTCCCGCTGTCGTTGGCCGCGTGCGGTGGCGGCGGTGACGAGAACAAGATCGTCATCGGCACGAAGTTCGACCAGCCGGGTCTGGCCATCAAGAACCCCGACGGCACCATGAGCGGTTTCGACGTCGACGTGGCCCGCTACGTCGCCGACAAGCTGGGCTACACCCCCGAGCAGATCGAGTGGAAGGAAGCCCCCTCCGGCCAACGCGAGACGCTGATCCAGAACGGTCAGGTCGACTACATCGTCGCGACCTACTCGATCACCGACGCGCGCAAGGAGAAGGTCGACTTCGCCGGGCCGTACCTGATCACCGGCCAGAGCCTGCTGGTGCGCGCCGACAACACCGACATCACCGGCAAGGATTCGCTGGAGAACAACAAGAAGCTGTGCTCGGTGACCGGGTCCACCCCGGCGCAGAAGATCAAGGACGAGTTCCCGGGTGTCCAGTTGCAGCAGTACGACACCTACTCCGCGTGCGTCGAGGCGCTGAAGAACAACGCGGTCGACGCCCTGACCACCGACGAGGTGATCCTGGCCGGTTACGCCGCGCAGACCCCGGGGGCGTTCAAGATCGTCGGCGAGCCGTTCTCCGAGGAGCGCTACGGCGTCGGGCTGGAGCTGGGCGACGACGAGTTGCGCGGCAAGATCAACGACGCGCTCGAGCAGATGCAGGCCGACGGCGCCTGGCAGACGGCGTTCGAGGAGAACCTCGGCCCGGCCGGCATCGCCACCCCGACGCCGCCCGCGGTCGATCGGTACTGAGATCGCGCACGGGCCGGGTAATCAGTGGAGGTCTTGACCGAGTACCACGAACAGATCCTGGCGGCGTTCGTGGTGACCCTCGAGCTGACGCTGTACTCGGCGCTGGGCGCGTTGGTGATCGGCACGGTGCTGGCGGCCATGCGGCTGGCACCGGTGCCGGTGCTCAACTGGATCGGCACCAGCTACGTCAACGTGGTGCGGAACACGCCGCTGACGCTGATCCTGCTGTTCTGTTCGTTCGGGGTCTCGCAGACCTTGGGATTCACGCTGGTCGACGCCGATTCGCCGACGTCGGTCGCCGACAGCAACTTTCGGCTCGCGGTGCTGGGGCTGACGCTCTACACGGCGTCCTTCGTCTGTGAGACCGTCCGCTCCGGGGTGAACACGGTGCCGCTCGGGCAGGTCGAGGCTGCCCGGTCGCTGGGCCTCACCTTCGGTCAGAACCTGCGCCTGATCCTGCTGCCGCAGGCCTTCCGCGCGGTCATCATCCCGCTGGGCTCGGTGCTGATCGCGCTGACCAAGAACACCACGATCGCCTCGGCCATCGGGGTCGCCGAGGCGGCCCTGCTGATGAAGGAGATGATCGAGAACACCGCGGCCCTGATCGCGGTCGGCACCATCTTCGCGATCGGCTTCGTGGTGCTGACGTTGCCGATGGGGCTGCTGTTCGGGTGGCTCGGCAAGCGGATGGCGGTGGCACGGTGAGTGCTTCCGGCGCCGCGACCGTCCTCTTCGACGCCCCGGGTCCGCGGGCGCGGGTGCGCAACCACATGATCACCGCCGTCACGGTGGTGGTGTTGGTGCTCGTGGCCTGGGTGGTCTACTCCGGGCTGGCGGACAAGGGCCAGTTGACCGCCGAGAAGTGGCAGCCGTTCCTGACGGCCAACCTGTGGCAGACCTATGTGCTCCCGGGCATCCAGGGCACGCTGACCGCCGCGGCGATCTCGATCGTGCTGGCGCTGATCCTGGGCCTGGTGCTCGGCGTGGGCCGGCTGGCACCGAATGCCGTTGTGCGGTGGGTCAGTTCGGTGCTGGTGGAGTTCTTCCGCGCCGTGCCCGTGCTGATCATGATGATCTTCGCCTACTTCCTGTACGCGCAGTACGGACTGTTCGCCTCCAAGCATGTGGCGTTGGCCGGGGTCATCACCGGCCTCACGCTGTACAACGGCGCGGTGATCGCCGAGATCGTGCGCGCCGGCGTGCAGGCGTTGCCGCGCGGACAGGCCGAGGCGGCGGCCTCGCTGGGCATGCGGTGGGGTCAGACGATGCGCGCGATCCTGCTGCCGCAGGCGATCACGTCGATGCTGCCGGTGCTGATCTCGCAACTGGTGGTGGTGCTCAAGGACACCGCGATCGGCTACCAGATCACCTTCGTGGAGATGGTCCGCCAGGGCACGGTGGTGGGCTCCGCGTACGGCAACTACATTCCCGCGCTCATCGTGATCGCGGTGCTGATGATCGCGGTGAACTTCGGGCTCTCGGCGCTGGCGGTGCGCGTCGAACGCCGACTGCGACGGTCGCGGCGGGCTCCGGAACCGATGGAGGCCGAGCAACCGGCCGAACAGCCCGGCGACTGATCATCGCCCTGGCCACGCCGGGGACCTGCCGAGATGACTCAGCAGGCGATCCAGATCGCTCGCGGGCTCGGAGACGGCGACCGCCCGACCGAACGGTGAGCCGTCCGCATCCCGAAAGTCGCCGTCCGGCACCGCGAGGGCGATGGGCAGGGTGGCCCGCACGACGTCGTCGGCGATCACGTAGGGCCGATCCAGCGACCGCGCGACGTCCCAGCCGTGCACGACGTAGTCCACCAGATGAAACCCGATCGCCTGCGCGCCGGGGACCTGCGCGCCGGGCCCGAACTCCGGGATCGTGAAAGTCGCCGCGAGCGCTTCCTCGGCGGCGAAGGCGCGCATCACCTCGGCGGCCGTCGCGGCATAGGCGCCTGCGGGATCCCGCATCACCGCGTCGGTCACGGCGGCGGGATCCCACGCCTCGGGGTCGGCTCCGCGACCCTGCGCGGCCGCGGCGAATCCGCGATGCTGCGCCGTCATGTGGATCAGCAACTCCCCCAGGCTCCATGCCCCGCAGGGGGAAGCCCGGCCCAAATCCTCGACGGTGACCGCCGCGACGAGGTCGGCGGAGGTCTGCACGGCGGTGCGATGAAAGGTACGAAGGTCGACATCAATATGCATACGCCTATCGTATGCATCTGCTTACCATATGGCAATGCCTAATATCGCGGTATGACATCGCCGCCGCGACCCGACCTCGCCGCCATGCTGGCCCCCCTCCTGCGCGACCTGGCGGCCGCCGAGGTGCCGATTCTGGCTGAGCACGGTTTGACGATGTGGGGTTATAGCGTGTTGGTCGCACTCGACCGAGGGCCGATGCGCAGCCAGGCAGCCCTGGCGGAATCGATCAACGCGGACAAGACGCGGATCATCCCGACCCTCGACGAACTGCAGGCGCGGGGTTACATCGAACGGCATCCCGACCCGGCCGACCGCCGGGTCCGCCTACTGGCCCTCACCGATTCCGGTCGCAGAGTGAAGGATTCGGCACAATCAGCCATTCAGCGCGGCGAAGAGCGTTGGCTGTCACGGCTACCGGCCGGTGATCGCGCCGCCTTTCTGCGGGCCCTTCGCCGATTCGCCGAGGACGGCGAGCAGAACACCTAGACCTTGCGACGTTCCCGCTCCGCGGCGAGTTCCACGCTGACGACGTCGAAGGCCATGCCCTGGTTGTAGCCGCGCCGGGCCAGCATGCCGACCAGGCGCCGGGTCACCTTGACGTCATCGTCGTCGGACAGCCGTTCGCGACGGAGCTTGGCGCGCACCAACTCCTCGGCGCGTTGCCGCTCGGCGCCGGCATCGATGCCGGCCAGCGCGTCGTCGATGACCTCGTCGTCGACGCCCTTGGTGCGCAACTCGGCGGCCAACGCGCGGCGCCCCTTACCGGCGTTGATCCGCCGCGATCGCACCCACTGCTCGGCGAAGTCGGCGTCGTCGAGCAGCCCCACCTCGACCAGCCGGTTCAGCACCGTCGCGGCGATGTCGTCGGGGTAGCCGCGCTTGCTCAGCTGCTCGGCCAGCTCGGCGCGGGTGCGGGCCCGCACGGTGAGCAGGCGCAGGCACAGCGCCCGCGCCTGCTCGGCGCGCTTGGCCGGGTCGACCTCGGTGGCCGGCCCGGCCTCGGCGGAATCAGAAGTCGACCGGGGCCGGGAGGACACCGTCGTCGCTCGCGTCGTCGGTCAGCACGGCACCGATGCCGAGCTTTTCCTTGATCTTCTTCTCGATCTCGGCGGCCGCGTCCTTGTTGTTCAGCAGGAAGTTCCGCGCGTTCTCCTTGCCCTGGCCGAGTTGCTCACCCTCGTAGGTGAACCACGACCCGGACTTGCGGATGAAGCCGTGTTCCACGCCCATGTCGATCAGCGAGCCCTCCTTGGAGATGCCCTTGCCGTAGAGGATGTCGAACTCGGCCTGCTTGAAGGGCGGCGAAACCTTGTTCTTGACGATCTTGGCGCGGGTCCGGTTACCGACCGCGTCGGTGCCGTCCTTGAGCGTCTCGATCCGTCGGACGTCGATGCGCACGGAGGCGTAGAACTTCAAAGCCTTTCCACCCGTTGTCGTTTCGGGACTGTTGTGCACCATCACGCCATCGACGAAGTAGTTGTGGTTGCCCTCCACCTCGATGTCGAAGCGATTCATCGACCGGGTGTGCGGCTTGACGTGGATGTCGAGGATCCGCGCCGGGACCAGTCGCTCGGTGGGCTCAACGAACTGTGGGGCGACCGTGCCTTGGCCGCGGAATCGCGGCAGCAGCTTGTACTCCATCGACGGTGCCATGTAGGGCGCCACGATTTCCTGGAACTTCGCCGACGCCGCGGTGGTGAACACCAGCATCGCCTTGCCCGCCGCACCCGCGTGGCGCAGCCGGACGTCCAGGCCGTGCGTGTCGCGCAGATAGTCACGCAGACGATCGCGAGAGCCCACACTCATGGCCTCGACACAGATCTCGATGCGGCCGCTGCCGCCTTCGGTTCGCTGCTGTAGACCCTTTGAGCGGACGGTGAAACCGCCGTCGTCCATATACCAGATGGCCAGCGCCAACGGGGTGAGCGCTTTCAGATACTCCTCGGACAGGAACTTCTTGCCGTCCCCCAGATACACGGCGCGCTGCAACTCGGCCAACTCCGGCAAGGGTGTGAAATCAACGAACCGGGCACCCTTGGCGTTCTCATGCGCCGAGTGCGCGATGTTGGCCAGCAGATCCGTCTTCCACTGCAAGTAATCGCCCTGCTTGGCGCCGTGGCCCATCCGGAAACGAACACCGTTGCGGTCACGTCGATTTGGCGAGAGATTCCCATCCCCCATCAGCGAGCCGAGCACCACCTGGAACTGCTGATCGCTGAGTCGATGCGGCTCGGAAGCCATGACCCGGTCCCCGGCGATGAGGTCGCCGGCCTCCGACCAACCTGCCGGGGTGCGGATCAGGTGGTTGGGCGTAGCGGCGAACTGCGAACGTCCGTTACCGCCCGACTTCTCTACGGTGAACTGCAAGAACTGCTCGGCCGGGCCGTTGTTGAACCAGTTCACGACCTTTCGCGGCACGACCTGGTCGGCGACGGGGTCGTAGGACAGCACCTCGACGTCCATCTTGTTGTTGACGATCTTGCCGATCTTCTCGGTGGTGCCGTCGGCCAACTGAACCCGCGTGCTGTAGTTGAAGCACCCGAACATCACGCCGATCTTCTCGCGCAACTGGTTGATGAAGATCGCCGTGGTGCCCGAGTTGCTCAGGGCACCGGTGAGCTTCCGGAGCGCCTGGCTCATCAGCCGGGCCTGCAGGCCGACGTGGCTGTCGCCCATCTCGCCCTCGATCTCGGCGCGCGGCACCAGGGCGGCCACCGAGTCGATCACCAGGATGTCCAGCGCGCCCGAGCGGATCAGCATGTCGGCGATCTCGAGGGCCTGCTCACCGGTGTCGGGCTGGGAGACCAACAGCGCGTCGGTGTCCACGCCGAGCGCCTTGGCGTACTCGGGATCCAGCGCGTGTTCGGCGTCGATGAACGCCGCGATCCCGCCGGCGGCCTGGGCGTTGGCCACCGCGTGCAGCGCGACGGTGGTCTTACCCGAGGATTCCGGGCCGTAGATCTCGATGACGCGGCCACGGGGTAGGCCGCCGATACCCAGCGCGACATCCAGCGCGATGGACCCGGTGGGGATCACGGCGATCGGCTGCCGCGCCTCCTCGCCGAGCCGCATCACCGAGCCTTTGCCGTGACTCTTCTCAATTTGCGCGAGAGCGAGCTCGAGGGCCTTCTCGCGATCGGGGGCCTGCGCCATGATGGTGCCTCTCCGGTAGTCGTGGTTGACCGGGTCTCGGTCGGTTGGCTGTGACGTTAGAACAGCCCACCGACAAAACTCGTCGGCCGAACGCTGACCACAGTAACGAACAGGTGTTCGAACGCAAGTAGGCGCGCCGCGTGTTTTCAGCCGAGGCCGTGCAGCACGTCGGCCAACTCGGCCGGCCGCGACAGGAACGGCGAATGCCCGCCCGGCAATTCGCGGACCTCCGCGTGCAGCCGCTGCGGGGCCACCCGTCGTGACCAGTCCGGACGCAGTATCCGGTCGTCGCTGCCGACGATCGCGGTGGACGGCACGGCCGGCAGCGGATCCACCGTCCAGACCGCGGTGGGCGGACCGTAGGCCTGGGGCCGCAACCGGGCCACGGCCGCGTCCGCCGCCTCCGGCTCGCAGTCCTGGTAGAGCAGGGTGCGCGCCAGGTCGTGGTCGCTCCAGAAGGTGCAACCGTCGGCGCGGCTCAGGCCCTTCAGATAGGCCGGATCGGTCATGCCGCCGGCGCGTTCCTGGTCGGATTGGCTGCGTCCCGGCTCCGGGATCATCGCGCACAGGTACACCGCGTGGCGCACCGGCGCGCGCCAGGCGACCAGCGGCAGCACGTTGCCGCTCAGCGAATGGCCCACCACGATCGGGTCTTCGACATCGATGGCCGCCACCACCGCGTCGGCATAGTCCTCGAAGGTGGCCGCGGGATCGTCGCAGGGCAGGTCCATCGCGACGGCGCGATGACCGCGCTCCTGCAGCTCGGGGATCAGCCGTTCCCAGCACCACGCGCCGTGCCAGGCGCCGTGGACCAGGACGAAAGTGCTCACTCCGGCGATACTTTCACCATTGGTCTCGGGGGACCTCGAAATCCGCGCACAACGCCCGCCACACCGCGCGCGGTTCCACCCCGTCCTCGATGGCCTGGGCCGCCGTGCGGCCACCCACGGTGCTCAGCACGTGATCGACCAGCAACGAGGCGCCGCGAACCGGGCCGAACTGCCCCTCGACGAGTTCGTGGAATTCGGTCAACCGCACGTCGACGAATCTACCGAATCGCGTCCTGGCACACCCGTACCGGATCGGCGACCTGCGCGATCGACGCCCCTGCGGCGCGCGCGGCCTCGGCATGGTGCGGTGCGGCCAGCACCTCTTCGACGGCGTCGACCAGCGCCTCGGCACCCAGCGGCCGGATCAACCGGCCACTGCCCTGGCGCACAACACGATTCGCCATCTCCCACTGGTCGCCCCCGCCCGGCACGATCACCATCGGCACCCCGGCCAGCAGGGTCTTGGCGACAATGCCGTGGCCACCGCCGCAGATCATCAGGTCGGCCCCGGCCAGCAGTTCGTCCTGTCGGCCCAGGCCGACCACGGCCCACGGCGGCACCTCGAGGTCGGCGCCGCCGAGCCGGGAGACCGCGACCCGGGCGCCGGCCGGCAGGGTCTTCCCGGGGATCAGGGTCTGCAGCGCCAGTTCCGCCATCCCGAGGGCCCCGGTGGTCGCCGTCGACGGCGCCACCACGATCAGCGGTCCGTCCCCCGGCGGCGGGGTCAGCACCTCCGCGGTGGGCTCGAAGTGCAGCGGACCCACCACCACCGCCTCGGCGGGCCAGTCCGGGCGCGGCACCTCCAGCGCGGGCAGCGTGGCGATCAGCCGGCGCACGGGCCCCGGGTCGTCGGCGGGCAGACCGATGCTCTGTCGGGCCGCGGCGCGCTGCGCCAACCCCGCCCGCCAGGAGCGCTCGGTGAGCTTGCGCATGACGGCATCGCGCAGCCGGCCGCGCAACCCGGTGCCCGGCGCCAGCCCGCTGCCCAGCGGCGGGAGCCCCTTGGACGGCAGGTAGAGCGGGTGCGGGTTGAGTTCGACCCACGGGATACCGAGCAGTTCGGCGGCCATCCCGCCGCACGCGGTGATGACATCGGACACCACCAGGTCGGGGGCGAGCGCGGCGATCGGCTCGGCGCCCAGCACCGCCATCCGCGCGGCCCGGCGGTGGATCTTCTCCCCCGCGTCGGCGTCGTCGTCCTCGTCGGTGGGGTCCAGACCGAGCAGCTCGGCGGCCGCGATCCCGGCCGCCCGCGCGGTCTCGAGCCACTCGACGCCGGTGTACAGGGTCGGTTCGGCTCCGGCGGCCCGCAGCTTGCGGCACAGCGCGATCGCCGGGAAGGCATGTCCGGGATCGGGGCCGGCGACCACGGCGATACGCATCGCCACAGCCTGCCACACGCTTTAGGCTGTCCCCATGACGGAGCAGACCAACGGTCTCGTAGGCCACACCACCGCCGAATCCGACATCGCCATCGTGGACAAATTCTTCTCCGCGCTGCGCGACAAGGACCTCGACACCGCCGAGTCGCTGCTGGACAACGACGTGGTCTATCAGAACGTCGGCCTGCCGACGATCCACGGCAGCCGGCGCGCCATGAGGCTGTTCACCGGGATGCAGCGCCCCAGCCTGGGCTTCGACCTGAAGATCCACCGGACGGCCGCCGACGGCGGCACCGTGCTCAACGAGCGCACCGACGTCATCACCGTCGGCCCGGTCCGCATGCAGTTCTGGGTGTGCGGGGTCTTCGAGGTCCGCGACGGGCGGATCACGCTGTGGCGCGACTACTTCGACTTCTACGACATGACCAAGGGTTTGCTGCGCGGCCTGCTGGGCGCGATCGTCCCAGGGTTGCGCCCGACGCTGTGACCGCCGTCATTGCCGCAGGTTGCTAGCATTTTCACAGCTAACCAATCGCCGACCGTGAGCAGTGATATGACCACTAACGCCGCCGCTACCAAGCCGAACCTCTGGCAATACGTCAAGTACTGCTACGGCGGTCGGCTACCTGCTTCGATGCGCGCTTGGGTGCGCAACGACCTGGCCGGACCGGGTGCGACGCGTCGCATGATGGTCCGGATGTTCATCCCGGCGGTGCTGATCCTGCTGCCGTTCTGGTTCATCCCCACGTCGCTGTATGTGCACCTGGGCATGACGGTGCCGATCCTGATCCCGTTCGTGTACTTCTCGCACGCACTGAACAAGGTGTGGCGGCGGCACATGCTGCGGGTGCACGGAATGAACCCCGCCCTGGTCGACGAGCTCTCCCGGCAGAAGAAGGCCCACGTCCACCAGGCCTACGCCGAGAAGTACGGCCCGCGCAGCGGACCGCCGTCGAGCCACGACGTCTAAGAATCACGACGTCTGAGAATCACACGTCTGAGCCGGACCGCTCAGGCTCGGCGCAGCTGACCGAGTTCGTCGAACGCCTGCGCCCAGCCGAGCAGCCGGTCGGTGGCGTCGGTCAACTCGCTGCGATACCGGTGCTGCGAGGCCAGCAGTTGCGGTGACGGCGCCCCGGCGCCGTTGCCGTTGGCCGCGGACACCAATTGCGCTGCGGCGGTGACCATCTCGTTGTACTGCCGGACACCCACCCCCAGTTGGGCGGTGTAGGCGTTGATGGTGGGCACCAGGTAGGTCCGCGATTTCGGTGTCGTGGTGGCCGCCTGCTCCATGGAGACGACCTCGGCCGCGGTGGCCGCCATCGCGGTCGCGGTCTGATTGGCCGCGGCGGTCAGTTCCTGGATCTCCCCGTCGGGCAACAGGTTGCCGCGCTCCATCACACCCAGCAGCGAGAACAGGCCGCGCTCGGAGGCGCCCAGGGCGTACATCGCCGGGCGGGCCGCCGAACCGTGCGGTGGGAGCCGCCGGGTGCTGGCCGGGCGCTGCGCGGGCAGCGGCGTGGAGCGCAGCCACCGGTAGCGCAGGAACGCCAGCGTGGCGGGGAACGCGGCCCCGGCGGCGAGCAGGCCGGGAATCAGCAGCGCCCAGGCCGGCGTGCTCCAGCTGGCCAACAACACCGTCACCAGGATGCAGAAGACCGTCGCGAAGCTGAACAGCAGGCCGATCCGCAACGCCCACTTCCGCTTCCGCAGCAGCCGGGCCCGCGGGTCGGCGGCCAACTTCAGTTTGTGGGCGAGCACGTCGGCGGCCTCGCTGGCACCGTCGAGCCCACGTTGCAGTACTGCGCGCCACTGCTTGGCTATGGGCTTGACCGCCATATCGACCTTCTCGTGTTCCTGCCGGCCCGGGCTACTGGCCCAGCGGCTTCTCGGGGGCGGCCTCGCTGGCCGGAGTCGCGGGGGCGGGCTGCGCGGTTCCGGAGGCCCTCCCCGAGGTCGTCCCCGAGGTCAAGGAGTCACCGCGCATCGACGCGCGAATCTGCTCGAGCCGGGAATGGCCGGCCATCTCGACGCTGGCCTGCTGCACCTCCATCATGCGGCCCTGCACCGAGTTCTGCGCCAGCTCGGCCTCGCCCATGGCGTTGGCGTAACGGCGTTCGATCTTGTCGCGGACCTCGTCGAGGCTCGGGGTGCTGCCGGGCGCGGCGATCTCGGTCATCGACCGCAACGACGCGCTGACCTGCTCCTGCATCTTGGCCTGCTCGAGCTGGCTGAGCAGCTTGGTGCGCTCGCCGATCTTCTGCTGCAGCACCATGGCGTTCTGCTCGACGGCCTTCTTGGCCTGGCCGGCGGCCTGCAGGGCCTGGTCGTGCAAAGTCTTGAGGTCTTCGACGCTCTGCTCGGCGGTCACCAGCTGAGCGGCGAAAGCCTCGGCGGCGTTGTTGTACTCGGTGGCCTTGGCGGCGTCGCCGGCGGCGGTCGCCTGGTCCGACAGCGTGATCGCCTGGCGGACGTTGGCCTGCAGCTTCTCGATGTCGGCCAGCTGGCGGTTGAGCCGCATCTCGAGCTGGCGCTGGTTGCCGATCACCTGGGCGGCCTGCTGCGACAGCGCCTGGTGCTGGCGCTGCGCTTCCTCGATGGCCTGCTGAATCTGAACCTTGGGGTCGGCGTGCTCGTCAATCTTCGAGTTGAACAGCGCCATCAGGTAGCGCCATGCCTTTACGAACGGATTGGCCATGAGTTCCTGCCGCCTAACGTTGTCGATGCTCTGTGGTCTGACTCAGCCTGCGCAGACCAATTTATCGGTTCGGGAAGGTTCGACACACTCCCCTACTTCAAATGGCGCGTCGCGGCAGATCAGGCGACCGCCATCGCGACCGGATTGACCGGTCCGATGACGACCTTGGTGCCGGCGTCGACGCGCGGCGAACCCTTCGAGACCAACTCGGCGTACTCATGGTGGGCCATCTGTTCACCGGCGTCGGAGAGCACCCGCGACAACGGGATGTCCAGGGCGGAGCAGATGGCGCCGAGCAACTCGCTGGAGGCCTCCTTGCGGCCACGCTCGACCTCCGAGAGGTAGCCGAGGCTGACGCGGGCCGAGTCCGAGACCTCACGCAGGGTGCGGCCCTGGGACGCTCGGGCGCGACGCAGTACGTCGCCAATGACCTCGCGCAGCAACAACGTCATCGGTTCTCCTTCACTACGCGGACTTCGTCGGGCTCTGAGGGGAACAACGTCTATTGCGTCGGATTTGGTTCCCGCGGCGCCCGACGAATATCGCGGACCGCCGAGACCAGGTAGTCGAGCCCGGTGAACACCGTGAGCACGATGGCCAGCCCCATCACCACCCACGCGGTGGTGTGCCAGACCGGCGGCCAGGCGTGCAGCGGGAGCACGAACAGGCCGATGCCGACCGCCTGCACCATGGTCTTGAGCTTGCCGCCGCGGCTGGCGGGGATCACCCCGCGGCGCAGCACCGCGAAGCGCAGGACCGTGATGCCGATCTCGCGGACCAGGATCACCACGGTCACCCACCACGGCAGATCCCCCAGCATCGACAGGGCGATCAGCGCCGAGCCGATCAACAGCTTGTCGGCGATCGGATCGGCGAGCATGCCGAACTCGGTCACCATGCCGTACTTGCGGGCCAGCTGGCCGTCGAGCCGGTCGGTGATGACCGCCACGGCGAAGATCGTGAACGCCGCGATCCGGTTGGCGAACTCGTGGCCGTCGCCGGCGAAGAGCACCAGCAGGAACACGGGAACCAGCACCAGTCGCAGTGCGGTCAGCAGGTTGGCGATGTTCATCACCGGAGGGCGCCGGGCCGCCGGTTCAGTTTCAGGGTGCCCCGACACGGCCATAGAATATCGGTGGCATGCCCGGCCCCGACAACCGATACTGTCCACCCGTGAGCCACCCGCAATCCACCGCCCCGACAGTGCGTCGCGCCCGCACCTCCGATGTGCCGGCGATCAAGCGTCTCGTGGATACCTACGCGGGCAAGATCCTGTTGGAGAAGAACCTGGTCACGCTGTACGAGGCGGTCCAGGAATTCTGGGTGGCCGAGCTCGACGGCGAGGTCGTCGGCTGCGGCGCCCTGCACGTGATGTGGTCGGATCTGGGCGAGGTGCGCACCGTGGCCGTCGACCCCAAGGTCAAGGGCAGCGGTGTCGGGCACGCGATCGTGGCCAAGTTGCTCGAGGTGGCGCGCGAGCTCCAACTGGAACGGTTGTTCGTGCTCACCTTCGAGACCCGGTTCTTCAGCGGCCACGGCTTCCACGAGATCGACGGCACCCCGGTGACCGCCGAGGTGTACGAGGAGATGTGCCGCTCCTACGACATCGGCGTCGCCGAGTTCCTGGACCTGAGCTACGTCAAGCCCAACATCCTGGGCAACACCCGGATGCTGCTCATCCTGTAGCCGTCAGAAGTCCGGTTCGTCGTCCCCGGCGTCGGCCTCGGCGGTCTCATCCTGTCCGCCGCCGCGGATCAGCGCCAGCGTCCCCGCCAGTTCGTCGGGCTTGACCAGGACCTCGCGGGCCTTGGATCCCTCGGACGGACCGACGATGTCACGGGTCTCCATCAGGTCCATCAGGCGACCCGCCTTGGCGAAGCCCACCCGCAGCTTGCGCTGCAGCATCGAGGTCGACCCGAACTGCGAGGACACCACGAGTTCGACGGCCTGCAGGAAGACATCGAGGTCGTCGCCGATATCGGGGTCGACGTCCTTGCGTTCGCCGGCCTTGACCGCGGTCACGCCCTCGGTGTAGTCCGGCTCGGCCTGGTCCTTGCACGCCTCGACGACGGCGTGGATCTCCTCGTCGGTGATGAACGCGCCCTGCAGGCGGATGGGCTTGTTGGCGCCCATCGGCAGGAACAGGCCGTCGCCCATGCCGATCAGCTTCTCGGCGCCCTGCTGGTCGAGGATGACACGGCTGTCGGTCAGCGACGACGTCGCGAACGCCAGGCGCGAGGGCACGTTGGTCTTGATCAGACCGGTCACCACGTCCACCGACGGGCGCTGGGTGGCCAGCACCAGGTGGATACCCGCGGCGCGGGCCTTCTGGGTGATCCGGACGATGGCGTCCTCGACGTCGCGCGGGGCGGTCATCATCAGGTCGGCGAGCTCGTCGACGATGGCCAGGATGTATGGGTAGGGCTTGTATTCGCGGTTGCTGCCCAGCGGCGCGGTGATCTCACCGGAGCGCACCTTCTCGTTGAACACGTCGATGTGGCGCACCCGGGAGGCCTGCATGTCCTGGTAGCGCTGCTCCATCTCCTCGACCAGCCAGGCCAGCGCGGCGGCGGCCTTCTTCGGCTCGGTGATGATCGGGGTGATCAGGTGCGGAATGCCCTCGTACGGCGTGAGTTCCACCATCTTCGGGTCGATCAGGATCATCCTGACCTCCTCCGGGGTGGCCCGCGCCAGCAGCGACACCAGCATCGAGTTGACGAAGCTGGACTTACCGGAGCCGGTCGAACCGGCCACCAACAGGTGCGGCATCTTCGCCAGGTTGGCCGAGATGAAGTCGCCCTCGATGTCCTTGCCCAGTCCGATCACCAATGGGTGGTGGTCTTTTCGGGTTCCCGGGTCGGTCAGAACATCGGCCAGCCGGACCATCTCCCGGTCGGTGTTGGGCACCTCGATGCCGACCGCGGACTTGCCGGGGATGGGAGCGAGCATCCGCACGCTCTCGGTGGCCACCGCGTAGGCGATGTTGCGATGCAGCGCGGTGATCTTCTCGACCTTGACCCCGGGCCCGAGTTCGACCTCGTAGCGGGTGACGGTGGGTCCGCGGGTGCACCCGGTGACGGCGGCGTCGACCTTGAACTGTTGCAGCACCGAGGAGATCGCGTCTTCCATCTGCTCGTTGGCCGCGCTGCGCCGCATCGGCGGATCGCCGGCGACCAGCAGTTCCAGCGACGGCAGCACATAGGGGCCCTCGACGACACGGTCCAGCGCCTGGGTCACCACGGGTGTCGGCGCCGGCTTGGCGGGCTTGCGCTTGCGCGGCTTGGCGGCCACCGCCGGTTCGGGCACCGTCGGCGCATCTTCGAGACCCGCGTCGGCGGCGTCGTCCAGCGGGTAGTTGTCGTACGGGGTGCCCCCGGGCCACGTCGGCGGCTCGTCGCGGTAGGCCGCGGGATCGTCGTAGTAGCCGTCGGAGAAGTCCTCGGCATCGGGTTCGCCCGCGACATCTTCGGCGTCGTCGTAGTAGTCGGCGTCGTCATAGTCGTCGTGGTAGTAGTCGCGCTGCAGTCGCGAGCCGAACATGTGGTGCAGGGTGGCGGGGACCTCGCGGATGGTGGTGCCGGTCAGCAGCAGCACGCCGAAGATCGCGCCGATGAACAGCAACGGCGCGGCGATCCACACGGTCAGCCCGTCGGACAGCGGCCCGCCGATGACGAATCCGATGAAGCCCGCCGCCTCGGCGCGGGCGGCCGGGTCCTCCGGCGAGCCGGACCACAGATGCCACAGCCCCAGGACCGGCAGGGCCACCATGGCCGCGCCCAGGATCAGCCGGGGCCGGGATTCGGGGTCGGGCGAGGTGCGCATCAGCGCGATCGCGATCACCGCGATGAGCACCGGCAGCAGCACCACCGACGCACCGACGACGGCGCGCAGCACGTCGTCGATCCAGGCGCCGACCGGTCGGGCCGCGTCGAACCACGAGCTCGCGGCGACGATCACGGCCACACCCAGCAGGGCCAACGCGATGCCGTCGCGACGGTGGCCGGGTTCGATGTCGCGGGCCCGGCCCACCGACCGCGCGGTGCTGCCCGCGCCGCGGGCGAGCATCAGCCAGGTGGCCCGGGAGGCGCGACCGACGGCGACCCCGGCCGCCGCCACCGGCGACGGCCCGTGCTGCGGGCGTCGCGCCGGGGCCTTCTTACGCGGTGGAGCCGGCCGCTTGGATCGCGCCGCGGTCTTCGAGCCGGACTTGGATCCGGCCCCCGACCGAGGCCCTGACCTGCTCGTTTTACCGGCAGAACGCGCAGCGGTCTTACTAGCCATGGGCCCAAGCCTAGTCGCAACTACCTCATCTGCACCATCCGCCACACTGGTCACGAGTTGGTCTCGGCGAATCGTTATCCCCGCGTAGCCCGGACCGGCGCCCTCGTCGGCGATATGGCGCGGACTATCGTGTGGGACGTCACACCGCCCCCTGCACACTGTCACCGAGCCAGGAGCCCGCATGCCCGTTGTCGTCGTTGCCACCATGACCGCCAAGCCGGAATCCGTCGACGCGGTCCGCAACGCCTGTAAGGAAGCCCTCGAGGCGGTGCACGCCGAACCGGGCTGTGAGCTGTACGCGCTGCACGAGGCCGGCAACACGTTCGTGTTCATCGAGCAGTGGGCCGACGAGGAGGCCCTCAAGACGCACAGCACCGCCCCGGCGGTGAGCAAGATGTTCGGCGCCGTCGGTGAACTGCTCGACGGCGCGCCCGACATCAAGATGCTTGCGCCGGTGGTCGCCGGCGATCCCACCAAGGGACAGCTGCGCGGCTGATGGGCGACAGTCTGCGCGGCAAGACCGCATTCATCACCGGCGCCGCCCGCGGCCAGGGCCGCGCGCACGCCGTCAAGTTGGCCTCCGAGGGTGCCGACATCATCGCCGTCGACCTGTGCGCGCAGATCGAGTCGGTGCCCTACCCGCTGGCCTCCCCCGACGACCTCGAGGCCACCGTCAAGCTCGTCGAGGAGACCGGATCGCGGATCGTCGCACTGCAGGCCGACGTCCGGGACCGCGACTCGCTCAAGACCGCGCTGCGCACCGGCACCGCCGAACTCGGCGACCGGCTCGACATCGTGATCGCCAACGCCGGGATCGCGCCGATGGCCGCCGAGGGCGCCTGGCAGGACGTGATCGACGTCAACCTGACCGGTGTCTACAACACCGTCGACGTCGCCATGAAGCCGATGGTGAAGTTCGGCAACGGCGGCGCGATCGTGTTGACGAGTTCGGTGGCCGGCCTGGTCGGCCTGGGCTCCCCGGTCGCGGGCTCGGTCGGCTATGCCGCCGCCAAGCACGGCATCGTCGGGCTCATGCGGGTCTACGCGAATGTCCTCGCGCAGTTCAGCATTCGGGTCAACTCGGTGCATCCGGCCGGCGTCGACACCCCGATGATCGACAACGACTTCACCCGGTCGTGGCTGGCGGGCCTGGCCCAGGAGACCCAGGGCGGGCCGGACATGGGCAATGCGCTGCCGGTCCAGACCCTGCAGGTCGAGGACATCGCCAACGCCGCGTACTACCTGGCCTCCGACGCCGGCCGCTACGTCACCGGCGTAGCCCTGCCCGTCGACGCCGGGTACGTGAACAAGCGCTGAGAGTCCCACCGGTGCCCGCCCACGCTGCGCAGACGGCCTTCGGTCCGATGACCCTCGCCGCGATCGAACACCACGAGCCGCCCGGGCGCCGACTGGTCGACGACGACCTGGCCGCCGCGTTCCTGCCCGCCTCCCTGCGCGCCCTGGTGCGGGCCGGCCGCCTGGCCCCGCTGCGCCGCGCGATGATCCGCAGTTCGGACCGGCGGGCGCCGGGACTGTGGGCCAGCATCGTGTGCCGCAAACGGTTCATCGACGAGCGGTTCTCCGACCCGCTCAACGAGTTCGACGCCGCGGTGATCCTCGGCGCCGGCCTGGACACGCGCGCCTATCGGGTCGCCCGGCACAGCGATCTGCCGGTCTTCGAGGTCGATCAGCCGGTCAACATCGAACGCAAGGCCGCCACGGTCCGACGCGCCCTCGGCGAGGTACCGCCGTCGGTGCGCCTGGTGGCGGCCGACCTGGAACGCGATGACCTCCTGGCCGCACTGCGCGACCAGGGGTACGACCCGCACCGGCGGACCTTCTTCATCTGCGAGGGCGTGACGCAGTATCTACGGCCGGAAGCGGTGGCGGCGCTGTTCGAGCAGTTGCGCGGCGCCGCCGCGGGCAGTCGGCTGCTGTTCAGCTATGTCCGCCAGGACTTCATCGACGGCACCAATCTCTACGGGGCGCAGTCGCTGCACAAGAAGTTCCTGGGTGCCCGGCCGCTGTGGCACTGCGGGCTCGAGCCCGAGCGGCTGCACGAATATCTCGGCGAGCGCGGTTGGCGGCTGATCGAGCAGGCCGGGCCCAGCTATTACCGCGACACCTACATCCGGCCCGCCGGCCGCGAGCAGAGCGCGTCGTCCATCGAGTGGATGGCCCACGCCGACCTGCCGTGATCGGTAGATGAGAACCCTCTCATCTGGGTTTCACCTTGGGTCCACCCCGCCGCAGCACAGTGGTGAGCATGCGGAAGATCCTCGGAACTGTGGTGGCGGCGGCCGCCGTGGCCGGCGTCGGGTTCGCGGTGGTCTCGCTGCAGCCCACGGCCGCCGAAGAGCCGCTGCGGCCCATCCACGTACAGACCCCGCAGCGTCCCGGTCCGGACGTCCCCGGCGCACCCCCGGCCGCGCCTACCGCGCCGCCGGCCCAACAACGCGTCTCACCGCCGGCCCCGGTGGGTCCCCCGGACGTGCCGCAGCCGCCCCCGGCCATTCAGACCATCAACCCGCCCGCTCCCCCGCCGGTCACCGGCGGCGCACCGCGCTACCAGGGCGGTGACGACTGGGATGACGACTGGGACGATGACGACGACTGGGACGACGACGATTGGGATGATGACGACTGGGACGACTGAGCAACGTCAGTTCCCGGTTCCGGGCAGGATGGCGGGCATGACCGAGCGCACCCGCACCACGAGGTGGCGCCGGATGCTCCCCACCACCGCCCGCACGCGGATCATCGGCTGGGTGCTGCTGCTGGTGATGGCGGCCCTGGGCATCGTCACGCTGGCGACCTGGCTGCTGCTGAAGTCGAGCATCAACGCCCGGATGGACGAGGCGCTGCGCGTCGAGGTCGAGGAGTTCGGCGAACTGAGCGCCCCCGGGGTCAACCCGCGCACCGGGGCCCCGTTCGCCGGCATCGACGAGGTCATCCACGAGGCGATCGCCTACAACATCGCCCGCCCCAACGAGAAGTTCCTCGGCTACGTCGACGGGGTCTATCGCACCCAGAGCCGTCAGGAACCCGGCGCCACCGAGGTGCTGGCCAAGGATCAGGCCTTCCGGCAGCGCGTCGCCTCGGTCACCGAGCCCACCGAGGGCCGCTACGAGCACCCCGAGGCCGGCGAGGTCCGCTACCTGGCGATCCCGGTCTCCCTCGACGGCGACGACTCGCGCGGCGTGATCGTCGCCGCCTACCTCGGTGACGCCGAACGCGAGGCGGCCGACAACGCCGCCCGGATGATGCTGCTGGTCGGATCGGTGACGGTGGTCTTGGCCGCCGGCGCGGCGTGGCTGCTGGCCGGACGCATCCTGCATCCGCTGAACGACGTGGTCGACACCGCGCGCACCATCACCGACACCGATATGTCGCAACGCATTCCGATGCGCCGCGGCGGCGAGCGCGACGAGATCAACGAACTCGTGGCCACCCTCAACGGCATGCTGGACCGGATCGAGGCCGGGGTCGCCGCCCAGCGCCGGTTCATCGACGATGCCGGGCACGAACTTCGCACCCCGATCACCATCGTCCGCGGCCACCTGGAGGTCCTCGACCCGGCCGACCCGGAGGACATCACCGCGACCGTCGCGCTCGTCGACGACGAGTTGACCCGGATGAACCGCATGGTGACCGACCTGCTGGTGCTCGCGCACTCCGAGCAGCCGACCTTCCTGCAACCGGAGTACACCGACGTCGCGGTGCTCACCGAGGATGCGTTCGTCAAGCTCTCCCGGCTGGCCGAGCGCAACTTCGTGCTGGAGACCACCGCCAACGTCACCGCGGTGCTGGACCCGCAGCGCATCACCCAGGCCCTGGTCGCGTTGGCCGACAACGCAAGCCGGTTCACCGAACCCGGCGGGCGCATCGGCATTGGTTCGCAACTCTCCGGCGGCTGGCTGCGGTTCTGGGTGTCGGACTCCGGGCCCGGCGTCAGCCCGGAGGATCAGGCCCGCATCTTCGACCGGTTCGCGCGCGGCAGCGGCGGCCGGCAGGTCGGCGAGGGCGCCGGCCTGGGTCTGTCGATCGTGCGGGCCATCGCCGTCGCGCACGGCGGCGACGTGCTGCTCGACAGCGTCCAGGGTCGGGGCGCGACGTTCACCATCACCATTCCCGCCGTCCTGGAGGACCGATGGCCCGCATCCTGATCGCCGAAGACGAACCCCGCATCTCGTCGTTCATCCGGAAGGGGCTGACCGCCAACGGTTTCACCGTCACCGAGGTCACCGACGGGGTGTCGGCCTACGACTACGCGCGCACCGGCGACTTCGATCTGATGGTGCTCGACATCGGCCTGCCGCGGATGGACGGATTCGAGGTGCTGCGCAGGCTGCGCGCGGAGAACAACCAGCTGCCGGTGGTAATGCTCACCGCGCGCACCAGCGTCGCCGATACCGTGGCAGGCCTCGAGGGCGGCGCCGACGACTACATGCCCAAGCCGTTCCGGTTCGAGGAATTGTTGGCCCGGATCCGGCTGCGGCTGACCACCGAACGGGGCGGCGAACTCACAGTGCTGTCCTACGGCGGGCTGAGCCTGGACCTGCGGACCCGCCGCGCCGAGGTCGACGGCCGCACGGTCGACCTGTCGGCGCGCGAATTCGCCCTTGCCGAGACCTTTTTGCGTCATCCGGGCCAGGTGCTTTCCCGCGAACAGCTGCTCAGCCAGGTGTGGGGTTATGACTACGACCCGGGTTCCAACGTCGTCGACGTCTACGTCCGGTATCTGCGCCGCAAGCTGGGCGCCGAGCGGTTCGTGACGCTGCGCGGGATGGGCTATCGGCTCGAGGCGCTGCCCTGAGACCGCCGGCTCAGATCTCCAGCACGGTCGGCACGATCATGGGCTGGCGCCGGTAGGTCTCGCCCACCCACTTGCCGACCGCGCGCCGCACCGCCTGGGCTATCCGCACCGGGTCGGTGACGCTGTCGGCCACCAGGTTCTCCAACTCGGCGGCCACCTTCAACGCGGCGGGCTCCAAGGCCTTGGGATCCTCGGAGAAACCGCGGGCGTGCAGATGCGGTGGGGCCGCGGGCTTTCCGGTCCCGCGGTGGACCACCACCGTGACCGCCACGAAGCCCGACGACAGGATCAGCCGCTCCCCCAGCGTTGCGTCGCCGACATCGCCGGTGATGAGCCCGTCGACGAACATCTTGCCCACCGGTACCGCCCCGGCGATGGACGCGACGCCGTGGACCAGGTCGACGCTGACGCCGTTCTCGGCCACCACGATGTTCTCTTCGGGCACCCCGGTGCTGGCGGCCAGCTTGGCGTTGGCCCGCAGGTGCCGCCAGGTGCCGTGCACCGGCATGACGTTGCGGGGCCGCACGCCGTTGTACAGGAACAACAGCTCGCCGGCGTAGGCGTGTCCGGAAACGTGCACGCGCACTTGACTGTTGGTGACGACGCGGGCACCGATCTTGGCCAGCGCGTCGATCACCCCGTAGACGGCTTCCTCGTTGCCGGGGATCAGCGAGCTGGACAGCACGATCAGATCGCCGTCGGTGAGCGTGATGCTGCGGTGCTCGCCGCGCGACATCCGGGACAGCGCCGCCATCGGCTCACCCTGGGTGCCGGTGGTCACCAGCACCACCCGCTGCGGCGGCATCATCTCGGCGGCGCCGATGTCGATGATGTCGTCGTCGGCGACGGTCAGGAAGCCGAGTTCGCGGGCGATGCCCATGTTGCGGACCATCGAGCGCCCGACGAAGGAGACCTTGCGCCCCAATGCCACTGCCGCGTCGACGATCTGCTGCACCCGGTCGACGTTGGAGGCGAAGCAGGCGACGATCACCCGGCCCTCGGCGCCGCGGATCAGCCGGTGCAGGTTGGGCCCGATCTCGCTCTCGGACGGGCCGACGCCGGGGTGCTCGGCGTTGGTGGAGTCACACAGGAACAGGTCGACGCCGGCGTCGCCGAGCCGCGACATGCCGGGCAGGTCGGTGGGTCGGCCGTCGAGTGGCAACTGATCGAGTTTGACGTCGCCGGTGTGCAGCACGGTGCCGGCCCCGGTGTGCACGGCGATCGCCAGCGCGTCCGGGATCGAGTGGTTGACCGCGAAGTACTGGCATTCGAACACGCCGTGCGTGCTGCGCTGCCCCTCGGCGACCTCCACGAAGTTCGGCTTGATGCGGTGCTCGCGGCACTTGGCGGCCACCAGCGCCAGGGTGAACTTCGACCCCACGACCGGAATGTCGGAGCGCAGCTTGAGCAGGAACGGGATGGCCCCGATGTGGTCCTCGTGCGCGTGGGTCAGGACCAGCGCCTCGATGTCGTCGAGGCGGTCCTCGATGTGTCGCAGGTCGGGCAGGATCAGGTCGACGCCCGGCTCGTCGTGGCCCGGGAACAGCACGCCGCAGTCGATGATCAACAACCGGCCCAGGTGTTCGAACACGGTCATGTTGCGGCCGATTTCGCCGATGCCGCCGAGCGCCGTCACCCGCAGCCCGCCGGGCGCCAACGGCGACGGCGGTGCCAGATCGGTATTCATGGGAGTCCTATCGAAGCAGCGCCGCCGCACGCATTTCAGCGGCCAGCGCTTGGATCTGCTCGTCGGTGGCCGGGACTTGCGGCAGCCGCGGGTCGCCGGCGTCGAAGCCCAGCAACCGCAGCCCGGCCTTGGAAAGGGTCACACCGCCGAGGCGGTATTGCGCGGCGTTCAGCGGCCCGAGCGCCACACTGATCTTGCGCGCGGTGCCGATGTCACCGGAGTTGAACGCCGACAACATCTCTCGAAGCTGGGCGGCGGCCAGGTGTCCCCACACGCTGATGAAGCCGACGGCGCCGACCGCCAGCCACGGAAGGTTCAGGGCGTCGTCGCCGGAGTAGTAGGCCAGTCCGGTCTCCGCCATGATCTGGGCGCTGCCGTGCAGGTCGCCCTTGGCGTCCTTGACCCCGACGATGTTCGGGTGCTCGGCCAACTGCCGCAGCGTGTCCCACTCGATGGGCACCACCGAGCGCGGCGGAATGTCGTACAGCACGTTCGGCAGATCCGTGGCGTCGGCCACGGTGCGGAAGTGCGCCAGCAAACCCGACTGCGGGGGCCGCGAGTAGTAGGGCGTGACCACCAGGAGCCCGTGGGCACCGGCCTCGGCGCTGCGCCGGGCCAAGTTCACACTGTGGGCTGTGTCATAGCTGCCGGCCCCGGCGATGATCCGGGCCCGGTCGCCGACCTCGTCCAGCACCGCCGAGAGCAGCTCGATCTTCTCATCGTCGCTGGTGGTGGGCGATTCCCCGGTGGTGCCGGAGATGACCAGACCATCGCAACCGGCGTCCACCAAGTGGGTGGCGAGCTTCTTCGCGGTGGCCGTGTCCAGCGAGCCGTCCGGGCCGAACGGCGTCACCATGGCAGTCAGCACGGTGCCCAAACGTGCGCTGACGTCGAATCCGCTGGTGCTCACCGCGTAAGGGTACCGCGCGTAATCAACTCGGTTTCACGCCTCGGTCGCCAACGGGCTCGTGGCCACCTCCGTGCCGTCGGCGAGGGTGTAGATATCGAAATCGGCGAACACCTGCGGCGCCGCAGCAACCAGTTGGCGCAGGCATTCGATGGCCAGCCGACGGATCTCGACGTCGGCCTGCTCGCTGGCCCGCACGGCGATGAAATGCCGCCAGGCCCGGTAGTTGCCGGTCACCACGATGCGGGTCTCGGTGGCGTTCGGTAGCACCGATCGCGCGGCCTGGCGGGCCTGCTTGCGGCGCACGGTGCCGGCCTCGCCGGCCAGCTTCTCGTCGAGCTTGGCCATCAGCTCGGTGTAGGCCGCGCGGCTGGCATCGGTGGCGGCCAGGAACAACCGCTCGAGTTCCGGATCGCCGTCGATGCCGGGCGGCACCACGACCTCGGCGTCGTGCTCGGGAACGTACCGCTGCGACAACTGCGAGTAGGAGAAGTGCCGATGCCGGATCAGCTCGTGGGTACAGGACCGCGAGATTCCGGTGATGTAGAAACTCACCGAGGCGTGTTCGAGCACCGAGAAGTGCCCGACGTCGATGATGTGCTTGAGGTAGGTGGCGTTGGTCGCGGTGCGCGGATTCGGCTTGTCCCAGCTCTGGTAGCAGGCCCGCCCGGCGAACTCGAGCAGCGCGGGGCCACCGTCGGCGTCGGTGCTCCACGGCACGTCCGGCGGCGCGGTGAACTCCGTCTTGGCAATCAGCTGCACGCGCAGCGGGGCAGTCTCGGCCACGCGCTGAGCCTAACGTGAGGGCCGGTCAGGTCGCGGTTGCCAACGCCGCGGCCAGATCGCCGCGCGCGCCGACAGTGACCCCGCCGAGCCCCAACCAGCCGGCCATCGTGTGCAGTTCGGCCGCCAACGCCGGCGCGACGCGGGCGCGGTCGGCGCCGTCCTCGCCGAACGCGCCGAGCACCTGCAGCGTGTCACCGGCCCGGTCGGCCTTGAGGTCTACCCGGCCCACCAGCTGCCCGTCGAGCAGGAACGGCCACACGTAGTAGCCGTAGCGCCGCTTGGCCGCGGGTGTGTAGATCTCGATGCGGTAGTGGAAGTCGAACAGCCGCTCGACCCGCGGCCGGAAGAACACCAGCGGATCGAACGGGCACAGCAGCGCCGTGCCGCGATCGACGCGGGGAATCTTCTGTCCCGCACGCAGATACGCCGGTGTGCCGTCGATCTGCACGGCCTCGAGCTGGCCGCCGGCCACCAGATCGGCCAGCGCGGGCTTGACCTGCGCGGCGCCCAGCCGGAAGTAGTCGCGGATGTCGGCCTCGGCGCCCACGCCCAGGGCCGTCGCCGCTCGCAGCGTCAGTTCGCGCACGGCCTCGGCGTCGTCGACCTCGCGGGCCAGCACCTCGGCGGGCAGCACCCGTTCGGTCAGGTCGTAGTGCCGGGCGAAACCCACCCGGGTGGCCGTGGTCAACACCCCCGACGACCACAGCGCCTCGGCCACCCACTTGGTGTCGCTGCGCCCCCACCAGGGACCTTTACCCCCGCGCGGTTCGGCCTCCAGGTACGTCTCGATCTGCCCCGCCGTCGACGGCCCGAGTTCGGCGATCGCGGCGACGATGTCGTCGGCCAACCGTGGGTTCTTGCGGACGGTCTCGGTGCCCCACCGGCCGTGGGTGTATCCGCGCATCCGCCAGCGCAGCAGTGGCCAGTCCTCGACGGCCATCAGCGCGGCCTCGTGCGCCCAGTACTCGACCAGCAGGCGAGGCGAGCGCGCGCTGTGACTCCAGGCCGCCCGGTCCAGCAGATCGCGGTCGTAGGGACCCAACCGGCTGAACACCGGCGCGTAGTGGGCGCGCACCGCCACCGACACAGAGTCCAACTGCAGCACCTGGATCCGCGAGATCAGTCGGCGCAGATGCGCCCGGGTCACCGACGCAGCGGGCTTGGACTCGTGAAAGCCCTGTGCGGACAGCGCGATCCGGCGCGCCTGGTCCACCCGCAGCGTCGGCATCAGCGCCGGTAGGTCAGGAACCGGTAACGCAGGCCCGACGAACTGGTCTGCCAGTCCCCGACCGTTCCGGTCCAGCTCTCGTCGAGCACCGGCGCCAGCGCGTCGTCGTCCTCGCGGCGCAGGTCGATGTCGATCTCGGTGACCTCGCACCGTCGCGCCAGCGGCAGCGCCAATGCGTAGATCTGCACGCCGCCAATCACCCAGGCGTCGTCCAGGGGCACCTGCTCGAAGTCGGTGACCACCTGCGCGCCGGGGGCGCGATAGTCGGCCTGCCGGGTGACGACGACGTTCTTGCGCCCCGGCAGTGGGCGCGCTCGGGCGGGCAGCGACTCCCAGGTCAGCCGGCCCATCACCACCGAGTGGTCCAGCGTGAGTTCCTTGAACCGCGCCTGGTCCTCGGGCAGCCGCCACGGGATGGCGTTGTCGCGGCCGATGACACCGGAACTGGACTGCGCCCAGATCAGCGCGGGTCCGCTCACACCGCCACCGGCGCCTTGATCGCGGGGTGCGGATCATAGTTCTTGATCACAACATCCTCGTAGGTGTAGTCGAACAGTGAATCACGTTGCGCCAGAACCAGTTCGGGATAGGGCCGCGGATCACGGGACAATTGCTCGGTGACCTGCTCGACGTGGTTGTCGTAGATGTGGCAATCGCCACCGGTCCAGATGAACTCCCCCACCTCGAGGTCGGCCTGGGCGGCCATCATGTGCGTCAGCAGCGCGTAGCTGGCGATGTTGAACGGCACCCCGAGGAACAGGTCGGCGCTGCGCTGGTACAGCTGGCAGCTGAGCCGGCCGTCGGCGACGTAGAACTGGAAGAAGGCGTGGCACGGCGGCAGCGCCATCTGCGGGATCTCCCCGACGTTCCACGCCGAGACGATGTTGCGGCGCGAGTCCGGGTCGGCTTTCAGCAGCGCCAGCGCGGCGCTGATCTGATCGATGTGCTCCCCGGACGGGGTGGGCCAGGAGCGCCACTGCACGCCGTAGACCGGCCCCAGATCTCCTGCCGGAGAGGCCCATTCATCCCAGATGGTGACGCCGTGCTCCTGCAGCCAGCGCACATTGGAATCGCCGCGCAGGAACCACAGCAGCTCGTAGACCACGGACTTCAGATGGACCTTCTTGGTGGTGATCAGCGGAAAGCCGGCCCGCAGGTCGTAGCGCAACTGGTGGCCGAACACACTGCGGGTGCCCGTACCGGTGCGGTCGGATTTCGGGGTTCCCGTCTCGAGCACCAGGCGCAGCAGATCTTCGTAGGGCGTGGCGATCGACATTCGGCCAGCCTACCGTCGCGGGCACGGTAGAACAGAAGGCATGCCGATCATCACCGACACCGTCACCACCCCCGACGGCAGCTGTTCCGTCACCTTCGCCACGCCCGACGGGGACGGCCCCTGGCCGGGCGTGGTGATGTATCCCGACGCGGGCGGCCCGCGCCAGACGTTCGACGAGATGGCCCAGCGCCTGGCCTCGGCCGGCTACGCCGTGGTGGTGCCCGACGTCTACTACCGCAATCCCGGCTGGGCCCCGTTCGACATGGCGACGGTGTTCGGCGATCCCAAGGAACGCGGCCGGTTGTTCTCCATGATCGGTAAGGTCACCCCGGACATGATGGCCGCCGACGCCGCGGCGCTGTTCGATTATCTGGCCGCGCGCCCAGAGGTCCGGGGTGAGGCGTTCGGCACCACCGGCTACTGCATGGGCGGGCGCACGTCGCTGGTGGTCGCGGGCCGGGTACCGGACCGGGTGGGCGCCGCGCTGTCCTTCCACGGCGGCGGGCTGGCGTCCGAGGATGCCGGCAGCCCGCACGTGCTGGCCGACCGCATGCGCGCCCCCATCTACGTCGGTGGGGCCGAGAAGGACGCGTCGTTCACCGCGGCTCAGGCCGAGACGCTGGACCGCGCGCTGACCGCCGCGGACGTGCCGCACACCATCGAGTTCTACGCGGCGGGTCACGGCTTCGCGGTGCCCGACAACGCCCCGTACGACGAGCAGGCCGCGGCCCGGCACTGGACGGCGACCACGGAGTTCCTGGGCCGGCACCTGAGCTGAATCATCCCGAGCCGAGGACGCGCTGCTCGAAAAGCTCTGCGCCGCGGACGGTTCCGCCGGTGGCCGCAAAGCCGGCCGCGACCCGTTGGGCGCCGTCGGTCATGGTCATCGCCTCGCGCACCTTGGCGCGCAGCCGCGCCGGTGCGAGTTTCTTGGCCGGCAGCCGGGTGCCGCACCGGGCAACCTCGACGCGGCGGGCCACCTCGAACTGATCGCGGCCGTAGGGCACCACGCACACCGGCACCGCGCGGTCGAGCGCCTTCTGCGTGACGCCCATCCCGCCGTGGGTCACCGCGCACACCGCACGATCGAGCAGCGCGCCGTGCGGGACCTGCCGGCACAGCGTCGCGTTCGCCCCGGCCGCCAACCCGTCGGGCAGTCCGGCCGGCAGCGTGGCCACCGTGTGCACGGGCTCGTCGGCCAGCGCGGCGATCGCCGTGCGCACCAGCGTGTCGTCGGCCTGCTTCTCCGACGACGTGGTGACCAGGACGATCGGCCGGTCGATCGCGCTCAGCCAGTCCGGCGCGGCGCTCGGCCCGGGGTCCAGCACGCAGGGTCCGATCATCGCCACCGTCTCGCCCCAGTCGGTCTGCGGGTATTGGAACGGCGTACCGCTGGCGACCAGCAGCAGCGGCGCCCGACGCAGGAATTCGTCCATGGTCGCGACGGGACCGACGGCCAGTCGGGCGCGCAGCGTGTTGATCGGCGGCAGCATCACGCCCTCGACGGATCGGATGACGACAGCGCGTGCCGCGGCGTCGCGCAACCGACCCGCCACCCCCGGCAGCGGGCGCAGGCCGAGCCCGAACGGCGGAACCCCGGACGCGCGCAGCGGCGGGGTGTACGGCGCGAAGCACGCCCACGGCAGTCCCCCGACCTCGGCGACCGACAGCGCGCCCCAGCAGTTCACGTCCACCAGCACGGCGTCGGGGTGGGCTTCGGCGACCGCGTCGGCCAGATCGGCCGCCTCATAGGGGGCGCGCCGGGCGAACACGGCCACCCCGAGCTCCAGGGCGCGGCGTTGGTTGGTGCCCTTCCAGTCGTCGAGTTCGATCTCCTCGATGCGGGGATCGATGGCGTCGGCGTAGAAGCCGAGGCCGCGCGCGATGGGCACGCAGCTCGACAGCGTGCGCAGCACGACGGTGTGGCCGCGGCGCGCCAACTCGCACAGCTCCAGATACCGCCGGGCCCGCTCGTCGTACGCCCGGCGGTCGCCGTCGGCCTGGGCCAGCAGCGCGCAGCACCGGTACCACCACAGGTCCAACACTGCGAGGCCCGGCCGATGCACCTGCCAGGCGCCCAGGACGCGGCGGGCCTCGGCCACTTCGTCGTCCGCCCCGTGCTCGAGCAGCAACTCGACGAGCGGCTCGGCCGGGTAGCCCACGAATAGCCACGTCCCGTTGGCCAGGTGCAGAGCCACCTGAGTGCGCAACTCGTGCAGGGCGTGGTCGCGGCGCCCGGTCCGGGCGGCCTCGCGCGCCAGGCCCGCGATGAGCACCGGCAGCCCGAAGGTACCCATCTTGTGCTCTTCGATCCGCTGCCGCGCCCGGGTCAGCACCTCGACGACCTCCGCCGTGCGACCGCCCGCCGCGTACAGCAGCACGGTGCCGTACGTCCATTCGGCGATGTTGATGCCGCACAGGTCACCGAACGCCTCGGCGCGGTGGAGCACGTCCCGCATGACGGGGACCAACTCGTCGCCCCGGTACATGCCGAACGCCGTGAGAAAGCCCAGGTACATCAACACACTCGCGTGGCGCACCGGGTGCAGTTCGGACGCCGACGCGATGTCCCGCAGGCGCCGGCCGCCCCGTTCGGCACGGCCGAGACAGATCTCGATGGTTCCGCGCAGCCCGTCGGCCGATACCCGCTCCGGCTCGACCGGCTCGCCCGGCAGGTCGACGACAGCCTTCGCGGCCCGCAGGGCGGCCTGGAAATCGCAGTTTGCGAAGCGCGCGAAGGCCACCGCGTTGAGGACGATCGCCGTCGTCGTCGCGTCGCAGTCCACGCCGTCGAGCATCTCCTCGACCTCCGACGCCAGCTCCGCGGCCTCCGGGACGCGAATGTCGTTGACGTTCAACGACCAGATGCGACCGGCGGTGGCCAGCGCCAGTGAGCGCCGATCGCCGATGCGCGGGGCCAGCTCCCGCAGTTCGCGGTAGCGCTGCTCGGCGTGGATGTCGTCACCGCCCACGTACAGCAGCGTCGAGGTCAGCATGGTGCGCGGCGCGATCTGCCGCGCGACCGCCTCGGGGTGGTCATCGGCCAGCAGGTCGGCGATGCGCTGCGCGCTCTCCCACTGCGCGCGGGCGGCGAGAAGATCGCGGGACCGCAGCCATTCCGCGGCGCGCATGTGCCAGTGGTAGGCATCCACCAGCGCGCCCGCGGCCTCGAGGTGGGTGGCGATCAGCGTGGCGTTCTCGTCGGCGCCCGGATCGCGGGCCTCGATGGCCGCCGCGAGCCGGCGGTGCGCCTGGGCGCGGTTGGCGCTCAGCTGCGATTCGTAGGCCACGGTGCGCACCAGCGGGTGCCGGAAGCAATACCGCTGGCGCGGAACGAATTCGATCTGGTCGATGAGCTCCGCGGACACCAACTCGGCCAACCGCGCCGTCACCCCGTCCGGTCGCAGCGCCTGCAGCGTGGCGATGTCGAAGCGGGTTCCGATCACCGCCGCGGCGTTCAGGACGGACTTCGCCTCCGCGTCCAGCCGGTCGATACGGGCGGCCAGCACGGCCTGGACGGTGGCGGGCACCTCGATGCGCTCGACGGCGCCGGTGAGCCGATAACCGCCGCGACTGCCCGAGAGCACACCGCGACCGGCCAAATCCCGGACGATCTCCTCGACAAAGAACGGATTACCCGCTGCGGCAACGGCTATCCGGTCGGCCAGACCCGCCGTCGACGGGTCGGGCCCCAGCAGCTGGTGGGCCAGTCGCATCGACGACGACGCGGTCAGCGGTCGCAGCGTGATCGTGTGCTCGGCGCGGCGGCGCAGCGCCCCGTCGAACTCCGGGCGGCACGTTTCGACCAGCATCGACGACGCCGCCAGTGTCGACCCGAACTCGGCCAGGACGTCGTCGCTGGGCGCGTCGATCCAGTGCGCATCCTCGAGGACGAACACCGTTCGCGCGGGGCGCATCCGGGTCGCCTGCGCCATCAACTCGACCAGACGACGCCGCCGGCCGTCGACGCTGACCTCCTGAGCGGGGGCGGCGATCCCCATCGCGTCGAACAGGATGTGCATGTCGTCGGGCGACGGCGCGTTCTCGCCGAAGCAGCCGGCGATGCGCTCGGCGGCCTGATCGTCGGTGAGTCCGTCCACCCCGAACAACGCGCGCAGCATCCGCGACAGCACCCGGAACGGGACCGCCGCGGTGTGCGACTCGCACCGAGCGACGACGATCTGGGCGCCGCGGTCCGCGGCGAACGCGACGAACTCGTCGACCAGCCGGCTCTTGCCCAACCCGGGTGCGCCGATGATCCCGACCAGCCCGCCGCCGGCCTCGAAAACCGCGCGCAGCCGGTCGAACTCGGCGTCCCGGCCGAGCATCGCCCCGTCGTCGCGGCGCGACACCACCTGACCGGATTCCACCGCGAGCAGTTGCCGCGCCGGCACCGGGGCGTCCGCGCCCTTGACCGCGACGGCCTCGACCGGGCCGAGCCGGGTGGCATGCTCGATGAGGCGCGCGGTGGACAACGAACACAGCACCTCACCCGGGCGGGCGCCCGCCTCCATCCGCTGCGCGATCCCGACGGGATGGCCGATGGCCGTGTACCCACCTGGGCCCCAACCGATTTCACCGGTGATCACGTCGCCGGAGTTCAGCCCGACGCGGATCTGCAGCGCGACTCCGTCACATCGGGCCACCTCGGCGGCGAAGTCGTTGGCCGCCGCCTGGATGGCCAACGCCGCGATGCAGCCGCGCAGGGCGTGATCCTCGAGCGCCACCGGCGCGCCGAACAGGGCCATCAGGCCGTCGCCGGTGAACTTGTCGACCGTGCCCTGGTAGCGCTGCACCACCGCGGCCGCACGGTTGAACAACTCGTTCATGATGGCCTGCAGGCGCTCGGCATCCAGGGTTGCCGCCAGCCTCATCGACCCCACCACGTCGACGAACAGCACCGTCACCTGCTTGTGCTCGCCGACCGGCGGGCGCGGGGACACCGGCGCACCGCAGGCGTCGCAGAACCGCGCCTGCGCGCGCAGGTCGTTACCGCACGCCCCGCACCGACCGGTGGCCTCGCTGACCGGACTGACCATGAGCGCCCCCCAGCGCCGTCAATCCCCCCATGATCGCGCAATGTCGCGGCCGTCGGGTCCCTAACCGGAAATCACACGTACCGGTTGCGCCCGGCCACCGCGCCCGCGACCATCTGCACCGCGTACACCGCCAGGGCCATCGTCCACGGGGCGGTCCAACCACCGGTCAGGTCGTGCAGCAGGCCGAACAGCAGCGGCCCGATGCCGGCCAGCAGATATCCGAACCCCTGCACCATGCCGGACAGCTGGGCGGTGTCCTCGGGGGTGCGCGCTCGCAACGCGATGACGGCCAGCGCCAGGGAGAACACGCTCATCCCCAGGCCCACCAGGATGCTCCACAGCAGCGGCGCGGCACCGGGGTCGACCGCCAACCCGATCATGCCGACGAAGCCGATCGCGCCCAACGTCACGATCCACCCGCTCTGGTGGCGTTGCCGGGCCGCCAGCGGCGCGATGACCAGGCTGATCGGCACGGCCAGCAGCGACACCAGCCCCACCAGCAGCCCGGCGTTGGTCTGGCTGACACCGTGGTCGATGAACACCTCGGGCAGCCACCCCATCACGATGTAGGCCAGCAGCGACTGACAGCCGAAAAACAGGGTGATGGTCCAGGCCAGGCGGTTGCGCAGCAGCGAACGTGGCCGCACCCCCGGGTCGACCGAGGCGGGTGCGGCCCGAGCGAGCTGGCGCGCGCCCAACAGCCACAGCAGCAGGGCGAGGGCGGCGACCAACGCCCAGCTGCCCAGGGCCGCCCGCCAGCCGCCGAGGACGTCGTCGAGCAGGGGTGTCACCCCGGAACCCAGCGCGCCGCCGCCCTGCAGGGCGGCGGTGTAGATCCCGGTCATCAGCCCGATCCGCGCGGGGAACGAACCCTTGATCACGACCGGGATCAGCACGTTGGCCAGCGCGATGCCGGCGGTGGCCACCAGCGTCCCGCCGATGACGACGTAGGGCCCGTCGAGCACCCGCACGAGCAGTCCGATGGTCAGCACGCCCAGCGCCACCGAGATCGCGTGCCCCAACCCGATGCGGCGGGACAGCCACGGCGCGGTGAGGCCGGCCGCGGCGAAACACAGTCCGGGCAGGGTGGTCAGCACCCCGGCCCAGGTCGCCGAGACGCCCAGGGAACCGCGCATCTCCCCCAGCAGCGGGCCGACGCTGGTGATCGCCGGACGCAGGTTCAGCGCGGTCAGGATGACCGCGACGATCAGCAGCGCCCCGCCGGCCACCATGACCGGCGGACGGATCTCCACCGCGCCGTCGAGTTCGCGCTCGAGATCGTGCTCGTACTCGGCCCGGAAGCCGGCGCGCCTCTCGTCTTTCACCACGCCATGGTGCCCCACCGCGGCGGTACCGGCGGGATGGCCCCTCAGCGTCGACGGGAGTGCATGAAAGTCGCGACGCTGCGGAAGATTCCGCGGGCGGCGTAGATCGCCGCGACGATCGAGAGTCCGATGAGGACGACGAACATCAGCATCCAGTTCGTCCGGCTGTGGCTGACGTTCCACCACACGATGGTGAACAGGACCGCGCAGATGAAGACCACGATGTCGCGCCAGTTGCCGCTGTAGCCGGCCGCCAGCGCGCGGATCTCACGGTTCTTCTCGACCCCGGCGACGATGTCGTCGATGCGCATGTCGATGGAGCGTTGCAGCGCCGCGCGCCGCTCTACTTGTTCGGGCGGTAGCCGGTCGAGCAGATCCATATCCGCTTGGATCGCCGCGCGCACGTCGGGGCCCTTGAAGTTGCCTGCCACCAGTCCGAGCAGCGCGCCGCCGGCGATCGGCGCAGCGCCTAACGCGAGTTCAGCCATTCCGGGCACGCCGCTGAGGCTACCGCGCAGCCTCGCCGGCACCGAATGTTTCGCCGACGACGCCGGGCGGGCATACACACCTCGAGCCCGGCCGCCGGTCGGGCAGCGAGCAGAGGAGTTGATCGCATGAGCGCCATGGACAAGGCGAAGAACAAGCTCGAGGATCTCGGCGGCAAGGCCAAGGAGGCCTCCGGCCGGGCCAGCGGCGACGAGAGCCAGGAGAACGAGGGCAAGCTCGACCAGGTCAAGTCCAACCTCAAGGACGCCGGCGAGAAGGTCAAGGACGCCTTCAAGTAATGCGGTTCCCGCCGAGTCGGCCTGTCACCTGGCGCGACGGGCCGACTCGCCGTTTTCGCCGGACTATCCCATCAGTTGCGCGGCGACGGTGCCGCCCAGATTCCAGCACGCCTCGAGGTCGTCCTTGGACGGCTTGCCCGACACCACCACTGTCTCGGTCACCCGCGCCCAACCCAGACCCGCGGTGATGCCGTCGACCGCGCGTTCGGCGCCCTCGGTGCCCTCGTTGCCGTGGATGTACAGGCCGAACGGACGTCCCCGGGTCGCATCGAGCAGCGGGTAGTAGGACTGGTCGAACGCGTGCTTGAGGGCACCGGAGATGTAGCCGAGGTTCGCGGGAGTGCCCAGTAGATAGCCGTCGGCCTCGAGCCAGTCGGTGGTCGACACCGACAACGCCGGTCGACGGACCACGTCCACACCCGCGAGGGCAGGATCCGACGCGCCGGACAGCACGGCCTCGAACATCTCCTGGCAGTGCGGCGATGGGGTGTGGTGAACGATCAGCAACCGCGGCAACGATCCGCCCCTTTCTCGACCTTCTTCCGCCACCACCGATACCACCCCGGGCCCACGAAGGTCACGGACATAGCACGGCGGACACCTAACCGTTGCCTTAATTGGCCCTTATTTTTCTTAAATTCGGTGTATGGTCAGTACGCATAACGCTGGTGGCGTCGCCCCACGAGCCACGACACCAGACCTGCCAGCCCGCTGTATGGCAGCCAGGGAAGGAGCCACTATGCAATCAGACAGCAACACCCGGGTCGCGCTGGTCACCGGTGCCTCGCGCGGAATCGGCGCCGAGGTCGCCCAGCACCTCGCCCGACCCGACACCCACGTCATCGTCAACTACCGGAAGAACTCGGCGGGCGCCGACGCCGTCGTCGACGCGATCCGCAGCGCGGGCGGCCAGGCCTCCACGGTCGCCGCCGACATCTCCGAGGAGGCGGCCACGGCCGCGATGATCGACGGCGTGGCCGAGCGGTTCGGCCGCCTGGATGCGTTGGTGCTCAACGCCTCCGGTGGATTGGAGGCCGGCATCGACCCCAATCACGCGATGCGGATCAATCACGACGCCCAGCAGCGACTCGCCCGCCTGACGCTGCCGCTGATGCCGGCCGGGGCCAATCTGGTCTTCGCCACCAGCCATCAGGCGCACTTCTACCCGCACAAGGCGGTGCCGAAGGGATACGCCACCGTCGCGGCCAGCAAGCGCGCCGGTGAGACCGCGCTGTACGCCATGCGTTCGCAGTTCGAGCGCCGGGGCGTCCACTTCACCGTGGTCTCCGGCGACATGATCGACGGCAAGGCCGTGCTCACGCTGCTCGACGGCGGCGACTCGGCCACGACGGTGACGCGCCGCCGGTCGGCCCACCGCGGCGTCGCCGAGTTCGCCACGGCCATCGCCCACGCGGCCACCGCGCCGAGCACCGCCGGGATCGTCTACGTCGGCGGCCCCAATCATCTGGCCCGGATGTCCGCCTGAGCGCCCTACCGGGATTCGTGTAGTTCGACGGCCTTCTTCATCGCCGCGCGGGCACGGGTGCGGTCCCCGGCGTAGTCGTAGGCCCGGGCCACCCGGTACCACCGGACCCAGTTGTCCGGGTCGGCGTCGAGTTCGGCGCGCACCGTGTCGAACATCTCATCGGCGGCCGCACGCTCAATCCGACCGCTGGCCCGCCGCGGCAACGCGCTGACATCGAGTTCCATCCCCTGCTCGGCGGCCAGTCGGGCCAGCCGCTGATGCGCGAACCCGGCGCGCAGCGTGGCGATCATCGCCCACAGCCCGATGAACGGCAGGATCAGCAGCGCGAGGCCCAGGCCCACCGGGGCAACGCGCCCGTCGGCGATCAGCGCCACCGCGATGCGTCCCAGCAGCACGAAATACACCAGCAGGGCCACACACAGGAACCCGATCAGCACCTGGGTGCGCAGGGTGCGCATCAGCCCAGGTTCATCAGGGACTCGATCCCGACGGTGAGCCCGGGATGCTTGCCGATCTCCCGGACCCCCAACAGCACGCCGGGCACGAACGAGGTGCGATCCAGGCTGTCGTGCCGGATGGTCAGCGTCTCCCCCTGGGTGCCGAACAGCACCTCCTGGTGGGCCACCAACCCGGTGAGCCGCACCGAGTGCACCGGGACGCCGTCCACATCGGCGCCGCGCGCGCCGTCGAGTCCGGTGCTGGTGGCATCGGGGTTGGGCGGCAACCCTTTTCGGGCCTCACCGATCAGTTTCGCGGTGCGCGCCGCGGTGCCGGAGGGGGCGTCGGCCTTGTGCGGGTGGTGCAGCTCGATGATCTCCACCGATTCGAAGTACGGCGCGGCCTGCCGGGCGAAGTGCATGGTCAGCACCGCGCCGATGGCGAAGTTCGGGGCGATCAACACGTTGGCACCCGGCTTGGCCTCGACCCACGCGCTGACCTGATCCAGGCGCTCCTGGGTGAAACCCGTGGTGCCGACGACGGCGTGAATCCCGTTGTCGATCAAGAACTTCAGATTGTCCATCACCACGTCGGGGTGGGTGAAGTCGATGACCACCTCGGTGCCGCTGTCGGTCAGCCGGCCCAGGTCGTCACCGGCGTCCACCCCGGCGGTGAAGTCGAGGTCGTCGGCCGCTTCGACCGCAGCGACCATCGTCGCCCCCACTTTACCCTTGGCGCCCAGAACTCCCACTCGCATGCCTGGCAGCCTAATGCCCGGGCCATTGGACGCCGAAACTGCACAACACCGCGGCCCATCTCTGTGCAGGACGCCATGGCCGACGCCACCGAACGGCGCTTAGCTGCATGCATGTCCTCCATCCGGCTCGAACTCACCGGCCGCGTCGCCCATCTGGTACTGGCGCGGCCCGAGCGACGGAATGCCCTGGACGAGAGCCTCATCGAGGCCCTCGATGAGGCGGTCGCCGAGCTGGAGTCCGCGGCGGATGTCGGCGCCGTGGTGGTCCGCGGCGACGGACCGGGATTCAGCTCGGGCATCGACGCGGCGACGCTGGCCCGGCTGGCAACACCGGCGGGACTCAACCGCATCCGCGGCGCCTTCGTCGCGGCCTACGACCGGCTCGAGCGGCTACCGATCCCCACCGTGGCCAGCGTGCACGGCTGGGCCATCGGCGCGGGTTTCGAACTGGCGTTGGCGTGCGACCTGCGGGTCATCGCCGGGGACGCAACGATGGGGCTGCCCGAGACCCGGATGGGCGTGGTCCCCGATGTCGGCGGAGCCGGGCGGCTGGCCGCGCTGGTCGGGGCCGGGCGGGCCAAAGAACTGATCCTGACCTCCGCGATGATCGACGGCGCGCGGGCCGGGCGGCTCGGCATCGCCAACCGCGTGGTGCCCGCGGCCAAACTGGCCGCCGCAACCGCCGCGCTGACCGACGAGCTGCTGGCCTGCTCGACCACCGCCAACGGGCTGGCCAAGCGCCTCATCGACCGCGCCGCACGCCCGCTGTGGGCCGACACGCTCGACGCGGAACTGCAGGCCCAGCGGCAGTGCATCCAGACGCCCGAGTTCCTCGCGGCATACCGGCAGTTCCTCGCCGCACCGGGAGCCAACAGCCCGCAGGCCCGCAAATGAAACGGCACGACCTGCGCATCCCCGTTGCCGGCACCGCGGTCGCGGCGTGGCACTACGTGGCCGACGGCCCCCACCGCCGCCCGTGTGTGGTGATGGCACACGGCTTCTGCGGCACCAGGGACGCGGGCCTGGTGGGCTTCGGTGAACGTTTCGCCGCCGCCGGCATCGACACCCTGTGCTTCGACTATCGGGGTTTCGGCGCCTCGGACGGCTATCCGCGCCAGGTCATCGACTTCGCCGCCCAGCGCCGGGACTACCACGCCGCGATCGACGCCGCGCACCAACTGGACCAGGTGGACGGCGTGGTGATCTGGGGCACCTCGCTGTCGGGCGGTCACGTCCTGGCGGTGGCGGCCGGGCGCACCGACCTGACCGGGGTCATCGCCCTCACCCCGATCGTCGACGGATTGAGCACGCTGTTACGGATGCGGCGCGAACTCACCGCGGGCACCGCGGTGCGGCTGGGCGCGGCCGCGCTGCGGGACGCCCTCGCCGCCGGGTCCGGGGCCGCGCCGGTGTTGCTGCCCGCGGTCGGGGCGCCGCATACCGTGGCGATGCTGACCACCCCGGATGCCCTGCCCGGCTACCTCGCGGTGGCCGAGCGGGCCCCGCTGTGGCGCAATGAGTTCGCGGCCCGGATGCTGCTGCGCGTACCGGCGTACCGGCCGGTTCTGCGCGCCCACCGGATCGGCGCCCCGGTGCTGGTACAGATCGCCGCCGGGGATCGCAATGCGCCGGCCGACCTGGCACAGGCCGCGGCGCAGCGCGCGAAGGCGGTGGTGCGCGAGTACGGCGGCGCGGGGCACTTCGACGTCTACGACCGCGGGCCGGTCTTCGATGCCGTTGTGGGCGACCAGATCTCCTTCGTGTCGTCACTTTCAGAAAGGACAGTGTCATGACCCCTGGCCGGACTTCCCCGAGGGCCGCCGTGATCGGGGCCGGATCCGCGGGATTGGCCGCGTGTGTCGGCTTGCAGGCGGCCGGTATCGAGTTCGACTGCTTCGAGAAGAGCGATCGAGTGGGCGGCCTCTGGGTCTTCGAGAACCCCAGCGGGGTCGCCGCGGCCTACCGCACCCTCAGTTCCAATGCTCCCAAGGGGTACATGGGTTACCGCGACTTCCCGATGGCCGACGACCTGCCCGCCTACCCGAGCCACTGGGACTTCGCACGTTACTTCGACGACTATGCGCGTCATTTCGGTCTCCACCGGCACATTCAGTTCGGCACCGAGGTCACCCACGTCGCCGCGCGGGCCGACGGCGGCTTCGACGTGCAACTCGATGACGGCCGCACCCAACGCTACGACCACGTGCTGGTGGCCAACGGTCACCACTGGGACGCGCGCATGCCGGAACCGATGTTTCCCGGCACGTTCGACGGCACCCTGATGCACTCCCGGGACTACCGGGATTCGGCCTTTCTGGCCGGTAAGCGGGTCGTGGTGGTGGGGATCGGAAACAGCGCGGTCGACATCGCCTGCGAGGCCGCGCATCTGGCGGACACCACGTATCTGTCGGTCCGTCGCGGCGCGCACATCATGCCGAAGTACGTCTTCGGCATGGCGCCGCCGAACTGGCTGTTGAACTCCGCCTCGCACAAGCCCGGTCGCGTAGTGCTCGGGGCACTGATGCGGCTGACCAACGGCCGCGGCCAGGACTACGGACTCCCCACCCCGGACCACGCCTTCGGCGATGCCCATCCGACGATGTCCGCCGGGGTGATGGACGAGTTGCGGCTGGGTCGGATCACACCCAAACCGCAGATCGCCGAACTGCTGGGCGACCGGGTCCGGTTCGTCGACGGGACGGTCGAACCGGTCGACGTGATCATCTGCGCGACGGGCTACCGGATCACCTTCCCGTTCTTCGACGAAGACTTCCTCAGCGCCCCCGACAACCACATCGCGCTGTATCACCGAGTGATCGACCCGGACCGGCCCGGCTTGTTCTTCGTCGGGCTATGCCAACCGCTCGGCGCCATTCAGCCGCTCGCCGAACTGCAGGGCAAATGGATCGGAGAACTGCTCGCCGGACGCTGCGCGCTGCCGGCTGTCGAGGACATGCGCCGCGCGATCAAGGCCGATCAGCGCTGGCTACGGAAGCGGTTCATCGCTTCGGCCCGCCACACCATCCAGGTGGATCACAACCATTACCTCAAGACGCTGCGCCGCGAGATGCGCGCGGGGCGGCGGCGGGCGCGGCGCGCCGGTGCGAATCCGGGTGTGCCGGACAGTCGCTCGGCCGGGCTGGTATCCGCGCCGTGAGCGATTCGGACCGGACCCGGGACTGCGCCCGGTAGCATTGTGACGGTGGTCACTTCCCTGAGCGCCCACGACGCGATCATGGCGTGTGCGCACGACCTGGAAGCCCGGGCCGACGATGTGGCCGTGCAACTCAGCGAGCAATTGGCCGGGTCGGTCCCGGAGTTCTTCGACGACGACGACCTGATCCGCGACGTCGAGGCCAGCGCCTACGGCAATGTCGCCGCGATGCTGTCGGTGTTCCGCGCCGAGGCGGTCGCCGAACAGGTGCCCATTCGACCCGAAGTGATCGCATTCGCCTCGACCGTCGCGCGACGCCAACTGCCGCTGGAGTCGCTGATCCAGTCGTATCGAGTGGGGCAGACCTTGTTCTCCCGGCTCTGGATGGACGTGCTCGCCGAGCGGCTCACCGATCAGCAGGTGTTCATCGAGGCGCTGCACCGCAGCTTCGATGAACTCAACGTGTACCTGGATCGCGTTGTCGCACAGTTAGTTTCCGACTACGAGCGGGAGCGGGACCGCTGGCTGCTGGGCGAGGCGGCGCGCCGCAGCGCGTTGGTGGAGCGGCTGTTGCGTGGCGACCGCATTCCCGTCGACCACGCCAGCCGCCAGCTCGACCACGACCTGCGGGCCCCGCAGACGGCCCTGATCGCTTGGATGCCGTCGCACGGGGAGGTCGACCTGCAACTGAACGCGCTGGGCCGCGCGCTCGGCTCGCTGTCCTCGCGGGCCGGGGTTCCCCGGATGCTGCACCTGCCCGCGGGCACGTCGGCCATGTGGGCCTGGATCGCCGGCGACGTGGACACCGACCGCCTCGTCGAGTCCGCCGGGCAGCTCCCCGATTCCGAGGTCCTGATCGCCGTCGGGCAGACCACCTGCGGTGCGGACGCGTTCCGCATCAGCCACGAGCAGGCGCTGCGGGCGCGACGAGTGGCCGCCCGCATGCCGGCGCCGCCACGGCTGACCCTGCACGCCGAGGTGGCCACCGTTGCCCTGCTGGCCGGCGACGAGGAAGAAGCCCGGCGCTTCGTCGCCCGGGCCCTCGGGGAACTCGCGGCCCGCACCGCGGCCGCCGAACAACTGCGGGAGACGCTGTGGGTCTTCCTGCAGGAGGGCGGCAGCACGCGCCGGGCCAGCGAGCGGCTGTTCATGCACCGCAACACCGTGCTGTACCGGCTGCAGCGGATCGAGGCGATGCTCGGCCATTCCCTCGACGAACGGCGCCTGGACCTGCAGGTGGCGCTGCTGCTGACCGCGACCTTCGGTCAGGACATGCTGCCCGACGACCCGCTGCCTGACCAGTAGGGTTGGCGCAGTTCGCGTTTGAGAACCTTGCCGGCGGCCGACACGGGCAACTGCTCGACGAACTCGACGCTGCGCGGCGCCTTGTAGCCGGCGATGAACTGCTTTGCGTGCCGGCGGATCTGCTCCTCGGACGTTGCCCCGCCGGGACGCAACACCACGACGGCGTGGACGCGTTCGCCCCACCTCTCGTCGGGGACGCCGATGACCGCGCACTGGGCCACCGCGGGATTACGGACCACCGCGTTCTCCACCTCGACCGAGTAGACGTTCTCGCCGCCGGTCACGATCATGTCCTTGATGCGGTCCACGACGAACAGGTAGCCGGCCTCGTCCAGGTAACCGCCGTCACCGGTGTGCAACCACCCGCCCCGGATGGCCTCGGCCGTCTCGGGGGGCCGCTTCCAGTAGCCGGTCATCATGTTCGCGCCGCGCACCACGATCTCGCCGACGGTCCCGCGGGGCACCTCGGCGCCCGTCTCGTCGACCACGCGGATCTCGCAGTGCGGCGCGGCGCGGCCCGCCGAGCGCCGCAGTGTCGCGTCCCGGTGTTCCTCGGGGCCGAGCAGCGTGGCGATCGGGGCCAGCTCGGTCATGCCGTAGGCCTGGGTGAACGCCGCCCGCGGCAGGGCCGCCGCGGCGCGTTCGAGCAGCGCCTGCGGCATCGGCGAGGCGCCGTAGAGGATCGAGCGCACGCTGGACAGGTCGTGCGCGTCGAGGCCCGGATGGTCGAGCACCGTCTGGATCATGGTGGGCACCAGGGCGATATCGGTGATCCGGTGGGACACCACGGCGCCCAGCAACTCCCCCGGTTCGAAGCGCGGCACGATCACATGCGTGCCGCCGAGCAGCGTCACCGCGCCCCAGGCCGCCAGATCCGCCAGGTGGAACATCGGCGCGGCGTGCAGATACCGGGTGTCCCGTCCGGCGCCGAAGAGATGACCCGAGGCCAGCGCCCCGAGCCAGGACGTCCCCAGCGCGGTGTGCGAAAGCATCGCACCCTTGGGCGCTCCCGTCGTCCCGCCGGTGTAGAAGATCCCGGCGAGCGCGTCACCCCCGCGCCGGGCATCGGCGATCGCGGCGGCCCCGGCGATCAGGTCCTCGTAGTCGATCGTCCCCGCCGGCGCCGCGGCGTCCCCGCAGTGCACCACAACGTCCAGCTGCGCGCACTCCGCGCGGATGGCGTCGAGCAGGCCGCGGTGCGCGTCGTCGACGATCAGCACCCGCGCCTCGCAGTCGCGCAGCGCATAACCGAGTTCGGCCGCGCTCCACCGGGTGTTCAGCGGGGCCAGCACCGCGTCTGCCCACGGCACGGCCAGCAGGTACTCGTGATAGCGATCCGAGTTCAGCGCCAGCATGGCGACCCGGTCGCCGGCCGCGACGCCGAGCTCGCGCAGCCCGCCGGCCAGCCGGGCCACCCGTTCGGCGACGGTGCGGAAGCTCTGGCTGCGCCCGCCGCAGATCGTCATGGTGACATCGGGAGTCTGTTGCATTCCGCGGTGCAGTCCCTGGGTCACGTACATGCCGCTCCTACCATCGCTGGATCGCAAAACCCCTGAACCCGAACCTAATCGGGTTGCAGCCCGTGTCCAGGACGTTGTGGCAGCTGCCCGCTCGCGGAGCGAGAGTTTGGTCGCGTGCACAAGCGCGTCACTAAAGTGGGCTGATGCGCATCGGAGTACCGACCGAGATCAAGAACAACGAGTTCCGGGTGGCCATCACCCCGGCCGGCGTCGCCGAACTGACCCGGCACGGCCACGAGGTGCTCATCGAGTCGGGCGCCGGACTGGGTTCGGCGATCTCCGACGACGATTACGCGGCCGCCGGCGCGCGGCTGGTCGCCGACGCCGATGCGGTGTGGGCCGAGGCCGACCTGCTGTTGAAGGTCAAGGAACCCGTCGAGGCCGAGTATGTCCGCATGCGCAGCGACCAGACGCTGTTCACCTATCTGCACCTGGCCGCGTCCGCGCCGTGCACCGAGGCGCTCCTGGCCGCCGGCACCACCTCGATCGCGTACGAGACCGTCCAGTTGTCCGACGGCGCCCTGCCGTTGTTAGCCCCGATGAGCGAGGTCGCCGGCCGCCTGTCCGCCCAGGTCGGGGCCTATCATCTGATGAAGGCGCAAGGCGGACGCGGCGTGCTGATGGGCGGGGTCCCCGGCGTCGCGCCGGCCGAGGTGGTGGTGATCGGCGGCGGCGTCGCGGGACACAACGCCGCGCGAGTCGCCGCCGGGATGGGCGCCAACGTCACGGTTTTCGACGTCAACCTCACCCGGTTGCGTGCCCTCGACGCCGAGTTCTGCGGCCGAATCCACACCCGGTATTCCTCGGCGCTCGAGTTGCAGGCCGCGGTCGAGAACGCCGACCTGGTGATCGGGGCGGTCCTGGTCCCGGGCGCGCGAGCACCCAAGCTGGTGTCCAATTCCCTTGTCCAGCAGATGAACTCCGGGGCGGTACTGGTCGACGTCGCGATCGACCAGGGCGGCTGCTTCGCCGACTCCCACCCGACCACGCACGACGACCCGATCTACACCGTGCACGACAGCGTCTTCTACTGCGTGACCAACATGCCCGGGGTGGTGCCGCGCACGGCCACGTTCGCGCTCGGCAACGCGACCCTGCCCTACGTGCTGGAGTTGGCGAACAAGGGCTGGCGGCAGGCGTGCCGCGACGATCCCGCGCTCGCCCACGGCCTGTCCACCCACCGGGGCGCGATGCTGTCCGAGCAGGTGGCCGACGACCTGGGGCTGTCCTTCACCGATCCCGCAACACTCTTGGCCTGACCCTCAGGGCAGCAGGTCGCCGTCGACGTAGAACCACCGACCGGCGCGCACGCTGAACCGGGACCGCTCGTGCAGCACGCCCTCGTCGTGGCGCGCGATGAACTCCACCTCGCCCTGGTCGTCACCGGGGCGGCCGGCCACGGTGTCGACGATCCGCAGGCCCAGCCATTGCGGGCCCTGGTCGATGTCGAGTTGCGCGGGTCGCGTGCGGGGATGCCAGCTGGCCCAGACGTAGTCCGGGTTGCCGGTGGCGTAGGCGCTGTACCGGGCGCGCATGAGTTCCTCGGCGCCGGCGGCCTGGTGTTCACCGACGTGCAGCGGCAGGCAGCAGTGGCCGAAGACGCTGTCGTTGCCGCAGGGGCAGGGATCGGTCGAACGCACCGTCCCAGTGTGCCCGACCGGCAGAACTGTTCATACTTGACACCTGTCAAGTAGGGTGGGGGCCATGCTGCTCTCCGATGTCCTGCCCGAGGCCCCCACCAGCACCGACGGCGCGCTCGCAGTCTTCGACGCCGCTCCCGCGGTGGACCCGGAGTTCATGATCGGCACCTGGCACGGCGCCGAACTGCCCACCGGGCACCCCCTCGACGGCCTGTTGGCGGCCAGCGGCTGGTGGGGCAAGCAGTTCGGGGACGCCGAAACCGTGCACCCGCTGCTGTTCCGCACGGCCGACGGCACCGCGCTGTGGCCGTTGAACCCGGCGCTGGCGTTCGGCGGCCTCGGCCTGGCCCGCAAGCTCCCCGCCCTCAAGCGACGCAACTTCACCAACACCATCATCACCGCGCGGCCAGTGCTGCACGCCCGCGGCCCCAAGGCGCGGTTGCGCACCACCCGGTACCGCGACGTGGACACCGCGACCATGATCTATGACCAACTGCCCATCAACGACGTCTTCCGCCGGCTCGACGAGCAGACCGTCATCGGCGCCATGGACCTGCGGGGCGTCGCGCGGCCGTACTTCTTCGTGCTCCGCCGCGACGAGTCGCTGCCGGTGCGCTGATCAGGGTGTGAGCGCGGCGATCACCGCCGCGGCCGGGCCTGCCTCGGCGGCGGCGAACGCCGTACCGGCCCACAGGTTCGTCCAGTCCGGATCGCCCGCGGCGACCGCGGCGCGCCGGAGCGGGGCCGCCAGATGGTGTACTTCGGGATAGCCCCCGGGCGCGACGGCGTCGAAGCGATCGACGAACGCATTGTGCAGCCCACGCGCGTAGCGACCCGAAAAGGCCCGCGTCACCGCGGTTTCGGAGGGCTCCCCGCAGCTCAGTGCCGCGCGGTGCACCGCATTGGTGCCGGCCTCGTCGCTGAGCAACAACGCGGTGCCCAGCTGCGCGGCATCGGCTCCCCGCGCCAGCACCGCGGCCACCGTCTCGGGCGTGCCCAGTCCGCCCGCCGCGACGATCGGCACGTCGACGACGTGGCGCACCGCCGCGACCAGATCCCCCAACGGCTGCGTCGCCGGGCGCTCGTCGGGCCGCCAGCTCCCCCGGTGTCCACCGGCCTCGGGACCCTGCACCACCAGCCCGGCCGCACCGCCGGCCACGGCCGCGCGGGCCTCGGCCACGGTGGTCACGGTCATCAGAGTGCAGATGCCCAGCTCGCTCAGGCGCTGCAGCACAGCGCGATCCGGCAGCGCGAAGGTGAACGACACCACCTCCGGGCGCAGGTCGGCGACCACCTCGAGCTTGTCCGTCCAACCGTCGTCGTCCCAGCGCGGGACGCCCAACTCGACGCCGTAGCGGGCCGCCACCGTCGCCAATTCGGCGCGGTAGCGGTCGATTTCGGCGGGGTCCGCCGTGCTGGGTTGCGGCACGAAGAGATTGAGTCCGACCGGGCCGGCGCCGGCCGAGCGGACCGCGCGCAGATCCTCGGATACCTGCTGCGCGCTGCGATATCCCGCGGCCAGGAAGCCCAGCCCGCCCGCGCCGGACACCGCGGTGGCCAGCGCGGGTGTGCCCGGCCCACCTGCCATCGGTGCCCCGATCAGGGGCACCGCGAGGTCGGCCAGGGCGAACGACATCGCCCTACCCGGGGATCGCCGCAAGTCGCCGGGGCAGTGTCTTCCGGGACGCGCCCGGGCCCAGCACCGCGGCCCCGAAGGGCTGCGTGAGCAGTTTCTTGGCCACCGCGTTGACCTCGTCGAGGGTCACCGCGTCGATGTGCGCCAACGTATCGTCCAGGCTGCGATGCTCGCCGTAGTTGATCTCGCTGCGGCCGATCCGGTTCATCCGGGAGGCCGAATCCTCCAGGCCCAGAACAAGTCCCCCGCGCAACGACCCCTTGGCGATGCGGCACTCCTGTTCGGTGATGCCGTCCTCGGCCACCTGCGTCAACACGTCGGTGGCCACGGTTACCACCTCGTCGAAGCGCTCCGGCAGGCACCCGGCGTACACCGAGAACGCGCCGGTGTCGGCGAAGGTGTCCACCATCGAGTACACCGAGTAGGCCAACCCGCGCGATTCCCGGATCTGTTGGAACAACCGAGAACTCAGCCCGCCGCCCAGCGCGTTGTTGAGCACGGCCAACGCCCAGCGGTGCGACCAGTTGCGCCCCGGGGCGCGCACACCGAGCATCAGATGCGTCTGTTCGGCGTCCCGGCCGACGACTTCCAACCGCGGCGCACCGGGCACCCGGCCGCCACCGACACGCGGCGTGGCCGCGATGCGGCCCGCCACGGTGCGCCGGCCGAAATGCTCGCGCACCAGCTCGACCACCTCGGTGTGGTCGATGTTGCCGGCCACCGCGACGACCATGCGTTCCGGGGTGTAGCGGCGCACGTGGAAGGAATGCAGCTGGGAGCGCGTCATCGCCGAGATGGAGTCGACGCTGCCGATCACGGGTCGGCCCACCGGATGGTCGCCGAACATGGCCGACATGAACACGTCGCCCAGGGTGTCCTCGGGGTCGTCGTCGCGCATCGCGATCTCCTCGAGCACGACATCGCGCTCGAGTTCGACGTCCTCGGCGGCACACCGGCCGTTGAGCACCACGTCGGCCACCAGGTCGACGGCCAGTGCCAGATCGCTGTCGAGCACGTGCGCGTAATAGCAGGTGTGCTCTTTGGCGGTGAACGCGTTCAGTTCCCCGCCGACCGCGTCCACGGCCTGGGCGATGTCGACCGCCGTGCGAGTGGGGGTGGCCTTGAACAGCAGGTGCTCTAGGAAATGCGCCGCACCGGCGACGGTGCGGCCCTCGTCGCGCGAGCCGATGCCGACCCACACCCCGACCGATGCCGACCGCACCGACGGCACGAATTCGGTGACGACACGCAGACCACCCGGGAGGGTGGTGCGGCGCACGGCCGTGTGGTCGCGCGCCGCCCCGTCGGCTCTAGGCGTCGGCGGTCGCAACATCTGCGGACGCCGGAGTACCCTCCGGTGCCTCTGCCGCTGCGTCCTCTTCGTCGACCAGGATCAGCGAGATCTTGCCCCGGTTGTCGATGTCGGCGATCTCGACACGCAGCTTGTCGCCGACCTTGACGACATCCTCGACCTTGGCGATCCGCTTGCCGCGGCCCAACTTCGAGATGTGCACCAGGCCGTCGCGACCCGGCAGCAACGACACGAAGGCGCCGAAATCGGTGGTCTTGACCACGGTGCCGAGGAACCGCTCGCCAACCTTGGGCAGCTGCGGGTTGGCGATCGCGTTGATCTTGTCGATCGCGGCCTGCGCCGAAACCCCGTCGGCGGCACCGACGAACACCGTGCCGTCGTCCTCGATGGAGATCGAGGCGCCGGTCTCCTCGGTGATGCCGTTGATGACCTTGCCCTTGGGCCCGATGACCTCGCCGATCTTGTCCACCGGCACCTTGATGGTGGTGATCCGGGGCGCGTACGGGCTCATCTCGTCCGGGGCGTCGATGGCCTCGGCCATGACCTCCAGGATGGTGGTCCGGGCATCCTTGGCCTGCGACAGCGCACCGGCCAGCACCTGGGAGGGAATCCCGTCCAGCTTGGTGTCGAGCTGCAGCGCGGTCACGAAGTCCTTGGTGCCGGCGACCTTGAAGTCCATGTCGCCGAAGGCATCCTCGGCGCCGAGGATGTCGGTCAGCGCCACGAAGCGTCGCTCCACCGCCCCGTCCACCTCGACGTCGTCGGACACCAGACCCATCGCGATACCGGCCACCGGCGCCTTCAGCGGCACACCGGCGTTCAGCAGCGACAGGGTCGAGGCGCACACCGAACCCATCGAGGTGGATCCGTTGGAGCTCAACGCTTCCGAGACCTGACGGATGGCGTACGGGAACTCTTCCACGCTGGGCAGCACCGGCATCAGCGCCCGCTCGGCCAGCGCGCCGTGGCCGATCTCGCGACGCTTGGGCGAACCGACCCGGCCGGTCTCACCGGTCGAGTACGGCGGGAAGTTGTAGTGGTGCATGTAGCGCTTGGAGGTTTCCGGCCCCAGCGAGTCGATCTGCTGCGCCATCTTGATCATGTCCAGCGTGGTGACACCCATGATCTGGGTCTCGCCGCGCTCGAACAGCGCGCTGCCGTGGGCGCGCGGGATGATCGCGACCTCCGCGGACAGCGCCCGGATGTCGGTGATGCCGCGGCCGTCGATGCGGAAGTGATCGGTCAGGATGCGCTGGCGGACAAGCTTTTTGGTCAGCGCACGATAGGCGGCGCCGATCTCCTTCTCGCGACCGGCGTAAGTCTCGGCCAGACGCTCGAGCACCTCGACCTTGATCTCGTCGGTGCGGTCGTTGCGCTCGTTCTTGCCGGCGATGGTCAGCGCGGCGGACAGCTCGTCGGTGGCCACCGAGGCCACCGAGTAGTAGACGTCCTCGCCGTACTCGGGGAACAGCGGGTACTCGACGGTCTCCTTGCCGGCCGCCTCGTGCAGCGCCTGCTGGGCCTTGCACAGGGTGGCGATGAACGGCTTGGCGGCTTCAAGGCCCTCGGCCACCACGGTCTCGGTCGGCGCCGCGGCGCCCCCGCCGATCAGCTCGATGACGTTGTCGGTGGCCTCGGCCTCCACCATCATGATCGCGACGTCTTCCTTGTCGCCGTCAGCGACGACGCGGCCGGCGACAACCATGTCGAAGACGGCCCGCTCGAGCTGCTCGACGTTGGGGAACGCGACCCACTGCCCGTCGATCAGCGCCACGCGCACGCCGCCGACCGGGCCGGAGAACGGCAGGCCGGAGATCTGGGTGGAGGCCGACGCGGCGTTGATGGCCAGCACGTCGTAGAGATCCTTGGGATCCAGGCTCAGGACGGTCACCACGACCTGGATCTCGTTGCGCAGCCCGCTGACGAACGTGGGACGCAGCGGCCGGTCGATGAGCCGGCAGGTCAGGATCGCGTCGGTCGAGGGGCGACCCTCGCGACGGAAGAACGATCCGGGAATGCGCCCGGCGGCGTACATCCGCTCCTCGACGTCGATGGTCAGGGGGAAGAAGTCGAAGTGGTCCTTGGGCGCCTTGCTCGCGGTGGTGGCGCTGAGCAGCATGGTCTCGTCGTCCAGGTAGGCGACGACGGCGCCGGCGGCCTGCTGGGCCAGCCGACCGGTCTCGAAACGAATGGTGCGGGTGCCGAAGCTCCCGTTGTCAATGACGGCGGTCGACTCGAACACGCCTTCGTCAATTTCAGCAACAGACATAGATGTCCGCATGCCCTCTCTGGTAATTCAGCTGTTTTGCGTCGTCACGCGTCAGGGCACCCAGATGCGGCTGCGGCCGTCGATCGAAGCTGCCGGAATTCCCCCGGCAGCCACTACCGAAGACCGCCCAACATCGGCGACCCCTCCCACTTCAGGGGATGTAGTGACGCGCTGGAACGGTGCGCGCGGTCTGCGCGAACCGCACCGAGTCCCGGGCCGGTACGGGCGCGGAACAGCCCTACTCTACACCGCGAGGTTTCCGATCCCGTCAAACCCGCAGGTGGGGCCGCGTCAACGCTGGTTCTCGACGCAGACGGTGAATTGGCGTTCCTCGTAGGCGTAGCCCTGCCCGCTCAGGCACTGGTCGACATTGGCGACGTCGGTGAGGATCTGGGTGGCGCGCTGACGGTGCGGGACGGCCCGATCGGCGCAGTCGACCCGCACCGGGTCGGTGTGATGCTCGGGGTGCACGCTCATGCAGCCGCCGACCACCCAATCGATGTCCAGACAGACGGTGCTGACGTTGTCCGACAGCCCGCCGCGCTGGGAGTAGAACGAGTCGACGTCGCTCGGGCACTGATCGCCCCCCGGACCGTTGACCGTGGCGACCACCTTGAAGTTGGACTCCGGGCTGCCGCAGGCCACCTCGTGGGCCTCGGGGCGGTCGATGGCGCCGCCGACCCGCAGGCAGTCACCGATTTCCAGGTCGTTGGCCCGCGTGTTGGCCGGCGGGACCTCGGCGCAGCCGGTCACCCATGCCGCCGCGATCGCTATCACGGCGGGGATGACGCGGCGATGGGTCAGCGCCGCAGACCCAGCCGCTCGATGAGCGAACGGTAGCGCGCCACGTCGACCTGCGCGACGTACTTGAGCAGCCGGCGACGACGACCCACCAGCAGCAGCAGTCCGCGCCGCGAGTGGTGGTCGTGCTTGTGCTTCTTGAGATGCTCGGTGAGATCGGTGATGCGCTTGGTCAGCAGCGCGACCTGCGCCTCGGGCGAGCCCGTGTCGGTCTCGTGCAGCCCGTAGCTGGTCAGGATCTCTTTTTTCTGCTCGGCGGTAAGCGCCACGGAATCACTCCATCTATTTCAGTCCGCGAACATTGATATCCCCTGCGGGATCCGGCGCGGCCACCGCGAACTGCAGCGCACGCCGATTGTCGTCGCAGAGTTTAACAGCGGGGGTCTCGAAACGACGATTCCGGCGCCTAGCGCGACTCCCGCAGGATGTTGCGGGCCTTCTCGGTGTCGCGGTGCATGGCCTGGATCAGGTCCTCGACGGAGTCGAACTTCTCCTGGCCCCGGACCCGGGCGACAAAATCCACGGCGACGTGCTGGCCGTACAGGTCGGCGGCGGTATCCAGGACGAAGGCCTCCACGGTGCGGGTCCGTCCGGAGAACGTCGGGTTGGTGCCCACCGAGACCGCGGCCTGATACCGCTCGCCCGGGATCACCGTCCCCATCACGGGCCCGTGGCCCAGCACGGTGAACCAGGCGGCGTAGACGCCGTCGGCCGGGATCGCCGAATGCATCGGCGGGGCGACGTTGGCCGTCGGAAAACCCAGTCCCTTGCCGCGGCCGTCACCGCGGACGACGACACCCTCGACCCGGTGCGGACGGCCGAGCGCCTCGGTGGCCGCGGCCATGTCGCCGGCGTCCACGCAGGCGCGGATGTAGGTCGAGGAGAACGTCACGCCGTTGTTCTGGTGCTCGGCGACCAGCGACATGGCCTCGACCGCGAAGCCGAACCGCTCCCCCGCGTCGCGCAGCATCTCGACGTTGCCCGTGGCCTTCTTGCCGAAGGTGAAGTTCTCGCCCACCACCACCTCGACGACGTGCAGCCGCTCGACCAGCAGTTCGTGCACGTAGCGCTCCGGGGTGAGCTTCATGAAGTCCGCGGTGAACGGCATCACCAAGAAGACGTCGATGCCGAGTTCCTCGGCGAGTTCGGCGCGCCGGGTCAGCGTGGTCAGCTGCGCCGGATGGCTGCCGGGGAAGACCACTTCCATGGGGTGCGGATCGAACGTCATCAGCACCACCGGCACGCCGCGGGCACGCCCCGCCTTCACCGCACGCGCGATCAACTCGGCGTGTCCGCGGTGCACACCGTCGAACACACCGATGGTGAGTACGCACCTGCCCCAGTCCGTGGGGATTTCGTCTTGTCCCCGCCACCGCTGCACGCCGGTAAGCCTACGGTGCGACGCCTCGGCCGTCTGCTCGGGTCACCCGTCCGGGCCCGCCGGGCGGCGACGCGGATCACACTGAAGACCCGAATGAGGTGACCATTGCCTAAACTCGATGCCGTGAGTCCCAACGATGGTCTCGACAGTGGTGCCAGTGACCTGACCACGGTCGCTCAGGACTACCTGAAGGTCATCTGGACCGTGCAGGAGTGGGCGCCGGAGAAGATCAGCACCAAGCTGCTGGCCGATCGCCTCGGCGTCTCGGCGAGCACCGCCTCGGAGTCCATTCGCAAGCTCGCCGATCAGGGCCTGGTCCACCACGAGAAGTACGGTGCGGTGACGCTGACGGAACGGGGGCGCGCGGCGGCGCTGTCCATGGTGCGCCGCCACCGACTGCTCGAGACCTTTCTGGTCAACGAACTCGGCTACAGCTGGGACGAGGTGCACGACGAGGCCGAGGTGCTCGAGCACGCCGTGTCCGATCGGATGCTCGACCGGATGGACGCCAAGCTCGGCTACCCCACCCGCGACCCGCACGGCGACCCGATCCCGGCCGCCGACGGCAAGGTGCCCACCCCGCCGGCGCGGCAACTCTCGGACTGCGACAACGGCGACGAGGGCACGGTGGCCCGGATCTCCGACTCCGACCCCGAGATGTTGCGCTACTTCGACACCGTGGGCATCAACCTGGACGCCCGACTGCGGGTGCTGGCCCGTCGCGACTTCGCCGGGATGATCTCGGTGGCCGTGGAGTCGCACGCCGGGGAGAACACCACCGTGGACCTGGGCAGCCCTGCGGCCCAGGCCATCTGGGTGGTGGCCTGACCGTTCTGGTCAGTCGAAATCGGTCAGTCGAAGTCGGCCCGCACGGCCTCGGAGGCGTAGACGCCCAGCAGGTCACGCGCGGAGACGATGGCGCTCACGGCGCCCTCGTCGCCCACCAGCAGGTGCCGGATGTGCTTGTCGGCCATCCGCAGCGCCGCCTGCTCGACGGTGGTGTCGGGCGCGCACCACACCAGGTTCGAACTGGCCACCTCGGTCGCGGGGGTCGTCGCGAGATCGCGGGCGGCGGCCACCGCCCGGACGATGTCGCGCTCGCTGATCAACGCCACCGGTCGGACCTCGTCACCGACCACGACCACGCCGACGTCGTGGGCGACGAGCGCCTCGGCCGCCGCGAGCACGCTGGCCCCGGTGGGGATGCGAACCACCGCGTCCCCGGTGATATCTGCGATGACGATCGAACCTGCGGCCGGAATGCTTGTCATACCGCTCATCCTGCCAGTTCGGACGCCCGCCGAGCAGGGACCAACGTCGTCGGCCGGGAGGACCTAAGAGACCTGAGCCGACGTTCTCACAGCGTTGCGGGACGCACCACCACGACGGATTTCGTCCGCCCGCTCGGGCGGTCCTCCAGCAGCGCCATCACCCGGCCGTCCGGGGCGACCGCGGCGTAGGTGCCCGCGATGCCCGCCGCCGGCAGCGGCCGGCCGTGGCTGGTGTCGAGGGTCTCCTCGTCGGTGAGGTCACGGCGGGGAAAGGCCAGCAGGCAGGCCTCGTCGAGGGAGTAGCTGAGCTGCGGCGCCTGGTCCAATTGCTCGAGCGTGCGGGCCTGATCGAGGCCGAACCCGCCGACGCGGGTGCGGCGCAGCGCGGTCAGATGCCCGCCGACGCCCAGCGCGACGCCGATGTCGCGGGCCAGCGCGCGAATGTAGGTTCCCGACGAGCAATCCACCACGACGTCGACGTCGACGACCGTCCCGGCGCGGCGCACCGCCGTGACGTCGAACCGGTCGATGCGCACCGGGCGCGCGGCCAACTCGACCGTCTCCCCCTCGCGGGCGAGCTGGTAGGCCCGCTTGCCGTCGACCTTGATGGCGCTGACCGCCGACGGCACCTGCTCGATGTCGCCGCGCAGCGCGGCGACCGCGGTCTCGATCGCCTCGTCGGTGACGTCCGCGGCGGAGATCTCCTGCAGCAGTTCACCTTCGGCGTCGTCGGTCGAGGTGGACCGGCCGAGCCGGATCGTGGCGGTGTAGGTCTTGGACGCCCCCGCCACCAGGCCCAGGATCTTGGTGGCCCGTTCGACGCCGATCACCAGCACGCCGGTGGCCATCGGGTCCAGGGTGCCGGCGTGGCCGACCTTGCGGGTGCCGAAGATGCGGCGACAGCGCCCGACGACGTCGTGGCTGGTCATCCCGCCCGGCTTGTCGACGACGACCAGCCCGGGCGGCGGAACTGGTTTGCTCACAACACGATCGCCGTCAGCGCCAGCCCGTCGGTCACCGACCAGCGGCCCCGCAGCGTCGTCAGCGGCGGACCCGACTTGGCGGCCGGGTCGATTAGGATCCTGGAGGTGAACCCCCCGGCGCGCCCCGAGGCGTCGACGTCGAAGCTGATGTGAGCGTCCTCGAAACCCAGCCAGCGCTCGGTGAGCGGGAACCACGCCTTGTAGGTGGCCTCCTTGGCGCAGAACAGGATCCGGTCCCAGTGCAGTCCGCCGGGCAGGGCCGAGATCTCGGTACGTTCGACGCCCAGGCTGATCGCGCCCAGCACGCCGTCCGGCAGCACGTCGTGCGGTTCGGCGTCGATGCCCACCGACCGCACCGTGGTGCTCGAGCCGACCACCGCGCCGCGGTAGCCCTCGCAGTGCGTGAGGCTGCCGACCACGCCGTCGGGCCAGCACGGTTCCCCCTTGGGCCCCTTGAGGATCGGCGCGGGGCCCACCCCGAGGTCGCTCAGCGCCAGGCGCGCGCAGTGCCGCACGGTGACGAACTCGTTGCGCCGCTTTGCCACCGACGTCGCGACCAGCGGTTCCTCCTCGGGCAGCGGGACCAGCCCGGGCGGGTCGGCGAAGACCTCGGCGGCGTACACCGAATCGGGCACGATCGCCGCGATGCGTTTGGTCATGATCGCCTGCTGCGCAACCGGTCCCGGAACTTCTCGGACGCGGCCCGCATCTCCGGGGTGATCATGAAGTGGCCGCCGAACTCGTTGAGGTAGCCGGGCGCGTACTGCGGGTCGGGCAGCACCTGGCGCAGCCACCGATAGGGCTTGCGGCGCCGCCACTCCCGCGGATAACCGACCGACACCTCCTCGAACCGCACGCCGTCATACCAGGTGGTGCGCGGGATGTGCAGGTGGCCGTAGACCGAACACACCGCGTTGTAGCGGGTGTGCCAGTCGGCGGTCTCGGTGGTGCCGCACCACAGCGAGAATTCCGGGTAGAACATCACGTCGCAGGGGTCGCGCACCAGCGGGAAGTGGTTCACCAGCACCGTCGGCGTCATCCAGTCGAGGTCCTCGAGCCGCTCGCGGGTGTGCTTGAGCCGGTCCCGGCACCAGGCGTCCTTGGTGGCGTAGGGCTCGCTGGAGAGCAGGAACTCGTCGGTGGCCACCACGCCGCGCTCCTTGGCGACGGCCAGCCCCTCGGCCTTGGTGGCCGTGCCTGCGGGCAGGAAGGTGTAGTCGTAGAGCAGGAACATCGGGACGATGGTGGCCGGGCCGCCCTCGTCGGTCCACACCGGATAGGGATGCTCGGGGGTGATCACCCCCATCTCGTCGCACATGTTGACCAGGTAGTCGTACCGGGCCCGCCCGAACACCTGCACCGGGTCCTTGCCCGTGGTCCACAGCTCGTGGTTGCCGGGCACCCAGATGACCTTCGCGAACCGCTTCCGCAGCAGGTCCAGCGACCAGCGGATCTCGTCGGTGCGCTCGGCGACGTCGCCCGCGACGATCAGCCAGTCGTCGGGCGAGGACGGGTAGAGCGACTCGGTGACCGGCTTGTTCCCGGTGTGACCGGTGTGCAGATCACTGACTGCCCACAGCGTGGGGCGCGATCTGGTCGCAGTCTCAGGTGTCACGACAATCCAGCCTAGTCATCCGTCTCGGGCGGGGCGCGGCCCATAGGGACGAACTAGAACAGGTTCTTGTTTGTTCCTTGTACACTCCCCCGCAGGGTCGGTCGCCGAGGAAGGGGGTGTGATGGTCGCCAAGATGCGGTTGTTCGCAGCGCTGGGGGCGGTGTTCACCGCCGCGCTGGTCGCCGTGCAGACCACGCTGCCCGCCGGGCCCGCGCCCACCGAGGTGGCGTTGCGGTCCACCGACGCGCCGATCACCTCCACGCCCCGCAGCCCGGTGATCGACTTCACCGACCCGGAGCCGTTCAACCCCTGCACAGACATCCCGTTGGACGTCATCAACGGTCTGGGCCTGGGGTTCGCGCCGCCGGAGCAGGAGAACAGCCTGCGCTGCAAGTACGACGCCGGCCCGTACCAGATGGCCGTCGAGGCCATCATCTGGCGGACCTACGAGAAGTCGCTGCCGCCGGATGCCGTGGAACTGGACATCAACGGCCATCGCGCGGCGCAGTTCTGGGTGATGAAGCCCACCGACTGGAACAACCGGTGGTGGATCACCTGCATGATCACCTTCCGCACCGACTACGGCGTGATCCAGCAGTCGCTGTTCTACTCGCCGATCCACTCCCCGAGCCGGCCGGACTGCATGCAGGAGAACCTGATGCGGGCCCATCAACTCACGCCGCACTACAAGTTCTGAACGTAACCTGACCGGGTGTCCCCGATCTCCTCGGATTCGTCCACCCTGACCGTCCGCGGGCACGCCCGCGGGTTGGTCGCCCGACTGCTGGGCGTGCCCGCCCGGACCACCGCCTACCAGGTGGAACGCCGCGTGCCGGTGCCGATGCGCGACGGCGTCGAACTGCTGGCCGACCACTACGCCCCCGACACCGCCACGCCGGCGGGCACGCTGCTGGTGCGCGGCCCGTACGGTCGGGCGTTCCCGTTCTCCAACCTGTACGCCAAGACCTACGCCGCCCGCGGCTATCACGTGATCCTGCAGAGCGTGCGCGGCACGTTCGGTTCCGGCGGTGAGTTCGAGCCGCCCGTCAACGAGGCCGCCGACGGCGCCGACACCGCCGCCTGGTTACGCGAACAACCCTGGTACACGGGATCTTTCGGCACCGTCGGGCTGTCCTACCTGGGGCAGACGCAGTGGGCGCTGCTCGAGGATCCGCCCGCAGACATGGCGGCCGCGGTCGTGGTGGTCGGCGTGCACAACTTCGCCGCCTCCTCGTGGGGCACCGGCGCGTTCGCCGCCAACGACTTCCTGGGCTGGAGCAACATGATCAGCCACCAGGAGGAACCGAACCGGGTCCGGCTGCTGCTGAGCCACCTGCGGGCGGGCCGCAAGGTCGCGCGCGCCATCGGCCGACCCCCGCTGGCCGCCTCGGGCCGCACGCTGCTGGCCGGCGGCGCGCCGTGGTGGGAGAAATGGATCGAACACCCCGATATCGACGACCCGTTCTGGGATCGCTACAAGTTCTACGGCGGGCTCGACCGCGCAACCGTGCCGGTGTTGCTCGTTGGTGGCTGGCAGGACCTGTTCCTGGAGCAGACCATCGAGCAGTACCACCGGTTGCACGACCGCGGGGTCGAGGTGGCGCTGACGCTGGGCCCATGGACGCACACGCACATGACGGGCCGGGCGGCCGGGCAGGTGCTACGCGAGAGCCTGGACTGGCTGGGGCGCCATCTGGGTGACGCCGCGGGCGCCGAACGCGCGCCGGTGCGCTACTTCGTCACCGGCGGCGGCGGTTGGCGCGAGGCTGCGCAGTGGCCGCCGGTGCCGACGCGCGATCGCGTGCTGCACCTGGGTTTCGCCGGGCTCACCGACGAGGCACCCGAATCCACCTCCGGCGCACGGTCGTTCACGTTCGATCCGCGTCGACCCACGCCGACCGTCGGCGGCCGGCTGCTGGCCCCCGGCGCGGGCCGGCGCCGCGACGACAAGCTCGCCACGCGGCCCGACGTGCTCAGCTTCACCAGTGCGCCGCTGGGCGCCGACCTGCACGTCTACGGCGCGCCGGTCATCGAGCTCGAGCACGAGTCGGACAACCCGCACGTCGACCTGTTCGTCCGGGTCAGCGAGGTGGACCGAAAAGGACGCTCCCGCAACATCAGCGACGGCTACCGCCGGCTGGTGCGCACCGCGGACGACCCGGTGGTGCGGATCGAACTCGACGAGATCGCGCACCGCTTCGCGGCGGGCACGCGCGTGCGGGTGCTGGTGGCGGGCGGCTCGTTCCCGCGCTACGCCCCGAACCTGGGGACCGGCGAGGACGCCGCGCACGGGGCCCGCACCGCCCCGGCGACCCACACCGTGTACCTGCGCGGCGCGTCCCGGTTGCTGCTGCCCGCGGGGCCGGCCTAGGTGGGGGTCAGGGCTGTTTCCGGCGGCCTCTCGATCAAATGCCGTCACCTTGGAGTGACGACTATCCACAGGGTCACCGGACTCGCCCCAGGCTGTGTGTAACCGTCACCCCCAGGTGACGGGTTGCGGTCGAGGAGCCGATCCCCGGAGGCCATCGACGAGGCCGACGGCTCAGCCGACCGTGTCGCGGACCCGCGCGGCCACCTCGGCGAGTTCGGCCGACGAGTGCACCGGGCCGCCCAGCGGCCCGGTCACCGGCAGCTCGATCCAGCTCTTGCAGCCGCCGAACTCCGGGGAGCGCGGCACGGTGACCGCCTCGTCGAGCGGGCGTACGTCGACCACCAGCACCGCCAACCGGTGCTTGGGCCGGAAGTCGAGGCGGTCGGCGCGCACCGACTCGTCGGTCCAGATGTGCAGGTCCGCGAGTTCGGCCAGGCGTTCGGGCCGATCCACCGCGATCGCGTCGACGACGGTGGCGACCGCGCGCAGCACCACCGCGTCCTCGGTGCTGTCGGCGGCCGAGGGGACCAACAGGTCGCGGTGTTCGGGGCGCACCCGCTCGGCGTGGCTGTGCGCCACCGTCGGGAACAGCAGGAATTCCTGCGCACTGACCTCGAAGCGTTTCTCGTGGATGCCGCCCTTGCGCAGCAGCACCCGCTGGCGGCCGTCGAGCAGTGCGTGCACCGCCGCGCTCCACTCCTTCAGGGCCGGGGTCATGGGTTGGCCGCGGCGATGCGCGCCAGCACCTCCGGCCGGCGCAACGGCGGCTGTGTCTTGGGCGGCTGACGGCGCGGCGGCAGTGCGGCGAGCAGCCGCGTCGTGGTGGCGGTGACCTCGGCGACCGCGGCCTCGAATGCGGCGGCGTTGGCCTCGGAGGTGCGGGCGATGCCGCTGACCTTGCGGATGTACTGGCGGGCGGCGGCCTCGATCTCGGCGGGCGTGGCCGCCGGCTGCAGCCCGCGAAGTTCGGTGATGTTCCGGCACATGGACTCCAACGTAGGCCGGTGCCGGGTCGGTGGCTACCGTGATGGCCATGAGTGACTCCGACGTCCTGTTGATCGACACCACCGACCGGGTCCGGACCCTGACGCTGAACCGGCCGAAGTCCCGCAACGCGCTGTCGAAGGCGCTGCGCACCGAGTTGTTCAGCGCCCTGGCGGCCGCCCAGTCCGACGACGACGTCGATGTGGTGATCCTGACCGCCGCCGACCCGGTGTTCTGCGCGGGCCTGGACCTCAAGGAACTCGGCGACACCACCGAGCTGCCCGACATCTCCCCGAAGTGGCCGGACATGGACAAGCCGGTGATCGGGGCGATCAACGGCGCCGCGGTCACCGGTGGCCTGGAGATCGCGCTGTACTGCGACGTGCTGATCGCCTCGGAGAAGGCCGCGTTCGCCGACACCCACGCCCGGGTGGGGCTGCTGCCCACCTGGGGGCTGTCGGTGCGGCTGCCGCAGAAGGTCGGCGTCGGGCTGGCCCGGCGGATGAGCCTGACCGGCGACTACCTGTCGGCCGAGGACGCGCTGCGCGCCGGGCTGGTCACCGAGGTGGTGCCGCACGACGGGCTGCTGGACGCGGCGCGGGCCGTGGCCGCCTCGATCGTGGGCAACAACCAGAAGGCGGTGCGGGCGCTGCTGGACTCGTATCACCGCATCGACGCCGCGCAGACCAGTGGCGCGCTGTGGCTCGAGGCCGAGGCCGCACGCGCCTGGATGCGGTCGACCAGCGGTGACGACGTCGCCGCCAGCCGCGCGTCGGTGATGGACCGCGGCCGCAGCCAGGTCCGCTAGATACCCATCCCTTCCAGCGCGAGCGCGAGCGTGCGCGTCCGCGGCCGACAGGCCGAGGGATTCTCGTATTCTGCGCACGTTCGCGGGGGTCAAACCCGCTGCGCGGCAACCGCACCCGCGGCCCGCAGCCAGCGCAGCGGGTCACCGATCGCGGCCTCGGTGGTGCCGGCGAGCTCGGTGAGCGACACCGTCGCGACGGCGGCGGTCGTGGCGATCTGACCGGCGACGACCACTGCGGCGACGTCCGCGCCCCGCGCCGCCGAGAGCACGTGGCCGACGAGCTTGCCGCCCAGCGACGTGTCGTCGAAGCGCCCCTCGCCGGTGACGACGACGTCGGCGGCCGACAGCTGCTCGTGCAGTCCGGTGAGCGCGCCGATCCGTTGGGATCCGGACACGGCCTGCGCACCCCAGGCGAGCAGGCCGAATCCGGCCCCGCCGGCCGCACCGGCGCCGGGTTGCTCCGGGTCGGCGGCGAAGCCCGCCTCGGCGAGCAGCCGCGCCCACCGCCGCAGGCCCTCGTCCAGCGACGAGATGTCCTCGGCCGTCGCGCCCTTCTGCGGGCCGAACACGGCCGCGGCTCCGCGGGGTCCGTACAGCGGCGCCTCGGTGTCGACGAGAATCTCGACGCCATCGCGCGGTAGGGGTGGAAGCCCCACGGGGTCAATGTGTTTCATCTCGGCCAGCCCGCGGGCGCCGTCGCCGATCGGGTTGCCGCGGGCGTCGAAGGCCTCGAGCCCCAGCGCCATCAGCAGGCCGGCGCCGCCGTCGGTGCTCGCCGAGCCGCCCAAACCCACCTGCACCGACGTCGCCCCGGCGGCCAACGCCGCCGCGATCACCTCGCCCAGCCCGCGGCTGGTCGCACCCCAGGGATCCAGGCGCGGCATCAGGGCGATGCCCGAGGATTCGGCGAGTTCCGCGACGGCGCGGCCGTCGTCGTGCAGCAGCCAGCGCGCCGACACGGGCCGTCCGTGCGGCCCGCACACCTGGGTCTGCCGCCACTGCCAGTTCGCCGACCCGGCGATCGCCTCCAGCGTGCCCTCCCCGCCGTCGGCCTGCGGCAGTGTCACGAGATTGTCGTCGGCGCGCACCGAGCGCCAGCCCTCGGCGAGCGCGGCCGCCACCTGGGTCGCCGACGCGGAGCCCTTGAAGGAATCGGGCGCGATCAGGATCTTCACAACGCGGGCAACACCAGATCGGCGTATCGGCGCTTCATCGTGTCGATGACGGCCCGTCCATCGGTGGCCCACACGGCCTCGTTGAAAATCTCGACCTCCACGTCGCCGTCGTAGCCCGCCTCCGCGACCAGCGTGGCGATGGCACCGAAGTCTATGACGCCGTCGCCCATCATGCCGCGCGAGAGCAGCGGGTCGGCGGCCATCGGCACCAGCCAGTCGCACACCTGGAAGGAGCTGATCCGCCCCTGGCGACCCGCCGTCGCGATGCCGGCAGCCAGGTCGGGGTCCCACCACACGTGGAAGGTGTCGATCACCACCCCGACGGCCGCCGCGGGATGCGGGGCAGCCAACTGCAACGCCTGCCCCAGGGTCGAGATGACCGCACGGTCCGCACAGAACATCGGATGCAGCGGTTCGAGCGCCAGCCGGACATCGCGTTCGACGGCGTAGGGCACCAGTTCGGCGATCCGCTCGGCCACTCGGGCGCGGGCGGCCACCAGGTCTCGGTCCGGGACCCCGCCGACCACCAGCACCAGTTCCGAGGTGCCCAGCGCGGCGGCCTCGTCGAGGGCGCGCCGATTGTCGTCCAACGCCGCGGCGCCATCCCCGGCGTCCGTGAGAAAGCCGCCGCGGCACAGGCTCGACACTCGAAGTCCGTTGTCGCGCACGAGCTTCGCAGCCACGTCCAGGCCGGCTTCGGCGACCCGGTCCCGCCAGAGACCGATGGCCGGCAGGCCGGCGTCGGCGGCACCCTGCACAGCCTCGCGCAGCGTCCAGGAATTGGTGGTCTTGGTGTTGAGCGACAGCCGGGCAAACGCGGTCATCGAACGACACCGTTCACCAGGAGGAAGCTGCGCATGCGACCGGCGGCCAGATCCGGATCGGTGAGCAGACCGGCGCGATCGGCGAGCACGAACAGCTCAGCGAGGTGGGCGACGGAGCGGCCCGACGACTGCCCACCCACCATGGCGAAGCCCGGTTGGTGGCCATTGAGCCAGGAGAGAAAGGCGATGCCCGTCTTGTAGTAGCGCGTCGGCGCGGCGAAAATGTGCCGGCCCAGAGCCTGGGTGGATTCCAGGATCTCCTTTGCCCGCGGGCCGTCGCCGGAGTCCAGCTCCTGCAGCGCGGTGGAGGCCGCCGGATAGATCGCCGCGAAGATGCCCAGCAGCGCGTCGGAGTAGCCGGTGCTGTCGCCGACGATCAAGTCCGGATAGTTGAAGTCGTCGCCGGTGTAGAGCCGCACTCCCGCGGGCAGCGCCCGTCGCAACGCCACCTCGTGCTCGGCGTCCAGAAGCGACACCTTCACTCCGTCGATCGTGGCGGCGTGCTCCTCGACGAGCCGGTGGAACGTCGAGGTGGCGCCGTCGATGTCGGTATCGCCCCAGTACCCGCGGAGCGCGGGGTCGAACATCTCCCCCAGCCAGTGCAGGATCATCGGGCGGTCCGCCTCGGCGAGCAGCGCGCCGTAGACCGTCAGGTAATCGGCGGGTGAGCCGGCTACCTGGGCGAGCGCCCGGGACGCCATGAGAATGACTTGCGCACCGGCGCTACGCACCACGTCGATCTGGGCCCGGTAGGCGTCCGTGATCTGCGCGAGACCGCGAGCGCCGCCCGCGAGGTCGGCCACGTCCAGGTGGTCGGTACCCGCGCCGCAGGCCAGCCGGCCACCGACGGCGTCGGCTTCGCGCGCACTGCGCCGGATCAGCTCCCGGGTGGCTGCCCAGTCCAGTCCCATTCCCCGCTGCGCGGTGTCCATCGCGTCGGCCACGCCGAGGCCATACGACCACAGCTGGTGCCGATAGGCCAAGGTGGCGTCCCAATCCAGGTCCGCCGGCGCGCCGGGCGTGTTGTCCGCGAGTACCTTAGGCACGACATGGGCTGCGGCGTAGGCGATTCGAGAGGTGATCGGCGCTTCCGGGCGGCGCCACGGCCCCGGCCGGCCGAGCTGGTGCTCGCGCAGCACACCGCCGATCGGCAGGGTGAGCGAGATACCGACGGCGGACTCGGTCGCGGCGGTCACAGCACGATCTCCGGGACGGCGATGCGCTTGCCCTCCGCCGAGCTTTGCAGCCCCAACTCGGCGAGCTGGACGCCGCGGGCCGCCGACAACAGGCCGAAGCGGTGCGGTCGCCCGGTGACGACGTCGCGTAGATACTCCTCCCACTGGAGCTTGAATCCGTTGTCCAGATCGGCGTTCGCGGGTACCTCGAGCCATTGGTCACGGAACCTCTCCGTCACCGGAAGATCGGGATTCCACACCGGTTTCGGCGTGTGCGCGCGCTGTTGGGCGACGCAGCCGCGCAGCCCGGCGACCGCAGAACCGTGCGTGCCGTCGATCTGGAACTCGACGAGTTCGTCGCGATGGACGCGAACGGCCCAGGAGGAGTTGATCTGCGCGACGATGCCACCCTCGATCTCGAAGATGCCGTAGGCCGCGTCGTCGGCGGTGGCTGCGTACTCCCGGCCCTGCTCGTCCCAGCGGGTGGGAATGTGCGTGACGGTCCGGGCCGTGACGGCCTCGACCGGGCCCAGCAGCCCCTCCATGACGTAGTTCCAGTGGCAGAACATGTCCACGGTGATGCCGCCACCATCCTCGGCCCGGTAGTTCCAGCTGGGGCGTTGGGCGGGCTGGCCGTCGCCCTCGAAGACCCAGTAGCCGAACTCGCCGCGCATCGACAGGATCCGCCCGAAGAAGCCCTCGTCGACCAGGCGTCGCAGCTTGACGAGGCCCGGCAGGTACAGCTTGTCGTGGACGACGCCGGCGACCACGCCGGCGTTCTCGGCCAACCGCGCGAGTTCGACTGCCTCGGTGAGAGTTTCCGCGGTCGGCTTCTCGGTGTAGACGTTCTTGCCGGCCTTGATCGCCGCGCTCAACGCGGCCATCCGACGCGAGGTGACCTGCGCATCGAAATACACCGCCACCGTGGGATCGGCGATCACCGCTTCGACGTCGGTGGTCCAGTGCTCGACACCGTGTTCGGCGGCCAACTCGGCGAGCTTGTCGGCGTTGCGGCCCACCAGGATGGGTTCCACCGTCACCCGGGTGCCGTCGTCGAGCCGCAGGCCGGTGTCCCGCAACGGGAGAATCGACCGCAGCAGATGCTGCCGGTAGCCCATTCGGCCGGTCACGCCGTTCATCGCAATGCGCAGTGTTGGCCGGCCGGCGCCGGGAGATGAAGACATGTGCAGATTCCTTGTCTGGTGTGCCCGGCGGATCGTGGCCGAGGCGAGTGCGGTCTGGTGGGGCGCGGCGCAAGCACCTCGAGCGAGGCGTGCGCGGCGGTGTCAGCACTTCGGAATGCGCTTTCCACGGTAAACTGCAAACACGCTCCGGTCAACCACGGAGCGATCGAACTGGACCGGGAGCGACGATGGCGGCGGTAACACTGCAGGATGTGGCGCTGCGCGCAGGCGTGTCCCAAGCAACGGCATCGCGCGTGCTCAACGGCTCGTCGCGGGTTCCCGGCGCGGGCGTGGCCGACCGCGTCCGCGCCGCCGCACGCGAACTCGGCTACGTTCCGAACGCGCAGGCGCAGGCGCTGGCCCGCGCCTCCACCGGCCTGCTCGGCCTGGTCGTCCATGACATCGCCGACCCCTACTTCTCCTCGATCGTGCGCGGCGCCCAGGCCGCGGCTCGCGTCGCGGGCAAACAGGTACTGCTCGCCAGCACCGGCCGGGACTTCGACATCGAACGGGACTCGGTGAGTACCTTCATCGCCCACCGCGCCGACGCGATCGTGCTGGCCGGCTCCCGGCAAAGTGGCGACCTCGATCGGGAACTGGAGGTGGAGTTCGACCGCTATCGCGCCAACGGCGGACGCCTGGTGGTGATCGGCCAGCCGCTCGCCTTTGGCGGTGCCGTCGAGCCCGAAAACTATGCCGCCTCAGCCGAATTGGCCGATGCCCTGGTAGCCGAAGGTCACCGACAGTTCGCCGTGATCGGCGGACCGGGCAACATCCGCACCGCGGTGGATCGGCGCAACGGATTCGTCGACGCGCTGTGCAAGCTGGGGCTGAACACGGCGGTCGAGGTATCCGGAGAGTTCACCCGCGACGGCGGGTACTCCGCGGCCCGGCGCCTGGCGGCGGCATTGCAACTCGAGTCGGGCGCCGCGGCCCCGCCGGTCTGCGTATACGCCGTCACCGACGTGATGGCCATCGGGGCCATCGCCGCCTGGCGCGAACTCGACCTCCGGGTCCCCCAGGACGTGTGCATCGCCGGCTTCGACGACATCCCGACCCTGCGGGACCACACCCCCAGCCTGACCACCGTCGCACTCGAACTCGAACAGATCGGCGTCCGCGCCGTCGAACTGGCACTGGATACCGCGACCGACCTGCGCGAAAGTGCGCCGGGGCGGGTCATCCTGCGCGACAGCACGCGACTGGACTGAGCCTGGTCCCGCTGGCCTCGCCCGGCGGCGCACCTCGCAATGTGGTTGACAGTGTGTGCGACATCACGTTATCGTCGGTCCGGCTTCGGAAAGCGCATTCCCAATCGGGACGAGACGAGCTCTTGCAGCATGTTCGACCCGTGCAACTGCGACCTTGAGGACATCCCCATGGCGGCAACCACTTCGGCCCGCGCCCGCAAACCGGACGCCGGATCGGCCTCCACGCGCACCCGACCACCCGCGCGAAAGATCTTCTCCCCGCGCAGCACCGCGGCCTCTGTCTGGCGTCCCCTGGCGCTCGTCGTCGCGCTCTTGGCCGGCTGGTGGGCAGTCACCGCGGCGGACCTGGTCGCGCCCTACATCCTCCCGTCGCCCGCCGATACCTGGAGTGCCGCCGCCGACAACGCGGCCTACCTGGTGCAACACACCTGGGTGACCACCTGGGAGACTCTGGTCGGCTTCGTGATCGCGACCGTCCTGGGCGTGCTCATGGCGGTGGTGATGGTGTACTCGGCCAACCTGGAGAAGACGGTCTATCCGCTCATCCTCTTCGCGCAGGTCATCCCCAAGATCGCCGTGGCGCCGCTGTTCATCGTGTGGCTGGGTTTCGGACCATCGCCGAAGATCCTGGTCGCCGTGCTGATGGCGTTCTTCCCGATCGTGATCTCCGGGCTGGCCGGCATGCGCTCGGTCGATCCGGAGATCCTCGAGCTCACGTCGACGATGGGCGCCAGCCGGTTCAAGACCTTCGCGAAGATCCGACTGCCCGCGTCCTTGCCCCAGCTGATGTCCGGCCTGAAGGTGGCCGCCACCCTTGCGGTCACCGGCGCCGTCGTCGGCGAGTTTGTCGGGGCCAACGAAGGTTTGGGTTACGTCATTCTGCAGGCGAACGGAAATATCGACACGGCAATGCTTTTCGCGGCGTTGATCATCATGTCGGCACTCGGCATCGTCCTGTTCGCGATCATCGAGATCGCCGAGAAATTGCTCATCCCCTGGCACTCGTCACGCCGCGTGGTCAATTCGGCCACCGCCTGACCATCGATCCCACCGAATAGGAGCTTCGCCATGTCCGTCAACCGAACCCACATCGCCGTCGCCGCGGCCACGGCCACGGCCGCCATGCTGGCCCTCGCCGGCTGCGGCAGCAGCACCGAAGATGCCCCTGCCGCAGACGGTTCAGCCTCGTCGTCCACGCTGATGCTGAACTGGTACCCGTACGGTGAGCACGCCCCGTTCTACTACGGCGTCCAGGAGGGCATCTTCGCCGAGCACGGCATCGACCTCCAGATCGACGCCGGCCAAGGCTCCACCAAGACCGCCCAGGCCGTGGGCACCTCGAAGGTGGACTTCGGCTGGGCCGACGCACCGGCAGTCCTGAGCAACATCGACAAGGGTGTCGACATCAAGAGCACCGGGGTCTTCCTGCAGACCACACCGTCGGCCGTGCAGGTGTTCGCCGACTCCGGCATCGAGACCCCGCAGGACCTCGTCGGCCGGACCATCGCGGTATCGGCCGGTGACGCCCCCACCACCACCTTCCCGATCTATCTCGACAAGGTCGACGTGCCCGCCGACGCGGTCACCCAACAGAGCCTGGACGCGGCCGGCAAGATGTCCGCCTTGATGTCCGGCCGGGTCGACGGCCTGATCGGCTTCTCCCACGATCAGGGACCGACCATCGCCGACAAGAGCGGACGCGCCGTGCATTATCTGCGCTATTCCGATGCCGGCCTGAACTTCTTCAGCAACGGCCTGATCGCGCACACCGCCACCATCTCCGACGAGCCCGAGTTGGTGCAGGCGATGGTCGACGCCACCAGCGAGGCGTTCGCCGCCGCCGTCGCCGACCCAGAGGCCGCGGTGGAGGCGATGGTGGGCAAGGACCCGCAGATGCCGCCGCGTGAGGTGTTGTTGGAGCAGTGGCAGCAGACCATTCCGTTGTTGTCCACTCCGGCCACCGCCGACCTGCCCCCCGGCGCCAACTCGGCGGAGGACTGGACCACCACCATCAGCACGCTGACCGAGGCCGGACTCTTGGAGTCGGCCAAGGAGCCCGGTGCATACTGGGAATCGTCGTTCGCCCCCAAGACCGATCAGTAGACAGAGAGGGCAACGACATGACCGCTGCGACACTGTCCCCACCGGAAACCGCCGTGACCGAAAACGCCATCGCGATCGACGATCTGACCGTCACTTTCTCCTCCAAGCGCGGCACCGTGACCGCGCTGCAGGACATCGACCTGCGGGTCGCCGACGGTGAGTTCGTCTCCATCGCGGGCCCGTCGGGCTGCGGAAAATCGACGCTGCTCAAGGTCATCGCCGGGCTCACGGCATCCACCGCCGGCGATGTGCGGCTGCGCGGAAAACCAGTCCAGGGGCCGCAACGAGGGATCGGTTACGTATTCCAGCGCGCCGCGCTCCTGGAGTGGCGTTCCGTGCGCAAGAACGTGCTGTTGCAGGCGGAGATGCGCGGCATGCCCCGCAAGGCCGCCCAGCAGCGCTGCGATTACCTGCTGGAGATGACCGGACTCACTGGATTCGAAAGCGCCCTACCCCACGAGTTGTCCGGCGGTATGCAGCAACGCGTTTCGCTGTGTCGCGCGCTGCTCCACGAACCCGGGGTCCTGCTGATGGACGAGCCGTTCGGTGCGCTGGACGCTCTCACCAGAGAGAAGATGAACGTCGAGTTGCATCGCATCTGGCGCGAGACCGGCACCACGGTGGTGTTGGTGACCCACTCGGTGGCCGAGGCCGTATATCTGGCCAACCGCGTCGTGGTGATGAGCCCCCGGCCCGGCCGCATCGTCGAGATCCAGGACGTCGACCTCCCGGCGGAGCGCGCTTACGGGGAGACAATGGAGCGGCCCGAATTCATCCGGGTGGCCAACCGAGTGCGCGATCTGCTCGGCAGCCCCACCGCCGCGGATTGACCCTTCGCGCGCGGGCCGATCCCCCGCTCTAGACCGCCCAGCGGCCCGACAGCGTCCGCGCGCCGACGAACACCAGTCGCAGCACCATGAACGTCGACAGCCCGGCCCAGATCCCCCACAGGCCCCAGTCGAACACCAGCGACAACCAGATCAGCGGCAGGAAGCCCAGCAGCGCACTGGCCAGGGTGGCGTTGCGCATGAACTTCGCGTCCCCGGCGCCCAGCAGTACCCCGTCGAGCGCGAAAACCACACCGGCGACCGGCAATTGGGCCACCAGGAACCACCACGGCACCCCGATGCTGTCCAGCACGGCCTGATCGGTGGTGAACACCTTGGGGAACACCGAAGAGCCAGCGGCCATCACCAGGGCCAGGCCCACCGCGGCCGCGGTGGAGAACAGCGTCACCCGGCCAGCGACGGCCTTGGCGTGCGCGGCGCGCCCCCCGCCCAACGCCGCGCCCACCAGCGCCTGCGCGGCGATCGCCAGCGAATCCAGCGCCAGCGACAGGAAGCTCCACAGCTGCAGCACCACCTGGTGCGCGGCCACTGCCGCCGCGCCGAACCGCGCGGCGACGGCGGCCGCGGAGACGAAGCAGGCCTGGAACGCCAACGAGCGCAACAGCAGATCACGGCCCATCACCGCCTGGGAGCGCAGCACATCCGGATTGGGCCGCAGCGGCACCCGCTCGACCAGCAACGCGCGGCAGAACAGCGCCGCGGCCAGCCACTGACCGCACACGTTGGCCACCGCGGACCCGGCCAACTCCAGCCGCGGCATCCCCAGCCAGCCGTAGACCAGCAGCGGGCACAGCACCGCCGAGAGCCCGAAGCCGATGATGACGTACCGCAGCGGGCGCACGGTGTCCTGCACGCCGCGCATCCAGCCGTTGCCGGCCAGCGAGATCAGGATGGCCGGGGCGCCCAGGATGGCGATCCGCAGCCACGGCAGCGCGGCGTCGGCGATGTCCTCGGCGCCGGCGATCACGGTCACGATGGGGGCCGCGAAAGCCTGCACCACGGCGATGATCAGCAATCCCACGCCGACGGCGAGCCAGGTGGCCTGAACGCCCTCGCCGAGGGCGGCCGTCCGGTCGCCGGCACCGTAGTGCCGGGCCGAGCGCGCGGTGGTGCCGTAGGACAGGAACGTGCCCTGCGAGGCGACCAGCGCCAGGATCAGTCCGCCGATGGCCAGACCGGCCAGGGCGAGCGCACCGAGGCGGCCCACCACCGCGATGTCGAACAACAGGTACAGCGGCTCGGCGGCCAGCACGCCCAGGGCGGGCAGCGCCAGTCCGGCGATGGTACGACTCGAGGGCGCTTCCGGATCACCCGAGGGCGACACGCAACTCCTCGACCACCTCGGCAACCGGACCGTTCGTCGAATAGCCGGCGGCAAAGTGATGCCCGCCACCACCGAAACCCGTTGCCAGCGTGGTCAAGTCGTAGGCCTTGGCGCGCAACGACACCGACCAGTGCTCCGGTTCGATCTCCTTGAACACCGCCGAGACCTCGGCCTGCTGCGCGGTGCGCACGATGTCGACGATGCTCTCGACTTCCTCGGGCCGCGCATCCGACCATTCGTGGTGCGCGACGACGGCATACACCATCCCGCGGCCGTCCAGCGCGTCCGGGATCAGCTGCGCCGACGACAGCACCCGCGACAGCATCGGCAGCCACGAGAACGGGTGGGTGTCGAGCAGCGTGCGGCTGATCGAGGCGTTGTCGACGCCGAGTTCGACCAGCCGAGCCGCCAGCCGATGCGCCCGCGCGCTGGCCCAGCGGAACGATCCGGTGTCGGTGATCAGGCCCGCGTACAGGCAGTGCGCCACGAACTTGTCGATCGGCTTGCCCCAGGCATCCAGCAACTCGGCGATCAGCAGCGTCGTCGAATCCGCCGACGGGTCCACGTAGTTCACGCTGCCGAAGAGGTGGTTGGAGGCGTGGTGATCGATGACGAGCACCTCGGGCCGGGAGCCGTCGGAGTCCGGGCCCAGCAACACCTGCAGCCCCCCGAGCCGGCTCACGCTCGGGATGTCGACCGTGACCACCAGATCAGGGTGCGGATCCACCTGGTCCGGGCGCGCCAGCAGGTGACCGCCGGGCAGGCTCTGCAGCGACTCGGGCAGCAGCGCCGGCGCGGCGAAGCTCACCGTCACCAGCTTGCCGGCCTGCTCGAGCACCTGGGCCAGGGCCAGGCCCGCCCCAATGGTGTCAGCGTCGGGATAGACATGCGCGACGATGACGACACTGCGGGCACGCGACAGCGCGTCGGCGGCCCCGTGCGCGTCGACGCGGGCGCCTACTGGTGCGGTCTCAGTCGTCGGTTCGATCGCCGTCACCGGTGTCCTCGGAGTCGGTATGTTGGGCCCCCTCGTTGCCCTCCACCCCAGTGACACGGTACGGGTCGGCCTCCCCCGCCGGCTTGGCACCCTCGCGAACCCGCGCCAGGTCGGCATCCGCCGCCCGGGCCCGGGCCAGCAGCTCCTCCATCCGATGCGCCGCATCGGGCACGGTGTCGCGCTCGAAGGTCAGTGTCGGGGTGTACCGAACCCCCGTCCCCGCACCGACTTTCGTGCGCAGTACGCCCTTGGCGCGCTCCAGTGCGGCCGCCGCCCCGACGTAGTCGGGTTCCTCGTCGAGGTTGCGGCCCAGCACCGTGTAGTACAGCGTGGCGTCGTGCAGATCACCGGTGACCTTGGCATCGGTGATCGTCACGCCCGCCAGCCGCGGATCCTTGATCTCGTACTCGATCGCCGAGGCGACGATCGTCGAGATCCGCTTGGCCAGCCGTTTGGCCCGTGCCGGATCTGCCATCTGCTCTACCCGCGGTCCTTCTCGACCAGCTCGTAGGTCTCGATGACGTCGCCTTCCTTGATGTCGTTGTAGGTCAACGTCAGACCGCACTCGTAGCCCTCGCGGACCTCGGTGGCGTCGTCCTTCTCGCGCTTGAGCGAGGACACCGTCAGGTTCTCGGCGACCACGACGTTGTCACGCAGCAACCGCGCCTTGGCGTTGCGCCGCATGATGCCCGAGGTGACCAGGCAGCCGGCGATGTTGCCGACCTTCGACGACCGGAAGATGGCCCGGATCTCGGCGCGGCCGAGTTCCTTCTCCTCGTAGATCGGCTTGAGCATGCCCTTGAGCGCGCTCTGGATCTCGTCGATGGCCTGGTAGATCACCGAGTAGTAGCGGATGTCCACACCGTCGCGGTTGGCCAACTCGGTGGCCTTGCCCTCGGCGCGCACGTTGAAGCCGATGATGATCGCATCCGAGGCCGACGCCAGGTTGACGTTGGTCTCGGTGACCCCACCGACGCCGCGGTCGATGACGCGCAGTTCCACCTCGTCGTCGATCTCGATGCCCAGCAGCGCCTCTTCCAGCGCCTCGACGGTGCCGGAGTTGTCGCCCTTCAGGATCAGGTTGAGCTGGCTGGTTTCCTTCAGCGCCGCATCCAGATCGTCCAGGCTGATCCGCTTGCGCGAGCGCGCGGCCAACGCGTTGCGCTTGCGCGCGCTGCGCCGGTCGGCGATCTGGCGGGCGATCCGGTCCTCGTCGACCACCAGCAGGTTGTCGCCGGCACCCGGCACCGAGGTGAACCCGACGACCTGCACGGGCCGCGACGGCGACGCCTCTTCGACGTCGTCGCCGTGCTCGTCGATCATCCGGCGCACACGCCCGTAGGCGTCGCCGGCGACGATCGAGTCGCCGACCCGCAGGGTGCCGCGCTGGATGAGCACGGTGGCCACCGGGCCGCGACCGCGGTCCAGGTGCGCCTCGATCGCCACACCCTGGGCCTCCATGTCGGGGTTGGCCCGCAGGTCCAGGGCGGCGTCGGCCGTCAGCAGGACCGCCTCGAGCAGGTTCTCGATGTTGGTGCCCTGCTTGGCGGAGATGTCGACGAACATGGTCTCGCCGCCGAAGTCCTCGGCCACCAGGTTGTACTCGGTGAGCTGCGAACGGATCTTGGTCGGGTCGGCGCCCTCCTTGTCGATCTTGTTGACCGCCACCACGATCGGCACGTCGGCCGCCTGCGCGTGGTTGATCGCCTCCACCGTCTGCGGCATGACGCCGTCGTCGGCGGCGACCACCAGGATCGCGATGTCGGTGGCCTTGGCGCCGCGGGCGCGCATGGCGGTGAACGCCTCGTGACCCGGGGTGTCGATGAAGGTGATCGGACGATCGGCGCCCTCGTGCTCGACGGTGACCTGGTAGGCACCGATGTGCTGGGTGATGCCGCCGGCCTCGCCCTCGCCGACGTTCTCCTTGCGGATGGTGTCGAGCAGGCGGGTCTTGCCGTGGTCGACGTGACCCATGACCGTGACCACGGGCGGACGGGACTCGAGGTCCTCCTCGCCGCCCTCGTCCTCGCCGTAGGTGAGGTCGAAGGATTCCAGCAGTTCGCGGTCCTCGTCCTCCGGCGAAACGACCTGGACCTTGAAGTTCATCTCGCTGCCGAGCAACTCCAGGGTGTCGTCGCCGACGGACTGCGTGGCGGTGACCATCTCACCGAGGTTGAACAGCGCCTGCACCAGCGCGGCCGGGTTGGCGTCGATCTTCTCGGCGAAGTCGGACAGGGAAGCTCCGCGGGCCAGCCGGATGGTCTCGCCGTTGCCGTGCGGCAACCGCACGCCACCGACGACCGGCGCCTGCATCGAGTCGTATTCCTGACGCTTCTGCCGCTTCGACTTGCGACCGCGTCGGGGCGCACCGCCGGGCCGACCGAACGCACCCGCGGCACCGCCGCGCTGACCGGGGCGACCGCCGCCACCGGGACGACCCCGGAAGCCACCGGCCGCCGCACCGGCGCCACCTGCACCGGGGCCGCCGCCGCGGTAGTTACCGCCGCCGCCACCGCCGGGACGACCGCCCTGACCTGGGCCGGGACGCGGACCGCCACCGGGCCGCGGGCCCGGACGCGGGCCACCGCGGCCGGGGGCACCGGTGGCGGGGCGGGGCGGCATGTTGCCCGGCGTGATGCCGGGACGCACGGCGCCGGGGCCGGGCCGCGGACCGCCGGGTCCGGGGCCGGGCCGCGGGCCCTGGGGACGCGGGGCCGGGCGTTCGACCGGCTGCTGCGTCGAGAACGGGTTGTTGCCCACGCGCGGCGGACGCGGCATACCCGGCTTGGGACCGGGGGTCGCGGGCCGAGGCGGCGCGGGGGTGGCTCCGGGGGTCGGGGCGGCCGGGGCTTGCGCGGCCGCGGCCGGCGGGGTCGCCGCCGCGGGCGGGGTGGCCGCCGGAGGCGGGGTCGGAGCCGCGGGTTTGGGGGCTCCCGGCTTGGGGCCGCCGGGCTTGGGGCCGGGGGTCGCCGGCGCCGCCGCGGCCGGAGCCGCCGGAGCCGGGGCCGGGGCGGCCTTCGCCGGGGCTTTTGCGGGTGCCGGGGCGGACTTCTGCGGCGCCTTCTCGGCCGCCTTGCCGCCCCCGAACGATTCCCGGAGTCGACGCGCGACGGGTGCTTCCACCGTCGACGACGCCGATTTCACGAATTCGCCCTGCTCACTCAGGCGAGCGAGGACTTCCTTGCTGGTGACACCGAGTTCCTTAGCCAACTCGTGCACGCGGGCCTTTGCCACTACTTCTCCTCATCTGGAGGCGGCAGCGGTGGTCGGCCGACGCCTCGGTTCTAGCTATGACGCATGGTCATCGGGACTTCACGGTGTGCTCATGTTCTTCGCTACCTGTTCTTCTCACCGAGGTCATCGGGTGCTTCGATGTGCTCGAAGTACTCGACCACCGCGGACGTGTCCGGTGGACCGGTGATACGCAGTGCTCGTGCAAAGGCTCGCCGTCGAAGCGATTCCTGCAGGCACTGCGGATCGGGATGCAACCACGCACCCCGACCAGGAAGATTACCTGCCGTGTCAACAATGACGGCGACGCCATGCTGGCGTTGGTCATCATTGTCGAGCTCGGCCACTACCCGAACCAGATCGACGGCCAGCTCTCGCTTCCGGCACCCGACACACGTCCGCACCGGACCGGCGGTACGGCGATGCTTCCGTGTGATGAGGACCGAATTCTCGCGCTGGATCACGGCTCAGTCTACCGTTACCGCAACAGTGCCCTGAACCAGCGTCGCTTGCGGTTCGCCGGCTAACCCTCGCGCGCCGCACCGCGCGCGGAATCGGGACGTTCGGCCTCCTCAGCAGGGATTTCGGCGTCGCTGCGGATATCGATGCGCCAGCCGGTGAGCCGGGCGGCCAACCGCGCGTTCTGCCCCTCCTTGCCGATGGCCAGCGACAATTGGAAGTCGGGCACCACGACGCGGGCCGCGCGGGTGTTGGGGTCGATGATCGACACCGAGACCACCTTGGCCGGCGACAACGCGTTGGCCACGAACCGCGCCGGGTCCTCGTCGTAGTCGATGATGTCGATCTTCTCGCCGGACAGCTCGCTCATCACGTTGCGCACCCGCTGCCCCATGGGCCCGATGCACGCGCCCTTGGCGTTGAGCCCCGACACGCGGGAGGTCACCGCGATCTTGGACCGGTGGCCGGCCTCCCGCGCGACGGCGACGATGTCGACCGAGCCGTCGGCGATCTCGGGCACCTCCAGCGAGAACAGCTTGCGCACCAGGTTGGGGTGGGTGCGCGAGAGCCGGATCTGGGGTTCGCGCGCGCCCCGCGTCACACCGAGCACGAAGCAGCGCAGCCGGTCGCCGTGCTCGTAGGACTCGCCCGGCACCTGCTCCGACGACGGGATGACGCCCTCGGAGTACTTGGTCTCGCTGCCCATCCGCAGCACCACCTCGCCGCGGGCGTTGGCGCGCGCATCGCGCTGGATGACCCCGGCGACGATGTCGCCCTCGCGGGCCGAGAACTCGCCGTAGATCTTCTCGTTCTCGGCATCCCGGAAGCGCTGCAGCATGACCTGCCGGGCCGTGGTCGCCGCGACCCGGCCGAACCCGTCGGGGGTGTCGTCCCACTCGCTGATGACGCGACCCTCGTCGTCGTGCTCGCGCGCGATGACCTTGACCTCGCCCGTCTTGCGGTCGATGTCGATGCTCGCGTCGGGTTGATGCCCCTCGGTGTGCCGGTAGGCGGTCAGCAGCGCCGACTTGATGGTCTCGAGGAGTTCGCCCGCCGGAATTCCACGGTCCACTTCGATCGCGTGCAGTGCGGCCATGTCGATGTTCATTAATCGGCCCCTCTTCCGGTTTGGCCCACCAGCTCCAACTCTCGTTTGCTCGGTGAGGAAAAGTCCACCTGGACAACGGCTTTGGCAATGTCGTCAAGTTTGATCTGGCGCAGCTCGAAGTCCGAGCGGGCGCGGACCACCACCGTGAGCACGCCGTCGTCCACCTCGGCGACGCGGCCCACCAGCGCGGAGCCCTCGGCCAGCGTCAGTTCGACCTTGCGGCCGTGCGCGCGGCGGAAGTGTTTCGGGGCGGTCAGCGGGCGGTCGACGCCGGGCGAGGTCACCTCCAGGATGTAGGGCACGCTCGCCTCGGTCACGGGGTCGAGCAGTTCCGAAGCAGCCCGGGACAACTCGGCGACGGTGTCCAGATTCAGGGGCGTGTCGCCGTCGGCCACCACGACGATCTTGGGCGGCCGGGCCGCGGCGTCGACGACGACGTCCTCGACCTCGTAGCCCGCGCGTTCGAATTCCGCACCGAGGAGATCGATTACCTGCGACGGCGCGGGTAGCCCCCCGGTCGATCCGGTGCGCTGCGTCACGGCAAGGCTCCTCATCTTGAGTTGTGCGGCCAGCAGTCGCGGCTGCCCGCGACACCAATGCCCCACGATACGCCAGGATTCGCCGACCCTTGACCGGATCGGGCGGCCGCCTCCGCCCGGGCCCGCGCCGCGGTGATGGCAGGATGTGGTGCGTGCGCAGGCGTGACGTGTTGGTGGGCGCCGGCCGCGGAGTTCTCGGCCTGGCGCTGATCGCGGCGACCGCCGGGACCGCGACGGCGTGCGGCGCCGAGCGGGAACCCGAGGTCGATCCGCTGCAGAAACCCCAGGAGATGGCCCAGGCGGACGCCGAGTTGGCCCGCGCCGCGGCGACCGCTGCGGAACCCGCCCTGGCGCCGGCGCTGACCCAGATCGCCGCCGAGCGCGCCCAGCACGCCGAGGCGCTGGCCGACGAGATCGCCCGCACGGCCGGCCACGCCGGCCCGACCACGACAACTTCCGCCACCGCCGCCCCGGACGCCACGGCGGCGCCGACGCCCGCGCCCACGGTCGCCGAGGTCGTCGACGCGTTGCGCGTCTCGGCGGAGGAGGCCACCCGGGTGGCCGCGGACCTGTCGGGTTATCGCGCGGGCCTGCTGGCCTCGATCGCCGCGGCCTGCACCGCCTCGGTCACCGTCACCCTGCCGACCCCGGGAGGGGCCTCATGACCTCGCCGGTCAATTCGCCGGAACCGCAGCGGCCGACCGAACCGCCCGCGGCGGCCCTGTTCGACGCCCTGGTGACCGCACACGCCACCGTCTACGGCTACGGGATCGTGTCGGCGCGCTCCACCCCGGAGGACAACTACCTGGTGGCCAAGGCCATCGGCGCGCACCGCGAACACCGCGAGGCGCTGCTGGACATGCTGGCGCGCCGATCGGTGGACCCGCCGCTGGTGGCCGCGGGCTATCAGCTCCCCATGGCGGTCGACGGGCCGATCGACGCCGCCAACCTGGCCGTGCGCATGGAGAACGACGCCGCCGTGGCGTGGCGGGCCGTGGTCGAGCAGACCGACGACCACGACGAGCGCGCCTACGCGGTCTCGGCGCTGACCCAGTGCGCGGTCAACGCCGCTTTCTGGAAGCAGACGCTGAAGATCTGGCCGGTGACGACGGCGTTCCCCGGCGGCACCGAATAGCGCGTCAGGCCAGCGCCGCGGCGATCGCGGCGGCCGCACCGTCGACGGCGATCTGCTGGGTCTCGCCGCTGAACCGGTTGCGCAGTTCCACCGCGCCCTCGGACCAGCCGCGGCCGACCACCACGATCCAGGGCACGCCGATCAGCTCGGCGTCCTTGAACTTCACCCCGGGTGAGGCGGTCCGGTCGTCGAGCAGCACGTCCAGGCCCAGCCCGTCGAGTTCGGCGGCCAGCTCGCCGGCCCCGGTGCGCGCGGCGGCGTCCTTGTTGGCGATCACCAGGTGCACGTCGAACGGGGCGACGCTGCTGGGCCAGCGCAGGCCCAGCTCGTCGTGGTGCTGTTCGGCCAGCACGGCGACCATCCGGGAGACCCCGATGCCGTAGGAGCCCATCGTCAGGCGCACCGGCTTGCCGTTCTCGCCGAGCACATCGGCGGAGAACGCATCGGCGTACTTGCGGCCGAGCTGGAAGATGTGGCCGATCTCGATGCCGCGGGCGCTGACCAGGGCCCCCGCGCCGTCCGGGGAGGGGTCCCCGTCGCGTACGTCGGCGGCCTCGATGGTGCCGTCCGGGGTGAAGTCGCGCCCGGCCACCAGGTCGACCACGTGCTTGCCGGGGGCGTCGGCGCCGGTGATCCACGCGGTGCCGTCGACGATGCGCGGATCCACCAGGTAGCGAACACCGTTGTCCAACAACGCCTTCGGTCCGATGTAGCCCTTCACCAGGAACGGGTACCGGCCGAAGTCCTCGTCGGCGAGCATCGCGTGCTCGGCCGGCTCCAGCGCGGCCGCCAGGCGCTTGTCGTCGACCTCGCGGTCCCCGGGCACACCGACGGCCAGCAGTTCCCAGTCGCCGCCGGGTTGGCGCACCTTGAGCAGCACGTTCTTCAGCGTGTCGGCGGCGGTGACCTCGCGGCCCAGGCCGGCGGTGTTGGCCCAGTCGACCAGCGTCGCGATCGTCGGGGTATCGCCGGTGTCGTGGACGACCGGCGCGGGCAAACCCTCGAACGGGATCGGCGCCGGCGGCGTGGTCACCACGGCCTCGACGTTGGCGGCGTAGCCGGATTCCAGGCAGCGCACGAAGGTGTCCTCGCCCACCTCGCTCTCGGCGAGGAACTCCTCCGAGGCGCTGCCGCCCATGGCCCCCGACACCGCCGAGACGATCACGTAGCGCACGTCCAGGCGGTCGAAGATGCGCTGATAGGCCGCGCGGTGCGCGTCGTAGGCCCGCTGGAGCCCGTCGTCGTCGACGTCGAACGAGTACGAGTCCTTCATGACGAACTCGCGGCCGCGCAGGATTCCGGCCCGCGGGCGGGCCTCGTCGCGGTACTTGGTCTGGATCTGGAACAGGATCAGCGGGAAGTCCTTGTAGGAGCTGTACTCCCCCTTCACCGTCAGGGTGAACAGTTCCTCGTGGGTGGGCCCCAGCAGGTAGTCGTTGCGGCGCCGGTCCTGCAGCCGGAACAGGGTGTCGCCGTACTCGGTCCACCGGTTCGTCGTCTCATAGGGCGCGCGCGGCAGCAGCGCGGGAAACAGGATCTCCTGCCCGCCGATGGCGGCCATCTCGTCGCGCACCACCTGCTCGATGCGGCGCAACACCCGCAGCCCCAACGGCAGCCAGCTGTACAGCCCGGGCCCGATGGGCCGGACGTAGCCGGCTCGGATGAGCAGCTTGTGGCTGGGGACTTCGGCATCGGCGGGGTCGTCTCGAAGCGTCCGCACGAACAGCTCCGACATACGGGTGATCACAGCGGGCCAGCTTACTGAGTGCGCCGGGGCTAGAGCTCCCCGGCGTCGAGGGCGTCCTTGACCTCCTGCGCGTGGGCGACCTGCTTGGCGGTGTAGCCGATGAACAGCGCGGCCGCGCCGACCAGCACGGCGACGGCGGCCACCCACAGCAGGCCGTAGGTGTAGCCGGTGTCCAGCGCCGCCAACTGCGCGTCGTTCATGTTCTTCACCGGGCCGGTGGTACCGCCCAGGTACAGCGTGCGGGAGGTGATGACGGCCTGGATGATGGCCAGCACCATCGGACCGCCCAGGTTCTGCAGCATCAGCGCGATGGCCGAGACCGGACCGATCTGGTCGAATCCGACGCCGGCGATCGCCGACAGCATCAGCGGGACCACGATCATGCCGATGCCGATGCCGCCGACGGTGATGGGCACCACCAGGTTCGGGAAGTACGGGATCCCGGCGTTGAGCGTCGAGCCGTACAGCATGGCCCCCAGCACGATGACGCCGCCGGCGATGACCAGCACGCGCGGCGGGAACATCCGCACCAGCTGCGACGAGGCGCCCAGGCCGATACCCATGCCGATCACGAACGGGATGAAGCCGATACCGGCCCGCAGCGCGCTGTAGCCCAGGATGTCCTGCACGTACAGGCCGATGAGCACGGTCAGCGTGAACAGCACGCCGCCGGCCATGAAGATCGCGCCGAAGGTGGCCAGCCGGTTGCGGTCCTTGAACAGCTCGAAGGGCACGACGGGGTTAACCGCCGAGCGCTCGACGATGACGAACGCCACGAAGAAGACCAGCGCCGCCAGCCCCGAGCCGATGGTGATCGGGGTGATCCAGCCGTGCTCGGGTCCGCTGGAGAAGCCGAACACCGCCGCGGTACAGCCCAGCGTGGCCAGCAGCGCACCGGCCGCGTCGAGCTTCATCCGCTCGCGCTGGGTCTCGCGCAGCGTGGTGTGCGCCAGGTAGATGACCAGCAGGCCGATCGGCACGTTGACCAGGAAGGCCAGCCGCCAGGACACCTCGGTCAGCGCGCCGCCGACCACCAGGCCCAGGACCGAGCCGATGCCGGTCATGGCCGCGAACACCGCGGTGGCCGCGTTGCGGGCCGGTCCCTTCGGGAAGGTGGTGGCCACCAGCGCCAGGCCGGTGGGGCTGGCGATCGCCGCGCCGACACCCTGCAGCAGCCGCGCGACCACCAGCGTGGCCTCGTCCCAGGCGATGCCGCACAGGATGGAGGCGATGGTGAACAGCGCGACGCCGACGATGAAGGTGCGCTTGCGCCCGATCGTGTCGCCGAGTCGGCCGCCGAGCAGCATCAGACCGCCGAAGGTCAGCACGTAGGCCGTGATCACCCAGCTGCGGCCGGCATCGGAGAGCGCGAGCTCGTCCTGGATCTGCGGCAGCGCGACGATGGCGATGGTGCTGTCCATGGTGGCCAGCAGCTGCATGCCACCGATGGCGATCACCGCGTAGATGAACCGACGCGACGGCAGCCAGGTCGGCAGGGACTTTCCGGTCCGCTCGAGGGCCGAACCCACCCGCGCCGGGAGCGCGCGACCTTCAGCCTTGGCAGACTCCGCACGCTCTGCATCGTTGAGAGCCGTCATAATCGGCTACCCTACAGTAATATTAAGAGCAGTTTAAGCTCGCGCGTTCGGGGTGACACCGAACTGAGACCTCCGCGGGCCGCTCAGAATGCCGTGTCAGACGCCGAGTTCGATGCCGCGTCCGCCGCCTCCGGAACCCCCACGACCTGCCCGATGACGATGATCGCCGGCGGCCGGATGGCCTCTGCCCGAACGGTTTCGGCAATCTTGTCCAGCCGGGCGCGCACCACCCGCTCGGCCGAGGTGGTGCCGTGTTGGATCGCGATCACCGGGGTGTCCGCGGCCCGACCGCCGCGCAGCAGCGCCTCGGCGAACAGTTCGATCCGCTCGACGCCCATCAGCAGCACGATGGTGCCGGACATCGCCGCCAGCGCCGGCCAGTTCACCAGCGAATCGGGGTGATCGGGCGCCAGATGGCCGCTGACCACCACAAACTCGTGGTTGACGCCCCGATGGGTGACGGGCACGCCCGCCATCGCGGGCACCCCGATGGCGCTGGTGACGCCGGGAACGACTGTGACCGGGATCCCAGCCTCGGTGCAGGCGATGACTTCCTCATAGCCGCGCGCGAAGACGAACGGATCCCCGCCCTTGAAGCGGACCACGAAGTTGCCGGCGCGGGCCCGGCTGATCAGCAACTCGTTGATGGCGTCCTGGGCCATCGCCCGGCCGTACGGGATCTTCGCCGCGTCGATCACCTCGACGTGCGCGGGCAGTTCGGCCAGCAGTTCGGCCGGTGCCAAGCGGTCGGCGACCACCACGTCGGCGTGGGCCAGCAGCCGCCGTCCCCGCACCGTGACCAGTTCGGGGTCGCCGGGGCCGCCGCCGACGAGGGCGACCGTGCCCTTGCGCGCCGTCGGGCCCTCCGGGTCGTGGGCCTCGCCGATGACGCCGGCCTGCAGCGCCTCCCGGATGGCGGTGCGGATGGCCGCCGAGCGGCGGTGCTCCCCGCCGGCGAGCACCCCGACCGCCAGCCCGTCGTACTCGAAGGTGGCCGGGGTCAGCGCCGTGCCCTCGCGGGCGATGTCGGCCCGCACGCAGAAGATCTGTCGACGCTCGGCCTCGGCGACCACGGCCGCGTTGACCTCCGCGTCGTCGGTGGCGGCGATCACGTACCAGGCGTCGGCCAGGTCGCCGTCGCGGTAGTCGCGCAGGATCACCGTGGCGCCGGCCATCGCCTCGACGGCGGGGGTGGCGGCGCGGGCAATCACGTGCACGTCGGCGCCGCTGGACACCAGCAGGCCGAGGCGGCGCTGGGCTACCGTGCCGCCGCCGACCACCACGACCTTCTTGCCCGCGAGTCGCAGGCCGACGAGGTAGGCGTTATCGGTCACCCGCCGAGCTTAGACGCTGCGGCATGGGCCACGAAGCGACGCACCGCGGCCGGCTCCGCCACGGGATGGGTGTGCAGGTAGGACGCGTGCACGCCGCCGTGGACCGCGCCGTCGCGCACCGTGGCGCCGTCGGTGCCGCGATACATCCACGCCGCGGGGTACTCGGCATTGAATTCGACTGCGGTGCGGTGGAATTCATGGCCGGTCACGCGAGCCCCGGTGGCGTGCAGGACCGAGTCCGCGGCGGCGACCGCGTCGCGGTAACCCAGGGTCAGGCGCTCGGTGAACCGCGCCGAACCGTGCAGCACATCACACATTTGGTGCCCGTCGAGGTCGCTCATCAGGTAGGTCAGGCCCGCGCATTCGGCGTAGATCGGCCCGCGCGCGGCCAGTTCGGCCACCCCGCGGCGCAGCGCCTCGTTGGCGGACAGTTCGCCCGGGTACTGCTCCGGGAAGCCGCCGGGCAGCACCAGCGCAGCGGTGTGCGCCGGCAGCGCGTCGACGAGCGGATCGAACTCGGCGACGTGCGCGCCGGCCGCCCGCAGCAACTCGGCGTGTTCGGCGTAGGAGAAGGTGAACGCGCGCCCGGCGGCCACGGCCACCACGGGGTTGCCCGCCACCGGGTCGCAGATCGCGTCGGTGGCCCGCCACGGCTCGGTGGCCACCGAGGTTTCCGCGACCCGCAGCAGCGCGGCGAGGTCGACGTGGCGGCCGATCAGCTCGCCCATGGCCTGCACCGCGGCGCGCGCCTGCCCGCCGTGTTCGGTCGCGGTGACCAGGCCCAGATGCCGCGACGGCACCGCCAGCTCCGCCACCCGCGGGATCGCGCCGAGCACCGGGACGCCGGCCGCATCGCAGGCCTGGCGCAGCACCTGCTCGTGCCGGGCGCTGCCGACCCGGTTCAGGATCACCCCGGCGAGCCGGGTGCCGGGGTCGAACGTCGAGAAGCCGTGCAGCAGCGCCGCGATGCTGTGGCTCTGCCCGCGGGCGTCGACGACCAGGACCACCGGCGCCCCGAGCAGCCCGGCGACCTGTGCCGTGGATCCGGCCGCGGGCCCGGTGACGCCCGGCTCGATCCGGCCGTCGAACAGGCCCATCACGCCCTCGATGACCGCGATGTCGCAGCCCGTGGCGCCGTGGGCGTACAGCGGCGCGATCTGGGCGGGCGGCACCAGCACCGGATCCAGGTTGCGTCCCGGCCGGCCGGTGGCCAGCGCGTGGTAGCCGGGGTCGATGAAGTCCGGTCCGACCTTGAACCCCGCCACCCGGTGCCCGGCGCGCTTGAGCGCCGCCATCAATCCCGTTGCGACCGTGGTCTTTCCACTACCCGAGGCGGGAGCGGCGATCACCACCGCCGGCGCGGTGCGCGGAGTCTGCGGCATCGAATATCCGGATCAGGCGGCGTCGCGGACGACGTCGGTCAGGGTGTCGGCGCGCAACTGCTCGAGCCGCAGCACCGGCGCGTCCAGCGCGGTCGCCAACTCGGCCGCCAAACCCAGCCGCACGTAGGAGTTCTCGCAGTCGACCACCACCGCCGCGGCCCCCTCGGCCACCAGCCGGGCCGCGGCGATCCGGGTGCGGCCCAACGGGTCCGGCCCGCCGGTGGCGCGGCCGTCGGTCAGGACCACGACCAGGGGTCGCCGGGTGCGATCGCGGGCCTTCTCCCGGCGCACCACCTCCGCGGCGCGCAGCAGACCCTGCGCCAGCGGCGTCTTTCCGCCGGTGTCGAACCGGGCCAGGCGCCGCGAGGCGATGTAGGACGACGAGGTCGGCGGCAGCAGCACCCGGGCGTCGGCGCCGCGGAAGGTGATGACCGCGACCTTGTCCCGGCGCTGGTAGGCGTCGCGCAGCAGCGACTGGGCCGCGCCGCCGACCGCCGACATCCGGTCGCGGGCGGCCATCGAGCCCGAGGCGTCGACGACGAAGATCACCAGGTTGCCCTCGCGACCCTCCCGGATCGATTGCCGCACGTCGTCGACCGCGGGCCGGATCCGGCCCGGACCCGTCGACCGGGCGGCCGCGGCCAGCATGGTGGCGAACACGTGCAGGCCGTCGCCGCGGTCGGTCGGACTGACCCCGACCACCCCACCGGTGCGGTTGCGTGCGGTCGAGCGCCGTCCGGGCGCGCCCTCCCCCACCCCGGGCACGCGCAGCGCGCGGGTGCGGAAGACCGGCGCCGGCGGCGCACTGGGCTTGCTCGGCGGCGGGCCGGCCGCCGGTGACTCTCCTTGGGCCGGTGGCTGTTCGGAGTCCGCGCCGGGTTCGGGGCTGCCGCCGCCGGGCGGGTCCGGGTCCGGCTCGGGCTCGCTGTCTTCCAGCGCCTCGTCCAGGACGCCGGGGTCCAGACCGGGGTCGTCGAACGGGTCGCGTCGACGTCGGTGCGGCAACGCCAGTTCGGCGGCCACCCGGATGTCCTCCACCTCGACGGCATCGGCGCCCCGCCAGGCGGCGTGCGCGACCGCGGTGCGCGCCACCACCAGATCCGCGCGCATCCCGTCGACGTCGAAGGCCGCGCACAACGCCGCGATCCGGCGCAGGTCGTCGTCGGTGAGCGTGATCTGCGGCACCCGGGCCCGCGCGGCGGCGATCCGCTGGGCCACCTCGGTGTCGGCGGCGGCGAACCGCGCCGCGAATTCCTGCGGATCGGCCTCGTAGGCCAGCCGCGCGCGGATGACCTCGGTGCGCACGTCGACGTCGCGGGAGGCCCGCACGTCCACGGTCAGCCCGAAGCGGTCCAGCAGCTGTGGGCGCAGCTCGCCCTCCTCCGGGTTCATGGTGCCGATCAGGACGAAGCGCGCCTCGTAGGAGTGCGAGACGCCGTCGCGCTCGACATGGACCCGGCCCATCGCCGCGGCGTCGAGCAGCACGTCGACCAGGTGGTCGTGCAGCAGGTTCACCTCGTCGACGTAGAGCACGCCGCGATGCGCGCGCGAGAGCAGCCCCGGCGAGAACGCGTGTTCGCCGTCGCGCAGCACCTTCTGCAGGTCCAGCGATCCCACCACCCGGTCCTCGGTGGCCCCGATCGGCAGCTCCACCAACCGGGCGTCGTCGATCTGGGCCAGGATGTCGGCCAACGCGCGCACGGCCGTCGACTTCGCGGTGCCCTTCTCGCCGCGGATCAGCACCCCGCCGATCTCCGGGCGCACCGCGCACAACACGAGCGCCAACCGCAGTTGGTCGTGGCCGACGATCGCGCTGAATGGAAATGAACTGGTGATGTCGCTACCTCGCTTGTTCGACTCGGGCCACACCCGCCCGCAGCATCGGCACGTGCGGAATGCCATCCTCGACGAACTCCTCGCCGTCGGGCAGGAAGCCGTGCCGGGCGTAGAGCCCCTGCAGGTAGGTCTGGGCGTTGATCCGGCATGGGTAATCGCCGACCTCGGCCAGCGCGGCCTGCAGCAGCCGGGTGGTGTGGCCTTGCCCGCGGGCCTCGCGCTTGGTGCACACGCGCCCGATCCGGAAGGCCTTCTCCCCGCCCGCGTGTTCCTCGGTCAGGCGCAGATTGCAGACGACGGTGCCCGGTTCGGGCCCCTCGGCCTGTTCGAGCCAGAAGTGCCGCGTCTCGGCGAGCAGGTCACGGCCGTCGAGTTCCGGGTAGGGGCAGGCCTGTTCGACGACGAACACCTCGACCCGGAGCTTGAGCAGCTCGTACAGCGTGGGCGCGTCGAGATCCTTGGCCCAGACCCGCCGCGGCACCACCACCGTCACGACAAGGTCACCGGCTCGGGATCTCTTGCGGTCGAATCGGATTCGAGGCCCAGCACCTTGGTCCCCCACGCCCAGACCTCGTCGAACAGGGCCGGGTTGTCCGAGAGCGGCGTACCCAGGGACGGGATCATCTCCTTGAGCTTGCTCTGCCACGGGCCGGCGTAGCGATCGCCGAAGCAGCGCTGCATGACCTCGAGCATCGCGGGCACGGCCGTCGAGGCGCCCGGCGAGGCGCCCAGCAGACCGGCGATGCTGCCGTCGGCCGCCGAGAGCACCGTGGTGCCGAACTCGAGCGTGCCACCCTTACCCTTGGCCGGCTTGATCACCTGGACCCGCTGACCCGCGACCGACAGGTCCCAGTCGGAATCCACGGCGGTGGGCGCGAAGTCGCGCAGCATGTCGACGCGGTCGGCCTCCGACAGCAGCAGCTGGCTGAGCAGGTAGTTCACCAGGCTCATCTGGGTCAGCCCGACGCCCACCATCGAGGCGAGGTTGTTGGGCTTGATCGACAGCGGCAGGTCGGTGAAGTGCCCCTGCTTGAGGAACTTCGGGGACCAGCCCGCGAACGGTCCGAACAGCAGCCACTGCTTGCCGTTGATGAAGCGGGTGTCCAGGTGCGGGGCCGACATGGGCGGGGCACCCAGCGGCGGGAAGCCGTAGACCTTGGCCTGGTGCCCGGCCGTGACCGCGGGGTTGCTGGTGCGCAGGAACTGCCCGCCCACCGGGAACCCGCCGAAGCCCTTGGCCTCGGCGATCCCCGACTTCTGCAGCAGCGGCAGCGCGTCGCCGCCGGCGCCGACGAACACGAAGCGGGTCTCGATCTTGCGGTCGGCGCCGGTGCGACGGTTGCGCACCTTGACCGTCCAGCCGCCGTCGGAGCGCTTGGACAGGTTGCGGACCTCGTGGCCGAACAGCGCCGTGGTGCCGTTGGTGACGCCGTAGCCGATGAGTTGTTTGGACAGCGAACCGAAGTCGATGTCGGTGCCGTCGGTGGCCCAGTTCAGCGCGACCGGGTCGGAGAAGTCGCGGCCGGCGGCCATGTAGGGCAGCCGCCGGGCGAACTCGTCGGGCGTATCGATGAACTCCATGCCCGCGAACAGCGGGTTGTGCACCAGGGCCTCGCGGCGCCGACGCAGGTAGTCGATCCGCTCGGCGCCCTGCACAAAGCTCACGTGCGGGATCGGGTTGATGAAGCTGCGCGCGTCGGCGAGCACGCCGTTCTCGATGGCGTGCGCCCAGAATTGGCGCGACACCTGGAACTGCTCGTTGACCGTGACGGCCTTGGTGATGTCGATCGAGCCGTCGGCCTGCTCGGGGGTGTAGTTCAGCTCGCACAATGCGGAGTGACCGGTACCGGCGTTGTTCCAGGGGTCGCTGCTCTCGGCCGCGGCGCCGTCCAACCGCTCGATCAGCGTGATCGACCAGTCCGGCTCGACGAGACGCAGCAAAGCCCCCAGGGTGGCGCTCATGATGCCGGCGCCCACCAGCACTACGTCGGTTTTGGTTACGTTGGCGTCTGACACCGGATGTTGGTCCTTCGCGCTCGTGTCGTCGGTTGACCGAGGTACTTCGCGCGTCCCGGTCTCCTGTCTTCGATCTCAGGTTAGCCCGCCGCCCGGCCGATTAATCGGGCGAGTCAGGTGATCTGGCAGACAGCTCGCGCGGCTAAGGTGAACGCGTGACGGTATGGGAGGCCGACGTCCTGCCCGGCTACCACCAACACACGTTGGAACTCGGCGCCGATCCCGACGGCGAGGGCGACCTCGTCGCGACCCTGGTCCGCCGTGGGCCGGCCGGGCGGGCCCGGCACGCGGTCCTCGGTGTGCACGGCTACACCGACTACTTCTTCAACACCGAGTCCGCCGATCGGTTCGCGGCCCGCGGATTCACCTATTACGCGCTGGACCTGCACAAATGCGGTCGATCCTGGCGGTCCGGCCAGACCCCGCACTTCACCACCGACCTGGCCCGCTACGACCGGGAACTCGAGCGCGCCCTGGCGGTCATCGCCGCCGAGACCGACGGCGCGCAGGTGTGCGTGTCGGGGCACTCCGCGGGCGGGCTGATCGTGACGCTGTGGCTCGATCGACTGCGGCAGCGGGATCTGACGGCCGCCCTGGGCGTCGGCGGCCTGGTGCTCAACAGCCCGTTCTTCGATCTGCACGGCCCGTCGATCCTGCGGGCCGCGCCCACCTCGGCGGCGCTGCGGACGCTGGCCCGGCTGCGCAAGCTCCGCGTCGTGCGGAAACCGACCGAGGGCGGCTACGGCACCACCTTGCACCGCGACTTTTCCGGCGAGTTCGACTACAACCTGCAGTGGAAGCCGCTGGGTGGCTTTCCGGTGACGGTCGGCTGGCTCAACGCCGTGCGGCGCGGGCACGCCCGGTTGCACCGCGGGCTGGATGTCGGTGTGCCCAACCTGATCCTGCGGTCGGACCACTCGGTGGCCGAATCCCGCGACGATGCCGAGGCGATGCAGCGCGGGGACGCCGTCCTCGACGTCCGACAGATCGCCCGGTGGGCGGGCTGTGTGGGCAACCACACCACCGTCGCGCCGATCACCGACGCCAAGCACGACGTGTTCCTGTCGCTGCCGGAGCCGCGCGCGGCGGCCTACGCCGAACTGGACCGGTGGTTGGACCGCTACCTCGGGACCTTCTCCCCCGACTCCTCCGAACACACCAGACAGGGCTGACGTGGACCACTTCGATCTGACCATCATCGGCACCGGCTCGGGCAACACCATCCTGGACGAGCGCTACGAGTCCAAGCGTGTCGCCATCTGTGAGCAGGGCACCTTCGGCGGCACCTGCCTCAACGTCGGGTGCATCCCGACCAAGATGTTCGTCTACGCGGCCGAGGTGGCCGCGACGATCCGCGACAGCGCCCGTTTCGGCGTGGACGCCCGGATCGACGGGGTGCGGTGGCGCGACATCGTCTCGCGGGTGTTCGGTCGCATCGATCCGATCGCCCTGGGCGGTGAGCGCTATCGCCGGTCCTCCCCCAACGTCACGGTCTTCGACGGCCACACCCGGTTCGGGCCCACCCGCCCGGACGGCCGCCACCTGCTGCGCACCGAGTCCGGTGTCGAGTTCACCTCGGATCAGGTGGTGATCGCCGCCGGGGCGCGCGCCGTGATCCCGCCGGCGATCGCCGCCAGCGACATCGCCTGGCACACCAGTGACTCCATCATGCGCATCCCGGAGCTCCCCGAGCACCTGGTGATCATCGGCGGCGGCTTCATCGCCGCCGAGTTCGCACATGTCTTCTCCGCGTTGGGATCTCGGGTTACGCTGGTGCTGCGCGGGGCCACCATGATGTCGCACTGCGACGACGACATCGGCGAGCGGTTCACCGACCTCGCCTCCCGCAAGTGGGAGGTGCTGTTCGGCCGCACGGTCACCGGCGGACGCACCGACGACACGGGCACCACCGTGGAACTCGACGACGGTTCGACGCTGAGCGCCGACGCCGTCCTGGTCGCCACGGGCCGGCGCCCCAACGGCGATCTGCTCGACGCACACCTGGCCGGGGTCGAGGTCACCGAGAGCGGGCAGGTGGTGGTCGACGACCACCAACGCACCACGGCGCGCGGCATTTTCGCGCTCGGCGACGTGTCCTCGGATTATCAGCTCAAGCACGTCGCCAACCTGGAGGCCCGGGTGGTGCGGCACAACCTGCTGCAGGACTGGGATGACGTCGAGGCGCTGGCCGCCGCCGATCATCGCTATGTGCCCTCGGCGGTGTTCACCGATCCGCAGATCGCCTACGTCGGCCTGACCGAGAACGAGGCCCGCGCAATGGATCTCGACATCAAGGTCAAGCTGCAGGACTTCGGCGACGTGGCCTACGGCTGGGCCATGGAGGACACCACCGGCGTGTGCAAGATCATCGTGGCGGCCGACACCGGCCAGATCCTCGGCGCGCATCTGATGGGGCATCAGGCCTCGACGCTGATCCAACCGTTGATCCAGGCGATGAGCTTCGGCCTGGGCGGGCAGGAGATGGCGCGCGGGCAGTACTGGATCCACCCGGCGCTGCCGGAGGTGATCGAGAACGCCCTGCTGGCGCTGTGCGGCGAACCCACCTGGCCGTCGCCCAAGCGGCACTGACTTCGTGCGATTTCGGTGCGTCTGGTTGCGGTGATCGCCACCAGACGCACCGAAATCCCCTACTACCCGACGACCGAGGCCAGCCTCATCGTCGAGGTGTTCCGCATGCTCGCCGACCCCACCCGCATCCAGATCCTCTGGGCGCTCACGCGTGGCGAGCGGTCGGTCAACGACTTCTCCGATCACGTCGGCAAGCCCGCGCCGTCGGTGTCCCAACACCTGGCCAAGCTGCGGATGGCCCGCCTCGTGCGGACCCGCAGGGAGGGGACCCAGGTGATCTACCGACTCGAGAACGACCACGTGCGGCAACTCGTGGTCGACGCGGTCTTCAACGCCGAGCACGCCGGTCCGGGAATCCCGGGCCATCACCGCCACGACCCCGCGATGCGCGCGTTACCGGGCGATCCGGCCTGATCGCGCCCCACCACGGAAAGAGCCGACATGTCCGAGCCACACACCCACGCCGAACCGCACGCGCACGCCCACACCCATGGGCCGGACTCACACAGCCACGCGCACACCAGCCACGATCACGAGCACGTGGAGCACGAGCACAGCCACACTCACGACGGTCAGGCGCACACGCACCGGCACGCCCACCAGAGCGACCTCGTCGAGGACCACGCCCACCAGCACGCCTGAGGCGGCTCAACCGTGCGCCGCGCCGATCCAGTGCAGTAGGTCGTGCACGGTCGGGTCCTCGAGGCGATAGCTGACCTGCCGGCCGATCCGGGTCGAGGTCACCCAGCCCTGCTGGCGCAGCACGCGCAGCGCCTGCGACACGGCGTTCTCCGAGCGGTTCAACGCGTTGGCCAGGTCACCCACGCAGATCCCCGGGGCGCGGTGCAGGCCCAACAGGATCTCGAGGCGGCCGGGATCGGAGAGCAGGTCGAAGCGCTGCGTCCAGCCGGCGATGTCCACATCGGCCAACGCCGAGGTCGCCAGCAGCACCTGCGGCGGTCCCGATTCGTGTTCGTGCTCGTGTTCCATGGTCGTGACCAATCTAATCCAGGACTGCGCGCGCCCGGGCCGCCTCGACCACCGCGGCGAACAACCGCAGATCGTCGAGCCGTTCTTCCGGGTGCCACAGCACCTCGACGGCCTCGATGACCCCGTCCTCGGCGTGCGCGGCGGCGATCAGCCCGAGGATCGGCGCGCCCATTTTCATCGCGCCAACCCGATGTGACGAGCATCTCCCGGCACCCGGTCGGGAAGCGGTTTGAACCCCGACTTCCCGGGTAAACATCACCAGCATCAGCGGTCCCAACCGGCTGGTGAGCGCACGCAAAACTGGAGAAACAAGCGGATCGGGGTAGGGTCGAACCGATGTGTGGAGCGACCGGTGAGGTCAGACTCGACGGCAGGACACCTGACGTGGCAGCCGTCGCCGCCATGGCCGCCGTGATGGTGCCCCGGGGTCCCGACGGTACGGGCGTGTGGTCCCAGGGGCGCGTCGCGCTGGGGCATCGACGCCTGAAGATCATCGACCTCTCCGAGGCCGGCGCCCAGCCGATGATCGATTCCGACCTGGGCCTGGCGATCGCCTGGAACGGCTGCATCTACAACTACAAGCAACTGCGCGACGAGCTCATCTCCGTCGGCTACCGCTTCTTCTCGCACAGCGACACCGAGGTGTTGCTCAAGGCCTACCACCACTGGGGCGACCGCTTCGTCGAACGCCTGCACGGCATGTTCGCCTTCGCCATCGTCGAGCGCGACAGCGGCCGCGTGCTGCTCGGCCGCGACCGCCTGGGCATCAAACCGCTGTATGTCACCGAGGACTCCCGGCGGCTGCGGTTCGCGTCCTCGCTGCCGGCGCTGCTGGCCGGCGGTGGCGTCGACACCCGCATCGATCCCGTCGCGCTGCACCACTACCTGAGCTTCCACTCCGTGGTGCCGCCGCCGCTGACCATCCTGCGCGGGGTCAGCAAGGTCCCGCCGGCGACCCTGCTGGCCATCGAGCCGGACGGCACCCGCACCACCGCCACCTACTGGACCCCGGACTTCACCCGCCACGACGACCGCTCCGACTGGACCGAAAAGGACTGGGAAGACGCGGTGTTGGATTCGCTGCGCCGCGCGGTGGAGCGTCGCCTGGTCGCCGACGTCCCGGTCGGCTGCCTGCTGTCCGGCGGCGTGGACTCCAGCCTGATCGTCGGCCTGCTGTCGGAGGCCGGGCAGACCGGGCTGCAGACGTTCTCCATCGGTTTCGAATCCGTCGGCGGCGTGGCCGGCGACGAGTTCAAGTGGTCGGACATCATCGCGAAGCGGTTCCGCACCGACCACCATCAGATCCGGATCAACACCGAACGCATGCTGCCCGCCCTCGACGGCGCCATCGGGGCGATGAGCGAGCCGATGGTCAGTCACGACTGCGTGGCGTTCTATCTGCTCAGCCAGGAGGTGTCCAAGCACGTCAAGGTGGTGCAGTCCGGGCAGGGCGCCGACGAGGTGTTCGCCGGCTACCACTGGTACCCGCCGATGGCCGACCCGTCGGCGGCCACCCTCGACGGCGCGGTGACCAGTTACCGCGGCGCGTTCTTCGATCGCGACCAGGCGGCGATGGACCGGTTGGTGGGCGGCGTGCCCGGCGACGTCGTGTCGGCCGACGACCCCAGCGGCCGTTACGTCACCGAGCATTTCGCCCGCGCGGGTGCGGAGACCGGCGTGGACCGCGCGCTGCGGCTGGACACCACCGTGATGCTGGTCGACGACCCGGTCAAGCGGGTCGACAACATGACCATGGCGTGGGGCCTGGAGGGTCGCGTGCCGTTCCTCGATCACGAGCTGGTGGAACTGGCCGCGAGTTGCCCGCCGGAGCTCAAGACCGCCCATGACGGCAAGGGCGTGCTGAAACAGGCCGCCCGCCAGGTGATCCCGTCCGAGGTCATCGACCGGCCGAAGGGCTACTTCCCGGTGCCGGCGCTGACCCACCTGGAGGGTCCGTACCTGGACATGGTCCGCGATGCCCTCTACGCCCCGGCCGCCAAGGAACGCGGCCTGTTCGCCCAGGACGCCGTGGACCGCCTGCTGGCCGACCCCAACGGCCGGCTGACGCCGCTGCGCGGCAACGAACTGTGGCAGATCGCGCTGCTCGAACTCTGGTTGCAGCGCCACGGCATCAGCGGACCGGCCGCGTGACGATGAACGCCGTCGAGCCCACCACGCCCGGCGACCCCGCCCGCGAACCCATCACGTTGGGCCTGCACGACGCCTCCCCGCAGCACCTGGTGGACGCGATGGCCTCCGACGTGGTGCTCGAGCTGGGTTGGGGCCGACTGATTTTCGGCCAGACCTTCGCCGAACCGGGGGTGCTCGCCGACACCCTGGCCCACGAGCGCCCCGGCCGCCGCGACATCTGCATCTACGCCCGGGAATCGCACGTGCTGATCTCCCGGGCACCCAACGAACTGTTCATCGATCCCAGCCACACCTACCGCCTGCGCTTCTCCGAACCGCACGACGAACCCCGGGCACACCACGGCTTCACCATCCGCGCGCTGCAGTCCCCGGCGGAGGCCGACGAGATCAACCGCGTCTTCGTGCGCTGCGGCATGGTGCCCGCCCCCACCGACGTGATCTGGGACAACCACCTCCATGCCGATGCGGTCGACTACCTCGTGGCGGTGCGCGACGACGACACCATCGTGGGCACCGTCACCGGCGTCGACCACCGGCGACTGTTCGCCGACCCGGAGGACGGTTCAAGCCTGTGGACCCTGGCCGTCGACCCGACCGCGGGGCTGCCCGGCATCGGCGCCGCGCTCACCGAGGCGCTGGCGGCGCTGTTCCGCGAACGCGGCCGCTCCTACATGGATCTATCGGTGGCGCACGATAATTCGGCCGCGATCGCCCTCTACGAGAAGTTGGGCTTCACCCGGGTCCCGGTCCTGGCGGTGAAGCGCAAGAACGCGATCAACGAGCCGCTGTTCACGCCCATCCCGGAGACCGTCGACGACCTCAACCCGTATGCCCGCATCATCGCCGACGAGGCGATGCGCCGCGGCATCCGCGTCGAGGTGCTCGACGCCGAGACCGGCGAGATGCTGCTGACCCACGGCGGGCGCAGCGTGATCACCCGGGAATCGCTGTCGGAGTTCACCTCCGCGGTGGCGATGAGCCGCTGCGACGACAAGCGGCTGACCCGGCGCATCGTCGGCGAGGCCGGCGTGGTGGTGCCGCGCGGACGGCTGGCCACCTTCGACGAGGCCGACCACGCCTTCCTGGCCGACGTGGGCGATGTGGTGGTCAAGCCCACCCGCGGCGAGCAGGGCAAGGGCATCACGGTGGGCATCAGCAGCGACGAGGCACTGGACGCCGCGCTGGCCCGCGCCCGCGAACAGCACCCCGAGGTGCTCATCGAGCAGCGCGCCACCGGCGACGACCTGCGACTGGTGGTGATCGACGGCAAGGTGGTCGCGGCGGCGCTGCGCAAGCCCGCCGAGATCACCGGCACCGGCACCCACACCGTGGCCGAGCTCATCGAGGCCCAGAGCCGCCGGCGCGCGGCGGCCACCGGCGGCGAATCCCGCATCCCCATCGACGCAATCACCAAGGACACCGTCGCCGAGGCCGGCTGGTCCTTCGACGACGTGCTGCCCGAGGGCACCCAACTCCGGGTCCGCCGGATGGCCAACCTGCACCAGGGCGGGACAATTCACGACGTCACCGATCAGGTCAATCCCGAGCTGTGCCGGGTGGCCGTCACCGCGGCTGCGGCCATCGGCATCCCGGTGACCGGGATCGACCTGCTGGTCCCCGACGTCACCCGCGACGAGTACGTGTTCGTCGAGGCCAACGAGCGTCCCGGGCTGGCCAACCACGAGCCGCAGCCCACCGCCGCGGCCTTCGTCGACTTCCTGTTCCCGGGCCACCCCGGACTCCCCCAGGCCTGGACCGCGGCGACCGTCCCCGAATAGCCGCCCGGCGCTCACCAGGTGCTGGTGCGCAACACGATCTCGCTGGCCAGCTGGGCCGTCGACTCCGCGGCGTTGCGGCGCCCGAGCAGGTCGACCACCCGAAAGTCCCCGAACACGAACTGCTGGCTGGCCACGGCGACCGCACGCGTGGCCGCGGTGCTCACCAGAGCCGTGGTGTTGATCTCGACGGGCGGGCAGTCCGCGTCCCGGACCTGCCCGTCGGCATCCGCGGCGCGCGGGTGCCCCCGATCGACGACGACGAGCGCGGTGAACCGGTCGAGTCGGCGCGCAGCCAGGTCCCACGCCAGGTCCGCACCCGCGCGGTCGCCGACCAGCACGGCCCACGGCACCTCCAGCCAGTCGAGGATGCCGAGCACCGAATCGGACCGCAGCCGCGGATCGAGGCCGATGACCACGGTGCGCAGCGAGGCGTTGTGCAATCGTTGGCACACACCCTCGTACGCGGCGGTCGCCTGTTGGGCGGCGCCGAGCAGGACCACGACCGGCCCCGTTTCCGGCCCTGAGACATCGACCGGGATCGGGAAGCCGTCGACGGTCATCGTCGTCGGAGGCATTCGGCCACCGTACAGGGCGCTCTCCTCGGCCGGTGCCGGTTTTGTCGGCTTTGCCCGCGCCGCGGGCCCGGCCTCAGAGCTCACGGAGCCGCTCGATCTGCAAGGCCATCACGTCCAGAAAGGTCTGCGGCAGTGACGCTTTCACCGTGACCCCGGTGTTCGGCTCCGCGGTCACCAGGCCGAAGGTGGCCATCGAGCCGACGTTGGCGAAGGCCATGTACACGCTGCTCTCCTCGCCGGCCAGGGTCATGGTCTGCTGGTAGAACAGCGCATCGACCCCGTCCTGCTCGTCGGCCGTCAGCCGGGTGGTGGTCATCGGGATCCCGGGCGAGGAGTCGTCGAAGAACACCTCGAAAGTGGTGCAGCGGTCCGCGGTCCGCTCGAGTGCCGGCAAATCCAACGGCCAGGACAGCACCGTCATGGCGATGCGGGCGCCGTCGTAGACGGCGTCGTACTTCGCGGCGCTGCCCGGCCCGCGCTCGGCGGAGCCCGCGATCACCTTGGTCAGCCCGTCCGAGCACCCCGGCGGCATGCTGACCATCGAGGGCGGCGAGTCGGCGCCGTCGGCGCGGCCCGGGTCCTCGACGAGCCTCGAGTACCGCACGCCGGTCGGGAAGTCCGCCTCGGTCAGGATGGCCCGGTCCAGCTTCGCCCCGGGCCAGGTGGGGGTGCCGTCGAGCACCGGGGCGCACGCGGCCACCAGCACCGCCGCGAGCACCGCCGGGATCGCCCTCACGGGAGGGTCAGGATTTCGGCGCCGTCGTCGGTGACCACCAGGGTGTGCTCGAACTGGGCGGTCCACTTGCGGTCCTTGGTGGCCACCGTCCAGCCGTCGTCCCAGATCTCGTAGTCCAGCGAGCCCAGGTTGATCATCGGCTCGATGGTGAACGTCATGCCGGGCTCGATCACGGTCTCCACCGCGGGCTGGTCGTAGTGCAGCACCACCAGGCCGTTGTGGAACGTGGTGCCGATCCCGTGACCGGTGAAGTCCCGAACCACGTTGTAGCCGAACCGGTTTGCATACGCCTCGATCACGCGGCCGACCACCGACAGCTGCCGGCCGGGCTTGACCGCCTTGATGGCCCGCATGGTCGCCTCGTGGGTCCGCTCGACCAGCAGGCGGTGCTCCTCGGCGACGTCACCGGCCAGGAAGGTGGCGTTGGTGTCGCCGTGCACCCCGTCGCGGTAGGCCGTGACGTCGATGTTGACGATGTCGCCGTCCTCGATGACCGTCGAGTCCGGGATGCCGTGGCAGATGACCTCGTTGAGCGAGGTGCAGCACGACTTCGGGAAGCCCTTGTATCCCAGCGTGGAGGGATAGGCGCCGTGATCGAGCATGAAGTCGTGGGCGATGCGGTCGAGGTGATCGGTGGTCACCCCGGGGGCAACGGCTTTGCCGGCCTCGGCCAGCGCGCCGGCCGCGATCTTGCCGGCGACCCGCATCTTCTCGATCACCTCGGGGGTCTGCACCCACGGTTCGGTGCCTTCCTGCACCGTCGGCTGCCAGGCATATTCGGGACGCGGGATCGACTTGGGCACGGGCAGGGTCGGCGAGACCTCGCCGGCACGGAGGGCAGCGCGAACAGACATACCCAGAGGGTAGTCGGGCCGCGACCGGGTTGCCGCCGCGAGAGTGGCAATCTCCGGCAACGAGAACGCTGCTAGCGTTGGCGCGTGACCGAGACTGTGCATCTGCTCCACCTGCTCGACTACCGCACCGTGGTGGAAACCGACGAGCGGGTGGTGATGGAGCTGGACAATCGGCCGGATCTGGTCAACGTCCGGGGCGCGCTGCAGGGCGGCCTGATCGCCACCCTGATCGACATCGCCGGCGGCGTGCTCGCCGGTCGCCATGTCGGCGCCGACCAGGACGTCACCACCGCCGACCTCAACATCCACTATCTGGCCCCGGTGGTCCAGGGTCCGGCCCGCGCCGAGGCGACGATCGTGCGCGCCGGACGGCGGTTGATCGTGACCGGGGTCGACGTCACGGACGTGGCGCGCGAGCGCCTGGCCGCCCGGTCCACGCTGAGCTTCGCGGTGCTGGATCGGCGGTGAGCGTCAGCGCGCCCCGCGCCGCAGGCGCCACCGGGTGCGCGGACCGCGGATGTCCACCGAACCCCACACCACCTTGCCGCTGAGCACGACGTGCGGGCGGCCCTCGCCGGGGGCGTCGGTGCGGTAGTCGTTCGCGCTGCCGACGATGACCTCGACGTCGTCGATGGAGGCCGACGCGCCCTCGGGCAGCCGCAGGTCCAGCGAGCTGAACTTCAGATCCAGTTCGATGACCACGATTGGGCCGGCGAACCGCGCGCGGGTCAGGTCCAGGTTCACCGTGCCCATCCGCCGGACCAGCGCCAGCCGGGTGGGCACGGCCCATTCGCCGTGCCGCTTCAGCGAGCCCATCACGCCGCGCAACTCGACGCGGTCGGTGGCCGAGGTGACGATCGCGCCGGGCCCGGGCAGGTCGTCGACCAGCACGTCGAGTTCGCTGCGCAGCCGGGCCACCGAGACCTGCGCGGAGCGTTCCTCGAACTCCTCGATGTCGATCAGGCCCAGCGCGACGGCGTTGTGCAGCCGGCGCAGGGTGCCGTTGCGATCGGCGTCGGAGATGCGCATCGGGACGGGTTGCTGGTCGATTCCGGTCATGACGGTTGCCAGTTTACGGGCCGCCACGGCCGGGTCAGGTCAAGTAGCCGTCGGGCATGCTGTCGAACATCTGCTTGGTCATCCGCACCGCGTACTCCGAGCTGCCGCCGCCGACGATCAGCGCCGCGAACGCCATGTCGCCGCGGTAGCCGGCGAACCAGGCGTGCGAACCGCCCTCGAACTCCGCCTCACCGGTCTTGCCGCGCACGTCGCCGTAGCCGCCTAGTTCCTTGGCGGTGCCGTTGGTGACGACCATGCGCATCATCGACCGCAGCCCCTCGAGCTGCTCGGGGCCCACCGGCGGGCGTTCGCCGATGATCTCGGTCTCGCGGCCCATGATCAGCCGTGGCACCGGCGCGACGCCGGCCGCGACCGTCGCGGCGGCCATGGCCATGCCGAACGGGCTGGCCAGCACCTTGCCCTGACCGAAGCCGTCCTCGGTGCGTTCGGCCAGGTCGACCGTGGGCGGCACGGAGCCCGACAACGTCATGATGCCGTCGATCATGTAGTCCGGGCCGATGCCGAACTGCGCGGCGGCGTGGGTGAGCGCGCGCGGCGGCATCCGGCTGGCCAGCTCCGCGAAGGTGGTGTTACACGAGTTGGCGAAGGCCTTGGACAGCGGGACGGTGCCGAGGTCGAACCGGTTGTAGTTCGGCACGGTGCGGTGCCCGATGTCGATGGTGCCCGGGCAGCCGAGCAGGGTGTTCGGGGTGGCCATGTCGCGCTGGATGGCCGCGCCGGCGGTGACGATCTTGAACGTCGACCCCGGCGGGTACATGCCCATGGTCGCCGTGGGCCCGTCGCGGTCGGCGGCGGCGTTCTGGGCCACGGCCAGGATGTCGCCAGTGGATGGGCGGATGACCACCATCATCGCCTTGCGGCCCTGGCCGTTGACGGCGTTCTGGGCGGCGTTCTGCACCGCGCGATCCAGCGTGATCGACACCGAGGGGGCCGGTTCGGCCGAGACCTCCTCGAGCACGCGGACGTCGACGCCGTTCTGGTTGACGCTGACCACCCGCCAGCCGGCCTCACCGTCGAGGTCGTCGATGACGGTCTTCTTGATCTCGTTGACGATCGCCGGGGCGAAGGTCGGGTCGGTGGGCAGCAGGTCGGCCAGCGGGGTCACCACCACGCCGGGCAGGTGCGCGATCGCGGGCGCGACGCGGTCGTGGTCGTCGCGGCTCAAGGTGACCAGTTGCATGGGGGTGCCCAGCGCGCTGGCGCGTTCGGCCAGCCGCTGCGGGTCCAGGGTGTCGTCGAACGGGCGCAGGGCATCGACGACGGCGCGCGCGGTGGGCATCAGCGCGACGCCGGCCTCCCGGGCGTCGATCGCGTAGCGGTACTTGTTGCCCGGGACCAGGACGTCGGTGCCGCCGACCTCGTTGACCGAGGCCCGCCGCGGCGGGTCGCCGCGCAGCTCCAGGGATTGGTTCTCCCCCAGCCGCGGATGCAAACCCGTTGCGGTCCAACGGACTTCCCACGTGCCCTCGTTGCGGACCAGGTTCAGTTCGCCGTCGTAGGTCCAGGTGCGGTCCTTGGGCAGGTGCCAGGTGTAGCGGTAGTCCACCGCGCCGGTGTCCTCGGTGAAGCGCGATCCGAGCACCTGCGCGTCCAGGCCGCTGGCCTGCAGACCGGAGAAGGCCGCGTTCAGCGCGGTGCGGGCCTCCTCGGGGCGGTCGGCCAGGTCGGCCGCGCCGCTGGTGTCGCCGGTGGCCAGCTTGGCGAAGAACGCCTCGGCGGCGGGTGCGGGGCCGTCGGGGCGTGGGGTGCAGGACGGCAGCGCCGCGACGAGCAGCGCCGCCGCGGCGACGGCCACCGCGCGTGTTGCTGTTGATCTAATTGTGACCATTGGGACTGATGTTAGAGCGGGGACGACCCTTCCCCGGGTAGCGACACCGCCTCAGTCGAGCAGCACGGTCGCGAACGTGCCGACCTGTTGGAAGCCCACCCGCTCGTAGGCCGCGCGCGCCACGGTGTTGAAGCTGTTGACGTACAGGCTCGCGATCCGGCCGCCGGCCACCACCGCGGCACCCAGCGTCGCGGTCCCCGCCGAGCCCAGGCCGTGGCCGCGCCGGTCGGGATGCACCCAGACGCCCTGGATCTGGCCGACACTGGGCGACTGCGAGCCGACCTCGGCCTTGAAGACCACCTCGCCGTGCTCGAAGCGCGCCCAGGCCCGGCCCGCCGCGATCAGGCTCGCGATCCGGCGCCGGTAGCCCCGGCCGCCGTCGCCGACCCGGGGGTCGATGCCGACCTCGCCGATGAACATGTCGATGGCGGCCACCAGATACGCGTCGAGTTCGTCGATGCGCACGCGCCGCACCGCGGGATCGATCGGCGTGCTCGGTTCGGTGCGCAGGGCCATCAGGGGCTGCTGCTCGCGCACGTCGCGCGCCGGTCCCCACGCCCCGTCGAGGCGCTGCCACATCGGCAGCACCAACTCGGCGGGGCCCACCAGCGACGAGCAGCGCCGCGCCGAACTCATCGCCTTCTCGGCGAACGCGTGCATGTCCTCGACGCTGCCGCGCAACGGAATCAGATTGGCCCCGGCGAAACACAGCGACTCCTCGGCAGCGCGCCGGGTCCACAGTTCGCCGCCGATCGCGGTGGGATCCACCCCGTAGTCGGCGACCCGGGCGGCCACCATGCAGGAGGCCACCGGGTCGGCGTCGAGCACCCGGCGCACGGCCGCGGCGTCACGAACCACCGACACCTGTCGTTCGTCGACCAGGCGAAAGAGCGGCGGAGCCGACATTGGCACTCTTCCTACGACTGCGGCCCTCCAACAGGCCGCACCGCTATCAGCTTACGGTGACCACCGGCGGACCGCTGGGAGTTCCCGTGTCCCCGCCCGCCGTGGCGAGTTCGGCGAGCCGCAGCGCCTCCTCGATCAGCGTCTCGACGATCTTGGCCTCGGGCACGGTCTTGATCACCTCGCCCTTGACGAAGATCTGCCCCTTACCGTTGCCGGACGCGACGCCGAGGTCGGCCTCGCGCGCCTCGCCGGGACCGTTGACGACGCAACCCATCACGGCCACCCGCAACGGCACGTCCATCCCCTCGAGACCCGCGGTGACCTCGTTGGCCAACGAGTACACGTCCACCTGCGCGCGGCCGCATGAGGGGCAGGAGACGATCTCGAGGCCGCGCGGCCGCAGGTTGAGCGATTCGAGGATCTGGTTGCCGACCTTGACCTCTTCGACCGGCGGCGCCGACAGCGAGACGCGGATGGTGTCGCCGATGCCCCGGGACAGCAGCGCGCCGAAGGCCACCGCGGACTTGATGGTGCCCTGGAACGCCGGGCCCGCCTCGGTGACGCCCAGGTGCAGCGGGTAGTCGCACTGCGCGGCCAACTGCTCGTAGGCCTCGACCATGACCACGGGGTCGTTGTGCTTCACGCTGATCTTGATGTCGCCGAAGCCGTGCTCCTCGAACAGCGAGGCCTCCCACAGCGCCGACTCGACCAGCGCCTCCGGGGTGGCCTTGCCGTACTTCTCCATGAAGCGCTTGTCCAGCGAGCCCGCGTTGACGCCGATCCGGATCGGGATGCCCGCGGCCCCGGCGGCCTTGGCCACCTCGCCGACGCGGCCGTCGAACTCCTTGATGTTGCCGGGGTTCACCCGCACCGCCGCGCAACCGGCGTCGATGGCGGCGAAGATGTACTTCGGCTGGAAGTGGATGTCGGCGATCACCGGGATCTTCGACTTCTGGGCGATCGCGGGCAGCGCGTCGGCGTCCTCCTGCCGCGGGCAGGCGACCCGGACGATGTCGCAGCCCGAGGCGGTCAGTTCGGCGATCTGCTGCAGCGTGCTGTTGACGTCGTGGGTGCGGGTGGTGCACATCGACTGCACGGAGATCGGGTGGTCACTGCCCACTCCGACGTCGCGGACCATGAACTGGCGGGTCTTGCGGCGGGGGGCCAGGACGGGGGCCGGCGGCGCAGGCATCCCCAGACCGATGGACATGAGATGTCCCCTTCTTTTCTAGAACAGGGTGATCGGGTTGATGACGTCGGCGGTGACGGTCAGCAGCATGTACCCGGACACCACTATCAAGACTACGTAGGTGGCCGGCATGAGCTTGAGGTAGTTGACCGGACCTGCGGCGACCTTGCCGCGGGCCTTGCGGATCATGTCGCGGATCTTCTCGTAGGTGGCCACGGCGATGTGCCCACCGTCGAACGGCAGCAGCGGCACCAGGTTGATGACGCCCAGCACGAAGTTGAGTTGCGCCAGGAAGAACCAGAACGCCATCCAGATGCCGTGCTGGACGGTCTCCCCGCCGATCCGGGAGGCGCCGACCACGCTGATCGGGGTGTCCTGGTCGCGTTCGGCCCCGCCGATGGCCTCCACCAGCGCGCCCACCTTGGTGGGGATGTTGAGCAGTGCCTTGCCCAGGTGCACCGCGAGTTCCCCGGTGAACGCGAACGTCCCGGGCACCGCGGTCAGCGGGTTGTACTGCGTGAACGGATCGGGCTCGAGCGCGCTGACGCCGATGGCCCCGACGGTGCTGGGTTCCTGCGCGTCGGCGCTGGTGTAGCGCTGCGTGGGGATCACATCGACCACGACGTCGACGGTTTCTCCGTCGCGGTTGAGCACGATGGGCACCGGGCCGTCGAGGCCGCGGATCACCTCGGCCATGTCGGCGAAGGTGGCGACCTCGATGCCGTCGACCTTCAGCACCTCGTCGCCGGCCTGCATCCCGGCCATCGCCGCGGGTCCCGAACCGGAGCACTCCCCCATCTCCTGCGGGCCGATTTGCGGTGCGACACAGATGGTTTGGCCGACGACGGCGGTGGTGGGCTGGCTCAGGTTGGGCAGCCCCCAGACGAGCGCGATGACGTAGATGATCACCAGCCCCAGGGCGAAGTTCATGCCCGGGCCGGCGAACAGCACCGCGACCCGCTTCCAGACCTTCTGCTTGTACATCGCATAGCGCTCGTCGGCCGGGGCGATCTCGTCGACGGCGGTCATCCCGGCGATGTCGCAGAAGCCGCCCAACGGGATGGCCTTGACGCCGTACTCGGTCTCCCCCAACCGATTGGGCCGCTTGGTCGACCACAGCGTCGGACCGAAGCCGACGAAGTAGCGCCGCACCTTCATCCCGGTGGCGCGCGCCACCCACATGTGGCCGCATTCGTGCAGCGCCACCGAGACCAGGATGGCCAGGGCGAACAGCACAACGCCGATCGCGTACATCATCGTGCGGGCAGAACCTCCTGTGAGAGCGAAACTTGGGCACGCTCCCGGGCCCAGCGCTGCGCGTCGAGTACGTCGTCAACGGTAGCGGGTGCGGCCGCCCATTGCTCCGAGGCGTGCAGCACGTCACTGACAGTTCGCACGATGGCGGCAAAACCGGCGCGCCCGGCCAGGAACGCCTCGGCGGCCTCCTCGTTGGCGGCGTTGTACACCGCGGTCATGCAACCGCCGGCCTTGCCGGCCTGGCGCGCCAGGTCGACGGCGGGGAACACGGTGTTGTCCAGCGGCTCGAATTCCCAGGTCGACGCGGTGGAGAAGTCGCAGGCCGCGGCCGATCCGGCGACCCGGTCGGGCCAGCCCAGCGCCAACGAGATGGGCAGCTTCATGTCGGGCGGGCTGGCCTGGGCGATGGTCGAACCGTCGGTGAACGTGACCATGGAATGCACGATCGACTGCGGATGCACCACCACGTCGATGTCGTCGTAGTCGATGCCGAACAGCAGGTGGGTCTCGATGAGTTCGAGGCCCTTGTTGACCAGCGTCGCGGAGTTCAGCGTGTTCATCGGCCCCATGGACCAGGTGGGATGCGCGCCGGCCTGCTCGGGGGTCACCGATTCCAGGTCGGCGGCGGCCCACCCGCGAAACGGCCCGCCGGAGGCGGTCAGCACCAACTTCGCGACCTCCTGCGCGCGGCCCGAGCGCAGGCACTGGGCCAGCGCGGAGTGCTCGGAGTCGACCGGGACGATCTGACCGGGCGCGGCCGCGGCGAGCACCAGCGGACCGCCGGCCACCAGCGACTCCTTGTTGGCCAGGGCCAGCCGGGCCCCGCTCTCGAGCGCGGCCAGCGTGGGAGCCAGGCCCAGGGCACCCACCAGCGCGTTGAGCACGACGTCGACGCCGGTGGTCGCGGCGGTGTCCTCGACGATGCGGGTGGCCGCCTCCGGCCCCGCGAAGCGCACGTCGCCAAGTCGATCCGCGGCGGCCTCGTCGGCCACCGCGATGTTCGTCACACCGGTCTGGGCGCGCTGGGCCGCCAGCAGGTCGGTGTTGCCACCCCCGGCGGCCAGCCCGACGACCTCGAATCGGTCGGGGTTGGCGGCGATCACCTCCAACGCCTGGGTGCCGATCGACCCGGTGCTGCCGAGGATCAGGACCTTGAGGCGCTCATCTGGGACGGATCCCTCATCTGTCACGGATCCATTGTGCCGCCTGCGCCGACGAGAAGCCGCATCGGCAATTTCCTACGAGGTGTTGGAAAATCCGACACTTTGTAGGAAACTTCTGTCATGAGCACTTTTCGGGACTGGATCACCGCCCTGACCTCCGCACCGGAGCTGACCCCCGCCGACGACTACGGGTTCTTCGGGCCGGACTCGGTGACCTGGCGGGTCTGGAGCTACCCGACCTCGCTGACGATCGGGTTCCAGCGCGCCGTCGTCGTCGAGGAACTCGACCCGGCCCTGGTGGCCGCCGTCGACAAGACCCACGAGATCTACAACCGGCCGCGCACCCGCTACGACCGCACCCTGCGGTACTTCGCCATGGTCGCGTTCGACGACAGCGCGTCGACCGCAAAGGCCGCCGACGTCCTGGTCAAGATCCACTCCAAGGCCATCGGTACCGATCCGGTCACCGGCGCCCGCTACGACGCCAACGACCCGGACTCGCAGCTGTGGATCCACCTGACCGCCTGGCATTCGATCCTCAAGGCGTACGAGACCTACGGTCCGGGGCCGCTGTCGGAGGCCGACGAGCTCCGGTACTGGGCCGACTGTGCGGTGGCCGCCGAACTGCAGACCTGCGACCCCGCCGACGTCCCGCGGACCCGCGCCGGTGTGCAGGCCTACTTCGAGCGCATGCGGCCGCAGCTGATCGGCTCCGACATCGCCCGGCAGGCCATGAACCACCTGCTGCGCGCGGAGGTGATGCTGCCGGACATGCCGCTGGCGCTCCGGCCGGCGACCTTGGTCATCACCGCGTTCCTGCGGCGCGGCACGCTGGCCACCATGCCGCGCTGGATGCGCCAGATGTCCGGTCTGCCGACCTCCCGGGTGCTCGACGCCGCGGCCCGGCTCCCGCTGCGGGCCGGCTTCGCCGCCGTCAGCCTCAACACCCGGCTGCAGTTGATCCTGCTGCAGTTGCTGTCCCCCACCACCGTCCCGGTCGCGGCCCGGGTGCTGAAACGGATGCCCGCCCGCAACCCGGTGACCACCACCCCGCGCGCCGCCCAGGCCCGCCTCGGCTACCAGCTGCCCCGCGAGGCGCATCGCGAGCTGCGGGCCAAGCAGCACCAGCGGGTGTTCGGCGCCGGTCAGGCCCCAAGCGACGAGGGCATCATCGAGTCGCAGCCCATCCTGGGCACCGTCGGGTGAGCACCGGGCACGCCGGGGACCGGGCACGGGCCGAGCACCTCGGACCGCAGCGGCGCCGACCACAGGTGTTGGATGCCGCACTGCAGATCGCCGCCGAGGAGGGACTCGGCGAGGTCACGATGGGCAACATCGCCGCCCGGCTGGGCGTCAGTCGCCCGGTGGTCTACGACTGCTACCCGGGCCGCGGCGAGGTGCTGGCCGCCCTGCTGGCGCGCGAATCGGAGGTCGCGCTGAGCCGACTCACCTCGATCCTGCCGCCGCTGAAGACCGGATCGATCGAGGAGATGTTCGTCCAGGGCTTCCGCTCGCTGCTCGGCGATGTCCGCGAACGCCCCGCCTCGTGGCGGATCATCTTCCTCAGCGACCCGGATCCGGTGCTGGCCGAGGCGATCTCGCGGGGCCGCCGACAACTGATCGCCCACACCGCCACGGTCATGCGGCCGCTGTTCGAACGCTGGGGCGTCGACGAGATCGACCGCGTCCTGCCGGTGCTGACCAAATTGTTCCTCGGGATGTGCGACACCGCGGCGCGCACCATGCTCGACCCGAACTCCAGCTGGGACCCCGACGAATTGGCCGACGTCATCGGCCGGGCGGCCTACCGCGCGATGCGCGCCGTATGACGCAGCGCCTGCTCTGGTTGCGCCGCGACCTGCGGCTGGCCGACCATCCGGCGCTGCTGGCGGCCGCCGCCGACGACGCCGAGGTGCTGGCCTGTCATGTGCTGGAGCCGCGGCTCACCGCGCACGCGGGCCCGCGGCGGCTGCAGTTCCTGTACGACTCGCTGCGCGAGCTACGCGACCGCCTCGACGGCCGCCTGCTGATCACCCGAGGTCGGGCGGAGAGCCGAATTCCCGCGCTGGCCAAGGCCATCGGCGCGGAGTCGGTGCACGTTTCGGCGGACTACACCCCGTTCAGCCTGCGCCGCGACGAGGCGGTCCGCGCCGCGCTCGGCGACATCGCACTGCAGGCCACCGGGTCGCCGTATCTGGTGGCGCCCGGGCGGGTGACCAAGTCCGACGACACCGCCTACCAGGTCTTCACGCCGTACTACCGGCGCTGGCTCGACCACGGCTGGCGCGCGCCGGCCCGCTCGGGCGCCGGCTCCGCGCGCTGGATCGACCCGGCCGCGGTCGGCGAGAAGAACCACGGCATCCCCGATCCCGGGGTGGACCTCGAGCTGCCCGCCGGGGAGCAGGCCGCGCGCCGCCGGTGGGCGCGCTTCGTCGAGGACCACCTGGCCGACTACGCCGAGCAGCGCGACCGTCCCGATCTCGAGGCGACCAGCCGGATGTCGGCCCATCTGCACTTCGGCACCATCCACCCGCGCACGCTGGCCGCCGATCTGGCCGCCTCGGAGCCGGGACCGCAGGCCTATCTCCGGGAGCTGGCCTTCCGCGACTTCTACGCCGCGGTGCTGGCCGCGTGGCCGCGCAGCGCCTGGTGGAACTTCAATCCCGCGTTCGACGCCATCGAGGTCGACCGCGACGCCGCGGCCGAACGGGCCTTCGACACCTGGCGCGATGGCCGCACCGGCTTCCCCCTCGTCGACGCCGGGATGCGGCAGTTGCGCGAGACCGGCTTCATGCACAACCGGGTCCGCATGATCACCGCCTCGTTTCTGGTCAAGGACCTCCACCTGCCGTGGCAATGGGGTGCGCGCTGGTTCCTCGATCAGTTGGTCGACGGCGACGTGGCCAGCAATCAGCACGGCTGGCAGTGGGCCGCCGGCAGCGGGACCGACGCCTCGCCGTACTTCCGCGTGTTCAATCCCGACACCCAGCGCAAGAAGTTCGATCCGACCGGGGACTACGTCCGGCGCTGGGTTCCCGAACTGGGCACCGAGGACTATCCGGAGCCCCTCGTCGACCACGGTGAGGAGCGCCAGGAAGCGTTGCGCCGCTACGGGGCGATCGGTTGATCCCGGCGCGGACCCGGTATGCCAGAATGACAGCCATGGTCAGCACTGAAGTGGAGCGCTACGACGACGTCGATCCCGCCGACGTGCCGTCGGCCAAGTGGGGTTGGAGCCGGATCAACCACCGCAACTGGCACATCGCCGGTTTCGTGATGGTGATCTTCCTGCTCGGGACGCTGCGCGGCGCGCACCCCGGCAACGTCGAGAACATCTTTGTGATCGCCTTCGCGCTGGCGGTGCTGGTCATCACCGTGCGCGACATGATCGGCCGCAAGCGCGGCTGGCTGCGCTGACCCGCCTCTTTCGCTAACCGCCGTCGGCGGCCAACTGGCCGCACGCCGCGGCGATCTCGCTTCCGCGGGTATCCCGCACGGTGCACGACACCCCGGCCGCCCGCACCCGTCGGACGAACTCCCGCTCCACCGGTTTCGGGCTGGCGTCCCACTGGCTGCCCGGCGTCGGGTTGAGCGGGATCAGGTTCACGTGCACCAGCGGGCCGAACGCCGCGCGCAGCTTCTTGCCCAGCAGATCGGCGCGCCACGGCTGATCGTTAACGTCGCGGATCAGCGCGTACTCCACCGAGACCCGCCGGCCGGTGACGTCGGCGTAGTACCGCGCGGCGTCCAGCGTCTCGGCGATCGCCCAGCGGTTGTTGACCGGCACCAGCGTGTCGCGCAGTTCGTCGTCGGGGGCGTGCAGCGACAGCGCCAGCGTCACCCCGAGCCGCTCGTCGGCCAGCCGCCGGATGGCCGGCGCGAGCCCGACGGTCGAGACCGTCACCGAGCGCGCCGAGATGCCGAATCCGTGCGGCGGGGCGTCGATGATCTGGCGCACGGCGGCCAGCACGCGGTTGTAGTTGGCCAGCGGCTCCCCCATGCCCATGAACACGATGTTCGACAGCCGCCCGTCGAACTCGTCGCGCATGGTCGCCGCGGCGCGGCGCACCTGCTCGACGATCTCCGCGGTGGACAGGTTGCGGGTCAGCCCGCCCTGGCCGGTGGCGCAGAACGGGCAGGCCATCCCGCAGCCGGCCTGTGAGGAGATACACACGGTGTTGCGCTCGGGATAGCGCATCAGCACCGACTCGAAGGTGGTGCCGTCGACGGCGCGCCACAGGGTCTTGCGGGTCTCGCCGGCGTCGCAACCGATCTCGCGCAGCGCGCTCAGCAGGTCCGGGAACAGCGCCTCGCCGACCTGCTCGCGCAGCGCCGCGGGCAGGTCGGTCATCAGCCGCGGCTCGCCGACCAGCCGGCCGTAGTACTGGTTGGCCAGCTGTTTGGCGCGGAATGCGGGCAGTCCGAGGTCCGCGACCGCCGCGGCGCGGGCCGGCCCGTCGAGGTCGGCGAAATGCCGCGGAGGCTTGGCACGGCGCGGCGCCTCGAAGACCAGTTCCTGCTTCATCCCTGCCAGTATCCCGGATGGGCGCTCAGGCCAACAATCTCAAGCCAACAGGGACAGCACGATCCAGGTGGCCACCGCCGACGGCAGGATCGAGTCGATGCGGTCCATGATGCCGCCGTGGCCGGGCAGCAGGGTGCCCATGTCCTTGATGCCCAGGTCCCGCTTCACCTGGGACTCCACCAGGTCCCCGAGGGTGCCCGTGATGACGAGCATGATGCCCAGCGGGATGCCCACCCAGGCCGGTTTGTCGGCCAGCACGGCGACGGCGAACACGGCGACGGCGGTGCCGCACACCAGCGACCCGGCGAAGCCCTCCCAGGACTTCTTGGGGCTGATCGCCGGGACCATGGTGTGCTTGCCGAACAGCACCCCGGCCGTGTAGCCGCCGATGTCGGAGAACACCACGGGCAGCAGCAGGCAGAACACCCGGGCCCAGCCGTCGTCCGGATAGATCAGCAGCACGCCGAACGCGCCGCACAGCGGGATCCAGGCCGCCAGGAAGACGGTCACCGCGACGTCGCGCAGATAGTTCTGCGGGGCGGTCTTGAAACCTTGGGACAGCAGCCGCCAGACCAGGCACACCAGGACCGTGCCGCCGAAGGCGCCCAGCGCGCCGGCCGCGCCGAACGGCCAGGTCAGCCAGATCATGGCCTGCCCGCCGATCAGCAGCGGCAGCACCGGGATCGAGTAGCCCCCGTCGCGTAGCCGGCGGACCACCTCGTGGGTGGCGATCGCGATCGCCACGGCCACCACCGGGATCCACACGTACGGCGCGAACAGCAGGATCGCGATCAGCGAGGCGCCGAGCAGCACGCCGACGGCGATCGCCGCGGGAAGGTTGCGTCCGGCCCGGGACGCTTTGGGGGACGGCCCGTCGGAGGTCTGGCCGGTTTCGGTCTCTGCCACGTGCACGATTGCCGAGGTTGTCACACCTCGAGCAATTCACCTTCCTTGGACTTGACCAGGTCGTCGATCTGGCTGGTGTAGGTGTGCGTGGTCTTGTCGAGATCCTTCTCGGCGCGACCGACCTCGTCCTCGCCGGCCTCGCCGTCCTTCTTGATCCGCGCCAGTTCCTCCATCGCCTTGCGACGGATGTTGCGGATCGAGACCTTGGCGTCCTCGCCCTTGGCCTTGGCCTGCTTGACCAGATCGCGGCGGCGTTCCTCGGTGAGCTGCGGGATGGAGACCCGGATGATGTTGCCGTCGTTGGTGGGGTTGACGCCCAGGTCGGAGTTGCGGATGGCGTCCTCGATGTTGCGCAGCTGCGAGCTCTCGTAGGGCTTGATCACCACCATGCGCGCCTCGGGGACGTTGATGCTCGACAGCTGGGTGATCGGGGTCATCGACCCGTAGTACTCGATGTTGATGCGGGAGAACATGCCGGGGTTGGCGCGACCGGTTCGGATGGACGCCAAGTCGTCACGCGCCACCGTCACGGCCTTTTCCATCTTCTCCTCGGCGTCGAAGAGCACCTCGTCGATCATGCTCGATCTTCTCCCGTCGCAATTCGTGTTCGCCCTGACCGCCGCCCAGTCAGGTCGTGACCAGTGTTCCGATCTTCTCACCCGCGACGGCGCGAGCGATATTGCCATCGGTGAGCAGATTGAACACCAGGATCGGCATGCCATTGTCCATGCACAGCGAGAACGCCGTGGCATCGGCCACGCCCAGACCCCGGTCGATGACCTCGCGATGGGAGATCTCGGTCAGCATCTCGGCGTCCGGATTCTTGCGCGGGTCGTCGGTGTACACGCCGTCGACGGCCTTGGCCATCAGCACCACCTCGGCGCCGATCTCCAGGGCGCGCTGCGCGGCGGTGGTGTCGGTGGAGAAGTACGGCAGCCCCATGCCGGCGCCGAAGATCACCACGCGCCCCTTCTCCAGGTGCCGCAGCGCGCGCAGCGGGATGTAGGGCTCGGCGACCTGCCCCATGGTGATCGCGGTCTGCACCCGGGTGTCGATGCCTTCCTTCTGCAGGAAGTCTTGCAGCGCAAGGCTGTTCATCACGGTGCCGAGCATGCCCATGTAATCCGAGCGGGTCCGTTCCATGCCGCGCTGCTGCAACTGGGCGCCGCGGAAGAAATTGCCGCCGCCGATCACGACCGCCATCTGCACGCCACTGCGCACCACGTCGGCGATCTGGCGGGCCACCTGGGCGACCACGTCGGGATCGAGGCCCACCGCGCCGCCGCCGAACATCTCGCCGCCCAGCTTGAGCAGGACTCGCGAGTACTTGGGGCGGATTTCTGCGGCGTCGGTCATCGTCGGCCCCCCATCTGGCTGGCAGGAAACTCCTCATGGAAGCCACCCCGGGCAGGCCAGGACGGCTGCCGACCATCCTGCCTCATCGCCGGGCGGGAATCGGCCTCGGGGCGCGTGCGGCGGGGCCGACCGGGCGGCGGTAACATCTCCTGTCTACCTGAACAGATGAGCGGAAGGCAGGCATGCAGCCTCGCACCCTACTGATCCTCGCGACGACGGCCGGGCTGCTCGCGGCGGGCTGCGCGACGGCCGACGACGCCCCGGCCGACCAGATCGTGTTGGCCGAAGGCTACGACCTCGGTGGCTACAACCCGGTCAACGGCTATGGCGAACAAGGCGTTTCACCGCTGTACGACGGGCTGCTGCGCCCGGCCGCCGACAACGACGACCGCATCCCCGAGTTGGTGCCCGCCCTGGCCGACGCCGCCCCCGAACAGGTGGGCCCGCGGCGCTGGCGACTGCCGCTGCGCGGCGACGTCACCTTCTCCGACGGCAGCGCCTTCGACTCGGCCGACGTCGTCGCCACCTATGCGGCCCTGAAGGACCCCGCGGTGGCCTCTGCGATCTCCACCAACGTCGCGGCCATCGCGCAGGTGGACGCCGACGGCCCCGGCGCGGTGATCGTCACGATGCACACCGACGCCAACCCGGAGCCGTACCTGCTGGCCGGGATCGTCCCGTCGGAGCAGGTCGAGGACGCCCCGGCCGCGGACTGGGCGCTCAACACCGCGCCCGTGGGCACCGGCCCCTATGTGCTCGACAGCCTGCGCCCCGACCAGGCGGTGCTGGTGGCCCGCGACGACTACTGGGGTCAGCAGGCGCAGGTCCAGCGGATCGTCTACACCCACTCCCCCGACGACAACGTGCGCGCCCAGCGGATCAGCACCGGCGAGGTCGACGGCGTCAACCTGCCGCCCAAACTCATCAACTCGCTGAACGCCGACGACGTGTCGACGGTGGCGGTCAAGTCCGCGGACTGGCGCGCGGTGTCGTTCCCGGCCGGCAACCCGTTCACCGCGGACCCGCAGGCCCGGCTGGCGATGAACCTGGGCGTGGACCGAGACGCGGTCATCCGCGACGTGCTGGCCGGCCACGGCCGCCCGGCCCACACCCCCGTGGCCGACGTGTACGGCCCGGCCTACAACGCGGCGGCCACCTTCGACTTCGCCCCCGAACGGGCCGGCGAGGTGCTCGACGCCGCGGGCTGGCGGACCGGCCCGGGCGGGATCCGCGAAAAGGACGGCGCCAGGGCCGAGTTCGAGCTGCTCTACAACGCGGCCGACACCCTGCGGCGCGACCTGGCGGTGGCGTTCGCGGCGGCGGTCAAGCCACTCGGCATCGCCGTGCAGACCCGCGGCACCAGCTGGGACGAGATCGACACCAGCTTCGAGCGCTCCGCCGTGCTGCTCGGCGGCGGCTCGACCCCGTACAGCATCGACGCCCAGGTGTACGACACCCTGCACACCCGGGTGCCGGACTCCTCGCCGTACTCGAACCCCGGCAACTTCACCGCGCCCGGCCTCGACGAACTGCTCGACGCCGCCCGACAACTGCCCGACGGCGACGCCAAGGACGAGCTGTACCGCCAGATCCAGGCCGGCTACGTCGGCCAGCCGTCGAGCGTGTTCCTGGCCTTCCTCGATCACACCTACGCCTACCGCGATCTGGGCTGGAACCAGAGCGCCCCGATCCTGGAACCGCACTCCCACGGCGTCGCGTGGGGTCCGTGGTGGCAGTTGAACGCATGGACGCGTTGACCGACCTCGCCGCGCCGGACCGCGTCGTCACCCGACGCGGTGAACGGCTCGGCGCGGCCGGACGCCTGCTCGCGGTGCGCACGGCCGTCGCCGTCCCGGTGACGATCGCCGTGTCGGCGGCGATGTTCGCGGTGGCCTCGCTGTCCCCGTTCGACCCCCTAGTCGCCTACCTCGGCGACCGATATCAGACGGCCACGCCGTCACAGCGCGAGGCGATGCGCGCCGCCTACGACGTCGACCAGCCCTGGTGGCAAGCGTGGTGGCAGTGGCTCGGCGGCCTACTGCACGGGGACCTCGGCTGGTCCTCGACGCAGTCCCAGGCGGTGAGCACCGTGCTGGCCGAACGGATGCCGTTCAGCTTCGCGCTATCCGGGACCGCGCTGCTGATCGCCGCGGCGCTGGCCATCGGCCTGGGCACGCTGGCCGGGATGCGCCGCGGCCCCGTCGACAAGCTGTGCACGGCGTTTGCCGTCACCTTCGCCGCGGTGCCGCCGTTCGTGGTGTCGCTGGCCCTGGTCACGGTGTTCGCCGTCGGGCTGCGCTGGCTGCCCACCTCTGGGGCGCGGCCCCCGGGCGGTGAGTACACCGTCGACGGTCTGCTGACCTACGGCCTGCTGCCGTTGATCGCGCTGACCGTCTCGCAGATCCCGTGGCTGCTGCTGAGCACGCGCACCGCGGTGGTGGAGGCCTGCTCCTCGGATGCGGTGCGCGCGGCGCGGGCCCGCGGCGTCCACGGCTGGCCGCTGCTGCGCTCGCACATCGCCCCGGTGTCGGTGCTGCCGGCGCTGGCCCTGCTGGGCACCCGGCTGCCGGAGTTGATCGCCGGCGCCGCCATCGTCGAGACCGTGTTCGGCTGGCCGGGGGTGGCCGCGGTGCTGGTGGAATCGGCCGCGGCCCTGGACTTCCCGCTGATGGCCGCGCTGACCGTGGGCGCGGCGCTGGCGGTGCTGCTGGGCTCGGCACTGTCGGATGCCGCCGCGGTGGCCCTGGACCCCCGGATCGAGATGCGCGCATGACCGTCGAACCGCAGACCCGGTCGCTGCCCCGTCGCCTGTCGGTGACCTGGCCGCTCGGCGTCCTGGCGCTGATCGCGCTGGCCGCGCTGCTGATCCCGGCGATCGCCGGCGAACAGGGCGCGGATTTCTCCGCCGCGCTGCAGCCGCCGGGGCCCGGACACCCGCTGGGCACCGACCATTTCGGCCACGACCTGCTGGTGCGCTGCGCGCAGGGCCTGCAGATCTCGCTGCTGATCGCCGCGGTGTGCGCGGTGGTGGCCACGGTGCTCGGCGCGCTGATCGGCACCGCGTCGGCGCTGATCGGCGGCTGGCTCGACGCCCTGGTGATGCGCGTGGTCGACGGCTTCAACGCACTGCCGCACCTGGTGCTGGGCATCGTCATCGCCGCGATGTGGCGCGGCGCCCCCCTGGCCATCATCGCCTCGATCGCCCTGACGCACTGGCCGGCGGTGGCGCGGGTGGTGCGCGCCGAGTTGCTCGCGGTCACCGACGCCGGCTGGGTGCAGACCTCGCGGCTGGCCGGGGCCTCGCGGTGGTTCGTCGCCCGGCAACACCTGCTGCCCGCGGTGGCCGGACAGGCCCTGGTGGCCATGGTGATGCTGCTGCCGCACGCGGTCTGGCACGAGTCGACGCTGTCCTTCCTGGGGGTGGGCCTGTCCCCCGAACAGGCCAGCCTGGGCACGCTGCTGGGGCAGGCCCGCGGCGACGTGCTGCTCGGCGCCTGGTGGACGCTGGTGTTTCCGGCGGCCGCGCTGATCGTGACCGCGCTGACCTTCTCGGCCGCGGGAGCCACACTGCGGCAACGTAATTCGCCGCCGACCGGACAGGTGTGGTGACATGGGCGCCGTCGCAGCATTGGAACAACTGACCGTGGACATCGCGACCCGGCCGGGCCGCCACGCGCCGAGCGTGCAACCGCTGCGCGACGTCGAACTGACCGTCAACGCGGGCACCGTGACCGCCCTGATCGGCGAGTCGGGCTGCGGCAAGTCGCTGGTGGCCGCGGCGCTGTGCGGACTGTTGCCGCCGGGTTCGCGGGTGCGCGGCCGGGTCTTGTTCGACGGCACCGACCTCGCGCAGGCCGACGAGCGGCGCTGGCGCCCGCTGCGCGGGCACCGCATCGGGCTGGTCCCCCAGTCCCCGGCGACCTCGTTCACCCCCGTCAGCACTGTCGGCACCCAGCTGCAGCAGGTGTGCCGGCGGCTCGGCTCCGACCGCACCGCCGCGCAGTGGCTGGCCGCCGCCCACCTGCCGGCGGCCAGCGCGGCGCTGTACCCACATGAGCTGTCCGGCGGCATGGCGCAGCGCGCCGCGATCGCCGCGGCCCTGGCCGGTCGCCCCGAGTTGTTGATCGCCGACGAACCGACCTCCGCGCTGGACCCCGACAACGCGGCACTGGTGTGGCAATTGCTCGCCGACGTGGCCGCCCAGGGGGTCGCCGTGCTGGTCATCACCCACGACCTGCCGGCGCTGCTGGACGCGCAGGTGTGCGACGACATCGCCCTGATGCGCGCCGGCACCGTGATCCGCCGGGCCCCCGTCGCCGAGATGACCGGCAGCACCGACGATTACGTGGGCCGCTTCTTTGCCGGGGCCCTGACATGAGCACCCTGGACGCCGAGCACATCTCCGTGCGCTTCGGCGCCCGCGAGGTCCTGCGCGACGTCGGCGTGACGGTGCGCGCCGGTCAGACCGTCGGCGTGCGCGGGCCGTCGGGGTGCGGGAAGACCACCCTGCTGCGCGTGCTGGCCGGCCTGCGCCGACCCGACGCCGGCACGGTGCGCTACGCGGGCGCGCCGGCCCCCGAACCGGGCGCGGTGGCCATGCTCGCCCAGCACCCGCGGCAGGTCTGCAACCCGCGGTGGACGTTGCGGCGAATCCTGCTGGAGCCCACCCGGATCCGCGGCGAGGACAGCTCCGCGGCGCTCGAGGCGGCGCGGCGCGTCGGCCTGGACGCCGCGCTGCTCGACCGCTACCCCGCCCAGGTCAGCGACGGGCAGCTGCAACGCGCCTGTATCGGCCGGGCGCTGCTGCAGCGGCCCCGCTACCTGTTGTGCGACGAGCCGACCTCGATGCTGGATCCCATTGCCGCCGAGGACATCACGGAGCTGCTGGCGCAGCTGTCCGAGGACGCCGCGGTCGTCGTGGTCAGTCACACGCCGACGCTGCTCACCGCGCTGGCCGACAGTGTGCTGGACCTGACCGAATCGGCGGCAGCTCAGCGGTCCTGAATGCGCGCGAACGGCGCGGCGGCCTCCACCTCGTAGGCCAGCTCGAGCAGCCGGGTCTCCTGCCCGGTCGGGGCGCTGAACATCATCCCGATCGGCAAGCCGGTGCTCGATTGCGCCAGCGGCAGCGAGATCGCCGGGTCGCCGGTGATGTTGTGCAGCGGGGTGAACGCCACCCAGTCGATCAGGCGGTCCAGGACCTGCTCGTAATCGGCCATCGGATCCAGGTGACCGATCAGCGGGGTCTCGTGCGCCACCGTCGGCATCAGCACCACGTCGAACCGTCGGGTCAGCGTGGCCAGGCTGCGCCGGGTGGTGGCCAGCCGGGCGATCGCCGCCGGCATGCGGTGCAGGTTGCGCCCGGCGTGGCGGTCCAGCCCGAGCGACAGGTTGTCCAGGCGGGACCGGTCGAACGTCGCGCCGAAGCGCTTGCGGCCTCCGCGCACCAGCGCCATGGACAGCAGCGCCCAGTAGAGCACGAAATCCTCGACGAACGACGGCCGCACCGGCAGTTCCTCGAGCTGTTCGACGTGATGCCCGAGGTTCTCCAGCAGTGCAGCCGTCTTCAGCGTCGCCTCCCGCACCTCCGGCGCGCTCTCGCGGCGGATCGACCGGGTGGCGACCGCGATCCGCAGCCGCTGCCGTCCGGGGCCGGTGACGTCACCGATGGCCGGCAGCTTGCGGTTGTGCCAGGCCCGTTCGGCCTCCCGGTAGAACGCGGCGGTGTCGCGCACCGAGCGGGTCAGCACGCCGTTGGCGACGATGCGGATCGGCATCTCGCCGTGCTCGGCCTCCAGCGGCAGCCGACCGCGGGACGGCTTGAGGCCGACGATCCCGTTGCAGGCGGCCGGGATCCGGATGGACCCGCCGCCGTCGTTGGCGTGCGCGATCGGTAACGCCCCGGCGGCCACCAGCGCGGCCGACCCCGACGAGGACGCCCCGGCGGTGTAGCGCGGATCCCACGGGTTGCGCACCGGACCCAGGCGCGGATGTTCGGCGGCGGCGCTGAAGCCGAACTCCGACATCTGGGTCTTGCCCACGATGTTGAGTCCGGTGGCGAAGAACAGTCGGCTGAAGGCGCCGTCGGCCGCGGCCGGGAACGGCTGCCAGGCGTCGGCGCCCTTCATCGTGGGCAGGCCCGCCACATCCGAGTTGTCCTTGAGCGCCGAGGGCACCCCGTCGAAGAATCCGCCGAACGGCCGCGCGGCGCGATCCCGCGCGCGCGCAAAGCATTCCAGCGCCAACGCGTTCAGCGTCGGGTCGACCCGCTCGGTGCGCTCGATCGCCGCCTCGGTCACCTCGGCCCGCGAGACCGTGCCCGCGCGCAGCGCCTCGGCCACCCCCACCGCGTCCAGGTCGCCGAGCGCGTCGTCACCGAAGGCATGCACGTGGGTCATTGCCCGACGCTAGCAAGGAAAGGCAAAACCCCGCGCCGCCGGGGTCGCCGGCATGGCGCGGGGTTTTACGGGTGAGCGGTTGGTGCGCCGCTCAAATCTCAGGCCTGGCCGACCTCGAACCGGACGAACCGGGTGATGGTCACGCCGGCCTCGTCGAGCAGGGCCTTGACGGTCTTCTTGTTGTCGGACACCGACGGCTGCTCGAGCAGCACGGCGTCCTTGTAGAAGCCGTTGACGCGACCCTCGACGATCTTGGGCAGCGCCTGCTCGGGCTTGCCCTCGGCCTTGGCGGTCTCCTCGGCGATGCGACGCTCGCTGGCCACGATCTCCTCCGGGACGTCGTCGCGGGTGAGGTAGCGGGCCTTGAGCGCGGCGATCTGCAGCGCGGCGGTGTGCGCGGCTTCCGAGCCGTCCGCGCCGGTGTACTCGACGAGCACGCCGACGGCCGGGGGCAGGTCCGCGGACCGCTTGTGCAGGTAGGTCTCGACCGTGCCGTCGAAGTAGACGGCGCGACGCAGCTCGAGCTTCTCGCCGATCTTCGCCGACAGGTCCGCGACGGCCTGCTCGACGCTCGTGCCGTCCGCGATGGTCGCGGCCTTGAGCGTTTCCACATCGCCGGCCTTGGCGGCGACCGCCGCGTCGACGATCTTGGCGGCCAGCTCCTGGAACTCGGCGTTCTTCGCGACGAAGTCGGTCTCCGAGTTCAGCTCGATGAGCGCGCCGTCCTTGGCGGCGACCAGGCCCTCGGCGGTCGCGCGCTCCGCGCGCTTGCCGACGTCCTTGGCGCCCTTGATGCGCAGTACCTCGACGGCCTTGTCGAAATCGCCGTCGCTCTCGGCCAGCGCGTTCTTGCAGTCGAGCATGCCAGCGCCGGTCAGCTCCCGAAGTCGCTTGACGTCGGCAGCGGTGTAGTTAGCCATGTACGCCTTCTCCTGAAGAAATTACGAAGCGTCGGTGGGGGTTTCGGAGGGGGTTGCCGCGGCGGGCGCACCGTCGGCGGGAGCCGCGGTCGCCGAGGCGAGCAGTTCCTGCTCCCATTCGGCCAGGGGCTCCCCGGCGGCGGCCGGCTTGCCGTCGCCGGCACTCGCGCCGGCGCGGGCCTGCAGGCCCTCGGCCACCGCGGAGGCGATGACCTTGGTCAGCAGGGCGGCCGAGCGGATCGCGTCGTCGTTACCCGGGATCGGGTAGTTGACCTGGTCGGGATCGCAGTTGGTGTCCAGGATCGCGATGACCGGGATGCCCAGCTTGATGGCCTCGCTGACGGCCAGGTGCTCCTTGTTGGTGTCGACGACCCAGATCGCCGACGGCACCTTCTGCATGTCCCGGATACCGCCGAGGCTGCGCTCGAGCTTGTTCTTCTCACGGGTCAGCATCAAGATTTCCTTCTTGGTGCGACCCTCGAAGCCACCGGTCTGCTCCATGGACTCGAGTTCCTTGAGCCGCTGCAGACGCTTGTGCACGGTGGAGAAGTTGGTGAGCATGCCGCCCAGCCAGCGCTGGTTCACGTACGGCATGCCGACTCGGGTCGCCTCCGCCGCGATCGACTCCTGGGCCTGCTTCTTGGTGCCGACGAACAGCACGGACCCACCGTGGGCGACGGTCTCCTTGACGAACTCGTACGCCTGGTCGATGTAGGTCAGCGTCTGCTGCAGGTCGATGATGTAGATGCCGTTGCGGTCGGTGAAGATGAACCGCTTCATCTTGGGATTCCAACGACGGGTCTGATGCCCGAAGTGCGCGCCGCTGTCAAGCAGCTGCTTCATTGTTACGACAGCCATAGTGAGCCCATGTCCTTCTAGAAATCGGTTGTCGTCCGGCATCGGGTGAGCCGGACCCTGGCGACCGCTTTGCTGCCGGACCCGCTTAGGAGCGGGACCGCCCGGCAGCAGGCACAAGCCCAATGGAACAGGCCCGTTATGCAGACGCGCGAAGTCAGCCCGCGCAAGCGAGCTGCAGGAAGAGAGTTTACACCGTCTGACGGGGTGCTCCGTCCACAGCGCCGTCGCGGTCCACAACCGGGACCCGCGGAACTGGCGGGACCGCGGCCGGCCCGGCTGAACTGCACGGATGCGATGGCGGGCGGCAGGGGCCGGGGTGCTGGCGGCGATCCTCACGCTAGTGGGCGCCGGCGCGTCCGCGCGCGCGGACTGGCCGCGGTTGACCTGGCCGCTGCGGCCCGCGCCGGCGGTGCTGCGCGGTTTCGACGCGCCCGACCCGAACTGGCAGCGCGGGCACCGCGGCGTCGACCTGGCCGGCGCGGCGGGTCAACCGGTCCACGCCGCGGGCCCCGCGCGGGTGGTCTTCGCCGGGCTGCTGGCGGGCCGCCCGGTGATCTCACTGGCCCATCCGGGCGGGCTGCGGACCAGCTACGAACCGGTGCGCGCGGCGGTGCGGGCCGGTCAGCGGGTCGACGGCGCGAGCGTCATCGGGACGCTGGCACCGGGCCATCCCGGCTGTTCGGCGTCGGCCTGCCTGCACTGGGGCGCCATGTGGGGACCGGCCTCGGCCGCGGACTACGTGGACCCGCGGGGGCTGCTGGTCGGCACGCGGATGCGGCTCAAGCCGCTGGCCGGCTGAGTCAGGCCCGCGGGTGCGCCTGATCGTGGACGGCGCGCAGCCGGGCCACGCTGACGTGGGTGTAGAGCTGGGTCGTCGCCAACGACGAGTGGCCCAGCAGTTCCTGGACGATGCGCAGGTCGGCGCCGCCCTCGAGCAGATGCGTGGCCGCGCTGTGCCGCAGCCCGTGCGGGCCCATGTCGGGGGCGCCGGGAACCGCGCCCACGGTGTCGTGGACGACGGTGCGCACCTGGCGGGGATCGATGCGACGACCGCGCGCCCCGAGCAGCAGCGCGGGCCCCGACTCACCGGTGGCGATCTGCGGGCGCCCGTCGGTCAGCCAGGACCGCACCGCCTCCTCGGCCGGTGCGCCGAACGGCGCGCTGCGCTGTTTGTTGCCCTTGCCCAGCACCCGGACCAGCCGCCGGTCCACGTCGACGTCGTCGACGTCGAGCCCGCACAGCTCGCTGACCCGGATCCCGGTGGCGTACAACATCTCCACGATCAGGCGATCGCGCAGTGCCAGCGGATCACCCTGGGCCGCACCGGACCTCGCGGCCGCCATGGCGTCGATGGCCTGATCCTGGCGCAGCACCGCGGGCAGCGTCCGGCGCGCCTTGGGCACCTGCAGCCGCGCCGCGGGATCGGTGGCCAGCAGCCCCCGGCGGGTCGCCCAGGCCGTGAACGCCTTGATCGCCGACGTGCGCCGCCCCAGGGTGGTGCGCGCCGCGCCCGCCGCGGCCTGCGCCGCGAGCCAGGACCGCAGCACCGGCAGCGTCAACCCTGAAAGGTCGGCCTCGGCGCCGAGGAAGTCGAACAGCGAGCGCAGGTCGCCCAGGTAGGCCCGCCGGGTGTGCTCCGATCGACCCTTTTCCAGCGCGAGATGCTCGGCAAACTCGGCCAGGACCGTCTCGACGCCTATCCCGGGGCCAATGGACATCTACCTACCGTTGCAGATTTCCGGCGGAATCGGCCTCTTCGGCCGCGGCGAGTTCGCGTTTCCACTGCCGGAAGGTCTCCTCGGTGCGGCCGCGGCGCCAGTAGCCGGAGATCGACGACGCCCACTTCGCCGGGACCTCCCGTTCCTTGCGGATGTAGGCCCGCAGGTTCTGCATGACGGCCTGCGCCTCGCCGTGGATGAACACCTGCACCTGCCCGGGCAGCCACGGCGCGCCCTTGACCACGTCGATCAGCGGCGCGTTGTCGCCGGCCTGCTCATCGGACACCAGGTCCGCCCGGCCGCCGCGGTACACCCAGCGCACCGTGACGCCCTCGGGGGCGGTGAGTTCCAGTTCGTCGGCGTGTTCGGCGACCTCGATGAACGCGTAGCCCACCGCGTCGGCGGGCAGCGCCTCGAGGGCCGCGCTGATGGCCGGCAGGGCGGCCTCGTCGCCGGCCAGCAGGTGCCAGTCCGCCGCCGGGTCCGGGGCGTACGCCCCGCCGGGGCCCGACAGGTAGACCGGTTCCCCGGGTTGCGCGGTGGCCGCCCAGGGCCCCGCCACGCCGTGGTCGCCGTGCACGACGAAGTCGATGGTGAGCTCGCGCGCGGCCGGGTCGGCCTTGCGCACGGTGTAGGTACGCAACGTGGGCTGCAGGTTGGTGGGCAGCTCCGAGAAGCTGTCCATCGTCAGCGGTCGCGGCAACGCATCGACGTCGACCCCGGCGGGCACGAAGGCGATCTTGACGTAGGAGTCGGTGAACTCACCGACGGTGAAGGTGTCGAACCCCTTGCCGCCCAGCACGACTCGCACCATGTGCGGCGTCAGCTGTTCGGTCCGGACCACCTCGAATGAATGCAACGGCCGACCAGCCACAGCGCCTCCCGCAAATCGTCTTCTCACAGCACTCTGCTGTCCGCGACTCTATACGAGCGCAGCGGGACATCCTCGGCCACGCAACTGGTTTGTCCGCGGCGAGCAGGCAGTTTCGACGCGGACACCGAGCGGGAAACCCGGTGCGAAAAACACGCTGGTGTCCTTTCCGCCTGGCTCAGGCGAGCACGCGTTGCGGCTGACCCGAATACTCGCTCAGCGGCCGGATCAGCGCGTTGGAGGCGGCCTGCTCCATGATGTGGGCCGTCCACCCGGTGATCCGACTCATCACGAACAGCGGCGTGAAGCTGGGGATGTCGAAGCCCATCAGGTAGTAGGCCGGTCCGGTCGGGAAGTCCAGATTCGGTTTGATGCCGGTGGTCGCAGCCATCGCGCCTTCCAGCGCGTTGTAGATGTCCAGCCAGTTCTGTCCGTTTCGCACGGCGGCGATGCGGATCAACGCAGTCTTCATCGTCGGCACGCGGGAGTCGCCGTTCTTGTACACCCGATGCCCGAAGCCCATCACCTTCTCCTTGCGGGACAGCTTGCCGTGCAACCATTCCGACGCGCGTTCCGGCGTCCCGATCTCGAGCATGTCGTGCATGACGGCCTCGTTCGCGCCCCCGTGCAGGGACCCCTTGAGCGCGCCGATGGCCGCGGTGACCGCGCTGTAGATGTCCGATTGGGTGGAGGTCACCACTCGGGCGGCAAAGGTGGAGGCGTTGAAGCTGTGTTCGGCGTAGAGCACCATGGACTGTTCGAAGGCCTCGACCACCGCCGGCGCTGCCATCTCGCCGAAGCACATGTGCATAAAGTTCTCGGCGTAACCGAGTTGGCTGTGCGGGGCAATCGGATCCAACCCTCGACGACGGCGCATATCGGCGGCGACGATGGTGGGCAGAACCGCGAACATGCGCAGTGACTTCGCCATGTTGGCCGACGCGCTGTTGTCATCTTCGTCCGGGTCCTCGGCACCCAGATAGCTGATCGCGGTGCGCACCACGTCCATCGGGTGGCAGTTGTCGGGCAGTTTGGCCAGCAGCGACTGCATCGAGCGGTCGATCCGCCGGGCGGCACGTTCGCGTTGGCAGAACAGTTCCAGTTGTTGTTCGGTGGGCAACTCGCCATACCAGAGCAGGTAGGCGACCTGTTCGAAACTGCACCGCGCCGCCAGATCCTGCACGGGGTAGCCGCGGTAGGTCAGGGAGTTGGTTTCCGGTACCACCTTGGAGATGGCCGTCGTGTCGACCACCACACCCGCCAAACCCTTGTGGATCATCGCGAGCCTCCTTGCAGCGTGAAATTGAAGATGTCGGTATCGAACTGGTTGTAATCGCCGTATCGCAGCAACTCGTAGAGTCGGCTGCGATGCTGCATCGTGTCGAGCAGCCCGGATTGCGTTCCCGCCGAGTCGATCTCGCGCAGGCCCTGCTCGACGGCGTACATGGCCAGACGCAGGGTGGTCACGGGGTAGATGACCACGTTGTACCCGAGGTCGGTCAGCTGGTTCGCGGTGAGCAGTTCGGATTTGCCGAACTCCGTCATGTTGGCCAGCAGCGGTGTGTCGACGGCGGCACGGAACTGCTCGAACTCCGCCGGCGTGCGCAGCGCCTCGGTGAAGATGAGATCCGCCCCGGCGTCCGCGTAGGCCTTGGCCCGGTCGATGGCCGACCCGATACCTTCGATTCCGGCGGCGTCGGTGCGCGCGCACATGATGAAGTTCGGGTCGCGCCGCGCGGAGACCGCGGCGCGAAGCCGTTGGGCCATCTCGGCGGTCTCCACGACCGCCTTACCGTCGAGATGACCGCACCGCTTGGGGTTGACCTGATCCTCGAGGTGGCAGCCGGCCAGGCCGGCGTCTTCGAGCACCGTGACGGTGCGCGCTGCGCTCATCGGTTCCCCGAAGCCGGTGTCGGCATCGATGAACGTCGGCAGGTTGGTGACCCCAGCGATCTGCGCCCCGCGCGCCGCCACCTCGGTCAGTGTGGTCAAGCCGATGTCGGGCAGGCCGAGATCGGCGGAGAGCACCGCCCCGGAGACGTAAACCCCGTCGAAGCCGATCTCGGCGATCAGCTTGGCCACCAGCGGCGAGAAGGCGCCCGGGAACCGTTGCAGCCGCCCGGATTCCAGTGCCTGCCGGAACCGCCAGCGCTTGTCGGCCGGGGCGGCCGCGGCGCCGAGCAGACCGGTCATCGGAAGATCCCCGAGCCGACGGTCGGCGCCTTGTCCAGCACCCGCGAGTTCACCCGGATGTTGAGCTCGTCGAGGCCGCCGGGCTTCAAATCGGGCACGCTGTCGACGACCGAGAGGAAACGGCGTTGCTCTTCGGGTTCCACGACGCCCTCGGCCAGTTCGGTGAACTTGGCGACGTACTGCTCGCGGGCAAACGGTCGGGCTCCCAGCGGGTGCGCATCGGCGACGGCAAGTTCGTCGACGATCACCTCGCCGCTCGCGAGGGTGATCTCCGCGCGCGCACCGAAGGCCTTCTCGGCGGGGTCGCTGCTGTGGTAGCGGCGCGTCCACTCCGGATCCTCGACCGTGGAGATCTTGCGCCACAGGGCGATGGTGTCGGGCCGATGTGCCCGTTCGGGGGCGTAGGACCGCTCGTGATGCCAGGTGCCGTCCTGCAGCGCGACGGCGAAGATGTACATCACGGAGTGGTCCAGGGTCTCGCGGGAAGCATCGGGATCGAACTTCTGCGGGTCGTTGGAGCCGGTGCCGATCACCACGTGGGTGTGATGGCTGGTGTGCAGGGTGATGCTGGCGATCTGCTCCAGGTCGCCGATCCGCTCGCGCATGCGCCGGGCCAGGTCGATGGGCGCCTGACTCTGGTACTCGGCCGAATGTTCCTTGGTGTAGCTGTCCAGGATGGCCCGCTTCGGCTCCCCCGGTCCCGGCAGCGGCACCCGGTAAGTGTGTTCCGGACCGGACAGCAGCCAGGCGATGACGCCGTCCTCGCCCTCCCAGATCGGGGCGGGTGAGCCCTCGCCGCGCATCGCGCGGTCCACCGCCTCGATGGCCACCTTGCCCGCGTACGCCGGCGCATACGCCTTCCAGCTGGAGATCAGTCCCTTTCGGGACTGCCGGGTGGCCGTCGTCAGGTGCAACGCCTGTCCGATGGCGTCGTAGATGGTGGCCGGGTTGAGACGCAGCATGGTGCCGATGCCGGCCGCGGACGCCGCACCGAGGTGCGCGACGTGATCGATCTTGTGCTCGTGCAGGCAGATTCCCCGAACCAGATTGATCTGGATTTCGTAGGCGGTCGCCAGGCCGCGGATCAGATCGGATCCGCGGACGTCGAGTTGCTGCGCGACCGCGACCAACGGTGGGATGTTGTCGCCGGGGTGGGAGTAGTCGGCGGCCAGGAAGGTGTCGTGGAAGTCCAGTTCACGCACCGCCACGCCGTTGGCCCAGGCCGCCCATTCGGGCGAATAGGTGCCCGGGATGCCGAAGACCCCGGCCCCGTACTTGGCCCGATGCGCCTGGGCCTGCACCCGCGCGACGGTGACCGGTCCCCGGGTCACCGAGGCCGCGGAGACGGCCGCATTGTCGATGATGCGGTTGAGCACCATCTCCTGCGTGTCCGCCGGGACGGCGACCGGGTCGGCGGCCACCTCGGCGATCTTCCAAGCCAGGTGTTCGGTGCGGGGGAAGTCCTCGGCACTGCGTCGGGTACGTACCTCGTGAATCTGCATAATCCGCACCGTACGCAGCCGCCACGAGCGGCAAAAGCCCCTGTAAATGCGTATTTTTGTGTCCTGAGATCGGCACTTTTGCGAACCTTGCGTAACGGCGGCCCGCTAGGGTGGCTGCATGGCTCGAACCTTCGTGGGCGCACGGTTGCGCCGCCTGCGGGAGGAACACGGCCTGACGCAGGTCGGGCTGGCGCGGGCCGTGGGGTTGTCCACCAGCTACGTCAACCAACTCGAGAACGATCAGCGCCCGATCACCGTCTCGGTCCTCCTCGCGCTGACCGACCGTTTCGCACTACCCAGTCACTACTTCGCCGCCGACAATGATGCCCGGTTGATCGCGGATCTGCGCGAGAGCTTGGCCGAAAGTCCGGCCACCGCCCCGCAGATCGAGGAGTTGGCCGCCCGCATGCCCGAGGTCGGTGACGCCATCGTGGCGCTGCATCGGCGGCTGGCCGCGACCACCGCCGAGGTCGAGGCGCTGCGCGGACGGGCCACCACCGACACCAATGATGCACTCGCCCAACCGATGCCGTTCGAGGAGGTGCGCGACTTCTTCTACGACCGGAAGAACTACCTCGACGCCATCGACCGGGCGGCAGAGCAGGTGTTCGACGACAACGGCCTGCGCATCGGCGAACTCGACACCCAGCTGATCGCCGTGCTCGCCGAACAGCACGGCATCACGGTGATCCTCGACGACGGCGACGCTCTGGGCGTCCACGCCAAGCGGCGCTATCACTCGGTCGCCAGGACGTTGCACATCGCCCGCTGGCTGCGGCCGGGCCAACGCGCATTTCAACTGGCGACCCAGTTGGCGTTGCTGGACCACGGCGAGTTGTTCGACGCGGTCCTGGCCGGCGACGACCGCCTGTCCCACGAGGCCCGCGAGGTGGCCCGGATCGGGCTGGCGAACTACTTCGCCGGCGCCCTGCTGCTGCCCTACCGCCAGTTCCTGCGTGCCGCCGAGACGCAGCGCTACGACATCGACCGCCTCGCCCGGCAATTCGAAGTCGGGTTCGAGACCATCTGCCACCGGCTCTCGACGCTGCAACGCCCCGATGCCCGCGGCGTGCCGTTCATCTTCGTGCGGGCCGACGCGGCCGGCAACATCTCGAAGCGGCAGTCCGCGACGGCGTTTCACTTCTCCCGCGTCGGGGGTAGCTGTCCGCTGTGGGTCGTGCACCATGCGTTCGGACGCCCGGGCGAATTCATCACCCAGGTCGCGGAGATGCCCGACGGACGCTCCTACCTATGGATCGCCCGAACCACCGAGGCGTCGCCGAATCATTATCTGGGACCACGGAAATCGTTCGCCATCGGTCTGGGCTGTGAACTAGGGCAGGCGGACAAGCTGGTGTACTCGGCAGGTATCGACGTGACCGACAGCCGAACCCGGGTTCCCATCGGAGCCGGCTGCAAGGTCTGTGACCGCCCGGCGTGCGCGCAGCGCGCCTTTCCCTACGTCGGCCGCCCGGTCGACGTGGACCCCCACACCAGCACGGACCTGCCCTACGCCGCGCGCACCTGAACGACGTTCACCCGGCGGCCCGCCGCGCGATCCGCCACCTCCCGTCGCGCTGCTCGATCAGGCCCGCGATCTCCAGCGTGGTCAGCGGCGCCAGGATCTGTTGGGCGGGCAGGGCCGCGGCCACGGCGATCTGTTCGACGGTGGCCCCACCGCGGCCCGGCAGCGCCTCGAACACCGTGCGTTCGACCTCGGTCAGCCCGTCCAGCGGGGACACCGGGTGCTGCGGGTCCTCGGCGAGTTCACCCATCCGGCCGACGATCTCGACGATCTCCTGCGGGCGGGTCACCAGTTCCGCCCCGCGGCGCAGCAACTGGTGACAGCCCGCGGAGGCCCCCGAGGTCACCGGGCCGGGCACCGCGCACACCACCCGGCCCATCGCGGCGGCCCAGGCCGCGGTGTTGGCCGCGCCGCTGCGCAGCCCCGCCTCCACCACCACCGTGCTCCCGGAGACGGCCGCCACCAGTCGATTACGCGTGAGGAAGCGATGCCGCGCGGGTCGCACCCCCGGCGGATATTCGGTCAGCAGCAGCCCCGAGGTGGCGATGCGGTGCAGCAGCGCCGAATGCCCGGCCGGGTAGAACACGTCGATTCCGCCGGCCAACACCGCGACGGTGGTGCCGGCCCCGGCCAGGGCGGCGCGATGCGCAGCGCCGTCGATCCCGTAGGCCCCGCCGGAGACCACTGCCACCTCGTGTTCAACCAGCCCGGTGGCCAGGTCCGCGGCCACGTGCTCGCCGTAGGCGGTGGCCGCGCGGGTCCCGACGATCGCCGCCGACCGCCACGCGATGTCGTCGAGCCGGCCCGGCCCCAACGCCCACAACACCAGGGGCGCGCCGCCACGCGGCCGGTCCCGCATGGCGTCGGCGCCGAAGACCGTGAAGACCAACTGCGGCCACTCGTCGTCGTCGGCGGTGATCAGCCGCCCACCGCGGCGGTCCAGCAGTTCCAGATCGGCTGCCGTGCAGTCCAGTTCGCGCCGCGCGGCGGTCAACTCCCGCAGCTTGTCGGGCACCTCGCCGCGACGCACCAGCGCGGCGGCCTCCACTGGGCCGCGCTCGGCCACCAGCGCGTCCAGCGGTGGGCACGGTGGCTCCACCACCCGGGACAGATACGCCCAAGCACGTCGCTGGTCGGCGGTCATCGGACCGACCCCGGCTGCCGGAACCCGAGTGCCACCGTGATGTCCTCCTGGTTGGGCGAGGTGCGGCCGGCCAGGTCACACAGCGACCAGGCGACCCGCAGTGTGCGATCCACCCCGCGGATGCTGAGCAACCCGCGGTCCAGCGCGGTGCGCACCGGGGCCATGGCGGCGCGGCCGGGCCGAAATCCGCGCCGCAGCACCGGTCCGGGCACCTCGGCATTGGTCCGCACCCCCAGGACGCGCCAGCGTTGCGCCGCGGCCTCCCGCGCGGCGGCGACCCGTGCCCGCACCGCGGCGGTGGGCTCGCCGATCTCGTCGCCGAGGGCGCCGGAGCGCGCCGTCTGCATCTGAACCCGCAGGTCCACGCGGTCGAGCAGCGGCCCGGACAGCTTGCCCAGATAGCGCCGCTTGACCGCTCCGGGGCAGAGGCACTCCTGCGGATCGGCGGGCGCGCACGGGCACAGGTTCGCCGCCAGCACCAACTGAAACCGGGCCGGGTACCGCGCCACCCCGTCGCGCCGCGCCAGCCGGATCTCCCCCTCCTCGAGCGGGGTGCGCAGGGCCTCCATGACGCTGACCCCGATCTCCGCGCATTCGTCGAGGAACAACACCCCGCGGTGGGCCTGGCTGACCGCACCCGGGCGTGCAAGACCCGTACCGCCGCCGACCAGCGCCGCCACGCTCGAGGTGTGATGGGGAGCCACGAATGGCGGGCGGGTGATCAGCGGGGTCTCCTCCGAGAGCAGCCCGGCCACCGAATGGATGGCCGTGACCTCCAGCGCCTCGTCCGGTGACAGCGGCGGCAGCAGTCCCGGAAGGCGCTGGGCCAGCATGGTTTTCCCGATGCCCGGCGGCCCGGTGAGCATCAGGTTGTGCCCGCCGGCGGCCGCGACCTCCACCGCGTAGCGCGCCTGGGTCTGCCCCACCACCTCGGCGAGATCCGCGAGGGCGTCGTCGTCCGGGGTTCCCACTGCCACCCGGTCAGCCAGGCGCGCCTTGCCGGCCAACCAGGCCTGCAATTGGCGCAGCGATCGGACGCCGAGCACCTCGATGCCCTCGACCAGGCTGGCCTCCGCCAGGTTCGCCATCGGCACCACCGTCACCGGCCAGCCCTCCCGGCGGGCCGCCAGCACCGCCGGGAGCACACCGCGCACCGGCCGCACCCGGCCGTCCAGGGCCAGCTCGCCGAGCAGGATCGTCTTGTCCAGGTGCGGCCACGACTTCTTCTGGCTGGCCGATAACACCGAGGCGGCCAGGGCGAGGTCGTAGACGCTGCCCATCTTCGGCAGCGTCGCCGGCGACAGCGCGAGGGTCAGTCGCGCCATCGGCCACTCGCCGCCACTGTTGGTCACCGCCGAGCGGACCCGGTTGCGCGACTCCTGCACCGCCGTGTCGGGCAGACCGACCAGGTGCACGCCGGGCAACCCGGAGGTGATGTCGGCCTCGATCTCCACCAGTTCGCCCTGCAATCCGGTGACGCCCACCGAGTAGGCCCGTCCGAGCGCCATCACGCCACGCCCCGCAGATGGTTGATCTCCGGGGTGCGGCGCCGCCCGATCCGGACCCCGATGACGTCGATGCGCAGACCCCGATACCGGCGGTCCTGACCGGCCAGCCACAGGCCCGCCAGGCGGCGCAACCGGCGCACCTTCTGCGGTGGCACCGCCTCGGCCAGGCCGCCGAAGCCGTCCCCGGTGCGTGTCTTGACCTCGACGAAAACCACGGTGCCGGAGCCGTTCTCGACGGCGATGACATCGAGCTCGCCGTAGCGGCAGCGCCAGTTGCGCGCCAGGATGGTCAACCCCAGGTTCTGCAGATGCTCAACGGCCAGTTGCTCCCCCAGCGCCCCCAGCTGGGCCCGCGTCCACGTCGTCATGGCACCCAGGGTGGGCGCAGCACCCGACATCGCGTGCTCGCCTCATCGGCTTTTCCGGGTCAGGAAGCGCTGTTGTCCACAGTCGGGTCTCGATCCACAGCCCGGGCTGGACCAGCCGCATCGGCCCGAAGACCACGAAGTCCGAAGTGGTATCTTGGTCACATCATGATCAGCCCGTTGCCGTAAAGGCGCGGGCTGATTTTCTTTCCGGAAAGGCACATGGCGGAGTACACGAAGCCCTGGCTGTCCGTCGGCGAGCAGATCGAACGGCTGGTCGACCATGGAGTAGAGGTAGGCGACCGCGGTCGCGCGTCCACCTTCTTGCATGCGATCGGGTACTACCGCCTCACGGGCTACCTCTATCCCTTTCGAGAGTCCGAACAGTACGTCGACGACGATGGCCGCTCACGAACGCGCGTTCTCAGCCGCTATCGGCCTGGTACGACACTCCGGCACGCCGAGGAGATCATAAGTTTCGATCGGCGGCTGCGGATGCTTGTCATGGAAGGCGTCGAGCGGATCGAGGTCGCCGTACGGATGCGAATTGGGCATGTTCTCGGGCGCTCCTCGCCCTTTGCCCACGAGGACCCTGGCTGCTTCACTCCGACATTCACAGCGGCCAGCACCGACACTCGCATGCCCGCGCCGAGCAAGCACGTGCAATGGCTACAACGGGTCAACGTGCGCAGGGCCAGTTCGGATGAGCAGTTCGTCGAGCACTTTCGGGAGAAGTACGACGGTCGGATGCCGATCTGGGCTCTGACCGAGATCCTCGAGCTCGGTCATCTCTCCCTCCTCTACACGGGCATGAATCAGAAAGAAGCGGAAGAAATCGCCACCGTCTTCGACGTCCCGACGAAAAAGCTCATGGCCAGCTGGCTTGCCAGTCTGAATTACGTGCGTAACGTAGCCGCGCACCACGCACGGCTGTTCAATCGCAAGCTCCAGAACGCACCGTCCAGGCCAAAGGTCGGTCAGATTCCGGTCCTCGACCACCTGCGAAACGAAGAAAGCGCGAAGGGTGCCTTCGGCACCTACAACGCGCTGGCAGTAATTGCCCATCTGCTGCCGTCAATCGAACCCGACAACGAGTGGACACCGCAGGTCGCCAACCTACTGCGGGAGTTCCCAACCTCGGGCGCCCTGACCCTGAAGTCGATGGGGACGCCGCAAGACTGGGAGTCGCTGGATCTCTGGCACTCCTGAGGCAGCCGCCACAGGACGGCACGCCCACCGCCCCAACGGAACTCCACCCGGCGCATTATCAGTGGATCGCGGTGGTGTCCTCGTCGTCGATGTCGTGGCGCACCACCCGCACCCGCCCGTGCGGCAGGCAGGCCATGTAGCCGTGGTACTTGCCGTAGAGCTCCCACGCGGTGGCGCGCTCGTCCGGGTCGACGTCGATGCGGTGCCCCCGGGAGAACCCCAGGTGCAGACAGCCCTCGTCGTCGCACCGGGCGTGGGTGCACACCGCGCCGGCCAGATCCAGCAGCGGCCGCTGCTGCGCGGGCACGTTGGTCGGGTCGATCAGCACCTGCTCCTCGGGGTAGCGACCCACCGGAGGCACCGTCAGCCGCATCGGCCCGGAGATGACCAGTTCGTTGTAGTCGTCGAGATTGAGGACCAGACCGCCGTGCAGCGAGACCCGCTGGACAGTGCACTGCTCGATCCATTGCGTGAGCATGACCGCTCCCTTCGCCACGTCATCGGGGCAGGTCTACATGGTATGCCCGCGGCGGCGGCCTATTCGGGCAGTCGCAGCTCGGGCTTCTCGACCTCTTCGATGTTGACGTCCTTGAACGTGATCACGCGGACCTGCTTGACGAAGCGCGCCGGCCGGTACATGTCCCACACCCAGGCGTCGGCCAACCGCAGTTCGAAGTACACCTCGCCGTCGGCGTTGCGCGGGATCAACTCGACGCTGTTGGCCAGGTAGAACCGCCGCTCGGTCTCCACGACGTAGCTGAACTGCCCGACGATGTCCTTGTACTCGCGGTACAGCGAGAGCTCCATCTCGGTCTCGTACTTCTCGAGATCTTCAGCACTCATCTGTTTCGCAGTCCTTCTCGTGTCCGATCGATGTTCCCAGGCTCGCACGGTACGGCGAGCCGGCGCACGTTGATGAACGAATACCGGTGCGCACGGCTCGGGCCCAGCTCGGCCAGCGCCGCGCTGTGGCCGGGGGTGCTGTAGCCCTTGTGCTCGGCGAAACCATAGCCGGGATGGGTCGAATCCATCTCGACCATCAGCCGGTCCCGGCTGACCTTCGCCAGCACGCTGGCCGCGGCGATGCAGGCCGCCGCCCCGTCCCCGCCGATCACCGGCAGCGACGGCACCGGCAGGCCGGGCACCCGGAAGCCGTCGGAGAGCACGTAGCCGGGGCGCACCGAGAGCCCGGCCACCGCCCGCCGCATCCCCTCAATGTTGGCCACGTGCACGCCGCGCCGGTCCACCTCGGTGGAGTCGATGAAGACGATGTGAAATGCCAAGGCGTACCGGCGGATCAGCGGGAACAGCTGTTCGCGCTGCTTCTCGGTGAGGCGCTTGGAGTCGTCGAGCAGCGACAGGCTCTCCCGCCGGTTGGGACCCAGCACGCAGGCGGCCACCACCAGCGGACCGGCGCACGCGCCGCGACCCACCTCGTCGACCCCGGCCACCGGGCCCAGCCCGCTGCGGTACAGCGCGGACTCCAGGGTGCGCATCCCGGAAGACTTGCGGATGATCGCCCGCGGCGGCCACACGGTGGTCACGCTAACCGCCTTGCTGCGGGTTGACCGAGTTCACCCCGCCCCACCGCGACGGCGGCCAGGCGATGAACTGCGCCTTACCGATGACGTTCTCCACCGGGATGGTGCCGTTCATCGGATCACCCGTGCAGATCAGCCCCTCCTGGGCGTCCTCGGGCGTGCTGGTGCAGTGGGCGCGCGAATCCGCCGAGTGGGTCCGGTTGTCCCCCATCACCCACAACCGCTCGTCGGGCACCGTCACCGGGCCGAACTCGTTGCCCAGGCAGGGGTAGATGGCCGGGTCGGCGTTCATGGTCTCGGGGTCCAGGTACGGCTCGTGCAGCGGCTTGCCGTCGACGGTCAGGCCCGTCTCGGCGCGGCACTGCACGGTCTGTCCGCCGACGGCGATGATCCGCTTCACCAGGTCGTTCTGGTCGGGCGGGACGAAACCGATGACCGACAGTGCGTCCTGCACCCAGCGGATCGCGGTGTTGTCCGAGCGGATCGACTTATAGCCGACGTTCCACGACGGCGGGCCCTTGAAGACCACCACGTCGCCGGGTCCCGGTTCGGTGAACCGATAGGACAGCTTCTCGACCATGATCCGGTCGCCCACACACCCCGGGCAGCCGTGCAGCGTGGGCTCCATCGACTCCGAGGGAATCAGGTAGGGCCGTGCGATGAACGTCAGCATCACGTAGTAGAGAACGAGCGCGATCACCACCAGGATCGCGGCTTCGCGAAGCGCGGAATGCTTCTTGGTCTTCGCGCTGCCGTCCTCGTTGCCACCCTCGGAGGGGGGCGGGGCCTGCCGTGCAGATTCGGCCGAGTCCTCGGTGTCGGTCACGGGATCAGCGTAGCCAGGGGCCGAAGGCGACCGCGCAGCGCAGCGTGCGCGGGTCGCGCAAGATCAGCGCTTCTCCTTGATCTTGGCCTTCTTGCCACGCAGTTCGCGCAGGTAGTACAGCTTGGCCCGGCGCACGTCGCCGCGGGTCAGCACCTCGATGCGGTCGACGTTGGGCGAGTGGATCGGGAAGGTGCGCTCGACACCGACGCCGTAGCTCTCCTTGCGGACGGTGAACGTCTCGCGGACACCGCCACCCTGGCGGCGGATGACGACGCCCTTGAAGACCTGGATACGTTCCTTGGTGCCCTCGATGACCTTCACGTGCACGTTCACGGTGTCGCCGGCGCCGAAGGCCGGGATGTCGTCGCGCAGCGACGCCTGGTCGACGAAGTCCAGCGTGTTCATCGGTGACTCTTCCTTGCGGTCGCGGCTCATTGCAGCACCGTCCGCTCGTGGGAGCGATGCGGTTGCCGAGCCGATGTTCGGGCTAAATTACGTTCTCACATGGTTCTCGCGCCGCCGATGCAGACACCAGCAGGCGCGGACAACTGCTCAATTGTGCCAGATCAGACCCACTGGAGTGAAATCGCCACCGACGGCGCGCGTCAGGTCCGCGCGGATTAGGGTGAAAACGCGGGCGACCACGCCATTACGACGACATTACGCGGCCCGAGTCCGGTGAGGAGATGCCCACGATGCGTCGCGCTGTCGCGACTGTGACGATCGCGGTACTGCTGGCCACCTGCGCGGGTTGCGAGGCGCGCGTCTACGGCAACCCGGGCCACCAGCCCGAGGGTCCCGGCCTGACCGCGGTCCCCGCCGCCCCCACCGACGCGACCCCCCTGGCCCCGCCCGCTGCGGCCGCTGCCTCGTTGGCCGACCTGGCCCTCCGCGCCGAGCAGGCGGTCGCGGAGGCCGCCGAGAGGGGCGCCGACATCTCGTTCCGGATGCTCGACCGCCAGACCGGCCGACAGGTCGCCGCCGGGGCGCCCGGGCTGGCCACCGCGTCGGTGGTCAAGCTGTTCATCGCCGACGACCTGTTGATGCGCGAGCCGGACCTGTCGGCGGCCGACCGCGAATCGCTGGACGTCATGCTGCGGTCCTCCGACGACAATGCGGCCGAGGAATTCTGGAACCGCGGCGGCGGCGAGGAGATCATCGGCCGGGTCGCCGCGCGCTACGGCCTGGCCGCCACCGCGCCGCCGAGCAACGGGCGCTGGTGGAACACCGTCAGCACGACCGAGGATCTGGTGCGGTTCTACGACAAGCTGCTCGACGGCTCCGGCGGACTGCCGCCCGAGCGGGCCAACATCATCCTCAACGACCTGGCCCAGTCGACGCCCGAGGGGATCGACGGGTATCCGCAGCGGTTCGGCATTCCCGACGGCCTGCCGGGCGAACCCGTTGCGGTCAAACAGGGTTGGATGTGCTGCATCGGTCCCGACTGGATGCACCTGTCCAGCGGCATCGTCGGCGCCGACCGCCGCTACGTGATGGTGGTCTACGCGCTGCAGCCCACCGACGACGCCACCGCACGCAACACCATCACCGACGCCATCCGGACCATCTTCCCCACCGGCCGGATCTGAGCGCGGCTCAGTCCAGCAGGTCCGGGCGGCGTTCGCGGGTGCGTTGCAGCGACTGTTCGTGGCGCCAGGCCGCGATCTTCGCGTGGTCACCGGAGAGCAGGATCTCCGGCACGTCCAGGCCGCGCCAACTCGGTGGGCGGGTGTAGCTCGGCCCCTCCAGCAGGCCGTCGGAGTGCGAATCCTCTTGGTGTGACGCGGGATTGCCCAGCACGTCGGGCAGCAGCCGGACGACGGCCTCGATCATCACCAGCGCCGCGGACTCGCCCCCGGCCAGCACGTAGTCGCCGATCGAGAGTTCCTCGACGCGCATCCGGCGCGCGGCGTCCTCGGCCACCCGCTGATCGATGCCCTCGTAGCGGCCGCACGCGAAGACCAGGTGCTTCTCGGTGCTGAACCGCGCCGCGGTGGCCTGGTCGAACAGCTTGCCGGCGGGTGCCGGCACCACCAGAAGGGAATCTTGCGAACAGATCTCGTCCAGCGCCGACCCCCAGACCGGGGCCTTCATCACCATGCCCGGCCCGCCGCCGTACGGCGAGTCGTCGACCGAGCGGTGCACGTCGTGGGTCCAGCGCCGCAGGTCGTGCACGCCGAGGTCGACGATGCCGGCCTCGATCGCCTTGCCCGGCAACGCCTGCCGCAGCGGCAGCAGGTAGTCCGGGAAGATGGTGATGACGTCGATACGCATGGCGGCCACTACTCCAGGTCCAGCAGACCGTCCGGCGGATCGATCTCGATGACCCCGTCGGCCAGGGACACCGTCGGCACGATCGCGGTGACGAACGGCACCAGGATCTCGGTCCCCGCCGGGGTTTTCACGCTCAGTAGTTCGCCACCCGCGGTGTGCAGCACCTCGGCGACCGTGCCGACCTCGACCCCGTCGACCGTGCGCACCGCGAGGTTCTCGAGCTGGTGGTCGTAGTACTCCTCGGGGTCCGCGGTGGGCGGCAGGTCCGCGGAATCCACCACGAACAGGGTGCCGCGCAGCGCCTCGGCGGCGTTGCGGTCGCCGATCCCGGCCAGGCGCACCAGCAGCCGGTTGCCGTGGGTACGCGCCGACTCGACGGTGTAGCTGCCGGCCGGAGCGCCGCGAGAGGCCTTGGCACGCAGCGTGTTCCCGGGGGCAAACCGAACGTCCGGATCATCGGTGCGGATGTCCACGACGACCTCACCGGTGATGCCGTGGGCCTTGGCGACCCGACCGACTACCAGCTCCACGAGAGCACCAGGACCTACTGGTCGGTGTCCACCACGTCGACGCGGATACCACGACCGCCGATTCCGGCGACCAGGGTGCGCAGGGCGGTCGCGGTGCGTCCGCCCCGGCCGATCACCTTGCCGAGGTCGTCGGGGTGGACATGCACCTCGACGGTGCGACCACGGCGGGAGGTGACCATGTCGACGCGAACGTCTTCGGGGTTGTCGACGATTCCGCGCACCAGGTGCTCAACGGCGTCGACGACGACCGTGCTCATTCTGCGGGCGCCTCGGTGGCGGTCTCGGCCTTCTCGGCCTCAGCAGTCTCACCGGCCTTCTCGTCGGCCTTGTCTTCAGCCTTCTTGGCCGGCGCCTTCTTCTTCTTCAGCGTGGTGGCCTCGCCGCTGGGGGCACCGTCGGCCTCGGCCAGCGCGGCGTTGAACAGGTCCAGCTTGCTGGGCTTGGGCTCCTTGACCTTCAGGGTGCCCTCGGCGCCCGGCAGGCCCTTGAACTTCTGCCAGTCGCCGGTGATCTTCAGCAGTGCCAGCACGGGCTCGGTGGGCTGCGCGCCCACGCTCAGCCAGTACTGCACGCGCTCGGAGTCGATCTCGATCAGGCTGGGCTCTTCCTTCGGGTGGTACCGGCCGATGACCTCGATGGAACGTCCGTCGCGGCGGGTGCGCGCATCGGCGACCGCGATGCGGTACTGCGGATTGCGGATCTTCCCGAGTCGGGTGAGCTTGATCTTGACAGCCATGGTGAAGTCTTTTCTCCTACGATTGCCACGCTGCAATTCAGCGATGCGGGCGGGTTGCCCGATCCGGTTTTGCCTCGCGTGTGTGACGCCGCGCGGCGCATCCTTCTGAGGAAGCCGCGGGGCAGACAGCGGACCATTGTGCCAGAACGGCCCGCCCGAGTGGAAATCACAGCAGCTTGTCGAAGCACTTCTCCTCCACCCGACGGGTCAGGCGCCACCCGTCGGGGGTGCGGAGCAGCTCGTCGCAGTACCAGATCCCGACGAAGAGCACCTGCTTGGTGGTCTCGTCGAACACCAACGGGTTGAAGCAGATGGTGCGCGCCGTGGCCGTGTCCCCGTCGACGCGGATGTCGAAGTTGCCCAGCATGTGCGAGTAGGCCGGGAAGTTCGGGAGCACCTCGCCCAGCCACGCCTTGACCTCCGGATAGTGCCCGTCGACGCCCCCGGAGACCCGGTAGTCGATGTAGGCGTCCGGGGTGAACACCCGGTCCAGGTCGTCGAAGCGGCGCTGATCGATCGCCGAGGCGTAGTCGACCAGCAACTGCTGGATCTCGAGGCGGTCGGAGATCTCTGCCAAACTCAGCACGCCCCCATTGAACACGGTCGGACACCCCGTAGCCCCCACAACCCGGCGTCGCCTAACTAAGGTCACCCTAACTATCTGGCTGGCTGGAGGGCCCCGTGTCTGAATCTTCCGACTTTTCGCTGCTCGTCGCCTACGGCAGTGACATGGGCAGCGCCGAATACGTCGCCATGCAATTCGCCGAGGCCACCACGGCGATCGGCATCGCGGCCGAGGAGATCGAACTCAATCAGGTGGCCCTGGCCGACCTGCAGACCGCGACGCACTTCGTGGTCGTGGTCTCGACCTTCGGCGACGGCGAGTTTCCCGACAACGCGACGCTGTTCTGGGAGGAGTTGAGCGCGCCGGCGGCCGCCCGCCTCGAGCATCTGAGCTTCGCGGTGCTGGCCCTCGGCGACAGCGGCTACGAATTGTTCTGCAACGCCGGACGATTGCTCGACGACCGCCTCGAGGAACTCGGCGCGACGCGGCTGGCCGACCGCTACGAGATCGACGGCCACTACGAACCGGAGTCTGGGACCTGGATCGCCGACACCACCAAGATCTTCGCGGCCCTGCACGCCGAGGGTTCGTCCGCGTCGGTGAGCATCAGCACGGAACCCGTTGCCGCGCCGGAGAAGTCACCGGAGAAGTCAGGCTGGGACCGCAACAATCCCTATGTGGCGACGCTGTCCGTCAACCGGCTGCTGTCGGCCCCGGGTGCGGACAAGGAGGTCCGCCACTTCGAGATCGACCTGGCCGACTCGGGCATCAGCTATGCGGCCGGGGACTCGGTGGCCGTGCACCCCGTCAACGACCCGCGGCTGGTCGAGGCGATGCTGGCCGCCCTGCGCGTCGGCCCTGACCACGTCGTCGACGGCCACGACCTCCCGCTGGGCACGCTGCTGGCCGAACACCTCGAGATCCGCATCCCGTCGCGGGCCCTGCAGGCCCTGGTCGGGGGCCGCACCCGCGACGCCGAGGCCGCGGCCGCCCTCGGCGGCGCCGATCCCGAACAGCAGAACGCCTGGCTCTACGGTCGCGACGTGCTGGACCTGCTGGAGTTGGCCGACCTGGGTGTCGACGAGGTGGTCGAGACGCTGCGGCCCCTGCAGTTCCGGGACTACTCCATCTCGTCGAGTCCGCTGGCCCACCCGGACCGCGTGCACCTGACGGTGGCGACCGTCGAGTACACCCGCCCGACCCGCCGCCACGGCGGGGTCGCCTCCACCTATCTGGCGCGGCGCTGCGATTCGGTGCGGGTGCATCTGCGGCCCAACACCGCGTTCCGGCTGCCCGCGCCCGACGTGCCGATCATCATGGTCGGCCCCGGCACCGGCGTCGCCCCGTTTCGCGGGTTCCTGCAGGAACGGCGGACCCTCGGCGCCGCAGGCAAGTCCTGGCTGTTCTTCGGCGATCGCCGCCGCGCGACGCACTACCTGTACGGCGAGGAGCTGGAGGGCTTCGTCGACTCCGGCCACCTCACGCGGCTGGACCTCGCGTTCTCCCGCGACGGGAACGCCGGGGCGACAAAGCGTTACGTGCAGCACCGGATGCTCGAGCAGGCCGGCGAGCTGTGGTCGTGGCTGCAGGACGGCGCCTACTTCTACGTCTGCGGCAACGCCGACCGGATGGCCCGCGATGTCGACAAGACCCTGCACGAGGTCGTGGCCACCGGCGGCGGCCTGGACGCCGACGCCGCCCACGGCTACGTCAATCAGCTGATCAAGGATCATCGCTACGTGCGCGACGTGTACTGACGTTAAGCTCGACGGCCATGCGCAGACTCGCCCTCGGCCTGGCCCTGATGCTGCTGTTCTCCCCCGTCATCGCGCCAACCGCGGGGGCCGACATCCAGCCCGCGGGCTCGGCACCGATCCCGGCCGGCCCCGCGCAGGGCTGGATCGTCGCCGACCTGGACAGCGGCCAGGTGCTCGCCGGCCGCAACGAGAACCAGCACTACGCCCCCGCCAGCACCATCAAGACGCTGCTGGCCCAGGTGGTGCTGGACGAGGTCCCGCTGGACGCGACCATCGAGGCCATCGAGGAAGACACCTTGGTGGAGTGCAACTGCGCCGGCGTCGCCCCCGGCCAGACCTACACCGCCCGCCAGTTGCTCGACGGGCTGCTGCTGGCCTCGGGCAACGACGCGGCCAACACGCTGGCCCGGATGGTCGGTGGCACCGAGGCGGCGCTGGCCAAGATGAACGGCAAGGCCGCGTTGGCCGGCGCGTACGGCACCCACGCGGGCAGTGTCTCGGGCATCGACGGCCCCGGGATCGACATGTGGTCCACTCCGCACGACCTGGCGGTGATCTTCCGCTCCGCGCTGAGCAATCCGACGTTCCTCGAGATCGCGGGCCAGCCGACCGCGGTGTTCCCCACCAAGACCGGGCAACGGGTCCTGGTCAACCAGAACGAGATGCTGGCCCGCTATCCCGGCATGTTGGCCGGCAAGACCGGCTACACCGACCTGGCCCGCAAGACCTACGTCGGCGCCGCGGCCCGCGACGGCCGCCGGCTGGTGGTGGTCCTGATGTACGGCCTGGTACGCGAGGGCGGGCCGACCTACTGGGATCAGGCGTCGACGCTGTTGGACTGGGGCTTCGGCCTGGACCGCGGCGAGTCCGTCGGGATGCTCTGAGGCCGCAACCGGTTCGAGACCGCATCGGGGCCGTCGGGAGACCCTGACCGAATACGCTCGGCCCTCGTGCCTGTGCGAAGACCGCGTTGGCGGGCGGTCACGCTGCTGACCTCTGTGCTGCTGCTGATCGCCGGCACGGTGGCGCCGCAGGCTGCGACCGAACCGCCCGGCGCGGCGATCGCCGCACCCGATGGTTCGGCGAAGGCGTGGCTGGTGGCCGACATGGACACCGGTCACATCCTGGCCTCCAAGAATCCCTACACCCACTTCGCTCCGGCCAGCACCATCAAGGTGCTGCTGGCCATGGTGGTGCTCGATCACCTGTCGCCGGCCGCCGCGGTGCGTGCGAACGCCAACCACGCCAGAGTCGAATGCTCCTGTGCCGGCGTGGTTCCCGGTCAGGTCTACACCACTCGCCAATTGCTGGACGGCCTGCTGATGGTCTCCGGCAACGACGCGGCGAACCTGCTCGGCGACATGCTCGGCGGCTACCGCGCGGCGATCGCCCGGATGACGGCCAAGGCACACAGCCTCGGCGCCCGCAACACCCGGGCGATGTCGCCGTCCGGGTTGGACGGCCCCGGTTGGGAATCCATCACCACCGCGCACGATCTGGCTATCCTGATGCGCCGCGCCCTGGCCTATCCGGTGATCGCTCAGATCATGCGGCAGAGCACGGCGCAGTTCCCGTCGCGCACCGGCTTCAAGCAGATCACCAACCAGAATGAACTGCTGCGCACCTATCCCGGAAACCTCGGCGGCAAGACCGGATTCACCAACCTGGCCGGGCACACGTTCGTTACGGCCGCCCAACGGGACGGGCGCCGCCTGATCGTCGCCCAACTCAAGGGCAGTGGTAGCCAGTACGGTCAGGCAACGGCGTTGCTGGACTGGGGTTTTGCGCAGCCCCGCTAGCCGCCGGGAAGCTACTTGAAGACCCGACCCCGCAGGATCACCAGATCGGGATTGCCCAGCACGCCGGGCTGACGGGGGTCGGCCGCGTAGCAGACCAGGTCCGCGGGTGCGCCGTGCGCCAGGCCCGGTCGGCCCAGCCAGTCCCGCGCCGCCCAGGACGCCGCCCCCAGTGCGTCGTGGGCGCTCATCCCGATCCCGGTCAGCGCGGCGACCTCGTCGGCGATGCGGCCGTGGGCGATCATGCCGCCGGCGTCGGTGCCCGCGTAGATCGGGACACCGGCCTCGCGGGCCGCGCCCACCCGGTCCCGGCAGGACCCGTACAGATCCTGCATGTGCTTGGCGTAGGTGGGGTATTTCGTTGCCGCGGAGGCGATTCCGGGGAAGTTCTCGATGTTGATCAGGGTCGGGACCAGGGCGGTGCCGTGCTCGAGCATCAACTCGATGGTGTCCTCGGTGATGCCCGTGCCGTGTTCGATGCAGTCGATGCCGGCCTTGATCAGACCGGGTAGCGCATCCTCGCCGAACACGTGCGCGGTCACCCGCGCCCCGTGGGCGTGCGCGGCCTCGATGGCGGCGACGAGCACGTCGTCGGACCACAGCGGGGCCAGGTCGCCGACACCGCGGTCGATCCAGTCCCCCACCAGCTTGACCCAGCCGTCGCCGAAGCGCGCCTGCTCGGCGACGTACTGCGGCAGCTGCGACTCGTCCTCGATGTCGATCGGCAGGTTGGGGATGTAGCGCTTGGGCCGGGCCAGGTGCCGGCCGGCACGGATGATGCGCGGCAGGTCCTCGCGGTCGTCGAAGCTGCGGGTGTCCACCGGCGACCCGGCGTCGCGCAGCAGCAGCGCGCCGGCGTCGCGTTCGGTCTCGGCCTGGGCGGCGGCCTCGTCGAGATCGGTCGCGCCCTGCGGGGCCAGCCCCACGTGGCAGTGCGCGTCGACCAGGCCCGGGATGATCCAGCCGTCGGTGAACACGCTCTGCGCGTCGGGCAGCGGCTCGGCCGACAGCACACCGTCGGCGATCCACCAGTCCACGGGTTCCGCATCGGGCAACCCGATACCGCGTACGTGCAGCCGCACTACTTCTGTCCCGGGAACTTCAGCTTGGACAGGTCGAAGTCCGCCAGGCCGGGCGGCAGCTCGTCGAGGCCGGGCGGCAGCTTCGACAGGTCCGGGAAGCCACCCGGCACGGCGCCCAGCGGGTTGCGCGGCTGCGTCGGACCCGCCTTCTTGCGGCCCTTCTTGCCCTTGGCGTTCTTGCCGCCCTTGCGGTTCTTGGATTTTCGGTTCAGCCCCGGCATGCCGAACTGGCCGGCCATCGAGGACATCATCTTGCGGGCCTCGAAGAACCGGTCCACCAGCTGGTTGACCTCGGACACCGCGACCCCGGAGCCGTTGGCGATCCGCAGCCGGCGCGAGGCGTTGATGATCTTCGGGTCGGCGCGCTCGGCCGGGGTCATGCCGCGGATGATCGCCTGGAGCCGGTCCAGCTGCCGGTCGTCGACGGCGGCCAGGGCGTCCTTCATCTGCCCGGCGCCGGGCAGCATGCCCAGCAGGTTGCCGATGGGGCCCATCTGCCGGATCGCCAGCATCTGCTCGAGGAAGTCCTCCAGCGTCAGCTCCCCCGAGCCGATCTTGGCGGCGGCCTCCTCGGCCTTCTGCGCGTCGAAGACCTGCTCGGCCTGCTCGATCAGGCTCAGCACGTCGCCCATGCCGAGGATGCGGCCGGCCATCCGGTCGGGATGGAAGACGTCGAAGTCCTCGAGCTTCTCGCCGGTGGAGGCGAACAGGATCGGCACGCCGGTGACCTCGCGCACCGACAGCGCCGCACCGCCGCGGGCGTCGCCGTCGAGCTTGGTCAGCACCACGCCGGTGAAGCCGACGCCGGAACCGAAGGCCTCGGCGGTGGCCACGGCATCCTGACCGATCATCGCGTCGAGGACGAACAGCGTCTCGTCCGGCGACACCGCATCGCGGATGGCGGCGGCCTGGGCCATCAGCACGTCGTCGATGCCGAGGCGGCCCGCGGTGTCGACGATCATCACGTCGAAGTGCTTGGCCTTGGCCTCGGCCAGGCCGGCGGCGGCGACGGCCACCGGGTCGCCGGGCCCGGCGCCCTCGGTGTCGACGGCGTCGGCGGCGGTGCCCGGGTGCGGCGCGAACACGCTGACCCCGGCCCGTTCGCCGACGATCTGGAGCTGGCTGACCGCGCCGGGGCGCTGCAGGTCGCACGCCACCAGCAGCGGGGTGTGTCCCTTGCCGCGCAGCCACTTGGCGAGCTTGCCGGCCAGCGTGGTCTTACCGGCGCCCTGCAGGCCGGCCAGCATGATCACGGTCGGCGGTGTCTTGGCGAAGACCAGCGGACGGGTCTCGCCGCCGAGGATGCCGATGAGCTCCTCGTTGACGATCTTGACGACCTGCTGGGCCGGGTTGAGGGCCTCGGAGACCTCGGCGCCGCGGGAGCGTTCCTTGATGCGCCCGATGAACCCGCGGACCACGGGCAGCGACACGTCGGCTTCCAGCAGCGCCAGGCGGATCTCGCGGGCGGTCGCGTCGATGTCGGCATCGGTGAGCCGGCCCTTGCCGCGCAGGCCCGTCAGTGCGCCGGTCAACCGGTCGGACAGGGATTCAAACACGGGGCCAGCCTAACCGTTCGCCGTGGCCACGTTGAGACTGCGCCGCTGTGCTCAGCCTGCCTCCTCGGCGGGTTTCGCCGGCGGGGCGGGCAACGCCGCGTACAGCTCCTGCTCCAGCCCCTGCCGCTTATCGGACAGATCGGGGCCGACGAGCCCGAACACGTCCACCACCGACGATCCCAGCGTGGTCACCCGCGCCCAGGCGATGTCGACGCCGGCGCGTTCGAGGACCGCCGTCAGGGTGGCCAGCATCCCGGCCCGGTCGGTGCTGCGCACCTCGACCGTCAGCCGATCCGGCGCGCCCCCGGGGTGCCACAGGATCCGGGCCGGGGCCGCCGGCGGGTTGATCGGCACCCCCGGGCGGAACGTCCCGACGCGGCCCCGCGCGCCCGGGGCCGGGTGTTCGGCGTCGCGACGCGCCAGGGCGGCGATGACGTCCAGCTGCCCGTCGAGCGCCAGGACCAGTTGTTGGCGCAGCAGCCCGACGCTGGGCGGGTCGCCGAAGTGCGGCGCCACCACGAACGAGTTGATCGCCGAGCCCTCGTGGCTGTTCACCGAGGCCGAGTACACCCGCAGCGAGTGCAGCGCCAGCACCCCGGCCGCCTTGGACAGCAGCCCGCGTTGATCCGGGGCGATCATGGTCACGACGAACGTGCGCGGGTGATCCCCCGGCGCCAGGCCGACGTGCACGCCGCCGACCTCGGCCGCCAGCGAAAGGTGCTCGGGGAAAACGGCATCGGCGTGCGGCAGCGCTTCACCGGCCATCGCCAGGCGGCAGCGCCGCACCAGGTCGCCGATCAGGGAGGCCTTCCAGTCGCCCCACACGCCGGGGCCGGTGGCCAACGAATCCGCCTCGGCCAGCGCGTGCAGCAGTTCCAGCAGCACCGGGTCGCCGTCGAGCTTCTCGACGACGGCGGCGATGGTCTCGGGGTCCTGCAGGTCCCTGCGGGTGGCGGTGCCGGCCAGCAGCAGGTGGTAGCGCACCATCGCCGACAGCGTGTCGATGTCCGACGGCCACAGCCCCAGCCGGGTGCCGATCTGGTTGGCCAGTTCGGCGCCGATGACGCTGTGGTCACCCCCGCGGCCCTTCCCGATGTCGTGGCACAGCGCCCCGAGCATCAGCAGGTCGGGTCGCGACACCCGGGTGGTGAAAGCGCTTGCCCGGGAGACGGTTTCGATGAGGTGCCGGTCGACGGTCCAGATGTGCACTATGTCGCGGGGCGGCAGGTCGCGGATGGCGCCCCACTCCGGGAAGAGCCGGCCCCACAGGCCGGTGCGGTCCAGCGCCTCGACGGTGGCGATCACCGACGGGCCGGCGGCCAGCAGCACCAGCAGATCCTTGCGCGCCTGCGGTGGCCACGGCGTGCGCAACTCCGGGGCCGAGGCGGCCAGCCGGCTCAGGGTGGCCGCCGACATCGGCAGGCCGGTGGTCGCCGAGGCGGCCGCCACCCGCAGGATCAGGCCCGGATCGCGCTCCGGGCGGGCGTCGCGGGACAGGATGACCTCGCCGTTGTACTCGACCACCCCTTCGTCCAGCGGCCGGCGGATCGGGCGCCGCAGCGCGGCGAATCCCCGCTTGGGCAGCGCGTTCCCGGCGGTGCGCAGCCCGGAGTCCACGTAGTAGCCGATGGTGCGGGCCGCGTCGGACAGCCGGCGAGCCAGGTCGAAGCGGTCGCCGATGTGCAGCGCGGCGCCGATCTCGTCGGCGTGCTGGGCCAGCAGCAGGTCGCGGCCCCGCCCGGACACCCGGTGCAGTTCGGTGCGCACGTCCAGCAGCGCGCCGTGGGCATCGCCGAGGGTGCCCGTCGGGGACGCCAGCAGCCGACTGGGATAGACGTCGGCGAGTTGCGCGATGGCCAGCGCGTTGAGCAGTTGCACGTCGCGCAGTCCGCCGCGGCCGCACTTGAGGTCCGGCTCGGCCCGGTGGGCGATCTCGCCGCTGCGCTGCCACCGCTCGCGGGTGTGCTCGGCCAACTCGGCGAAGCGCCCGGCGATCCCGGTGCGCCACTGCCGCCGCGCCCCGCCGACCAGCAGCGTCGACAGCTCCGAATCGCCAGCGATGTGCCGGGCCTCGAGCATGGCCAGGCCCGCCGAGATGTCGGAGTTAGCCACCTGCAGCGCCTCGGGCACGGTGCGCACGCTGTGATCAAGCCGAATGTTGGCGTCCCACAACGGGTACCACAGCAGCTCGGCGACCTGCGAGACCGTCTCGGCGGGCATGTTGTCGTGCAGCAGCATCAGATCCAGGTCGGAGAACGGGACCAACTCGCCGCGGCCCAGCCCGCCGGTGGCCACGATGGCGAACCCGCTGGTCGGCGTGATGCCGATCTCGGTGGCCTTGCTGGTGAGCCAGAACTCGTGCAGTTCGAGCAGCGCCTGCCGCAGGCCGGCGGCGTCGAGGTGGCGGCCCGCGCCGGCGAGCAGATGCTTGACCGCGGTGGCCAGGTCGGTGGCCGGCTTGGACGCGCCCGCCGCCGGCGCCTCCCATCGGGAGGCCCCGGCGGCGGGATCGGGTTGTTGACTATTCATCTGTCCAGCCGAGGGTCAGAAACCGTTGTGCGTCAAAGGGCGTCGCTGCCTCGTTCGCCGGTGCGCACGCGCACCACCGTGTCCACCGGGCTCACCCACACCTTGCCGTCGCCGATCTTGCCGGTCCGGGCGGCCTGCACGATGACGTCCACGACCTTGTCGACGGCCGAGTCGTCGACGACGACCTCCACCCGAACTTTGGGCACGAAGTCCACGGAGTACTCGGCGCCGCGGTAGACCTCGGTGTGGCCCTTCTGCCGGCCGTAGCCCTGCACCTCGCTGACGGTCATGCCGAGAATTCCCGTCTGCTCCAGCCCGGTCTTCACATCCTCGAGCGTGAACGGCTTGACGATCGCGGTGATCAGCTTCATTTCGTCGATCCCTTCTCAGACACAGTCGATTCTCCCCGATCAGACGAGCTCATAAGCGGTTTCCGCATGCACGGTCTCGTCGATACCGGTGTGCTCATCCTCTTTACTGATGCGCCAACCCAGCGGCTTGACCAAGAAGGCGATGATGGTGGTCATGATCGCAGTAAACACGACGGCGATCGCGGCGATGACGAACTGGACCACGAGTTGCTGGATTCCGCCGCCGTAGAACAGGCCCGTGTCCAGCGCCAACAACCCGATGCCGATGGTGCCCCACAGCCCGGACACCAGGTGCACGCCGACCACGTCGAGCGAATCGTCGTAACCGAGCTTGTATTTCAGCGCGATGGCCAGCGAGGACAGCGCACCGGCCACCCCGCCGAGGATCAGCGACCCGATCGGCGACAGCGCGCCGCAGGCCGGGGTGATGGCCACCAGACCCGCGACGATGCCCGAGGCCGCACCCACGCTGGTGGCGTGGCCGTCGCGCAGGCGCTCCACCAGCAGCCAGCCCAGCATCGCGGCGGCGGTCGCCGCGGTGGTGTTGACCCACACCTGACCGGCGATCATGTCCGCGGCACCCTCGGAGCCGACGTTGAAGCCGAACCACCCGAACCAGAGGATGGCCGCGCCGAGCATCACGAACGGGATGTTGTGCGGCCGGAAGGTGGACTTGCCGAAGCTGGTCCGCTTGCCCAGCAGGATGGCCAGGACCAGCGCGGCCACGCCGGCGTTGATGTGCACCACGGTGCCGCCGGCGAAGTCGATGGGCGCCACGGTGGCCGACACCGAGCCGTCTTCGGCGGTGCTGGTACCGAACAGCCATGCGGCGAAACCGTTCTCGGCCCCGGACAGCAGGCCACCACCCCAAACCATATGGGCCAGCGGGAAATACACCAGGGTCACCCAGATGCCGCCGAACACCAGCCAGGTGCCGAACTTCATCCGCTCGGCGACCGCCCCGCTGATCAGCGCGACGGTGATGACCGCGAAGGTCAGCTGGAAGCCCACCCAGACGATGGCGGGGACAGTGCCGAAGCCACCGAGCACGAACGTGTCGGCGCCGTCGATCACCCGGGTCTCGAGCAGTTGGCTGACGCCGAACAGCGAGAACGGATTGTCGAAGATGCCGAGGATGTCGCCCTCGCCGGTGTGCGCCGAGGAGAACGACATCGAGTATCCCCACAGCACGTAGATGACGCTGACCACGCCGATCGACCCGAACGACATCATCATCATGTTCAGCACGGACTTCTGCCGGGACAGACCGCCGTAGAAGAACGCCAGCCCGGGCGTCATGAACAGCACCAGGGCAGCGGCGGTCAGGACCCACGCTGTGTCGCCGGCGCTCAAGCCGTCCGGCCCGAAGGGCGCGAACGCTTCATCTGGTAAGGCTAAGAGCACTTGGTGAACCTCCTCGCGAAGTACGCCGACTTAACGGCCTCGCTGAGAAGGTTCCTCAGTCGCGGTTTCACCGGTGATTCTGTTGTGTTTCTTGCTTGTGAACGGATTTCCCGACGTCGTTACACTCATGTTTCGCCCGGCCGACAAGCACTTGCGGCGCGCTGTGAGTCAGCCCAACAGCGCGTCGACGAACGCTCCCGGCTCGAACGGCGCGAGGTCGTCGGGCCCCTCGCCCAGGCCCACCAGCTTCACCGGCACGCCCAGTTCCTGCTGCACCCGGAACACGATCCCGCCCTTGGCGGTGCCGTCCAGCTTCGTCAGCACCACGCCGGTGATGTCGACGACCTCGGCGAACACCTTGGCCTGCGGCAGCCCGTTCTGACCGATGGTGGCGTCGAGCACCAGCAGCACCTCGTCGACGACGGCGCGCTTGCTGACCACCCGCTTGACCTTGCCGAGTTCGTCCATCAGGCCGGTCTTGGTGTGCAGCCGGCCGGCGGTGTCGATGACGACGACGTCGGCGCCGTTCTCGATGCCCTTGTCGACGGCGTCGAAGGCCACCGACGCTGGATCGGCGCCCTCGGGGCCGCGGACCACCTCGGCGCCCACCCGCGAGGCCCAGGACTGCAGCTGATCGGCCGCGGCGGCACGGAAGGTGTCGGCGGCGCCGAGGACCACGCGGCGGCCGTCGGCGACAAGCACGCGGGCCAGCTTGCCCACGGTGGTGGTCTTTCCGGTGCCGTTGACGCCGACGACCAGCAGCACCGACGGCGCGGCATCGTGCGGCAGCGCCCGGATGGAGCGGTCGTATTCGGGGTGCAACTGGGAGATCAGCGCCTCGCGCAGTACCGCGCGGGCGTCCGCGCCGGTGCGGGCCCCGCTGGCGAGCAGTTTGGCGCGCAGCTGTTCCATCACCGCGGCGGTCACGGTGGGCCCGAGGTCGGCGATCAGCAGGGTGTCCTCGACGTCCTGCCAGGAGTCCTCGTCCAGGTCGCCGCCGCCGAGCAGGCCCAGCACGGACTTGCCCAGCGCGTTCTGCGACTTGGCCAGCCGGCCGCGCAGCCGGTCCAGGCGCCCCTCGGCCGGTGCGATGGTGTCCAACTGAACAGCGGGTTCGGGCTCCGGCTCGGGCGCGGGTTCGGGCTCCGGCTCCGGCTCGGGCTCAGGTTCCGGCGCGGGCTCGGGTTCCGGCTCCGGCAGCTGCACCTCGGAGATGGTCCGCTTGGGCGCGTCGCGCGGAATCTCGGCGTCGTCGCCGATGACCGGGATCTGGTCCTCGCTGCGGCTGAACGTGATCCCGGAGCCGGCGGTATAGCCGCCCGAGCGGTCGATCTGCTTGTCGGTCTCCGCCGGCGGCAGGCTGATGCGGCTGCGCCGATAGCGCACCAGGCCGACGATGAGGGCGGCGATGACCAGGACGGCGATGACCGCTACGGCGATCCACAAACCTTGCGACACCCGGCCATTGTGCACGCGGGTCGGCAAGAGCGCGGGAAGTGGGTACCCGGGCACACATGGCAACGGTCGACGTATCCGAATCCTCGAACCTCACCCCCGCCGCGGCCTGGGCGCTGGCCTCGGACCTGCGGCGCTTCGACGAATGGCTGACCATCTTCGGCGGCTGGCGCGGACCGGTGCCCGACACCATCGAGGTGGGCACCACGGTGTCCTCGCTGATCAAGGTGAAGGGCTTCCGCAACGTCATCCACTGGGAGGTGACCCGCTACGAGGAGCCGCGCCGCATCGCCCTGCACGGCCACGGCCGCGGCGGCGTGCAGATCCAGCTCGACATGACCGTCACGGACGGGCAGCCCGGTTCGACGTTCCATCTGGTGGCGGAGCTGCGCGGTGGCCTGCTGTCCGGGCCGGTGGGCCGGCTGGTGGCCAAGGTGGTCGAATCCGACGTCCGCCGCTCGGTCCGCAAACTGGCGCGGCTGTCACCTACGGCCAGCTAGCTGCTCACCAGCTCCTGGCCCCGCAGCCGCTGGGAGATCACCTGGGTGATGCCGTCGCCCTGCATCGTGACGCCGTAGAGCGCGTCGGCGACCTCCATGGTCGGCTTCTGGTGGGTGATGACGATCAGCTGGGACTTCTCCCGCAGCTGCTCGAACAGCCCGATCAGCCGGCGCAGGTTGACGTCGTCGAGGGCGGCCTCCACCTCGTCCATGACGTAGAACGGCGACGGGCGGGCCCGGAAGATCGCGACCAGCATCGCGACCGCGGTCAGGGACTTCTCCCCGCCGGACAGCAGCGAGAGTCGCTTGACCTTCTTGCCGGGCGGGCGGGCTTCCACCTCGACCCCGGTGGTGAGCATGTCCGACGGGTCGGTCAGCAGCAGCCGGCCCTCCCCGCCCGGGAACAGCGAGCTGAACACCTGGCTGAACTCGCGCTCGACGTCGGCATAGGCCTCGGTGAACACCTGCAGGATCCGCGCGTCGACCTCCTCGACCACGTCCAGGAGATCCTTGCGGGCGGCCTTGACGTCCTCGAGTTGGGTGGACAGGAAGTTGTAGCGCTCCTCGAGCGCGGCGAACTCCTCGAGCGCCAGCGGGTTGACCCGGCCCAGTTCTTTGAGCTCCCGCTCGGCGCGCTTGGCGCGGCGCTCCTGGGTGGGCCGGTCGTACGGCATGGGGGCCGGGGCCATCACCTGCTCGCCGCGCTCACGGGCCTGCTCGTACTCCGCCATCTCCAGCTCGGTGGGCGGCAGCGGCACCTCGGGCCCGTACTCGGCGACCAGATCCGCCGCGGCCAACCCGAACTGCTCGAGCACCTGCTCCTCGAGCTGTTCGATGCGCAGCGCGGCCTGCGCCTTGGCCACCTCGTCGCGGTGCAGCGAGTCGGTCAGCGCCGCGATCCGGGTGCTCAGCGCGTCGACCTCCTCGCGCGCGGCGCTCAGCGCGGCGGCGCGCTGAGCGCGCTCGGCGGTCAGCCTGTCCCGGTTGCGCGAGGCCACGGCCACCACGCCGGACAACCGCTGCGCCACCTCGCGGCCGGCGGCGGCCACCGTCGCGGCCACCGCGGCGGCGTGCTCGCGGGCCGCGGCGGCCTGTTGCGCGCGCACCCGGGCCTCGCGTTCGGCCGCGGCCGCGCGGCGCAGTGAATCCGCCCGCCCCCGAACCGCATTCGCGCGTTCCTCGGCGGTGCGCACCGCCAGCCGGGACTCCACCTCGACGGTGCGGGCCTCGTCGGCGACGGCGGCGAACTCCTCCCGGTCGACCGGCGCGGCGTCGGTCTCCGACGGGGTCTCCTGCGCGTTGCGCAGCCGGGTCTCCAGCTCGGCGAGTTCGGCCACGGTCTCGCCGCGGCCGGCTTCGAGTTCCTCGCGCTGCTGCATCTGCCGGCGCCACTCGATCTCGGCGAGCCGGGCCTCCTGCCCCAACCGGCCCAGCTGTTCGTAGATCGAGGAGATGGCGGCATCGGACTCGTTGAGGGCGGCCAGCGCGTGCTCGGCGGCATCCTGGCGCGCGGCCTGCTCGGCCAACGCCCCGGCCAGCGCGGCGCCCAACTCCGAGGTCTGGGTCTCGGCGGCGGCCAACTCGGCACGAGCCTGCTCGATGGTGGAGGTGATCTCCAGCGTCGAGGGCTTGCGGTCCGAACCGCCGCTGACCCAGCCCGGGCCCACCAGGTCGCCCTCGCGAGTGACCGCGCGCAGCCGCGGCCGCTCCGCGACCAGGTCCAGGCCCGCGCCCAGATCCTCGACCACCACCACGTCGGCCAGCAGCGCCGTGATCGCCCCGCGCAGCCGCTGCGGGATCTCGACGAGGTCCAGCGCCCACTGCGCGCCGGCGGGCAGCGAGCCCTGCTCGCGGGTCGGTTCGGGCCAGTCCCCCAACACGATCGACGCGCGGCCGCCGTCGGCGGTCTTGAGCGCCTCGACGGCCGAACGCGCCGCACCGGAGGATTCGGCGGCCATCGCGTCGGCGGCCGACCCCAGCACGGCGGCCAGCGCGGACTCGGACCCGGGGCGCACCTTCAGCAGGTTGGCGACGGATCCGAAAAGCCCTGCGTCGCTGTGATTTTCGGCGAGCCACGCGGCGCCGTCCTTGCGATCGAGCCCCACCGACAACGCGTCGATCCGGGCCAGCAGCGAGGCCACCAGCCGTTCGGCGCTGCGCTCGGCGGCCTGCAGTTCGGCCACCCGCTCGTCGGCCAGCCGCAGCGCCGTCACGGTGCGGTCGTGATGCTCGTCGAGGCCGACCTCGCTCTGGTCCAGCTCCCCGACCTTGCCCTGCACGGTCTCGAACTCGGCCTGCGCGGCCTGCATGCGACCGGCCGCGTCCTCGATGCCCTGGGTCAGCCGGGTCACCCGGTCGTCGATCGACTCGACCCGGGCCCGCATGGTCTCCACCTGACCGGCCAGCCGGGCCAGGCCCTCGCGGCGGTCGGCCTCGGCGCGGACCGCGGCCATGTGCGCACGCTCGGCCTCGGCGGCGATCTGTTCGGCACGCGACAGCTCGGCGCGGGCCGCCTCGGCCCGGATCCGGGCCTCCTCGAGCTCGCCGAGCAATTCCAGCTCGAGCGCCGCGACCTCGTCGGCCTCCGCCTCAAGCTCCTCGGGATCGCGCCCACCGGTCTGCACGGGTTCGGCCTCGAGCAGTTGGGCGCGATCGCTGGCGATCCGCACCGTCGCGCTGACCCGTTCGGCCAGCGCCGAGAGCCGGAACCAGGTTTGCTGGGCGGCGTCGGCGCGCTCGCTGAGCGTGCTCACCGCGGCCTCGTGCGCGCTCAGCTCCTCGGTGGCGGCCGCGTGGCGCTCGGCGGCCTCCTCGTGCTCCTTGCGCAGCACGGCCTCGGTGCCGCCGACCCCGTCGAGCTCGGCCTGCCGCTTCACCAGGTCGTCGGCGGCCAGCCGCAGCCGGGCGTCGCGCAAGTCGGCCTGGATGGTCTGCGCGCGCCGCGCCATCTCGGCCTGCCGGCCCAGCGGCTTGAGCTGGCGGCGCAGCTCGGTGGTCAGGTCGGTCAGCCGGGCCAGGTTGGCGGCCATCGCGTCGAGCTTACGGACGGCCTTTTCCTTGCGCTTGCGGTGCTTGAGCACGCCGGCGGCCTCTTCGATGAATGCGCGGCGATCCTCGGGCCGCGATTCCAGGATCTGCGAGAGCCGGCCCTGCCCGACGATGACGTGCATCTCGCGGCCGATGCCGGAGTCGCTGAGCAGCTCCTGGACGTCCATCAGGCGGCAGCTGCTGCCGTTGATCTCGTACTCGCCGGCGCCGTCGCGGAACATCCGCCGGGTGATCGACACCTCGGAGTAGTCGATGGGCAGCGCGTTGTCGGAGTTGTCGATGGTGACGGTCACCTCGGCGCGGCCCAGCGGCGCCCGCGAGGACGTGCCGGCGAAGATGACGTCCTCCATCTTGCCGCCGCGCAGCGTCTTGGCGCCCTGCTCGCCCATCACCCAGGCCAGCGCGTCGACGACATTGGATTTGCCCGACCCGTTGGGTCCGACGACACAGGTGATCCCGGGCTCGAAGCGCAGAGTCGTCGGCGAGGCGAAGGACTTGAAGCCCTTCAGCGTCAGACTCTTGAGGTGCATGGCGTGCCAGCGTACCGGCCGGGGTTCACTTACCGTTCCACGAAACCCTCGATCGGCGCGGGATTCTGCGCCCAATCCGACACCACGTTGTCCACGGTGCCGGGCGTCGAGGAGCCCCGCAGCAGCTCGAGCAGCCGCTCACACGCCTCCCGCGGGCCCTGGGCCACCACCAGCACCCGGCCGTCCGGCTGGTTCTTCGCGTAGCCCGTCAGCCCGAGCTCGAGCGCGCGGGACCGCGTCCACCAGCGGAAACCGACGCCCTGGACGTGGCCGTGCACCCACGCCGTCAACCGGACCGCGGCGTCGGTCACGACTGGCTTTCGGCGATCTCGAAGCTGACCTCGGTGCCGGACTTGAGCGTGCGGCCCACGGTGCAGACCTGGTCGATCGCCCGGTTGACCACCACGCGCAGCCGCTCGGCCTCGGCCTCGGTGAGCCCCGACAGGTCCAGCACCAGGGTCTCGGCCAGGTGCGGGTAGCGCTCCTGCTCCCGGTCGGCGGGCCCGGAGACCTCGATCGTGGCCTGGTAGTCGTCGCCGAGCCGACGGGCCAGCGGCGCGTCGCTGCTCATCCCGCTGCAGGCCGCCAGCGCGATCTTCATCAGCTCACCGGGGGTGAAGACGCCGTCGACGTCCTCGGAGCCGACGAGCACCTCGGCCCCGCGCGAACTGCGCCCGGTGTAGCGCCGGGTGCCGGTGCGCTCGACCCACAGTTTGGTCATCGTTGCTCCTTATTTTGTGCGCGGGGCGCGTGGTCGGGGTTGACAGCGCGGACAATAGAACGACGAGCGGTTCATGAACTTCTCCCGCCGGATCGGCGCCCCGCAGCGCCGGCACGGCTCGCCCTCGCGACCGTAGGCGTCCAGCGAGCGGTCGAAGTATCCGGACTCGCCGTTGACATTGACATACAGCGCGTCGAACGACGTCCCGCCCTGGGCCAGCGCCTCGTGCATCACCTCGGCGGCGGCGTCCAGCGCGGCCCGCAGCTGCGGCCGGGTGAGCTTCTCGGCCAACCGCGCGCCGTTGATCCGGGCCCGCCACAGCGCCTCGTCGGCGTAGATGTTGCCGATGCCGGAGACCACCGTCTGATCCAGCAGCTGGCGTTTGATCTCGGAGTGCTTGCGCCGCAACACCTTGATCACCGCATCGGGGTCGAACCGCGGATCCAGCGGGTCGCGGGCGATGTGCGCGACGGGTTCGGGCAGCACCGCACCGTCGACCTCGACCAACTCGGCAAGCTGCCAGCCGCCGAACGTGCGCTGGTCGACGAAGCTCAGCGTGGTGCCGTCGTCGAACAGCGCCGCGATCCGGACGTGATCGGAGCGCGGCACCGGGCCGATCAACATCTGACCGCTCATCCCGAGGTGCACCACCAGCGCCTCCTCGGTGGACAGCACCAGCCACAGATACTTGCCGCGTCGGCCGGTCTCGACGATCCGGGCATCGAGCAGCCGGGCGGTCAGGTCCGCGGGCCCGGCCTCGTGCCGGCGCACCGCGCGGGGGTGGTGCACCCGCACCGCGCTGATCGAGCGGTCCAGGACGTGGTTCGCCAGGCCGCGACGAACCACCTCCACCTCGGGCAGTTCCGGCATGTCAGTCCTGGTCCAGCGCAGTCCACGCCGTAGCGGCCGCCTTCTGCTCGGCTTCCTTCTTCGACCGGCCGACCCCGGCGCCGTACTCGATGTCCATCACCACGACGGTGGCGGTGAACTGCTTGTCGTGGTCGGGCCCGGTCGCGGTGACCAGATACGTCGGCGTCCCGAGCCCGCGGGCCGCGGTCAGTTCCTGCAGGCTGGTCTTCCAGTCCAGCCCGGCGCCCAGCGTCGGGGCGGTGTCGAGCAGCACCGCGAACAGCCGCAGGATGACTTCGCGGGCCACCTCGATGCCGTGCTCGAGGTACACCGCGCCCAGCAGCGACTCCATGCCGTCGGCCAGGATGCTCGACTTGTTGGCGCCGCCGGTGTTCATCTCCCCGCGCCCGAGCAGCAGATGCGCGCCCAGACCGTCCTCGGTGAGCCCGCGCGCCACGTCGGCCAGCGCGTGGGTGTTGACCACCGAGGCCCGCAGCTTGGCCAGGTCGCCCTCGGAGCGCTCCGGGTGGCGGTGGAACAGCTCGTCGGTGATGGTCAGGCCCAGCACGGCGTCGCCGAGGAACTCCAGGCGCTCGTTGGTGGGCAGGCCGCCGTGCTCGTAGGCGTAGCTGCGATGCGTCAACGCCAGGGTCAGCAGGTCGGCGGGCAGCTCCACCCCGAGCGCGTCGAGCAACGGCTGCGTCGTGGCCTCCGTCATTTCGAGTCCTGGGACGGATCAACAACTTTCAGGTCGGCGAGCTTGGCCCAGCGCGGGTCGATCAGCTCGTGGGAATGCCCCGGCTCCTCGGCAAGCGCGATGCCGCAGTGCGGGCACAGGCCCTCGCAGTCCGGCGCGCACACCGGCGACAGCGGCAGTTCGAGGCCGACGGCGTCGACGATCGCCTGCTCGAGGTCCACCGTGTCGTTGACGACGTGGCCGACCTCGTCGGCCTCGCTGCTCTGCTCGGTGGCGCTGTCCGGGTAGGCGTAGAGCTCGGTCAGGTCGATGCGTACCGCGGACGTCAGCGGCGACAGACAGCGCGAGCATTCGCCGGACGTCGGTGCGCTGACGCTGCCGGTCACCAGCACGCCCTCCGACACCGACTCGAACCGCAGATCGAGTTCCAGCGGGGCGCCCGCCTCGATGGCGATCAGGTCGAGCCCGATGCGGCTGGGACTCGCGACGGCGTCGGTCACGGTGATCATCGAGCCGGGACGGCGCCCCAGCCTCGACACATCGAAGGCCAACGCCGAGCGTGCACTTGACATAGTTACCAATTCTACGTGCGCCGTTCGGACAGTTCTTGCGCGCGGCGGACCGGCACCTCGGAATCACCGCGATTATTAATCCCCCGCGCGCGAACGCCGCCGGTAGCGGGGCCGGCGACCGCGCACCGCCGAGGCCGCCGTCGGCGGCCGGAGGCCGACAACTCAGCACAATGACGGTCGTGACAATCAAGCTGCACTGGTTTCTGCCCACCTACGGTGACAGCCGCTCCATCGTCGGCGGCGGGCACGGCACCCCGGTGGGCGCCGCCCACAGCGACCGCGAGGCCAGCATCGACTACCTCGCCTCGATCGTGCGCTCCGCCGAGACGTTCGGCTTCACCGGCGCGCTGATCCCGACCGGCGCGTGGTGCGAGGACGCCTTCATCACCGCGGCGCTGCTGGCCCGCGAGACCTCGACCCTGGCGTTCCTGGTGGCGTTCCGGCCCGGCCTGGTCAGTCCCACCCTGTCGGCACAGATGGCCGCGACGTTCGCCCGGCACGCGCCCGGGCGCATCCTGCTCAACGTCGTCGTCGGCGGCGAGGCCCACGAGCAGCGGGCCTTCGGCGACTATCTGGACAAGGACGGCCGCTACGAGCGCGCCGACGAGTTCCTCGACGTCGTCCGCCGGCTGTGGGCGGGTCAGACCGTCAGCGCCTCGGGCAACTACATCACGGTGGATCAGGCCTCGCTGGCGCTGCCCCCGAATCCGGTGCCGCCGTTGTACTTCGGCGGCAGCTCACCGGCCGCCGGACCGGTGGCCGCCCGGCACGCCGACGTCTACCTCACCTGGGGTGAGCCGCCGGAGGCGGTCCGGGAGAAGATCGCCTGGATCTCGGCGCTCGGCGAGCGGGAGGGCCGCAAGCTGCGCTTCGGCATCCGCCTGCACACCATCTCCCGGGACACCTCGGCCGAGGCCTGGGCGCAGGCCGACCGCCTGATCGCCGCGCTCGACGACGACACGGTGCGCAAGGCGCAGGCCGGGCTGGCCCGCAGCCAGTCCGAGGGACAGCGCCGGATGCTGGCCCTGCACGAGGCGAATCGCAGCGCCGGGACCTGGCACGACGCGCGCAGCCTCGAGATCGCCCCGAACCTGTGGTCGGGCGTGGGCCTGGTGCGCGGCGGCGCGGGCACGGCGCTGGTCGGCAGCCACACCGAGGTGGCCGACCGCATCGCCGAATACGCCGCGATCGGTATCGACGAGTTCATCTTCTCCGGCTACCCGCACCTCGAGGAGCTGTACTGGTTCGGCGAGGGTGTGGTGCCGATCCTGCGCGAGCGCGGGTTGTTCGCCCCGGGCGACGACGACCGGCCCTCGGCGGTGTCGATCCCATTCGTCGGCGCTCAGTGAGGATCGGCTCCGCCAGTCAGGCACTCGAGATCGCGCGCGATCTCGCCGATACCTTCGCCGCCGGGGCCTCCGACCGCGATGCCTATCGCGGGCTACCGAGCGAGGCGGTGCACGAGCTGAAAGACTCTGGGCTGCTGACCCTTTCGGTCCCGGTCAAGTTCGGCGGTCTGGACGTACCGGCCACGGTGCTGGCCGAGGTGTTCCGGCTGTTCGCCCACGGCGACCCGTCGCTGGCGCAGATTCCGCACTCGCACTTCACCTTTCTGGAGGCGCTACGCCTGCAGGGTTCGCGGTCGCAGCAGGCGTTCTTCTACGGCCTGGTGCTCGACGGGGCGTTGTTCGCCAACGCCCAATCCGAGCGCGGCCCGCATCCCATCGACGTGGACACCACCACGTTGGCGCCCGTCGGCTCAGGGGATTTCGTGCTCGACGGCCGCAAGTTCTACTGCACCGGGGCGCTGTTCGCCGATTGGCTGATCGTCCGCGCGTCGCTGTCCGACGGCTCGTTGGGCACCCCGACGGCGGCCACTCCCAAGGTGATTGCCTTCGTGCCGGCCGACGCCCCGGGCGTGGAGGTGGTCGACGACTGGGACGGCATGGGGCAGCGGACGACGGCCTCGGGGACCGTGACCCTCGACCGCGTCGTGGTGCCGCCCGATCACGTGGTGGGTTTCAGCGAGATCTTCACCGCGCCGACGCTGTACGGCGCACGGGCCCAATTGCTGCACGCGGCAATCGATGTTGGCATCGCGACCGGCGCCCTGGCCGAGGGTGTCCGGCAGGCGGGCCGGGCGCGGCCGCATTTCGAGGCCGCGGTGTCCACCGCGGCCGAGGACCCCACGCTGATCGCCGTGGCCGGCGAGTTGACCGTCACGGTGCGCGCGGCGCAGGCGCTGTTGGCCGAGGCCGCGCGTCAGGTCGATGCCGCCCACGGCAATCTGACCGCCGACACCGCGGCAGTCGCATCGGTCGCGGTGGCCACGGCCAAGGTCGCCGCGGTGCGCGCCGCGCTGGAGGCGGCCGGCGTCCTGTTCGAACTGGGCGGTACGCGCAGCGCTACCGCGGCGGGCAACCTGTCGCGGTTCTGGCGCGACGCGCGCACCCACACCCTGCACGATGCAACGCGCTGGAAGCTGCAGCACATCGGCCGCTACACGCTGTCGGGGACGCCCCCGCCGCGGCACGGCCAGCTCTGAGTTCGCCTCAGCGCTGCACGTAGTCGTGCGTGCCGGCGGCCGTGCGCAGCTGGTGACGCCCGCGGCTGACCGACCGCAACGTGCCGTTGAGGTGGTCCTCGAACTCGGCCAGCTTGTTGTCGACGTAGATGTCGCATTCGCCGCGCAGCCGGTCGGCCTCGGCGTGGGCGGTGTCGATCAGGCGGGTGGCCTCGGCGTTCGCGGAGCTGACCACCTCGGTCTGCGAAACCAGGCGCTGCTGCTCCTTGATGCCCTCCTGGACGGCCTTCTCGTAGGAGAGGTTGCCGCTCTCGACCAGGCGGTCGGCCTCGGCCTTGGCCCGGCTGATGCTGGCCTCGTAGTCGCGCTTGGCGACGGCCGCAAGCCGGTTGGCCTCCTCGGTGGCCTCGCCGACCATCCGCTCGCAGTGCTGGCGGGCCTCGGCGACCATGCGATCGGCCTGCGCCTTGGCGTCGGCCAGCAGCCGGTCGGCCTCGGCGCGGGCGTGGTTGAGCGTCGAGTCGGCTTCCTGAGTGGCCGAGCCGACCATGCCGTCGGCGTGCTGCTTGGCGTCGCGCAACATGCCGTCGCGCGCGTCGAGGACGTCCTGGGCGTCGTCGAGTTCACCCGGGATGGCGTCCTTGATGTCGTCGATGAGTTCCAGCACGTCGCCGCGGGGCACCACGCAGCCGGCCGTCATCGGGACGCCGCGCGCCTCCTCGACGATGGCACCCAACTCATCGAGAGCTTCGAATACTCGGTACACGGCGCAACCCTCCAGGTTGTATCCCACACGGATGTTGTTACTAGTGTGCCTGGTGTTACGCCTGTGACTGCGTTGTGCCGTCGGTGTGTCGCGGTTTATCCGCGCAGTTTCTCCTGCACCGCGCGGTGCACCGCCGCCGGCAGCAGGGCCGACACGTCACCACCGAGCGACGCGACCTCCTTTGCCAGCGACGACGACACGAACGAATACGACGGCGCGGTGGCCACGAAGAACGTGTCGATCCCGGCGACGTGGCGGTTCATCTGCGCCATCTGCAACTCGTATTCGAAGTCGGTGCCGGTGCGCAGGCCCTTGACGATCGCGGTCAGGCCGCGCTCCTTGGCGAAGTCGACCACCAGGCCCCGACCCGACTCCACGCGCACATTGGGCAGATGCCGGCAGGACTCCTCGATCAGCGCGATCCGCTCCTCGAGGGTGAACATGCCCTTCTTGTTGGGGTTCACCAGCACCGCGATGATCACCTCGTCGAACTGCACCGCGGCGCGTTCGAAGACATCGAGATGGCCGAGCGTGACAGGGTCGAAGGATCCGGGGCAGACGGCGCCACTCATGGCTGACGACCGTAGCAGGCCAGCTCCAACCGGGTGTCGCCGTACTTGCGCTCGCGCAACGCCGTCCAACCGGCAGGCCAGCGCAGCGCGCCGCCGCGGCCCCGCTCCACCACCGCGATCGTGCCGTCGGCGACCCAGCCGTGTGCGGTGAGGCCGGCCAGCACCGCCTCGACGTCGGCGTCGGACAGTTCATAGGGCGGGTCGGCGAAAATCAGGTCCACCGGATCCGTCGTCCCGGCCGCGACGACGGTGGCCGCCGAACCCCGCCGCAGCGTGGCGCCGCGCAGTCCGAGGGTCTTGATGTTGTCGGCGAGCACCGCGGCCGCGCGCGCGTCGGACTCGACGAAGGTCGCACTGGCCGCCCCGCGCGACAGCGCCTCGAGCCCCAGCGCGCCCGACCCGGCGTAGAGGTCCAGCACGGCCAGCCCCTCGAAATCCAGCCGGGCGGCGAGCACGTTGAACAACGACTCGCGCACCCGGTCGGTGGTCGGGCGGGTCCCCCGGGACGGCACCGCGATCCGGCGGCCCCCCGCCGCCCCGGCCACGATCCGGGTCAGCTGACCACCACCAGCAGATCGCCGCCCTCGACCTGCGCGGTCTCCGACACCGCGATGCGTTCGACGGTGCCGGCCTTGGGCGCGGTGATCGCGGCCTCCATCTTCATGGCCTCGATGGTGGCAATGGCCGCGCCCGCAGCGACGGTGTCGCCCTCGCTGACGCTGATGGTGACCACCCCGGCGAACGGCGCGGCGACGTGGTCGGCGTTGGTGCGGTCGGCCTTCTCCGCGGTGGGCACGGCCGAGGCGATGCTGCGGTCGCGCACCAGCACCGGGCGCAGTTGGCCGTTGAGGATGCACATCACGGTGCGCATGCCGCGCTCGTCGGCCTCGGAGATGGCCTCGAGGCCGATCAGCAGCTCGACGCCCTTCTCCAGCTTCACCCGGTGTTCCTCGCCGCGACGCAGCCCGTAGAAGAACTGGTTGGCGCTGAGCTGGCTGGTGTCGCCGTACTCGTCGCGGTGCTCCTCGAATTCCCTGGTGGGCGCGGGGAACAGCAGCCGGTTCAGCGTGGCCTGCCGCTTCGGGCCGGGTGCGGACAGCACCTGCTCGTCCTCGGCGGACAGCTCCTGCACCGGCTTGGCCGGGCCGCGGCCCTCGAGGGCCTTGGTGCGCAACGGTTCCGGCCAGCCGCCGGGGGGCTCGCCGAGTTCGCCGCGCAGGAAGCCGATCACCGAATCCGGGATGTCGTAGCGGCCCGGGTCGGCCGCGAACTCCTCGGCGGTGATGCCCGCACCGACCAGCGCGAGCGCCAGGTCCCCCACCACCTTGCTCGACGGCGTGACCTTGACCAGCCGGCCCAGCACCCGGTCGGCGGCGGCGTAGTTGGTCTCGATGTCCTCGAACCGGTCGCCGAGGCCCAGCGCGATGGCCTGCTGCCGCAGGTTGCTCAGCTGCCCGCCCGGGATCTCGTGGCTGTACACCCGCCCGGTCGGGGACGGCAGCCCGGACTCGAAGGGCGCGTACATCTTCCGCAGCGCCTCCCAGTAGGGCTCCAGGTCGCAGACCGCGCCCAGCGACAGCCCGGTGTCGTACTCGGTGTGCGCGGCGGCCCCCACGATCGAACTCAGCGCCGGCTGGCTGGTGGTGCCGGCCAGCGGGGCGGCGGCCCCGTCGACCGCATCCGCCCCGGCGTGCCAGGCCGCCAGATACGTCGCCAGCTGCCCGCCCGGGGTGTCGTGGGTGTGCACGTGCACCGGCAGGTCGAAGCGCGACTTCAGCGCCGAGACCAACGTCTGGGCCGCCGGCACCCGCAGCAGCCCGGCCATGTCCTTGATGGCCAGCACGTGCGCACCGGCCTCGACGATCTGTTCGGCGAGCTTCAGGTAATAGTCCAGCGTGTAGAGGTTCTCCGCCGGGTCGCTGAGGTCCCCGGTGTAGGACATCGCGACCTCGGCCACCGCGGTGCCGGTCTCCCGCACCGCGTCGATGGCCGGCCGCATCGAGTCGATGTTGTTGAGCGCATCGAAGATCCGGAAGATGTCCACGCCGGTCGCGGTGGCCTCTTGCACGAACGCCGTGGTCACCGTTTCCGGATACGGCGTGTAGCCGACGGTGTTGCGCCCGCGCAGCAGCATCTGCAGACAGATGTTGGGCATCGCCTCGCGTAGCGCGGCCAACCGCTCCCACGGATCCTCCTTGAGGAACCGAAGCGCCACGTCGTAGGTCGCCCCGCCCCAGCACTCCATCGAGAGCAACTCCGGCGTCATCCGCGCGATGTACGGCGCGATCGCCAGCAGGCCCGTGGAACGAATCCTGGTGGCCAACAACGACTGATGCGCATCGCGGAAGGTCGTCTCGGTGACCTTCAGCGCCGGGGTGTCCCGCATCCAGCGCGCGAAGCCCTCCGGGCCCAACTCCACCAGCCGCTGCTTGGACCCCGGCGGGGGCGGCGCGGACAGGTTGATCGCGGGCAGCTTGTCCTGGGCGTACACCTTCGACGGGCGCACGCCGTGCGGCTGGTTGACCGTCACGTCGGCCAGGTAGTTGAGGATCTTGGTGCCGCGGTCGGCCGAGGACCGCGCGGTCAGCAGCTGCGGACGCTCATCGATGAACGATGTCGTGACCCGCCCGGCCAGGAAGTCCGGGTCGTCCAGGACCGCCTGCAGGAACGGGATGTTCGTCGAGACCCCGCGGATGCGGAACTCGGCGACCGCGCGGCGGGCCCGGCGCACGGCGGTGGCGAAATCGCGGCCGCGACACGTCAGCTTCACCAGCATCGAGTCGAAGTGTGCGCTCACCTCGGCACCCAGGTTGGTCCCGCCGTCCAGGCGGATCCCCGCGCCGCCCGGCGAGCGGTAGGCAGTCACCCGACCGGTGTCCGGGCGGAAGCCGTTCGCCGGGTCCTCGGTGGTGATCCGGCACTGCAGCGCGGCACCGTGCGGGACGATCGAATCCTGCTGCAGCCCCAGCTCACTCAGCGACTCACCGGCGGCGATCCGCAGCTGTGAGGACACCAGGTCGACGTCGGTGATCTCCTCGGTGACCGTGTGCTCCACCTGGATTCGCGGATTCATCTCGATGAAGACGTGCCGGCCGCGCTCGTCGAGCAGGAACTCCACGGTGCCCGCGCAGGTGTAGCCGATCTCACGGGCGAACGCGACGGCGTCGGCGCAGATCTGTTCCCGCAGCTCCGGATCCAGGTTGGGCGCCGGGGCCAGCTCGATGACCTTCTGGTGGCGGCGCTGCACGCTGCAGTCGCGCTCGTAGAGGTGGATGACGTTGCCGTAGTTGTCGGCCAGGATCTGCACCTCGATGTGGCGGGGGTTGATCACCGCCTGCTCGAGGAACACCGTCGGATCGCCGAACGCGGATTCGGCCTCCCGCGAGGCGGCGTCGATGGCGTCGGCGAGCTCCGAGGGCTCGGCCACCCGCCGCATGCCCCGGCCGCCGCCACCGGCAACCGCCTTGACGAACAACGGGAACTGCATCGATTCCGCCGCCGCCAGAAGCTCTTTCGGCGAGGACGACGGCTCCGAGGACTCCAGCACCGGCAGCCCGGCCGCCCGGGCCGAGGCGATGGCCCGCGACTTGTTGCCGGTCAGCTCCAGGACCTCGGCCGACGGGCCCACGAACGTGATGCCGGCCGCGGCGCAGGACGCCGCGAGTTCGGGATTCTCCGACAGGAAGCCGTAGCCGGGGTACACCGCGTCGGCGCCGGCGGCGCGCGCGGTGCTGACGATCTCGTCGACCGACAGGTAGGCCCGCACCGGATGGCCGGCCTCGCCGATCTGATACGACTCGTCGGCCTTCAGCCGGTGCACCGAATTACGGTCCTCGTAGGGGTATACCGCCACGGTCCCCACGCCGAGTTCATATGCCGCGCGGAAGGCACGAATCGCGATCTCGCCCCGATTCGCCACCAGTACTTTCGATATCACTGTGGTCCCTGCCTGTATGGGGATGCGGTCAGATCAGCGTCGACCAGTAATCCCAAAACCTCACCAGGATCATCAACACCAACGCGGTGAACCATAGCGTGACAATCGACCAGCGCCACTCGTAGAGGACCCGCAGGACCGGGTTCCCGGCCAGTGGACGAAGCGCGATCGAGGCGACGACGGCCAGCAGCGGGATGACCACGGCCCAGACCACCATGCAGTAGGGGCACAGCGCACCGATGCGGTAGAGGCTCTGGAAGATCAGGTAGTGCACGAACACCGCGCCCAGCGCGGTCCCGAGCGCCATTCCCACCCAATACCATTGCGGCAGACGTACTTTGGCGACGGCCAGCACGCCGGTGACGATCACCACGGTGAACGAGATGACACCGATCAGCGGGTTGGGGAAGCCGAAGAAGCCGGCCTGCGGGGTGTCCATCACCGACCCGCAGGACAGCACCGGGTTCAGGTTGCACGACGGCACATAGGCCGGGTTGATCAGCAGCTCAAATTTTTCCACCGTCAAGGTGAAGGAGGCCACCAGACCGATCACGCCGGCCAGCAGCACCCACAACGCACTCGGGCGACCCACCGCCACGCCGGACCGCGGCGGAGGTGTGTCGTCGGCCGCATCCGGGTCGACGACGGGGGCGGTGGATTCCACGCTCATGGCGCCGGGGCGCGGGCTCATGGCGCCGGGGCGGGAGCGGGCTCGGGCGCCGGGGCCGGCGCGGGAACGTTGGGGATCTCGCCGACGATCTCGGTGATCTTGGCCACCAGGGCGTCGGGGGTGCTCTGCTGGTAGTCCTCGCCGTTGATCCGGATCGTCGGGGTCGCGGTGACGCCGGTGGCCTCCGGCAGGCCGCCGATCATGTCGACGAAGTTCCCGCCGTTGACGCATTCGGCGACGCCGTCGGCCACCCCGGCCTGGCGCGCGGTCTCGATCAGGCCGCTATCGGGCGTTCCCGACGGCTGCTGCTGCATGAACAGCGCGGTGTGGAAGCGACGGAACGCCTCCTTGGCTGGGGTGGTGTCGGCCTCGGCGACGCAGTAACCGGCGTTGGCCGCGCGGGTGGAGCCATCCTGGCTGGCGGCCGAGTCCATGAAGCCCAGCATGTAGTAGTCGACGGCCACCGCGCCGCTGTCGATCAGCCGGTTGAGGGTGGGCCCGAAGGCGGCCTCGAACTGCGCGCAGTGCGGGCACAGGAAGTCCTCGTAGACCGAGATGACGGCCTTGGGCTGATCGCTGCCCTCCTCCTTGATGACCGAGGTGGACTCGACCCGAACGGCCTGGGCCTCACCGGTCTGTCCCTTGCTGCCGTTGCTGACGATGTAGAACACCAGGCCGACGGCAAAGACCACCACGATCGCGGTGAGACCGATCTGGACGGCCAGGTTCCGCTTGCGGTCAGCCGCCTTCAGGTCGTACTTGGCGGGGCGTTTCGATGCTTTGGCCACGGGTGTGATGATCCTTGCGCTCGCAGTCTGCGTAAATGGCGCGCTCCAGCCTACCGGCGGCGGCTGGGTGCACCTCAACTGCGCCGAAGGTGGGCCGCCAGGGCGGAGATCATCTCCGTGATGGCGTGCCGCACGGCGCCGCCGAGCTCGTGGAAGTTGACGAAGCCGTGCAGCAGGGAATCCATCCGGCGCAGGTCCACCGGCACGCCGGCGGCCGCCAGCGCCTCGGCGTAGCGATCCCCCTCGTCGCGCAGCGGATCGAAACCCGCGGTGAGCACCAGCGCTGGTGGCAGCCCGGACAGCTCCGCGGCCCGCGCCGGCGAGACCCGCGGATCGGTGGCGGCCAGGCCCGATCCCGCCAGGTAGGCCGCCCCGCACCAATCGAGATCGCGCTGGGTCAGCACGAAGCCCTCGGCGAACAGCGCGCGGGATCGGCTGGGCGCGGTCAGGTCGGTCCACGGGTAGATCAGCAACTGCAGCACCGGCGGCGGCACCGCGGGCCCGGCGTCGCGGGCGAGTTGGGCGACCACCGCCGCCAGCGCACCCCCGGCGCTGTCCCCGCCGACCGCGATCCGCGCCGGGTCGGCACCCAGACGCTCGGCGTGCTCGACGGCCCACAGATAGGCCGCGTAGCAGTCGTCGACGGCCGCCGGCGCCGGGTGCTCGGGCGCCAACCGGTAGTCGACGGACAGCACCTGCACCTGCGCGTCGCGACAGATCAGGCGGCACAGCGCGTCGTAGGAGTCCAGCTCACCCAGGACGTATCCGCCGCCGTGGAAGAACACCAACAGCGGCGGCGCGCCGTCGACCGGGCGGTAATGGGGCCGGTAATGGCGCACGCCGATCCCGTCGATGGAGATCTGCTCCATCTCGACGTCGACCGGCGGCCCGCCCAGCGAGACGCACAGGTCGTTGAAGGCCTGCCGACTGGCGGCGACGTCGTCCTCGTCGAGCATCAATGCGGTCACGCCGTTCAAGCGCAGCGCCGCAACCAGCAGTTGCAGCGTCGGGTCCAGGGTGTTGCCGTCGATCACCACCGGACCGCCGCCGGCCAACGTGCGCTGCAGCGGGGCCGGAATCCGGGGTAGCACCTTGGGGGTGAGCTTCGCGCCGACGCGGAGCAACGGCAGTGGTGGTCGGCGCTTGCGCTTCGGTTGTGGCGGCACGGCGTTGGTCACATAGCCGAAGGTAGTGGACGCCGGTCGAGCACACACCTGTTCACTGAGTAAGATCAACAACTCGAATTCCCCCAACACCACGACTTTCAGGCAGGTGCGATGACGTCCAATGGCCAGTCGGTTCCATCGATCGGGCTCAATGACGAGAACACGATGCCCGCGTTGGGTCTCGGCGTGGGCGGGCTGGACCCCGCGCAGACCGAGGCCGCCGTGGCGACCGCGCTGGAGTTGGGCTACCGCTTGATCGACACCGCCGCGACCTACGACAACGAGGCCGCCGTCGGCAAGGCGATCCGCGAGTCCGGCATCCCGCGCGCCGAGATCTTCGTCACCACCAAGCTGGCCAACGCCGATCACGGTTTCCAGACCGCGCAGGACGCACTGAAGGCCAGCCTGGAGCGCCTCGGGCTCGACTACGTGGACCTCTACCTCGTGCACTGGCCCAACACCGCGAAGGGCAAGTTCGTCGACAGCTTCGGCGGCATGATGAAGTCACGCCAGGACGGGCACACCCGCTCGATCGGCGTCGCGAACTTCTCCGCCGAGAACCTGTCGGACCTGATCGACCTGACCTATGTGGTTCCCGCGGTCAACCAGATCGAATTGCACCCCTTGCTCAATCAGGCGGAACTGCGCGCAGCCAACGCCGGGCACGGCATCATCACCGAGGCGTACGCGCCGCTGGGTGTCGCCAACCTGCTCGACAACCCGGCCGTGACCACGGTGGCCGCCGGGTACGACAAGTCCCCCGCCCAGGTATTGATCCGCTGGAGCCTGCAGTTGGGCAACGTCGTCATCCCCCGGTCGTCCTCGGCCGAGCGGATCGCAGCGAACCTGGATGTCTTCGATTTCGAGTTGAGCGCCGAGGACATGGACAAGCTCAGCTCGCTCGACGACGGGACCCGGTTCCGGCCGGATCCGGAGACCTACTCAGGTATCTGACCGCCGCGACCCGGCGGACGAACGATGGGTGGAACAGCTTCGCCGGTGGATCCACCAGGCCCGTGACCTTGGTGAACTGGGCGTGCACCGCCGCGTCCTGCTCGCAGGCGCGCAGCACCCAGTCTGCGTACCGCTGGGTGAGCCGGGTCGACGGCGTGCGGCGTCCAACCACCTCCGGGAAGGCAAGATCCGTGCCGGCACCCAGTCGCCACGCCACCCCGATGGACTTGGCCGCGGCGCGAAAGTAGCGGCGGGACAGGGCCGTATCGCCGTGGTGCAGCACGGAGCGGAGGGCGACGGCCTCCATGCCCGCCACCGACATGCCCTGTCCGTAGATCGGGTTGAAGCTGCACATGGCGTCGCCGGTGACCAGGAGACCGTCGGGGAAGCGCCGCATCTTGTCGTACCGTCGCCACTGACTCGACGGCAGCCGGTGCTGGACCACCGGCGCCAGCGGTTCGCCGGCCCGCAGCGCCGCCAGCACGTGCTCGGGCGCAAATTCCTCGGCGAAGGCCAGCATCCCGTCCGTACCGCGCGGCGGTTGACGGCCGGCCATCCCGAACACCGTGAAGATCCATGAGTCGTTCTCGTTGTGGCCCAGGAACATTCCCGTCGGCCGGCCGGGGGCGGGACTGATGAGGACCGCCTGCTCGGGCAGGGCCTCGGGCGGTAACCGCAGCGTCTGGCTGACGTAGGTGGTGCGGACGACGACGTGGTCCTCGGGCGGCCGTTCGTACCCGAGGCTTTCGAGGAACGCCGGGGTGTGGGCGGCGCGACCCATGGCGTCGATCACGAGGTTCGCCGGCAGCACCCGATCGCCGCTGATCCGGACTCCGGTCACCCGCCGGCGGTCCTCGGTCGCGGTCAGTCCGAGCACCTCGCGATGGTCGAGCAGCCCGACGTTCGGCAGTTTCGAAACTCGCTGGCGGACATGGGCTTCCAGGAAGGGTCGGCTGGGCTGATACATGCCGGGAAGCTCGTCGACCAAAGGCGAATAGCCCCGGTGCACCATCCGGTGCCCGCCGAAGCTGACGTGCAGGCGGGACAGATCACCGTCGGACCACACCGGGGCGCCGTCGGCGGCCAGTTGGTCCAGAATTCCCGGGAAGAGTTCCTCGAGCGTTTGCGCCCCGCGCGCCAGTAGCGCGTGCGGGTGCCGGCCCTGCGGCACGCCGCGCCGATTCGCCACGTCGCTGCTCAACGCGTCGCGCTCCACCAACGTCACCCGCTCGTAGAAGTCCGCGAGCACCGCCGCCCCGAGCAGGCCGCTCATACTGGCCCCGAGCACCACGGCATGGTCACCGATCTTGTTCATGCGACACCTCCTCCTCAATGGTCGGGCGCGGGGTCGGGCGGGCCTAGAGTGATCGGCTACTCACTCTTTCCAGCAACTTCTCGACATGGCTTCCACGGCCGTGTAGAATCGAACGTATGTTCGAGTCGAGCTCGCCGGATGAGCTGCTCGCGGTGGTCGAAGACACCCACCGCGCCGAATCGGCGACCCACGCTCGACGGACCGGGGCGATCGCCGCGCTGCTGTGGCTACGCACCGCCGAAGCCGAAGGCCACGACCCCACCGACCCCGGCTACGCCCTGATCACCGGATTCAGCCGCACCTGCGCCGAAGTCGGCGCCGCGATGAACATCACCCCGCACTTGGCGCGCCAACTCGTCGGGCACGCCGAAGCCCTCGACACCCGCCTACCCCGAATCCACGGGCTGCTGGCCGACGGCAAGATCAGCTGGTCAGATGCCACCGCGATCACCACCGGCACCGACTACGTCGAAACCGCGCTGATGCCCACCATCGACGCCGCCCTGGCAGACAAGATCAGCACCTGGGACTGCTGGTCACGACGCCGACTGCTCAACACCATCGACACCACCGTGCACGACGCCGACCCCGACGCCGCCAAACAACGCCGCAAAACCGCCGACACCGACCGCCGCGTCACCCTGAACACCCAACCCAACGGCATGGCCCGCATCGACGCCAAACTCACCGCCCCCGCCGCCGTACTGTTCGACCAACGCCTCACCGCGATGGCCCGCGCAGTCTGCTCAGAAGACCCCCGCACCCCCGATCAGCGTCGCGCCGATGCGATGGCCGCCCTCGGCGAAGGCCACGCCACCCTGGCCTGTGCGTGTGAGAACACCGACTGCCCCACTCGCACCGCCCAAGCCGCCAATCCCGCCACGGGGCGGGTGGTCATCAACGTCATCGCCAGCGCCGAGACCCTCACCGGCGCCACCGAAGACCCCGGCTACCTCGACGGCTACGGCGTCATCGACGCCGCCCAAGTCCGCGACCTCGCCGACAACGGCGCCCTGCTACGCCCCACCACCCGACCCGAACCCCACACCGACACCGACGACCTACTGCGCCACCAACCCAGCGCCGCAGCCACCCGCTGGGTCCGATGCCGCAGCCTGACGTGTAGCTTCCCCGGCTGCAACCGCTCCGCCTGGCGCGCCGACCTCGACCACACCATCCCCTTCGACCACCGCCACCCCTTCCGCGGCGGCTGGACCCTGACCGGCAACCTCGACGCCAAATGCCGCGAACACCACCGCCTCAAAACCTTCCACACCGGCCCCGACGGCTGGCGCACCACACAACACCACGACGGCACCATCGAATGGACCTCCCCCACCGGACGGACCTACCGCAGCACCCCCGACGGCGCCGAACTCTTTCCCGACATCGCCGCCTGCGCCGCCCCGGCCCCACTACCGCGCAACCGCCACGCCGAAAAAGCCCGCCGCACCCGCACCGCCCGCGCCGCCATGACCGCCAAACGCGCCACCAACACCGAAACCCAACAACTCAACCACGCCCGCGCCCAAGAAATCGACCTCCGCCAATGGCGCAACGAAGTCCGCCGCCGACTCCACCTCCTCAAAGGCACCCCCAGCACCAGCCCCTACTGCACCTGGGTCAACGACCCACCCGAAAACCCACCATCACCGCCAACTGGCAACCACCACCCCAAACCCCCACCACCGACCCCGACGAACCACCCTTCTAGCCGGCGGGACAGGTTGCGGCCGCGGCACGCAACGCCGGGACCGAGGGCTCGTCCACCGGCAACTGGTAGCCGCGCAACACCTCGATGAACTGCATCGCGTACTGGCAGTGGAATGCGACGTTGGGCGGCATCCACACCGCGGGCTCGCCATCGCCCTTGTCCTGGTTGGCCTTCCCCGCCACGGCAAGCAGGTTGGCCGGGTCATTGGCGAAGCGCTTCCGCTTGGCGTCGTCCCAGCCCCGCGCACCCAGATCCCACGCCAGCGCCAGCGGCACGATGTGGTCGATCTGCACCGAGGCCCCGGTCTGATTGCCGCGCACGAACGACACGACGGCGTTGGTGTAGGGATCGTGCAGCGTGCCGGTGGCCACCGCATTCGGACAGCGCTTGATCGCCACCGGCGTGGTGTCCACCAGATCCCGGTTGAGGATGTCGTTGCGGGTGTCGCATCCGTTGCGCCCACCCGGGGCGTCATTGAAATCGTCCCAGGCATCCCCGAACGCCGCGCGGTGATAATCGAAACCGCGAATTCGCATGGGCACCACCGCAATCCCGGCCAGAACGTCGGCGCCGGGCTCGACCGTGGGCGGACCGCCGGTCGCCTGCGCGGCCACCTCGCGCTCCCCCGCGGACATCAGCACCTGAACGGCGACCACCACCGTCAACACCGCGATGGCCGCCAGCCACAGCAGCGTCGTGCGCCTCACGACTTGTCCATGTATTCGATGCGGTCGGTGCCGCTGAACGGCGCGGCCAGCAGGGCCATGCCGCGATTGTCGGGGTCCCGCGGGTACATCTCGTCGCAGAACTCGCGCGCGGTTTCGATGAGCGGGCGGTGATCGATGAGCGACAACAGCCGCAACCCGGAGGCCCGCCCGGACTGGCGGCGGCCCAACACATCACCCTCCCGCCGTTCCTCCAGATCGAGGTCGGCGAGCTCGAACCCGTCCAGGGTCGACGCGACCGCCCGCAGCCGGCCACCGGCCTTGGAAGCCTCGGACAGGTCGGTGACCAACAGGCACAGGCTCGGATGTGAACCGCGACCGATCCGACCCCGCAGCTGATGCAGCTGGCTGATGCCGAACCAATCGGCGTCGATGACCACCATGACGGTGGCATTGGGCACATCGACGCCGACCTCGATGACGGTGGTGCACACCAGCACGTCGATCTCGCCGGCGCGGAAACCGCCCATCACGGCGTCCTTCTCCTCCGGCGTCAGCCGACCGTGCATCAACCCCACCCGCACGCCGGCCAACGGGCCCTTGCTCAGCTTGGCGTACAGGTCGACGACGGCGGTCGCGGTGCGCCCCGATCCCGCGACGGGCTTGGCCATCTTGTCGTCGTCCTCGATGCGCGGGGCCACCACGTAGGCCTGCCGTCCGGCGGCGACCTCCTCGACCACGCGCTGCCAGGCCCGGTCCAACCAGCTGGGCTTCTGCCTGGCGAAGATGACGTTGGTGGCGATCGGCTGCCGGCCCCGGGGCAGCTCCCGCAGCGTGGAGGTCTCGAGGTCCCCGTACACGGTCAGCGCCACGGTGCGGGGAATCGGCGTCGCGGTCATCACCAGCAGGTGCGGGGTCACGCCGTCGGGGGCCTTGGAGCGCAACTGGTCTCGCTGCTCGACGCCGAAGCGGTGCTGCTCGTCGACCACCACCATGCCGAGGCGGTCGAACTCCACCACATCCTGCAGCAGCGCGTGGGTGCCGATCACGATGCCAGCCGTCCCGGAGGAGATCTGTTCGCGCGCATCGCGTTTGGCGGCCGCCGACATCGAGCCGGTCAGCAGCGCAACCCCGGTGGCGTCCTCGTCGCCGCCGAGTTGGCCGGCCATGGCCAACGGCCCCAGCACGTCGCGGATGGACCGGGCGTGCTGCTCGGCGAGCACCTCGGTGGGCGCCAGCATGGCGCACTGATACCCGGCGTCGATCATCTGCAGCATCGCCAGCAGCGCCACCACGGTCTTGCCCGAACCGACCTCGCCCTGCAGCATGCGGTTCATCGGGCGGGTCTGCGCCAACTCTCCCGAGATGACGTCGAGCACCTCGTTCTGCCCGCCGGTGAGCTCGAACGGCAACCGCAACAGCAGCGCCGACCGCAACCCGTCGTCGCGCCGCGGTGCGGCCGGCCCGGCCTCGGACAGTTCGCCGAATCGGCGCTGCGCCAACGCCCACTGCAGCCCGACCGCCTCGTCGAAGCGCAACCGCTCCAGGGCACGCTCGCGGGGGGCCTGGTTCTCGGCCAGGTGCACCGCCCGCAGCGCCTCGTCCTCGGACACCAGATCCATCTCGCGCCGGATCGACTCCGGGAGCGGGTCCGGGACCGGGTCCAGCACGGCCAGCACCTGCCGCACGCAGGCGTAGATGTCCCAGCTCTGCAACTTCGAGCTGGCCGGGTAGATCGGGAAGAAGTCCCGCTCGAACACCGACAGGTCGAATTCACCGTCGCCCTGGGCACTTTCGGCGATCTTCATCAGCGACTTGGTGCCGCCGCCGGCCTTGCCGGTGGGCGAGTCCAGTATGAGAAAACCCGGATGCGTCAGCTGCATGGTGCCGCGGAAGTAGCCGACCTCCCCCGACAGCATCACCTTGGTGCCCTTCACCAGGGTGCGCTTGAGGTACTTCGGGTTGAAGAATGTCGCGGTGACCTTCGGCCGTCGGTCACCGAGGGTCACCACCAGGTACTCGCGGTGCGGCGTGCGATTCATCCTGCGCAGATCGGCCTGGGAAATGGTGTCGACGAAGGTGATGTGCTCGCCCTCCTCGGGCGGTTCGTCGTCCTCGCCGAGCACCGTCGACCCGCGGCTGTACTTGCGCGGGTAGTGCCGCAACAGATCGTCGACGGTGCGGATGCCGAAGGTGTCGTCCAGCAGGTCGGCGGCCTTCTTGCCGATGATGAAGTCCAGCGGATCCCCGAGCGCGGCCATCTATTCGACCCCGATGATCAGTGCGTCGCCGGCGTGGCCGGTGGCATAGGTGATGACTTCGGTCCCCAGGTGGTGCCGCTCGACGTGTTCGGTGAGCAGCGCCGCGACCTGATCGTCGACATCCGCGCCCAGCAGGACGGTCACCAGTTCGCCGCCGACCCCGAGCAGCAGGTCGATCAGCCCGCGCCCGGCGGCCACCACGTCGTGGCGCACCACCAGCACCTCGTCGCCGAAGATCCCCAGGCCGTCGCCCACCCGGCACGGCCCCGCCCAGGTCAGCGCCTCCTGATCGGCGGCCCGCACCGAGCCGAACCGGGTCGCCCCGGCCGCGGCCGCCATGGTGTAGCCGTCGTCGACCGCCTGGCGGGTCGCGTCGTGGACGGCCAGTGCCGCCAGCCCCTGCACCATCGAGCGGGTCGGTACCGGCACCACGTCGACGCCCCACCCGATGGCCGCGGTGCAGCCGGCCACCAATTCCTCGGCGGCCACAAATCCGTTGGGCAGCACCAGCACCGACGCGGCCCCGGTGTCCACGACGGCGCGGAGCAACTGCTGGGCACTGACCCGCGGATGGTGGCCGGGCGGGGCGGGCCGCAGCACGGCGGCACCCTCGTCGGCGAACAACCTCGCCGCGCCCTCCCCGTCGACGACGGCCAATACCGCGCGTCGGCGGCCCCAACTGCTCGGCGCGACGCCGGTGGGGCCCGCGGTCAGCGCCGAGATCTGGATCTGGCTGGGGGTGCCGATGTCGAGCGCGGCCTCGACCGCGGCACCGGCGTCGTCGGCGTGCACGTGGACCGAATAGCCCACCTCGGAAACCGCGGCGATCACCACCGAATCCCCCAGCGCCAGCAGCCGCGACCGCAACTCGCCGACCCGCCCGGGTTCGCACTGCGCCAGCACGTACATCACCTCGAAGGCCGGCGCCGACTGCAGGTGCGTGCAGGCCGACCCCGCCGGGGTGCTGGGCTCGTAGACGGGGCGGGCGCTGCGCCGGCCGCCGACCGTCGCGCACAGCGCATCCAGCAGGACCAGCAGTCCCCGCCCGCCCGCGTCGACCACCCCGGCCTCGGCCAGCACCGGCAACTGCTCGGGCGTGCGGTCCAGGGCGGTGGCCGCGGCGTCCGCGGCGGCGGCCACGGCCTCGGTCAGCGAGATCTCGGGCAGCGAAGATTCGGCACTGTCCTCGGCCGCATCCGCGGCCGCCTGCAACACGCTGACGATGGTCCCGGCCACCGGCGCCCCGCCCATCGCGGCGACCACCAGGCCCACCGCGCGCCGCAGGACGGCGCCGAACATGCCGGCGTCGATCTCGGAGACGCCCTCGTCGGCGAGCACATCGCTGAAGGCCCGCAGGATCTGCGACAGGATCACCCCGGAGTTGCCGCGCGCGCCGCGCAGCGCCCCGGTGGCCAGCGCGCCGGCCACCGCGACGATGCCCCGCTGATCGGTCGTGTCGACCCGGGACACCGCTGAACGCATGGTGAACAGCATGTTCGTGCCGGTGTCCGAATCCGCCACGGGGAATACGTTGAGCGCGTTGATCTCGTCGGTGTGGGCGATCAGATCGCCCACGCAGGCGTGGGCCCAGTCCCGCAGGGCAACACCGTCAAGCCGACGCTCCGACATCGATGCCCCCTTCCTGCCGCCCGGTGCGGGCGCTAGCCTAGTCGGGACCGGCGACGGTTTCGTTCACGCGGCGACCACGTTTTGGCGATCTGAGCGACCCCCGGTATTCTGGTCAGGTTGTCGGTGCCACCCGCCACGCGGTCGTTGGCCCCCAGTACGTACTGAAGCTTGATGAAAGAGGAGTGTGCCCCATGGCTGCCGTGTGCGAGATCTGCGGAAAAGGCCCCGGCTTCGGCAAGATGGTGTCGCATTCGCATCGCCGGACCAGCCGCCGCTGGAACCCGAACGTCCAGGCGGTGCGCGTGGCCGACCGTCCGGGTGCCAACAAGCGCCGGGTGAACGCCTGCACGTCGTGCATCAAGGCCGGCAAGGTCCGCGGCTAGTTCAGGTTTAGCGTGCCGTGCCCGTTGGGTATGGCACGCTCCATGACCATTTCGCGTTCACAACCCAAGGCTGCCGTCGCGTCGCTCGCGGCGGCCGGATTGCTGCTGACCGCCTGCGGTAGCAGCTCCGATACCGAGGACACCACCACCACGGACACCACCGAGACGACGACCTCGGAGGTGGTGACGGAGACCGAGACCACGCTGCCGGGCGAGACCATGCCGCCCGCGGAGACCATGCCGCCGGCCGAGCAGACACCGCCGCCGACCGACGGTGACGGCGACGTCGACATCAACATCCCGTCGCCGCCGGCCATCCCGTCCCCGCCGGCGATCCCGTCGCCGCCCCCAATTCCTTCGCCGCCGCCGATCCCGGCGCCGTAACTACGGCAGGCGCCAGTCGATGGGCTCGGCGCCCTGCTTGACCAGGAGTTCGTTGGCGCGACTGAACGGCCGCGAGCCGAAGAACCCGCGGCTGGCCGACAGCGGCGACGGATGCGGGGATTCAACGATGCCGCAGCCGGCGCCCAGCATCGGCTTGAGCGTGCCGGCATCGCGCCCCCACAGGATCGCGACCATCGGGGTGCCGCGGGCCACCAGCGCGCGGATGGCGCATTCGGTCACCGCCTCCCAACCCTTGCCGCGGTGCGACGCCGGGTTGCCGGGTCGCACCGTGAGCACCCTGTTGAGCAACAGCACGCCGCGCTGCGACCAGGGCGTGAGATCGCCGTTGGACGGCTTGGGCAGGTCGAGGTCCTTGCCGTACTCGTTGAAAATGTTCTCCAGGCTGCGCGGCAGCGGACGGACGTCCGGCGCCACCGAGAAGCTCAGCCCGACGGCGTGCCCGGGGGTCGGATAGGGGTCCTGCCCGACGATCAGCACGCGGACCGCATCGAACGGGAAGGTGAAGGCGCGCAACACATTCTTCCCCGAGGGCAGATAGCCGCGGCCCTCGGCGAGTTCGGCGCGCAGGAACTCACCGAGCTCCGCGACCTGACCGGCCACCGGCGCCAACGCCCGCGCCCAGCCCTCCTCCACGAGTTCGTTCAACGGCTGCGCAGTCACGATGGACCAACCTAATTGAACGACTCCCAGCCCGCCGAACCGGTCCACCGGCGGCCGTCGACCAGGACGTCGGGACCGGCCGGCCCGGGCTCGGAAACGGTGCCGATGACGCGCCACCCCGCCGGGGGTGCGCCCGGGAAGCAGGCCGCCAGCGCGTGGTCCTCACCGCCGCCGAGCACCCAGCCCAAGGGGTCGACCCCCAGCCGTTCGGCCGCGCCGGCCAGCGCCTCGCGGTCCGGTCCCAGCGCCGCGCTCGTCACCTCGATGCGCACCCCGGACGCCGCGGCGATGTGACCGAGATCGGCCAGCAGGCCGTCGGAGACATCGGTCATGGCGGTGGCGCCGGCCAGTGCGGCGGCCTTTCCCTGCCCGTAGGGCGGCTCGGGCGCCCGGTGCCGTCGGCGCAGGTCCTCGCAGTCGATCAGGCCGGCGCGGTGCAGCTCGAACCCGGCCGCCGAGGAACCCAGGTGCCCGGCAACGGCCACGATGTCGCCCGCCTGCGCGCCCCCGCGGGTGACCGCCGCGCGGCCCGCCAGGTCGCCGAAGACGGTCACCGACACCACCCACAGCGGGCTCGACACCAGATCCCCGCCGACGATCCCGGCCGCCCCGGCCCGCTCGGCCTCGTCCCACAGACCGTCGGAGAGTTGCTGCAGGTCGCGGGCGGGGGTGTCCGCGGCAGCGCCGAGACCCACGACGAATGCCGTTGTGCGGGCGCCCATCGCCTCGATGTCGGCAGCGTTCTGCGCGATCGCCTTGCGGCCGATCTCGTGCGGTGTGGACCAGTCCCGCCGGAAATGTCGGTCCTGGACCAGCATGTCGGTGGAGATGACCACGCGGCCGTCGGGGGCGGTGATCACCGCGGCGTCGTCACCGGGGCCGATCAGCACCGAGTCCGGCTGGCGGCGGCCCGCGACCAGACGGTCGATGACCGCGAATTCGCCGACCTCGCGCAAGGTCTGGTTGTCGTCGGTCATCTCACCTCTGCGGTACGTTCTGCAGGTCAGTGTAGGAGAAAGGCAGGAGTTCGCGTGGAGCAGGACGGCCCGCCGCGCTGGGTGTTCATCGCGGCGGTAGTGGTGGGTGTGGGTGCCCTGGTCGCAATCCTGGTGCTCGCGGCCAACCGCGCGCCCGCACCCGTTCCCGTCGCGGCCGTGCCCGCGCCGCACGCCGAGAGCGCCGCGTGCGTCCAGCTGCTGGCGGCCCTGCCGGACGGGCTCGGGGATTACCAGCGCGCGCCCACCGCGGACCCGTCCCCCGACGGCGTTGCCGCCTGGCGCGACGCGGCCGACCCGGAGCCGGTGATCCTGCGCTGCGGGCTGGACCGCCCCGTGGATTTCGTGCAGGGCGCCCCGCTGCAGATGGTCGACGACGTGAGCTGGTTCCGGGTCAGCGAGGCCGACCGCATCACCTGGTTCGCGGTGGACCGCGAGGTGTACATCGCGCTCACGCTGCCCGAGGATTCGGGCCCCACACCCATACAGGGACTCTCGGCGGCCATCAGCGCGGCCCTGCCCGCCGAGCCGATCGACCCGGCGCCGCCCCGCTGATCAGATCGCGCTAACGCAGGCCGGTGCCGCGGGACAGCGCCGTCTCCACCATCGCGGTCAGCAGGGTCGGATAGTCCACGCCGCTGGCCGCCCACATCTGCGGATACATCGAGATGGTGGTGAAGCCGGGCATGGTGTTGATCTCGTTGACCACCGGGCCGTCCTCGGTGAGGAAGAAGTCCACCCGCGCCAGGCCCTGGCAGTCGATCGCGCTGAACGCCCGGATGGCGAGCTGCCGGATCTCGTCGGCAATGTCGTCGTCGATCTTGGCGGGCACGTCGAGTTCGGCGGCGTCGTCGAGGTATTTGGTGTTGAAGTCGTAGAAGCCGTCCTCGCGGCCGCGCACGCCCGCGACCCGGATCTCGCCGACGGTGCTGGCCTCGAGCCGGCCGTCGGGCAGTTCCAGGACGCCGCATTCCAGTTCGCGGCCGACGATCGCGGCCTCGACGATGACCTTCGGATCGTGGCGGCGGGCATCGGCGATGGCGGCCGGCAGGTCGGCCCAGGAGCCCACCCGGTTGACGCCCATCGACGATCCCGCGCGCGACGGCTTGACGAAGACCGGCAGGCCGAGCCGCTCCTGTTGCTCCGGTGTCAGCGTGGGCTGGTGCGCCCGCAGGACGACGTGGTCGCCGATCGGCAGTCCGTCGGCGGCCAGCAGCTTCTTGGTGAACTCCTTGTCCATGCCCGCCGCGCTGGCCAGCACGCCGGCCCCGACGTAGGGCACGCCGGCGAGTTCGAGCAGGCCCTGCAGCGTGCCGTCCTCGCCGAACGGACCGTGCAGGACGGGGAACACCACGTCGACCGACGCCAGGATCTCCCCGGCGGCCGCGGCCTCCAGCGAGAGCAACTCGCCGCGGCGGTGCGGGCCGGCGGTCAACGCCAGTTCGGCGCCCGGCGCGTCGGTGACCTCGGGCAGCCGCCCGTCGGTGATCGCCAGGCTGGCCGGGGTGGCCTCGGACAGCACCCAGGCACCCTCGCGGGTGATGCCGACCGGGACCACCTCGAAGCGCTCGGGGTCGAGGTTGCGCAGGATGCTGCCGGCCGACACACAGGAAATGGCGTGTTCGCTGCTGCGGCCGCCGAAGACGACCGCAACGCGCACCTTGCCGAGCGGTGGATCCGGCTGCGGGTGGCGGTCAGGCACAGTCACAGCCTAGGAGGCTACCGGCCCGCGCCGTTCACAGCCCGTGCAGCGCCCGTTCAACGTCGGCGATCAGGTCGTCGGTGTCCTCGATGCCGGCCGAGATGCGGATGAAACCGGCGTCGACGTCGTCGCCCCAACGGGCCCGCCGATCCACCGAGGTGTGGATGCCGCCGAAACTCGTCGAGGCCACCAGCAGCTCGCTGCGCTGCACGACGTCGCGGGCGGCCGCGGCGTCGGCCAGGTCCGCGCTGACCAATCCGCCGAAGCGGCGCATCTGCGCCGCGGCCACCGGGTGCGCGGGGTCGCCCGGCAGGCCCGGGTAGCGCACCCGGGACACCGACGGGTGGCCGTCCAGCAGCGCGGCCAGCGCGGCCGCGTTGTAGCACTGCCGTTCGAAGCGCAGGCCCGCGCTGCCCAGGCTGCGCAGCACCAGCCAGGCGTCGAATGCGCCCGGGATCGGGCCGGACAGCAACCGTTCGCGCGCAATGGCATCCAGCAACTCCGGATGCGAGCCCGCGACGTATCCGGAGATCAGATCGCTGTGTCCGGAAAGAGCTTTGGTCGCGCTGGCGACCACCAGATCCGCACCCAGCGACAGCGGTTGCTGCCCCAGCGGTGTGGCCGCGGTGTTGTCGACGATCAGCCGCGCGTTGCGGGATCGGCAGACCATCCCCAGCCGATGCAGATCCACGACGTCCAGGCTGGGGTTGGCGGGCGTCTCGGCGAGCACCACGTCGGCGTCCCCGGCGGCATCGACCATCTCGGAACTGGACGCCGCGACAACGTTGACCCCGTTGCGCGCAAGGTATTCCGTGGCGTAGGCGCGCACCTGGTAGTAGCCGTCGCCGGGCACCACCAGCGTGGTCCCCGGCGCCGTCAACGCGCGCAGCGCCGAGGTGATCGCGGCCATCCCGGACCCGAAGATCAGCGCCGAGGTCGCGCCCTCGAGTTGCGCGAGCGCCGATTCCAGTTGCCGCCAAGTGGGATTGGAGCTGCGGCCGTAGGTGTCCAGGTCGGCCGTCTCGTCGTCGGACAGGTGGTAGGCGGACGCGGTGATGGGGAACGGCGCGACCGGCTGACCGGGAACCGGTTGTGCGCTGGCGGCTTTCACACACCGGGTGGAGGGCCCGTCGGTTCCGTAGGTGTCGGTCATCGCTACTCCGGCTTGGTGCTGCGGCCGAGCAGCAGCGCCACGGCCTCGTCGACGGACAGACCGCGGTGGCAGACCCGGTGCACCGCATCGGTCAGCGGCATCTCCACGTCGTAACTCGAGGCCAACGCCAGCACCGATTCGCACGACGTCACGCCCTCGGCCACGTGCCCGCTGGTGGCCTCCTGGGCGGCCTGCAGCGAGGCGCCCTGCCCCAGGCGCCGCCCGAAGGCCCGGTTGCGGGACTGCTCCGAGGAGCAGGTGGCCACCAGGTCGCCGACACCGGCCAGCCCGGCCAGGGTCGCGCCCTTGGCGCCCAGGGCGATGCCCAACCGCATGATCTCGGCCAGCCCCCGGGTGATGATCGCGGCCGCGGTGTTCTCCCCCAGCCCGACGCCGGAGGCCATCCCGCACGCCAGCGCGATGACGTTCTTGCAGGCGCCGCCGATCTCGGTGCCGATCACGTCGGAATTGGTGTACGGCCGGAAGTAGCCGGTGCTCAACGCCCGCTGCAGCGCCACGGCCCGGCCTGAATCGGTGCAGGCGATCACGGTGGCGGCGGGCTGGCCCTGCGCGATCTCGCTGGCGAGGTTGGGCCCGGAGAGCACCGCGATCTGCGCCGGATCGACGCCGCTGACTTGCGCGATCACCTGACTCATCCGCATCAGCGTGCCCAGCTCGATGCCCTTGGCCAGGCTGACCAGGGTCGCCCCGGGATCGATCAGCGGCGTCCACTGCTCGAGGTTGGCCCGCAGCTTCTGGGAGGGCACCGCCAACAGCACGGTCGTGACCCCGTCCAGGGCCTCCCGCGCGTCCGTGGTGGCCCGCACACCGGCCGGAAGGACGACGTCAGCGAGGTATTCGCGATTGGTGGCGTCAGTGTTGATCTCCTTGGCCACCTCGGGGCGCCGCGCCCAGAGTCGAACGTCGCTGCCGGCCTCGGCCAGCACCTTGGCCAGCGCCGTCCCCCAGGCGCCGGCGCCCATCACCGCCGCGGTACCTACCGTGCTGGCCATATCTCCCTCGTGATGCGTTGGCAACCCATGTGCCCGTCAGCCTAGCGAGCGGCGCTGGCAGGATGACCCACATGAGCTCGGATGTGGGGCTGGTCATCGCCGTCAAACGGCTCGGCGCCGCCAAGACCCGCCTGGCACCGGTGTTCTCGGCGAGCACCCGGGAGGCGGTGGTGTTGGCCATGCTCATCGACACCATCGTGGCGGCCCGCGCACTGCCGGCCCTGGCCTCGATCACGGTCGTCACTCCCGACGAGGACGCCTCCGCGGCGGCCGTCGACCTCGGCGCGCGGGTGATCGTCGATCCCACCCCCGTCGGCCATCCCGATCCGCTCAACAACGCCATCGCCGTCGCCGAGGCCGAGATTCGCCGCGAGGTTCCGAATGTTGCTGTGCTGCAAGGTGATCTGCCCGCACTGCAGACCCACGAGTTGAGCGAGGCGCTGGCCGCGGCCCGGCGGCACCCGCGCAGCTTCGTCGCCGACCGGCACGGATCGGGCACCTCGGCGCTGTTCGCCCTCGGCGTACCGATGGAGCCGCGCTTCGGCACCGATTCCGCCGACCGGCATCGGTCCTCGGGTGCCGTCGAACTCACCGGCGCCTGGCCCGGCCTGCGCTGCGACATCGATACCCCCGAGGATCTGCGGGCCGCGCGTCGCCTCGGCATGGGCAGGGCGACCCGGCGTGCGGTCGAGCCCGCCCATCGATCCCCGAGCACCGATCGGGGTCATGGGGGATGATTGGCGGCGTGACCGATACCGACGCCACACCGTCCGCTCCCCCCGTTCCGGCAACCGACAGCGACGACTGGCAGGCGCGGCCCGCGGCACCGGATGCTCCGCCGGCGGCGACCAACGCCGCCGCCGACAGCGAGCTTCCGGAGAATCGCTACCTCAATCGGGAACTGAGTTGGCTGGACTTCAACGCCCGGGTGTTGGCGCTGGCCGCCGACACGTCGTTGCCGCTGTTGGAGCGCCTGAAGTTCCTGGCCATCTTCGCCTCCAACCTCGACGAGTTCTACATGGTCCGGGTCGCCGGGCTGAAGCGCCGCGACGAGATGGGCCTGTCGGTACGCTCGGCCGACGGGCTGTCCCCGCGCGAGCAGTTGCGCCGGATCGGCGAGCGCACCCAGCAGATCGCCAATCGACACGCCGAGGTCTTCCAGAATTCGGTGCGACCCGCGCTGGCCGCCGAGGGCATCCGGGTGGTGGGCTGGACCGATCTCGACGACAGCGAACGCGACCGGTTGTCGACCTACTTCCACGAGCAGGTCTTCCCGGTCCTGACGCCGCTGGCGGTGGACCCCGCGCATCCGTTCCCGTTCGTCAGCGGACTGAGCCTGAATCTGGCGATCACGGTGCGCCAACCCGAGGACGGCACCACGCACTTCGCGCGGATCAAGGTGCCCGACAACGTCGACCGGTTCGTGGAACTGCAGGGCGCCGAACGCGAGGACGGGCACCACGACATCCGGTTCCTGCCCATGGAGGAACTGATCGCGGCCTTCCTGCCGGTGCTGTTCCCCGGTCTGGACATCGTGGAGAATCACGCGTTCCGGATCACCCGCAATGCCGACTTCGAGGTCGAAGAGGACCGCGACGAGGATCTGCTCAAGGCGCTCGAGCGGGAACTGGCGCGGCGCCGGTTCGGTTCACCGGTGCGCCTCGAGGTCGCCGACGACATGACCGACAACATGTTGGAACTGCTGCTGCGCGAACTCGATGTGCACCCCGGCGACGTCATCCAGGTGCCCGGGCTGTTGGATCTCTCGTCGCTGTGGCAGATCTACGGGGTGGACCGGCCGCGACTCAAGGACCCGATCTTCGTGCCGGCCACGCCCGCGGCGTTCGGTGAGCGCGAGACCCCCAAGAGCATCTTCTCGACCCTGCGCGACGGTGACGTGCTGGTGCACCACCCCTACGACTCGTTCTCGACGACGGTGCAACGGTTCATCGAGCAGGCCGCGGCCGATCCCAATGTGCTTGCGATCAAACAGACCCTGTACCGCACCTCGGGTGACTCGCCGATCGTCAACGCGCTCATCGACGCCGCCGAGGCCGGCAAGCAGGTGGTGGCCCTCGTCGAGATCAAGGCCCGCTTCGACGAGCAGGCCAACATCAAGTGGGCACGCGCCCTCGAACAGGCCGGTGTACACGTGGTTTACGGCCTGATCGGACTCAAGACGCACTGCAAGACGTGTCTGGTGGTGCGGCGCGAGGGGTCGACCATCCGCCGGTACTGCCATATCGGCACCGGCAACTACAACCCGAAAACCGCTCGGCTCTACGAGGATGTGGGCCTGCTGACCGCCGCGCCCGACATCGGCGCCGACCTCACCGACCTGTTCAACTCGTTGACCGGCTACTCCCGCAAGGTCAGCTACCGCAATCTGTTGGTGGCTCCGCACAGCGTCCGCAAGGGCATCATCGAGCGGATCGAACGCGAGGTCGAGGCCGCTCAGGACGGGATGGACGCGCGAATCCGGTTGAAGGCCAATGCCCTGGTGGACGAGCAAGTCATCGATGCGCTGTACCGCGCGTCGCAGGCCGGCGTCCGGGTCGAGATCGTGGTCCGCGGCATCAGCGCGCTCAAGGCCGGGGTGCCCGGCCTGTCCGAGAACATCGCGGTGCGCTCCATTCTCGGCCGGTTCCTGGAACATTCGCGGATACTCCACTTCAAGGCCATCAACGAGTTCTGGATCGGCAGCGCCGACATGATGCACCGCAACCTCGACCGCCGGGTGGAGGTCATGGCGCAGGTCAAGGATCCGCGCCTGACCGCCCAACTCGACGACGTCTTCGAGTCGGCCCTGCACCCGGACACCCGGTGCTGGGAGTTGAGTCCCGACGGCAACTGGATCGCCTCACCGCTGCAGGGCCAGACGGTGCGCGACCATCAGCGCTCGCTGATGGAAAAGCACCGCCAGCCCTAGCCGTCGAATCGACCTGCAGGAGTAGAGGTGCCGAAACAGGCTTCACCCCAACCGATACTCGCCGCCGGCGCGGTCCTCTGGCGGCCCGCCCCGGAAGAGCCGTCCCGGCGCGAGGTCGCGGTGATCCACCGGCCGCGCTACGACGACTGGTCGCTGCCCAAGGGCAAGGTGGATCCCGGCGAGACCCTGGCGGTCACCGCGGTGCGGGAAATCCACGAGGAGACCGGCTATCACGCCGTGCTCGGTCGGCGACTGATGTCGGTCACCTACCCCGTCGCCGAGGGCACCAAACATGTCCAGTACTGGGCGGCCCGCGCCACCGACGGCGACTTCACGCCGAATCACGAAGTGGACAAGCTGTTGTGGCTGCCGGTCGAGGATGCGTTGACGCAGCTGAAGTATCCCCATGATCAGTCGGTGCTGCGGCAGTTCAACGAACTGCCCGCCGACACCCGCACCGTGCTGATCGTCCGGCACGCGACCGCCGGGCAGAAGAGCAAGTACCGGGGCGATGATCGAAAGCGCCCGCTGGACAAGAACGGTAGGGCCCAGGCCGAGTCCCTGGTGGGTCTGCTGCTGGCGTTCGGGGCGAGCGAGCTACACGCCGCCGACCGGGTGCGCTGTCATCAGACCATCGAACCGCTGGCCGACGAGATCGGCGCCCCGATCAGCAACGAACCGGCGTTGACCGAAGAGGCCTACAACGAGCACCCCAAGCGGGGCCGGGCCCGCGTCCTCGAGATCGCGGCGACCTCACGCACTCCGGTGATCTGCACGCAGGGCAAGGTCATCCCGGATCTCATCGCGTGGTGGTGCGAATCGGCCGGGCTCACCCCGGAGACCTCGCGGAACAAGAAGGGCAGCGTGTGGATCCTGTCGCTGGACGGCGAAAAGCTCATCGCCGCCGACCATGTCGAGAGTCCGCTGGCACTTCGCTGAGAGTTCCCTGCACACACGAATACGCCGCGGGAGCCGAACTCCCGCGGCGCATTCAGTGGTGCTGCCGCCCTACTTGCGACCCTTCTTGGCCGGCGCCTTACGCGCCGGAGCCTTGGTCGCGGCCTTGCGGGCGGGTGCCTTCTTGGCGACGGCCTTCTTGGCCGGTGCGGCCTTCTTGGCGGCGGTCTTGCGGGCCGGTGCCGCCTTCTTGACCGCAGCCTTCTTGGCCGGTGCCGCCTTCTTGGCAGCGGTCTTCTTGGCCGGGGTGGCCTTCTTGACCGCAGCCTTCTTGGCCGGTGCCGCCTTCTTGGCGGCGGTCTTCTTGGCGGCTACCTTCTTGGCCGGTGCGGCCTTCTTGGCGGCCGTCTTCTTCGCGGCCTTCTTGGCCGCCGTCTTCTTGGCGGGGCCCGCCACGACGCCACGCTTGACTGCCGGACCGTCGGCCGGGAGCTTTTGTGCGCCAGAGACAACCGCCTTGAATTGCGCCCCCGGGCGGAACGCCGGAACCGAGGTCGGCTTCACCTTCACCGTCTCACCAGTGCGGGGATTGCGCGCAACCCGGGCGGCGCGCCTGCGCTGCTCGAATACGCCGAAGCCGGTGATCGTCACGCTGTCGCCCTTGTGCACGGCGCGCACAATGGTGTCGACGACATGCTCCACCGCGGCGGTGGCCTGACGACGGTCCGAGCCCAGTTTCTCCGTGAGTACGTCGATGAGCTCTGCTTTGTTCATCCAAAAACCTCCGAAACCAGTGGCCCTCTTTGGACCGACTAGTGGACACGGTAAACCCTGCTATGCCTGATTTCCAAGAGCCACGCGCGGTTTCAGGTAATGCCAGCGAACTTTTTTTCAATCCGATTGGGGCCCTAGGCCTCATGGCGGGGCGCCGCAGAAGTCCATTCAGCTGGCGTCAATTCGGAAGTTTCGACAGGCTCAGGGGGCCGGCAGGGTCTTCGGCTTCCAACTCGGGCGCGCCGCCTCGTAGGCCGTGATCGAATCTTGTTTCCGCAGCGTAAGGCCTATATCGTCGAGCCCCTCGAGCAGCCGCCAGGCGGTGTAATCGTCAATGTTGAACGGCACCACCGCCGTTCCGGCGACGATATTTCGATCTTGAAGATTGACAGTGATTTCCAGCCCCGGGCTCTGCTCGATGAGCTTCCACAGCAGTTCCACATCATCGGCAGAAACTTGTGCGGCCAACAGACCGGCCTTTCCGGCATTGCCCCGGAAAATGTCGGCGAAGCGGGGCGAGATGACCACCCGGAAGCCGAAGTCCATGAGTGCCCACACGGCGTGCTCGCGTGAGGATCCGGTGCCGAAATCCGGTCCGGCGACCAACACCGAGCCCCGATCGAAGGGACTCAGATTCAATACAAAGCTCGGATCCTTGCGCCATTCGGCGAACAATCCGTCCTCGAAACCCGTTCGGGTGACGCGCTTCAGGTAGACCGCCGGAATGATCTGATCGGTGTCGACATTGGCCCGTCGCAGCGGAACTCCGATGCCGGTGTGGGTGTCAAAGGCTTCCATCTTTTATCCGCTCCAGTCTTCTAGTTCAGATCGTCCGGCGAGGACAGCGTGCCGCGCACCGCCGTTGCGGCGGCCACCACCGGGGATACCAGGTGAGTTCGGCCACCTTTGCCCTGTCGCCCTTCGAAGTTGCGGTTCGACGTCGAGGCGCAGCGCTGCCCGGGCGAGAGCTGATCCGGGTTCATGCCCAGACACATCGAGCAGCCCGCCTGCCGCCACTCGGCGCCGGCGGCCACGAAAACCTCGCCGAGGCCTTCGGCTTCGGCCTGCGCGCGCACCCGCATCGAACCGGGCACCACCAGCATCCGGACCCCGTCGGCGACCTTGCGGCCGCGCAGCACCTCGGCCGTCGCCCGCAGATCCTCGATGCGGCCGTTGGTGCACGACCCGACGAACACCGTGTCGACCGCGATCTCGCGCATCGGCGTGCCAGGCGTCAAATCCATGTACGTCAGCGCCTTCTCGGCGGACTGCTTGGCCGCGTCGTCGGTCATCATCTCCGGATCGGGCACCGTCGCCGACAGCGGAACGCCCTGCCCCGGATTGGTGCCCCAGGTGACGAACGGGCTCAGGGCAGCCGCGTCGATGTAGACCTCGGTGTCGAACTCGGCGCCCTCGTCGGTGCGCAACTGATCCCAGGCGGCCACCGCTGCATCCCAATCGGCACCCTTCGGCGCGTGCGGCCGGCCCTTCAGGAACTCGTAGGTGGTCTGGTCCGGGGCGACCATGCCGGCGCGGGCACCCGCCTCGATGCTCATGTTGCACACCGTCATCCGGCCCTCCATCGACAGCGCCTCGATGGCGCTGCCGCGGTACTCGATGACGTGGCCCTGTCCCCCGCCGGTGCCGATCTTGGCGATCACGGCCAGGATGATGTCCTTGGCCGTCACGCCGGCCGGCAGGGTGCCGTCGACGTTGACCGCCATGGTCTTGAAGGGCTTGAGCGGCAACGTCTGGGTGGCCAGCACGTGCTCGACCTCGGAAGTCCCGATGCCCATGGCCAGCGCGCCGAACGCGCCGTGCGTGGAGGTGTGGCTGTCCCCGCACACCACCGTCGTGCCCGGCTGGGTCAGGCCCAGCTGCGGTCCGATGATGTGCACGATGCCCTGTTCGACATCGCCCATGGGGTGCAGCCGGATGCCGAATTCCTCGCAGTTGCGCCGCAGCGTCTCGACCTGCGTGCGCGAGACCGGGTCGGCGATCGGCTTGTCGATGTCCACGGTCGGGACGTTGTGATCCTCGGTGGCGATCGTGAGATCGGGGCGACGCACCGGGCGGCCGGCCAGGCGCAGACCGTCGAACGCCTGCGGGCTGGTCACCTCGTGGACGAGGTGCAGGTCGATGTAGATCAAGTCGGGTTCGCCGTCGCCGGAGGCGACGACATGGTCCGCCCAGACCTTCTCGGCCATGGTGCGCGGAACAGAATTGGTGGCCATCACATCTCGATTCCCCCGCGGTGCCGATCGGGCTGGCAATCTCAGCATGCGGGACGTTAGTATCTCTCTGTGAGACAGGATAGCGGCATTGGCGTTCTGGACAAAGCCGTCGGCGTGCTTCATTCCATCGCGGATTCCCCGTGCGGCCTCGCCGAGCTGTGTGAACGCACCGGACTCCCCCGGGCCACCGCCCACCGCCTGGCCGCGGGCCTGGAGACGCACCGATTGCTCGCGCGCGACGGCGAGGGCCGGTGGCGGCTGGGTCCCGCGCTGACCGAACTCGCCGCCCACGTCAACGATCCGCTGCTGGCCGCCAGTGCGGCGGTACTGCCCGAACTGCGCGAGATCACCGGCGAGAGCGTGCAGTTGTACCGCCGCGAGGGCACCTCACGGATCTGCGTCGCCGCCCTGGAACCGCCCTCGGGCCTGCGCGACACGGTCCCGGTCGGGGCGCGGATGCCGATGACCGCCGGGTCGGGCGCCAAGGTGCTGCTGGCCTACAGCGATGCGGACACCCAACAGGCCGTGCTCTCGGAGGCCAAGTTCACCGACCGCGCCCTGGCCGAGGTGCGTAAGCGCGGTTGGGCGCAGAGCGCCGCCGAACGCGAACCCGGGGTGGCCAGCGTGTCGGCTCCGGTGCGCGACGCCAAGGGTGCGGTGATAGCGGCGATTTCGGTGTCCGGCCCCATCGACCGGATGGGCCGGCGCCCCGGCGTCCGGTGGGCCACCGACCTGCTCGCGGCGGCCGACGCGGTGACCCGCCGGCTCTAACGTCGGCGCAGCGCGTACCCCCCGGCCCCCACGGCCAGGACGAACACGCCGGCCAGCACGGCGGTGAGCGGAAGCGCGAATGCCAGTGCCAGACAGCCCGACATCCCGACCACCGGGATCACCCCGGCCGCCCGGCCGCCGCTGCCGCGCAGCGTGAACGCCGCGGCATTGGCGATCGCGTAGTAGACCAGCACCCCGAACGACGAGAATCCGATGGCGGCCCGCAGGTCGACCGTCGCCGCCAGCACGGCGACCACCGCGCCCACCGCGAGTTCGGCGCGGTGCGGCACGCCGAACCGAGGATGCACCGCGGCCAACGACGTTGGCAGATACCGGTCCCGCGCCATGGCCAAGACGGTGCGCGAAACCCCGAGCAGCAGCGCCAACAGCGAACCGACCGCGGCGATCACCGCCGTCGCCGCCACCACCGGCATCAGCGCCGGCGCGCCGGCCGCCTCGACCGCCGCCACCAGCGGGGCCGCCGAGGCCGCCAACCGTTGCGGGCCAAGCACGCTCAGCACCGCCACGGCGACGACGCCGTAGCAGAGCACCGCCACCGACAGGGCGATCAGGATCGCCCGTGGGATGACCCGGGTGGGCTCGCGCACCTCCTCGCCCAGGGTGGCGATACGGGCGTACCCGGCGAAGGCGAAGAACAACAGCGCCGCCGACTGCAGCACGCCCGGCACCGACGCGGGCGTTGCGGCCGCCGCCGGTTCCGCGCTGTGCCCCGACGTGAACACCGTCACCGCGACAGCGCCGAGCACCGTCAGCACGACGCCGACGATGACCCGGGTCACCAATGCCGACTTCTGCACGCCCAGGTAGTTGATCACCGTGACGACAATCACGGCCGCCACCGCAACGGCCTGCGGCGCGGCCGGCCATGCGTAATGGCCCACCGTCAGCGCGATGGCCGCACACGAGGCGATCTTGCCGACGACGAAGCCCCAGCCCGCCAGGTAGCCCCAGAAGTCACCGAGCCGTCGTCGGCCGTAGATGTAGGCGCCGCCGGAGACCGGGTACCGGATCGCAAGGCGCGCCGAGGAGATGGCGTTGCAGTAGGCGATGGCCGCCGCGAGGACCAACCCGATCAGCAACGCCGGGCCCGCGGCCCCGGCCGCGGGGGCCAGGGCGGCGAAGATGCCCGCCCCCAGCATTGCGCCCAGCCCGACCATGACGGCGTCGACGAGTCCTAGCCTGCGCGGCAAGCCAACTGGGCCCACGCGGTTGACCCTACTTCGCCGCTGGGCCCTATGCAGCGCGGCGACCTGACACACTGACGCGATGGGAACCAATCAACGCGCACAGATCGTCATGTCTGACGACGAGATCACCGAGTTCGTCGCCACCAGTCGCACCGGGACGCTGGCCACCGTCGGCCCCGACGGACAACCGCACCTGGTGGCCATGTGGTACGGGATCGTCGACGGCGAGATCTGGTTGGAGACCAAGATCAAGTCGCAGAAGGCGGTGAACCTGCGGCGCGATCCGCGGTTCACTTTCATGATCGAGGCCGGCGACACCTACGACAGCCTGCGCGGGGTGTCGTTCGAGGGGACCGTCGAGATCACCGACGACCCGGACACCATTCTGCGAGTGGGGATCAGCGTGTGGGAGCGCTACACCGGGCCCTACACCGAGGAGATGCGGCCCGCCGTCGACATGATGATGAACAAGCGGGTCGCTGTGCGGTTGGTCACCACGCGCACGCGGTCCTGGGATCACCGCAAGCTCGGAATGCCCGCGATGCCGTTGTCCGGGTCGACCGCGCCGCAGGGCTGAAGCCACGAGGCCCGGAGACCAAATCGGCCGGCCCAGATGGGCCGGCCGATGTATTGGTACCCCCGATGGGATTCGAACCCACGCTACCGCCGTGAGAGGGCGGCGTCCTAGGCCGCTAGACGACGGGGGCTAGAACTTCCGGAGGGTCAGCATAGCCGAACCTGTGCGGCTGACCTAATCCTGAAGAATCGCTTCGCTTCAGCTGGGGTACCAGGACTCGAACCTAGAATGGCTGAACCAGAATCAGCTGTGTTGCCAATTACACCATACCCCAATTTCGACCTATTTCCGCTGGTAGAAGTATCTTTCGACGACTTCACACCGTCCTCGGACGCCTCCGCACCAGCCGTCATGGGCCGACGAGCAGACTATCAAAGATTCTCGGGTGCAATTACCACCGGCCTCACTGGAGCCCGGCGCGCGCCGCCCGCAACCGCGCCAAGCTGCGGTCACGGCCCAGCAGTTGCATCGATTCGAACAGCGGCGGGCTCACCAGGGACCCGGTGATGGCCACCCGCACCGGTCCGAAGGCCTTACGCGGTTTGAGCTCCAGGCCGTCGATCAGGCTGGTCTTCAGCGCGGTCTCGATGCCCTCGGTGCTCCACTGCCCGAGCGCCTCCAGCGCGGCCACCGCGGCGTCGAGCACCGGTGCGGCAGCGGCGCCGAGTTCCTTGCCGGCCGCCTTGGGGTCGATCTCGTAGGAGCCGTCGCCGAAGAACTTCAGCAGGCCCCAGGCGTCGCCGAGCACCACGACCCGGGTCTGGACCAACGCGGCTGCCTCGGCGAAGCCGGCGTCGTCGAGCCCGGTGTCGTGGCCGTGGGCCTCGAAGTAGGCCCGTAGTCGCGCGGTGAAGTCGGCGGCGTCGAGCAGGCGGAGGTGTTCGGCGTTGAGCGCGTCGGCCTTCTTCTGGTCGAACCGGGCGGGGTTGGAGTTGACGTCGACGACGTCGAACGCGGCGATCATCTCCTCGATGGTGAAGATGTCGCGATCGTCGGCGATCGACCAGCCCAACAGGGCAAGGTAATTGAGCAGACCCTCCGGGATGAACCCGCGATCGCGGTGCAGGAACAGGTTGGACTGCGGATCGCGCTTGGATAGTTTCTTGTTGCCCTCGCCGAGCACCGGCGGCAGATGCGCGAACTGCGGGGTGGCCTCGGCGACCCCGATCCGGATCAGCGCCGCGTACAGCGCCAACTGCCGCGGTGTCGACGGCAGCAGGTCCTCGCCGCGCAGCACGTGGGTGATCTTCATCAGGGCGTCGTCGACGGGATTGACCAACGTGTACAACGGATCTCCGCTGCCGCGCGTCAGCGCGAAGTCGGGCACCGACCCGGCCGGGTAGGTGGTTTCGCCGCGCACCAGGTCATGCCAGCTCAGGTCGGTATCGGGCATCCGCAGCCGGACAACGGGTTTGCGGCCCTGCGCGCGGAAGCTCTCGCGCTGTTCCGCGGTGAGGTCGCGGTCGAAGTTGTCGTAGCCCAGCTTGGGATTGCGGCCGGCGGCGACGTGGCGCGCCTCGACCTCCTCGGCGGTGGAGTACGCCTCGTAGGCCTCCCCCGCCGCCAGCAGGCGCTCGATCACATCGAGGTAGATCTCCCGGCGCTGCGACTGCCGGTAGGGCCCGTACGGCCCGCCGACCTCGGGGCCCTCGTCCCAGTCCAGGCCCAGCCACCGCAGCGCGTCCAGCAGCGCCAGGTAGCTCTCCTCGCTGTCGCGGGCGGCGTCGGTGTCCTCGATGCGGAACACGAACGCGCCGCCGGTGTGGCGGGCGTAGGCCCAGTTGAACAGCGCGGTGCGGATCAGCCCGACGTGCGGGGTACCCGTCGGCGACGGACAGAACCGAACCCGGACAGCAGAATTGGTCGACATCACTTTCCTTTGCGCACAACGGGATTGGTCAGGGTGCCGATGCCCGAGACCGTGACGCTGACGGTGTCGCCGTCCTCGAGCGGACCGACCCCCTCGGGGGTGCCGGTCAGGATGAGGTCACCGGGCAGCAGGGTCATCACCGACGAGACCCACTCGATGATGGCGCCGATGTCGTGGATCATCAGCGCGGTGCTGGACTGCTGGCGCACCTGGCCGTTGACCTCGGTGCGCAACTCCAGGTCCGACGGGTCCAGATCGGTGACGATCCACGGGCCCACCGGGCAGAACGTGTCGTGCCCCTTGGCCCGGGTCCACTGCCCGTCGTGCTTCTGCTGATCGCGCGCGGACACGTCGTTGGCAATGGTGTAGCCCAGGATGTTCTCGGCCGCCCGCGCCGCGGGCACGTCCTTGCAGGGCCGGCCGATGACCGCGGCGAGTTCGCCCTCGTGGTGCACCGGGTTGGCGCCGGCGGGCAGCTGGATGGGCACGCCGGGGCCGACGATGGCGGTGTTGGGCTTGAGGAAGATCACCGGATCGTCCGGGGCCACACCACCCATCTCCGCGGCGTGGGCGGCGTAGTTCTTGCCCATGCAGATCACCTTGCTGGCCAGGATGGGGGCCAGCAGCCGGACGTCGGCCAGCGGCCAGGCCCGGCCGGTGAACGTCGGTGTGCCGAACGGATGTTCGGCAATTTCCTGGCAGGTTTCCTGGCCGGCATCCCCTTCGATACTGACGAAGGCGACGCCGTCTGGGCTGGCGATTCGACCTAGGCGCATTGGTCCAGCCTAGTCGGGGGACTCAGTCGGGCGTGCCGCTGACCCGGGGCGCGGTGACCATCGCCACCAGGAAGTTCTCCAGGTGCTCGCGGGTGATGTCGGGCTCGCCCTGCAGCCAGCCGGTGACGAGGTCGAAGCCCCCGGCGACCAGCGTCAGCGCCGCCAGGTCCAGGTCGGGGTCCAGGGCCTGCTGGCCGGCCAGCAGCGCGCGGCCCTGCTCGGCCATGATCTGCGCCAACGACTTGATCAGGTCGCGCCGCCGGGCGCGCAGACCCTCGGTGGCCTGCGAGCCGATGAGCAGCGGCCCGCGCCGGGGGTCCGCGGTCAGATGCCGCAGACCGGTCCCGATCGCGGCGCGCGCCCGCACCATCGGGTCCGGCGGATTCTGCGCGATCGCGGCCAGCATGACCGTCGAGGCCAGCGCAATCTGCTCGTCGAACAGCGCCAACAGCAATTCGTCTGTGGTGCGGAAGCTTTCGTAGAAGTACCGGTCGTTGAGCCGGGCGGCCGAGCACACCCCGCGGACGGTGATCCCGCCGACGCCGACCTCGCCCACCAACCCGAGCGCCGCGTCCATCAGGGCGGCCCGCCGCTTCGAGCGGCGCTCCCCGGAGGTGGCGCCGCCGTAGGTGCGCGCCCGCGTCGACATGACCTCGATTGTCGCACCCACTACCTTGACCGACCCCCCATTCTGGTGAAGACTGTCACCACATGGGCCCCACTCCCGAGAAGTTGCCGAATCCACCGGCGCTGACGGTATTCCCGTTCAGCCTGTTCATGCGCCTGCTGCCCGGCCAGGACGTGCGCGCGACGGCCCCGCAACGCGAGTCGTTCCGCCGCTTCGCCGACCTCGGCGATCCGCTGGCCGACGACCTCGTCGCGATGATCCAGCGCCTGCCCACCGGGCAGGGCCGGGCGATGTTCGAGACCGCCGTCGAGCAGGGCGTCGACGCGGTGCCGGATCCGCCCGAGGAGCTGGTGGCCTTCTTCGCCTCCGTCGACGACCAGCCGTACTGGCTCGACCACGACAAGCTGGAGTTGGCCGCGCGGGTCACCATGCGCACCGGCGTCGTCGGCATCGGCCTGGCGCTGCCCGGCTTGGCGCTCACCGGCGGGTATCTGGCATCCAAGGCCGACAAGCCCCTAGTGGGCACCGGCGATCTGCAGCGGATGGCGCCGCGGCGGCTCAACGAGACCGCCACCTGGTACATCGACGTGACCTCGCCGGGCGGGCTGGACCGCTTCGCCGACGGCTTCACCGGCACGCTGCGCGTGCGACTGATGCACGCCCTGGTGCGCGCGGCGATGAATCGGCGCGAGGACTGGGACTACGACAACTGGGACGCCCCGGTCAACCAGGTGCAACTGGCGGGCACGCTGATGCTGTTCTCGCTGGCCAACCTCGCCGGCTGCCAGGCCATGGGGATGCGGTTCTCCGATCGCGAGCGCGACGCGGTGTTCCACTTCTGGCGCTACGTGGGACTACTGATGGGCGTGCACCCCGAACTGGTCCCCACCTCGGAGGCCGACACCTGGCGGCTGTTCTGGCTCGAGGCCGACACCGAGTTCGAACCGGACGAGGACTCCTTCCTGCTGGCCCAGGCGCTGCACGCCGACCGCGACGAGGGCTGGGCGACCGAACTGGGACGCGCGTACCTGTCGTCCTACAGCCGACTGATCCTGGGCAAGACCAACGCCGACCGCCTCGGCTTGGTCGACAACAAGGGATTGCAGGCCGCGGTGCTGGCGACCTCGGCGCTCAACCGGGCCTTGGAATATCGCCGCCTGCTGCCCGGAATGACCTGGCTCAGTGAGGAATTGGGGCAGCGGGCCCGCAAGGGACTGGTGTCGCGCGGACTGATGGAGACCGGCGGCGACCGCAGCTACGGCCGCCACGATCAGCTCGCCGCGACGGGATAGCCACCTGCCGTTCACCTGCGGTACCCGAACCGCTCATCTGGGCCCGCCACGCTCAGCGGCGCTGACGCGCGACAACTTGGAGGCTGCAACGTGGCAAGAGCGAAGGTGGGACCGACCCTGGCAGCGATGAGCGCGGTGGCGCTCGTGGCGGCCGCCTGTTCCTCCGGTGAACCGGAACCGGAACCGGACCCGCGACCGGCAGCCCCCCTCGCCACCTCGCCCATCGACTGGAACCTGCCGGCCGCCGAGCGCTATCACCGGCTGGCCACCTACCCCGTCTACCTCAACCGTCCGCCCGCCGAACCCGCCGAGACCGAGACCGTCGCGGAGATCTCGGCGGTCACCGAGGACGGCAACACCGTCATCTACACCGACGCCACCGCCAAGCGGGTGGGATTCGTCGACATCACCGATCCGGCCAACCCAGCGGGCCGGGGCACCCTGTCGCTGGCCGAACTCGGCAACGCCGACGATCAGCCCACCTCGGTGGCCGTGGCCGGCGAGCACCTCATCGTCGTCGTCGACACCACCGGCGGGGATTTCGCCAACCCGTCGGGTCGCATCGACGTGGTGCGCATCGCCGATCGCAGCCGCGTGCACAGCATCGACCTTGGCGGACAACCGGATTCGATCGCGGTCAGCCCCGACGGGTCGTTCGCCGCGATCGCCGTCGAGAACCAGCGCGACGAGGAGTTCACCCCGGACGGGGGCGACGAGGGCGACCTGCCCCAGCCGCCAACAGGATTCGTCACCATCGTCGACCTCGACGGCGCACCGCAGGACTGGTCGGCCCGCAAGGTCGAATTCGACGTCGAGGCTGCCCGCGCGGCCGGCCTGGACACGCCAGCGGACCTCGAACCCGAGTACGTCGCCGTCAACTCGCGCGGCCAGATCGCGGTGACCCTGCAGGAGAACAACGGCATCGCCGTCATCGACGGCCCGACCGGTGAGGTCCGCTCGATCTTCTCCGCCGGCACCCAGTCGGTCGAGGGCATCGACACCGCCGAGGACGGCACCATCGACCAGACCGGCTCCATCACCGACACCCCGCGGGAACCGGACGCGATCGCCTGGGCCGACGACACCCACGTCGCGACCGCCAACGAGGGCGACTGGAAGGGCGGCACCCGCGGCTGGACCGTGTTCGACACCACCACCGGCGAGGTGGTCTGGGACGCGGGTAGCTCGTTCTCCGAACTGGCCGTGCTGACCGGGCTGCACATCGAGAGCCGCGCCGAGGCCAAGGGCCCGGAGCCCGAGGGCCTCGCGGTCACCGAGATCGACGGGCGCCCGGTGGCGCTGGTGGGCTCCGAGCGCAGCAACTTCGTCGCGGTCTACGACATCAGCGACGTCACCGAGCCGGTGTTCCGCCAGGTCCTGCCGGCCACCAACGGCCCCGAAGGGCTGCTGCCGGTCCCCCAGCGCGACCTGTTCGTCATCGCCTCCGAGGCCGACGACGCCGAGGCCCGAATCCGCGCCGCCGTCACCGTTTACGGCTACGGCGAACAGTTCGAGGCCGACGGCGGGGTGCCCCCGTTCCCGTCGATCGTCTCCGGTGCCGTCGACGGCGTGCCGATCGGCTGGGGCGCGCTCGGCGCGCTGAGCGCCGACCCGTCGGACGAGAACCGGCTCTTCACCGCGACCGACGACGCCTACGGGCCCGCACGGGTGCTCGGCGTGGACGTTTCGGTGACGCCGGCGCTGATCGACCGCGAGATTGTCATCACCGACGACGGCGAGCCCGTCACCCTGGACATCGAGGGGCTGGCCGCGCACCCCGACGGCGGGTTCTACCTGGCCGTGGAGGGCTCCGAGGGCGCGGACAACGAACTGGTGCGGGTGGCCGCCGACGGTGCGATCAGCGAGCGGATCGCGCTGCCGGCCGACATCGCCGACGCGTTGGGCAGCCAGGGCCTCGAAGGGGTCGCGGTCGACGGCGACACCGTCTGGGTCGCGCTGCAGCGCGAACTGTCCACCGACCCGGCGGGCATCGCCCGGATCGGCAAGTACACCGCCGAGACCAGTGAATGGCAGTGGTATGGCTACCAACTGGAGACCACCGAGCATCCGGACGACTGGATCGGCCTGTCCGAGATCGTCGTGCACGACGGCGCCCTGCTGCTCGTCGAGCGCGACAAGCTCAATGGCCCGGACGCCCGCGTGAAGGCGCTCTACTCCGTGGCGATCCCCACCGACGCCGGGGTCACCGGCGCCGACGAGCAACCGCAGGTGCTGACCAAGACCTTGGCGCGCGACCTGCTGCCGGATCTGCGCGCCACCAACGGCTGGGTGCAGGAGAAGGTCGAGGGCGCCGCCGTGGCCGGCAACGGGAAGCTGTACGTGGTCACCGACAACGACGGCCTCGATGACGCCTCCGGCGAGACGGTGTTCCTGGAGATGATGGCACCATAGCCGGGTGACCGACGGCGATATCAGCACGAGGCGCCGTTGGTCGATGCTGGTGATCGCGTTGGCCGCGACGCTGTTCGCCAACGTCTTCATCAATGGCACCGCCTTCCTGATCCCGACGCTGCACAGCGAACGCGGGCTGGACTTCGCCCAGGCCGGCCTGATGGTCGCGATGCCCAGCTTCGGGATGGTGGTGACGCTGCTGGCGTGGGGCTACGTGGTGGACCGCATCGGCGAGCGGTTCGTGCTGGCCGCCGGTTCGGCGCTGACCGCGGCCGCCGCCCTGGGGGCCGCGTCAGTCGATTCGCTGCCCGCGGTCGCGGTGTTCCTGTTCCTCGGCGGCATGGCGGCGGCCAGCAGCAACACCGCCAGCGCGCGGGTGGTGGTGGGCTGGTTCCCGCCGCATCAGCGCGGGCTGGTCATGGGCATCCGGCAGACCGCCCAACCGCTCGGGGTGGCGTTGGGCGCCTTGGTGATTCCCCAGCTCGCCGAGTCCCGCGGGGTTTCGGCGGCGTTGCTGTTCCCGGCCGGGGTGTGCGCGCTGGCCGCGGTGATCACCGCCGTCGGGGTGCTCGATCCCCCGCGCCCGCCGCGCGCCGAGGCGCACCACACCGAACTCGCGAACCCCTACCGGGGATCGTCCACGCTGTGGCGGATCCACGTCGTCTCGGTGCTACTGGTCATCCCGCAGTCGCTGGTGTGGACCTTCACCCTGGTGTGGCTGATGGCCGACCGCGGATGGTCGGCAGCCTCGGCGGGCGCCATCGTGACCGTCGCCCAGATCCTCGGCGCCGCAGGGCGAATCGCCGCCGGCCGCTGGTCGGACATCGTCGGCTCGCGGCTGGGCCCGGTCCGCATCATCGCGTTCGCGGCCGGGGTGTCGATGGGACTGCTCGCCCTGACCGATCACCTGGGCTCGTCGTGGGCCATCGCGATCATGATGGTGGCCTCGACCGTGACGGTCTCCGACAACGGCCTGGCGTTCACGGCGATCGCCGAGATCGCCGGGCCGTTCTGGAGTGGACGCGCCCTCGGGATGCAGAACACCGCGCAGTTGTTCACCACCGGGGTGGTGCCGCCCGCCTTCGGCGCACTGATCGGGGTCGCCGGCTTCCCGGTGGCCTTCGCCGTGTGCGCGCTGTTCCCGCTGCTGGCAATGCCTTTGGTGCCGGTCGACGAGGACCCGCTGCGTTAGAGCCGGGCCCGGATCCGCTCGCCGACCTGCGCGGTGGACAGCCTCTCGTCGCCGCGGGTGGCCAGATGCTGCTCGACGGCCTTGTCGACGCGCTCGGCGGCACCCTCCTCGCCGATGTGCGCCAGCAGCAACGCCACCGACATCACCGCGGCGGTCGGATCGGCGATGCCCTGGCCGGCGATGTCCGGCGCGCTGCCGTGCACGGGTTCGAACATCGACGGATTGGCGCCGGTGGCATCGATGTTGCCGCTGGCGGCCAACCCGATTCCGCCGCACACCGCGGCCGCGAGGTCGGTGATGATGTCGCCGAACAGGTTGTCGGTGACGATCACATCGAAGCAGCCCGGATCGGTCACCAGGTGGATGGTGGCGGCGTCGATGTGCTGATAGGCGACCTCGACGTCGGGGTACTCGCGGGCGACCTCGTCGACCACCCGCGCCCACAGGCTGCCGGCGAAGGCCAACACGTTGGTCTTGTGCACCAGCGTCACGTGCTTGCGCCGCCCGGCGGCCCGCGCGAACGCCTCGCGCACCACGCGCTGCACGCCGAACGCGGTGTTGACGCTGACCTCGGTGGCCACCTCGTGCGGCGTGCCGACCCGCAGGGCGCCGCCGTTGCCGGTGTAGGGCCCCTCGGTGCCCTCGCGCACCACCACGAAGTCGATCTCCGGGGCACCCGACAGCGGGCTGCTCACACCGGGATACAGCCGCGACGGGCGCAGGTTCACGTGGTGGTCGAGCGCGAAGCGCAGCTTGAGCAGCAGGCCCCGCTCGAGCACCCCGCTGGGCACCGACGGATCGCCGATGGCGCCGAGCAGGATCGCGTCGTGCTCGCGCAGTTCCTCGATGGTGGCCTCGGTCAACAGCTCCCCGGTGGCGTGATAACGCCGCGCCCCGAGGTCGTAGTCGACCTTCTCCACGCCCGGCAGGACGGCGTCGAGCACCTTGGTCGCCTCGGCGATGACCTCCGGGCCGATGCCGTCACCGGCGATGATTGCCAACTTCATTTACGCCACCCCTTGTTTGCGGACCCAGGTCATGACAGGTCGACCACTTCCAGCGTCGTCGCCTCCACCGCGGACGCGATCGCGGTGCGGACGTCCTCGGGCACGTCGCGGTCGATCCGCAACATGATCGTGGCGCCCACGCCATCGGAATCTTGGCTGAGCTGGGCGGCCTCGATGTTGACGCCGGCCTCGCCGAGCAGCGTGCCGATCTTGCCCAGCGCGCCGGGCTGATCGCTGTAGTTGATGAGCAGGTTCTCGCCCTCGGCGCGCAGATCGAAGTTGCGGCCGTTGATCTGGACGATCTTCTCGACCTGCTGCGGGCCGGACAGGGTGCCGGACACGTTGACCGCCGAGCCGTCGGCGTGCACCGTGCGGACGTCGACGACGCTGCGGTGATTCGGGCTCTCGGTGGCGGTCACCAGATCGGTGGTGACCCCGCGCACCTCGGCCAGCGCCGGCGCGTTGACGAAGGTCACCGGGTCGTCGAGGACCGTGGAGAACAGCCCGCGCAGCGCTGAAAGCTGCAGAATGCCAACATCTTCCGAGGCCAGCTCGCCGCGCACCGCGACGGTCAGGTTGACCACCGGCTCGGCGGCCAGGGTGCCGACCAGCACGCCCAGCTTGCGCACCAGCTCCAGCCAGGGGGCGACCTCTTCGCCGACCGGGCCGCCGGCGACGTTGACCGCGTCGGGCACGAACTCGCCGGCCAGCGCCAACTGCACGCTGGCCGCGACATCGGTACCGGCGCGGTCCTGGGCCTCCTCGGTCGAGGCGCCCAGGTGCGGGGTGACGACCACCTGCGGCAGGTCGAACAGCGGGCTGTCGGTGCACGGCTCGGTGGCGAACACGTCCAGCCCGGCCGCGCGCACCCGGCCGGCGTTGATCGCGTCGGCCAGGGCCTGTTCATCGATCAGGCCGCCGCGGGCGGCGTTGACGATGACCACGCCGGGCTTGACCTTGGTCAGCGCCTCGGTGCCGATCAGGCCGGCGGTCTCCGGGGTCTTGGGCAAGTGCACCGAGATGAAGTCTGCGCGGGCCAGCAGGTCGTCCAGCGGCATCATCTCGATGCCCAGCTGCGCGGCCCGGGCGGGCGGCACGTACGGGTCATACGCGATGATCTCGGTTCCGAACGCCGCCAGCCGCTGGGCCACCAGCTGCCCGATGCGGCCCAGGCCCACCACGCCGACGGTCTTGCCGAAGATCTCGGTGCCGGAGAACGACGAGCGCTTCCAGGTGCGCTCTCGCAGCGTGGCGTCGGCGGCCGGGATCTGCCGCGCGGCGGACAGCATCAGCGCCAGCGCGTGCTCGGCGGCGCTGTGGATGTTGGACGTCGGGGCGTTGACCACCAGGACGCCGCGCGCCGTGGCGGCGTCGACGTCGACGTTGTCCAGGCCGACGCCGGCGCGGGCGACGATCTTGAGCCGGGGCGCCGCGGCCAGCACCTCCTCGTCCACCGTGGTCGCCGAACGCACCAGCAGGGCGTCGGCCTCCGGCACGGCGGCCAGCAGCTTCTCACGGTCCGGACCGTCCACCCAGCGGATTTCGACCTGGTCCCCCAGGGCTTCCACGGTGGATGCGGCCAGCTTGTCGGCAATAAGTACAACGGGCAAACTCACCCGGACAGCCTAATGGGCGGTAATTTCGGAGGCGAGGGCAGGAGCGCCCAGCCAGGAGTCGATATGGACGTCACGGTCGTCGGAAGCGGTCCCAACGGGCTGGCCGCGGCGGTGATCTGCGCGCGAGCCGGGCTTTCGGTGCGGGTCATCGAGGCCCAGCCGACGGCGGGCGGCGGCGCCCGCACCCTGGCCGACCCGGAGTTCCCGGGGGTCTCGCACGACATCTGCTCGGCGGTGCACCCGCTGGCGCTGGCCTCGCCGTTCTTCGCCGAGTTCGACCTGCCCGGCCGGGTGTCGCTGGCCACCCCCGAGGTGTCCTACGCCAACCCGATGCCGGGCCACCCGGCCGCCGTCGGCTATCGCGACCTCGACCGCACCTGCGCCGAACTCGACGACGGGGCCTCGTGGCGGCGGCTGCTGGGCCCGCTGGTCGAGGACTCCGAGAACGTGGTGGCACTCGTGCTCGGCGACAAGAGGTCGATCCCGCCGAGCATCACCGCGGCGCTGAAGATGGCGCCCCGACTGCTGGTCCAGGGCAGCCCGGCCTGGAACACGCTGGCCGGCGAGGACGCCCGCGCGCTGTTCAGTGGTGTTGCGGCACACGCCATTTCGCGGATGCCCTCGATGGTTTCCGCCGGTGCCGGCCTGATGCTGGCCAGCCTGGCCCACGCGGTGGGCTGGCCGATCCCGGTCGGCGGCTCGCAGGCCATCCCCGATGCGCTGCTGGCCGACATGCGCGCCCACGGCGGCGAACTGGTGCTCGGCGAGGAGGTCACCGCCCCGCCGCCCGGCGTGGTGATCTACGACACCGCACCCACCGCACTGCTCGACATCTACGGCGACCGGATGCCCGCCCGGTACGCCCGCACGCTGCGGCGCTACCGGTACGGGCCGGGCGTGGCCAAGGTCGACTTCGTGCTCAGCGGCGAGATTGGTTGGCGTGATTCGCGTTTGGCCGACGCCCCGACGCTGCACATGGGTGGCGAGCGGGCGATGATGGCGCGCGCCGAACGCGATGTCGCCGAGGGCCGGCACGCCGATTGGCCGATGATCCTGGCCGCGCTACCGCACCTGGCGGACCCGGGCCGCATCGACGCGCAGGGCCGCCGGCCGCTGTGGACCTACGTCCACGTGCCCGCCGGTTCGCCGGTCGATCAGGCCGAGACCGTGACGGAGATCTTCGAGCGCTTCGCGCCCGGATTCCGGGACCTGGTGGTCGGGGTGCGCAGCGTGCCCGCCGCGCGCCTGTCGCAGCACAACGCCAACCTGATCGGCGGCGACATCGGGGTGGGCGGGGCCAACCTGTTCAGCGTGGCCACGGGCCCGGCGTTGCGCTGGAACCCCTGGTCGACGCCGATCCCCCGGGCTTACCTGTGTTCCTCGGCCGTGCCGCCCGGCAGCGGTGTGCACGGGATGGCGGGCTATTACGCGGCCCGCACCGTGCTGCGCCGCGAGTTCGGCCTGGACCTGCCCCCACTGACGAGTTCGGCGTGATCTCCCACGCTGTGTGTGGGAGATCACGCCGAAGTCAGGTGTGTCAGGCGGTTTCGGTGATCGGCCGATCCACCCAGCTCATCAGGTCGCGCAGCTTCTTGCCGGTGACCTCCACGGGGTGCTCGGCGTTCTCCTTGCGCAGGGCCTCGAGCTCCTTGTTGCCGCCCTCGACGTTGGCCACCAGGCGCTTGACGAAGGTGCCGTCCTGGATGTCCTTCAGGATGGCGCGCATCCGGTCCTTGGTGCCCTCGTCGATGACGCGCGGGCCGGACAGGTAGCCACCGAACTCCGCGGTGTCGGAGATCGAGTAGTTCATCCGGGCGATGCCGCCCTCGTACATCAGGTCGACGATCAGCTTGAGCTCGTGCAGGACCTCGAAGTAGGCCATCTCGGGCGCGTAACCCGCCTCGACCATGATGTCGAAGCCCGCCTTGACCAGTTCCTCGGTGCCGCCGCAGAGCACGGCCTGCTCGCCGAACAGGTCGGTCTCGGTCTCTTCCTTGAAGTCGGTCTTGATGACGCCGGCGCGGGTGCCACCAATGCCCTTGGCGTAGGACAGCATCAGCGCCTGCCCCTCACCCTTGGGGTCCTGGTGCACGGCGATCAGCGCGGGCACACCCTTGCCGTCGACGAACTGGCGACGCACCAGGTGGCCGGGGCCCTTGGGGGCGACCATGCCGATGGTGACGTTGGCCGGCGGCTTGATCAGGCCGAAGTGGATGTTGAGGCCGTGGCCGAAGAGCAGCGCGTTGCCGTCCTCCAGGTTGGGCTCGATGTCGTTCTTGAAGATCTCAGCCTGCGCGGTGTCGGGCGCCAGCAGCATGATCACGTCGGCCCACTTGGCCACCTCGGCCGGGGTGTCGACCTCGAGGCCCTGCTCGGTGACCTTCTCGCGGGACTTGGAGCCCTCCTTGAGGCCGACCTTCACCTGCACGCCCGAGTCCCGCAGCGACAGCGAATGGGCGTGGCCCTGGCTGCCGTAGCCGATGACGCCGACCTTGCGGCCCTGGATGATCGACAGGTCCGCGTCGTCGTCATAGAACATCTCAACGCTTGTTTGTGCTGCCAACTGCTTTTTCCTATCTATTCTTTGGTGTACGGAAGTGCTATTTCGTCGAGCCGATACCGCGGGGGCCGCGAGCCAGCGACACGACGCCGGACTGCACGATCTCACGGATACCGTACGGCTCGAGCACGCGCAGCAGCGCGCCGATCTTCTCCTGGGTACCGGTGGCCTCGATGGTCAGCGATTCCGTGGAGACGTCAACGACCTTGGCCCGGAACAGGTTGACGGCCTCGATCACCTGGCTGCGGGTGCCGGCATCGGCGCGCACCTTGATCAGCGCCAGCTCCCGCGAGACGGACTGCTCCTCGTCCTGCTCGACGATCTTGATGACGTTGATCAGCTTGTTGAGCTGCTTGGTGATCTGTTCGAGCGGGAAGTCCTCGACCGAGACGACGATGGTCATCCGCGACATGTTCTTCTGCTCGGTCGGGCCGACCGCCAGCGACTTGATGTTGAACCCGCGCCGGGAGAACAGCGACGACACCCGGGCCAGCACGCCCGGCTTGTCCTCGACGAGCACCGACAGCGTGTGCGTGGACACTCCAGTTGCGCTCATCAGACCTGATCCTCGTTGTCGAACAGCGGGCGGATGTCGCGGGCGGCCATGATCTCGTCGTTGCCGGTGCCGGCCGCGACCATGGGCCACACCTGCGCGTCGGCGCCGACGACGAAGTCGATCACGACGGGCCGGTCGTTGATGGCGCGGGCCGCCTTGATGACGTCCTCGACGTCTTCGGCTCGCTCACAACGCAATCCGACGCAACCCAGCGCCTCGGCCAGCTTGACGAAGTCCGGGATGCGCTGGCTGTGCGTGGCCAGGTCGGTCTGGCTGTAGCGCTCGCCGTAGAACAGCGTCTGCCACTGCCGCACCATGCCCAGGTTGCCGTTGTTGATCAGCGCGACCTTGATGGGCGCACCCTCGATGGCGCACGTCGCCAGTTCCTGGTTGGTCATCTGGAAGCAGCCGTCGCCGTCGATGGCCCAGACCTCGGCCTCGGGCCGGGCCATCTTGGCGCCCATGGCCGCGGGGATGGCGAAGCCCATGGTGCCCAGACCGCCGGAATTCAGCCAGGTGCGCGGCTTTTCGTAGGAGATGAACTGCGCGGCCCACATCTGGTGCTGGCCGACCCCGGCGACGTACACCGCATCCGAGCCGGCGATCTCGCCGAGCTTCTCGATGACGTACTCCGGGCTCAGGCTGCCGTCGCTCTGCGGGCCGTAGCTCAGCGGGTAGGTCGACCGGACCCCGACCAGGTACTCCCACCACTGATCCATCTTGATGTTGCCGGGCACGTCGTCGCGACGCAGCGCCGCGATCAGATCCGTGATGACAGCCTTGGCATCGCCCACGATCGGCACGTCGGCGTGGCGGTTCTTGCCGATCTCGGCCGGGTCGATGTCGGCGTGGATCACCTTGGCTTCCGGCGCGAACGAGTCCAGCTGACCGGTGACCCGGTCGTCGAACCGGGTGCCCAGCGCGATCAGCAGGTCGCTGCGCTGCAGGCCGGCCACCGCGGCCACCGTGCCGTGCATCCCGGGCATGCCCAGGTGCTGCGGATGGCTGTCGGGGAACGCGCCGCGGGCCATCAGCGTGGTCACCACCGGGATGCCGGTCAGCTCGGCCAACTCCAGCAGTTCGGCGCTGGCCTCACCGCGGATGATCCCGCCGCCCACGTACAGCACGGGCTTGCGGGCCGCGGCGATCAGCTTGGCGGCCTCCCGGATCTGCCGGCTGTGCGGCTTGGTGTTGGGCTTGTAGCCGGGCAGATCGGTCTCCGGCGGCCAGCTGAAGGTGCACTGCCCCTGCAGGACGTCCTTCGGGATGTCCACCAGCACCGCGCCGGGGCGGCCCGACTTCGCGATGTGGAACGCCTCGGCGATCACCCGGGGGATGTCGTCGCCGGTGCGCACCAGGAAGTTGTGCTTGGTGATCGGCATGGTGATGCCGGAGATGTCCGCCTCCTGGAAGGCGTCGGTGCCGATCAGGCCGCGACCGACCTGCCCGGTGATGGCCACCACTGGGATGGAGTCCATCTGCGCGTCGGCCAGCGGCGTGACCAGGTTGGTCGCACCTGGCCCGGAGGTCGCCATCATGACGCCGACCTTGCCGGTGGCATGCGCATAACCGCTGGCCGCGTGGCCGGCGCCCTGCTCGTGGCGCACCAGCACGTGGCGCAGTTTCTGGGAATCGAAGAGCGGGTCGTAGACCGGCAGGACCGCGCCGCCCGGGATGCCGAAGATGGTGTCGACGCCCATCTCCTCCAGCGAACGCACCACCGACTGGGCGCCGGTCAGCTGCTGCGGTGGGACCCGATGGCCCGACCCGGAGGGGTTGTCGTTCGCGGGCTTGGCTGCGGTCACCGATGCGGGTGGTCGCGTGGTGGGTGCGCTCACGATGTGTCCTTGCTCGTGTTCTGGGATGTCTTGTCGGTTGGGCGGTGCTTTGAGCAAACAAAAAACCCCCGGTCAGCTGCTGCTGCACGAGGGTTGCGCGTCGATGCTCGTAGGCTCGGCCTGATCGTGGCCTCGCTAGACCTTACGCGGCACCAACGCGCCGGCTTACTACTACGAGAATCTCGCGGGTGGTCATAGCCCACGACGGTAGCCCTCGTCGGCGGTCCGCGTCAAATTGTTTGACCTGCGCGGACAGCAGTCCCAGCCGCGGTGCAAGATGGCGGCATGGCTGCCGCACCCGAAGCTCGAGTGGTGATCCGGATGTCGCCGATGGCCCACGTGGCCGTCGCGCTGGTGGCGTTCACCATGCTGCTGCCCGTCCTCGCGCTGCCCTGGCTGACGCCCATGCTGCTCATCCCGGTGCTGGCCTCGGTGGCCATCGTCCGGCTGCGGACGGTGGCAAACCGGGACACGGTGACCGCGCGGTCGCTGCTGAAGACCACCACGGTGGGCTGGGACAAGGTCAAGGGGCTCAAGTTCGTCAAGGGTTCCTGGGCCCGCGCGGAACTCACCGACGGGACCGAACTGTCGCTGCCGGCGGTGTCGTTCTCCACGCTGCCGCAGCTGGCCGAGGCCAGCGGCGGACGGGTGCCCAACCCGTACGTCTGACGCGCCCGGCTCAGCCCAGCGGATTGGTGCCGTTGAGCAGCACCCACACCGCGATGCCGCCGCCGACGCCGAGCAACAGCGCCACGAACGAGCCGATGAACGGCCGACGCGCCCAGCCGCGGCCCGCGTCGAAGCCGTACCGGCCGGGGCCGATGAGGATGATCGCGGCGGCCACCATGATCAGGGTCAATTCGAACTCGTGGCCCTCGGGCAGGAAGAACTCGAAGCGCCCGGAGTCCTGCTGGCTCATAACCCCGGCCAGCAGCCCGTTGATCAGGTAGGCCAGTGCGGCCGCGGCGGCCAGCGGGGTGAACAGGCCGAGCACCAGCAGCAGTCCGGCGACGATCTCGGTGCCCGCGGCCACATAGGTCAGCAGCTCGGCGTGTCGGTAGCCCAGATCGGCGAGCCCGTCACCGAAGCTGCCCAGGCCCGATCCGCCCCACCAGCCGAATGCCTTCTGCAGGCCATGCACGATCAGCAGCGCACCGAAACCGGCACGCAACAGCAGCAGACCCAGGTCCTGGGTGCCGCGGCGGCCCGCGCGGCGCACCGCGTCGTAGTCCTCCGGTTCGATGGCCGCGGGTCCGACCGTCGGCGGGCGGTCATCGTGCGGCGCCACGTACGGCAGCGGCTCCGGATCGTTGAGCAGCCCGTATCCCGTCGTCGACGGCGTCGATCCGTACTGTGGGATTGCGGTGGTCTCGAAATCTCCGCCGTAGCCGTCCGACGGCATGTCGTCCTCGGGGTCGACCAGGCTGGCCGTGCTGGGCCGCGAGGAACCGGTCCCGGACGACGACGAATCGCCCGGCCGTTGCCAGCTTGGATCATGCGATGGACTCGTCACGCCTGCCAGGGTAAGTGCAACCCATCCCAGATCCTGGTATTTGCGGCCCGCTTTTGCCCACCTATATCGGATGGTGATGTAACCGCGCCGCCCGGACGCCGTGGCGGGCACCGCGGGGCGATCCGTAACCTGGCTGCATGCAGATCCGCCGTCGGGTGCCGCGCGCGCTGACCACAACGTGTGCGGTGCTGTTCCTGGTCGCGGCGGCGGGCACCGGGTGCGCGCGCTTCGACGATGCGATGTCGCAGCCGTTCACCACCGAACCGGAGCGCAAGCCGCCGACCACGTCGACCACCCCGCCCCCGCCCCCGCTGCCGGGCAAGCCGTTCCCGAAGGCCTGCCCCGCCACCGGGGTGATGCAGGGCTGCCTGGAGAGCACCAGCGGGCTGATCATGGGTCCGGACGGCAAGACGGCCCTGGTCGCCGAGCGCACCACCGGGGCCATCAAGGAAGTCGCGATCGCCGCCGAACCCAAGGTGATGGCCACCATCCCGGTCGACGGTTCCGGTGACGGCGGGCTGTTGGACATCGTCAAGTCGCCGACCTACGCCCAGGACCGGTTGATGTACGCCTACATCAGCACTCCCACCGACAACCGGGTGGTGCGTATCGCCGACGGCGACGTCCCCAAGGATCTGCTCACCGGAATTCCGAAGGGCCCCACCAACAATGCCGGGGCGTTGATCTTCACCAGCCCCACCACGCTGGTGGTGCAGACCGGCGACGCCGGCGATCCCGGCGCGGCCGCCGACCCGGGCTCGCTGGCCGGCAAGCTGCTGCGCATCGAACAGCCGACGACGGTCGGGCAGGCCCCGCTGACCACGGCCCTGTCGGGGCTCGGCGGCGCGGGCGGGCTGTGCACCGATCCGGCCGACGGCTCGCTCTACATCACCGACCGCACCCCCACCGCCGATCGGCTGCAGCGCATCACCAAGGACTCCAAGACCTCCACGGTGTGGACCTGGCCCGACAAGCCCGGCGTGGCCGGCTGCGCGGCGCTGGACGGCACCGTGCTGGTGAACCTGGTCGACACCAAGCAAACCGTCGCGGTCCGGTTGGCCCCCGACACCGGCGCGGTCACCGGGGATCCCGAGGTGGTCCGCGACGGTCAGCACGGTCACGCCTGGGCGGTGCGGCTCTCGCCCGACGGCAACGTGTGGGGCGCGACGGTCAACCGGAGCGTCGGGGACCCCGACAAGCTCGACGACGTGGTGTTCCCGCTGTTCCCCGAGGGCGGCTTCCCGCGCAACGAGGCCGACATCACCTGATCAGCCCTGGCCGCAGGCGGCCATCACCAGTTCGCGCACCCGCGCGGCGTCGGCCTGGCCCTTGGTGGCCTTCATCACCGCGCCGACGATGGCGCCGGCGGCCTGCACCTTGCCGCCCTTGATCTTCTCGACGACATCGGGATTGGCGGCCAGCGCCTCGTCCACCGCGGCCTGGATCAACCCGTCGTCGCGGACCAGCGCCAGCCCGCGGGCCGTCATCACGGCCTCGGGCTCGCCCTCGCCGGCCAGCACGCCCTCGATCACCTGCCGGGCCAGCTTGTTGGACAGCTTGCCGTCCTCGACCAGCTTGACCACCGCCGCGACCTGCTCGGGGGTGATGGCCAGGGCGTCGAGTTCCACGCCGGCCTCGTTGGCCTTCTGCACCAGGAAGTTGCCCCACCAGGCGCGGGCGGCCTCGCTGGGCGCGCCGGCCGCCACGGTCGCCGTCACCAACTCGACGGCACCGGCGTTGACCAGGTCACGCATCACCTCGTCGGAGATGCCCCAGTCCTCCTGGATCCGCTTGCGCGCCAACCACGGCAGCTCGCCGATGGTGCCGCGCAGCCGCTCGATGAGCTCCTCGCTGGGCGCGACGGGTTCCAGATCGGGTTCCGGGAAGTATCGGTAGTCCTCGGCGGTCTCCTTGGTGCGTCCCGACGAGGTGTAGCCGTCCTCGTGGAAGTGCCGGGTCTCCTGGGTGACGGTGCCGCCGGCCTCGAGGACCGCCGCCTGCCGGCGCATCTCGTAACGCACCGCGACCTCGACACTCTTGAGCGAGTTGACGTTCTTGGTCTCGGTGCGGGTGCCGAATTCCTTGGCGCCCTTGGGCTTCAACGACACGTTGGAGTCGCAGCGCATCGAGCCCTGGTCCATCCGGACGTCGGAGACGCCGAGCGAGCGCAGCAGGTCGCGCAGCGCGGTCACATACGCGCGGGCGATCTCGGGCGCGCGCTCACCGGTGCCCTCGATGGGCTTGGTGACGATCTCGATCAGGGGGACGCCGGCGCGGTTGAAGTCCGCCAGCGAGGTGGTCGCCCCGGCGATGCGGCCGGTGTCGCTGCCCAGGTGGGTCAGCTTGCCGGTGTCCTCCTCCATGTGGGCGCGTTCGATCTCGATGCGCCAGGTGGTCCCGTCGTCCAGCGGCACGTCGAGGTAACCGTTGATCGCGATCGGCTCGTCGTACTGGGAGATCTGGTAGTTCTTCGGCTGGTCCGGATAGAAGTAGTTCTTCCGGGCGAACCGACCCCACGGCGCGATCTGACAGTTCAGCGCCAACCCGATACGGATCGCCGATTCGACCGCCGACTGGTTGAGCACCGGCAGCGCCCCCGGCAGGCCGAGGCACACCGGGCACACCAGCGTGTTGGGTTCGGCGCCGAACCGGTTGGCGCAGCCGCAGAACATCTTGGTGGCCGTCGAGAGTTCGACGTGCACCTCCATGCCCATCACGGGGTCGAAGCGAGCCAGCACATCGTCGTAGTCGAGCAACTCGGCTTCGGCCGTGGGAGTCCGCGCAGCAGTCATGGCCGCGATCTTAGTTGTCAGCGCTCGGCCAGCCTCGGGTGCACTCCGGGACTCATGCCGAGTCCCGTCGACACCCGCTGGAGGAGGTGCCGCAGCGCGTCGCGCTCCTGCCCGGTCAGCATCGCGGTGATCGTTTCCTCCTGCAGGCGCCCCTGCGCGTCGAGCGCGGGCAGCAACTCGCGGGCCTTGTCGGTCAACCTGATCGCGAACGCGCGCCGATCCTGCGCGTGCGGTGTTCGCTTCACCAGCCCCTGGCTCTCGAGCTTGTCGACCACCGCGACCATGGCGTTGCGGTGAATCCCCAGCAGGGTCGCGAGCTGGCGTTGCGACTGCCCGTCATCGGCGGACAGGGCGGTCAACACCGCGAAGGTGCGTGGGCCCACACCGAAGGGCTCCAGCCGCACGACGAAGTCGTCGGCGATGTGAACGCCCAGCTGGGAGAGCAGGAACGGGATCCGCTGGTGCAGGCCTGCGATTCCGGGTGAAGGCTCGGTCACCGGAACGACACTAGCACCGCGCAAGATTATCACCTAACGTGATAATCACATGTATGGATCAATTGGAGGACCGCTCATGCGCATCACGATCTTCGGGGCCAACGGGCCCACCGGCAGGCTGCTCACCCGGCAGGCGCTCGACGGCGGGCACACCGCTGTGGCGGTCACCCGCAGACCCGACGACTTCCCGCTCACCGATCCCGCGCTGACGGTCGTCGACGCCGACGTCCGTCAGACCACGACGCACGCCCTGGACGACGCGGTGGCCGGCGCCGACGCCGTGCTCTCGACGCTGGGCGTGCCGTTCAGCCGGCATCGGATCGACACGTACTCGACCGGCGCGGCGAACATCGTCGCGGCGATGCACCGCACCGGCGTGCGACGCCTTGTGGTGGTGAGTTCCACCGCCGTCGACCACTACCCCGGCCGCACCAACGCGCCGGTCCTGCTGCGGTTTCTCGAACCGGTGCTCAAACGCACCGCCGGCAAGAGCACCTACGACGATCAGCGCCGCATGGAGGACATCGTGCGCGTCAGCGGCCTGGACTGGACCATCGTGCGGCCATCCGGACTCTTCGAGCTACCGTTTGTCACCGATTACGTTGCGGGACAGGTAGATCCGGAGGGCGCATTTACCTCACGCACCGATCTGGCGCACTATCTGCTGACGCTGGCGGCCGCCCCCGGCCCCCGCGCCACCGTCACCGTCTCCACCGTCGAGCACGCCCCGACCATGTGGCAGACGGTGAAACGGGAGGCGTTCAAGAATGCGTGATCAACCGAAGAACGCGGCCGCATCGTCGTAGCGGCTCTGCGGCACCAGCTTCAGGTGCGCGGTGGCCTCGGCCAACGGCACGCGCCCGATGTTCTCGCCGCGCAGCGACACCATCATCCCGTACTCGCCGGCGTGCGCGGCGTCGGCGGCATTCACGCCGAACCGGGTCGCCAGCACGCGGTCGTACGCGGTGGGCTTGCCGCCGCGCTGCACGTGGCCGAGCACCGTGACCCGGACTTCCTTCTTGATGCGTTTCTCGACCTCGAGGCCCAGCTGCTGGGCAACGCCGGTGAACCGCTCGTGGCCGAACTCGTCGGTCCCGCCCTGGCGCAGCGCCATGGTGCCCTCGGCGGGCTTGGCGCCCTCGGCCACCACACAGATGAAGTGGGAATCGCCCCGCACGAAGCGCGCCTTGATCAGCCGGCACACCTCTTCGACGTCGAAGGGCTGCTCGGGGATCAGGATCATGTGCGCACCCGAGGCCAGTCCCGAGTTCAGGGCGATCCAGCCGGCGTGGCGGCCCATCACCTCGACCAGCATGACCCGCTGGTGCGACTCGGCCGTGCTGTGCAGCCGGTCGATGGCATCGGTGGCGATCATCAGCGCCGTGTCGTGGCCGAATGTCACGTCGGTGCAATCGATGTCGTTGTCGATGGTCTTGGGCACCCCGACCACCGGGACGCCCTCCTCGGACAACCAGTTGGCGGCAGTCAGTGTGCCCTCGCCACCGATCGGGATCAGCACGTCGATCCCGTTGTCGTCGAGGGTCTGCTTGATCTGGTCGAGTCCCGCGCGCAGCTTCTCGGGGTTGACCCGCGCGGTGCCCAGCATGGTGCCGCCCTTGGCCAGCAGCCGGTCGTTACGGTCGTCGTTGACCAGTTGCACGCGGCGATCCTCCAGCAGGCCGCGCCAGCCGTCCTGGAAGCCGACCACCGTGGAGCCGTACCGGGCGTCGCAGGTGCGCACCACCGCCCTGATGACCGCGTTGAGCCCTGGACAGTCGCCGCCTCCGGTGAGCACTCCGATCCGCATGGGCTCCATCTAACCCGCTCAGAGCGCGGTCGGCAGCGATCCCCTGGCGGCCTCGTAGGCCGCGCCCACCCGGTACAGTCGATCGTCAGCCAGCGCCGGCGCCATGATCTGCAGCCCGACGGGCAGATTGTCGTCCGGCGACAGGCCCGAGGGCACCGACATGCCGCAGTGCCCGGCCAGGTTCAGCGGCAGCGTGCACAGGTCGAACAGGTACATCGCCAGCGGGTCGTCGACCTTCTCACCGAGCCGGAACGCGGTGGTCGGGGTGGCCGGCGACACCAGCACTTCCACGGACTTGTAGGCCTCGTCGAGATCGCGGGCGATCAGCGTCCGCACCTTCTGCGCCTGGTTGTAGTAGGCGTCGTAGTAGCCCGCCGACAGCGCGTAGGTGCCGATCATGATGCGGCGCTTGACTTCCGGGCCAAACCCGGCGGCGCGCGTGAGCGCCATGACCTCCTCGGCGCTGCGCGTGCCGTCGTCCCCGACCCGCAGGCCGTAGCGCATCGCGTCGAAGCGGGCCAGGTTGCTGGACACCTCCGACGGCAGGATCAGGTAGTAGGCCGCCATCGAGTAGTCGATGTGCGGGCAGTCGACCTCGCTGACCTCGGCACCGAGTTCGCGCAACTGGTCGACCGCGGCGTTGAACGACGAGAGCACGCCCGGGTGGTAGCCCTCGCCGCGGTGCAGCTGGGACACCACGCCCACCCGGACGCCCTTGAGGTCCCCGCCGGCGCCGGCCCGGGCGGCGGCCACCACGTCGGGCACCGCGGCGTCCACCGACGTCGAATCGCGCGGGTCGTGCCCGGCGATCACCTCGTGCAGCAGCGCGGTGTCGAGCACCGTGCGCGCGCACGGGCCGCCCTGGTCCAGTGACGAGGCGCAGGCGATCAGGCCGTAGCGGCTGACGGTGCCATACGTCGGCTTCACCCCGACGGTGGCGGTCAGCGCCGCGGGCTGGCGGATCGAGCCGCCGGTGTCCGAGCCGATGGCCAGCGGCGCCTGGAACGCCGCCAGCGCGGCCGCGCTGCCGCCGCCGGAACCGCCGGGCACCCGGTCGGTGTCCCAGGGGTTGCGGGTCGGGCCGTAGGCCGAGTTCTCGGTGGACGAACCCATCGCGAACTCGTCCATGTTGGTCTTGCCCAGGATCGGGATGCCCGCGGCGCGCAGCCGCTCGGTCACCGTCGCGTCGTACGGCGAGTTCCAGCCCTCGAGGATCTTCGATCCGCAGGTGGTGGGCATGTCGGTGGTGGTGAACACGTCCTTGAGCGCCAGCGGCACCCCGGCCAGCGCGGACGGCAGCTGCTCGCCGGCGCTCGCCTGCTTGTCGACCGCGGCGGCGGTGGCCAGCGCCTGCTCGGCGGCCACGTGCAGGAAGGCGTTGTACTGGCCGTCGGTGCGGTCGATCTGGTCCAGGCAAGCCTGGGTGGCCTCGGTGGACGACACTTCCTTGGCCGCAATCTTGGCGGCGAGTTCGGCGGCGGACAGCCGGATCAGGTCGGCGTTGCTCACTGGCTCTCCCCTAGGATCTGCGGAACCTCGAAGCGGCCGTCGGCGGCCCGCGGGGCGGCGGCCAGGGCCTGCTCCTGGGTCAGGCTGGGCGCCACCGCGTCCGGGCGGGTGACGTTGACGTCCTTGAGCGGGTTGTCGGTGGCCTCGACGCCGGTGCAGTCGACGGCCTGGATCTGGCTGACGTGATCGAGGATGGCGCCGAGTTGGCCGGAGAAGCCGTCCAGCTCGTCATCGGTCAGGGCCAGCCGGGCCAGCCGCGCCAAGTGGGCGACATCATCTCGGGAGATCTGGGACACGAGCGTCAAGCCTAGTCGGGCTGTGAAAAAGTATGCGCGTGCCTTCCTATCTACTGCGAGTCCGGCTCGACGACCGGCCGGGCAGCCTCGGTTCCCTGGCGGTGGCGTTGGGCTCCGCGGGCGCCGACATCCTCTCGCTGGACGTGGTCGAGCGGACGTCGGGCTACGCGATCGACGACCTGGTGGTCGACCTGCCCGCCGGCGCCATGCCGGACACGCTCATCACGGCCGCCGAGGCGCTCGACGGCATCCGGGTGGAATCGATCCGGCCGCACACCGGGCTGCTGGAGGCGCACCGCGAACTCGAACTGATCGACCACGTCGCCGCCGCCGGGGACCGCGCGGCACGGCTGCAGGTACTCGTCGACGAGGCGCCGCGGGTGCTGCGGGTGGGCTGGTGCACGGTGGTCCGCTCCGCCGGGGCCGGCCTGCAGCGCGTCGCCGGCAGCGCGAGTGCGCCCGAGACGCAGCCGGATTCGGCGCCATGGCTGCCGCTGGCGGCCGCCCAGGCCCTCGACGGGACCGCCGACTGGGCGCCGCAGTTGTGGCGCGACATGGACACCACCTTGGCGGCGGCCCCGCTGGGCGACCCGCACACCGCGGTGCTGCTGGGCCGGCCCGGCGGTCCCGACTTCCGGCCCTCGGAGGTCGCCCGGCTGGGCTACCTGGCCGGCATCGTCGCGACCATCCTGGGCTGAATCCTGCTCGGCCCGCCCGTCACATCACCGCGTTGCCGGCGTCGACCGGCAGCGCCGTGCCGGTGATGTACCGCGACTTCGGGCCGGCCAGCCACACCACGGCGTCGGCCACATCCTGCGCCTCGACGAACGGCACCGGCAGCAGGTTGCCGGCCATCGCCGCCGACGGCGCGCTGCCGGCGAACACGTTGGCCATGTGCTCGTTCATGATCATCGGGGTGGCCACCCCCGTGGGATGCACCGAGTTCACCCGAATATTGTGCTGCGCATAGGCATTGGCCGCCGAGCGCATCAGTCCCACGACCCCGTGCTTGGAGGCGGCGTAGGCGAACATCGCGGCGCTGCCGTCGCCGCCGCGGCCGATCAGCCCCTGCATGGAGCTGGTCAGGATGATCGAACCGCCGCGGCCCTTGCGGATGATCGACGGCGCGGTGGCCGCGATGGTATGCCACACACCGTTGAGGTTGGTGTCCACGATGGTGCGGTAGAGCTCCTCGTCGTCCGGGTCCGGCAGGCCCATCGCGACGACGCCGGCGTTGGCGACGACGATGTCGATCTCGCCGAGTTCATCGATTCCGCTCTGCACCCCGGCCCGCAGGTCCGCGAGGTTGCGCACGTCGGCGACCACGGAGACGACGCGGCGCCCGGCGGCCCGGACCAGGTCGGCGGTCTCGGCGAGATCCTCCTTGGTGGCCATCGGGTACGGGATGTGTTCGACGTCGGCGCAACGGTCGATTGCGATGATGTCCGCACCCTCGGCCGCCAGCGCAACCGCCTCGCTCCTGCCCTGCCCGCGTCCCGCACCGGTGATGACCGCGACGCAGTTCTCCAGTTCTGCCATGTCCCGCTTTCGTTTTCGTCAGTCGTCCGAGCCCGGGCTGCTGTCCGGGCCCTCTTCGAGAAGTCGACGGAACCCGTCCTCGTCGAGGATGGGTACGCCGAGTTCCACGGCCTTGTCGTACTTGGAACCGGGCGCGTCGCCGGCGACCACGTAGGCGGTCTTCTTCGACACCGAGCCGGCCGCCTTGCCGCCTCGCACCAGGATCGCCTCCTTGGCCTGATCGCGGGAGAAGCCGGCCAGCGAGCCGGTCACGACGATGGACAGGCCCTCGAGGGTGCGCTCGATGCTGGTGTCGCGCTCGTCGGCCATCCGGACGCCGGCGGCGCGCCACTTCTCGACGATCGCGCGGTGCCAGTCGACGGTGAACCACTCGACGACCGCGGCCGCGATGGTGGGCCCCACGCCCTCGACCGCGGCCAGCTGTTCCTCCGAGGCCGCCTCGATGGCCTCGAGGCTGCCGAACTCGCCCGCCAGCGCGCGGGCCGCCGTCGGCCCGACGTGCCGGATCGACAGCGCCACCAGCACCCGCCACAACGGTTGGGCCTTGGCCTGATCGAGGTTGCCCAGCAGCCGCTCACCGTTCTTCGACAGCTCACCCTTCTGCGTGGTGAACAGCTCGGTGCGCAGCAGATCCTCGGCGGTCAGGGTGAACAGCTCGCCCTCGTCGGCGATGACCCCGGCCTGCAGCAGCGCGGTGGCCGCCTCGTAGCCCAGCCCCTCGATGTCGAACGCGCCGCGGCCGGCCATGTGGAACAGCCGCTCCCGCAGCTGCGCGGGGCAGCTACGCGAGTTCGGACAGCGGATGTCGGCGTCGCCCTCCTTGGCCGGCGCCAGCGGGCTGCCACACTCGGGACACGTTGTCGGCATGACGAATTCGCGCTCCGAGCCGTCGCGGACATCGACGACGGGGCCGAGCACCTCGGGGATGACGTCGCCGGCCTTGCGGATCACCACCGTGTCGCCGATCAGCACGCCCTTGCGCTTGACCTCCGAGGCGTTGTGCAGCGTGGCCAGCCCCACCGTCGAACCGGCCACCTTGACCGGCTCCATGTACGCGAACGGGGTGACGCGCCCGGTGCGCCCGACGTTGACCCGGATGTCGAGGAGCTTGGTGGTGGCCTCCTCGGGCGGGTACTTGTAGGCCGTGGCCCAGCGCGGCGCGCGGGAGGTGGAGCCAAGCCGGCGCTGCAGCGAGACGTCGTCGACCTTGACCACCACACCGTCGATCTCGTGCTCGACGTCGTGGCGGTGTTCGCCCCAGTAGGCGATCCGCTCCTCGACCGCGGCCAGGCCCTGCACCCGGGCGGTGTGCTCGGAGACCGGCAACCCCCAGCTCTTGAGCGCCAGGTACGCGTCGTGCAACGAGGTCGGGGTGAAGCCCTCGACGTGGCCGAGGCCGTGGCAGATCATCCGCAGCCGGCGCCGCGCGGTGACGGCGGGATTCTTCTGCCGTAGCGAGCCCGCCGCGCTGTTGCGCGGGTTGGCGAACGGCGGCTTGCCCTCGGCGACCAGGCTGGCGTTGAGCGCCTCGAAGTCCGCGACGCGGAAGAACACCTCGCCGCGCACCTCGAGCACCGCCGGCACCGGGTACTCGTCGCTGCCGGTCAGCCGCAGCGGGATGCCCTCGATGGTGCGGGCATTGAGCGTGACGTCCTCACCGGTGCGGCCGTCGCCGCGGGTGGCGCCGCGCTCGAGCCGGCCGTCGCGGTACACCAGCGACAGCGCGACCCCGTCGATCTTCAGCTCGCACAGGAAGTTCTGATTCTCGCCGATCTCGGCGCGCAGCCGCGAGGTCCAGGCCGCCAGCTCGTCGGTGTTGAAGACGTTGTCCAGGCTCAGCATCCGTTCGAGATGCTCGGCGGGGGCGAACTCGGTAGCGAAACCCGCGCCGCCGACCAGCTGGGTGGGTGAATCCGGGGTGCGCAGCTCCGGATGCTGTTCCTCGAGCGCGTTGAGCCGGCCCAGCAGCGCGTCGAACTCCCCGTCGGAGATGATCGGCGCGTCCCGGATGTAGTAGCGGAACTGGTGGTCACGGACCTCGTCGGCGAGGTCCTGCCACTCGCGGCGCAGATCGGCTTCCTGCGGATCTGCTTCGACGGCATCTCCGAGGTCGGGGTCAGCGGGGCTCACCATGGCAGGTTAACCAAGTCGGCCGACACCGAACCCACGCACATATGCTTCGGGCGTGCCCCATCCGATCATGTTCGACGACGACGACCCGGGCCTGGCCGAATTGCGGCGCATCGCGCTGGATTTTCCCGGCGCGGCCGAGAAGGTCTCGCACGGTCGCCCGGTGTTCCACGCCCCGAAGATGTTCGCCATGTACGGCGGCACCTGCAAGACGACCGGCGAGATGGTCTCGTTCCCGCACTCGGTGCTGGTCAAGGTCGACGAGGCCGAGCGGCCCGCCCTCGAGCAGGACCCTCGGTTCTTCTTCCCGATGTACCTGGGGCCCTTCGGCTGGCTGGGGCTCAACCTGGCCGCCGCGAAGGTGGATTGGGACGAGGTCACCGAACTGGTGGACGCGTCCTTCCGCCTGACCGCCGCCAAGAAGCACATCAAGGAACTCGACACGCGGATTAGTCGCCCAGGTAAGCCGTCGCCTCGATCTCGATGAGGAACGCCGGGCGGCCCAGCGCTGCGACGCCGACGACGGTGTGCGTCGGCTTGACGGGGCCGGTGAAGTACCTGGCACGGGCCGCCGAGGCGATCGGCGCGTCAGCGACATCGACGAGGTAGGTCGTTGTCCGCACGATGTCGTCCATCGACCCTCCGGCCGCCTCCACGACGGCCTTCATGTTCTTCATCGCCTGCTCGGCCTGGGCCTCGATGTCGCCCTCCCCGACGATCGCGCCGTCGGCCGCGAAGGACACCATGCCGGCGATGTGCAGGGTGTCGCCGGCCCGCACGCCGTACGAGTACGTGTTGTTGACGGCCGGGTCGGCGGGCAGGTCGGTGGGCATGATCGCTTCGGGCATGACAACCTCCACGGGGCTCGGTTCGTCGCAGGCTACTCCGACACGTCCTCGACGAAGGTGCGCAACCGTTCGATCCGTTGATCCCAGCGCCGCGACAGGGCTTCGAGATAATCGCCGGCCGCCGTCAACGATTCCGGCCGCATGGTCCAGATCCGTTCCCGGCCGCGTTTTTCGCTGTGCACCAGACCGGCCGATTCCAGCACCGTCAGGTGCTTGGTCGCCGCCTGCCGGGTCGCCGGGATCGCTTGGGTCAGCGTCGAGGTCGAACAGGGCCCGTCCGCGCAGAGCCGGTCGATGATGCGCAACCGGTTCGGGTCGCCGAGGGCGTCGAAGACCGGCGCGGCCGCGGCCTCGGGTGCGGTCAAGCCCACTGCGGCGCCGTGACGTAGCGACCGATCAGGGTCAGTTGCTCGGCCCAGCCCTGCGAGTTGTCCGTGAACGCGGCGCCGCGCCGGGCGGCGGGCAGCGCGTCGAATCCGGATTCGACGATCTCCAGCAGGACTCCGTCGTCGGTCTCGGACAGCGTGAACTCGACGAGCGTGGTCAGATCGGCAAATTCCGCTCCGGGCAGGGGATTCCATCGGAAACTGAACCGGCGCCGCGGTTCCACGGCGACAATCTGCAGAACGAACGACTCTTCCTCGTGGGCCCGTTGGGCCGCGGCGATCTCCTCGTCGACGGCGGTCCCGGTCATCGCGCAGACGATCGAGGCACCGGGGACGAACCGGCCGTCGACGCGCATGCCGAACCAGGTGCCGAACTGTTCGGCGTCGCTGATGGCGCGCCAGACCCGGTCCAGCGGCGCGCGCAGGACGGCGCTCTTCTCGATGCGATCGGTGGACATATATGCAACCTCCTAGTTTCCTATTGAGAGGTTACGACTGGAAGAGATTATGCGCAACCTTCTGGTTGCCCATTGCTCAGATGGCGTCGGGATCGGACGCCAGGCCGTCGGCCACCTTCTGGCACAGTTCCACGGCCCGCCGGGCCCATTCGGGCGTCGCACCGGCCAGGCCGCAGGCCGGCGTCACTCCGATGCGCTCGGTCAGCACCGCGCGAGGAAAGCCCAACCGGTCGGTGACCGCGGCGACGGCACCGGCGACCTGTTCGACCGACGGCCGCCGCGCCGGTTCGAGCGCGGGGACCGCCCCCAGCAGCACGGTGCGGCCGGACTCGAGGAACTCCCCCAGCTGATCCAGGTCCGCGGCCTCGAGCACAGTAATGTCCACCGCGACCGCGCCGATCGTGCTGCGGCGCACTACGTTCCACGCAACGTCGGCGGCGCAGCAGTGCAGCATGACCTCGGCCCCGACCCGGTCGGCAACGGCGTCGAGCAGTTCGACCGCGAGCGACTCGTCCACCGGGTGCACCGGGTTCAGACTGGTGACGCCACTGAGCCGCCCGGCCAGCGCGGCGGGCAGTGTCGGCTCGTCGAACTGCACCACCACCTCGGTGTCGAGACGCCGGCCCAGTTCGGCGCGGTGGGCGGCCACGCCCTCGGCCAGCGAGGCCGCCAGATCCCGCACCGCGCCGGTGTCGGTGATGGCGCGGTGCCCGTTGCCCAGTTCGAGTTCGGCGGCCAGCGTGATGGGCCCGGGTGCCTGCACCTTCACCGGGCGCCCCGACCCACGCAATCCGGCCAGCTCCCAGGCCTCCTCGAGGGCGTCCATGTCCTCTCCGAGCAGGCTCGTGGCCCGCCGCGCGACCGCCCCGCGCCGCGCGACCACGCGGTACCCGCGGGGCACCGTGTCGATGGCGATGTCGACCAGCTGCGCCCCGGCCCGGCCGATCAGATCGGCACCGACGCCCCGGGCCGGCAGCTCGACCAGGTGCGACATCGAATGCAATTCGCCCACAACGATTTCGGCGGCGGGCCGCGCAGCGGTCCCCGGCCAGGAGCCGACCCCGGTTGCGGTCGCGAAGATGCTCACCGGTCAACCGTATGGGATCGCCGCTAGAGTTCAGGACGTGGGCCTCGTCGTACGGCTGCTGTGCTGGTGTCTCGCCGCGCTGGCCCTACCGGCGTGCACCACGACCGTCGACGGGCTCGCCCGCTCCCCCGCCGGCGCAGAACTGTGGGCACCGCCGCTGATCGACGCCCACGCGGTGCTGCTCGACCTGAACACCATGCGGGCCATCACCGGGGCGGGCACCGACCTGTCGGTGATCCCCTCGATGGACACCGCCTATCCCGTCGACATCGAACCGCTGGCCGAGCAGACCCCGCCGCCGTGCCGGTTCCTGTTCGCCGAGACCGCGACGTTCGGCACCAGCATCGACGACTTCCACAAGATCAGCTACCAGAGCCCGCCGGACGCCGGGCTGATCTCCCAGGCCGCCGCCGTGTACGTCGACAAGCCAGCCGCGCGGACGGTGTTCGACACCTTGACACGGGCCGCCACCGACTGCGCGCAGACCCGATTCGGCCAGACCTACCTCGGCGAGGTGAGCGCCGACGGGTCCGCCCTGCAGACCCGCTCGGGTGAGTGCGGCCGCGACTACCGGCTCAAGGCGGTGGTGGTCGCCGAGGTGACGTTCTGCGCGTTCGGCGAAACCGTCCCCGAGATCGTGCTGGCGAACCTGCTCGGCGGCATCCCCGAGTAGGCCGCGTCAGACCCGGATCACGTTCGGCCCCAGGGCCTCGTAGCGCTGCGCGGCCGCCGCGGACAACTCCGTTCCGGTGACGATCGTCTCGAAGTCGGCGACGCCGGCGAACCGGCAGAAGTGCGCCACGTCGAATTTCGAAGCCGCCGCGACGAGGACGCTGCGCCGCGCCACGCTCAGGGCGGTCTGCTTGACCGCGGCCACCGCCGGGTCCGGGGTGGTGGCGCCGTGCTCGATCGAGATCCCGTTGGTACCGAGATAAGCCACGTCGATGACCAGGGTCTGCAGCCGGCTGACGGCCCAATGGTCGACGGTCGCCAACGTCCGGCCGCGCATCCGCCCGCCGAGCAGCAACACCGTGACGCTGGTGCTGTCGGCCAGGGCCTCGGCCGCCAACAGCGATGCGGTGACCACCGTGAGCGGGGACTCGGCCAGGCGTTCGGCGATCAGCCGCGGGCTGAAACCCTCGTCGAGATAGACCGTTTCGGCGCCGTGCAGCAGCCCCGCGGCCGCATTGGCGATGCGGTGCTTCTGCGCGAGGTCGACCCGGCTGCGATATTCGACCCCGGATTCGAATCCGGCGGTCTCCAGCGCGATCGCCCCGCCGTGCACCCGCTTGAGCAACTTGCGCCCGGCCAACACCTTCAGGTCGCGGCGGATGGTCTCGCTGGCGACACCGAGTTCGTCGGCCAGGGGCCCGACCTCGACCCGCCCCCTGGTCCGGGCGAACTCGACGATGCGGGCCTGCCTGCTCTCGGAATCCACCGTCGGTCCCGCCTAGTGGCCGGACAGCACTGCCCGCACCTCTTCGGGCGTGGTCGCCGCGCGCAACCGCGCCACCTCGTCGGGCTTGAGGAACACCTGCGCGATCTGCGTCAGCAGCGCCATGTGGTCCTTGCCCGCGCCGGCGATGCCCACCACGAATTCGGCGGGCTTGCCATTCCAGTCGATGGGCTCGGCGTAGCGCACGAACGACATCCCGGTGCGCCGGATCGAGTCCTTGGCCTCGTTGGTGCCGTGCGGGATCGCCAGGCCGTTGCCCATGTAGGTCGACACCGAGGTCTCGCGTTCGTGCATCGCGTCGACGTAGGACGCCTCGACGGCACCCGCGTCCACCAGCAGCCGGCCGGCCTCGCTGATGGCGTCGGCGCTGGTGCGCGCCGCGCCGGCCAACACGATCGACTCCAGCCGCAGCACCTCCTCGCCCGCCGGGGCCGCATCCTCCTCGACGGCCGGGGTCTCGGGCGCCTGGCCTGACTCAGGGGCATCGGGCGCGCCGTCGCGACCCAGCAGTTCCACGATCTCGTCGTAGCGTGGGCTGGCCATGAAGTCGTCCACCGAAACATGCACGGCCGACGGCGTTTTCAGACGCGCCCGGTCGGTCAGATCGCGATGGGTGACCACCAGGCCGTAGCTGTCGGTGAGGTTGGCGATGGACTGGTTGGTGACCTTGACCTCGCGATGGCCGGCCTGCTGCACCTTCTTGCGCAGCACGGAGGCCCCCATCGCCGAGGAGCCCATGCCCGCGTCGCAGGCGAACACGATGCTGGTTATCGGACCGCGCGGAGGACCGTCCACCAGTTGGGCGGCCACGCTGGACTTCTTACCCTTCATGGACTCCATCTCGGCCGTCGCCGCGGCGAGGTCGGGCTCCTCGGTCGCCCGGTCGGTCTTGAGCAGCAGCCCCGCCACCGCGAAGGAGACCGCGGTGGCCCCCAGCACCGCCAGGGTGACCCCCAGGAAGCTGCCGGTGGCGGTCTGCGCGTAGATGGCGATGATCGAACCGGGCGCCGCCGGCGCGCGCAGGCCGGAGTTGAACAGCACGTTGATGAACACGCCGGCCATGCCGCCGAGGATGGCCGCGGCGATCAGCTTGGGCTTCATCAGCACGTACGGGAAGTAGATCTCGTGGATGCCGCCGAAGAACTGAATGATCGCCGCGCCGGGCGCCGAGGCCCGGGCCATGCCGCGGCCGAACACCATGTAGGCCAGCAGGATTCCCAGGCCGGGTCCGGGGTTGGTCTCCAGCAGGAACAGGATCGACTTGCCGGTCTCCAACGCCTGGGTGGAGCCCAGCGGGGTCAGCACGCCGTGGTTGATCGCGTTGTTGAGGAACAGCACCTTGGCGGGTTCGATGAAGACCGAGGTCAGCGGCAACAGGTCGTTCTCCACCAGGAAGTCCACCGCGCTGCCGGCCGCCCGGGTGAACGACGAGACGATGGGCCCGATTCCGAAGAAGCCGAAGATCGCCAGGAACATACCCAGGATGCCCGCCGAGAAGTTGTCGACGAGCATCTCGAAGCCGGGCCGGATCTTGCCCTCCCAGAGTTCGTCGGCCTTCTTCATCGCCCAGCCGCCGAGCGGGCCCATGATCATCGCGCCCATGAACATCGGCACGTCGGCCCCGGCGACGACGCCGATGGTGGCGATCGCGCCGACCACCCCGCCGCGCACGCCGTAGACCATCCGGCCGCCGGTGGCGCCGATCAGCAGCGGCAGCAGATAGGTGATCATCGGGCCGACGACACCGGCGCCCTCGTAGGCTCCCCAGCCGCCGATCTTGGCCACCCAGCCGTCGGGGTCGCGCAGCGCCTCGAAAATCCCGGCGAGCCAGCCGGTCTCGATGAACAGCGCGGTGATCAGGCCCCAGGCGATGAACGCGCCGATGTTGGGCATGACCATGTTCGACAGCGCGGTGCCGAGTTTCTGGACCCGGACCCGCAGCCCGGTCCGCGGTGACGACGCTTCAATGGTGGACAACTCAGGACCTCCGGTCTCGGCGCGACAGTGATGCCAGTCACATCACCTGACTAGCAGTAAACCCCACAAACGGGCACATCGGCAAGCATTCGGGCATATCCGGGCGAACATTTTGGTGGTTTTGTGCCCGGATTGCCGATAAGGTCGCTACAGTGCTGTCAGGTCACACCTCGTGCACACCCCGATGTACACACCCAGATCCGACGCCGGAAGGACACCACCATGCAGGCCCTGCGCTTCTACGCACCCGAGGATGTCCGCCTCGAGGACGTTCCCGAACCGACCTGCGGTCCCGACGAGATCAAGCTGCGGGTGCGCAACTGTTCGACGTGCGGCACCGACGTCAAGATCTTCTACAACGGCCACCAGAACCTCTCCCCGCCGCGCACCATCGGCCACGAGATCGCCGGTGAGATCGTCGAGGTCGGCGCGAATGTGAACGCCACCTACGGCTCGAACTGGCAGGTGGGCGACCGGACCCAGGTGATCGCCGCGGTGCCGTGCGGTGAGTGCTACGAGTGCCGCAAGGGCTGGATGGCGGTGTGCCAGAACCAGACCTCGATGGGATATCAGTACGACGGCGGCTTCGCCGAGTACATGATCGTGCCCAAGCAGGTGCTCAAAGTCGATGGGCTCAACCGGATCCCGGACAACGTCGGCTATGACGAGGCGTCGGCGGCCGAGCCGTTCGCCTGCGCGATCAACGCCCAGGACCTGCTCGGCATCGAGGAGGGCGACACGGTGGTGGTCTTCGGCGCCGGCCCGATCGGCTGTATGCACATCCGCATCGCCCGCGGCGTGCACCGCTGCGGCCCGGTCTATCTCGTCGACGTCAACGAGGCCCGGCTGCAGATGTCGGCCGACGCGGTCGCACCCGAGGAGATCATCGACGGCTCCAAGGTCGACGTCGTCGAGCGCGTCATGGAACTGACCGGCGGGCGCGGCGCCGACGTCGTCATCACTGCCACCGCGGCCAACATCGCCCAGGAGCAGGCCATCGCGATGGCCGCCCGCAACGGGCGCATCTCGTTCTTCGGCGGCCTGCCCAAGAACAACCCGACGATCACCTGCGATTCCAACGTCGTGCACTACCGGCAGTTGCACATCCACGGCGCCAACGGGTCGGCCCCGGAGCACAACAAGCGCGCCCTGGAGTACATCTCGACCGGGCAGGTGCCGGTCAAGGACCTGATCACCCGGCACGTACCGCTCGCGCAGGTGCTCGATGCGTTTCAGATCGTGAAGAACGGCGAGGCCATCAAGGTCACGGTCGAGCCGTAGCCCCGATGGTGGCGCTGGCCAGCACCTCGTCGCCGTCCGCGTCGGGGCGGTAGAGCACCATCGTCTGACCGCGCGCCACCCCGCGCAGCGGGGTGTGCAGGCGCATCCGCAGTTCGCCGTCGACCACCTCGACGACACCGGGGGCCAGCCCGCCGTGCGCGCGCACCTGTACCTCGCATTCGAGGGGTCCTCGCAGCGGCTGCCCGGAGGTGAAAACCGGTCGCTCGCCCCGTAATTCGACGACGTCGAGGTCGTCGGCCGAGCCGACCCGCACGGTGCCGGACTCGGCGTCGATCTCGGTGACGTAGCGCGGCGCGCCGTCGGGACCCGGGCCGGCGATGCCGAGGCCCTTGCGCTGCCCGATCGTGAACCCGTGCACCCCGTCGTGTTCGGCGAGCACGGTACCGCCGCCGTCCACCACGGCACCGGGGCGCACGCCGATCCGGGCGCCGAGGAACGCGCGGGTGTCCCCGGTCGGGATGAAGCAGATGTCGTGGCTCTCGGCCTTCTGCGCGACCGACAGTCCGCGGCGCTGCGCCTCGGCGCGGATCTCGGGCTTGGCGGTGTCCCCCACCGGGAACGCCGCGTGCCGCAACTGCTCGGCGGTGAGCACCGCCAGCACATAGGACTGATCCTTGTCCTTGTCGACCGCGCGCCGCAGCCGGCCCTGCGCCAACCGGGCGTAGTGGCCGGTGGCCACCGCATCGAAACCGAGCGCCAGCGCCCGGGCGGCCAACGCGGAGAACTTGATCCGCTCGTTGCACCGCACGCACGGGTTCGGGGTCTCGCCGCGCGCGTAGGACTCGACGAAGTCGTCGATCACGTCTTCCTTGAAGCGGTCCGCGAAATCCCAGACGTAGAACGGGATCCCGAGCACGTCGGCCACCCGGCGCGCGTCGGCCGCGTCCTCCTTCGAACAGCATCCGCGCGAACCGGTGCGCAGCGTGCCCGGCGCCGAGGACAGCGCCAGGTGCACACCGACCACGTCGTGTCCGGCGTCGACCATCCGCGCGGCGGCGACCGAGGAATCCACCCCGCCGCTCATGGCCGCCAACACCTTCATCAGCGCGGCACCCCGGCGCTGGCCAGGGCCGCCTGGCGGGCCCGCTGTACCGCCGCCGGCAACACCCGCAGCGCCGCCTCGATGTCGGCCTCGACGCTGGTGTGTCCCAACGAGAGCCGGATGGATCCGCGCGCGGCCGCCGGGTCGGCGCCCATCGCGAGCAGCACGTGCGAGGGCTGGGCCACCCCGGCCGTGCAGGCCGAACCGGTGGAGCACTCGATCCCGTTGGCGTCCAACAGCATCAGCAGCGAGTCGCCCTCGCACCCGCGGAAGGTGAAGTGCGCGTTGCCCGGCAGGCGGTGCGTGCGCGAGCCGTTGACCACCACGTCGTCGATCTCGTCGAGCACGCCGGCGATCAACCGGTCGCGCAGTTCGCGCAGCCGGGTGCTGTTGGCCTCGCGGCCCTCGACCGCGATCTGCAGCGCGGTGGCCATGGCCACCGCGCCCGCCACGTCCGGTGTGCCCGAACGGACATCGCGCTCCTGACCGCCGCCGTGCGACAGCGGCACGCACGCGGTGTCGCGGCGCAGCAGCAGGGCGCCCACGCCGGTCGGACCGCCGAACTTGTGGGCCGTCACGCTCAACGCCGCGCAGCCGCTGTCGGCGAAGCTGACCGGCAGATGCCCGACGGCCTGCACCGCGTCGGTGTGCATCGGGACGTCGAACTCGGCGGCCACCGCAGCCAACTCGTCGACGGCCATGACGGTGCCGACCTCGTTGTTGGCCCACATGATCGACACCAGTGCGACGTCGTCGTGCTCCTCGAGCACGGCGCGCAGAGCCGCCGGCGACACCGCGCCGTCGGCGTCGGTGGGTACGAAGGTGATCGCGGCGCCCTCGTGTTCGCCGAGCCAGCTGACCGCGTCGAGCACCGCGTGGTGTTCGACGCCGGTGGTGACGATGCGGCGCCGGCGTTCCTCGGCGTCCCGCCGGGCCCAGTAGATGCCCTTGATGGCCAGGTTGTCGCTCTCGGTGCCGCCCGCGGTGAAGATCACCTCGGAGGGGCGGGCGCCCAGCGCGGCGGCGATGCTCTCGCGGGACTCCTCCATCCGGCGGCGGGCGGCGCGGCCGGCGGTGTGCAACGAGGAGGCGTTCCCGACCGTGGCCAGCACCGCCGTCATCGCCTCGATGGCAGCAGCGTGCATCGGGGTGGTGGCGGCGTGGTCGAGATACACCGAAGTGGCGGGGCTCATGACCCGTCCAGGGTACCCGCCGGACGACGCGCCCCCACCCGCGAGTTAGGCGGCCAGGGCGTGCCCGGCCGGCACAGGCGCGACGCCGGCCGCGCGCACCGCGGTTTCACAGCGCCCGGCCAGTTCACGCCGGTCGGTTCCGGGTAGTTGCAGCGACTCCACGCGGACGTGCACCACGGTGCGCCGGGCGACCACCAGGCGGCACAACGAGGCCCACAGCGTGTCCTCGCCGATGTAGGCCGGCACCGTCGAGGCGCTGCCGTCGCGGTGGTGATAGGCCAGCCGCAGGGGCTGCACCGGGCGTTCGGCGTCGATCGCGGCCTGGAACATGGCCGGGCGGAACCGCCCGTAGCCCAGCCCGCACCAGGTGGTGCCCTCCGGGAACGCGACCACGGTCTGACCGGCCCGCAACCGGGTCGCCACGGTGGCCACCACCGCCGGCAGCCGGCGCAGGCTGGTCCGCTCGATCGGGATCACCTTCATCAGCCGCGCGACCACGCCCAGGGCCGGCCAGCGCACCATCTCCGCCTTGGCGACGAAGGACCCGGGCAGCACCGCGCCGATGGTGAAGATGTCCACCCAGGACACGTGCCCGGCGACCACCAGCACCCCGCGTAGATTGCGAATCGGCCCGCCCGAGATGGTGATTCGCACCCCGAGGGCGCGCAGCATCAGGCGGCAGTAGCCGCGCTGCAGGTGCGAACGTCCCGGCAGCGGGACGGCCAGCAGCGGCAGGGCCGGCAGCAGGAGCAGGGCCAGGCCCGCGCGCAGCGCCACCCGCGTCGCGACCATCGGACGGCGGCCGGCCGGGGCGGCGCCGGCGCGCAGGCAGGCGTCGGTGCAGGAGGCCCGCGGCAGCCAGGCGTGCTCGGACATCACAGCCCCGCCCCGGTGCCCGCCATCGACCGCAACCGCCGCAGGTAGCGGGTGTCGGCGCGGTTCTTGGCCAGCAGGGCGGGGAAATCTCCGACGCCGAAATCGGGATCGTGGGCGGGCTCGCCGCAGACCTGGGCGCCCAGGCGCAGATAGCCGCGCAGCAGCGGCGGCAACGCCGGGCGTGCGGGCGGGTCGATGTCGTCGAGGCCGCGCCCGTCAATGACCACGGGTCGGTACGGGAAGACCGTGTGCTCGGGGGCCGCGGCATGGCGGCGGTTCACGAAATCGCGCACCCCGCGGATCTGGGCGCCCGGGGCCAGGTCGCCGTGCGGATCGGCCACCGGCACCGACACGCACCCCGCGACGTAGTCGTAGCCGCAGCGGTCCAGGTAGGCCAGAATGCCGGTCCACATCATCAACACCACCGCGCCGTTGCGATGCTCGGCGCGCACCACCGCGCGGCCCATCTCGACCAGCGAGGGCCGCAGCGCATCGAGCCCGCGGACGTCGAATTCCGTTGCGGTGTACAGGCCCCCGGCGGCGATCGCCCCGGGCGGCGGCAACATGCGGTAGCACCCGACCAGGGCGCCGCTGTCGTCGTCACGCACCAGGATGTGGTCGCAGAACTCGTCGAACTCGTCGTGATCGCGGCCGTCCGGGGCTCGCAACGCGAACCCGGGCTCGGTGCTGAACACGTCGTAACGCAGCCGCTGGGCGGCCTCGATCAGCTCGGCGTCGGTCGACAGCAGCAGCGAATAGCGTGCCGCGGTGGCGGAGGCGGCGGATTTCTCGGCGGGAATGAGTACAGCTGCAGTGCTCATGGCCTGCACGTTCGCGCAGCCAGCGGGCGTGGCGGCAAGCACCGCGTGACGTGTTCGTGAGCGTCAGGTGACGACTTCGCCGCACCCGGCACGCAGAAGGCCCCCGGACCTCATTGGGTCCGGGGGCCGTCATGCGAAACAGATCAGCCCTTGCGAGCCTTGACCGCCTCGGTCAGCTGCGGGGAGACGTTGAACAGGTCACCCACGATGCCGTAATCGGCGATCTCGAAGATCGGCGCCTCTTCGTCCTTGTTGACGGCGACGATGGTCTTCGAGGTCTGCATGCCGGCGCGGTGCTGGATGGCCCCGGAGATACCGAGGGCGATGTACAGCTGCGGCGACACGGTCTTACCGGTCTGACCGATCTGGAACTGGCCCGGGTAGTAGCCCGAGTCGACCGCGGCGCGCGAGGCACCGACGGCCGCGCCGAGGGCGTCGGCGAGTTCCTCGACCACCGAGAACTTCTCGGCGGATCCCACGCCACGACCACCGGCCACGACGACCGAGGCCTCGGTCAGCTCCGGACGGTCACCGGCCACCGCGGGCTCGCGCGCGGTGATCTTGGTGGCGTTCTCGGCCTGCGCGGGCACCTCGACGGTGACCTGCTCGCCGGCACCGGCCGACGGCACCGCCTCGACGGCACCCGGACGCACGGTGATGACCGGCGAGTCGCCGTTGGCCTGGGCCTCGACGGTGAACGCGCCACCGAAGATCGAGTGGACGCCCTTGGCGCCCTCCTTGACCTCGACGACGTCGACCAACAGGCCGGCGCCCTGCCGCGCGGCCAACCGGCCCGCGATCTCCTTGCCGTCGGCGTTGGCGGCGATCAGCACCGCGGCCGGGGCGTTCTGCTCGACCAGGCCGGCCAGCACGTCGACGAAGGGCGTGATGAGGAACTTGTCCACATCTTCGGACTCGGCGACGTAGATCTTGGCGGCACCGGCCGCCTTCAGCTCGTCGGCCAGGCCGGCCGCGGTCCCGGGGGCGCCCACCACGACGGCGGAGGGCTCACCCAGAACGTTGGCGGCGGTGATCAATTCAGCGGTGACCTTCTTGAGGGCACCGTCGGCGTGCTCGACGAGCACAAGTACTTCAGCCATGGATTCTTAGCCTCTTTGCTCTGAGTTGGAAGTCTTAGATCAGCTTCTGGGCGACCAGGTAATCGGCGATCTTGGTGCCGCCGTCACCCTCGTCGGCGATCTTCTCGCCCGCGGTCTTGGGCGGCTTGGGGGTCGAGGCCAGCACGGTCGAACCGGCATTGGCGACGCCCACCTCATCACCCTCGACGCCGATCTCGGCCAGGGTCAGAGTGGTGACTTCCTTCTTCTTGGCGGCCATGATGCCCTTGAAGGACGGGAAGCGGGGCTCGTTGATCTTCTCGTTGACGCTGACCACGGCGGGCAGCGAGGCCTCCAGGGTGAAGACACCCTCGTCGGTCTCCCGCTCGCCGGTGACCTTGCCGTTCTCGACGTTCAGCTTGCGCACGTGGGTCAGCTGCGGCAGGCCCAGGTACTCGGCGATGACCGCCGGAACCGCGCCGCCGACGCCGTCGGTGGCCTCGTTGCCGGCGATGACCAGCTCGGTGCCCTCGATGGTGCCCAGCGCGCGGGCCAGGGCCCAGCCGGTCTGGACGACGTCGGAACCGTGCATACCTTCGTCATTGAGGTGGACCGCCTTGTCGGCACCCATCGACAGGGCCTTGCGGATGGCCTCGGTGGCGCGCTCGGGTCCGGCGGTGAGCACCGTGACCGTGCTGTCGCCGCCTTCCCTCTCCTTGATCAGCAGCGCCTCTTCCACGGCGCGCTCGTTGATCTCGTCCAGCACGGCGTCGGCGGCCTCACGGTCCAGCGTGAAGTCGCCGTCGGACAGCTTGCGCTCCGACCACGTGTCTGGGACCTGTTTGATCAGGACCACGATGTTCGTCATGACTCTGGTTCGTCCTCCTCGACGGGCCCCACGGCGGCGGCAACCGCTGTGAGTAACTTTGGGCCTTGGGCCAGTGTTCGTCCCACCTCGCAATGTTACTAGCCGGTAACTTATGGTGGTCCGCTCGTACACCATAACCGAGCACGCTGCATGTTCTTACGGTCCGGTTGCGCGCTACCACAACGCGGCACTGTGTCAGTTGAGAGCTTCGGGTTAGCCTGCCTGCACCATGAGCGCATTAGAGACCGACGGTCCAGTTGACCCGAATCCCGCCGAGCCGGCGTCGCGGCCCGGCACCGTGCCGCCGTCGGAGTTGCCGCTCACCGGGGAGCGAACCATCCCCGGACTGGATGTCGAGAACTACTGGTTTCGCCGCCACGAAGTCGTTTACCTGCAGTTAGCGCCGCTGTGCGCCGATCGCGACGTCCTCGAGGCGGGATTCGGCGAGGGCTACGGCGCCGATCTGCTCGCCGGTGTCGCCCGCGGCGTCATCGGGGTGGATTACGACGAGTCGGCCGTCGCGCACGTCCGCTCCCGCTACCCGCGGGTGGACGCCCGGCAGGGGAATCTCGCTGAACTTCCGCTGCCGGACGCATCGGCCGACATTGTGGTCAACTTCCAGGTCATCGAGCACCTGTGGGATCAGTCACAATTCGTCGCCGAGTGTTTGCGCGTGTTGCGTCCGGGCGGCAAATTGCTGATCTCCACGCCCAACCGGATCACCTTCACCCCCGGCAGCGACACCCCGATCAACCCGTTCCATACTCGCGAACTCAACGCCGCCGAACTGACCGAACTGCTGGTCGACGGCGGTTTCACCGTCGAGTCGATGCTCGGTGTGTTCCACGGGCCGGCGCTGCGCGCCCTCGACGACAAGCACGGCGGGTCGATCATCGAGGCCCAGATCGCCCGCGCGCTGGCCGACGCGCCCTGGCCCGCCGAGTTGCTGGCCGACGTCGCCGGGGTCGCCAGCGCCGACTTCGACCTGCTCGACGCCGAGGACGCCGGCGTGGACATCGACGCGAGCCTGGATCTGGTCGCCGTCGCGGTGCGGCCATGACGACCCGGGTCCCGGGCATGTTCAGCCTGGTCCTGCACACCCACCTGCCGTGGCTGGCCCATCACGGTCGCTGGCCCGTCGGCGAGGAATGGCTCTACCAGTCGTGGTCGGCCTGCTACCTGCCGCTGATGCGGGTGCTGCGCCGGCTGGCCGCCGAGGACCGGCGCGGGTTGCTCACCCTGGGCATGACCCCGGTGGTGACCGCGCAACTCGACGACCCGTACTGCCTCGACGGGATGCACCACTGGCTGGCCAACTGGCAGCTGCGTGCCCTGGAAGCCACCACGCTGACCGGTGACAACTCGGAGGCGTTGCGACAGTTCGGGATTCGTGAACACGGCCACGCCACCGAGGCCCTCGAGGACTTCACCACACTGTGGCGCCACGGCGGCAGCCCGCTGCTGCGCGAGCTGATCGACGCCGGCACGCTGGAGTTGCTCGGCGGTCCCCTGGCCCATCCGTTCCAGCCGCTGCTGGCGCCCCGGCTGCGCGAGTTCGCGCTGCGCGAGGGCCTCGCCGACGCGCAGCAGCGCTTCGCGCACACCCCCGACGGGATCTGGGCGCCCGAATGCGCCTACGCGCCCGGCATGGAGACCGGCTACGCCGCCGCCGGGGTCACCCACTTCATGGTCGACGGGCCGTCGCTGCACGGCGACACCGCGCTGGGCCGGCCGGTGGGCGACACCGACGTGCTGGCCTTCGGGCGCGACCTGCAGGTCAGCTACCGGGTGTGGTCGCCCAAGTCCGGCTACCCCGGCCACGGCGCCTACCGCGACTTCCACACCTACGACCACACCACCGGCCTCAAGCCGGCGCGGGTGACCGGACGCAAGGTGGCCTCCGAGGACAAGGCGCCGTATGACCCGGCGCGCGCCGCGGCCGCGGTGGACACCCACGTCGCCGACTTCGTCGAGGTGATCCGGCGCCGGCTGATCTCGGAATCCGAGCGCATCGGCCGGCCCGCCCACGTCGTCGCCGCCTTCGACACCGAACTGTTCGGGCACTGGTGGTACGAGGGGCCGATGTGGCTGGAGAAGGTGCTGCGCGCCCTGCCCGAGGCGGGCATCGAGGTCGGTACCCTGCGCGCCGCCGCGGCCGCCGGCTTCACCGGGTCTCCGGTCGAATTGCCGCCCAGCTCTTGGGGTTCCGGCAAGGACTGGCAGGTGTGGTCCGGCGAGCAGGTGGCCGACCTGGTGCAGCTCAACGCCGAGGTCGTCGACACGGCGCTGGCCAGCGTCGACAAGGCGCTGGCGCACGCCAGCAGTCCGGGCCGCACCCCGGCCCGCGACCACGTCGCCGATCAGATCCTGCGCGAGACGCTGCTGACGGTCTCGAGCGACTGGCCGTTCATGGTCAGCAAGGACTCCGCGGCCGAGTACGCGCGCTACCGCGCGCATCTGCACGCGCACGCCACCCGGGAGATGGCCGCCGCGCTGGATTCGGGGCGCCGCGATGCGGCCGTCCGCCTGGCCGAGGGCTGGAACCGCGCCGACGGCCTGTTCGGCGCGCTGGATGCGAGGCGGCTACCCCGCCCATGACTGCTCCTCTTTTGCGCGAGCCCCTTTTCTGCGAGCGGGCTGGGGCCCCCCGCTTGCAGGGGCGTCCCCGGGCAACACGCCGCGACTTTTCCGTAGTTTCCGCACGCTCGACCCGTTGTGAGGCAGGCCAGTGAAGATCCTGATGGTGTCGTGGGAGTACCCCCCGGTCGTGATCGGCGGGCTCGGCCGGCACGTGCACCACCTGGCCACCGACCTGGTCGCGGCCGGCCACGAGGTCGTCGTGCTGTCCCGTCGTCCCACCGGCACCGATCCGAGCACCCATCCGTCCACCGACGAGGTCTCCGAGGGCGTGCGCGTGATCGCCGCCGCGCAGGACCCGCACGAGTTCACCTTCGGCACGGACATGATGGCCTGGACGCTGGCCATGGGGCACGCCATGGTCCGCTCCGGTCTGACGCTGCGCGACTGGCAGCCCGACGTGGTGCACGCCCACGACTGGCTGGTCGCCCACCCGGCCGTCGCCTTGGCCGAATACTTCGATGTGCCATTGGTTTCCACGATTCACGCCACCGAGGCCGGTCGGCACTCCGGCTGGATCTCCGGGCAGGTCAGCCGGCAGGTGCACGCGTTGGAATCCTGGCTGGTGCACGAATCCGATTCGCTGATCGCATGTTCGGTCTCGATGCGCGAGGAGATCACCCGACTGTTCGGCCCCGGACTGTCGGAGATCTGCGTCATCCCCAACGGGATCGACACGGCCGGTTGGCCGTTCGCGCCGCGGCAACCGCACGCCGGTCCCCCGGAACTGCTGTACTTCGGTCGCCTCGAATACGAGAAGGGCGTGCACGAGGCCATTGCCGCGCTGCCGCGGATCCGCCGGGCGCATCCGGGCACCACGCTGACCATCGCCGGCGACGGCACCCAGTTGGACTGGCTCGTCGAGCTGGCGCGTAAGCACAAGGTGCGCAAGGCAACCAAGTTCATCGGCCGCGTCGACCATCAGGAACTGTTGCGGCTGCTGCACCGTGCCGACGCCGCGGTGCTGCCCTCGCACTACGAGCCGTTCGGGATCGTGGCACTCGAGGCGGCCGCGACCGGCACTCCCCTGGTCACCTCGAACGTGGGCGGCCTCGGCGAGGCGGTCATCGACGGCTTCACCGGGGTGTCCTGCCCGCCGCGCGATGTGGCCGCGCTGGCCGCGGCGGTGCGCACGGTGCTCGACGATCCGGCTGCGGCCCAGCAGCGCGCCGTCGCCGCGCGGGAGCGCCTCACCGCCGACTTTTCCTGGTCGACGGTCGCCGACGACACCTCGCAGGTGTACCTGGCCGCCAAACGCGGCGAGCGGGAACCCCAGCGGCGCCGCGTCATCATCGAACGGCCGCTGCCCGATTACGGCTGAGGCCTGGTGCGACCGTGTGCAAACCCGGGATTTCGCTCGGCGTGTTGCCCGGGGACGCGCACCTTCGCGCTGAAGGCGGACCCAATTAGCGGGCGGCCTTCTTGCGCTCGATGTCGGCCAGCGCCGCGGCCAACTCCGCGCGCTGGGCGGCCGAGTTCTCCCAGGCCAGCTTGCGGTTCTTGACCACCTTCGCCGGTGCGCCGACCGCGATCGAATAGTCCGGCACCTCACCGCGGACCACCGCGTGCGAACCGAGTACGCAGCCGCGGCCGATGGACGTGCCCCGCAGGACGCTGACCTTGGCCGCCACCCAGGTATCGGGGCCAATGCGCACCGGGCTCTTCACGATGCCCTGATCCTTGATCGGCAGGTTGATGTCGTCCATCTTGTGGTCGAAGTCGACGATGTAGCACCAGTCGGCCATCAGCACCGAATCACCGAGTTCGATGTCCAGGTAGGTGTTGATCACGTTGTCGCGGCCCAGCACCACCTTGTCGCCGATGCGCAGCGATCCCTCGTGGCAACGGATGGTGTTCTTGTCGCCGATGTGCACCCAGCGACCGATCTCCATCTGCGACAACTCGGGGGTCGCCTGGATCTCCACGTCCTTGCCCAGGAACACCATGCCGCGGGTGATGATGTGCGGGTTGGTCAGCTTGAACTTCAGCAGCCGCCAGTACCGGACCAGGTACCACGGGGTGTAGGCCCGATTGGACAGCACCCATCGCAGCGATGCGCGCGTCAAGAACTTCGCCTGCCGCGGATCACCGAGCCGCGAACCGCGCCACCGCTTGTGGATTGGTGCACCCCACATGGTCGTCATGGGCGGGAAGCATACGCGAGCGCCGAACCCCGACGGGTTACCCTCGGTGGACTTCGACCGTGATCGAGCCGACCGGAAAGGATCCCCCTGGTGCTTCGGCGACTTGCTGCACTGGCATCCGCCACCCTGGTCGCCGCGGTGGTGCTGGCCGGCTGCAGCGACAGCGACCCGTGGGTGCACGCCACCCCGGCCGACGGCTGGGCCGCCCCGTACGCCGACGCCGCCAACAGCAGCTACAGCGACACCGCCGGCGCCCGGGACCTCGAGGCCACCTGGATCCGGTCGGTCAAGGGCGAACTCGGGGCCGGGGTCGCGCTGGGCGCCTACGGCTATCTGGCCGCCAACGCCCAGACCGAGACCGGCTGCTCGCTGATGGTGTGGGAGAACGACAACAACGGCCGCCAGCGCTGGTGCACCCGGCTGGCCCAGGGCGGGGGCTTCGGCGGTCCGCTGTTCGACGGCTTCGACAACCTCTATGTCGGCCAGCCCGGCGCCATCCTGTCCTTCCCTCCCACGCAGTGGATCCGCTGGCGCCAGCAGGTCATCGGAATGCCGTTGACGCCAAGGCTTCTGGGCAACGGCGAACTCCTGGTGGTCACCCACCTGGGCCAGGTCCTGGTGTTCGATTCGCACCGCGGCACCGTGGTGGGCAACCCGATCGATCTGGTCGACGGGGTCGATCCGACGGATCCGGAGCGGGGTCTCGAGGACTGCGCGCCCGCCCGGTCGCGCTGCCCCGTGGCGGCCCCGCCGGCGTTCTCCCCGCAGTCCAACATCATCGTGGTGAGCCTGTGGCGGCCGGGCGCCGACGCGGCGACGCTGGTCGGGCTGCGTTACCGGCACGGCGAGAATCCGCTGCTGACCCGGGAGTGGACCAGCGACGCGGTCGAGGACGGGGCGCTGGCCGCGCCAACCATGTCCGCCGACGGGTCCACCGTCTACGTCAACGGGCGCGACCGGCAGCTGTGGGCGCTGAACGCGGCCGACGGCGAGGTGAAGTGGTCGGTGCCGCTGGACTACCTGGCGCAGACCCCGCCCACCGTGGCCCCGGACGGGACCATCGTGGCCGGCGGCGGTCCGGACGCCACCCTGACCGGCATCGAGGACACCGGCGATGAAGCCGAGATCCGTTGGCGCCGCGGCGATGTCGAGACCCTGACCTCGGCGAGTCGGGCCGGCGCGGAGGTCGCCTACACCGTGGTGCGCGACGAGGGCGAATCGGGCCTGGCGCTGCTGGTCTTCGATCCGCGCGACGGCCAGTCCGTCAACAGCTATCCGCTGCCCGATGCGCGCGGCTTCCCGGTCGGGGTGGCCGTCGGCAACGATCGCCGGGTGGTCGCGGCAACCAGCGCCGGGCAGGTCTACAGCTTCGAAGGCCGCTGAGCCGGTCTCAGGCCAGCAGCGCGTCGAGGGGCTCGCGGGGCACGCTGACCTGGAAGGCGCCGGCGGTCTCGGCCAGCAGCGTCCCGCTGTCGAAGAAGAAGATCACCGAATCGTCGGTGAGGGCGAAGTTCTGGTAGGTCCGCGGATTCGTCCCGGCCCCGCCCAGGATGGGTTCGGTGACCCCGAACTGCTGGGTCACCTCGTCCTGCACCAGGGCGCGCAGCACCGGGAACGGATCGGTCCCCTCTCGGAACAGGGTGTCGATGGTGACGGCCTCGCGGTGCTCCTGGTCCCAGGTGAACGTCTTGTAGAAGGTGGCCGCGTGCGGGCCGCCCACGTTCTCGTAGGTCTCCAGGACCACGGACTGCGTGCCGGGCGGTGGCACCGCCGACCGGTATTCGGTGGACTTCATCTCCAACACATACGGTGCCCACCGGGCATCCGGGGTGCGCGCGACGTTGAGGAAGCCGTCGCGGGTCTGGGTGACGTAGTCGAACAGCGCTTCGGCGTCCGGGTAGGTGGCCGGGACGGTGATGTCCACGCGGTAACCGGGATCGGACAGCTGGATCTGGCACGTCTGTCCCACCGCCGTCGCGTCGATGTCGGCACACGTCGGCGGCGCGGCGGCCGCGGGTCCGGCGACGCCGAGGGCGCCCAGAGTCCAGGCGGCCAGCATCAGGACGGCCGAGGCGGCCAGCGAACGGGTCAGCATGGGCGTCACGATACCGACCCGGAGCGTCGAGTCAGACCGCCAACCGGGGCAACTCCGCGCGCGGCAGCGCCACGGTGTGCGCGCCCGCGGCGCCGGCCATGATCGCGCCGCGGTCGAAGTAGAAGATCAGCTGATCGGGAGTGATCGCGAAGCTCTGATAACTGGCCGCGTCCAGACCCGTCTTCGGCGACACCGGGTCCGGCACCCCGAGCCGGTCGGCCAACTCACGCTGCACGAGTGGGTAGATCGCCTCCAGCGGCCGGGTATCGGGGGCGAACAGCGCCTCGAAGGTGATGGGCCGCTGCCGCGCCAGGTCGTAGTTGAACGTCTGGTACCAGGACGACGGATGGGCCCCGCCGACGTTCTGGTACACCTCGAACGCGACCGATCGGGTGGTCTCGGTGGCGTGCTCGGTGGACTGGATCTCCATCCGGTAGGGCAGGTTGTGCGCGCGCCGGTCGAGCGCCGTGTCGACGAAGCCGTCGCGGGTGGTGGTGATGAACTCCGTGATGGCCGCCTGGTCCGGATAGTCCACCGGGAACGCGATGTCCAGGTCGTAGTGGGTCCGCGATTCCTGCGTGCGGCACATTCCCTCCTGGTCGAGGGTGCCGCCCAGGTCGCCGCAGCCGTTGGCGGCGCCGGCCGCCGGCGTCCATCCCAGCAGGGCCGCCGCGAGCAGCGCGGTGAGCAACCAGACGCGCATCATGGCACGAGCCTAGTCCCGCGCCGCTTCCGGCCGCGGCGAACGGCAGATGAAGGCGACGGCGCGGGCGGCCTGACCGGCGCCGACGCGGGTGATCACCACCGACAGCGGGGTGTCGCCGCGCGGGCGCATCCGGCGCCGCAGCTGATCGGGATCCACCCGAACGCCGCGCACCAAGATCTCCAGGGCACCACAGTCCAGCGCCGAAAGCGCTTGCCGCAACGCTTTTTCCGTGAACGGAATCTGCTCGATGACCTCGAAACCGCGGATCCCGGGCGGTACGGCGTCGCCGGTGAGGTAGGCGATGTCGGGGTCCAGTTGCCACAGCCCGTGCCGCGCGCCGTAATGACGCACCAACCCCGCGCGGACCACGGCGCCGTCCGGGTCGACGATCCAGCGTCCCACCGGGCCCACGCCGCAGTCGTCGCTCTCGGCGTCGGTGACCTGCTCCCCCGTGTCGAGCACGCTGGCCCGCCGGGCGATGCCGGGCTCGGCCAGCCCGGCCGACCACAGGCAGGCCTCGCGCACCGAGCCGCGCCACGAGGTGATCTCAATCTCGCCGCGAAAACCCATGTCCGCCAACGCATCGAAGTCGATGCCGGGGGCGCACTTCACCACCAGGTCCCGGCCCGCGTACGCCGCGAGCAGGTCGTCGAGGGCCGGGGCGTAGTCCCGCGGGTCGAAGCGGCGCCGGCCGCCGCTGCGCCGCGCCGGATCCGCGATCACCGCCGCCTCGGCGGTGATCGGCGCCAAAGCGTCGGCGCGACACAGCAACACCGGTGCGCCCGCGAGATTGTGCCGGGCCATGGCCAGCCGGATCGGGTCGATGTCGCTGCCGATGACGGCGGTTGCGGTGCCGCACAGGGCCGCCAGCTCCGCACCGACCGAACAGGTGACGTCGGCGACCGTGCGGCCGGCCAGCCGGCGCGCCCGCTGCGCGGCGACCGGCGCCGCGGTCGCCTGCTGCAGCGCCTCGTCGGTGAACAGCCAGTGCTCGGCGTCGGGCAGCTTCTGCGACGCCCTGCGGCGCAGCAACGTGGTCTCCACGAGGACGGCGGTGCGCGCGCCGTGGCGCGCCCGCACGGCGGCGATGTCGGCGATCCGGTCGCCGGCCAGGTCCAGCGCGGCCACGTCGGCCAGCGCCGCCACGCCCCGCGGCGACGTCAGGTACTCGACGTCGTCGAGGGTGAAGGCCAGCCCGGAACTCAGCTGCCGGCGGCCTCGGCCGGGGACTCGGGCTTCACGCCCGTCACCATGACGTTGTAGAACCAGCCCTTGGGCACCACCCGGCGCCACACGTTCGCGTCGACCCAACTCAGCGAGGTCCAGCTGCCGAAGGCGAACTTGGCCCAGCCCCAGCCGAGCTTGCCGGGCGGCACCGCGGCCTCGAAGGTACGCACCGGCCAGCCGAGCATCGCGGCGGTGAATTCCTCGCTGGCCGTGCGGATCTCGACGGCACCGGCGTTGCGGGCCATCCGCTCGAGGTCGGCGGGATCGAAGGTGTGGAGGTCGACGACGGCCTCCAGGGCCGCGGCGCGCGAGGACTCGTCGAGTTCGGTCTGCGGGCGGCGCCACTCACGCAGGCCGGGCAGCTTGGTGACGTTGGTGGCGATCCGCCAGGTCAGGGTCGACAGTTCGCGGGCGTACCGATTGCCGACGGTGGTGGGCTCGCCGGCGAAGATGAAGCGCCCGCCCGGTTTGAGCACGCGGACCACCTCGCGCAGCGACAGTTCGACGTCGGGGATGTGGTGCAGCACCGCGTGGCCGACCACCAGGTCGAAGGTGTTGTCCTCATACGGGATGCCCTCGGCGTCGGCGACCCGGCCGTCGATGTCCAGCCCGAGGCCCTGGCCGTTGCGGGTGGCGACCTTGACCATGCCCGGGGACAGGTCGGTGACCGACCCGCGGCGCGCGACGCCGGCCTGGATCAGGTTGAGCAGGAAGAACCCGGTGCCGCAGCCCAGTTCCAGGGCCCGGTCGTAGGGCAGCTCGCGCTGCACCTCGTCGGGGACCGCGGCATCGAACCGGCCCCGGGCGTAGTCGACGCAGCGCTGGTCGTAGGAGATCGACCATTTGTCGTCGTAGCTCTCGGCTTCCCAGTCGTGGTAGAGCACCTGGGCGAGCTTGCTGTCCTTCATGGCCGCTTCGACCTGCTCCGCGGTGGCGTGCGGGTTGGGCGCCGGCGATTCGTGCGTGCTGGTCATAGGGAGCCAGCCTAAACGTTGCTGCCCGCGGCGAACACGTCGAGGTAGCGGCGGCGCTGCTCAGCGCCGTCGCAGCGGCCGTCGATGATGTCCTTGGCGGCGGCCACGGCCACGCCCGGCGCCGTCAGGTAGCGCCGGGCCCGGGCGCACGCCGCGTCGTACACCGCGTCGGGGGCCACCAGCTGGTCCAGCAGACCGACGGTGGCGGCCTCCTCGGCGTCGACGAACCGCCCGCTGAACACCATGTCCTTGGCGCGGCCGGGGCCCACGGCCGCGGTCAGCCGGTCCAGGGCGGCGCCGCCGGGGATCAGATCCGCGAGGATCTCCGAGGCGGCGACCTTGACGTTGTCCCCGGCCACCCGCCAGTCCGCGGCCAGCGCCAGCCACAGTCCCGCGCCCAGCGCGTACCCGGTGACGGCGGCGACGGTGGGTTTGGGAAGGGCCGCGACGGCCTCGATCGCGGTGTCCCGGACGGTGGCCGCCCGGTCGGCCTGCTCGCGGGTCAGGGTGCGCAGTTCCGGCACGTCGTCGCCGGCGGAGAAGATCTCGTGCCCGCCGAACAGGATCACCACCGCAATGTCGTCGCGCGCGGCGGCGTCGGCGGCGGTGGCGGTCAGCTCCCGGTACATCTGCCGGGTCAGGGCGTTGGTGGGCGGCCGGGACAGCCAGATGGTGCCGATGCCCGGTTGCTGGGGATCGGTGTGCAGGCTGACGAACTCGCGCTGGATGGTCACGGGGCGCGTCCGGCGCGCGCGGCGTTGTAGCGGTCGCTGTCGAAGAACTCGATCTCCCAGTTGCCGTTGGCCTCGCTCAGGTGCGGCTGCACGGGGACGATCTGGCGTTCGACGGCCAGGATCTCGGCGACCGTGCGGCCGCCGGCCAGCGAGTCCAGCTGGGTCCAGGTGGGCGGCAGCAGGAAGATGCGCTGGGCGGCGAACTCGGTGAGCGCGGCCTCCGGCTTGGCCCAGGCGACCCGGTCCGACTCGGTGTTCTCCCCGTCGGCCAGCTGGCCCGGCGGCAGCGCCCCGACGAAGAAGTAGGTGTCGTAGCGCCGGGTGCGCTCCTCCTCGGGGGTCACCCAGTTGGCCCACGGCCGCAGCAGGTCGGCGCGCAGCATCAGCTTCTCGCTGCGCAGGAAGTCCCCGAACGCCAGCGAGTTGTCGGCCAGCGCCCTGCGCGCCTTGCGGTAGACGCTCGCGTCGTCGACCAACAGATCCGGGTCGTCGGCGGCGCCGGCGAACAGCACGCCGGATTCCTCGAACGTCTCGCGGGCCGCCGCGCACACCAGCGCCAGGGCCAGGTCCTCGTCGACGCCGAGGCGCTGCGCCCACCACGACGGGGGCGGGCCGTGCCAGTCGATGTCGGCGTTGCGGTCGCGGTCGTCGACGCCGCCGCCGGGGAAGACCACCACGCCGCCGACGAACTCCATCGCCCGATGCCGGCGCATCAGGAACACCTCGGTGCCGTCGGCCTCCTCGCGCACGAGCATGACCGTCGCGGCGGGCCGGACGGGCAGTGGCTCGGGTCGGTCCTCGCTCATGCGCGCCTCCTGTGTGCGGCGCGACTGCGCACCCGTCGCGCGAAGTAACGGCCGTCGATGGTGTCGACGGTGATGGCCTGGCCGAAGGCCCGGGACAGGTTCTCCGACGTCAGGACGTCGGTGAGCAGGCCGCTGGCCACCGGCGCCCCCTCGGCGAGCAGCAGGCAGTGGGTGAAGCCCGGCGGGATCTCCTCGACGTGGTGGGTGACCAGCACGATGGCCGGGGCGTCGGGGTCGGCCGCCAGATCGGCCATCCGGGCGACGAGTTCCTCGCGGCCGCCGAGGTCCAGCCCGGCGGCCGGTTCGTCGAGCAGCAGCAGTTCGGGGTCGGTCATCAGGGACCGGGCGATGAGCACGCGTTTGCGCTCGCCCTCCGAGAGGGTGCCGTAGGTGCGCTCGGCCAGGTGTTCGCCGCCGACGCTCTCCAACATGTCGATGGCCTGGGCGTAGTCGACGTCCTCGTAGCGTTCCCGCCAGCGGCCCAGTACCGAGTAGCCGGCCGAGACCACGAGGTCGCGCACCACCTCGTCGTCGGGCACCCGCTGCGACAGCGCCGAGGACGACAGCCCGACCCGCGAGCGCAGTTCGGAGACGTCGGTGCGGCCCAGCCGCTCCCCCAGCACGAACGCGGTGCCGGCGGAGGGATGCTCGGTGGCGGCGGCGATGCGCAACAGTGAGGTCTTGCCCGCACCGTTGGGGCCGACGATCACCCACCGCTCGTCGAGTTCGACCTGCCAGTCGAGCGGTCCGACGAGGGTCCGCCCGCCGCGGCGCAACTCGACGCCGCGGAAGTCGATCAGCAGGTCGGCGTCGGTGACGTCGGCTTGTTCGGTATCGGCTTCGGGCACTCGACCATGGTAGTCATGCGATTTCGGGACTCGCGCGCCCGCCGCACCCCGTCGGCACCGAAGTCATCGAACAGCAGCGCGGCCGGGGTCAGCCGCAGGAACAGTTGCACCAGGGGGCCGATGCCGAGCGCGTAGAGCACGGTGCCCACGCCCACCGAACCACCCAGCAGTGCCCCGATGGTGAACACGCCGAGTTCGATCGCGGTCCGCACCCCGCGCACCGACCGGCCGGTGCGCGCCACCAGCCCGGTCATCAGCCCGTCGCGTGGCCCGGGCCCCAGGCCGGCACCGATGTAGAACACCGTGGCGATGGCGTTGAGGACCACGCCGCCGATCAGCATGGCGGCCGCCACCGGCAGCGCCGACGGGGCCGGCAGGAAGGCCAACGAGAGGTCCACCGCGATCGCGATGACGACGACGTTGGCGACGGTGCCGATGCCCGGCCGGATCCGCAGTGGGACCCAGACGAGCAGCACGACGAGGCCCACGACGGCGGTGGTGGTGCCCAGGCTCCAGCCGGTGTGGCGCGACAGGCCCTGGTGGAAGACGTCCCACGGGTTCAGTCCGAGTCCGGCCCGGACCATCAGCGCCATCGAGAAGCCGTAGGCGAGCAGCCCCGTCAGCAACAGGGCGGTGCGCAGGGCGGCGCGCGCGGCGGTCCGGCGCGGCTGACGAAGCTCCATGGCACCGATGATCCGAAGAAAGTGGCCTGTTGATCAATAGCCAGTCATGGCAAACTGGCCTGCGATGAGCACGGAAACGGCGAGTCGCAGGCTGGACGTGACGCTGCTGGCCCGCGAGTTGGGCAACTGGCGCACGGCCAACGGCGCCGGCCCGGTGTACCGGGGGCTGGCCGACGGACTGCGCATGCTGATCGTCGACGGGCGGCTGCCGGTGGGTTCGCGCCTGCCCAGCGAGCGGTCGCTGGCCGAAACGCTGCGGATCTCGCGCACCACGGTGACCACCGCCTACGCGCAGATGCGCGAGGAGGGCTACCTCACCGCGCGCCGCGGCGCCCGCAGCACCGTCGCCCTGCCCCGCCACGACACCATCGCCGCGTGGGCACCCGAACCCGGCGACGACCGGCCGATCAACTTCGCCGCGGCGGCAATGTCGGCACCGGCCTCGGCGGTCCGCGACGCCTTCACCGACGCCGCCCACGAGGTGGCCTCCTACCTGCACCACACCGGCCTGGAGTTGTACGGCGTCGAGCCGCTGCGGGTCGCGATCGCCGAAATGTACTGTCGCCGAGGGCTGCCCACGGAACCGGATCAGGTGATGGTGACCTCGGGCGCGCTCGCGGCCACCGGGCTGATCCTGGCCAGCTTCGTCGAGCCCGGCGACCGCGTGTTGGTCGAGCAACCGACGTTCACCGGTGCGCTGGCCGCTATCTCGGCCCGCGGTGCCCGCGCCGTGCCGGTCTCGCTCCCGCCCGACGAGGGGTGGGACATCGACACCATGCACATCGCGATCCGTCAGCTCGCACCCAACCTCGCGTATCTGGTTCCCGACCAACACAATCCGACCGGCCTGACCATGCCCGCCGAGCAGCGCGACCGGCTGGCGAAGATCGTCGCCGAGACCCGCACCCGCACCGTCATCGACGAGACGCTGAGCGAGATCTGGCTCGACGCCCCGACGCCGCCGCCGGTGGCCGCGTCGATGACCCGACGCGCCGACCTGCTGTTGACCGTGGGGTCGATGTCCAAGGCGTTCTGGGGCGGTCTGCGGATCGGCTGGATCCGCGCCGAACGCGCCACCCTGGCGGTCCTCGCCGCGCGCCGCCCCGCCCTGGACCTCGGCACGCCGATCCTCGAACAACTCGCCGCGGCCCGCCTGCTCGACAACGCCCCCGACGTGCTACCCGAGCGGCGCGAACTCATCGCCGCCCGCCGCCGCCTGCTGCGGGACCTGCTCGCCGAACACCTGCCGCAGTGGCGCGAGTCCAATGCGGGTCTGCCCACCGGCGGCCTGGGGCTGTGGATGCGGCTGCCGACGCCGATGAGTTCGGCGCTGTCGGCCGCGGCCTCCCGGCTGGGTGTCGACATCCCGCCCGGACCGCGGTTCGGCGTGGACGGGACGCTGGAGCGTTTTATCCGGGTGCCGTACACACTGCCCGAAGATCAACTGACCGAAGGGGTTTCGCGACTCGCGCAGGCCTGGGCCACGGTGACCGGAGCCGAGCTGGTGACCGCACCGAAGACCGGCGGGCCGGTGGTCTGACTACTGGCCCGGCGGGATCTCGACGCGCCGCAGCGTGCCGTCCACGGCGTCGGCGGCCTCGATCTCGCCGCGGGTCACGCCCAGGAAGAACAACACCGTATCGAGATAGGGGTAACTCAGCGACGCGTCGGCGACCTCGCGCAGCGCGGGTTTGGCGTTGAACGCCACCCCCAGGCCCGCGGCCGCGAGCATGTCGATGTCGTTGGCGCCGTCGCCGACCGCGACGGTCTGCTCCATCGGTACCCCGGCCTGACTGGCGAAGTCCCGCAGCGCCTTGGCCTTCCCGGGCCGATCGATGATGGGTCCGGTGACCCGGCCGGTGAGCTTGCCGCCGACGATCTCGAGGTGGTTGGCCGCCACGTAGTCGAGCATGAGTTCCTCGGCCAGCGGCTCGATGACCTGCCGGAAGCCGCCGGAGACCACGCCGCAGTGGAAACCGAGGCGGCGCAGGGTCCGCAGCGTCGTGCGGGCCCCCGGGGTCAGCTGCAGCTCCTGGGCCACCTCGTCGACCACCTCGGCGGGCAGACCGGCCAGGGTGGCCACCCGTTCCCGCAGCGAGTCCTCGAAGTCGAGTTCGCCGCGCATGGCCGCCTCGGTGATCTGCGCGACCTTGGCCTCCGCGCCGGCGCGCGCGGCGAGCATCTCGATGACCTCGCCCTGGATCAGGGTCGAGTCGACGTCGAAGACGATGAGCCGCTTGGCCCGTCGCTCCAGCGAATAGTTCTCGACGGACAGGTCCACGCCCTGCTCACCGGACACCCGCGCCAACACGTTCTGCAACTCCGCGGCCCCACCAGGCGGCACCGAGACGCGCAACTCCAACCCGGTGACCGGGTAGTCGGACACGCCCCGGATGGTGTCGATGTTGACGCCGAGGGCCGCGGCCTCGCGGGCCAGCACGCCGAAGGCCTCGGCGGTGATGGGCCGCCCCAGCAGCACGATGGTGTGCGTCGAGGGCTCCACGATGACCGGGATGTCGTCGCTGCGCTCGATGGTGACCTCGAGGCCGACCCCGTGGATCGCCTTCTCGACGGCGTCGTGGAAGTCCGTCCCGCCGACGGTCTCGGCCGATCCGGACACCAGGACACCGAGCGTGAGCCGACCGCGAATCACCACCTGCTCGACGTTCAGCAGCTCCACCTTGTGGGTGGACAGCACGCCGAACAGTGCGGAGGTGACGCCCGGTCGGTCCACACCGGTGACCGTGATGAGGACCGGTACCTTCCCCGATAAGGGGGCCACGGTCACCTCTTAAGTGCGGACGTTTGCGTCGTCGAGCCGGGTGACGTCACCGTCGTCGGGGCCGTGCGACCGTCCGACGTGCGCCTCGGCCCGCATCCGCTCGACCATGTGCGGATAGTGCAGCTCGAAGGCGGGCCGCTCGGAACGGATCCGGGGCAGCTCGGTGAAGTTGTGCCGCGGCGGCGGGCAACTGGTCGCCCACTCCAGGGAGTTACCGAAGCCCCACGGGTCGTCGACCGTGACGACCTCGCCGTAGCGCCAGCTCTTGAAGATGTTCCACACGAACGGCAGCACCGAGATACCCAGGATGAACGAGCCGATGGTGGACACCACGTTCAGCGTGGTGAAGCCGTCGGTGGCCAGGTAGTCGGCGTACCGGCGCGGCATGCCCTCATCGCCGACCCAGTGCTGCACCAGGAAGGTGGTGTGGAAGCCGACCAGGGTCAGCCAGAAGTGCAGCTTGCCCAGGCGCTCGTCGAGCATCCGGCCGGTCATCTTCGGGAACCAGAAGTAGATGCCCGCGTAGGTGGCGAACACGATGGTGCCGAAGAGCACGTAGTGGAAGTGCGCGACCACGAAGTAGCTGTCGGTGACGTGGAAGTCCAGCGGCGGGCTGGCCAGCAGCACGCCCGAGAGGCCACCGAGCAGGAAGGTCACGATGAAGCCGACCGAGAACAGCATCGGTGTCTCGAACGTCAATTGGCCCTTCCACATCGTGCCCAGCCAGTTGAAGAACTTGATACCCGTTGGCACGGCGATCAGGAACGTCATGAAGCTGAAGAACGGCAGCAGCACGGCGCCGGTCGCGTACATGTGGTGCGCCCACACCGCCAGCGACAGCGCGGCGATGGCCAGCGTCGCGTAGATCAGCGTGGTGTAACCGAAGATCGGCTTGCGCGAGAACACCGGGAAGATCTCACTGACGATGCCGAAGAATGGCAGCGCAATGATGTACACCTCGGGGTGTCCGAAGAACCAGAACAAGTGTTGCCACAACAGCACACCGCCGTTGGCCGGGTCATAAATGTGCGCACCCAGGTGTCGGTCGGCGATCAGGCCCAGCAGCGCCGCGGTCAGCAGCGGGAAGGCCAGCAGCACCAGGATCGAGGTCACCAGGATGTTCCAGGTGAAGATCGGCATCCGGAACATCGTCATGCCCGGGGCGCGCATGCAGACCACCGTGGTGATCATGTTGACGCCACCGAGGATGGTGCCCAGACCACTGACGCCCAGACCCATGATCCACAGGTCGGCGCCGGCGCCCGGCGAGTGGATGGCGTCCGAGAGCGGCGCGTAGCCGGTCCAGCCGAAGTCGGCGGCGCCACCGGGGGTGATGAACCCGGAGGTGGCGATCAGTGCGCCGAACAGGAACAGCCAGAACGAGAACGCGTTCAGCCGCGGGAACGCCACGTCCGGCGCGCCGATCTGCAGCGGCAGCACCAGGTTGGCGAAGCCGAACACGATCGGGGTCGCATAGAACAGCAGCATCACCGTGCCGTGCATGGTGAACAGCTGGTTGAACTGCTCGTTCGACAGGAACTGCAGGCCCGGCATCGCCAACTCCGTGCGCATCAGCAGGGCCATCAGGCCGCCGATGAAGAAGAAGATGAAGCAGACGACGCAGTACATGATGCCGATCAGCTTGTGATCGGTCGTCGTGATGAGCTTGTAGATCAGGTTGCCCTTGGGGCCCATCCGCTCCCGGTAGGGACGATTGGCCTCGAGTTCCCGCAACGGGGGCGCTTCGGCGGTCAAGAACTCCTCCAAATATCCGATGTCCGGGCATGGCGCCAGGGGACTTTAGATCTTCTGTGCCTGAATCCTATCCCCCATCTTCGTCGTTGTCGGCGCGGGTCCGACAATCTGTCGTAGATGTCGCGATGCGGCCGGGTGTTACCGTCGGATCCGTGCCGATTCGCACCACTTCCGTCGCTCTGGCCGCAACGTTAACGTTGCTGGTCGCCGGCTGTTCGGAGCCGCAAGGCCTGACCCCGGTCCCGCCGACGGACAGCGTGATCACCAGTACGACGACGATCGCCGGCGCGGGCGTGCTGGGCAATCAGCGCCGGCCCGACGAGTCCTGCGCCGCCGAGCCGGCCGCCGTCGATCCCGGCGAGTCGCCCCGGCGGGTGCCCAGCGGCACCGAGCGCGGCGAGGTCGACGTGCCGGCCGATCCGCAGCGCATCGTCGTCCTCGCCGGCGATGCGCTCGACGTGCTGTGCGCCCTGGGCCTGCAGTCGCGCATCGTGGCCGCGGCCGTGCCCGACGGTGCGGATGCCCAGCCGTCGTATCTGGGCACCGTGATCCACGAGCTGCCGGCGGTCGGCAGCCGCACCGAGGTCGACACCGCGGCGATCGCCGCGATGGAACCGGACCTGATCCTGGGTTCGCGGGCGCTGACCCCCGATGCCTACGCCGGGCTGACCGCGATCGCGCCGACGGTCTTCACCGGCGCCGCGGGCGCCGACTGGCGCGACAACGTCCGGGCGATCGGGGCCGCCGCGGGCCGCGCGCACGCCGCCGACGAGGTGGTCGACAACTTCGACGAGGATGCCGAGCAGACCGGTGTCGCCAACGACGCGACGCACTTCCAGGCCTCGGTGGTGCAGTTCACCGAGGACTCCGTGCGGGTGTTCGGCGCCGAGAACTTCCCGGCCAGCGTGCTCGGCGCCGTAGGGGTGGATCGTCCTGCGGCACAACGGTTCACCGACCAGCCGTTCGAGGAGATCGACACCACCGACCTCGAGGACGCCGACTTCGCCCCCGTCGAGGCCGACATCGTCTACGTGTCGTTCGCCTCCGATGCGGCCAAGGAGCGCGCCACCACGGTGCTCGGCAGCGACGCCTGGCGCGCACTGTCGGCCAACCGCGACAACCGGGTGTTCATCGTCAACAACGAGGTCTGGCAGACCGGTCAGGGCCCGGTGGCCGCCCGCGGCATCCTCGACGACCTGCGCTGGCTCAACGCCCCGATCAACTAGCGCCCGAAGAACCAGAAAGGCCCACCATGTTCCACGTGCTCAAGCTCGACTACCTGCAACCCCTAGAGGTCGTCGACCAGACCCGGCCCGCGCACGTGGCGTGGATCGAGCGCGAGATCGAGGCCGGCCGGCTGCTGCTGGCCGGACGTCAGGAGTCCCAGCAGGGCGGCGTGCTGATCACCGGTGACATCGACGTCGCCGAGGCCGAGAAGCTCATGGCCGAGGACCCGTACCAACTGGCCGGGCTGGTGCGCTACGAGCGGCTGAGCTTCGCGGGATCGCTGCGCGCGAACGGCCTGTAGCGCGCGGTTCTGCCACCATGGTCTGGAGACGACGGCTCCCAGATCCAACCTCAGAGACCACCCGGAGAGGGCACGCAGCACAGATGACGACCACAGTTTCCGCTTACGCCGCCAACTCGGCCACCGACCCGCTGACCAAGACCACCATCGAGCGCCGCGACCTCGGTCCGCACGACGTGGCCTTCGACATCAAGTTCGCCGGGATCTGCCACTCCGACATCCACACCGTCAAGGGGGAATGGGGCGGGGCGAACTATCCGGTGGTGCCCGGCCACGAGATCGCCGGGGTGGTCACCGCGATCGGCTCGGCCGTCACCAGATACCAGGTCGGTGATCGCGTGGGCGTCGGGTGTTTCGTCGACTCCTGCCGGGAGTGCGAGAACTGCGAGGCCGGGCTGCAGCAGTACTGCACCGGACCGGGCGGCATGCGCGGCACCTACAACTCGACCGAACGCGACGGCAGCCCCACCTACGGCGGCTACAGCACCGCGATGGTGGTCGACGAGAACTACGTGCTGCGCATCCCGGACGCCATCTCGCTGGACAAGGCCGCTCCCCTGCTGTGCGCCGGGGTCACGGTGTGGTCGCCGCTGCGGCACTGGAACGCCGGGCCGGACAAGCGCGTCGCCGTGATCGGCCTCGGCGGCCTGGGCCACATGGCCGTCAAGCTGGCCACCGCGATGGGCGCCGAGGTCACGGTACTCAGCCAGTCGCTGAAGAAGATGGAGGACGGGCTGCGGCTGGGCGCCGTCGCCTACCACGCGACCAGCGACCCGGACACCTTCACCCAACTCGCCGGCCGCTTCGACCTGATCATCAACACCGTGTCGGCCAACCTGGACATGGCCGCCTACCTGGGCCTGCTGGCCCTCGACGGCACGCTGGTCGAACTCGGCGCCCCCGAGAAGCCGCTGGTGGTGCCGTTCTTCCCACTGGGCGCCATGCGCCGCAGCCTGACCGGCTCCATGATCGGCGGCATCCCGGAAACCCAGGACATGCTCGACTTCTGCGCCGAGCACGACGTCACCCCGGAGATCGAGGTGATCGAGGCGTCCTACATCAACGAGGCCTACCAGCGCGTGGTCTCCAGCGACGTGCGCTACCGGTTCGTGATCGACGCCTCGACCATCTGACGGGTCAGAAGTCCCAGTCGTCGTCCTCGGTGACGACGGCCTTGCCGATGACATACGAGCTGCCCGACCCGGAGAAGAAGTCGTGGTTCTCGTCGGCGTTGGGGCTCAGCGCCGACAGGATCGCCGGGTTGACGTCGGTCTCGTCGCGCGGGAACAGGGCCTCGTAGCCGAGGTTCATCAGCGCCTTGTTGGCGTTGTAGCGCAGGAACTTCTTGACGTCCTCGGTGAGCCCGACCTCGTCGTAGAGGTCCTGGGTGTACTCGACCTCGTTGTCGTAGAGCTCGAACAGCAGCTCGTAGGTGTAGTCCTTGAGCTCCTGCTGGGCGGCGGCGTCCTGCATGGCCAGACCTTTTTGGTACTTGTAGCCGATGTAGTACCCGTGCACGGCCTCGTCGCGGATGATCAGCCGGATCATGTCGGCGGTGTTGGTGAGCTTGGCCCGGCTGCTCCAGTACATCGGCAAGTAGAAGCCCGAGTAGAACAGGAAGCTCTCGAGCAGCGTGGAGGCCACCTTGCGCTTGAGCGGCTCGTCGCCGTTGTAGTACCGCAGCACGATCTCGGCCTTGCGCTGCAGGTTCTGGTTCTCCTCCGACCAGCGGAACGCGTCGTCGATCTCGGCGGTGGAGCACAGCGTGGAGAAGATCTGGCTGTAGCTCTTGGCGTGCACCGACTCCATGAACGCGATGTTGGTGTACACCGCCTCCTCGTGCGGGGTCAGCGCATCCGGGATCAGGCTGACCGCGCCGACCGTGCCCTGGATGGTGTCCAGCATGGTCAGGCCGGTGAAGACCCGCATGGTGAGTTGCTTCTCGTGGTCGGTCAGCGTGCCCCACGACGGGATGTCGTTGGACACCGGCACCTTCTCCGGCAGCCAGAAGTTACCCGTCAGGCGGTCCCAGACCTCGGCATCCTTCTCGTCTTGCACCCGGTTCCAGTTGATGGCCGAAACCCGATCGATCAGCTTCATTCCGTCGGACACCTGAACCCCTCTTGGACGTGGAACTCGATAGAACTAACCCGTGCCAGCAACACTACCGCTGGGGTGCGACAACACGCGGCAACACAACACCTTGTGTCGCCGGGGCGCTCAGTTCGACGGGATCAACCGGTATTCGTCGAGGTCCAACGACCGCGTCGCCAACCAGTACTGCCAGGTCATGCCGCTCCACAGCGTCCGGTTGACGCCGTGGGCGTCCATGTACCAGCTGCGGCACCCGCCGGTGTTGAACACCGTGCCGGCCAGGTCGTCCTGCAACCGGGCGTTGTAGCGCTCGGCGGCGGCGCGCGTCGGCGCCAGCCCGGCCGCCCCGGCCTTGTCGGTGGCCGCGATCGCCTGGGCGACGTAGCGGATCTGCGACTCGATCATGAAGACCACCGAGTTGTGCCCCAGCGCGGTGTTGGGCCCGAGCAGGAAGAACAGATTGGGCATGTCGGCCACGGTGATGCCGCGCAGCGCCGAGAGCCCCTCCCGGTTCCAGCGGTCCACCAGATCCTCCCCGCCGGGCCCCTTGATGTCGACGTAGGTGTAGGAGTCGGTGACGTGGAAGCCGGTGGCGAACACCACGACGTCCACCGGCCGCTCGGTGCCGTCGGCGGTGACGATGCCGTCGGCGGTGAAGCGGCTGATCCCGTCGGTGATCACGGTGGTCCTGGGATCGGCGATGCCGCGATAGTAGGTGTCGGAGTTGAGGATCCGCTTACAGCCGGCCCGATAGTCGGGGGTGAGCTTGCGGCGCAGCTGCGGGTCCTTGATGTGGCGGCGGATGTTCCACTTGCCCAGCAGCTCACCGATTTTCAGCAGCCGCGGAGCTTTGGTCATCGCGAACCCGACGCCCTCGTGGACCCAGTAGATGCCGGCACGCAGGGCCGCCCGGGTGCCGGGCACATAGGAGAAGATCCGGCGCAGCGCCGGTGGGATCGGGTTGTTGGGCCGCGGCATCACCCAGGCCGGTGTGCGCTGGTAGAGCTGCAGTTCGGCGACCTCGCGGACGATCTCGGGCACGATCTGGATGGCGCTGGCCCCGGTGCCGATCACCGCGACCCGCTTGCCGGTGAGGTCGACGTCGTGGTCCCAGCGCGCGGAATGAAAAGCCGCGCCGCCGAATTCGTCGAGACCCTCGAACTCCGGGATGAACGGGATGTGCAGTCCGCCGGCGCCGGAGATGAGGAACTGCGCCACGTATTCGGCACCGCCGGTGGTGAATACGTGCCAGCGCAGTTCCTCGTCGTCCCACACCGCCCGGTCTACGTGCGCGTCGAAGTGGATGTAGCGGCGCAGCCCGTACTTGCGGGTGACGCCGAGCAGATAGTCCTGGATCTCGGGCTGGAACGACCACATGTGCGTCCAGTCGGGCTTCGGTTCGAAGGAGAACGAGTACATGTGCGACGGGATGTCGCAGGCGCAGCCCGGATAGGTGTTGTCCCGCCAGGTGCCACCGATCTCGTCGGCCTTCTCGAGCAGGAGGAAATCCACCCCCTGCTGCTGGAGGGCGATGGCCATTCCGATGCCGGAGAATCCGGTGCCGATGATCAGAGCGCGGGTGTGCACGGGCGCGTTGGCGTCGGTCATGCACCCACGCTACCCGCAATATGCGGAACCGGCGGTACCGGGAACTACCCGCTGGCCTCGTCGCGCGGGACGGCCTGGTGAATGGGCAGGTCAGGATCGATTTTGACGCCCAACAGCGCCGTCGTGCCGATGATCGCGCCCATCATGATGGTGGCGAGATGCTCGATGAACCTGTCGCGAGGCATCCGCCGGGGACTGTCCGGACTCGGGCCCAGCCACCAATCCGTCGAGGACGCGGCGGTCCCGAAGGTCGCGAACGCCGCGAGCTCCATCGCCTGCCGGTCGAGCTCCATCTCGCGCAACTCGTTGTTGAACAGCTCGGCCATCGCCAGCGTGATCTCACGGCCCTCGTTGACCGCCCGCATGGTGGCCTCGGCCTGCTCCGGGAAACGGCCCTGCAGCACGAATCGGACCACGTTGGGGTGCTCGTCCACCAGGTACACGTACTGCTCGATGCTGCGCTTGATGACCTCGCTGGCCGAGTCGGTGGTCAGGTTGATCACCGGGAAGATCTCGGCCCACAGCATGTCGCGCAGCCGTTCACCGATGGCCTGGAACAGATCCGCCTTGTCGGTGAAGTGCCGGTAGATCTTCGGCTTGGCGGTGCCGGCCTCCTCGGCGATCTCACGCACGCTGACCTCCGGGCCGCGTTGGTCGATCGCCCGGAAGGCCGCGTCCACGATCTGCGCCCGAACCTGCTTGCGGTGCTCGCGCCAGCGCTCGCTGCGGGCGTCGACCTTCGGCCCGGCGGTGGTCTCACCGCCCGGCTTCGGCTTGGGTCGAGGCACGCGCACGCCCAGCACTGTACTCCCACCGGCGCGCTGACCTGGCACTACAGGACATACACGCCGGAGAATCGGCGATGAGATCGATCACAGATCAGTCAGCTCCGATGAAACAACTTGAAACCCAAAGTATTTGACCGCCAGGCGCGTGGACCGCGCCGAATGGCGCCGCGGCGTACGCTTGAGCAGGACCACAAACTCCACAAAACGATGACCAGCAACGACGAGCAGCGAAACGAGATCCATTTGTGACGCAGCGATTCGACGTGGCGATCTCTGGCGGGGGGCCCGCAGGGTCGGCGGCAGCGTGGCAGGCGGCTCAGGCCGGCGCCCGCGTGATAGTGCTCGACAAGGCGGACTTCCCCCGCGACAAGCCATGCGGCGACGGACTGACCGCACGCGCGGTCAGCTACCTGCAGAGGATGGGACTGGCCACCGAGGTCAGCAAGTTCCACCGCATCGACCGGGTCACCGTATTCAGCCCCAGTCGGTGGGAACTGTCCTTCCCCAAGCGCCCCGGCATGCCGAGCCACGGCCACACCGTCAGCCGTTCCGAACTGGACATGCTGCTGCTCAAACACGCCGAGGCCGCCGGGGTCACGGTGCGCCAGTCCGCGGAGGTCGCCGGCCCGGAGGTCGACGCCCGCGGTCGCGTCGCGGGGGTGGTGCTCAAGAGCGGCGAGAAGATCCTGGCGGACGCGGTGATCGCCGCCGATGGCGCCTACTCCCCCATCAAGCGCGCGATGAAGATCGACTCGCACTACAACGGCTATTCGGCGATCGCGATCCGCTCCGAGATGCACGCCGAACGCCCCGACACCGACAGCCTCGACATCTACTGCAAGCTGTTGTTCGAGGGCGACCAGTTACCCGGATACGGCTGGGTGTTCCCAATGGGCGGCGGCCGATTCAACATCGGCCTGGGTTACGTCAACAGCTATCGAAAGTGGCAGTCCATCAACGCAACTCAGTTTCTCGGCGAGTTCCTGCGCACGCTGCCCGCCGAGTGGGAGCTACCCGGCATCGACGAGCTCAAGAAGAACAAGAGCGTGCGGGCCTGGCGACTGCCGATGGGTTTCACCGCGTGGCCGCCGTGGCGCCCGGGCGTGCTGTTCGCCGGCGACGCGCTGGGGGCCGGTAAACCGGCCTCGGGTGCGGGTATCTCCAAGGCCCTGGAGTCGGGTCTGGTGGCCGGCGAGAGCGCGGTCGCGGCGTTGACCAACGGCGGACCCGACGACTTCACCAACTACCAGCAGCGCCTGGAGGCCAGCTGGGGCCGGGAGTACCGGCGCGGGCGGATCTTTCACCGGTTGATCGGCCATCCGAAGGTCGCCGAGACGGGCCTCAAGCTGCTCGATAATGCCGCGTTTCGGGACCGGTTACTCAAAGGCTTGTACAAGAAGGCACAGGGGCCGCAGCACAGCTACTAGGATTTGGCGGTGCGCAGCGCCGGGGACACGTGGAGCGTGGTACGGGTCGGCTTCGGCGCGCTCGCTGCGCTGCTGATCGGATATCTGGCCGTCATCGCCGCGTGGCCGCAGGTGCGCGACGCCGTGCCGGCGCCGCTGAACGGGTTCGGGCAACCCAACTCTGCGCTGAGTATCGCCGTGACCGTCGCCGTGCTGGCGGTGTTGGGAATCGCGCTGAACCGGTCCCGGGATGGACACCGCCGCGGCGCCCCGGTGGCGATCGTCGCCGGGCTGGCCGGGATCAGCGCGCTGCTGGGGATGGCCTCCTACTGGCGCTGCCACGACGACTCCCACCCCACGTTCTTCACGCCGGTGCTGTGGACCGCGTCGGTGGTCAAAGGGGGCAGTCCCCAGCAATCGCTGGATACGGGCGCCTGCCCGGCCGAGCTGCCGGTGGCCCTCAACGTCGCCCAGCTCTCGGCGTTGGCGGCGGTCTTCCTGAGCATCGTCGGGGTCGGCATGGCGTTGTTCCAGGCCCGGTTGGATCGCCTGCGAGTGTATTTCGCCCGCCGGGTCACCGCGGTCGTCGACCTCGACGACGACGGTCAGTCGATGATCGCTGCCGTCCGGCGCACCCTCGATCCGCGCAGCACCCTGGTCATCCTCACCGACGACCCGGACCGGCCCTGCATCGGCCAGGCTCGCAGCCAGGGTGCGCGAATCGTCACGGTGGATTTCGACCGACCCGCCACGCTCACCGATGTCTCGTTGTGGCGCAAACTCGATGCGCTGTACCTGCTGGCACCGGACCCGTCGGCCAATCTTGCCCGGCTGGCCACCATCACCGACCACCTCGGCACCCGAGATGGCCGGATACGCATCCCGCTGATCGTGCGCATCGACGACCCGTGGCAGGCGACCGCATGGCGGGCAAAACAATTCGGTGATCCGAGTCGGCTCTGGGCACCCGACGCCGTGGGGCGCTACGAAGTGACGGCACGCCGGCTGGTCGAGCACGTCACCTCGGACCCGGCCATCACGCGCATACTGCTGTGTGGCGCTTCGCGACTGACCCTGGCACTGTGCGCGGAGATCTCGCAACGCCAACTCGAACGCGACTATTACGATCAGCCGTCGCTGCCGCAGACCCTCATCGTCGCCGAGGATGCCACCGACTACCTCAACGACCACGAGTACTCCCGCCGTCAGACCGGATTGCCGCACGACCGGCCGGCGTTGACGGCCATCGCGGCCAAACCCGCTGTACCACTGATGATGTCACTGATCGACGACGACGGCGCCGACCCGCGGTCGGTGGCGGTCATCCTCGTCGACGACGATGCCGTCCGTGGGTTCGGCACCCGGCTCGCCGTGCGCTACCCGGACACCGCGATACATGCCTTCGACCCGGCCGCCGACCAGCAGGGCGCCTGGCGCAGCGCTCCCCTGATCGGCCGGCTGCACAGTTACCCGTTGACCATGGACATCCCCGACGACGCGGCCCACGACGCCTGGGAGCTGGCCGCACGGCTGATCCACGAGCGCTACGCGCGACCCGGTGGAACATCGGCCAGCGCCCCGTGGCACGAACTCGACGAGTTCTACCGCGAATCCAATCGCCGCCAGGTCAACAACGCACTGTGGATGGTCGAAGCCATCGGGGGACACTCCTGGAACACCTGGGGCACCTCGGCCGCCCCCTGGCCGGCCCAGGGGATGCAGCACCTGAGTCCGCTGGATCAGCTGAAGGCGATGGGATTCGACGAATCCGCCATCTTCGCCATGGCCCGCGCCGAACACGAGGACTGGTGTCGGTTCTACCGGCGGTACGGCTGGGTGGCCGGGGCTACCCGTGACAACAGCCGCAAGGTGCACCCCAATCTGGTCGACTGGTCCGATATCGAGGCCGACCCGGACAAGCTCGACAAGGCCGTGGCCAGCCTCGCGGCGACCCTGTCCAAGCTCCGCGAACTCGGCTACCGCTCCAGGCCGGTGGCGGCGGCCGAATGATCAACGGTGGCTGGCAGTCCTTTCAACGCACCGGAACGGTGCTCGCGGTGCAGCGCGACCGGCCGTGGACGTGGGTCACGCACTCCGGGCTGACGTTGCGCGGGGAGGCCGGCGATTGGGAAGTCCGCGAGTCCGAGGACGACGAGCCGTGGTCGGTGCGCGAGGACATCTTCCGATCCAGCTACGAACATCTCGAGGGGCGGCGGTGGCGACGCCGGGGCGTGGTCCTGGCCCGACCCGCCCGCGACGGTGAGGTCATCGAAACCCTGGAAGGTGCCGCGACGGCCCACGCCGGTGACTGGGTGGTGCGCGGCGATGCCGGTGAGTGCTGGCCGGTCCGTGCGCCGGAGTTCGCCAAACGCTACCGTCCGGTCGACGGTGCCCCGCCTGGCGACACCGGTGCGCCCTGACCGCTCACGGCGCACAGATCGGCGGGGCGCCCTGTAGGTCGTAGCGGTCCTGTTCGGCCGCGGTCAAATCCCGGCGATGGACCCGGCACCCTTCGGCGATCCAGTCTTCGGGGGACAGTGACCACTGCACCAGCAGCCCATCGGCGGCCGTGGCCGTCACCGCGCGGTCGGGGGCGAGGCCCAGGCTGGTCTGCAGACGTCCGGTCGCCGCCGCGCCGGGCCCGGCCACGGTGAGTGCGCGATCCGACAATCGGCTGCGGCCGGCCACATCCCACACGATGAAGCTGCCGTCCTGGGACACCGTCACCAGTTGCGTGCCGTCGGCCCCGAAGGCCAGGTCGGTGACCCGCGCCGCCACCCGAAGATCGTCGCCGGTGGTTTCGCCGGTGCGGACGTCGAACAGCCGCACCGGCCCGCTGCCCAAACCGACCGCCACGGTTGCGCCGTCGGGCGAGACCGCCAGCGAGCGGGTCCAGTCGTCGCCCAGATCGACCCGGACCGGTTCGCCGGCGTCGATCGGATGGATCAGGAATTCGCCGGCGCCGCCGATCACCAAGGCCGTCCCGTCCGGGGTGAAGGCCAGCCCGTAGCCGAACCGCGGGGCTTCGATCTGATGCTGTGCCAGTAACTCTCGGCCCTCGAGCCGCCACAGCTGGACAGTCGCCGGCCCGCCCGAGGTGTCGTCGAGGTGTTGGGCCCCGGTGGCCACCGTGGTGCCGTCGGCGGCGACGGCGAGCCGGCTGACCACCTGACCCGGCGCGACCTCGGTCACCGTCGTCGCCCCGGCCGTACCGTCCCAGACGGCGACAGCACCGTCGCCGGTGCCCGCCAACGCCAGATTGCCGTCGGGGGTGAGGGCGAGCTGTTCCACCGTGCCGTCGACGGGCACCGATCTGCTGTTCGGGTCGGGTTGATCCGCGCCGGTGAGAACCAGTTGACTCGTCGACGCGCCGTCGTCACGGACCACGGCCAACCGATCGCCCTCCGGGGCCAGGGCGACCGCGACGGCGCGGGTCCATCCCTCGACCGGCCGTGCGAGCGGTCGACGCGCATCGTCGCCGTAGTCGAGCAGCACCACCCCGCCGGCCCGGCCGCCGGTGACCCCGTGTGCCGGGTTGGCGGGGTCCCACGCCACGGCGGTGACCGCCTGCTCGTCGACGCGCAACGGCGCCAGCGGTTGGGCGCCACTGAGGTGGTTCCAGTAGACCAGCGACCCGTCGTCGGACACCGAGGCCACCGAACCGGACTCCGCTGGATCGCCGGTCGCGGCGAGCGCGGTCACCGAATCAAGGTGCAGCGCTGTGAGACCGGCGTCCGTCAGGGCGCCGTCGCCCCCGGACCAGAACCCGACCGTCCCGTCGGTCGCACCGGTGACCACGGTGCCGTCCGCCACCACGGCGATGGCCGAAACCCACCCGCCGGGTGCGGCCGCGTCTCGTTGCTCCCAGACCGGCGCGTCCGCGGCGCCCGGATCGAACCGACGAAACGATCCGTCGGCGCTGGCCGCGATCAGCCCGCCGTCGGGTGTCCAGGCCAGCGCGGTGACCCAGGAGAATTCGCCGTCGGCGACGGCGCCCGACGCCGTCAGCGTCTCCGTCGGCTCGGATTGTCCTGGCTCCCAGACGATCACGTGACCGTCGCCGGTACCGGCGGCCACCCGTCCGGTCTTCGCCTCGACGGCAAGGGATTGCACCGCCTGCCCGGGTGTGCGGGTCTGCCGTAGCGCCAAGTCAGCGTCGAGGGTCAGGACGACGGCGCCGTCGGTGACCACCACCGTGTCGGAACCGGCGCCGCCCGGATACATCGCCACCACCTCGCGGGCGAACAGTTCGTCGGCGCGCGCCAGTTCGGCACCGTCGGAGAAGCGGTGCACCGTAAGACCGCCGTCAGCGGTGCCGATCCACACCCGGTCGGAGGCAGCGGAAGTGGCCACGGCCGTCACCGGTGCGTCGGCGCCAATCCGCATCTTGATCTCGGGGTGGTTGGCCACCGCGGTGAGCAGGGCGCTCTGGGTCCGCACCCCGGCGTCCAGGCGGTATCCGTGTGCGGCCAGCAGGAAGGCGAGGTCTGGACGTTCGAGTTCGGATTGACTTTGTGCTGCCAGGCGCTGCGCTTCGGCCTGGATGCGTCGCTGCTCGGCGTGCTGTGCGTTGCGGACCGCGACCCCGGCCCCGACCAGCGCGGCCACCGTCAACAACGCCAGGGCGATGGTGGCCGCCCACGTGATCCGGACGGTCCGTCGGTGTTGGCGAACGTCCTCGCCCTCGATCTCGTCCTTGCTGCGGCCGTGCAGCGGTGCGGCCAACTCCGCCACGGCATTCCGGAAGCGACTGTTGTGCAGGTCGACCTGCTTCTCCTGCCGGGCCCAGCGCAGGTCGAGATGGCGCGGCTCGTCGGTGAACACGCCCCGCAGCGCCGGTGGGACCGCATCGGAATTCGCGGTGAAATCGCCGGCGGCGGCGTCCCATTCCCAGTGGCCCTCCGTCAGGACGGGCAAGATCTTGTCGACGGAGCGGTGCGACTTCCAGTGCTCGATCTCGCGATTGACCCATTCGGAAGCGGCCGCCTGCGGGGATGTCAGCAGCAAGAACCATTCCGAGTCGTCCAGCGCGGCCACGATGGCGCCCCACAGGTGCGGGTCCACCGACAGCCCCGTCTCGTCCCGGAACACCTCCAGCGAGCGTCGCCGGTACCACGGTTTGGCCATCCGCTGCAGGGCCCGTTGCAGGGCGGGCGCCAGTTCACCGTCCGCCGCGTGGGAGTACGAGATGAAGCCGTCGTAGCGCATGTCCCCCCGACACTTTCGCTCAGCCGAGCACGAGTTTGCCGTGCTCGTCAGACTAGAGGGTCCCGCAGGTCCGCGGCCTGTGATCGACGGATATCCGCGGTTGCCGCGGCCGACTAACCTTTCCACTATGGAGCAACGCATCAGCCTGATCACCCTCGGCGTCGACGACCTGGCCAGATCCCGCGAGTTCTTCGAGGCCGGGTTGGGCTGGACCCCCGCGCAGGCCCCGGAAGGCGTGGTCTTCTACCAACTGCCCGGGATCGCGCTCGCGTTGTTCGGCCGCGACGATCTTGCCGACGATGCCGGACAGGTGGTCGACGGCCGGTTCAGCGGCATCAGCATCGCCATCAACGAACGCACCGACGCCGACGTCGACGCCACAATGGCCAGGGTGCAGGCGGCCGGCGCGACGATCGTCAAACCCGCACACAAGACCCACTGGGGCGGCTACTCGGGGTACTTCGCCGATCTCGACGGTCACGTGTGGGAAGTGGCGCACAACCCGTTCTGGACCATCAATGACGATGGGTCCGTGACGATCTGACCGCAAGCCGTGCGCGCCGAGAGTGCGGTTTGCTACGCGACACCAACGTAAGAGGATTTAGTCAAGGGGTTGGGGGCCGACCCGTTCCCTGCGTCTCAACGTAGTTCGTCAAACGGGGTGGTCCCCGACAGCGTGCAATCGAGTTCGTTGAGGGACGGGTGGGCCTGCTCAGGGTGTCGCTCGAGGTGGTCCTCTACGCCGCGTGGAGCTTGGCCCAACCTGCTCTTCAGGTGGATTGTGTGTAGAGGTTGTTTCAAGCTGCAGGAGATATTTCGCTGACGCCGGCCATCACAGGATCCCAGCTGACGCGCTGGGTGGTGATGACGTGCAACCAGCGCAGCAATGCTGCAGCGATCGCCGCCCTGGCCTGTCCATCCGATAATGGGTTGTCCGCTCGGGTGGTCAGGTATCGGTAACGGGAAGCCATTACCGGATTACTGGGCAACGCCCCCCAGACCGCGCGCCACGCTGCCAGGCGTAGCCGAGGCCGACCGCGACCGGAGATCCTGGACCGGCCGGTAGCCGTGCCGCTGCTGTTGTCCCGGGGACAGAGTCCGGCGTGTTTGGCCAGTGCGCGGGGGGTGTCGAAGCGGGTGGGGTCGCCGGTCTCGGCCAGGATCGCTGCCGCGCCTATGGCCGAGACGCCGGGAATGCTGGTGACCAGGGCGGTGAGTTCTAGCTGGTCGAGGATGTCGACCATGCAACCCTCCACCTGAGCCAGTCGGGCCTTAGTCGAGTGCCAATCGGCCAGTACCCACCCCGCACGTTCCAACGCCCCACGACGTTGGGTAATCACCCCGGCCGGATCGGTGAGCGAAGCGAAGACCGCGCCGACGATGCGCCGCCACAGCCGCTGGCCACCCCAACAGGGCAGCTCGCGGCGCACCGCAGCCTGGAACCGCACCAGGCCCAGCCGGGCCAGTCGTGTCGGGTCACCATCACAGCGCTTCAGCACTACCGCCAGCGCGGCACACCAGTTGGTGGAGTCAAACGGCGACCCCGCCGCACCCAACACCGCAGGCCACGCGCACTCCAGCAGATCCCGCAGCTGCTGCACGCACGCAGTCGCCTCGACGATCAGCTGTTCCCGGCGGGCACCGAGCTGACGCAACCGCGCCCAGGTCTCATCGGCACGCTCAGGGGCATAGCAGCGCAACTGTCCGACGAGGCGGGCGATCAACACCGCGTCCTTGTCGTCGCTCTTGTCGCGGGTGTAATCCTCGGCCTCACGGGCCCGCCCCACCAGCAACGGCTGCACACACACCAAGGCCATGTCCTGTTGGGCAGCAAGCTGATCCAGCACCCGCCACCGATGACCAGTCGGCTCACACCCGACCGTCACATCGATGTAACCGTGCTCACGGGCTACGTGACGAGCCCACGCCAGAACCGGAGTCAGATTCCAGGCCTTGGCCCGCACCCGGCGCCGAGCCAATACCTGCGAATCGTGATCAGTGACCACCACGGCCTGCTTCTCGTCAGCCAGATCGATCCCCACGATCGCGTTGCATAACGGAACCAACCCGCGCATCTGAGCCAACCGCGCATTACGACGCTTGTCACCTCGCGACAAGCTACTACCCTGAGTCATGACGTCCTCCTTGATGTTTTGGGATTCCAAGCCCGTTAACGACATCAGGAGGACGTCTTTTTCATCAGCGTTCTTCGACATAGCGCTCTTACTACGCCGCACACGCGTATGAGACCGCACTGTCGGCGAGGCCAGCCCCGCGTCAGCGTCGACCACGCCCGGCCCGCCCTGACTTGCGGACGCCCTTACCGGCGGTCGCCCGGGCGGCCTGCTTCGCGAGCGTCTTCTCCCGCGCGGTGCGTTTGGGGGCCGGCTGCGACTGCCCGCGCGACGACCCGGGCTTGCGGCCCCGCACGATGCCGATGAACTCCTCGATCAACTCCGACTGCTCGCCGTCCGGGACCGCGAGTGCCACCGGGCAGGTGGGCGCATCCGCGATGGGGCGATAGGCGAGGTCCTTGCGGTGATGCAGCCGCGCCAACGACTGCGGAACCAACAGCAGACCGATTCCCGCCGCGACGAGTTCCATTGCATCCCGGGTTGTTTCGGGCCGGTGCTCGACCGGGGTGCCGGGCTGCTCCGCCCAGTCCAGCACGTGATCGCGGGGCACCAGCACGGGCTCGTCGTCCAGGTCCGTTGCGGTAATCTCGTCGGCCGCGGTGAGCAGATGATCGGCCGGCACCACCGCAACCGTCGCCTCCTCGTACAGCGGGATGACCGCCAACCCGGAGGTGTCGGCCGGCAACCGCAGCACCGCTACGTCGACGACGCCGGCCCGAACCGCATCGGCCGCGTCCGCCGCGGCCACCAGGGTCAGCTGCAGCGGCACGTCGGGCCGGCGCTGGGCCCAGTTGCGTGCCCACTTGGCCGGTGTCGCGCCGGGGACGTACCCGAGGGTCAGTGAGCGCGCGATCATCGCCTCAGGCTACCGATAGGCTGACCCCCATGAGCCGGCCGAACGCGCAGTCCATGAAACCCGCCACGGCGGCCAAGAAGCTCGACGTGTACCTGCCGGCCACGCCGGCGGAGTTCCAGGAGAACCCGATCACCCGCGGCGCACTCGCGGCGCTGCAGGCCGATCCGCCGCAGTGGCTGCAGGATCTGCGCAGGAACGGGCCGCACCCGAAGAACCTGGTGGCCGCCAAGCTGGGCATCTCGATCGCGGGTCTCACCCGAGGCGGCGTCGAGAAGGCCCTGACCACCGAGCAGATCGATGCGCTGCTCGAGGAGCAGCCGGACTGGCTGGTCGCCGAGCGCGAGAGCTACCAGGAAGTGCTGCGCGAGCAGCGGCGCCTCAAGGCGGTGCGCGCCGAGCAGGCGCGCGGGGACTGACCGGGGCGAGACTGCGAATTCATCCGCAAACACGCCGCGCGGACGGATGAATTCGCAGTGCCGGCGCCGCAGGGCACCGGCGCCGCGGTCACAACATGCAGCTGACGCAACCCTCCACCTCAGTGCCCTCGAGGGCCATCTGGCGCAGCCGGATGTAGTACAGCGTCTTGATCCCCTTGCGCCACGCGTAGATCTGCGCCTTGTTCACGTCGCGCGTGGTGGCGGTGTCCTTGAAGAACAGCGTCAGGCTCAGCCCTTGGTCCACATGCTGGGTGGCTGCGGCGTAGGTGTCGATGACCTTCTCGAAGCCGATCTCGTAGGCGTCCTGGTAGTACTCCAGGTTGTCGTTGGTCATGTAGGGCGCCGGGTAGTAGACGCGGCCGATCTTGCCTTCCTTGCGGATCTCCACCTTGCTGGCGATCGGGTGGATCGAGGACGTCGAGTGGTTGATGTAGGAGATCGACCCCGTGGGCGGGACGGCCTGCAGGTTCTGGTTGTAGATCCCGTGGGTCTGCACCGATTCCTTCAGCCGCAGCCAATCCTCCTGCGTGGGAATGCGAATGCCGGCGTCGGCGAACAGTTGACGCACCCGGTCGGTCGCGGGCTCCCACACCTGGTCGGTGTACTTGTCGAAGAACTCACCCGAGGCGTACTTCGAGCGTTCGAAGCCGCTGAAGGAGGTGCCGCGTTCGATGGCGATCTTGTTCGATGCCCGCAGCGCGTGGTAGAGCACCGTATAGAAGTAGATGTTGGTGAAGTCGATGCCCTCTTCGGAGCCGTAGAAGACCCGCTCCCGCGCCAGGTAGCCGTGCAGGTTCATCTGCCCCAGGCCGATGGCGTGCGACTCGTTGTTGCCCTTCTCGATCGAGGGCACCGAGGCGATGCTGGTCTGATCCGACACCGCGGTCAGCCCGCGGATGGCCACCTCGATGGTCTGCGCGAAGTCCGGCGAGTCCATCGCCTTGGCGATGTTCAGCGAGCCGAGGTTGCACGAGATGTCCTTGCCGACCTTGGAATACGACAGATCCTCGTTGTACTCCGAGGCGGTCGAGACCTGCAGGATCTCCGAGCACAGGTTGGAGTGGGTGATCTTGCCGTCGATCGGGTTGGCGCGGTTCACCGTGTCCTCGAACATGACGTACGGATAACCGGATTCGAACTGGAGCTCGGCCAGCGTCTGGAAGAACTCGCGGGCCTTGATCTTGGTCTTGTGGATCCGCGCGTCGTCGACCATCTCGTAGTACTTCTCGGTGACCGAGACGTCGGCGAACGGCACCCCGTAGACGCGCTCGACGTCGTACGGCGAGAACAGGTACATGTCCTCGTTCTTCTTGGCCAGCTCGAAGGTGATGTCCGGGATCACCACGCCGAGGCTCAGCGTCTTGATCCGGATCTTCTCGTCGGCGTTCTCCCGCTTGGTGTCCAGGAAGCGGTAGATGTCGGGGTGGTGCGCGTGCAGGTACACCGCCCCAGCGCCTTGGCGGGCACCGAGCTGATTGGCGTAGGAGAACGAGTCCTCCAACAGCTTCATGATCGGAATGACGCCCGAGCTCTGGTTCTCGATGTTCTTGATCGGCGCGCCGTGCTCGCGAATGTTGGTCAGCAGCAACGCGACTCCGCCGCCGCGCTTGGACAGCTGCAACGCGGAGTTGATGGAGCGGCCGATGGACTCCATGTTGTCCTCGATGCGCAGCAGGAAGCAGCTCACCGGCTCACCGCGCTGTTTCTTGCCCGAGTTCAGGAACGTCGGGGTGGCCGGCTGGAACCGACCGTCGATGATCTCGTCGACCAGCTTCTCGGCCAAGGTGGTGTCGCCGGCGGCCAACGTGAGCGCCACCATGACCACGCGGTCCTCGAAGCGTTCGAGGTAGCGCTTCCCGTCGAAGGTCTTCAGCGTGTAGGAGGTGTAGTACTTGAACGCACCCAGGAACGTCGGGAACCGGAACTTCTTGCCGTAGGCGCGATCCAGCAGCGTCTTGACGAAGTTGCGCGAGTACTGGTCGAGCACCTCGCGCTCGTAGTACTCCTTCTCGATCAGGTAGTCGAGCTTCTCGTCCTGACTGTGGAAGAAGACGGTGTTCTGGTTGACGTGCTGCAGGAAGAACTCCCGAGCCGCCAGCACGTCCTTGTCGAACTGAATCTTGCCGTCGGCGTCGTACAGATTCAGCATCGCGTTCAACGCGTGGTAGTCGAGTTCGCTCTGCGTCCCGGAAGGCGCAGCAGTGTGCGCGCCCGAGGTGACTACAGGTTCTGCAGCTGTGACGGTAGGTGGCACGTCTGTTCCTTCCAGAAGTCCTTCAGGCCCGCCCGGACGGCGAAGACGTCGTCCGTCGTTCCCATGAGTTCGAATCGGTAGAGATACGGGACGCCGCACTTACGCGAGACGATCTCGCCCGCGTAGGCGAACTCGGCGCCGAAGTTGGTGTTGCCCGCGGCGATCACGCCGCGGATCAACGACCGGTTGTGTTCGTTGTTCAGAAAAGCGATGACCTGCTTGGGGACGTAACCCCCGGCGTCGGGGTCCGGGCCGTTGGCGCGTCCGCCGCCGTAGGTCGGCAGGATCAGCACGTACGGGGAATGGACCTCGATGCGGTCATGCAGCGGGATGCGTGTCACCGGCCCGGGCCAGTCGAGCTTTTCCACGAATCGGTGGGTGTACTCCGACACGCTGGAGAAGTAGACCAAGCTGCCCACCGGCTGCGCGTGTTCGGCGCGCTCGGTGTCAGTGCTCGGCACGGTCGACCCCTCCCTCTCGGTCTCGTTGGTGGATGTGATTAAGCGATCTCCGCGGCCGCGGCGGCCAGCGCCTTGATCCGGTCCGGCCGGAAGCCCGACCAGTGCTCGTCGCCGGCGACGACGACGGGTGCCTGCAGGTAGCCCAGGGCCATGACGTAGTCACGGGCCTCGTTGTCCATGCTGATGTCGACGACCTCGTAGGCGACGCCCAGCTTGTCCAGCGCCTTGTAGGTGGCGTTGCACTGCACGCAGGCGGGCTTGGTGTACACGGTGACGCTCATCTTCTCCTACGTCTCCCTCACTCTGCTCAGCGAAGTCGATGGTTGATCGACTTGTACTTGACTTCGGACTTGTTCAACGGGTGGCACTCATTGCTGTTCAGCGCGCCGGTCGGCCCCGAAATTCCGTCTCTGCGGCACCGCCTCCGCCGGTGGCTCCCGGAGGTGATCCGGGTCGGTTTCTGCGGTCCGGCTGACCTTCTACATCTTGGGTCTGTCGGCCTGTCAGACACTACACCTAGTGGCCGACATTGCGAAGAGATACCAGATGTTCTGAACAACATTCGTGAAATTCCCAGGTCGTAAGCCCACTGAAGACCCGGCACTCGGCGTGTCGTAGATCACAACACGCCGAAAGCACCGCGCGCACCGGCGGACTGTGCGTAGCTCGCGGCTCATCTCTACCACCGACCACCGACAAGCCGGCGAGCATCGGATTTCCCGGCGTGCCGGACCCGGGCCGCAGGGGGGCTACAGCAAAGTCGCCGGCGGGTCAAGACAGACCCGCCGGCGACTGGAGCCAAACTCTTCGGTGGACTACTTGGCGACCAACGCCGCGCCGACCTCCTCGGCCAGGCTTTGCACGGCCCCGCGCACCTGCCCGACGAACTCGGCGTGTTCGGCCGGATGCTTGCCGTCGAACTGCTTGGTCGACACCGACAGGGAGATGGCCTCGACCGGGGTGCCGCCGGCGATGCCGAACGACTTGCGCGCATCGTCGTGCGCCCAGGTGCCGCCGTAGCGACCGAGCGCCGCGCCGATGGCGGCGACGGGCTTGCCCTTGATCGGACTGTTGCCGTACGGCCGCGACAGCCAGTCGATCGCATTCTTCAACACGGCCGGCACCGTGCCGTTGTTCTCCGGCGTCACGGCCAGCACGGCATCGGCGGCCGCTGCGGCGTCCCGCAGTGCGGCCGCCGCGGCGGGGACGGGTTCGACGTCGATGTCCTCGTTGTAGAACGGCACCTGATCCAGGCCCTCGTGGATCGTCAGCGCCACGCCTTCCGGCGCATTCGCTACGGCCACGTCGGCGATCTGCCGATTCACCGATTCAGCGCGCAGGCTGCCCACCAGAACCAGTACGTTCACATCCGTCGCCGTCTTACCCGTCTCAGCCATGCTCATCCCTTCGTCCGTGTGTGCTGACATCCTCGCATCGTTCAACCGGACCATGGTCCGCTTAATCCGGCTGAGCTAAAGTGGCGGATGTGAATTCCGTCGGTGCAGCCTATGAGCTACCGCTGACCGACGCTATGCCCACCGAGCGCGGCGATGCGGCCCGCAACCGCCTCCGATTGCTCGACGCGGCCCGCCGCCTGGTCGCCGAGCACGGCGCCGACGCCGTCACCATGGACGACATCGCCGCCGCCGCCGGGGTCGGCAAGGGCACCCTGTTCCGCCGGTTCGGCAGCCGCGCCGGTCTGATGATGGTCCTGCTCGACGAGGACGAACGCGCCAGCCAACAGGCCTTTCTGTTCGGTCCGCCGCCGCTGGGCCCCGGTGCCCCGCCGCTGGAACGGCTGGTGGCCTTCGGCCGCGAGCGGATCCGTTTCGCGCACTCCCATCACGCGCTGCTCTCGGCGGCCAGCCGCGATCCGCAGGTGCGTTCCACCGCGGCGGTGCTGGTGCTGCGCCGCCACGTCCGTGTCCTGCTGGAGGCCGCCGAGACCTCCGGCGACCTCGACGCCCAGACGGATGCCCTGTTGGCGCTGTTGGCCGCGGACTACGTGGAGCACCGGATCGGCACGGATGGCCTGACCGTCGAGCAGTTGGGCGATGCGTGGGAGAGCCTGGCCCGCAAGCTGTGCGGACGGTAGCCGAGGCAACCGAGGACGGCCCGGACCGCGGGCCGCCGCACTGGATCCTGCACGTCGACCTCGACCAGTTCCTCGCCGCGGTCGAGTTGCGGCGCCGGCCGGACCTGGTCGGCACCCCGGTGATCGTCGGCGGCAACGGCGACCCCACCGAGGCCCGCAAGGTGGTCACCTGCGCGTCGTACGAAGCTCGCGAATTCGGCGTACACGCCGGCATGCCCCTGCGCGCCGCGGCGCGCCGTTGCCCCGAGGCGACGTTCCTGCCCGCCGATCCCGATGCCTACGACGCGGCCTCCGAGGTGGTCATGGGCCTGCTTCGCGATCTCGGTCAGCCCTGCGAGGTCTGGGGCTGGGACGAGGCCTACCTCGGCGCCCGCACCGAGGATCCGGTCGCGCTCGCCCGGCAGGTCAAGTCGGTCATCGCCGCGCAGACCGGGCTGTCCTGCTCGGTGGGGATCAGCGACAACAAGCAACGCGCCAAAGTGGCCACCGGTTTCGCCAAGCCCGACGGGATCTTCACCCTCACCGACGCCAATTGGATGGAGGTGATGGCCCAGCGCCCGGTGGACGCGCTGTGGGGCGTCGGCCCCAAAACCACCAAACGGCTTGCCGCCCTGGGCATCACCACCGTGCGCGAACTCGCCGCCGCCGACGCCGAGACCTTGACGGCGACCTTCGGCCCGTCGACCGGGCTGTGGATCCTGCTGCTGGCCAAGGGTGGCGGGGACGACGAGGTCAGCTCGCAACCCTGGGTCCCGCGCTCGCGCAGCCACGCGGTGACGTTCCCCCTCGATCTCACCGATCGCGCCGAGATCGATTCGGCGGTCACCGAATTGGCGCGACGCACCCTCGACGAGGTGGTCGCCGACGGGCGCGTGGTCACCCGGGTCGCGGTGACCGTGCGCAGCAGCACGTTCTACACCCGCACCAAGATCCGCAAGCTGCCCTCCCCCGGCACCGACCCGGCCGCCGTCATCGGGACCGCACTGGCCGTGCTCGACCAGTTCGAGCTCGACCGGCCGGTGCGCCTCCTCGGAGTGCGGCTGGAACTGCAGCCACCCACCTAGCCGAACCGGGCATAGCAGGTCTCGCCGTCGGCGTGGTCGACCAGCCCGGAGCGGAACGCCACGATCCGGGTGAACCCGGCGGGCACGGTGGCGCCGTCGACGTCGGTGGCGGCCTGCCCGTTGGTGAGCAACCCCGCGGCGGCCTCGTCGATGTCGCCGGCGGTCAGCCACAGCTGCTCACCCGAGGGCAACTCCACCGGCTCGCTGAGATGCCGCTGCGCCATTCCGGTCAGGCAGGCGGTGCGCAGGGCCGTCGCCGCCGAGCGCAGCGGCAGGCCGCGCTCGTGCTGCACCGCCAACAGGTACCGCGACACGACGATCGACAGCGCAGTGTTATCCCCCTGCAGCAGTACCGCATTCGTCCGCTCGTCACCCGGCTGCCCCAAGGCGCGCAGGGCCTCGACATCGACGGTGACGGTGTTGGTCGCCGGGCAGTACGACGCGGGTGCGGTGGCCCGGGCATCGGGGCAGTCGTGATCGTCCGGCGACGAGGCGAACACCAATTCGGGCGCCGCGGTCGGCGCGTAGATCTGATCGAGCCCCTCGAACAGCACCGCGAGGGTGCGTTCGTTGACCGGGGCCTCGCCGGTCTCGAGCGCGCCGTCGCGGCCCTCCTGGAGGCTCATGGGGAGTTCGCCGCGGCGTTCCTCGACATCGCGCAGATCGATGGCGACACAGGCGTCGAGGCCGCGGACGAAGCCGGTCTGGAAGGCCGTCACCCGATCCACCGCCGTGCCGTGCCCGAACTCGAGCATCTTCTCGTCGTCGGGGCCCAGCAGCGGGTCGCGGATCGCGATCAGGCTGGCCAGCACGTGGCTCAGGCCATCGGCGGTGTCGATCTGGAACCGCCGCGAATTACCTTCCGCGACATGGCGGATGTAGACGCCGGCGAAGCAGTCGGCCTGCTGCTCCCGGACGATGGGCGCGGTGTCCTGATCGACGAGTTCGGCCATGTACTGCAGGGCGTGGCCGTATTCGTGGGCCACCAGACCCACCACGGACATCGGGCCGAAGTACTTCACCCCGATGGGCAGCAGCACGCCGCGGTCCCAGGCGATCGAGCGGTCCCGGGGGCAGAAGAACGCATTCGGCTGACCGTACGGGCTGGCGCCGCAGATCCGCGGGCTGTCCCGGTCCTCGGCGTCGTAGGAGATCAGCCGGTTGACCCGGCGGAACGTCCCCGCAAAGGGTTCGCGGTAGTGCTGCGACCAGAACTCCTCGATGTCGTTGACGGCCGACAACGCCAGCGTGTCGATATCACCCTTGTCCGTGTTGAACACCTTGCCGACGGGTCGCGGCGCGTCGGGCCGGATCCCGCTGGGGCCGTCGACCGCCGGCAGTCCTCCCACTCGATACGGGTCATACAGCGGCGACACCGCGGTCCCCTCGGTCTGTATCGCGCAGCCGGCCGCCACGGTGGCCGCCAGGGCCGCCAGCACGATCGTCCGTGCCGCACTCCGTCGAAGCTTCAGCATTCCCACCCTCCCGTCCCTGCGCGACGGCCATCCGCCACGCCGCGACAAATCGTAGCTCATGCTTCGGTTTAGTGGATACCAACACGGACAGAATCGCCATAAATCCGCATATTACGTAGCGTCAACCCGCCACACCGCTCAGCAATAATCCGCTTTACCTCGCATTTCAGCGATCTTACTGCCGCAACGTCGCAAGGCTTGCATCGCTACGGTTTTAGGATTAAAGTCGTAGCATCCGATGCAACATCGGGGATCGAGGAGATCGAGATGAATCGCAGCTCCCTACCCGCCGCGGCCGCCGTCCTGGCCGGCGCGGCCGCCCTCGCCGCGGCTGGTTTCGGCGCCGCACCCGCCGCGGCCACCCCCGGCGTCGACCGGACGCCGGCGTTCACCTACGTCTCGCCGCTGGAGGCGCTGCTGCCGACCGCGCGGCAGCTCACGCACATCACCGGTTCGACGTCGCCCATGCGGGTGGTGGGGTCGGCGACCGAATTCACCGCTACCCGCGGGACTCTCGAACCCGCCGTGTGCCTCGGCGCGTTCGAGCCGGGGCACCGCGACGGTTACGCGGTGCAGCCGTCTGGAATCGCCGGCCAGATCGCCGCCGACGGGAAGCCGGGCCGGGCACGCCACTACGTGCATCAGGTGGTGCTCGGCACCGCCGACACCGAGGCGGCCACGGCGCAACTGCGGGCATCGGCCCGCGCCTGGTCGCGCTGCGGCGCGCAGACCATCACCTTCACCAGCAGCTCCGGCAAGACCGTCCAATGGCGGCTCGACCCGGCCGAATTACACCGGGACAACACCGTTTTGGTGCAACGCCAGGTCGGTCGCGGCATCGTCTGCGAACGCGCGATGAGCGCCGCCACCGCCAAGGACGGCGGGGTCGTCGCCGACGTGCTGGCCTGCGATCTGCGCGGCGGCGAGCCGGCCGGCCGGGCCGAGCAGATCGCGCTGACCATCGCCGGTAATTCCGCCCCCACCAGCTGAACCCCCCACCCGGAACAACGTCAGGAGACCCCATGAACGCACCGATCCCCGGCTTCGCCGGCCACAGCGACGAGAAGACGGTACGCATCGCCCCGCGTGGGGCCCACGGCCACGGCCCCGGCCCGGCACCGCAGCCCGTCGCAGCGCCGTACTGGTCCGCCCGTCCGCAGGTCCCGCCGTGGCAACCACCGCCGCCGCGGCCGGCCGGACGGCGCACGCTGTGGATCGCGCTGTCCGCCTCGGTGGCGCTCGGTGCCGCCCTGATCGGCACCGTCGTCGCGGTCACCGGCAACGACAGCGACGCACCGACCCCGGCCCCGAGCGTCACGCCGGCCGCGGCCGACACCGCCGATGACCCGTCGATTCCCGGCGATGAGGCGGACGAGATCGCCCCCGTGCCGGTGGCAGCCCTCTCAGGGCTGCTGCTGAACCTGCCGGAGGCCGCGGCCGTCGCGGGATCGGCCACCATGGCCGGCAGCCCCCTGTCCGGCGAGCGCATCTACGAGGCGATGGCCGACGAACCCTACGTCGACGGCGACTGCGCGTCGTTGTCGCCGGGCCAGCTGTTGGCCTACCGCGGCAGCGGATTCACCGCGTCGCGTCAGCAGTTCCTCGCCGGGGAGACACCGCAGCGCAAGGTCGTACAGACGGTCGTGGCGTTCTCCGATGCCGCGGCCGCGCAGAACTATGTGGCCGCGGCCGCGCCGAAGTGGCGGGCCTGCGAGAACCGGACCGTGAATCTCGGCGTCGTCGGCGGGGATCCGATCTTCTGGGCCGTGGCCGGAGTCGGAGAATCCGGCGGCATCCTGGCGGCCACCAAGATCGAGGAGGGCGGCGGCGGATGGGTCTGCCAGGACGGGCTCGCGGCCCGCAACAACGTCGTCATCGACTTCGCGATCTGCGGCGAGAACGTGCCGGAGTCCGTAGTGCCGGCCTACGTCGACAAGGTCGCCGACAAGATCGAGGGCATCGGGGGCTGAGCCGTCCCGCTCCGCGCGGTGTCACCGGCACCGGCTACGGTCGGCCCCATGCTGTCGACCGTAGCCGTGCACGGTTACCGCTCCCTGCGCGACATCGTGCTCCCGCTGAGCCGGCTGACGGTCCTCACCGGCGCCAACGGCACCGGCAAGTCCTCGGTGTATCGCGCACTGCGCCTGCTCTCGGACTGCGGACGCGGGGAGATTGTCGCGGCCCTGGCCCGGGAGGGCGGCCTGCAGTCCGCGCTGTGGGCCGGGACCGGCACCAAGAAGCGGACGGTGGAACTCAAACTCGGTTACGCCGCAGACGATTTCGGTTATCTCGTCGACCTTGGTCTGCCCCAGATGGCCGGTATCGACTCGAAGTTTCACCGCGATCCCGAGATCAAGCGCGAAGTGGTGTTCGCCGGCCCGGTGCCACGGCCGAACACCACCCTGGTGCGGCGCACCGGCCCGCTGGCACAGGCCTGCGCCGACACCGGCCGCGGCTTCGACGACCTGACCCGCGCGCTGCCCACCTACCACAGCGTGCTGGCCGAGTTCGCCCACCCGGGACAGTCACCGGAATTGGCCGCGGTGCGAGATCGGTTGCGCGGCTGGCGTTTCTACGATGGCTTCCGGGTCGACGTCGGAGCCCCGGCCCGCCGGGCCGGTGTCGGCACCCGCAGTCCGGTCCTCGCCGACGACGGACACAACCTCGCCGCCGCCGTCCAGACCATCCTGGAGGCCGGCTTCGAGGACCTGCCCGCAGCGGTGGCCGAGGCTTTCGACGGGGCGACGGTCGCCACGTCGGTCAGCGACGGGTACTTCGACGTCGAGTTGCATCAACCCGGGGTGCTGCGGCCGCTGCGCTCGGCCGAATTGTCCGACGGCACATTGCGCTTCCTGCTGTGGGCGACCGCGCTGTGCAGTCCGCAGCCGCCGTCGCTGATGGTGCTCAACGAGCCCGAGACCTCGCTGCACCCGGACCTGGCGCGGCCGCTGGCCGGCCTTGTTCGGGCCGCGGCCGAGCGGACACAGGTCTTCGTCGTCACCCACTCGGCGCGGCTGCTCGAGTTCCTCGGCGCGGACGCCGCGGTGCTCGAGCTGGTCAAGGAGTCGGGTCAGACCCTGGTTGCCGGTCAGGGATTGCTGGACGCGCCGGCGTGGCACTGGGGTTCGCGCTGAGCGCGGCGACGCTCCAGTCGGACCGCGGCCGTAGCGCCCGGGTGAACAGCACGTTCACCCGTCGCATCGCGGCGCTGTAGGGCAACCAGGCCAACCGCTTGAACGCATAGAACGCGCGGATGTCCCCCGAGGTGTAGATCAGGAAGCGGTTCTTGGACATCCCGGCGAGGATCTTGTCGGCGGCCCTCTCCGGTGACACCGCGTGCCCGCTGAACAGCTTGACCCACCGGCTGACCTTCGGGTCGTCCCGATCCACGCCGGCGATCTCGATCGTCTGCACCAGCCCGGTCTTCACCGCACCCGGCACCACCACCGAGACGTTGATGTCGTGGCGGGCCAGGTCGAAGCGCAGCACCTCCGAGAGCCCGCGCAGGCCGTACTTGCTGGCGCTGTAGGCGGCGTGCCACGGCAGCGCGACCAGGCCCGCGGCCGAGGACACGTTGATCAGGTGACCGCCGCGGCCGGCGGCCATCATCGGCGGGATGAAGCTCTCGATCACATGGATCGGGCCCATCAGGTTGATGTCGATCATGGAGCGCCAATGCCGGTGGCTGAGCTGGTCGACGGTCCCCCACGCCGACACCCCGGCGACGTTGAGGAGGATGTCCATCGCGGGGTGCCGGGTGTGGATGTCGGCGGCGAAGTTGGCGACCGCGTCGTAATCGGAGATGTCCAGCGCGCGATACTCGGGCACCTGCGCGCCCAGGGCTCGCGCGTCGTCGACGGTCTGCCGCAGACCTTCGGCGGTGCGGTCGGTCAGGTAGAGCTCGGCGCCGTCAGCGGCCAGCCGTAGCGCCAGCGCGCGCCCGATCCCGCTGGCAGCGCCGGTGATGAAACACCGCTTCCCCCCGAAAGTGTTCGCCATGGACGAAACGATACCGACGGTATCGCTCAAACGGCGGCGCCACCCCACAAGCTGGTGAGCCACAGTTGTTCGAGCACCCGCACGCCGCGCTCGATGTCGCCGTCGGGGCTCAGGAACCGCGGGTCGCGCGAGAGCAGCATGACGGTGGTCGCGCCCAACGTCCGGATCAACGCCGGGATGTCGTCGCTGATCGGGTTCGCGGTGCCCGCCGCCATCTCGTTGCGGACGACGCCCACGATCTGGTCGACCACGCCGGCGAACTGGTCGTCCTGCACCTTGCGGATCTCGGCGTCGCTGGTGCGGGCGGCGTTGCACGCCATCATCACCGGGTCGTTGCGGGCGAAGACGGCGGCCGCCGAGCGCACCATCCGTCGGGCGAACGCCGCCGGCGTCTCGTCGGCGCCGCGAGGTGCGAAGTAGTGGGTGAGTTCCTCGAGTTCGTGGGTGGCCTCGGCCAGGATCTGCGCCAGCACGGCGTATTTGGAATCGAAGTAGAAGTAGAAGCCCGACCGCGCCACCCCCGCGCGGTCACTGATCGCGCTCACCGACAGGTCGGCGAACGGCTTCTCCTCCAACAACTCGCGCACCGCGTCGACGATCGCCTGCCGCTGCTTGTCACCGCGGCGGCGCGAGGAGGGCTCCGCCGCAGCCGACTGCTTCCCCCGCTGCTCAACACTCACCCGTCAACCATGCACCACGCCGCCGCCGTAACGAAACTTGACACGCGTCAAGTCAGCCGGTGAAATGGTGGGCAAGGTGGCATATGCCACACCTCGCCTTCCCTACTTGCGGCAAAGGAGCACCAAGTGGCCCCAGCGACCATCAGCACCCCGCATTACCTTCTCGACCAGGCAAAACGCCGGCTGACCCCGACGCCCAACACCCTGCCCGGAATGGGCGCCGTCGAAAAGCGCCTCCGGGAGAAGAAGTGGGATCAGTTCGTTTTCTCGCAGCCGCCGGCGGGTAGCGGCCTCAAGCCGATCATCGGCGACTCCGGGCTGCCCATCCTCGGCCACATGATCGAGATCTTCCGCGGCGGTCCGGATTTCATCCTGGACCTCTACCACCGCGAGGGTCCGGTCTACTTCGCCGACTCCCCCGCGTTGTCGGCCGTGATGGCCCTGGGTCCCGACGCCACCCAGGCCGTGTTCTCGAACCGCAACAAGGACTACTCGCAGCGCGCCTGGGACCCGGTGATCGGCCCGTTCTTCGAGGGCGGGCTGATGCTGCTCGACTTCGACGAGCACATGTTCCACCGCCGGATCATGCAGGACGCCTTCACCCGCACCCGGCTCACCGGCTACATCCCGCACATCGACTCGGTGGCCTCGAAGGTCGTCGCCAACGACTGGGTCGCCGACGACCCGCGGTTCCTGATCTTCCCCGCCCTCAAGGAATTGACGCTCGACATCGCCTCCGAAGTGTTCATGGGCCACCCCGCGGGCACCGACAAGGAACTGGTCACCACCATCAACAACGCGTTCACCACGACGACGCGGGCGGGCAATGCCATCGTGCGCAAGCCGGTGCCCCCGTTGAAGTGGTGGCGCGGCATCCAGGCCCGCAAGACGCTGGAGGAGTACTTCAACAGCCGGATCGCCGAGAAGCGGCGCACCGAGAGCACCGACATGTTCAGCGTGCTGTGTCACTCGGCCGACGAGGACGGGCAGACCTTCACCGACGACCAGATCGTCAGCCACATGATCTTCCTGATGATGGCGGCCCACGACACGTCGACGTCGACCATGACCACGATGGCCTACCACCTGGCCGCCAACCCCGAGTGGCAGGAGCGACTGCGCGAGGAGTCCGAGCGCATCGGCGACGGACCGCTGGACATCGAGGCGCTCGAGAAGCTGGAAACCTACGACCTGGTGATCAACGAGGCGCTGCGGATGATGACCCCGCTGCCGTTCAACTTCCGCCAGGCCGTGCGTGACACCGACCTGCTGGGGTACTTCATCCCGGCCGGCACCAACGTGGTGACCTGGCCGTCGATCAACCACCGGCTGCCGGAATTGTGGACCGAGCCGGAGAAGTTCGATCCGGAGCGATTTTCCGAGCCGCGCTCCGAACACAAGAAGCACCGCTATGCCTTCGCCCCGTTCGGCGGCGGCGCGCACAAGTGCATCGGCATGGTGTTCGGCCAGCTCGAGATCAAGACCGTGATGCACCGGCTGCTGCGCCAGTACCGGCTGGAGCTGGCCAGCCCGACCTACCGGCCGCGCTACGACTACGGCGGCATGCCGGTGCCGATCGACGGTATGCCGATCGTGCTGCGCCCGCTGCGCTGACTCAGGCGCACACCCGGTTGGCGCAGGCGACGACCGCTCGCAGCGCCGACTGGGTGGCGTCGGAGTCCCAACCCACCGCCCACTCGTCGCGCAGCCCGTTGCTGCCGTGCACGAAGGTGACGGTCTGGGTGCCGGCGTCGCGCTGGTGGAACTCGAGCATCTCGACGGGAAAGCCGTGCTCGTAGAGCATCTCGGTCAGCGCGGCCACCGGACCGCCCGCGGCGACCGACGCATTGCAGATGAGATCTCCAATTGCCAAGGTGGCCTGGAACTTTCGATGTCCCAGCCACGGACGGCGGCCCTGGTGTCGGGGTTCGGAGGACTTCCAGCCGCTCAACCGCAGGGGGCCGACGGTGGGACCGTGGGCGGCCAGGACCGCCTCCCAGGACATGCCCGCGGTGCGGTCGCGCAGGCCGCGTGGCAGGGCCGCATCCACGAGGGTCGACGGTGGTGGGGTGGTGCTGGCGAGGTAAGGCATGTGCCGGTCTTCTCTGGTCGAACCGATGCGACCGACGGGCAGTAGCTGACGACCCACAGCGGGGGGTCGGTCTGGATCAGACCCCGCTGCGGGGCGCTACTACGAGAAGACGCCGTTGCATGCCCGCCACCTTAGCCAATCGGATTCCAGTGCCGCAACGCCATTACGCGCCGAGGCTGTCCAGTGCGGTCTGCAACCGTTGGCCGACCTCGTCGGCAATCTCACCCAGCGCGGGTTCGTCGGTCACCTGCACCATCAGCCGCGGATTCATCGCATCGATGATCACCGCGCCGTCCCGGGCCGGGTCGGCGCGCACCACGACGTTGCACGGCAACAGCACGCCGATCTGGGGGAACATTTCAACAGCGCGGTGCGCGAACTGCGGATTGCAGGCTCCCAGAATCAGGTAGTCCCCCACCTCGTCACCGGCGCCGCCGCCGAGCTTGGCGTTCAAGGTCGACCTGAGGTCGATCTCAGTGAGCACACCAAACCCGTGATCGGCCAGCGCTTTACGGGTGCGTGTCACTGCGTCGTCAAAGCTGGTCTGCAGGGTTGTACTCAGTGCCACATCAGTTCCGGTCATGCTCGATCACCACTCCTTTCACGCCAGCGCCAGAAACAGTTTTTCCAGTTCGGCTTCCGACATCGGCTCCTGGTTGTCAGCGCCCTGTCCGGACAGGCATTCCCGCAGGCCTGTCGCCACGATCTTGAAGCCGGCCCGGTCCAAGGCGCGAGACACCGCGGCCAGCTGGGTCACCACCTCCTTGCAGTCGCGACCTTCCTCGATCATCGAGATCACGCCGCCCAGTTGACCTTGCGCACGACGCAACCTGTTGAGCACCGCGGCAATCGCATCTTCGTCACCAACCATGGTGCATCTCCTTTTTCTCTCAGCTCTCAACTTTACCCTCCGGGGTATGACGCGCGGGCAGCCGCAGTTATTTGGCGCAGCGGCCGTCGCGGGTCCACCCACCTAGACTCCGGCGGGATGCTTGCGCATCCGGCGCGGTCCCATCGACCTCCCGACTCCCGCACGGCGCAGCCACGAGCAGTCCACCCGGCGGGTACACACATACACGGCGACCGCCGCCAGCGTCGTCACCGCGGCTCCCGCAATGCCCACGGCCGGATGGATCTCCTGGCCCAGGATCACCGACGACATCACAAGCACGAACCACCCGAATGCCTTGCGCAGTACGTCGGGATCCACCTTGGCAGTCATCCGCGCGCCCAGTAGTGCGCCCACCACGGCCGCACCGGTCACCGCCAGGGCCAGTCCCCAGTCGATGGTGACACTGGACAGGTAACCGCCCAGTCCGGCAAAGGATTTCATCGCGATCACAATCAGCGAAGTGCCGACGGCAGCCGGCATGGACAGCCCACCCAGCAGTACCAGCGCCGGGACCACCAGGAAGCCGCCACCGGCCCCGACCAGCCCGGTGACCAACCCGACCACCAGCCCATCGGCCAGAATTCTCACGACCGGCAGTCGGCGCGCCCCGGTCTCGCGGGTTTCGGCCCGGCCGCCGCGCAGCATCGCCACCGCGGTGCCGACCATCATCACCGCGAAGCCGATCAGCAGCGCGGTGCCCGGGATGAATCGGGCCAGCACGCCGCCGGCGAAGGCCCCGACCATGCCGGCCGCCCCGAAGATGAGCCCGGTGCGCCACTGCACCCGGCCCGCACGGGCATGTGAAATGGCGCCGATCGCGCTGGTGACCCCGACCACCAGCAGCGAGGTGGCGATGGCCTGCTTGGCGTCCATGCCCCCGACGTAGGCCAACAACGGCACCGTCAGGATCGAGCCGCCGCCGCCGAGCAGGCCCAGGGCGATCCCGACGAACACGGCCAGGGCAATGGTGAGCGCAACCATGGCGGCTCAGCTCGCCTTCTTGTCCGTAGCGGCGGAATCCACCAGCTGACACACGACGGCCTGGGCGTCACAGCGGGCGCCGCGGTTGTAGGGCAGCCGGGACAGCAACGCGCCCATGGCGCAGGTGTTGGTCAGTGCCGCGAAGGTCAGGCCCAGGCCGACGGCGCCGGCCACCCACTTCGCCCAGGGGAAGACGATGCTGACCAAGATGCCGAGCGCCACGATCAAACCGGCGACCAGACGGACCTGCCGTTCGAGATCCCAACGGGCGGCGCCGCGGTTGACCGCAAAGCCGCTGGCCACCCACGCTGTGATGCCGCCGTCGAGGATGTGGACGTTGAGCAGTCCGGCGCTGCGCAGCGTCTCCTCGGCCTGCACTGCCCGCTGACCGGAGCGACACACCAGTACCACGTCGTCGTCGAGGTGCTGGCGGATCTCAGCGCGATGTTCGCGCAGCAGGTCCAGCGGCACGTTGTAGGCCCCCGCGATGTGCACGGTTTCGAATTCGCCCGGCGTGCGGACATCGAGCAGCCGCGGCGGCCGTTCCGAGACGAGCATGGCCCTGAGGTCGTGCGCGGGGATGGTTGCGGGGACGGTCATTGAGAGCTCCTTCAAAATTTGGTGGCGCGCGTTCTATATACCTATGGGGGTATATCTCCTTGCATGATATACATACCCAAGGGGGTATTTGCAACACCGGAATATTTATACCTCGCGAGGCACTTGCTATACCCGTAGGGGTATATCAGGCTCGGGGTCATCAGGCCCAGCCAACACAGAGTGAAAGTTCTCCCGAAAGGAATCCGACATGAAGTTCATCCAGTACTACCTGGAGTGCCTGTCACACGCGTCGTACCTGGTCGCCGACGAAAAGACCGGGCGCGCAGTCGTTGTCGACCCGCAGCGCGACGTGGGTCAATACCTGGCCGACGCTGAGAAGTACGGCTTCACCATCGAACTCGTCATCGAGACGCATTTCCATGCCGACTTCCTGTCGGGCCATCTGGAGCTGGCGAAGGCCACCGGCGCCAAGATCGTCTACTCCTCGGTCGCCGAGACCGAGTTCGAATCCATGGGTGTGGCCGACGGCGAACGCTACTCGCTGGGCGAGGTGACGTTGGAGTTCCGGCACACTCCGGGGCACACACCCGAGTCCATGAGCATCGTCATCTACGAGCACGCCGACGATGAGGCGCCCTACGGGGTGCTCACTGGGGACACGCTGTTCATCGGTGACGTGGGCCGGCCAGACCTCCTGGCGTCGATCGGCTTCACCCAAGAAGAGTTGGCGCACAAGCTGTATGACTCGCTGCACAACAAGCTGATGACGCTGCCGGAGGCCACCCGGGTCTATCCTGCGCACGGCGCGGGGTCGGCATGCGGCAAGAACCTGTCCACCGACCTGTCATCGACCATCGGCGCGCAGAAGCAGTCGAACTACGCGTTGCGCGCCCTCACCCGGGAACGCTTCATGGACTTGGTCACCGCGGACCAGCCGCCGGCCCCGAGCTACTTCGTCTACGACGCGATCCTCAACCGCAAGGACCGCGAACTGTACGACGAAACCGAAATGCCGGCCGCGATGACCTACGAACAGGTCCGCGAAGCGGCCGCCGCCGGGGCCGTGTTGGTGGACGGTCGCGCCCCCGAGGAGTTCGCGCAGGGCCACCTGCGTGGCGCGATCAACGTGGGCCTGGAAGGCCGCTACGCCGAGTACGCGGGGTCGGTGGTGCCGTCCGACGTCGACATCGTGCTGTTCACCGAGCCGGGACACGAGCAAGAAGGCAGGACGCGGTTGGCCCGGATCGGATTCGATCGGGTGATCGGCTACCTGGAGCAGCCGTTCGAAGCGATGATCAACCATCCCGACGACGTTCAGAGGGCCTCCCGGTTGACCGCGCCGGCGTTCGACCAGCGCACCAACGAGCTGACCGACCTGCAGGTGATCGACGTCCGCAATCCCGGTGAAGTCGAGGGCGGCAGTATCCCGAACGCGGTCGGCATCCCGGTGGGGCAGTTGCCCGCCCGGCACGATGAGCTGGATCCGACCAAGCCCACCGTCGTCTTCTGCGCCGGCGGCTACCGGTCGTCGGTGGCAGCGAGCCTGCTGCGGCACAAGGGATTCACCGATGTCAGCGACATCCTGGGTGGTTACAACGCCTGGGCGGAAGCCCGTCAGAACGCCTAGGAACATCGGGGCATCCACGAAGAAGGGAACCACCCATCATGACCACCCGGCATCGGATCTTGATCGTCGGCGGCGGCACGGCCGGCGTCTCGGTGGCCGCGCGACTGGCCCGCAAGGGCCACCGCGACCTCGCGATCATCGAGCCGTCCGCGGAGCACTACTACCAACCACTGTGGACGCTCGTCGGCGGCGGTCACGCCGCCGCCGCGACGACGAAGCGCCCCATGGCCTCGGTATTGCCGAAGAGCACCACCTGGATCCGCAGCTCGGCGGTACGAGTGGACCCCGACCGCAACATGGTCACCTGCGCGGACGGGACGGATCACGGGTACGAGGTGCTCGTGGTCTGTCCCGGAATCCAACTGGACTGGCGGCGCACCGAGGGCCTGGAGGAGGCCCTCGGCAAGGGCGGTGTCTCGTCGAACTACCGCTACGACCTGGCCCCGCGCACGTGGGATTTCATCCGAGAGACCCGGTCCGGCAGTGCCGTGTTCGCCATGCCGTCCGGTCCGATCAAGTGCGCGGGGGCGCCGCAGAAGACCGCCTACCTGGCGTGTGACTACTGGCGCCGCCAAGGCGTACTCAACGACATCGACGTTCATCTGGTGATCCCCACACCACGCTTGTTCGGGATCCCCGCGATTGCCGACAGCCTCGACGGGGTGGCAGCCGACTACGGCATCACCGTGCACACCGAGGCCGAGGTGACCGCCGTTGACTCCGCCTCCCGCAAGATCGCGGTCGGCAGTGTCAACGGTTCCGGCGGCACCGACATGCTGTCCTACGACATGCTGCACGCGACACCGCACCAGTCGGCGCCGGACTGGATCAAGTCCAGCCCGCTGAGCACCGGCGACGCCAACGGTTACGTGGAGGTCGACAAGCACACCATGCAACACGTGCGCTATCCCAACGTGTTTGCGCTCGGCGATGCCGGATCGACGCCGAACTCCAAGACCGGTGCCGCGATCCGCAAGCAGGCACCCGTCGCCGTCGCCAACATCGAGAACCACTTGGCCGGCCGACCCCTCAGCCAGGCCTACCACGGCTACGGGTCGTGTCCGATCGTGACGTCCTCGCACTCGATGCTGCTGGCCGAGTTCGACTACGACCTGGAACTCACGCCGTCGGTGCCGCTGCTGAACCCCACCACCGGTTGCCGGCCCCACCATGCATCCGTATAGTGGATTGATAATTCCGTCAATCCATAAAATGAAAGAATCGCGGATGCCGTTCGAGTCCGACAAGCCGCTCTACGAGATCAAGGCGAACCTGTTCAAAGCGCTGGCCCACCCGGCCCGCATACGAGTGCTCGAGATCCTCTCGGCGGCGGCCGAGCCCACCCCGGTCAGCGAGATCCTCGCCGAGACCGGGATGGAGGCCACGCTGCTCTCGCAACACCTGGCGGTGCTCAAGCGCCACCAGGTGGTCACGGCCGAACGCGTCGGCAACGCCGTCTTCTACCGGTTGGCGCACCCGAAGGTCGCCGCGTTGCTGTCGATCTCCCGGACCTTCCTCGCCGACTCCCTGTCGACGGCCGGTAAGCACCTGGAGGCCCTGCGGGCCCTGCCCCCCATCAAGGGCCCGCGGTGACGTCGGCCCTGGCCCGCCTACTGCCGCACCGCACCGACTACGCCGAACTCCCCCGCTCCTGGCGGCAGGACATCGTCGCCGGCATCACCGTGGGCGTGGTCGCTCTGCCGCTGGCGCTCGCGTTCGGCATCAGCTCCGGAGTCGGTGCCGCCGCCGGACTGGTCACCGCGGTCGTCGCCGGTCTGGTGGCCGCGGTCTTCGGCGGATCGCACGTGCAGGTCTCCGGCCCCACGGGCGCGATGGCCGTCGTCCTCGCCCCCATCGTCGCGGTTTATGGACTGGGCAGCATTGCCCTGGTCACGGTGCTCGCCGGAATCATCGTGCTGGCCGCCGGCATCACCCGACTGGGCCGCGCCGTCACCTTCATCCCGTGGCCCGTGATCGAAGGTTTCACCCTGGGCATCGCCACCATCATCTTCCTGCAGCAGGTCCCCGCCGCCGTCGGCCAGCCGACCCCCGGGGGCAAGACCGCCCTGTTCGCAGCCTGGGACGTCCTCACGGCGGCCGAATGGAGCACGGCGGCACCGCCTCTGGCGGTGGTCGCGTTCGCCGCGGCTTTGATGATCGGGCTGCCCCGGCTGCATCGTTCAATCCCGGAGTCGTTGAGCGCGGTCGTCGCCGCGACGCTGCTGGTCATCGCTCTCGACCTCCAGGTCGCTCGCATCGGCGAGCTGCCCAATCATCTCCCCGCGCCGATCCTGCCCCACGCCGACCTGGGCGCGCTGCGGGCCCTGCTGGGCGCGGCGCTGGCCATCGCCGCGCTCGCGGCCATCGAATCGCTGCTTTCGGCGCGCGTCGCGGCGGCCATGGCACCGACCGGACCGTATGACCCCGACCGTGAACTGGTCGGGCAGGGCCTCGCCTCGGTGGCCTCGGGGATGTTCGGCGGCATGCCGGCCACCGGCGCGATCGCCCGCACCGCGGTCAATGTGCGCTCCGGGGCCCGCACCCGCGTCGCGGCCATCGTGCACTCGTTGTTGTTGCTCGGGGTGGTGTACCTGGCCACCGGGCCGGTCTCGACCATCCCGTTGGCGGCGCTGTCGGCGGTCCTGATGGTCACGGCGTTCCGGATGATCTCGCGCGCCACGATCCTCACCATCCTGCGCTCGACACGCTCGGATGCCCTGACCTTCGTGCTGACGGCGGCGATCACGGTGTGCTTCGACCTCATCGAAGCCGTGCAGATCGGCATCCTGGTCGCCGCGTTCTTCGCGCTGCGCTCGGTGGCCCGGCGCAGCAGCGTGACCCGCGAGAGGCTACCCGGCCCCGCACAGCCCGGGGACGAGCGCATCGCGTTGCTGCGACTCGACGGCGCGATGTTCTTCGGTGCGGCCGAACGCATTTCGACCAGCATCACCGGTGCCGACCAACCCGAGGTCACGGTGGTCATCATCCGGATGTCGCAACTGGGCATGCTCGATGCCACCGGAGCGCACACCCTGGGCCGCATCGCCGAGGAACTGGAGTCGCGCGGCATCACCGTCATCATCAAGGGTGTGCAAGCCGAGCACCTGAAGCTGCTGACCAACGTCGGGGTCATCGATTCGCTGCGCCACGAGAACCACCTCATCGACTCCCTCGACGACGCGATCGCACACGCCCGCAGTCACGCCGCGTCGTCGGATTGACGTCGCGCTCCTCGTCGGTGAAACCCAGTACGAGCAAAGGGTTTCGGGCCGGGGCCTACTTGCTCAGTGGACCCCGGCCCGACCGCACCGATGGCAAGCACTTCGCCCACCATCGACCAAAGCCTGAGCGGCGCTCAACCGTCAATGGATACCGACGCGCGGATGGCCGGGGTGCGCCGACAGCCACCGCGCTTCGATGCGGCGAACCCGGCGCCGTTCGTAACCGATCCACAGCGCGCCAACGATCGTCGCCCCGACCGCGGTCGGGGCCATCAGGGCGAATCCAGTCGAATGGCCATAGGCCGCTGACGCGACCGCTCCGATCACCGCGGCCGCCCCCATAACCAGCAGGAACAACCCCGGCCAGAAGTACACGTCGATCATGTGCTCGCCCGCATGCTGATTCGTCGTGCGGAAGTGATCGGTCGGATCGTGATGTGTGTCGCCCATCATGCCTCCTCGAGGGTCAGTACGTGCCTGTCACAATGGCTCGATCCGCTCCGATTCCCATCCCCCATCAGGGGGATGGGAGGAGGCGAATCGCGGGCCGCGGACACCGCCGCGGCCAGCGCGAACGGATCAATCGGCCGCGAGAGCACCGCGTCGGCGCCCGACCAGCGGGCCAGCCAACCGTCACCGGGCCTGCCGGTGAGCACAATGAGCCACGGCAGCGTCGAGAACTCGTCCCGCAGCTGTTTCGCGAGACCGATCCCGCCCGCTGGGGTGGACTCCCCGTCCAGGATCGCCACCTCGCACACCGCGGCTTCGATGTGCGCCAGCAGCACGGCCTGCGTGCCGACTTCGAGACAATCGGTGTCGGCACGCAGCCCCTGCCGGATCTCGCGGCGGGTCGCAGCATCGCTGCTGTAGATGAGGACTCGCATGCCCGAGGATGCTAGGCCGGTCCGCTCGCACCGCACCAGCCATTGCGGGCACTATCCCCTGCCGAGCCACCCGCCGGGGTGATGGTCCATCGGATGCGGTGCCCCAGGCTGGAAACCATGCTCGCTAATCACACGACCCTGGTGCAGTTTCTCATCGAGGAACGTCGCCGACATCCCGGCGCCAGCGGTGACCTCAACGGGTTGATTCTCGATGTCGCGTTGGCGTGCAAGGCCATCGCCTACCGGCTCGGCCAGGGCGCCGTCGGCGGCGTACTGGGCAGCGCGAACGCGGTCAACGTGCAAGGTGAAGTGCAGCACAAGCTCGACGTACTGGCCAACGACTACTTCCTGCGGGCCACCGAGTGGACCGGCCAGGTCGCCGGCATGGTGTCCGAGGAGCTCGATGAGCCCTACCTGCTGCCGACGCAGTATCCGCGCGGGAAGTACCTGTTGGTCTTCGACCCGCTGGACGGCTCCTCCAACATCGATGTCAACGTCTCTGTCGGAAGCATCTTCTCGATCCTGCGCGCACCATCACCCGGCGAGGATCCCACCGTCGAGGAGTTCCTCCAACCGGGTTGCGAGCAGGTCTGCGCCGGTTACGCGATCTACGGTCCGGCAACCGTGCTGGTGCTGACAGTGGGCACCGGTGTGCATGCCTTCACGTTGGACCGCGGCATGGGTGAGTTCGTGCTCACCAGTCCGTCCATCCAGATCCCGCGCACCACCACCGAATTCGCGATCAACACCTCAAATCGACGGTTCTGGGAGCCCGCGGTCCACCGCTACATCGACGAATGTCTGGCTGGGCGTACCGGTCCGCGGCACAAGGATTTCAACATGCGTTGGGTTGCTTCGCTGGTGGCCGAAACACACCGGATCATGACCCGCGGCGGGGTCTTCCTGTATCCGCGGGACTCCAAGGACCCCAGCAAGCCCGGCCGCCTGCGACTGCTCTACGAGGCGAACCCCGTCTCGTTGCTCATCGAGCAGGCCGGCGGCATCGCCAGCACCGGGCGTTCCCGACTGCTCGACGTTGTACCCACGCAGATCCACCAGCGGGTGCCGCTGGTCTTCGGTGCCGCCGAAGAAGTGCTCAAGATCGAGGAGTACCACAGAGAGAAGAACGACCTTCCACCCTCGTCGCCGCTGTACGGCGAGCGAGGACTGTTCCGCGCTGCCCTGCAATGACTTTTGGATCCGAGTCGAGGTAAACCATGTCACGTCTGCACCCCATCATCTCCATCACCGGATCCTCGGGAGCCGGAACCACCTCGGTGATGCGAACCTTCGAACAGATCTTCCGGCGCGAAGAGATCAACGTGGTGTACGTCGAGGGTGACAGCTTCCACCGCTACGATCGCGCCGGGATGAAGGCCGCGATTGCCCAAGCGGCCGAGCAAGGTAACAACGCGTTCAGTCATTTCGGCCCCGACGGTAACCTCTTCGAGGAACTGCAGGGACTGTTCCAGTCCTACGGTGACACCGGCAGCGGGAAGGTGCGCAAGTATCTGCACGACGAGGACGAGGCCGCAGCCTACGACCAGCCGCCCGGAACGTTCACCCCGTGGGAGGCCATCCCGGACGGCTCCGACATGCTGTTCTACGAGGGTTTGCACGGCGCGATCGTCACCGACGAGGTCGACGTGGCCCGCTACGCCGATCTGCGTATCGGGGTGGTTCCGGTGATCAACCTGGAGTGGATTCAGAAACTGCACCGCGACAGGGCTTCCCGCGGATACACCTCCGAGGCGGTCGCCGATACGATATTGCGCAGGATGCCCGATTACGTGAACTACATGTGCACCCAGTTCTCGCATACCGACGTCAACTTTCAGCGGGTTCCGGTAGTGGACACCTCAAACCCGTTCATCGCCAGGGCGATCCCCACCGCGGACGAGTCGATGCTGATCATCCGATTCCGCGATCCGCACGGCATCGACTTTCCCTATCTGCTGTCGATGCTGCACGGCTCGTTCATGTCTCGGCCCAATACCATTGTGTGCCCGGGCGGCAAGATGGATCTGGCCATGCAGCTGATCTTCACGCCGATGGTCCTCAGGCTGCTCGAGCGGCGTAAAGCTGCGCTGGCCGAGGGATAGATTCGAGGCCGGGGCTCAGCCGGCGAAAGCACCGGCTGAGCCCACCAGGCCCAGCAGCGGCTGCGGCAGTACACCCATCAGCACGGTCAGCGCCACCGCCGCCCCGACCGCGATCGACACCGGCGGGCTGCCCACGATGAACACCCGCGCGTCGGCCGGCGGTTCAGCGAAGAACATCACCCGGATCACCCGCAGGTAGACGAATGCCGCGATAGCACTCGCCAGCACTCCAACCACGACCAGTGCCATTGCGCCACTTTCCGCCGCCGCACTGAACACCGCCACCTTGCTGATGAATCCACTCGTCAGCGGAATCCCGGTGAAGGCCAGCAGGCACACCGTGAATGCCCACGCCAGCGCGGGGGATCGGCGTGCCAGCCCACTCCATCTCCGGATGTCGTTGTCCTCGACTCCGTCGAGATTGCGGACCAGTTCGACGAGCGCGACTGCGGCTATCGCGGCGATCCCGTAGACCAACAGGTAGAACATGACGGCTGCCACCCCCCTGTCGTTGGCCGCCACAATGCCCATCAACAAGAACCCGGCCTGCGCCACCGCCGAATAGCCCAGCAATCGCTTGACATCATTCTGTCCGATCGCCATCAACGCGCCACCCACCATGGTCAGCACCACGATCACCGACAATGCGGCCCGCCATTCGGCAAGCAGATCGGGTAACGCCACGTAGAACAACCGCAGCATGGCACCGAAGGCCGCCACCTTGGTGGCCGCGGCCATGAACCCGGTGATGGGCGTGGGCGCGCCCTGGTAGACGTCGGGGACCCAGGAGTGGAACGGCACGGCACCTACCTTGAACAGCAGGCCGACCGACACCAGCCCCATCCCGATCACCGCCAGCGTGCCTTCACCGTTGTCCGCGATGGCTGTCGCGATCCCACGGAGTGTCAGGGTGCCGCTGTACCCGTACAGCAGCGCCACCCCGTAGAGGAACAGCGCCGACGAAAAGGCGCCCAACAGAAAATATTTCAACGCCGCCTCCTGCGACAGCACCCGGCGGTGACGGGCGAGGCCGCACAACACATACAGCGGGAGGGACAGTACCTCCAGGGCGATGAACATGGTCAGCAGGTCGGCTGCCGCGGGCATCAGCAACATGCCGCCGACAGCGAACATCAGCAGTGGGAACACCTCGGTCTGGATCGCGCCGACCCGGATCGCCGTTCGTTCCTCGGCACCGCCGGGCACCGAGGAAGCCTGGGCGGTGATCGTCATCGAACTCCGACTGCCCAGCACCACCATGGTGAACAGCGCCATGATCAAGATGGCGGCCTGCAGGAAGAGCGTGGGCCCGTCGATCGCGACGGCACCCATGACGGCAAGCTGGCTGGTGCCCGCCAGCGTGACGACGGCCAGCAATGCTGCGAGCAGTGCCGTGTACGCCAGTGCCAGCTGAGCACGGACCCGCCGAGCACGCGGTACGAACCCTTCTATCAGCACGCCCGCGACGGCTGCACCGAACACCACCAAAAGCGGTAGCACAGCCCGGTATTCGACCGAAGGCGTGGTAAGTGCGGCGAGTGTGGTCATGGCGCGGGTCCTCTCGCTGTGGCGGGCGCGGGGTCGCTGACCCCGATGGTGGTCAGGGTGTGTGCAACCGCCGGGTTGATCACGTCGAGCGCGGGTTTGGGATGCACCCCGAGCACCAACAGCAGGGCGATCAGCGGTGCCACCACCGCGAGTTCCCTGGGCAATAGATCGCGTAGCCGGTGGTTGCCGTCGGTGACCGGTCCGGTCATCATCCGCTGGTACAGCCATAGGATGTAGATCGCGGACAGCACCAGTGCCGCCGAGGCGATGACGGCGGCTACCGGGTACCGGGTAAAGCTGCCGATGAGCACCAGGATTTCGCTGATGAACGGAGCGAGGCCCGGTAGCGCGAGGGCGCTGAGGCCCGCGACCAGGAAGGTACCGGCCAGTAGCGGGGCGACCTGTTGTACGCCGCCGTAGTCGGCGATGAGCCGAGAACCCCTGCGCGATACCAGGAATCCGGCGATCAGGAACAGTGCTGCGGTCGATATGCCGTGGTTGACCATGTACAGTGTCGCGCCGGATTGGCCCTGGCTGGTCATCACGAAGATGCCCAGGATGATGAAGCCGAAGTGCGAGATGGAGGCATAGGCAATGAGTCGCATGACGTCGGTCTGCCCGACGGCCAGTATCGCCCCGTACACGATTCCGATCACCGCCAGCGTGATCACCGCCGGACTCAGCAGGACGGCCGAGTCGGGGAACAGTTGCAGGCAGTAGCGCAGCATGCCGAAGGTGCCGACCTTGTCGACGACCGCCATCATCAGCACAGCGGTAACCGGGGTGGCCTCGGTGGCTACACCGGGCAGCCAGGTGTGGAAGGGCCACAGCGGGGCCTTGACCGCGAAGGCGAACAGAAAGCCCAGGAACATCGCGTGCATGACGGCGGGGTTGAGGTTCAACTGGCCGGACGATACCGCGCCGACAATGGTGCGGAAATCGAAGGTCCCGGCTGTTACGTACACTCCGATCACGGCGACCAACATGACCACTCCGCCAAACAGGCTGTACAACAAGAACTTCAGTGCCGCCCGTCCCGCATCCGGTCCCCCGTAGCGACCGATGAGGAAGTACATCGGGATCAGCATCGCCTCGAATATCACGTAGAACAGCAGCACATCCAACGCGATGAAACTCAGCAACACCATCGATTCGACCACCAGCAGCAGTGCGAAGTAGGTTTTGGGGCGACGGGTGTCGTGCCACCCCGCCAGCAGGAGAAGCGGCGTCAGCACTGCGGTCAGCACAACGAGTACCATCGCGATGCCGTCCACGCCCAGTGTGTAACCGGCCCCGAAGAACGGAATCCACGGCAACTCCTCGACCAATTGGTACTGCCCGCCTGCGCGATCGAACCGAACCGCAACCGCGACTGCGAGCCCCAGCACCAGAAGTGCCGTCAGCACGGCGGTGCCCTTGATCCAGTCGGGCCTCTTCGACGGGAGGGCTACCACCACCAACGCCCCGACCAGGGGTGCCAACCACAGCACGCTCAACACGGGTAGCTGATTCATGACAGACCCATCGTCGCGAGGATCCCGAGTAGCAGCACGGCGCCGCCCAGCATCGACAATGCGTAGGACCGGGCGAAGCCCGTCTGGCTCCGGCGGATCGTGGACGATATCGCGCTGATCCCTCGAGCGAGGCCCTCGACCGCACCGTCGATCCCGCGCCGTTCCACCCCGACCAAGGTCTCGGATAGCCGCGCACCCGGTCGCATGAAGACGGCTTCGTTGAACGCATCGCCATAGAGATCACTTCGGGCAGCTTCAGTTGTGCCGGTGACCCATTCGGAGGAGACGGGTGACACCGCCCGGGTGGAGTAGGCCCGGTAGGCGACGGCGACGCCGATGAGCACCACCGACAGCGTGATCGCCGACATCACCCACACCGGCACCGCGTGGTGGGCGTGCGCGCCGTCGGGGTTGACGACGGGTTCGAGCCAATCGACCAGCCGGCCGCCGAGGGCCAGCAGCGCGCCGGCGCCGACCGAACCGACGGCCAGCACCATCATCGGCAGGGTCATGCTCGGCGGGGATTCGTGCGGGTGGGCCTCCGGCGACCAGCGCCGCGGTCCGAAGAACGTCAGGATCATCACCCGGGTCATGTAGAACGCGGTGATGCCGGCGCCCAGCAGCGCCGCGCCACCGAGCAGCCAGCCGCGTAAACCGCCTGCCGCGAACGCGGTTTCGATGATGGCGTCCTTGGAGAAGAAACCCGCGAACGGCGGCACACCGATGATCGCGAGGTACCCCAGCCCGAAGGTGACGAAGGTGATCGGCATCAGGGCGCGCAGTCCGCCGTAGCGACGGATGTCGGTCTCGTCGTTCATGCCGTGCATCACCGATCCGGCCCCGAGGAACAGCCCCGCCTTGAAGAAGCCGTGGGTCAGCAGGTGCATGATCGCGATCGCGTAGCCCACCGGTCCCAGACCGGCGGCCAGCACCATGTACCCGATCTGGCTCATCGTCGAGGCCGCCAGCGCCTTCTTGATGTCGTCCTTGGCGCACCCGATGACGGCGCCGAACAGCAGCGTGACCGCGCCGACCGTCACCACCGCGGTCTGCGCGTCCGGCGCCAGGTTGAACACCGGGCCCGAGCGCACGATCAGGTACACCCCGGCAGTCACCATGGTGGCCGCGTGGATGAGCGCCGAAACCGGCGTCGGGCCCTCCATCGCGTCGCCGAGCCAGGACTGCAGCGGCACCTGGGCGCTCTTGCCGCACGCCGCGAGCAGCAGCAGCAGGCCGATCGCGGTCAGCGCCCCGGTCGACGCGCCGGTGGTGCCGGCGAAAACCCCGGCGTACGACAGGGTTCCGAACTGGGCGAACATCACCATCATGGCGATCGCCAGGCCGATGTCGCCGACCCGGTTGACGACGAACGCCTTCTTCGCCGCCGTCGCCGCGCTCGGCTTGTGCGACCAGAACCCGATCAGCAGATACGACGCCAGGCCCACGCCCTCCCAGCCGACGTAGAGCCCGAGATAGTTGTCGGCCAGCACCAGCAGCAGCATCGCGGCGACGAACAGGTTCAGGTAGGCAAAGAAACGCCTGCGACCGGCGTCCTGTTTCATGTAGCCGATCGAATAGATGTGGATGAGCGCGCCGACCCCGGTGATCAGCAACACGAAACACACGCTCAGGGCATCGAGTTGCAGCCCGAAGTCCACCCGCAGGCCGGCCACCGGGACCCAGGCGAACAGGCGCTCACCGATCACCCGGCCCGCGGCCTCGCGCCCCAGCAGATCCGCGAAAAGCACCGCCGCCCAGCCGAACGACGCCACCACGGTGGCACACCCCAACAGGTGACCCCAGCCGTTGGTGCGTCGGCCACCGAGCAGCAACACCGCGGCCCCGGCCAGGGGCAGCGCGATCAACGGCCACAACATGGTCACTCCCGTAGCCACCTGATCAATGCCTCAGCAGGTGGGCGTCGTCGACGTTGGCGGACTTCCTGGTGCGGTAGATGGCCATGATGATCGCCAGGCCCACCACCACCTCACAGGCGGCGACCACCATGGTGAAAAATGCCACCACCTGACCGTCGAGTTGGCCGTGCATGCGGGAAAAGCTGACGAAGGCGAGATTGCAGGCGTTCAACATCAACTCCACACACATGAACATAATGATCGCGTTGCGGCGCAACAACACTCCCGCAGCGCCGATGGTGAACAACAACGCCGACAGATACAGATACTGGTCCGGATTCACCGGGCACCTCCCGCCCGCTTGGACGGCGATGCGTCACCGTCACCGGCAACTAGAAGCGTCAGGACAAGTCCTCGCCGCTCGAGCGTGCGACTTACCGACAGCTCGCAGATACTGCCGTCCGGCAGCAGTGCGGGTGTGTCGACCGAGTTCTGTCGGGCGTACACGCCCGAGCACGGCAACGTCGACGGGTAGGACGATGCGGCACCGATGTTCGCGAACCGTTCCTGGGCGAGTTCGCGCTGACTCTTGCGGTGTTCGAAGCGTTCCCGGTACGCCAGCACCATGGCGCCCAGCGCGGCGGTGATCAACAAGGCGCTGGTCAGTTCGAAGACCCACAGGTACTTGGTGAAAATCAGCGCGGCCAGCCCTTGCACGTTACCTTCGGGAGCGAGGCTTGCCGAGCGACCACCGGACACAGCATCGACTCCGCCGATCGTGAACCCGGAGATCGACGCCGAACCGATGGCGGCGATCAGCAGCAGCCCGAACCCCACTCCGGCCACGATCGCGGCAACCCGTTGCCCCCGAATGGTTTCGGTGAGCGACTGCGAGGAATCCACACCGACTAGCATCAGCACGAACAGGAACAGCATCATCACCGCGCCGGTGTACACCACTACCTGCACCACACTCAGGAACAGCGCATCCTGACTCGCATAGACAATCGCCAGGCCGACCATGGTGCCGGCCAAGCAAAGTGCCGAGTACACCGCCTTCGGCGCGGCCACCACACCGAGGGCAAATACCACGATCAGCGGTGCAATCGCCCAGAAGACAATCGATTCGGTGCTCATCGGTGGGCTCCTCCTTCCGAGGAAATGTGTCCCAGGTAGTAGTCGTCGTCGGTGGCACCGTCGGCCATGGCGTGCGGTGGGGGCTGCATGCCGGGTTGCAGTGGTGCCAGGAGTTTGTCCTTGCCGTAGATCAGGTCCGACCGGTTGTCGTCGGCCATCTCGTAGTCGTTGGTCATGGTCAGTGCCCGGGTGGGGCACGCCTCGATGCACAGTCCGCAGCCGATGCAGCGCAGGTAGTTGATCTGGTAGACCCGGCCGTAACGTTCACCCGGTGAAAACCGCTCCGCGTCGGTGTTATCGGCGCCCTCGACATAGATGGCATCGGCGGGGCAGGCCCACGCGCACAGTTCGCAGCCGATGCACTTCTCCAAACCGTCGTCGTACCGGTTCAACTGGTGGCGGCCGTGATAGCGGGCCTGGGTGGGCTGCTTACCCTCCGGATACTGCTCGGTGATTGGCTTCTTGAACATCGTCGAGAAGGTCACACCGAAACCGGCCAGCGCGTCTCCGAATCTAGTCATCGCTGCTCCCCCGTTGGCTCAATACGTTGCTGTGAATCGATTTCCCATTCCGGGAAGGTGGAGCGAAATAGGTTCTGACACCGGGCTGTTCACCAGGTCCCGTCAGCGGCGGTACCGGATAACCACCCGCAAGCTGGATGACCGGTTCGGAACCGGTGCCCAGCCGATGCGTGCCGCGTGCACGCGCACGGCGGTATACCCCGGCGACCAGCAGCAAGAAGAGCACTCCGACCCCGAGCGCAGGAAGCACATCATCTTGACCCAGCTCCCGCATGACGGCGACGGTGATGATCCAGGCCAGTGAGGTGGGAATGAGGACTTTCCAGCCCAGGGCCATGAACTGGTCGTAGCGGAGCCGCGGCAGGGTGGCGCGTAGCCACATGTAGAAGAACAGGAAGGCCCAGACTTTGCCGGTGAACCAGATCAGGGGCCACCAGCCGGTGTTGGCGCCCTCGAAGAACAGGCTGATCGGCAGTGGCGCGTGCCAGCCGCCGAGGAACATGGTGGTGGCCAGGGCGGACACGGTGGTCATGTTGATGTATTCGGCGAGCATGAACATCGCGAATTTCAGCGACGAGTATTCGGTGTGGAAGCCGCCGACCAGTTCGCCTTCGGCTTCGGGCAGGTCGAAGGGGGCGCGGTTGGTTTCGCCGACCATGGCCACCAGGTAGACCGCGAACGACGGCAGCAGCAGAAAGATGAACCAGGTGTGCTGTTGGGCGGCAACGATCCCGGAGGTGGCCATGGTGCCCGCGTACAGGAACACCGCCACGAACGACAGGGCCATCGCGATTTCGTAGGACACCACCTGTGCGCTCGAGCGCAGCCCGCCCAGCAGCGGGTAGGTCGATCCGGAGGACCACCCGGCCAGCACGATGCCGTACACGCCGATGGAGGTGACGGCCAGCACGTAGAGCACCGCGACGGGCAGGTCGGTCAGCTGCAGTGGGGTGTGGTGGCCGAAGATCGACACCACCGGACCCAGCGGGATCACGGCGAACGCCAGGATGGCCGGGATGACCGCGATCACCGGGGCCATCAGGTAGATCGGCTTGTCGGCCCCGGCCGGCGTCAGGCCTTCCTTGAGGGCGAGTTTGACGCCGTCGGCCAGCGATTGCAGCAGCCCGAATGGGCCGACCCGGTTGGGGCCGAATCGCATCTGCATGCGGCCCAGGATCTTGCGTTCCACCAGGATCGCCACCAGGACGGTCAACAACAGGAAGGCGAAGACCGCGACGGCCTTGACGATGATGAGCCACAGCGGGTCGTGGCCGAACGCTTCCAAACCGGAATAGCTCATGACGGGCTCCCCGCTGCGATATCGACGATGTCTCCGGAACTCGCGCCCAGTTGGGTGTGTACGTGGCTGCCGGGTGAGTTCGTCGGTAGCCACACCACCCGGTCGGGCATCTCGGTGATCAGCAGCGGCAGCGTGATCGACCCCCGGGTCGTGCGTACCGTGAGCGTGTCGTGGGCACCGATCTCGGCTGCGGTGGCCGCCGACAGCCGCGCCACCGGCGGGCGTGCCGTACCGGCCAGATGCGGCTCGCCGTCCTGTAACCGACCCGCATCCAACAACATCTGCCAGCACGCCAGCACCGCCTCGCCGGCAGCCGGGTTCGGCGGCGCGGGTTCGGTGCTGGGCGCCGGTATCGGGGCGCCGTTCCAGGGGCCAAGCGCCGGCGAGGCCGGATCCAATGATCGACCGGAGATGGCCCGGGTAAGCTCGTTCAACACCCGCGCATCGGAATCGGAAGTGGTGGCAATGGCCCGATCGAACGGCCGCAGTCGTCCTTCCCAGTTCAGGTAGGAGCCGGCCTTTTCCGCCACCGGCGCCACCGGGAACACCACATCGGCCAGCGCGGTGACCGCGCTTTCCCGCAGTTCCAAACTCACCACGAACGGTGCGGCCTCGACGGCCGCCCGTGCCGCCACGGGGTCGGGCAGATCATCAAGTTCCACACCACCCACCACCAATGCCTCCAGGTCTCCGCTGCGGGCGGCGGCGAGGATCGCGTCGGTGTCGCGCCCGGGCAGGGCGGGCAACTCCGCAACATTCCAGGCATTCATAACTTGCTCGCGGGCCCGCGGATGGTCAACGTGTCGGCCTCCGGGCAGCAGGTTGGGTAGGCAGCCGGCGTCCAGGGCGCCGCGCTCACCCGCTCGCCGCGGGATCCAGGCCAGCCGCGCCCCCGTCGCATCGGCCAACCGCGCCGCGGCCGACAATGCGCCGGGACTACCGGCCAGGCGTTCACCGACCAGAATCACCGAGCCTTCGGGCACGTCGCCGGCCACGGCGTCGAGTGCGGCCGCTTCACTGCCGGGCGCCGTCATCACCAACCGGCCCTCGAGTTTGGACAGCCCACGAGAGGCATACGGGGCGATACCGATCACCTGCAGGCCGGTGCGGCGCACGGCCTTGCGCAGCCGCAGGAACACGATCGGGGATTCCTCCTCGGGCTCGAAGCCGACCAGCAGTACCGCCGGCGCGGATTCGAGGTCGGCGTAGCTGACCGCCACGACACGGCCGGCGACCCGGGCCGCCAGGAACTCGGCTTCCTCGGCCGAATGTGCTCGCGCCCGCATATCAATATCGTTGGTGTTCAGCACCATTCGTGCGAACTTGCTATACGCCATGGCATCTTCGACCGTGACCCGACCACCCACCAGAACACCGGCCCGGCCGGCCGCGGCAGACAGGCCCATCGCGGCTACCCCGATCGCCTCCGACCACGACGCCGGCCGCAACCCGCGGTCGGTATCGCGCAGCAGCGGGGTGCGGATCCGATCGCCCTGGGTGGGATAGGTGAACGCCCAGCGGCCCTTATCGCAGTTCCATTCCTCATTGACCTCCGGGTCATCACCGGACAACCGGCGCAGCACCTTGCCGCGTCGGTGGTCGGTGCGCTGCGCGCAACCGGAGGCGCAGTGCTCGCACACACTCGGCGAGGACACCAGGTCGAACGGCCGGGCCCGAAACCGGTACGCCGTGCCGGTCAGCGCACCCACCGGGCAGATCTGGACGGTGTTGCCGGAAAAATATGAATCGAAGGACTCCCCCGAGGCAATGCCGACCTGCTGCAGCGCACCGCGTTCCAGCAGTTCGATGAACGGGTCACCCGCGATCTGGTTGGCGAACCGGGTGCAGCGCGCGCACAGCACACAGCGCTCCCGATCCAACAACACCTCGGCAGACAACGGAATTGGCTTTGGATACGTTCTCTTCACCTTGTCGAAGCGCGATTCCGGGCGCCCGTTGGACATTGCCTGGTTCTGTAGTGGGCATTCGCCGCCCTTGTCGCAGACCGGGCAGTCCAGCGGGTGATTGATCAGCAGCAGTTCCATCACACCGTGCTGCGCCTTGTCGGCGGCCTCGCTGGTGTGCTGGGTGCGCACCACCATGTCCGGGGCGACCGCAATGGTGCACGACGCCATCGGCTTGCGCTGGCCCTCGACCTCGACCAGACATTGCCGGCACGCCCCGACGGGATCGAGCAGTGGGTGGTCACAGAACCGGGGAATCTGCACCCCGATCAGCTCCGCCGCCCGAATCACCAACGTGCCCTTGGGGACCGAGATCTGTTGATCGTCGATGGTCAGCGTGACCAACTCGACCGGAGGCGCCTGTTGGTTGTGTTCGGCCAGTGTCATGCGCCCACCCCCTCCGGTGCGGCCAGCATGGCCGCGTACGGGTCGAACGGACACCCGCGGCCCAGGTGAGCCTCGTACTCGGCGCGGAAATACTTCAGCGAGCTGATAATCGGGCTGGCCGCGCCATCACCGAGCGCACAGAATGACTTACCGAGAAGCGCATCGGAAATATCCGATAACTTCTGTAGATCGTCACCGGACGCGGTCCCCTCCTCCAGCCCCTCGTAGATCTGGGCCAGCCAGTAGGTGCCTTCCCGGCACGGTGTGCATTTACCGCAGGATTCGTGCGCGTAAAACTGTGTCCAGCGGCGCACCGCCCGGACCACGCAGGTGGTTTCGTCGAAGATCTGCAACGCCTTGGTCCCCAGCATCGAGCCCACCGACACCATGCCCTCGTAATCCAAGGGCACATCGAGATGCTCGGCAGTCAGCATCGGCGTGGACGAGCCGCCGGGCGTCCAGAACTTGAGCTCATGCCCGGACCGGACGCCACCGGCGTAGGACAGCAACTCGCGCAAGGTGATTCCCAGCGGGGCCTCGTACTGGCCCGGCGCGCTGACATGCCCGGACAACGAGTACAGGGTGAAACCCGGTGACTTCTCCGTGCCCATCGAACGGAACCAATCCGACCCGTTCACCACGATGGGCGGCACCGAGGCGATGGACTCGACATTGTTCACCACCGTCGGGCAGGCATACAGACCCTCCTCCGCAGGGAAGGGTGGCCGCAGCCGGGGTTGGCCGCGGCGGCCCTCCAGCGAATCCAGCAGCGCGGTCTCCTCACCGCAGATATAGGCACCCGCACCCGCATGCACAATCAGATCCAGGTCGAACCCCGACCCACAGATATCGGTACCCAGATAGCCCGCGTCATAGGCTTCGTTCACGGCATCTCGCAGCCGGCGCAATACGGGCACCACCTCACCGCGCAGGTAGATGAATGCATGCCGAGCACCAATCGCATAGGCCGCAATAATCGCTCCCTCCACCAACGCATGCGGGGTGGCATACATCAGTGGAATGTCCTTGCAGGTACCGGGTTCCGACTCGTCAGCATTGATCACCAGATAGTGCGGCTTGGACCGATCCTGCGGTATGAACGACCACTTGGTCCCGGTGGCGAACCCGGCGCCGCCGCGGCCCCGTAGCCCGGACTCCTTCACCAGGTCAATGACCTCGCCAGGCGTCATGGTCAGCGTCTTGTCCAGCGCCTGATAACCCTCATGGCGCAAATAATTGGTGAGCGACCAGGATTCCGGTTTGCCCCAGGACCGTGTCAGAACGGAAACCAACGGCACGTCAGATCCCTCCAGACTCATCGGGGTGGGGTAGGCCGGCGAGGGTGCGTGAGGTGTGGGTGAAAGGGCAGATGACTCCGCCGCGGCTGGCGGTGACTTGTTCTCCGGCACGTAGTCGGTCCACCAGATCAACGGCAGTGCTGGGGGTTTGGTTGTCGAAGAATTCCCAGTTGACCATCATGACCGGCGCGTAATCGCAGGCGGCGTTGCATTCGAGGTGTTCGAGGGTGATCAGGTCGTCGTCGGTGGTGTCACCGGAGGTGACGCCGAGGTGGTGTTGGAGGGTGTCGAGAATCGCGTCGCCGCCCATGATCGCGCACAGCGTGTTGGTGCACACCCCGACGAGGTAGCGGCCGGTGGGGGCGCGGCGGTACATGGAGTAGAACGTGGCCACGGCGGTCACTTCGGCGTCGGTCAGTTCGAGTGTGCGGGCGCAGAACCCGATACCCGCGGCCGTGAGGTAGCCGTCTTCGGCTTGTACGAGATGCAGCAGCGGCAGCAGCGCCGAACGCGGCTGCGGGTAGCGGGCCATGATGGTCGCGGCATCGATCGCGAGCCGGTCTTCGATCTCGCGTGGGTAGGTCAGTGGGCCACCGATCGGTGGTCCGAGTTCGTCGGGGCGCGGCCCCAACGTCAGATCGATACTGGTCATAGCCATCCGTTCTTCGCGCGAGCGCTCATCATCGGTCGACTCCTCCCATTACCGGGTCGATCGAGGCGACCGCGGAGATGACGTCAGCCACCATGCCGCCTTCACACATCGCCGCCACGGCTTGCAGATTGGTGAACGACGGGTCGCGGTAATGCACCCGGTACGGCCGGGTGCCGCCATCGGAGACCATGTGCACACCGAGTTCACCGCGCGGCGACTCGACGGCGACATAGCATTGCCCGGCCGGCACCCGGATACCCTCGGTGACCAATTTGAAGTGATGGATCAGGCCTTCCATCGAGGTGCCCATGATCTTGGCGATATGCGCCGGGGAGTTCCCCAAACCGTCGGGGCCGAGCGCCAGGTCGGCGGGCCAGGCCAGCTTGCGGTCTTCGATCATCACCGGCCCGGGCTCCAAACGGTCCAGGCATTGGCGCACGATGCGCAAGGATTCGTTCATCTCTTCGACGCGGATGACGTAGCGGTCGTAGCAGTCACTGTGGGTGCCCGTGATCACGTCGAAGTCGTACGTCTCATACCCGCAGTACGGTTGGGCCTTGCGCAGGTCGTGCGACAGTCCGGTGGAGCGCAGCACCGGGCCGGTGATCCCGAGCGCCATGCATCCGGTCAGATCGAGGTAGCCGATATCGACGGTACGGGCTTTCCAGATCGCGTTACCACGCAGCAGCGCTTCCAGTTCGGCCAGCCGGCCGGGCAACAACTCACACAGCGCGGCGATCTGGGCGGGGACGTCCTCGGGGAGGTCGGCGGCCAGGCCACCGGGCCGGATGTAAGCGTGGTTCATCCGCACACCGGTGATGGCCTCGAAAACCTTCAGGATTTCTTCGCGTTCACGGAACCCGAAGAACATCGCGCTCATCGCCCCCAACTCCATACCCCCGGTCGCCAACGCGACCAGATGCGACGAGATCCGGTTGAGTTCCATCAACAACACCCGGATCACGCTCGCCCGGGCGGGGATGTCGTCGGTGATCCCGAGCAGATTCTCGACGGCCAGGCAGTACGCGGTCTCGTTGAAGAACGGGGACAGATAGTCCATCCGGGTCACGAACGTGACACCCTGGATCCAGTTGCGGTACTCCAGATTCTTCTCGATGCCGGTGTGCAAATACCCGATACCGCAGCGCGCCTCGGTGACCGTTTCCCCCTCGATCTCCAAGATCAGCCGCAACACCCCATGCGTCGACGGATGCTGCGGACCCATGTTCACCACGATCCGATCACGAGCATCGACGTGCGCGGATTGCTGGGCCAGCGCGACGATGTCGTCCCAATCCTGCCCACCCAGGGTGATGGTGAACTCTGCTGCGTCCCGGATATCGGTCATCAGTGATACGTCCTACGCTCATCCGGTGGCGGGATCTGCGCGCCGTGATATTCCACCGGCACCCCGCCCAACGGGTAGTCCTTGCGCTGCGGATGCCCGACCCAATCGTCGGGCATCTCGATGCGGGTGAGCGCGGGATGGCCCTCGAAGATGACCCCGAAGAAGTCGTAGGTCTCCCGTTCGTGCCAGTCCACCGTCGGGTAGACCGAAAACAACGACGGCACACGCGGATCGGCCTCCGGGCAGGCCACCTCCACCTGGATCCGCCGGTCATGGGTGATCGACATCAACGGATAGAACACATGCAACTCCCGCCCGGCCTCGTCCGGATAGTGCACCCCCGAGGCCCCGGCGCAGAACTCGAACCGCAACCCCGGGTCATCACGCAACACCGTGGCCACCGACCGCAGGTGCGCACGGGCAACATCGACGGTGAGCTGCCCGGCATACACCACCACCTGCTCGATAGCGGCCTCGAAACCCTCTCCGAGCGCGGCCGCGAGCCGGTCTATCACCTCGTCGAAATACCCCCCATACGGGCGCGGACCACCACCGGGCAGGCTGATCTCGGAGACCAGCCGCCCATAACCGGACGTATCACCGCTGCCCGCGGTGCCGAACATGCCCCGGCGCACCCCGATGACCTCACGACCACCGATCACCGCAGCAACCCCCGAAACTCCAGCGTTGTCGGCGCCGACAACGCAGCCTCCTCCGCCGCCGCCACCACCTCATCGCGGTGCACACCCAACGGCATCTCGGCGATCTTGGCGTGCAACATCACAATCGCGTTCAACAACATCTCCGGTCGCGGCGGACAACCCGGCAGATAAATATCCACCGGCACCACATGATCGACACCCTGCACAATCGCGTAGTTGTTGAACATGCCGCCCGAGGAGGCACATACCCCCATCGCCAACACCCACTTCGGCTCGACCATCTGGTCATAGACCTGCCGCAACACTGGGGCCATCTTCTGGCTCACCCGGCCGGCCACGATCATCAGATCCGCCTGCCGCGGCGTCGCCGAAAATCGCTCCATCCCAAACCGGGCGATATCGAACCGCGGACCCGCCGTCGCCATCATCTCGATCGCACAACACGCCAACCCGAACGTCGCCGGCCACAACGAACCCTTGCGGACAAACCCGGCGACCTTCTCCACTGTGGACAGCAGGATGCCGCCGGGCAACTGCTCCTCTAAACCCATGGCACTAATCCCAAGCCAGCCCGCCGCGACGCCACACATACGCATACGCCGCGAACACCGCCCCCATGAACAACACCATCTCCACCAGTGCAAACACACCCAACTGGCCGAACGACACCGCCCATGGATACAAAAACACAATCTCGATGTCGAACACGATGAACAACATCGCCGTCAGATAGAACTTGATCGGAAACCGTCCGCCCGACACCGACTGCACCGCGGGTTCAATGCCGCACTCGTAGGCCTGCAACTTCGCCCGGTTGTACCGACGCGGACCCAGAACCAACGCCATGCCGACCGAGCCAAAAGCAAACGCGGCCGCAATCACACCCAGAACCGCGATGGGCAGGTACAAATCCATATCGCTTCCAATCGATGGGGTGACGGGATACGAATGCGTTGATCCCTGTTTATCGACTGGCCGAATTGTCCTGTACCCCACTACGGGGGATTCGCCAGGTGAAAGTCCGGGGTATGGCTAGCGGTACACCGATCCAAGCCCGACCAGGCCCGGATCAAATGTTGCGCGGGCCGAAACCGACGCCGCCGCCGCGGCAACCACCACGCCGGCGTCGGTTTCATGCCCTTTGGGAAAGACAATCTCGGCACTGTCCGGCCCGTCCCGGTGCGCCATCAGCCAGTCATACAGCAGCCAGTCGATCGCACAGCTGACCGCCAACGGATCGGCGTCGGGCATCCCGGCAGAGTCGATCACCGCGTTGAGGGCATCCAGATGCTCTTTGCGTGCGGACTCCTTCTCCACCCCGGAGCTGTCGAACATCAACATCGACAGAGTGAGTGGAAGCCGTTGCCCTGATTCAGTTCTGACTATCCACCGGCCACCCATCCAGGGGCGATCGGGGTCGACTTGGCACATCTGTCCGTAGCCGCCGACCACACCGATCGAGGGTTCGTCGAGTTCACCGTCGAACGGCACCGGCCCCAGCAGATCCAGCGGACCGCGGGCCCGAATCGAGAAGAGGGCCGCGGTCCCGATGATCTTGCCGGCCCGCAGATCTGCTATCTGCCCGCGACGCTGCAGCGCGGCGGCGAATTCGAAACACAACCGGTCCAGGGTGCGATGCAGATCCAGCAGTGCAGCGCGCTCTTGGGCGTCGGCCGGGCGCCGCCCCCCACCCAGGATCTCAGCGAAGCGTTCGGCGGCAATGATGAGTGCATCGTCGAGCGCCGCCAGGTGTGTGGCGATCAACCGGTCGGGCTCGTCATCGGTCTCCACCAACGCCTGCAACGAAGTTGGCCCATCGGTCACGGTGGTCCAGTAGAACCCGATCTGCTCGTCGTCCTGGACGATTCGGGGTCTCATCCGGCGACCACCGCAAGCCGGCGGTTGGTGACCGAGAGCTGTCGGTCCGTACTGTCGTCGAGATCGCGCACGTGGGTTGCGTCCAGTCGGCCGCACACTCGGCCCCAGTGCACCGCCACCGATTCTCCCGGTTGCACATCGGGTACCGCGCTGTACCCCTCGATGCGCACCTCAACGGTTTGCGTTGTCGGCACGGACAATTGCAGTGACGTGCCATCCCATTCCAGCCGCTGACAACGCACCTCCGCGTGATCACCGTGCCGGGCCAGCACCGTGGCGGGGGTGATTCGACAACTATCGAGCACGTGCAACGGGTGTTCGTCCATGCCGCGGCCCAGGAATCGGGTCCACGGATACACCCCGAATACGTGGAAGCAGTGATTTCCGGCGGCCTCGCCGGCCAACTCGTCGTCGAGGTGCGACCAGTAATGACCGGCCTGTGGACCGATGACGGCCAGCAGCGCCGCGTAGAACTCATCGGCATCGAGTGCCGCGCCGACACCGCCGCCCAGCCAGTACGACTCCACCAGCCGGTAGTCCAGCGGATCGGAAATCCCGGTCAGAGCCGACAGCACCCGAAGATAGGGCCATGCGCCGGAGAACCGCCGGGCGGCGGTCCGGATGCGTTCGACCGAGCCGCCGGTCAACGCGTCGAGGTCCGGCGGCCCGCAATAGCCAAGCTGGTTGGGCGCATAGGCGTAACGGGCGAACATCTCCGGTCCCCGAATGTCGACGTCGCCCACCGATGTCATCCCTGGCTGGCCGACCCGACCAGTTGCGCGGCATCCCGATGCATACGACCAAAGTTGTAGTAGGCCGCGCACGCCCCCTCCGGGGACACCATGCAGGTGCCGATTGGCGTCTCGGGCGTGCAGGCGGTGCCGAATACCTTGCACTCCCACGGCTTGAGCACACCCTTGAGCACCTCACCGCATTGACATGCCTTCGGGTCCGCGACCCGGACGCCGGGCATGTCGTAGCGCAGTTCGGCGTCGTAATCGGCGAAGTCGTCGTTGACCTTGAGCGCGCTCTGCGAGATGAAGCCGAGTCCACGCCACTCGAAGTGCGGCCGCAATGCGAACACCCGTCCCATCAGGGCCAGTGCCGCGGGATTACCTTCGGGGTGCACGATGCGGGAATACTGGTTCTCCACCTCGCATCGGCCCTCGCGGATCTGCCGCAACAGCATCGCCACCGACGCCAGGATGTCCAGCGGCTCGAATCCGGCGACCACCAACGGTTTCCCGTAGACATCGGGAACAAACCGGTACGGCCGGTTGCCGACCACGGTCGACACATGCCCGGGGCCAAGGAACCCCGACAGCCGCAGATCGGGCGACTCCAGGATCGCCTTGATCGGCGGGACGATGGTGACGTGGTTGCAGAACACGCTGAAGTTGGTCACGCCGAGTTCGCGCGCCCTGACCAGGGTTACGGCGGTGGAGGGCACCGTGGTCTCGAACCCGATCGCAAAGAACACCACTTGCTTGTCGGGGTTGTCCACCGCGATCTTCAGCGCGTCCAGCGGGGAGTACACGAATCGAACATCCGCGCCGCGGGCCTTGGCATCGAGGAGGCTGCCGTTGGAGCCGGGCACCCGCATCATGTCGCCGAAGCAGGTGAAGATCACGTCGGGCTGACCGGCCAGCCACATCGCATCGTCGATTCGGCCCATCGGGATGACGCATACCGGGCAACCCGGTCCGTGCACCAACTCCACGGTCGACGGCAACAAATGCTCAATGCCATGTCGGTAAATGGTGTGGGTATGCCCCCCACAGACTTCCATGAACTTGAAGGGTTCGCCGTCGTTGCCGCCGTCCGCAAGCACCTCGATGGCGCCCAGGAGTTTGCGCGCCGCTGCCGGATCACGAAATTCATCGATGAATCGCATGATGTTTCCTTTCAGATGATCGACGACGAGTCGAATGCTTCGAGTTCGGTGTCATAGGCATCGCCGAGTTTCTTGACCGCGGCCAGCGTGAGCAAGGCCTCGCGCTCATCGATCTTCGCCATCGCGAATCCGACGTGGACCAACACCCAATCGTCGGGTTCGGGCATGTCCTTCTCGAGCAGGCGCACACTGATGGTGCGCTTCACACCGCTCACGTCGACCTTCGCCATGAAGTTCGCGGGATCGGTGATCTCGACGATTCGGCCTGGAATTCCGAGACACATGAGCGTCGCCTCCCTTCCTCTTTACACACCGGCGGGCTGCGCCGGGGTGTGCTCGCAGGGCTGTCTCAACAAATTCGGGGTAATGGATCTCCTACCAGCATGTCGACGATCCGGGTACCCCCAAACGGGGTACGCAGTACCACGGTTGCCGCGGGCTGTTCGGTCACCTCGCCGACCTCGGCGGCCTCTGCGCCCAGCGGATGCGCATGCAGGGCAGCCAGCGCGGCCCCGGCCTCGTCAGGCGCCACCACCGCGAGAAACTTGCCCTCGTTGGCCACGTACAGCGGGTCGATGCCCAACATTTCGCATGCCCCGGCCACCATCGGTTGCACCACCAGGGGCTCCTCATCGAGCACGATGCCGACGTTGGCCGACCGGGCCAATTCGTTACACACCGTGCCGACGCCACCACGGGTCGGGTCGCGCAGCCACCTGGTCGCTGGCGCCGCCGCGAGTAGCACCTCGACCAACTCGCTGACCGCGGCGGTATCGGAGTGGATGTCGGCCTCGAGTTCGAGGTCACCGCGCGCGAGCATCACCGCCATACCGTGATCGCCGATCGATCCCGACAGCAGCACCTTGTCGCCGGGGCGAACCGACGCCGCAGAGAGCTCGCGGCCGACCGGAATGGCGCCAACCCCGGCCGTGGTGATGAACAGTCCGTCCGCGGCGCCCTTGGGCACCACTTTGGTGTCACCCGTGACGATCGCGACGCCGGCCCCGGCGGCCGCGTCCGCCATATCCGCCACGATCTCCTTGAGTTCATCGATCGGGAAGCCCTCTTCGAGCACGAAGGCGGCGCTGATCCAGGATGGGATGGCGCCTGTCATCGCGAGGTCATTGACCGTGCCATGGATCGCAAGGTGTCCGATGGAACCACCCGGAAACCGTAAGGGCTGCACCACAAATGAATCGGTGGACAGCGCCAACCGCTCACCACTCGGCAGTGCGACGACGGCACCGTCACCCAGCGATTCCAGCTGTGGGTTGCGAAACGCCTCCACGAACACCGCGTCCACCAGGGCGGCCGACGCCTTGCCACCCGCGCCGTGCGCCAACGTGACAATATCGTCGCGTAGCCGGGGCCTGCGCCGCCGGAACGCCTCGATACGTTCGATGACCTCACCTTCGGCAAAGCCGGGTCCAGCGTCCAAATAGTCGCCCACGGATCTGTTCATGCGACCACCGCCCCCTTCTCGTGTACCGACGACCACAGTTGATAGCCGAGCAGCGCCTGGGCCTCCTGGATACGGTGCACACTTTGCGATCTAACGATGAAGCAGGTGTCCACATCCGGGCTGGTGGCAAAAGCGCCGCCGTCGTATCCGGCGAACCCGATGGTGTACATGCCCCGACGTTTGGCTTCCCGCAACGCCACCGTCAGATCCGCCGAGCTGCCACTGGTCGACAAGGCGACGGCGATATCGCCCGCCTTGGCCCGGGCGATCAGCTGACGGGCGAACACCAACTCGAATCCGACGTCGTTGCCCAGCGCCGTCAGAATCGCCTGATCGGCGGTCAGGCACCAGGCCGGCAGTGGATCCCCGACCGGCGGCCTGGCGAACAGCGCAGCCAGCGTCGCGGAATCCGTTGAGCTACCGCCGTTGCCGAAGGTGAACAGCCGTCCCCCGGCCGCGAAGCGCCGCGCCAACTCCGCGCCCGCCGATTCCACGAGCTCGCCGCTCGCCGCCAGCGTGGATCGCCGCAAGGCGGTACTTTCGGCGGCCTTGGCCTGTGCCGATTGGGCAAGATCTACCAGCAGGGCCTGCGGGTCGTGTTCCTCGGAATCGATGAACGGATAGAGGAAGTTGGTGGCTTCCTCGGGCGTCTTGGCACCGGAATCCTGTGCGGTCATGACGAACTCACCTCTTCCTCGACCCGGCTGATTGCCATACCGGCATGCACCAGCAGCAGATCCCCCGCGTCGACGGGCCCCACCAACGAGGTCTCGATCGACTCCGAGCCCTCGGCTGTGCGGACCCGGGCCGAATGCTCACTGGACGCGGCAACCACTTCGGCGAGCCGCCCCTCGTCGCTGCACACCACACAGGTTTCCCCGGCACAGTCGTCGATATTGAGCAGACCCGGGTGCTCGAAGCAGACGTGGGTCAGCTCCCACAGCACGTGATACAGCAGTACGAAGCCGCCGGTCGCGGGTATCCGCGGGTCCGGATCGTCGAGCCACAGCACGTGATCGGCGGCGCCGGCAGCCGGGCGCACCCCGTTGCCAATCCAGATCCCGGTGGCACCCCAGGCCGAGGCGCGGCGCATGATCGACCGCACGTCGGCGTCGGCGGAGTCGGCCACCGCGATCACGATGTCACCCGGACGCACCGAAACCCGGACCACGTCAATCAAATCTGGACCGGTCAGTGCGACGGCGGGCAGCGCCCGCTTACCGACGATCACCGGATGCACGAACTCGACGGCGATGTGCTGCGCATGCGGCTGCCAGGCCGGCGATACACACCACATGGTGCCACCCGCGGAGAACCTTCTGGCCAGAGTCAACGCGGCAGCGGCAAGATCTGCCGCCAGATCGGCATCCACGGCATTCTCGACCACCGTGTCCATCACGACACCTCCTCACCGAAGACGCCGTATTCGGTCATCGTCGCGATGGTGACTCTCGCGGTGTCCTCATCGATCTTGGTCAGTGCAAAGCCGGCATGCAGGATGGTGTAGTCACCAACCTGCAGATCGGGAAGGTAGGCCAGACACGCCAGCTTCTCCTCCCCGGGAAAAGCCACCCGTGCCATCCGTGCCCCGGTGGCCTCGTCCCAGATTTCGGTGATCCGGCCGGGAATTCCCAAACACATTCGATCAGCCCTCCTCGATCATGGCCCGCTGCTCATCCCGAGCGGTGAGCACCGAGACCGCCGCCTGCCCCAGCGCCAGCCCACCGTCGTTGGGCGGGACGGTCCGGTGTACCAGTACTTCGAACCCCGACCCTTCCAACAGACTCCGGCAAGCGCGCAGCAGCAACACATTCTGGAACACTCCGCCAGTAAGTCCGACCAACTGTCCTGAAACACTGACCTGGGCAACAATATCCGTGACAGCGACAGCGACGGCTCGGTGGAACGCGGCTGCCAGTTCGGCCGTACCGGCCCCGGCGCGCAACTGCGCCACGATATCCCGGATCAGCGGGGCCGGATCAAGAATACCGTTGGCGGTCACCGGCAGTGCCAACGCCGGCACGGCGCCTGAAGCCGAAGCCGGTGCCGCAGTTTCCGCCAGATACTCGAGTTCGATCGCGGCCTGCCCCTCGTACTCGATCGTGTGCCGCACGCCGAGCAATGATGCGACGGCGTCGAACAGCCGCCCCATGCTGGTGCAGGACACGCATCCCACTCCGCTGCCGAACTGCGAGTTCAGCAGACGTAGTTCGGAGCTGGACAGCGCGCGCACCGACGCCAGGTCCGGAGTCCACTCGATCCCGGCCGACCACAGGTGCGACAACGCCATCCGGCACGGGTTGCGCACCGCCGCGTCCCCGCCGGGCATCGGTACCGCGGCCAGATGACCGACCCGAGTGAAACGCCGGCTGTCGGTGCCCAGCGCCAGAATCTCGCCACCCCATACCGCGCCATCGGTGCCAAACCCGGTGCCGTCGAAGGCAACTCCAACGATCGGCTCGCCCAGCCGCCCATGCTCGGCCAACAACGACACGACATGGGCGTGGTGATGCTGCACCAGATCCAGGGGCCGCGCCCCGGCATTACGTTCGGCCCAGCCGCGAGTCAGGTAGCTCGGGTGCAGGTCGGCGGCCAGCCGAGTCGGCGACCGACGCATGGTGGACATCTGACCGACCGACTGCTCGAACGCGCGCAGCGTCTCCAATGTGCCCATATCGCCGATATGCGCCGAACAATAGGCGCGCCGGCCGTCGGTCAGGCAGAAGGTGTTCTTCAGTTCCCCGCCCACGGCGAGCACGGCCGGCCCGTCGCGGCCGAGATCTACCGGCAGCGGGGCAAAGCCCCGGGACCGGCGGATCGGCAGTTCGCGCCCATCGACCACCCGAACCACCGAGTCGTCGCACGGCACATGGATCGGCCGGTCGTGGTCGAGCACCGCGTCGGACAGCTCCGGAAGTCGTTGTGCCGCATCTTGGGCGGAGTAGCAAATCGGCTCGTCGGAGCGGTTCGCGCTGGTCAGGACGATCGACTCGAGAACCCGGTGCGCTGTCCCCGGGGCGGGTGCCAGCAGCAGATGGTGCACCGGCGTGTAGGGCAGCAGCACGCCGATCCACGGGTTACCCGGCGCCACCGCATCCGCTATGGGCGCATCCCGGCGGCGGCGCAACAGCACGATCGGTCGCTGCCGACTGGACAGAATTGCGGCCTCATGGTCGTCGATCTCCGCGTATCGTCGCGCAACGTCGAGATCTCGCACCAGGATGGCGAAAGGTTTGCCTCCACGGGCCTTCCGGCGGCGCAACGCAGTCACCGCTGCGTCGTCTCCGGCGGCGCAGCTCACGTGGTAGCCGCCGATCCCTTTGATTGCGACAATTCTACTCTCGGCGAGCGCCCGCTGCGCCGCCGTTACGGCCGCATCCGAGCCGTCCGTACGGTTGGGGCCGTCCTGGAACCACAGCGTCGGACCACAGTCCGGACAGGCGACCGGTTGCGCATGGAACCGCCGGTCGGTGACATCGTGGTACTCGGCGTCGCATCGTGCGCACATGCGGAACCCGGCCATCGTGGTGGCCGGGCGATCGTACGGTAGCTCCCGGATGATGGTGAACCGCGGACCGCAGTCCGTACAGGTGATGAACGGATGCCGGTACCGACGATCGGCCGGCTCGAACAGCTCCCGGACACAGGCGTCACACGTCGCGATATCCGGTGGAATCGCGGTCAGGGCGCCGGCCGCGGACTGGCTGGCGACGATGTAGAAGCAGCCGGACCCGTCACCGTCCTGCGCCGACAACTCGGCCGCGGACAGTTCGCTGATCGTGGCCAGCGGCGGGGCGTCGGCAACGAGGCGCTGCGCGAACTCGTCGACCGCGGCCACCGGACCCTGCACCTCGATGAATACCGCGGCCGAATCGTTGCCGACAAATCCGGTCAGGCCCAGCCCGGTGGCCACCCGATGCACGAACGGGCGAAACCCGACACCCTGCACCACACCGACGACGGTGAAACGGCGCCGGCAGATCCGGGCAGACGGCCCCGACACGATGGAGGTCCTCACGTCCGCCGCCAGACGGTGACGCGATTGTTTCCGGAGTCCGCGATGGCCAACCGGTCCCCCCGCAGCGACATGCCGTACGGCCAGCACAGCGTGTCACGCTGCACCGAGGTCCAGCGATTCTCGCCATTGGAGGCGAAGTCCGGCTGCGCCAGCACATGATCGGCAGCTCGCCCATCGCGGGGCACACCGTCCCACAACAGTATTCGGTTGTTCGCCGTATCGGCGACGGCGAAGCATTCGTCGCCGGCGCCGCTGTCCAGACAAACCGCGTACGGGAAACGGAACCGGTCACCAGTGTGCGGGCCGTAGGGCCATTCCGCGGCCGAGGCGAAATCGGGTTGCCCGATGAGGAGGTCCGCGGGTTTGTCGGATTCGGGGTGCGGGGTCCAGCCCAGCACCCGGTGATTGCCCGCATCGGCGATCAACAGCAGGTCATCTCGCCCGGCAATGGCGTGTGGCCAGCGGAAGCTGGCCGGCCCGGCCACGCCGCCGCGGTTCTCCTGGCGATCCGCGGCACTGGGTTGACCGAGAATGACATCGGCGGGTTGCCCCGGTTCGGGAACGCCGCGGCGCCACCCCAGCACCCGACGGTTACCGGTGTCGGCGACCCAGAACGACCCGCCGACGATCGCGATGCCAAACGGCCAGTACATCGACGACGCCGAGCACTCACCATCGGCGTTGGGCTGCACCGCGGATGAATCCGGCTGTCCCAGAATGTGATCCGGTGCGACGTCACTACGGTGTGGAACCTCATCCCATACCAGGATCCGGTGGTGCCACGCATCGGCGACGATCAATCGTCCGTCGTGCACCAATACGCCGGTCGGCAGGTGCATCCCCCGTTCGGGACCGCGCCCTCCCGCCGCCGGGCCCTCGGTCGATCCATCCGGTTGTCCCAGCACAACATCCGCCGGCTGCTCATCGGTGACCGGGATGCCCTGCCATACCAGGACGCGATGGTTGCCCGAGTCCGCGACCACCAGGTGGTCGGCCCCGAGGAACACACCGCGCGGCGAATACATCCAGGCCATGCTCGGGCTGGCCGGCGGCAGCGCAAGCCCGCCGGGTGCGGGCGCTCCCAGCCACACCTCGGCGGACCAGCCGCCGGCCAGTGTGCGGTCTACTACCTCCGCCGGTCGCGTCCGCAATCCGGTGATGTTGTGTCGGACGACCAGCCGACTCATTCCCGCACCCGGATCCAGACGGTTCCGTTGTCGATCCGCAGCGGCAACGGCTCGAGTTGCGCCTCGGGGGCACTCAGGCACTCCCCCGACGATGCGTCGTAGCAGAATCCATGCCACGGGCAGGTCAACGTTCCGTTGTTGACGTCCACGAGTGCGTTGTCCAACGGCAACCCTTCGTGCGCGCATTCGTTGCGGTAGGCCGAAAGTCGCCGTTCCAGGCTGACGATGACGACCTCGGCCTGTTCACCGGACTCGGCCACCAGGCTGCGGCCTATCAGGCCGCCGTCGGGCACATCGGTCACCGGACCCGCATCGGCCCAACCCTCGAGCGACGGGTTCGGCCCGATCCGTAGTGATTCGAGCGGAATCAGCGTGGGCGAGGGCTCATTGGGCAACACCTCGACCCCGGATACCGCCGGGACGCCCTCGACGAGCGCCTGCTCGACCAGGTTGCGCAGGGTTACCGACGACATCGAGCAGCCGTTGCAGGCACCCTCCAGTCGGACGAACGCGGTACCGTTTTCGATGCGCACCAACGTGACGTCACCGCCATGGCTTTGTAATTGTGGCCGCACCGCGACCAACACCCGATTCGCGTGCGTGACGGGGTCGGGGCGGACGATCTCGTGCAGCGATAGCAGCAGGTGCACCACCGGGTCATCGACCAGGTCGAAGAGCACGGCCCGCGCGGCATCGTCGGCGCGCATCCGTCGGACCATGGTCACCAGGCCCGCGCGGTGTACGGCCTCGAGGGCTGCCTTGAGTTCCTCGGCGACGGCACGCGCCGCGGGGTCGAGGTCGGCCAGCGCCGTGATCGCGTCGTCGACGCGTTTGGCCAGCTCCTCCAGAGTGGGTTCGAGGATCGTGGTCATCGTTCGGCCCCTCCGTCGGCCTCGGCCGCGGTCCGCAACAACGCGACCTGGCGGGCCACCTCGTCGAGCACTCCGCGCACCGTCCGCACCGATTCGTGGTCCTGCTGCTCTTCGAACAGAAACCGCGCCTCGTAGAGCTTGGCCTTGGCCTGATCGAACGCACCGAGGTGCGCCAGCGCGTTGCCCTGATTGGTGAGCACCCGTGCGCGGCCCAGCGGGTCGCTGTCCCGATCACGCGCGGCCAGCACCGCCTCGTACAGTTCCACGGCCTCCACCAGGTTGTCGGCCTGATGTTTCGACGGCGTGTACACCAGCGAGTTCGCCAGATTGAGCTGAACGCTGGCCCACTGCTCCGGATAGTCCTGGGGCGTATAGACCTTGAGCGCCGAACGCAACGAGTTCGCGGCGACGCCGAGACGCAATTGATCCGAGGCCTCCACCATCGGCATGGTCAGATAGGCGGTGGCCAGGTTGGCATGTGCGGACGCCCATACCAGCGGGGCCTCGTCGCGCAACACCAACTGCAGAGCCGAGTGGTAGTGCGGTATCGCCTGGGCCAGCAGGCCCGGATTCTGCACTGCCCGGTGATGAAACAGTCCGGCCAAACTCAGATGTATTTCGGCGCGGCCGATGCGCAGGCCATCCGCCCCGTCCAGCAACCGCAACGCCCGCTCCAGGCGAGCCTGTGCGGCCGAGTCGGCGGTGTCGGCGGTGTCGGCGCCGATCGCACCCGCGGATCCGATCAGCACACCCGCCAGGCGTGGCGAGTCCGCGGTCACGGACTGTGCCGCGCGTTCCAGCACATTGGCCGCGCCGTCCGAATCACCCTGCGCCAACAGATGACTGGCCTGCGCGGCCAGCACAACCGCGGTCAGCTCACCGTCGGTCCCCTCGTCCCGAGGCGGGTCATCGATGCGACCCAGCGTGAACAGCACCACATCCACCAGCACACCGAAGCGCCCAAGGTCACCGCGAAGCTGGTCGGTGTCAACGCCTTCGGGATCCAGTACGAATCGGTTGTAGCGGGTGACGGGATCGTCGTCGACCAGCAGCGCAACGGCCTGATCGACCTCACCGCGGTGCGCCAGTTCGTGCGCCCGCAACGAATCCGGCCAGGTCGCGGGCTCGTGGCCATCGAGCAATGCGGTGCGCGCCTCGTCGGCTCCCGGGCCGTTCGGAATGAGCAGGTAGCCCAGCGGCAGCGGGAACGTACCGATGGGCTGCGGTCGGGGCAGCGTGGTGACCAACTCGGTGACATCGGGGGCAGTAGTCATCAGCTCGAACCATTCAGTGGGCCACGGATATTACGTTCGGCGGTACGCCGAATGAGGTCGGCGGAGATCTCGGCGAGTCGTCGACTGGGATGGACACTGATCCGGTGCCGGACCACCCCGTCGGCGAACACCACCACGATGTCGACGGCCCACCGACGATGTTCCTCGACAATCACGGCGTCGACGCTGAGGGCATCGTCGGTCGAACGCTTCGACCGGGCCTCGGCGCGGGGGCGTTCCGGGGAATCTTCATCCGGCGATTGCCCTACCATCAGGATCACCTTCGCGACTCCGGCGGCACCCCGAGCGCAATACACAGTGCTTTCTGCTGGTCATCCCAGGATGCCGATCGCGGTCCCGCCACCGAACGGCCCTGCAGAACCTCGCGGACCAGAACCGACCGGTCACCCTTCGGGTTGCGCTGTTTGAGCAGCAGGCCACCGCTGCGTGGTCCTCGCAGCGGGATCAACCAGAGATCGTCGCCGCGCAGCACCGCGGCAACCGCGTCGGACGGGAAGCGACTGGCGGCCAACGCCGAGTCCAGACGCAGATCGCCGTCGGCGCTGAACTCGACGCTGACGTCATCGGCACCCGGAGGTCGCAGCGGCGCAAAGTAATCGGCCTCGATGCGTTCGATCACGGCATCCATTCCGGCCTGTACGGGTTCGGAGAGATCGGCACCGAAGTCGACGCACTGGGCCTCGATCAGGAAGACCGTGATGTCGGTCGGACAATCGTCGCCCAGCGCCCAGCGCGCGAATGCGATGGCGTGGTCCCATCGGAACGAGTGCGTGTGCAACCCCTGTAGTGGTGGCAGCTCGGCCAGTTCGGCACCGGGCACCTGGAAAACGGTGCCCGGTGCAGCGCCGGTGGCCGCCGCATCGACGATGACGACCTGGCCGGCACCGCGCATCTGGAACGCCACGTCCATGCCGGCGGTACCGCCGTCTACGAGACGCGCGCCTTCGGGAGCACCCCGCTCCCATAAGTGACGCACCAGAACGGGACCCACCCCGTCGTCACCTCGCAGCAGGTTCCCGCATCCGACGACGAGCACCGCGCACCCGGGGGCTTCGATGTCGACATGGCTCTGGCTTGACGGTGAATTCAAGGGCAGATCACACCATTCCGTTGATAACGAACTTGGACAGCTCCTTACCGGTCTTCCCATCGTAGGCGTGTACGGTGCACACCAGGCAGGAATCGAAACTTCTTGCCACATGGCCGAGTTCGACAGGGTCTTCGGGATCGACGATGGGCGATCCGACCAGCGCTCGCTCGATTGGCCCGAGGACCTGATCACCGTCACGCGGACCGATGTTCCACGCCGTGGGCGTGATCACCTGGTAGTTCTTGATCTTGCTGTCCTCGATGACAATCCAGTCGCAGAGAGCACCGCGTGCGGCCTCGGTGGCGCCGAACCCCATACCCTCGGCATGCTCGACCGGCTTGGTGTAGAAGCTCTCCCGCAGATCCAGCTGATCGAGCCACTCGCGGGTCCACTTGTAGTACTTGGGGGCCTCGTGCATACGTGCCAACTGACGCACCATCACGCTGGGGCCGATCTTGTTGTACATATCGACGAACAGCGGATCGTAGTCCTGATGCGCCGCGGCGTTGGGTGCGCCCGCGGCCATCCGCCGCGCCAGCGGCCCGGCCTCCAGCGGGATGTTCCCGTGCTCGCCCACCGCATAGCGGGGTGACTTCGCCCAGCTGTACTTGCCGTCCTTGCGGCCCTGTTCCGGATCGATCGGGATGGTCTCCCCCTCGAACGGATGCAGTGGCCGGTCACCGGCATAGAACGAGTGCGTGACGTCCTCGGTGACCTTGGCCTGATCGAATTCGTGCCAGTCACCGTTGACGTACACGCCGGAGCGGCCGATCAACGCATCGTTGCGGCCCTCGATGGTCGGGTTCTCGTAGCGGGATGGTTCGAAGTACGTGCCGGTGGCGATGTAGTTGCCAACGCCGGCGCCGTACTTGTCCAGACCCACGTCCAGGCAGTAGCGGATGAAGAACCCGCAGTCACTGTTGTACTGCGCCTCGTTCTCGTCGACCCAGGCCAGCACGTCTTCCCAGGTCTTGTTCTCCAGCCACCGGTCGATGGTGCAGCCCAGCCATTGCCCCTCGAGCCAGTTGTTGTTCCAGTGTTCGAGGATCGCGATGGACCGGGTGACATCCGACAGGGTCGGGGCACACATCACACCCCCGGGCACCATGAAGCTCGAATGCGGCCACTGGCCACCGTAGATCGCGTACACCTCGACGGGTTTGGCCGACAGCACCACGCCCTTCTGGTAGCTGGTGCCGACATAGGGGGCGAACCTGCGGACGGCCTCGGCGTACAGGCTGGACTTCGCATAGTTCTTGTTGGTGAGGTCGATCGCGAACAGCGCGTAGAAGTACCGCGGAATCGACTGCAACGTCTCACAGGCCTGGCAGATGTTGCGGACCAGCGTGGCGTTGGGCGGCATATGCGTCCGCCACGCGGTGTCCAGCGCGTAGGCGGATTTGTACAGGTGGCTGCCACCGCAGATGCCGCAGATGCGCGGACACACGATCAGGCCGGCCTGGGGATCCTTACCCTGCAGGATGATCTCGAAGCCACGGAACATCGCGGCTTCGGTCCACGCGGAGGTAACCACCCCGGAATCGACGGTGACGCGCACGTCGAGATCGCCCTCCACACGTCCCAGCGGGCTGACCCAAAGATCGAGTTCGGTCATTTGTTCACAGGTCCTTTCGATTGACCACGTTGGCTATGTCGGGTGTGGGCGACGTCGGGAGTGCGCGGCGCGCCGCTACACCACGAACATGTCTTCCTTGGACCACTGCGGCGCAGCGATCCGCGCGGCCGCCGCATGCGCCATGTAGGTGAGGTGGTCGGAACCTTCGGGCACTTCCTTGGGGATCATCCCGCTGACCTTCTGCGTCTTGAACACCGTGCCGGGCGCCAGGTCGAAGTGCGGGAACTCCGGTTCGGTACAGCCCAGGCACGGCATGCCCGCCCTGGTCTTGGAGGACTGCCGATTCCACAGAATGCGGTTGCACGGTGAATGGGTCATCGGCCCGCGGCAGCCGAATTCGTAGAAGAGGCAACCGGTTCGGGTGCCCTCGCCGAACGACAAGGTGGACTGCTTGTACTCGAAGAACTGCACGCGCGTGCATCCGGTCTGTGTGAATGTCTTGAAAAATGTTTCCGGACGGTGCAATTCATCCAGCGCGATGTCACTGGCGCGGCCGGTGGCCAACGCCACGATGATCTGGGTGATCCAGTCCGGGTGCGCGGGACAGCCCGGAATGTTGATGACCGGCAGCCCCATCTTCGAGCGGAAGTCAGGGCCCAGGAAGCCGCCCTTGTTCCGCTTGTGGAACTGCAGTCCGGTGGACGCCGAAGGGTTGGGTTCCATCGCCGGGATACCGCCGAAGCAGGCGCAGTCACCGAGGGCCACCACCACCTGTGCCGCCCCGGCAAGGTCGGTGACCCAATCCTTCATGGCTCGATCGGCGAACATATCCATCCGCCCGGTCCCATCGGGTGCCTCGATGACGGTGCCCTCGAATACGAAGATGTCGAGTGGACGCTCACCGCGGGCGCAGTCCCAGAACACTTTCTGGGCATTCTGGCCGAGTTCCAACCCCAACGAAGGATGCCACAGCAACTCGAGTCCAAAGTCGACGATCAAATCGACGACATTGGGTTCCTCGGCGTTGAGAAAGGACATGGTGTTACCACTGCACGCGCCACCTTGGAACCACAAAACGGATGCCATGATTCTCCTCTCGGAATGCGACCGGGAATCGGCCACATTTTCTGTTGGGCTGAACAGAAACTGTGTCGGCTATTTGGTTACGGTTATCAGTCTGATTGATTCAGTCATGTGGGAGCTGTCGGCCGAATGCGCGGGCCACCTGAACGAGAAATCCCAAACCCCGGGAAATGTCCTTGTCCTTGGACACCCGCCAGAGCCCGAACAGCCCTTTGGGTCCACCCGGGTCGGCCTCAGCCGCGGCCTTCCCCTCGACCAGGGCGGTACCCATCCCGGCGAGCACCTCGGCAGCCTGCGGATCCATCAGCGGGGACTGCAGAATCTTGTTCATCGCCGGCATCGCGGCCACCAGGGCCGCGGCCAGTGAACTCACACTGTCCGCCAAACCCTGCCGGTCCACCGATTTCAGCTCGTCGAACCCGCTGAACCGGGCACTGAGGCTCCCGACAGGGCCGCGCAGTTCATCGACCGCCGACGACAACGACGCGCTGATCTCATCACCGCGGTGGACGAATCCGTCGAGTCCGTCGACCAGGACAGCCAACAGATCGGCATGATCGAGCAGCCTGTTCAACGATTCCGCAACTCTCGGATCCGCCAACCGCTCGCGGAGTTGCTGCTCCGGCGACACCGCAACAATCTGACCGTTTGCCACCACGTGGCCTCCTAAGTCGTGTACGGGCGGGCTGGCCCGTGGGCTGGACGACACTTGGATGAGGGATGTGGTTCCGATCACAATTTAACGAGCCGACGGGCGCTTGCCTATCATTTTCACGCAATACCTGTCAAAATTACGCAAAGTTGAACGCGTTGACGCGCGCCCATCCCCTCCGAGGCTTGCATGATCGACACCGACACTTTAAAGAAATCCTCATCATCGCGGCAGTTGAGCCGCACATTCTGGGTGAGGCGGCGGCCTTGTCCCGGCTGACCCGAATCGGGTTCATCGACGATCGGCGCACCAGCAACCCGGTGCGCCGGAAGGTGCGCTCCCGCGGCGTGCCGCCGGCCCTTGCCGACAAGGAGATCTTCTATACCGAGAGCACCGCCGAGGCCACCCGACTGGTCGGCAAAGCCCTCGCTCCGTTGTCGCTGAACGTGGCCTACGACGCCGCGGCAGAGTTTGCTGCGGTGCTGCACGGCGTGCGCCTGCGCAATGTCAGCATGCTGTACCTCGACCTGCACACGCCGGCCCGCATCGACGTTCCCGCCCTTGGCGAATACTTCGCCGTGCACATGCCGATGAACGGTCGCGCACTGGTGGAATACCGGGACACCGCCTTCGAAGCCAACACCCTACGGGCGCTGGTGACCAGCCCTGGAGCGCCGCTACGGATGGGACTCGACTACGACTCCCCACAATTGCTGATCCGCATCGAACAGCAGCCGATGATCGCCCACCTGACCCGGCTGCTGGGCCGCAGCTTGACCAAGCCGCTCGAGTTCGAGCCCGAATTCGATCTGGCCACCGAGGCTGCCATGCGCTGGCACACCGCGGTCCAATTGATCCACTCCGAGGTGTTCCATCCGGGTTCGCTGATCCAGCGTGGTCAGGGCATCGGAGCGATCGAGGAGCTGGTGATGAGCACGCTGCTGCAGCTGCAGCCATCGACGTATCACCGCGAACTGCTGAAACCCGCGCAGCCGGATCAATCCCGTACCGTCGTGCGAGACGCGATGAACTACATCGACGACCACCTGGCCGAGCGCGTCACGATGGACGCCGTCGCCAAGAGCGTGCACATGAGTGTGCGGTCGATCCAGCAGGGTTTTCGAGACGAGCTGGGCATGTCACCGATGGCCTATCTGCGCAGCCGGCGCCTCGACCGGGTGCACGAGGAACTCACCGACGCGGTGCCGTCGGACGGGGTCACCGTCACCGCGGTCGCCGAACGCTGGGGCTTTCACCACCTCGGCAGTTTCGCCGTCGAGTACCGGAAGCGCTGGGGCGAGACACCGTCGGAGACGCTGCGGCGGTGACGGGTCAGGACGCCTGCTGCACCGACTTCGCCGGCAGCCAGCCAAGCCCGGGATTGGCCGTCAGGTGGTCGATCAACAGCTCGGTCGACGTGGTCGGCGACAACTGACTGACGACGTGCCAGGGCCGGCTGATCGGCGTGCCATGCACGGCGATCTCGACCAGATCGCCGCCGTCGAGTTCGCGCAGCACCGCCTGCCGGGACACCAGCGTGACGCCCAGCCCGGCCACCGCGGCCGCGACCACCGCGCCGTGCGAACCCAACACGAGCTGCGGCGGCGTCACCTCCAGATCCTCGAGCAGCGCCATCAGGGTGGACCGGGTACCCGACCCGGTCTCGCGCAACAGCCAGGTTGCGGTGGCCGGGTCGATCCCCTTGGCGAGCGCCGGGGCGCCGACGACGACCAGGGTGTTCGGGCTCACGGCCCGCATTCGCACCTTCCGGCGCAGATCCTCGGGCGGGCGGCCGGCGACTACCAGATCGACTTCGTGTCGCGCCAGCATGGGCCAGACCAGGCTGCGGGAAGCGACCTCGAGGTGCAGTACGACTCCGGGATACCTGGTCCGGAAGGAAGCCAGCGCTGCCGGGATGAGCAGCTCGCCGGCCGACGTGACGGCCGCCAACCGCACCGATCCGTGCTCCGGATCCGCTTCGCCGCGGGCGGCCAGGATCGCCTCGTCGTGCAGGCCGAGAATCCGGCGCGCGTACTCGACGTACCGCTCCCCGGCCGGGGTGAGCCGCACCCCACGGCCGTGCCGGTCCACCAGGGCTATCCCGATGTCGTTGCTCAGCGCGCGCAGCGCCGACGAGATCGAGGATTCGGTCACCACCAGGCGCTCCGCGGCACCGCGAACCGAGCCGGTTTCGGCGAGCTCGACCAGCGCACGCAGCCGCGCGTTGGTGGTCATCGGCGCCCTCCTGCCACGGTGTCGACGGGATCGGTACCGAACACCCGGCTCGCCAGAATATCGGCCGGCTCGATGGTGGAAAGCCCGGCCAAACCGACATCGCCCCCGGTTGCGAGCAGACGTCGGGCGTGCCGAAGCCGGGCCCGCTCCAGTGCATTGCGCACGCTGCGCGCATTCGCAAACCAGGGTTGGTCGATCCGCAACTCGAGATACCGGCGTAAGACCTCGCGGGCCTCATCGGAGAACCGATAGCCCAACTCGTCGGTCATCAACAGCGCGATGTCCTCCAGCTCGCCGACGGCGTAGTCGGGGAAGGTGATGTGGTGGGCGATCCGGCTCTGCATTCCGGGGTTGGCCGAGAAGAACTGATCCATCTTGTCCGCATAGCCAGCCAGAATCACCACCAGGTCAGCACGATGGTTCTCCATCACCTGAAGCAGAATCTCGATCGATTCCGACCCGTAGTCGCGGTCATTCTCCACCTTGTACAAGTAGTAGGCCTCGTCGATGAACAGCACGCCACCCATCGCACGCTTGATGACATCCTTGGTCTTCGGAGCGGTATGCCCGACGTACTCCCCGACCAGATCATCGCGAGTCACGCTGACCAAGTGGCCACGCCGCAGATACCCCAGCCGGTGCAGCAGATCGGCCATCCGCAGCGCCACGGTGGTCTTGCCCGTCCCGGGATTCCCGGTGAAGCACATGTGCAGCGTTGGCTGGGGCGCATTGACCCCGAAGCGGGCCCGCATCCGGTCGACGAGCAGCAGCGCGGCGATTTCGGCGATCCGGGTTTTCACCGGCTCCAATCCCACCAGTTCGCGATCGAGTCCGGCCAGTACGTCATCGACGCCCGAATCCTTCCGTGCGGCGGCAATGTCGACGACCGCGCCCGGGGGCAGCAGATCCTCCGCGGGCACGTCCGGTTCCCCGTCCAGCTGCGGACCGGGGGCCGGACGTGGCCGGTACCCGAATGAGCTGCGCGGGTTCTCGGCGGATTGCGGCTTATTTGGTGTCTGCAATGTCATCGGTCAGTCCGATCGGTACCGGTCCCCCTCGGGACGTTCGGTGGCATACGAATGCGTGGTGTACCCGATCTGGCGGTTGGCCCGCTCGGCGCGGTCGAGCCGGAAGCCGGGCTCCTCGGCGGGCCGGTTGACGATGAACGACAGCGCCGTCGTCTGTCGGCCCAGGCTCGCGTCATACGCGTTCAGCCGGATGTAGCTGTTCGGGTTCGCCGATCGACACGCGTTGACCTCCAGCAGCACGCCGGCCGGATCCTTGAGGTCGAACATCGGCAGACCCCACATCTCCCAGTAGGTGTTGCGTGGATGGGGGTCGTCGGTGAACTCGACCGACAGCGGCCACTCATTGGACAGTGCGTAATTGATCTGTGCGGTGATCTCCTCATCGGTGAAATCGGGCAGGTACGAGAAGGTGCCCTGGGTGATTCGCATGTGTGAGCTCCTTTCGTGTCAGACGGTCGTCGGCGTCGCGACGACGTCGGGGGTGTCGGTGGATTCGTAGTTGAAGGTGATATCGCCCCAGGTGGCCAGCGCGGTGTCCAGCGCGCGGTTCTTGGCCGCGGCCTTCTTGAGGATGTCTGGGCCTTCCTTGTAGTAGTCCCGGCCCTCGTTGCGGGCCTTGATCATGGCTTCCAGCGCGACCCGGTTGGCCTCGGCACCCGCGGCGATACCCATCGGGTGTCCGATGGTGCCGCCGCCGAACTGCAGGATCACGTCCTCACCCAGGTAGTGGATCAGCTGATGCATCTGGCCGGCGTGGATCCCACCGGAAGCGACCGGCATGACGCCGGGGATCGATGCCCATTCCTGGTCGAAGTACAGACCCTTGACCGGATCGGCCTGGATGCTGTCCAGACGCAATGTGTCGTAGAAGCCGGCCGTGGTGTTCGGGTCACCCTCGAGCTTGCCAACGACGGTGCCCGCGTGGATATGGTCGACACCGGCCAGCCGCATCCATTTGGAGATCACCCGGAAGCTCACACCGTGTGACTTCTGCCGGGTGTAGGTGCCGTGCCCGGCACGGTGCAGATGTAGCAGCACGCTGTTGTCGCGAGCCCATTTGGCCATCGATTGGATGGCGGTATAGCCGATGGTCAGATCGATCATCACCACCACGGAACCCAGTTCGGCGGCGAAATCCGCCCGCTCGTACATCTCTTCCATGGTTCCCGCGGTGATGTTGAGGTAGTGCCCCTTGATCTCACCGGTTGCCGCCTGGGCACGGTTGACCGCTTCCATGCAGAACAGGAACCGGTCGCGCCACCGCATGAACGGCTGCGAGTTGATGTTCTCGTCGTCCTTGGTGAAGTCCAGGCCGCCGCGCAGGGCCTCGTACACCACGCGGCCATAGTTGCGCGCCGACAGGCCCAGCTTGGGTTTGGTGGTCGCGCCCAGCAGCGGTCGGCCGAACTTGCCCAGATACTCGCGCTCCATGACGATGCCGTGCGCGGGCCCCTGAAACGTCTTGACGTAATGCGTGGGAATCCGCATATCCTCCAGTCGCAGCGCCTTGAGCGGCTTGAACCCGAACACGTTGCCGATGATCGAACTGGTGAGGTTGGCGATCGACCCCTCCTCGAACAGGTCGATGTCATAGGCGATCAGCGCGATCCACTGCCCGGGGGCATTGGGCACCGCCTCGACGCTGTAGCACTTCGCCTGGTAGTGCTCGAAGGTGGTGAGCCGGTCGGTCCACACCACGGTCCATGTCGCGGTACTGGATTCACCGGCGACGGCCGCACCGGCTTCCTCGGGCGGCACACCGTCCTGGGGGGTAATCCGGAAGGCGCACAGCACATCTGACTCCTTCGGGACGTAATCCGGCTGCCAGTAGCCCATCTCTGCGTAGGGAATGACTCCCGCGTTCCATCTATCTGCCATGCGAACGATCGTGGCAGCCAATACTAAACCTGTCTATCGATAGAAATGGGTTGAAACTGAAGTAAATACTTAACTATTAAACCACCCCCGGGCATTCCTCCGATCGGGTGAGGTCGGCGTGTTTCGACGGACCTACGTTGTGCTCAGTCGATCAAGGACAGGAGTTCCGATGAGTACGTGTAACGAGACCGCGGCCGCCATGACCATGCCCGGCAAGGGAATCCTTGCCGCCGACGAGAGCATCAGCACCATGTCGACGCGACTCGAGCAGGTGGGTGTGGTGCCGACCGCCGAGAGCCGCCGCGACTATCGCGAGCTGTTGGTGACCACGGCCGATCTGGCGGCGGGGGTATCGGGCGTCATCCTGTGCGAGGAGACCCTGGGACAGGTGTTCAGCGACGGCCGACCTTTCCCCGAGGCGATCCGGACGCTCGGCATCCTGCCGGGCATCAAGGTCGATACCGGGGCCAAACCGTGCCCGGGCCTGCCGGGAGAAACCATCACCGAGGGGCTGGACGGGCTGCCTGCCCGACTGGCCGGCTACGCCGAGGCGGGAGCGGTATTCGCCAAATGGCGCGCGGTATTCACGATCACCGAGGAAAGACCCAGCTGGGGCGCCATCGCGGCGAACTCCAGTGCGCTGGCCCGGTATGCCGCGGCGTGTCAGGAGGCCGACCTGGTTCCGATTGTCGAACCGGAAGTCCTGATGTCGGGTGAACACAGCCTCGAGCGCTGCGCCGAAGTCACGGCGAGCGTGCATGCCGCGGTACGCCAGCAACTCCGCGCGATGAACGTGGGCCTGGCCGGGATTGTGCTCAAGCCCAACATGGTGATCGAGGGCGAGGATCATCCGGTCCGGGCCACCCCGGAACAGGTGGCCGAGGCCACCGTCGCCGTGCTCCGGGCCTGGCCGGCCGAGCTGGCCGGGGTGGCGTTCCTCTCTGGCGGGCAGGAGCCCGAGCGGGCCACCGCCAACCTCGCGGCGATGCAGAGCCACAACACGCCGTGGCCGCTGACATTCTCGTTCGGCCGAGCGCTGGTGTCGCCGGCGCTGGCGGCCTGGCACGGTGACGAAGGTTTGGTCGAGGCCGGACAGCGGGCGCTGGCCAGTCATGTCGCGGCGAACGCCAACGCGCTACGGGGCCGCGAGAGGCTTCAACCGGCGTGATCGGCGGCCGCGTCGACCGGCACGGTCACCGTGACCGTGGTGCCCCAACCAGGGCGGGAACGGACCGATAGCTGGCCGCCGACCAGCTCGGCGCGCTCACTCATCGACAGCATGCCGTAGCTGGTCGGAGCGCGGTCCGGGGCTGGATCGAAACCGACGCCGTTATCGCTGACCTCTAGGCGCGCCGTGCCGCCATCGTCGACCTCGAACCACACCTTGGCCGTCATGGCCCGCGCATGCTTGACCACGTTCTGCAGACACTCTTGCGCAATGCGGTACAGCGCCACCTCGACGTGTTCGGGCAATCGCCGGTCGGCCAGCTCGAGGTCCAGATCGATTTCGGGTATCGACGAAGCCAGACTGGCCAGCCCGCCGACCAGACCGAGATCGTCCAGCACCGGCGGGCGCAGCCCACCGATCGCCGCGCGCGCCTCGGCCAGCGTCAGATCCACCAAATCACGGGCCTTCTCCAACTGGTCGGCGGCCTCGGGTCCGTCGGATGCGCCGACCGCCCGCGCCGCCGCATCGAGTCGGTACGTCAGGCTCACCAGCCGTTGCGAGATCCCGTCATGAATATCGCCTGCCAACCGGCGCCGCTCGGATTCCTGTGCGGCAATCACCTGTTCGGCGAAGTTCTCGTGAGCCCGCTCGCGGGCCGCGACCTGGCGGTGCATCCGGGCCTGGTCGAGCGCACCGGCAAGCAGCCTTCCGATCGCGAGCAACAACTCGATGTCCCGACCCGTGAAGTCATGCCGGGCAACGGTGTGCACGTTCAGCACACCAACCAACCCACCGAGTTCGGTCTGCATCGGTACCGAGGCCATCGAGGTGAAGTCCGAACCACGCAGCGACGCGATCGGCACATAGCGCGAATCCTCGTCCTTGTTGTCGGTGATCACCACGGGCGCACGATGACTGGCCACCCAGCCGGACACGCCCTCGCCCAGCGGCATGGTGATCAGACCCACCTGTTCGTCGAACGGGGGCGTCGCACCCGCAAGGGTGAGCGAGCGCCCGGAATCGTCCAGCACGTGCACGAAGCACACGTCGGAAGCGGTGACCGAAGTGATCAGCTCCGCGACGGCCGCAGCCAGTGACTCGACTCCCGGGCCGCTCGAGGTGGCCGCAACGATGCCAAGCAATAGCTCGACCTCGCGATCCTCATCGACCAACCCATGGACCAGGCCGGTCATTGGTAGATGCCTTCACGTAGCGCGGTGGCGACCGCGGCGGTGCGGTCACCGACGCCCAACTTTCGGTAGATGGAGCGCAGGTGGCTCTTGACCGTCTCGTCACCGATCACGAGTTTGCCTGCGATACCGCGATTCGACAGCCCGGCGACCACGAACGCGAGGATCTCGCTCTCCCGCTGGGTCAACCCGTGCCGCGCGCCCGGCCAGAACTCGTCCCGTTGCAGCCGCGCCGCGGTATCGGCCGCCCGGGCTGCCAGTCCGGCGTCGATGGCGGTCGAACCGGCCTGCACATACTCGAGCTGACGAACCAATTCGTCGCTGCTGATGCCTTTCAGCAGATACCCCGACGCACCCGCTCGCAGTGCCTGGAACAGGTACTGCTCATCTTCGTACACCGAGAGCAGAACCACTTTGCGGTCCGGGTCCCGTTCCCGAATCGTGCGGCACAGATCCAGACCGCTGGCCCCCTGCATGCGTACATCGCAGAGCACGATATCGGGCTGAAGGCTGGCGATGACGCCCAGCGCATTCTCCGCTCCGACGGCCTCACCGACGACACGGACACGATTCTTGAACGACGCCAACATCGCCTTGAGTCCCTCGATGATCATTTCGTGATCATCGACCAGTACCACCCGCACCGGAACTGCCGCCGTTGCCGCCGTCATGTGTTCACCATAAACGCGACAGCAAGGAACCGTACGAAGAATTCCTGGCAGGTCACCGACCGCACAATTGGGGAACAACCTTCGATTCCCCCACTCGGGGGAGTCGCCAACGGGCATACCGTCATAGCGTCGTGAGGCATCCAGCCCTCAGGAGGTTCTGCTCGTGACATCTCCCCCCGCGACCCTGGTCGCATCCGTACTGCCTGCGGATTTCGCCGAACTCGGCCGCGACGTCACCGCGATCGCGGATGCCGGAATCGACCGGATCCAATGGGATGTGATGGACGGTGTGTTCGTCCCGAACATGACCTTCGGACCCGATGTCATCGCCGCCTGCAGGGACCGGGTGGACATCGGCTTCGAAGCCCATCTGATGGTCGACGATCCCGATCCCATGTTGGCGCGCTGGGTCGAGGCCGGGTGCGAGATCGTCATTGTGCACGCCGAGACATGTCGGCATCTTCATCGAACCCTTTGCGCCATCGAGGATCTCGGCGCCAAGGCAGGAGTCGCGATCAACCCGGCAACCCCACTGTGCGCCGTGGCCGATGTACTCGACCGCACCGATCTGTTGCTCGTGATGACGGTGAATCCCGGCTTCGGCGGCCAACGGTACCTGGCCAGCATGGAATCCAAGATCGCCGCGGCCAGAACGGAAATCGATCGACGCGGGCTTCCCATCGAACTCGAGGTCGATGGCGGCATCGGCCCGGCGACCATCGGTCGTGCGGCGCGGGCCGGCGCCGACACATTCTGTGCCGGGTCGGCCCTGTTCAGCAACTCATCCACCATGTCCGAGCAGGCGGCCGCACTGCGCGCCGCGGCCGGCGAACAGACCGGAAGGCTCGTCGCAGGATGACCACCACCACGACGAACACCGTCACCGCGGCCAACGAACGCAAAACACCTTCCTACTCAGCGGAATTGGATGCGCTGGCGATCAACACCCTGCGCTTCCTGGCGGCCGATATGGTGGAGGCCGCCAACAGCGGCCACCCCGGGCTCCCGCTGGGGACCAGCACCATCGCCTGGACCCTGTGGTCGCGCTACCTGCGCCACGATCCGGCGGACCCGCAGTGGCCGGACCGGGACCGATTCGTGCTGTCCGCGGGCCACGGGTCGGCGCTGCTGTACGCGCTGCTGCACCTGTTCGGCTACGACCTGCCGATGTCCGAACTACGCAAGTTCCGCCAACTGGGCTCACGCACACCCGGACACCCCGAGTTCGGCCACACCCCCGGGGTGGAGACCACGACCGGGCCGCTGGGCCAAGGCATCGCCAACGGGGTCGGGATGGCTCTCGGCGAACGGATGCTGGCCGCGCGGTGCAACACCGCTGAACACACCGTGGTCGACCACCGAACCTGGGTGCTCGCCGGCGACGGCGATCTCATGGAGGGGCTCAGCCATGAGGCCGCGTCGCTGGCCGGTCGCCTCGGCCTGGACAAACTGACCGTCATCTTCGACGACAACGACATCACCATCGATGGCGCCGCGTCGAACTCGTGCGCCGATGACGCTGCTGCGCGATTCACCGCCTACGGCTGGCGAGTGGTCTCGGTGCCGGACGGTAACGATGCCGAAGCCCTGGGCCAGGCATTTCGTTCGGCAATGGAGTCCGATGGTCGGCCCACGTTCATCCAGGTCCAGACCACCATCGGCTTCGGCGCGCCGGGCGTGGAAGGTACCCCGAAAGCGCACGGCAGCCCGCTCGGCGCGGCCACGCTCGCCGCGATGCGCAAGCGATTCGATTGGCCCGACCAGTCGTTCCGGGTACCGGATGCGGTCGGCGCCAGCGCGGCTGCGCTCGCCGCCGCCGGGACCATCACACACGCCGAATGGACTCGCATCCACACCGCCTGGCAGTCGGCCAATCCCGAGCTGGCCGCCGATTTCGCACTGGACCGAATCGCGCTGCCCACCGATGCCGCAGATGCGCTCGGCCGCTGCGCCCGCGACGTGGCGGTCGCCGACAGGATGGCCACCAGAAAGGCATCGGGCAAAGCCCTCAACGCCCTGGCCGAAGTCTACCGGGGGCTCGTCGGAGGATCGGCGGACCTCGCCGGGTCGACCAATACCGCGATTCCCGGCGGCGATGTCAGCGCCGATGACTTCAGCGGCCGCACGATACATTTCGGCATCCGGGAACACGCGATGGCGGCCGTGATGAACGGAATGGCGCTGCATCGCGGCCTGCGTCCATTCGGGAGCACCTTTCTGGTGTTCTCCGACTATCTGCGGCCGGCGCTGCGCCTGTCGGCGTTGATGAAACTGCCCGTCGTCTACATCTTCACGCACGATTCGGTGCACGTCGGGGAGGACGGGCCCACACATCAGCCAATCGAGCAGATCGAGGCGTTGCGGCTCATTCCGGGGCTGACGGTGCTGCGCCCTGCGGACGCGGCGGAGACCGCGATGGCCTGGCAGCTGGCCGCGGAAAATACCAGTGGGCCAACGGCACTCATCCTCAGCCGGCAGGATCTGCCGACCCTGGGCGGCGACGGGCTCGACGATATCGGTACCCACGGCGCGCGGATCGTCCGGTCCGGCGGCAAGTCCGCCGACGTGGTTCTGGCCGCCAGTGGGTCCGAGGTTGGACTTGCCCTCGAGGCCGCCGAAATCCTCGGTGAACGCGGCGTGGCGACCACGGTCGCATCGGTGATGTGCCGGGAGCGCCTGGAGTGCACATCGCACGGCACGTGGGCCGGGTTCCCGGACGCGCCGGTCGTCTGGATCGAGGCAGGTGTCACCACCGGTTGGCGGGCGCTGTCGAGCCCCCGCGATCGAGTCGTCGGGCTCGAACGCTTCGGAGAGAGCGGACCCGGCGCGGCGGTCGCCGCACACATGGGTTTGACGCCCGCCGTGGTCGCGGATGTCGCCGAGGATGCACTGTCGGGCCGAACCGGCTGAGCCTCGGGCGGATTCGTGGTTCGCGGCAAACTGGTCCGATTCCTCGACAATCACCGGGGATCTCGTCGGCGGCCGGTGATGCTCGCGATTGCCGGGGACAGCGCCTCGGGCAAGAGTACGGTCGCCGCGGGATTGGTCAACACGCTGGGGCCGCATCGGTGCCTGTCCATCTCGACCGACGATTACCACCGCTTCGATCGGCTCGAACGCTCGCTCAACGGGATGACTCCCCTGCACCCGGACTGCAATCACCTCGACATCCTCGGCCAGCACCTACAGTTGCTCGCCACCGGGCAGTCCGTCCTCAAACCGGTATACGACCACGCCAGCGGGCGGTTGCTGCGTCCTGTCGTGGTAGATCCCGCCGACTACATCATTGTCGAGGGCCTGCTGCCGTTGCACACCAATCTGTGCCGCGCGTGTTTCGACCTCGCCGTGTATCTCGATCCGGATGACAATGTCCGTCGGGACTGGAAGACCCAGCGCGACTGCGCGTCTCGCGGGTACACCCCGGATCAGGTGCTGACCGAACTTGCCGACCGGGAGTCCGACGCGCAGCAATTCGTACTGCCGCAGCGGGCATTCGCCGACCTGGTGGTGCGGTTCGCACCCATCGAGCAGCGCAACGACCCGCCGGATACGCCGCTGTCGGCGACCCTGCTGCTGCGACCCAACATTCCCCAACCCGATCTCACCTCGGTGCTGCGGCCCGAGATCACCGCCACCATGCACATGGGTCTGGCCAACGATCACGACGGGCGCCCGGTGGACAGCCTGCACGTGCACGGCTACGTCGATCCCGAGGAGTCCGCGCGGGCGGAGAAGCTGCTCTGGCGAGCGCTCACCGAGGACCGGCTCGAGATGACCGACGCGCTCGGTGCGATCGCCGGTGGTCACAGCACCCCGTTGGCGGTGACCCAGATGATGCTGCTGTTCCATCTGCTCAAGGCGACGCGATGACCCGAGTCGCGCTGAACTCCGGCATCCTCGACGTCGGCGCGCGTTCAGACGAGCTGGCCGTGCAAGATTCGGCTGTCGGTTTACCAGCGCCACCGCTGCTCGCCGTCCAATGCCGCGCCATCCACCAACATTGCTGGTCGAAAGCTCGGCGACTACGTCCTCCTCAAGGCAACATGGGGTAATGCACGAACTATCGCTGTGTCACGCCATCGCCGGGGTGGTCAAATCGCATACCGCCGGTCGGCAGGTCGATGTCGTGCGGGTCCAAGTCGGCGCCCTGCGCCAGGTGGTGCCCGAATCGCTGGAGTTCTGCTGGACGTTGGTACGAAGCCATGAGGACATGCCCGAAGCCGAACTCGAACTCGAACTGGTCCCCGCCGAAGTGCGCTGCGGCCAATGCGGACACCGCGGGGGGCTCGAATCACGCTGGGCGGTGTGCTGTTCTCGATGTCGGAGCGGCGAAGTCGAGGTACTGCGCGGCAATGAGTTTCTGGTGACGTCACTCGACGTCACGTGACGAAAGGTCTCACTATGGGTCGATTCCACCGCCACGATGACGGTACGGTGCACGATCACGAACATCACGGGCACGACGGGCACGACGGGCACGACCACGGCGACCATAGCGGATACGGAACCGGCGCCCAACGCGTGGAGGTGCTCGAATCGATCTTCGCCGAGAACGACATCCGCGCCGGCATCAACCGCGATCTCCTCGAGGCGAACGGGATCCGCGCCCTGAATCTGATGAGCTCCCCGGGTTCCGGGAAGACCACCGTGCTGGCGTCCACGCTGGACACCCTGGCCGCCGAGATGGGTATCGGCGTGATCGAGGGCGATATCGCGACCGACCTCGACGCCGCCAAACTGAGTGGTCGCGGCGCACAGGTATCGTTGCTCAACACCAACAACGGCTTCGGCGGCGAATGCCACCTGGACGCCCCGATGGTAAACCGCGCGCTGGCGGGACTCCGGCTGTCCGAGCTGGACCTGCTGGTCATCGAGAATGTCGGAAACTTGGTCTGCCCCGCCGAGTTCGACGTTGGCGAACACGCCAAGGCCATGGTCTACTCGGTCACCGAGGGTGACGACAAGCCCTTGAAGTACCCGGTGATGTTCCGCGCCGTCGACTTGGTGCTGCTCAACAAGACCGACCTGGTGCCGCACCTCGACATCGATGTCGGCGATTACATCGCGAGTATTCGCGCGGTCAACCCCGCGGCGACCATCCTGCCGGTCAGCGCCCGGACCGGCGATGGAATGTCAGCGTGGTACGACTGGGTGCGCAGTTTTGTCGCCGGATAGCACTCAGGAGAAGCGCAGCTGGCGCCCACCGCGCTCGGCGGCACGTTTGATCAAGCTCGCGGCAATCTCGGCGCGACTCCGAGTACGGTGCGAGGCGATGCGCTTGCGCACCACGCCGTCGGCGAAAATTACGACGATGTCCACCGCCCATTGACCGCACTCCTCGACCACGAAGGTTTCGACTCCATGGGCTTCATCGGCGCAGCTCTCAGGACGCACCGCCGTTGGCCGAGCCTTCCACTCTGCCACCCCTTCGCAGGAGCACTCGCGGATTGACTGGGACATCTGAAATCCACTGCTCATCGGCAAAGCATGTCGAAGGAACCGCCATAAGTGAGGGCTACCTAACCTAACTATTCGAAACTGGCCGCTCCTGACCTCGCCTCGGCCAAACTTGTGATTGACATCACATGCTTGCCGGGTAGACCCTGGACTAACGCCGCGCAAGTGGGCCGACGGTCGACTCCGGCGGCGCAGGGGCTCCAGCCCAGCCCCGGGAAGCTGCAGCATGCCCACGGAAGCAGCAGTCAAAGCAGAAGAAGCACTGATCCATGTTCTGTGGATCAATGCAGGCCTGAGTTGTGACGGCGATTCGGTGGCGCTGACTGCCGCTACCCAGCCCACAATCGAGGAGATCGCGCTCGGGGCGCTGCCCGGTCTGCCCCAGGTCGCCATGCACTGGCCCTTGATCGACTTCGAGTGCGGCCCCGCCGGCGGGGCCGACGACTTCCTCGGTTGGTTCTTCAAGGCCGACCGCGGCGAACTCGATCCGTTCGTGCTCGTCGTCGAGGGCTCGATCCCCAATGAGCAACTCCACGCCGAGGGCTACTGGTGCGGGTTCGGCAACGACCCGGCCACCGGCCAGCCGATGACCACCAGCGAGTGGCTGGACCGGCTCGCGCCGAAGGCCACCGCGATCGTGGCCGCGGGGACGTGCGCCACCTACGGCGGCATCCACGCCATGGCCGGCAACCCGACCGGCGCGATGGGCGTACCCGACTATCTGGGTTGGGACTGGAAGAGCAAGGCCGGCATCCCGATCGTCTGCGTGCCAGGATGTCCCACCCAGCCGGATAACCTGTCGGAAACGCTGACCTATCTGCTGTACATGGCCACTGGTCAGGCGCCCATGATTCCGCTCGACGACGCCCTGCGACCACAGTGGCTGTTCGGCGCCACCGTGCACGAGGGCTGCGACCGGGCGGGTTACTACGAACAGGGCGACTTCGCCAAGGAGTACGGGTCACCCAAGTGCATCGTCAAGCTGGGCTGCTGGGGGCCAGTCGTGAAATGCAATGTGCCGAAGCGAGGTTGGATCAACGGAATCGGTGGCTGTCCCAATGTCGGCGGCATCTGCATCGGCTGCACCATGCCGGGATTCCCCGACAAGTTCATGCCGTTCATGGATGAACCGCCCGGCGGCAAACTTTCGACCGCCGCGTCGGGGATCTACGGATCGGTGGTGCGTAGCCTGCGCCACGTCACCCAGTACACCGTGGACAAGGAACCCAAGTGGCGGCACCGCGGTAAAGAACTCGTCACCGGGGCGCGACGCACCTGGTAGGTGCCGCGTCGACCAACTGCCCGATGGACAACTCGAATAGAAGGCACCAAGATGACAACCATCATCCCCGAGCCGTCACAGATGAAGAACGTGCCGGGCCAACTCGTCGAGATGGCCTGGGATCCGATCACCCGGATCGTCGGCAGCCTCGGCATCTATACCAAGATCGACTTCGAGAGCCGCCAAGTCGTCGAATGCCACAGCACCTCGTCGATCTTCCGCGGCTACTCGATCTTCATGAAGGGCAAGGACCCTCGCGACGCGCATTTCATCACGAGCCGCATCTGCGGTATCTGCGGCGACAATCACGCCACCTGCTCCTGCTACGCGCAGAACATGGCCTACGGCGTCAAGCCGCCGCATCTGGGCGAGTGGCTGATCAACCTTGGCGAGGCCGCCGAGTACATGTTCGACCACAATATCTTCCAGGAGAATCTGGTCGGGGTCGACTACTGCGAGAGGATGGTCTCGGAGACGAACCCCAGCGTGCTCAAGAAGGCCGAGAACACTGCGGCGCCCCACGCAGATGCCCACGGTCACAAGACAATCGCCGATATCATGCGAGCCCTCAACCCGTTCTCCGGCGAGTTCTACCGAGAGGCGCTGCAGGTCAGCCGCTATACCCGGGAAATGTTCTGCCTGATGGAGGGCCGGCACGTCCACCCGTCCACCCTCTATCCCGGCGGCATCGGAACCACCGCCACCATCCAGTTGATGACCGATTACATGACCCGGCTGATGCGCTACGTCGAGTTCATGAAGAAGGTCGTGCCCATGCACGACGATCTGTTCGACTTCTTCTACGACGCGGTTCCCGGCTACGAGCAGGTCGGCCTGCGGCGCACGCTGCTCGGATGCTGGGGCAGCTTCCAGGACCCCGAGGTATGCAACTTCGACTACAAGGACATGGAGCGCTGGGGCAGGGCGATGTTCGTGACACCGGGCGTGGTGGTGGACGACAAGCTGGTGACGACCTCGCTGGTCGACATCAACCTGGGCATCCGGATCCTGTTGGGCAGTTCGTATTACGACGACTGGACCGATCAGGAGATGTTCGTGCAACGCGATCCGTTGGGCAACCCGGTGGACCGCCGGCATCCATGGAACCAACACACCAATCCGCGGCCACAAAAGCGCGATATGGAAGACAAATACAGCTGGGTGATGTCCCCTCGCTGGTTCGACGGCAAGGATCACCTCGCCCTCGACACCGGCGGTGGACCGCTTGCGAGGCTGTGGACAACGGCGCTTGCCGGGCTGGTCGACATCGGCTACGTGCAGTCGACGGGTCACAGCGTGAAGATCAACCTGCCCAAGACCGCGCTGAAGGGACCCGTCGAGCTGGAGTGGAACATTCCCGAGCACGGCAGCAACACGCTCGAGCGCAACCGGGCCCGGACCTACTTCCAGGCCTATGCCGCTGCGGCCGCACTGCATTTCGCGGAGAAGGCGCTCGTGGAGATCCGCGCCGGGCGTACCAAGACCTGGGAGAAGTTCGAGGTGCCCGAGGCGGGCATCGGCTGTGGCTTCACCGAGGCCGTCCGCGGCGTGCTGAGTCACCACATGGTGATCCGGGACGGCAAGATCGCCAACTACCACCCCTATCCACCCACGCCGTGGAACGCCAACCCGCGGGACAGTTACGGAACGGCCGGGCCCTACGAAGATGCCGTCGCCGGCAGTCCCATCTTCGAAGAGAACGACCGCGAGCACTTTAAGGGCATCGACATCATGCGTACCGTGCGCAGTTTCGATCCGTGTCTGCCGTGCGGTGTGCACATGTACCTCGGGGAGGGCAAAACCCTGCAGAGACTGCATTCACCGACGCAGACGGCCACCGGGGAGTAGGACATGACCGGCCGCGCCAGTCCCCCGGGTGATGACGGCCGGTGGCGTACGGCCGGTGACCGCATCGAGACCCTGCTCGATGCCGCCGGCACCGGGACGGGCGGCCCCCGGGGGCGGGAGCGTGCCGAACAACTCGTCCGCGAGGTCGTCGAACTCTACGGTGAAGCGCTGCAGCGCATCGTGACGATGGCCGAGGATCACCACCTGGAGCAGCTGGCCGAGGACGATCTGGTCGCCAGCCTGCTCCTGGTGCACGGCCTACACCCGCACGACCTGAGGCGTCGGGTCTCGGATGCATTGGACCGGGTCCGCCCGTACCTCGGGTCACACGGCGGGGATGTGGATCTCCTCGAGATCACCTCGGGACCCGAGGGTGCCACCGTGCGGCTCCGCTTCACCGGCAGCTGCAAGAGCTGTCCATCCTCGGCGATCACCCTCGAGTTGGCCGTCGAGGATGCCGTCCGAGCCGCCGCCCCCGAGGTGACCGCCATCGAAGTGGTTGCCGCGCCGGACAGTCCCTCCGAGCCCGCCGCGGCGGTGATTCCCGCCGAATCCCTGCTGGGCCGGGTGCGCGCACATCCGACCCGGACGTCCTGGCACCCCGTTCCCGACATCGCGGATCTGGCCCCCGGCGAGGTCGGCGGATTCGACGTGGGTCCTTACGTCGTGCTGGCCTGCCTTATCGGAGACAACCTCTACGCCTACCGGGACCACTGCCCATCCTGTGATGACTCCATGGCCGGGGCGGTCCTGCACCGCGTCCTGGGATCACGCGACCCGGTGCTGCGCTGTCCGCACTGCGGCGCCCATTACGACGTCGTGCATGCCGGAGCGGGCCTGGCGGAAACAACCGGGCACCTCGAGCCGCTGCCGCTGCTGGTTCGTGACGGGGTGCTATCGCTGGCCATGGCCGTCGCGCCCACCGGGGTCTCAGCATGAGTGGACCGTATGACGTGTTGTCGCGCATCACTTCCCGCCGTCCTCAACCGGTAGCCGGCGAGCGTTGCGAGATGTGCGCCGAAGATATCGGCGACCACCATCAACACGTGGTCGATGTCGTTGGCCGCCAACTGATGTGCGTATGCCGCGGATGCTATCTGCTGTTCACCGACAGCCGGGCGGACCTGCGCTACCGGGCCGTACCGGACCGGTTTCTGTCGTTCCCGGAGTTCACCGTGGACCGCCATGCCTGGAGCGCACTGCAAATCCCTGTCGAGGTCGCCTTCTTCTTCCGCAACTCGGCATTGGACCGGGTTGTCGCGTTCTATCCGGGCGCGGCCGGGGCATGTGAATCCGAGTTGGAACTCGACCTGTGGGATGCGGTCACGGCCGGGGACGACCGGAGCGCATTGCTCGCCGACGATGTCGAAGCGCTGCTGATCCGGATGCCCGAAATCGGGACACCGCAATGCTTTCTGCTCCCGATCGACACCTGTTACGAATTCGTCGGCGGGCTGCGTTCGTTATGGCGCGGCTTCGACGGCGGCACCGACGTCCACGCATTCATCGACGGGTTCTTCGGCACGATCGGCGAGCGGGCCAAGGATGTTCCACCGTGAGCGATCTGACGTTCACCGTGGTCAACGTCGAGCCGGAACCCTATGCGGCGACGCCGGTGCTGGCGGCGCACATCGCAGTGTCGGCGCGCACCGAGGACCCCGTCCACGCGATCGCATTGCGCTGCCAGGTGCGTATCGAACCGCTGCGGCGCGGATACTCCGACGCCGAGGCCGCGGGACTGCTCGATCTGTTCGGCCCACGATCGCGCTGGGCCCGAACCCAGCAGACCTTCCTGTGGCAGCAGGCCGCCACGATGGTGCCCGGATTCACCGGCACGGCCACCGTCGACCTACCGTTGGAGTGCACCTACGACTTCGAGGTCTCTGCGTCGAAGTATCTGCACGCGCTGCGCGACGGATCGCTGCCGCTGCAGTTCCTGTTCAGCGGAACTGTTTTTCGCAAGGGTGCCAACGGATTATGGGTGCAGCAGGTGCCCTGGGACCGCGACGCCCGCTACGATCTGCCGGTATCGGTGTGGCGCGAGCTGATCGACACGCACTATCCGAGCCTGGGTTGGGTGCGGCTGAGCCACGACACCATCGCCGCCCTGGCCGCGTACAGGTCGCGACGCGGTCTACTGGGCCTCGACGACGCGCTGGCCAGCTTGTTGCCGTTGCCGGAGGACGTGCCGTGAGCGTCGACAGCACCGTGATGGACCGGGCCCGCGCAGTAGCCGACGCGGTGCTCTACGAGGGCTACCTGCTCTATCCATACCGCGCCACGTCGAGCAAGAACCAGGCGCGTTGGCAGTTCGGTGTGCTCGGCCCGCCCGGCGCTGAGCGCGCGGGTCTCGGCGAGAACTCCTCGATGTCGGCGCAATTGCTCGTCCGCGACGCCACCGGGCTCCGACTGATGGTGCGGTTCCTGCATCTGCAGCACCGCCGTGCCGAACGCGCACTGGAGTCGGGCGGATACCGACTGGTCGACGAACTCAGCACACCGACGGGCTCCTGGATGACCTGGGATGAAGCCGTCGAAACGGAGCTTCACTACGGCCCCTGGGATTTCAGTGATCCCCAACGTCGCTTTCCGGTCTCCGCACCCGCAGCCACCAATATCGAGGAGCTGACCGGCGGCCGACTGGTGCGGGAGCGGCACGGCGTCCACGGCCTGCTGGACGTCACCGTCGAAGCCGCGGGAGCCGTCGACCGGGTCACCGTGACCGTCCACAACACCGGTGCCCCCGCAGTCGACCGCCACGACGCGATCGCCCGGTCGATGATCGGCACCCATGTCATCCTCGAAACCGTGTCGGGCGGCTTCGTGTCGCTACTCGACCCCTCCGCTGACGCCCTGGTGGCGGCGCACGGCTGCGAGCACCACCGCTGTTTCCCGGTCCTGGCCGGACCCCCCGGCTGCGATGAGCTGGCGCTGATCTCACCGATCATCCTCTACGACCACCCCGAGATTGCCGAGGCGAGTCGAGGCGAACTCTTCGACGCAACGGAGATCGACGAGATCCTGACGCTGCGGGTGATGACGATGACCGACGAAGAGAAGACCCAAGCTCGGGCCACCGATCCACGTGCCGCTCGCATCATCGATCAGTGTGACGGCATGTCCGCCGAGGCGATGTTGGACCTGCACGGGATCTTGCGCAATCCGCACGCCGACCCACATTGTCGGCCGGCCGGACTGATCCCGGAGATACCCGACGGTGTGCAGTGGTGGGACCCGTTGGCCGACAACGCCGTTGCCCCGGAGACAGACGGCGTCCTGATCAGCGGCGTGCGGGTGGCACGCGGCAGCAGAGTCCGGCTGCGACCGGTCCGACGCGCGGATGCCCAGGACATGTTCGTCGCCGGAAAAACGGCCCGGGTCACCTCAGTGCACGAAGACGTCGACGGCGAGAAGCATGTCGGCGTGGTCGTCGAGGACGATCCGGGCGCGACCCTTCGTGAAAGTTACGGTCGCCACCTGTATTTCTCCCCCGACGAGATCGAACCCTTGCCGGAGACCGAACCCTAGATCCCGAAAGGAGCTTCTCATGGACGTAGTTGGGTGGACCGCCACCGCGGTGGTCGTATTGGTACTACTGGCGGCTGCGGCGGTCGGAGTGCGGTCGATTCCAGATATCCGGCGTTACCTGAAGATGCGACAGATGTAGATCGGTGGCGGTACGCATCCTCGTTGCCGGGATCGGCAACATCTTTCTCGGCGACGACGGCTTCGGCCCCGAGGTGATTCAACACGTCGTCGTCGACAATCCCGATGTGTGCGTCGTCGATTACGGTATCCGCGGCATGCACCTGGCCTACGACCTGCTGTACGGCTGCGGCACCCTGGTGCTCGTCGATGCGCTCCCGGACCGGGGTGCCCCCGGACAGGTGCGGGTCTTCGAGGTCGATCGCGAATCGCCCGAGACGGTGCCGATGCTGGACGCCCACGGGATGGATCCCGCCGCGGTGTTCGCCAGCCTCCGAGCACTCGGCGGCAGCCCGCCACGCACCATCGTGGTCGGCTGCCAGGTACAGGCCGTCGCCGAGGGGATCGGTCTGTCCGATCCGGTCCGCGGCGCGGTTCCCGGTGCGGTGCAGGCAGTCGAGACCACCGTGGCGTCGTTGCTGGTATCCGACGGCGCGCTGTCGGGGAGCGCGGACTGATGTGCCTTGGCATTCCCGGCCAGGTGGTTCGGCTACTCGACGGGTATTCCGGTCAGCTCGCACTCGTCGATGTCGCCGGTGAGCATCGCAAGGTGAACATCGGCATGCTGCCCGACCAATCGTTGGCCCCGGGTGACTGGGTCATCATCCACATGGGCTTCGTCATGGAGAAGACCGACGCCGCCGGTGCCGCCCAAGCGATGGCAGGACTGGAAATCATCGGACGCGGCGACGCCCCACCGTAACCGGAGTCAATAGGCCGCGGCGCGGCGCGCAACGACCACCAGGTACTCCCACTCCATCCCCGACTCCTCGGCCAGCGCGCAGTCGCCGAGTTCGGCCAGCGCCGCGTCCAACTCTGCCACCTGGTCGGGGTGATCCGCGATACCGCGGTAGGCGACGATCGTCGGCCCGTAGTTGGCCTTGAAATAGTCACGGAACGCGGCGCCGTCGGCGAACCGGTCCACCGCCAAGGCGTGCCGCTCGGCGACAAGGTCATCGACGCCGCCGTTGAGCAGGGCCACGACGTGGCCCTCACTGCCCCACAGCGGCGGCGGCGAGACACCGGCCGGTGGTGCGGGCACGTACGGCCGCATCGCCGCGAACATCCGGCCGACGAATCCCTCCGGGGTCCAGCTGAGCACCGCGATGGTGCCCCCGGGCCGGCACACCCGGACCAGCTCCGCGGCCGCCCGCTGATGGTGCGGTGCGAACATCACCCCGATGCAGGACATCACAATGTCGAACTCACCGTCGGCGAACGGCAACGCCTCGGCGTTGGCGGCCTTCCAGGTCAGCTCCAAACCCTGTGCCGCCGCGCGCTGTTCGCCACTCTCGAGCAGCTCCGGCACCAGGTCGGTGGCCGTGACGTCGGCGCCGGCCGCCGCAGCGGCGAGCGCCGCGTTGCCGGTGCCGGCGGCCACGTCGAGCACCCGCATGCCCGGTCCGATCCGGGCCGCGGAGACCAACGCCTGGCCCAGCGGCGCCACCACTTCGGCCGCGATGGTCGGGTAGTCCCCCAGCCCCCACAGCCGACGATGCTTGTCTTCCAGTTCGCGGTCCGGGACCGAGGATCTCGGTGCGTTCACACCACCGTTGCCTTTTGGTGAGCGATTGTGAGTGCGCTTGTTCATCAGGCAGCCTCGCCTTGCGGTGAGGCGGTCCCCGTCTGATCCACCCGGTGGTGGTGCGGGGTTGACGCTTCATCGCCCACTGCCTCGCCCGCTGGCGCGGGTTCGGTCTCACGCATGGCTCCACGTCCTGCCACCGGGCCACTCCCGGCGAGACTCTGATCACCCAACTGTGTGGGTGCGCCGAGTCGGGCGAGGTTGATCGCAGCCCCCAGATCACGATCGATCCGATGGCCGCAGTCGTCACATTCGAAGACCCGATCGGCCAGGGTGAGGTTTGACTTTCGCCTCCCACAAACCGTGCACATCTTCGGCGACGGGAAAACCCGGTCGGCCTCCATCAACCGGCTGCCATACCACCGCGTTTTGTAGCCCAGCAGGCGCCGCACCTCAGCCAGCGCGGCATCAGCCAGCGCCCGGTTGAGGCCCGTTTGTAAGCCCCTCCCTTGGCGCGCATGCCTGCGGCGTTGAGTGTTTCGACCACCACGACGTCGTGCTGCTGGGCCAACGCGATGGTCGCCTTGTGCAGCACGTCACGGCGCACCGCGGCGGCATGAGCATGGGTACGCCCGATGCGGGCCTGAGTTTTTCGCCACCGCTTCGACGGTGCCTGCTTGGTCTTGGTGCCCGGATCGTAGTGGCCGTGCTGGCGGGCAGCGCGTCGCTGCAGCGCCCGCAACCGGCCCTGCGCGGCTGTCAGCGACTTCGGCGCGCCGATCCGGTCGACTTCCACACCGTCGGGGCTGGCCACCACGAGCAGGGCGTCGGCTTTGACCCCGACGTCGACCCCGACCACCGGATGCGTCGACCGGCCTGCGTGCGCGGGTCGCCCCTTGCCCGCGACGATGGTGTGCAACGAGCAGTGCCACCGTCCGGCGCTGTCTTGGCGCACGGTGGCCGACAAGATCCGCGCCGTCCCGGCCTCGATTCGGCGGGCCAACTTACGGGTCGACTCGTGGGTCCGGACCGCACCGAGGCGCGGCAGGCTGATGTGGCGGCGATCAGCCTCGCACCGGATGACACCGGTGGTGAACCGCACCGAACGCGGGGCGCGGGCCGACTTGAACCGCGGGAAACCGACCGTCCTGCCGGCCCGCTCACCTTTTCGGGATTTCGACCAGGCATCGAGACCGCGGGCCAGCCCGTCCAGGCCGGTGTTGTAGGCCTCCTTGGAGTTCTCCGCCCACCACGGCGCGCACGAGTCCTTGCGCTGATTCCACACCTTGCGCAACGCCGGCAACGACCACCCCAACACCGGAGTCAGCTCGGCCGCCGTCGATGCCGTAGCTGCACTCGGCAGCCCGCTGATCCATCACCGCTTTCACCAACGCCAACATGTGATTGTGCGCGAACCGTGCCGCACCAGCATGAGACGCCAACGCCCGCAACTGTGTTGGTGTCGGATCCAGTGCGTACCGGTAGGCCTGCGCCGTCCAACCCTCGGGTATCTCGAACCTAACCACCGGCAACAACCTCTACCTGTCTGGTGGCCGTCACCGCCCACGTCGCACGGTTGCGCGCCCCGCGGCGGCCATACAGGCGCGCGGACATCGAGGTCAGCACCTCGATCATGTCGCGCACCAAATAATCGGCGGTCTCGCCCTGATCGGTGACGACAACCTTGCGACCATGGGCAGACAACGCGGCTTCGAGATACTCAACCCCGAAGCGCGCGAGCCGGTCACGATGTTCCACGACCACCACCGAAGCACACGGGTCCGACAATGCGTTGACACCCGCGCGTACACGACTGTGCCACCAGCCTCACCGTTGGCCGCGGCGTCGACCCAGATCGTCCCCGACTCCCACCGGTGAGCAGGCAGCGGCGTCCGATCCTCACGGAACCACCGATACGCCGTCTGCGGATGCACACCACCCGCACGCGCCCACCCAGCCAACATCACACACTCAGCGAAACACACATTTGATCATGTTTGCTCACATATCACCCAACAGTTCGGTACCCCCTGCCTGGCCGGCTACTTGCGGATGGCGCACCCCGCGGCCACGTTGCGGCAATGCGACGAGCCTCTGCACTTCTCGCAGCCGCATCGGCAGCCGTCGTTGGAGAAGGGCCTGGGTCCTTCACGATCGCGATCTCGGCGTGTCATGACCAACTCCTTTGTTTGGCTGGTCTTCAGATTAGTCCTCGACGCAGCGTTACCTGCGGGAATCGCGGTTCTTGACCGCGGCGCGGGCGAACCGCCACAGATAGCGCGGGGTCCCGGCCAGCGTCGGCCGGGTGGGCCAGTCGTCGGCGCGGAAGTAGGCGTCCGATCCGCCGTCGACGAAGATCACGCTGCCGCAGAGAAAGTCCGCGGCGTCCGACAGCATGAACACCATCCAGTCGGCCAACTGATCCGGCGCCCCGAAACCACCCACCGGTACCGGGAAGGCCCGGATGTTCTTCGCCTCCTTGGGCGTGGCCAATTGCTTCTCCAGCAGCGGGGTCAGGATCGCACCCGGCGCCAGCGCGTTGAGCCGGATGCCCTCGCCCGCCCACGGGCCCGTCACGGCCCGGCGACGCACCCACCGCGACACCGCGATCTTCGAGGCGCCGTAGGCTATTGACGGCGCGTTGGCCCCGAACAGGCGCACCGCACGCGCGGCGCGCTCGGCGTCCCCGCCCAGCAGGGCGCGCACCGCCCGCCGCGGCACCAGCGGGATGGTGGTGGTCGAGTTGCTCGAGATCACCACGACCTTGGTCGACGTCCCGCCGGCGGCACCGCGCGCCAGCGCCGGTCGCCACGCCTCGAGCAGTTCGGTGACCCCGAAGTAGTTGACCTCGAAGATGATCCGGGCTTTTCCCGGCCCCGGGATGGGTCCCACCCCGGCCGCCAGCACCGCACCGTCGAGGCGGCCCCCGGCGGCGGCCAGCACCTCGGCGGCGGCCGCAGTCCGGCCCGCCGGGGTGGACAGGTCGGCGACCACCTCGGCCCCAGCCAGGTCCACTCCGATCACGGTGTGTCCGGCGGCGCGCAACTTCTGCGCGGCCTGCTGCCCCATCCCGGACGCGCTGCCGGTCACCGCGTAGGTACCCACTGTGATTCCTCCCGTTGCTCGCTAGCGGACGACGACGCTGCTCGGCGGCCTCGGCGCACCGAGCATCTCCCGGTGCGACGGCGGGCGGCGCCCACCCTCGTCGGTGATGCCGTACCGCTGCGCCAGTTCCGCCCCGATCACGGTGTGCCCGCTGAGTTCGGCCAACGCCGGATCCCGGTACAGCGCGTCGATCAGGCGCCCGGTGAACTCCGGGGTCTCGGCGTGCTCGGCGAACTCGGCCAGGGCCTCGGCGTTCCCGCCGAAGGCGCCGCGGAGCTTCGCGGTGAGCAGGATCCCCATCCAGATCGACACCGTGCTCACCGTCGTATCGGCGAAGTCGACGGCCATGTCCGCGGCCAGCTTGTCGACGCCGGCCTTCTGGGCCCCGTAGGCGGGACCATGCATATAGCACGCCGACCCCGGCGAGGACGTGAACACGATCAGGCCTCGATCCCGACGCACCAGCAGCGGTGCCGCGTGCCAGGCCGCCACATAGGCCGAGCGCAGGCCCACGTCGAGGACATCGGCCAGCGCAAGCGGCTTCTCCCAGAACGGTTTCGGGCTCACCAACTCATCGGCGATGGCCGCGGCGTTGTTGACCAGCAGATCCAACCCGCCGGACTCGGATCCGACCCGTTCGAACAGCGCGGCCACCGCGTCGTCGTCGCGGTGATCCAGCGCCACGGCCACGCCGCCCGGTGGGGCCTCGGTGATGGTGCGGCCGGTGCCGTAGACGCGCCAGCCACGCCCGGCCAGCGCGGCGGCGATACCGTGGCCGGCGCCCCGACTCGCCCCCGTGACCACCGCGACCGGCGTCCTCTCGGTCATCGCGTCACCGCGCGGATCCGGTGGCGAACGAGGCGAGGATGGCCTCGACCGGTGAGCGCCAGCTGATCGCCAACTCGCGCAAGGTCTCGGCGTCGTCCATCGGGATCGCCGCGGTGATCAGCGCGGCGGCCTCGTGACTGAACCCGCTGCCGAGCGGCAGCACCGAGGCCGTGAGGTCCGCGAGCCGCCCGATACCCCGAAACATCGCCGGGCTCATCGGGATTCGGCGGACCTTGCGGCCCGAACCGCGCTCGACCGCGGCGATCATCTGATCGAAGGTGAGCAGCTGCCCGCCACACAGGTAGCGCTTGGGGCCGCGCCCGGGCCGCATCAGGCGCTCGTGCACCAGCGCCACGTCGCGGACGTCGACCATCTGCATGCCGGCGTCGCCCACCTTGGGGGCGACCCGGTACCGCACGATGGTTTCCCAGCCCTGCTCGGTGATGCCGGGGGCGGTGTGCAGCGCCGGACCGACCACGCTCGACGGGTAGGTCACCACCACCGGCGCCCCGTCGCGCTGCAGCTCCCGCGCCACCCGATCGGCATAGGACTTGGTCCGCGCATAGGCCGACTTCCCGTCGGCGGTCGGCGAATCCGGGGTGATCACCGGCCCCGGGGGCGGGAACAGCGCGCTGTAGCTGGACACCAGCACGATCGGATCGAGGTTCAACTCGACGCCGCGGCGCATGATGCGTTCGCTGGCGTAGGCGTTGATGTCCCACATCAACGCCTCGCGGCTGTCGTCGGTGCCCACCACCCCGGCGCCGTGCAGCACCGCGTCACAGCCGTCGAGCAACCCGGCCACCGCGTCGGGGGTGCGCAGATCCCCGCGCACCAGTTCCAGCGTCCCGGCCCCACGCAGGTGCGCCAGCAGCGCGTCGTTGGACCACTGCGGCTCCACCAGGAGTTTCACGTCGTGACCGGCGGCCAGCAGTTCGGCCACAATATGGGCGCCGACATAGCCGGTCCCGCCCGTTACCGCAATGTGCATCGTCGGACCTTATCGCGCCGCAACCGTGCCGCCGTCGACTACACCCACCAGGTGGACAGTGCCTCCAGGTGTCGCCGCGACCGATGTTTGGCCATGCTGTCGTCGCCGTCGCGGATGGCCTCGATGATGCGGCCGTGCGCGCGGTACATCTCGGTGGCGTCGGCGGCCCCCGGCATCGGGTGCATGGTGGGTGTCCAATGCCGGCCGAACAATTCGACGATGATCCGCAGGAAGATGTCGAGCACCCGGTTGCCCGCCAAATCGGCCAGTTCGGCGTGGAATTCGAGGTCCGTCCAGCCCGCTGCGCGGGGATCGTCGACCGGCACGCCCTGGGGCGGTACGTCGTGGCGGCGGGCCAGAAAGGCGGCCACGTCGGGATCGTCGCGCCGGGCCACCACCGCGGCGACGTTGTCGACCTCGATGGCCTCCCGCACCAGCGACAGGTCCGCGCGGCTGGGCCGCCGATAGTCGAGATAGAGCGCGATGGTGTCGACGGCGGCCTCCGGCTGCGGTTCGGTGACGATCAGCCCGCCGCCCGGCCCGCGTCGCATTCGGGCCACGGTGTGGTACTCCAGCAGCCGAACCGCCTCGCGCAGAATCGATCTGGACACCCCGTAACGCTGCAGCAGATCTCCCTCGCCGCCGAACACTGTCCCGGTGCGCCAGCCATCGGCGGCGATGTCCTCGTGGATCGCCGCGGCCACCGACTCGGCGCGCTTGCCCCGGGCGGCCGCCGCCGGTTCGGCGACCCGGTGGCCGCCGCGTCGGGGTTGGGCGCGCAGCCATTCGGTGACGGCGCGGACGTGGTCCTCGGTCAGGGTCTTGGCGCGGGTGACATCGCCGGCGGCGACGGCCTCCACGATGGCCCCGTGGTCGGCCCGCAGCCCGCGGCGCGCCTCGGCCGTCGGGGCGCCCGTGCCGCGCGCGTAGCGGGCGGTCAAGCGGGTGAGCACCTCGACGAACAGCGCCAGCACCGGGTTGCCGGCCGCCTCCGCGAGGGTGATGTGCAGTTCGCCGCGCTCGGGTTGCTCGGCGGTGGCGGCCAGAGCCGTTCGCAGCGCCGTGATTTCGGCCTCGTCGACGCGCTCGGCGGCCAGCCCGGCGGCCAGCGGTTCCAGCAGGAGCCGCGCGTCGAACAGTTCGTCGATGGTGGTGCCGACGTACTCCAGGTAGATGACCATGGCCCGGGTCGCCGGGGCGGCGTCGGGGGTCGTGACGATCAGCCCGCCACCGGGCCCGCGGCGCATCCGGGCCACCTGGTGGTGCTCGACGAGGCGCACCGCCTCCCGCAGCACCGACCGGCTGACGCCGTACTGCTCCTGCAGGTGCGCCTCGGAACCCAGCGACTCACCGAGCGGCCAGTTCCGGCGGATGATATCCGCCTCGATGAGGCGCGCGACCTGAGCGGCCCGGCGACCGCCGGCAGGACCGGGGTCCGGCACCTACTTGATCAGCGGATCGCGCGGCATCCCCAGGATCCGCTCCGCGATCTGGTTGCGGGTGACCTCCGAGGTGCCGCCGGCGATGGCCATTCCGCGGGCGCCCATGGCCAACTGGGCCACCAGCGCGGTCGGCCCGTCCAGCAGGGCGAGGTCCGCGCCGGAGAGCGCACCGGCGATCCCGGCGTACTCGCCCATGTGCTCGGCGAGCTTGAGCTTGGTGATGTTGCCCTCGGGCCCGGGCCCGGCGCCCTCGATGCTGCGCACGGCCCGCCGCAGGTTCAGCAGCCGGATCGCATGGTCGTCGGCCAGGTAGTTGCCGGCCCGGATCTTGGCCCCGGCCACCCGATCTCCGTACTCGGTCACCATCGGGATCACCGTTTCGGGTTTGATGCCGGCGATTCCGGCGCCGCCGCCGATGCTCACCCGCTCGTTACCCAGCGTCGCGCGCGCGACCGTCCAGCCGGTGTTGGGCTCGCCCACCACATCCTCGTCGGGGACGAAGACGTCGTTGAAGAACACCTCGTTGAACTCCGAGCCGCCGCTGATCATCCGCAGCGGCCGGACCTCGACGCCGGGGGCCTTCATGTCGATGATCACCGTCGTGATGCCGGCGTGCTTGGGCACATCGGGGTCGGTGCGCACGGTGGCCAGGCCGCGGCGGCAGTAGTGCGCCCCGCTGGTCCACACCTTCTGCCCGTTGATCTTCCAACCGCCGTCGACGCGGACCGCGCGGGTCTTGACCGCCGCGGCGTCCGAACCGGCGTCCGGCTCGGAGAACAGCTGGCACCAGATCTCGTCGCGGCGCAGCGCCTTCTCGACGAATCGTTCGATCTGCGAGTCGGTTCCGTGCTGGATGAGGGTCAGGATCACCCAACCGGTGATGCCGTAGTCGGGTCCCTTGACGCCGGCGGCGCGGAACTCCTCGTCGATCACCAATTGTTCGACGGCGTCGGCGGCGCGGCCCCACGGCTTGGGCCAGTGCGGCATGACGTAGCCGGTGGCGATCAGCCGGTCCAACCGGTCCGCCTCGTCGAGCTTGGCGAGTTCGGCGGCGTCGGCGCGCACGCTGACCCGCAGTTCCTCGGCCTCGGCCGGCAGGTCCAGGCTGTTGGCGCGGCGCACCCCGTCGGCGGTGAGGTCGAAGACGTCCGCCGAGGGCGCGTCACCGCCCAGCGCCGCCCGCAGGGTCATCGCCCGCCGCAGGTGCAGGTGCGCATCGTGTTCCCAGGTGAAGCCGATCCCGCCGTGCACCTGGATGTTCAACTCCGCGTTGCGGACATAGGCGGCAAACGCCGAGACCGCCGAGGCGGCGGCCATCAGCGCGAACTCCTGCTCGGAATCCTGTTGCGCGCGTGCGGCATCCCACACCAGGGCCACCGCGGATTCGGCGGCCACCGCCATGTTCGCGCAGTGGTGCTTGACGGCCTGGAACGTGGCGATGGTCCGGCCGAACTGCTGGCGGACCTTGGCGTATTCCACCGCGCTGTCCACGCAGTCCCCGGCACCACCGACGGCCTCGGCGGCGAACAGGGCCCGCGCGTGGGCCAGCGCCGCACCGCGCGCCCCGGTGAGGATGTCTTCGGCGCCGACCGACACGCCCTCGAGGCGCACCCGGCCGGAGCGGCGGGTGGGATCCAGATTGTCCGGAACCTCCACGTCGACCCCGGCACGGTCACGCTCCACGATCAGCACGTCGTCGCCGGCGACCAGCAGCAGCAGATCGGCGAGGCCGGCGCCGAGCACCACGCCGGCGTTGCCCTGGGCCGTGGTGCCCTCGACCGTGACCGCGCCGCCCAGACCGACGGCGGCCGTGACCGATCCGTCGATGAGGCCGGGCAGCAGCCGCGCCTTCTGCTCGGCGCTGCCGGCCCGGTCGATCACCGCCGAGGCCACCACGGTGGGGACGAAGGGACCCGGGGCCACGGCGCGGCCCAGTTCCTCGATGACGACGACGAGTTCGGGCAGACCGAACCCGGAGCCGCCGTGCTCCTCGCCGATGTGCAGGCCCAGCCAGCCGAGGTCGGCCAGCTCGGACCAGAACGCCGGACGTGCCTCCTCCGGAGCGTCCAGCAGTTCCCGGGCGGCGGCCCGGGCCTTCTGCGCGGTGAGGAACCCGCGGGCAACCCCGGCGAGCTCACGATGGTCGTCGGTCAGCGCAATGCCCACGGGTTCTCCTCAGCGTCGGTTTATCAGTGCACTCTATTGCAGAGCGCGACTACTTCGGGGCGAACCGCTGACCCGCATCCAGCCGCAGGCACTGGCCGTTGAGCATCGGGTTCTCGACGATGGCGGTGACCAGCTTGCCGTATTCCTCGGGGCGGCCGAGCCGCTTCGGGAACGCCGCATCCTTGGTCAGCGCGGTGGCGAATTCGTCCGGGATGCCCTTGGTCAGGCCGGTCGCGAACAGGCTCGGCGCGATGGCGAGCACCCGCACGCCCACCGAGCCCAGGTCGCGGGCCATGGTCAGGCACATGCCGGCGATGCCGGCCTTGGCCGCGGTGTAGGCCACCTGGCCGATCTGGCCCTCGAACGCCGCGATGGAGGCGGTGTTGATGATGACGCCGCGCTCCTCGTCCTCGGGCTCATTTTTGGCCATGTGCTCGGCCGCCAACCGGCTGATGTTGAAGGTCGCGATGAGGTTCAGATCGATGGTCTTGCGGAAGGTGTCCAGGCTGTGGACGCCCTTCTTGCCCAGCGTCCGCTCGCCCACGCCGCCACCGGCGGTGGTGACGATGACGTGCAGGCCACCCAGGTCGCCGACGGCCTGGGCGAGCGCGGCCTCGGTGCCCTCGAAGTCGGTGACGTCCACCGCGTAGAACTTGCCGCCCAGCTGCTCGGCGACGTCCTTGCCGTCCGAGCCCTCGCGGTCCAGGATCGCCACGTCGGCGCCCTTGGCCTTGAGCAGCTCGGCCGAGGCACGCCCCATACCCGATGCGCCGCCGACGACGATGGCCTTCTTGCCGTTGATCTCCATGCACTGCCTCCCTAGAAAACCTGGTTTCGTTACAAAGTTAGCGACCCGTGTCACGGTACGGCACGCGGGGTCGAGAATTGAGTGTCCGGATCTCGCGGTGTCGGTCCCGTGTGCCACCGTGGACGCATGCGGTTGATCGACGTCGCCACCGCCTCCGCCGAGGTGGGCGCCTCGTCGTCCCGGACGGCGAAGATCAACCGGATCGCCGCGCTGCTGTCGACCGGCGCCGCCGACGGTGATCCGGACGGGGCCGCACAGCGGGTCGCCACCGTGGTGTCCTGGCTGTCGGGGGACCTGCCGCAACGCCAGATCGGGGTCGGCTGGGCGGCGCTGCGGTCCCTGCCGGCCCCCGCGGACCGGCCCAGCCACACCGTCGCGGGCGTCGACGCCGCGTTCAGCGAGATCGGCGCCATCGCCGGCAAGGGATCGGCCGCGCACCGGGCGGCCCGGGTCGCGGCGCTGTTCGCGGCGGCCACCGACGTCGAGCAGCGGTTCCTCCGGCGACTACTCTCCGGCGAACTGCGCCAGGGTGCGCTCGGCGGCGTCATGGCCGAAGCGGTGGCCAAGGCCGCCGGTCTGCCGCCGGCCGACATCCGCCGCTCCGCGATGCTCGCCGGCAACCTGCCCGCGGTCGCCGCCGCGGCGCTGACCGGCGGTGCCGCCGCGGTCGCGGAGTTCCGCCTGCGGGTCAGCCAACCCGTGTCGCCGATGCTGGCCCAGACCGCCGCCGCCGTCGGCGACGCGCTCGAACGGTTCGGCGGGACGGCGATTTTCGAGCCCAAGCTGGACGGCGCCCGGGTCCAGATCCACCGCGACGGCGACGCGGTCACCGTGTACACCCGCAGCCTCGACGACGTCACCGCGCGCCTACCCGAGGTGGTCGCCGCCACCCTGGCCCTGCCGGTACGGACCCTGATCGCCGACGGCGAGGCCATCGCGTTACGCCCCGACGGCCGCCCGCACCGCTTCCAGGTGACCGCCTCGCGGTTCAGCCGCCGCACCGACAGCGCGGCCGCGGCTGCCGCCCAACACCTTTCGGTGTTCTTCTTCGATCTGCTACACGTCGACGGCACCGACCTCATCGACGCCCCCACCGCCCAGCGCCTGGCCGCGCTCGATGACCTGATCCCCGCGGCGCAACGGATGGACCGGTTGCACACCTCGGATCCGGCTACCGCCCAAGGCTTTCTGGCGGCCACGCTGAGCGCCGGTCACGAGGGCGTGATGGCCAAGTCGCCCGACGCGCCGTACGAGGCCGGCCGGCGGGGCGCCGGCTGGTTGAAGGTCAAACCCGTGCACACCCTGGACCTGGTGGTGCTCGCCGTCGAGTGGGGATCCGGGCGGCGCACCGGCAAGCTGTCCAACATCCATCTGGGCGCCCGCGACCCCGCCGGCGGCGGCTTCGTGATGTTGGGCAAGACGTTCAAAGGGATGACCGACGCGATACTCGAGTGGCAGACCGCCCGGTTCCTGGAACTTGCCGACGGCCCAACCGACGGCTACGTGGTCCGCGTACGACCCGAGCAAGTGGTCGAAATCGCCTTCGACGGCGTGCAGAAGTCCAGTCGCTACCCCGCCGGGATGGCCCTGCGCTTCGCGCGGGTGCTGCGCTACCGCGACGACAAACCGCCGGCCGAGGCCGACACCGTCGAGGCCGTGCGCACGATCTTCGACACCTGAGCCGGAAGTCTCACGATGGGGCCGCTGTGATGACACGATCAACGCAGACGTCAACGTAGATCATCGGAAGGCTCACCACGTGGCAACCCCTGCCGCCGCGCCCTCGGAACGCATCGAGGAGACCGCCGGCGATATCACCTACATACGTACCGAGAAGGACCTTCCTCCGGTCGCGATCATCGACCGCTCCCCCATCACCACCAGGCACAAGCTGATCTTCGCGGCCATCGCCCTCCTGGGCGCGTGCGCGTGGGTGGTCATCGCGTTCCTGCGCGGTGAGACCGTCAACGCGGTCTGGTTCGTGATCGCGGCCATCTGCACCTACGTGCTGGGCTACCGGTTCTACGCGCGGCTCATCGAGATGAAGATCGTCAAACCGCGGGATTCAGACGCCACCCCGGCCGAGATCTTCGAGAACGGCACCGATTACATGCCGACCGACCGGCGGGTGCTGTTCGGTCATCACTTCGCCGCGATCGCCGGCGCCGGGCCGCTCGTGGGTCCGGTGCTGGCCACCCAGATGGGCTTTTTGCCCGGTGCGATCTGGATCATCATCGGCGCGGTGGTGGCCGGCTGCGTGCAGGACTATCTGGTGCTGGCCATCTCGACGCGCCGGCGCGGCCGCTCCCTGGGACAGATGGCGCGCGACGAACTCGGCACCGTGGGCGGGGTCGCCGCCATCGTCGGCGTCCTGGTCATCATGGTCATCCTGCTCGCGGTGCTGGCACTAGTGGTGGTCAACGCCCTGGCCGAAAGCCCGTGGGGCGTCTTCTCCATCGCGATGACCATCCCGATCGCCATCTTCATGGGCCTGTACCTCCGCTTCCTGCGACCGGGCCGGGTCTCCGAGGTCTCCGTGATCGGTGTGGTGCTGCTGCTGTTGGCCGTGGCCTCCGGTGGCTGGGTCGCCGAAACATCGTGGGGTGCAGACTGGTTCACCCTGTCCAAGGTGACGCTGTCGTGGTGTCTGATCATCTACGGGCTGGCCGCATCCGTGCTGCCGGTCTGGTTCCTGCTGGCCCCGCGCGACTACCTGTCGACGTTCATGAAGGTGGGCACGATCGCGCTGCTGGCGGTGGGCATCCTGCTGGCCCGGCCGATCATGGAGGCGCCGGCCATCTCGCAGTTCGCCACCCGCGGCGACGGGCCGGTGTTCGCCGGTGCGCTCTTCCCGTTCCTGTTCATCACCATCGCCTGCGGTGCGCTGTCGGGATTCCATTCGCTGATCGCCTCCGGCACCACCCCGAAGCTGCTGGAGAAGGAAAGCCAGATGCGGCTGATCGGCTACGGCGGCATGCTGACCGAGTCGTTCGTCGCGATCATGGCGCTGATCACCGCCTCGATCCTCAACCAGCATCTCTACTTCGTGATGAACGCGCCCGCCGCCGCCACCGGCGGGGCCGCGGAATCGGCAGCCGACTACGTCAACAACCTCGGCCTGTCCGGCCCACCCATCACCGCCGACGAGATCAACGCCGCGGCCGAGAGCGTCGGCGAGGCCTCGATCATCTCCCGCACCGGCGGTGCGCCGACCCTGGCGTTCGGCATGTCCGAGGTCCTGCAGGTGTTCGGCGGCCCGAACCTCAAGGCGTTCTGGTACCACTTCGCGATCATGTTCGAGGCGTTGTTCATCCTGACGACCGTCGACGCGGGTACCCGGGTGGCCCGCTTCATGCTCTCCGACGGGCTGGGCAACCTCGGCGGACCGATGCGCAAGCTGCGCGACCCGAGCTGGCGGGTGGGCGCGTGGACCTGCAGCGTGATCGTCGTGGCGGCCTGGGGCTCCATCCTGCTGATGGGTGTCACCGACCCGCTGGGCGGGATCAACACGCTATTCCCGCTGTTCGGTATCGCCAACCAGTTGTTGGCCGCCATCGCGTTGACCGTGGTGACCGTGGTCGTGATCAAGAAGGGTCATTTGAAGTGGGCGTGGATACCGGGGCTACCGCTGCTGTGGGACCTGATCGTCACGATGACCGCGTCGTGGCAGAAGATCTTCTCCGGGGACCCCAAAGTGGGCTACTGGACCCAACATGCACAGTATGTGGCGGCCAAGGCCGCCGGTGAGTCCAGTTTCGGGGCGGCCAAGACGCCCGACGAGATCGACGCGGTGATCCGCAACACCTTCATCCAGGGCACCTTCTCCATTGTGTTCGCGGTGTTGGTGCTCATCGTGGTCGCCGCCGGGGTGGTCGTCGCGCTGCAGTCCATCCGCGGCCGCGGCCGTCCGCTGACCGAGGACGACCCGGTGCCGTCCCGGATCTTCGCTCCCGCCGGGATGATCCCCACCGCCGCCGAGAAGGAGGTGCAGAAGCAATGGGACGCGTTACCGAAGGACTCCGTCACTTCCGTTGGTACTGGGCATCATTGATGGGCGATAACCACTACCAGCGCTACGTGGAGCACCGCCGGCGCAAACATCCGGACCAACCGGTGTGCTCCGAGCGCGAGTACTGGCGGATGCGACACGCCGCCAGCGACGCCAACCCGGGCGCCCGCTGCTGCTGAGCCGATGAGCCAGGACGGGGGCGCGCAGTCGACCAGCGTCGGATATCCGCTGGCCACCTACCGCTACGTCCGGTTGGCGCTGGTGGCCGTCGTGGCCGGCCTACTGGCCTCAATCACACTGACGGCCGTGCCGCAGAACTGCTGGCAGACCTCCCTGAGCGCGTTCTACTTCACGCTCAGCCACGCGGTGTTCGTCGGCGCGCTGTGTGCGACCGGCGTGTGCCTGATCGTCTACAAGGGACTCACCCGGCCCGAGGACATCCTGCTGAACTACGCCGGCTTCCTCGCGTTCGTCGTCGCTCTGGTCCCGACCCACAGTCCGGTCCACAATCCCAAGGACCCCACCTCCAGTTGCGGCCTGTGGCTGCCGACCAACGACGACGCCACCGCCGCGGTGGGCAACAACATCACCGCGGTGCTGGCCGGCGCCGCCGTGGGCATCGCGGCCTACCTGGTGGTCCGGGCGACGGCCGGACCACCACCGAGATCCGATCTCGACGCCGAGGCGGGCCCCGCCGACGACGAGCGACCACGTGGCGCCGCGGCGAAGGTGGCCAACCTCATCCTCGAGTGGATCCAGGTCATCGCGCCGCTGGCCACGGCCGCGACGCTGGCCGCCGGGCTGCTGTGGTTCCTGTTCGACCGTGAGTCCTTCCTCGCCGATGCGCACTCCGCGGCGGCCATCGCCATGTTCAGCGGCGTCATCGCGGTGGTCGTGCTCTACGCCTGCTACTCCGTTCAGCACTTCTGCCATTGCCGCGCCCGTGGCCGATTTGCTGTGGCGTACATCACCATTGCCGTCGCCATGACCGTCACGTTGATCGTCGTCGGCGTGCTGCACGTGCACCTGCGGACCTGGAATCACGGCATCCTGGCCCTGGAGATCGCGCTGATCGTGGAGTTCGCCGCGTTCTGGCTGCTGCAGACCCTGGATTCCTGGAACGGCACCTACCGCCCGGTGGTTCCCCCACCTGGGCTGCGGCCTCCCGCGGCGCGGACGGACTGAACGTGCGTTATGCTGGGTCCAACGCCGACGCGCAGTATCCGTCGGTACGTCGTGAAATCTTCTGGGAACTCACCGCATATCGGTGAGCAGCACCGCCCACACGAACAGTTCTCGCGGCGATCGATTTTGCCCACCGGCAATCTCGCCACTACGTCTGCCACTGCTGCGGCTGCTGTCGCGCGCACTGACAACGACGCCTGAAAGGCAACACTTTTCTGTGACAAATGAATCCACCTTCGCCGGCCTGGGCGTTCCCGCCGGACTGGTCAAGACGCTTGCCGCGCAAGGCATTAGCGCACCCTTCCCGATCCAGACCAAGACCCTGCCCGACTCGTTGGCCGGCCGCGACGTGCTCGGCCGCGGAAAGACCGGCAGCGGCAAGACGCTGGCGTTCAGCCTGCCCCTGGCCACTCGGCTGACGGCGGGACGTCGCCGCGCCGCCGCACCGTCCGGCCTGGTGCTGGCCCCCACCCGCGAACTCGCGACCCAGATCACCGCGACGCTGCAGCCGCTGGCCGCCGCCGCGGGGTTGACGGTCACCACCATCTTCGGCGGCGTGTCCCAGTCGCGCCAGGTCAAGGCGCTGCGGGACGGTGTCGACATCGTCGTGGCCTGCCCCGGCCGGCTCGAAGACCTGATGCGTCAGGGTGAGATCAGTCTCAAGGCGGTCGAGATCACCGTCATCGACGAGGCCGACCACATGGCCGACCTGGGCTTCTTGCCGGGCGTGACCCGGATCCTGACGGCCACGCCGGCCGGTGGACAGCGACTGCTGTTCTCCGCGACCCTGGACAACGGGGTCGACAAGCTGGTCGCGAAGTTCCTGCGGGAACCGGTGCTGCACTCCGTAGACGAGGCCAACTCCCCCGTGGCGGCCATGACCCACCACGTGTTCCACGTCGCCGGCAACGACGACAAAAAGAAGCTGGTGCAGTACCTGGCTTCCGGCACCGGACGTCGAATCCTGTTCCTGCGCACCAAGCATCAGGCGCGCAAGCTGGCCAAGCAGCTCACCGAGGCCGGTGTGCCGTCGGTCGACCTGCACGGCAACCTGTCCCAGCCCGCCCGCGACCGTAACCTCGCCGCGTTCAGCAGCGGTGCGGCCCGGGTGCTGGTGGCCACCGACATCGCGGCCCGCGGGGTGCACGTCGATGACGTCGAACTCGTCGTGCACGTGGATCCGCCCATGGAACACAAGGCCTATCTGCATCGCTCCGGGCGCACCGCCCGCGCGGGCAACGCCGGCGATGTGGTGACCGTCGTCCTGCCCGAACAGCGTCGCGATACCCGGTCGCTGTTGCAGCGCGCCGGCATTCGCGTCGAGCCGCAACAGGTGTCGGCCGAGTCGGAGTCGGTGCGCGCACTGGTCGGCGAACTCGCGCCGTACCAGCGGCCCGCCCCGGCGGCGGCCCCCGCCCCGCAGCCGAACCGGTCCCAGCCGAGGCGCCGTTCCGGCGGCGGGTCCAACGCCGGCCGCGGCGGTGCACGTTCGGGACAGCAGGCAACCGGCGGCGGGAGCCGTGGGTCACGCGGCGGACGGGGCCGTCGGCCCCAGCGCAGCGCCTCGGCCTGACGGTTCCCCCTAGTGGGCCCTGCCGCGGTGCACCCGCACCCTGCGGACAGTGACCGTCACCCGCATCCGACCTGGTAGGTACAGCTCTATCCGGTTCATGGGCTGATCTCCTTTCGCCCAGGTTTCCAGGCTAGGCACGCTTGGGCCGCATCGCCACACAACTCAGGGCTTTCCCAGACCCGAGTGCCGGGTGTGCGGAACCTGGGAACCGCCGGCGACGACAAAGCCTGTGCAGTCCAAGGCCTTCCATATCGACGCGCGGACCCCCGCCTGGCATACCGGCGGGGGTTCGGCGCGCGGTTTCCGCCCGTTCGACCAGCTCCCGCACCAGGGGGATGGACCCGGGGGCACCTCGTCTGGCAGGATTTGATCAAATATCGAAAGTGCCGTTAGCCGAGCGTGAGGACGACGTATGGACTTGGAGTGGTCAGAACGGGACCGCGCATTTCGCGATGAGGTGCGCGCGTTCCTCGACGACAAGCTGACCCCGGATCTGCGCGCGGCGGGGCGGTTGATGACCAGCGTGTACGCCGACCACGAGGCCAGCATGGCCTGGCAGGCGATCCTGCACGAGCGGGGCTGGGCCGCCCCGGCGTGGCCGGTCGAGTACGGCGGCTGCGACTGGACGCTGACCCAGCACTACATCTTCAGCCGCGAGTCCCAGCTGGCCGGCGCACCGTCGCTGTCGCCGATGGGGATCAAGATGGTCGCCCACGCCATCATCCGATTCGGCACCGAGGAGCAGAAGGCGTTCTTCCTGCCGCGGATCCTCACCGGCGAGGTGTTCTTCTGTCAGGGCTATTCGGAGCCCGAATCCGGCAGCGACCTGGCCTCCCTGCAGATGGCCGCGGTCTCCGACGGTGACGACCTGGTGCTCACCGGCAGCAAGATCTGGACGACGCACGCCACCGAGGCCAACTGGATGTTCGCGTTGGTGCGCACCTCGCGCCTGGAACGCAAGCAGCAGGGCATCACCTTCGTGCTGTTCGAGATGGACACCCCCGGCATCGAGGTGCACCCGCTGGTGATGACCTCCGGCGAGGAAGTGCAGAGCCAGGTGTTCTTCGACGGCGTGCGGGTGCCGAAGGCCAACGTGCTCGGCGATATCGACGACGGCTGGACCGTGGCCAAGTACCTGCTGGAGTTCGAGCGCGGCGGCGGCGCCACCGCCCCGGCGCTGCAGGTGATGGCCGAAGAGATCGCCACCGCCGCAACGCATCAGCCCGGCCCCGACGGCGGCCCGCTGATCGAGGACCCGGCGTTCGCCCGCAAGCTGGCCGATCTCCGGATCCGCACCGAGGTCCTCGAGATCCTGGAGTTCCGGACCCTGGCGGTGGTCGCCGAGGGCGGCAACCCCGGTCCGGCGTCGTCCATGCTCAAGGTGATCTCCACCGAATTGAGCCAGGCCATCACCGAATTGGCGCTCGAGACCGCCGGTCCGCGGGGCCGGGTCTACCAGCCCCACGCCACCCGGCCGGGCGGACCGGTCACCGAGTACGAGCCGCCCGCCGACGGATACGTCAGCGGGGCGCCCTGGCAGGCGGTCGCGCCGCTGCGGTACTTCAACGACCGGGCGGGCTCGATCTACGCCGGCAGCAACGAGATCCAACGAAACATCCTCGCCAAAGCGGCGCTCGGGCTCTAGGGAACTGGTTATGGAATTCAATCTCAGCAAGGAACAGGAACTGCTGCGCGACGGTCTCGCGAAGTTCCTCGACACCCGCTACGACCTGGCGACCAGCCGCAGCGCCGCCAAGACCGGCCCCGGCTGGCAACCCGAGATCTGGCGGTCGTTCGCCGAGGAACTCGGCATCCTGGCGGCCACCTTCGACGAGTCGGTCGGCGGGATCGGCGGTGGCGCCGAGGAAATGATGGTCATCACCGAGGCGCTGGGCCGGGCCCTGGTGGTCGAGCCCTACGTCAGCACCGTGGTGGTCGGCGGTGGGCTGCTGGCCCGCGCCGACACCGCGCCCGCGCGCGCCGTGCTGGAGCAGATCGTCGAGGGCAAGGCCGTCGTCGCACTGGCCCACCTCGACGCGGGCGCGCCCGCGACCGCCGAGTCCGACGGCGACGGCTGGGTGATCACGGGGACCAAGACGGTGGTGCTGGACGCGCCGCTGGCCACCCACCTGCTGATCACCGCCGACACCGCCGAGGCCACCTCGCTGTTCCTCGCCGAGTTCGACGCGACGAACCCGCCCGCCGGCGTCACCGCGCACCGACTGCGGACCATCGACGACCGCCAGGCGGCGGATCTGGTGTTCGACGGTCTGCGCCTGCCCGCGGACGCCATGCTGTGCGTGGCCGAGCCGTCGCTGGCGCGAGCGCTGGACGAGGGCGCGGCCGCCGTGGCCTCCGAGGCCGTGGGATGCATGCGAAAGGTGGTCGCCGACACCGTCGACTACTGCAAGCAGCGCCAGCAGTTCGGCCAGCCGATCGGCAGCTTCCAGGTGCTGCAGCACCGCATGGTCGACATGTACATGGAGCTCGAACAGGCCGTCGCTGCGGTCTATCTGGCGGTGTTGAACCTGGACGCCGAACCAGCGACCCGGGCCCGCGCGGTGTCGGCAGCCAAGGCGACCGTCGGGCGCGCGGCCCGCTTCATCGGACAGAACGCCGTCCAGTTGCACGGCGGCATGGGCATGACCGAGGAACTGGCCATCGGCCACTACTTCAAGAGGCTCACCGCGGTGCAGTACGAGTTCGGCACCACCGACTACCACCTGGGCCGCTACGCGGAGCTGTCCAAGTAGCGACTCAGAGGTTGAACCGGCCCGCGAACCCGCGCAGCGGCAGGTCCGCACTGGTGAGCAGTCCCGGCGGTGCGGCCACCACCCGTTCGAGCGAGTTCAGGGCCGGCAACCCGGTGACGGTCATGCCGATGGAGGCGAACGCCGTCGGATCACTCAAGTCCACACCGGGTTTCGGGAAGATCATGTGCTTGTTGTAGACGCACGGGTCCCCGGCGATCTTGGTGAGGTAGCAGCCCTTGATGTCCCAACTCGGGTCGGTGAACGGCGTCATCTGCCATTCCAGATGCGTCTCGATGCGCGGAACGCCGTTCACCATGCCCTGGTACTTGATGTAGTTGCCGCCCAGCGATCCCTTGGGCAGTTGGTACCAGCCGAGGTCGACATCCTTGGTGCACGCGCCCAATTCGGCGCTGAAGACCACGTCGTCGAGTTCGAGTTCGAAGCAGTCGGCCATCATCAACACGCTGTCGGCGAAGACCCGGGTGTACTTCTCCAGCATGCCGGGGATCTCCGGATCGTCCACGGGCCGGCCGTAGCCGACCTCGATCCAGGTCTCCTTGGAGTGATGGCAGGACACGTCGACGGACTCGATGGTGGTGACGTTCTCGATGTCGGCGACATCGGCCGAACACACCACGCCCAGAATCTGATTGACGCCCGGGTTCATCCCGGTGCCGTAGAACGTCGCGCCGCCCTTGGCACACGCCTCGGCCAACAGCGCACTGACCGGCCTGCCCGACGGGTGCGGGTGGTTGGTGTCGCGGTGCCAGCCGGTGATCCAGTCGGCGGTCGTGACGATGTTGATGCCCGCCTCGAGGACCCGCACGTAGAGGTCCTCGTCGGGGAACACCCCGTGGAAGGTCAGCACATCCGGCTTGGCGGCGAGGATCTCGTCGATCGACCCGGTGGCGCGCACGCCGACGGGGCCGATGCCGACCAGCTCGCCGACGTCGCGACCGATCTTGTCCGGCGTGTAACAGTGCACACCGATCAACTCGATGTCGGGGCGAGTCTGGATGCGTTTGATCATCTCGCTGCCGACGTTGCCGGTGGCGACCTGGAAGACCCGAATCGGGTTGTGGGACATGCTGTCTGCCTTTCTAGGTGCGGCCGGCTAGTTCGGCGGCGCTGCCACCGCGACCGTCGGGATAGAACTGTTTGGCCCAGTTGCGGATCGCCGTGAACCCCTGATACTCCGAGTTGGCCAGCGCGGGCGGGTCGGAATACCGCTGGTGGGCCCAGATGTGGATGTCCTGGCTGAACTGCCGGATCACCTCGTCGCCGAACTCCGCGGCCTTGGCCGCGGCGCGCTCGGGGTCCCGGGTGGCCGAATCACCCTGCGGGCGGCCGATGTACACCATGAACCGGACATCAGAGGTGAACTCGTCGACCGGGGTGATCGCGGAGATGGTCCGGTTGTCGATCATTCCCCAGCTCTTGGTCACCGCGATGCCGAGCCCGCCGTTGATGGCCTCCACGCCGCTGTTGACGTCCTCGATCCGCTGGCCGTCGTCGCCCTCGAAGGTGATGGTGAAGTCCACGAAGGACACCGGCGCCGCGAAGTCGTGGCGGGTGAACACCGGCACGATCGGCGTCTTGTGCACGTACTTGAAGTGCGCGAAGTCCACGCCGTTCTCCAGCACATACTGCGGGTGCATCTCCAGGGCTTGCCGGAACAGGCGCTGCTGCGGGTAGTAGTCGGTGGCCGCGCTGCCGTCCCCGAAGTCGGCGAACACATCCGGCGCCTCGAAATAGGGCGCGCGCCCGGCGATGTCGTGCCAGATGTAGACCGATTCGTTGCGCTCCACCACCGGATAGGTGGTGATGCGGCGCCCGCGGTTGGGCCGGTCCTCGTACGGGATGCACACGTTGCGGCCCTGGTGGCTCCACTGCCAGCCGTGAAACGGGCACTGCAGCACCTCCCCGATCACCGTGCCGCCGTAACCAAGGTGCGCGCCGAGGTGCTCACAGTAGGCGTTCATCACCGTCAGCTGACCCGATTCCGCGCGCCAGGCCACCATCTCCTGGTCGAAGTACTTCATGACGTGGACATCGCCGACGGCGATCTCGTCGGACCAGGCGACCTGGAACCACCCCGTTGGTTTCATCGACAACGGCGGTTTTGCCATCGAGTGACCTCTCATGCCGCGCGGGCCGGACCCGCCAAATGATAGTGCCCGCGATCATAAAATAATAGTGATCACTGTGAAATGGCGCGGCGGCGGCTACGATCACTCACCATGACCGCCGCGGGCACCGAGGGAAGGCGCAGCAACCGGCGCGGCATCGCCACCCGGGAGAGCATGCTCGAGGCCGCGGTGCGCTGCCTGGCCTCCGGCGATCCGGGCGCGGTCTCGGCCAGTCGGATCGCCAAGGAGATCGGCGCCACCTGGGGCACGGTGAAGTATCAGTTCGGCGACGTCGACGGGTTCTGGGCCGCGGTCCTGCACCACACCGCCGAACTACGCGGCGAACTCCCGGTGCATACCGACGCGGCGCTGCCGCTGCGCGAGCGGGTCTCCTCGATCATCGAAACCCTCTACGGCGGGCTGACATCGACCCAGTCACGGGCCATCGAGAACCTGCGGGCGGCCCTGCCGAGCGATCCCGCCGAGTTGCAACGCCTGTATCCGCGCACCGCCGCCGAACTCTCGACGTGGGGCGACAGCTGGCTGCAGTCGTGCGAACGGGCATTCGCCGATCTCGACGTCGACGCCCAGCGGGTGCGCGAGGTGGCGGCGTTCATCCCCGGCGCCATGCGCGGCATCGTGTCCGAACGTCAACTCGGCAGCTTCTTCGACCTCGACGAGGCCCGCCGCGGGCTCACCAACGCCATCGTCGCCTACCTGGAACACTCGGGGCGCGCCTAGCTCTCCCCCGTCACCGAACGATCCAGCGCGGCAAGGGAATCCACCAGGTAGCTCTTGTCGAACGGCGGCATCCCGCCGATCGTGTCCCGGAAGCTCTGCGGTGTCCCGGACCAGTTGTAGGTCAGCGTGACCTCGGTTCCGGAGCCCGCGGGCGCCACATCGTAGCGCCAGCTCCAGCCGCCCGGCTGATGGTTGCCGTCGTCGTCGAGGGTGCCCGGCAACCAGCCGATGCTGCGGTCGGCCTCGAACACGTCGACCACGTTGTGCATGACGTAGTGGCCGCCGGCGAACTCCAAAAACATGTTCATGGCGAACATTTCGCCGACGCCGGCGATCCGCTGTGGTTCCACCGCGTCGCGCACCCAGTCGCTGGGCTCGATCTGCTGGTGTCGCGCCGGATCGGACAGGACCGCGAACACCTGCGCCGGGGATGCGGCAATCGTTCGGGTCACGACGTAGCGCTCCACGGTCATGCGCTGACTCCCTGCCCGTAGAGGCGGGCGACGTCGGGCGAATCCAGCCACTTGGAGTAGGTCGGGGATTTCGGCCAGCCCGCGGGCGAATCCTGCCATTCCTCCTGTCGACCCCACGGCAGGATGTCGACCAACGGGAAGGTGTAGCTGAGTTGTTCGGTACCGCGCCCGTTGGTGTGCCACGTCCGGTACACGGTGTCGCCGTCGCGCAGGAACACGTTGACGGCAAACCCTTCGTTCGGTGCGGCGTCGACGTCGGCGCCGAACGAACTGCCCGCCGCGGAGTACCACGGCATCTTGTTGCCCACCTTGTCGCGATAGGCCAGCGCCTCCTCGAGCGGGCCATTGGTGACGATGACGAACCGGGCGTCGTAGTTGTCCAGGAAGTCCAGGCGGGTGTACTGGGTGGTGAGCCCGGTGCAACCACCGCACTGCCATTCGGCCCCGTCGGTCCACATGTGGTGGTAGGTGATGAGCTGGGAGCGACCCTGGAACACCTCGGCCAACCGGACCGGCCCCTGCTCGCCGACCAGGGTGTAGTCCGGCAGTTCGACCATCGGCAGCCGACGGCGCTGCGCGGCGATCGCGTCCAGTTCGCGGGTCGCGGCCTTCTCTCGTCGCCGCAACTCCCCCAGCGCTTCGGCCCAGGTCTGCTGATCGACCACCGGCGGTCTGTTTTCGATTGTCATGGAGCCTCCTGCGGCGGGTTTCGGTAGGGCTAGAGGGATTGACCGCCCACGGCCGCGATACTCATCGCCGAGCCCGGAAAATGGGGGTGCCGAGGGAGTCCCTGCACCTGGAGTACATAGGATGCCCTAACCTCGGGTCAGCGGTTTCGCGGAAAGTGAGGGATCGATGTTGATCTGCCTGAACGAAGGTGGCCGGCCATGAGCGAGCTTCGTGATGCCGCCGGACTGCGCATCCTCATTGTCGGCGCCTCCTCGGGCATCGGCCACGCCGTGGCCCGCCGCGCCGCGGCCCGCGGTGCCACCGTCGCGGTGGCGGCCCGCCGGGTCGAGCTGCTGACCGAGCTGGCCGAGTCCATCGGCGGCACCGCCTTCGAACTCGACGTCCAGGACGCCAAGGCCATCGAGAAGGTCGTGCCGCAGGCTGTCGAGTCGCTCGGCGGCAGCGTCGACGCCGTGCTGTTCACCAGCACCGTCGTTCCGTTCGCTTACATCGAGGACACCGACGTCGCGACCTGGCTGCACGCGTACGCGGTCAACGCGCTGGGCGCCAACTACGTGCTGCGGGCCTCGCTGCCGCATCTGAGCGAGGACGGGGTCGTGCTGATCACCTCGAGCCGCGAGGTGGGCCGGCCGCGCGCCGGCGTGGCGGCCTACGACGCCAGCAAGGCCGCGCTCGACGAGATCCTCAATGCGTGGCGCAGCGAGCATCCCGACCTGTCGTTGATCCGCGTGGGCATGGGCCCCACCGAGGACACCGAGATCCTGCGCGGGGCGGACCGCGATCTGCTCGAGGAGCTGTTCAAGTCCTGGGTGGAACACGGTCAGCTGCCGGCGCAGATGTCCGAGCTCGACGACGTCGCCAACACGCTGGTGTCCCTGGTGACCGCGGCGTACGCGAACCCCAGCGTGGTCCCCGAGATCGTGCAGCTGTCGCCGCGGATCCGCAAACGCCCGTCCAAAGAGGAGACGGGTTCCTGATTCGCATCGATCGGATCACGGTCTCCGGCAAACTTGTGCACGGCAACCGCCGGGCCCGCTACCGTTTCGGCAATCGAAGGGGATGACATGAAGTTCTGTGCGCCGATCGCGGCGTCGGTGTTGGTGGCGGGCGGACTGCTGCTCGCCGGTCCCGCCTCGGCGGCCGACGACTCCGCCGAAACCTGGACCATGCCCAACGTCGTCGGCAAGACCCTGGCGCAGGCGGAATCCTCGGTGGCCGGGCTCAGCGACAGCGTCACCTTCCGCACGGTGTCCACCGACATGACGGGCTTCGGCCGCCAGCAGCTCAGCTCGCCCAACTGGACGGTCTGCGCCACCGCGCCGCGCGCCGGCGGCACGATCACCGCGAAAACGACCGTCGTGCTGGGTGTTGTGCGGTTGCACACCGAGTCCTGCTGACGCATTCTCGGCGCTGAGCTCACAGGCAGCGATTTTAGGCTGCCACCATGGTCAACTTCCCAACTTCACTGGCCGGCCTCAGCGCCGTGCTGCTCGCCGGCGGGCTCGCCCTGGCCGGTCCCGCCGCCGCCGACGATCCCGAATGGGAGATGCCTGACGTGGTCGGCAGCACCCTGGCCGAGGCCGAGGCCCAGGTGGCCGGGCTCAACGAGGAGATCGCCTTCGAGACCGTCGATCTGACGGGCCTGAATCGAGACGTGCACAGCCCCGCCAACTGGACCGTGTGCGCCACCGTGCCCGAGGCCGGCGGGACCCTGACCGCGGAGTCCACGGTCGGCTTCGCGGTGGTGCGTCAGTACGAAGAGTCCTGCGACTAGGCCCGCAGCCAGGCCTCACCACCAGCGCGAGCGTGCGCGCCCCCGGGCGACACGCCGCCAAAATCTCGTGGTTTGCGCACCTTCGCGGGAGGATCGCGATCCAGAGTGCGGCAATACTTTCGGCGTCGGTGGCCGAGTACGACGTGGCCCCTGCCGGCTGATCCGGGCGGACGGCAGTAGCCGAGCCACCTGCCCCTGTCAATCCGTTGTCAACTTCCTGTGGATGGCTTACGCTCTCGTCAGTTAGTTCATCCAGGGGGTTCGCCATGTTTCGTCCGTTGTTCGCTGCTGTCTTTGTTGCCGGTGTAGCCCTGTCCGCAGCCCCCTTGGCCTCAGCCGCACCGTTCAAGAACTGCACCGAGGCGCGTTCCAACGGCTACTCCAACATCCCGTCGAGCTCGGAGTACTACGGCTCGCACCTGGACCGCGACGGCGACGGGATCGGCTGCGAGAGCTAACCTTTCGCCGTGCGCCTCATCGTCCTCTGCGTCATCCTCCTGGCCGGCCTACTGGGCGCGCCGGCGGCCGCCGCCGATCCGGTGGCGGTCACGGCCACGGTGCTGCGCGTGGTCGACGGCGACACCATCGACGTGCGCGACGACGTCCGCGGTCGGCTGCGCATCCGCGTCCTGGGCATCGACACCCCGGAGACCAAGAAGCCGGGCTACACCGTCGGCTGCTGGGGTCCGCAGGCCACCGAGTTCGCGCGCGCCAACCTCGTCGAGCAACGCGTGGCGATCGTCTACGACCCCACCCAGGGCATGCACGACCGCTACGGCCGCACCCTGGCCTACCTGGTGAAGGCCGACGGCTGGGACTACTCGGTGGAGGCCGCCCGCGCCGGCATGGCGCACGCCTACGTCTACGGCGGCCAGCCCGTGCAGCGCTACCCGCAGATCGCGGCGGCCGAGCGTGAGGCCAAGGCCGCCGGCCGCGGCCTGTGGGGCCCACCCTGCCACGGCGACACCGACTCCACCCGCCGCTGACCGCGATTTCGGTGCGCGTGGTTGCGCTCGCCGCAACCAGGCGCACCCGAATCGCTCGGGGACAATGGTCGTGTGTTCCTCGTTCTGGCGTTTGTGATCCCCGCGGCGGTCTATCTCGCGTGTCGGCCACTCGCGTCGGTGCCCAGCGCCCGAGTGCGCGCGGCGATTGCCGCCTTGGCGGCCACGGTCATCTGGGCGACCGCGGTCTACAGCGCACCGGGCAGCGGCACCTTCGTCATTCAGCTGGTGTGCGGGGCACTTCTGGTCGGCGTGGCGGTCGCACTTCTGGTCAAAGGGCGGCAAAAGCCGGTCCGATAACGCGCCACGACGTCCGCCCCCCAAAAGGTCACGCGAGGGCGATCGCCCCGTTCTCGAGTTCACGCACCGCGCTGCGCAACCCGCGGCGTCTGCCGGTGGCGGGATCGACGCCGAAGCTTTCCCGGATTCCGTCGCGGATCCGGAACTTCAACTCGGAGTTCGTCTCGGGGGCGTTGTCGGCGCCGGCCGTGAGCAGCTTGTCGGGCAGGGCCAGCTTGGCGATGGTCCTAAACGACTGCAGATATTGCCGGCCCAGCCACCCGGTCGTGTAGGGCAGGTCGTACTTCTCGCACAGCGCCCGGACCCGTTCGCTGATCTCGGCGTAGCGGTTGCTCGGCAGGTCGGGGAACAGATGATGCTCGATCTGGTAGCACAGGTTGCCGCTCATGAACGCCATCAGCGGGCCGGCGTGAAAGTTGGCCGATCCCAACATCTGTCGCAAGTACCATTCGGCCTGGGTCTCGCTGTCGAATTCCTCCTTGGTGAACTTCTCCGCTCCGTCGGGGAAGTGCCCGCAGAAGATCACCGCGTACGACCAGTAGTTGCGGATCAGGTTGGCGACGGCATTGGCGGCCATGGTGTGCTTCCAGTTGCGTCCCGACAGCGCCGGGAACACGATGTAGTCCTTGCCGACCTGCTTGCCGACCTTCTTGCCGATGATCCGCAGATCCTTGCGCACCTCGGCCAGGGACTTCTCCCCCTTGCGGTACTTGGTGGTCTCCAGTCCGTGCGCCGCGACGCCCCACTCGAACAGGGTGCCGAGCAACACGTTGTAGACCGGGTTGCCGATCATCCATTTTTCCCAGCGCTGGTCGCGGGTGAGCCGCATGATGCCGTAGCCGATATCGTCGTCGAGTCCGACGACGTTGGTGTACTTGTGGTGAATGAAGTTGTGCGACTTCTTCCAATGCGTGCTGGGTGCGGTGGTATCCCACTCCCATTCGGTCGAGTGGATCTCCGGGTCGTTCATCCAGTCCCATTGGCCGTGAATGATGTTGTGGCCCAGCTCCATGTTCTCGATGATCTTGGCGGTGCCCAGCATCGCCGTGCCGAGGCACCAGGCCACTTTGTTGCCGCTGGCGAAGAGCACGGCGCGCCCGCCCGCGGCCAAGGCGCGCTGCAACTGGATCGAGCGCCGGATGTAGCGGGCGTCGCGCTCACCGCGGGATTCCTCGATATCGGCGCGGATGGCGTCGAGTTCGCGCGCAAGCGCCTCGACGTCCTCGGCCGTCAGGTGCGCGTAGCGCTTGATATCGGTGATGGCCACAGGCTTTCCCCCTTAGATCTTCAGTGTGCAGTCGCCTGATGCGGTGGACACACACGTGTTGATGCGGTCCCCCGCGCCGTGTTCGTCTCCGGATCGGAAGTCGCGGACGTGGCCGTCTTCCAGCGGAAGGACACAGGTCTGACAGATGCCCATCCGGCAGCCGAACGGCATCTGGATACCGACTTTCTCACCGGCCTCCAAAAGCGAGGTGGCACCGTCGATTTCGACGGTCTTGTCCGAGATCTCGAAGGTGACCGTGCCGCCTTCGCCGCCCTTGTCGGTGCGGGCAATGGTGAAGCGCTCCGTATGCAACTCCTCCGACAACCCCGCGGCGTCCCACACGGAATCGACCGAGTCGAGCATGGGTGTCGGGCCGCACGCCCAGGTCGGTCTTTCCCGCCAGTCCGGCACCAGCTCGTCGAGACGGTCGAAGGCCAGCTTGCCGTCGTGCGCCGTGAGCTGCAGGTGCAGGCGGTAACCGGGTTCGCTCCCCTCCAGCGCGCGGAGTTCGTCGTGAAAGATGACATCGTCGGCGGACGGCGCGGAGTGCAGGTGCATGATGTCAGGGCTTTGGCCGCGGGCGGTCAGCGTGCGCAACATCGCCATCAGCGGCGTGATTCCACTCCCGGCGCTGATGAACAGGATTTTCGGTGGCGGCGGATCGGGTAACGCAAAGTCGCCTTTGGGTTCTGCGAGCCGAACGATCGTTCCCGGTCTGACGCCGTTGACCAGGTGGGTGGACAGAAACCCCTCCGGCGTGGCCTTCACGGTGATCGTGATGTGCCTGTCGTGGCGCCGCGGTACCGAGGTGAGCGAGTACGACCGCCAGTGCCATCGGCCCTCGACGCGCAGTCCTATGCCGACGTACTGGCCGGGCCGGTAGACCGCCGAGAACCCCCAACCCGGCTTGATCGTCACCGTGGCGGAATCCGCGGTCTCGGTGCGGACGTCCACGATCTGACCGCGCAACTCCCGGGCCGTCCACAACGGGTTGAGCAACTTGAGGTAGTCGTCGGGCAGCAGCGGGGTGGTGGCACGCGCCGCCAAGCCGCGCAGGACATTGACCTGCGGGGTGTGCGCGGTGTCGATCTTCTGGGCCGGCTTGCTGCTCCACCGCGCCATCTTGCGCAGCGGCGCCCTCAGTCGCGGAGCCATCGCCCACTCCTCGACCAGAACCACGTCGTTGTCATGGTTGCGGTGGTACCCGCGAGTAACCTACTTCACACACCCGGCCCGATGAACGGCCCGCCCACAACCGCCGCCCGTCACGGCGACACACCAGGCAGGGCTTCCTGCTCCGGGACCTCGCTGACAGTTCTCTGTCTCGGGACATCGCTGACACCCGCCGAATAGGGCTGCGACCAGGATTGTCGATGGCCGAGTAGGTGACGGCGATGGATATCGGTGTGGCGACAGCGTCGGAATTCATCCGGCTTGTCCAATCGATACAAGCCGCCTTCGGTCCGGATCAGCGCGGCCAGGCAGCGCGGCAGGCATCGATACGACGACCACAACTTAGCCGGGCGGCTTGCAACGAGTAGACACTAAATATAACTTGACTACTGCTAGCGGCTGCAGTGCTATCTGTCCTTCCAGTCGCGTCGTCGGGTGCAGAAGGAAGTGTCGGAATGCGGTTGCTCAAACGAGCGTGGTTGCCCCTGGTGATGGTGGTGGTGATCGGCATCGCGGGTCTGACGGTGCAACGGATCCGCGGCTTCTTTGCCTCCGATCCTCCGCTGGTGACACAGGTCAACTTCGCCAACGACCCGGACCCCTTCGATCCAAAAGTATTGACATACGAGGTCTTTGGACCCGAGGGAGCTGCAGTGGACGTGAACTACGTGGATCTCGACGGCGAACCGCAACGGGTGGACGGCGTGACCCTGCCGTGGTCCATCACGCTGCAGACCACCGATCCGTCGGCCGCAGCCAACCTCGTCGCACAGGGCAAGACGAGTTTCCTGGGCTGTCGGGTGATCGTCGACGGGGAACTCAAGGATGAGCGCACCGCGTCCGGCACCAACGTCCAGACCTTCTGCATCGTGAAGTCCGCGTGAGCGCCCACAGCGCCGAGGCGCCGACCGGTCCCGTCGCCGCGCAGCGGCCGCGCTACGAAACCGCACATTTCGGCCGGATCGCCCGCGTGCTCCGCAAGCTCTCGGTCCCGATCATCCTGGCCTGGGTGGCCATCGCCGTCCTGCTCAACGTCTCGGTGCCGCAGCTGGAAGCCGTCGGCGAGCTGCGCTCGGTCTCGATGAGCCCCCAGGAGGCGCCGGCCGTCATCGCGACCCAGCACATCGGCCAAGTGTTCCAGGAGTACGAGTCCAACAGCTCGGTGATGATCGTGTTGGAGGGTCAGGAACCGCTGGGTGACGAGGCCAGGAGGTACTACGCCGAACTGATCGCCGCGTTGCAGGCCGACACCAAGCACGTCGAACATGTCCAGGACCTGTGGAGCGACCCGCTGACCGCCACCGGCGTGCAGAGCGGCGACGGCAAGGCCGTCTACGTTTCGGCCAACCTGGCCGGCGACCAGGGCGAGGCCTTGTCGCTGGAGTCGATCGAGGCCGTCAAGACCCTCGTGGAGACCCTGCCGACACCCGACGGGGTCGAGGTCTTCGTCACCGGTTCGGCGGCGATAACGGCCGAACAGACCGAGGCCAGCCACGGCAGCATGCGACTCGTGGAGGCGCTGACCTTCCTGGTCATCATCGTCATGCTGCTGATCATCTTCCGCTCGATCATGACGATGGTGTTGATCCTCGTCATGGTGTTCGTCAGCCTGCTGACAGTGCGCGGTGCGGTCGCATTCCTGGGCTACTACGAGGTCATCGGGCTTTCCACCTTCGCCACGGGCCTGTTGGTCACCTTGGCCATCGCGATCTCGGTGGACTACGCGATCTTCCTGGTGGGTCGATATCAGGAGTCCATGAGTAGTGGCGAGGACCGAGAATCGGCCTACTACACCATGTTCGGTGGCACCGCGCATGTAATTGTCGGCTCAGGACTGACCATCGCGGGTGCGACGTTCTGCTTGAGTTTCACGCGGCTGCCCTACTTCCAGACCCTCGGCGTCCCCCTGGCGGTGGGGATGCTGGTCCTGATCATGACGGCCATGACGTTCGGGCCGGCGATCGTCACCCTCGGCGGTCGATTCCTGGATCCCAAGCGCGCCACACGCGTTCGCGGCTGGCGCAAAGTCGGTGCCGCCGTGGTGCGTTGGCCCGGTCCCATCCTGATCACCAGCATCGCGGTCGCGCTCATCGGACTGCTGGCGCTACCCGGCTACCAGACCAGTTACAACGACCGTCTCTACCTGCCCGATGACATCCGGTCCAATCAGGGCTACGCCGCCGCCGAACGGCACTTCTCGCCCGCGCGGCTGAACCCGGAGATCATGATGGTCGAGAGCGACCGGGATCTGCGAAATCCGGCGGACTTCTTGGTGATCGAGAAGATCGCCAAGGCGGTCTTCCAACTCGACGGCATCGGCCGCGTGCAGACCATCACCCGGCCCGACGGCACCCCGATCGAGAACACCTCGATCCCCTACATCATCAGCCAGCAGAGCACGCTGCAGCGCATCAACGAGAAGTACAACGCCGACCGCACCGCCGACATGACCAAACAGGCCGACGAGATGGCCAAGACCATCGAGAACATGGATCGGATGCAGGCCATCACCGTCGAGATGGCCGATACGACCAACCAGATGGTGACCTCGATGGACGGCATGGTCCTCAACATCGAGGACATGCGGGACAACATCTCCAACTTCGACGACTTCTTCCGGCCGATCCGCAATTACCTGTATTGGGAACCGCACTGTTTCAACATTCCGGTGTGCTGGTCGCTGCGTTCGATCTTCGATGTCCTGGACGGCATCGACGTGATGACCGACGACATGAAATCGATGATGCCGCACATGCATCGGCTCAACGAGCTGATGCCGCAGATGATCGCGATCATGCCCGAGATGAAGCAGACCATGGTCAGCATGCGGGAGATGATGCAGACCATGCAGCAGACCCAGCTGGGTATGCAGGAACAGCAGCGCATCATGCAGGAGACCTCGACCGAGATGGGTAAGGCCTTCAACGATGCGATGAACGACGACTCGTTCTATCTACCCGCGGAAGCTTTCGACAACCCTGATTTCGCAAAGGGTTTGGAGCAGTTCCTGTCGCCGGACGGGCATGCGGTGCGGTTCATGATCAACCACGAGAGCGATCCGATGTCCGCTGACGGCATCGAGAAGATCGAACCGATCAAGACCGCCGCCAAGAATGCGATCAAGGGCACTCCGTTGGAGGGTTCGACGATCTACCTGGGTGGTACCGCGGCGACGTTCAAGGACATGGCCGACGGCACGCAGTACGACCTGTTGATCGCCGGCATCGCCGCGATCGCGCTGATCTTCCTGATCATGCTGCTGCTCACCAGGGCCATCGTGGCCGCCGCCGTGATCGTGGGCACCGTAGTGCTCTCGCTGGGCGCATCTTTCGGCATGTCGGTACTGCTCTGGCAGCATCTGCTGGGCATCGAGTTGCACTGGATGGTGCTGCCGATGGCGGTGATCATCCTGCTGGCAGTGGGCGCGGACTACAACCTGCTGGTGGTGTCCCGGCTCAAAGAGGAGAAACACGCCGGCCTCAACACCGGCATGATCCGGGCGGTCGGAGGTAGCGGTTCGACGGTCACCGCGGCCGGCATGGTGTTCGCGTTCACCATGATGGTGATGGCCGTCAGTGACCTGACCATCATGGGTCAGGTCGGCACCACCATCGGGCTGGGACTGTTGTTCGACACCCTGATCGTCCGATCGTTCATGACGACGTCGATCGCGGCGCTGCTCGGCAAGTGGTTCTGGTGGCCTCAGATGGTCCGGCAGCGACCCAAACCCCAACCCTGGCCGCCAGTTCAGCGTCAACCGGAGGATGCGTCGGTGTGATTTTCCACGCGGCCGGGCCCCCTACTCGAAGTGCGGGGCCTTGCGCGTCAGCTGCTGCGCGACGGCCAACAAGGTCCGGTGGAGTTCCTCATCGCTGACGTCTTCCAGAGCCTTGTCCGTCACCGAGCCATAGATTCCGTGGGTGACGAACGAGATGAGGATCCTGCCCTCCGGCCTGGTGCCGTCGCCGATCAACAGATTGGTGAAGCGGTCGACGATCTCGGTGAGATCCTCGCGTGATTGCACGAGGCTCTCCAAGGCCGGATCGCGGGCGAGGACGGCAGACAGCCTCCGGTGCCGGACACTGAACTCGAGGAAGCCGCTGATGGTCACTTCGCGACGGGCATCCGGATCGGAGATCGCTTCGGCGATGGTGACCACCCGCGCCATGTCGTCGAACATGGGCTGCGCGGCGGCTGCCACGATGTCTTCTTTCGAGCGGAACTGGTAGTAAACCGAGGCTTTACCCACCCCGATGCTGTCGGCGATCATCTGCAGGGTCGTACCGCTGACACCGTGCTCGGCGAACTTCGCCAGCGCCGCTTCGAGCACCCGGGCCCGGGCAGTGCCCCGACCCAGTACCGACTTAGCCACTTCGTTCTCCTTGCTCCGCGCGGCGCTGCGTCAGCGAACCCACTACCTGGGAGTTCTCGACGTCGAGTAAGCCGCGCGTAACAATCAGCTTAGCCAAGTGGATGACCTCGAGGCCGCCGAACCGCTGTCCTTCTGGTTACGTCGAATCCGGTGGGCCAAATGTTTCGATCGGAAGCTCCGGTCCGGACGAGGCGCTGCGGCGCCATCCTGGTTGGCCCGGTGCGGTTGGGGCATTCTGTGTCCGACTGCCCGCCCAACGACCTTCCCACCGAACGACGGAGACCCAGATGCCCTCGCTACTGACCGACAACGCCAAGACGATGCTGTCCAAGCCCAACCCCGCCGTCATCAGCACCGTTCGATCCGACGGACAACCCGTCTCGGCCGCCACGTGGTACCTGATGCGTGACGACCAGGTCCTGGTGAACATGGATGTCGGCCGAAAGCGCCTGGAACACATGCGCAAAGACCCGCGAGTCTCGCTGACGGTGCTCGACGAGGCCAACTGGTACACCCACCTGACGCTCATCGGGCACGTCACCGAGATCTACGCCGACGACGGCCTCACCGACATCGACGCGCTGTCGCGGCACTATCAGGGCAAGCAGTACCCGGACCGCGACCGTCCACGGGTCAGCGCCCTGATCGCGATCGACCGCGTGCACGGCTGGGGAGCGCAGAAGAACAACGATCAGCCCGACGGTCGGGGGTAGGGCAGGATTAGAGAGCGGCAGCAGGGAAGTTCGTGGCTCGACGCAGATCGTGATGGCGTCGCCTGCGCGCTGGGAACCGCGCGGGGAGCAAGGTGAATTGCACCCGACAGTCCCACGCCCGATAGTTCCAGCATGGATTCAGTGGAGGTAAATCCGGACGACCTCATGGCTACCGCCATACTGCACGACGGCCTGGCCACGTCGTTGCTCGAAGCAAACGCCCCGCGCACAGGGGGCGCGTCCCATCAGCCCACTTCGGCCGCAACCAGAATGATCACCTCGGCGGTAGGCACTATGGCCAAGGTATTCGCGAGTCGATTGGAGTCCAACGCGGCCTCCCTCGTCCAAGTAGCGACGGAGTTCACCAACAACGAGGGACGCTCCAGTGCAATCCTGGCCCAGGTCCAATCCCGAACCCCTCGATGAGCGTTGCTGCGCCCTCCCGGCCCCAGATCCAGACTTGGCGAACCGGCCACCTCACCGAGTCGGCCGCCTACTTGGCAATCACTGCCGAGACGTGGGAGCACGCGTTCAGCACCGCGTACAACCACACCCTTGCGCCTGGCGGATCGCCCTGGTCCGGACAGACCGCTCACGCCACAATCGTCCGCGCCCATGACGACCGACTGAAAGTGTTCGCGGTCGCCGACACACTCCACGAAACCGCTGCCAGAGCCCGCTCTGGAGCCGCCGAGATCGAAGCGGCGCAACGAAGGGCCCTCGCGACGATCGCGCGGGCCGAGGAGGCCGGCCTCGCGGTTCACGATGATCTATCGGTCTCGTGGGAATCGTCGGGCAACGACTTCGGCGACTCCATCGGTGAAGCCGAGGCCAAGATTCACGCCGCACACATCTGGGCCGAGGCGCTCAGCCTGGTCGAGACCGACACAGCCGTGGCCAATTCGTTGACCACCACCGCCGGCCTCGGCCCGCTACCGGAACCTCCAGCAGTCGGCCCCCTCGAAGCAGATGCGGTTCAGCTTCCAGGCCCTCGGTGGGGTGCAACCACAGAGCTGCCACCTGCACCAGCCGGGAAGGAATGGCACTACTACTGGAACTGGGGCTGGACCCTCGAGGCCCCGCTCAAGAACTGCTCCACCGGAGAAAAATTCTGGGACACCGCCCTGATCGTCACCGGCGGACTCGGTGCAATCTTCACCGGACCGGTGGGCTTCATCGCCGGTTTGGCGGTCGCCGGCGAGGCGAGCCACGAACTCGGTCAGTGCAAGTGACCGCCAGAACTCCGTCGAAAGAGAAACTGTGACAACTGCAGTGCTATACGGGTTGGCGTTCACGATCCCGGCCATCATCTACTTTGCAATGGAGCCCAGAAAATCCACGCGTGAAGCCCAGATCCGTTCGGCCATAACACTGTTCGCTGTTGCGGTTTTCTGGGCAGCTGCAGTGTATGACTACTCACAGGGCCGCGCTCGAGTTCTCCTGCTTGTCTGCAGCCTGGTCCTGATGATCGCGGCAGGCCTGATTTTGAGGAAAGGCCGACTCGGCCCTCGCCTCTGACCGCACTACCGAACGCAACTGGTCGGGCGTCACCGAGCTGCTGATGCACCAGCGAGTAGCTGGCATTCAGTGGTGACAGCCGGTCCGTAGATCTTGGCTACCGACACCACAGCGGGGCGACGTCGCATCATCCAGCACTTCGCAGACGATAGCCCGCGAACCGCGAATCCCGCTCCGACCAGTGGTCAAAGCGGGATTCGATACGTGGAGCTAAGGGGATTCGAACCCCTGACCCCCACACTGCCAGTGTGGTGCGCTACCAACTGCGCCATAGCCCCTCAAGTGGTGCTCATCGAAGTTACACCACTTCCCCACCGGTCCCAAAACCGGTGCTCAGGGCACCTCTCCGGAAACCTCCGGACCCAGCGGGCGCGCCGAGGTGTGCTCGTGCGACGACCGCGGGCGGGTCTCCTGGGCCAGCATCCAGCCGAACGACGCCAGCACCAGGATTCCGCCGCTGATCAGGAACGCCCACGAGAACGACAGGTGCTGGGCAATGAGGCCCACCAGCGTCGAGCCGACGATCGAGCCCAGGTCGGCCATCATCTGGAAAGTGGCCACGGCGGTGCCGCCGCGGGCCTTGTTGCCGACGATGTCGGCCACGGCGGCCTGCTGCGGCGAGGAGAACATGCCGGTGGCCGCGCCGGCCAGCAGCGCGGCGATCAGGAACAGCGGCAGGTTCTCGGTGAACCCGACGATGGCGGTGGCGACGCCGGCGGTGGACAGTCCGATGATCAGCAGGATGCGCCGCCCCACGCGGTCGGACAGGTGCCCGGCAGGGATCACCGCGGCCACGTTGCCGATCGCGAAGGTGGCCAGCGCCAGGCCCGCCATCCCGACGCCCTGGTCCAGCACGTCGACGACGAACAGCGGCACCAGCGCGATACGCAGCCCGAAGGCCGACCAGCCGGTGGCGAAATTCGACAGCAGCGCCGCGCGGTAGGCCCGATTAGGCAACACGTCGCGCAGTCTCACCGGCGATTCGGTGGCCGGGGCGGGCGCGGCCAGCGACGAGTGCCGCAGGCTGATGAACACCACCGTGGCGGCCACCAGCAGCGCCCCGCCGTAAATCAGGAACGGCGCCGACAGCCCCAGCCCGGCGGTCAGCGAACCGAGCACCGGTCCGCCCACGGAGCCCACCAGGAACGCCGAGGAGAACATGCCGGCCACCCGGCCGCGGGCGTTCTCGGGGCTGATCCGGATCATCAACCCCAGCGCCGAGATGAAGAACATGGTGGAGCCGATGCCGCCCAGCGACCGGAACAGCAGCAGCTGCCAGTACGACTGGGCGAAGGCACACGCCGCGGTGGACAGCGCGACGATCACCAACCCGCTGACGTAGATGCGCCGCTCCCCCAGCCGCTGCACCAGCAGCCCGGCCGCGGGCGCGAACACCAGGCGCATGAGCGCGAACGCGGTGATGACGAACGTCGCGGCGCTGATCGAGACGCCGAAGTGCCGGGCGTATTCGGGCAGCACCGGAGCGACGACACCGTAGCCCAGCGCGATCACGGCGTTGGAGGCGATCAGCACCCAGACTTCGGACGGGAGCTTGGGCTCGGAGCGGCCGTCGCTCGCGCAGTCACCCTTCGCCTCAGAAGTCACGCAATGACTGTATTCACCACCTCGCGCGCGGCCGCCTGCACCTCCGCCAGATGCTCGGGTCCGCGGAAGGATTCGGCGTAGATCTTGTAGACGTCCTCGGTGCCGGAGGGCCGCGCAGCAAACCAGGCGTTCTCGGTGGTGACCTTCAGCCCGCCCAGCGGCGCGCCGTTGCCGGCCGCCGAGGTGAGCTTGGCGGTGATCGGCTCGCCGGCCAACTCGGTGGCGCTGACCTGTTCGGGGGCCAGCTTGGCCAGCCGCGCCTTCTGCTCGCGATCCGCGGGCGCGTCGATGCGCGCGTAGGTCGGTGCGCCGTAGCGCTCCGCGAGCTCGGCGTAGCGCTGCGAGGGGGTGTTGCCGGTGACAGCGAGGATCTCCGCGGCCAGCAGCGCCAGGATGATGCCGTCCTTGTCGGTGGTCCACACCGTGCCGTCGGTGCGCAGGAACGACGCCCCGGCCGATTCCTCGCCGCCGAACCCGACTGTGCCGCCGAGCAATCCGTCGACGAACCACTTGAATCCGACGGGCACCTCCAGCAGGTCGCGGCCCATCCCGGCCACCACCCGGTCGATGATGGAGCTGCTGACCGCGGTCTTGCCGACGGCGACGGATCCGGGCCACCCGGGCCGGTGGGTGAACAGGTAGTCGATGGCGACGGCCAGGTAGTGGTTCGGGTTCATCAGCCCGCCGTCGGGGGTGACGATCCCGTGCCGGTCGGAGTCCGCGTCGTTGCCGGTGGCGATCTGATAGTCGCCGATCTTGTGGATCAGCGACGCCATCGCGTTCGGCGAGGAGCAGTCCATCCGGATCTTGCCGTCGGTGTCCAGCGTCATGAACCGCCACGTCGCGTCCACCAGCGGGTTGACGACGGTCAGGTTCAGGTCGTACCGTTCGGCGATGGCCGCCCAGTAGTCGACGCTGGCCCCGCCCAGCGGGTCGGCACCGATGCGCACCCCCTCGGCGCGGATGGCGTGCAGGTCGACGACGTTCGGCAGGTCCGCGACGTAGGCGTCGAGGTAGTCGTGGCGCTGAGCCAGCCCGCGCGCGGGGGCCAGCGACACCCGCTTCACGTCGCGCAGCCCGCCGCGCAGAATCTCGTTGGCGCGCTTGGCAATCGCCGCGGTGGCGTCGGTGTCGGCCGGTCCACCGTGCGGCGGGTTGTACTTGAAACCGCCGTCGCGCGGCGGATTGTGCGACGGGGTGACCACGATCCCGTCGGCCAGATCCGCGTCGCGGCCGCGGTTGAAGGTCAGGATGGCGTGGCTGATCGCCGGTGTCGGCGTGTACCGGTCGGCCGAATCGATCATGGCGACAACGTCATTGGCGGCCAGCACCTCCAGCGCCGAGGTCCACGCCGGTTCGGACAGGCCGTGGGTGTCGCGGCCGAGGAACAGCGGGCCGGTGGTGCCCTGGGCCGCGCGATACTCCACGATGGCCTGCGTGGTGGCCAGGATGTGCGCCTCGTTGAACGCCGCGTCCAGGCTGGACCCGCGATGCCCGGAAGTGCCGAACGCCACCTGCTGGGCAATGTCGTCGGGATCGGGCACCACGCTGTAGTAGGCGGTCACCAGGCCGGCGATGTCGATCAGGTCTTCGGGTTGCGCCGGTTGCCCGGCGCGTGGATGGGCGCCCATGACCGCAATTGTGCCCCGTACGGATCGCGGCCGCCGATTACCCGTATCCCTGATTCCACACCAGACTGGTCGGCATGCAGTGCGAGCGCAGAGCGGCCACTTGGTGAACCTTCGACACGACCCGCGCACGGCAGTGCTGATCGCGCTGATCCTCACCATGGCCCTGGTGGCCATGGACACCACCATCCTGGCGACCGCCGTCCCGCAGGTGGTCGGCGACCTCGGCGGCTTCGATCAGGTGGGCTGGGTGTTCTCGGTCTACCTGCTGGCGCAGACGGTGACCATCCCGATCTACGGCAAGCTCACCGACCTCTACGGCCGCAAACCGGTCCTGGTCTTCGGCGTGGCCGTCTTCCTCCTCGGTTCGGCGCTGTCGGCCGGCGCCTGGAACATGCTGTCGCTGATCCTGTTTCGCGCGGTGCAGGGCATCGGCGCGGGCGCGATCGGCAGCACCGTCCAGACCGTGGCCGGTGACCTCTACACCGTCGCCGAACGCGGCCGGATCCAGGGCTACCTGGCCAGCGTCTGGGGTATCTCGGCGGTGATCGCCCCGGCGCTCGGCGGCGTGTTCGCGCAATACCTGTCGTGGCGCTGGATCTTCCTGGTGAACATCCCCATCGGCGTGTTCGCCCTCTACCTGATCGTCCGGGACTTGCACGACGACGTGGTCCGCCGCTCGCACCGGGTCGACTACCTGGGTTCGGCCCTGGTCCTGGTGGCCGCGGGCATGCTGATCCTCGGGCTGCTGCAGGGCGGCACCACCTGGGCGTGGAACTCCCCGGCCAGCTTCACCGTCTTCGCGGTCGCGGCAGTCGCCGCGGTCGCCCTGATCTTCGTCGAACGTCGCGCCGCCGAACCGGTGCTGCCGTCATGGCTGTGGACCAAGCGGCGCACGGCGGCCTCGATGGCGGCCACCGCCACCGCGGGCATGATCGTGATCGGGCTGTCGGTCTACCTGCCGAACTGGGGGCAGACCGTGCTGGGGCTGTCCCCGATCGCGGCGGGCTTCGTCCTGGCCGTCATGAGCATCACCTGGCCGCTGGCCTCGGGCGTCTCCGCGCGGATCTACCTGAAGATCGGGTTCCGCAACACCGCGCTGCTCGGGGCGATCACCGCGGTCGCCGCCGGCGCGGGCTTCGCGCTGCTCGGCCCGGAATCGCCGGTGTGGCAACCGGTGGCGTGCACGGCGCTGATGGGCGTCGGCATGGGCTGGGTGTTCTCCCCGCTGATCGTCGGGCTGCAGAACACCGTCGGTTGGGACCAGCGCGGGACCATCACCGGCGGGCTGATGTTCGCCCGCTTCCTGGGGCAGAGCCTGGGCGCGGCCGGCTTCGGTGCCGTCGCCAACGCCATGCTGCGCCAGCAGCACGATCAGCCGGCCGCCGTCGCCATGCATGCGGCCACCCACGCGGTGTTCGTCGGCCTGTTGGTGGCCGGGCTGATCACCGTGGTCCTGCTGATGTTCGTGCCGAGACGGTTTCCGAGCCACACCGCGACGACCGACGAACCCGCTGCTTAGCCGGGCGATCGCCTACCTAGGCTCGATCCATGGCGTCGGGCAGCTGGTGGTCGCGGATGGAGGCGGTTCTGGATGCCATCCCGATGGCGCTGCTGCGGCGCAGCATCGCCGTCTTCAACCGGGCGCCGCGTCCGGTGCGTCAAACGTGGCGGCTGGTGCTGCGCACGCTGCGGGGGGCCGCCCAGGATCGGGTGCCCGGTCTGGCCGCCGAGGCCGCGCTGTTCTCGCTAATCTCGTTGCCGGCGTTGCTGCTGGCGATCCTCGGGTCGTTGGGCTTCATCGCCGAGACGCTGGGCCCGGCGGGCACCGAGGCACTGCGTCAGCTGGTGCTCGAGGTTCCCGAGGCGTTCCTGTCGGAGCGCACCTTCGCCGCCTACGAGCAGACCGTGGAGGCCATGCTGGCGCAGCGGCGCGGCAGCGTGATCTCCATCGGCATCCTGCTGAGTCTGTGGACCGGTTCGCGGGCGATGCACCGGTATCTGGAGACCATCGCGATCGCCTACGGCGTCAGTCCGCGCCGGCTGGGCCAACGGCGGCTGCTGGCGCTCGGCCTGACGGTCGCCGGCCTGCTCGGGGCCGTCGCGCTGCTGCCGCCGCTGGTGTTGGGCCCGGACCTCATCGAGTCGATGGCCCCGCCGGCGGTCGCCGCGGCGACGCTGCACGTCCTCGATCTGCTGTTCTGGCCGGCCGTGGGCGTCCTGGTGCTGCTGGGGTTGGCGACTCTGTACCACCTTGGGGCGCCGTGGCATACACCGTGGCGGCGTGACCTGCCGGGCGCCGTGCTGGCCATGGCGCTGTGGTTGGCCGCGGCCGCGGCACTGCGCGCCTACCTGGCGTTCAGCGTGCAGGACGACGCGGCCTACAGCCAGCTCGCGGTGCCGATCGCGGTGGTGCTCTGGCTCTACCTCACGGCGCTGGCCGTGCTCCTCGGCGCGGAGGTCAACGCGGTGATCGAGAAGATGTGGCCGCACGAGCGCCACCCCTGGCGCTTGCGCAGGCGCACCGCAGAAGATTCGCAGTAGACGGCGGCACTGCCGTCATACTTTGCGACGTGTTCGGTCACGACAAGCGCGCGCTGGCAGCGGTGTTCGTCGGCGGCGCGGTCGGCACGCTGGCCCGCGCGGCGCTGGCCGAGTTCGCGGTGCACGACCCGGCGCGCTGGCCGTGGCAGACGTTCGTGGCCAACATCGCCGGCGCGTTGTTGCTCGGCTTCCTGAGCACGCGCCTGCCGCCCGACAGCCATCGCCGACGGATGCTGGGCACCGGGTTCTGCGGCGGGTTGACGACGTTCTCCACCATGCAACTCGAGACCGTGCGGATGCTCGAACACCAGCACTACGGCCTGGCCCTCGGTTACACGGCGGTCAGCCTGGTGACCGGGCTGGCGGCGGTGCGGTTGGCCGGCGGGCTGGGGCGCCGATGAGCGTCCTGCTGTGGCTGGCGGTCGCGGTGCTCGGTGGGCTCGGCGCGGTCGCGCGCTACCTCGTCGACAGCGCGGTCACCCGCCGGGTCGCCCGGGCGTTCCCGTACGGCACCATGGCGGTCAATCTCAGCGGGGCGCTGCTGCTCGGTTTCCTCGGCGGGCTGACGCTGGGACCGTCCGCGGCCCTGCTGGTGGGCACGGCGTTTGTGGGCGCCTATACGACGTTCTCGACGTGGATGCTGGAGACCCGGCTGCTGGCCGAGACTCGGCGCTATTGGCCGGCGCTGGCCAACATCGTGGTGAGTGTCACGTTGGGCCTCGCGGCGGTCTGGCTGGGGCAGGCGATTGCGGCCCTGGGCAGGGGGTAAGCCTAGCCTTGGCTTACCCCGGCGTGTAGCGTCGCACGCCATGGAAACGTCTCACCCGGAAGCGGTCAGTGCTGCCCTCGAAGAGATCCTGCGCGACGATCTCAGCGTCGACATCAGCCGGGTCACGCGTGAGTCGCGGCTGATCGACGACGTGGGCCTGGACTCGGTGGCCTTCGCCGTCGGCATGGTCGCCATCGAGGACAAGCTCGGCGCGGCGCTGACCGAAGAGGACCTGCTCAGCTGCGAGACCGTCGGGGACCTCGAGGCGGCCATCCTGGCCAAGGTTCCCGCCGCCAAGTGAACGTGCTGACGTCCGCGCTGACGCGGGCGATGACGGAGTCGGACAAAGACCTGGTGGTCCTCGACCGCGAGAGCGGCGAATGGGTCCGCCACCCCTGGGCCGAGGTGCACGCCCGCGCCGAGAACGTCGCCGAACGGATCAGCAACGGCCCGGCCGGCGAGGTGGGGTTGGTCGGCGAGGTCACCGTCGAGTTCGTCGCCGCCCTGCAGGGCGCCTGGCTGGCCGGGCGCGCGGTCTCGATCCTGCCCTCGCCGATCCGTGGCGCCGACCCGGCCCAGTGGGCCCAGTCCACGCTGGCTCGCTTCGACGGGATCGGCGTGACCACGGTGTGCTCCGCCGGATCTGAACTGGCACTGCTGCGCGACGCCGAGTCGTCGGTGACGCTGCTGGACCTGCCGACCGTCGGTCACGCCCAGCGCTCGACCACCTTCGCCGCGGTCCCCGACGACGGCGGCTACGCCGTGCTGCAGGGCACTGCCGGTTCCACCGGCACCCCGCGCACCGCCGCGCTGCGCCCCGAGGCCGTGTTCAGCAACGTCAGCGGCCTGCTGCAGCACATCGGTGTCGACCGCGCCGTCGACGTCGGCTGCTCCTGGCTGCCGGTGTATCACGACATGGGCCTGACCTTCCTGCTCAGCGGCGCGCTCGGCGGCTGCGAGCTGTGGCTGGCACCCACCGCGGCGTTCTCGGCCTCACCGTTCCGCTGGTTGAGCTGGCTGTCGGACAGCCGCGCAACGCTCACTGCCGCACCGAATTTCGCGTACAACGTCATCGGTAAGTACGCCCGCCGGGTGCCCGAGGTCGACCTGTCGGCGCTGCGCTTCGCCATCAACGGCGGCGAGCCCATCGACTGCGAGGGCCTCGACCGCTTCCTGACCGAACTGCACCGGTTCGGACTGGATCCCCGCGCGGCCGCACCGTCCTACGGGTTGGCCGAGGCCACCTGCGCCGTCAGCGCCCCGGACCCGGGCACGGGTCTGCTCGCCGACGAACTGTGGGACCCGGTCACCGAAACCGTGCGGCAGCACGCCGTTCTGGGCAACCCGATCCCGGGGATGGAACTGCGGATCGTCGCCGCCGAGGAACATTCGGGCAACTCCGGCAAGGAGATCGGCGAGGTGGAGATCCGCGGCACCTCGATGATGTCCGGTTACCTCGGCGCCGAAACCGTGGCCCCCGGCGACTGGTTCAAGACCGGCGACATCGGCTACCTGACCGACGGCGGCCTGGTGGTGTGCGGCCGCGCCAAGGAACTCATCACCGTCGCGGGCCGCAACGTGTTCCCCACCGAGGTCGAACGCGTGGCCGCGCAGGTGCGCGGGGTGCGCGAGGGCGCGGTGGTGGCCGTCGGCACCGAACCCGGTGCGCCACGGCCGGGATTGGTGATCGCCGCGGAGTTCCGCGGCGCAGGCGAGGACGCCGCCCGCAGCGAGTTGATCTCGCGGGTGGCCTCCGAATGCGGCGTGGTGCCCGCCGATGTCATCTTTGTCACGCCCGGCTCGCTGCCCCGCACCTCATCGGGCAAGCTGCGGCGACTCGAAGTACGAAGCAATTTGGAGGCGGTTCGCACATGACGGCAGCGGTCGAGGTATCGGTGGACGAGTACCGGGAACTGCTCGGCAAGGTCTTCGACGAACGCGTGGTCGCCTGGACCGCTGAGGCCGAGAAGACCGAGCGCTTCCCCCGCGAACTCATCGAATACCTGGGTTCCTCGGGTGTTTTCAGCGCCAAGTGGGGCGACGCGCAGCTACCGCATGTCGGCAAGCTGCTCGAATTGGCCTATCAGCTCGGCCATCTCGGTTCGGCCGGGATCGCCGTCGGGGTCAGCCTGCACGACTCCGCGATCGCGACGCTGCGCCGGTTCGGCAAGTCCGACTACCTCAAGGACATCTGCGAGCAGGCCATCCGCGGTGAGGCCGTGCTGTGCATCGGCGCCTCCGAGGAGTCCGGCGGCTCGGACCTGCAGATCTGCGAGACCGAGGTGCGTTCGGCGCGAGGCGGTTTCGAGGTTCGCGGGGTCAAGAAGTTCGTCTCGCTGTCCCCCATCGCCGACCACATCATGGTGGTGGCGCGCAGCATCGACCACGACGAGGGCAGCCGGCACGGCAACGTCCTGCTGATCGCCGTGCCGACCGCGCAGACCGAGGTCCAGACGCCCTACCGCAAGGTCGGCGCGGGCCCGCTGGACACCGCCGCGGTGCACATCGACACCTGGGTGCCCCAGGACGCGCTGATCGCGCGCGCCGGCACCGGGTTGGCCGCCGTGTCCTGGGGGCTGGCCCACGAGCGGATGTCGATCGCCGGCCAGGTGGCCTCGTCGTGCCAGCGGGTGCTGGGCATCACGCACGCCCGGATGGTCAACCGCCGGCAGTTCGGTTCCACGCTGTTCGAGCATCAGGCGCTGCGGCTGCGGATGGCCGACCTGCAGGCCCGGGTGGACCTACTTCGCCACGGCCTCAACGGGATTGCCGCCACCGGCAAGCTGGATCTGCGCTCGGCGGCCGCGGTGAAGGTGACCGCGGCACGCCTCGGCGAAGAGGTGCTCGCGGAATGCATGCACATCTTTGGCGGCTCCGGCTACCTGGTCGACGAGACACCGCTGGGTCAGTGGTGGCGTGACATGAAGCTGGCCCGCGTGGGCGGCGGCACCGACGAGGTGCTCTGGGAGTTGGTGGCCGCGGCGATGAAGCCCGACCACGACGGCTACGCCGACCTGATCGGCGGCTGACCCGCGCGGTCAGTCCGCCGGGCGGGTCAGCGCATAGAGCGCCATCCGCCGGTTGGACATGTCGTGCTCGCCGAGGAATTCACACCCGGCGAACTCGCAGAGCCGACGCGCCCCGGTGTTGCGGTGATCCGGATCGAACATGATTCGCCGGCAACGCGGTTCGAGTTCGAACAGACTCTTGGTGACCCGCGGCAGCAGCAGCGGACCGAAGCCCCGGTTGACGATCCGCAGATCGGCGATGGCCGCGTGCAGGCCCAGGTCGTAGGGATCGGCGTCGTAGCGCGGCGCGATCGAATCCTTGGCCGCCCGATAGACCTCGAGGTAGCCGAGATCCTCGCCGTGGCGGCTGCACACCAGCGGGCGCGAATAGGTGCCGGCCAACTGCGCCCGCAGATAGCCGCGCCAGCGGTCCGTCGACCAGGGCGATTCCCACGCCTCGACCAGGTGCGGACGGTTCATCCACTCCGAGATCATCGGCGCGTCGACCGTCGGGTCGGCCAACCGGATCCCGTAGGGCTCGCCGATCGAGGGCAGCGGCGGCGGCGGCACGGCGCGCACGTCCGCGGAAATGTCGGTCAGTTCCCGGGGTAGCACGGGCAGGTCGTCCGTCGTCGCGGTGGCGGACCCATTGGGCGATGCGGGGCTCGGCGCTGGCTCAGTCATTGAGCGGTGAGCCTACCGGAGCCAGGAAGGCTAGGTTTACCTACCTTCAGCCGCGCTGCGCGGCCAACACCGTCAGCAAAACCGCCGAATCCTCCACAGCTTCCAGCGAATGCCGCACCGGCGGGATCACCACGAAATCACCCGTCGAGCATTCGCAGGAATCGTCCCCGGCGATGAGGCGAACCTTGCCGCGCAGCACCTGCAGCGTGGCCTCGCCGGGACTCTCGTGCTCGGCCAGTTGCTGGCCGCCGGCCAGGGCGATCACCGTCTCCCGCAGGGAGTGGTCATGGCCGCCGCGCACGGTCTGCGCCGAACGCCCGGCCCGCGCGGTCCGGGCCGCCTCGAGTTGCTCGTCGACGACCTTAGTCAGCGATATCGGTTGCACAATCACTCCTCATTCCGCGGTCACCAGGTAAGCAGCAGGATGCCGGTCGCAAGTAGGGCAAGCACTTTGACCGCCTCCAGCCCTACGTAAGCGTAGTGAATTCGCGACCGGGACCGGCCGGAACCTCCCGAACCCCCGGCCAGCACGGTGTTCGAGCGCCGCACCAGCGCCGGCCGCACCGCGGCCAGTTGGATCACCAGCGCCCCCAACGCCACTCCGAAGGCGACGATCGCGGCGGTCGAGGGCCGCGCCACGATCATGCCCACCAGCACCACCGCGGCCAGCACCGCCTCGCAGCCGTTGAGCGCCCGGAACACCAGGCGGCCGATCCCGAGACCGATGGGCAGCGTCACACCGGGGGCGCGGAACTTCAGCGGCGCCTCCAGGAACGAGATCGCCAACACCATGCCCAACCACACGAAAACCGCTGCCACAGCGGCGGATACACCAGCGTTCATGATCCCTCCACCTTCGAGTCAACACGATCGCCGCGCGCAGGTTGAGGTCTTTGGTCGCCGATAACGGGGTTAAAGGTCCCTGGGGGTCAGTGTGCGGGCCCGATCCACTGCCGCGCCAGCTCCCCCACCCAGGCCTCGGCCGCGATGGGGTCATACGGCGGGCTCGACACCAGCACCATCTCGTCGAAACCGGCGTCGGCCAGCCGTCGGGCATCGCCGGGCATCGGTTCCCGCAGCGCGGCACACAACCGCAGGTCCCCGGGCTCGCGGCCGGCGGCCCGGGTCAATCGTCGCAGCGTGGCGGCGGCCTCGGCGGCCTCCTCGACGTCGGCGAGGTTGAACCCGTACCAGCCGTCGGCCCAGCGCGCCGCCTGTTCCAACGCCGCCTCGCTGTTGCCGCCGAGCACGATGGGCAACGTGCGGTTGCGCGGCTTCGGGTTGACCCGCACGTCGTGGAACTGCACGAATTCGCCGTCGTGCGAGGCGACGTCGTAGCGCCACAGCGCGCGCAGGGCGGCCACGTAATCGGCCGTGCGCGCCGCGCGCCGCGCGAACGGCACGCCGAGCGCGTCGAACTCCTCACGCACCCAGCCGATTCCGACGCCGAGCGCCAACCGTCCCGCGCACAGCTTGTCCAGCGACGCCGCGCGCTTGGCGACCACCACCGGATTGTGCTCGGGCAGCACCAGCACCCCAGTCGCCAACCCGATGCGGGTGGTGGCCGCGCCCGCGAAACTCAGCGTGATGAACGGGTCCAGCCAGTCGCTGTCGGGGGAAACCGGACTGACACCGTCGTCGGAGTAGGGGTAACGCGAGGCCGACTCGTCGACCATCACCACCCGCTCCCCGGCCCACAGCGTGGCGAACCCGGCCCGTTCGGCCGCGGCCGCCACCGCATCGATCACGGTGCGCTCGGCGCCCGTGCCAACACCCAGCGCGTGCAGGCCCACGTCCATGCGGCGATCATGTCAGGCAAAATCATCGCTATGAGCGACGATCCGGTTGCGGTACTGCAACGTTGGGAGGACGCCGGCGCCGTCTGGCAGGTGCTGCATCGCAGCGCCGAGTCCGTCACCGTCGGATTGTTCACCTGCGACGGCGGCGAAGAGGTCGACCGGGTCACCGCCGGCGGTGCCGCGCTGTTGGCGTTCATCGGCGACCGGAGCAGCAACCTCGACTGACGACGGCCTCGGACTGGTCAAGAGTCAGTAACGAGGATGCGTCGAACCGGCCCTGACCGGGGTTTCGACGCGGTTTACGCCCGCGGCGCCGCTAGGTTCCCCGACCATGAGGATCCCCACGCCGGTGCGTGCCGCTGCGGCGGCGCTGTTCGCTGTCGCCACGGTCGCCTGCTCCGCGACGAACCATCAGGCCGCCGCCGGCGAGGCCGAGAGTGTGGACGCCGCCCCGGCGATCTCCGGGACCCTCGAGTCCTGGCAGGACGCCGTGTGTCATCCGTCGACACCCGACGACGCCGACAGCTGCACCCCGCACGACGGCGACGGCACCATCAACATCGACCATTTCAGCTCCCAGGAGGAGATGGATGCCGAGCTGTCCTGGTCCAGCTCGCACCACGCGGCCCAGACCGTCGTCGACGGCCGGCCGCTGGTGATCTGGACGCCCGAGGGCGAGGAGAGCGATCTGCATCCGCTGCGGGATTACGGCTTCACCCTCACCGCCTACGAGCGGCCCTCGACGTTCACCGCGCGCCCCGCCGACGCCGTCCCGGCGGCGGTACCCAGCACCGATCCGGTGCCGCTGCCCGTCAACCCGTACGGCTACGCCGGCGTGCAGACGGCCTCCGGGGACCTGCAGTGCATGATCCAGGCCGCGTTCGTCGGCTGCCAGAGCGCGGGCATGAGCTGGCCAGCGCACCTCGACGGCAGCGGGCCGTATCACGGCGTGAAGGTCAACCCGGATGGCAGCCTGAACTGGATCGACGGCAACCTCGGCGCCGAGGAGGCCACCGTTCTGGGCAATCAGGCCTACCGGGCGCTGGGCTGGACGATCGTGGCCGGCGACAACGGCGTGCAGTTCCGCAACGACCGCACCGGGCACGGCGCGCTCGTCAGCGTCAGCCGAGTGCAGCAGTTCTAGACATTCGTGAGCCGGTCGGGACTTTTTATTCACTCGACGGTGTTGGAACGGCCGGTATGATGAACTGTCCCGTCGATGGTCGGCGGGTAGGTGGCGAAGTTTCACAGACAAGGGGCTGAACGGTTTCGACTTCGCGCATCGAATCAAGGGAAGCGTGCCGGTGCAGGCAAGAGACCACCGTAAGCGTCGTTGCAACCAATTAAGCGCCGATACCAATCAGCGCGACTACGCTCTCGCTGCCTAAGCGAAGCTAGTCCGTCAGACCGGGAAAGCCCTCGACCCGGACCCTGGCGTCATCTAGAGGGATCAACCGATGAGTTCGGTCGCGGGACTCATCGGGACACCAAACAGCGACTGGGATCGTCATCTCGGCTGGTTCGCGTGACCGAGAGATCCGAGTAGAGACACAGCGAACTGCGCACGGAGAAGCCTCGAGGGAATGCCGTAGGACCCGGGTTCGATTCCCGGCAGCTCCACCGAGAAAGAAGCTGGTCAGAGTCGCAAGGCTCTGGCCAGTTTTCTTTTGCCCGGCGCCACCGCGGCCGGCCCGAGAATGCGCTCAGGGCAGTGGGCCTCGAAGATCTACAACCCTGGTGCCATTTTCGGCGGGGCTTTCGGCGCCGATACCCGCCTACAGCACCGGCCGCAGCACCACGATCCCCGGCACGGTGCGCAGGTAGTCGCGCAGCGGGGTGTCCACCACCTGCTGATCGGCGGCCAGTGAGGACGCGTTGCGGAACACCGGCCCGTCCGGCCCGGCCACGAAGATGCCGACGTGGGTGACGTCCAGGCCGCCGTCCTCGGCGTAGGCCCCGATGTAGTCCCCGGGCCGCAGTACCGAGAGCACCTGATCGTCGACGGCGGCGCTGGGGATATACGACATGGTCGTGGGCACCACGGGCAGCCCGGGCAGATACAGCCCGCCGCCGTCCTTCTGGTTCAAGTTCTTGGTCACCTCGACGGCGCGGTCGCTCACCGTCGCGGTCACGTCGGTGGCGATGGTCGGCGCCCAGTCGGTGAAGAAGTGCCGCCGGTTCTCGAAGGCGACCACGCCGTCGCGGTAGCGGATCTGCCGCAGCGCATCGAGGAAGCCATCGCGATCCTCGGCGCGCTTGAGCGCCTCGACGTAGTCGGCGTAGGTGAAGCAGTCGACGCGCTCCAGGTCGACGACGAGTTGCTCGGGCTCGGTGGCCGAGCCGATGAGTGTGTCTGCGCCATAGGGAATTCCGAGGAACTCCCCCGACGGGTCGGGCGCCGCCAGCATCCGGTCCAGGGTCTGCGCGCTGCGCTCGGACATCCGCACCGCCGGCGCCGCCCCGCGGGCCCGGTACTCGGCGACGGGGATCCGCGCGGGTTCGGCGTAGCCCACCGGCAGCAGCACATCACCGGCGGTGGTGACGTAGTAGATCTCCCACCGGTGGTACGCACCGAGCATCGCCGGATCGGCGGCCAGCACCGCGGCGTAGTCGTTGACCGCGCGCACGTAGCGGTCGGAGTTGTTGTACCGGAACAGCGCGTTGTCGCGATCGGCGGCGAAGCCCTGCGCGGCCAGGAAGCGGCCCGCGGCCAGGATGGCATCGCGCGGCGCGTGGATGTCCCCGCCGGCCCCGTACTGCGCCCAGGTGCCCGGCATGAACTGCATGGGCCCCTGCGCCCCGGCGGTGCTGGTCCCCGCGATCCGGCCGAAGCCGGTCTCGATCAGGTTGATCGCCGCCAGGTGCGCCCAGGGCACCCCGGAGGCGGCCTCGGCCTCGCGGTAGTAGCCCAGCAGCTCCTCGGCCGGGGCCGGCGCGACGATCCGCCACGCCGGCAGCGTGTCGCCGAGCCCGGAGCTCTCCCCCAGCGCGCTGAGGTTGCGCCGCGCGTCGATATTCAAGTCATAGCTCTCCAGCAGTTCCGGCGGGATGCGGGGCCGCGCGATCGGGTCCCATTCCGGGTGGCGCCCCAGCGTGCGGTAGGCCGCCTGCTGCCGGCGCGCGGCCGCGGCCAGCACCTCCTCCGACGACGACGGGTCCCGCAACGCCCGTTCGTCGTGCACGAGGTCATCGGCCAGGCCCACCGGATCGGCGGCGGGTTCGCGGGACGGGGCCGGGGGTGCCGGGACGGGCGCAGGGACGGCCGACGACGTCGGCTCCGTCGGGGCCGGGTCACCGGCGCAGCCGCCGAGCACCAGCGCCCCCGCGAGCAGCAGCGCCGCACGGCAAGTCGTCATGGCCTCCAGTCTTACCGACGTAAGCCCCGGCGACACTGTGGCAGCATCGAAACGGTGACGGTTGTAATCGCCCTGCGCTGCCTCGACGGTCTGGTGATGGGATCAGACTCGCAGATCACCGACCCCGGTCGCGGCCTGACCTATCCCGACCAGAAGCTGCATCCGCTGGGCAAGCGGGCGGCCTGGGGCGGCAGCGGCTCGCGCGCGGTCCTCTACGACCTCGAGCAGATCTTCGGCTCGGAACCCGAGTCCATCCTGGAGGCCGACGACATCGGCCGGGCGCTGCAGGCGCGCACCGTGCCGGTGCTCGAACACCACTACGAGTGCTTCATCGAGAAGGTCCCGGCGCAGGAATCCAGCGGCGCGACCCCGGCGACGTACGTGCTGGCCGCTGGCTACACCGGTGACCAGCCGTTCATCGTCGACATCGACCCGCACGGGCTGATCGGCCGCCACGAGGGCACCGGGTTCCAGGCCATCGGCAGCGGCGCGCCGATGGCGCAGCAGGCCTACACGCTGCTGGAGAACTTCAACATGTCCGACCGTGGGATCGACTACGGCCTGTTGGGCGTACTGCGGGTGCTCGACGCGCTGGCGGTCTCGTCGCCGAGCGTGGGCGGGCCGATGGATCTGTGCCGGATCACTCCGGAGGAGGCGCACCACCTCAGCCCCGACGAGGTCGCCGAGGTCCGCGAGCAGGTGGGCCAGTGGAAGGACCGCGAGCAGAAGACGCTCGACGTCCTCTTCGATTAATTCGCGGGCGCGGCGACTAGCTCTTGGGCGCGGGCTCCATCGAGCCCAGATAGTAGGTTTCGTTCCCGGTCGGGTAGCCGCCGCCGTCGGTGGCGATGTGCACGTGGTCGTAGTGGTTGAGGGTTTCCGACCCGTAGTCGGCCGTCCAACTCGGCGCGCCGATGCCCGGGTAGTAACCCTGCCGCCAGATGACATGCAGCACGCCCCAGCGCTCGGCGTTGGCCAGTGCCAGGCCGGCGATCTGGTTGCCGAGTTCAATACCCTTGTCGCTGTTGTGGTTCGGGATCATCACGTCGATCGCCAGGCCGTTGGGGTGCCACTTGAGCGGATCCTGCCGGTACCCGCCGATGGTGGTGATCTCAGGGAACATCACGTTGATGGCGCGGGCCACCCAGATGGTCTTGACCTGCAACCCCGATTCCGGGGTAACCCCGGCGGGCAGTTCGAACTGGAAGTCGCGCGCCGCGGCGACCGGTGAACTGGCCGCCAGCAGGTCGGCCTCGGCGGGGGTCGCGATCCGTGGCGCTTCGGTGGCCGGCGCGGCCGCTTCGGCCGGGGCGGCCGCGGGTTCCGGGGCGCGCTGCACCGGCGCGGCGCCCTGGGCGTAGAGCATGCCGCCGGAGAGGGCCACGGAGACCGCCAGCACGAACAGGCGTCCCCGGTGGCTGGCTAACAGTTTGCTACCCACGCAGAGCACCTTACTGCCATGTCCGGCGCGGCACGGGCGATCCCGGTCAGCCGAGTTGACCCCGCGCGACGGGTCTGGTTTGGTGTCCGGTTCCAGGGTTGCTTCAGTTGGAGTGATGCGCAGTGAGCAGGGCAGTCAGTCGGCAGACGCCGACCCGTCAGCCAGTGGAATTGAAAGATCTGACGTTGTTGGTCACCGTGCCCGGTGACCCGCAGGCGGTGCGAACGTTCACCGATGCGCAAAGCGACGACGCCAAGAGCTACGCCACCGAGACCGGCGGAATGCTGACCCGACTACCGCGGTAGTACCGACCCGGCTCAGATCACGTAGTTGAGGTTGTCCACCACGCGCTGACCGACCTGCGCGTCGCCGTCGAATTCGATTGTGTCCGGGCGGGTCTCGCACAGCGGCCGGCCGCCGCACAGCCGGGTGAACTGCAGGCCGTCCAGGCGGATCACCGCGGTGGGCTCGGCGTCGAACTCCTCGACCACGGCCGCCCGCCCGTCGACGGCCACCCGGATGGTGCGCGCCAGCGGCCCGGTCAACTCGATGGCCACGCGGGAGCCGTCCGGCGCCTTGCCGAGCTTGCCGACGACGAATCCCATGCTGGCGGCGATCTCGTCGAGGGCCAATCGGCCGGCCGGGCCGGACAGCTCCTCGTCGGACGACGGGCGGCCCAGCGCCTGCCGGATGTCCTGTTCGTGTATCCAGCAGTCGAAGTTACGGATCCGCATGAAGCGCCCGTAACTGTCGGGCCCGGCGGGGGTGGCGGTGACGGCGTTCCACTCGGCGGTGGGCAGTTTCGGCAACGCGGCCTTGCGCTGTGCGATCACCTCCCGGTAGCGCGTCAGCATCGCCGGCGCGCTCTCGTCGCGCAGCGAGATGATCCAGTGTTCGTTCAGCTCGGCGATCGGGTTGCGGACGTGCTCGAGCGCCGCGACGTCGACTCCCGTCTCGGGGGTGGGCGTGCCGGCCAGCATGGCCTCGGTGCCGATGATGTGCGCGACGACGTCGTGGACCGACCAGCCGGGCAGCGCGGTCGGCCGCCGCCAGTCGGCCTCGGGGACGTCGGCCATCAGATGCTCGATGCCGTCCCACGAGGCGAAAAGACCGTCAAGGACTTCGGTTTGGTTCAGTTCCAGAACCGGGCGAGGGCTGCTCACCAGGCGACGGTACCGCGTTCGCGCGGCGGGCGCGGGCGCGGCGCTTACCTTCGTGCATGGCGGCCACGCGGGCGACGGGGATGGTGTGGCCCTGCTCGATCACGTCGCGCGGCAGGGTCTGCGGGGCCGGCATCGCCTCGGCCCACGGGTCGCGCTCGCCGAGCGCGTCGAGCGCGGTGTGCAGCGTGAAATCCGCCGGTACCACGCGGTCGAGGTCCGACCACGCGACCGGGAAGGACACCGGCGTCCCCCGCCGCAGCCGCGGGCTGTAGGCCGCGGCGACGGTCGCGCCGCCGGAGCGGGTGGCGTCGACGAACACCTTGCCGGCGCGGTCCTCGACGATGAACGCCGTCGTCGCGATCGCCGGGTCGAGGGCCTCGGCCCGGGCGGCCAGCGCCCGGGTGGCCGCGGCGACGTCCTCGACCGGGGCGCTGTCGTCGACCGGCACGAAGATGTGCAGTCCGCGGGAGCCGCTGGTCTTGACTGCGCCGGACAGGCCGGCGTCGGCCAGCGCCCGGTGCACCAGGTGTGCGACCGCCACGACGGCGGCGAAGTCGTCGCCGGTCGGCGGGTCCAGGTCGAGCACCAGGTGGGTGGGTCGGTAGATGTTGTCGGCGCGGCCCAGCGTCGGGTGGTATTCGATGGCGCGTTGATTGGCCAGCCACAGCAGCGTGCGCCGGTCGTTGCACAGCGCGTAGCGGATCTCGCGTTGGGAGGCCTCGGCCCAGATGCCGACGGTGGCCACCCAGTCCGGGGTGTACTTGGGGACGTTCTTCTGCATGAACGGCGCCCGCCCCCGCAGCGCGCGCAGCACCGTCAGGGGTCGATCCACGAGGTTCGGCAGCAGCCGATCGGCGACGGCGTCGAGGTAGTCGACCAGGTCCCGTTTGGTGGCGTCGGACTCGGGGCCCAGCGGCGCATCCAGGTTGGTCAGGTCGACCCCGGCGCGCTGCTCCCCCGCGGCCATGGCGGCGTCAGGACATTCCCTTGGCGCGCCGGCCGAGTTCGCGGGTGATCTCGCGGTCGGCGTCGCGGCGGGCCAGATCCTGGCGCTTATCGTGGGCCTGCTTACCGCGGGCCAGCGCCAGTTCCACCTTGACCTTGCCTTCGCTGAAGTACAGCGACAGCGGTACCAGGGTCAGGTTGCCGTCGCGGATCTTGCCGACCAGCGTGTCGATCTGCCGGCGGTGCAACAGCAGTTTGCGGTTGCGCCGCGGGGTGTGGTTGGTCCAGCTGCCGTGGTGATACTCCGGGATGTGCAGGTTGCGCAGCCAGATCTCGCCGTCGTCGACGGTGGCGAACGCATCCGCCAGCGACGCCTGCCCCTCGCGCAGACTCTTGACCTCGGTGCCCTGCAGGACCACGCCGGCCTCGAAGGTGTCGAGGATCGCGTAGTTGTGCCGCGCCTTGCGATTGGTGGCGACCACCTGGTTGTTGCGGCGGGTGGCCTCGTCGACTTTCTTCTTGGTTTTCGCCATCGCTACCTTCGGACGTACAGCCGCAGGGTCACATACGCGGTGGCCGCCGACATCACCACTCCGACCAGGAACAGCAGCGGCGAGATGTAGAGGATGTCGGCGTAGTCGATCCGGGCGATCAGGTTCGCTTGGTAGAACTGGTCGAGCGCTCGTTCCAGGAACAGTGCGCGCACCAGGATCAGCCCGATCACCGACAGCACCACGCCGATGGTGGCGGCCAGCACCGCCTCGAGCAGGAACGGTAGCTGGGTGTACCAGCGGCTGGCGCCCACCAGTCGCATGATGCCGATCTCGGTGCGCCTGGTGTACGCCGCGACCTGAACCATGTTCGCGATCAACAGGATTGAGCCGATCGCCTGCACCAGGGCCACCGCGAAGGCCGCGCTGGACAACCCGTCGAGCACCGCGAAGAGCCGGTCGATCAGATCCTTCTGATTGAGCACGTTGAGCACGCCGGGCTGGCCGGCGATGGCCTCGTCGAACTGCTCGTGCTGTTCGGGGTCGTCCAGTTTGACGATGAAGGACGCCGGGAACGCATCGGTGCCCGCCACGTCCTTGTACTGCGGGAACTTGGCGACCGCGTCCTCGTAGGCGTCGTCGCGGTTGAGGAAGCGCACCGAGCGCACGTCGTCGCGGGCCTCGATCTGCTCGCGCAGCGCCTTGCACGCCTCACCGCCGCAGTTCGGGTCGTTGGCCGACACGTCGTCGGTGAGGAACACCTGCGTCTCGACCCGGTCCAGGTAGATGGCGCGGGACTGATCGGCCAGGCGCACCACCAGCATGCCGCCGCCGAACAGCCCGATCGAGATCGCGGTCGTCAGGATCATCGCGACGGTCATCGTCACGTTGCGACGAAGCCCCGTCAGAACCTCGTTGAACAGGAAGCCAAAACGCACTTATCGATCCATTCCGTAGACGCCGCGCTGCTCGTCGCGGACCAGGCGGCCCAGCGACAGTTCGACCACGCGCTGGCGCATCGCGTCGACGATGTGGTGGTCGTGGGTGGCCATCAGGACCGTGGTGCCCGTCCGGTTGATGCGCTCCAGCAGGTCCATGATGTCCTTGCTGGTCTCCGGGTCGAGGTTGCCGGTGGGCTCGTCGGCCAGCAGGACCAGCGGCCGGTTGACGAACGCGCGGGCGATCGCCACCCGCTGCTGCTCACCGCCGGACAGTTCGCCGGGCAGGCGGTTGGCCTTGCCGGAGAGGCCGACCATCTCCAGGACGTCGGGCACGACGCGGTTGATGGTGTCGGGGCGCTTGCCGATCACCTCGAGCGCGAACGCGACGTTCTCGAACACGGTCTTCTGCTGCAGCAGCCGGAAGTCCTGGAAGACGCAGCCGATCACCTGGCGCAGGCTGGGGATGTGCCGACCGGGCAGCTTGTTCACGTGGAACTTGGAGACCTGGATGTCCCCGGAGTTCGGCGTGTCCTCGCCGAGCAGCAGCCGCATGAACGTCGACTTGCCCGAACCCGACGGGCCGATGAGAAAAACGAACTCACCCTTGTCGATCTTCAGGCTCACATCGTCCAGCGCGGGACGCGCGGACTGTTTGTACTGCTTGGTGACATGGTCAAGGGTGATCATCACGGCACGCCAGTGTAGCGGGGTCCGGCGCCAGTCCCGGCTACGGCGCGGTGGCCGGCGCTTCCGGCTCCGGCGCGGGTGCGGTGGCCGGGGCCGGCGGGAACAGATTGGGGAACAGCGGCGCGGGCGACGGCGGGGTCTCGCCGGTGGTGGTTTCGGTGTCGTCGGGCGGCAGCATGAGGTCCCCGGGCGCCGGCGGTGCCGTTGTGGTGGTGGTCACGGTGGTGTCGGTCGGCTCGGGTGATTCGGTGGTGGTTTCGGTCGTCGTCGGCGTCGTGGTGGTCGGCGTCGTGGTGGTGGGTTGCGTCGTCGGCACCCGGGTGCGCGGCACCCAGGTGTACTCGGGGTCGGGCACGTAACCGGGCGGCACCAGCTGTTCGGCGGGAGCCGGCGCGGGGTCCGGGGCATAGGTGTAATAGACCCACCACGTCGCGAAGAACGCCACCACGAGGATGGCCGTGGAGGTGCGTACGCGGCCGCCGAAGAGGTGCGAGGGCACCTTGATCCTGGGTTTGTCCGTGCGTTCACCGGCCACTGTCGGACCCCGGCTTTCCGTCGGGCTTCGCGCCGGCGGTGGCCGGCAGGGTGTCCACCACCGGACCGGCGCCGGTCGCCGTGACCACACCCTCGCGGCCCAGTGCGCGCACGACGAGCGCCCGCAGCCGTCGTCCCGCCTCGTACTGCTTGCCGGGCAGGGTGCGGGCCACCATGCGCAGGTTCACGTTGTCCAGGCCGATGCTCTCCACACCCATCAGTGACGGCTCGTCGAGCAGCAGATCCTTGAGGAAGCGGTCCTCCATCGAGGCGCGGCCGACCTCGTGGAGCACCTCGTTGACCCGGTTGATGTCCGCGGTCACCGGCACCGGGATGTCGACGACGGCGCGCGCCCAGTCCTTGGACATGTTCAGCGACCGGACGATGTTGCCGTTGGGCACCGTGTACACCTCGCCGTCGGAGGTGCGCAGCTTGGTGACCCGCAGCGTGACCTCTTCGACCGTGCCGACGGACCCCTCCGTCGCGCCGAGCATGTTCAGTTCCACGAGGTCACCGAAGCCGTACTGCCGCTCGGTGATGATGAAGAACCCGGCCAGCAGGTCCTGGACCACCTTCTGGGCGCCGAAGCCGATCGCGGCACCCAACACGGCCGCGGGCGCGACCAGGGACCCGACCGGGATATCGAGAATGTTGGTGATCTGCACCGCCACGATCACGCTGAGCATCACGATCGCGACCCAGGAGATCACCGAGGCCACCGCCTGGCGGTGTTTGGACGCCTCCGAGCGCACCAGCGCGTCGCCGGCCTGGAAGCCCTGTTCGAGGTGTCGGGTCACCTTGCGCGACCCCCAGCCGATGAAGCGCGCCGTCAGCACCGCGCCGAGGACCAGCAGCACGATCTGCAGCCCCTTGGCCAGGATCCACTCGCCCACCGTGCCGTGCCAGAAGTTGTGCCACTTCTGTGCCCAGTCGAAGGCCAGCACGCTGACCGCGGAGGTGTCAGTCATCGTCTTTCCGGTTGCGCCATCGGATGCCCGCTTCCAGGAAGCCGTCGATGTCGCCGTCGAGCACGGTGGCCGGGTTGCCCACCTCGTACTCGGTGCGCAGGTCCTTGACCATCTGGTACGGGTGCAGCACGTAGGAGCGCATCTGGTTGCCCCACGAGCTGCCGCCGTCGCCCTTGAGCGCATCCATCTCGGCGCGCTCCTCCAACCGCTTGCGTTCCAACAGCTTTGCCTGCAGCACCCGCATGGCCGCCACCTTGTTCTGCAGCTGCGACTTCTCGTTCTGGCAGGTGACGACGATGCCGGTCGGGACGTGGGTCAAGCGAACCGCGGAGTCGGTGGTGTTGACCGACTGGCCGCCCGGTCCGCTGGAGCGGTAGACGTCGACGCGCACGTCGCCCTCGGGGATCTCGATGTGGTCGGTGGTCTCCACCACGGGCAGCACCTCGACGTCGGCGAACGAGGTCTGGCGTCGGCTCTGGTTGTCGAACGGGCTGATCCGGACGAGCCGGTGGGTGCCCTGCTCCACCGACAGGGTGCCGTAGGCGAAGGGGGCGTGCACGGCGAACGTCGCGCTCTTGATCCCGGCCTCCTCGGCGTAGGAGGTATCGAACACCTCGACGGGGTAATTGTGCTTCTCCGCCCAGCGGATGTACATGCGCATCAGCATTTCGGCCCAGTCGGCGGCGTCCACACCGCCGGCGCCGGAGCGGATGGTCACCACCGCTTCGCGCTCGTCGTACTCGCCGGAGAGCAGCGTGCGGACTTCCATCGCCTCGATGTCGTCGCGCAGCGCGGCCAGCTCGGCATCGGCTTCGGCGGCGGCGGCCTCGGCGGCCGCGCCCTCCTCCTCGGCCGCCAGCTCGTAGAGCACCGGCAGGTCGGCGAGCCGCTGCCGCAGGTCCTCCACCCGGCGCAACTCGCCCTGGGCGTAGGACAGGTCGCTGGTCACTTTCTGGCCGCGCGCCTGGTCGTCCCAGAGGGTCGGGTCGGTGGCTTCCTGCTCGAGTCTGTCGATGCGATCCCGGAGGCCATCGACGTCGAGCACCCGCTCCACGGTGGTCAGAGTGGTGTCCAGCGCGGCGATATCGGATTGACGGTCGAGGTCCACGGCTGTTCAGGTTACCGGCGCGCCGGTTCTGCCCTGACCACCGGCGCTATCTGGACATCACGTTTACCATCAGACCCGTAAACACCTTTGGTAGCGCACGACCTCGAGCCCTCGCCGGTCCAGCCCACGCACCGGCAATGGTCGCCCGCGCCGCAAAGATTCCGCCCCGCCTGCGCGCGACAGCCCCCTTGCGCGCGGCTTGGTATCGACAGAAGGTTCCGCGTCCATGTCTCAGATACGCCCCTACCATGTGGCGATCGTCGGCTCTGGTCCCTCCGGATATTTCGCCGCCGCGGCACTGCTGAAGCAGGCCGACGACAGCGGCGGCGCGGATGTCCGGATCGATATGTTGGAAATGTTGCCGACGCCCTGGGGTCTGGTGCGCTCCGGGGTGGCGCCCGATCATCCGAAGATCAAGACCATCAGCGCCCAGTTCGAGAAGACCGCCGCCGACCCGCGGTTCCGCTTCTTCGGCAACATCACCGCCGGCGAGCACGTGCAGGCCGAGGAACTCGCCGAGCGCTACGACGCGGTGATCTACGCGATCGGCGCGCAGGCCGACCGCCCGCTGGGCATCCCCGGCGAGGATCTGCCCGGCAGCATCGCCGCCGTCGACTTCGTGGGGTGGTACAACGCGCACCCGCATTTCGAGCACATGGCCCCGGACCTGGCCGGCCGGCGCGCCGTGGTGATCGGCAACGGCAACGTCGCCCTGGACGTGGCCCGCATCTTGGTCACCGATCCGGAGGCGCTCGCGGCCACCGACATCGCCGACCACGCACTCGAGTCGCTGGGACCGCGCGGCGTCGAGGAGGTCGTGGTGCTGGGCCGGCGCGGGCCGCTGCAGGCGACGTTCACGACGCTGGAACTGCGCGAGCTGGCCGACCTGGAGGGCCTTGCCGACGTCGACGTCGTCCTGGACCCCGCGGACTTCGCCGACATCAGCGACGAGGACCTCGAGGCCGCCGGAAAGACGGTCAAGCAGAACATCAAGGTCTTGCGCAGCTACCTCGATCACGAACGCAGGCCGGGCAACCGCCGCATCGTGTTCCGGTTCCGCACCTCCCCCGTCGAGATCAAGGGCGACGAGCGGGTGGAGTCGATCGTGTTGGGCCGCAACGAACTCGTGGCCGACGACACCGGCCGCATCGTGGCCAAGGACACCGGCGTGCGCGAGGAGTTGCCGGCCCGGTTGGTGGTCCGGGCCGTCGGGTATCGCGGCCGGCCGGTGCCGGGATTGCCGTTCGACGACCGCAGCGGCACCATCCCCAACACCGAGGGGCAGGTGCAGGGCAGCAACAACGAGTTCGTCGTCGGCTGGATCAAGCGCGGCCCGTCCGGGGTGATCGGCAGCAACAAAAAGGACTCGGCGGCCACCGTCGACCGGTTGCTGGCGGCGCTGGCCGACACCGAACTGGCCGAGGTCGGCGCGGATCACACCGAGGACCTTCGGCAGTGGCTGCTGTCCCGGCAGCCCGACCTGGTCACCGGCGAGCACTGGCAGACCATCGACGCGCACGAGCGCGGTCTCGGCGAGCCAACGGGCCGGCCCCGGGTGAAGCTGGCCAGTGTGGCCGAACTGCTGCGGGTGGGGCACGCCTAGCAGCACCGGTCGCGCGAGCGGATCAGTCCTGGCCGAAGCGCCAATTGTCGGGATTCTTGGGCGAATACACGACGGGGATCAATTGGCCCATGGTCGGCCAGGTGTCGACGTCGACGACCATCCGCTGGTACACCACGTGCTCCTGGACCGTCGGTCCGTTGATCACGCCGCTGATGGTGACGTACTGCTCGCCGACGTCTTCCGGGCGTGGGCTGACCCCGGTGACCAGCAGCGTGCCGTGCGCCATGTCCGAGCCGGGCCGGGGGCCGCGCTTCATGAATCGGGGCCCGATCAACAGGACCAGGGCGCCGACGAGGAGGAGCAGCACTCCGATTTCCCACACGCACTCATGGTAGGACTCCTGTCATGAGTGACCGCCAAGTCCACGAAGATCTCTCCCTCGCCCTCGCGCTGGCCGATCAGGCCGACGCCATCACGCTGGACCGGTTCGGGGCACTCGACCTGCGGATCGACACCAAGCCCGACCTGACCCCGGTCACCGACGCCGACGAGTCCGCCGAGACCGAACTGCGTGGCGCCCTGGCCCGCGAGCGGCCCGACGACGCCATCTTCGGCGAGGAGTTCGGCGGTGAGCCGCTGCGCGAGGGCCGCCAGTGGGTCATCGACCCGATCGACGGCACCAAGAACTTCGTGCGCGGGGTGCCGGTGTGGTGCACGCTGCTGGCGCTGCTCGACGACGGCGTGCCCGTGGTCGGCGTGGTCAGCGCGCCCGCGCTGGGGCGTCGGTGGTGGGCCGCCCGGGGCGAGGGGGCCCACGGCTCGTTCAACGGCCGCACCCGGCGGTTGTCGGTATCCGGCGTGTCCGAGCTGAGCGCGGCGAGCCTGTCCTACTCGGACCTGACCACCGGCTGGGAGGACAGCCGGGGGCGGTTCGTCGCCCTCACCGACGAGGTCTGGCGAGTACGGGCGTACGGCGATTTCTGGTCCTACTGCCTGGTGGCCGAGGGCGCGGTCGACATCGCCGTCGAACCGGAGGTCAAGCTGTGGGACCTGGCTCCGCTGGACATCATCGTCCGCGAGGCCGGCGGCCGCTTCACCAGCGTCGATGGCCGCGACGGTCCGCATCACGGCAGCGCCCTGGCGACCAACGGACTGGTGCACGATCAGGTGGTGCAGCGCCTGAGCGCGGTGTGAATTACCTAACAAAAGAGCCGTACCTTACTTTGGAGTAAGATACGGTTGTTCACACCTGCTCCCCAACCCCTTTGAGGTGCTGACCCATGACCACCAATTCCATCCGCCACGAGAGCGCCGTCGGTCTGCAGAAGCACAAGCGCACCGCCACCGATATCGGGCTGGCCCTGATCACCCCGATCGTGGGTCAGGAGTTCCTGGACAAGTACAACCTGCGCGACCCGCTCAACCGGGGTTTGCGCTACGGGGTCAGGACGGTGTTCTCCGCGGCCGGCGCCTCGACCCGCCAGTTCAAGCGCGTCCAAGGGCTCGGGAAGGCCCCCACGCGGCTGGAAACCAATGGGGCACAGAAGGGTTCGGACTACTTCGACCTGACCCCCGATGACGATCAGCAGATGATCGTCGACACGGTGCGCGAATTCGCCGCGGAGATCCTGCGCCCGGCCGCGCTCGAGGCCGACGAGGCCGCGACCTACCCGCCCGAACTGCTGGCCAAGGCCGCCGAGTTGGGCGTCACCGCCATCAACATCCCCGAGGACTTCGACGGCATCGCCGAGCACCGCGCCACGGTGACCAACGCGCTGGTGGCCGAGGCCCTGGCCTACGGCGACATGGGCCTGGCGCTGCCCATCCTGGCGCCCGGCGGCGTCGCCTCGGCCCTGACCCACTGGGGCAGCGCCGATCAGCAGGCGACCTACCTCGCGGAGTTCGCCGGCGAGAACGTGCCGCAGGCGTGCCTGGCCATCGCCGAACCGCTGCCGCTGTTCGACCCGACCGCGCTCAAGACCACCGCGGTGCGCACGCCGAGCGGGTACCGGCTGGACGGGGTGAAGTCGCTGGTGCCGGCCGCCGCCGACGCCGAAATGTTCATCATCGCAGCGCAACTCAACGGCAAGCCCACGCTGTTCATCGTCGAGGCGGGCGCCAAGGGGCTGACCGTCAAGGCCGACCCCAGCATGGGCATCCGCGCCGCCGCCCTCGGCCAGGTGGAGCTGGACAAGGTGTCCGTGCCGCTGTCGGCGCGCCTCGGCGAGGACGTCGAGGAGGCCGAGCACGACCGCAACTACTCCGAGGCGATCGCGCTGTCCCGGCTGGGCTGGGCCGCCCTGGCCGTCGGCACCTCGCACGCGGTGCTCGACTACGTCATCCCCTACGTCAAGGAGCGCGAGGCCTTCGGCGAGCCGATCGCCCACCGGCAGTCGGTGGCGTTCATGTGCGCCAACATCGCCATCGAACTCGACGGCCTGCGGCTGATCACCTGGCGGGGCGCGTCCCGCGCCGAACAGGGCCTGCCGTTCGCCCGGGAGGCCGCACTGGCCCGCAAGCTCGGCGCCGACAGGGGCATGCAGATCGGCCTGGACGGCGTCCAGCTGCTCGGCGGACACGGCTACACCAAGGAACACCCGGTCGAGCGGTGGTACCGCGATCTGCGGGCCATCGGCGTCGCTGAGGGTGTGGTCGTCCTTTAAGGGCGCCGGCGAGGAAGGGACTGAACACCATGGCTATCAATCTGGAAATGCCCAAGAAGCTGCAGGCGGTCATCGAGAAGGGCCACCAAGGTGCGGCCGAGATGCTGCGGCCCATCTCGCGCAAGTACGACGTCAAGGAGCACGCCTACCCCGTCGAGCTCGACACCCTGGCCGACCTGTTCGAGGGCATCTCGGAGGCCAAGACCATCTCGTTCGCCGGGGCCGAGGCGTTCGCCGACACCGCCCACGACGGCAAGAAGACAAATGTCAACGGCGCCAACATGTCCGCACTGCTCAATGCCCTCGAGATCAGCTGGGGCGACATCGCGCTGCTGCTGTCGGTGCCGCGGCAGGGCCTGGGCAACGCGGCGATCTCCTCGGTGGCCACCCCCGAGCAGCTGGAGCGCCTCGGCAAGGACGTGTGGGCCGCCATGGCCATCACCGAGCCCGGCTTCGGCTCGGATTCGGCGGCGGTGACGACGACGGCGACCCTCGACGGCGACGAGTACGTCATCAACGGCGAGAAGATCTTCGTGACGGCCGGGTCCCGGGCCTCCCACATCGTGGTGTGGGCGACGCTGGACAAGTCGAAGGGCCGCGCGGCCATCAAGTCGTTCATCGTGCCGCGCGAGCACCCCGGCGTGATCGTCGAGCGGCTCGAACGCAAGCTGGGCATCAAGGCCTCCGACACCGCGGTGATCCGGTTCGACAACGCCCGCATCCCCAAGGACAACCTGCTCGGCGACCCGGAGATCCACGTGGAGAAGGGTTTTGCCGGGGTCATGGAGACCTTCGACAACACCCGTCCCATCGTGGCCGCGATGGCCGTCGGTGTGGCGCGGGCCGCACTCGAGGAGTTGCGCAAGCTGCTCACCGACGCCGGCATCGAGATCTCCTACGACAAGCCCGCGCACGCCCAGAGCGCCCCGGCCGCGGAGTTCCTCCGGATGGAGGCCGACTGGGAGGCCGGCTACCTGCTGACCGTGCGGTCGGCGTGGCAGGCCGACAACCGGATCCCCAACTCCAAGGAAGCCTCGATGGGTAAGGCCAAGGCCGCCCGCGTGGCCAGCGACATCACGCTGAAGGCCGTCGAATTGGCCGGCACCACCGGCTATTCCGAGCAGACGCTGCTGGAGAAGTGGGCGCGGGACTCGAAGATCCTGGACATCTTCGAGGGCACCCAGCAGATCCAGCAGCTGGTGGTGGCCCGCCGACTGCTCGGGCTGTCCTCGACCGAGCTGAAGTAGGACCTCCGACCCCGCCGGCGGGGCGGCCGTAGGCTGCCTGGCATGGCCCCGCGCGCGACCGGCAACTCCCGCCTTTCCGTGGACGACTGGCTGCAGGCCGGGTACACGCTGATCGCCGAGGACGGCCTGCAGGCGCTCAAGATCGACCGGCTCTGCGCGCGGCTGGGCGTCACCAAGGGCAGTTTCTACTGGCACTTTTCCGATATGGCCGGCTATCGCAGTGCGCTGATCGAGGCCTGGGCCGAGCAGCGCGGCGAGGAGCACCGGGTCTACCAAGAGATCCGCGACCGGCCGCCGGCCGAGCGGCTGTCGATGATGATCAAGGCCCTGATCAGTCCGCGGCATTGGCAGCTGGAGCGGGCCATGCGGGAGTGGGCGCGCACCGACCCCAACGTCGCCGCCAGCGTGGCGGCCGCCGATCGCCGGGTGATCCGCACGGTGCGGCAGGCGTTCGCCGACCTGGACTTCGCCCCCGAGGAGGCGGAGTTGCGGGCGCAGACCACCTTCGCCGCGGGCATCGGCTTCCTGCAGATCGCCGGCAGCAAGACCCCTCCCCTGAGCGCCGCGCAGCGCGAGCGGTTCCTGGAGTTCATGCTCCGCCCCTGAGCGTCGCCCCCGAGCCCCGACCCCGAGCGATTTCGGCGTGATTTCCCATGCTGAGCGTGTGCGATCACGCCAGAATCGCAGGGCGGGTTGACCCGGCGGGTAGGTAAAAGTAAAGTCAGTTTCACTTCTGCTGACCGAGGAGCTTGTCCATGGAATCCTTCGTCCACCTGCGCAAAGGCAAAACCCCCAAGCGCGTTCACGCCGATCTCGACGGCCTCAAGGACGACGAACTCGGCCGCGGCGGCTTCGTCGGGCGGACCGCCAACATGTACCGCCGCAACGACCCGACCGCGTATCGCACGGTCGGCCCGCTGCGGCCCACCGACGTGCTCAGTTCCGAACTCAAGCCGGCCGACGCCACCGATCCCCAGGGCGCTCCCCTGCTGATGTTCTCCAACGCCGACTGCCAGGTTCTGCTGAGCCGCCGCACCGAGGAGATGCCGTTCTTCGTGCGCTACTTCGACGGCGACCTGCTGTTCTTCGTGCACAAGGGCACCGGCCGGTTGGAAACCGAACTCGGACCGCTGGACTACCGCGAGGGCGACTGGGTCTACATCCCGAAGGCCTGCACCTGGCGCCAGATCCCGGCCGCCGAGACCACCCTGCTGATGATCCAGGCCACCGAAGAGTTCCGCGTGCCCCCGGCCGGCACCCTCGGCCGCCACTTCCCGTTCGACCCCGCGCAGGCCACCATCCCGGATCCGCAGCCGATCGACGACGGCGAGGGCCCGCACGTCGACGGCGAGTACGAGGTCCGCCTCATGCATGATGGCGGCCCCACATCGCTCTTCTACCAACATCATCCGCTCGACGTGGAGGGGTGGCGCGGCGACAACTTCCCGTTCACCTTCAACATCGACGACTACACGGTCATCACCTCCGAGAGCGTCCACCTGCCCCCCACGGTGCACCTGTTCATGCAGGCCACCGGCGTCTACATCATGAATTTCCTGCCCAAGCCGGCCGAGACCGTCCCCGGCACCGAACGCACCCCGTGGTACCACCGCAACGTCGACTACGACGAGATCGCGTTCTTCCACGGCGGGACGCTCTACGGCATCCCGATGCCGCCCGGCCTGGTTTCCCATGCGCCGCAAGGGGTTCACCACGGCGCCCCGGAGAAGGCCCGGGAACGCGCCCGCCGCAAGTTCGACGACTACGACCGGGTGGACTGGTCGGTGATCGCCATCGACACCCGCCGCCGCCTGATTCCCTCCGCCGAAATCCTCGCCAACGATCTGGGGCAACACTGAGATGACGAGCACCGCAACGACGAACACTGAGACCCGCACCAAGTTCGAGTACGACCGGATCCCGTATCTGGTTGCCTACCAGAACACTTCGGGCGTCCGCGACGTGTACGGCGGAGTCGCCGAGCTGGTGGTGCTGGAAAGCTATCTGCTCAAGCCCAAGGACAAGCCGTCCGACACCGTGCTGGTCTTCATGCACCCCATCGGGGGCGGGGCCTACCTGCCGATGATCAACGGGCTCGCCCGGGCCGGACACCACGTCATCTACTGCAACAGTCGCTTCCGCGGCACCGACTCCGCGCTGCTGATGGAGAAGGTGGTCGAGGATCTCGGCGAGTGCATCAAGGACGCCAAGAACCGCCTGGGTTATTCGAAGGTGGTGCTGGCCGGCTGGAGTGGCGGCGGCTCGCTGTCGGTGTTCTACCAGCAGCAGGCCCAGCACCCGACGGTGACCGCGAGCCCGTCCGGCGACGGCCCCGACCTGACCAAGCTGGGCCTGATCCCGGCCGACGGCATCATGTTGCTCGCGGCGCACATCAGCCGCCACGGCACCATGACCGAATGGCTCGACGCCTCCATTCTCGACGAGAACGACCCCAGCAAGCGCGACCCGGAGTTGGACCTCTACAACCCCGACAACCCGAACCAGCCGCCCTACACCGCGGAGTTCCTGGACCGCTACCGCGAGGCGCAGATCGCCCGCAACCGGCGAATCACCCAGTGGGTCAAGGCCAAGCTCGCCGAACTGCAGGCGGCCGGGCGCCCCGAGGACGAGTTCGCCTTCGTCGTGCACGGCACCATGGCCGATCCGCGCTGGCTGGACCCGACCGTCGACCCCAACGACCGCAAGCCCGGCACCTGCTATCTGGGCGACCCGCAGGTGGTCAACAACTCCCCCGTCGGCCTGGCCCGGTTCTGCACGCTGCGCAGCTGGCTGTCGCAGTGGAGCTACGACGACGCCAACGGTGACGCGGTCAAGGCCGGACCCGACATCGCCGTCCCGGCGCTGGTGATCGGCAACCTGGCCGACGACGCGTGCACCCCCAGCCACACCCGTCGGCTGTTCGAGGCGATCGGGCACCCCGACAAGGAGATGCACGAGATCGCCGGGGCCAACCACTATTACGCGGGTCCCGACCAACGCGACACCCTGCGCGAGGCGGTCGGGATCTGCACCGACTGGCTGCACCGGCACGGCTTCTCCCTGGAGACACCGTGACCCCGACCGGGCCGCTGGACGGCATCCGGGTCATCGAGGTCGGCACACTGATCTCGGGGCCGTTCGCGGGTCGACTGCTCGGCGACATGGGCGCCGAGGTCGTCAAGATCGAGCCGCCCGGTACGCCGGATCCGCTGCGCACCTGGGGGCAGGCCGAACTCGACGGCGAGCACTTCTTCTGGACCGTGCACGCCCGCAACAAGAAGGCCGTCACGCTGAACCTGCGGGAGGCGGCGGGCCGCGAGCTGTTCCTGGACCTGGTCGACAAGTCCGACATCATCGTCGAGAACTTCCGCCCGGGCACGCTGGAGAAGTGGAACCTGGGCTATGACGTGCTGGCCCAACGCAATCCCGGCATCATCCTGGTGCGGGTCTCCGGCTACGGCCAGACCGGGCCCGAGGCCCACAAGGCCGGCTACGCCTCGGTGGCCGAGGCAGCCAGCGGCCTGCGGCACATGAACGGCTTCCCCGGCGGGCCGCCGCCGCGGCTGGCGCTGTCCCTGGGCGACAGCCTGGCCGGCATGTTCGCCGCGCAGGGGGCCCTGGCGGCGCTGTATCGCCGGACCGTCACCGGGACCGGGCAGATCGTCGACGCGGCGCTGACCGAATCCTGTTTGGCCATCCAGGAATCCACCATCCCCGACTACGACATCGGCGGTGTCGTCCGCGGCCCGTCGGGCACCCGGCTCGAAGGCATCGCCCCGTCGAACATCTACCGCAGCGCCGACGGCAGCTGGGTGGTGATCGCGGCCAACCAGGACACGGTCTTCCGCCGGCTGTGCGGGGCCATGGGCCGGCCGGAGCTGGCGGACGACGACCGCTTCGTCAACCACGTCGCGCGCGGACGCAATCAGGACGAACTCGACAAGATCATCGGCGAGTGGGCCGCGCAGCGCCCGCCGGGCGAGATCATCGACACGCTGTCGAAGGCCGGGGTCATCTCCGGCCCCATCAACACCGTCGCCGAGGTGGTGACCGACCCGCAACTGAACGCGCGCGGGATGATCGCCGATCACTTCGACGAGCGCATCGGGCGCAACGTCAAGGGCCCGGGGGTGGTCCCGGTGCTCTCCGAATCGCCGGGCACCATCCGGTCGGCGGGCTCGGCGCGGCCGGGCCAGCACAACGACGAGATCTACCGCGGCCTGCTCGGTCGCAGCGCCGCCGAACTCGAACAGCTGCACGCCGAGGGGGTGCTATGAGCGACTTGCCCAGCCAGGTCACCATCCGCGAGGTCTCCCTGCGCGACGGCCTGCAGATCGAAGAGCCGATCTCGTTGGACGCCAAGATCGAACTGCTCGAGGCGGTGGTCGCCACCGGCGTGCGCGAGGTCGAGGCCACCGCCTTCGTCTCGCCGTCGAAGGTGCCCGCCCTGGCCGACGCCGAGCAGTTCGCCGCCGAGTTGAAACGGTTCAGCGCACCGCATTTCGACGTCGAGTTCTCGGCGTTGGTCGCCAGCCCCAACGGCGCGCGGCGCGCCATCGCCGCGGGCCTGAACTCGATCGAGTACGTCGTGTCGGCGGCCGATTCGCACAGCCGGGCCAACGTGGGTCGGGGCACCGAGGAGGCCACTGTCGCGATCGCCGACGTCCTGCGGATCGCCCGGGACAACGAGGCCAAGCTGGAGGTCATCGTCGCGACCGCCTGGGACTGCCCGTTCGACGGCCCCACCGCCCCGCAGCGGGTGCTCGACATCGTCACGGCCGCCTGCGATCTCGGCGTGGACCGCATCGCGATCGCCGACACCATCGGGACCGCCACCCCGCGCCGGGTCGGCACCCTGCTCACCCAGGTCCAGCAGATCATCGGCGACACCCCGCTGGGCGCGCACTTCCACAACACCCGCGGGGCCGGGCTGGCCAGCGCGTACGCGGCCGTACAGGCCGGGGTGACGCGCCTCGACGCCTCGGTCGGCGGCCTGGGCGGTTGCCCGTTCGCCCCCGGGGCCAGCGGCAACATCGCCACCGAGGACCTGGTGTACCTGCTGCGCGACAGCGATATCGACACCGGTGTGGACCTGGACCGGACCATCGAGGCGGCCGGGGTCGCGCAGCGGCTCATCGGCCACGAACTGCCCAGTTCGCTGCTGCGGGCCGGGGACCGGATCGGCGGCTGATGACCCCGCGCACGCTGTCCAGCAAGGGACAGCAAACCCGGGCCGCCCTCGAGCACGCGGCCCGGAAACTGTTCGCCGAGCGCGGCTTTCACGCCACCACGCTGGCCGATATCACCTCCGCCGCCGGCAAGTCGTCGGCGGCGTTCTACCGCTACTTCGACGACAAGGAGGATCTGCTGGCGGCGCTGGCGCAGAGCTTCCTGCAGGACATCGTCGCGCCGTCGGGCACCGACCTGCGGCTACCGGAATCGGCGGAGGACACCGAGTTCTTCACCACCGCGGTCACCGGCTACTGGAACATGTTCAAACAGAACATCGGCATCATGGTGGCCGTCGACCAACTCGGTGCCGGCCAGCCCCGGTTCGCCGAGGTGCAGAACGCGTTCCGGCGCTTCGGGATGGACATCGTGCGGGCCTCGGTACGCGCGGCGCGCGCGCAGGGATACGCCGACGACCTGGACCCCGACCACCTGGCGTTGGCCATCGCGTTGATGTTCGAACAGTTCACCACCGTCTATCTGCGCCCCGACGCCGCCGCACTGGGCGTCCGCAGCACCGACGAGGATGCCGTACACACCCTGGCGACCATCTGGCGAAAGACGCTGTACGGTCGCTGACCAGAGCTACCCGAGGAGTCAGTCGTGGATTTCACCCTGCCGGATCATCTGCCCGGTCTGCTCGCCGAGATGGACGCCTTCATCGAGGCCGAGATCAAACCGCTGGAACGCGAGAACATGCAGTACTTCGATCGGCGCCGCGAGTTCGCGCGCACCGATCTGGACAACGGTGGCATCCCCAACCGCGAGTGGGAGGACCTGCTCGACGAGATGCGCCGCCGCGCCGACAAGGCGGGCTGGCTGCGTTACGGCCTGCCCACCGAGTTCGGCGGCCGCGGCGGCAGCAACCTCGACATGGCCGTCATCCGAGAGCACCTGGCGCACAAGGGACTCGGATTGCACAACGACCTGCAGGACGAGTCGTCGATCGTCGGCAACTTCCCGCAGGTGATCATGATGTCGCGGTTCGGCACCGAGGCCCAGCGCAAGGACTGGTGCGAGGCGCTGATCACCGGCGAGAAGTCGATGGCGTTCGGGTTGAGTGAACCCAACCACGGCAGCGATGCCACCTGGCTGGAGACCCGCGCCGTGCGCGACGGCGACGACTGGGTCATCAACGGCACCAAACGCTGGAACACCGGCGTGCACCGCGCCACCCACGACCTCATCTTCGCCCGCACCTCCGGGGAGGCCGGGCAGGCCACCGGCATCACGGCGTTCCTGGTGCCCTGCGACGCCGAGGGATTCGAGGTCCCCTACTACTGGTGGACCTTCAACATGCCCAGCGACCACGCGGAGGTCGAACTCAAGGATGTCCGGGTGCCCGCGGAAGCGGTGCTCGGCGAGGTGGACCGCGGCCTCGAGGTCGGTCAGACCTTCCTGCACGAGAACCGGATTCGGCAGGCCGCCTCCAGCCTGGGTGCCGCGCAGTACTGTATCGACCGCGCCGCCGCCTACGCCGGTGAGCGCATCGTCTTCGGCAAGCCGCTGTCGGTGAACCAGGCCGTGCAGTGGCCGCTGGCCGAACTGCAGACCGAGGCGCAGATGGTGCGGCTGCTGGTGTACTACGCGGCCTGGCATCTGGATCGCGATCACCACATGGAGGTCTCCGACAAGGTCTCGATGGCCAATTACCGTGCCAACCGGCTGGTGTGCGAGGCCGCCGACCGCGCCATGCAGATCCACGGCGGCCTCGGTTACAGCCGCCACGAGCCGTTCGAGCACATCTACCGGCACCACCGCCGGTACCGGATCACCGAGGGCGCCGAGGAAATCCAGATCCGCCGGGTCGCCCAGCGCATGCTCAAGTTCGGCCGCAAATGAGCCTGGCGGCACAACTCGGCACCATCCTGGGCGCCGAGATCGAGGACCTGGCCCGCTTGACCGGCGGCGCGAGCCGCACTACCTGGTCGTTCACGGCGCGCACCGACGCCGGGACCCGGGCCCTGATCCTGCGCACCGGGCCCCCCGAGGAGATCCACGCCAGCATGGAGCTCGAGGCCCGGGTCCAGGCGTTGGCCGCCGAGCAGGGCGCCCCGGTGCCGGAGATCCTCGCGGCGTCGAACTCCGTTGCCCCACTGGGCAATCCCTATCTGATCTGCACGGCCATCGGCGGGGAGACCATCGTCCGGCGGATCTACCGCGGGCTCGACGACGCGGGCCGGGCCTCGCTGCTGCGCCAATGCGCGGACGCGCTGGCCAGGATCCACCGGATCGACCCGGCCGCCGCCGAACTCGGCGCCGAGGACCCGGTGGCGGCGGCACGCGCCGAACTCGACGCCATGAACGACACCACCGCCACGTTCGAGTTCGCGTTCCGGTGGCTCGAGCGCCACCGCCCGGCCGCCGCGGCCCCCACGCTGGTGCACGGGGACTTCCGGATGGGCAACCTCATCGTCGACGGGTCGCGCCTGGCGGCGGTCCTCGACTGGGAGCTGGTGCACGCCGGCGACCCGGTCGAGGACCTGGCCTGGTTCTGCATCCGGGCCTGGCGGTTCGGCGCACCCAAGGAACTCGGCGCCGGCGGCCTGGGCAGCATCGAAGAGTTCCTGAGCGCCTACGAGGCCGCCGGCGGTGCGGCCATCGACCGGGCGGCGTTCCGCTGGTGGCTGGTGCTGGCCACCCTGCGGTGGGGGGTGATCTGCCGGTTCCAGGCCGAGCGGCACCTCTCGGGCGAGTCCCCGTCAGTGGAACTGGCGACCATCGGGCGCCGGGTCTGCGAGACGGAGTGGGATCTGCTCAACCTGATGGAGGCGTCATGACCCTGCACGGCCGGCCGACGGCGGCCGAACTCGTCGCCGCCGTCGCCGACTTCCTCGACGGCGACGTCCGCGAGGCCACCCGACCCGATGGTCCTGGCGGAGACGGGCAGGTGAACTTCCACGCCCGGGTCGCCGCCAACGCGCTGCGCATGGTGGTCCGCGAACTCGACGGACCCGGCGCCGAGCAGGTCGACGCGGCGCTGGCGGGCCTCGGCGCCGACGACGAGGCCGCACTGGCCGCCGCGATCCGCGCCGGTGCGCACGACGACCGCACCGACGAGGTGTTGGCGGCGCTGCGCACGGTGGTGAGCCACCGGTTGGCCGCCGCGCACCCCGGCTACGAACAGGAGTGAGCAGATGCCCGTCCCCGACGAAGCCGCCATCATCGGCGTGGCCGACAGGTTGTTCCGGGCGATCGAGCAGACCGACGTCGCGACGATCGAGCAACTGTTCGACGCCGACATCGCGGTGTGGCACAGCGGCGACGCCGCCGACAACGACCGGGCCCGCGCGCTGCGCGTCATCACCTGGTTCATCGACCGCACCACCGCGCGCCGCTACGAGATCTTCGACCGTCAGGTCTTCGAATCCGGCTTCGTCCAGCAGCACCTCCTGCACGCCACCGGGACCGACGGCGCCAGCATCGCGCTGCGGGTCTGCATCGTGATCAAGCTCGGTGCCAACGGCTTGATCAGTCGGATCGACGAGTATTTCGATCCCAAGGACATGGCGCCGCTGCTGTAGCGGCGGGGACGCGCGGCATCAAAAGCCCGCAGGCCGAACGAATATCGCCGTAGCATCGGCGTCGTGGCCGACACTTCCGTGCGCGTGCTGGTGTACAGCGACAACCCCCGCACCCGCGAACAGGTCTTGCTGGCACTCGGCAAGCGGGTGCACCCCGACCTGCCCGAGCTGAGTTATCTCGAGGTTGCCACCGCACCCGTCGTCATCCAGCAGATGGACGCCGGCGGCATCGACCTGGCGATCCTCGACGGCGAGGCCACCCCGGCCGGTGGGATGGGAATCGCCAAGCAACTCAAGGACGAGCTGGAGGTCTGCCCGCCGATCCTGGTCCTGACCGGCCGGCGCGACGACGCCTGGCTGGCAAAGTGGTCGCGCGCCGAGGCCGCCGTGCCGCACCCGATCGACCCCATTGAGCTCGGCGAGGCCGTGGTGGGATTGTTGCGCGCCCGCGCGTCCTGAGCGGGGCCCTCAGCTGGACACCGAGCGGTCGGAATCACCGCGCGAAATATTCTGCCGCCCATACTTTTTCACAAGATCCGGGAATTCCTGGGCGTTTCCTGCGCGGTTGCGACGATCCTAACCAAAATGCGCCGGGTCAGCGGTCAAGATCGCTAGGCTGTGTGTTAGCTCACATCGACAGCCCGAGCGAGGGAGCGCAGCAGTACCCATGGAGCTCTATACGCCCATCCTGGTCCTGGGGGCCATCGCAGCCGCCTTCGCGGTCGGATCGGTCGGAATAGCGCTGGTGATCGGCCCCCGGCGCTTCAACCGCGCCAAGGTCATGGCCTACGAATGCGGCATCGAACCCGCGCCGCAGGACGCCGGCAGCGGCCGCTTCCCGATCAAGTTCTACCTGGTGGCCATGTCGTTCATCATCTTCGACATCGAGATCGTCTTCCTCTACCCGTGGGCGGTGGCATTCGACAGCCTCGGGCTGTTCGGGGTGATCGCCGTGGCGCTGTTCATCTTCAACGTGTCGGTCGCCTATGCGTACGAGTGGCGGCGGGGAGGCTTGAATTGGGACTAGAGGAACAACTACCAGGCGGGATCCTGCTCACCACGGTGGAGAAGGCCGCGGGCTTCGTCCGCAAGGGCTCCCTGTGGCCGGCGACCTTCGGACTGGCCTGCTGCGCCATCGAGATGATGGCCACCGCCGGACCGCGGTTCGACATCGCCCGATTCGGGATGGAACGGTTCTCGGCCACCCCCCGCCAAGCCGACCTGATGATCGTGGCCGGGCGGGTCAGCCAGAAGATGGCGCCGGTGTTGCGGCAGGTCTACGACCAGATGGTCGAGCCCAAGTGGGTGCTGGCGATGGGGGTCTGTGCGTCCTCCGGCGGGATGTTCAACAACTACGCGATCCTGCAGGGCGTCGACCATGTGGTGCCGGTCGACATCTACCTGCCCGGCTGCCCGCCGCGCCCGGAGATGCTGCTCAACGCGCTGTTGACGCTGCACGCCAAGATCGCCGAGATGCCGCTGGGGGTGCACCGCGACGAGGTCATCGCCGCCGCCGAACGGGCCGCCCTGGACTCGCCGCCCACCATCGAGCTCAAGGGGTTGTTGCGATGAGTCCGTACGATCCGGCCGACCCCGAGGTGATCGAGGTCCGCACCGGCATGTTCGGTCCCGAGGGCACCGGCGACACCTCCGGTTACGGGCGGCTGATCCGCGAGGTGGCACTGCCCGGCAGCAGCCCGCGGCCCTACGGCGGATACTTCGACGAGGTCGTCGACCGCCTGGCGGAGGTGCTCGGATCCGCGTTCCGGGAGGCGGTCGAACGCGTCGTCGTGCACCGCGAGCAGCTGACCCTCGAGCTTCGACGCGAACACCTGCCGCAGGTGGCGCGGGCGCTGCGCGACGACGCCGCATTGCGCTTCGAACTGTGCGCCGGGGTCTCGGGGGTGCACTACCCCGGTGACGAGGGCCGCGAGTTGCACGCGGTGTACCCGCTGATGTCGATCACGCACAATCGGCGCATCCAGCTCGAGACGACCTGTCCGGACGCTGATCCCCATGTGCCGTCGTTGTTTTCGGTCTACCCGACCGTGGACTGGCACGAACGGGAGACCTACGACTTCTTCGGGATCATCTTCGACGGCCACCCCGCGCTCACCCGCATCGAGATGCCCGACGACTGGGTCGGACATCCGCAGCGCAAGGACTACCCGCTCGGTGGCGTGCCCGTGGAATACCACGGCGCACAGATTCCGCCGCCCGACGAACGCAGGGCCTACCACTGACATGACCGACACCACCGAACGCACCGTCACCCTCGGCGGCCAGGACTGGGACGAGATCGTCGCGCTGGCCCGGGAATCGGCGGGGCAACCGTCGTCCGGGAGCGCCGGTGAACGCATCGTCGTCAACATGGGGCCCCAGCACCCGTCGACGCACGGCGTGCTGCGACTGGTCCTCGAGATCGAAGGCGAGACCGTCACTCAGGCGCGCTGCGGAATCGGCTACCTGCACACCGGGATCGAGAAGAACCTCGAGTACCGCAACTGGACCCAGGGCGTCACCTTCGTCACCCGGATGGACTACCTGTCCCCGTTCTTCAACGAGACCGCGTACTGCCTCGGCGTCGAGAAGCTGCTGGGCATCACCGACGAGATTCCCGAACGCGCCAGCGTCATCCGGGTGATGCTGATGGAACTCAACCGGATCTCCAGCCATCTGGTGGCACTGGCCACCGGCGGTATGGAACTCGGCGCGATGAGCGCGATGTTCTACGGATTCCGCGAGCGCGAAGAGGTGCTCACGGTGTTCGAGGCCATCACCGGGTTGCGGATGAACCACGCCTACATCCGGCCCGGCGGGCTGGCCGCCGACCTGCCCGACGGCGGCGTCGAGAAGGTGGCGGCGCTGCTGAAACTGTTGCCGGGTCGGCTGGCCGAATTCGAGGCGCTGCTGCGGGACAACCCGATCTGGAAGGCCCGCAACGTCGGCATCGGGTTCCTGGACCTGACCGGCTGCATGGCGCTCGGCGTCACCGGCCCGGTGCTGCGCGCCACCGGCCTGCCGCACGATCTGCGCAAGGCGCAACCCTATTGCGGTTACGAGAACTACGAATTCGACGTCATCACCGGCACCAACTGCGACTGCTACGACCGCTACGTCATCCGGGTGGAGGAGATGAAGCAGTCACTGAAGATCGTCGAGCAATGCCTCGACCGGCTGCGGCCCGGACCGGTGATGATCGAGGACAAGAAGCTGGCCTGGCCGGCCGATCTGACGCTGGGCCCCGACGGCCTGGGCAACAGCCCCGAGCACATCGCCCGCATCATGGGTCGCTCGATGGAGGGCCTGATCCATCACTTCAAGCTGGTGACCGAGGGCATCCGGGTGCCCGCCGGCCAGTGCTACGTGGCGGTCGAGTCGCCGCGCGGCGAACTGGGCGTACACATGGTCTCCGACGGCGGCACCCGGCCGTACCGGGTGCACTACCGCGACCCGTCGTTCACCAATCTGCAAGCGGTGGCGGCGATGTGCGAGGGTGGCATGGTCGCCGATCTGATCTCGGCGGTCGCCTCGATCGACCCCGTGATGGGCGGGGTGGACCGATGACCGAGCCGCAGCCGATCAACAACCGCACCGTCGACCTCACGCTGGGCCCGCGCCCCGACGAGCCGGGCCCGCCGATCGGGGGGCCGCTGACCTACCCGTCGCAGGTGGCCGACCGGTTGGCGGTCGACGCCGCGGCGATCATCGCGCGCTATCCGCAGTCCCGCTCGGCCCTGCTGCCCCTGCTGCACCTGGTCCAGGCGCAGGACGGCTACCTGACCGCGGCCGGGATCTCCTTCTGCGCAGCGCAACTCGGCCTGAGCGAGGCCGAGGTCACCGCGGTCGCGACGTTCTACTCGATGTACCGCCGCACCCCCACCGGCAAGTATCTGGTGGGCGTGTGCACCAACACCCTGTGCGCGATCATGGGCGGCGACGCCATCCTCGAGACCCTCGAGCAGCATCTCGACGTGCAACCGGGACAGACCACCGAGGACGAGCAGATCACCCTCGAGCACCTCGAATGCAATGCCGCCTGCGACTACGCGCCGGTGGTGATGGTGAACTGGGAGTTCTTCGACAATCAAACCCCGTCGGGCGCCAGGGATCTCGTCGACCGCCTGCGCGCCGACCAGCCGGTGACCGCGACCCGCGGCGGCCGGATCTGCTCGTTCGCCGAGACCTCGCGCACCCTGGCCGGCCTGCCCGATCCCGACCGGGCACCCGATCAGACCGGTCCGGGCGCCGCGACACTCGCCGGACTGCGGGTGGCCCAGGCACTCGGCATGACGTCGAACGAGGGAGACGGCCGGTGACCGCGCTGACCCCGGTGTTGAGCCGGTTCTGGGACGAAGAAGAGCCCTGGTCGCTGGAGACCTACCGCCGCCACGACGGCTACCGCGCCCTGGACAAGGCGCTGGCCATGCCGCCCGACGACGTCATCGCCCTGGTGAAGGACGCCGGCCTGCGGGGCCGCGGCGGCGCGGGGTTCCCCACCGGGACCAAATGGTCGTTCATACCTCAAGACGCCACCGGCGCCGGCGCCAAGCCGCACTACCTGGTGGTCAACGCCGACGAATCCGAACCCGGTACCTGCAAAGACATTCCGCTGATGCTGACCACCCCGCACTTTCTGGTCGAGGGGGCGATCATCGCGGCGTACGCCATCCGGGCCAACCACGCGTTCATCTACCTGCGCGGCGAGGTGGTCCCGGTGCTGCGCAGACTGCAGGCCGCCGTCGCCGAGGCGTACGCGGCCGGCTATCTGGGCCGCGACATCGGCGGCACCGGATTCGATCTGGAACTCATCGTGCACGCCGGCGCGGGCGCCTACATCTGCGGTGAGGAGACCGCCCTGCTGGACTCGCTGGAGGGCCGCCGCGGCCAACCCCGCCTGCGTCCACCGTTTCCCGCCGTCGCCGGACTGTACGCGTGCCCGACGGTGGTCAACAACGTCGAATCCATCGCGTCGGTGCCGCCGGTGGTGCTCGGCGGGGTGGACTGGTTCAAGTCCATGGGATCGGAGAAGTCGCCCGGGTTCACGTTGTACTCGCTGTCCGGGCACGTCACCACGCCGGGCCAGTACGAGGCGCCGCTGGGGATCACCCTGCGCGAATTGCTGTCCTACGCCGGCGGGGTTCGCGCGGGCCACGAACTGAAGTTCTGGACCCCGGGCGGGTCCTCGACGCCGCTGCTCACCGCGGAACACCTCGACATCCCGCTGGACTACGAGGGGGTGGCCGGCGCGGGATCCATGCTGGGCACCAAGGCATTACAGATGTTCGACGAGACCACCTGCGTGGTGCGGGCGGTGGCGCGCTGGACCGATTTCTACGCCCACGAGTCGTGCGGGAAATGCACGCCGTGCCGGGAGGGCACCTACTGGCTCAAGCAGATCTACCACCGGCTCGAGAACGGTCAGGGCACGGCCGAGGATCTCGGCAAGCTGCTCGACATCTCCGACATCGTGCTCGGAAAGTCGTTCTGCGCGCTGGGCGACGGGGCGGCGATGCCCATCCAGTCGTCGTTGAAGTACTTCCGCGGCGAATACGAGGCCCACCTGAACGGCGGGTGCCCGTTCGATCCGCACGCCTCGATGCTCGTCGCACCGGAGGAGGTGGACGCATGACGCTGGCCGAGCACGACCCGGAGGCCCCGCCCGTCGAGATGGTCACCCTGACCATCGACGACGTCGAGATCTCGGTACCCAAGGGCACCCTGGTGATCCGGGCGGCCGAACTGATGGGTGTGCAGATCCCACGGTTCTGCGACCATCCGCTGCTGGACCCGGTCGGCGCCTGCCGGCAGTGCATCGTCGAGATCGAGGGGCAGCGCAAGCCGATGGCGTCGTGCACCACCGTGGTGGCGCCCGACATGGTGGTGCGCACCCAGCACACCAGCGCCGAGGCCGACAAGGCCCAGCACGGTGTCATGGAGTTGCTGCTGATCAACCATCCGCTGGACTGCCCGGTGTGCGACAAGGGCGGCGAATGCCCGCTGCAGAACCAGGCGATGTCCAACGGCCGGCCCGAGACCCGGTTCACCGACGACGTCAAGCGCACCTTCCCGAAGCCCATCCACCTGTCGGCGCAGGTCCTGCTGGACCGCGAGCGGTGCGTGCTGTGCGCGCGCTGCACCCGCTTCTCCAACCAGATCGCCGGCGACCCGTTCATCGAACTGCTCGAGCGCGGGGCGTTGCAGCAGGTCGGCATCGCCCCCGGCGAGGCGTTCGACTCGTACTTCTCCGGCAACAGCGTGCAGATCTGTCCCGTCGGCGCGCTGACCGGCGCGGCCTACCGGTTCCGGGCCCGGCCCTTCGACCTGGTGTCCTCCCCCAGCGTGTGCGAACACTGCGCGGCCGGCTGTGCCCAGCGCACGGACCACCGGCGCGGGAAGGTGATGCGGCGCCTCGCCGGTGACGATCCCGAGGTCAACGAGGAGTGGAACTGCGACAAGGGGCGCTGGGCGTTCACCTATGCCACCCAGGGCGACCGCATCCACACCCCGCTGCTGCGCGAACCCGACGGGGCGCTGCGACCGGCCTCCTGGTCGGAGGCGATCAGCGTGGCCGGGGCGGGGCTGGCCGCGGCGGTGGGCCGGACGGGGGTCCTGGTCGGCGGGCGGGTCAGTGCCCGAGATGCCCTGGGTTACAGCCGGTTTGCCCGCATGGTGCTGGACACCAACGACATCGACTTCCGGGCCCGCCCGCACAGCGCGGAAGAGGCCCAGTTCCTGGCGGCCCGGGTCGCCGGCCGGCGGATGGCCGTGACGTACGCCGACCTGGAATCCGCGCCGGCGGTGCTGCTGGTCGGCTTCGAGCCCGAAGAGGAATGCCCGATCGTGTTCCTGCGGCTGCGCAAGGCTGTCCGCAAACACGGCCTGTCGGTGCTGTCGGTGGCGCCGTTCGCCTCCCTCGGACTGACCAAGCTGGACGGCCAGTTGGTGATGACCGCGCCCGGCGGCGAGGCCGCGGCCCTCGACGGGCTGGCCGACGAACTACCCGCCGGCTCGGTCATCATGGTCGGCGAGCGGCTGGCCACCAGCCCCGGCGGCTACTCGGCGGTCGGCCGGCTGGTCGACCGCACCGGTGCCCGGCTGGCCTGGGTCCCGCGGCGCGCCGGTGAGCGCGGGGCGCTGGAGGCCGGCTGTCTGCCCAACCTGCTCTCCGGTGGCCATCCGGTCGCCGATGCCGGCGCACGGGCGGCCGTCGCCGCCGCCTGGCACAGCACCGAGCTGCCGGCCGCACCGGGCCGCGACACCGCGGGCATCCTGGCCGCCGCGGGCGCCGGTGACCTCGGGGCGCTGGTGGTCGGCGGTGTCGAACTCGCCGACCTGCCGGACCCCGTCGCCGCCCGGATCGCGCTGTCCGCCGCCCCGTTCGTCGTCAGCCTCGAGGTGCGGCACAGCGAGGTCACCGCCCTGGCCGACGTGGTGTTCCCCGTCGCGCCGGTGGTGGAGAAGGCCGATGCGTTCCTGAACTGGGAGGGCCGGGCGCGCCCCTTCGACGCCGCGCTGCCCAGCAACGCCACCTCGGATTCGCGCGTGCTGCAGACGCTGGCCGACGAACTCGGGGTCGACTTGGGCCTGCGTGGTGCCGAGGATCCGAGCTGGCACGGTAACCGCCCGGCCGTCCCCGAGCACCCGGTTCGCGAGGTATCCGTCGGCCCCGGCGAAGCCGTGCTCTCGACGTGGCGAATGCTGTTGGATGCGGGCCGATTACAGGACGGCGAACCGCATCTGGCCGGTACCGCCCGGCCGCCGGTGGCGCGGCTGTCGGCGGCCACGGCCACCGAGGTCGGCGTCGCCGAGGGGGATCTGCTCACGGTGCGCACCGACCGCGGCGCGATCGCGCTGCCGCTGGTGTGCACCGAGATGCCCGAGCGCGTGGTGTGGCTGCCGGCCAACTCACCGGGCAGCGCGGTGGCCGCCCAGTTGGGTGCGGTGAGCGGCGATGTGGTGCGGATCGAACGGGCCGATGCCCCGTGACCCACCCCGACGCAAGCGTCTTCGGTCATGACCCGCTGTGGCTGATCGTGCTCAAGGCCGTGGCGATCTTCGCCTTCCTCGTCCTGACCGTGCTGGTCGCCATCCTGGCGGAACGAAAGGTATTGGGCCGCATGCAGATGCGGCACGGCCCGAACCGGGTCGGGCCGTGGGGACTGCTGCAGTCGTTGGCCGACGGGGTGAAGCTGGCGCTCAAGGAGGGATTCATCCCGGCCGGCGCGGACAAGCCGATCTACCTGATGGCCCCCGTGATCGCCGTGATCCCGGCCATCCTGGCATTCGCGGTGATCCCGATGGGACCGGTGGTCTCCGTCTTCGGGCACCAGACGCCGCTGCAACTCACCGACTTTCCGGTGGCAGTGCTCTACGTGCTGGCCGTCACCTCGATCGGGGTGTACGGGATCGTGTTGGCGGGGTGGTCGTCGGGGTCCACCTACCCCCTGCTCGGCGGACTGCGCTCGTCGGCGCAGGTCATCTCCTACGAGATCGCGATGGGGCTGTCGTTCGTCGCGGTGTTCATCTACGCGGGCACCATGTCGACCTCCGGCATCGTCGCCGCCCAGGAACACACCTGGTTCATCTTTCTGCTGCTGCCGTCGTTCGCGGTCTACCTGGTGGCCATGGTCGGCGAGACCAACCGGGCACCGTTCGACCTGCCCGAGGCCGAGGGCGAGTTGGTCGGCGGATTCCACACCGAGTACTCATCGCTGAAGTTCGCGATGTTCATGCTGGCCGAGTACGTCAACATGACCACGGTCTCGGCGCTGGCCGCCACGATGTTCCTCGGCGGCTGGCGCGCGCCCTGGCCGATCAGTCTGATCGACGGCGCCAATACCGGGTGGTGGCCGCTGATCTGGTTCGCGGCCAAGGTGTGGGGCTTCCTGTTCTTCTACATCTGGTTGCGGGCGACCCTGCCGCGGCTGCGCTACGACCAGTTCATGGTGTTGGGCTGGAAGGTGATGATTCCGCTGTCGCTGGCGTGGATCCTGACGGTCGCGACCGCCAAGACGCTGCGCAACGACGGGGCCGGCCCCTGGGTGACCGTCGTGCTCTACGTCGGCTTCACCGTGCTCGTCGGCGTGCTGCTGGCGGTCTGGAACCGTCGGCGCCGGCCCCGGGACGCGGTCCCGCGCCTGCCCGACAGCCCGGACAGTTCGCACTTCCCCGTCCCGCCGATCCCCAGCAAGGAGGAGGTTCGTGGCTAAATTGCTCGACGCGCTCGCCGGTTTCGGGGTGACGTTCTCGACCATGTTCAAGAAGCCGACCACCGAGCAGTATCCCGATGAGAAGATTCCTACCCAGCCCCGCTATCACGGGCGCCACCAGTTGAACCGGTACGCCGACGGGCTGGAGAAGTGCATCGGTTGCGAGCTGTGCGCGTGGGCGTGCCCCGCCGATGCCATCTATGTCGAGGGCGCCGACAACACCGAGGCCCAACGGTTCTCGCCCGGTGAGCGCTACGGGCGGGTCTACCAGATCAACTACCTGCGGTGCATCGGCTGCGGGCTGTGCATCGAGGCGTGCCCCACCCGGGCGCTGACCATGACCAACGACTACGAGATGGCCGACGACAACCGGTCGGATCTGATCTACGGCAAGGACAAGCTGCTCGCGCCGCTGGAACCCGGCATGTCCGCTCCCCCGCACGCCATGGCCGAGGGGGCCACCGACGACGACTACTACCTGGGCAACGTCCTGGGCGAGATCCAGGGCAACGTGACATGACCGCCGAAGCCGTCGCGTTCTGGGTGCTGGCCACGATCGCGGTGGTCGGCGCCCTGGGCGTGGTCTCCGCACCCAAAGCGGTCTACTCGGCGATCTTCCTGGCCACCACCATGATCAGCCTGGCGGCGCTCTACGTCGCGCAAGGCGCCCTGTTCCTGGGTGTGGTGCAAGTGGTGGTCTACACCGGCGCCGTGATGATGCTGTTCCTGTTCGTGGTGATGCTGATCGGCGTGGATTCCGTGGAGTCGTTGGTGGAAACCATTCGCGGGCAACGGATTGCCGCGGCGGTCGCGGGCCTGGGCTTCGGCGTCCTGCTGATCGCCGGCCTCGGTACCGTGTCGGCGACGGGATGGACTCCCGCCGTCGGCCCCGACCCCGCCTACAACGTCGAAGATCTGGCAACGCTCCTCTTCACGCGCTACCTGTGGGCCTTCGAGCTGACCGGCGTGCTGCTCATCATCGCCTCGCTGGGCGCCATGGTGCTGGCGCACCGGGAGCGCCTGGGGCGGCGCAAGACTCAGCGGGAGTTGTCCCAGGAACGCTTCCGTGGCCACGGCCACCCCACGACGCTGCCGAGTTCCGGGGTGTACGCCCGGCACAACGCGGTCGACATCCCCGCGCTGCTGCCCGACGGATCGCCGGCCGACATCTCGGTGAGCGATGTGCTGGCACCCCGCGGATTCGAGCACCGAGGTGTTGATGAATCCCGATAGCTACCTCTACCTCTCGGCGCTGCTGTTCACCATCGGCGCCGCCGGAGTGCTGTTGCGCCGCAACGCGATCATCATGTTCATGTGCGTCGAACTGATGCTCAACGCCTGCAACCTCGCATTCGTCAGCTTCTCCCGCATGCACGGCCAACTCGACGGGCAGGTGGTCGCGTTCTTCACCATGGTGGTCGCCGCCTGCGAGGTGGTGGTGGGCCTGGCGATCATCATGGCCATCTACCGGTCCCGCCGGTCGGCGAACGTCGATGAGGTGAATCTGCTCAAGCATTAGCTCTTTGCAGTTCAAGGCACCCTAGGAGGTTTGGCGGCTATGGCGATCAACACTTCTCGCGATCCTCAACGCCCGTCGCCGGATCCACACGACTCACCGATCGGCAAGACCTGGGTGCAGGGTGTGGCCCTGGTGATGATCTTCGGGTTCTTCGTCATGGGGATCCTGGCCTACCGCACCTACACGGCCTCGATGCCGATGCCCCAGCAGGTGGTCGACGAGACCGGCGCGGTGCTGTTCACCGGCGAGGACATCACCCGCGGCCAGGAACTGTTCCAGGCCCGCGGGTTGATGCAGTACGGATCGGTGCACGGCCACGGCGCCTACCTCGGACCCGATTACACCGCCGACTACCTGCGACGGGCCACCGAGGACGTCACCGCGCAGTTCGAGGAGGCCGGCGTCGCGCAGGTGCACGACCGGGTGGTCAGCGAGTTCCGGACCAACCGCTTCGACGAGGCCACCGACACCCTGGTGTTCACCGAGGCGCAGGCCGCCGCCTTCGATCGCCTGCGCGAGCACTACGCGGCGCACTTCGGCCCCGACGCGCGCAGCATCGGGTTGTCCCCCAACCTGATCACCGAGGCCGCCGACATCGACGACCTGACGGCGTTCTTCGCCTGGAGCGCGTGGGCGTCGGCGGCCGAACGGCCGGGATTCAACTACACCTACACCAACAACTGGCCGGCCGAACCGCGGGTGAACAACGGCCCCACCGCCGATCTGGTGGTCTGGTCGACACTTTCGTTGGTCGCGTTGCTGGGCGGCACCGGGATCCTGTTCGCCGTCTACGGGCGCTGGAGCCAGAAGATCGGCTGGCACGCCACCGACGCGCCCGCCATCTCCTACAAGCAGCCCGGCGAGGTGCGGTTGACCAGCTCGCAGCGCGCCACGGTGTGGTTCTTCGCGATCATCTCCCTGCTGTTCCTGGTCCAGGCCCTGCTCGGCGCGCTGACCGAGCACTACCGCGCCGACCTGAGCTCGTTCTTCGGCCTGGATCTGTCCAGCCTGCTGCCCTACAACCTGGCCCGGACCTGGCATGTGCAACTGGCGCTGCTGTGGCCGGCGGCGGCCTTCCTGGCCGCGGGGATCTTCCTGACGCCGTTCATCACCCGGCGCGAACCGAAGCGGCAGCACTGGTTGACCTACGGCCTGCTCGGTGCGGTCACCGTCGTGGTGGTGGGGTCGCTGATCAGCGAGGCGCTGTCGATCTTCGGCATCATCCCCGAGGGCACCCTGCTCTCCCAGCAGTGGGAGTACCTGGACCTCCCCCGGATCTGGCAGATCCTGCTGATCATCGGGCTGTTCCTGTGGATCGCGATCATCTTCCGCGGCCTGCGGGCCAGCCTGAAGACCGCACCGAAGACCAGCATGCCGTGGATGTTCTTCTTCGCCGGTCTGGCGATCCCCGCGTTCTACGCCGTCGGGCTGCTGGCCGGCAGCGACACCCACTTCACCATCGCCGACTTCTGGCGGTTCTGGGTGGTGCACCTGTGGGTCGAGGACTTCCTCGAGCTGTTCACCACGGTGATGGTCGCCTACATCTTCGTGCTGCTGGGTGTGGTGCGGCAGCGGATCGCGCTGGGCATCATCTTCCTCGACATCATCCTGTACTCGGCGGGCGGGGTGATCGGCACCATGCACCACCTGTACTTCTCCGGAACCCCGGTGGAGCACATGGCGTTGGGCGCGTTCTTCTCCGCAGCCGAGGTGATCCCGCTGACCTTCCTGACCGTCGAGGCGTGGACCTTCCTGCAGCTCGGTTCGCGGCAGCAGACCGGCGACACCAAGCCCTTCCCGCACCGGTGGGCGGTGATGTTCCTGGTCGCGGTCGGTTTCTGGAACTTCCTGGGCGCCGGGGTGTTCGGCTTCCTGATCAACCTGCCGATCGTGTCGTACTACCAGATCGGCACCGCGCTGACCGCCAATCACGCGCACGGGGCGATGATGGGCGTGTACGGCATGCTGGCCATGGGCGTGGCGATGTTCGCCTACCGCTACATCATCCCCGCGGACAAGTGGCCGGAAAAGCTTGCGCGGCTGAGCTTCTGGTCGCTGAACATCGGCCTGGCCTGGATGGTGTTCGCCACGCTGCTGCCGCTCGGTGTGCTGCAGCTCTACGCCTCGGTCAACGACGGCTACTTCGAGGCCCGCTCGCTGGGCTACATCACCCAGCCCGGCAACGTGGTGCTCGAGTGGATGCGGATGCCCGGCGACATCGTCTTCATCGGCGGCGGCATCCTGCCCTTCATCTGGATGTCCTGGATCGCCGTCCGGAGCTTCTGGCAGAGCCGGACGGCCGAGCCCGTCGAGGAACTGCCCGACGATCCGCTCTACGTCGAGCTGCCCCAGGGCGCGGCGGACGGGGACGGCCGGCCGTGACTCCTCCCGACATCGACACCTGGCTGTTCGCAGCGTACGCGCTGCTGCTGGCCATGGTGGCGTGGGGTTTCGACGCGATGGCCAAACGCGCCTCGCACCGCGCCGCGGCCTGGCGCACCGGCGATTTCGTCTACCACCCCGACCACGACGCCTGGAAATGCCCGGAGGACCAATGGCTGTGGCCCACGTCGTTCGACCCGAACAACCGGGTGATGCGCTACCGCGCCAAACCCACCATCTGTAACCACTGCCCGGTCAAGCACGACTGCACCACCTCGTCGCACGGCCGCGAGATCAGCCGCCAGGTCGATCCGTGGCCGTTCTCGGAGGCCGGCCGGTTCCACCGCGGGATCGCCTGCGCCGTGGCCGGTTTGGCGATCCTGATGCCGCTGGCCCAGGCCGTCGCCAAGCAGAGTCCGGCCGACGTGTTGGTGTCGCTGATCGCCGCGCTCACCGTGGCGCTGATCTGCGCGCCGCTGTTCAAGCACCTGTGGACCAACAAGGTGGAGCCCCCCGCACATCTGCCGCATCGGACCGCCCAGGAGGAGTCGGTGGCCGCCGCCATCGACAAGTACTCCACGAGGTGGGGCGTGGGATCGGCGAGAAAGGATAGTGACAGTCGATGACCTGGATCATTCCCGTTGTCGCCGTTGTCCTGATCATCGTTGTCCTGCTCGTCCTGTCGCTGAAGGTGCTGCCCGAGTACGAGCGCGGGGTGGTGTTTCGCGCCGGCCGGCTCCGACCGCTGTACGGCCCCGGGGTCAAGCTGCTGATCCCCGTGCTCGACCGGTTGGTGCGGGTCGATCAGCGGGTGGTCACGCTGACCATTCCGCCGCAGGAGGTGATCACCAAGGACAACGTGCCGGCCCGGGTGAACGCGGTGGTGATGTTCAAGGTGACCGATCCGGTGAACGCCATTGTGGCGGTGGAGAACTTCTCCGTGGCGACCTCGCAGATCGCGCAGACCACGCTGCGCTCCCTGCTGGGGCGGGCCGACCTGGACACGCTGCTGGCCCACCGTGACGATCTGAACCAGGACCTGCGCACCATCATCGAGAAGCAGACCCAGGACTGGGGTGTGGAGGTCACGGTGGTCGAGATCAAGGACGTCGAGATCCCGGAATCCATGCAGCGCGCGATGGCCCGCGAGGCCGAGGCCGAGCGGGAGCGCCGCGCCAAGATCATCAACGCGCACGGCGAACTGCAGGCCTCCGAGGAGCTGCGGCAGGCCGCCGAGACGCTGTCGAAGAGCCCGGCCTCGCTGCAGCTGCGCTACCTGCAGACGCTGCTCGAGCTGGGCGCCGACCAGAACTCCACGGTGGTCTTCCCGCTGCCGGTCGACATCATCACGCCGTTCCTCTCCGCCGTGCGGGAGGGGCCGCGATGACGACCATGCTGTGGCCGCTGATCGCGCTGCCCCTGGCCGGGGCCGCGGTGCTGCTGCTCGGTGGGCGACGGACCAACGGCTGGGGCCACCTGTTGGGGTGCGCCACGGTGGCGGCCTCGTTCGCCTGGGCCGCGGTGCTTTTCGCGGATCTGCTGGGGCGCGACGCCGCCGGCCGGGTCATCGGCGAGCGCCTGTTCTCCTGGGTCCCGGTCGCCGGGCTGCGGGTGGACTTCGGGCTGCAACTCGACGCCCTGAGCGTGTGTTTCGTGCTGCTGATCACCGGGGTCGGCGCGCTCATCCACGTCTATTCGATCGGCTACATGGCCGGCGACCCGGGCCGGCGGCGGTTTTTCGCCTACCTGAACCTGTTCGTCGCCGCGATGCTGCTGCTGGTGCTGGCCGACAACTACCTGGGTCTCTACGTCGGCTGGGAGGGCGTGGGCCTGGCGTCCTATCTGCTGATCGGGTTCTGGTCGCACAAGCCGAGCGCGGCGACGGCGGCCAAGAAGGCGTTCGTCGTCAACCGGGTCGGCGACATCGGCCTGGCGATCGCCATGATGGTGATGTTCGCCCAATTCGGAACCCTGTCCTACGCCGGGGTTTTCGCCGGGACTCCGGGCGCGTCCACCGGGGCGCTGACCGCGATCGGCCTGCTGCTGCTGCTCGCGGCGTGCGGCAAGAGCGCCCAGGTGCCGCTGCAGTCCTGGCTCGGCGACGCGATGGAGGGCCCCACGCCGGTCTCGGCGCTCATCCACGCGGCCACCATGGTGACCGCCGGGGTGTACCTGATCGTGCGCTCGGGCCCGGTGTTCAACCTGGCGCCGGACGCGCAAACCGCGGTGGTGACGGTCGGCGCGGTCACGTTACTGTTCGGCGCCATCATCGGGTGCGCCAAGGACGACATCAAGAAGGCGCTGGCGGCCTCGACGATGAGCCAGATCGGGTACATGGTGCTGGCCGCCGGCCTGGGACCGGTGGGCTACGCGATCGCGATCATGCACCTGCTGACCCACGGCTTCTTCAAGGCCGGGCTGTTCCTCGGGGCCGGATCGGTGATGCACGGCATGAACGACGAGACCGACATCCGGCGCTACGGCGGCCTGCGCGCCCTGATGCCGATCACCTTCGTCACCTTCGGGCTGGGGTACCTCGCCATCATCGGTGTGCCGCCGTTCGCCGGCTTCTTCTCCAAGGACGCCATCATCGAAACCGCGTTCGCGGCAGGCGGTCTACGCGGCTGGCTGCTGGGCGGGGCTGCGCTGCTGGGCGCCGGCATCACCGCGTTCTACATGACCCGCGTGATGATCCTGACGTTCTTCGGACCGCGTCGCTGGTCACCGGAGGCCCACCCGCACGAATCCCCACCGAGCATGACCCTGCCGATGGTGGTGCTGGCCGTCGGTTCCGTCGGCGCCGGCGCCCTGCTGGCCCTCGGCGGCCGGCTGGTCGATTGGCTCGAACCCGTCGTCAACCCCGACGGCGCGCACGCCCACCACGTGGTGCCGGTGTGGGTGATGTCGGCGATCACGCTGTCGGTGGTGCTCATCGGTGTCGCCGTCGCCTACCGGGCCTACGCGCGGCGCCCGGTGCCGCAGACCGCGCCGACCGACGTGTCGGCGCTGACCCGCGCGGCGCGCCGCGATCTGTACGGCGACGCGTTCAACGAGGCGGTGTTCATGCGGCCCGGTCAGGAGCTCACCAAGGAACTCGTGCGCATCGACGACCACGCCATCGAGGGGGTGGGCGCCGGGTTGGCGACGCTGGTGAGTCGCTGCTCGGAGGCGTTGCGTCGCCTGCAGACCGGCTTCGCGCGCTCGTATGCCCTGACCATCCTCGCCGGCGCCGGCCTGATGGTGGCCGCGGTCCTGCTGACGGGAGTGTGGCGGTGAACGACTTCCCGATCCTGACCGTGCTGTGGGCCGTGCCGCTGGTCGGCGCCGCGCTGATCATCGTGTTGCCCGCGCGGTTGCAGCGGTTCGCCAAGCTGGCCGGGGTGGCGGTGTCGCTGGCGGTGCTGGCGATCGCGGTGCTGCTGGTCGTGCGGTTCGACCCGGCCGGCGCGCAGTATCAGTTCGTCGAGGAGATGGCGTGGATCCCGTCGTTCGGCACCGGCTACCTGCTGGGCCTGGACGGCATCGCCCTGGCCCTGGTGGTGCTGACGGCGGTCCTGGTGCCGCTGCTGCTGCTGGCCGGCTGGACCGACGCCGATGACGTCGCGGGGCACAAGCCGCTGCTGTCCGGGCGCGCGCCGCACGCCTACGTGGCCCTGACGCTGGCCGTCGAGGGCATGGTGCTGATCGCCCTGAGCGCGTTGGACGTGCTGCTGTTCTACGTGTTCTTCGAGGCGATGCTGATTCCGCTGTACTTCCTCATCGGCGGGTTCGGCGGCGCGGGCCGGTCGCGGGCCGCGGTGAAGTTCCTGCTGTACAACCTGTTCGGCGGGCTGGTGATGCTCGCGGCCATCATCGGGCTGTACGTGGTGACCGCCGACAGCGACGCCTTCGACGGCGGCACGTTCGACTTCCGCGCCATCGTGGCCGCGGTGTCGGCCGGCGAGTTGGCCGTCAACCCCGCGGTCATGCACGCGATCTTCCTCGGGTTCATGCTGGCGTTCGCCATCAAGGCCCCGCTGTGGCCGTTCCACCGCTGGCTGCCCGACGCCGCGGTGGAGTCCAAACCGGCCACCGCGGTGCTGATGATGGCCGTGGTCGACAAGGTCGGCACGTTCGGCATGCTGCGGTACTGCGTGCAACTGTTCCCGGACTCGGCCTCGCTGTTCGGCCCGGCGGTCATGGTGCTGGCCGTCATCAGCATCGTCTACGGGGCCGTGCTGGCGTTCGGGCAGACCGACTTCATGCGGCTGATCGCCTACACCTCGATCTCGCACTTCGGTTTCATCATCCTGGGTATCTTCGTGATGACCAGCCAGGGCCAGTCCGGCTCGACGCTCTACATGATCAACCACGGCCTGTCCACCGCCGCGCTGTTCCTGATCGCCGGATTCCTGGTGTCGCGCAGGGGTTCCCGGACCATCGCCGACTACGGCGGGGTGCAGACCGTGGCGCCGGTGCTGGCGGGGACGTTCCTGGTCGCCGGCCTGGCCACCCTGTCGCTGCCCGGGCTGGCACCGTTCATCAGTGAGTTCCTGGTCCTCATCGGCACCTTCACCCGGTATCCGGTGCTCGCCGTCGTCGCGTCCTCGGCGCTGGTGCTCTCGGCGATCTACGTGCTGTGGATGTACCAGCGGATGATGACCGGCCCGGTGGCCGACGGCAGCGAGAAGGTCCGCGACCTGGTGCCGCGCGAGTTGGCGGTGGTCGCGCCGTTGATCGCGCTGCTGTTGGTGCTGGGCATCTATCCCAAACCCGCGCTGGATGTCATCAATCCGGCCGTCGAGCACACGCTGACCACCATCGGTCACACCGACCCGGCCCCGGTGGTCGCGGAAGGAGCCGCGGAATGACCGCCCTGCTTGCTGTGGACGTGCCGTCCGTCGAGTACGCCCAGCTCTCCCCGATGCTGATCGTGGTCGGCGTCGCCGTGGCCGGTGTGCTGGTCGAGGCGTTCTTCCCCCGCAATCTGCGGTACGGCACCCAGCTGGTGTTGAGTCTCGGCGGGCTGGCCGCCGCGCTGGTCGCCGTGGTGCTGCTGCTGCGCGATCTCGGTGGCGGGCCGGGTAACTCGGCGATGATGGGTTCGGTGGCCATCGACGCGCCCGCCCTGTTCCTGCAGGCGACGGTGCTGGTGATCGCCGTGTTGGGCATCCTGTTGATCGCCGAACGTCATCTGCCGGCCGAAAATGGCGGCGGGACGGGCGGTTTGGACGGGTTCACGCCGCAGGCCGCGGCGGTGCCGGGCAGCGTCGCGGAGAAGGAGGCCACCCGCGTCGGCGTCATGCAGACCGAGGTCTTCCCCATGACGATGTTCGCGGTCACCGGGATGCTGCTGTTCGGGGCCGCCGACGACCTGCTGACGATGTTCATCGCGCTGGAGGTGCTCTCGCTGCCGCTGTATCTGCTGTGCGGGCTGGCCCGGCACCGGCGGCTGCTCTCCCAGGAAGCCGCGCTGAAATACTTCCTGCTGGGCGCGTTCTCGTCGGCGTTCTTCCTCTACGGCGTCGCGTTGTTGTACGGCTACAGCGGCACGTTCGAGCTGACCGGCATCGCCGAGGCCGTCGCCGAACCCGTCGGGCGGTCCTCGACGATGGCGCTGATCGGGCTGGTGCTGGTGGCCGTGGGGCTGCTGTTCAAGGTGGGGGCGGTGCCGTTCCACTCCTGGATCCCGGACGTGTACCAGGGCGCGCCCACGCCGATCACCGCATTCATGGCCGCGGCCACCAAGGTCGCCGCCTTCGGCGCCATGCTGCGGGTGTTCTACGTCGCGGTGCCCGGCCTGCAGGCGGGCTGGCGACCGATGATGTGGGCGGTGGCCATCGCGACCATGGTGATCGGCACGGTCGTCGCGGTGCGGCAGACCGACGTCAAACGGCTGCTGGCCTATTCGGCGATCTCGCACGCGGGCTTCATCCTGACCGGCGTCATCGCGCTCACCGACAGCGGCGTCTCGAGCACGCTGTTCTACCTGTTCGCCTACGGGTTCTCCACGCTCGGGGCGTTCGCCGTGGTGGGCCTGGTCCGCGACCCCACCGGCGCCGAGGACACCGACATGGCCCGCTGGGCCGGGCTGGGCCGACGTTATCCCGTGGTGGGCGTGGTGTTTTCGCTGTTCCTGCTGGCCTTCGCCGGGATCCCCCTGACCAGCGGCTTCGTCAGCAAGTTCGCGGTGTTCAAAGCCGCCGGCGAGGGCGGGGCCATGCCGCTGGTGGTCGTCGGCGTCATCGCCAGCGCCATCGCCGCCTACTTCTACGTCCGCGTCATCGTGTGGATGTTCTTCACCGACCCACCCCCGGACGCCCCCGTGGTCGTCGCCCCCAGTTGGGCCGGCAAGGCGACGGTGGCGGTGACCGCGGTGGTGACGTTGGCGCTGGGTGCGCTGCCGCAGCCGCTGCTGGATCTGGCGAACAGTTCGACCCAGTTCCTGCGCTGACGTCGGCCCCATGCGTCGCCGAAGCAGCAGTTTCCTCCGCGACACCAACGTAAGAGGATTTAGTCAAGGGGTTGGGGGCCGACCCGTTCCCTGCGTCTCAACGTAGTTCGTCAAACGGGGTGGTCCCCGACAGCGTGCAATCGAGTTCGTTGAGGGACGGGTGGGCCTGCTCAGGGTGTCGCTCGAGGTGGTCCTCTACGCCGCGTGGAGCTTGGCCCAACCTGCTCTTCAGGTGGATTGTGTGTAGAGGTTGTTTCAAGCTGCAGGAGATATTTCGCTGACGCCGGCCATCACAGGATCCCAGCTGACGCGCTGGGTGGTGATGACGTGCAACCAGCGCAGCAATGCTGCAGCGATCGCCGCCCTGGCCTGTCCATCCGATAATGGGTTGTCCGCTCGGGTGGTCAGGTATCGGTAACGGGAAGCCATTACCGGATTACTGGGCAACGCCCCCCAGACCGCGCGCCACGCTGCCAGGCGTAGCCGAGGCCGACCGCGACCGGAGATCCTGGACCGGCCGGTAGCCGTGCCGCTGCTGTTGTCCCGGGGACAGAGTCCGGCGTGTTTGGCCAGTGCGCGGGGGGTGTCGAAGCGGGTGGGGTCGCCGGTCTCGGCCAGGATCGCTGCCGCGCCTATGGCCGAGACGCCGGGAATGCTGGTGACCAGGGCGGTGAGTTCTAGCTGGTCGAGGATGTCGACCATGCAACCCTCCACCTGAGCCAGTCGGGCCTTAGTCGAGTGCCAATCGGCCAGTACCCACCCCGCACGTTCCAACGCCCCACGACGTTGGGTAATCACCCCGGCCGGATCGGTGAGCGAAGCGAAGACCGCGCCGACGATGCGCCGCCACAGCCGCTGGCCACCCCAACAGGGCAGCTCGCGGCGCACCGCAGCCTGGAACCGCACCAGGCCCAGCCGGGCCAGTCGTGTCGGGTCACCATCACAGCGCTTCAGCACTACCGCCAGCGCGGCACACCAGTTGGTGGAGTCAAACGGCGACCCCGCCGCACCCAACACCGCAGGCCACGCGCACTCCAGCAGATCCCGCAGCTGCTGCACGCACGCAGTCGCCTCGACGATCAGCTGTTCCCGGCGGGCACCGAGCTGACGCAACCGCGCCCAGGTCTCATCGGCACGCTCAGGGGCATAGCAGCGCAACTGTCCGACGAGGCGGGCGATCAACACCGCGTCCTTGTCGTCGCTCTTGTCGCGGGTGTAATCCTCGGCCTCACGGGCCCGCCCCACCAGCAACGGCTGCACACACACCAAGGCCATGTCCTGTTGGGCAGCAAGCTGATCCAGCACCCGCCACCGATGACCAGTCGGCTCACACCCGACCGTCACATCGATGTAACCGTGCTCACGGGCTACGTGACGAGCCCACGCCAGAACCGGAGTCAGATTCCAGGCCTTGGCCCGCACCCGGCGCCGAGCCAATACCTGCGAATCGTGATCAGTGACCACCACGGCCTGCTTCTCGTCAGCCAGATCGATCCCCACGATCGCGTTGCATAACGGAACCAACCCGCGCATCTGAGCCAACCGCGCATTACGACGCTTGTCACCTCGCGACAAGCTACTACCCTGAGTCATGACGTCCTCCTTGATGTTTTGGGATTCCAAGCCCGTTAACGACATCAGGAGGACGTCTTTTTCATCAGCGTTCTTCGACATAGCGCTCTTACTACGCCGCTATGGCGTATGAGGACGCACAGTCACGGTGACCGCCCGCCCCGCCTGGCTCGCCGAAGCAGCAGTTTCATCCGCAACACACCGCACAGGCGGATCGAAGCGCACGTTCGACGAGCCCGAGGCGCCGCGCGCTAACGTCGGACCATGACTGTCGTGCACACCACCGACCACGGCGCGGTCCGCGTGGTCACCATGAACCGGCCCGAGGCGCGAAACGCGTTGGGGCGCGAGCTGATCGAGGCGCTTTTCGCCGCCCTGAGCGACGCGGAGGCCGATCCGGCGGTGCGGGTGGCGGTCCTGACCGGGACCGACCCGGCGTTCTGCGCCGGCGTCGACCTCAAGGAGGCCCAGCAGCACGGCCGGGAGTACTTCGCCCGGTTCCAGAGCCACCACTGCATCACCAAACCCGCCGAGATGGCTATCCCGGTGATCGGCGCCGTCAACGGTCCGGTGTTCACCGGCGGCCTCGAGATGGCGTTGGCCTGTGACTTCCTGATCGCCTCGGAGCGCGCGGTTTTCGCCGACACGCACGCCCGGGTGGGCATCCTGCCCGGCGGCGGCATGACGGCCCGGCTGCCGCAGCGGGTCGGTGCCGGCATGGCGCGGCGGCTGTCGATGACCGGTGAGGTGGTCGACGCCGCGCGCGCCGAACGCATCGGTCTGGTCACCGAGGTGGTGGCCCACGAGCGGCTCCTACCCCGCGCCCTCGAGCTGGCCGCCCAGGTCGCCGAGGTGGACGCGCCGACCATGGCCGGCCTCAAGGAGATCTATCAGCGCGGCTGGGCCGGGGTCACCGAACCCGCGCTGGCCGCCGAGAAGCGGATCTCCGGCACCCAGGAACTCGACGCCGCGGGTCTGGCGCAACGCAGGGCCGAGGTGACGGCCCGGAACAAGAGCCAGATACTGTAAGTGTTTCCGTAGGACCATCAGCGAGGACGACACATGCAGACGGCGACCCTGACCCCGTACTTCGTGGCCGACGGCGACGCGTTCGTGCCCAACGCCATCGCCCAGGGCGGCTGGGGGCCGACACTGGGCGGGCACGTCATCGGCGGGCTGCTGGCCCGGGCCATCGACGCGGAGCGGGCCGACCCGGAGCTGCTGCCGGTGCGCCTGACCGTCGACATGCTGCGGCGGGTTGCCACCGAACCGGTGCGGGTGCGCGCCGAGGTGGTCCGCGTCGGCAGCCGGATGCAGGCCATCGACGCGGCGATGATCCAGCACGACGAGGTCGTGGGGCGCGCGTCCGCGCTGTATCTGCGCCGGGGCGAACAACCCGGCGAGGCGGCCTGGAGCACCCCCATCGAGTTGCCGCCGCTGCCCCGGGAGCCCGCCGAGTTCGACGACGCCATGCCGATGTTCGTCAAGCCGTACGGCCGGGAGCCGGGAGTCGGTTCGGGGATGGTCTGGCAGCACGACGGGCCGCGGTACGCCTGGGTGCGCGAGGTGCGCGAATTGGTCGCCGGCGAGCCGAACAGCCCGTTCGTCCAGGCCGCGCTGGCCGTGGACGTCACCGCATCGCTGACGGGGTTCTCGACGTCGGGGCTGGGGTTCATCAACGCCGACTACACGCTGACGCTGTGCCGGCTGCCCGAGGGGCCCTACATCGGGATGGCCGCGCTGACCCACTACAGCGAGGTGGGCCTGGCGACCGGGACGGCCAGCCTGTTCGACACCCGCGGCCCGATCGGCACCGGGGTCACCACGGCCGTCGCCAATCCGCACTTCGGCAAAAGGACCTTCGTCAGGGGTTCGGAGGCAACGGCCCACTAGGGCGCAAACGGCGTGAATGTCCCGTCCAGCACCTCGCGGTGCCCGACGGTGCGCCCGGTCACCTGCGCGGGATCGACCAGCGCCAGCCGGACCACGGCCTCGGCGAAGTCGGCCTCCGAGCCGATGTCGTCAAAGTCCGTGCGGTAGTAGGACAGTCCCGGCGTCATCATCGCCTGCGACGGGGACAGCGCGTTCACCGAGATGTTGCGGCGCTGCAACTCGTAGGCCGCGGAACTGGTGAGGTGCTCGAGGGCCGCCTTGGATCCGCCGTAGCCGGGCAGGATCCCGCCGGAGAGATCCTCGTACGGACCCGAGCCCGGGATGCGCGAGGCGACCGAGCTGATGTTGATGATGGCGCCGCGGCCGGCCTCGATCATATCCGGGGCCACCAGCTGCATCAGCTCGTAGGCGGCGAACACCGCGATCTCGAAATGCCGGCGGAAGGCGTGCACCGGGGTGCCGACGAACGGCGGCCAATCCGCCGAGGGCGCAGGGGTTTTGGCGGACCGCTGGGCCTTGGGCCGCGGCTGCTCCCCCACCTTGGGCGGTCGGCCGGGAGCGGTGAACGCGGCGTTGTTGACCAGGATCGTGGTGGGCCCCAGGGCTTCCCGGGCTTCGGCGACCAGTCGCGGCAGGTCTTCGCGCTCGGTCAGGTCGGCGCGGATCGCCACGGCGCGCCCGCCGGCGGCCTCGATCTGCGCAACGGTCTCGCCGATGGTGCCGGGCAGCTTGTCGTTCCACACCTGTTCGGTGCGCGCGACGACGGCGACGGCGGCACCCTCGGCGGCCAACGCCAGGGCGATCTCCCGACCCAGCCCGCGGCTCGCGCCGGTGACGATCGCCGAATGTCCCTCGAGCCGTGCAGTCATTGCGGCCTCCTCACGCCGTGTACGACGATAGCGGCGGTGTGATCCACCCACTGCTCATCGAGGGGTTTCGCGGGATCCAGCAGCAGCCGGAGCATGGTGGCGCCGCCGACGACCTCGACGAGCCGGTCGGGGTCGACGTCCGGGTGCACGTCCCCGCGCGCCACCCCCTCGATCACACGGGTGCGTACCGCCGAGAACAGCGCGCTGAAGCGCTCCATGACGCGGGCGTTGAGTTGTTCATCGGCGGTCATGTCGGCGATCAATCCCGGCAGCGCGGCGCGCACCACCGGTGTGGTGAAGATGTCGCGGGCCGCGGCGATCATGGCCCGCACGTCGGCGGCGATGTCACCCGGCGGGATCTCCAGCGCCGACGGCACGGCGGGAAAGGCGGCCTCGTGCACCAGTTCGGCCTTGCTGGGCCAGCGGCGGTACACGGCCGTCTTGGTGGTGCCCGCGCGTTCGGCGATCGCGGCCATAGTGACGTTCGCATAGCCGATCTCGACAAGTAGGTCCGCGGTGGCGGCCAGTATGGCAGCGTCGAGGCGCGGGTCGCGGGGCCGGCCCGCGGCCGAGATCTTGTCAACCGGTGGCGTGTCTGCTTTCATAACGCTACCGACAGTATCGTAATATCGCCGCGAAGGAGCAGGTTCAGTGTCGAATCAGCCCGCCGTAGAAAACGTCGACCGCCTGCAACGCTCCAGCCGCGACGTCAACACCCTGCCCACCGTGCTCGCGCGGTGGCTGTCGACCGTGCTGCCCGGCGGCGCGACCCCGGACGTCACGATCGAAAGCGGCGTGGACTCCAATGGAATGTCCTCGGAGACAATCATTCTCACGGGGCGCTGGATCGAGGACGGTGCCCCGCGGGAGCAGAAGTGGGTCGCGCGGGTGGCCCCCACCGCCGACGACATCCCGGTGTTCTCCGCCTACCGGCTGGACCATCAGTTCGAGGTCATGCGCGCGGCCGGCGAACTCACCGACATTCCGGTGCCGCGGGTGCGCTGGCTCGAGAACACCGGCGAGGTGCTCGGCGCCCCGTTCTTCCTGATGGACCACGTCGACGGCGTGGTTCCGCCGGATGTCATGCCCTACACCTTCGGCAACAACTGGTTCGCCGACGCACCCGCCGAGCAGCAGCAGAAGCTGCAGGACACCACTGTCGCGGTGATCGCCAAGCTGCACTCGATCCCGGACGCGCAGAACACCTTTGGCTACCTGCTCGAGGCGGACCCGCCCGGGGACACCGCGCTGCACCGGCACTTCAACTGGCTCAAACAATGGTACCAGTTCTGCATCCCGGGCATCGGCCGGTCCGACCTGGTCGAGCGCGCGCTGGGCTGGCTCGAGGACAACTTCCCCACCGACGTGGCGGCCGCCGAACCGGTGCTGGCCTGGGGCGACTCCCGCATCGGCAACGTGCTCTACCGCGACTTCGAACCGGTGGCAGTCCTGGACTGGGAGATGGCCTGCGTCGGCCCGCGCGAGCTCGATGTGGCGTGGATCATCTTCGCGCATCAGGTGTTTCAAGAACTGTGCGGGCTCGCGGGATTGCCCGGGCTGCCCGAGGTGCTGCGCGAGGACGATGTCCGCGCCACCTATCGCGAACTGACCGGCGTCGAGGTGGGCGACCTGCGCTGGTTCTACGTCTACTCGGCGGTGGTGTGGTGCTGCGTGTTCATGCGCACCGGCGCGCGCCGGGTGCACTTCGGCGAGATGGAGCAACCCGACGACATCGAGACGCTGTTCTACCACGGATCGCTGATGAAGAAGCTGCTGGAAGGAAACTCCTGATGCTCGGTCCCATGGACGAATTCCCGGTACACCAACTCCCCCAACCGATTGCGTGGCCCGGCTCGAGCGACCGCAACTTCTACGACCGCTCCTACTTCAACGCCCACGACCGCACCGGAGACATCTTCGTCATCACCGGGATCGGCTACTACCCCAACCTCGGGGTCAAGGACGCCTTCCTGCTGGTGCGCCGCGGCGATGTGCAGACCGCGGTGCACCTGTCCGACGCCATCGACGGCGACCGGTTGAACCAGCACGTCGGCAACTACCGCGTCGAGGTCGACGAACCGCTGCACAAGCTGCGCATCGTCCTCGACGAGACCGACGGCATCGCGGCCAACCTGACCTGGAACAGCCTGTTCGATGCCGTGCAGGAGCAGCGGCACGTGCTGCGCACCGGCACCCGCGTCACCCTGGACGCCCAGCGGTTCGCCCAATTGGGCTCGTGGAGCGGGCATCTGGAGATCGACGGCGAGATGATCACCGTCGACCCCGATGTCTGGATCGGCAGCCGGGACCGGTCCTGGGGCATCCGACCGGTCGGCGAGGCCGAACCGGCCGGACGGCCCGCCGACCCGCCGTTCGAGGGCATGTGGTGGCTCTACGTCCCGATGGCCTTCGAGCACTTCTCGATCGTGCTGATCATCCAGGAGGAACCCAGCGGCTTCCGCTCGCTCAACGACTGCACCCGGATCTGGAAGGACGGCCGCATCGAGCAGCTGGGCTGGCCGCGGATCAAGATCCACTACACCTCCGGCACCCGGATCCCCACCGGCGCCGACATCGAGGCCACCGCCGCCGACGGCTCCCCGGTGCGTTTCGAGGTGGAATCCAAGCTGGCCTGCCCCATCCACGTCGGCGGCGGGTACGGCGGCGACTCGGACTGGCTGCACGGGATGTGGAAGGGCGAGAACTTCACCGAGCGGCTCACCTACGACATGACCGACCCGGCGATTGTCGGCCGCGCCGGTTTCGGCGTCATCGACCACGTGGGGCGTGCGGTGTGCCACGCCGCCGACGGCACCAGCAGCGAGGGCTGGGGGCTGTTCGAGCACGGCGCGCTGGGTCGCCACGACCCGTCCGGATTCGCTGACTGGCTGACCGTCGCCCCCTGAGTGATTTGGGTGCGCGCGGTTGCGCCCACCGCAACCGAACGCACCGAAGTCGCTAGGGTCGGGGGCATGCGTGCGGTACAGATCATCAACCTCGACGGCCCCGACGCCGTCGCCATCAACGACGTCGCCGAACCGGCGGCCCCCGAGGACGCGGTGGTCATCGACGTTCACGCCGCCGGGGTGGCCTTCCCCGACGCGCTGCTGAGCCGCGGCCGCTACCAGTACAAGCCCGAGCTGCCGTTCACCCCGGGCGGCGAGGTAGCCGGGGTGGTGCGCAGCGCGCCCGCCGGGTCCCACGTCGCGGCCGGCGACCGCGTACTGGGCCTGACGATGATCACCGACGGCATGGCCGAGGTCGTGGTGCTCGCCCCGGACCGCGTGTTCAAGCTGCCCGACAACGTCTCCTTCGAGGCCGGCGCCGGGATCCTGTTCAACGACCTGACCGTGCACTTTGCGTTGCGCACCCGCGGGCGACTGAGCCCCGGCGAGACCGTGCTGGTGCACGGCGCGGCCGGCGGCATCGGCACCTCCGCGCTGCGCCTGGCGCCGGCGCTCGGTGCGGGCCGCACCATCGCGGTGGTGTCCACCGAGGACAAGTTCGAGGCCGCCAAGACCGCCGGCGCCGACGAGGTGGTGCTGGCCGAGGGCTTCAAGGACGCCGTCGCGACGCTGACCGAGGGCCGCGGCGTGGACATCGTGCTCGACCCCGTCGGCGGTGACCGCGTCACCGATTCGCTGCGGTCACTGGCCCCGGCGGGCCGGTTGCTGATCATCGGGTTCACCGGCGGCGACATCCCGGCCATCAAGGCAAATCGGTTGCTGCTCAACAACGTCGACGCGGTCGGTGTCGGCTGGGGCGCCTGGGCGCTGTCGCATCCGGGCTACCTGGCCGAACAGTGGGATCAGCTCGAGGCGCTGCTGGCCGCAGGCAAGGTGTCCGCACCCGCGCCGCAGGTCTACCCGCTGGAGCGGGCCGCCGAGGCCATCTCGTCGCTGGAGAGCCGCACCGCGCGCGGCAAGGTCGTGCTGAAGCTCCGTTAGAGCGCGTCGATGATCTCGGCCTGCTGCTGCACCGACAGCGCACCGCCGGAGTAGATGCACACGGTGTCGGCGATCCCGTCGGCCCGTTCCCGGATGTGGGCGGCGATCTCGGCGGGCGAACCGACCGCGGCGATGGTGCTCAGCACGTCGTCGTCGATCAGCGCACCCATCTCCTGCCAGCGGCCCTGTTTGGACAGCGCGTGCAGTTCGGGTTGCAGATCACCCCAGCCGTGGGCCTCGAGCACCGGCCGGTAGGCGGGTGTGGAGCCGTAGAACGCCAGCAGCCGCCGCGTCCCGTCGTGGTCCTCACCGGGCGACACGATGATCTCCGGCACGACCGCGAACTCGCTGCGGCCCGCCGCGGCCAGCCCGGCGCGCACCGCGGCCATGGTGTGTTCGCGCAGGAACTTCGTGGACCCGAACGGCATCACCAGCAGCCCGTCGGCGTGCTCGGCGGCCGCGCGGGTCAGCCGCGGCCCCAGCGCCCCGACGTAGATGGGCGGCGGCCCGTACGGATTGGCGCCGGGGCTGAAGTTCGGCGTCATCAGCCGGTGGGTGTAGAACTCGCCGCGGAAGTTCAGCCGCTCCCCCGTCGACCAGGTGGAGAAGATGGCGCGCAGGGCCGCGATCAGCTCCACCATGCGGTCCACCGGTCGATCGAACTCGGCGCCGAACCGCTTCTCGATCTGCGTGCGGATCTGCGTGCCCAGGCCGAGCACGAACCGGCCCCCGGAGAGCAGCTGATGGTCGATGGCCTGATGGGCCAGATGAATGGGGTTGCGCGGGAAGGCAATCGCCACGTTGGTCATCAGATCGAGGCCGCCGACGGTGCTGGCCAGCGTCAGCGGCGCGAAGACGTCGTGGGGTCCCTCGAAGGTGAACACGCCCGCCGCGCCGGCCTCGCGCAGGGCCGCCGCGCGTTCGATGGCGTCCACCGGACCCGACAGCGCCGTCAGAACTCTCACTCCGCACCTCCGAGCGCAGCCTATTACTGATTGACTGTTCGGGTGCGTACGCAGGCTGATGTCGTGGTGATCGGGGCGGGCTTCGCGGGGCTGACCGCGGCCCGGGAGTTGAGCAATCGCGGGTATGACGTGGTGGTGCTCGAGGGGCGCGACCGGGTGGGCGGCCGCTCGCTGACCTGTACGGTCGGCGGGGTTCCCGTCGATCTGGGCGCGACGTTCGTGGGCCCCACCCAGGACGCGGTGCTGGCCCTGGCCGACGAATTGGGTTGCGCCACCGTACCGACGTACTGCGAGGGCAGGAACCTGATCCGCTGGCGCGGCGAGGTGCGGCCCTACTCCGGCACCATCCCGGCGCTGGGGTTCGCTGCGCTGGTGAACGTGGCCTGGGTGCGGTTGCGCTTCGCGCTGCTGGTGCGACGGATGCCGGTGCGCCGCCCGTGGACGGCCCTGGACGCCTACGAACTCGACGGCATGTCGCTGCGGCAGTGGCTGGACTCGATGCGCGCGTCGGACGCCACGGTGGATCTGATGACCATCATGTCCCGGGTGACCTGGGGCGCGGACCCGCAGGACGTGTCGATGCTGCACGCGGTGCGCTACGTCAAGGCCGCCGGCGGGCTCAACCGGATGCTCGATGTGAAACGCGGTGCGCAGCAGGACCGGTTCCTGGCCGGCACCCAGCCGATCGCGCAGCGGATCGCCGAGGAACTCGGCGATCGGGTGGTGCTCGACGCGGCGGCGTACGCGATCGACTACGACGAGGACGGCGGCGCCACCGTGAGCAGCGCCGCGGGGACGGTACGCGCCGGCGCCGTCGTCGTCGCGGTGGCCCCACAGCACCGGGGCTCCATCGCCGTCACCCCGGAGTTGCCCGAGGAGCACGCGGGCCTGCCGCAGCGCTGGCCGCAGGGCCGCCTCAGCAAGGCCTACGCCGTCTACGACACCCCGTTCTGGCGCGCCGACGGGTACTCGGGTGAGGCGTTGTCGGATGACGGGCCGGTGTTTATCACGTTTGACGTGAGCCCCGGACCGGACGGGCCCGGGGTCCTGCTGGGCTTCGTCGATGCCGGGGACTTCGATGCCCTGACCCCCGAGCAGCGCCGCGAGCGGGCGCTGGCCGGTTTCGCCGGGATCTTCGGGGAACCGGCCCGGAACCCGGTCGATTATCTCGACTTCTGCTGGGGCACCGAGCAATTCGCCCCCGGCGGGCCCACCGCAGCGCCGCCGCCGGGGTCGTGGACCACGGTCGGCAAGGCGCTGGCCGATCCGGTCGGGCCGCTGTTCTGGGCCGGCACCGAGACCGCCGACGAATGGACCGGCTTCCTCGACGGGGCGGTGTGCTCGGGTCAGCGCGCCGCCGCCGAGGTGGCCAAGTACCTCGGGGCCCGCGACTAGCGGCGCACGGACTCCACCAGCGAACGCAGGTGCTGGTTGACCGCGTCGGGCTGCTCCAGGATGGCGCAGTGTCCACCCGGAAGTTCCACGAGGTCAACGAGATTGGGTACCGACTCGGCGATGCGCCGCTGCGCGGCGATGGGCAGCAGCCGGTCGTGGGTGCTGCCGATCACCAGCGTGGGCACGGTCAAGCCGTCGAGCGAGATGTGCCGCTTCTCCACCGAGTCCATCAGCATCCGGGCGCAGCCGCCGCGACCGGCCGCGGGGGTGGTGGCGAACAACTCGTAGACGAAGTCGGTGATTTCCGGGTGCGCGTCGCGGCCGACCGCCAGCCGGGAGACCACGCCGCGGCCGGTCCGCTGCACCGCCCGCAGCGCGGGGACACCGCCGAACCGGCGGATGGCCTCGGTGGCCACCAGCGCGCGCGGATTGGCCAGCCGTTGCGGCAGCGCCAGGAACTGGACCTGGCGGATGAGTTCCCCGGTGGTCGTGTTGATCAGTGCGACGCCGTCGGCGCGCTGGGCCACCTTGTGCCGGTAGCGCTCGGACCACGCCTCGATGGCGATGCCGCCCATCGAGTGTCCGGCGAGCACCGCGCGCTCGCCGGGTTCCAGCGTCGCCTCGAGCACCGCGTCGAGGTCGGCGGCCAGGTGGTTGAGGCTGTAGTGACCGCGCGGCGGCACGCCGCTGCGGCCGTGCCCGCGGTGGTCGTAGGCGATGATCCGGTACTCGTCGGCCAGCGCGGCGATCTGTTCGCGCCAGACCCGGATCGCGCAGGTGATGCCGTGGGACAGCACGATCGGGTAGCCGTCCTCGCGACCGAACACCTCCGTGTGCAGTCGGGTGCCGTCGGCACCGCGGACGATGACGGGCCGACCGGCCGGCAGTTCGGCGGTGGTGGATGTACGCATTTGGGCACCTCCTGGGCCGCGGCTCCTTTGCCGCTTTCCACGAGCATAACCCCACTGATGCGCGCGATCGGGCACCTACCACGCACGACGGCCCCGGAACCGAGGTGCCGGGGCCGTCGACCAAAGATAGCTTGCTGCTAGAACACCCGGACGTAGTCGACGAGCATCTGCGCCGGGTAGGAGCCGCCGGACGGGTCACCGCCGCCGGATCCGGCGACCGCGACGTTGAGGATCGGCACGAACGTGTAGCCGGGGTTGTTGAACGGCCACGGATCCATGGAGAACGCCGGCACCTCGAAGATGGGCTGCATGCCGGGCACGTAGTCCTTCCAGAAGTACATGCCGTGGTCGGTCCAGGTCATCCGCCAGGTGTGCCAGTTGTTGTCGATGGGGACCCGCATGGTGCGGTGCGAGGTCCCGTCCAGCTTGGTGTGCACGGTCATTCCCGACGGCCACTCGCCGTTGCCGTACCACTCCATCAGGTCGACCTCGCCGCCGTCGACCTTGTTGTCGTTGAGGATCCACCAGGCCGGCCAGCAGCCGGCGGTCTGGCAGTCCAGCTTGATCCGGGCTTCCCAGGTGCTGTTGATGCCGACGGGCTGGGTGCCGGTGATCTTGGCGCCGAAGTACTTGTCGCCCTCGCGGGTGGCCTGGATGACCAGGTTGCCGTTGCCGTCGAGGAACAGATTCTCCCGGCTGTCGCGGTATTCGCCCATGTTCTCCGGGCGGTCCCAGAACACCGGGTTCTTGATCCGCTCGCGGCGCGGTTCCACGCGCCACTTCGAGTAGTCGATGCTCGAGCCGGCCGGCCCGTCGAACTCGTCGGAGAAGCGCATCGCCGGTCCGGCGCCGGCCTGCGGCGCGGGGGCCGGTCCACCCGGCCCGGGCGCGGGCGCGTCGGGCTGGAGCGGGTCGGCCAGAGCCTTGGGAAGGGGAAGCGCGGCGCCGAGGGCACCGAGTCCCGCCAACAACATCATGCTGCGACGATCCATCTGAGGCACGAAGTAGACCTTAGAGCAACCTGGGCCGAGGCTGTGGAACACGAGCGAATACGTGTGTCCGGCGCTCAGAGTTGGACTGCCAAACCCAGCTTCTCGAGGCGACGCACGCCGATGCTGGGCAACCACGGGCCGATGTCGTCGGCCTCGATCCAGGCGCTGCTGTCGAGGAGCATGCGCACCACGATGCGGGCCTCGAGCCGGGCCAGCGCGGCGCCGACGCAGAAGTGCGGGCCCTTGCCGAAGGCCAGGTGCGCCTTGCCGCTGGTTCGGTCCAGCCGGAACTGTTCGGGCGCGTCGAACTGCGCCGGATCGCGATTGGCCGCGCCCCACATCAGCAGCAGCCGAGAGTCGGCGGGCAACTCGGTCCCGCCCAGCGAGGTGTCTCGGCGCACGTGCCGGTAGTGCCCGCGGAACGGCGACTCGAAGCGCAGCACCTCCTCGAGGAACGGATCCAGCAATTCCGGGTGGGCGCGCACGCGGCGCTGGATGTCCGGGCGGGTCCCCAGGATCCAGGCCGCGCTGCCCAGCAGGGATGCGGTGGATTCGCCGGCCGCACCGAACAGCGTGATCATGATGCCCAGTGCGGCAATCTGTTCCAGCTCACCGCTGCGGTGACGCGCGGCCAGGTCGGCGATCAGCCCGGAGCCGTCGTCGTCGGCGCTGCGCGCGAAGTGCTCCATGACGTACCCGGACAGCTCGAGGGCGGCCACGCCGGCGGCCTCGAGTTGCTCGGCGGTGACGACGCCGTCGAGCAGGCTGGTGGCTGCATACGCGCGCCGGATCAGCAGGTCGGCGTCGCTGTCGGGGAGCCCGAGCAGCCGGATCACCACCAGCATCGGCAAGCGGTCGGCGAGCGCGCTCATCCACTCGAGGCGGCCGTCGCGGAGTTCCTCGAACCACAGGCGTCGGGCGGTCTGTTCGGCGTACTGCTCGATGACGCGGATGCGCTTGGCGGCCAGGTGCGGCAGCAGCAGCTTCCGGTGCACCGCGTGCACCGGATCGTCGGCGGTCGCCAGGGCATGGATGGACGAGCCGAGTTCACCCATCGGGAAGGCGTTCACGCGACCGTCGGCGCCGAGCACCATGGTGGCGGTCAGATTCGACGAGAAGTCGTCGACCCGGTTGACCGCCTCGATCACCGCATCCCAGCCGCATACGACATAGAAGGGCGAGTCGCCGACCCGGTGCACCGGCGCACTGGCCCGCAAGTGCGCATAGAGCGGATAGGGGTCTTGCAGCGCATCGGAATCGAAGAGCCGCGCGGGATCGTCGAGGACCTGCATGGCGCTCAGGCTGCGCGCCGGCGGCGAGCACGGTCAAGGGATGGTCGCGAAGTCGAGAGAGTGCCCGCGGTCCGCATCGGGGAGCCGCTCGCAGTCGGCGCGGCCTACCAGCGCCGTCGGTGAGAGAAAGAGCAATATTTCTCTCACCGTGCGAGAATTCTTCGACCATGGCGCAACAGGACTGGCTGCTGGGCGATCGGCACGACGCCGCCGCCGAGCGCATCTACGCGGGCGCCCAGGAACTGATCGTCCGCGAGGGCTACGACGCGTTCACCATCGACGCGCTGGCCGCGGCGATTCACTGCTCCCCCGCGACGATCTACCGCCACACCGGCGGCAAGGCGGCGATCCGCGATGTCGTGTTGGCGCGGCTGTCGCTGCAGGTGGTCGACACCGTGCGACAAGAGATCACCGGCCTGCACGGGCCCGAGCGGGTGGTCACCGCGACCGTGGTCGCGCTGCGGGAGATGCGCTCGGAACCGTTCGCCCGGATCATGCGCGCGGTGCAACCGGGCCCGGGCACCGACTGGCTGACCACATCGCCCATCGTCACCGACCTGGCGGCGGAGATGCTCGGCCAGGACGTCCCCGATCCGCTTGCCGCGCAGTGGCTCATCCGGGTGGTGCTGGCGCTGTGGTTCTGGCCGCTCAAAGACCCCCGTGACGAGGCCGAGATGTTGCGTCGCTTGCTGGGGCCACCGTTTGCGCAGTGACGTCAGGAATACTGAGGCAATGGCTGTCCGGATTGACCGCAACGTCCTTGGAAACCGGCTGGAACCGTGCGGCAGCGAGCCGCTGACGGGCTTCTATCGCGACGGATGCTGTTCGGCCGGGCCGGAGGACATCGGCCTGCACACCATCTGCGCCGTCGTCACCGCCGACTTCCTCAAGCACCAGCAGTCCATCGGCAACGACCTGTCGACGCCGGTGCGCGCCTACCGTTTCCCCGGCCTGACCCCGGGTGACCGCTGGTGTGTCACCGCGCTGAACTGGCTGCGCGCCCACAACGCCGGGTGCGCCGCGCCGGTGGTGCTGGCGTGCACGCACGAGCGGACGTTGGACGTGGTGCCGCTCGAGACGCTGCGCAAGTATGCCGTGGACGTGCCCGACGACCTCGGCGAGCTGTGATCAACCGAAGTTGGTGACCGGGCTCAGCGCGTCCCGCACGAACTGGGTGATGTTGAGCGCCGGATTGCCGTCCGGGTAGCTGACGGTGGCCAGGATGTTGCCGCCCGCGGCGATGAAGTCGCCGTCGGCGCGGCCCTGATGGGTGCTGGAGGTGACGAGGATGATGCCGGTGGTGCCGGCCTCCTCGGCCAGCGGCACCGAGAATCGGGCGTTCTGCACAGTGCTGTTGGCGCGGTCCTCGACGATGATGCGGTGATTCGGAAAGCCCAGCATCGTCAACATCCGGCGCATCTGTTCGGCCTCGGTGACGCCGTTGCGGGGATTGCCGCCGGTGACGATGATCGGCGACTGCGGATAGCCCTGCGCGACCGCAAGACCGGCGAGGACCCGGCGACGCAGCAGCGGACGCATGCTGCCGTTGGGCTGCAGGCCGTAGCCCAGGATCACGATGGCCGGCTTGGAGAAGTCCTTGCCGGCCGGGGTCGGCGCCGCGTGCGCCAGGGCCGGTTCGATGCCGCCGAGGGCCGTGACGAGCGCCAGCGCCACCGCGGCCACCGGCGCCTTCCAACGGCTCCGCATACGCCCTCCTGACTCGAGACAGATGGGGTCCAGGGTACTGACGGTGTAGTCGTTGCGGAGGGGATGATTGTTACCGCTAACCCGAGATCTGGGCCAGGTACTCGCTCTCGCCATGGTCGATCGCGGCCAGCGCCTCGGCGGTCAGTTCCTCCCGCAGCCCGGACTGGGCGTGGGCGAACGGCACATAGGCGCGCAGCAGGTCCGGCAGTTCCCGGAGCCGTCCCGCCGGCACCGCGGCCCCGTCGAACGGCGTGGCGGTCAGCAGGTCCGTCAACCGAACCTCGCTGAAACGCAACGGATCTCCGGTGCCCTCGAACAGGCAGAAATTCAGCAGCTCACGGTGCTCCGCGGTGGCAAACCGCATCCCCACCAGCGAGCCGAAGAACCGGTCGAGCAGATCCTGGTGCTCGTCGTAACCCAGGCCCCGCCCCGCGTACCCGGATCCGCCCGTCGGCAACGAGTACGTGAGCCACTCCACCAGCGGGCGGCACGCCGGCCAGGTGTCGGACTCCGAGGGCGTGTACATCAATTCGGTGGCCTCAAGGCCCTCCCCCAGCCAGGCACCGGCGTCGGCGAGGGTCATCTCGACCAGTTCCAGGTCCGCATCGGTGCGATTGGCCTCGGCGACCGCCAGCACCGCGTCGAGCGAGTCCGGCACCAGGAACGCGTCGCCGACGCAGGAATGCAGGTTGTGGTCGAGGTGCGCGACGCAGGTCATCTCGAAACCGCCGGGCAGGCGCACCCCGAGCATCAGATCGTCGCCGTCGCCGAGCACATGGCTCATCCGCGCGGCCCGATAGACGCTGGTGCGCTCCAATTCGCTGATCCAGGCGGGTAATTCGTCGTCGCGATGGTCGACCTCCTGGGCGCACAGCGCCGCCAGCTCGGGGTCGTCGACGAGCTCGGCGAGCACCCCCAGCAGCGCGGTGGTCTCCGGGACGGGCACCCCGATCAGGCCTTCGACGAGATCGTCGAGGTCCGGCGAGTCGGCATCCTCGTGCGACTCCAGCAGCGAGGCTTGCGGGAGGCTGGCCTCGATGATCGTCGACACCAGGGCCAACAGGTGCAGTGGGTGGTCGGCGGCCAACGCTTCCTGTACCTCGGCGACCAACGGGACCTCCTCGGGGATCTCGTCGCGCACCTCCTCGCGGCGGCGTCGGCTGGCGCGGCGTACCTCTCGTCGGGCCTGCTTGGCCTTGCGTCGCTGGCGACCGTCAGTCATGTTCGGGACCCTACCGGGGCCGCCCGCATCAGCCGACCGGGTGCAGCGAGTCCAGGATCTCGAAGTCGAAGCACGAAGCCTCGGCGATGTAGACACGCTGATCGAGATGACCGTCGCGCATGTTCACCGGGCCGCGCGGACTATCGAAGCCGACGGCCGCCGACGAGGCCATCAGGTCGCCGAGCTCGGCCGAGGCGGCCCGCTGGAACAACGCCTCCAGCGTCAGCAGGCCTTCATAACAGGATTCGGCCATCTCGTTCAACGGTGGTGCGACGGGCCCGAAGCGGCCGACGTAGCCGTCCATCAGATCGATGGCCCCCGCCGTGGCCAACGAACTGAAGTAGGCCGCGGCCACATACAGGCTCTGGGTCGAGCCGGAGCCGCTGGCCAACAACATGTTTTCTTCCATCAGGGGACTGAACCGGGCCATCCGGTCGTGCCCGCCGACGCGGGCGAACTCCCGGTTGAACAGCACCGCGTCGTGCCCCACCAACAGCATCAGCACGCCTTGCGCACCGCTGTCGAGGGCCTGCCGCACCGGGGCCCGAAAGTCGTCGGAACCGTACGGGACGTAGATCTCGGATTTGAGGTCCAGCTGCAGTTCCCGGCAATACGCGCGCGCAGCCACGGCCGAGCCGCGCGGCCAGATGTAGTCGTCGCCGACCAGACACCACGACCGGATCCCGAGCTGATCGCGCAGCCAGGACAGCGCCGGGGCGATCTGAATACGCGGCGTCTCCCCGGTGCAGAACAGTCCGGGCGTCCGCTCACCGCCCTCGTACAACGAGGTGTAGATGTAGGGGATCCGATCTTTGACGATGGGTGACAGCAGATTTCGGACCGCCGACGTGTGCCAGCCGGTGACGGCATCCAGACATCGCGAGTCCAGCCGACGAGCGACATCTCGGGCGATGTCGGCGTCGGACGCCCCGCCGTCGATCACGTCGAGGGTCACCTCGCGGGCGTGCAGGCCCCCACGCTCGTTGATCTCGGCCACGGCCAGCTCGGCCACGGCCTCACATGAGGGCCCGAAGATCCCGGCTGGGCCCTGCTGCGGGATCACCAGCCCGACGCGGAACTGCACTTCACGATTCTGCAACCGGAGGCCACCATCGATCCCGTGTACGCTGTGTCCGATACTTTCTAGCAGAAATACTTCATCTTGAACAGATCAAGCGGGCGCGACGAGGACCTCAGCATGGCAGCCACACAGCAGAACCCCCTCAATCTCCTGCTGCCCCTGGCACGCCTGACCCAGCACGTGGAGGCGGCCATCGCCCAGGTACTGGCGGAGTCGGACCTCAAGGTGGAGGACTGGCGCGTGCTCGATGATCTGGCGGGTCGACGCACGGTCCCGATGACCGATCTGGCCAAGGCCACCATGATCACCGGCCCCACCCTGACCCGCACCGTGGACCGCTTGGTCTCCAGGGGCCTAATGTACCGGACCACCGATCTGCACGACCGTCGGCGGGTCCTGGTGAGCCTCACCCGGCGGGGACGAAACCTTCGCGGCCGCTTGGCAATTGCCGTCGCCGAGGCCGAACGGGCCGCATTCGAATCCCGCGGCCTGGACGTCGACCAGCTTCGTGAACTCGTCTGCGCGCCCTCCGCGCAGTAGCGCACCCACCCGCCGAAACCAGCTTCGCACGAGCGCCACACCCTTGACATATATTTTCATGTGAATATATTTCACGGAAACGATATGGGGTGACCATGCCAACGTATTCCTTCGACTGTCACGACTGCGGGTCGTTCAAAATCACCTGTGCCATGGCCGATGTCGCAGATCAACCCGCCTGTCCATCGTGTGCGGCACCCGCGCGTCGGGTGTTCGGTTCGCCGCACCTTTCGACGTTCAGCGCGGGCCAGCACCGACTCGCGTCGGCGGCGGATGCCAGCGCCGAGCACCCCGTCGTCACGACGTCCATCCCGGCCGCGGCCGGGCCACCGCGTGCCCCGCGCCGCGATCCGCGGCTTCCCGCACTCCCCCGGATGTGACGAGATGATCGGCATCGGGCTCTTCTACGTGGGCGCCGTCCTGATCATCAACGGTCTGATGTTGCTCGGACGTATCACACCCACCGGTGCGACCCCGCTGAACTACTTCGTCGGTGCGCTGCAGGTGCTGACCCCGACGGTGCTCGCCGCACAGGCCGGCGGTGACAGCGCCGTCACCTTCGCCGCCTCCGGGCTCTATCTGTTCGGGTTCACCTACCTGTGGGTGGCGATCAACAACAGCACCGGATGGGACGGGACCGGGTTGGGCTGGTTCTCCCTGTTCGTCGCCGCCGCGGCGCTCGGGTACTCCTGGCATGCCTTCGCGGTGGAAGCAGATCCCGCCTTCGGGGTGATCTGGCTGCTGTGGGCCGTGCTGTGGTTCCTGTTCTTCCTGGTACTCGGACTGGGCCGCAGTTCGTTGGGGCCCGCCGCCGGCGTGGTCGCCCTTGTCGAAGGCGTCCTGACCGCCGCCATCCCGGCCTTCCTGATCCTGTCCGGGAACTGGCACAACGGACTGACCACGGCAGTGGTCATCGGCGTAATCGGAGTCGCCACCATCGTTTTCGCCGTCCCACTGGGGCGCCTGCTCGCCGCACCGGGGGCCCTTCCCGAACGTCCCGACCCGGTCGCGCCCGCGACCGTATCCAACTGAAAGGAATCCGTTCCATGCCTGAAGTCGTTTTCAGCGTCGACCAATCCAAATCAATGCGGGACCAGGCGGTTCCGGGCCACAACCGGTGGCACCCGGACGTCCCCGCCGCCGCCACCGTGAAGCCGGGCAGCGACTTCCGGATCGAATGCAAAGAATGGACCGACGGTCAGATCGGCAACAACGATTCGGCCAACGACGTCCGCGATGTCGACCTCTCGCCCTGCCACATGCTGTCCGGGCCCATCGCGGTCGAGGGGGCCGAACCCGGCGACCTGCTGGTCGTCGACATTCTGGATCTCGGTCCGGTGCAACAAGGTTCGGGGCAGTACTGCGGTGAGGGCTGGGGCTATTCCGGGATCTTCGCCAAGGTGAACGGCGGCGGATTCCTCACCGACTACTATCCGGATGCCTACAAGGCGATCTGGGACTTCCACGGCCAACAGTGCAGCTCGAGGCATGTGCCCGGCGTCCGCTACACCGGGATCACCCACCCCGGATTGTTCGGCACCGCACCCTCGCCGGACCTGCTGGCAAAGTGGAACGAACGGGAACGGGCCCTGATCGCCACCGACCCCGACCGGGTTCCGCCGCTGGCGCTGCCGCCGTTGGTCGAGGGAACGCTCGGCGGCACCGCCACGGGCGGGTTGCTCGACGGCATCGCCGCCGACGGCGCCCGCACCGTTCCGCCGCGCGAGAACGGTGGCAACCACGACATCAAGAACTTCACCCGCGGAAGCCGGATCTTCTACCCGGTGTTCGTGGAAGGGGCCATGCTGTCCGGCGGTGACCTGCACTTCAGCCAGGGCGACGGCGAGATCAACTTCTGCGGCGCCATCGAAATGGGCGGGTTCATCGATATGCACGTCGAGCTCATCAAGGGTGGCATGGAGACCTACGGCGTCACCACCAACCCCGTGTTCATGCCCGGCCGGGTCGAACCGCAGTACTCCGAATGGCTCACCTTCATCGGCATCTCCGTCGAGCACGAACAGAACCGCAACGCGTACATGGACGCCACGATGGCCTACCGCAACGCCTGCCTCAATGCCATTGCCTACCTGAAGAAGTGGGGATACACCGGCGAGCAGGCGTACCTGATCCTGGGCACCTCCCCCATCGAGGGCCGCATCGGCGGTGTCGTGGACATTCCGAACGCCTGCTGCTCGGTGTTCCTGCCCACCGAGATCTTTGATTTCGACATCCGCCCCGGCGGCAACGGACCCCAGAAGCTCGACCGGGGTCAGGTCGCGGTCACCTCCTGATCGACCGCGGCACCGAACGTGGCCCCGGGCTCTCCCGGGGTCACGTCACGTCGGCGGCGGGTTCTCCGGCGCGCAGGTCGATCTGTTCGTTGATATAGCGGGCGACGACGGCGGCCATCGCCACGGTCGGCACGGCCAGGAACGCCCCGACGATGCCGAACAGCGAACCACCGGCGGTGACGCCCAGCAGCACCAGCACCGGATGCAGTTTCATGGTGCGGCTCTGCAGGATCGGTTGCAGGACATTGCCTTCGATCTGCTGCACCGCGATGATGACGCCGAGCACCAGCAGCGCGTTGGTGAAACCGTTGGCCACCAACGCGATCAGCACCGCCAGGGCGCCGGCGACGAACGCGCCGACGAACGGCACGAACGCGCCGATGAAGGTCAGCACGGCCAGCACCGGGGCCAGCGGCACACCGAGGACCACCAGCCCGATGCCGATGAACACGGCGTCGATCAGCGCCACCGCCGCCTGCGCGCGGATGAAGCCGCCGAGGTTCTCCCACATCTGCCCCAGCACCGTTTCCAGGTGCCGCCCGGCGCGGCGCCCGGTCACCCGGCCCAGCCAGGGCAGGAAACGTCGGCCGTCCTTGAGGAAGAAGAACGACAGCACGACGGTGAGCACCAGCGTCAGCAGCAGCGTCCCCACCGTGCTGACGCCGGTGACGACGCCGGTCGCGATCGCCGACGACGACTCCCGCATGGCGTTGACGACGGTGTCCACGTATCGGTCGAACTGCTCCTGCTGCAGGTTGAGGGGCGGGCCGGCGACCCATTGCTGCATCCGGTTGATGCCCTCGGTGGCCTGGTCGATGAGCTCCGGCATCTGGTCGAGCACCGGCGGCACGATGAGCGCGACGATGCCGGAGAAGATGGCCAGGAACAGCAGCAGCGTGGCGGTGGCCGCGGCGGCCGGCGGGAAACCGAGGCGGTCCATCATCAGCCGGGCCGGCGGCCACAGCACGGTGCAGAGCACGACACCGAGCAGCACCGGCAGCACGACCACCCACAGCTTCGCCGCGATCCAGCCGAGCACCACGGTGCCCGCGGCGATGGCCACGATGATCAGGGACCACTTCGCCAGCCACATCCCGCCGGCACCGATCACCGCGCCGCGGTCCGGGCCGGTCTCCGGTGCCTCCATGGTCTCTGCGGCCTCCGCGGTTTCCGGTGTCGGGCTAGCGTCGTCGGGTTCGGTCACGAGAATCCTCTCTGAGCACCATCGGGCCAGGTTATCGCCGTGTCGGACGACTGTGCCAGATTGTCCTTCAAGCAGCGTTTCGCTACGGAGTACCCAGGAGGACACCATCCGCGCGCCACCGGCACCTACCGTCACCCTGGCCAACGGGGTGCGGATGCCGCGGCTCGGGCTGGGCACCTGGCCGATGGACGATTCGCAGGCCGCGGTCGCGGTCGCCGCCGCGGTGCGCGCGGGCTACCGGCTGATCGACACCGCGGAGAACTACCGCAACGAACACGGCGTCGGGACGGCCCTGCGTGATGGCGGGGTGGCGCGCGCCGAACTGTTCGTCACCAGCAAGTTCAACCGCCGGTGGCACAGCGTCGACGGCGTCCGGCAGGCCTGCGTGCAGAGCCTGGCCCGGCTCGGCCTGGACTACCTGGACCTGTTCCTGGTGCATTGGCCCAACCCCGAGCAGGACCGGTACGTCGAGGCCGTCGAGGGGCTCATGAGGTTGCTCGATGACGGTTTGATCCGCGCGGTCGGGACGTCGAACTTCACGCCGGCGCATCTGCAGCGGCTGTTCGACGCCGGGCTGACCCCGCACGTCAACCAGATCCAGCTGCATCCCTATCGGCTGCGGCCCGACGTGGTGGCGCTGCATCGGGACCGGGGCATCCTCACCCAGTCCTGGAGTCCGCTGGGGTGGGGCACCGGACTGCTCGCCGACGAGACGATCGCCCGGGTCGCCCGACGTCACGGGCGCAGCCCCGCGCAGGTGGTGCTGCGCTGGCACATTCAGCAGGGCCTGGTGCCCCTGCCGAGATCGACCGACCCGGGCCGGCAGGCACAGAACCTGGCGAGCTTCGACTTCACCCTGACCGACGACGACATGGTGATGCTGGGATCGTTGGACCGGCCCGATCTGCCGATGGTGGATGCCGACACGTACGGCCACTGAGTTCCGACCCGCTCTGCGAGACTGGCGGCATGGACTCTGAGCTCACGCTGCGTTGCCTCGGCGCGGCGGGCACCGTCACCGGTTCCAAGCACCTGCTGGAGACCGAGGGTAGGCGGATCCTGGTGGACTGCGGGCTGTTCCAGGGACTGAAGAACCTGCGCGAACTCAACTGGAAACGGCTGCCGGTGGACGCGGCGAGCATCGACGCCGTCATCGTCACCCACGCGCACCTCGATCACACCGGATATCTGCCCCGCCTGGTGCGCGACGGATTCCGCGGACCCATCGTCGCGACCGCGGCCACCGCCGCGGTGGCCGAAATCATCCTGCGGGACAGCGCCTTTCTGCAGGAACGCGAGGCGGACTTCCTGAACCGGCACCACGCCACCAAACACTCCCCCGCGCTGCCGCTGTACGACAGCCGCGACGCCGAGCGCGCGCTCGCGCTGTTCACCACCCACCCGTTCGGCCAGGAGGTCAGCCTGCCCGGCGACGGCCCCAGCGTGGTGTTCCGGCGGGCCGGACACATTCTGGGCGCGGCGACCGTCGACGTGCTCTGGCAGGGGCGGCGCATCGTGTTCTCCGGCGATCTGGGCCGCTACGACGACCCACTGATGCTCGACCCCGAACCGGTGCCGGCCGCGGACTACCTGGTGATGGAGTCGACCTACGGCGACCGCCTGCACGACCGCACCGACCCTACCGACACCCTGGCCGACATCATCGACACCACCGTGAGCCGGGGCGGCACCATCGTGATACCGGCGTTCGCGGTGGGTCGGGCCCAGACGCTGCTGTACCACCTGTGGCAATTGCGTTGCGCCGGAAGGCTGCCCGATGTCCCGATCTATCTGGACAGTCCGATGGCCATCAACGCCAGCGATCTGCTGCGCACCCACCATGGCGACCACCGCCTGTCGCGGCAGGTCTACGAGGACATGTGCGCGATGGCCACCTACACCCGCGACGCCGAGGCATCGAAGCGGATCTCCGCGGATCGTGATCCCAAGATCGTCATCTCCGCCAGCGGCATGGGCAGCGGCGGTCGCGTACTGCACCACTTCGAGGCCTTCGCCTCCGACCCGCGCAACACGATCATGCTCACCGGCTATCAGGCCCCGGGCACCCGCGGCCGGTCGATGGTCAGCGGGGCCCGCGAGATCAAGGTTCACGGCCAGTGGATCCCGGTGCGGGCCCAGGTCGAGAACCTGCGCATGCTCTCGGCGCACGCCGACGCCAACGAACTCATCCGGTGGGCCTCGGGTTTCACCACCCCGCCGCGGCGGGTGTTCGTGGTCCACGGCGAACCGCAGCCCGCCGACGCGTTGCGCGTGCGACTGGGCCGCGAGTTCGGTTGGGACGCCGTGGTGCCGCGGCAGGGTCAGGTGTTCGAGCTGTAGTCACCCGTTAGCCGTGCGGTGAGCCTGGGCGGGAACCGTTGAGGGCCGGCCCCGTTCACCCACCCCGGCACCTAGGCTTTTCAAGTCGGAAGGTGAGCATGGGTTCCTGGCTGTGGCACGCACTGGTGTTCGGCGGGGGGTCGTTGCTGATCCCGACCGCGATCCTGCTGGTCTGCCTGCGGTGGGCACGGCCGGCTTTCGCCGACGACTATCCGCCCGACATCCAGTCGAGGATGCCCCCGTTCACCAGGACCGAGCGACGCCTTTCGTGGGTTCTGGGCCCCGCGTTCATCTTGACGCTGCTCGCAGCGGTGCTCTGGACGACCTGGAGTTGGCTCGACGCCGACCCGGCGCGCGGGTTGCTGTCGGCCTACGGAATGGCGCTCGGCACCGCCGCACTCTTCTGCCTCGTTGATCTGGTGCTCGTGGACTGGTTGATCATCTGCCGGTGGCGTCCGTCGTGGGTGATCATCCCCGGCACCGCCGACGCCGCCGGATGGGGTGACTACGGCTTCCACCTACGGGCACAGTTCAGCGGCAAGGGCCTGCTCGCGTTATTCGGATTGCCCGCGGCGGTGGCCGCCGTGGCGGTGCTGCTCCCCCGCTGACCGGGCTCCTAGCCTGCCACGCAACGGAATCCGATGTGGGTGGTGGCGCTGTCCTGCGATTGCGGAGAGCGTGCCGCGGGCCGGTAGCGGTGACAGTATTCGGGTGCGCACAGGTGCGAGCCGCCCTTGAGTACCTGGTTGACCGACGGATCCCCCGCGGGTGCTGGGCAGCATCCGGAGTTCTGCGGGGCGCCGCGGTGGCCGGGGGTGAACCGGGTGCGGGTCCATTCCCAGACGTTGCCGATCATGTCGACCAGGCCGAACGCGTTCGGCGGGAACGTGCCTACCGGGGAGGTTCGCGACCAGCCCGCGGCGCCGTCGTTGCGGTACGGAAACTGGCCCTGCCAGGTGTTGGCCATCAGCCGGCCGTCGGGGCGGGCGTCGTCGCCCCAGGGGTAGACGGTGGCGCTGCCCGCGCGCGCCGCGTACTCCCACTGGGCCTCGGTGGGCAGACCGCGCCCGGCCCAGGCGGCGTACGCAGCCGCGTCGGGGTAGGCGACCTGGACCACCGGATGATCCGGAAGGCCTTCGACCGACGATCCGGGTCCCGTCGGGTGTTTCCAGCAGGCGCCCGGCACCCAGGTCCACCACTGCCGCCAGTCCCGCAGGTCCACCGGCCCGTCGGTCGGGCGGAACACCAACGCGCCCGGCACCAGGTCGGCGGCGGGTACGCCCGGGAAGGCCGCCGGATCGAGCTGCTGTTCGGCGACGGTGACATGACCTGTGGCGGCGACGAATTCGGCGAACTGCGCGTTGGTCACCGGATGGCGCTCGATGGCGAACGGTGCGACCGTCGCCTCGTGCACGGGCGCTTCCTCGGGGTAGAACTCCCGTGACCCCATCGGGAAGGATCCGCCGGGCAGTTCGACCAACTCGGTGAGCATGCAGACCAGCGTAGGCAGCCGGGGTTAGGGTCAGGCAATGATCCAGACATCGGCAGCCCGCAAGCTGGCCTCCGCGGCCGTCGCGCTCGCCCTGATCGGCGCGGCCACGGCGTGTGACTCGGAGACCCCCGAGGGCCCGACCGCGACGCAGGACCCGACCACCACGAGCGCCACGAGCGCCGCCGTCGAACCCTTCACCGCCTTCGTCGAACCGGTCGAGGGCGCCGAGGGGCTCGTGACCTATCAGGCGGAACTGCCGCAGTTGCGCGGCGGCGACGCCGCGGTGCGCGACTGGTTCAACTCCGGTATGCGCGCCGCGCTCGACGACTACCTGGTGCCCACCGAGGACAACACCCCGGTGTCGGTGTGGCCCGGGGTGCTCGGCGAGGACGATCGCAGCGAGGTCACCCACATCGGGACCGGGTCGGTGGCCGGCGTGCTGCTGCTCAACATCTCCGTCGAGCGCGCGGCGCACCCGTTCAACGCGGTGGCGACCACGGTGATCGACGCAAAGACCGCCGAGCCGATCATGATCACCGATCTGTTCACCGACGAGACCGCGGGGCTGACCGCGTTGGTCGACGGCATCAACGCCGAGATCGCCGAGGACGAGAAGCTGGCCGGGCAGTCCGCGCCGGAACCTCTCGCCGATCAGCTGGCCGCGTGGGTTCCCGACGACGACGGCCTGGTGGTCTTCATCTCGGTGGCCCACGTGCTCGGCGACTACTACCCGATCACCGTGGACTGGGACGTCCTCGACCCCGTGCTGGCGCCGGGAATGCGCGAGACGCTGACGGCCTAAACGCCCGTCATCTCGGCGGTTACAGCTGCGCCCACACGGATTTCGTCTTCAGGTAGGCGTCCAACCCTTCCGGCCCGAACTCGTGGCCCCACCCGGACTGCTTGTACCCACCGAAGGGCACCGAGTGGTCGAAGACCAGCTGGCAGTTGATCGTCACGGTGCCGGCCTGCAGCTTCTTGGCCAGTGTGTGGGCACGGCTGAGGTTGGTCGTCCACGCCGTGGCGGCCAGACCGTACGGAGTCTCGTTGGCCATGGCGACCGCTTCGTCGTCGTCATCGAACGGCAGCACCGTGACCACGGGCCCGAAGATCTCTTCCTGGTAGAGCTTCAGGTCGCGGTCGACGTCGGCCAGCACGGTCGGGTGGACGAAATAGCCCTTGCGGTCGAGTCGATGTCCGCCGGTCACGACGTTGACGCCGCCCGATTTGCCCTCGTCGATGTAGCCCATGACCCGCTTCAGCTGCTTCTCGCTGATCAACGGTCCACTGACGCAACCCTCTTCGTCGGGTCCTCCGAGCTTGATGTTGTTGGCCATCATCGCGATGCCCTCCACCACCTGGTCGTAGACACCGCGCTGCACGAAGATGCGTGACCCGCAGACACACCCCTGGCCGGAGTGCACGAAGATCCCCATCGCGGCCATCATGATGGCCTGGTTGAGATCCGCGTCGTCGAAGATCAGCACCGGTGACTTGCCGCCGAGTTCGAGCATCACCTTCTTGAGGTTGCCCGCGGAAGCCCGCACGATCTCCTTGCCCACGTCCGTCGAACCGGTGAAGGCCACCTTTTCGACGTCGGGGTGGGCGGTGATCGCCGCACCCGCGGTGTGGCCGTAGCCGGTCAGGAGGTTGACGACACCCTCGGGGACACCGGCCTCGGCGATGAGCCGGTCCAGCAGGATCGCCGAAAGTGGGGTCTCCTCAGCAGGTTTCACCACGCTGCTACATCCGGCGGCCAGCGCCGGCGCGAGTTTGGCGCAGGCGTTGAAGATCGGTCCGTTCCACGGGAAGATCAGGCCGACGACGCCATAGGGTTCCTTGAGCGTGTAGGCGTGCTGGCTGACGTAGCTGTCGGATGCGATGCCGCTGGTCTTGACGTCGTAGGCGCTTCCGCTGACCTTGCTGCACCACCCGGCGTAGTAGCGGAAGAACTCCGCCGACGTCGGGACCACCAGCCGGGACTGCATCAGCGGCATGCCCGTGTTGGCCGAGTCGATCTGCGCGAACTCCTCGGCGTGCTCCTCGATGAGGTCGGCGATCCGCCACATGACCTTGGCGCGTTCACGCCCGGGCAGGTCGGCCCACACGCCGGCCTCGAAGGCCGCCTTGGCGCGCGCGACGGCGTCGTCGACTGCCTCGGGCCCACAGTCGGTGAACTCGGTGATCTGCTCCTCGGTCACCGGGTTGATGATCGGGATCACCTCGCCGGTGCCGGGCCGCTTCTGGATGTCGTCCAGTACGGACTGCAGCGCCGTCGATGTCGTCGATGTCATTGTTGACCCTTCTCGCTCCGGGGGCACGCCGGCTCTCGGCGATATGCTGAGCACTTGCTTAGCAGCGCCCGGTGACCGGGTCAAGGCCCATCCATGCGCCATCTGCTGGACTTATGTAGTCGTGTAAGCGACTATATAAACCGTGACTGATGAGGTGCCGCTCTCCGAGGCAGCCGAGATACTCGGGGTCACACCGCGGCAAGCGCAGCGACTGGCCGCTGGCGGCGAACTCGGGTATGTGCGCCTCGTCGGCCGCACCGCTGTCGTCAAATCGGCGGCGGTCCACAGGGCCAAGAACAACGGCACCACGAGCAAGGGCCGGCCGGCGTTTCCGGCAACAGCATGGATGGCGCTGGCACTGCTGTCCGGTCGAGTACCCGACGGGCGCAACGAAATGCGCATCGCCGATCGGCTGGCGGCCATGACCCCGATCGAAGTGGCGCGCTTCGCTCGGCGCCGCGCAACAGTAAGGAGCCTGCGCCTTACCGTGCGCATGGCGCCCGACACTCTGGTCGCCCACCTCCAGAACAAGGGGATGAAGCCGACGGGCCTGATGTCCCCGCTGGCAGTCGAATGGGGCCTGGCTGCCGACAATGCCGCGCAGATCGACGGGTACCTCTACGTCGGCCCCAACCGCACACTGCGTGATCTCAAATTGCGAGAGGATCCGGGCGGCGGTCAGATTTCATTGCGCCTGCTCGACTTTCCGGTAGACCCGCTACCCGACGCTGCGGTCGCGCTCGATCTGATGGAGTCGATGGATTCCAGGGCGCGCAGCGTCGGCAGGGACCGACTAGTAGAGATGATCGGCCTACTTCGTTGACCGAGCGAGAGCGCTGGGACATCAGTCCCCCACCGGGCGGTTGGGCGCACCCGTGGCCGCTCGCCGTCGAAGTCGCCGCCGCGTTACCCGAATTCAGCTGGACGCTTGTCGGCGGACTGATGGTGCAGGTTCACGCCGCGCGTATTGGCGTGCGACATCGGCCAACCGAGGACATCGACATCGTGTTGCACGTCGAGACGGACGCAATTAGCTTCGCAGGCGCTCGCGAACGACTCGAGAACCTTGGCTTCGTGCTGCGGAGACCGAATAAACCGAACGGGTTCATCCACTGTTTCGAACGCGGTTCCGACATTGTCGACGTGATGGTCGCAGATCACCTGCAGCACCCACCGAAGGCCCTGGGCCATCGCGTGTTTCGGGTACCCGGCAGCACTGGAGCATTACAGCGCACGGTGAACGTCACCCTTCACATTGATTCGAAACCAGTGCGGTTCAGCCTGCCCTCCGTGATAGCGGCCCTTGGCCTGAAAGGCGCGGCCTACACCGCTGACAACCGGGATGCGGAGCGCCACCTCCGGGACGCGGCGGTCCTCGCCTGCTGCATCGACGATCCCGAGGCCGTCGCTGACCAGGTGCGCGGCAGCGACCGCGGACGCATCCGGAAGCTCTGGCATGAACTCAAAGCACAGCAACATCCGGCCTGGCTGCTGATCGAGAGCACCGAGCAGCGGGAGTACGGGTACAACGCCCTCTCAGATCTGGTCGAGTTGCTGCTGGGTTCCGGCCAGTCGCCGCGCCCATAGGCATTCCTACGAGCAACAACCGAAGCCGCGGAGCCCCGCTGTTGTCGCTGCCACCCACACCAAGCCCTAGCCAGATAGATGCCCCATCTGGCAAGATGCCCCTACGTCTGTTTAGTAGACACACCGTCCAGCGAGATTTGCGAGGAGCGCGACGAGATGCCAGAAGCGGCCACTTCCCTGGGACCCAAGCCGGCGGAGTACGACGCCGAGTGGGTGCGCGCGAAGTACGCGATCGAACGCGACAAGCGCCTGCGGCCCGACGCGGTGGACCAGTTCGTCGAGGTCACCGCCGATTTCTCGCATTACGCCGACGACCCGTGGACCGAACGGGTCGAGCGCGACCCGGTGCGCGACCACGTGCAGGTGGCGATCATCGGCGCGGGTTTGGGCAGCATCCTGGCCGCGGCGCGCCTGCAGGAAGCCGGCATCACCGACATCCGGATGATCGACACCGCCGGCGACTTCGGCGGCACCTGGTACTGGAACCGCTACCCGGGCGTGCAGTGCGACGTCGAGTCCTACATCTACCTGCCGCTGCTCGAAGAACTGGACTACATCCCGAGCGAGCGCTACGCCCATGGCCCGGAGATCCGGGAGCACCTGCAGAACTGCGCCAAGCATTACGGCTTGTACGAGAACGCGCTGCTGCAGACCACCGTCACCGGCATGCAGTGGGACGAGCAGGCCACGCAGTGGCGGATCACCACCGACCGCGGCGACGACTTCACCGCGACCATGGTCGCGGTGTCGCCGGGGTCGCTGACCCGCCCGAAACTTCCCGGCATCCCGGGGATCAACGAGTTCCGCGGCCACACCTTCCACACCAGCCGCTGGGACTTCGACTACACCGGCGGCGACGAGACGGGCGGGCTGACCAAGTTGGCCGACAAGCGCGTCGGCGTCATCGGCACCGGTTCCACCGGGCTCCAATGCATTCCACACCTGGGTGAGCATGCCGAGCAGCTGTATGTGTTCCAGCGGACCCCGAGCACGGTCTCCGAGCGCGGCAACCGGCCCACCGATCCGCAGTGGGCGGCCACCCTCGGGCCCGGTTGGCAGCGCGAGCGGATGGAGAACTTCACCCGGGTGACGTGCGGTGTCGAGATGGAACTCGATCTCACCGACGACGGCTGGACCCAGAAGGCGCTCGCGCTCTCCGAACCCGCCGTGGCCCGGGAGACCGCGCGCCTGGGCCGGGAAATGAGCCTCGAGGAGATCACCGAATTTCTCTTCCGCGCCGACTGGGATGCGATGGAGCGGTTGCGCGCGCGCATCGATGCCACGGTGCGCGACCCCAAAACCGCTGAGGCGCTGAAGCCCTGGTACCGGCTCAACTGCAAGCGGCCGGGCTATCACGACCAGTACCTGGACACCTTCAACCGGCCGAACGTCACCCTGGTCGACACCGACGGCCGCGGGGTGGAGCGTTTCACCGAGACCGCCGTGGTGGTCGACGGGGTGGCGTACGAACTCGACGCGCTGGTGTTCGCCACCGGATTCGAGGTGGGCACCGAGTTCACCCGTCGGCTCGGGTTCGAGATCGTCGGCCGCGACGGCGTGGCGCTGTCGCAGAAGTGGGCCAAGGGCATGCGGACGCTGCACGGCCTGCAGACCCACGGCTTCCCGAACTGTTTCTTCCTCGGCTACACCCAGTCCGGGGTCTCCCCCAACTACACCCACACCGCCGAGGAGCGCGCGCAGCACTTCGCCTATCTGGTGCGCACTTTCGTCGAGCGCGGCGCGTCGACCATCGAGGCCACCCAGGCCGCCGAGGAACAGTGGCTGGCGGCCATGGAGGCCTCGTCGGAGAAGCCCAAGGCCTTCTACGCCGAGTGCACGCCGAGCTATCTGAGCTCCGAGGGCGACAAGGAGAACCCGCACGGGATGCTGTCGACGAACTTCGGCGGCAAGCCCGTCGAGTTCTTCGACATGCTGGCGAAGTGGCGCGCGAACGGTCGGCTCGAGGGCGTGATCCTCGCGTGACCGACACCACGGCCGCCACCGAAACCGAGGACGCCGCACCGAAGCTCACGATGCGCGACCGGCACCGCATCATGACCCGCGAGCACATCGAGTCCGCGGCCCTGGAGGCGTTCGCCGAACGGGGCTACGTCGCGGTCACCATCGACGACATCGTGCGGCGCGCCGGGATTGGCCGCGCCACGTTCTACCTGCATTTCGACAGCAAGGCCGCGGTGCTGCGGGAACTGCGCAACACCCGGATGACGGTCTGGTCGCAGGAGGACGCGCCGCGCGGCGGCAAGTCGGGGCGCCCGTCCATCCGCGCCTTCTTCGAGAAGGTGGTCGACTTCTACACCTCGGCCCCGGAGCTCTACACCGCCCTGCATCAGGCCCGCGCGGCCGACCCGGAGTTCGCCGGGGCGCACCGCGCCACCATGGAGGCCAACGTCGAGGAGTGGGCGCGCTCCGACGCCATGCCGGGCGCCACCGAGGCGCAGCTGCGGCTGGCCATCGCGATGATGTACACCATGGTCGACTCCTTCATGCACCTCTGGCTGGTCGACGGTTGGCCGCTGGACCGCGAGGCCGCCATCGAGGCGATGACCGACGCCCTGCACGCCACCATGCGCTGAACTCCCCGAGAACCCTTGATAGGAGCACGATGTCGGAAAAACGTTATCTGCATCTGAACCTGGTGGCCAACGACATCAACCTGCACCAGGGGGCGTACGGCAACGAGCAGGCGCACGGCATCCCCGCGCGCAGCACCTTCGAGCGCCTGCTCGAGTACGGCCGCTTCGGCGACGAGGGGCTGTTCACCGCGCTGTTCGTCGGGGACATCCCGGGCATGCAGGGATCACCGGCCTTCGACGGCGGCCCCGCCGAACCCATCACCGCGCTGACCGCAATCTCCCAGCACACCAAGCATGTTGGGCTCATCGCGACGGCGTCGACGACGTTCTACGACCCCTACAACCTGGCCCGCCTGCTGGCCTCCCTCGACCAAGCCTCCGACGGGCGCGCCGGCTACAACGCGGTGACCTCGGTGATCGACGACTTCGCGCTGAACTACAACCTGGTGCGCCACCTGGACCGCGAGGAGCGCTATGCGCGGGCCGACGAGTTCCTGCAGGTGCTGCGGGGGCTGTGGGACCACCGCGAACTGCGCCGCGATCCCGACGGCCTGACCCGGTTCTACGCGACGCCGATCAATCACCGCGGCAACCTGTTTCAGGTCACCGGCCCGCTCAACGTCGCACCCAGCCGGCAGGGCCGGCCGCTCATCGCCCAGGCCGGCGGCTCCGGGGCGGGCATCCGCGTGGCCGCCAAGCACGCCGAGATGGTGTTCACCAACTCCTCGACCCGCGACACCGCCGCCGTCTACCGCGAGACCCTGGACAAGGCGCTCGCCGAGCAGGGCCGCAGCCCGGGCTCGGTGCCGGCGATCCCCGGGCTCATCCCGTACCTCGGCCGCACCGCCAAGGAGGCCGAGGAAAAGCTGCACGAGTTGGACAGTCACGTCGACTGGGCGCCCATCGCGCCCTTCGCGTTGGGCCAGTTCGGCATCCAGATCCCGGTGGGCGACATCAACGAGGCGTTCCCCGTCGACCTGCTGCCGCGCCCCGAGGACGTCGAGAAGACCATCAAGAGCACCTTCGGCAACTACGTCGGGCTCTACAACTGGATCCAGGAACGGCCCGGGGTCACCGTCCGCGACGTCGTCGCGCAGGCGGTGGGCCGCGGCGGCGCCACGCACCGCAAGTTCGTCGGCTCCTACGACGACCTGGTCGACGACTTCGCGGCCTGGCACTCCGACGGCAACGTCGGCGGATTCAACCTGATGTTCTCAGCCGGGGCGCAGTCCATCCGGGAGTTCATCGACGAGGTGGTCCCCCGGCTCATCGACCGCGGGATCTACCGCGGCACCCCACACGATCGCCCGCTGCGCGAAAGGTTCTGAGGGCAAGTTTCGGCTCGGCCTGCCACGGCCGTCGAACAGTCAGGAAGCCAGCAACGCCCGGGCGTTATCCAACCCCGCCCTGAGGATCTGGTCCACGGCCTGCTCGTCTGCCATCGCTCGCGCCAACTGCAAGCTCGAGATGAGCACAGTCATCAGTCCGACCGCCCGCGTCTTGGCCAGTGCGTGGTCAAGGGACCAATCCGAGGTCAGCCGTTTTGCCACCTCATCCACGATGACGGCGATGCCGCGCTGATAGGCGGCACCAATATCTCCGCCCTGGCGCGCGATCTCATCGAGCAGCGCAGCGGAGGGGCACCCGTTGGCGACGTCCAGGCGGTGCTCCGGCGACAGATACCAAGTGACATAGGCGATCAGAGCTTCACGCCCCTCGGGGAGCTGAGCGATCGCAGCGGCCTGCGCGTCGAGCTGGTCGGCAACCACGGCAGCGATGAGGTCGCTCTTTGAGGCGAAGTGCGCGTAGAAGGCACCGTTGGTCAGTCCCGCATCGGACATCAACGCCGCGATGCCGGCCCCGTCGATTCCGTCCTGCTTGAGACGACGACCAGCCGTCTCGATGATCCGTCGCCGCGTCGCTTCCTTGTGATCACTGGCGTATCTGGCCATCGAGCCTCCCTTGATTCGTTGGCCTTGACTATATGTCGATCATAATATTATGGTCATAATCCAATCAACTTCTGGAGTGACCGTGACCGATCCGATAGCGAACCTGAGTGATCCGCTTGACCTTCCCTGTGGCCTACGCCTGCCGAACCGCATCGCCAAGGCGGCGATGAGCGAAGCGCTGGCCGGCAGCGATCACGCGCCGAACGAGCAGTTGGCATGCCTCTACCGCCGCTGGGGGAAAGGCGGCTACGGCCTGCTCATCACCGGCAATGTGGCGGTGGACCGCACGCAGTTGGGTGAGCCCGGCAACGTCGTCATCGAAGACGACCGCGACCACGACGCTTTGGCCTCGTGGGCGAAGGCGGCTCATGACGGCGGCACTCCCATCTTCGTTCAGTTGAACCATCCCGGCCGGCAAGCCAACCCACTCAACCTCGGCCACACTCCCGTCGCTCCCAGCGCGGTCGGCTTGGCGATGCCCGGTGCAGCGACACCGCGCGCGCTGAGCGCCGTCGAGATCGAGGACATCATTGATCGCTTCGCCCGGGCCGCGGTCGTCTGCGAGGCGGCCGGGTTCGATGGCGTTCAGATCCATGCCGCCCATGGCTACCTCGTCACCCAATTCCTCTCTCCCCTGGCGAATCTGCGCACCGACGAGTGGGGAGGTGACCCAGAACGACGCATGCGGTTCCTGCTCGAAATCGTCCGGCGCACTCGAAAGGCTGTCAGCCCGGGGTTCGCGGTCAGTGTCAAGCTCAACTCGGCAGACTTCCAGAAGGGCGGCTTCACCGAGGCTGAGTCACGTGACGTCGTGGCAGCCCTCGTCGCCGAAGGCGTTGACCTCATCGAGATCAGCGGCGGCAGCTACGAGTCGCCCGCCATGTCGGGCTCCGCGGCGGCGAGCACGCGTGCCCGCGAGGCGTACTTCCTCGAGTACGCGGCCTCCGTCAAGGAGGTGGCAGGTGGTGTGCCGATCGCGGTCACCGGGGGCTTCCGGACCCACAGAGGTATGAACTCGGCCGTGGCCAGCGGTGAGTGCGACCTCGTGGGCATCGCACGTCCGTCGGTCACCAATCCCGAGGCGGCCTCTGACATCCTCGCCGACGAGAGCGCCGAGTTGAAGGCGCACGAGATCAAATATGGGCTTCGCCCGATCCTGGGCAGGGTCGCCGACCTCAAGCAGCTCGACGGACTTCTCAACATCAGCTGGAACACCGACCAGCTGCACCGGCTGAGCCGTGGCGAGGAGCCGGACCTCACGCGTGGGCCGCTCAAGACCACGGCCGCGATGGTGCGTCGCAACGGCCGCGTCGCCTTCGGCAAGCGGCGGGGCCTGTGATGCGGTTGCTGTCCCGTCCCAAGACCTACGACCTCAACGGCAAGGTCGTCCTGATCACCGGTGGCAACGGTGGGATCGGAACCGCCACGGCCGAAGAACTGCTCCGTAGGGGTGCACGGGTCACCATTGCCGATCTCGCAGCCGACATCCCCGAACGCGCCTCGCGACTGCACCCCATCCACGCGCTCGGGGTGGTGACCGACGTACGCCGACGCGGCTCGCTCGCCGACGCGGTCGCTGCGACGGTGGACCGCTTCGGGCGCCTCGACGTGGTGATCGCCAGCGCCGGCCTCCTACCGAAGGCGGCAACACTTCGCACGACGCCCGAGTCCTACATCGATAATGCCTTGGCGGTCAACGTCTCCGGGGTCGTCAACACCGTCGACGCCGCCCTGGAACAGGTGCTGGCCCACCAAGGACAAATCGTCCTGCTGTCGTCGGTGTTCGCCTTCGTCAACGGTATGGGCACCATCCCCTACGCGATGAGCAAGGCCGCCGTCGAGCAACTCGGCCGCGGCCTTCGCATCGAACTCGCCGACGCCGGCGTGTCCGTACTCACCACGTACTTCTCCCTGGTCGACACCGCAATGATCAAGCATGGCGTCGACGAGGACCCGATGGTGCTCGAACTTCTCGGCGCACTGCCCAAGAGGATGCTGAAACGAGTCACGCCGAACTCGGCGGCCGTCGCCATCGCAGACGGGCTCGAGCGCCGCAGACCACGCGTCGTTCATCCCACACGGTGGTCGGCGATCTCGGCCGCACGCGGTGTCATCGGGCCTGCCCTCGACAAGAACCTGACCTCCGACCGCACCGTGCTCAACATTCTGGCCCGGCTGGACGGGCGCGGCCCACAACCACAGACCTCCACACCCACCACTTCACGAAGGAAGCCATGATGACCACCTGGAAAGACGTCCCGACCAGCAGCATCGATGTGGCGGGCGTGCGCTTCGTCTACCGCGAACTCGGCGCCGACACCGCCGTCCCGGTGGTCTTCCTGCACCACTTCACCGCGGTCCTCGATGACTGGGACCCCCGCGTCATCGACGGCATCGCTGCCCAGCACCGCGTCATCGCCTTCGACAACAAGGGGGTCGGCGCCTCCGGCTCCAAGGTGCCCGCCGACCTCGAGCAGATGGGTGCCGACGCCATCGCCTTCATCCGGGCCCTCGGTCACGAGAAAGTCGATCTCTTCGGCTTCTCCGTGGGCGGGGCGGTAGCCCAGATGATCGCCCTGCAGACACCCGACCTCGTACGCCGCATGATCATCGCCGGATCCGGACCGCGTGGGGGCGGCGGGATCTGGAAGATGCCGTTTATCGTCGGCGGCGCCTACGCCAAGGCTGCGCTGGCCCGCAAGGATGCCCGCCACTTCCTGTTCTTCCCGCGCACTCCCGAGGGCAAGAAGGCCGCCAACGCCTATTTCGACCGTCTCGCCGAGCGCACCACCGACCGCGACAAGCCGATCTCGAACCAGGCCCGGATTGCGCAACTGCGCGCCATCACCGCCGGCGGACTCCACGCACCGGACGACCTCTCGAAGATCACCGCACCGACCTTCGTGGCCAACGGCGACAACGACCTCATGGTGGCCAGCGATCACTCCCTCGACCTGGCCAGGCGCCTACCCAACGCGAAGATCACCATCTACCCCAACTCGGGCCACGGCGGTGTCTTCCAGTACCACGAGACCTTCGTCCCCGAAGTCCTGGAGTTCCTCGCCGACTGATCCGCCTACTGGCGGAGGCGATGACCACGCCAGTGTTCAGCTGGATAACCCTGACCCAGGTAGACTCCCGGGATGTTTGTCCGGCGGGCGGTGCGTCGTTGGGCCCAGTTGGGTGCATCGGCCCTGGTCCTCACCGCAATCCCGCTGACCGCTCCCGTGGCCCCGTGGGCCGCCGCCGACGACTGCCCGATCGCCGAGGTGGTGTTTGCTCGCGGCACCGACGAACCGGCCGGCATGGGCCGCGTCGGTGATGCCATGGTCAACTCGCTGCGGCGGCAGACCGGCGGCTTGCCGATCCGGACTTACCCGGTGGATTACAAGGCCACCATCACCCAGCGGCACAGCGGCGCGGGCGCCAAGGACGCGATCGACCGCATCAAATCGACCGCGGACGCCTGCCCCGACACCAAGATCGTGTTGGGCGGCTATTCGCAGGGCGCGAGTGTGGTCAACATCGTGGCCGGTTTCGACGGGGTCAACTGGGGCGATCCGCTACCGCGCAAGTACATGGACCACGTTGCGGCGGTCGCGACGTTCGGCAACGTCGCGGGCCGCACAGGCGGGTCGACACCGACCCAGGATTCACCGCTGGCCGCCAAGGCGATCGACTTGTGCCATCCCAGCGACCCGATTTGTCACGACGGACCGGGCAACTCCTGGAGTGGGCACACCGAGGGCTACATCCCGGTGTACACCGATCGGGCGGCGGCTTTCATCGCGGCCGCTCTGCTGACCCATGGAACGCCCAAGTACGGATCACAGTCGCCCTACGCTCCCCAGACCGAATACGGTCAAGGGACCGGGCCGCAGCAGCCCCGGACCGTCCGCCCGGTGCCCCCGGGGCGGACTTCGACGGTGCCGGAGCCGTACTACGGCGGCAGCTTCATCTAGTACCTGTCCCGCGATACCGACTCCCGGCGACGGGAAAAAGACCGGTTTCAAACCTGTCCCGCGCGGGGTAAAGGGCAGGCAACGCGGCGCCACGAGGGCGCCGGAACGACAGGGAGCGGTTGTCTTGTGATTCCGTTTATTTGCCCCGGGTGCGGCCAGTTCGACATCGACTCCCCCGAGTGCTCGTCCTGTGCTCGCAGTGACCATCTGGCCCGGGACGCCGCATAGTTTGATCCTCCCCGTCCCGGGTACTCCAGCGCGCAGTCAAGCATCCTCGGCTGCGAGCGCTAGGAGACGGCATGAACCGGGACGCCTTCTTATCTCCTGACAGTGACTACCGCCCGATCGTGGGCCTGGACTTGCGCGACTGATCGGCGACGGCCGTGGTACGCAATCGCGAACGAGCTGCGGCTCCTACGGCGCGGCCTCGTCGCCGCCGTCATGGTCGTGGCCCTGGGTTTGCTGCTGTCGCAGTGCCCCGCCAACCGGGACGGCGTACCGGGCCAACTCGCCCAGGCGATGGAGGAGACCGTCGCCGCCGCCCACAGCGGTGCCTTGGCCCTGGATCTGCGGATCCGGGATCGCACCACGCCGCAGCTGGTCAGCGTGCAGATCTCCGATGCGCGCGACGAGGTGGTCAAGGCCTTTCAGGGCATTGCCGACCTGAAGGCCGATGACGCCGCCGACCTTTCTCGGCAACGCTTCCTGACCGACTCGATGACCGCCATCATCGACCTGCTCAATACGGCTTCGGCCCACACCCGAAACGTCGTCGCCGATCCCCCGTTGGAGCAGCTGCGCGCCGCACTGACGGCCTCGGCGGACCGCCTCGAAGCGGGCTACCGCTGATGAAGAAGATCTTCGGGGTCGCGCTGGGAATCCTCACCGCCATCGGCGGATTCCTCGATATCGGCGATCTGGTCACCAACGCCGTCGTCGGCTCCCGGTTCGGGCTGGCCCTCGTGTGGGTCGTCGTGGTCGGCGTCATCGGGATCTGCCTGTTCGCGCAGATGGCGGGCCGGGTGGCCGCGGTCAGCGGGCGCGCCACCTTCGAGATCATCCGCGAGCGGCTGGGCCCGCGAACGGCCGCGGCGAATCTGAGCGCCTCGTTCCTGATCAACCTGATGACGCTGACCGCCGAGATCGGCGGCGTTGCCCTGGCCCTGCAGTTGGCGACCGACGTCGGGCGGATGATGTGGATTCCGGTGGTCGCCTTCGCGGTGTGGCTGGTGATCTGGCGTGTCAAGTTCTCCGTCATGGAGAACACCACGGGCGTGCTGGGCCTGTGCCTCATCGTGTTCGCCGTCAGTGTCTTTGCGTTGCAGCCTGATTGGGGCGGACTCGGCGAACAGGTGGTGCAGCCGGTGATCCCGGAGTCGGAATCGGCGGCCACCTACTGGTACTACGCCATCGCGTTGTTCGGCGCGGCGATGACACCCTACGAGGTCTTCTTCTTCTCCTCCGGCGCGGTGGAGGAACGCTGGACCACCAAGGATCTGGGCACCTCCCGGCTCAATGTCCTGGTGGGCTTCCCGTTGGGCGGCATCCTGTCGATCGCCATCGCCGCGGGCGCGGCAATCGTGCTGTTGCCCAACCAGATCGAGGTGACTTCGCTGTCTCAGGTGGTGATGCCGGTCGTCGAGGCCGGCGGCAAGCTGGCGCTGGCCTTCGCCATCGTCGGCATCGTGGCGGCCACCTTCGGCGCGGCGCTGGAGACCACCCTGTCCAGCGGATACACGCTGGCGCAGTTCCTGGGCTGGCCGTGGGGCAAGTTCCGTCGTCCTGCCGAGGCCTCCCGGTTCCACGTGGTGATGTTCGTCAGCATCGTCGTCGGGGCGGCGGTGCTGTTCACCGGCGTCGACCCGGTGATGGTGACGGAGTACTCCGTGGTGTTCTCCGCCATCGCCCTGCCGCTGACGTATCTGCCGATCCTCATCGTCTCCAACGATCCCGAGTACATGGGCGAACACACCAACGGAAAGGTGACCAACATGTTCGGTTCGATCTATCTGGTGATCATTCTGGCGGCGTCGTTGGCGGCGATCCCGCTGATGATCGTGACGGGGGCGGGAGCATGACCACCCTGGACGCCCGCCTGCATCTGTTGGATCGCCAATTGCTCGACGCCGACGGCGCTCCGGTGGCCATCGTCGACGACCTCGAACTCGACGGTGTCGAGGTCGATGAGGACATCGCACCGGGCACGGCGGCGCCGCGCGTGACCGCCCTGCTGTCCGGGCAGGTCGTCGCCACCCGGATCTTCGGCGGCGGCCCGCCGCCGTCGCGGTTGCAGCCCATTCCGTGGAAACTGGTGGCGTCCATAGGAACAACGGTGCAGCTGGTCCCCACTGACATGCAGTTCGACGTGCAGTGGGTGGAACGTTGGCTGCGCGACCACGTGGTGGCCCGCATTCCGGGAGGTCGCCATGCAGCTGAGTAGCCTGCTCGGCATGCCCGTCGTGGACGCCGGCCATCACCGCCTCGGCACCGTGACCGACGTCCGACTCTCGGTGCCCGGGGACCGCGACGACCGCCCCGGAACGCCGCGGGTGGCCGCGCTGGTGATGAGCCCCCGGACCCGCTCGTCGTATCTGGGCTACGAGCGCACGAGTATCAACGCCCCGCTGGTGATCGCCGCGCTGGCCAAGTGGTTGCATCGCGGCACGTTCACCGCCGCGTGGGAGGACGTGGCGCGCGTCGGCTCGGAGCGGATCACGTTGCGCCCCGGCTACTCCCGCGGCCCGGCGGCCCTGAAGGACGGCCAATGACCCCGGTCCCCGTCGGGCGGCGTACCGCCCGACGGGGACCGGGGTCAGGAGGTAGTTCAGTAGCCGGGCAGCAGGTAGGTGGGCAGGTCGGCGTAGGAATCCCCGATCAGGCCGAACCAGTTGAACGGCAGGTGGTACAGGAACACCAGGGTCAGGAAGCAGAACCCGAGGACCGCGAAGTTGCGGACATGCGGTTGCAGCGTGGGCCGCCACAGGTGCGCCCCGACCTCGATCGGCGATTCCCCGATGGGCCGCTCTTCGGCTTCGAGCCGCGCCCAGGTGAACATGCAGCCCACGCAGGCCACCAGGAACGCTTCGTAAAGCGGGAACTGATGTACCTCACCGGCCCACAGGGTCAGCGGTTCGTAGGTCTTGGCGTAAGCGTAGGCGTGGGTGGTCCGGATGATGATGTTCTCCAGGACGAAGTCGAAGGTGAACTCGAAGGCGAAGATGAACACGAACAGCCGGAACTTGGTGATGTTCGGCCAGCGCCGCCGGACGCGCTTGGCTTCGTGACAGGCCACGATGGCCACGCCGGCGGCGAAGTAGACGTACATCGGCGGTCCCCAGATCAGGGACTCGGCGTAGCGGGTGGGCGCATCCTCGCTGTGGAAGGGCAGGAACTGCACCCAGACGCCGCGGTTGACGTTCGCGCTGTTCCACGCGAACAGGTACTCCTTGATGTTGAGGAACCCGTCGGCGACGAAGCAGATGAGGCCGCCGATGACGAATTTGCCGTCGAGACTGAGCTTTCCGGTGGTCCGCAGCGGTTTGACCACGCAGTACCAGATGAAGGCCGCCAGCACCGCCAGGCTGATCGCCTCGAAGATGCGCAGGGCGATCAGCCGCCAGTCCTCCATGACGTCCGGCCCGATGTGCGGCGCCGGTTGGAAGTACTCCCCCGAGGTCACCCACCGTGCGACGACGATGACGGCCAGGATGAACCACAGCACCCCGACCAGGGCCAGGAATGTCGCCGGTCCTTGCCGACCAAGGCGCGGTAGCGCGGGCGGTTGGGCCGACCCTTCTGTGGCCGGCTTTGGTTGTCGCGTTTGTGTCATGGCTCCTCCGGGGTGACAAATTGATTGATTTGTAATCAACAGCCGTCATATGACTACATCGCGGCATGCTTGTCAATAGAGCCACCGGATCGCAGCTAAACTGCGGCGATGGCCAGCCCCCAGTCCTCCCGCGCCGCGATTCGGGACCGCATCCTGGCGGCGGCGCGGGAACTGTTCCGCGCGGATGGGGTGCGCGCGGTGACGATGGGCGCCGTCGCCCGGCGGGCCGAATGCTCTCGGCAACTCGTCTACAAGGTGTTCTTCGACCGGCGGGAGTTGGTGCTCGCGGCCGCGGTCGAACGGATCGCGGAGATCGCCGACGACGCGGCCGGCGCCGCACCGTCGACGTCGTTCCGAGATGCCTTCGTGGATCTCTCCGTCGAGATCATCGAAACCCTGCGCAACGACCCGGAACTCAACGCGATCCTCGGCGAGGGCAGTCCGGTGACGCTGCATGACGCGCTATGGGAACGCGAACTCGTGGACCGGGCCGGACGGTTCTGGCGGCCGTGGCTCGACCACGGGCGCACGCAGGGCGTGCTGCGCACCGACCTCGACAACAGCGACCTGGCGGACTGGCTGCACACGGTGTACGCCTCGATCATCCTCCGGCGCAACATCCCGGCCGACGACGAACGCAGCATGATCGAGCGGTTCGTCCTGACGTCGTTGACGATGGCCACGACCGACACCGCCGCCGAGTGAGCCCGGGACCTATTCGATGGTTTCCAGCAAGGGGCTGAGCCGGTAGTCGACCAGGCGGCGCATCACCAGCCCGGTCGTCGTCTTCTCGACCCCGTCGATATCGAGGATCTGCCCCGCCACGCGGTACAGGTCATCGGCGTCCCGGGCCACGATGTGCACCAGCAGGTCGGTGACCCCGCTGAGTCCGTGCACCTCGAGAACCTCGGGCACCCCGGAGAGCGCCTCCCCGATGGAGCGCAATTTGCGCTGGGTGACGGTCACCATGATGAAGGCGGTCAGCGGGTAGCCCAGCGCCGCGGGATCGACCCGCCGCTCGACCGACTGCAGGACACCGCTGGATTCGAGCTTGGCCAGTCGGGAATGGACGGTGTTGCGGGCCAACCCCGTTGCCTCACTCAGGGCGACGGCGGTGGCCCGCGGGTCCGCGACGAGGGCGCGCAGGATGCGCGCGTCGATGCTGTCGACAGCGCGTTCCGGGGTGGTCAATTTGCGTACCTCCGTCAACGAGAGCTCCGTGGATGTGCGCATTATGCTCAAAACTGCGCCTGACACTTGCCCAACCATAGCCTCAGTGATGTTCTAGGTGATCTATATGCGCAACAAATCGATCGGTAGGACTCAATGAACGCCACCGCCCTGGTCGAGGCCAACGCGACCAGCGACCTCGACGCCCTCGACACCATTGCGGACCGCGTGTTGTGGTTGTCCACGTCCATGGTCCATCACGCCAACCGGGTGCGGCCCAACGCGTCCGGCCTGAAGGTGGGCGGCCATCAGGCCTCGAGCGCGTCGATGGTGGCCATCATGACCTCGTTGTGGTTCCAGCAACTGCAACCCGGCGACCGGGTGTCGGTGAAACCGCATGCCTCTCCGGTGCTACACGGCATCAACTACCTGCTCGGCGAGCTCGACGAAAAGTACATGACCACCTTGCGCGAATTCGGTGGCCTGCAGTCCTACCCGAGCCGCTCCAAGGACCCCGACCCGGTGGACTATTCGACCGGGTCGGTCGGCATCGGTGCGACGGCTCCCATGTGGGGAGCGATGGCGCGTCGGTACGTCAACACCCAATTGGGTTCGGGCGGCAGCGGCCGGCAGTACTCCCTGGTGGGCGACGCCGAACTCGACGAGGGTGCCGTGTGGGAGGCCATCCTGGACCCGGGCATCGCCGAACTCGGCGAGGTGGTCTGGATCGTGGACCTCAACCGCCAATCCCTGGACCGCGTGGTGCCCAACATCGCGGCCCGTCGCCTGGAGACGATGTTCGCCGCGGCCGGGTGGCAGGTGCTCACCATCAAGTTCGGCCGGCTGCTCCAGAAGCTGTTCGCCCGCGAGGGTGGCGACGCGCTGCGGGAGCGGATCCTCGAGATGGAGAATCCCGAGTATCAACGCCTGCTGCGCTGCGACGCCGACGAGATTCGGCAACGGCTGCCCGGCGACGGCCCGGGACGCGCTGACATCGCCGCGCTGATCGGCACGCTCGACGACGCCGAGTTGACCGCGGCGGTCCGTAACCTGGGCGGTCATGACCTGACGGCGTTGGCCGAGGCCTACCAACAGATCGACGACACACGCCCCACGGTCATCCTCGCCTACACCATCAAGGGCTACGGGCTGCCCACCGAGGGACATCCGCAGAACCACTCGGCGCTGCTCAGTACCGACGAATACGCCGAAATGGCAACACGACTCGGCATGGACATCGACCGGCCCTGGACCCGGTTCCCCGCCGAGACCCCGGCGGGCGAGCTGTGTGCGGCCACCGCGGCGCGGTTGCGCCGCGAGCCGCTGCCCACCGTCACCAGGCCCGAGGTCCCCACCGACATCGGCCGTACCCCGAAGGGCACCTCCACCACCCAGGCCGCCCTGGGGCGCCTGCTGCTCGACCTCACCCGCGAGGCGCCCGAGGTGGCCAAACGGGTCGTGACCGTGAGCCCCGATGTCAGCTCGACGACCAACCTGGCCGGCTGGGTCAACAAGGTCGGGGTGTGGTCGGCCAGTGAGCGGCACAACTGGTTCGCCGACGACGCGCAGACCCTGATGCACTGGAATGAACGCCCGACCGGCCAGCACATGGAACTCGGCATCGCCGAAACCAACCTCGTGGGCCTCATCGGTGAGCTCGGGGCCACCTGGAGCCGCTGGAATGAACCGCTGTTCCCGATCGGTGTGGTCTACGACCCGTTCGTCGAACGCGCCCTGGAGCCCTGGTCTTTCGGCATCTACGCCGGCGGACAGTCCATCCTCATCGGCACCCCGTCCGGCGTCAGCCTGGCCGCCGAGGGCGGTGCGCACCAGTCCATCAAGACCCCGTCCATCGGGCTCGAGCAGCCTGGCTGCATCAGCTACGAACCGGCCTTCGCCCTCGACGTCGAATGGACGATGCTGGCCAGCATCGCCAAGCTCGGCCGCCCCGACGGGACCTCGGCCTATCTGCGACTGTCGACGCGCCCCGTCGACCAGTCCCTGGCCGCCGTGCCCGAGGATCCCGCCGCGCGGGAACGTCGGCGCCGCCAGGTCATCGCGGGCGGATACCCGCTGCGCCGCAACGACTCCGCGCGGGTCACCATTGCCGCCATGGGCGCCATGATCACCGAGGCGCTCGCGGCGGCCGACCGGTTGGAGCAGGCCGGCATTCCCGCCGACGTCATCTGTGTGACCAGCCCGGGATTGCTGTTCGAGGCCTGGCAGGCCCGCCAGGGCCACGGCTCCGCCGACACCTGGATCCTCGATCAGCTCTTCGGAGCCGACCGGGCGAACCCGATCGTGACCGTCCTCGACGGACACCCGCACACGCTCGCGTTCCTGGCCAACATCCAGCGGGTTCCGCTGACCGCGCTGGGCGTCTCCAAGTTCGGTCAGGCCGGCGACCTCGGCGACGTCTACCGCTACCACGGCATCGATACCGACAGCATCGTCCGCGCCGCGCTCGACATCACCGAATAGACCCCTCCCACAACAGAACTTCCGTGATCGGACCGCACACACTGATGAACACCACCACCCAGACCCCCACGGCCACCGTCTGCCTGCCCGAACTCGGCGAGGGGGTCGAACAGGCCACGGTGACCCGCTGGCTCAAATCCGTCGGCGACTACGTCGAGGTGGACGAGCCGCTGCTCGAGGTCGCCACCGACAAGGTCGACACCGAGGTCGCCTCCCCGCACAGCGGCACCATCACCGAGATCCTCGCCGAGGAGGACGACGTGGTCCCCGTCGGGGGCGGCTTGGCGACCGTGTCCGGCAGCGACGACGCCGGGACGGCCCCGGCCGCGGCGCCGGAGCCCGTGCCGACACCGGAACCGGAACCCGAGCCGGCCCCGACACCCGTCGCCACGACACCCGTCGTCGCGACGCCGCCGGTCATCGCGCCACCCGCACCCGCCCCGGCAGCGCACCGCGGCGGCACCACCGAGAAGCTCCCGCCGATCCGGCGCACCATCGCCCGCCGGATGCTCGAATCGCTGCAGGTGTCGGCGCAGCTCACCACGGTCCTGGAGGTCGACCTCTCGGCCATCAGCCGGCTGCGGGCCGAGCACAAGGAGGAGTTCCTGGGCCGCACCGGCACCAAGCTGTCGTTCCTGCCGTTCCTCGCCAAGGCCGCCCTGGATGCGCTGCCCGACTACCCGATGCTCAACGCCTCGCTGAACGGCGACGTCACCGAGGTCACCTATCACGGCAGCTGCCACCTGGGCATCGCGGTCGAGGGCCCCAAGGGCCTGATGGTCCCGGTGATCCGGGACGCGAGTGCTCTCGGGATCGCCCAATTGGCCCAGGCCACAGCGCGATTGGCCGAGCGGGTGCGCGGCGGAACCATCACCGTCGACGAACTCAACGGCGGCACCTTCACCATCACCAACACCGGCAGCCGGGGCGCGCTGTTCGACACCCCCATCATCAACCAGCCCCAGACCGGCATCCTCGGCACCGGGGCGGTGGTCGACCGCGTGGTCCCCGTGCGCGACGCCGGCAGCCCCCTGCGCATCGAAGTCCGTCCGATGGCCTACCTGTCCATCTCCTACGACCACCGGATCGTCGACGGCGCCGACGCCGCGAAGTTCCTGACCGCCATGAAACAGCGCCTCGAATCCGGCTACACCGCTGAAGATCTCAGCTGAGCGGGCACAGGTGACTCGGATACTGCTGTTCGGCGCGAGCGGCTACGCCGGCAGCCGGATCAGGGACGAGGCACTGCGGCGCGGGCACCAGGTCACCGCGGTGTCCCGGGGCGGCCCGGTCGCCGCGTCGCTGTATGACCGCGACGCGGTCCTGCGGTTGGCCGAGGACGCCGACGTCCTGGTCTCGGCGATCACCAGCGGTCCCGACGCCGCCGGCAACACCCTGCCCGACGCCGTGCCGATCCTGGTCGCCGCGGCGCAGCGCAGCGGGGTCCGGATCGGCGTCGTCGGCGGGGCGGGCGGCCTGCTGCTGAGCGAAGGCGGCGAGCAGGTCATCTCGCGCCTGGCGGCGATCGCACCCCCGGACAAGCTGCGGGACATCGCACTGCACATCGACTTCCTCGACCGCCTGCGCGAAACACCCGAGGACGTCGACTGGTTCTATCTCAGCCCCCCAACCGGATTCGGCGCCCACGTGCCCGGCGTCGCGCGTGGCCACTACCGCCTCGGTGCTGACGTTCTGCTCACCGACGGCCAGGGGAACTCGGAGATCAGCGGCGACGATTTCGCCGTGGCGTTCCTCGACGAGATCGAGGACCCCCGGCACCGTCGGCGCCGGTTCACGGTTGCGTACTGACGCGAACTCCGCACTCGGCGCGTTAGGTCTACGCAGTACACTCGGGCGGCAGCGGCCGGTGCTGAGGAGATTCGTGCGTAACGTGGGTTTGGACAGAGCCACGGTGGTGGCGGCCGCGACGCACCTCGCCCGGTCGGTGGGCATCGAGAACCTGTCCATGCGCCGGCTGGCCACCGCGCTCGATGTGACGCCGATGGCGCTCTACCGCCACCTCCCGAACAAGGAGTCCCTGCTCGATCTCGTCGTCGACGAGTCGCTGCGGTCGGTGCCCCCGGTCGATCCCGACGGGCCGCTGATCCCCGAGTTGCGCAACTCCTTCGGGGCGATCTATCGCCTGGCCGTCGAGCAGCCGGGCCTCGCCGCAGCGATGGCCGCCCGGCCGCTGGAGGGCGAGGTGGCCCGGCACCTCGGCGAGCGCGTCCTGGTCCTGGCGGGACGCCACGGATTCGATGACAACAGGGCGGCCGAATTCTTGGTGGCGCTGTTCGGCCTGACCCTCGGCACCGCCCTGTACCGCTCGTCGCGCAAGGACCGCCAAGCCCGCCTGGCCACCGCGGGTGACGACACGCCGACCGTCGTCCGGTTGCGCGACGCCATCGCCGGGGTCAGTGCCCGCGACGACCAGTTCCTGGACTCGCTCGACCGATTGGCGGCGGGTTACCTACGCGAGTTGAAATGAGACGCGAGCCGAAATGAGAGTCGACACATGAGGGCAGCAGTCCTGCGCAATTGGGGCGCCCCCGACGAATTGCGGGTCGAGTCGGTCCCCGACCCGACGCCCTGCGACGGTGAGGCACTGGTCGAGCTTCGCGCCGCCGCGCTGAACTGGCACGACGTCATCGTGCGGCAAACCGGCCGGGGCGCACAGCTTCCCAGCATCCTCGGGATGGACGGCGCCGGCGTCCGCCGGGACACCGGCGAGGAGGTGGTCATCTATCCCGGCCTCAACTGGGGCGACAAGGCCGCCGGCCCCGGCCCGGGCTTCGGCGTCCTCGGCGATGCCGACGACGGAACCTATGCAGAACTCATCGCGGTTCCCGAGGCGATGCTGTATCCCAAGCCGGCGCACCTGTCCTGGCTGGAGGCCGCCGCACTGCCGTGCGCGGCGCTGACGGCGTTTCGCGCGGTGTTCACGCGCGCGGGGTTGCAACCCGGCGAGACGGTCTTGGTGCTCGGGGCCGGCAGCGGAGTCTCGACGTTCGCGGTGCTGTTCGCCGCCGCCAGCGGCGCAGAGGTCTATGTCACCTCGTCGAGCACGGCGAAGATCGACAGCGTTCGTGGTCTCGGCGCCCGCGGTGGGGTGCTGTACACCGAGCCCGGCTGGCCTGCCGCGGTCGCAGAGAGCACCGGCGGTGGGGTCGACGTGATCGTGTGCGGCGTCGGCTCGGAACTCGCTGACGCGTTGTCCTGCCTCAAAACCGGCGGCCGGATAGCGCTTTTCGGCGCCCGGGCCGGGCAGGCGGTCGGCTTCGACGCCGCGACCCTGTATTTTCGGCAGGCCTCGATCCTGGGCACCACGCTGGGTAGCCCGGACGACTTCGCACGCATGCTCGAGTTCGTCACCGCGCATGAATTGCGCCCGGTGGTGGACCGCGTCTATCCGCTAGACGAGATCGCCGCGGCCCACACCTATCTGGAGACCGGCGGCCAGCTCGGCAAGGTCGTCATCGACATCACCGCCTAGTCATTACACCTAGCCCCTCGACTAGCTGACAACCGCCTCGGAGCCGGGAATCGCACCCGCGACCGACGCGAGATGGCGGCCGGCGATGTAGCCGAACACCGAACCGGCGCCCAAGGTGATACCCGGCCCTGGATAGCGCAGCCCCATCACCGACGCGGTGCTGTTGCCCGCCGAGTACAGCCCCCTGATCGGCTCGCCGGCCTCGTCCAGCACCCGGGCGTGCTCGTCGGTGAGCAGTCCACCGCTGGTCCCGACGTCACCGGGCCACAACTTCACGGCGTAGAAGGGCGGTTGTTCCACCGGTCCCAGATTCGGGTTCGGTCGATGCGACGGATCGCCGAAGTAGTTGTCGTACACCGTGCTTCCCCGGCCGAAGTCGTCGTCGACCCCGCGACGGGCCTGCTCGTTGAACCTCGTGACGGTGGCGCGCACGGCCGCGGCCGGCAGACCGCAGCGCTGCGACAGCGCCTCCAGCGAACGTTCCTTGATCAGGTAGCCGGACTTGATCCACGACCGGGGCGTGTACCCGCCCGGGACACCGCCGAACATGTACCGGCGCCGGTGCCTAGAGTCGATGATCAGCCACGCGGGCACCGTCGGCACCGACTTGTCGTTCTCCAGCATCTGCTGGGCGAAGGTCGTGTAGTCGGCGGACTCGTTGGCGAACCGTCGCCCGCTCTGATCGATGACAATGCTGCCCGGCAAGGAGCGCTCCCACACCAGGAAGTCACGATTCCCGTTGGGCGGCAGAACGACCGGAACCCACCAGGCGCCCTCCATGTTGGCCGTCGCGGCGCCGATCTTCATCCCGGCGATCAGGATGTCACCCTGATCGCCGGGGATCGCGGCGGACCACTCGGCGCCGACCGGCTGATACTGCCGGCGCAGTTCGGCGTTCTGGGAGAATCCCCCGCCGGCCAGCACCACCCCGTGCCGGGCGAAAATTCGGCGCAACCGCCCACCCTGCTCGATGACCACACCCTGGACCCGGCCGTCCACCTCGACGAGTTCGCGCAGCGGACTATTGCGTTGCACCGGAATCTCGAGCTGCTGACAGATCAGACCGAGTTGGCCGATGAGCGACTGTCCCATCCCGACCAGGCGTCGCTTGGCGGCAAGGCCACGCGCCGCACGCCCGGCGGTCTGCACACCGGCCACGAGGCCGCGTCGGGACCGGGTGGCGACCACCAGGTCCGCGATGTCGCCGCCCAGCAGCGGAATGGGCGGAAGCGTCTCGGGCTTGCGCATCGTGTCGGCGGCGGCGCCCAGTCGGCGTAGGTCGAAGAGATCACCTTCGACGACTCGTCCCAGTTTCGCGCCGGGAAGATCGCTGTGATAGTCCGGCCACCGACTCGCTCGGCGCCACCGAAAGCCGTGCTGAGCAAGGTCGTTCGCCATCCGAGCGGCATTCTCGACGTACGCGCGGCGACGTTCGATCGAGCTGGCCGGGCCGGCGTCGCCGATCACGTTCTCGAGGTACTCCATCGCCTCTTCGATCGAATCGCGCACGCCTTGGGCGGCCATCAGCGGGTTGACCGGGATCCATACGCCGCCGACGGACATGGCGCTGGTGCCGCCCCACTCGGCGGCCCCCTCATACACGCGCGTGCTCAGTCCGGCCGACGTCGCGGCGAACGCCGCCGTCAGTCCTGAGACCCCGCTGCCGATGACGATGACGTCGTCGCCCGCATCCCAATCCACCATTGCTTCGACCTTTCGTTGGTTCAGGCGCCGGCCGGGGACAGGAACGCCTCGACCGAGATCGGGGCGCGGCCGATGAGCCTTTCGGTGTCGCCCAACGGCGCCTCCAACAAGCCGCCCCTGATGCTCGCGCCGAAGCCGACGATCGGATCCGCGACCGCGGGCGGCAGTCCGGCCTCCTGCAGGCCGGCGGCATACTCCTGGTCCGAGACCGCAACCACCTCGACCGTGCGGCCGTATGCAGTGCTCAGCAGTGCCGCCAGCGTCTCGTCGTCGATCAGTTGGGCACCGGAGATGTTGTAGGTGGCGTTGTCGTGGCCCGCGGTGGTGAGCGCCGCCGCCGCGGCGGCGGCGCAGTCATCGCGTGCGACGGGGGCGTGTCGCCCGGTCCCGTTGTTGGAGACCAGCGTCCCGGTGGCCGCGCTCTGCGCCCAGACCGGCGCGAAGGCATCGAGGTACAGCGCGTTGCGCAGAATGGTCCAGGACATCCCGGCGGCCTGCAGGGCAGCCTCGGTCTCCGCGTGGTCGCGCATCAACGGCGCCAACTCCACCGGATGCGCGACGTGCGGGTTGGTCGCCGAGGTGTAGACCACCCGTGCGACCCCCGCCTTCGCGGCCGCCGCAATGGCCGCACGGTGCTGCGCGGCCCGGCGACCGACGGCATCGGTGGAGATCAGCAGCAGCACGTCGATGTCGTCGAACGCCGCGGGCAACTCCTCCGGGGCGTCGAAGTCCGCGTGGCGGATGCGCACCGAACCGGCGGATCGGCTCCCCGTCAGCGCCTCCGGGTTGCGGGTGAGCAGCACCAGATCGGTGTCCGGATTCGCACGCAGGACGTGATCGGTTGCCGCGCGGCCGAGTTCGCCGCTGGCTCCGGTGATGCCGATGGTGGTCAATGTCGTCCTTTCGCCGTTCGTGGTTGCGCACTTGCGCACCCCGGCCCGCAGTGCGGTGTCGCCCGGGCCGGGGCGCGGCGTCTGCGCCTATGCGCAGGCGTATCCGCCGTCGACGGTGTACTCCGCCCCGGTGCAGAAGCTGGCCTGATCGGACGCCAGGAACGCGATCATGGCCGCGATTTCCTCCGGATTGCCCAAGCGGGGCTGCGGCAGCGCGGCGGTCATCATGTCGAGGGCCTCGCGCGGGAAGCCCGTAAAGATGGGCGTCTCGACGATGCCCGGGTGCACGGAGTTCACCCGGATGGAGTACGGCGCCAGATCCAGTGCCGCACTGCGACTCAGGCCGCGCACGGCCCACTTCGAGGCCGAGTAGGCGATGGCGTCCTTCACGCCGACCAGGCCGGCCGACGAGGACACGTTGACGATCGATCCGCCACCGGCGGACTTCATCGACTCGACGACGGCCTTCATGCCGAGGAACGCACCGAGCGCATTGATCTCGAAGGTCTTCTGGAACTCCGCCTCGCCGATGGCTTCCAGGCCACCGGGGGTGAAGATGCCGGCGTTGTTGACCAACACCGACAGCGAACCGGATTGTGCGGTGATCCGGGTGACCGCCGCTTCCCAGGACTCCGCGCTGGTCACGTCGAGTTGGATGGCTTCGGCGCCGGAGCCCAGTGCCGTCGCCACGGCTTTTGCCCCTTCCTCGTTGATGTCGCCGAGGTACACCTTGGCGCCGGCGGCCACGAGCGCGCGGGCGGTCGCTTCCCCGATCCCGCTGGCCGCCCCGGTCACCAGGGCGACCTTGCTGTTCTCTGTCATTGCTGTAATCCCTTCTGCGTTGCGCTGTTTAGAGGTGACCTTCGAAGGCCGCGAGGACCGGGCGGGGATCCATGAACTCCAGGTGCTCGACGAGCTTTCCGTCGCGGAACCGGAGCTTGATGACGTAGCGGTTCTCGTACGGGGCACCCCAGACCGTCTTCGCCTTCGAATTGGTGGTGGCGAACACCACCTCCGGATCGTCGGCGGAGGCATGGATGTCGGTGTCCGCGAACTCGAAGGACTCCCAGGCCTGCCAGAGCTGACCCACCCGGGCCCGGTTGGGTTCCAGGCCCAGGGTGGGTGTTTCGGGTTCACCGGGCATCAGCGGCACGTGCATGCTGAAGTCCGGATCGACGAACCCGTCCCACTCCGCGACCGCGCCGCGGGCCAGGATGTCGAACCACTTACCTGCGGCCTCGCTGCTGTTACTCATGTCGTCGATTACCTTTCGTTCGTATCTTCAAGTGCGATGTCGGCGATGTGGGTCTCCCTCGGAGGCCGGTCAGCTGTAGCAGGGGCCACCGCCCGGCGGACTGCACGACGCGGGTCCGAGTTCGATCCAGCTCAGGTCCATCCACGGCGGGGACAGCCAGGTTCGGGTCGGCTCGATGAGGAACCGCAGCGGACCCCGTTCGCAGTAGATCCGCCCGTCGGGCGTCGCCGCGCATGTCGTGCCCTCGTGGGTGACCTTGGTCCGCGGTTCGAGCACCCGCTGTGCCCGGGCCGGAGGGAACCGGACCGCCATCGACCAGTCGTAGTGCACCGCCCGGTCGCCGTCGACCCAGCCGATGTGACTGGTCCCCGCCGGCGCCCCGGGAATCGTTCCGGCGCAGCCGAAGCTGCCCAGGCCCCAGATCCCGCAGTTCTGTCCCGTCGGGGCGATGAACCACACCCCGCCGGGCTCCACGAAGCTGCCGGCGTCGGCCTGTTCGTAGTAGCGGATGTCCGGGAACGGATCCGGGGCGGCCTCGGCGGCGCCGGGGTCGGCGTGCCCGGGCGCCGCACCGGCGAACGCCATCACCGTCGCGAGCACGCCCAACGCGATGCTGTGCAATCGAACTCTCATGCTTCCTTCCGGCCGTCCTTCTGCTCGGCGACTCACGTTGTGGGCCTAGGTGATCCGGTTCGTGATGCCGTAGCAGGCGGCGTTGCCCAGATCCAGGGTGTTCTGGCACAGGACCTCGCCTCGATAGATGATGCGCACGGTCACCCATCGGCCCGGCGACGCCTTTTCCCGCCAGTGCGCACGCACCTGACTGCCATGCGGCGGGGCGTCGCGGACCGCGCGCACGTTCGCGTCGATGCGCCAGGGCAGCGGTGCGTGCACCGCCCACAGTCGCCCGGTGGCGTCCTGGTATTCGATGTTGGCGGTGTCGATGTGGTCCGAGACCACCTCGTAGGTGACGAGTTCGTCGGCCCAGGCCACCGCCGGATTGGCGAGCACGGCGCCCAGCGTCGCGGTGCTCAGGATGCCCGCCAGCGCGCGCCAGGCCCGGGGTGTGAACTTCGATGTGGTCATGGGCCCACCAGGATCGCGGTCACGATCACGAAGCCCGTATCTTCCTCGAAGCGCAGGCTGGTGCCGATGTCGGCGTAGGAGCAGTTGGGGATCTCCTTATAGCCCTGCAACAGCAGCGCTTTGATGGCGTCGGGGGCGTTGCGACCCGCGCCCAGCAGCGTTATCGCGTTGTCGGTCTCGATGCCCAGGTCCCGCAACAACGCGGTCGGCTTCGGGTCGTCGGCCGGGACGTTCCCGGAGCTGTGGTCGAGATAGCTGGCGGTGGAGCGATTCACGATATCCGCGGCCTGCTCGACCGTCGCATTGTGTTGCAGCGCCCCGCAGGAGGAGGCGCCCCGCGCCGTCGCCACCGCCTGTTCGACCTCGGACCCGGGATCGGCGCCGGCGGTCGGGGCCGCCATCCCGGCCGCCACGATCGGTCCGCCGATGATCAGGGCCAGCGCCCCGCGCCATCGCTGATTACCGCTACTCATCTCCGATATCCCTTCCTCGACTCATCAGCGGCACACATGGGAGCGGTTGATCTTGCTTCCCCACCGCATCATGTGGTGATACGACGGGCCGGTGAACCAGGTCGGCTGGCGGCCCTTGATCCCGTTGGAGACGTTGGACATCTGCTGCCACAGGCCGTAGAAGGCATCGCCCTGATACAGCGGGAAATACATGTCGCCGGCATGGTTGTGGCTTTGGGTCAGCATGTGTACGCGCGGGGTCAGGAACTGCAGGGACTGATCAATGTTCCCGACGACGATGGCGGTCTGCTCGGGAACACCCGGGCCGTCGAAGTTGCCGTTGTTGCGGATGATCGCGTTGTTCAGGCCGGCGATCTGCCGCTTGATGGTGGCGTACTGGGCGTTGTACCACTGACACATCTCCCGCTCCGCGTTGATCTCCGCCGCGGTGACATCACCGCGCGTCTGATCGAACGGGAAGGGCCACATGGGCTCCCAATCGCTGGGCACCGGAACCACGACCGGCAGCGGCTGCGGAAAGTCGTGGGTGATCGGTTCGACGTCCCGGCCGGGAAGCGCGGCGACGGTCGAACTGAAGGTCAGCGCCGCCCCGAGCGTCATCACCACGGCCGCGATCACTCGTGTCCACACGGCGCTACCTGCCCAGGGCCGCATCGACACCGCCGACATCGGTGATCTGCCAATTGTTCCGGCTGTCCAACGTGATGCTGTAGGTCGCCGTGGACTGCAGCCCCTCCGGCGCCTGCATCGTCTTGGTCAGCACACTGACGAACGCGTCGACGATGTAGATCCCGCCGCTGATCGAGCGCACCTTCGCGGTCAGCGGTTGCGCCGTCGATTGCCACTGCAGCGGCGCCAGCACCTGCTCCATGGAGTCGGCGGCCTTGGTCAGCTTGTCCTTCAACTCCGGTGAAGTGCCGCCGACGAGGTTGGCTTTCCACCCACCGAAGTCCTGATAGTTCATCTCGGCGGCGTTGACCGCGTACTCGATGGCGGCGGTCTCGGCGCGCTCGACGTTGCTCGCCTCGACGGCACTCGCGTCGAGCTGAGCCTTGGCGTCGAGGTAGAGCCAGCCCAGTGCGGCCACCGCGATGATCAGCACGCCCATCGCCACGGCTATGACCAAGCCGCGCAGCGACATCGAGATCTGCCGGGACTTCTTGTCCGCAGCGGTGTCGGGCTGCCGGTCCTCGCCCACCGGCGTTGCGGTCTCGTCGATCCCGGACTCGTCGTCCACGGTGGATTCCGCTTCCTCGGTCCGGACATCGGTGTCGATTACTGCCATGAGGATTCCTCTTTCGGGTTGAGCAAAGACGGGGCCGACCTAACGATCGGGAATTGCGACATGAAGTCTGATGGCCCCCTCTTCCGGAGTTCCCGCGAGCGCATTGGAAAGGATCTGCGCGGTATCGAAATTCATCAGCGCCCCGCCGATGCCGCTGAACTGCGGCAGCAGGGCCTCCGAGATGACCTTGAGGTCCCCGCCGCGGTCGTCGAGGAGCTTCTGGATGCGATCCAGGAACTTCTGGAACAGCTGCATGTTCTCGGGGTTGTTCCAGGCGACGGTGTGCATCATCCCGTGCCACACCCGGTTGATGTTGACCCCGGCCTCACGCACCGGTGCGCCGGCCTCGGCGAGCTTGGGCCCCACCCAATGGGCGTTCTGCAGCAGCGTCTGGAAGTTCTCCAGTACCTCCGCGCCGTCGCCGTCCAATCCGGTCACCATGTTGCGCGCCAGGCGACTTGCCCTGACCAGGTTCGGCAGGACCACCTGGGGATCCGGCAGTGCCGCGTCGGTCTCGTTCAGGATCCGCTTGAGTTGCTCGGGGTCCATCTGGTCGAGGACCCGGACCACGCTGGTCGCCAACTGAGAGATCGACGGCGGGACCGTGATCGACTCGGTCGCGATGTGCTGCCCCTCGGTGAAGAACGGCCCCTGGGTGGTCCGCGGCTTGAAGCCGATGAACGCCTCCCCGAGCGCCGACAGGTTCTCCAGCCGAATCTCGCTGTCGACCGGGATCTCGTGGCCGGCCTCGAGATAGAAGTCCACCGAGGCAGCGTCCATCTCCGCCGAGACCGCCGTGACCTTACCGACGACGGCCCCGCGCAGCAGCACACTGGAGCCGACAACCAGGCCCTTGACATCCGGGACGGCCATGGACAGGTTGGTCCGATCCTCGGGCGGATTCAGCCGCAGCCCGAAGGAGCCGATATAGGCCGCCGCGACGGCGATGATGACGGCGAAGGCGCCGAACGACAGGACGTTCTTGACGGTCCTCATGGCATTGCCCCCAGCATCCGCAGGACGTCCTCCACGTTGTCGATCATCTCGTTGCCGTCCGGTCCCGTGATCGAGGTGATGTTGATCGCCGGATACTTGTCGGCCGGCATGTAGGACTCGGTGAACAGCGTGCGCCACGCCGCCGCTTCGTCCTCGACGTTCCACTTCGTCTGCTGCACCGCACCCAGTGCATCGGCCATCGAATTCAGCAGGGGCACCAGCCAGTAGCCACCGCTGTAGATGCTGCCGATCGACGGCAGCACGGTGCCGATGTAGTCGGCCACCTGGGTGGCCCGGTCGAAGCCGAGCATGCCGGCCGGGGTGAACCAGTGGGCGTATACCGGGAGGTGTCGGCGCATCACCTCGGCGGTTCCCGAGACACCTTGCAGCCATTGATCAACGGTCTCGATGTCGGATGCCAGATCCGACAGGTCGACCGCGACCCGACTCACCAACGCCCGCAACTCCTGACGGTCGGTCGGGGTGACGTTGTTGACCTTGATGATGCTGTCCTGCATCCGTTGCACCGATCCGCTGCCGACGAAGTTCGCCAGGTTGGCGATGGTGTCTTCCAGCTGAGGAGGTGATGTGGTCTGCGCCAACGGAATCCGGCCATCCGGCACCAACGCCGGGCCCTGCTCTTCCAGCGAGGGGCGCTCCAGGGCCAGGTAGATGTCGCCGAGGACCGTGGACTGTTCCAACGTGGCTCGGGCGTCGGACGGGATGGCCACGCCGGGCTCGATCTGCGCGGAGACCTCCACGCGGTCGCCCTGCAGGTCAACCGAGGTCACCATTCCCACCGTCGTCCCACCCTGGACCACCTTGGCGCGTTCGGGCAGGTTCAGGATGTTCTCGAACTCGATGACGATGGGGTATCCCCCGCCGCCCTGTGCACCCGGCTGCGGCAACGAGTTCACCGTCAGCGACGCGCAGGAGGTGACCACCATGGCCGTGGTGGCGCCGACGATCACCGCGGCTATCCGACGTTTCATCATGAGCGGCTCGCTTGCTGTAGCACGTACTGGAGAAGCGCGACGTCGACGGCGTACGGCGTGCCGTGCACGTCGGCGCAGCTGCCCGGCATCGACGAGTTCATGAAGCCGCACAGGGCCAGTCCATCCGGGGCCCGGACGCGGAACATCGGCGGCCGGTAGGCGATGTTGAACATGTTGAACTGCCGGTGGTTGTAGCTGTGGGCCACGGAGTCGATCCACCAGGGAACGCCGTTGAACAGGCCGGCCAGCGCATTCGCGTGCGGAGTGACCTTGCGCACCGCCGCGCTCACCGAGTCCAGCGTGATCTGGGTTTCGTCGCCCAGTCGGGTCTCCAGCACGGCCACCGATTCCAGCAGCGGCCCCAGCGTGCCCAACTCCACGTCGGCGCCGGCCAGGCGAGCGGTGCCGTCGAGGGCGACGACGAGATCGCCGGCGGTCGCCGGCAGGTCGACGATGATCTCCTTCAACGGTTCCCGGCTGTCGACCAGGACGGTGGTCAGATCCCCCAGGTTGTCGGTGATCGTGCCCAGATCGCTGATGGCCTGGTCCGGGCTGTCGAGCAGCGCGGAGGTCGCGCTGACCAGCTGCCCGCCGCGGACACCGTTGTTGTGCGTCAACCGGTCCAGACCGCCGACGGTGTCGGCGATGTTGGTCGAACCGCTGTCGTTGATCGCGTTCAACATCGTGTCCGCCGACCCGATGACCTCCGACAAGGTCTTCGGGGAGAACGACCGTTCCGGGGCGATGCAGCTCCCCGGATCCAGTTGTGGCCCCTCGGCATAGTTGCCGACCAACTCCAGGGACCGGTCGGCCAGGATCGACGGCGACCGGACGACCGCCTTGACGTCGGCGGGCAACGTCCGCTGCTCGGTGACGGAGAATCCGACCCGGACATGAGCCGGTCCAGCGTCGATGGAGGTTACGGTGCCGATCGGGTATCCCATCTGGGTCACCGGGTTTCCGACGTACAGGCCGACCGTGTCGGGCAACAGCGTGCAGTAGTCGGCACTTTCGCTGCGCGGGCTCGCACACGCGGTGCTGCCGGCTGCGAGGGCGACGGCGGTCAGCGTCGCTGCGGCGGTACGTGTCGCGCGCGGTGTCAGGTTGATGGGCATCAGCAGGGGCTCTCCGGTAGCGGGATACAGAGATCGGTGGCCAGCAGTTCGGGACGCGCGTTCTGGGCATCGAGCACCCGCTCGATCTTGTCCCGCACTCGGCGCAACCGCGGAACGATCCGGCTGTTGTTGTCGACCCAACGGCGCACCCGGTCCTGCCACTCCCGCACCTTGAGGATGAAGTCCTCGCGGTGGTTCACCCAGAACTTGCCGTAGGGCACCAGGAAGGCATCGGAGATGTCGCCCATCCCCTTGAGCGCACCGGCAAACCCCTTGCCGTACAACACCAGTGTCTGCTCGAGGATCGAGAGCTTGGCGACGAGTTCGCTGAGCTTGCCGCCGTAGTTGCTCAGGCTCTCGATGTATTCGTCGGACAGGTTGAGGATCTGGGTGATCTGTCCGCGTTGGCTGTCGATCGTCGCGGTCAGCGAGTTGCCCGCGTCGATCACCGCGCTCAGCGCATCGACGTTGGTGCCGTCGAGGCCGGCCTGCAGTTCGTCCAGCGATTCCCGGATCGGCCTGGTGTCCACCTCTTCGGTGACCTTCGTGGAGTCGGCCAGGGTGTCCATCAGGCTGTAGGGCATGGTGGTGCGCTCGCGCGCGATGGGCTGCTCGCCCAGCGGTTTGTCGCCCAGGGAGACCAGGTTGACGTAGTAGCCGCCGACGATGGTGAGCATCCGCACCTCGATCTGCGACTGATCGCCGACGAAGGCGCTCCCGTCGACCTTGGCGCGCACCTTGACCTGATCCTGTTCCAGCGTCAGGTCTTTCACCTTGCCCACCGTCATCCCGGCGATGCGCACGTCGTCGCCGGGTTGCACCGCCGCGACGTCGTTGGTGTAGAACGTGACGGTCTTCTGGCCGGGTGGATTGACGTAGACGGCGGCGGCGGTCACCGCGAGCACCGTCACCAGGACCAGGGCGCTCACCCCCCAGAACATCGGGCTCTTGAACTTGCTCACTGGTTGCACAGGATCACCCGCTGTCCGTTCAGCAATACATCCATTGTCTCGGGAAGTTGCGCGCGACCCTTGGAGCACGGGACCGGTTCATCCGGCGCCGCAGCGGGTTCGATGTTGTCCCAGATGACCGGCACGCGTTTGAAGGCGTCGCTGTAGTCGTCCAGGACGGTGAGGGCGCGGTCCAGCCCTTCGTCCATATCCGCCTCGCCCGCACGGAAACCCGCGTTCTCGAGCAGTCGGACGGCCGCGGAGGTGAACGCCGGCCCGTAGAGTTCGGACTTGCGGAACTCGTCGAGAACCGAGAGCGCGGCGTCCACCGGCCGGTTCAGCCAGTCCAGGATCTGGACGAGCTTTTCGGAATGCCCGCCGAAGGTCGTCGAGATCTCGGAGAGGTTCCGCATCAGCGTCGCGACGACCTCCTGACGGTTGGACACGAAGGAGGTCAGTGTCCTGATGCTGTCCAGCATCGGGCCCAGGCCCCCGCCGTCGCCGTGCAGGAACGACGCGACGTTGGCAGTGAAGAGGTCGATGTCGTCGGGACTCAACGTGTCGAGCACCGGCTGTAATCCGTTGAACAGCTTGGTGATGTCGAACGACGGTCTCGTCATGCTCAGCGGGATGTGGCTGACCAGCGAGGCACCCGGATCGTCGACTTCGGCGGCCTCGACCACGTCGATGTACCGCAACCCCGTCAGCGCCTGGTACTTGATCAGCAGCCGGGTTTCCGGCAGCACCGCGTAGCGACTGTCGAGGGTGAAATCGACCTCGGCGAAACTCTGACCGGCCGCACGGGTCAGCCGCATGTCGCCCACCTTGCCGACCCGCAGGCCACGGATGCGCACGTCGGCGTCGGCGTGCAAGCCCGAGATGTCACTGAATTCTGCAGTGTAGGAGCGTGTTTCAGCGGCGACGGGTTGTCTCAGGACGTTCACCGTCAGGACGAAGATCACCGAGGTGAGCGCGGCCACCAGGGCGAACCGCCAGAATGCATGCCAGGGCTTGATCATGGTCCACCGATCGCGTTGACGGGCGCCTGGACGCCGGGGATCCGGTCGAGAACAAGGTGCACCTGCAGCGCCCGCTGTTCGGGCGAGCCGGCGTAGAGCTTCTCGAGTCGGGTGCGGAGTTCTGTCAGCATGTCGTCGACTCCTACCGGTGTCACCAGGGCGGGCACCGTGTCGGACAGGGTCTGGACCAGGTCGACCACCGGACGCAGATCCGAGCTGTGCGACGACAGCAGCTTGCCGAGCGCGCCGAAGAACGATCCCGACATCACATCGAGTGTGACGAGGGCGCGGTCCTGCCAGTACTCCTCGGTGACCGCCATGCCCGGTTCAGCCACGACGTCCTGCCCCGGCAACGCATCCTTGCCGGAGACGTTGAACGTCACGAACTCCTGATTGAAGGACTGCCCGGCGGCCGTGGCGTTGTCGACGAAGGACGGGAAGGCCACGCTGATCCCGGTGGTGTTCCGCATCAACTGCTCGGTGCTGACGGTCTGCACCCGGGCCAGCGTGTTCGCGCCGATCAACCCGGACTCGATCATCGGGTTGAGCCCGTCGGTGTAGCTGGTGGCTCGGTTGATGACATCGATGAGCTGCGGGGTGATCACTCCCCCGGTGATCTCGCCCAGTTGCGAGAGCATCGTCGGCAGCGTGAAGTTGCCCACCGGGACGGTCCGGACCTGCGCGCCGTCGCGCAGCGGCTGTCCGCCCTCGCCCGGGATGAGGTTGATGCCGGTGACCCCGAAGTAGTTGGCGGGCCGGAAGTCGATCCGCATGGAGTCGGTCAGCCCCACCGCGGGCGTGCCCTCGACATTGGCGTCGAGATGCACGTTGCCGTCGGGCCGAACCGCCACGGCGGTGACCTCACCGACCGGCACCCCGTGCATCAGCAGCGGCGTGCCCGCCCCGACCCCCTGGCCCACGTAGGGCACATCCATCACGATCGACGTCCGGTCGGCCGGCGGCTTGGCGAACGGATTGATGGCGACCACCAGGACTGCCGCGGCGAAGGCCGCCGCGACCCCGACCCCGATGGTGGTCAGTCTGCGGTCCTCGGCGTCTGCCGTCATACGAAATAACACCGCGCACCTATCCCTTGAAGATGAATTCTGGGCGCAAGCCCCACAGCATGATCGTGGTGGCCAGGTCCAGGACCATGATCGTCACCAGGCTGGCCCGGATGGCCCGCCCGGACGCCTCACCGACACCGACCGGTCCGCCGGAGGCGAAAAACCCGTAGTAGCAGTGGATCAGCGTCACCGCTGTGCAGTACACGGTGGCCTTGAGCAGCGCCGCCCCGATGTCCGGGAGGGTGAGGAACTGGATGAAATAGTGGTCATAGGTCCCGGCCGCCTGACCGTAGAAGACGGTGATCACCGTCACCGCCGTGTAGAAGCTGACGATCAGGGTCAACAGGAAACCTGGTATGACGCACAGCAATCCGCCGATGACGCGGGTGCCGACCACGAACGGGATCGCCCGCAGCCCCATCGCCTCGGTGGCGTCGATCTCGTCGGCGATACGCATCGAACCGATCTCGGCGGTCATCCGGCAACCGGCCTGCGAGGCAAACGCCACTCCCGCGACCAGCGGAGCCATCTCCCGGACGTTGCCCCACCCGCCGATGATTCCGGCCAGGGCACCGAGTCCGATCAGATCGAGGGTGGCAAAGGCCTCGATGGCGACGATCCCGCCGACGGTGACGCCGAGGATGGCCAGCACGCTGATGACGCCGCCGTCGACGACGATCGAACCCCGGCCCCACGCCAGGTTGTTCATCACCTGCAGCGTTTCGCGCCGATACCGGCGGACCGTGATCGGCAGCAACCAGATGGTCTGCGCAATGAAGGTGGCCCATTGGCCGAGCTCCCGGAAGGGTGCCCGCAGCTGCTTGGTCGGGATCAGCCGTGAACTGAAAAGCTTTGAGGGTGCCGAAGATCGGTGTTGTGCCGCCGTTGCCATCACGCCACCGCCATCGGGAAGAACATCGTCTGCAACTGGGTGATCACCAGGTTGACGACCACGATCAGGATGACGTTGAGCACCACCGAGGCGTTCACCGCGTCGGCGACACCGCGCGGTCCGCCCTTGGCCTCCATACCGCGCTGGGAGGAGATGATCGCCACGATCGAGGCGAAGACGAATCCCTTGCCCATGGTGAACCACAGGTCGGTCATCTTCGCGAACGACCCGAACGAGATCCAGAAGCTGCCCGGCGTCACGTCATTGACCACCGTGGCGATCAGGAATGCGGCCCCCACGCCCATCGCGATCACGATGGTGACCAGGATCGGCGTGATCAGCAGCAGCGCCAGGAACCGCGGAACCACCAGGCGCCGAACGGGATCGATCCCCAGCGTGCGCAGCGCATCGAGTTCCTCGCGGATGGCCCGGGCACCGAAGTCGGACGCGATCGCGGCCGCGGCCGCACCACCCATCAGCAGCCCCGCCGTCACCGGCGCGCCCTGCCGCAGGACGGCCACCCCGGTTGCCGACCCGACGAGCGAGTTGGCACCCACCTCGTTGACGAGGCCGGACAGCTGCACCGCGACCATCGCCCCGAAGGGAATCGCCATCAGGATCGCCGGCAGCACGGTCACCCGGAGCAGGATCCAGGCCTGAGACATGGTCTCCCCGAAGGGAAGTCGCAGCGTCAGCGTGTCGGTCACGGCGTACCGGAACACCGACGCGGCCAGCAGGACACCCCGGCCGGTGGTGGCCGCGCTGTGCACCGGAATCTCCGCGAGCCGTCCGGCGGCGCCGGCCGCGGCGGACCCGACCGCGGCCGCGACGGGCCGTGGTCGGGTATCCGCCGCGGGCGGCGCGGTTTGAGTAACCGTCATTACGGTCGGCTCTCCTCGATCTCAGAGGGCGTAGTCATCTCGGAGGGCGTGGTCAATGCCAAACCCTTCGTCTACGCCTGAACTTCAGGAACTGATTCGGATGGCCTGGATCGGACAGCGTTTGCCCGCCAGCGTCACTGCTTCCGCCAGCGAGGCGTCGGGGGTGTCGGTCAGCAGACGCACCTGTTCGTCGTCGTCCTCGAGCACGAACACCTCCGGCGCCAAGCCGACGCAGACCCCATGGCCTTCGCAACGGTCGTAATCGATCTCAACTCTCATCGTCACGGGCGTCACGGTGCGGGCGTGAAAGTGGCCGGCAGAGAGCCGATCGCCGCCGTTTCGGTGCCGTGGAACTCGTACTTCGCCGCCGACGGATCGACAAGGGTGATGTCGGGCAGTCGGCGCAGCAATTCCTCGACGGCGATGCGCAGTTCCATCCGCGCGGTGGGAGCGCCGGGGCACGAGTGGATTCCGAAGCCGAAGGTGAGGTGGCGGTTCTTGCGGCCGAACTTGCGATCCACATCGAATTCGTCCGGATTCTCGTACACCTTGGGATCCCGGTTGGCCGCCGCCCAGCACGTCTGGATGTAGCTGTCCTTGGGGATCTGCGTGCCGCCGAGCTCCACGTCGCGGGTGGCCCGCTTGTAGAGCCCGAAGAACGGCGGGTGCAGCCGCAGCGTCTCTTCGACCGCGCTGGGGATCATCTCGGGGTCGGCCTTGAGCCGTTCGGTCAGTTCGGGCCGCGAGAGCACCTCGTGCAAGATGCTGCCCAGCACGGCGACGCTGGTGCCGTGACCCGCAACGAGGAACGAGTTCATGATCTGGCCGATCTCGAGCGGGCCGAGGGGCTGGCCGTTCAACTCCGCGTTGGCGAGATCGGTCAGGAAGTCGTCCTTCGGATTTTCCTTGCGCGCCATGACTTCCTGCGCACCGAACATCGCGAAGTCCAGGAAGGCCTTGGGGCCCTCTTCGGGATCCTCGAATGCCGCCACGAGGCGCAGCGTCATATCGCGCACGGTGGCGCGCTTGTCCAGGTCGAACCCGATGATGCGGCAGAGCGCGTAGAGGGGCACCTCCTCGCAGAATTCCTCGACCAGATCGCAGGAACCCTTGGCCGCGAAATTGTCGATGAGAAGGTTGATGTCCTCGCGGATACCTTCCTCGAAGCGCCCGGCGGTATCGGCGTTGAACGCCTTGGCCACCAACTCGCGCCACATGGTGTGCTCCGGCGGATCCATCTCGATCGGGGGGAAGGCCGGCCGCTCGACCACCGGCAGCACCACCGTCGGGTAGTGCGAGAAGGTCTCCCAGTCGCTGTGGATCTTCCTGACCAGGTCGTGGTCGAGCGCGAGGTAGAAGCCGCCCAGCTCGTCGCTGTGCGGCACCGGGCACCCCGCGGCGCGGGCCTCGGCGAAGAGCTCCATGGCCCGGTCCGGGGTGGATGTGTAGCTGCTGTAGCCCGACAGTTCGGTCTGAAGGTCGGCCGGAAGGCCCTTGTCGACCAGTTCGGACATGGTTCTAACCCTTTCTTTGTGGCGGCTGCCAGCCCCCGCTGGGCCAAAGTGCTCGCGCAGCGCCCGTTCCGTGCGTGATGTCGGCTGAACCCCACTCGGCTCGCCGAACAGGGGCCCGATCTCGAATGTCGTCGCCCCCGCCGGCGATCCGCAGTGTGGTGGATCACATACTAAGCACACTGTTGACACAGAATCAATGACTTGAAGTCGAAAAGGTCATCGCGGGGTGTGACATAAGTCTACTTATACTGCGCAACCCCCGGTCAACAGGGAAAATGCACCGACCCAGAGCTTGTCATCTTATTTACGGCGGCGACAAGTCGACGCGCCAAACTCCTTGACACCAAGTCAATGAACCGGTAATAAGTGATCCAGACGACACGCTTGCGGCGTCGAAACAACGTAGAACCGTGGCCCGATCCGAGCGCATCGGGCCACGGGCACCGGATTGCGGGGACCCACATGACGACCCACATGACACTGCCCCTCCAGGAGGAGAGCATCAGCACCACCGACACCATCGACCTTGCCGTTCGAGAGGTCCGGCCAGTGGCGGAGGACTGCATCGTGATGGTTCTGGAGACGGCCGACGGCGCCGAGCTGCCCGAGTGGTCGCCCGGTGCCCACATCGACCTGATCCTGGGCGACGACCTCGTTCGGCAGTATTCACTGTGCGGCGACCCCGCCGACCGCTCCCGCTGGCGCATCGGGATCCTGCGCGAGCCGGAGAGCCGCGGCGGCTCCGAGTTCCTCCACGACTCGGTGCGCGCAGGCGCCACGCTGACCGCACGGGGCCCGCGAAATCACTTCCCGCTGCAGCCCAGCGACCACTATCTGTTCGTCGCCGGCGGCATCGGAATCACCCCGATACTGACCATGATCCACGCCGCGGAACGCCAGGGCGCGTCGTGGCGGCTGCTCTACGGCGGACGGCGCCGCGCGTCGATGGCCTTCCTCGACGAACTCGACGGGTTCGGCGACAAGATCCAAGTGTGCCCCCAGGATGAATGTGGCCTCCTGGACCTGACGTCCTATCTGAGTACGGCCCCGGCCGGCACCGCCGTATATTGCTGTGGGCCAGAGCCGTTGATCGCCGCCACCGAGGAGATCTGCGCGACCAAGGCGTTGCCCCTGCACGTCGAGCGGTTCGCTCCGAAACAGGACGCCGACGTCGGCGCGAACGAGGAATTCGAGGTCGTCTGCGCGGAATCCGATATCACCGTCACGGTGCCGGCCGATTCGACGATCCTGGCCGAGGTCCGCAAGGTGGGTATCGAGGTCCTCAGTTCGTGCTCCGAGGGCACCTGCGGGACCTGCGAGGCCGACGTCCTCGAGGGTGAGCCGGATCATCGCGACTCGGTGTTGACCCCGCAGGAACGCGCGAGCAACGAGTCGATGATGATCTGCGTCTCCCGCTGCGTCGGCAAGCGCTTGGTCCTGGATCTTTGACCGACGAGGCATACGACGTCGTCGTTGTCGGGGCCGGTGCGGGCGGCGTTGCGGCCGCGGCACTGCTGGTGAAGCAGGGGTACCGGACCCTGTTGGTCGAACGCGCGGCACAGGTCGGCGGCCGCGCCTCCACGGTCGACATCGACGGGTTCGGGATCAACACCGGCGCACAGATATTCGAGCTCGGCGGCGCCAACAAGGAACTGTTCGACGAACTCGGCGTCCCCCTGCGGGCCCGCCGTCAGGCCAAGCCGTTGGTGCTTCGCATGGGCCGCCGCGACATCGCGATGATGAGTGGCCCGTCGGGCCTCCTCATCAACAAGGTCGCGATCCCCGTCATCGGCGCGCTGGCGCGCAGGTTCGGCTGGTTCCGCCCAGCGGAGCACCAGCGCCTCGATGACTGGCTGGCGCAGTTGAACGCATCACCGGCCGCCCGCAAGCTCGTTCGCAACCTCACCAGCGCCATGTTCGCCGCCGAACCGGCCGATGTGTGCGCCCGCGTCTTCTTCGACTACCTCACGAAGAAGGGCGGCATGAATCCCTACGGGGCCCACCCGGACGGCTCCATCGGCCCCTGGTCGGACCTCGCCGAGTACTTCGAGCGCGCGGGTGGCGTACTGCGCCTGGACAGCACCGTGGTGCGCGCGGAGGTCGGGCCCAGCGGGCTCATCGAATCCGTGGTCGTCGCGGACAGTTCCGGGTCGACGACGACGGTGCGGACCCGATGCGTGGTGAGCAATATCGGGCCGGTCGCGACCGGCCAACTCGTGCCGGCTGCGCAGTGGCCCGAGGGCTACCTGGAGAGCCTTGCGCAGCAGAACTATCCGGGCACGCTCATCACGATCAACTTCGCGACCGAGCGGCCCATCCCGAATCTGGCCACGCTGATCTTCTTCGGCCACACGCGGCGACTGGCCTACGCGTCCTACGTCAGCGGCCCCTCGCCGCGTCTGGCCCCGGCCGGCAGGCATCTGTACTGCGTGACCAGCACGCCGCACCCGGCCAGTTCCGGTTTCGACACCGACGCCGAAGTGCGGCTGCTCGAGCAGGAGGCGGCCGCGGAGTTCCCCGAATTCGCCACGGCCCAGATCATCTCGGTCGCCGTGTGCACCGGGGACTGGCCCGGCCAACGGGCGATTCCGGGCCGGGACTGGCCCAACGCCACCCCCATCGCGAACCTGTGGAATGTCGGGGACGGGGCTCGGCCTCCCCTGGCCGCCGGCCTCAGCGGCTGCGTCGAATCCGCCCGGCTGGTGGTGGCCGCGGTCAACGAAAAGGTTCGGCTGAACTGAGATCGGGCGGGCCGCGGTCCCCCGCGGCCCGCCCGTACCCATCAGAGCATGTCTGGTTCGACGATCCCCGGCTCGATGCCCAGCAGGTGCCGGCCGGCCTGCTCGTAGCTGATCTGCGAGTTGAAGATCACGTGCCGGGAGCCGGTCGCGAAGTCACGCCAATACCGTTGCGCCGGAGCGGTGGTCGAGAAGCCTGACGATCCGCCCAGATCCATCAGGAGTTCGATGGCGTCGTGCAGCAGACGGATCACCAGTGCCCCGGCGCCGCGGGCCTCGGTGCGCTCGTCGATGGACTGTACGCGGCCCTCGCAGGCGGCCTGGTCGATCCGGGCACACGAGTCGTCCACCAACCTCTTGGCGGCCTGGATCATCGTGGTGGCCTCACCGATGGCCGCGTGATAGGCCGACGAGTCGCGCTTCTGTGCATAGGCGCTGTAGAGGATGGGACTGCCGCTCTTGGCCACGGCCACGTCGAGCAGACCCTCGGCGCATCCGACCAGGACGCCGAGCGCCTTCGCGCGCAGAATCGGGTAGTTGACCCAGTAATCGCTGGCGACGCGCACCGATTCGTCGATCGTGGCCGGCGGCGCCACCGCGATGTCGGAGAACGCGGCGATCATGTTCGCCGGTACCCGCACGTCGTTGGCGACGACGGTGTCCGAACCCGTCCCCTTCATCCCCGCGACACGCCAGGTGTAGTCCAGTTCCACATCCGCCATCGGCATGACGGCCAGCACCGGCAGTTGCTCCGGGGACAGCGCCGGGACCATCGTCCACGCGGCGTGGTGGGAACCCGTGGCGTAGCTCCATTTCCCGGTCAGCTTGAAGGAATCGCCGTCGGGGACCAGGTGTCCGATCCCGTTCTGCGGCGAGCAGATCAGCGGTACTCCGTCGGCGAACATCTGGTCCTGGATGCCGGCCGGCAGCTTGGAGGCGAACCACAGGCAGGAGTTGTAGATCGTGTAGACCCACGCCGTCGACGGGCAGCCCTTGGCCAACTCGGCCGCGACGTTGGCCATCGACCGGCACGACTGCGCCAGGCCGGCCACGCGGGCCGGACCGGCCATGGCGAACACACCGATCTCGGTGAGCTTGTCGACAACCTCTTGGCTCAGCTCGCTGTTCTGCTCGTGTTCGTCGGCCTTGCTCTCGAGCAGCGGGCGTACCGCCTTGGCGCGGGAGACGAGTTCGTCCGCCAGCTCGTCGTTGAACCCGGCCAGCGAGCGTGCCGCCGGTTTGACGTCCTGATCGATCGACATGGATGTACTACCTTTCTGGATGAAACGTCGGATTCGCCTAGTGCGCAACCGAATACAACAACGGCCGCGCGGGCGGCCCGGACCGGTCCTGAGCGAACGCATTTCCGTAGGCACGTCGGCGAACCGGTCTTTCGTCCCCGGCGACCAGGCCTGCGACAAGTGCGCTCCGGAACGCGGCACTGTCACCGACGCGCGCTTCCATCCCGCCTCCCGAATGCCCTGACCCCACGGCGTTCGACCACCTAGACCGGTGGTCCACGTCACAGCATATCTTGCATTGACTAAATGTCAATGACTCAAAGTCGATGACACGGACATGCGCCATCGCGAGAGGTCGTGGGACGGTCAATCAGGCTCGACGTTCGCGCAATGAAGCACGGAAGACGTTGCGATACAGGAAGACAGCTACCAACCGCGCGGATCAGCGCGCGTCGGGCAAGGGCCGCTTACGTGTCGGCACGCAGTTGTTCGATCGCCTTTTCCACCGACGGCTGCAAGGTCGGATCGAGCCGGGCAGCGCCACGCAGCGCCTCGATGGTCTGCTCGAACAGCACGTCGCCGAGCGCCTTGACGTCGAAGGGCTGTCCGTTCTGATGCCAGAACGCCGCGACGGCATCCACGGTCGCGGTCGCGGCACTGAGCATCATGCGCAGCGCCGGCTTTTCCGGGTCGAGACCCAGCGCGGTGCAACCCCGCGCGATCTCTTGCCAGCGTTGATCTTCGAAGAAGGCCCACGCCTCGGGGTCGGCCCCCCGGCCGCCGAGCACCAGGCGCGTGGCCAGACCGCGGTGGCGCGCCAGGTAGGCGAACTGGTTGTAGTACCGCTGCCGCATCTGGGCACCGGGCGGCAGGTCGGGGTCGTTCTGATGGGCGGCGTCGAACTCGCGCGCCGCCTCCTCCATGGCCGCCAGATACAGCCCGCGCTTGTTCTTGAAGTAGTGGAACAGCAAACCGTGCGCCACCCCGGCCGAGGTCGCGATGTCACTCACGGCGACGGCGTCGTAGTGCTGCGCCGAGAATGCCTCCACCGCAACGTCAAGGATCCGGCGGCGAGTTTCCTCCGCCTGAGCCTTCCGGGCAGACATATCCGCCTTCGTACTCACAAGCGCCCCTCTGCAATCGACCCCACTAGTACCCATTCGGCATATCAGCGCAGGCTAACGCATCAAACCACAAACTTTCGACTTTGAGTCATTGACTATAAATCAACAACGTCCTAGTGTGAGGCTGAACACGTCAACGGGTCAGCTCGAGCAGATGCCGCGGCAACCACCGCGCATCCCGCTGCCCACGTGGCCGTGTCCAACTCCCGATGTGTGCCTACGGCCAGCTCACCCCCTTGGAGAACACGATGACAGTTCGACCTCGTCTAGCGCATTTCGTGCTGCAGACCGCTCAGCTCCCAGCGATGCGTGATTGGTACCTGAAAGTCCTTGGCGCCCACGCCGTTTACGAGAACGAAGCGATGTCCTTCCTGACCTTCGACGAGGAACATCACCGGGTCGCCCTCCTCGGCCTGCCGCCGGGCGTGCTCGCCGACCGCACACCGCTGACGACGGGTATGGCCCACTCGGCGTTCACCTTCCCCACCCTGGGCGATCTGCTCGACAAGTACCTGGAGTTGAAGGCCGAGGACATCCATCCGCGGGTGCCCGTGCAACACGGGTTGACCACCTCGATCTACTACCGGGATCCGGACGGCAACATGGTCGAACTCCAGATCGACAACTTTGCGACGCCCGACGAGGCCACGGAGTACATGAAGGGCCCCGAGTACGCCGCGGACCCGATCGGCCCCAGCTTCGATGTCGACGAGTTGATCAAGGCCTATCGCGGCGGCACCCCGGAAGCCGAACTCATCACGCGCACCTGGGCCAAGACCACCCCGCAGGTAAACCCCTTCGAACTTCTCACCACCGCCTAGAAGGAGCTGAGCACATCCATGCGCCTGATCAACCTCGCCGGCCGGGCCGCCCTGGACCAGGGCGGAACCGCCGTCGACATCGAAGAAGCCAGCGCCGGGCGGTTCTCGGCCGCGTTCCAGGACCTGCTGGAGCGCTGGGACGAATTCCGGGACTGGGCAGCCACACTCGGTGACGCCGACGGCCGGCCGTTCGAAGAGGCCGAACTGGCAGCGCCCGTCGGCACACCTCGCCAGATCTTCGCGATCGGCCTCAACTACCGCGGCCACGCCGAGGAAACCGGGATCGACATTCCCGACACCCCGATGGTGTTCACCAAGTTCGCTTCCTCGATCACCGGGCCCTACGACGACGTCGTCATGCCCCCGGGTTCGGTGGACTGGGAGGCGGAACTGGTCGCGGTGATCGGCCGCCGAGCCGAAGGCGTCGCAGTGGAACGGGCGTGGGAGCATGTCGCGGGCCTGACGGTCGGCCAGGATCTGTCCGAGCGCGACCTGCAGGTCAAACCGCCTGCCCCGCAGCAGTTCAGCCTGGCCAAGTCGCATCCCGGGTTCGCGCCACTGGGCCCGGCCCTGGTGACGCCGGACGAGTTCGCCAACCCCGATGACCTCGAGATCAGCTGCGCGATCGACGATCAGCAGGTCCAGCAGGCCCGCACCGGCGACCTGATCTTCACGGTGCCGTTCCTGGTGTCCTACCTCTCCGGCATCCTGCCGCTGCTGCCCGGGGACCTGATCTTCACCGGGACCCCGTCGGGCATCGGATTCGCCCTGAACCCCCCGCGGTACCTGCGCGACGGTGAACGGCTGTCGACCTACGTCGAGGGCATCGGCACCATGCGCAACCGGATGACGGCCGCCAAGGCGCGCGGATGAGCGTGCTCTGGGAGCCCTCGCAGCAGCTGCTGCAGGACAGCCGGATGGGGCGCTACGCCCGGGAACTGGTCGAGCGCGGCACTGTGACGACGCCCGACTATCACGAGCTATGGCGCTGGTCGACAACCGAATTGGCCGAGTTTTGGCGCTCGGTCTGGGACTACTTCGGCATCCTCGCCGACGGCGACACCGGCCGTGCCCTGCTCGATGACACGATGCCGGGCGCGCAGTGGTTTCCCGACGTCCGCCTCAACTACGCGGAGAACATGCTGCGCGGCGACGAGGACCAGACCGTCCTCACCGCGATCTCCCAGTCGCGCGAGGTGATCACGCTGACCCGGGGTGAGCTCCGCGACCGGGTGGCCCGCGCGGCCGCGGGGTTGCGACGGCTGGGCGTCGAACCGGGCGACCGCGTCGCCGCCTATCTGCCCAACATTCCCGAAGCCCTGGTGGCGATGCTGGCGACGACCAGCATCGGGGCCGTCTGGGCGGTGTGCGCGCCCGAGCTGGGTGTCGACAGCGTCTTGGACCGACTGCAGCAGTTGTCCCCCAAGATCTTCATCGCCGTCGACGGATATCAGTACGGCGCCAAGTCGATCGACCGTACCGAGCACGTCTCCGCGATCCGGGCTGCGCTGCCCAGCGTGGTGCACACCGTCTCGGTCCCCTACCTCGGTGCGGGACCTGACGGCACGACTACCTGGACCGAGCTACTGGCCGAACCGGCCGCGCCGGACTATCTGCGGGTGCCCTTCGACCAGCCCCTGTGGGTACTGTTCTCCTCCGGCACCACCGGTCTGCCCAAGGCCATCGTGCACTCCCACGGCGGCATCACCCTCGAGTTGCAGAAGGCCCTGGGGCTGCATTCGGATCTCGGCGCCGACGACACCTACTTCGTCTACTGCACCACCACCTGGGTGATGTGGAACATCCAGGTCTCCGCGCTGCTGCTGGGTGCCAGGATCGTGCTGTTCGACGGCGATCCGGCCCACCCGGGGCCGGATGAGCTGTGGCGGACGGTCGCCGACCACGGGGTGACCGTATTCGGCGCCGGCGCAGCGTTTCTCATGGGCTGCCGCAAGGCCGGTATGCGGCCCGGGGAGAGTTTCGATCTCAGCAGGCTGCGGGCCATGACCTCCACCGGCTCACCGTTGCCGGCCGAGGGGTTCCACTGGGTCTACGACGCTATCGGCCCCGACATCTATCTGCAGTCCACCAGCGGCGGCACCGACGTGTGCACCTCGTTCGTCGGGGGCACACCGCTGCTGCCGGTGCGGGCCGGAGAGATCACCGCTCCGGCGCTCGGCGTGCTGGCCCGGGCGTTGGACCCGGCCGGCAATCCGGTCGTCGACGAACTCGGTGAACTCGTCATCTCCGCGCCGATGCCCTCGATGCCGGTGTGCTTCTGGAACGACCCGGACGGGGCCAAGTATCGGCGGGCCTACTTCGAGCACTACCCCGGCCAGTGGCGCCACGGCGACTGGGTCACGTTCAACAGCCGCGGCGCCTGCGTGATCAGCGGTCGCTCCGACGGCACGCTGAACCGCGGCGGGGTCCGCCTGGGTACCAGTGAGTTCTACTCCGCGCTCGACGACGTTCCGGAAGTCCAGGACAGTCTGGTGGTCCACCTCGACGACCCGTCCGGCGGATCGGGTTCGCTGCTGCTGTTCGTGCAACTCTCCGACGGGGTCACCCTCGATGACGATCTGCGCCGCGGCATCAACAGTCAGCTGCGGCAGCGGCTTTCGCCCCGGCATACGCCCGACGAGATCCACGCGATCCCGGCGGTCCCCTACAACCTCACCGGCAAGAAGCTCGAGGTACCGGTCAAGCGCCTCCTCACGGGTGCGCCCCGCGCCACCGTCGTCTCCGACGGCGCGGTCCGCAATCCCGAGGCGCTGGACGTCTTCGAGCAACTGGCGGACGGCCTCGCGGCGGCGCCCTCATGATCCACGATCTTCGAAAGAGGTAACCAACCATGTCCGATACCAAGGTCCCCGTACTGATCGTCGGCGGCGGCGCCTCCGGTCTGATGACCTCGATCATGCTGTCGTGTTACGGAATCGACCACATCCTCGTCGAACGGCACGAGGGCACGTCGATCCTGCCGAAGGCCCACTACCTGAATCAACGGGCGATGGAGTTGTTCCGTCAGTTCGAGGTCGCCGACGACATCTACGCCGTGGGCACGCCGACGGAGAAGATGGCCTCGGTGGTCTGGCAGACCACCCTCGCCGGGGACGGACCGCTGCAGCGCAAGACCTTCTACAAGATGGACTGTTTCGGCGGTGGCGCGCTCACCGAGCAGTACCTGCGCGACAGTGCGAGCCGGTCGACCAACTATCCGCAGCTGCGCCTGGAACCCATCATGCGTCAGCACGCCGAGAAGCGTGCGGCGGGACGGATTCTGTTCCATCACGAGTTGACCGAGATGAGCCAGAGCGACGACGCGGTCACCGCGACGATCCGCAACCGCTCGTCGGGCGAAACCTTCACCGTCACCGCCGATTACCTCGTCGGCGCCGACGGCGGCAAGACCGTCGGCCAGATGATCGGCGCCACGATGGTCGGCGCCCACGACCTGCTCGACATCGTCACCGCGCACCTGAAGGCGGATCTGTCCCAGTGGTGGGAAGACGATGTGCTGATCGCGCATTTCATCAATCCGGAGGCCGGGTCGTACCCGTCCGGCGGCAACATGGTGCAGATGGGCCCGACCTGGGGCAAGCACTCCGAGGAGTGGGCCTTCCATTTCGCGTTCCTGCCCACCGACGACTCCGACCTCGACGAGCAGGCGATCTCGGCCAAGATCCGGGAACTGCTGGGGGTCGGCGATATTCCGATGGAGATCCTGCGCATCAGCCACTGGTCGGTGCAGGGTTCGGTCGCCGACAAGTACTCGCAGGGCCGGGTATTCCTGGTCGGTGACGCGGTGCACCGCCACCCGCCGACCACGGGGTTGGGCATGAACACCTGTGTGCAGGACGCGCAGAACCTGGCCTGGAAGCTGGCCGCCGTGCTCAAGGGCGTTGCCGGCCCGGCGCTGCTGGACACCTACGCCGCCGAGCGGCAACCGGAGGGGTTGCGGATCGTCGACTGGGCGCTGCACACCATGCAGAACCATTTCGTGGTCGACTCGGGGATCGGACTGCTGCCGGTCCCGGTGCCCCCGGAGATGCACCGCGGGGTGTTCGAGATCTTCTTCTCCGACACCCCGATGGGCGCCGCCCGCCGGGCCCGCTTCGAAGAGGTGGTCAAGACCCAACGGGTCGAGTTCCAGGCCCACGACCTGGAACTCGGCATCGCCTACGCCGCGGGCGCGCTGGTGCCGGACGGCTCGGCGCCGCCGCCGGTCGATCCGATGGGATCGGTCTATCACCCGACGTCGCGGCCGGGCCACCGGTTGCCACACGCCTGGCTCGAGCACGCCGGCAACCGGGTCTCCACCCACGACCTCACCGGCAACGACGGCCGGTTCGTCCTGATCACCGGGGCGCGGGGGCAGGCGTGGGCCGACGCCGCGGCCGCGGCCGCCGAGCGCTTCGGGGTGACCATCTCGGTCGCGTCGATCGGCGGCGACTACCGCGACGTCGACGGCCAGTGGGCCGAGGTCGGCGAGATTGCCGACGACGGTGCGATTCTCGTGCGTCCCGACAACTTTGTCGCCTGGCGCAGTACAACTTCGGCCGCCAATCCGGCCGATGAGCTTGCCGGCGCCGTAGGCGCTGTCTTGTCCCGCTGAAGGCCAGCGGAAATCCCAACCCGCTCGACGAGGAGGAAATGGTGACCCATCCGAATCTGAAACCAGATTTCGAGGAGCCGATCGCACTGTTCGGCAGCGATCCGCAGGACGTGGCGGACATCGCCAAGATGGAGAAGGACGCCGAGCGCGTCTACAACAACGAGTGGTTGAAGGTCTACGACGCCCCGCTGAAGTACTACGCGGACCACGAGGACGTCAGCTTCATCGACATCCTCTCCCCCGGTGAGTATTTCGGTGACGATGTGCGGAAGTGGTTCATGTACATCAGCCCGCAGTTCGTGGGCGACTTCGGTCTGATCAACATGCGGATCTACGCCAAGAACGGCGTCGGCTTCGTGTACATGAACCAGACCTACCAGGGCAAGCTCGAGGACGGTTCGGAGTTCGTCTGGAAGATGCGCCAGACCGATACCGTCGAGAAGATCGACGGTGAGTGGAAGATCCTGCACACCCACCTGTCGTTCGCGGCGGTGCCCGAGGCCAAGCATCCCGACCGCTGGCAGGTCGACCGCGAGTACCCGAAGCGTCCGCCGGCCTGGGAAGTCAGCGCCAAGCTGGCCGGGGGCTGACGGCCCTCGGGTGCGGGTGAGCGGATCAGCGAGGCAGCGCGCTCACCCGCACCGGCCGGGCTCGGCCGAGTGCACAGCGACGAAAAGGGCTCCGACATTGCGTCGGAGCCCTTTTGGTGTGTCGGATGAGCAGACTCAACTCGTGGTGAGCGAGCGGTCGCCGTCGATCACCTCGACGGTGCCGCGGTCCCCGTCGATCCGGACGATCTGGCCGTCCAGGATCCGGCGACTGCCGTCCTCGGTGCCGCAGACACAGGGGATGCCGAGTTCGCGGGCGACGATCGGGCCGTGGCTCAACAGTCCGCCGTGGTCGGTGATGACACCGCCGGCGACGAGGAACAGCGGCACCCAGGCCGGGTCGGTGGTCTCGCAGACCAGGATGTCGCCCTCGTCGAGTTCCACCCCGTCGGGGTCCTTGACCACCCGCGCGCGGCCCTCGGTGACGCCGCCGCTGGCGGCCACCCCGGTCAGCACCTCCCCGACGGCCAACGCGGTGCGCTCCTCCTCGGCGACCTTGACCACCTCGGGCGAGCCCGTCCACGACTTCGGCAACCGGATCTGTTGCCGCTCACGGTATTGCGCGGCGCGCCGGGCAACGATGTCGCGCTGATCGATGTCGATGCCGCTTTCCAGCGCATCGCAGCGCAGGTGAAAGACGTCCTCGGCATCGTCGAGAATGCCCCGCTCGACCAGCAGCGAACCCATCCGGCGCGCAGCGGCCCGGGCCACGTCGAACGTCAGCAGATAGCCGGCCTTGCCCTGTTCGCGCAGGGCCAGGTAGCGCGCCGTGAGCTTCACGAGGGCCGCCACGACCGGTCGTTTGAACCGGGGCGTGCCGGCCAGGAGGTCCTGCAGGGCGCGGGCGCGGGTGGCCTCCTGGGCGGCGCTGCGGGCGCGGGGCGCGCGCGGGCTGTCGGCCGCGATGCTGCGATAGTCCTCGATGCGCGCCAGGATCGGCGCCGGGTCCTGCCGCCACGTGACGCCGGAGAGCTGTCCCTCGTTGGGGCCGTGATAGCCGTGGCGGTCGGTGAACTCGCGCAGGCTGATCTGCTCGTGCGCCAGGGCCCACAGGTCGTGGGCCACCGCGTTCTCGACCGAACCCACGCCGCTAAGCAGCGCGGCCTCGAGTCCGGTTTGCTCGGCGGCCTCGGCCACGTCGGCGACCTTCTCGGCCAACGACGAACTGATCATCGCCACACCCATGTGGATGCTCATGATGTCCTCGCAGCGCGCCTGGGCGTCGGCGATCGTTGCCGCGCAGGCTCGCTCGTCCATGCCCTCGATCCGCGGCAGCATCTCGAGGCGCCACCGTCGCAGTTCGGCAAACAACGCATCGTGGCGCTCGGGCGTGCGCAGCAACCACAGCGGAGCCTTGCCGAGGATGAACGGGTATCGACGGAAACTGTTCTCGTTCACCGTCTCCGGCCGCACGAAGCCGAACAGTTGCTGTTCGACGGCACTGGCGGTGGTTCCCGGCATCCGGTTCGCGATGTCGCGGAACTTGTCGATGTTGCCCGCGGCCCACCCGTCGAACACGGCCCAGAAGCACTCCTCTGCGTTCTCGGGCACCGCGATCTCCGCGGCGGAGTAGACGCCGAGGTCGTGGAACATTCGCCGGAAGGCCATCTCCATGGCCGTGAACACGAATCCGAGACCGAAGGTGGTGAAGACCCCGGGGAACGCCTCGGCGACGTTGCCGGTGGTCCAGGTCTGGTCCGGTCGCGACCCGGTCGTGGTCAACGTCTCGAGCATCTCGTCAACACTTGTCATCACAGACCGCCCTGCTGTTGGTGCCGCTCTTTGAGTTTCACGACGTCGGCCGGGGCGTCGCTGTCTCCCAGCGCATCTCGCAGCCATCCTGCGAAGAGGACCAGGTCCGGGTCGTCGGCCGCCACCGGCGTCCGGACCGGAAGCTCGCCGAGGTGAACGGTGCCGGCGTCGGCGTCGACCGTGGCGATCTTGCCGGCCAATGCGGTCACGGTGTCGACACCGCAGCCGACGACACACGGGACCGCCATCTCGCGGCACACCACCGCGGCGTGCGAGGTGGCCCCGCCGAGTTCGGTCACCACCGCGACGGCCGCGGACATGCCCGCGACGTCGTCCGGGTCGGTCGTCGGACGCGCGAGGATCACCGCCTCTCCCTCGTCCGCGCGACGCTCGGCCTCCTCGGCGTCGGTGACCACGACCCCCGTCGCGATGCCGGGGCAGGCCGACTTGCCCGCGGCCACCGGCGGCGAGGCCGATACCACCGACGGATCCAGGCTCGGGCGCAGCAGGGCCCGCAGTTGCTCGGCGCTCACCCGGTCGAGCGCCTCGGCCACGTTGAGGACGCCGTCGCGCTGCAGGTCGATCGCGCAGCGCAGCGCGGCGCGCGGGGTCCGCTTCGCCGCCCGGGTCTGCAGTAGCCACAACGTGCCGGACTGCACGGTGAACTCGATGTCCTGGACGTCGCGCGCATCCTGTTCGAGGATCCTTGCCGCCGCCAGCAATTCGGCGTGCACCGAGGGCAGTTGCGCGGCCAGCGCGTCGAGCTGCAGCGCGTCCGCTCGGCCGGACACGATCTCCTCGCCCTGCCCGCGCGGCAACCACTCGCCGTACGGAGCCGGGTTGCCGCTCAGGGGATCCCGCGAGAACAGCACGCCGGTACCGGAGGAGTCGTCGAGATTGCCGAAGACCATCGCCTGCACCGTGACGGCCGTGCCGGCGTCGTCGTCCAGGCCGCGGGCCCGCCGGTAGGCGATGGCTCGCGTGGAATGCCACGAGTCCAGCACCGCCCGGATGGCCAGGTCCAGCTGTGCCCACGGGTCCTCGGGCGGCGTTGTCTGCACCACGTTCTCGAACTGCTCGCGGAATCGGCGGCGGGTGTCGTCGGCGTAGGCCGGATCGGCAGTCTCGCTGGCCAGCGCGTCCTGGATCGCCGCCGTCATGCCGAGATTGAGCACTGTGTCCATCATTCCGGGCATCGACACCGCCGCCCCGGACCGCACCGATACCAGCAGCGGCCGTTCGGTACCTCCGAAGCGCCGTCCGGTGGCGTCCTCGAGGTGCGCCATGGCGGCGCGAACCTCGTCGGTGACGCCGACGGGAAGCGCGCGGCCGCCGGCGTGGTAGGCGCGGCACACCTCGGTGGTCACCACGAACGCCGGCGGTACGGGGATCCCCAGGGTCAGCATGCGCTGGATACCCCAGGCCTTGCCGCCGGCGAGGTCGCGGGTGAGGCTGCCGTCGCGGCGTACCGGTTGCACGCTGAGGGTGTTGGTCGGGACCATCATTCGGCCCGTCCGGCGGCGGCCTCTTCGAGCCGGGTCAGGCCCGCCAGCCCGATGAGGTCTTCGTGGAGTTCGAACCACACGGTGTGGTAGCTGTCGGCCAACGGTTTTGCGAACCACGAGTGGTCCCCGGCCTGCACCCGCCCCAGCGCCTCGGCGAACCTCGTCGGGTAGTGGCCGAGTCGCGGCACCGTGTCGACCAGGCGGGCGAGCAGGCTCCGGAACCGGGCGTCGAGTGCCGCCAGGTCGTCGATCACGGCCTGGTCGTAGTCCGGGTCGTCGTGCAGGTTGGGGGTGTCGGCGGTCTTGAGTTGCCAGCGGGTCATCAAGGACTTCAGTTCGCTGTTGAAGTCGCCGAACTCCGCGTACAGGCCCTCGACGGCACGCGCATCGACGGTGTTCCGTTCCGCGGTGAGCAACTCGGTGAGACGCTCACGTCCCGCGGTGGTGAGCTTGAGGCGGCCGCGGGCCTCCTCCGCCAGGCCCGAGGTCAGGAAGTCCTGTGTGATTGTCGCGCAACTACTTTCGTCGGCGCCGGCCGAGGCCGGCAGATCGCCGGGAAGCACCCGGCCCTTCAGCCGAATTGTCCGAAGGACGCGAAGACGGTCGGTGTCCATGCTGATTTCCTGTCTCCCTGCGTGGTCTTTGCGGCCGCGGTCAGTGCACGCGGTGGATGATGCCCTGCTCGAAGAAACCCGCGCCCGTGGCTCCGTCGGACTCGAAGGTCATGAAATCGTCGTAGGTGCCGAACGCCGGGCCGTCGGTCTCGCGCCCCATCGGGACGAAGAAGCCCGCCCGCCGACTGGACATCGACACAACCTTGGCGCGTCCGTCCGCCAGAGTGACTGTGCCGGAGACGAACTGCGCCGCGGCATTGCGCCGGAACGCGACGTCGGTGATCAGAACAGCGCCGGCGTCGTCGGTCCAGTAACCGTCCGAGCGCAGCGACCCGTCGGCGCCGAGAAACTTGATGACCGTCAGGAACGCATCCTCGACGACGCCGACCAAGCCCGCGTACTCCACCCACTGCGCCGATTCGTCACGGAACCCCCAGGTCCGGTCGCGCATCCCGATGGCGTCGAGATCCCAGGTGCGGCCGGCGTGCGCGATCTCGCCGCGCACGGTGCAGGCCTGCTGGAAATGCTGCAGGGGCCGGCCCGGCACCAGCGGCGGGATGAGGTCGTTGAGGCTGTAGTCGGCCGGCACCCACAGCGGCGCGTTGCCGATCAGCACCCGTAAGTCGGGGTGGTCGACGCCAATGGTCCCGTCCAGGCCGAACGAAATCGACTCACTGGCAAAGGATCCGGCCGGGAGCTCCTCGATGATCTCCACCTGCCCGGTTCCCAGCTGGATGGAGAACCTGGCACGGCGGGACCCGGCGTCGTTGGGCGAGGTCGAGACGTGGATGGCGCCGTAGATCTCGCCGGTGACATCCCAGAAGGACACGTACGCGTTGTCCTTCCAGGTGGGGTCCGTCGGCCTTGCGGCGTCGGTGTGCACGGCGGTGGCCAGTGGCCCCCAGGCGGCGTTGCCGCCCGCATGCGGCGAGGTGTCGTTGAGAATCGCGGCGGTCACAGGGGTCCTTTCGACGGCGGGTGCGGTGGGGTCTCGTGCTCCAACACGGAGATTCGGTGGATTGAGACGCCCGTCACCTATGAGCTCGCGCCGAAGTCTACGGCGTATACTCAAAATTCCGCAAGCCCCACCCGCCGGGTTCCACTGCCACGAAATACGCGCTGCGCAAACAGATTTCACGAATCGGCGCGCTGCGGGCAGCCGAAACCCGCCGTCGGCACCTCCCGTCGACGGCGCACGGTCGCGCGGGCGCGCTAGCCGTCGACCTCGCCGCGAGCCTTGATACTGAGCGCAAGACAGCTCAGCGATGCGGCGACGAAGGCGATGGCTCCCCCGCGCGAGATCCGGCCGCGCCGCGAGGCGATGGCGACGCCGATGATGTCACCGACATCGCAGGCACCGGCGAGCGCGAGGACCGCCTTGCGCGAGGGCCCGGTCGTCAGGAACGGCCCGGCGGCCAGGGCGAAATCCCGGGTGGCGCCCATCCGCAGATACTGGGGGGCGCTGACGTCCTGGGACGCCTCGATGCCGAAGAGGCGGCCGGCCGCGATGGGCGCAAGCCAGCCGCTGACGCCGATGCTCGACCGCGCCGCCGCCAGCACGGTCTTCGAATCCAGCTTGGTCATGTGCGAAGCCCTCCTAGTGCCCGGTCGATCGCCTGAACTGTAGCAACGGGCTGACTAGTTCTCAATGACTTTGAGTCAATAGGATGGAGCGGGCGGTATCCCTAGTGGCCGGCGAGCTTGTCGAGGATGGAGCGCAGCGCCGCGAGATCCTCGGCGCCGAGCACCCCGAACACCTCCGGGGCGGGGTCGGGCACCGCACCGATCGAGCGCACGAGGGCCTGCCCGGCCGCGGTCAGCGACACCAGTTTGCAGCGACGGTTCGACGGGTCGGTGCGGCGCACCACCAACCCCCGCCCGGCCAGATCGTTGACCGCGACCGTCGCCGCCGGTGCGTCGACGGTGGCCGCGGCGGCCAGTTCCTTGACCGTCATCGCGGTGCCGTTCAGCCGCAGCAGGATCCGGATCCTGCTGAACGGCAGCCCCGATTCCGCGATGACCGCGCGCTTCCAGTCGTCGCGGTGATCGCGCACCAGCGCTGCCAGCGCGCGCCAGATCTCGTCGGCCTCAGCGGACAACGGGAACCTCCCCCCGTTCGTCGAGGATCAACGGGGCGAGCCGCTCGGCGGAACGCAGCCCCCGCGCCGACGTCGACCACAGGCCCATCACCACGACCAGCAGACCGAGCACGATGCAGATGAACCAGAGCGGCCGGGCGGCGGTGGCGAAGTCGTTGCCGCCCTGCGCCAGCGCCGAACCCGCGACCGAACCGCACAGTGCCACACCGATACTGACCCCGACCTGACGGCTGGTCGAGGTCACGGCCGAGGCCGCCCCGGCCCGGTCGGTCGGCATCCCGCTGACCGCGGCGTTGGTGATGGGCGCGTTGATCATCGAGAAGCCGATCCCGAACACCGCGAAGACCATCAGCAGCCACCACACCGGCGTGGCGGCGTCCAGCGCGGTCAGCATGCCTGCGGCCGTCGCGATCAGCACCCCGGCGGTGACCAGCGACGGCCGGGCACCGTAGCGGCCGACCAGGCGGCCCGACAGCGGCGAGAAGACCAGCGCGCCGATCGCGATGGGCAGGTAGATCAGGCCGGTGTGCATGGCGGAGTAGCCGCGCTCGCCCTGCAGGTACAGCGACATCATGAACAGGAAGGCGCCCCAGGCGGCGAAGGCGCTCACGGCGTTGATGGTCGCGGTGGCGAACGGGATGCTGCGGAAGAACCGCAGGTCCAGGAACGGATCGACGCGTCGGGACTCGTAGGCCAGGAACGCGACGAACGCCACCGCCGCGGCGACGGCGGTCCCGACGACCCGCGGGTGGCCCCAGCCCAGCACCGGGCCCTCGATGAGCGTGTACACGGTGCCGAACAGGAACAGGATCGCCAGGCCCTGTCCGACCAGGTCGACGTTGCGCATGGTCGCCGATCTCGACTCGGGCACGAACACCGCGGTCAGCACGAGGGCCGCCGCGCAGATCGGCAGGTTGATCCAGAACACCGAGCGCCAGCCGATCGTGTCGATGAGCAGGCCGCCGACGATCGGTCCGAGCGCCATCGAAATCCCGACCACCCCGCCCCAGACGCCCAGGGCCCGGGCGCGTTCCACCGGTTTGGTGAAGATCTGCGAAATGATGGACAGGGCAACGGGGTTGAGCATCGAACCACCCACCGCCTGCAGGAAGCGCGCGGCGATCAGCATCTCGATCGTCGGGGCCAGGCTGCAGGCCAGCGATCCCAGGGCGAACAGCGTCAGCCCGGTCTGGAACACTCTGCGGCGTCCGAGGCGGTCCCCGGTGGCCCCGGCCAGCATCAGCAGCGACGCCAGCACCAGAGTGTAGATGTCGATGACCCACTGGATCTGTGCCGGCGTGGCGTCCAGGTCGGTGCGGATCGACGGGATCGCGACGTTGACGATCGTCGCGTCCATGGAGACGATGAGCAGGCTCAGGCAGCAGGAGAAGAGGATGACGGCCTTGCGCCGGGTGGTCATCGCCTCGGCGGGTGCAGTCACCCGATGATTGTGAAACTACAACTGTTTCTGCGCAAGCCGTACGTGCTACCGGCGGCCGCCGAGCCATCCCGCGATGCGCGCACCCAGGACCGGCGGCACCAACCGCAGCGGTCCCGGCAGACGGGCGCCGTGCAGAATTGTCCGGCGGAACCTAATGCGCCACCCCTGGTCGGTGCGCACGAGTTGGTCGTCGTACCAACCGAAATTTTCGATGGCACCGAGCCCTTTGGGCCCCATGACCACGGCGTCGACGTAGGTGCGGGCGGTGGCGGTGTCGCCGTCGACGACGATGACGAAATTCGTCAATCGGTGCATCGACGGGCCCGAGTGCGACGCCCGCATGTAGGCCGTGATGGCCTCCGGGGACTGCCACTGGCCGATGGCGCCGTAGTCGAAGTGCGCGTCGTCGGTGAAGCAGGAACGGAACAGCGTCCAGTCGCGGCTGTCGATACCCGTCGCGTACCGAGTCAGCACATCGACGATGTCGTCGCGGTCAGTCATTGTCGGCCTTCCAGACGATGCGCAGCGGCGCCGAGGAGGAACGGGCCCGTTCGAAGGCGTCCGGCAGCTGATCGAGGCCGATGGTCTCGCCGATGAACAGGACGGGGTCGAGTTTGCCGTCGAGGATCATGTCCAAACAGCCGTACCAGTCCTCGAACTCGGGACCGCCACCCCACTGGATGATCAGCCCCTTGAGATGCGCGACGGTGGAGGAGATTTCGTCGACATGCGAGCCACCGGCGCTGAGCACGTACGCGCCGGCCGCGCAGTTCTCCGCGATGTCGGTGAGCACGCCCTTGACGCCCGCGCATTCGTAGACCACCTGCGTGGGCAACCCGATCTGGCGGACCCGGTCGTGGACTTCCTCCGGGGAACCCCACGCCTCGCGGCGCCACGCGGCAAACGGCGATTCCTCGCGGGGATCCACCACGACGTCGGCGCCGAGTTCGCGGGCGATGGCGCGGCGCTCGGCCGACAGGTCCGCGGCGATGATCTTCTGCGCCCCACGCAGTTTCAGTCCCGCGACGACCGATGCGCCGATGGCCCCGCAGCCGATGACCAGGTGCACGGTGCCCTGCTCGGCGACCTGCTCCATGCCGGCGCGGCTGTAGAACCAGCCCACAGCCAACGCGTCGTTGACCGCGATGTGCTCGACCGGGACAGTGTCCGGAACCTCGCGGGCCAGGAACTCGGTGAGCAGGAAGTACTCGCCGTACCCGCCGGGGGCCTCCGGCGAGTAGCCGACGATGCGGGCCGGTTCGTCGGGGCGCATGAGGACGGGAATCGAGGTGACGCGGGTGCCGATGGGCAGCGTCTTCTGGCAGTCCGGTCCGTAATCGACGATCTCGGCGCAGAACTCGTGGCCCATGATGACGTCGCAGTCGGGCGCGTCGACGCGCATGCCGGACTTGTCCGCGGCGTTGACGTCCGGATGGTCGACGTAGTGGTGGTCGGAGGCGCATACCGCGCAGGCCAGGGTGCGCACCAGCAGTTGCCCGGGTCCGGGCACCGGCATGGGTACCTCGGCGATCTCGATCCGGCGGTTCTTGTATGTCATCGCGCGCATTGCAGTAGGGCCTATCTCAATTATTCGAGAACTGAATTCTCTAATTTGTGTTGAGACTAGGCGCGGGTTGGTTTGTGGTCAATGCTGCATCGAGCGGCAGCGGCCGCGACGGTGGTGCCGAGCCGGCGAATCTCCTTGAACGGCAACGGCCGGCCGGGATGTACTCCCAGGATGAGGGAGGCCTGCCCCGCGGCGTCGAAGATGGGTGCGGCGATGGTCGCCACCGGTTGGGTCTCGATGGCCGGGTCGTCGTCGGACAGGTAGCCGACCTTGGCGCAGTCGAGCAGGGCCTTTTCCAGGACGGCGACCACGTGGTCGGAGACGTCGGCGTCGGTGCGGACCTCGCCGAGGAACTGGGACATGCGCATCAGCACCGGCGTCGTCCAGTCCACGTCGTACCCGCGTTCCCGGGCGCGCTGCAGGACGCCGCGCAGCCGGCGGGCCACCGCCCCGGTGACGCCCGGGTTGCGCGCCATCCAGGCGCGCTGCTCGTCGGCCTCGGCCCACGCCGCGAACGCCACCCCGAAGGGCGGGGCGTAGGGAATCCGCTCCCCGGGCAATCCCGCCGGATGCCGGCCGTCGCCGCCCTCGAAGGCGATGATCACCAGCGCATCTCCCACGAGTTCGACCACCGAGGCCGCCAGGCCCGTGTCGTTGGCGAGCTCGGTGGCCGCCTGCTTGGCGGCGTGGGTGAGCGGCAGCGCCGTCGCAGTGGTCGCGGCGACGGCGGCGAGCCCGGGCCCCAGCCCGTAGGCCTTGGTCTGCGGATCGCGGACCAGCCAGCCGCGCTCGCACAGCGAGTTGAGGATGGCATTGGCGGTGCCCTGGCTGATCTTCAGTTCGCGGGCGACATCCGAGAACCGGACGTCCTCGCCGTTGCGGCGGGCCACGAACTCGAGGATGTCCAGGACCCGCTCGGTGGGCGCCGATGTCGCCACGGCTCACCTCCCTCGGATTGGGAGCTATCGTCTCTCGATTATTCGAGGCTGGCAATAGGGCCGCGTCTGGTGTGGGACGCCATTAGGGTCTGGTACCGGGAGGCGAGATGGCCAGACTGCAATGCATCCGGTGCGCCAAGACGCTGACGCACCGCGACGCCTACGTGCTGCCCAAGCGGCGGCAGGCGGTGGCCCGCCCGCACGAGGAGCCGGTGGTCTGCGAGAAGCATTTCTACGACCTGGCCGGGTACTACCCGCGGTCCTCGGACACGTTGTGGGTGCAGATGCAGGACAGTCGGCGGAGGAAGTAGCGGTTAGCGCCACCTGCATCGAGAACCGCACCCAGATTATGTGCACCGCCAACGGGCAGCTGCGGCAGTCCTTAGCTACTTCCGCAACCGGTAGCGGGTTACTGCTGAGCGGTTGTCGGTGGCCGGTCCTAGGCTCGGCGCCAACCGTGCAGGAGGCCGGCCGATGAAGATCCTGGTAGCAACACCACTCACCCAGGGAACCCGCGACAACGACTACAACTACTGCGTCCCAGGGGAACTCCTATGGGTTCAAGAACCCTGCGACCGAGACCTGCGCGACCCCGACGGCGGCTGCGGATGCGGGCGCGGCTTCGCCGGTGCGGCATCGCATCGCGCGACGACCACCGCCCAGGTCGTCGAGGTCGACTTCAGCTACGACGAACTGGTGCTTGCCATCCAGACGAGTCTGGCCGACAGTGGTTGGCCGCAAAACTGGGCCGCGGAAGTCGTCCACGACAACCTGATGATCGCGTCGATGTTTCCCGCCGGAACCGTGATCGAGCGCCGACTGGATGGGTTCTCAGCTCGGGCAGCTTAGGCACGGGGTTTGGCAAGCAGGCGCAGCGGACGCTCGACGATTGAAAATGGCCCCCGGAGTTTCCTCCGAGGGCCATTCTCGTTAGTAGCGGGGGCAGGATTCGAACCTACGACCTCTGGGTTATGAGCCCAGCGAGCTACCGAGCTGCTCCACCCCGCGACGGGTGAACACAAGGTTACCCAACGGCTCGTGAGACTCCAAATCGGGTGCTCAGCGGTGGTTTTCGGCCTCGAACGTGCGGTCTCATACGCGGTAACGGCGTGGGCGCGTATGAAACCGCACAATCGCGACGCAGCAGGCGAGCAAGAGGCGCGCAGGACCGTGCCGAGACGCGCGCCGCTGACGTCGGTCCGCCCGGCCTCGAACGTGCAGTCTCATACGCGATGACGGCGTGGCGCGTATGAAACCGCACAATCGCGGCGCAGCGGGCGGGCAAGGCAGCCCCTACAGGCCGCAACAGCTACGGGCCCGCGACAACCCGCCGGCTGGCCGCGAAGGTGCGCAAACCACGCAATTCCAGCGGCGTGTCGTCCGCGGACGCGCCCGCTCGCGCTAGAAGGGGCGCCCAGCAAGCTGGACGCCCCTCCCCTAACGCTTACCTACTCCGCGCTGTCGAACTTGTTCATGGCGTCGTCGAGCCGCTGCAGCGCCTCGCCGTACTCGGCGAAGTTGCCGCTCTGCTGCGCCTCACGCACCGCCTCCATGGCCGTGCCGATCTCCTGCAGCGCAGCGGCTTTCGCGCCGGAGAGCTGCTGAGGCGCGCCGTCGGTCGCCGGTGGCACGGCCGCGGCCGGAGCCGGCGTGCGCGGCCGTCCCTCGGCGGGCGGGGTCGCCTCGGCCGGTTGACCGTTGGGCGTCGGGCTCATGGGCGCGGGCCCGACGGCGGTCGCACCGGCACCGGCACCGAAGATCTGGTCCAGGGCCTGGCGCACCGTCGGCGCGTAACCGACCTTGTCGCCGTACATCATTGCCACCCGGATCAACCGTGGATAGGTCGAGGCGGCATCGGCGCGACCCGGTGAGGCATACACCGGCTGCACGTACAGCAGGCCGCCGTGGCCCACCGGCAGCGTGAGCATATTGCCCCACTGGATGCGGTTCTGCCCGTCTCTACCGATCTGGCCGAGGTGCTCACTGACCGAGGTGTCGGTGTTGATGGCGCCGTGGGCCAGCGACGGACCTCGCACCTGACCGGGCACGGTCAGCACGGTGAGCTGCCCGTAGTTCTCCGGATCGGAGTTGGCGCTGATGAACGAGGCCAGATACTCGCGGTTGAGCTGGTTCATCGCACTGGTCAGCTGGAACGCCGCCGAATTGTCGCCCTCGGCAAGGCTGTTCGCCACGATGTAGTACGGCGGCTGGAAAGTCCCCTGCCGGATCGGGTCCTGCGGCACGTTCCAGAAGTCCGACGTCGAGAAGAACGTCACCGGGTCGTCGACGTGGTAGCGCGCCAGCAGCGAACGCTGCACCTTGAACAGATCCTCCGGGTACCGGAAGTGCTGCGCCAGCGATTCGGTGATCTCACTCTTGGGCTGGACGGTGTCGGGGAACACCTTCATCCACGCCTGCAGCACCGGATCCGACTCGTCGTGCGCGTACAGCTTCACGGTGCCGTCGTAGGCATCGACGGTGGCCTTCACCGAGTTTCGGATGTAGGACACCTGCTTGTCGGGCACCAACCGGTTGTTGACGCTCGGCGTGGTGGAGTCCGCCGTCGCGCTCGAGAGCACGGTGAGTTCGGAATACGGGTAGTTGTCCAGCGTGGTGTAGCCGTCGATGATCCACTTGATCCGACCGTCCACGATCGCCGGGTACAGCATCGAATCGGTGGTCAGCCAGGGCGCCACGGCCTGCACCCGCTCGGCGGGGTCCCGGTTGAACAGGATCTTGCTCTCCTCGCCGATCACGTTGGAGAACAAGAAGTTCCGCTCGGCGAACTTGGCGGCGAACAGCGAGCGCGCCAGCCAGTTCCCGATCGGCACACCACCGGAACCGGTGTAGGTGTAGTTGCGGGTCTCGGTGTTGGTCTCGTAGTCGTACTCGCGATCGGCGCCGTTGCTGCCGACGATGGCGTAGTCCGCGGGCGCCGAGGCGATGATGGGCCCGTAGTAGATCCGCGGCTGCTCGAGCGGGGCCGGTCCGGGCGAGGTCACGCTGCCGTTGGCGCCGACCACGCTGGCCAGGAACTCCGGGTAACCGCCGTTCTGGTTGGGGTCGTTGGCAATTCCGCGCACGGTGTTTGCCGGCGAGGCGATGAACCCGTTGCCGTGGGTGTAGACGCTGTGCCGGTTGATCCAGTCGCGCTGGTTGTCGATCAACCGGGCCGGGTCGAGTTCGCGTGCGGCCACCACGAACTCGCGCACGTCGCCGTTGGGCATCCGGTAGCGGTCCATCGACAGCTCTTCGGGGAACGCGTAGAAGTTCTTCGCCTGCTGGAACTGCGTGAACGCCGGGCTGACGATGCGCGGGTCCAGCACGCGGATGTTGGAGATGGTCGCACTGTCGGCGGCGACCTGCTGCGCCGAGGTGGGGGCGTCACCGCTGTAGTCGCGGTAGGTCACCTTGTCGTCGGTCAAGCCGTAGGCATCCCGCGTGGCGGTGATGCTGCGGCTGATGTATTCGCTTTCCTTCTGCGCGGCGTTCGGCTTGACGCTGAACTGCTCGACGACCAGCGGCCAACCGGCCCCGACCACCACCGAGGACAGCAGCAACAGCACCAGGCCGATCGCGGGGATCCGCAGATCGCGCAGCACCAGCGCGGAGAACACCGCGACGGCGCAGATGACCGCGATGGCCACCAGGATCAGCTTGGCGGGCATCACGGCGTTGATGTCGGTGTAGCCGGCGCCGGTGAACGGCTTGCCGGCGCGGGTGTTGCTCAGCAGCTCGTAGCGGTCCAGCCAGTAGGCGACGGCCTTGAGCAGGACCAGGACGCCGACGAGGGTGACCAGCTGGATGCGCGCGGCCCGGGTGACCGCGCCCTCGCGACCGGCCAGCCGGATGCCGCCGAAGATGTAGTGGCCGACCAGGTTGGCGATCAACGCCAGGACGACGGCGACGAACAGATAGGACAGCACCAGCCGCAGGAACGGCAGCTCGAAGGCGTAGAAACCGAGGTCCATGCCGAACTGCGGATCGGTGATGCCGAAGTCGCCGCCGTGCAGGAACAGCTGCACGCGCACCCAATAGCTCTGCGCGACAAGTCCGGCGAGCAGACCGATCAGCACCGGGACGCCGATGCCGATGGCCCGCAGCTGCGAGAGCACCGTCGTGCGGTAGCGCGCCACCGGATCGTTGGGGCCGCTGGTCGGCACGAACACCGGCCGGCTGCGATAGGCCAGGAACAGCCCGAGGAACACCACGACACCGACCAGCAGCGCGGCCACCAGGAACACCGCGATCCGGGTGAACAGCACGGTGGTGAACACCGAGCGGTAACCCAACTCGCCGAACCACAGCCAGTCGATATACGTGTCGATGAACCGAGGCCCGATCAGCAGCAGCACGACGGCCACCACTGCGATCGCGATCAGAAATCGACTACGCCGAGTGAGGCTCGGCATCTTTGCGGCGGGCCGCATACCCACGAGTGAACTCCCGGTCAGAGCTGATTAGTTGGTGCCAACTGTACGCATGCCGGCTCGACGACCGGCCGTCGAGTGTTCTAGCACCGCGGCGGTTCGCCACCAGCTGAAACGGTCTCCAGCGCCGCCACGGCCGAATCGAGGGTCTCGACCTTGACCAATTCCATGCCGTCCTGCTTGGCCGAGACGGCCTCGGCGCAATTGTCGGCGGGCACCAGGAACACCGTGGCCCCGGCCTCCCGGGCGGCGGCCAGCTTGTGCGTGATGCCGCCGATGCTGCCGACCTTGCCGTCGCCGTCGATGGTCCCCGACCCCGCGACGTTGCGACCGTCGTTGAGCTCACCGGGGGTCAGCTTGTCGACGACGGCCAGGCTGAACATCAGCCCCGCCGACGGCCCGCCGATGTTGGCCAGGTTGAAGTCGATGGTGAACGGCGCCCACGGGGCGTCGCGCACGCCGACGCCCACGTAGCCGTAGTCGCGGTCGTCGTTGGACCCCAGCGTGATGGTCACGGTGCCGGGCGCCTCATTCTTGCGGCGGAAGTCGACGACGATGTCGTCGCCGGGCTTGGTGTGCTCCAGCAGCCCGGTGAAGGCGGCGACATCGGCGACCGGGGTGCCGTTGACGGCGTCGATGGCGTCGCCGTCGCGCAACTTGTCCTTGGCGGGTCCGTCGTCGCTGACGGTCTCGACGGTGACCGCCCGCGGGTAGTCCAGGAAGGACAGCGCGGCGTACTCGGCGCTGTCCTCGGAGCTCTTGAACTCGGCCTGGTTGGCCTTGTCGATGTCGTCGCGGGTCTTGTCCGGCGGATACACCAGATCGCGCGGCAACAGCTGTTCGCGTCCCGACAGCCACAGCGTCATCGCCTGCCCCAGCGTCAGGCCGTCGCGCTGGGAGACGGTGGTCATGTTTAGCTCGCCGGCGGTGGGCTCGACATCGGTGCCCTCGATCTCGATGACGGGTTTGCCGTCGAAGTCGCCGAGGGTGTTGAAGATCGGGCCGGGCCCCAGCGATACGAACGGCACCGTGACGGCCGCCAGCAGCACTCCGAAGGCGAGGATCGGCACGAGCGCCACCAACAACGTCAAAATCCGCCTGTTCACGCCGCCAAGAGTAGACGCGGCAGTTCACCCAGAGCGTGACCGCCAAGCGCACGATCCGCCGTGGCGGTGAGTACCGTTGGGGTATGGCCGACCTGCCCTTCGGGTTCTCCCACGGAGACGATCCCGATCGCGATAAAAACAAGAAGGACTCCGGCGGTCCGTCGGACCCGTTCGGTTTCGGTGCCGGCGACATGGGTGATCTCGGGCAGATCTTCACCCGGCTGGGCCAGATGTTCTCCGGCGCGGGCAGCGCGATGGCCGGCGGCGGCTCGGGCCCGGTGAACTACGACCTGGCGCGACAACTGGCCTCGCAGTCCATCGGCTTCGTCGCCCCCATCCCGGCCGGCACGGCCAACGCGATCGCCGACGCGGTCCGGCTGGCCGAGACCTGGCTCGACGGGTCCACCGCCCTGCCCGCCGGCACCACCACCATCTCGGCGTGGTCGCCCACCGACTGGATCGACCACACGCTGGACACCTGGAAGCGGCTGTGCGACCCGGTGGCCCAACAGATTTCGTCGATGTGGACCTCGGCGCTGCCCGAGGAGGCCAAGGCGATGGCCGGCCCGCTGCTGTCGATGATCTCCCAGATGGGCGGCATGGCGTTCGGCTCGCAGCTGGGCCAGGCGCTGGGCAAGCTGTCCAAGGAGGTGCTGACCTCCACCGACATCGGCCTGCCGTTGGGCCCCAAGGGCACCGCGGCGCTGCTGCCCCAGGCCGTCGAGGAGTTCTCGGCCGGTCTCGAGCAGCCCCGCAGCGAGACCATGATGTTCCTGGCCGCCCGCGAGGCCGCCCACCACCGGCTGTTCAGCCACGTGCCGTGGCTCTCGGCGCAGCTGTTGTCCGCGGTCGAGGCCTACGCCCAAGGCATCGAGATCGACATGAGCGGGATCGAGGAACTGGCGCAGGGCTTCAACCCCGCCTCGATGGCCGACCCGGCCGCCATGGAGCAGCTGCTCAACCAGGGCATCTTCGAACCCAAGGCCACCCCCGGCCAGACCGCGGCCCTCGAACGCCTCGAGACGCTGCTGGCCCTGATCGAGGGCTGGGTGCAGACCGTGGTCGCCGATGCGCTCGGCGAGCGGATCCCCGGCACCTCCGCGCTGAGCGAGACGCTGCGGCGCCGCCGCGCCAGCGGCGGGCCGGCCGAGCAGACATTCGCGACGCTGGTGGGCCTCGAGCTCCGCCCGCGCAAGCTGCGTGAGGCGGCCGCGCTGTGGCAGCGCCTGACCGAGGCCGCCGGCATGGACGCCCGCGACGCGGTCTGGCAGCACCCCGACCTGCTGCCGTCGTCGGAGGATCTCGACGATCCGGCGGCGTTCATCGACCGGGTGATCGGCGGGGACACCAGCGGCATCGACAGCGCGCTGGCCGATCTGGAGAAGCAGTTCAAGGACGACCCTAAGGACGGCAGCGAGTCCAGCTGAGCCTGTGGATCGCTGAGCACGCAGACCCGAGTCTGCGTGCCACAGTCGGCGGATGGCACAGCTGTTCAGCCTCGATCCGGCGATGCCGGTGCTGCTCCGACCCGACGGTGTCGTCCAGATCGGCTGGGATCCGCGACGGGCGGTGCTGGTCCGCCCGCCGACCGGGCTTTCCGCGTCGGCGCTGGCCGACATCCTGCAGACCATGCGCAGCAGCACCGACGTGGACCGGTTGTATCGCGACGCCTGCCGCCACGGCGCGGTGGACGCCACCGAATTCACCGAGTTGGTCTCGGCGCTGGTGCGCGCCGGGGTGGCCCGCCCGGGCGCCGTCGCGCGCACCGGCCGGGCCACCGCCATCCGGGTGCACGGCCAGGGGCCGCTGACCGATCGGCTCGTCGAGGCCCTGGGCGGCACCGGGGTGCGGGTCAGCCACAGCAGCCAACCGCACGCCGTGATGCGCTCCGAACGCACCGATCTGGTGGTGCTCTCCGACTACCTGGTCGTCGACCCGCGCCTGGTGCGCGAGTTGCACACCGCCGGTGTCCCCCACCTGCTGGTGCGGGTGCGCGACGGCACCGGCCTGGTGGGTCCGCTGGTGATCCCCGGCGTCACCAGCTGCCTGACGTGCGCGGACCTGCACCGCAGCGACCGGGACGCCGCCTGGCCGGCGCTGGCCGCCCAGCTGCGCGACACCGTCGGGGTGGCCGACCACTGCACCGTCCTGGCCACCGCGGCGCTGGCGCTGGGCCAGGTGCTGGCCGTGATCAGCGGCGTGCGCACCGCCGGTTCCAGCGCGCCGGTACCGGCCGCGCCGCAGACCCTGTCGACCACGCTGGAGTTCGATGTGGGGGCCGGTTCGATCGTCTCGCGGCGCTGGCCGCGGCACCCGCGCTGCCCATGTTGAAAACGCGTGTTGCCATCTCGGTGCGGAAGGAGTGGGCGCGGTGGTGGATGATGGTCGGGTGGCAGAAATCAAGCGCGGTGGTATGGCGCGCAATGCGAAGATCGCGGGACTTGCCGGCGGAATGGCCGGTCGCGCGGCGCTGGGCTTCGGCAAGCGGCTGACCGGGAAGTCGAAAGACGAGGTCAACGCCGAATTGGTGGAGAAGGCCGCCCACCAGTTGTTCACCGTTCTGGGTGAACTCAAGGGTGGCGCCATGAAGGTGGGCCAGGCTCTGTCGGTGCTCGAGGCCGCCGTGCCCGAGCAGTTCGGCAAGCCCTACCGCGAGGCGCTGACCAAGCTGCAGAAGGACGCCCCGCCGCTGCCGGCCGACAAGGTCCATCGCGTGCTGGACGCCCAGCTGGGCACCAAGTGGCGCGAGCGCTTCGCCTCCTTCGATGACACTCCCGTGGCCTCGGCCAGCATCGGGCAGGTGCACAAGGCGGTCTGGAAGGACGGCCGCGACGTCGCCGTCAAGATCCAGTACCCCGGGGCCGACGAGGCCCTGCGCGCCGACCTGAAGACCATGAAGCGCCTGGTCGGGGTCTTCAAGCAGTTGGCGCCGGGCGCCGACGTGCAGGGCGTGGTCGACGAGCTGATCGACCGCACCGAGATGGAGCTGGACTACCGCCTCGAGGCCGACAACCAGCGGGCGTTCGCCAAGGCCTATGACGGCGACGAGAAGTTCGTCGTCCCGCACGTGGTGGCCAGCGCGCCGAAGGTGGTGATCGCCGAGTGGATCGAGGGCATCCCGCTGTCGCAGATCATCCGCGACGGCACCCAGGAGCAGCGCGACCTGATGGCCACCCGGCTCTTCGAGTTCTGCGACGACTCCCCGCGCCGGCTCGAGATGGTGCACGGCGACGCCCATCCCGGCAACTTCATGCTGCTGCCCGACAACAAGATGGGCGTCATCGACTTCGGCGCGGTGGCCCCCATGCCTGGCGGCTGGCCGGTGGAACTCGGCCAGATGCTGCGCTACGCGGTGGACAAGAACTACGAGAAGCTGCTGCCCACCATGGAGAAGGTCGGGTTCATCCAGAAGGGTGAGCAGGTCTCCACCCGCGACATCGACGACATGCTGCGCCAGTACGTCGAGCCGCTGGAGGTCCCGGTCTTCCACTACCGCCGCAAGTGGCTGCAGAAGATGACCAACGTCGAATTGGACCGCGCCGCAGGGCAAATCAGGACCGCCCGGCAGATGGACATCCCGGCCAAGCTGGCGATCCCGCTGCGGGTGATGGCCTCGGTGGTGGCGATTTCGTGTCAGCTCGACGCGCATGTGCCCACGCGGCGCATCGCCGACGAGATGGTGCCCGGGTTCTCCGACCCCGACGGGGTGTAGTCCCGCGCGGGGCCGCCTGGTCTCGCGCCGTAGCGTCCCGCGGCGCCGTCGTCCCTCGCCGAGAGTTGCCTTGTTGCACGCATTTCGGGTGAAACCCGTGCATCAACTCAACCCTGGCCACGGCCCCCGCGATAGCGCCTCGCCGAGAGTTGCCTTGTTATACCTATTTCGGGCGAAACCGGTGCAACAAGCCAACTCTGGCGGGGGTCGATATCTAGCGGGGCTGCCGCCCGGTCCTGCCGGGGCTAGGCAGCCACCGTCTCCTTGCGGGGCCGGCCGCGGGGACGCTTGCGCGCCACGATGGTTCCGCGCTCGACGATCTCGCCGCCCCACACACCCCACGGCTCGGCGCGTTCCAGCGCCGCGGACAGGCACTGCCGACGGATCGGGCAGTCCACGCACAGCACCTTGGCGCGCTCGAGATCGTTGGGGTTTTCGGCGAACCACAGGTCGGGGTCTCCGACATGGCACGGCAGCACCGGCAGTTTCTCCTCAGGGACTGTCAGGGCTGACATGTCCTTCACCTGCTTCCTGGTCTCTTGGCTTTCAGTTCCATGAGATCCGGGGCCAGGTTTCGCGGGTAATCCGGCGAAAAAACTGTGGCCACGGATCCGGGTGACGTCGGGTCCGTGGCCACTAAGGCGGGTTTCGCGGGTTTCTCTAGCGGAAACCCCGATTCACGGACGCGACGATCGCGGCGGCGGGACGACGCTTGGCGTGCGGCGCGGCGGCCCACTGATGGGCGGCGGCAGCTCGGGAGGCCCGGGCGATGCGCACGACGGCGACCTCGGCTACGCCGACGCCAGCTGCGGTGCTAATCATCGTTGGGGCCTCCTTCCTGGGCTCGTGCTCACGTGCGTGAATGTGCGCTTCAGAGGTTAGACCTCCGTCGCCGAATTCGCCAAGCAATTTTTTGACCTGCGGTTTCAGCTGCCATGGACGAGTTCGAGCACATCGGGCCCGAACTGTTCGAGCTTGCGCGCGCCGATACCCGAGATGGCCACCAGCGCGGCGTCGTCGGTGGGGCGGGTCTCGGCGATGGCGATCAGGGTGTTGTCGCTGAACACCACGAACGCCGGCACCTTGAGTTCCTGCGCGGTACGCAGCCGCCATTCCTTGAGCCGGGTCAGCAGATCGGTGTCGATGTCGGAGGCGCACGTCTCGCAGCGACCGAGGATCAGCGCCGCCGGGGTGCTCAGCGCGTTATTGCAGACCCGGCAGCGCTTGTTCGCCGACCGGGACCGGCGTGAGTTGCCGGTGGGCGCCGGGTTGCTGGTCTGCGGGGCGATGCCGCTCAGGAACCGCGACGGCTTGCGCGATTGGCGACCGCCCGGGGTCCGCGACAACGCCCAGCTGAGCGCCAAATGCACTCGGGCGCGGGTGATTCCGACGTAGAGCAGCCGCCGCTCCTCCTCCACGGCCTCGCTGTCGGGGCCGTGCGCCAGGGCGTGCGAGATGGGCAGCGTGCCGTCGGTGAGCCCGACGAGGAACACCGCGTCCCACTCGAGTCCCTTGGCCGCGTGCAAGGACGCCAGGGTCACGCCCTGGACCACCGGTGGGTGCCGGGCGTCGGCGCGCACCCGCAGCTCGGCGACCAGCGCCGGCAGGTCCAGCCCGGGCCGCTCGGCGACCTCGTCGTCGACCAGTTGCGCCAGCGCGTCGAGCGCCTCCCAGCGCTCGCGGGCCTTGGTGCCCGTGGGCGCCTCGGCGGTCAGGCCCAGCGGTTCGAGCAGGGCGCGCACCGCGGCCGGCAGGGCGGCGCCGTCGACCTCGGGGCTGCGCTCGGCGGCGCGCTGCAACGCCACCAGCGCCTGCCGGATCTCCTGGCGGCTGAAGAACCCCTCGCCGCCGCGCACCTGGAAGGCGATGCCGGCCTCGGTCAGCGCCTCCTCGTAGGCCTCGGACTGGGCGTTGATCCGGTAGAGCACCGCGATCTCGGCCGCCGGGGTGCCCGCCTCGATCAGGGTGCCGATCGCCTTGGCCACGGCCGTGGCCTCGGCGACCTCGTCCGGATACTCCGAGAACGTCGGCTCCGGGCCCGGCGGCCGCTGCCCCACCAGGTGCAGCTTGCTGCCCGCGACGCGGCCGCGCGCCGCCTTGATCACCCGGTTGGCCAGCGAGACGACCTGCGGGGTGGAGCGGTAGTCGCGCTCGAGGCGCACGACGGTGGCGTCGGGGAAGGTCCGGGAGAAATCCAGCAGGTAGCGCGGGGAGGCGCCGGTGAACGAGTAGATGGTCTGGTTGGCGTCGCCGACGACGGTCAGGTCGTCGCGGCCGCCCAGCCAGGCCGTCAGCACCCGGTGCTGCAGCGGGGTGACGTCCTGGAACTCGTCGACCACGAAGCAGCGGTAGCGGTCCCGGAACTCCTCGGCCACCCCGACGTCGTTCTCGATGGCCGCGGCGGTGTGCAGCAGCAGGTCGTCGAAGTCCAGCAGCGTGACCTCGCCGCGGGCCTTGAGGCTTTCGTAGCCGGCGTAGACCGCGGCCACCCGCGCGGCGTCCATCGGGATGTCGCGCGTGTTCTCGGCGACCGCGGCCGGGTACTGCTCGGGGGTGATCAGCGAGGCCTTGGCCCACTCGATCTCGCCGGCGAGGTCGCGGACGTCGTCGGTGCTGGCCTGGACCCGGGCCCGGTTGGCGGCCTGGGCGACCACCGCGAACTTGCTGTCGAGCAGCTGCCAGCTGGTGTTGCCGACCACCCGCGGCCAGAAGTAGGACAGCTGGCGGCGCGCGGCGGCGTGGAAGGTCAGGGCCTGCACCGACCCGACCCGCGGGGCGTCGGGGTCGGCGGCCTCGATGCCGCGCAGCCGGACGCGCATCTCCCCGGCGGCCCGGGAGGTGAAGGTGACCGCGAGGATCTGGCCGGCCGCCACCTGTCCGGCGGTGACCAGGTGTGCGATGCGATGGGTGATGGTGCGGGTCTTTCCCGTTCCCGCGCCGGCGAGCACGCACACCGGACCGCGGGCGGCCAGCACGGCTTCGCGCTGTTCGTCGTCGAGTCCGTCGGTTGGCATGCCGTTCATCTTGGCAGGCGCTGCTGACAAGATGGTCACATGACCGCTAGCGAAACACCCCTGATCATGTACTCGACCACGTGGTGCGGGTATTGCCGCAGGCTCAAGACCGCGTTCAAGGCCGAGGGCATCGCCTACACCGAGGTGGACATCGAGGACGATCCGGCGGCCGCCGAGTTCGTCGCGTCGGCCAACGGCGGCAACCAGACCGTGCCGACGCTGAAGTTTGCCGACGGCTCGACGCTGACCAACCCCAGCATCGGCGAGGTCAAGGCCAAGCTCGCCGGGTAGCGAGCGGGCGGAAAACCCGAAAAAATGTCGGCGTGTCGGCCGGGGACTCGCCCGCTCGCGCTGGAAAAAAGGGGGTTAGTCGCGTTCAGCCCAGGATTCGATGATCTCCCGGGCGATCGAGATCGAGCCCGGCAGCAGCAGTTTCGATGCCGAGGCCGCCGCGGTGCTCCAATCCCCCACGCCCAGGGCCGCGCGGACCTCGTCGCGGGTGAACCAGGCGGCCTCGGCGATCTCGCCGTCGTTGAAGCTGAACGGCTGATCCGGATCGGCGACGGCGTGGAAGCCGACCATCAGCGAGCGCGGGAACGGCCACGGCTGGCTGCCCAGATACCGCACGTCGCGCACCGCGAGGCCGACCTCCTCGGCGATCTCGCGACTCACGCAGGTCTCGAACGACTCGCCGGCCTCGACGAACCCGGCCAGCAGCGAGAACATCCGGTCGGGCCAGTTGCGCTGCCGGGCCAGCACCACCCGGTCGGCGTCGTCGTGCACCAGGCAGATGACGGCCGGGTCGATGCGCGGGAACTCCTCGTGGCCGGTCACTGGGTTCACCCGCGACCAGCCGCCCTTGCTCGGCTGGGTCGGCGCACCGTCGACCGACGAAAACCTTGCCGCGTCATGCCAATTGAGCAACGCGGTGGCCGAGGACACCAGGTGCGCGCTGACGTCGTCGAACAGGACCCCGGTGCGGCGGATGTCGAGGACCTGCGCGTCGGCCCCGTCCTCGGGCGGCGCCAGCGGGGCGCGGATGGCCCAGACGTGCCGGCCGTCCTCGAGCCGCCCCAGGAACACCGCGTCGTGCGGCGGGGTGTCGCCCAGCGGGGCGGTCTCCCCCAGCACCACCTTCCCGTCGGCGATCAGCACCTGACCGCGGCCGTCGACGCGCAGGACCGCGGCCTCGGCCCAGCCGGCGATGGCCGCGTCGATGTCGGTGCGCAGGTGATCGGAGCGGTCGGCCCCCACCCGGGACAACAGTGGGGTGTTGCGCAGCTGGAAGTCAGTCACGGTCCTCACCCCCGCTGTGCACGTAGAGCACCCGATCTCCTTCCTCGAGCGAGTCGACCTCGGGATCGTCGACCCGCTTGAGCACACCGTTGCGCACCACGCCCAGCACGATGTCCACCAGGTGCTTGGGCGAGCCGCCGACCTCGCTGCGCTCCACGTCGCGCTCGACGATGACGAAACCCTCGTCGGGGGTCAGCAGGTCCTCGATGAGTTCCACCACGCTCGGGGTGCTGGTCGCGATGCCCAGCAGCCGTCCGGCGGTCTCCGAGGACACCACCACCGAGTCCGCGCCGGACTGTTTGAGCAGGTGCTGGTTCTCGGACTCCCGGATGGCCGCGATGATCTTCGCGTTGGGCGCGAGTTCGCGGGCGGTCAGCGTGACCATGACCGCGGTGGGGTCGCTGTTGGGGGCCACGATGATCGACTTGGCGTGCTGGGCGCCGGCCAGGCGCAGCACATCGGAGCGGTTGGCGTCGCCGCGGACGGTGACCAGCCCGGCGGCGTTGGCACGCTCGAGCGACGCCTGGTCGGTGTCGACGACGACGATCTCGGCGGGCGGGATGCCGTCGGCGATCATCGCGGTGACGGCGGTCTTGCCCTTGGTGCCGTACCCGATGACGACGTTGTGGTTGCGCACGGTGTTCCTCCAGCGCTGAATCTTCAAGGCCTGCCGCGAGGCCGCGGTCAGGGTCTCGACGGTGGTGCCGATGAGCACGATCAGGAAGGCGATCCGCAGCGGCGTGATGACCAGGACGTTGATCAGCCGGGCCGACGGCGTGTACGGGGTGATGTCGCCGTAGCCGGTGGTCGACAGCGACACCGTGGCGTAGTACAGGCAATCCAGGAACGACAGCTCGTCGCCCTGCACATCGCGGTAGCCGTGGCGGTCGACGTAGACGATGAGCACCGCTGCGAACAGCGCGCCCAACGCGTAGAGGACGCGGCGGCCGATCTTGCGCGCCGGGGAGACGAACCGCTCCGGGATCCGCAGGTGATCGACGAGGGCCGCGTCCGGCTTCGCGGTCAGTGCCTCGTCGAGGCGGCGCATCCGCCTGCGCAGCCTGCTCTCAGCCACGATGCTCGGTCATCGGCTCGAACCCGTCATGACTTCGCCGTCGCACGTCATCATGTAATCATGACCTCGACCGATCCCGCGTCCGCATCCGCCACCGTCGACGCGCGTCGCGCCGGCAGGCGTTCGGCCCACCGGCTGGCCGCGCTCCTCGGTGGCGTCGGGGTGCTGCACTTCGTGGCGCCAAAGCCGTTCGACTCGATCATCCCCGCCGAGCTGCCCGGCAGTCCCCGCACCTACACCTACGCCTCGGGCGTGGCCGAGTTGGTGACCGCCGGATTGTTGGCGGCCCCGCGCACCCGGCGCCTGGGCGCGACGGCGGCCGTGGCGCTGTTCGTGGCCGTGTTCCCCGGCAACCTGAACATGGTCCGGCTGTGGTGGGACAAGCCGTGGCCGATGCGCCTGGGCGCGATCGCGCGGCTGCCGCTGCAGGTCCCGATGATCACCGAGGCGCTCAAGGTCCGTCGGCTGTCCTGACGTCCGGATCTTCGGCGGCCAGCAGCTCGGCGAGTTCCTCGGCCGCGGGCAGGTCCTGCGGCGCGACCGTCTGCCCGGTGCGCACGTAGTGGAACGCGCCGCGCACCGCCGCCTCCGGGCAGTCGTGCAGCGCCGCCCAGGCCATCCGGTAGACCGCGAGCTGGATGGCCGCGGCGCGGCCGGCCTGCGGATCGGCCGGCGCCGCCCCGGTCTTCCAGTCCACCACGGTGAAGCCGCCGTCGGCGTCGGCGAAGATCGCGTCGATGCGGCCGCGGACCACGCGGCCGCCGATCATCATCTCGAACGGCACCTCGATGTCGACCGGGGTCCGCGCGGCCCACGGCGAGGCCATAAACGCGGCCTGCAGATCCGCGAGCGCCTCGGCGTCGGTGCTGCCGTGCCCGCCGTCGACGGCGCCGGGGATGTCGTCGAGGTCGAACAGCCGGTCCGCACCGTAGAACCGCTGCACCCAGTCGTGAAAAGCCGTGCCCAGCAGCGCCTGCGGGTCGGGCCGCACCGGTGCCCGCCGCGTCAGCCGCGCGGCGGCCCCGGCCGGGTCCTTGCCGAGTTCGACGAGGGCACTGACCGACAGCTGCCCGGGCAGCGGCGTGGCCTCGGTCATCGGCGGTGCGAGGCGTTCGGCCAGCAGGGCGTCCACGTCGGCGGCCCAGCCGTCCGGGTCGGGATGATCCTCAGCCGGGGCGGCCATGGCCGCGGCGACCAGCGCCGCGCCGCGTTCGACGGCGCTCTGGGCAGCCGGGGCGGGCTCTGGTGGCCACACCGCCTCGATCACGGTGTCGCGCAGCGGGTTCTGCTCACCGGCGGCCGGCTCGGGCGCCCACTGCTCGACCGTCCCGCAGGGTTGGCCCTCCTCGGCCGCAGTCTCGATGATGTCCTTCAGTTCGCGCAGGAAGTCCGACGGCCCGCGCGGCTTGGACTCGGTGGCGCCCCAGTGATGCCCCGACACCAACAGGGTGTCCTCGGCGCGGGTGATCGCGACGTAGAGCAGCCGGCGTTCCTCGTCGACCCGGCGCTGCTCGAGCTGGGCGCGGTGGGCGTTGATGGTGTCCTCCAGCTGCTTTCGGTGCGTCACGGTGGAGGTGTCCAGCAGCGGCACCCCGTGAGCGCCCAGATCGGCGCGGTCCCCGCGCAGCAGCGGCGGCAGATCGCCCGGGTCGGTCAGCCAGGTCCGAGTGTTGGCCGTGGACGGGAACACCCGCGCCGACAGGTGCGGCACCGCCACGATCTGCCACTCCAGGCCCTTGGCCGCATGGACGGTGAGCACCTGGATGCGGCCGGGCGCGACGCTCACCTCCGCCGGGGCCAACCCGTTCTCGATGTCCTCGGCGACGGCGAGGTAGCCGAGCAGCCCGTGAATGTCGTTGCCGGCCCGGGGCGTTCGGGCCGCGTAGGCGTCGACGACGTCGGCGAACGCGTCGAGTTGCTCGACGCCGGCGCGAGCGGCCGCCTCGGTGTCGGCGCCGAGCACCCGGCGGACCTCGGCCACCAGGTCGGTCACGGGCCGGTCCAGGTGGCCGCGCAGCGCCGTCAGCTCCTCGGCCAGCGCGGTGATGCGCTCGTAGCCGGCCGCCGAATAGGCGTGGGCGGGACCGGGATCGCCGATGGCGTCGGCCAGGCACGCGGTGTCGGCATCCGGGGAGAGCTGCGCCACGATCTGCTCGGCGTCCAGGCTGCTGCCGCCGCCCTCGTCCAGATCGCGGGCCCGGCGCCACAGCGCGGTGAGGTCGCGCGCGCCCAGCCGCAGCCGGGGCCCGCCCAGCACCCGCATGGCCGCCGCACCGGCGGTCGGGTCGGCGACCAGGCGCAGCATCGCGACCAGGTCGGCGACCTCGTCGATGGCCAGCAGCCCGGCCAACCCCACCACCTCGACGGGCAGGCCGCGCGCCCGCAGCGCCTCGGCGATCGGCCCGGCATCGGCGTTGCGGCGCACCAACACCGCGGCCGTCGGCGGCTCCGCGCCATCTTGGGCGGCGCCATCTTGGGCGGCCCGGAATCGTGCGGCGATCTGATCGGCGACCCAGTCCCGCTCGACCGCTACATCGGACAGCAGCGCACAGGTCACGGTGCCCGCCGGCGCACCCGGGCGGGCGCGCAGTTCGCGCACCGCCACCGAGCGCCGCCGCGCCTCGGCCGACACCGCGTTGGCGACCTGCAGCGTGCTCGGTGGGTTGCGCCAGCTCGTGCGCAACTCCAGCGTGGGCGCCGGGGTCCCGTCGGCGCGCGGGAAGTCCGTGGTGAACAGCGGCAGGTTGGTGGCCGAGGCGCCGCGCCAACCGTAGATGGACTGGATGGGGTCGCCGACGGCGGTGAGCGCCAGGCCGTCGTCGACACCGCCGCCGAACAGCGCCGAGAGCGCGATGCGCTGCGCGTGCCCGGTGTCCTGGTACTCGTCGAGCAGCACCACCCGAAACCGTTGCCGCAGTTGGGCGCCCACCGTAGGGCAGTCGGTGGCCAGCTGCGCCGCGGCGGCCATCTGCATGCCGAAGTCCATCGCCTTCTCCGCGCGCAGCCGCTGGTGCAGCGCGTCGATCAGCGGGACCACCTCGCTGCGTTCGGCCTGCGTCGCGAGCATCTTCAGCAGCCACTGGTTCGGGCCGCGGTCGCGCTGGTTGGGGCCCGGCGGCAGGGTGTGCACCAGCCGTTCGAGCTCGAGGTGGATGTCGCGCAATTGTTCGGTGCTGACCAGATGCTCGGCCAGCTGATTGGACAGCCGCAGCACCAGGCGGGTGACGTCGGTCGGGGTCTTCTGGGTCGCGAGCTCGTCCGGGTAGCGGTTCACCACGTCGAAGGCCAGCTGCCACAGCTCGGTTTCGCTGAGCAGCCGGGTGTCGGGTTCGACGGGCAGCAGCAGGCCGTGTTCACGCAGCAGGGTGCCGGCGAAGGCGTGGTAGGTGCTCACCGTGACGGTGCCGTGCGGGTCCGCGCCGGAGTCCCCGGGGGTCAGGCCGACCCCGGCCAGTCGCGCCAGCCGTGAACGCACCCGGCGCAGCAGCTGACCGGCGGCCTTGCGGGTGAAGGTCAGGCCCAGGACCTGGTCGGGGGCGGCAAAGCCGTTGGCCACCAACCACACCACCCGGGCGGCCATGGTCTCGGTCTTGCCGGCGCCGGCGCCGGCCACGACGACCAGCGGGCCCGGCGGGGCGGCGATCACCGCGGCCTGCTCGTCGGTGGGCGGATGCAGGCCCAGGGCCTCCGACAGGTCGGCGGGGCTGTACCGCAGCGCTGCGGGCATCACGAACTCTCCTCGGTCCGGCGGTGCGCGGGGCAGCTGGGCCGCACCGGGCAGTGCGCGCAGCCGCTGTTGACCCGGGCCCGGAACTGCGGGCCGGCGGTGTCGGCGGCGGCCGCGTGCACCTCGTCGCGCCAATCCTGCCGTGCCTGCGCGGTCAGCGGATCCTGTTCGCGCTGTGTCGCGCCGGAGACGCCGACCTTGCCGAGGTAGACGAGCTTGCCGCCGCCCGGCTCCGCGCCGTCGGGTACCAGGCCCTGGGCCACCGCCAGCTGGTAGGCCGCCAGCTGGGGGTGCTTCTGCGCGTCGTCCTTGCTGACCGGGCTCTTGCCGGTCTTGACGTCGACGATCACCAGCCGGTCCTCGGCGTCGCGTTCGAGGCGGTCGATGCGCCCCCGGACCCGGACATCCGGCAGCGCCCGGTCCGGGGCGGGCAGCACCCCGTCGACGTCGACCTCGGTGCCGACCTCGGTCAGCTCGGCGCGGGAGTCCTCGCGCCACCGCGCGAAGGTCTCGATCATGGCGCGGTGCCGGTCCAACTCGTTGCGGGCGAACCACTGCGATTCGAACGGCAGCCGGTCCCAGACCTGTTCGAGGCGGGCCAGCATGGTGGCCTCGTCGGCGCCGGGTTCGGCGATCAGCGCGTGGACCACCGAGCCCAGCGCGGAGCGCAGTTCGCGGGCATCGGAGCCGCCGTGGCGTTCCATCAGCCAGCGCAGCGGACAGTCCTGCACCTGCTGCAGCGTCGACGGGGACATGGTGACCGGGGTGCGCTCCCCGTCCTCGTCGAGGCGCCACAGCGGCTCGACGGTGCTGACCGGCCGCAGCTGCTGCCAGTCGGCGGGGTCCGCACCCGGCACGCCGGCCTGGGCCAGCCGCGCCAGTTGGGTTGCGGCGCTGAACCGTTGCGCGTCGGCGACGGCGCCGTCGGGCGCGCAGACCACCGCGCGCAACCGGCCCACCACGGACGGGACCGACAGCACCGGCGGGGTGCTCACCGTCGGCACGGCGCGCTCGGCGAGGTCGTCGTCGGTGGCCAAGCGGGCAATGTCGTAGAAGAACGGCGAGGGCACCCGCAGCCCGTCGTCGGTCTCGGCGGCCGCGCCGTCGACCGCGGTGACGGCCAACCGGCGCCGGGCCCGCCCGACCGCGGTGATCAGCAGCCGGCGCTCGTCGGCGATCAGCGGCGCGCGGTCCGACGCATCGGCCCCGATGCCGGCCAGCACGTCGAGCAGCCGCTGGGTGCCCAGCACGCCGCCGCGCGGAATCGTGTTGGGCCACAACCCCTCCTGCAGGCCCGCGATGACCACGGTGTCCCAGTCCCGGTCGAGGGCCTGATGCGGGCTCAGGATCGCCACCGCCTCGGCGGGCACGACGGGTTCGGCGGCCGGGGTCGGCAGCTGCAGGCCCCACACGTGCTCGGCCAGCCCGGCCACCGTCGCCCCGGCGGTGCGCGACACGTACTGGTCGGCGACGTCGAACAGCGCGGTGACCGCGTCGAGGTCGGCGTGCGCGCGGCGGGCGCTGTCGCCGCCGCGGTCGATGGCCGCGTCGAGGCGGCGCTGCAGCCCGGTCCGGTACCAGGCCTGCCACAGCACGGACCGCGGATCGGCGCCCGCGCGGTAGCCGGCGGCCGCGGCGTCGAGCACGGCCTTGACCCGGCGCAGCGGCCGCGCGTGCGCGGGCGGCAGGGCCTCCGGGACGCCGTCGCGCAGCGCCGCGACCAGCAGTTCGCCGAAGTCGGCGGTGTCGGCCGATTGCCGGCGCAACGCCCGGCGCAGCTGCCGCAGCGACACCGGGTCCACCCGCCCGACGGGTCCGGTCAGCAGCGCGTGGGCCCGGTCGGCGGTCAGCCCGGCGACCGTGGCCTGCAGCGCCGTCAGCACCGCGCGCACGGTGGCGTTGTGCGCCAGCGGTGGATGCGCGGCCGGGGCGGCCACCGGGACGCCGGCGGTGCGCAGGATGCGCGGCAGGGCCGCCCCGATCCCGGACACCGACCGCACCAGGACCGCCATCTGCGACCAGGGCACGCCCTCGAGTAGGTGCGCGCGCCGGAGGGTGTCGGCGATCAACGTCGCCTCGGCATGCTCGGAGGCGGCCAGCGTGGCGGTGACGACGCCGGGTTCGGTGCGGGCGCTGCGCACCTGACGCGCCGGACCGGTGCCGGGCAGCGCCGCGGCCAGTCCGGTGAGCACCGCGGCGACGGGCGGCGCGCAGCGATGCGAGTCCGTCAGGGGCACCGCCGGCCATTCCTCGGCGAGCAGTAGCGCCGGATCGGCGCCGCGGAAACCGAACGCGGCCTGATTCGGATCCCCCGCGACGACCGCCAGATCGGCGCCGGCGGCCAGCAGCCGGACCAGCCGCGCGGTCTGCGGGTCGAGGTGCTGGGCGTCGTCGACCAGCAGCACCCGGACCCGGGCGCGTTCGGCGGCCAGCAGGTCCGGATCGGCGCCGAAGGCCTCGAGCGCCGCGCCCACCAGTTCGGCCGCCCCCAGGGCCGGGACGCTGGCCTGCGGCGCGGCGGTGCCCACGGCCGAGCGCAGCAGCATCACGTGTTCGTACTGCTGCGCGAACCGGCCGGCCGCGGTCCACTCGGGCCGGCGCGCCGAGCGGCCGAGGCGCTGCAGCCGCAGCGGATCGATGCCGCGTTCGGTGCAGCGGGCCAGCAGGTCCCGCAATTCTGTGGCGAACCCGGCGGTGCCCAACGCGGCGTGTAACTCCGGCGGCCAGGCCGCGGCGCCGTCCTCGAGATCGCCGGCCAGCAGTTCGCGGATGACGCCGTCCTGCTCGGCGCCGGTGATCAGCCGCGGCGGCGGATCACCGACGCGCTGGGCCGCCACCCGCAGCACCCCGAACGCGTACGCGTGCACCGAACGCACCAGCGGCTGGCGCACCACGGCGCGCCCCGCCGCCCCGGCGGTCAGCAACGCGGTGGTCAGCGCGCTGCGGACCCGGCCGCTGACCCGTCCCGAACCGGTAAGCAGCAGAACCGATTCCGGATCCGTCCCGGCGGCGATGCGGGCCGTGGCCACGTCCACCAGCAGACTCGACGTGCCGGTGCCGGCCCCACCGAGAACACGGAAGGTGCCGCGCCGGGCCGGGTCGAGCAGCTCGGCGGCGGCGGAGTCCCAGCGCCGCGCGCCCGACGGCGCGGACGGCGCGGGTGCGGTGTGCGGTGTGGCCATGCCGGAATGACACCACGGGGGTACGACAACCGGCGCCGGGCGCGGGCCTGGCACCATCGTGGGCGTGCCCCCATCTCTGCATGTGCACCGGTACGGACCCGACGGAGCGCCGCGGGTGCTCGCCCTGCACGGGCTGACCGGCCACGGGCAGCGCTGGCAACGGCTGTCCGACGACCACCTGCCGGGGATCGCGATCGCCGCACCGGACCTGATCGGGCACGGCCGCTCGCCGTGGGCGGCGCCGTGGACCATCGACGCGAACGCGGCCGCGCTGGCCGCGCTGCTCGAGGCCGACACCCGGGACCCCGTTGTGGTGGTGGCGCATTCGTTCGGCGCCGCCGTCGCGCTGCAGCTGGCCGCGGCCAACCCGGAGCTGGTGGCGGCGCTGGTCCTGCTGGACCCGGCGGTCGGCCTGGACGGCACGTGGATGCAGCAGATCGCCGAGGCGATGTTCGCCGACCCGGACTACACCGACGCCGCCGAGGCGCGCAACGAGAAGAGCGGCGGCTCCTGGGGCGACGTCGACGACGCCGTGCTGGACGCCGAGATCGACGAACACCTGATCGCCCTGCCGAACGGGCGGGTGGGCTGGCGGATCAGCATCCCGGCGATGCTGGCGTACTGGAGCGAGCTGGCCCGCGACCCGGCGGTGCCGCGGACCCCGATCCCCACCACCGTCGTGCGGGCCCGGCATACCCATCCGCGCTATGTCGACGACGAGTTCGTCGAGCTTCTCCGGGCCGGCCTGGGCGCCGTGGAGCTGGTCGAATTCGACTGCAACCACATGGTTCCGCACGCCAAGCCGGCCGAGACGGCCGCGTTGATCCGGGCCGCGCTGGGGTCCTGAGCGTGGCCGCCGTCACCGACGAACAGGTTGAACGGGTCCGCGAACTGGTGGCCTCGATCCCGGCCGGAAAGGTCGCCACCTACGGTGACATCGCCGCGGCGGCGGGGCTTTCCAGCGCGCGCATCACGGGCTGGATCATGCGCACCGACTCCGCGGATCTGCCGTGGCACCGGGTGATCGCCGCCTCGGGCCGCCCGGCCGCACATCTGCGCACCCGCCAGCTCGCGCTGTTACGCGCCGAGGGCGTGCTGGCCGTCGACGGCCGGATCCGGTTGCACGGCAACGACTCCGTGCGACACCGGTTCTAGAGTTCGAGGCGCACCAGGGCCGCGGTGCGGGCCAGTCCCGGGAACGCCGCGGCCGTCGACCGCGGGTGCAGCGCGTGCACCGCCAAGCGGAACATCAACGCGCGCAACAACATCTGCGGCCACTCCGGCAACGCGTTCCACCGCTCGATCAGGCCGTCGTCGGCGTCCCCCCAGGCCAACGCGTCGACGACGGCGACGCCGGCCGCCCACGACGTCGGCCGCCAGTACGGGGTGATATCGGTGATGCCCGGGGCCGCGGTGCCGGCGAAAAGCACGGTGCCGTACAGGTCGCCGTGCACCAGCTGGTTGGGGCTCTTGGTGGGGCGGCGCAGTTCGGCGAGCTGGTTGATCAGGTCGACCGAGCGTTGTCCGTCGGCCGAACCGGGCGCCACCCGGGCCTCCGAGGGCAGCGAATGCAGCGGCCGTTCCTCCCAGGCGGCCCGGTCGGCGGCGATGAACACGTCGACGTCGGACCACGGCACCACCGGCGCCTGGGTGAGGAAGCGGGGACGCTCGAGCTTGGCGGTGGCCTCGTGCAGCCGCACCGCGGCCGAGATGACCTCGTCGTGGCGGGGCTCGGGGGTACCGGCGACGAAGGTGTCGGCGCGCCAGCCGGACACCACGTAGCGGCCGTCGGTGGAACGCACGGGCCGGGCCAGGCGCACCCCGTCGACGAACAGGGTCTCGCGGACCTTGGCCGACCAGGCCGCGCGGGCGTGGTCGGCCACCATCGACAGCACCACCTCGCCGCTGCGCCAGCCGCCGTCCCAGCCGGGTCCCAGCGGATCGGGGTCGACCCCGCTCAGACCGAACGCCGTCAACACATGCTGGGGCGGGCGGTCGACAGTCACAGCTGTCACCCTATCGCCGGTTGCCCCGCACAGCGGCGCGCTGACCAGCTGTGTCGGGAAACTTTGCTCGGCTCAGTACATGACCATGTCGGGCTCGTACTGGCGGGCCCACGCCGCGATGCCGCCCTGCAGGTGCACGGCGTCGGAGAATCCGGCCTGCTTGACCGTCGCCAGCGCCTCGGCCGAGCGCACCCCGGTCTTGCAGTACAGCACCGCCATCCGGTCCTGCGGCAGCTTGGCCAGCCCGGCGCCGGTGTCCAGGGTGGATTTGGGGATCAGGGTGGCGCCGTCGAGGTGGTTGATGTCCCATTCGACGGGTTCGCGCACGTCGACGAGCAGCAGTTCCTTACCGGCGTCGAGCAGTTCGCGCAGCTCGCGCGGGGTGATGGTGGAGTCCTGGGCGGCGTCGGCGGCGGCGGGCGAGGCCACGCCGCAGAACGAGTCGTAGTCGATGAGCTCGGTGATCTTCGCCGCGGCGGGGTCCTTGCGGATCCCGATGGTGCGGTAGCTCATCGCCAGCGCGTCGTAGATCATCAGCCGGCCCAGCAGTGAGTCGCCGATCCCGGTGATCAGCTTGATGGCCTCGGTGCCCATCACCGAACCCACCGAGGCGCACAGGATGCCCAGCACCCCGCCCTCGGCACACGACGGGACCATCCCCGGCGGGGGCGGTTCGGGGTACAGGTCGCGGTAGTTGACCGCCTGCACCTGGCCGTCCGGGCCCGGCGGGGCGTCCTCCCAGAACACCGAGATCTGGCCCTCGAAACGGTAGATCGAACCCCACACGTAGGGCTTGCCGGCCAGCGCGGCCGCGTCGTTGACCAGGTAGCGGGTCGCGAAGTTGTCGGTGCCGTCGAGGATCAGGTCGTACTGGGCGAACAGTTCGACGGCGTTGTCGGGCTGCAGCCGGATCTCGTGCAGGTTGACCTGCACCAGCGGGTTGATCGCCAGCATGGAATCGCGGGCGCTCTGCGCCTTGGAGCGGCCGATGTCGGCAACGCCGTGGATGACCTGACGCTGCAGGTTGGATTCCTCGATCACGTCGAAGTCGACGATGCCGATCGTGCCGACCCCGGCGGCCGCGAGATAGAGCAGTGTGGGCGAGCCGAGCCCGCCGGCGCCCATGACCAGCACTCGGGCGTTCTTCAGCCGCTTCTGCCCGTCGACCCCGAAGTTGGGGATGATCAGGTGCCGGCTGTACCGCGCGACCTCGTCGCGGGTCAGGTCGGCGGCGGGCTCCACCAGCGGGGGCAGCGTGGACACGAGCGACTCCTCTGCGAACGGACTCCCCCGCAATTGTGTCACCGCGCGCTCTGCACGCGAGCGTCCACCGATCGGCCGTCAGGCGATGGGATAGGGCCAGGGATTGAACCGGCAGGTCTTGTCGTCCGGGGTGATCGAATCCGGGTCGAACCGGGCCAGGTCGGCGTTGGACGTGGAGAACGTCTGCTGCATCATGACCGGCGCCAGCGCCCCGTTCTCCTCGCACGCCGAGTGCTGGTGATAGCCGATGGCGTGACCGATCTCATGGTTGAGCAGGTACTGCCGATACGAGCCGATGTCGCCCTGGAACGGCACCGCGCCGCGCACCCAGCGCGCCTCGTTGATGAACACCCGCGGTTCGGCGGGCGAGCCGGGCACCGGGTGGAACGCCGGGTTGTAGCACGACGCCTCGAGCTGGATCTCGTAGCCGCAGCCGTCCCGGATGGTCATCGGTGAGGTGAGCGACACCCGGAAGTCCGGCGGTTCCGGGGCGCTCGCGTCGACGCGCACGAAACCGAACTGCGGGTTGTGGATCCAGCTCTTCGGGTTGGCCAGCGTCTGCTCGACCATCCGGGCGAACGCGTCGTCGCCGCCGAAGGTCGTGGCGTCGACGCCGTCCTCGATCTCGACGGTGTACCGGAACACCTTGGCGGTGCCCTGCCCGACCTGCGGGGTGCCCCCGGGCACCACGCGCCAGGTCCGGTTGCCGGCCTGGGTGAACGGCCCACCCTCCGGCAGGATGCCGGTCGGCAGGTTGGCGTCGAACTCGGTGAGGCCCTTCGGCGGCGCGCCGACGATGGCCGTGCCGCCGGCGCCGATGGTCGGCGGACCCTCGACGGTTTCCTGCGCGGTGGGCGCGGGCGTGGTGGTGCCGGTGATCGTCTGATAGATCACCATCACCGTGATCACCACGAGCACCGGCAGCGCGTAGGCGCGCCAGCCGTAGGTGGACACGAACCGCCCCAACCAGGACTGTTTGGGCCAATGCTGGTGTTCGTCGCGGTTGGAACGGACCCGTCCGGAGTCACCGGCGAGCGGGTCGCGTTGTGCGCGCAGCGGCTCGCGCCACTCGTTGCGCAGCACGGGCACACGACTCTCCCCGCGACGCCCCGGGTCGTAGGTCACCGACCCAGGATCGCACAGTCCGCTGCTCAGGGGCTTTCGGCGCGCCAGTGCCGGGGCGCGCGAGTGCCGGGGCGCGCGAGTGCCTTTCGACGGTTCGGTACCGGCGGGTAGTAATGTCGGGGCGACGAGCCACCGCTCGCCGCCTGGGTGCCAGCGTGGACACCCACGCCGAGACGGCTCGGCGTCAAGAATTTGAAACAGAGGACCTGATGAGCGATCTCGCCAACACTGCCGCACGGCGAGGCGCCAGAGCGGGCGACGCAGACCGGCCCGCCGGCACTGCGGGCACCAACCGGCGCGGTAACCGGCTCCCCCGCGACGAGCGTCGCGGCCAGTTGCTGGCCGCGGCCAGCGAGGTGTTCGTCGACCGCGGCTATCACGCCGCCGGCATGGACGAGATCGCCGATCGGGCCGGGGTCAGCAAGCCGGTGCTCTACCAGCACTTCGCCAGCAAGCTCGAGCTCTACCTGGCGGTGTTGGCGCGGCACGTCGAGAACCTCGTGTCGGGCGTGCGCCAGGCGCTGCGGACCACCACCGACAACCGGCAGCGCGTCCGGGCCGCGGTGCACGCATTCTTCGATTTCATCGAGCACGACGGCCAGGGCTACCGGCTGATCTTCGAGAACGACTACACCAACGAGCCGCAGGTGTCCGCGCAGGTCAAGGTCGCCACCGAGGCGTGCACCGATGCGGTGTTCGACCTGATCAGCCACGACTCCGGGCTGGATCCGCACCGCGCCCGCATGATCGCGGTCGGGCTGGTCAGCATCAGCGTGGACTCGGCGCGCTACTGGTTGGACAACGAGCGGCCGATCACCAAGGACGACGCCGTCGAGGGCACCGTCCAGTTCATCTGGGGCGGCCTGTCACACGTGCCGCTGACCCGCACCTGAGGGCCCGGGCCTGACGACCCGGGCCTGCCGACTCAGTCGGTGGCCGGCGCGGTGACCGGGCCGGCGCCCACCCCGAAGCCGACGCGACGGCCGTCGGCGGGACCCAATTCCACGTAGGCCACGCGGGCGGTCTGGACGAAGAACTTCCGCCCCTTGTCGTCGGACAGGCTCAACACGCTCGCGCCGTTGCCGCCCAGCGCGTCGGTGACCAGCTTCTCGAGTTCCGCCGGCGCCTGCGCGCTGTTGAAGACGAGCTCACGCGGACTGTCCGTGACACCGATCTTGACCTCCACGTGAGCACCCTTTCCTTGACGCGACATGCGGGCGAAATGCCCTCCAGCAGGCTAATGCACGGGGTCCTCGCACCGCCGCGCCAGGCGTTCGCGGTCAGCGAAGCGCCCCGACCGATCGGTCTGACCTGCCGCGATGGCGACCGCCCGGAACCCGACACGCCCGCCGCCGTGTCCCCGTCGCGGGCCCGCGGCCCGATACCATCGTGAAGGATGTGACGGGAGTGATCAAAGTGACTTGGTGCCTACGACGGGTGACGCGATGAACAAGCCCTACTGGAGCGGTGGACGTTCGCGCGGGGGTAACACCTACGCCGACGACCAGCCCGACGCCGGCGACCAGTTCGACGGCGGTGCGCCGTCCTACGAGAGCCCGTCCTACGAGAACTCGGCCTATGGCGGTTCCTCGTACGGTTCGTCGTACGGCAGTTCCTCCTACCAGCGCCCGTCCCACGAGAGCGGCTCCTACGCGCCCCCGTCGTACCAGAGCCACGCCTCCGGCGACTACGACACCGGCGCCACCGACCTGCTGGACTACGAGGGCTACCCGGACTCCGACGACGAGGACTACGCGGGCTACGAGTACCGCGACACCCGCTGGCGCTGGATCGCCGGCGGGGCCGCGGCCGTGCTGTTCATCGCGGTCGTGGCGATCGCCACGGTGCTCGGCAACGACAGCGCCACCTCCACGTCGTCGACGACGGAGGCGGCCACCGATACCGCCGAACCGGTCCAGGACGCCGCGCCCAGCACCGCGCCGCGCACCGTGATCGCCACCCCGGGACCCGGCCCCGGCGCCGAGTTGGCCCCCGAGACCGTCGTCACCGTGACCCCGACGCCCTCGGCGGTCCATCCCGCACCCGAGCCGCCACCCCCGCCGCCGCCGGCGGAGGCGCCCGCCCCGGAGCGCACCATCACCTACACGGTGACCGGGGAACGCCAGCTGTTCGACGTGGTGACCATCATCTACACCGATGAGCAGGGCTTCCCGCGGACCGAGATCAACGCGGCGCTGCCGTGGACGCGCACGGTCACGCTCAACCCGGGCGTGCAGACCCAGTCGGTGACCGCCACCAGCGTCACCGGCAAGCTGAACTGCGCGATCACCGACGGCACCGGTGCCACCGTGCTGGCTCAGAACAACAACACGCTGATCACGACCTGCACCAAGTAGGGCCTCAGGCCAGGCCCAACTGCGCCATCCGCTCGGCGTGGGTGCGCTGCAACCGGTCGAAGAACTGTGTGAGCTGGCCCAGCCCGTCGGTGCCGGACACCACCAGGTCGACGAGTTCGTCGTGGTCGGCCAGCACGTACTGCGCCTGGGTGATGGCCTCGCCGAGCAGCCGGCGCGACCACAGCGCCAGCCGGCTGCGGTGCATGTCGCTGGCCGCGACCGCCTCGCGGACCTCGGCGATGACGAACTGCGAATGCCCGGTCTCGGCGAGCACGCCGCGCACCACGTCGGCGACCTCGGCGGGCAGCACGTCGGCGATCTCCAGGTAGAAGTCGGCGGCCAGCGCGTCGCCGACGTAGGTCTTCACCAACGCCTCGAGCCACGTGCTGGGCGTGGTCAGACTGTGGTAGTCCTCCAGCGTCGAGGCGTACTCCGACATGGCCGAGACCACGTCAACTCCCCTGCGCTCCAAGGCATTTCGGAGAAGCTCGTAGTGTCCCATCTCCGCGGCGGCCATGGCCGCCATGTTGATCCGACCGGTCAGATTCGGCGCCATCCGGGCCTCTTCGGTGAGCCGGTAGAAGGCCGCGACCTCGCCGTAGGCCAACAACGCGAACAGCTTGTCGACGCCGGGGTGATCGGGGGAAATCTTCGATGCTCGCGCCTGCTGGCCGGCCGCGGGTGGCGTCGAACTCATGGAGTCACTGTATCGGCCCCCGGCCCTCGCGCAGTGCGGCGGACCTGCACCGCGGCGCCAACAGCTACAATGGCGGACGTTGGGTGTGTCCTGGACGACCCGGCAAGGAAATGTGCGTGCACGTGCATGGCCCGCCTTCAGGTGCTGGGCCCGGCGAATTCGGTGTCGCGAGATACCGGGGTTTGTTTCTCTACGACTCGTGCGCGCGGACGACGCGACGAGAACCAGAGACGAGTACACCTCGGAAATTTGACTCGCATACGACATCGAAAGGCACCACCCCCACCTCATGACTGTTGATTCCCAGACCACCGATACCGCGGTGACCGATACCGCCCCGACCGGCCCTAGCTTCGCCGAACTCGGCGTCCGCGACGAGATCGTGCGCGCCCTCGGCGAAGAGGGCATCGTTCATCCGTTCGCCATCCAGGAACTGACCCTGCCGCTGGCCCTGGCCGGCGACGACCTGATCGGCCAGGCCCGCACCGGCATGGGCAAGACCTACGCCTTCGGCGTGCCGCTGCTCAACCGCGTCACCACCGACACCGAACGCCCGCTGGCCGGCGCCCCGCGCGCCCTGGTCGTCGTGCCCACCCGCGAGCTGTGCCTGCAGGTCTACGGCGACCTCGCCGGCGCCGCGAAGTACCTGACCGCCGACGGCGGCCGCAAGCTGTCGGTCGTGTCCATCTACGGCGGCCGGCCCTACGAGCCGCAGATCGAAGCCCTGCGCGCCGGCGCCGACGTCGTCGTCGGGACGCCCGGGCGCCTGCTGGACCTCGCCCAGCAGGGCCACCTGCAGCTCGGTGGACTGTCGGTGCTGGTGCTCGACGAGGCCGACGAGATGCTGGACCTCGGCTTCCTGCCCGACATCGAGCGCATTCTGCGGCTGACCCCCGACACCCGGCAGGCCATGCTGTTCTCGGCCACCATGCCGGACCCGATCATCACGCTGGCGCGCACGTTCATGAACCAGCCCACCCACATCCGGGCCGAGTCGCCGCAGTCCTCGCAGACCCACGACAGCACCGAGCAGTTCATCTACCGCGCGCACGCGTTGGACAAGGTCGAGCTGGTCAGCCGCGTGCTGCAGGCCGAGGGCCGCGGCGCCACCATGATCTTCACCCGCACCAAGCGCACCGCGCAGAAGGTCGCCGACGAGCTCGCCGAGCGCGGCTTCAAGGTCGGCGCGGTGCACGGCGACCTGGGCCAGATCGCCCGCGAGAAGGCGCTCAAGGCCTTCCGCGAGGGCGACGTGGACGTGCTGGTCGCCACCGACGTCGCCGCGCGCGGTATCGACATCGATGACATCACGCACGTCATCAACTACCAGATCCCCGACGACGAGCAGGCCTACGTGCACCGCATCGGCCGCACCGGACGCGCGGGCAAGACCGGTATCGCCGTCACCCTGGTCGACTGGGACGAGCTGCCCCGCTGGGCGCTGATCGACAAGGCGCTGGGCCTGGACTGCCCCGAGCCGGCCGAGACGTACTCCAGCTCGCCGCACCTGTTCGAGGAGCTGAACATCCCCGCCGACGCCAAGGGCTCGGTGGGCAAGCCGGCACGGCGCGAGGGCAAGCGCACCACCCGCGGCGAGCGCGGCAGCGAGCAGGCGCCCGCCGACCGGCCCAAGCGCACCCGGCAGCGTCGCCGCACCCGCGGCGGGCGCCCCGAGACCAACGGGGCCGAGGCCGCCGCCCCAGCCGCCGACGGCGATCAGGGCCCGGCCGGCGATTCGGCTGCGACCGGCGAGAACGCCGAGTCGAGCCGGCCCCCGCGCCGTCGTCGGCGCCGCGGGCCGCGCAAGCCCGCCACCGAATCGGCCGTCAACGCCGGCTGAGACCGCTTTCGCCCATGGTCAAACCGGAGCGTCGGACCCGCACCGACGTCGCCGTCGCCGCCGCGATCGCCGCGATCGTCGCCATCGCGGCGGTGGCCATCTGGTGGACCAGCGACGCGCGGGCCACGCAGAGCCGCCCCGCCGACGCCCCGTCGAAGAGCATCCCGCCGGCCGACGCCGTACCCGCCGCCCTCGACGAGTTGTGGAGCGCGCCCAGCGCGGCCACGGACCTGCCGTTGGTGGCCAGCGGCACCGTGGTCACCGGGGACGGCAGCACCGTCGAGGGCCGCGACCCGATCACCGGCGAAACCCGCTGGAGCTACGCGCGCGACCGGCAGCTGTGCGGGGTGACCTGGGTCTACCAGTACGCCGTCGCGGTGTATCCGGACGTGCGCGGCTGCGGTCAGGTCAGCACCATCGACTCCTCGACCGGCCGCCGCGGTCCGGCCCGCACCGGCTACGCCGACGACCGGGTGCGGCTGTCCTCGGACGGCACCGTGGTGCTGTCCACCGGGTCTACGCGGCTGGAACTGTGGCGCTCGGACATGGTCCGGATGATCGGCTTCGGCGAGGTCGACGCGCGGGTCAAGCCCAATCAGACCGGCCTGGGCCAGGGCTGCGCCATCACCTCGGCCGCCGCCAGCCCGCTGGCGGTGTCGCTGCTGCAGGCCTGCCCCGGCGAGGTCGACGTGCGGCTGACCCTGCTGCGGCCCGGCGACGAGGACGACGAACCCACCCAGCGCGACGTCCCGCAGCCCGACGTCGCCCCCGATTCGACGGCCCGGGTGCTTGCGGTCTCCGACACCATCACCGCCGTGTATCTGCCCACCCCGTCGCCGCGGGTGTCGGTGGTGGACCAGAACGGCGCCGAGCTGTCGAGCACGCCGGTGCCGCAACCGCCGTCGGCCGCGGACCCGGCGACCACGGTGACCCGCGCCGGCAACCTGTTCACCTGGTGGACCGGCGACGCCGTACTGGTCTTCAACTCCGATCAGCTGACCCACAAGTTCACGGTCGAACCCGCCGACGGCGTGATCCCGCTGGGGCCCGCGACGATGATGGCCGACCGGCTGCTGATCCCGGTCACCGGCGGCGTCGGGGTCTACGACTCGGGCACCGGCGAACTCGAACGGGTCATCGATGTGGACCGCCCGAGCATGGATTCCGGGGTTCCGGTGATCGTGCCGAGCGTCGTCGGCCCGACCGTGCTCGAACAGCGCGGCCGCACGGTGGTCGCCCTCGGCGCGCGGCCCTAGACCTGCCCTAGACCTCCGGGGTGAAGGTCGCGAGCTTCTTGCCGGATTTCCAATGCTTGAGCAGCGCGTCCGCCAGTTCCCGGTAGGCCATCGCGCCCTTGTTCTTGCGCCCGGCGAGCACCGAGGCCCCCGAGGCGGTAGCCTCGGCGAAGCGCACGGTCCGCGGGATCGGCGGCGCCAGCACCGGCAGCCCGTAGCGGTCGACGACGTCGAACAGCACGTCGCGGCTGTGCGTAGTGCGCGAGTCGTACAGCGTGGGCAGCGCCCCGAGCATGGTCAGGTCCGGGTTGGTGATCTGCTGGACGTCGGTCACCGTGCGCAGGAACTGACCCACGCCGCGGTGCGCCAGCGTCTCGCACTGCAGCGGGACGATGACCTCGTCGGCCGCGGTCAGCCCGTTGAGCGTGAGCACCCCCAGCGAGGGCGGGCAGTCGATGATCACCACATCGAAATCATCGGCCACCTTCGCCAGCGCCCGCTTCAGGGCGTATTCCCGCCCGGCCCGCATCAGCAACATCGCCTCGGCGCCGGCCAGGTCGATGTTGGCCGGCAGCAGCGTCATGCCCTCGTCGGTCTGCACCAGCGCCGCCGTCGGCTCCACGTCACCGAGCAGGACCTCGTGCACCGAGACCGGCAGTTTGTCGGGATCCTGGCCCAGCGAGAACGTCAGACAGCCCTGCGGATCCAGGTCGACGAGCAGCACCCGCTTGCCCGCCTCGACCATCGCGGCGCCCAGCGACGCCACTGTCGTCGTCTTGGCCACCCCACCCTTCTGGTTGGCCACTGCCAATACCTGCGTCCCCACGCCAACCATCCTGTCATGCCGCGGCGCCGGGCACCGGGACCACACGGGCGCCCACCCGGCGCGATCGGGCAGAATCGGAACCCGTGAGTGTCGGTGAGCATCGGCTGATCCTGCTGCGCCACGGCGAGACCGAGTGGTCGCTGTCGGGGCAGCACACCAGCACCACCGACCTGGAGCTGACCCCGCGCGGCCGCGAACAGGCCCAGCTGGCCGCGCTGGCCCTGGCGCACCTGGACCTGCACGATGCGCTGGTGTTCAGCAGCCCGCGGCGGCGCGCGCTGGCCACCGCCGAACTCGCCGGACTGGCGGTGCACGAGGAGGTCCCCGGGCTGGCCGAATGGGACTACGGCGACTACGAGGGCCGGACCACCCGCGAGATCCGGCGGGACACCCCCGGCTGGCTGCTGTGGACGCACGGCTGCCCCGGCGGGGAGTCGGTGGCGCAGGTCAGTGCGCGCGCCGACGCGGCCATCGAGTTGGCGCTGGATCACCTCGGCGAGCACGACGTGGTGTTCGTCGGTCACGGCCACTTCTCCCGGTCGGTGCTGACCCGCTGGGTCGAGCAGCCGCTGAGCGAGGGGGCCCGGTACGGCTTCGGCCCGGCCGCGCTGGCGGTGTGCGGCTTCGATTACGGTCTGCGCCAGCTGAAGTCGCTGGGGCTGACCGCGCACCGCGAACCCAGGACACCGTGACCGCCCCGCCGCCGTCGTTCGTGCTCAGCGGACCGTCGGGCACCGTGCTGTCCCGCGGCGTCCGCGCCGCCTTCGACAGCGTGGCCGCCGCAACCACCGCGCTGGACCGCGGCGAGGTGCCGATCGTGGTGGGCGCCTTGCCTTTCGACGTGGCGTCCCCGGCGGCGTTGCACGCGCCCGAACAGCTGCACCGCGGCCCACTGACCGCGCCGGCGGGCGGGCGCCTGCCGCGGGTCACCGAGGTCAGCCCGCAGCCAGACCTGGCCACGCACCGCGACCGGGTGGCCACCGCGGTCGCCCGCCTGCGCGCCCCCGGCACCGACCTGCACAAGGTGGTGCTGGCGCGGTCCCTGCGGCTGCACGCCGACGGGCCGTGGGACCCGACGACCGTGCTGCACCGGCTGCTCGACGCCGACCCGGGCGCCTACGGCTATCTGGTGGACCTGTCCCCCGCCGGCGGCGCGCACGCCGGCACCGTGCTGGTGGGCGCCTCCCCCGAACTACTGGTGGCACGCTCCGGGGACCGGGTGACGTGCCGGCCGTTCGCCGGTTCGGCGCCCCGCTCGGCCGATCCGGAGATCGACCGCGCCAACAGCACGGCGCTGGCCGAGTCGGCGAAGAACCGCCACGAGCATCAGCTGGTGATCGACGTCATGCGCGCGGCACTGGAACCGCTGTGCGTGGACCTCGACATCGCCGCCGAACCGCAGCTGCACCACACCGATGCGCTGTGGCACCTGAACACGCCGATCTCGGCAACCCTGCGGGAAAGCAGCACCACGGCAATCGATCTCGCGCTGGCGCTGCAGCCCACCCCGGCGGTCGGCGGGGTGCCCACGGCGGCGGCGACCGCACTGATCGGCGAGATCGAGGGCGACCGCGGCTTCTACGCCGGTGCGGCCGGCTGGTGCGATGCGCGCGGGGACGGCCGCTGGGTGGTCTCGATCCGGTGCGCCCAGCTATCGGCCGACCGGCGCAGCGCGCTCGCCCATTCCGGCGGCGGGATCGTCGCCGAGTCCGATCCCGACGACGAGGTCGCCGAGACCACCACGAAATTCCGGACCATCCTGTCCGGGCTGGGAGTCACGCTATGAGCCAACACATCCGGCGCGCCGAGCCCGCCGACGTGCCCGCGATCACGGCGATGATCCACGAGCTGGCCGCCTTCGAGGAGGCCGCCGACGAGTGCACGGTGACCGAAACCCAGTTGCACACCGCGCTGTTCGGTGACGAGCCCATCGCCCACGGTCACGTCGTCGACATCGACGGCGAGGCCGCGGCCGCCGCGGTGTGGTTCGTGAACTTCTCCACCTGGGACGGTGTCGGCGGGATCCATCTCGAGGACCTGTACGTGCGGCCGGCCTACCGGCGCCGCGGCCTGGCCCGGGCGCTGCTGGCGACGCTGGCCGGCGAGTGCGTGGCCCGCGGCTATACCCGGCTGTCGTGGACGGTGCTGAACTGGAACTCGGGGGCCATCGCGCTCTACGACGACGTCGGCGGCACCCCGCAGAGCGAGTGGACCGGCTACCGGGTCTCCGGCGACGCGCTGCGCCGCCTGGCCGACTCCTGAGGACGCTCAGCCGCGCGGCGCGGCGGCCCACTGCAGCGCCGTCGGGCTGAACAGCAACCCGAGCACGGTCAGCGCGACCGCGGCCACCAGCACGCCGTAGACCACCTGATGCGAGCTGAACACGTACCACGCCACCGGCAGCAGCAGCAGGTTGACGAACACCGCGATGCCGCGCCCCCAGCGCCGGTCGGTCACCAGCGCCCAGCCCCCGGCCAGCACGCCGAGGCCCATGATGGTGAACCACGCCGAGGTGCCGTAGGCGTTGAAGCCGTCGGCGTGCTTGTCGGTGCCGCCGGTGGCCAGCACCGCCAGCACCACCGCGGTGACCAGTGCGACGATCCCCTCGGCGACGACGATGAAACCGGCGTAGCGCACGGCGGGTGGCTGGATCACGAGCCGATCCTGTCGGCGAGGTAGCGCACGGCGAATTCGTACCCGAGCGCCCCCGCCCCGGCGATCACGGCGTCGGCGACCCCAGACACATACGAGTGCTGCCGGAACTCCTCGCGGCGCGCGACGTTGCTCAGATGCACCTCGACCACGGGTAATTCGACGCCCGCGAGTGCGTCCCGGATGGCCACCGAGGTGTGCGTATAGGCCGCCGGGTTCAAGATGATGCCGGCGCAGTCGGCGCGGGCCGCCTGGATGGCGTCGACCAACTCGCCCTCGTGATTGCTCTGCAGCGCGCGCAGATCGAAGCCGAACTCGACGGCCACCGACCGGGTGTTCTCCTCGATCTGGGCCAGCGTGGTCGATCCGTAGATCTCCGGCTCGCGGGATCCCAGCAGGTTCAGGTTCGGCCCGTTGAGCAGCAGCAGACGGCGTTCGGTCATTCACCTACGGTACCGAGGCACACGACCCCGGTACCGTAGGCGGTCGCTATTCGGCGTCGCCGGCGTGGATATCGGACGGGTGCACGGCCAGCGGGGTGACGTGGATGTCCATGTAGGGGAACAGCGGCAGACCCGAAAGGATCTGGTGCAGCTCGTCATTGGACTCGACGTCGAACACCGAGTAGTTGGCGTACTCGCCTACCACCCGCCAGATGTGCGGCCACTTGCCGGACCGCTGCAGGTCCTGGGAGTAGCGCTTCTCCCGGTTCACCAGATCGCTGCGCCGCTGCGGATCCATGTCGTCGGGGATCCGCACGTCCATCCGTACGTGGTACAGCATGTCAGGCCCCCACCGGGTCGAGCACGAAGTAGTACGTCATCGCCTCGGAGCCGTCCGGGCGCGGCTGCGGGTCGAGCATCAGTTCGGGCTTGACCGCGCTGGCGATGTCGTCGGCGTTGTGCGGGTCACCGGGGAAATACAGCTGCGCGGTGAGCGATTCGTGGCCCGGGGCGGACACCTTGACGTGCAGGTGCGCCGGGCGCCAGGCGTGCCAGCCGGCCGCGGCGATCAGCTTGCCGCAGGACCCGTCGGTGGGGATCTGGTAGGGCGCGGGCCGGATGGTGGTGATCTGGAAATTGCCGTCGGCCCCGGTGGAGAAGCTGCCGCGCAGATTCCACTCGGGCAGCCCGGGGGCGAACTGCGAGTAGAACCCGTCGGCGTCGGCGTGCCACAGTTCGATCTTGCCCGCCAACGGTTTTCCGTCGGTGGAGGTGATCCGGCCGTCCCAGACCAGCGGCGTGCCGGCCTCGTTCTCGCGCATGGGCATGGTGCCCACCGCGCCGAGTTCCGGCGAATCCGGCACGTAGTAGGGGCCCTCGATGCTGCCCTTGTTGCCCTGGCGGTGATCGGTGGCGACCTCCTCGACGACGTGTTCGACCCACACGTCGAGGAACAGTGGCCACTCCCCGTCCTGGCCGACGTTGATCAGCCACGCCTTGAGCGCGTTGTACTCGTCGTAGGAGACCTTGTGCTTGCGGATGGTGGCGTGCACGGCGTCGAGCACCTCGCGCGCGAGCATGTCGACCCGTTCGGGCGGGGTGTCCTTGACTGCTTCGAACGGCGACTTGTCGGCGTGGAAGCGTTCGGTGGCCGACGCCCCCGAGGCCGCCGCCGAGGCGTGCTCTGCCGGACTCTCCATGGTGGTCATTTCGCGGTGTTCTCCTTCGTCAATATTCCTGATCGACGTGCTTGATCGACGTGGGGCTGATCAGTTGTCGGTGCGATACCGGGTGAGTTTGTCGGGGTCCAGGTCGACGCCGAGGCCGACGCCGAAGGGCACCCGCAGGACGCCGTCGCTGATCCGCAGCGGCTCGGCGAGCAGGTCGTCGGACATGTCCAGGAAGTTCGACAGCTCGCCGGCGCGCCGCGAGGTCAGCTCGTGGGCGGCGCCGAAGGTGACGGCGCACGCGGTGCCGAGTTGACCGTCGATCTGGTTGCCCATCACCACCTCCAGCCCGAGTCCCTCGGCCAGGTGATGCACCCGGGTGGAGCCGGTGAACCCGGTGCGGGCGGTCTTGATGCTGATCGCGGTCGCCGACCCGCCGAGCACCTCGCGGGTGACGTCGGCGGGGGTGGGCACCGACTCGTCGGCGATGAAGGGCACGTCGAGCTTGCCGACCAGCCAACGTCGGCCCAGCACGTCGTCGGCCGGGTTGAGTTCCTCGGCGAACAGCAGGTCCAGGTCGGCCATCTCCTTCATGGCCCGCAGGGACTCGGCGGCCGTCCAGCCGCGGTTGCCGTCGACGTAGAGCTCGATGGTGTCGCCGAAGCGTTCCCGCAGCGCCCGCACGACGGCGGTGTCCAGCTGCACCGGCCGGCGGCCGACCTTGACCTTGAACGTCGAGATGCCGTAGCGCTCCAGCATCTTCTCCGCCTCGGCGACCATGGCCGCGGGTTCGTCGAAGCCGAGCATGTGGCTGACCCGCATGCGGTCGGTGTAGCCGCCCAGCAGATCGGAGACGGGCAGGCCCAGGGTGCGGCCCAGCGCGTCCCAGATCGCCATGTCGACGGCGGCCTTGGCGGTCGGGTTGCCGACGGTGCGAGCCAGCCGCGCGTGGGCGACCTCGCGTTCGGTCAGGCGCAGCCCGACCAGCTGCGGGGTGAACACGCCGGTGATGACGGCGATGATCCCGGCCTGGGTCTCGCCGTAGGTGAACGGCCGCGGCGGGGCCTCGGCGATGCCGACGATGCCGTCGTCGGTGTGCACGCGCACCAGGACGTGTTCGGCGGCGTGCACCTCACCGGAGGCGAACTTCAGCGGCTTGGTGTAGGGAATGGCGAACGGGATCGCCTCGACCGCAGTGATTTTCACTGGTTCTCCTTGACGAGCGCAGCGGATAGGACGTCGACGACGGACTGCACCAGGGGGTTCTCCGTGCCGCGGCGCCAGGCCAGGGCCAACTCGATGCTGCCGCCGTCGACCAGATCGCGGAACACCACGCCGTCGAGCGGCAGGGACCGCACCGACTCGGGCACCAGCGCGATCCCGAGGCCGGCGGCCACCAAGGCCAGCAGCACGGCGGTGCCGGACACGGCGTGCTCGCGGTGCGGGACGAAGCCGGCGGCGCGGCAGCTGCGCAGCACCGCCTCGTTGACCGCCGAGTCGCGGCCCGCGTAGGCGACGAACGGCTCGTTGCGCAGATCCGCCATGGACACAACGGGTTCCACGGCCAGGCGGTGATCGACGGAGACGGCCAGCACCAGCGACTCGACGTCGATGGTGCGCAACTCGATCTCCTCCCCGACCGCGGGCGGCCGGAGCACGCCGAGGTCCAGGGCGTCGTTGCGCAGCGCGTCGCACTGGGCCGGGGTCAGCAGGTCGGCCTGGATCTCCAGCGCCGCGTCGGGAAGTTCACGCTTGACCACCCGGGCGATGCGCGGCAGATAGGAGAAGGCCGCCGTACCGGTGAGCCCGAGGCGCAGCAGGCCGCTGCGGCCGGCGGCGATCCGTCGCACGCCGCGTTCGGCGTCGTCGACGTGGGCCAGGATGCGGTCGGCCTCACCACGCAGGAACTCCCCGGCCGCGGTCAGCGAGACGTGCCGGGTGGTCCGGTTGAACAGCGTGACGTCCAGTTCGGACTCGAGTTGCCGGATGGCGTAGGACAGGGCCGGCTGCGCGACGTGCAACCGCTCGGCGGCCTGACCGAAATGGCAGGTCTCGGCCACGGCGGCGAAGTACCGAAGGTGCCTCAGCTCCATGCCTCGCTCCTGCCTGACTTGCTACGCCTGTGATGGGTGACACAGCCGACGTTAGGCCCTCAACCAATAGAGAACAAGGACTTACTTACGGGTGAATGATTGATTTTGTTTATCAATACCAGCCTAGGTCCGGACTAGCAATATGCCTAGTGTGATGGTCACCACTGAATGTGACAGTGGGTGCCCAGAGCACATTTCCGAGCTCTCCAGAAGAACCGGAGGCCCCGATGACCACTTCACTGCCGCGGACGCCCGCGAGCCACAGCACCCACCTCGACGAGATCCTTTCCGATGCGGTGGTGGAGGACCCGGCTGCCGGTGTGTACCGGGCGAATCGCCGGATTTTTACTGATGATGAGATTTTCGAGTTGGAGATGAAGCACATCTTCGAGGGCAATTGGGTGTATTTGGCTCATGAGTCCCAGATCCCGAACCCGGGGGATTACTTCACCACCTATATCGGGCGTCAGCCGGTGGTGATCAGCCGCGACCGCAAGGGCGAGTTGCACTGTTTGATCAATGCGTGTTCGCATCGCGGGGCGATGCTGTGCCGGCGTAAGACCGACAACCGCCCCACCTTCACCTGTCCGTTCCACGGCTGGACGTTCCGCAACGACGGCTCCCTGCTCAAGGTGAAGGATCCTGACGGTGCGGGCTATCCGGACTCGTTCAACACCGACGGCTCCCACGACCTGACCCGGGTGCGGATGGAGTCCTACCGCGGGTTCTTGTTCGGCTCGGTCAACGACGACGTGTTGCCCCTGGAAGAACATTTGGGTGATTCGACGAAAGTGATCGACCTGCTGGTCGACCAATCCCCCGACGGCCTGGAAGTCGTGCCCGGGGCCTCGACCTACACCTACGACGCCAACTGGAAAGTCCAAGCCGAAAACGGCGCCGATGGCTACCACGTCTCGGCGGTGCACTGGAACTACGCCGCCACCACCTCACGGCGCTCCTCGGGGGAGTCGACCAACGTCACCAAAACCCTCGACGCCGGCGGCTGGGGGAAATCCGGCGGCGGCTACTGGTCCTTCCCGCACGGGCATTTGTGCTTGTGGACCTATGCCGCCAACCCCCAGGACCGGCCCCTGTGGGACCGCCTCGACGAACTCAAGGCCACTTATGGGGAGGCCAAGGGGGAATTCATGGTCAAAGGCTCGCGCAACCTGTGCCTGTACCCGAATGTGTATCTGATGGATCAGTTCTCCACCCAGATACGGCATTTCCGCCCGATCGCCCCGGACAAGACCGAAGTCACCATCTACTGCATCGCCCCCAAGGGCGAAACTGCTGAGGCCCGGGCCAACCGGATCCGCCAGTACGAGGACTTCTTCAACGCCTCCGGCATGGCCACCCCTGATGACCTGGAAGAGTTCCGCTCCACCCAGCTGACCTTCCGCGCCACCAAAGCCCCCTGGAACGACATGAGCCGCGGCGCCAAACACTGGCTCAACGGCCCCAACGACCTGGCCAAAGACCTCGGCATGAACGGCGTCATCTCCTCGGGGGTCAAAAACGAAGACGAAGGCCTGTTCCCCGTCCAACACGGCTACTGGCTCGACGTCATGCGCGCCGGCCTGGGCACCACCACCAACGGACACGACGGGAAGTGACTGCGATGACCGCCACCCTGCCCACCACCAACACCACCACCACCGGATCCTCCGGTGGTGCGACGATCACCCAGAACGCGATCGAACAATTCCTCTACCGCGAAGCCCGCTACCTCGACGACCGCGAATTCGAGAAATGGCTCGACTGCTACGCCGACGACGTCGAATTCTGGATGCCGTCCTGGCGCGACGACGAAATGCTCTCGGAAAACCCGAACACCGAAGTCTCGCTGATGTACTACCCCAACAAAGGCGGCCTGACCGACCGAGTCTTCCGGATCCGCACCGAACGCTCCAGCGCCACCTCACTACCGGAAGCGCGCACCAGCCACAACATCAGCAACGTCGAAGTCATCGAACGCCGCGGCGATCTGGTCGACATCCGCTTCAACTGGCACACCATGTACTTCCGCTACAACACCGTCGACCCCTACTACGGCACCAGCTTCTACACCATCGACTTCTCCGGACCACAACCCCTGATCCGCCGCAAAACCGTCGTCCTCAAAAACGACTACATCCACCACGTCATCGACATCTACCACATCTAGGGGGCTACGCTCGTGACCGCCGTGCAGGCACCGCCGGTGCCCGAAACCCATTCCGTTGCACTGACGTTCGAGGACGGCGTCACCCGGTTCATCACCTGCCGGGATGACCAGACCGTCGCCGACGCCTCCTACCGGCAGCGCATCAACATCCCCCTGGACTGCCGCGACGGCGCCTGCGGGACCTGCAAGGCGCTGTGCGACTCCGGCCGCTACGACGGCGGCACCTACATCGACGACGCCCTGTCCCCGGACGAGGCCGCGGCCGGCTACGTCCTGCCGTGTGCGATGAAGCCGAAATCCGATCTGGTCCTGCAGATCGCGAGCACCTCGGAGATCGCCAAGACCCAGGCGGCCACCTACGTCGCCACCATCACCGAGCTGACCCGACTGTCGGCGACCACCGTGGCCTTCAGCGTCGAAATCCCCAACCGCGACGAATTGGTGTTCCTGCCCGGCCAATACGTCAACATCGCAGTCCCCGACACCGACCAAACCCGCTCCTACTCCTTCTCCAGCGCCCCCGACGACCCCACCCTGAGCTTCCTGGTCAAACTCACCCCCGGCGGCGTCATGTCCACCTACCTCGACGAACGCGCCAAAGTCGGCGACCAACTGTCCTTCACCGGCCCCAACGGCAGCTTCTTCCTCCGCGAAGGCGACGGCCCCGCACTCCTGCTCGCCGGCGGCACCGGACTGGCCCCCATCCTGTCCATCCTGCGCAAAATGCGCACCAGCACCACCCGACCCCTGCACCTCATCTACGGCGTCAACACCGACGAAGACGCCGTCGAACTCGACACCATCGACCAACTCGCCACCGAACTGGGCAACCTCACCTGGGACTACTGCGTCGCCGACCAAAACAGCACCGCCACCAACAAGGGCTACGTCACCGCCCTGATGACACCCGAACACCTCCACAACGGCAACACCTCCATCTACCTCTGCGGACCCCCACCCATGGTCGAAGCCGTCCGCAAACACATCGACACCGGCGGCATCCAACCCCACGGTTTCTACTACGAGAAGTTCGCGCTGGCCCACGGCGGCGGCGCCGAATCCCCCGCGGCCGCAGCGCAAACCACCGCGGCACCGAAGGCCGCCGCGACCGCGGTCGAGCAGCTGCGCCCGGCGGCCACCGACGGTGTCGCGCGCACCGTCAACGGCCAGACCGTGCTGGCGCCCAGCGGCCTGGGCCCCGTGACCAACCCCGCACCGGCCGCCGATCCCGGCGACGCCATCCGCCGCCTGCGCGGCCAGTTGGTGATCCCGGGCGGCACCGGCGGTGCCGACGCACTCGACGAGGACGACGCGACCCTGCCGGCCGACGACGCGCGCGCGGTGATCGGGCAGCAGATGTTCGACGCGGTCCAGCCCGCCGTCCCAATCCCCACCGCCGCAGCCCCGACCGCCACGGCCCCCACCGCCCCCGTGACCGCCGACGGCTACGAGATCGGCGAGGAACACCCCTCGGTCTACGAATCCGATGCGCTGTTCGAGGCGCGCCGGGCGCTGGAACTCGGCGCGCTGGAACTGACCCTGGGCCGGCTGTCCAGCCAGCAGCTCACGGGCTACCGGCTGCTCGCGGAGGCCACCGTGCCGTTCGTCGACGGCGAATCCTTCACCGACGCCGCGCAGTACACCGAGACCAATGCGGCCTTCCACGACTACCTGTTCGACATGACCGGCAACGAGCATCTGCTGCAGGCCTATCAGGCCCTCGGCGTCAAGGGCCGGATGGCCGAGGTGCTGCGCAACGCCACCTGGTGTCATCCGCTGTGCGCCCAGGACCACCTGGACATCGCGGCGGCCTTCGAGGCCGGCGACCGCGACGCGGCCCGGGACCTGATCGTCGCGCACGCCGAACGGTCCAAGCAGACCATGAGGAGAGCCATGACCGATCTGGAGAACACCCGGGCGGCAAAGCAACCGAAGTTCATCGCCCCCGGCCGCTTCACCGGCAAGGTCGTCGTGATCACCGGCGCCGCCCAGGGCATCGGCGAGCAGACCGCGCGGCGGATCAGCGCCGAGGGCGGCACCCTGGTACTGGTCGACCGCAGCGAGCTGGTCAAGGAGGTCGCCGACGAGCTCGACGTCGCCGGCGGCACCGGGCCGCGCGCCCTGGCCGTCACCGCCGACCTCGAGCAGTTCGACGGCGCGGATTCCGCGGTGGCGCAGGCACTGTCGGAGTTCGGTCGCATCGACGTGATGATCAACAACGTGGGTGGGGCGATCAACTTCAAACCCTTCACCGAGTTCACCGACGAGGACATCCGCGCCGAGATCACCCGATCCCTGCTCACCACCCTCTACTCCTGCCGCGCCGCACTACCCACCATGGTCGAACACGGCCACGGCGTCATCGTCAACGTCTCCTCGGCCGCCACCCGCGGCATCCACCGCATCCCCTACTCCGCCGCCAAAGGCGGCGTCAACGCCCTGACCGCCTCCCTGGCCATGGAATACGCCGACGCCGGCATCCGCGTCGTGGCCACCGCCCCCGGCGGCACCGAAGCCCCACCCCGGCGCATCTCCCGCGGCACCCCCCAACCCCGCAACGCCACCGAACAAGCCTGGTACCAAGCCCACATCGACCAAACCATCGACGCCGCACTACTACACCGCTACGGCACCCTCGACGAACAAGCCGCCGCCATCTGCTTCCTGGCCTCCGACGAAGCCTCCTACATCACCGGCACCGTTCTTCCAGTCGCCGGTGGCGACCTCGGGTAACGCCTACCATGTGAGCTGTGCCGGACCCCATCGGCTGCGTGGGCCGTGAGGGCGAGCTGACCCAGCTCGCCGACCTCGTCACCGACTCGGAGCGCGGTGCGCGCATCGTCGCGGTCTGCGGCCCGCCCGGGGTCGGGAAGACCACGCTGCTGCGGCAGCTGGCCGATCAGCACACCTGCCGCTGGGCCGCCGGCATGGCCTGGGAGACCGACCTGCCCGGCGGGGTCCTGGCCCAACTGCTGCAGGACGAGATTCCCGCCGACCCCGTCGAGGCGGCCGCGCATCTGCTCGACCACCTGCGCGCCGGCGACATCCGGGTGCTGCTGATCGACGACGCGCACCACGCCGACCTCGAGTCGCTGCAGGCGATCTCGACGCTGGTGCGCCATCAGCGCGAGCAGCCGGTGCTCGTCGTGCTGGCCACCACCGCCGCCGACCGGCTGCCCGGCGATCTGGGTGCCGACGAGATCCGATTGCCCGGCCTGACCGCCGCGGCGGTCGACGAACTGCTACGGCAGCGCGGCATCAGCGTGCACCCGGCGATGGCCGAGGAGCTCAGCCGCCACACCCGCGGGATCCCCCGCGATGTGCTGGCGCTGCTCGCCGAGGTGCCCGCCGCGGTGTGGTCGCGTCCGGACGCCGCGCTGCCCGCACCCGGCTATCTCGTGGACGGCGTCGCAGAGGCGCTGCGGCACTGCGGTTCCGACGGCCGGGCGCTGGTCGAGGCGCTGGGGATCCTCGGGCCGCGGGCCACCCTGGCCGAGGCGGCCACGCTGGCCGGCCTCGCCGACCCGTTACCGGCCATCGACGAGGCGACGGCCGCCGGACTGCTGGCATCGGAGGCCCCGTTCGAACCGCGACTGCGCGGTCACCTGACCGAGGCCGCGGTGGTGCAACTGATGGGGGTGCGCGCGGCCGCCGCGGCGCACCGGCGCGCGGCCGAGATCGTCGCCGATCCCGCCGCGCGCCTGCGCCACCGGGTGGCGGCCACCCCGATGCCCGAGGATGCGCTGGCCGACGAGGTCGCCGCGCTGGCCCGCCAACGCGGCACCGATGGCGCCTGGGCCGAGGCCGCGACCCTGCTGCGCGACGCCGCCCGGCTGACCCTGGACCCGGTGCTGCGCGACGAGCGGCTGACCCTGGCCGTCGACGCCCTGGTGGCCGCCGGGGACTGCGGGGCCGCCGGCGCGCTGGTTCCGGCGGTGGAGAGCATGCGCGAAACACCGCTGCGCAACGCGGTTCTGGGATACCTGGCGATCCTGCGCGGCCGCGCCACCGAGGCCGAGGTCCGGCTGCGGCGCGCCTGGACGATCGTCAACGCCGAGCGCGATCCGGAGACCGCCGCCCTGATCGCCCAGCGCTACGTGCTGCACACGCTGATCCGGGGGCGCGGCGACGAACTCGTCGAGTGGGCGGACACCGCGCTGCAACTTGCCGCGCCCGACACCCCGGAGGCCATCGAGGCCGCCGCGGTGCGGGGCCTGGGCATGCTGGCCGCGGGGCATCCGGCCGACGCCGCGACCGCCTACGAGGAGTTGGCCGCCCGGGTGCGTCACGGCGCGCAGGCCCAGCGGGTCACGATGGGCCGCGGCTGGGTGCAACTGCTCGGCGACGACGTCGACGGCGCCCGCAGCCAGCTCGAAACCGCCGTCGCCACTGCGGGTCTGGGCGGTTCACGGCGCATCACGCTGTGGTCGCTGGGCTGGCTGGCGCGGGTGCACTTCGTCACCGGCGAGTGGGACAGCGCGCTGGCCGCCGTCGAATCCGGCCGTGCGCTGGCAACTTCGAGCGGCATCGTGGTCGTGACCCCGCTGCTGGAGTGGACGGCCGCGCAGATCCATGCCCTGCGCGGCGACTGGGCCGCGGCCACCGCGGCGGTCCAAGCCGCCGACGTGGTCACCCAGGACTACGAGATGATGCAGATCCCGAACGTGTTGGCGCGCGCGCAGATTGCCGAGGCCGAGGCCGACTACGGCCGGGTGCGCCGCACGCTCGAGCCGCTGGTGCGGATGGCGCCGGGGACCTCGCTGCACGAGCCGGGCTACTGGCCGTGGCCCGACGTGCTGGCCAACGCCCTGGTGCTCGACGGCCGCCTCGACGACGCCGAGGCGTTCCTGGCCCCGCACGAGCGGCGGGCGCGGGAACGCAACCACCGCTCGGCCATCGCGCGGCTGGGCTATGCCCGCGGCCGGCTGCTCGGCGCGCGCGGCGATCTAACGGCGGCGCGCGCCGCCTTCGAGGAATCGCTGGCCCTGCTCGACGGGCTGCCGCTGCGTTACGACCGGGCCCGGGTGAACTTCGCCTACGGGCAGACACTGCGCCGGGCCGGTAAGCGCCGCGAGGCCGACGCGGTGATCGGCACCGCCCGCGACCTGTACGTCGCGCTGGGGGCCCAGACCTACGTCGCGCGCTGCGAGCGGGAACTGAAGGCCGGCGGGCTCAACCAGCTGCGCGGCGCCCGGCACAGCGTCGAGCTCACGCCGCAGGAGGAGGCGGTGACCGCGCTGGTGTCCCAGGGCAAGTCGAACCGCGAGGTGGCCGCCGAGCTGTACGTCTCCCCCAAGACCGTGCAGTACCACCTCACCCGCATCTACGCCAAGCTCGGGATCCGGTCCCGCACCGAGCTGGCGGCCCGGGGACCGTGGGGCGCCGATGCGTAAGGTGGGCAACGGCAGCAGGGTCGGGGGCGAACTTGCGGCAAGGAACGACACGATGCGAATCACGGCGGGACTGACGCTGGCGGCCCTCACGGCCGCGACACTGACGCTGGCGGCGCCCGCCACCGCCGATCAGGTGCGGCTCACCGACAACTCGGTGGCGCTGGTCACCCCCTTCGACGTGGCCGATCCCAGCATCGGCAACCTGGACCCGGCGCTGCGCACCGCCGTGCAGAACGCCGCGACCGCCGCCGCCGCGCACGGCATCACGATGACCGTCAACTCCGGGTGGCGCTCCCCGGAATTCCAGCAGCAGTTGCTCGACGACGCGGTGCTGACCTACGGCAGCTACGCGGCGGCCCGCCAGTACGTGCAGACCCCCACCGCGTCCCGGCACGTGGTGGGCCAGGCCGTGGACATCGGCGGGCCCGAGGCCGCGCAGTGGCTGATCGCCCACGGCCGGCAGTTCGGGCTGTGCCAGATCTACGCCAACGAGTCCTGGCACTTCGAACTGGCCGTCGACGCCTACGGCAACTGCCCGCCGCTGCTGCCCAACGCCGCGGGCTGAACACGAGAGAGGTTGACGCTCAGGCGGGTTCGAGGACCCGTCCGTCGGTGACCGGCGCGGCGGTCTTGGCCACCACATCGTCGTAATCCACCCCGGGTGCCAGTTCGACGACCCGGAACCCGTCGCCGGTGACGTCGAAGACACCGAGGTCGGTGATGACGCGGCTGACGACGGCCTTGCCGGTCAACGGCAGGTCGCAGGCCGTGACCAGCTTGGCCGCACCGGATTTCGCGACGTGATCCATCAGGACGATCACCCGGCCGGCGCCGTTGACCAGATCCATCGCGCCGCCCATGCCCTTGACCATGGAGCCCGGCACCATCCAGTTGGCCAGGTCGCCGTTGCCGGCCACCTGCATGCCACCGAGCACCGCGACGTCGACGTGCGCGCCGCGGATCATCGCAAAACTGGTGGCGGAGTCGAAGAACGACGCACCGGGCAGCACCGACACGGTCTGCTTGCCGGCGTTGACCAGGTCGGGGTCCACCTCGTCCTCGTACGGGAACGGGCCGACGCCCAGGATGCCGTTCTCGGCGTGCAACTGCACATCGGAGTCCGCGGGCAGGTGGTCCGGGATCAGCGTGGGCAGTCCGATGCCCAGGTTGACGTAGTCGCCGTCGCGCAGTTCACGCGCGGCGCGGGCCGCCATCTCGTTGCGGGTCCAGCTCATTGGTGGGCCTCCTGTCGTACCCGGGTGGTCAGCTTCTCGATGCTCTTGCGGTTGGCCTGCTCGGGAGTTAGCTCGTGGACGCGCTGCACGAAGATGCCCGACAGGTGAATCTCGTCGGGGTGCAGTTCGCCGACCTCGACCACGCGTTCGGCCTCGACGATGGCGACCCGGCCGGACATGGCCGCGGGCGGGTTGAAATTGCGTGCGGCGGCGTGGAATACGCAGTTGCCGGCCTTGTCGGCGACCGCGGCGCGCACCAGCGCGAAGTCGGTGACGATGCCCTCCTCGAGCAGCATCTCGCGGCCGTTGAAGGTCCGCACCTCCTTGGGCGGTGAGGCCAGCGCGATGCTGCCGTCGGCGGCGTAGCGCCACGGCATCCCGCCCTCGGCGACCAGCGTGCCCACCCCGGTGGGGGTGTAGAACGCGCCGATGCCGCTGCCGCCGGCGCGCAGCCGCTCGGCCAGCGTGCCCTGCGGGGTCAGCTCGACGGTCAGCTCACCGGCCAGGTACTGCCGCGCGAATTCCTTGTTCTCCCCGACGTAGGAGGCGATCACGCGGCTGATCCGGCGCGCGTCGAGCAGCAGTCCCAGCCCGGCGCCGTCGACGCCACAGTTGTTGCTGACGATCGTCAGGTCGCCGGCGCCCTGCTCGAGCAGCGCCTCGATGAGGAACCAGGGAATGCCGGCCAGGCCGAAGCCGCCGACGGCCAGGCTCGCGCCGTGCGGGATGTCGGCGACCGCCTCGGCGGCCGAGCCCACCACTTTGTTCAGGGTCATGACTGCTCCAGGTGTTCGATGATGGCCGCGGTGACGGTGCCGGGCTGTTCGGCGTTGGCCAGGTGCGCCGAGCGGGGTACCACCAGCACGCGCGCGCCGGGGATGTGGTCGGCGATATCGCGCAGCATGGCCGGCGGGGTGGCCGGGTCGTCGGCGCCGGCGATCGCCAGCGTCGGAGCCTTGATCGACGAAAGATCGTCGCGCAGATCGAGTTTGGCGATCGCCTCGCAGCAGCCGGCGTAGCCCTCGGCGGCCGTGGCCGCGACCATATGCTCGGCCTCGATCCGGACGTCCGGGTGTGCGGCCAGGTAGTCGGGGGTGAACCAGCGGGCCACCACGGCCGCCGCGACGGACCCGGACCCGCCCTCGCGCACCGTCTTGGCGCGCTCGGTCCAGGCCTCGGCCGGCGGCAGCTGGGTGCTGGTGCACAGCAGCGCCATCCGGTCGACCCGCTCGGGGTTGCGCGCGGCCAGCCGCATCGCGGTCATGCCGCCCAGCGACAGGCCCACCACGTGCGCGCAGGCGATGTCGAGGCGGTCCAGCAGGGCCACGACGTCGTCGACCAGCTCGTCGATCGAGTAGGGGCCGTCGGGCACGGGCGATCCGCCGTGGCCGCGGGTGTCGTAGCGCACCACCTTGAACCGGCTCTCCAACTCGGCGAGCTGGGCGTCCCACATCCGGTGGGTCGAACCCAGCGAGTTCGACAACACCACCGCGGGCCCGTCGGGCCGGCCGCTGACGACGGCATGGACCTCACACACGGTCATTTCACTTCACCTCACTGCTTCGAAGATCGCGGCCAGTCCCTGACCGCCGCCGATACACATGGTTTCCAGTACGTAGCGGGCCTGCCGTCGGCGCGCCTCGTAGGCCGCGGTGGCCAGGATGCGCGCCCCGGTGGCCCCGATCGGGTGGCCCAGCGAGATGCCCGAGCCGCACGGGTTGAGCCGCTCGTCGTCGGCGTCGAGCTTCCACTCGGCCAACACGGCCAGCACCTGCGCGGCGAAGGCCTCGTTCAGTTCGATGAGGTCGATCTCGTCGAGCGTCAGCCCGGCCCGCTCGAGGGCCGCGGCGGTGGCGCCGACCGGGCCGATGCCCATGGTCTCGGGCGCGCAGCCGGTGACCGCCCAGGACCGCAGCGCCAGCAGCGGGGTCAGGCCGCGTCGCGCGGCCTCCTCGGCGGTGGTGACCACGCACATGGCGGCGCCGTCGTTCTGACCCGAGGCATTGCCCGCGGTGACGGTGGCCTCCGGGTCGGCCTTGCCGCGGATCGGCCGCAGCTCGGCCAGGCGCTCGACGGTGATGTCGGCGCGCGGATGCTCGTCGCGGTCGACGACGGTGTCGGGCTTGCCGCGCTTGCCGGGGATGGTGACGGGGATCAGTTCGTCGGCGAAGCGCCCGTCGTCGTGGGCGCTGACCGCGCGGCGGTGCGAGCGGACCGCGAGCTCGTCCTGATCGGCGCGGGTGAGGCCGTACTGGCGGCGCAGGTTCTCGGCCGTCTCGATCATGCCGCCGGCAATGGGATGGCTGGTGCCGCCGGCGGTCTCGCGGGCGCGGTCCAGCCGGTCGGCCAGCGCGACGCCGCCCTGGCGCACGCCGGTGCGCAGGCCCAGCGCGTAGTGCTCGACGTTGGACATCGACTCGGCGCCGCCGGCCACGATCAGCCGGCCCGCGCCCGTGGCGACCTGGCCCGCCGCGTACAGCACGGCCTGCAGACCCGAGCCGCAGCGACGATCGATCTGCAGGCCGGGCACCCCGGTCCCCAGCCCGGCGTCCAGAGCCGCGATCCGGCCGATGGCCGGTGCCTCGCCGTTGGCGTACCCGTTGCCCAGGATCACGTCGTCGATGTCGCCCTCGCCCAGCCCGGTGCGCTCGATGAGGGCGCGCAGCGTGGTGGTGGCCAGCTCGGCGGCCGTCAGCGGGGCCAGCGCCCCGCCCATCCGGCCCACCGGCGTGCGGAGGGGGCTGCAGATCACGACATCCATGCCTTCGACGGTAGGTGCCAGCGACAATATTCTGAAGTACTTAGATTGCGGCAATTGATAGGTTTAGAGTCTTAGTGTGGAGTTGCGTCACCTGCGGTACTTCCGCGCCGTCGCCGAGGAGCTGCACTTCGGCCGCGCCGCGGCGCGCCTGCACATCGCCCAGCCCCCGTTGTCCCAGCAGATCCGCGCGCTCGAGACCGAGCTCGGGGTGGCGCTGCTGATCCGCACCACCCGCACCGTGGAGCTGACCCCGGCGGGCGCGGCCTATCTGCAGCGCGTGGTGCGGATCCTCGACGCCGTCGACGACGCCGGCGAGCAGGCCCGGCGCATCGCCGAGGGCACCGAGGGGCTGCTGGCCATCGGCTGCGTGGGATCGGCGACCTACTCGCTGCTGCCGCTGCTGGTCCGCGCCCTGGGCGAGGCCCTGCCGGGCGTGGAGGTCCGGGTCCGCGGCGAGATGCTGGCCCCGGCGCAGCTGGCCGCGCTGACCGCCGGCGAGATCGACCTGGCGCTGCTGCGCCCGCCGGTGCAGCATCCCGGTGTGCGCACCGAGGTGGTGCGCCGGGACCGGCTGCTGGTGGCGCTGCCCGACGGCCATCCCCTCGTCGGGCGCACCGCGCTGCGGGTCGCCGATCTGCGCGACGAGGACCTCGTCGCCCACGCCGGCGGCGGCCGGTCGGTGATGGGCAGCATGCTGTCGGCGATCTGCGCCGACGCGGGGTTCGTCCCGCGGATCCGCCACGAGGTGATGGAGACCTCGACGCTGGTGACCCTGGTGGCCGCCGGGCTGGGCGCCGCGGTGGTGCCGGACCCGACCGCGGCTCTGGACGTCGCCGGGGTGCGCTACCTGCCGCTGGAGCCGTCCACGCTGGGCGTCGAACTGGTGGCGGCCCGGATGGCCACGGCCTCCCCGCTGATCGACCGCGTGCTCGCCGTCCTGCGCACCATCGCCTGAAGCCCTCCCCTTGTCAGCGCGAACGGGCGCGCCCCCGCCCGACACGCCGCAAACTTCCCGTGGTTTGCGCACGCTCGCGCACAATGGCGGGTTTCACAAAGGCGAGTTCGCGGCGCGGCCCATTAGGCTGGTGGCTCGTGCGTGCCGTGCTCATCGTGAATCCCAATGCCACCTCCACCACGGCCGCCGGCCGCGACCTGCTGGCCCACGCGCTCGAGAGCCGCGTCCGCCTCACCGTCGAGCACACCAATCACGCCGGGCACGCCACCGAGATCGCGGCCCGGGCCACCGCCGACGGCGTCGACGTGGTGATCGTGCACGGCGGCGACGGGACGGTGAACGAGGTGGTCAACGGCCTGCTCGGCGCGCCCGGCGGTCGCCTGCCCGCCCACGCCCCGGCCGTGGCGGTGGTGCCCGGCGGGTCCGCCAACGTCTTCGCCCGCTCGCTGGGCATTTCCCCGGACCCCGTCGAGGCCACCAACCTGCTGGTCGACCTCCTGGATTCCGTTGGCCCGAAACGCAACTGGCGCCGGATCGGCCTGATGGACTGCGGCGAACGCTGGGGCGTGTTCACCGCGGGGATGGGCGTCGACGGCGAAGTGGTCGCCGCGGTGGAATCGCACCGCAACCGCGGCCGCAAGCAGAAGGGCGTCACCGCGTCGCGCTACATCCGGGTGGCCGTGCCGGCGGTGCTGCGCAGCGCGCGGCGTCAACCCCGTCTCACGCTGCGGCTGCCCGGCCAGGAGCCCGTGGCGGGTGTGCACTTCGTGTTCGTCTCCAACTCGAGCCCGTGGACCTACGCCAACAAGCGCCCGGTCTGGACCAATCCGGACACCACTTTCGAGGCCGATCTCGGGGTTTTCGCCACCACGAGCATGAGTGTGTGGCGCAATCTCGGCCTGGTGCGACAGATGTTGTCCAAGCGACCAAAGTTGGCTGCGAAGCATCTGATTCGCTCCGATGATGTCCAATGGGTGACCGTGACGAGCGACACTCCGATCGCCACTCAGATCGACGGGGATTACCTCGGCGAGCGCGAAACCATGAGCTTCCGGTCCGTGCCGGATGCGTTGGACGTAGTTGCTCCACCGGCGAATACCGCGCCTGACCTGCAGTAACAGAAACTGGGCCAAAAATTTCGGGCGCAAGTGAGTGTAAGTGTAGTACAAACGGGTAGCCCAACCGCGAACGACCCCCAGCAGTGACATTGCCCACGTGTTAACTGAGTTCTATTGACATCTGTTCAGCCTCTGGAACTATCAGATGCAACAGTGCAGAAACATTCGGTGCACGTGTTAGCCCGAGACCAATAAATGGCGTGCCTCGCCGCGCGCCTCAGTTAGGAGTATTTGCCATGGATTGGCGGCACAAGGCGGTCTGTCGTGACGAGGATCCGGAACTGTTCTTCCCGGTGGGGAACAGCGGTCCCGCGCTCGCGCAGATTGCCGACGCGAAGCTCGTCTGCAACCGGTGTCCCGTGACCACCGAGTGCCTGAGCTGGGCGTTGGAGTCCGGTCAGGACGCCGGCGTGTGGGGCGGCATGAGCGAGGACGAGCGCCGCGCGCTCAAGCGTCGCAACGCCCGGACCCGGACTCGCACCGGAGTCTGACGAGGCGATCTTTCAGCGATGGCCCCGGCATCAGCCGGGGCCATCGCTGTGTCCGGGGCCGGCTACTGCGGCAGCCGCGGCCGTCGCCCGATGGGCACCCGCAGCACGACGTCGGTGCCGCCGTCGGGCGCATCGCGCATATCCAGTGAGCCGTCGAGTTCGGCCGACACCAGGGTGCGCACGATCTGCAGCCCCAGCCGATCGGATTTCTCCAGGCTGAACCCCGCCGGCAGGCCGCGCCCGTCGTCGTTGACGACGACGTCGAGCCACCGGGCGGAGCGCTCGGCGCGGATGGTGACCGACCCGCGCGGGGCGTCGGCATCGAAGGCGTGCTCGAGGGCGTTCTGCACCAGTTCGGTGACGACCATGATCAGCGCGGTCGCGCGGTCGGCGTCGAGGACCCCCAACGCACCCACCCGGCTGATCTTGATCGGCGCGTCCACCGAGGCCACGTCGTTCATGATCGGCAGGATCCGGTCGATCACGTCGTCGAGGTTCACCTCTTCGTCCACCGACATCGACAGGGCGTCGTGCACGAGCGCGATCGAGGTCACCCGCCGGACCGACTCCATCAGCGCCTCACGGCTCTCCGAGTTGCTGCTGCGCCGCGCCTGCAGCCGCAGCAGCGCGGCCACCGTCTGCAGGTTGTTCTTCACCCGGTGGTGGATCTCGCGGATGGTGGCGTCCTTGCTGAGCAGGGCGCGATCGCGGCGCTTGATCTCGGTGACATCGCGCACCAGGACCGCCGCGCCCGCCGCCGCACCGTGCACCACCAGCGGGATGGTCCGCAGCAACACCGCCGCTCCCCCGGCGTCGACCTCCATGCGCATGCTCGACCCGCCGGCCAGTGACGCGCGGATGTGCTCGGCGACCTCCTGGGCCTCGAACGGATCCGAGATCAGCGGCCCGGTCACCGCGACCAGGTTCTGGCCCTCCAACTCGGCGGTCAACCCCATCCGGTGATACGCCGAGAGCGCGTTCGGGCTGGCGAACAGCACGTCGCCGTTGCCGTCGAGGCGGATGAACCCGTCGCCCACCCGCGGGCTGGACCAGGACGCCGCCAGGTCCCCGACGTTGGGAAAGGTGCCCTCGGAGAGCATGTGCACCAGATCGTCGGCGCAATCCAGGTAGGCGCTCTCCAGCGGACTGGACTGGCGCAGCGCGGCCAGCGCGGTCTGATGCGTCAGCACCGCCACCACGGTGTCGCCGTGCCGGACCGGCACGGCCTCCACGTTGAGCCCGGTGCGGGCGGTCAGGGCGGGGTTAGGGTCGTCGTCGTGGCCGATGGCCCCGGACGAGAACGCGGCCGCCACCAGCGGGAGCTTCTCGGAGGCGGTGGTGGTGCCCACGGCGTCGGACAGCAGCACCGTGGCCGCCGTATTGGGGCGGCACTGCGCGACGCACACCAGGTCGCCGTCGTCGCGGCGGACCCACATCAGGTAGTCGGCAAAGGAAAGGTCGGCCAGCAGTTGCCATTCGCTGACCACGGCGTGCAGATGGTCGACGGCCTCGCCCGGCAGGACGGTGTGCTCGGCAAGTAGCTCACCGAGGGTCGCCATGGGCCGGCTAGCTGATCACGGCGATGAGATGGCCCGCCTGGATGACGTCACCGACGTTGACGTTCACCTTGGTGACGGTGCCTCCGGCCTCGGCGAGCACCGGGATCTCCATCTTCATCGACTCCAGCAGCACCACGGTGTCGCCCTCGCCGATCTGGTCACCCTCGCGGACAACCACCTCGAGCACGCTAGCCACGATCTCCGCGCGAACATCCTCGGCCATCTTCACCCCACTCTTCATTCCCACGGACGGCGGCGTCCACCGGTGCTATTGACGCTCTATCGAACCACAAGGGCCTGTCGCACCGCCTGACCCCCGCCGGTGCAACCGGCCCATCCCGGACAAGCTATGGCCGTTCGGCGGCGTATTGCAGGGCCGGCTCGGCGGAATCGACGCCGCGGTCGCTGAGGATGGTGAGGCCGTCGGGGCGGACCTGGTAGCGCGCGCCGTCGGCGGGGTTGACGGCGTCGAAGCCGCCGCCCGAGGGCACCGCGTGGGCGAGTTCGAGGGCGGCGCCGTCGCGCAGCCGCTCGCCGCGGTAGTAGAAGTCGTCCGATCCGCTCTGGCAGATCACCGCCAGGGAGTGCGCGGTGCGGATCATCGCGGCCGGCGAGCTGCCGGAGTCGCAACGGGCCGAATGGCCGACGAAGCCCTGCTCGTCGGCGCCGGACATCCGGACCGGGCCCGGGCTCGTCGTGGTGGTGGTCGTGGTCGTGGTGGTGGTCGCCGGGGTGCTGGGCGACGTGGCGGTCGGGCTCGGGGTGGTGCTCGTCGGCGGGGCCGCCAGCCGGCTCGGCGACGTCGAGCCGTCGCCCCCGTTGACCAACAGCACCGCCAGGATCGCGGCGGTGCCGAACAGCACGAGGGTCGCGGCCGCCAGCGCGATCTGGGCGGGGCCGAAGCGGGCCTTGCGCACCGGCGCGGGCGGGGGCGTGGGTCGCGCCGGTGGCGGCGGATACGGCGTGTAGCCGGTGGCTGCCGGGTTGGCGTACAGCGAGGTGAACTGCCGGGTGCTCGCGGGCCGGCCCGCCGCCGGCGGCCGCCCGTGCTGGGACATCAGCGGCGACGCCGTCGAGGCCGCGGCGGTGGCGGCCTTCGCCAGAGCAGCGGCCGACGGGAACCGGTCGGCGGGCTGCTTGGCCATGCCGCGGGCGATGACGTCGTCGAAGGCGCGGCCGATCTCCGGGCGCAGCACGCTGGGCCGCGGCGGTGCGGCGAACATGTGCGCCCCGAGCAGTTGCTGCAGGTCTTGGCTGTCGAACGGCGGGCGGCCGGTCAACGCCTCGAACAGCACGCAGGTCAGCGAGTAGATGTCGGAGGCCGGTCCGGGCGGGTTCGAGCCGCTGAACCGCTCGGCGGCCATGTAGGCCGACGAGCCGACCACCATGCCCGTCATCGTCACGCTCGCATCGCCGCCGGCGTGGGCGATGCCGAAGTCGACGAGGTAGGCGAAGTCGTCGTTGGTCAGCAGCACGTTCTCGGGCTTGATGTCGCGGTGCACCAGGCCGTCGGCGTGCGCGGCGTCCAGCGCGGAGGCCACCTGCGTGATGATCGACGCCGCCCGGCGCGGCTCGATCGGGCCGCCGCTGTGCAGCAGGTCCCGCAGGCTCGGGCCCTCGACCAGACGCATCTCGATGTAGAGGACGCCGTCGATGTCGCCGAAGTCGTGGACCGGGATCACGTGCGGTTCCTGCAGGCGCGCCGCGACGCGCGATTCCCGCCGGAACCGCTCCTGGAACTTGGGGTCGGCGGCCAACTCGGCGCGCAGCAGCTTGACCGCGACCATCCGCTCCTTGCCGGTGTCATAGGCGCGGTAGACCTCGCCCATGCCGCCGACACCGATCACCGACCGCAGTTCGTAGGGACCGAATCGGGTCCCTACCCGCGAGCCGCCGTGGGCGGAAGACATTCGGCAGTCCTTTCGGTTCGGTCGACCTTCAACCTTACAAAGCTGAGTCGCCGCCGGAATCGGTGCAGCGCGCCCGCCCAGCACGCGGATTCTGGTCCCGGCGGCCGCACATGCGACAATGGACGCACTGCTTCGCGGGCCCGGCCCTGCGGGCACCGCAGTCGAGTCCTCGACGACATCATCAACCTGGAGGTAGTCATGGCCAAGCGTGGCCGTAAGAAGCGCGATCGCAAGCACAGCAAGGCAAACCACGGCAAGCGGCCCAACTCCTAGGTCCGCCGCCGAAAAGACCGCCCGAGTTCAGTCGAACCGGGCGGTCTTTTGCGTCTGGGCCGGGTGCTAGGTGCGCCGGATGGTGGTCCGGCTGATCTCGATCTGCAGCCGCTGGCGGAGCCCCTCCGGGGCCTTCTCCCCGCTGCAACGGGTGGCGATCAGCCGCTTGATCCGCTCCTCGACGCCGTAGTGGCGCAGGCAGGCGGGGCATTCGTCCAGGTGCTGCTGCAGGCGCTCCCGCGAATCGGCGGTGCATTCGCCGTCGAGCAGCGTCCACACCTCGGCGATCACGGCCGAGCAGGCGGGATGCTGGACGTCGAGCGGGTCGATCTGCTCTTCGGCGCGCTTGTCCTCGTCGGGCGTCGAGCTCATGACGACACCTCCTCGGGCGTCGCGGCCTGGGCACCCCGGATGTAGCCGCGGTCCTTGGCCACGTCGGTCAGCAGGTCACGCAGCTGACGCCGGCCGCGGTGGAGCCGGGACATGACGGTCCCGATCGGCGTATCCATGATCTCGGCGATCTCCTTGTAGGGGAAACCTTCGACGTCGGCATAGTAGACCGCCATCCGAAAGTCCTCGGGCAGCTTCTGCAGCGCTTCCTTGATCTCAGTATCCGGCAGCGACTCCAGGGCCTCCACCTCCGCGGAGCGCAGACCGGTCGACGAGTGCTGCGCGTTGGCCGCCAACTGCCAGTCGGTGATCTCCTCGGTGGGGTACTCCGCGGGCTGGCGCTGCTTCTTGCGATAGCTGTTGATGTAGGTGTTGGTCAGGATGCGGTACAGCCACGCCTTGAGGTTGGTGCCCTCCCGGAACGAGCGGAACCCCGCATAGGCCTTGACCATGGTTTCCTGCAGTAGATCCTCGGCGTCGGCGGGGTTGCGGGTCATCCGCAGCGCGCCGCCGTACAGCTGGTCTACCAGCGGTATCGCATCCCGTTCGAACCGCGCCGTCAGTTCGGCGTCGGTCTCCTCGGGCTCCACCGCCGTGGCGGTCTTACCGTCGATGTCGGTCATTGTGGTTGACACAGTCCCTTCCGTCACCGAACACCCGAACACCGCTGCGAGTTCCGCCGCGGTGGGAGTTGCCAGGCATATCGTTGACACCAGACTCCCCTATCCGCCCCATCGTAGGGCCGCATCCTGACAAACCTCGACGCACGAGCGCCGACTGCATGGTCAAACGGATATCGACGCCAACCTATTTCCGAACGTGATTAATCTGGCCCGGTGGCCAGAGCAGCAACCCCGGCGATCAGCGCCCTGATCGCGGCCGGAATCGCCCACGAGGTACTCACCTACCAGCACGATCCGCGCAGCACCTCGTTCGGCGCCGAGGCCGCCGAACAACTCGCCCGCAGCCACGGGATCGTCGCCGAGCAGGTGTTCAAGACGCTGGTCCTGGCGCTGCCCAAGGGTCTGGCCGTCGCCGTCCTGCCGGTGCCGCGCACACTGTCGCTCAAGGCCGCCGCGGCCGCACTCGGCGTGCCGAAGGTCGCCATGGCCGCACCCGCCGACGCGCAGCGCTCCACCGGCTACGTGCTGGGCGGCATCTCGCCGCTGGGACAGCGCCGCGCCCTGCCGACCGTGATCGACGCGTCGGCCTGCGACTGGGACCGCATCCTGTGCAGCGGCGGCAAGCGTGGTCTGGACATCGCGCTGGCGCCGCGGGACCTGGTGGATCTCACCGATGCGGTGCTGGCCCCCATCACCGCTGATTAGGGTTCGGGTATGGCCACACCAAGCTCGCGAGAAGCACGCCCGCTCGAGGGCAAGACGATGTTCATTTCGGGCGCCAGCCGGGGCATCGGGCTGGCGATCGCCAAGCGGGTCGCCGCCGACGGGGCGAACGTCGCGCTGGTCGCCAAGACCGCCGAACCCCACCCCACGCTGCCGGGCACCATCTACACCGCGGCCGAGGAGATCGAGGCGGCCGGCGGCCGGGCGCTGCCGATCGTCGGCGACATCCGCGACGGCGACGTGGTGGCCGCCGCGGTCGCCAAGGCCGTCGAACAGTTCGGCGGCATCGACATCTGCGTCAACAACGCCTCGGCGATCAACCTCGGCTCCATCGAGGAGGTGCCGTTGAAACGCTTCGACCTGATGAACGGCATCCAGGTACGCGGCACCTACGCGGTGTCCCAGGCCTGCATTCCGCACCTCAAGGGCGGCGACAATCCGCACATCCTGACGTTGTCGCCGCCGATCCGGATGGAGCCGAAGTGGCTGCAACCCACGCCTTACATGATGGCCAAGTACGGGATGACGTTGTGCGCGTTGGGCATCGCCGAGGAGCTGCGGTCCGCCGGCGTCGCCTCCAACACGCTGTGGCCGCGCACCATGGTGGCCACCGCGGCGGTGCAGAACCTGCTCGGCGGCGACGAGTCGATGAAACGCTCCCGCAGGCCCGAGGTGTACTCGGATGCGGCCTACGCCATCCTGACCCGGCCCGCCCGGGAGTACACCGGCCACAGCGCGCTGTGCGAGGACGTGCTGCTCGAGTCCGGGGTCACCGACCTGTCGGTGTACAACTGCACCCCCGGCGAGGTCGAGTTGGGCGTGGACCTGTGGGTCGACTCCGCCAACCCGCCGGGTTACACCGGGCCGTGACTCACTGCGCCTGGTAGAGGATCCCGCGCCCGATCGCCTCGCGGACCACCGGCAGGGCGGCCTGCGCCAGCGCGTCGGCGTCGACGCCGTGGTGGTGGGCCAGCAGTTCCAGCAGCGTGCCCAGGGGCACCTCGCCGCGGCAGCCCGCCAGCAGCGCCCTGGACACCTCGTCGACGCCGAGCACCGCCGCCGGACCGCCCGGGCGGCGCACCGCGGCCGAAACCTGTTGCCAGCCCTCGGGGCCGGGTAGCGCGTGCTCCTCCAGGAACACCGGGGCGGTCGACAGCCGGGCCGCCAGCAGCGCCGCATCGCTGGTGTCGCGCAGGTAGGCCCGGCGGGCGAAGAACGCCTCGACCTCGGGGCCCGTGATGACCTCGTCGGCCTCGGTGATCTCCTCCAGGATGTGTTCGGGCGCACCGGTCTCGCCGACCGCCGGCGCGCGCAACGCGATGATGCCCATCCCGACGCCGGTGATGCCCTCCTCGGCGAACCAGTCCAGCCACTGCCCGCCGCGGCGCGCGCCGTCCTGGAGCGTCTCACCGGCGTCGGCGAGCCACAGCGAGACGTAGCTGACCGGGTCGGCGAGTTCGCGCTGCACCACCCAGGCGTGCAGGCCCGTGTCGGCCAGCCAGCCGCCGACCCGGGCGCGCCAGTCCTGCCCGTCCCGGACGATCCAGTTGGCCATGATGTGCGCCGTCCCGCCCGGGGTCAGGTGGTCGCCGACCCGCTCGATCAGCTGCCGGCACACCGCATCCCCGGCCATCCCGGAGTCGCGGTAGAGGTAGTCCGTGGCCCCCGCGCCCACCACGAACGGCGGGTTGCTCACGATCAGGTCGAAGCGCTCGCCGGCCACCGGCTCGAACAGGCTGCCGCGGCGCAGGTCCCAGCTCATCCCGTTGAGCCGGGCCGTGCCCGCGGCCAGCGCCAGGGCCCGGTCGTTGGTGTCGGTGGCCACGATCTGTTCGCAGTGTGCAGCCAGGTGCAGCGCCTGGATGCCGCAGCCGGTGCCCAGGTCCAGGGCGCGGGCCACCGGGGTGCGGATCACCGCGCGCGCCAGCGACACCGACGCGCCCCCGATGCCGAGCACGTGGTCGTGGCGTACCGGCGCGGCGCGCAGCACGGCGTCCTGATCGGAAATCACCAGGAAGTCCCGCGCCCCGTCGCTGTGCGGGCGGATGTCCAGGACGGCGCGCGCCGTCCCGGGTTCGGTCAGTTCGATGACGCCGTGAGCGGCCAGGGTCTGGGCCGGCACGGTGGGGAACGCCTGCGCGATCTGCTCGACGGGTTCCTCGGAGCCCAACAGGAACAGCCGCACCAGCACCGCCAGGGGTTGCCGGTCGGGCGGGCAGGTCCGGGTGACGCGCAGCGCGGGCCACCACACCCCGCGGGTGAGGGCGGCGTCGGCCTGCTCGCCGAGCAGTTCGGCCACCCCGGCGGTACTGAAGCCCGCGGCCCGCAGGTCGGCCCCGACGGCGTCGAGCAGCGCCGGATCCAGGCTGGTCGGGTTCAAAACAGCTCGGCCTGTTCGGGCTGCGGGGGCGCCGGGGCGATGAGTTCGGGCCCGTTGTTGCGGACGCTGTTGACCAGGGTCGAGACCTCCCGCACGACGATCCGGTCCAGGTCGCCGTGGCCGCGCAGCAGACCCTCGTCGGCCGGGGCGTCCGGATCCATCCAGCGGTCCCAATCCGCGCTGCTGATGGTCAGCGGCATCCGGTCGTGGATCTCGGCCAGCGGGCCGGCGGAGTCGGTGGTGATGATGGTGCAGCTCAGCAGCGGCGGGGTCGCCTTGTCCGCACCCTTGGGCCGCCAGGTGGTCCACAGTCCGGCGGCGAACAGCTGCTCACCGTCCTCGGCATACATGTAGAACGGGGTCTTGGGGCCCTTGGCCTTGCCCTCGCCCTGGTGCGGCATCCATTCGTACCAGCCGTCCATCGGGATCAGGCAGCGCTTGTTCTTGGCCGAGTTGCGGAAGGCCGGCGACTCGGTGACCGTCTCGGCGCGCGCGTTGATCAGCAGCGGACCCTTGTTCTCGGGCCCGCCGTCCGGTCCGGCCTTGACCCACGGCGGGACCAGGCCCCACCGCATCGAGCGCACCCGGCGCGTCGACTCGTCCTCGGGTTCGGTGTGCCGTTTGACGACGCTGCTGATGGTCGTGGTGGGGGCGACGTTGTAGTTCGGGGCGGAGTTCGGGGCGTTGCCCGCGGCGTTGCCCGCGGCACCGGGCCCGCTGCCGGCGGTCTCGTCGAGCGCCTGGATCTTCTGCGCCAGCAGCGCCGGGTCGGTGGTGACCGCAAACCGTCCACACATGGCCTCCATGCTTCCAGACGACGACGACAAGGCAGGATGGATCCGTGCCGCAACAGAGTTGGACGGCCCCGCAGACGGCCACGCCCGTCCATGCCACCGTCACCGTCCCCGGGTCGAAGTCGCTGACCAACCGCACGCTGCTGCTCTCGGCGCTGGCCGCCGCGCAGGGCGCGGGCCCCTCGACGATCAGCGGGGCGCTGCGCAGCCGCGACACCGACCTGATGATCGGCGCGCTGCGCACCCTGGGCCTCGACGTCGACGGCGACAACTCCGAACTGACCATCTCCGGGGCGGTGGCGCCGCCGCCGGATGCGCGGGTGGACTGCGGACTGGCGGGCACGGTGCTGCGGTTCGTGCCGGCGCTGGCGGCGCTCGGGACGGTCCCCGTCGAATTCGACGGCGACGAGCAGGCCCGCACGCGGCCCATCGCGCCGCTGCTGGCCGGCCTGCGCACCCTCGGCGTGCAGATCGACGGCGACGGCCTGCCGTTCAAGGTCATCGGTTCCGGTGCGGTGGCCGGCGGCCCGGTCGACATCGACGCCTCGGCGTCGTCGCAGTTCGTCTCGGGGCTGTTGCTGTGCGGCCCGTCGTTCACCGACGGGGTGACCGTCCGGCACACCGGGGCCACGGTGCCCTCGGCCCCGCACATCGCGATGACGGTGCAGATGCTGCGTCAGGCGGGGGTCCGCGTCGACGACAGCACCCCTGATCAGTGGCGGGTGGAGCCCGGCCCGGTCAGCGCCCGGCACTGGCAGGTCGAACCGGACCTGTCCAACGCCGTGCCGTTCCTGTCGGCCGCGGTGGTCACCGGCGGCGCCGTGCGCATCACCGGGTGGCCGTCGCCCAGCCTGCAGGCCTCCGACACCATCCTGCGGGTGCTCAGGCTCGCCGAGGCCACTGTGTCGCAGACGGATTCGCATCTGGAGGTACGCGGCGCGCTGTCCTACGACGGCTTCGACGTCGACCTCAACGAGGTCGGCGAGCTGACCCCGGCGGTGGCCGCGCTGGCCGCCCTGGCCGTCGAGGGCTCGGTGTCCCGGCTGCGCGGGATCGCGCACCTGCGCGGGCACGAGACCGACCGCCTGGCCGCGCTCAGCGCCGAGATCAACGGCCTCGGCGGGCAGTGCGAGGAGACCGCGGACGGTCTGACGATCACCGCGACACCGCTGCGCGCCGGCACCTGGCACTCCTATGCCGATCACCGAATGGCCATGGCGGGGGCCATCATCGGGCTCCGGGTGAGCGGTGTCGAGATCGATGACATCGACACCACCGCCAAGACCCTCCCGGAGTTTCCCGAACTGTGGGCCGACATGCTGGCGGGCCAGGGGTAGGGCCGCCGATGGCGGGGCGGACGCACCACTACGACGAATCCGATGTCCGGATCCGCCCGGGCAAGGGCTCGCGGCCGCGCACCAAGAACCGTCCCGACCATGCCGACGCCGAGTCGGCGATGGTGGTCACGGTGGACCGGGGCCGCTGGGGCTGCGTGCTCGGCGGTGATCCGCGCCGCCCGGTGACGGCGATGCGGGCGCGGGAGCTGGGCCGCACCCCCATCGTGGTGGGCGACGACGTCGACGTGGTCGGCGACCTGTCGGGCCGGCCGGACACGCTGGCGCGCATCGTGCGGCGCCGGGAACGCCGAACGGTGTTGCGCCGCACCGCCGATGACACCGACCCCACCGAGCGGGTGGTGGTGGCCAACGCCGATCAACTGCTGATCGTCGTCGCGCTGGCCGATCCCCCGCCGCGGGCGGGGCTGGTGCAGCGGGCGTTGATCGCCGCCTACGCCGGCGGGCTGCGGCCGATCCTGTGCCTGACGAAGTCGGATCTGGCTCCGCCGGAACCGTTCGCGGCGCAGTTCGCCGACCTGGACCTCACCGTGCTGACCGCCGGGCGTGATGATCCGCTGGACGCCGTGGAGCCGGTGCTGGCCGGCAAGCTGACCGTGCTGCTCGGACACTCCGGGGTCGGGAAATCCACGCTGGTGAATCGCATTGTGCCCGAGGCCGATCGCGCGATCGGTGAGGTGTCCGGCGTCGGCAAGGGCAAGCACACCTCCACGCAGTCCGTCGCGTTACCGCTGGCCGGGGGCGGCTGGGTGATCGACACCCCGGGCATCCGGTCGTTCGGGCTGGCGCACATCGAGACCGATGATGTGCTGTTGTCCTTCTCCGACCTGGCCGAGGCCATCGCCGATTGCCCGCGCGGGTGCGGCCACATGGGCCCGCCGGCCGACCCCGAATGTGCCCTCGATGAGCTGTCCGGGCCGGCCGTGGGTCGAGTTGCCGCCGCGCGCAACCTACTTCGCGCGCTGCGCGAGGGGGCCGAGAACTAGCCGGTGTAGTCCGGTGTGCACGTCACGTCGACGATCTTGGTGCCGGACTCGTCCGACGACACGCCCTCGACATCGCACTCGGTCAGCGGGCCGTTGCGCGCGCCGTGCACCTGCACCCCGAACCCTTGGCTGCGCAGTTCCTCGACCACCGCGGCGGCGTCGGCGTCCTCGTAGTCCTCGTACTCGTCCGCGGGTGCCGCGCTCGCACCGCCAGCGAAGATCAGTGCGGCGGTGAGCCAGGACGCGCCCGCTACGGCGGGCAGAAGCCGGTTCATGATTACCTTCCTCGATAGCTGCCAAGAACAGGGCCGCGCCGGTGGGTGCGGACCCTGTTCGTTGGTGTTCCCGAGGAGGTGGATCGCTAATCCGGTCTTCGCGCCGCAAGGGCGAGACCGCAGGTCATCAGGCCGCGCGATCGGTCCGATCGTCCTCGATCTGGTTGAGTCGACGGGCTTTTCGCGCCGCGCGCACGCGCTGGATGGCACTCTTGAGCCCGCGCCGACGCCCGGTGCGCTCGTCGGTGGCCGCGAAATCCGGCCCCAGGTCGGCAAACATCCACTCACTGCGCGTTTCCGGCGCGTCGTGGGCGGTGTCGCGCAAGAACTTGTCCGGCAGCGACAGTTTGGCGATGGTCCGCCACGTCTTGCCGTACTGCACCAGGAAAGACCCGGTGGTGTAGGGCAGATCGTACTTCTCGCACACCTCGCGCACCCGGATCGAGATCTCGTGCAACCGGTTGCTGGGCAGATCCGGGTACAGGTGATGCTCGATCTGATGGCACAGGTTGCCGCTCATGAAGCGCAGCAGCGGGCCACCCTCGAAGTTGGCGCTGCCGAGCATCTGCCGCAGGTACCAGTGCCCCTGGGACTCGCCGACCATGTCGGTCTTGGTGAATTTCTCTGCGCCATCGGGGAAGTGGCCGCAGAAGATCACGGCGTTGGCCCAGATGTTGCGGATGATGTTGGCCACCGCGTTGGCCTTGGCGGTCGACTTGAACGTCGCCGCCGGCGACAGCGCCGTCAGCGCCGGGAAGGCCACGTAGTCCTTGAGCAGCTGCTGACCGGTCTTGACGCCGAACTCGCGCATCCGCACCAGCGTGGCGGCGCGGTCGTCGCGGCCCTTGAAGATCTTGCCGAGTTCGAGGTGCTGCAGGCCGACGCCCCACTCGAACAGCGCCGCCAACATGGTGTTGTAGACCAGGTTGAACAGGTTGCTCGGCGTCCACTTCTGGTCGCGGGTGACGCGGATCAGGCCGAAGCCCACGTCGTCGTCCATGCCCAGGATGTTGGTGTACTTGTGATGCATGAAGTTGTGGGTGAACCGCCAGTGCTTCGACGCCCCGGTCATGTCCCACTCCCAGCTCGAGGAGTGGATCTCGGGATCGTTCATCCAATCCCACTGACCGTGCATGACGTTGTGGCCGATCTCCATGTTCTCGATGATCTTGGCCACGCCCAATGTCGCGGTCCCGGCCCACCAGAACGACCGCTTGGAGCTGCCCAGCAGCAACAGCCGGCCGGCCACCTCGAGTCCACGCTGCGTGGCGATGGTGCGCCGGATGTACCGCGCATCTCGCTCACCACGGGAGTCTTCGATGTCCTGCCGAATGGCGTCCAACTCGAACGCCAGGCTCTCGATGTCGGCCTCAGTCAAGTGCGTGAATGCCGGAATGTCAGTGATTGCCATCGTCGACCTCCTCTCGTCGTACCTACGCTAGCGTAACCTACGGCCCCGTAGGTTACCAGGGAGTAATTGTCAGATGTCCAACACACAATCGCCGGACGCCGCCGACACACACGTCTGCACGCGGGTGCCCGGTTCGTGCTCGTCGCCGGTGCGCAGGTCCCGGACGTGGCCGTCGACCAGGCCGACGACGCAGGTCTGACAGATACCCATCCGGCAGCCGAAGGGCATCTGCACCCCCGCCTGTTCCCCCGCGTCCATCAGCGAGGTGGCGGCGTCCGCGTGGACGGTCTTGCCGCTGCGCTCGAAGGTGACGGTGCCACCGGCGCCGTGCGGGGCAGCCCGCGAGACGGCGAACCGCTCCAGATGAAGCTGGTCGTCCAGACCGCCGCCGGACCACAGGCGTTCGGCGTCCGCGAGCATAGCCTCCGGGCCGCAGGCCCAGGTCTGCCGCTCGCGCCAGTCCGAGACCTCGGCGTCGAGCTTGCCCAGATCCAGCCGACCCTCGGTCCGGGTGGCCCGCACCCGCAGCCGATAGCCCGGATGGGTCTCGGCCAGCGCGGCCAACTCGCCGGCGAACATCACGTCGGCCTCGGTGGGCGCCGAATGCAGATGCACGATGTCGAAGACCTGATCGCGGCGCGCCAGCGTGCGCAACATCGACATCACCGGGGTGATCCCGGAGCCCGCGGTGAGGAACAACACCTTGCCGGGCGCGGGGTCGGGCATCACGAAATTGCCCTGCGGGGCGGCCAGTCGCACGATGGTGCCCGGGGCGACCCCGCCCACCAGATGGCTGGACAGGAACCCCTCCGGCATGGCCTTGACGGTGATCGTGATGGTGTTCGAACCCGCCACCGGCGCCGAGGTCAGCGAGTACGACCGCCAGCGCCACCGACCGTCCATCAGCACGCCGATGCCGATGTACTGCCCCGGTTCGTAGTCGAAGGTGAAGCCCCAGCCGGGCTTGATCACCAACGTCGCCGAATCCTCGGTCTCGCGGCGCACCTCCAGGATGCGACCCCGAAGTTCGCGCGCCGACCACAGCGGATTGGCCAGGTGCAGGTAGTCGTCGGGCAGCAGCGGCGTGGTGATCCGGGCGACCAGATTGCGCAGCGCATGCCAGCCCGGATGCTTGTCGGCGCCGGCCACGGTGGGACGGACGGTGTCACCCACCTTGGCGCTGACCTTGATGTAGTTCTTGGCCATGAGAGCTCCTGCCTCGGTGGCGGTGCATGAACATTCCCGAAGCCCGGGAGATAACCTACGGTACCGTAACTTACGGTACCGTATCCAGCGCTGGCCGCGGGAACTCCGCTACAGCAGTTCCAGCAGAAACGGCAGTTCCTGCGTCGCGTACCAGGCCAGATCGTGATCCAGCGCATCGCCGACGGTCAGTTCGGCATCCTCGTCGCCCAGGTCCGCCTCGTCGATGACGGCCATCGCCGCGCGGACCGCCGCCTCGGCGTCCGCGATGTCCACGTACACCGCCGCCACCGCATCGAGACGGCACGGCGCACCCACCCGCACCACCGCGTCGTCGAGGTCGGGACGGGCCGTCGCCGGCTCGATGTCGGCCACGATCACCGCGCGCCGCAGCGGCAGCGATCCCTGGGAGTCAGACGCCTGCGCCTCAGGCCCCTGCACGTCCTCGCCGTCCTCGGGCGCCTCGGCGGCCAACAGCCGCAGCGACGCGCGCGCCGCCTCGCCGAGCGCCACCTCGGCCAACTCGTCGTCGTCGCCCTCGGCGTAGGCCTCCCGCAAGGTCGGGGTCACCGCGAACGCCGTGCCGCCGACCGGGAACAACTCGCCGTCGGAAACCAGTTGGCGCAGCATGCCCAGCGTCGCCGGGAGGTAGACCCGCATGCCCGCAGACTATCGGTCCAAAAGGGTCGCGACGTGGTCGGGCACGTAGGTGGACAGCTCCCGGGGCAGCCGCTGGTAGTCGCGCGCCTGCTGCGGCCGGTCCGGCAGCTTCACCTTGGGCCGCTTGACCTCGTGGTAGTCGATGGTGGACAGCAGATGGCTCATCATGTTCAGCCGCGCGTGCTTCTTGACGTCAGATTCGACGACGTACCAGGGGCTTACCGGGGTGTCGGTGTGCGCCATCATCTCGTCCTTGGCCCGCGAATAGTCCTGCCAGCGGTACACCGAGTCCAGATCCATCGGCGAGAGCTTCCACTGCCGGACCGGGTCCTTCAACCGCTTCCGGAAGCGGCGCAACTGCTCCACGTCCGACACCGAGAACCAGTACTTGCGCAACAGGATCCCGTCGTCGATGAGCATCTGCTCGAAGATCGGCGCCTGATGCAGGAACAGCGAATGTTCGTGCGGGCTACAGAAACCCATGACCTTCTCCACTCCGGCCCGGTTGTACCAGGACCGGTCGAACAGGACGATCTCGCCGCGCGTCGGCAGCTGGGCGACGTAGCGCTGGAAGTACCACTCCCCGCGTTCCCGCTCGGTGGGGATGGGCAGCGCGGCGATCCGCGCCACCCGGGGGCTGAGGTATTCGGTGATGCGCTTGATGGTGCCGCCCTTGCCCGCGGCGTCGCGGCCCTCGAACACCACCACCAGCCGGGTCCCGGTGTGCTTGACCCACTCCTGCAACTTCACGAATTCGGTTTGCAGGCGGAACAATTCGGCGGTGTAGAGCTCGGCGGGGATCTTCTTGACCTTAGCCATTCTTGCCCCTAGCCATCCGCGTCGGGATCCTTTTCCACCGCGATCACGAAGTCGTCGCCGTGGTGGGTGACGCCGGTGATCACCGCGGAATTGACGGCCTCCACGGCGTATTCGCGACGCACCACCATGGGGTCGCTGCTCAGGTCCCGGACCAATGCCACCGCGAGACCGACCATCACCAGCACGAACGGCACCGCGGCGATGATCGTGATGGACTGCAGACCGGTCAACGCGTCTGCCCCGCCGACGAGCAACATCACCGCGGCCACCGCCCCGGTGGCGCAACCCCAGAAGATCACCGTGGGCCGCGACGGTGCGATGGTGCCGCGCTCCGACAGCGAACCCATCACGATCGAGGCGGCATCGGCGCCCGAGACGAAGAAGATGGCCACCAGCAGCATCACGACGACGCTGACCGCCGCCGCCCACGGATACTGCGCCAGCAAACTGAACAGCTGCTCCTCGACGCTGCCCTCCCCGGCGAGATCGGCGCCCTGCTGTTGCTCCCGGATGGCCGCGCCGCCGAACACGCAGAACCAGATCAGCGACACGACGCTGGGCACCAACAGCACACCGGCGACGAACTGCCGGATGGTGCGCCCCCGGGAGATGCGCGCGATGAACATCCCGACGAACGGGGTCCAGGAAATCCACCACGCCCAGTAGAAGATGGTCCACGATTCCAGCCAGGCGTTCACCTCGGCACCCTCGGCGCCGGTGCGGGCCGACATCATCGCCAGATCCTGGAAGTAGCTGCCCAGTGCCGTCGGCAGCAGATTCAGCACGAAAACCGTGGGACCGACCACGAATACGAACAGCGCCAACAACGTGGCCAACACCATGTTGATGTTGGACAACCACTGGATCCCGCGCGCGATCCCGGACACCGCCGACAGCACGAACGCCATCGTCAAGATCGTGATGATGACGATCAGGATGGTGTTGCCGGTTTCCCCGATCCCGGCCACGATGCCCAGCCCGCTGCGGATCTGCAGCGCGCCCAGGCCCAGGGAGGCGGCCGACCCGAACAGGGTGGCGAAGATCGCCAACATGTCGATGACCTTCCCCCACGCACCGTTGGCGCGATCGCCGATCAACGGTTCGAAGGCCGCGCTGATCAGCTGCAACCGGCCCTTGCGGTAGACCCCGTAGCTGATCGCCAGGCCGACGACGGCGTAGATCGCCCACGGATGCAGCGTCCAGTGGAACAGCGTGGTGGCCATCGCGGCTTCCACGGTGGGCGACCCGGTCCCCGGGGGCGGATCGGTGAAGTGCGACAGCGGCTCGGCCACGCCGAAGAACATCAGCCCGATTCCCATGCCGGCACTGAACATCATCGCGATCCAGGACACGGTCCGGAACTCCGGTTCCTCGTCGTCGCGGCCCAACGGGATGTTGCCGTATCGGCTCAGCGCCAGCCACACCACGAACACCACGAATCCCGTGGCAGTCAACACGAACAGCCAGCCGGTGTTGTCAATCACCCAGCCCAGGGCGCTCGACGATGCGGACGCCAACGCCTCGGTGTCGACAAAGCCCCACACCAGGAAGGCGACCGCGATCAGCGCGGTGACGCCGAAAACCACCCAGTCGATGCCGCCGCCGCGGCCGTACGCCTTGTGCTCGACGGGTTGGTCGAGCACGGGGTGATGCCGGGGCACGACGGTCCCGGTCGGTGATCGAAACGCGCCCTGCGTGGCGCGGGCGGGCCTGGTGCGTTCTCGTTTCCCTGATTCAGTTTTCGACATGGTGTACCCATCAGACCGCGTTCCGCGGGCCAGGTCAATCGCTTCGGCAAAGTTCGGTGGCCGACCTATTTGGCGGCTTCGAGCAGTTCTTCCAGCGATTCGCGCAGCAACGCGGGCAGCACGTCGACGTCGCTCATCGCCTCCCGGTCCGCGTTGATCCCGAAGTACACCCGCCCGCAGTAGGACGTCACCCCGATGGCCAACACCTGGTTGTGCAGCAACGGCGGCACCGCATAGGTCTCGAGCAGCTTGGCCCCCGCGACGTACATCTGGGTCTGCGCGCCCGGCACGTTGGTGATCAACAGGTTGAACGTGCGCGCAGCAAAGCTGGTGGCCACCCGGATTCCCATGGCGTGCAGGGTCGGCGGCGCGAACCCCGACAGCGTCACGATGGTGCGCGCGTCGACCAGGCTGGTGGCCGTCGGGTGCGACTCGGTGGCGTGGGCGATCTGCGACAACCGGACCACCGCGTTGCCCTCCCCGACCGGCAGATCCACCAGGAACGGCGTCACCTCGCTGATCGCCTGACCCGGGCCGGCCGCGCCGTCGTCGTCCAGTTCCGGGTAGACCGACATCGGTGCCATGGCGCGCACCGTCGTCGTCGGCTTCACCGGCTCGCCGCGGGACAGCAGCCAGTTGCGCAGGGCCCCGGCGACGACGGCCAGGATCACGTCGTTGACATCGCAGTCGTAGCGCACCCGCAGCCGCCGGTAGTCCTCGAGGCTGCCGCTGGCCACCGTGAACCGCCGGTTGCGCGACACCCGGGTGTTCAACGGGCTGCTCGGCGCCGTGCCGCGCGCGACGATGCGCGCCGCATCGGCGAGCCGGCGCCCGGTCTCCACGAGCTGATCGGAACTCGAGACGATGCCGGTCACCGCCGACTGCACCGCGGCCAGCTGCTCGCGCGGGCCGGAGAACCAGTCCCCCACCGCCCCGAGCACCAACTCGGCGGTGCCCGGTTCGCGCGCCGGGATCCAGATGTCCTCGCCGAAGACCGGCGGCTTCTGCGTGCGGTCGGCGATCACGTGCCCGATCTCGACCGCGCTCAAGCCGTTGACCAGCGCCTGATGGCTCTTGGTGTAGATCGCGATGCGGTTGTTGGCCAGGCCCTCGACCAGGTACATCTCCCACAGCGGGCGGGTCTTGTCCAGCGGCCGCGAGCCCAGCCGGGCCACCAGGTCGTGCAGCTGGGCGTCGTTGCCCGGGGACGGCAGCGCCGAGCGGCGGATGTGGTAGGTGATGTCGAAGTCGGGGTCGTCGATCCAGACCGGGCGCGCCAGCCCCAGCGTGATCTCCCGGACCTTCTGCCGGTACCGGGGCACCTGCGGCAGCCGCTGCTCGACGGTGGCCAGCAGCGTCTCGTAGCTCAGTCCGGAGCGCGGTCGGCGCAGAATGGACAGCGAACCCACGTACATCGGTGTCGAGCTGTTCTCGAGTTGATAGAACGACGCGTCCGATGCCGACAACCTGGTCACCATTGCCGGTGTCGTCCCCCCTTGCGTGTCAACCTGCTGCTGTCACGTTAACCGGCCCAGTGGTGGTTGTGCACAACGGGTGCACACGCGCCGGCGCCGTCTGTGCCAGGATCACTCTCGTCGTTCCTGCCACTCTCCAGCAGGTCGAGCGTATTTTCGCCGCGCAAACTGGAGGGTTCCGACGTGACCGTTGCGAGCAGCACCGCACCCGCTGTCCCCGCGATCGTGATCCCGGTCATCGACTACGAACCGGCGATCGGCGCCGCGGCCCCCGCCTGGCCCGCCCCACCGGTCCGACGCCCGCCCGTGCGGCACCTCGAGGCGGTGCCGACCGGCCCTTCCCGCCGCGCGCCGTCGCCGCAGCTGGGCTCCGCCGCGGCCTTCGCCGACGCGGCATTGCGCACGGTGCTCGAGGTCATCGACCGACGCCGGCCGCCCACCCAGTTGCGCGCGCTGATGTCCTCGGGGCTCGCCGACTCGGTGCTGGCGTTCGGCCGCACCGCGGGCGCGCGTCGCGGCGCGGCGGTGCTGCGCCGCGCGCGGGTGCAGCCCTGCGACCGCGACGAGCGCGCGTTCGAAGTGGCCGCCACCTACTCGCGGCACCACCGCACGCATGCGATCGCGTGCCGCATCGAGTGGCGCGCTGCCGCGTCCGACCGCCGCTGGCAGATCGTGGCGCTGCACATCGGCTGACCCGTGGGGCTAGCCCTTGCGCGAGGCCTTCGCGGCCTTGCGGGCGGCCTCGCGACGCTCCCGACGGGTCCCGCCGCCGGCGGCGGCCGCCGCGGGCTGGGGTCCACCGGAGCGCTGCACCGCGGCCTGGCCGTCCTCGGCGGGGCCGGAGTAGGTCAGCGCGGGCGCGGACTCGCCGTTGTCGATCCCCTTGGCGCGCAGGCCCACCGGGGCCGCGTGCCGGCCGCCGGTCGGCGCGGGCGCCGGGGTCTCCTCGGGTTCGGCCGGCGCGGCGGGCTCGGCCTGCTTGGCCGCCGCCTGCTCGGCGAACGCGGCCAGACCGCCGGGGGCCTGCACGGGTGCGACCGCCGGAGCCGGGGTCGCCTCGACCTGGACGTTGAACAGGAAGCCCACCGACTCTTCCTTGAGCGCGTCCAGCATCGCCCGGAACATGTCGTAGCCCTCGCGCTGGTACTCGACCAGCGGATCGCGCTGGGCCATCGCGCGCAGCCCGATGCCCTCCTTGAGGTAGTCCATCTCGTAGAGGTGCTCGCGCCACTTGCGATCGATCACGTTGAGCAACACGTTGCGTTCGAGCTGGCGCATCGCGCCCTCGCCGGCGAGTTCCTCGAGTTCGGCCTCGCGTCGCGCGTAGGCCGCCTTGGCGTCGGTGAGCAGGGCGTCGAGCAACTCCTCGCGGGTCAGCTCGCCGGGCTCGCCCACCGCGTCGGAGTCCAGCAGCGTCCGGTGATCGACGCCCACCGGGTACAGCGTCTTGAGTGCTTCCCAGAGCTTCTCGAGGTCCCAGTCCTCGGAGTAGCCCTCGGCGGTGGCGCCGTCCACGTAGGCCGTGATGACGTCGACCATCATGTCGTGGGCCTGCTGCTGCAGGTCCTCGCCCTCGAGGATCCGGCGGCGCTCGGCGTAGATGACCTTGCGCTGCTGGTTCATCACCTCGTCGTACTTGAGGACGTTCTTGCGGACCTCGAAGTTCTGCTGTTCGACCTGCGTCTGGGCGCTCTTGATGGCCCGGGTGACCATCTTGGCCTCGATCGGCACGTCGTCGGGCAGGTTCAGCCGGGTCAGCAACGACTCCAGCGTCGCGCCGTTGAACCGCCGCATCAACTCGTCGCCCAACGACAGGTAGAACCGGGATTCGCCGGGGTCACCCTGGCGGCCCGAGCGGCCGCGCAGCTGGTTGTCGATGCGGCGCGATTCGTGCCGTTCGGTGCCCAGCACGTAGAGCCCACCGGCCTCGCGCACCTTGTCGGCCTCCTCGGCGGCCTCGGCCTTGATGGTCTCGAGCACCTCGTCCCAGGCGGCCTCGTACTCGTCGGGCGTCTCGACCGGATCCAGGCCTCGGTCCCGCAGCCGCTTGTCGGCGAGGAAGTCGGGGTTACCGCCGAGCACGATGTCGGTACCGCGGCCGGCCATGTTGGTGGCCACCGTGACCGCGCCGAGGCGGCCGGCCTCGGCGATGATGTTCGCCTCGGACTCGTGGTACTTCGCGTTCAGCACGTTGTGCGGGATGCGGCGCTTGGTGAACTGCCGCGACAGGTACTCCGAGCGCTCCACGCTGGTGGTGCCGATCAGGACCGGCTGGCCCTGCTCGTGGCGCTCGGTGACGTCGTCGACGACGGCGATGTACTTGGCTTCCTCGGTCTTGTAGATCAGGTCGGACTGGTCGGCCCGGACCATCGGCCGGTTGGTCGGGATCGGCACGACGCCCAGCTTGTAGATCTCGTGCAGCTCGGCGGCCTCGGTCTGGGCCGTACCGGTCATGCCGGAGAGCTTGTCGTAGAGCCGGAAGTAGTTCTGCAGCGTGATGGTGGCCAGGGTCTGGTTCTCGGCCTTGATCTCGACGTGCTCCTTGGCCTCGATGGCCTGGTGCATGCCCTCGTTGTAGCGCCGGCCGGTCAGCACGCGACCGGTGAACTCGTCGACGATGACGACGTCGCCGTTGCGGACGATGTAGTCCTTGTCCCGGTGGAACAGCTCCTTGGCCTTGATGGCGTTGTTCAGGTAGCTGACCAGCGGCGAGTTGGCGGCCTCGTACAGGTTGTCGATGCCCAGCTGATCCTCGACGAACTCGACGCCGAGTTCGTGCACGCCGATGGTGCGCTTGCGCAGGTCCACCTCGTAGTGGGTGTCCTTCTCCATCAGCGGGACGATGCGGGCGAACTCGGTGTACCAGTGCGCGGCGCCGCCGTCGGCGGGACCGGAGATGATCAGCGGGGTGCGCGCCTCGTCGATCAGGATGGAGTCGACCTCGTCGACCACCGCGAAGTTGTGGCCGCGCTGCACCATGTCGTCCACGGAGTGGGTCATGTTGTCGCGCAGGTAGTCGAACCCGAACTCGTTGTTGGTGCCGTAGGTGATGTCGGCGCCGTAGGCGGCCCGCCGCTCCGGCGGGGTCATCTGCGACAGGATGACGCCGACGTCCAGACCCAGGAACCGGTGCACCCGGCCCATCCACTCGGCGTCGCGCTTGGCCAGGTAGTCGTTGACCGTGACGACGTGCACGCCCTCGCCGCCCAACGCGTTCAGGTACGCCGGGAGCACACAGGTCAGGGTCTTGCCCTCACCGGTCTTCATCTCGGCGACGTTGCCGAAGTGCAGGGCCGCACCGCCCATGATCTGCACGTCGAACGGGCGCTGGGACAGCACCCGCCAGGCCGCCTCGCGGGCCACCGCGAACGCCTCGGGCAGCAGGTCGTCGAGGGTGGTACCGGCGGCGACCCGCCGCTTGAACTCATCGGTCTTGGCGCGCAGTTCGTCGTCGGTGAGCTTCTCGACGTCGTCCGACAAGGTGTTGACGTAGTCAGCCACCCCCTTGAGGCGCTTGACCATGCGACCTTCACCAAGGCGCAGCAGCTTAGACAGCACTAGATGTATCCCCTACAGGATTGGAGTTTTATCTCGGCACCATCGTAGGTGACGCGCGAATATACCCCGGCGAAGTCGGCCTCGAACCGACGTGGCGGCCCGGGCGGATTCCGCCCGGGCCGCACGCGCGCGGATGTCGGCTCCGGATCAGGCCAGCCGGATCAGGCCGTAATCGAAGGCGTGCCGGCGGTAGACCACCGACGGTTTGTCGGTCTCCTTGTCGTGGAACAGGAAGAAGTCGTGGCCGACGAGCTCCATCTCGTAGAGCGCGTCGTCAACGGTCATCGGTTTGGCCGGGTGCTCCTTGACCCGGACCACCTGACCCGGTTCGTGCGGTTCCGCCGCGGCCTCCGGGGTCTCGATGGGGGCGGACGGGCGCTCGAAGGCCTCCGGCACGATGGCGGTCGCCTCGGCGAGCGACAGCGGCGTCTTGTCGCCGTAATGAATTTTGCGGCGGTCCTTGTGTCGCCGTAGCCGGGCCTCGAGTTTGGCGGCCGCGGATTCCAGCGCGGCATAGAAACTGTCGGCGCAGGCCTCACCGCGCACGACCGGGCCGCGACCCCGCGCGGTGATCTCGACGTGCTGACAGTTCTTGCGCTGACGACGGTTGCGTTCGTGGTCGAGTTCGACGTCGAACATGTAGATGGTGCGGTCGAACCGCTCCAAGCGGGCGAGTTTCTCCGAGACATAGATCCGGAAGTGGTCGGGCACCTCGACGTTGCGCCCCTTGACCACCACTTCGGCGTTCGGTCCAGACGGCTTGGTCTCCGACTTCTCGGAGACCAGGGTCTGGGCAGAATTCACGGATTGGCTTGACATGCTTGACAACTCGATTCTGTGTCGCTTTGCACGCGAGCGCGTGCCTGGCTGATACACAACATGCGCGGTGAGGGTGTCCGACGCTCGATCCACCGGCGCCTGGGGTCGAGAACTCACCTCCTCACGCATCGGCTCCACACAGCTGTGTGGGCCTCGGGTCAGAAGCCCCGCCGCAAGGCTCTTGCGGTCGTTGCACCCGAAGGTAGTCGCAGTTCACCCAAACGTGCCACCCTTTTGGTGCACGCGTTGCCGGAACTTTCGACCGGCGTCACATCCGGCCCGATTCGACGCCGAAAACCCGGCGCCGGGTCACGCGTGCGCCAGCGTGAGCACACCCGTCACGCGCGCCCCGGAAGTTTGCAGGACGCGCACCGATTCCCGCGCGGTGGCGCCCGTGGTGACGACGTCGTCGACGACGAGAACCTCCGCCCCGGCGGGGACGCGGCGGGTCAGCAGGACGCGCCCGGCGACGTTGCGTTCGCGGCCCCGGCTGTTGAGTCCGACCGAGTCCCGCGCGCCCGCCCGCATCCGCAACGCGGGCACGACGGCGATCCCGGGGTGTGCGGCCACGGCCGCGGCGGCCGTCCGCAGCACCGGGTCGCCGCCGCGGCGGCGCGCCGAGGATCGCCGGGTGGGCGCGGGCACGAGCACCAGCGGCAGGCTCACCAGTCCCCACCGCAGCAGCCGGTGCACGCCGAGGGCCAGCGCACCCGCCAGCGGGGCGGTCAGGTCGGTGCGTCGATGTTCCTTGAGCGCGACGATCGCCGCGCGCCGCGCCCCCGCGTAGCGGCCCAGCGCGAACACCGGGACGCCGGGGTCCTGGCGCGGGGCCACCAGGTGCGGCTGGTCGACGCCGACCCGCCACGCCGACGCGCAGGCGGAGCACCAACGCGTCCCCGGGGCGCCGCAGCCGCCGCACTCCAACGGCAGGATCAGGTCCAGCACACCGCGAGTGTGCGGCCACCCACCGACACCGCTCAGCCCGGCAGCACCGGCACCGCACCCGGGATCATGAAGGCGCGCACGCCCGACCACGCCTGCTGGTTGTCGGCACCGGACCCGGACAGCTGCTGCACGCCCTGCCGGTCGGCCACATAGACCGTCGACGGGTTGGCCGCCACCGTGCCGACCGGCATGGTCAGCCCCTGGCTCGGGCCGTCGGAGTTGACCCCGTCGAGGTTCACATACGACACCGGGTGCGCGGGATCGTCGCGGCTGACCACGATGTCGTCGCCGGTCCGCCAGGACAGCGACACCACCGAGGAGCCCAGCCCGAAACCGAGCCGGCGCGGATAGGTCAGGGCGAACTGTCCGCCCGGGGTCTCCTCGACGCCGGACAGGATCACCTGCCCCTCGATCACCAGCGCGGCACGGGTGCCGTCGCGGGACAGCTGCAGTTCGGTGACGGCGCCGGGGAACTTCGTGGCCACCGCGATCGAGTCGACCGGGACGCGCGCCGGCGCGCCGGTGGCCGCCTCCTGGGTCACCCGCACCACGTTGTTGCCGTCCACCACGACCCACACCGCCCCGTCGAGGCCCCAGGTGGGCCGGGTGATGGTGCGGCCCTTGATGGCCTCGACGGCGTCCTGGCCGTTGTTGTCGATCCACAGCGTCGAGGCGACCTCGGGCGTGTTCACCCGCACGGCCACCACCGAGGCCACCCCGTTGCCGTCCCGGGACAGCGCCGCGGACCGTTGGTCGGGCATCGCCCCGAACGCACCGTCGACGCGGGTGCCGCTCGGCCCGTCGAGGAACATCAGCGACCCGCCCACCAGGGCGTGCAGCCCGGCCGAGGCCCCGGCGGCGGCGCCCGGGTCGGTCGCCGCGACATCGGAGGTCTCCCAGCCGTCGGCGAAGCGGTCGTCCAGCGGCAGACCGTCGACGTTGATCACGTACGGGCCCCGGATGTCGGCGCGGGCCAGCGTCCAGATGATCTGTGCGGCAAGCAGAGCCCGGCTCTGCGGATCGGAGCTCGGCAGGTTCTCCAGCTCGATCCGCGCGCCGCCGTAGCCGCGGCCGATCCCGGTCTTGCCGCCGTCGGCGCGGGTGATGGGCCCGCGCAGTTGCAGCGGTGAGCCGAGCATGTTGCGCACCGAGTTGGCGATCTCCGGCCGCGGCCCCGAGATCAGCTTGGACACCAGTTCGGTGGCCAACTGATCGCGATCGGAGACCGCGACGTAGCGGGGATCGGGCACCGTGGTGTCGCCCGTCGGGTCGACGAAGTACAGCGGGTGGCGCTTGTAGGTCTCCTGAAACTGCTTCCAGTCCAAGAAGACACCGTTGGGCAGCTTGTCGATGCGCCAGCCGTCGGGGGTGTTCACCAACTCGATGGGGCCGGGGTCGGGCAGCGGTCCCGCGGCGGTCTCGAAGACCCCCATGTCCGACAGCGACCCCAGGATGTCGGCCTTCATCTGCACCGAGATCTTGCCCGCGGTGCGGGTCTCGGTGAGCACCACGCGGTCGATCAGCAGCGCGCTGCCCGCGTCGTCCCATTCCCGGGAGGCGGATTCGGTGAGGAACTGCCGGGCCGCGAGGTGCCGGTTGGCGGGATCGGCGGTGGCCTTGAGGAATTCCCGCAGCAACTGATCCGGGGCCATTCCGGGGGTCGGCTTGGGCAGATCCTGCGGGGCCGGCCGCTCGACGGTGCCGATGGCTTGCGGCGCAGAGGAATTGGGCACGCCGGCGCAGCCCGCGAGCAACGCGACGGCGGCGCCCAAGGCGACCAGCACAGCCAGGAGGCGATTCACACGCCTTCTCCGGCGTGCTCGCGGGTCCGGGCCTGCTGCTGCCGGTCCCGGCTCTCGGCGCCGACCGGCTTCATCGGCAGCGGGCTCGTCGTCACCTTGTGGCCGCGCACCAGCGGCAGCGTCAGCCGGAAGCAGGCGCCGTTGCCGGGTTCGCCCCAGGCCTCCAACCGGCCCTGGTGCAGCCGGGCGTCCTCGATGCTGATCGCCAGTCCCAGCCCGGTGCCGCCGGAGCGCCGCACCCGCGCCGGGTCCGACCGCCAGAACCGACTGAACACCAGCTTCTCCTCACCGGGCCGCAAACCCACACCATAGTCACGCACCGTCACCGCGACCGTGTCCTCGTCGGCGGCCATCCGGATGCGCACCGGCTTGTGTTCGGCATGGTCGATGGCGTTGGCGATCAGGTTGCGCAGGATGCGCTCCACCCGGCGCGGGTCCACCTCGGCGATGACGTCCTCGCCGGGCATGTCGACCAGCAACTCGATGCCGGCGTCGTCGGCGAGGTGCCCGACGTTGTCCAGCGCGCTGTTGACCGTCGAACGCAGGTCGACGGCCTCCACCGACAACTCGGCCACGCCGGCGTCGTGCCGGGAGATCTCCAGCAGGTCGTTGAGCAGGGACTCGAACCGGTCGAGTTCGTTGACCATCAACTCGGTGGAGCGCCGCAGCGACGGATCCAGTTCGTCGCGCTGGTCGTGGATCAGGTCGGCGGCCATCCGCACCGTGGTCAGCGGGGTGCGCAACTCGTGGCTGACGTCGGAGGTGAACCGGCGCTGCAGGTTGCCGAACTCCTCGAGCTGGGTGATCTGGCGGCTCAGACTCTCGGCCATGTCGTTGAACGACACCGCCAGCCGGGCCATGTCGTCCTCGCCGCGCACGGGCATCCGCTCGGTGAGGTGCCCCTCGGCGAAGCGCTCGGCGATCTGCGAGGCCGACCGCACCGGCTGCACTACCTGCCGCGACACCAACCACGCGATGCCGGCCAGCAGCACCAGCAGCACCAGGCCGCCGGTGACCATGGTCCCGCGCACCAGCGCGATGGTGCGTTCCTCACCGGAGAGCGGGAAGATCAGGTACAGCTCGAGGTTGGTCACCCGCGAGGCCGTCGGCGAGCCGATGACCAGCGCCGATCCCGAGAAACCCTCGGTGTTCACGGTGGCGTACTGGTAGCTGACCTGACCGGCCTTGACGAATTCGCGCAGCGCCTCGGGCACCTCGTCGATGGGCCCGGCGGCCGTCGCGGCCCGCGGCCCGTCCCCCGGCACCACCAGCACGGCGTCGAACGTGCCCGCCAGCCCGGTGCCCCAGGTGGGCGCCGCCCGCGAGGTCAAGGTGTTGCGCGCGAGTTGCAGGCTGCTGTCCAGGGAGCGGGTCTCCTCGCCGCCGACGATCCCGGCGACCGCGGTGCTGGCCCGCTCGATCTCCTCGGTGGCCGCGCGCACCTTCACGTCGAGCACCCGATCGGTGATCTGGCTGGTGAGCACGAAGCCCAGCACCAGGATGACCGTCAGCGACAACCCGAGGGTCAGGACCACCACGCGCAGTTGCAGGGAACGCCGCCAGGCCACCCCGACGGCACGACTCAGGGCGTTCAGCCCGCGCAGCAGCGGACCCGATCGCCCCCAGCGGCCCCGGCTTCGCCGCTTAGAGCGCCCGATGATCATCCGCGGCGCTCACATCCGTCGCCGCCGGCTGGAATCACGGAGGTCCGGCCTTGTATCCCACTCCTCGAACGGTCAGCACCACCTGCGGGTTCTCCGGGTCCTTCTCGACCTTGGCCCGCAACCGCTGCACATGCACGTTCACCAGCCGGGTGTCGGCGGGATGCCGGTAGCCCCAAACCTGTTCGAGCAGCACATCCCGAGTAAACACCTGGCGGGGTTTGCGCGCCAACGCCACCAGCAGGTCGAACTCCAGCGGCGTCAGCGAGATCTGCTCGCCCTGGCGGGTGACCTTGTGCGCGGGCACGTCGATCTCGACGTCGCCGATCGAGAGCAGTTCGGCCGGCTCGTCCTCGTTGCGGCGCAACCGCGCGCGGACCCGGGCCACCAGTTCCTTGGGCTTGAACGGCTTCATGACGTAGTCGTCGGCGCCCGACTCGAGCCCCAGCACCACGTCGACGGTGTCGGTCTTGGCCGTGAGCATCACGATCGGCACCCCGGAGTCGGCCCGCAGCACGCGGCAGACGTCGATGCCGTTCATCCCGGGCAGCATGAGGTCCAGCAGGACCAGATCCGGGCGGAGCTCCCGCACCGCGGTGAGCGCCTGGGTGCCATCGCCGATGACGGCAGTGTCGAAACCCTCGTTCCGCAGGACGATGGTCAGCATCTCGGCCAACGATGCGTCGTCATCGACGACCAGGATTCTTTGCCTCATGACTGTCCATGGTGTCACCAAACCGTGACAAAACTCTGCTACCACACGCCGCGGACCACAAACAATCTCACTGCGGGCTCCCCCGGCGCCCGCGCCCGGGACAAATTGCGTCACCCCGCGGTCGGCGCGGCGCTTAGGATCTCCACGGAGTTGTTGCGCTCGGCAGCAAATGGCTCAAGGCATCGGGGAGGATGCATGGCAGATCCCGGCTCGTTGTCGATGACCCCGTCCGACGTCATCTATTCGGCCGACTACCTGGACTCCATCGGTGCGGCCGCCGGGGCCGAACGCCGCGCGCTGGCCGTCGAGCTGTCCGCGCACGACGCGGCCTGGCAAGACCGCGCCCGGCCGGGATTCGTCGCCTTCGGAGACACCGTGCACCGGCAGGGCCGGCGCGCCGAGTCCGAGCTGGCCGACGTGGCCGACAAGCTGCGGTTGGCCGCCCGCGAGTACGTGGCCACCGCCCTGGCCGGCGCCGAGGCGCTGCGCTATCACCGCGGCCCGTCCCCGCTCTGAGCCATGCTGCTCAGCGAGATCGAGAGCTGGGACGTCGCGGCCCTGAAGACCGTGGCCACCGAGCTGGGCGCCGAACTCGAGGCCGCCCAGCGCGCCGCGACCGAACTGGGCAACCTGGCCGGCCTACCCGGGTGGGAATCGCCGGCCGCCGACGTGGCCCGCGAGCGGATCGCCACGGCGCGCGCGCATGTGCTCGACGACGCCGCGGTCCTCGGCGCAGTGGAACGCCTCGCCGAGGAGACCGCCCAGGCCGTCAGCACCCTGCAGCAGCAGCTGACGGCGCTGCGCGCGGAGGTGGCCGGTAGCGAGGGGCACCTGAGCCTGTCCGACGGCGGCGAGGTGACGATCAGCGGCACCGCGGAGGAGATCCGCGACCTGCAGGACGAGGCCGACGACATCGAGGCCCGCGCCAAGGCCCTGATCCGGCAGGCCGACGACATCGACGCCGACTGCGCCGAGGTGTTCACCAACATCGCCGACGGCAAGGTGACCGGCGGCCGCGCCACCGATTTCGAGGGCGCGCGGCAGGCCGGGGGGCTGCAGTCCGGGTTGTCGGCGCCGTATCCGCCCGACGGCCCCGGGGTGACGCCGCACGAGGTCACCGCGTGGTGGGACGCGCTGTCGCCCGAGGAGCAGCGCAAGGTCGTCGAGGAGCATCCCGACTGGATCGGCAACCGCGACGGCGTCCCGGTGCCGCCGCGCCACGACGCCAACATCGACGCGCTCGAACGCGAGATCGCCGCGGCGCGCGCCGAGGTGGCCTCGATCCCCAGCCGCGAGGAGTACCGCCGCGACCATCCGGGCCGCAACGCCGCCGCGCTGAACTCCGGCTACACCGCGATGGTCGGCGACCGGCGCCGGCGCCTCGACGAGGCGCTCGGTGTGCAGCGGGCGTTGTCGGTGGACGGCGACCCCAGTCAGGGCTACGACAAGGACCGCTACCTGATGATGTTCGAGCCCACCGACACCGAACTGCTGGCCGCCGTCGCGATCGGCAACCCGGACGAGGCCCAGCACGTCGCGGTCACCACACCCGGCATGACCACGCATGCCACGTCGCTGCCGTCGATGGCCGACGAGGCCGTCGCGCTGCGCCGGGAGGCCGAATTCCAGTTGGAGCGCGCCGGTTTCGGGGGCGAACGGGTGGCGGCGGTGGCCTGGTTCGGCTACGACCCGCCCGATGTCGACGGGACCGTGGGCGGGGCGGTGCTGGAGAACCGGGCCAACGCCGGGGCCGTGGACCTCGCCGACTTCTACCGCGGCATCAACGCCACCAACGCCCACGGCTCCGAGGTGCACCTGTCGGCGCTCGGGCACTCCTACGGTTCGACCACCACGGCCCAGGCGCTCAACGAACTCGGCGAGACCGGCGTCGTCGACGACGCGGTGTTCTACGGCTCGCCGGGCCTGGGCTACGCGAACGAGACCATCCTGGGCATGCCGGCGCTGATCGTGGACGAATCGCAGCTGTTCTTGCCCGACGGGCACGCGTTCGTGATGTCCGCCGACCGCGACCCGGTGTCCGAGGAGGTCTCCAAGTGGGGCATCGACCTGCCGGTGTCCATCGCCGACCTCGGCGCGCACGGACCCAACCCGACGTCGTTGCCGTTCGAGCGGCTGGCCACCGACGCCTCGGAGCCCACCTACGGCCCGCCGCGCGAGGGCGCCAGCGGACATTCGGAGTACCCGCGGCTGGGATCCAACGCCGTGCTGCGCACCCCCGGCTACAACCTGGCGATCGTCGCCGCCGGCCTGGCGGATCGCCGCCCGGAGTTGTTGATCCGCGAGGAAGGATGAGATGAAACCCCGCCTGCCGATGTTGGTGACCGCGCTCGCGCTGGTCGGCCTGCTCACGGCCTGCCAGCAGCCCGAGTCCCCCATCCTCAACGAGGAGGCCACCCCGATGGACCTTGCCGCCCTGCCGACGCTCAGGCAGACCCAGCAGCAGATGCTCGGCCTGATCGACGATGTGCGACAACGCATCTCGGAACAGGTGCCGGCTGCCGCGGCCTGGCACTGGAACCGGGAATGGGCGACCTCGGGCTGTCCGGGCGAGGTCGACGAGGGGCTCATGCTGTACTTCCCCAACCTGGTGACCACGCACAATCTGAGCACCGCGGAGTGGGATCGGGTTTTCCCGCTGGTCGAACGGCTCAGCGCGGCGGCCGGCCTGACCGAGGTGTCGCTGCCCGGCAACGCCGAGAACAACCACGACGCGCGCTTTTCCAGCGCCGACGGCCGTCAGTTGCTGCTGGGCGCCGCCGGCGCGACGGTGATCAGCGCGCGGATCTCCTGCCGCGAGATCCGCGACGAACCGATCCGGGTGGATGGCGAGATCCCGATGCCGCCGGATCCGCCGGCGCGGTGAGCGCTCAGCCCTCGGCGACCGCGCTCAGCACGTCGGCGGGGCGGGTCTGCGGTCCCAGCGTCAACCACCGGCCGGCCCAGTCGGCCGCGGCCAGTTCGGCATACACCGCGCCGGTGCGCTGCTGGAGTTCGTCGTCGCGCTCGTAGGCGTCGCGCTCCCGGCCCTGCTCGTTGCGGGCCCGATGCCGGGCGCGTTCGCCGGCCAGCTCCACCGAAACATCCAGCAGCAGTTGGAAATCCGGACGGGGTAGCCCGAATCGCTCGAACTCGAGCCGGTACACCCAGTCCGCGGCCGCGCCGTCGGCGCCCTGGCGCAGCCGCGCGGCGCTGTAGGCGGCGTTGGAGGCCACGTAGCGATCCAGCAGCACCACGTCATGGGTGCGGGTCAGCTCGGCGATGTGTTCGGCGGCGCCCGCGCGGTCGAGAGCGAACAGCATCGCCATCGCATACACCGAGTCGGCGAGGTCGCCGTGTTCGCCGTGCAGGGCCTCGGCGGCGACGTCGGCGTGCACGGACTGGCCGTAGCGGGGAAACGCCAACGTGGACACCGTTTTCCCGGCGGCCTGCCAGGCGCCGCGCAACCCTTCGGTCAGCGTGCGTTTGCCGGCACCGTCGAGACCCTCGATCACAATGAGCACGCCGCCGAGCCTAACCGGCCCCGGCTCAGCCCCCGGCGATGGCGCCGCTGCGCGCGTCGACGTCGATCTCGGCCTCCGAGCCGTCGGGCCGGACCAGTTCGATCTGCCAGACGATCACGTCGCGTTCGGTGTCGATCTGGATCTCGTCAACGGTGGCCCCCGGTTCGCGTTCCAGCGCGGTCTGCAGGGCGCGGGTCGCGTCGACCTGGGCGGCCTCGGCCTTGGCGACGTCGTCACCCGGATCGCCGGCCTGGCGCTGCCCGACCACCTCGGTGCCCGCCTCGTTGACGCGCACCTCGAACTCGTTGCCGTCGGAGGCCACCTCGATGTCGAAAACCCGTCGGCCGTCCTCGGTTTCGAGCTCCAGGTCGAAGGGCCGGCCGTTGGGCACGGCGCCGGCGGCGGTCTGCAGGGCCCGCTCGACCGCGTCGACCGGCGCCCCCTTGCCGGCCGGCGCGGCGACCGGCGAGGTGGTCTCGGCGGTGGTCATCTCGGCGGTGGCCATCCCCGGCGGCGAGGTGGTCTCGGCGGCGGGCGCGGTGGTGTTGGTCTGCTCCGGTGCCGCGTCCTCGGAACAGCCGCTCATCACAAGTGCGGCCGCGAGCAGGCTCAGCGCGGCCGGTCGTCCCCAGTGCCTCATCGTGTCCTGGTACCCACATTTGGCCCCGCGGACGCAGAATCGCCCAGATCCGGGCGGATCTGGGCGATTCTGTGTCTGCTCGGGGCGGATCAGTAGCGGTAGTGATCCGGCTTGTACGGGCCCTCGACGTCGACGCCGATGTACTCGGCCTGCTCCTTGGTGAGCTTGGTCAGTTCGCCGCCGAGCGCCTCGACGTGGATGCGGGCGACCTTCTCGTCGAGGTGCTTGGCCAGCCGGTACACCTCGTTGTCGTACTCGTCGTTCTTGGTCCACAGCTCGATCTGGGCGATCACCTGGTTCGAGAAGCTGTTGCTCATCACGAACGACGGATGGCCGGTGGCGTTGCCCAGGTTGAGCAGCCGGCCCTCGGACAGCACGATGATCGACTTGTCGCCGTCGAACTGCCACTCGTCGACCTGCGGCTTGATGTTGACCCGCACGGCGCCGGAGCGCTCCAGGGCGGCCATGTCGATCTCGTTGTCGAAGTGGCCGATGTTGCCCAGGATGGCCTTGTTCTTCATCGCCTTCATGTGGTCGAGGGTGATGATGTCCTTGTTGCCGGTCGAGGTGACGACGATGTCGGCGTCGCCGATCGCGCCCTCCACGGTGACCACGTCGAAGCCGTCCATCAGCGCCTGCAGGGCGTTGATCGGGTCGATCTCGGTGACCTGGACGCGGGCGCCCTGGCCGGCCAGCGATTCGGCGCAGCCCTTGCCGACGTCGCCGTAGCCGCAGATCAGCACCTTCTTGCCGCCGATCAGCACGTCGGTGCCGCGGTTGATGCCGTCGATCAGGGAGTGCCGGGTGCCGTACTTGTTGTCGAACTTGCTCTTGGTGACCGAGTCGTTGACGTTGATCGCCGGGAAGGACAGCTCACCGGCGGCGGCGAACTGGTAGAGCCGCAGCACACCGGTGGTGGTCTCCTCGGTGACGCCCTTGACCGACTCGGCGATGGTGGTCCACTTCGTCTTGTCGGCCTCGAAGCGCTCCCGCAGGACGCCGAGGAACACCTTCCACTCGGCCGGGTCGTCGTCCTCGGCGGGCGGCACCACACCGGCCTTCTCGTACTGCGCACCGCGCAGCACCATCATGGTGGCGTCGCCGCCGTCGTCGAGGATCATGTTCGCCGGCTCGCCGGGCCAGGTCAGCATCTGCTCGGCCGCCCACCAGTACTCCTCGAGCGTCTCGCCCTTCCAGGCGAACACCGGGGTGCCCTCGGGCTTCTCGGGGGTGCCGTGCGGGCCGACGACCACGGCCGCGGCGGCGTGGTCCTGGGTGGAGAAGATGTTGCAGGACGCCCAGCGCACCTCGGCGCCCAGGGCCACCAGGGTCTCGATCAGCACCGCGGTCTGCACGGTCATGTGCAGCGAACCCGAGATCCGCGCGCCCTTGAGCGGCGCCACCTCGGCGTACTCGCGACGCAGCGCCATCAGGCCGGGCATCTCGTGTTCGGCCAGTCGGATCTCCTTGCGGCCGAACTCGGCCAGGGACAGGTCTGCGACCTTGTAGTCGATCCCGTTGCTGCTATCGGCGGTCAGCGTCATTCGAAATAGCTTCCTTCGCGGTCCAGTGACTTGGCTCGTTTACACGGTAGACGGCCAGCGGGGCGGTCGCCCGGGCGGATCAGTCGGTCTGGATCACACCGTACCGCTCGCCGAACGGCGTCATCAGCCTTGCCAGATCTCCCGCGACGTCGTGGTCGGCCTCCGGCGGCATCGACACGTAGCTCATGGCCAGCCGGACGATCGCGCGGGCCAGTACCCCGGCGTCCTCCTCGCTGCACGCCACCCAGCTGTTCATCAACGAGTCGGTGAGTTTGGTCGAGGCCCGCGAGATGATCGGGGCGCTGTCGGTGGTGATCAGCTGCAGCAGGTCCGGTTTTGCGACACCGGTCAGCAGCGAGATCACCAGCGGGTCGGCGGCCGATTCGGTGAAGAAGGACCGGAATCCCTCCAGGAACGCCGAATACATCTGGCCGACGTTGTTGTCCATCGCGTCGCCGACGGCGTCGACGAGGCGGTCGGCCAGCCGCAGCGCGTAGCCCTGGGCCAGGCCCTGCCGCGATCCGAACTCGTTGTAGATGGTCTGCCGGCTGACCCCGGCCGCCTTGGCGACATCGGAGAGCGTGATCGACGACCAGTCCTTGGCCAGCAGCAGGTCGCGCATGGCGTCGAGCACCATTTCGCGTAGCAGTCCGCGGGAGGCCTCGGCGTAGGAGGCGGCCCGGCGGCCCGGCTGCTGCGTGCTACTCACACGCGCGACAATAACGCCTCCGGCGACCGCGTTCGGTGCGGCCGCGGTCACGGCCGGACGACTTCCACCATTTCGAAGTCGGATTTGGCCGCGCCGCAGTCCGGGCAGCTCCAGTCCTCGGGGATGTCGTCCCAGCGGGTGCCCGGGGCGATACCGTCCTCCGGCCAGCCCTTGGCCTCGTCGTACTCGAATCCGCACTGCACGCAGACAAACAGCTTGTACGCGTCGCTCATGAGGGGGCTCCTACCGGTTCGAAGTCGATCTTCTCGCGCACCCCGCAGTCCGGGCAGGTCCAGTCGTCGGGCACCTGGTCCCAGCCGGTGCCGGGCGGGAATCCTTCCCGCGCAGCGCCTTTGGTCTCGTCGTAGACGTAGTCGCAGATCGGACAGCGGTAGCTGCTCACTGGTCCACCGCCGGGGAGCCGTACCGGGCCAGCACCTTGTCGCGCACCCGCGGGGCGATGTTCACCCGGCTGATGTCGCCGTCGTAGTGCTCGAGCACCCGGTGGTCCATCAGCCTGCGCCACAGGGGCGGGAAGTAGGTCAACCCGATCAGGGATGCATAGCCGCTGGGCAGATTCGGCGCGCCGTCCATGCTGCGCAGCGTCTGGTAACGCCGGGTGGGGTTGGCGTGGTGGTCGCTGTGCCGCTGCAGGTGGTACAGGAACAGGTTGGTGACGATGTGGTCGGAGTTCCAGCTGTGCGCGGGTGTGCAGCGCTCGTAGCGGCCGCTGGCGGTCTTCTGCCGCATCAGGCCGTAGTGCTCGAGGTAGTTGACCGCCTCGAGCAGGCTGAAGCCGAACACCGCCGAGATCAGCATGTACGGGACCAGCGCCAGACCGAACACCGCGATCAGCACGCCCCAGAACAGCACCGACATGGCCCACGCGTTGAGTACGTCGTTGGACGGATACGTTCTCGGATCCCACGGGCTGCGCCCGCCGCGCCGCAGCCGGGCGGCCTCGAGCTGCCAGGACGACTTCAGGCCGCCCCACACGCTGCGCGGCAGGAATTCCCAGAACGTCTCGCCGAACCGGCCCGACGCCGGATCCTCAGGCGTGGCGACGCGGACGTGGTGGCCGCGGTTGTGCTCGATGTAGAAGTGGCCGTACCAGGTCTGGGCGAGGGTGATCTTGGACAGCCAGCGTTCCAGGGCGGCCTTCTTGTGGCCCAGTTCGTGGGCGGTGTTGATGCCGACGCCGCCGAGCACGCCGACCGACAGCGCCAGCCCGATCTTGGCCGGCCAGCCCAGTGCGCCGTCGAAGCCCAGCCAGCTCAGGTCGGACGCGGTGAACAGGTAGGCGCCGACGACGACGCTGGCGTACTGGAACGGGATGTAGATGTAGGTGCAGTACCGGTAGTACTTGTCGTCCTCCAGGTCCGCCATCACCGCATCGGGCGGATTCTGACCGTCCGGACCGAACCGCAGGTCCAGCAGCGGCAGCACGATGTAGAGCAGGATCGGGCCGATCCAGAACGGGACCTGCGCCGCGAGGTGCCAACCGAGGTTGTTGAGCGCCCACACCACCGGCAGCATCACGAACAGCGCGGTGGGCACGATCAGCCCCATCAGCCACAGGTAGCGCTTCTTGTCCCGCCACTGCTCGCCGCTGGCGGGCGTTGTTGCCTCCAGTGAAGTCACCGTCTACCTCCAAGTGAGTGCGATCACGTCGATGACTTGACTATAAAGCCAGATTTGTCGCCTGTCTAGACATAGAGGCAGGTCTTGTAAAGCGGCTACCGGAGGTCGGCCTCCTGCGCCTGCAAGCGCCGTCCCATCACCGAGTGCCGCCGGCTGTAGGCGAAGTAGATGACGACGCCGAGCACCATCCAGATCAGGAACCGGATCCAGGTCAGCGCGGTGAGGTTGAGCATCAGCCACACGCAGGCCACGATCGACGCGATCGGCAGCAGCGGCACCCACGGCACCCGGAAGCCCCGCTCGAGGTCCGGCCGGGTCCGACGCAACACCAGCACGCCCGCCGAGACCAGCACGAACGCGAACAGCGTGCCGACGTTGACCATCTCCTCGAGCTTGTCGATCGGGAACAGCGAGGCCGCCAGCGCGATCAGGACCGCCACGATCACGGTGATCCGCACCGGGGTCCCCCGGTCACTGGTCTTGGCCAGCGACCGCGGCAGCAGGCCGTCGCGGGACATCGCGAAGATCACCCGGGACTGCCCCAGCACCAGGACCATCACCACGGTGGTCAGACCGGCCAGCGCGCCGATCGAGATGATCTGGGCCGCCCAGTCGATCCCGTTGGCCGAGAAGGCCGTCGCCAGGTTCGCGGCCTTGCCGTCCGGGCCGGTCTTCAACTCGGTGTAGGACACCATCCCCGTGAGCACCACGGAAACCGCCACGTAGAGGACGGTCACGATGGCCAGCGCCGCCAGGATGCCCTTGGCGACGTCGCGCTGCGGGTTCTTGGTCTCCTCGGCGGTGGTCGCCACGACGTCGAAGCCGATGAACGCGAAGAACACGATGGACGCGCCGGCCAGCAGGCCGTAGACGCCGTAGTGGCTGCCCTCGGCGCCGGTCAACAGCGAGAACAGGGACTGGTCGACGCCGGTGCCGCCCGCCTCGCCGGGCTCCGAGGGCGGGATGAACGGCGTGTAGTTGACGGCCTTGATGTAGAACGCGCCGACGATGACCACCAGCAGCACCACCGCGACCTTGATGGCGGTGATGGTGGCCGAAAAGTTGGCCGAAAGCTTCGTGCCCATCGCCAACAAAACCGCCACCACCGCTACGATCAACAGGGCGCCCCAGTCCAATTGCAGGGCACCGACATCGGCGACACCGCCGGAAAATCCGAATACGGTGCCCAGGTAGGACGACCATCCCTTGGCCACCACCGCCGCACCGATGGAAAACTCCAGAATCAGGTCCCAGCCGATGATCCAGGCCATGAACTCCCCGAAGGTCGCATACGAGAAGGTGTATGCGCTCCCGGCGACCGGCACCGTCGATGCGAACTCGGCGTAGCACAGGGCGGCCAGGCCACAGGTGAACGCGGCGATGAGGAACGACACCGAGATCGCCGGGCCGGTGATGTTGCCGGCCGTCGTGGCGGTCACGGTGAAGATGCCCGCGCCGACCACCACCGAGACCCCGAAGATGGTCAGATCCCACCAGGTCAAGTCCTTGCGCAGCCGGGTCCCGGGTTCGTCGGTGTCGGCGATCGATTGTTCGACCGATTTGGTGCGCCATCTGCTGATCACAGTTTTGTCACCTTTCAAGTTGTCCCGGTTTCGGCAATCTACCCATTACGGTGGCCCTCAATGAGCAGGACACATAATCTCCCGCGCGATCATGTCGTGGTGATCGGCAGCAGCGTCGCCGGTCTCTGTGCGGCCAAGCTGCTTTCCGAGCATTTCGAGCGGGTGACGCTGTACGAACGCGACCGGTTGCCCGACACCCCGGTCAATCGCAGCGCCATCCCGCAGGGCGACCACGTGCACCTGCTGATGGCCCGCGGGGCCGAGGAACTCGAGAAGGTGTTCCCCGGGCTACTCTCGGCCATGACCGACGAGGGCGTGCCGGTGGTGCGCAACCAGCCGGAGTCCATTCACTTCACCGCCGGCGGGCACGTGCTGGGCACCGGGCAGGTCCTCGAATCGAACTTCACCGCCTACGTCCCGAGCCGGGCGCAGCTCGAGTGGCAGATCCGCTCGCGGGTCAGCGCGCTGCCCAAGGTGCACATCATCGAGCGCGGGGTCACCGAACCGGTCTACGACCCGGTGGCCGGCCGAATCACCGGGGTGGTGCTCGACGACGGCGAAACCGTGCCCGCCGACCTGGTCGTCGACGCCTCCGGGCGCGGCAGTCGGCTCCCGACGTGGTTGGAGCAGTGGGGATTCGGGCGTCCGCGCGAGGATTCGGTCAAGATCGGCGTCACCTACGCATCGCAGCGCGTGCGCATCCCCGCGGGCCTGATGGCCGAGAAGATGGTCCTGGTCAGCGCGCCGCACGACCGGCCGCTGGGCATGGGCATGCTCTTCCACGAGGACGCCATCTGGACGGTGACGGCGTTCGGCGTCGCCAAGGCCGAACCGCCCGGGGACTTCACCGGCATCTGCGACCTGGCCGAGACGGTGCTCCCGCCGCACATCAGCGCGGCGCTGCGGGCCGGAGAACCGGTGGGGCAGATGAACTTTCACCGCTACCCCACCAGCAAGTGGCGGCGCTACGACAAGATGGATCGGCTGCCCGAGGGCATCTTCCCGTTCGGCGACGCCGTCGCGAGCCTGAACCCGACCTTCGGTCAGGGTGTGACCATGACCGCGCTGCAGGCCGCCAACCTGCGCGAGGCGCTGTCCCCCGGCGTCGACGGATTCGTCCAGCGACTGATCCGCCGCACCGCACGCACGACGCTGCCGGTGTGGCTGATGAACTCGGTGGCCGACATCGAGGCCCACGGCGCCCAGGGGCCGCGGCCCAAGTGGTACGGGCCGATGTTCGGGCTGTTCGATCAGTTCCTCGGCGCGGCCGAGACCGATCCCGTTCTGGCCGAATGGTTCCTGCGCCGCACCAGCCTGCTTGACAGCGTCTGGATGACACCGCCGCCGCGGATCATCGGGCGCGCGGTCCGCACCAACATGCGGCAGTGGATGGCCGAGCATGGTCGCCGCCGCGACGACGTCGGCGAGGAAGCCGTCGCGAGTTCCTAGATGCCGACCGTGGCCCGGAACAGGGTGGCGGGCTGCTCGGCGACCAGGCGGATCCGGCCGTCGTCGGCGGAAACCCATGCGGCACTGCCCCGTTCGAGCTGCACCTCACCGGCCTTGCCGAGCACCGTCACGGCCCCGTCGGCGCAGATCAGCACCTGCGGCCCCTCGTGCCGGCAGGGCGCGTCGACCTCGTGGCCCAGGTGCTCGCCGTCGAGGTGCAGGATCGACACCGCGAACTCCGCGGCCGGGGTGCGGTAGCTGCGCTCGAAGCCGTCCTGCTGCACCTCCGGATGCAGATCCTTGTCGGTGGCCGGGGTGAAGTTCAGCACCCGCAACAGCTCGGGCACGTCGACGTGCTTCGGGGTCAACCCGCCGCGAAGCACGTTGTCCGAGTTGGCCATCACCTCGAGGCCGACGCCGTGCAGATAGGTGTGCAGGTTGCCGGCCGGCAGATAGATCGCCTCGCCGGGCTGCAGGTGGACCCGGTTGAGCAGCAGCGCGGCCAGCACCCCGGCGTCGCCGGGATAACGCTCCCCCAGCTCCAGCGCCGTGCGGGCCACCGCGGCGAACTCGGTGTCCTCCGAACGCAGATAGTTGATGGCGCCGTCGAGCACCGCGGGCACCAGGACGTCCAGGTCGGGCTGCGGCAAGGTGATCCAGGTGGTGAACAGCGCGCGCAGCCCGTCGGCGTCGGACTGATCCGAGAGCAGGTTGACGTAGGGGTCCAGGTCGGAGACCGCCAGCGCGCGCAGCAACTCGACCGTCCGGGCCGCCGGGCGGAATCCGGCCAGGGCCTCGAACGGCTGCAGCGCCACCAGGATCTCGGGCTTGTGGCTGCGGTCGCGGTAGTTGCGCTCCGGGGAGCTCAGCGGCACCCCCAGGCGGTCCTCGCGGGCGTAGCCCTCGACGGCCTGCTCGGAGCTGGGATGGGCCTGCAGCGACAGCGGTTCGTCGGCGGCCAGGATCTTCACCAGGAACGGCAGGGCATCGCCGAACCGCGCGCGTACCGCCGGGCCGAGCTGCCCCTCCGGGTCGGCCTTCACCAGATCCAGCAGCGGGCGTTCGCCGTCGGGGGTCTGCACCCACGCCGGGTCGGCCGGGTGCGCGCCGAGCCACAACTCCGCCTCGGGGTGCGCGGTCGGCACCGGCCGACCGGTGAAGTCCGCGATAGCGGTCCTCGAACCCCAGGCGTACGTGCGTATCGCCCCGCGTAGCAGCTCCACTACCTGATCCCCTGTGTCCTGATCCCCTGTGTCATGCCGTCCCCACGCCGTCAGCCTCGGACCAGACGCAGGTACACCGCGGCCATCGCGAGCCGAACAGCGAGCGTAGCCAATTGCTGTTCAGGACGGTCGACTCCCATCGGGGCGGCGGCCTCGTCGGCGTCGGGGACATCCTGAACACCCACCATATCGACGTCCGGGAAGCCGGCCAGCCGTGCTGTCAGCGTCGGCCGCTCGGCGCTGAGCGTCAGCGCGAGCACCCGCAGCGGCGCCGGGGCGGGCCCGTCGATCTCCTCGTCGTGGAACAGCGCGTCGACGCCGGCACCGGCGCCGAGCACGCCGGAGCGCAGCACGGCCATCGCGTCGGCCAGGCCGGCCGCGGCCACCGGTTGCCCGGCGATCCGCAAGAACAGCACCGCGGCGTGGCGGGCCAGGGCCAGCGTCGCGGCGCAGTCCCCGGTGAGCGCCACATCGCGGCCGGCGATGCGCTCGGCCAACCCCTTGGCGGAGTTGGTGAACACCTCGCGGGCCGCGCTGTTGCGCAAGGCCTCGGCGTCCAGCTCATCGGCCAGTGCGCCCAGGTCGGCGGGCACCGCCGAGTCGACGGCGGCCAGCACGGCCAGACCCGCGGCCAGGTAGCGGCAGAACGCGAACTCGTCGGGCACCGTCAGCCGGGGGGCCAGATCGGCCGAGTGGCCCGCCGCCGCGTCGCGCAGCGGACCCTCGATCGGCGCGGCCACCACCAGCTGGCTGCCGCGGCGGACCGCGGTCGCCGCCGCGGTCACCAGCGTCGGGTCGGCCGGGTCGTCACCGGCCACCACCAACACGTCGAGCGGACCGATCCAGGGCGGCACTTCGGCGGCCACCACGATCGGTTCGACGGCCGTGCCGCCCAGCGTCGCCGCCAGCACCGCGCCCGCGGATTCGGCGGTCCCGCGCCCAGCCACCCAGACCACCGAACGCGGCCGCTGCGCGCCGCGCAGCGCGTCGAGTGCGCCCTCGTCGACCGCCGCGGCGGTGGCCCGGACCTGCGCCCCGGCCATCGAGGCGGACCGCAACAGTCCGTCGCGGTCCGCCTCGATCAGGCCCTCGGTGTCGTCGATGTCGACGACTGCGCGCACCGCGTTCACGGGACCGCCTGCGGACCGGTCAGCGCCGCGCTGGCCACCGCGTCGATCTGTGCGGTGACCTGTTCGACGATGTCGCGGACGTCCTCGGTGGTGCGGGCCTCGACGTTGAGCCGCAGCAGCGGTTCGGTGTTGGAGGTGCGCAGGTTGAACCAGCTGTCGTCGCCGAGGTCCACCGTCACCCCGTCGAGGTGGTCGAGGGACTGCACGCGGTTGCCGAACCACTTCAGCACCGCCTCGACGCACGCGGGCGCGTCCTCGACGGTGTAGTTGAGCTCGCCGGAGGCCTCGTAGCGCTGGTAGTCGGCCGTCAGCTCGGAGAGCGGCCGGTCCGAATGGCCCAGCGCGGCAAGCACATACAGCGCCGCGAGCATCCCGGAGTCGGCACCCCAGAAGTCGCGGAAGTAGTAGTGCGCCGAATGTTCGCCGCCGAAGATCGCGCCGGTCTCGGCCATCAGACCCTTGATGTAGGAGTGCCCGACCCGGGACCGCACCGGTGTGCCGCCGCGCTCGATGATCAGTTCGGGCACCGCCCGCGAGGTGATCAGGTTGTGGATGACGGTGGCGCCGATCTCCCGGGACAGCTCGCGCGCGGCGACCAGCGCGGTGACCGCCGACGGTGACACCGGGCGGCCCTGCTCGTCGACCACGAAGCACCGGTCGGCGTCGCCGTCGAAGGCCAGGCCGATGTCGGCGCCGCTGTCCAGCACGAAGTTCTGCAGGTCCACCAGGTTGGCCGGGTCCAGCGGATTGGCCTCGTGGTTGGGGAAGGTGCCGTCGAGTTCGAAGTACAGCGGCAGCACCTGCAGCGCCTCGACCGGGCCGAGCACCGCCGGGGTGGTGTGCCCGGCCATGCCGTTACCCGCGTCGACGGCGACCTTCAACGGCCGCAGGCCGGCGAGGTCGACGAGGGAGCGCAGGAACTCGCCGTAGTCGGCGAGCACGTCCCGGTCGGTGACGGTGCCGGCCGGGCCGTCGTGGTCGGGAACGCCGTTGATGACCTCGTCGCGGATGGTGGCCAGACCGCTGTCCTGGCCGACGGGCTTGGCGCCGGCGCGGCACAGCTTGATGCCGTTGTAGGCCGCGGGGTTGTGGCTGGCGGTGAACATCGCGCCCGCGCAGTCCAGCAGGCCGGAGGCAAAGTAGAGCTGGTCGGTGGAGGCCAGCCCGATCCGCACCACGTCGAGCCCCTGGGCGGTGACACCGGCGGCGAACGCCGCGGCCAATTCCGGCGAGCTGGCCCGCATGTCGTAGCCGACCACGACCGTCGAGCTGTTCGCACGCACCAGCCGGGCGAACGCGGCGCCGACGGCGGTGACGAAGTCGGCGTTGATCTCCTCGCCGACCAGACCGCGCACATCGTATGCCTTGATCACGCGGTGCACCGCTTCGGCGGCAAACCCGGCGGAACGCGACATGCTCGAGACTCCTGACGGCACAAGGGGGTGCATCGAATGGATGGAAATGTCGGTGCCAGCCTAGCGGTTACCGTCTCGTGACTAGGCCGTCGATTTCACATCACTCGAGTTATGGCCTCAGTTCGGGCAATGCCCGCCCAGCCACAGCTCAGTCGCTGGGGTCCGGCAACACCCGAAGATGCCCGCGCCGGCGGCCGGATCCGGACCCGCTCGGGGCCGACGGGGCCAGCACCGCCCCGGCGTGCGACGCGCCGTGGGCGCCGGACGGCTCCGAAAAACCGTGCGCGGGCGCCTTCGGCAGCTCGCGGCCCTCGCGCACCGCGTCGGCCAGGGCCACCAGGTCGTCGTCGTCGGTGTGGGTCGGCAACGGGCCGGCGTGCCGGACCAGCTCCCAGCCGCGCGGTGCGGTGATGCGGCCGGCGTGCGAAACACACAGGTCCCAGGAGTGCGGCTCGGCCACGGTGGCCAGCGGCCCCACGACGGCGGTCGAATCCGAATAGACGAACGTCAACGTCGCCACCGCATAATGGGGGCACCCAGGCCTGCAGCAGCGACGCGGAACATTCACTCCGTGAGGCTATCGCGAGGACTCGATTCGGCTGCGCGGGACACGCGCACACCGCGCCGCGCAGCCGAACCGTTACCTTGCCCGGTCCCGCCCAGGTCGCCGGATACCATCTGCGGGTGGCCGATTCCCGCAGTTTCCGAGGCGGCCCGGCCCGCCGCGGCAGCCGACGGCACGGCCGGGAGTTCCGCGGTCCGCTGTTGCCACCGACCGTGCCGGGCTGGCGCAGCCGCGCCGAGCGGTTCGACATGGCCGTACTCGAGGCCTACGAACCCATCGAACGGCGCTGGCACGACCGGCTCACCACGCTGGACATCGCAGTCGACGAGATCCCGCGGATCTCGCCGCGGGATCCGGACAACGTGCAGTTCCCCCCGGAGGTCATCGCCGACGGCCCGATTGCGCTTGCGCGGCTGATCCCGGCCGGCGTGGATGTGCGGGGGAATTCGACCAGGGCGCGAATCGTGTTGTTCCGCAAGCCGATCGAGCGGCGCGCCAAAGACGCCCTGGATCTCGGTGATCTGCTGCATGACATCTTGGTGGCGCAGGTGGCCACGCATCTGGGCGTCGAGCCCTCGGTCATCGACCCGTCGATCGAGGACGACTGACCGAGTTTGCTAGATGATGCCGCGCTTGAGCCGGCGGCGCTCCCGCTCGGAGAGCCCACCCCAGATGCCGAAGCGCTCATCGTTGGCCAGGGCGTACTCGAGGCACTTGTCGCGCACCTCGCAGCCCAGGCAGATCCGTTTGGCCTCGCGGGTCGAGCCACCCTTCTCCGGGAAGAATGCCTCGGGGTCGGTTTGCGCGCACAGCGCGTTTTCTTGCCAGTCGTCATCTTCGGTTGCCGGGCCGGCATCGAAAATGTCCGGCACCACACTCAAATGCGACCGCCCCGCCGCTGCCCCCGTTGCCGAGTCCATATTGGTGTGCGGTGCACTGCCAATTGAGCCAAGAAAATGCTCAAAGGACATGTTCCGCCTCCTCACCTTGGTTTCGTCAATTCAAAAAATGTCGCCCACTATTGTTCTGTGGTCATCCCAATTCGAACAGGTGATCGAATCTCGGTCTGCGACACCGGAACCGGCCGGCCAACCGGGAAATGACACTGATGTGATTAGACACGGGTTAGCTGCCAGGGTCAAGCGGTAGGGTCGAAATTCATACCACCAACCGCCGAAATTGCGGCGCGTCGCAACCTTGGCGTGTCGTGTGAGTAATCGCACTGCGATTTCTGCGTGTCGATCACAGTGCGACCGGCTGACCGGCGCGGCAGCACCTACGCCTAGTCTCGTTCGGTGTGAAGGTCACCGTACTGGTCGGCGGAGTGGGCGGAGCCCGCTTCCTCTTGGGCGTGCAGCAGTTGTTGGGGTTGGGACAGTTTGCGGGCGCCCAGCCTACCGACTCCGGCGAGCACGAACTGACGGCCGTGGTCAACGTCGGTGACGACGCCTGGATGCACGGCGTACGGATCTGCCCGGACCTGGACACCTGCATGTACACCCTCGGCGGCGGCATCGATCCCGAACGCGGCTGGGGCCACCGGGACGAGACCTGGCACGCCAAGGAAGAGCTGGCCCGCTACGGCGTCCAACCCGACTGGTTCGGCCTGGGCGACCGCGACCTGGCCACGCATCTGGTGCGCAGCCAGATGCTGCGCGCGGGCTATCCGCTCTCCGCGGTCACCGAGGCGCTGTGCAAGCGGTGGGCGCCCGGGGCGCGGCTGCTGCCGGCCTCCGACGACCGCAGCGAGACCCACGTGGTCGTCACCGATCCCGACACCGACGAGCGGCGCGCCATCCACTTCCAGGAATGGTGGGTGCGCTACCGCGCCAAGATCCCCACCCACAGCTTCGCGTTCGTCGGCGCCGAGAAGGCCGCCGCCGGCGAGGGGGTCACCGAGGCGATCGCCGAGGCCGACGTGGTGTTCCTGGCGCCGTCCAATCCCGTCGTCAGTATCGGCGCCATCCTGGCCATCCCCGGCATCCGCGGCGCGCTGCGCTCCACCTCGGCCCCGGTGGTCGGGTACTCGCCGATCATCGGCGGTCGCCCGCTGCGGGGCATGGCCGACGAGTGCCTGACCGTCATCGGCGTCGAATCCACCTCGCAGGCCGTCGGCGAGCACTACGGCGCCCGCTCGGGCACCGGCATCCTCGACGGCTGGCTGGTGCACGACGGCGACACCGCCGCCATCGACGGCGTGGCGGTGCGGTCGGTCCCGCTGCTGATGACCGATCCGCCGGCCACCGCCGAGATGGTGCGCGCCGGGCTGGATCTGGTCGGCGTGGCGGCGCCGTGAGCGCGACGCCCGAACACGGCGCGGCCGGGGCCATCGAGGTGCTGCCCGTGCCGGGCCTGCCGGACTTCCGGCCCGGCGACGACCTGGTCGGCGCGTTGGCCGCGGCCGCACCGTGGCTGCGCGACAACGACATCGTGGTGATCACCAGCAAGGTGCTCTCCAAGGTCGAGGGCCGGGTGGTGCCGGCCCCCACCGATCCCGAGGAGCGGGACGCCCTGCGGCGCAAGCTCATCGACCGGGAGGCGGTGCGGGTGCTGGCGCGCAAGGGCCGCACGCTGATCACCGAGAACAGCTACGGGCTGGTGCAGGCCGCCGCCGGGGTGGACGGCTCGAACATCGGCAGCGACGAATTGGCGCTGCTGCCCACCGATCCCGACGCCAGCGCGGCCGGGGTCCGCGCCGGGCTGCGGGCCGCCCTCGGGGTGTCGGTCGCCGTCGTCGTCACCGACACCATGGGCCGCGCCTGGCGCAACGGGCAGACCGACGTCGCGATCGGCGCCGCCGGCCTGCCGGTGCTCTACGGATACGCCGGTGCCGCCGACACTTTCGGCAACGAGCTGTTGGTCACCGAGATCGCCGTCGCCGACGAGCTGGCCGCCGCGGCCGATCTGGTCAAGGGCAAGCTCACCGCCATCCCGGTCGCGGTGGTGCGCGGGCTGGACCTGCCCGACGACGGCTCGGCCGGGCGCAACCTGGTCCGCGGCGGCGAGGAGGACCTGTTCTGGCTGGGCACCGCCGAGGCCATCGAGCTGGGCCGCACCCAGGCGCAGTTGCTGCGCCGCTCGGTGCGCCGGTTCTCCCCCGATCCCGTCGACCCGGCGATCATCGAGGCCGCCGTCGCCGAGGCGCTGACCGCGCCCGCCCCGCACCACACCCGGCCGGTGCGCTTCGTGTGGCTGCGCGATGCGGACCGCCGCACCGCGCTGCTGGACCGGATGAGGGACAAGTGGCGCGCCGACCTGGCCGCCGACGGCAAACCGGCCGACGCGATCGAGCGCCGGGTGGCCCGCGGCCAGATCCTGTACGACGCCCCGGAAGTCCTGATCCCGTTCCTGGTTCCCGAAGGCGCACACAGTTATCCGGACGCCGCGCGCACCGCCGCCGAACGGACGATGTTCACCGTGGCCGTCGGCGCCGCGGTGCAGGCCCTGCTGGTCGCGCTGGCGGTCCGCGGCGTGGGCAGCTGTTGGATCGGCTCGACGATCTTCGCCGCCGACCTGGTGCGCGCCGGGCTCGATCTGCCCGCCGACTGGGAACCGTTGGGCGCCATCGCCATCGGCCACCACCCCGGCGATCCCCCGGGCCCGCGCGACCCGGCCGACCCCGACGGCCTGCTGGTGCTGCGATGACGCTGCGCGATTCGGTGATCCGGGCCCTGACCGACTGGGTGGCCCCCGACCCCGAGCAGGACACGCTGCGGCACGCGGTGCTGTCGTTCGTGCTGGCCCGCGAGGACGCCTGCGAGCGCGCCTGCGTGCCCGGCCACATCACGGCCTCGGTGGCGGTGCTCGACCACACCGGCACCCAGGTGTTGCTCACGCTGCATCCGCGGCTGGGCCGGTGGGTGCAACTCGGCGGTCACTGCGAGGCCGAGGACGCCGACATCGTGGCCGCGGCGCTGCGCGAGGGCCACGAGGAGTCAGGCGTCGCCGGGCTGCGCATGGACCCGAATCTGGTTGCCGTGCACGTGCATCCGGTGACCTGCTCGCTGGGTGTCCCCACCCGGCATCTCGATCTGCAGTTCGTCGCCCACGCCCCGGCGGACGCCAGGATCGCCCTCAGCGACGAGTCCCTGGATCTGCGCTGGTGGCCCTGCGCGGCGCTGCCGCCGGACACCGACCACGCCCTGGCGTACCTGGTGTCGCAGGCCACCGCCCGCGGCTAGCGCGCGCAGGAAGCTCAGACGTCGCTGGAGTACCGGATCCCGCAATCCGGCAGCTCGACTCCCGGCCACACCCGCGCCCCGCGGAGCAGCTCGCAGCGCGCCCCGATGTTCGCCCCGTCGCCGATCACGCCGTCGCGGATCAGCGCCCGCGGCCCGACGTGCGCGCCGAAGCCGATGATCGAACGCTCGATCACCGAACCGGCGTCCACCCTGGCCCCGTCGAAGATCACCGCGCCGTCCAGCCGCGAGCCCGGGCCGATCTCGGCGCCGCGGCCCACCACCGTGCCGCCGATCAGCACCGCGCCCGGGGCCACCGAGGCGCCGTCGTGCACCAGGGCCTCACCGCGGTCGCCCGGCAGCGCCGGCGACGGCGCGATCCCGCGCACCAGATCCGAGGACCCGCGCACGAAGTCCTCCGGGGTGCCCATGTCGCGCCAGTACGTCGCGTCGACGTAGCCGCACACCTTCACCCCGTCGGACAGCAGCGCCGGGAACACCTCGCGCTCCACCGACACCGGCCGCCCGCGCGGGATGCGGTCGATGATCTTGCGGTCGAACACGTAGCAGCCCGCGTTGATCTGATCGGTCGGCGGGTCCTGGGTCTTCTCCAGAAAGGCTGTGACGCGGCCGTTCTCGTCGGTGGGTACCGACCCGAACGCGCGCGGGTCCGCCACCCGCACCAGGTGCAGCGTCAGATCCGCGGAGTGGCCGTGATGGAACTCCAGCAGCGAACCGAGGTCCGCGCCGGACAGCACGTCGCCGTTGAACACGACGACGGTGTCATGGCGCAGCCGCGGCGCGACGTTGGCGATGCCGCCGCCGGTGCCCAGCGGATCGGATTCGAAGACGTACTCGATCTGCAGGCCCAGCTTGGAGCCGTCGCCGAACTCCTCCTCGAACACCTCGGCCTTGTACGAGGTGCCCAGCAGGACCCGCTCGATGCCGGTCGCGGCGATGCGCGACAGCAGGTGGGTCAGGAACGGCAGGCCGGCGGTGGGCAGCATCGGCTTGGGCATCGACAGCGTCAACGGCCGCAGGCGGGTGCCCTTCCCCCCGACCAGTACGACGGCATCGACCTTCTTCGGATCGAATCCGCTCATCGGTCCTGTCTCCTCATCTCGCGCCGTGACCGCCGGACCACCAGCCGCGACCGGACCACCAGCGCGCCGCGCATGGTCCACCGCAGCGGGCTGCGCCGCCACCCCGAATGTCGATCCGACAAGTATGTCCAGGTGCTCTCGTGGTGCGCGGCCAGATTACGGGCCGGATCTCGCCCAGTGGCATGCCCCTTGTCGTGCAGGATCTCCGCCGACGGCGCGTAGACGTTCTGCCAGCCCGCCCGGCCCAGCCGGTCGCCGAGGTCCACGTCCTCCATGTACATGAAGTACCGCTCGTCGAACCCGCCGATCTGCTCGAACGCCTCGCGCCGGACCAGCAGGCACGCCCCCGACAGCCACCCCACCGCACGCTCGGACGGCGCCTCGCGGTCCTGCCGGTAGGCCGCCGTCCACGGGTTCTTCCGCCAGAACGGGCCCACCACGGCGTGCATACCGCCGCGGATGATGCTGGGCAGATGCCGCGCCGACGGGTACACCGCGCCGTCGGGATCGCGGATCAGCGGGCCCACGGCCCCGGCGCGCGGCCAGCGCGTGGCCACCTCGAGCAGCGCGTCGATGCTGCCCGGCGCCCACACCACGTCGGGGTTGGCGATCACCACGAAATCAGAGCACTCGGGGTCGATCTCCCGCACCCCGCGGTTGACCGCGCGCCCGTAGCCCACGTTGGCCTCGTTGTGGATCAGCCGGGCGTTCGGGTAGCGCTCGACGGCCTCCTCCGGGCTGCCGTCCTGCGAACCGTTGTCCGCGATGACCACGCTGACCGGCCGGTCGGTGGCCACCGTCAGCGACGACAGGAACCGCTCGAGGTGCGGGCCCGGTGAATACGTCACCGTCACCACGGGCAGTTCGTCACTCACGGCGTAGAGGGTATCGGGCGAACCCTCAGGCCCCGGCGAGTGCCCGAGCCACCGCATCCTGCCAGGGCGGCAGCGGCCGCAGCCCGGCCCATTCGGACTGCCCGTGGGCCAGCGCCGAGTACGACGGGCGCGCGGCCGGGCGCGGATGGGCCCCGGACCCGACGGGGCGCACCAGGTCGGGGTCGGCACCGACGGCGGCGTACACCGCGCGGGCCTGATCGAACCGGCTGGCCTCGCCGCCGTTGCCGGCGTGCAGCAGCGGCGCCGCCGGCCGCTCGTCGACGATCTGCAGCAACGCGGCCACCAGGTCGCCGGTGTAGGTGGGCGAGCCGACCTGGTCGTCGACGACGTCGACGGCCTGGCCCGCCCGCGCCTTGCCGGCCATCACGGCCACGAAGTCGTTGCCGGAGCCGCCGGTGTAGACCCACGAGGTGCGGACCACGGTGGCCGTCGGCAGCGCCTCGGCCACGGCCCGCTCGCCGTCGAGCTTGCTGGCGCCGTACACGTTGACCGGGTCGGCCGGGTCGTCGAGTTCGTAGGGCCGTCCCGGGCCGCGGTCGGTGTCGCCGCCGAACACGTAATCGGTGGAAATGTGAATCAGTCGCGCCCCGGCGGCCGCGCAGGCGCGCGCCACATTCGCCGGCCCGGTTGCGTTGACCGCCCGGGCGTCGGCGGGGGCCGCCTCCGCGCCGTCGACGTTGGTGTAGGCCGCGCAGTTGACGACGACGTCGTCGCTGCTCAGCGCGGGCGCGGCGGCCGGGTCGGCGATGTTCCACTGCGCGGAGTTCAGGGCCAGCACGGCCCGGCCCTCCGCCGTTGCGCGGGCGGTCAGGAACCGCCCCACCTGACCCGCTGCACCCGTGATGACGATTCTGTTGGACACGGATCGAAGTCTGGCACGCCGGGTCCGGCTAACGGGATCCCGGCGGTTGCGCAAGTAGCCTTGCGGGGTGCCGGTCCAGGTCTTCCGCGTCATCTCCAGTGTGATTGCCGTTGCGATCGTGCTCGGAACCGGCGTGGCCTGGGCCAAGATCCGGTCCTTCGAGGGCGGCATCCACCACATCAGCACCGCCGCGCTCGGCGGCGACGGCGACGACGGCGCCATCGACATCCTGCTGGTGGGCTCCGACAGCCGCACCGACGCGCACGGCAACCCGCTGTCGCCCGAGGAATTGGCCATCCTGCACGCGGGCAACGACGTGGCCACCAACACCGACACCATCATCCTGGTGCGCATCCCGAACAACGGCCGCTCCGCCACGGCCATCTCGATCCCCCGCGACACCTACGTCGAACTGCCCGACAACGAGGGCAAGATGAAGATCAACGGCGTCTACGGCGACGCCAAGCTCGCGGTGATGAAGGACCTCATCGAGGTCCAGAAGATGGATCCGCTCGAGGGTGAGAAGCGCGGCATCGAGGCCGGTCGCGAATCGCTGATCAAGACCGTGGCCAAGCTGACCGGCGTCACCGTCGACCACTACGCCGAGATCGGCCTGCTGGGCTTCTCGCTGATCACCGACGCGCTCGGCGGTGTCGACGTCTGCCTCAAAGACGCGGTGTACGAGCCCCTTTCGGGCGCCGATTTCCCCGCGGGCTGGCAGAAACTGGACGGCCCCCGCGCGTTGAGCTTCGTGCGGCAGCGCCACGACCTGCCGCGCGGCGACCTCGACCGGGTGGTGCGCCAGCAGGTGGTGATGGCCTCCCTCGCCCACCAGGTGATCTCCAGCCAGACGCTGTCCAGCCCGGCCACGCTGAACCGGCTCGAGGAAGCCGTGCAGCGCTCGGTGGTGCTCTCCGAGGGCTGGGACATCATGAGTTTCATCGATCAGCTGCAGAAGCTGGCGGCGGGCAACGTGGTGTTCGCCACCATCCCGGTGCTCGACGAGGCCGGCTGGAGCGACGACGGCATGCAGAGCGTGGTGCGGGTCGACGAGGCCGCGGTCGAGGAATGGGTGGAAGGCCTGCTGCACAACCAGGACGAGGGCAACACCGAAGAGGTCGCCTACTCGCGGGACCAGACCACCGTCGACGTCATCAACGACTCCGATGTGGGCGGTCTGGCCGCGGCCGTGTCAACGATCCTGGGCACCAAGGGATTCACCGGCGGCAACGTCGGCAACAACGACCGCGAGCCCGTCGACAAGAGCCAGATCCAGGCCGCCGATTCCGAGGATCTGGGCGCCAAGGCCGTCGCCGAGGAACTGGGCCTGCCCGTCGTCGCCGACGAGGCCGTCCCGGCCGGCACGGTGCGGGTGGTGCTGTCCTACGACTACACCGGCCCGGGCTCCGGCCTGGACGGCTACGAGCCCGAGCTGGCGGGCGGCTCCCCCGACTCCGGCACCTTCGAGGTGAACTCGGCGCCGGCCCCGTCGCCGATCATCACCGCCGGATCCGACGACCCCAAGTGCGTCAACTAGCCTGAGGCCCGTGCTGAACCTGGCCTCGGCGGTGCTCGATCCGCTCCTCGACGACAACGCCGCGGGTCCGCGCATCACCTATTACGACGACGCGACCGGGGAGCGCATCGAGCTGTCCACCGCGACGCTGGCCAACTGGGCGGCCAAGACCGGCAACCTGCTGCGCGACGAACTCGGGGCGCAGCCGGGCACCACGGTGGCCGTGCTGCTGCCCGCGCACTGGCAGACCGCGGCCGTGCTGTTCGGCATCTGGTGGATCGGCGCCGAGGTGACGCTGTCCGGACCCGCCGACATCGCGCTGTGCACCGCAGATCGGCTCGACGAGGCCGACGAGGCGGTCGGCATGGGTGAGATCGCCGTCCTGTCGCTGGACCCGTTCGGCAAGCCCGTCGCGGACCTGCCGGTGGGCCTCACCGACTACGCGACCGCGGTGCGCGCCCAGGGCGATCAGATCTTCCCCGAGACCCAGCCCGGCCCCGCATTGGGCGGCCGCTCCGCCGAGCAGGTGCTGGCCGAGGCCCAAAGCGCGGCGGCGGCAAGGAATCTCGAGCCCGGCGACCGGGTGCTGACCTCGCTGGGCTGGTCCACGCCCGAGGACCTGCTGGCCCACGTCGTGGGTGTGTTCGCCGTCGGCGCCTCGCTGGTGCAGGTCGCCAACCCCGACCCGGGCGCCGCGCCGCGGCGCATCGAAACCGAGAAGGTGACCCGGGTCCTGGACTGAGAGCCGGTTACGCTGGCGGCCATGGCAACCGAGGCCCCGCGACCCGAACTGGACCTGGCAACGCTGCGCGCGGCCGTGATCGGCGGCGATTCACCGTGGCGGCAGGTCGATGTGGTGCCCGAAACCGGTTCCACCAACGCCGATCTGCTGGCCCGCGCCGCCCAAGGCGCCGACATCGCCGGGGCGGTGCTGCTGGCCGAGCATCAGACCGCCGGCCGCGGCCGCCACGGCCGCAGCTGGTCGGCCCCACCGCGGTCGCAGCTGTCCTGTTCGGTCGCCGTCAGCGCCGCGGGGGTGCCCACCGAGGCCTGGGGCTGGCTGCCGCTGCTGACCGGTGTGGCCGTCGTCGACGCGCTCGATCAGGTCTGCGGGCTGCCGGCCGGGCTGAAGTGGCCCAACGACGTGCTGGCGGGCGACGGCAAGCTGGCGGGCATCCTGGCCGAGGTCGCGAGCCCGGGGCCGACGATCGTGGTCGGCCTGGGCCTCAACGTCACGCTGACCACCGAGGAGGCACCCGACCCGCGGGCCACCTCGCTGCTGCAGCTCGGGCACGGCGACGTCGACCGGACCACGCTGGCCGCGGCGTGGCTGGCGCAGCTGGGCGCCCGCGTCACCGCGTGGCAGGCCGCCGGCGGCCCGGACGCGGCGTTGCGGGACGACTACCGCCGATACAGCCTGACGCTGGGCGCGCCGGTGCGGGCGCTATTGCCCGGTGGTGACGAGATCACCGGCACCGCAACGCATGTCGACGAGCTCGGCCGCCTCGGCATCGACGACGGCGGCGCCGGGGCGACCGTGTCCGCGGGCGACATCACGCACCTGCGCTGAGGTTCAGCGCAGTAGTGCGCGGCTCATGACGACGCGTTGGATTTGGTTGGTGCCTTCGTAGATCTGGGTGATCTTGGCGTCGCGCATCATTCGTTCGACGGGGAAGTCGGTCGTGTAGCCGGCGCCGCCGAACAATTGCACGGCGTCGGTGGTGACTTCCATGGCCACATCGGAGGCCAGGCACTTGCTGGCCGCGGAGATGAACCCGAGGTTTCCCTCGCCGCGTTCGGCGCGTGCGGCGGCGGTGTAGACCATCAGCCGGGCGGCTTCGACCTTCATCGCCATGTCGGCGATCATGAACTGCACGGCCTGGAAGTCGCTGATGGACTTGCCGAATTGCTTGCGGTCCTTGGTGTAGTCGATCGCCGCGTCCAGCGCGCCCTGGGCGATGCCGACGGCCTGGGCGCCGATGGTCGGGCGGGTGTGGTCCAGGGTGGCCAGCGCGGTCTTGAACCCGGTGCCGGGCGCCCCGATGATCCGGTCCCCGGGGATGCGACAGTTCTCGAAGTACAACTCGGTGGTCGGCGAGCCCTTGATACCCAGCTTGCGTTCCTTGGGCCCGACGACGAACCCCTCGTCGTCGGCGTGCACCATGAACGCCGAGATGCCGTTGGCGCCCTTGTCGGCATCGGTCACCGCCATCACCGTGTACCAGGTGGACTTGCCGCCGTTGGTGATCCAGCACTTGGCGCCGTTGAGGATCCAGTCCTCGCCGTCGGCCTTGGCCCGGGTCCGCATCCCGGCCGCATCCGAGCCCGCCTCGCGTTCGGACAACGCGTAGGAGGCCATCGCCGACCCGTCGGCCAGCGACGGCAACACCTGGGCCTTGAGTTCCTCGGAACCGCGCAGGATCAGCCCCATCGTGCCCAACTTGTTGACCGCCGGGATCAACGACGCCGAAGCATCCACCCGGGCGACCTCCTCGATGACGATGCACGCCGCCACCGAGTCCGCGCCCTGCCCGCCGTAGGACTCGGGCACATGGATCGCGCTGAAACCCGAGGCATTCAGCGCCGCCAAGGCCTCCTCGGGGAACCGCGCGTTCTCGTCGACATCAGCCGCGTACGGCGCGATCTCCTTCTCACACAACGCCCGAATCGCCGCCCGCAACTCCCGATGCTCCTCGGGCAGCTGAAACAAATCGAACGACGGATTGCCGGTCCAGTCAGCCATCGTGATCTCCTTGCTACTCGCCGGTAACTTTACTCGCCCAGCAGCTTCTGCCGTAACGCCGCGTCCTTCTCCAGGACCATCTCCTCCAGATCGGCCTGGAAGCGCGCCATCCGGTCACGCAGGGCGCGGTCGGCGGCGCCCAGGATGCGCACCGCCAGCAGACCGGCGTTGCGGGCCCCGCCGATCGACACCGTCGCCACCGGGACCCCGCCGGGCATCTGCACGATCGACAGCAACGAATCCAGGCCGTCCAGGCGCGCCAGCGGCACCGGCACCCCGATGACCGGCAGCGGCGTCGCCGCGGCGACCATGCCGGGCAGGTGCGCCGCGCCGCCGGCCCCCGCGATGATCACCTCGAGGCCGCGCTCGGCGGCCGAGCGGGCGTAGTCGAGCATCCGCCCGGGCGTGCGGTGCGCGGAGACGACGCCCACCTCGAAGGGCACCTCGAACTCCGCGAGCGCCTCGGCGGCGTCGGCCATCACCGACCAGTCGCTGTCGCTGCCCATGATCAGCCCCACCCGGGGTCCAGTCGTCATCAATTGTCCGTTCCGTGCTCGTTGTGCTCATGCTCGTCGTATCCGTCGGTCCACTGCGCGTGCGACAACCAGTGTGCGGCCCGGTTGGCCCGCTCCCGCACCACGTCCAGCGCCTCGCCGGGTTTGGCCACCAGGTTGACGTGGCCCAGCTTGCGGCCGGCCCGCTCGCCCTTGCCGTACAGGTGCACCTTGGCGTCGGGCATCCGGGCGAACACGTGGTGCACCCGCTCGTCGACGCTCATCTGCGGGGTCTGCGCGGCGCCCAGCACGTTGGCCATGACCACCAGCGGGGCGCGCGCCGAGGTATCGCCGAGCGGATAGTCCAGCACGGCCCGCAGGTGCTGCTCGAACTGGCTGGTGACCGAGCCGTCCATGGTCCAGTGCCCGGAATTGTGCGGACGCATCGCCAGCTCGTTGACCAGGATCGCGCCGTCGACGGTCTCGAACAGTTCCACCGCCAGCACGCCCACCACGCCGAGTTCGGCGGCCAGGCGCAGGCCCAACTGCTGGGCCCCGGCCGCGGTGTCCTCGTCGAGGTCGGGCGCCGGGGCCAGGACCTCCACGCAGATGCCGTCGCGCTGCACGGTCTGCACCACGGGCCAGGCCGCGCCCTGCCCGAAGGTCGAGCGCGCCACCAGCGCCGCGAGTTCGCGACGCATGGCCACGCGCTCCTCGATCATGATCGGCACACCGTCGGCCAGGTACTCCGCGGCCACGCGGTGCGCCTGCTCGGGGTCGTCGAGCAGCACCACGCCGCGGCCGTCGTAGCCGCCCCGGATGGTCTTGATCACCGCGCGCCCGCCGGCCTCGGCGGCGAACCGCTGCGCCACCTCGGCGGAGGTGACCTCGGCGAACCGCGGGATCGGGGCGCCCAGCGCGGCCAGTTTGGTGCGCATCAGCAGCTTGTCCTGTGCGTGCACCAGCGCCTCGGGCGGCGGGGCCACCGTCACCCCGTCGGCCACCAACTCGGCCAGATGCTCGGGGGGCACATGCTCGTGATCGAACGTCAGCACCGTCGCGCCCTTGGCAACCCGGCGCAGGGCATCGAGGTCGGTGTGCGAGCCCAGCACCACATCGGGGCTGACCTGCGCGGCGGACTCGGTCGGGTCGACCGCCAGCACCCGCAGCGTCTGCCCCAGGGCCACGGCGGCCTGATGGGTCATCCGGGCCAGTTGACCACCGCCGACCATGGCCACCACGGGCATGGTTCGAGCCGAACGCTGAGGAGTCGGATCAGGCACGTCATCCATCGTGTCATGGCCGATATCCGGCGGACGATTAAGCGTCTCTCACGCAAGTTCCGTACACTGGCTATTCGTGTCCTTTGCCGATGCCACGATCGCGCGCCTGCCGCGCCCGGTCCGACCGTTCGCCGAGCGGCACCATGAGCTGATCAAGTTCGCCATCGTCGGGGCGACGACTTTCGTCATCGACTCGGCGATCTTCTACACGCTGAAGCTCACCATCCTCGAGCCCAAGCCGGTGACGGCCAAGATCATCGCGGGCATCGTCGCGGTGATCGCGTCCTACATCCTCAACCGCGAATGGAGCTTCCGGGACCGCGGCGGCCGCGAACGCCACCACGAGGCGCTGCTGTTCTTCGGGGTCAGCGGGGTCGGCGTGCTGCTGTCCATGGCGCCGCTGTGGGTGTCGAGTTACGTGTTGATGCTGCGCGTTCCGATGGTGTCGCTGACCACCGAGAACATCGCCGACTTCATCTCGGCCTACATCATCGGCAATTTGCTGCAGATGATGTTCCGGTTCTGGGCATTTCGCCGTTTCGTCTTTCCCGACGAATTCGCCCGCAACCCCGACAAGGCCCTGGAATCCACCTTCACCGGTGGCGGGTTGGCCGAGGCGCTCGAGGATCACTACGAGCTGCGTCAGCCCATGGGCGCCCAGGATCCCAACAATGTCGTCACTCCGCTGCGGCGGTCACGGCGCCGCGCGGCCCGTCAGTTGGGGAATTCCTCGGACCCCACGGTGTCGAAGACCTCGTGATACAGCAGCGCGTGGACCCTCTCCACGCGCGGAATGTCGTAGAACTCCAACGGATCCTGGCTCGCTGATTCGATGATCAGCGTGCCGGTGCGCAGCATCCGGTCGACGATCCCGTGCCGGAACTCCACGCTGTTGATGCGCGCCAGCGGAATGTCGATGCCGGCGCGGGTCAGCAGGCCGTGCCGGAACATCACCCGGCGTTCGGTGATGACGAAGTGCGTCGACCACCACGTCAGGAACGGCCACAGCGACAGCCAGCCGACGATCACCACCCAGATGGCCAGGATCACCAGCGAGACCACCGTGGTGGCGTTGCCGTCCCAGTCCAGCGAGTTGACATACGCCGCACCGAAGGACGCCAGCGCGGTCATCACCAGCAGGATGAGCACCGGGCCCACCAGCCGCTTCCAGTGCGGGTGCCGGTGCAGCACCACCTGCTCGTCGCGGGCCAGGACGTTGTCGGGGTATCCCACCGACGGGAGTTTACTGGGGCGCGGCGGGCGCGCGGACCCTAATTCCCGAGGCTTCTTAAGGGACTAGTAAGGGCCGAGCGTCGCCGCGGGAGGCGTCGCCGTTAGCATCTACGCCATGACGAGCGTTACCGAGCCCGAGAACGAGACCGCCGACATCCACACCACCGCCGGCAAGCTGGCGGAGCTGCGCAAGCGCGCCGCCGAAGCCCTGCACCCGGTCGGCGAAGCCGCCGTGGAGAAGGTGCACGCCAAGGGCAAGCTGACCGCTCGCGAGCGGGTGCTGGCGCTGCTGGACGAGGGTTCGTTCGTCGAACTCGACGCGCTGGCCAAGCACCGCAGCAAGAACTTCGGCCTGGAGAAGAACCGACCCACCGGCGACGGCGTGGTGACCGGCTACGGCACCATCGACGGCCGCGATGTGTGCGTGTTCAGCCAGGACGCCACGGTGTTCGGCGGCAGCCTCGGTGAGGTCTACGGCGAGAAGATCGTCAAGGTCCAGGAGCTCGCGATCAAGACCGGTCGCCCGCTGATCGGCATCAACGACGGCGCCGGCGCCCGCATCCAGGAGGGTGTGGTCTCGCTGGGCCTCTACAGCCGCATCTTCCACAACAACATCAAGGCCTCGGGCGTCATCCCGCAGATCTCGCTGATCATGGGCGCCGCGGCCGGCGGGCACGTGTACTCCCCCGCCCTGACCGACTTCGTCATCATGGTCGACCAGACCAGCCAGATGTTCATCACCGGACCCGACGTCATCAAGACCGTCACCGGCGAGGACGTCACCATGGAGGCCCTCGGCGGCGCCCACACCCACATGTCGAAGTCCGGCACCGTGCACTACGTCGCCTCCGGCGAGCAGGACGCGCTGGAGTATGTGCGCGATCTGCTGAGCTACCTGCCGCCCAACAACTACGCCGAGCCACCGCGCTACCCCGCGCCGCCGCACCCCGGTGCCATCGAGGACAACCTCACCGACACCGACCTCGAACTCGACACGCTGATCCCGGATTCGCCGAACCAGCCGTACGACATGCACGAGGTGATCACCCGGATCCTCGACGACGACGAGTTCCTCGAGATCCAGGCGGGCTACGCGCAGAACATCGTCGTCGGCTTCGGTCGCATCGACGGCCGCCCGGTGGGCATCGTGGCCAACCAGCCGACCCAGTTCGCGGGCTGCCTGGACATCAACGCCTCGGAGAAGGCCGCCCGGTTCGTCCGGACCTGCGACTGCTTCAACATCCCGATCGTCATGCTCGTCGACGTCCCCGGCTTCCTGCCCGGCACCGATCAGGAGTACAACGGCATCATCCGCCGCGGCGCCAAGCTGCTGTACGCCTACGGCGAGGCCACCGTCGCCAAGATCACCGTCATCACCCGTAAGGCCTACGGCGGCGCGTACTGCGTGATGGGATCCAAGGACATGGGTTGCGACGTGAACGTCGCCTGGCCGACGGCGCAGATCGCGGTGATGGGCGCCTCGGGCGCGGTGGGCTTCGTGTATCGCTCCGAACTCAAGGAGGCCGCCAAGAACGGCGACGACGTCGACGCGCTGCGCCTCGAGCTGCAGCAGTCCTATGAGGACACCCTGGTGAACCCGTATGTGGCCGCCGAGCGCGGTTACCTCGACGCGGTGATCCCGCCGTCGCACACCCGCGGCTACATTTCGACCGCGCTGCGGCTGCTGGAGCGCAAGATCGTCCAGACCCCGCCGAAGAAGCACGGCAACATCCCCCTGTGACCGGAGTGATTTCGGTGCGCCCGGTGGCGCTTGGCGCAACCCAGCGCACCTAAATCGGAAGGAAAAGATGGACACCGACATCATCGAGGTCAGCGACCCGCGGGACATGACGATCGACGACCCGGCCCCGCCGGTGCCGCAGATCCAGGTCCTCAAGGGCAACCCGACCGTGGAGGAGGTCGCCGCACTGGCCACCGTGCTGGCCGCCGCCGGCGGGGGGCAACAGGCCCCCGGCCCGCAGGAACTCAACCCGTGGGGCCACCCGGTGGACAAGCTGCGCTACGCGGTCACCAGCTGGCAGCGGGTCACGCTGCTGGAGCGCACCCACATGCGGCGTTGATGAGCCGCTGGCGCGAAGAACAGCACTGATGACCCGGGTTGTCCTGGGTTCGGCGTCCACGGGTCGACTCTCGGTGCTGCGCGGCGCCGGGATCGACCCGCTCATCATCGTCTCCGACGTCGACGAGGACGCGCTGTTGGCCGCTCACGCCGACGCCCCGGCCGCCGAGCGAGTACGCGTGCTGGCCGAGGCCAAGGCCGACGCGGTGACCGTGGCCCTGCCCGCCGAGGTGGCCGCGGATTGCGTTGTCATCGGCTGTGATTCGATGCTGCTGCTCGACGGCGCGCTGTGCGGCAAGCCCGGTGACGCCGCGGCCGCGCGGGCGCAGTGGCAGTCGATGGCCGGCCGCGCCGGTCAGCTGTTGACCGGGCACTGCGTGGTGCGGGTGCGGTCCGGCCGCACGGTCGGCAAGGTCGGCGAAACCGGCAGCACCACAGTGCATTTCGATACCCCCACCGAGGCCGACCTGACGGCCTACATCGCCCGCGGCGAACCCTTGGGCGTGGCGGGCGGTTTCACCCTGGACGGCCTCGGCGGCTGGTTCGTCAGGGCCATCGAGGGTGATCCGTCCAACGTGATCGGATTGAGCCTGCCGCTGACCCGCAGGCTGTTCGAGCGCGTCGGAGTATCGATCGACGGGTTGTGGGGCGCGGGCGGCAACTCCACCGACCTTCAGCATCGAGGTACTGCCCGGTAGGCTCAACACCGTGCCGCTTCCCGCAGATCCCAGCCCCGCCCTGAAGGCCTACGCCCACCCCGAGCGCCTGGTGACCGCCGACTGGTTGTCGGCCCACCTGGGTTCCAAGGGTTTGGCCATCGTCGAATCCGATGAGGACGTCCTGCTTTACGACGTCGGCCACATTCCCGGTGCCGTCAAGATCGACTGGCACACCGACCTCAACGACGGGCGCGTGCGCGACTACATCACCGGCGAGCAGTTCGCGGCGCTGATGGACCGCAAGGGCATCGCCCGCGACGACACCGTGGTGATCTACGGGGACAAGAGCAACTGGTGGGCCGCGTACGCGCTGTGGGTGTTCACGCTGTTCGGCCACGAGGACGTCCGCCTGCTCGACGGCGGCCGCGATCTGTGGATCTCCGACGGCCGCGACACCACGCTGGACGTGCCGACCCGGACCTCCACCGGCTACCCCGTCGTCGAACGCAACGACGCGCCCATCCGCGCCTTCAAGGACGACGTGCTGGACACCCTGGGCACCGAGGTGCTCATCGACGTGCGCTCGCCGCAGGAGTACACCGGCGAGCGCACCCACATGCCCGACTACCCCGAGGAAGGCGCGCTGCGCGGCGGCCACATCCCCACCGCCGTCTCGGTGCCGTGGGCCAAGGCCGCCGACGACCACGGCCGGTTCCGCAACCGGGCCGAACTCGACGAGATCTACGCGTTCGCCCGCGACGCCGAGACGCCCGTCATCGCCTACTGCCGCATCGGCGAGCGGTCCAGCCATACCTGGTTCGTGCTCACGCATTTGCTGGGAATGGACAACGTGCGCAACTACGACGGTTCGTGGACCGAGTGGGGCAACACCGTGCGGGTGCCGATCGTCACCGGCGAGGAGCCCGGAGCGGTGCCCGGGTGAGCATGCCCGCGCCGCTGGCCGAGGTGGTCTCCGACTTCACCGAGGTCGAGGGGCAGGACAAGCTGCGGCTGCTACTGGAGTTCGCCGAGGAGTTGCCGCCGCTGCCGGCCGACCTCGAGGAGGCGGCCATGGAACCGGTACCCGAATGCCAGTCGCCGCTGTTCCTGCACGTCGACGCCGCCGATCCCGAGCACGTCCGGCTGTTCTTCTCCGCCCCGCCCGAGGCGCCGACCACGCGGGGCTTCGCCGGGATCCTGGCGACCGGACTCGACGGGCAGACCAAGGTCGACATTCTCGCGGTGCCCGACGACTTCTACACCGAGTTGGGCCTGGCGGCGCTGATCAGCCCGCTGCGGCTGCGCGGCATGTCGGCCATGCTGGCGCGGATCAAGCGGCGTTTGCGGTAGGCCGCCCAGGGCGCGCAGTTGTTGCTAGGGTGCTAGCACTCAGCAGGTGAACGCCAGCACACTGACAGGCAACAGCCAGGGGGACAGACTTTCATGCTCAAGCCCATCGTCGGCCTCTCCACCGCGCGCAAGCTGACCGTCGCCGGGGCGGTCGCGGCCGCGGCCCTGCTCGGCGTCGTCGCACCGGGTGGCCCCCTGGCGCACGCCGATGTCGTCGAGATCGGACCGGATCCGGGCGTCAGCAGCAGGCAGGCCGACGCGGTGGCGGGTAACTCGACCCACGGCGGGGTGCGCTACTCGCCCAGGGGCAGCGTCCGCGGTCAGGGCGACTCCCGCGGCGGCTCGGTCAAGGCCGTGCCGCATCCGGGCAGTCGCGCCAACGGGTTCTCGCGCGGCCGCTACAGCTACCCGGGTCTGGGCAGCTGGTAAGACCGGTGCGGGTTCCGACACGAGGGGCGGCGCGAACAATTTTCGCCGCCCCGTTTTCGGGCGGCCACCAGCGCAACTCTCGAACTTACCCGCGGGTAACGGGCACCGCCTGACCACCGGCAACTCGCGCCGCATAAACTTCCCCCGATACATTCTTAAAGACGTTTCTTAGACATGCCCAGCAGTAGGAGGCACAGGTGCCCAGTCACGCCAGCTCGACCATCACCAAGGTCCTGGTAGCCAACCGTGGCGAGATCGCCGTCCGGGTGATCCGGGCGGCCAAGGATGCGGGCCTGGAGAGCGTGGCGGTCTACGCCGAGCCCGACGCCGACGCGCCCCATGTGCGGCTGGCCGACGAGGCCTTCGCGCTGGGTGGTCAGACCTCGGCGGAGTCCTACCTGGACTTCGGCAAGCTGCTCAACGCCGCCGAGCAGTCCGGCGCCAACGCCATCCACCCCGGTTACGGATTCCTTTCCGAGAACGCCGAATTCGCGCAGGCCGTGCTCGACGCGGGCCTGATCTGGATCGGGCCGTCCCCGCAGTCCATCCGCGACCTCGGTGACAAGGTCACCGCGCGCCACATCGCCGCGCGCGCCGAGGCCCCGCTGGTCCCGGGTACCCCGGATCCGGTCAAGGACGCCGACGAGGTCGTCGCCTTCGCCAAGGAGTACGGCGTGCCGATCGCCATCAAGGCCGCCTTCGGCGGTGGCGGCCGCGGGATGAAGGTGGCCCGCACCATCGAGGAGATCCCCGAGCTGTTCGAGTCCGCCACCCGTGAGGCCGTCGCGGCCTTCGGTCGCGGCGAGTGCTTCGTCGAGCGCTACCTGGACAAGCCCCGCCACGTGGAGGCCCAGGTGATCGCCGACCAGCACGGCAACGTCATCGTCGCCGGCACCCGCGACTGCTCGCTGCAGCGTCGCTTCCAGAAGCTGGTGGAAGAGGCCCCGGCGCCGTTCCTCACCGACGCGCAGCGCAAGGAGATCCACGAGTCCGCCAAGCGCATCTGCAAGGAGGCCGGTTACTACGGCGCCGGCACCGTCGAGTACCTGGTCGGCCAGGACGGCCTGATCAGCTTCCTCGAGGTGAACACCCGCCTGCAGGTCGAGCACCCGGTCACCGAGGAGACCGCGGGCATCGACCTGGTGCGCCAGCAGTTCCTCATCGCCAACGGCGAGAAGCTGGACATCACCGAGGATCCCACCCCGCGCGGGCACTCCTTCGAGTTCCGCATCAACGGCGAGGACGCCGGCCGCGGGTTCCTGCCCGCCCCCGGACCGGTCAACAAGTTCACCCCGCCGACGGGCCCGGGCGTGCGCCTGGATTCCGGCGTGGAGAGTGGCTCGGTGATCGGCGGCCAGTTCGACTCGATGCTGGCCAAGCTGATCGTCACCGGCGCCAACCGCACCGAGGCGCTGGAGCGTTCGCGCCGCGCGCTGGCCGAGTTCGAGATCGAGGGTCTGGCCACCGTGATCCCGTTCCACCGCGCCGTGGTCTCCGACCCGGCCTTCATCGGTGACGACAACGGCTTCTCGGTGCACACCCGCTGGATCGAGACCGAGTGGGAGAACACCGTCGAGCCGTTCACCGGCGGCGGCGAGGTCGACGCCGAGGAAGAGCAGCCGCGGCAGAAGGTGGTCGTCGAGGTCGGCGGCCGCCGTCTCGAGGTGTCGCTGCCCGGCGACATGGCCATCGGCAACGGTGGCGGGCCCGCCCACGGCGCCCTCCGCAAGAAGCCCAAGGCGCGCAAGCGCGGTGGGCACGGCGGCGCCGCGGCCTCCGGCGATTCGGTGACCGCGCCCATGCAGGGCACCGTCGTCAAGGTCGCCGTCGAGGAGGGCCAGCAGGTTTCGGCCGGCGACCTGGTGGTGGTGCTCGAGGCCATGAAGATGGAGAACCCCGTCACCGCGCACAAGGACGGCACCGTCACGGGCCTGTCCGTCGAGGCCGGCGCCGCGGTCACCCAGGGCACCGTGGTCTGCGAACTCAAGGACTGACGCCCGAGCTGTTCGCGATGGAACCCGTCGAGATCAACGCCGGCAACTGGTATCTGCGGGCGGTGCGGGCCGACGAGCGAATGGACGACCGGCCCTCGCTGGCCCAACTCGGCGAGACCGACGACGGCTACGTCGGCCGGGTCGAACAGCAGTGGGCCGACGACACCCGGTACGCCTGGGCGGTGTGCGAACCCACCACCGGGGAGATGCTCGCCGAGGTGGCGCTGTGCCCCCGCACCGGCGCCATCGACACCCGCGCCCGCCCCGAGCACGACGAGGCGGCCCACGCCGCGGCCGAGGCCGTGACCCGATTCGCCGCCTCCTGCGGGATCGCCGACGCGCACCTAAGGTCGTAGGGGTGTCCACGCCGCAGATCGTCACCGTCACCGGGGCCGCCGGCCAGATCGGCTACGCCGCGCTGTTCCGCATCGCCGCCGGGGCCATGCTGGGGCATGACACCCCGGTGGTCCTGCGCCTGTTGGAACTGCCCGCCTCCGTCCGCGCCGCCGAGGGCGTGGTGATGGAACTCGACGACGGCGCCTTTCCGCTGTTGGCGGGCACCGAGATCCACGACGATCCGACCAAGGCGTTCGACGGGGTGGACGTCGCGCTGCTGATCGGGGCCAAGCCGCGTAGCAAGGGCATGGAACGCGCCGACCTGTTGTCCGCCAACGCGCAGATCTTCGCCAACGCGGGCAAGGCGCTCAACGACGGCGCCGGCTCGCAGGTGCGAATCCTGGTGGTGGGCAACCCGGCCAACACCAACACGCTGGTGGCCGCCGCGCACGCCCCGGACATCCCCGCCGACCGGTTCACCGCCCTGACCCGGCTGGACCACAATCGCGCGGTGGCCGCGCTGGCCCGGCACGCGCAGGTGCCGGTCACCGAGATCACCCGCATGTCGATCTGGGGGAATCACTCCCCCACCCAGTACCCGGACATCTTCCACGCCACCGTGGCCGGCCGGTCCGGCGCCGACTATGCCGCCGACACCCATTGGCTCAGCGACGATTTCATCCCCACCGTGGCGCGCCGCGGCACCGCGATCATCGAGGCGCGCGGCGCGAGTTCGGCCGCCTCGGCGGCCAACGGTGCCATCGACCACATCGACGACTGGGTCCACGGCACCCCCGAGGACGACTGGACCTCGGTGGCGTTGCCGTCGCCCGGCATCTATGGGGTCGACGAGGGATTGGTGTGTTCGTTCCCGTGCCGTTCGGTCGACGGGCGCTGGGCGATTGTCGAGGGCCTCGACATCAACTCGTTCTCCCGGGCCCGCATCGACGCCTCGGTCGCCGAATTGCGTTCCGAGCGTGACGCAGTGGCCGCGCTGGGCCTGCTGCCGTCCTGATACTCAGGGGGTGTCTACTCAGGGGTGTCTACTCAGGGGTGTCGATGTCCCGGCCGTCGGCCAGGTCGGAACACTCGACGGCGACCACATCGGAGCGGGCGGCCAGGAAGTCGCGGGCGCCGTGGTCGCCGCGCAGGCTCGCGAGAACCGCGGGCCAGTGCGCGGCCGCGATGACCACGGGATGACCCGGTCGGCCCGCGAAGAACGCTCGGGCCACGCCGGATTCGGCTCCGTGCGCCGCCGCCAGCAGGCGGGCCACCACCTCGGCGCCCACATCCGGGGTGTCCACGACGTGCAGCACCGCGTACTCGCCGTCTGCGGCGGTCAGCCCCGCGCGCACCGAGGCGCTCATCCCGTCGGCCCAGTCCTCCGCGAGCACCGCGCGCGCCGGGGGCGGCACCTCGACCACGGCCGCGCCCAGCACCACCAGCACGTCGTCACAGCCGCCGTCGGCCAGCGCGGTCACCGCGCGACGCAGCCAATCGCCCTGCTCGGCAAGGACTTTCGGCATGCCATAGCGCGATCCAGCGCCGGCCGCCAACACGATGCCCACGGCCGAGTGCGGTGCGGACACGGCCGGCTATTCCAGCTGATCGCGCAGCCGGCCCAGGGCCCGGGCCAGCAGCCGCGACACGTGCATCTGCGACACCCCGACCCGCTCGGCGATCTGGGTCTGGGTCATCGATTCGAAGAAGCGCAGCACCACCACGACCCGCTCGCGCTCGGGCAGCGATTCCAGCAGCGGCCGCAACGCCTCCCGGTTCTCGATCTGGTCGAGCGTGGTGTCCACATCGCCCAGGCTGTCGGCGATCGCGGGGGCGTCCTCGTCCCCACCGCCGCCGCCGCTGTCGATCGACAAGGTGTTGTAGGAGCTGCCGGCGACCAGGCCTTCGACCACTTCGTTGCGGTCCATTTCCAGCTCGGTGGCCAACTCGCTGGGCGTGGGCGCCCGGCCGAGGCGTTGGGACAGTTCCGCGGTGGCCGTACCCAGCCGCAGGTGCAGTTCCTTGAGCCGCCGCGGCACCTTCACCGACCAGCTGTTGTCCCGGAAGTGGCGGCGGACCTCGCCCATTATCGTCGGGACGGCGAACGACACGAAGTCCGATCCGGCGTTCACGTCGAACCGGATGACGGCGTTGACCAGGCCGACGCGCGCCACCTGCACCAGGTCGTCGCGCGGTTCCCCGCGCCCGTCGAACCGGCGGGCAATGTGGTCGGCCAGCGGCAGGCACCGTTCCACGATCCTGTCGCGCTGGCGCCGGAACGGCGGCGAGTCCGGTTCCAGCTTCGCCAGCTCCCGGAACATGTCCGGGACGTCGGCGTACTCAGAGCTCGATCGCGTCCGCGACCGGCGGGCAGAGGAAGTCACCTCGCGGGGCTCACTCGCCTCGTGGTCAGTGCGATGCCGAACACCGGCACTGCCCCCTCGACATCGGCGCCGTCGCGGAACGTCCGCACGTCGTCGGTCAGCGAGGTCAGCACATGCCAGCTGAAGCTGCCCGAGGGGAGAATATCGTCGGTCGCGGTCGTTTCGGTGGAGACCTCGACGACGACCTCGTTGGGCCGCGGGTCGATCACCACCACCAGCGACGCATCCGGGCCGGCCGACCGGATCAGCCGGGTGCAGGCCTCGTCGACGGCGAGCCTGAGGTCGGCCACCGTGTCGAGGTCGAGGTCCTCGAAGGTGCTCACCGCTCCGATGATGGTGCGCAACACCGCAAGGCTCTCCAGCTGTGCGGTCACTCGCACTTCGACCGCGTTGACGGTCCGAGCGGAGCGGGAGTGGACGCGCGAGTCCGCGCTTTCGGCATTCGACATGTGGTGGCCTCCCGGCGATATCGAACCGAGACTACCGCAGCCCGGTGATCTGTTACGCACGCCGACGACCCCGCGCCGACATGCCGTTTCGGTCATCAATTCGTGTACAAGTCATCGTGGCAGCGAGTACCCCAAGGTGGCCGCGAACCAAACTGCCGCGGAGCAACGAGTTGATGACGAGTTGGCGTCGGCCAATGCGCCTGCCGCCGAATGTCCTTCGCGCCCCGGCGTCGGCCTCAGTCACCGAGGATCGGCCCGATCATCGCCGGAATCCCCATCAGGGTGATCAGCATGACCATCATGAGGAACCACCCCGCGCCCTGCCAGCCCCACCAGGTGCCCCTGGCGCGCCACACCCGGTAGGTGCGGTAGAACGCCCACAGTCCCGAGGCCATCAGGATCGCCGGTGCACCGAGTCCCAGCACCGTGCGCTGCGGCGCACCGCAGGCGAACGAGTCGGCGTCGGCCGTGGCACCGTCGCAGCCACCCACCCACACCGCGGCGATGACCAGGAACACCACGCCGATCACCGTGGCGATCGCGGCGAACCGGATGGCCGAGCGGACCTCGTCGTCTTCCTGGCCCAGTCGATCGCCGCCGCGCCGCTCTTGCGTGCTCATGGTTCTCCGTATCCTCTTCGTCTCGTTCGCCCTCGACGTATGCGTCGCACGCGCGAACCCCGCCGAGGCGGGGTGATTGCCGGGTTCCCGCCGGGCCACACCGGTAAACCTCGGAGTTGTCGGGGCCCACCTCTACGATCTCCAGGCGTGGTGCGGCGCAACATCCTCCGGCTGACGAAGCTCTACGTCGCCGTGGCCGTCGCGATCGCGGCGGGCGCCTACCTGTGCGGGCTCGACGCGAAGCTCAGCGTGGGGATCGGCGCCGCGGTTCCGGTGGCCGTGTACGCCGCGCCGCGCTTCCTGCGCGGCACGCTGACCGGGGTCCGCACGCCGGGGCGACGGGAGCACCCGGCCGAAGCGATGTCCGGCCTGGAGTTCGAGGATCACGTCGCCCGGGTCGCGCGCAGCTGCGGCGTCCCGGTGATCATGACCCCGCTCTCGGGCGACTGGGGGGTCGACCTCATCGTCGGCGCCCGTCCCAATCGAGTTGCCATCCAATGCAAACGGCAGTCGCGTCCGGTGGGTCCCGCGGCGGTGCAGGAGGTGGTGGCCGGCGCCCCGATGCAGGACTGCGTCGCGACCATGGTGGTGTCCAACCAGAGCTTCACCCCGGCAGCCGTCCAACTGGCCGAGTTGCACGGCTGCGTCCTGGTCGGCGGCGCCGATCTGCGGTATCTGCGGGCCACCATCCGGCGGCTGACCGCCCCGGGTGCGCGCACCGATTAGAGCGCGGCGCGGACCGCCTCGACGGCGGTGTCGAGTTCCTGGCGGCCCACCGTCAACGCGGGCCGGAACCGCACCGAATCCACGCCGCTGCCCAGCATGACCACGCCGCGGTCCCATAGTCGGCGCAGCAACTCGTCGCGGTCCTCGGGCGAGGGCAGGCTGAACGCACACATCAGGCCGCGGCCGCGCGGATCGAGCACGGTGTCGGGGAATTCCCGGGACAGTTCCTGCAGCCGGCCCAGCAGGTGGGCGCCCATGCGGGCCGCGTTGTCGAAAAGGGATTCGGCTTCGATGGTTTCCAGGATGCGCCGGCTGCGCACCATGTCGACGAGGTTGCCACCCCAGGTGGAGTTGATCCGCGAGCTGACCCGAAAGACGTTGTCGGCCACGGCGTCGATCCGACCGCCGGCCATCACCCCGCACACCTGGGTCTTCTTGCCGAATGCCACCAGATCGGGCTGCACCCCCAATTGCTGGTAGGCCCAGGCGGTTCCGGTGATCCCGCAGCCGGTCTGCACCTCGTCGAAGACCAGCAGCGCGTCGAACTCGTCGCACAACGCCCGCATCGCGGCGAAGAACTGCGGCCGGAAGTGTCGGTCGCCGCCCTCGCCCTGGATGGGTTCGGCGATGAAACACGCGATGTCGTGCGGGTGGGCCTCGAAGGCGGCGCGCGCCTGCCGCACCGCCTCGGCCTCGGCTGCGGCGACGTCGGTGTCCGGGCGCAGATATGGCGCGTCGATGCGCGGCCAGTCGAACTTCGGGAACCGCGCGACCTTGGCCGGATCGGTGTTGGTCAGCGACATCGTGTAGCCGGAGCGACCATGGAAGGCCCCGCGCAGATGCAGCACCTTCGTGCCCAGGGCCGGGTCGATCCCGCGGGCCTCGTTGAACCGGCTCTTCCAGTCGAAGGCGGCCTTGAGCGCGTTCTCGACGGCCAGGGCGCCGCCGTCGATGAAGAACAGGTGCGGCAGGGCGGGGTCCCCGAGCACCCGGGCGAAGGTGTCGACGAAGCGGGCCATCGGCACGGTGTAGATGTCGGAGTTCGACGGCTTGTTGATCGCGACGGCGGCCAGTTCGGCCCGGAACCCGGGGTCGTCGGCGAGCGCGGGATGGTTCATGCCCAGCGCGGACGAGGCGAAGAAGGTGAACATGTCCAGATGGCGTCGGCCGGTGCGTTCATCGACCAGGTAGGAGCCGGACGACCGTTCCAGATCGAGGACCATGTCCATACCATCTGCCAACATCCGCCGGCCTACCACCGTCGGGACCGCGCTCGCGTCTATCCGCATGGCCCCACGGTCACACCGACTCGTAAAAAGTTCGGTCATACGCCCGATAGTACCGTAATTTTTCCAGCCTGATGCGAACTTAAGGGCAGGACCACCGGCTGCGACCGTCGCACACGTCGCCCCCAGGGTCGCCGCGTTTAGCCGGCCCACATCTGCGCATACGTAGACTCACGTCCATCAGAAAGAGAATCCGGATGGAAATCCCGACCGCGGGTCTGCGAATCCCCCCGCCGCTCCCCGCCGCCGCCACTGGACGCCGGAGAAAGAGCCGGTGCGGCAATGATTTCCACGCCCGGTGCCGCCCCGTCGAGACGGCGGCAGGGCGGCCGAACGAGGCCGGGGTACGACGACCCGCCCCCGAGACGGAAGCGCTCAGTCGTCGGTGGCGTCGTCGATGGCAAGGACACCGATCCGGACCAGGACGGCGTAGAAGTGCTCGACCGCGGGGGTCAACAGTCGGACGCCGGACTCGACGAGGGTGTCGGAGTGGACGTTGCGCAGGACATCGGACACGAACGCGAGGGTAAACAGCGAATAGGCCGGAGCAGGGTCGCCCGAGTTAACGGAGAGAGAAATGTTGGATTCAGTTCGTAACTATGTTTCGTCCCACCTGTCATCCCACTCCGACGTGTCGGAATTGGTACGCGACGCGCGGCGGTTCTCGGTGAAGATCCCGGTGGTGGGCAAGGTTTCGGTGCCACCCCCCGATCACCTGGCGTTCTACGGGGTGCTGGGCGCGCTGGGCGTCACCGAACTGATCCCGTGGCCGGTGGCGCTCGGCCTGGGCGTCGGGCACGCGCTGACCACCCGCCACGCGGCCGAGACGGCGGTGGAGGCGGCCATCGAGGCCACCGACGACAACAGCGGTGTCGCGGCCGAGACCCCGGCCAAGAAGTCCCCCGCCAAAAAAGCCCCGGCCAAAAAGGCCCCGGTCAAGAAAGCCGCCGCCAAGATCCCGGCGAAGAAAACACCCGCCAAGAAGTCCACCGCTCGCAAGGCTCCGGCGAAGAAGACGTCCCCCACCAAGGCCACCAAGCGTTCATAACGTCGGCGCTACATTTTTATGGCGAGAGCGCACCAGCAGCGGAACTATTCCGGTATGAAGTGCCGGTCGCTGTAGAACGTCTGTAGGATGATCGTGCTGCGCGTCTTGACGTTGGCCGCGGTGCGGATCCGCTGAAGCAACCCCTCCAGCGCCCGCGCGGACTCCACGTGGACCAACAACACGTAGCTGTCCTCACCGGCCACCGAATAACACGACTCGATTTCTGGGAGGTGCTCCAACCGTGCGGGTGCATCGTCGGGTTGGGAAGGGTCCAGCGGCGTGATGGCCACGAACGCCGACAACTGCTTGCCCACCGCGTCGGGCGCCACGCGCGCCGCGTACCCCGCGATCACCCCGCGCGACTCCAGCCGGCGCACCCGCGACTGCACCGCCGACACCGACAGCCCCGCCGTGGAGGCCAGATGCGCCAGGGTGGTGCGGCCGTCGGCAACGAGTTCACGCAGCAGGGCCCGGTCGATGTCGTCGAGCTCGTCTGCGGCCATTGCCGGAGACTATCGCAGCGGGGCCACAGGATGAGCCCATCGCTCCACATCCCGACCTGGCAACTGCGCGCCCGGTTCGCCGCGGCACTGTCGGCGATGTACGGGGCCGAGGTGCCCGCCTACACGACGTTGGTGGCGGTCAGCGCCGAGGTCAACGCCGCCTACGTGGCGTCGCATCCGCAGGCGTACCGCCTGGGTTCGCTGGACCGGGTCACTGCCGAGCGCCACGGCGCGATCCGGGTCGGCACGGCCCGCGAGATCGGCGAGGTGGCAACCCTGTTCGCCGCCTTCGGCATGTATCCGGTGGGGTTCTACGACCTGCGCGACGCGGCCTCCCCGGTCCCCGTGATCTCCACCGCGTTTCGGCCCACCACGCCCGACGAGTTGGCGCGCAACCCGTTTCGCGTCTTCACCTCCGTGCTGGCCACCGCCGACCGTCGCTTCTTCGACGACGATCTTCGTGCGCGGGTGCAGAACTTCCTGGTCCGGCGCACCCTGTTCGATCCGGACCTGATCGCCCGCGCGGCCCGCGTCGGCGCCGACGGCGGGTGTCCGGCCGAGACGGCCGAGGAGTTCGTCGCCGACGCGGTGGCGGCCTTCGCCCTGTCCCGGGAACCGATCGACAAGGCGTGGTACACCGAACTCGCGGCGGTCTCCGCGGTCGCCGCCGACATCGCCGGGGTCACCACCACGCACATCAACCACCTGACCCCGCGGGTGCTCGACATCGACGAGTTGTACCGACGGATGACCGCGCGCGGGGTCGCGATGATCGACGCCATCCAGGGGCCGCCTCGCACCGAGGGGCCCGCGGTCCTGTTGCGCCAGACGTCGTTTCGGGCGCTGGCCGAGCCGCGCCGGCTCCGACACCCCGACGGCGTGGTGCGCGACGGCAGCCTGCGGGTGCGCTTCGGAGAGGTGGAGGCCCGCGGCGTCGCACTGACCCCGGCCGGGCGACAGCGCTACGACGCGGCGATGGCCGCCCCCGACCCGGCGGCCACCTGGGACCAGCACTTCCCCGCCACCGACCGCGAGTTCGCCGACCAGCAACTCGCCTACTACGTCGGCGGTGACCCCGCCAAACCGGTTGTCTACGAGGACTTTCTGCCCGCCTCTGCGGCCGGCATCTTCCGGTCCAATCTGGACGGCGAAACCCGCCGCACCGCGGCCGACGACGACGTTGACGACGATGACTCGGACTACTCGGAGCACTGGCTGGCCGACGCGCTCGGCCGTGACCTGCTCGACCCGTACGCCCTCTACCAGAAAGCGGCCGCATGTCCACCGTGAAATTCCCCGCCCTCACCCTCCCCGACATCGCCGACCTGCGCGACCGGGCCCGCGCCGCACTGCGCTCCGTCGGCGCCGACCCGGTCCTCGGCGATCTCGACGCGCCGGGCCTGCCGGCGAGCACCCCGATCACCGGCGAGATCCTGTTCCGGGTGGCCGAGTCCACACCCGCGGACGCCGAGGCCGCGATAGCCCAAGCGGCGCAGGCCTTCACCGTCTGGCGCAGCACGCCGGCCCCGGTCCGCGGCGCGCTGGTGGGCCGGCTCGGCGAGTTGCTCACCGAGCACAAGAGCGCGCTGGCCGACCTGGTGACCATCGAGGTCGGCAAGATCGGCTCCGAGGCGCTCGGCGAGGTCCAGGAGATGATCGACGTCTGTCAGTTCGCGGTGGGACTGTCCCGGCAGCTCTACGGCAAGACCATCGCCTCCGAGCGCCCCGGCCACCGCCTGATGGAGACCTGGCATCCGCTGGGCGTCGTCGGGGTCATCACGGCCTTCAACTTCCCGGTGGCGGTGTGGGCCTGGAACACCGCGGTGGCCCTGGTCTGCGGCGACACCGTGGTCTGGAAACCCTCCGAACTGACGCCCCTGACCGCCATCGCCTGCCAGGCCCTGCTCGCGCGCGCCGCCGCCGAGGTCGGCGCCCCCGCGGAGGTCAGTCGGCTCCTGCTGGGTGGTCGCGACCTCGGCGAGGTCCTCGTCGACGACCCGCGCGTCGCGCTGCTCAGCGCCACCGGATCGGTGCGGATGGGCCGCGAGGTCGGCCCGCGCGTGGCGCGGCGCTTCGGGCGCTCCCTGCTCGAACTCGGCGGCAACAACGCCGCGGTGGTGACCCCGGCGGCGGATCTGGATCTCGCGGTGCGCGGCATCGTGTTCGCCGCGGCCGGCACCGCGGGTCAACGGTGCACCACGCTGCGCCGCTTGATCGCGCACCGGTCGGTGGCCGACACCTTGGTCGAACGCATCGCCACCGCGTATCGCAGTCTGCCGGTGGGTGATCCGTTCTCGTCGGACACGTTGGTGGGGCCGCTGATCCACGAGACGGCCTACCGGTCCATGGTGGGCGCGCTGGAACAGGCCGCCGCCGACGGCGGTGAGGTGCTCGGCGGGGAGCGGCACGCCTCCCCCGAGGCGTGCTACTACGTCTCGCCCGCGCTGGTGCGGATGCCCGCGCAGACCGCGGTGGTGCACGACGAGACGTTCGCCCCGCTGCTGTACGTGCTGACCTACGACACCTTGGACGAGGCGATCGCGCTGAACAACGCGGTGCCCCAGGGCCTCTCCTCGGCGATCTTCACCACCGACGTCCGCGAGGCCGAGCGGTTCCTGGCCGCCGACGGCTCCGACTGCGGCATCGCCAACGTCAACATCGGCACCTCGGGCGCCGAGATCGGCGGGGCCTTCGGCGGCGAGAAGCAGACCGGCGGCGGGCGGGAATCCGGATCCGATTCGTGGAAGGCCTACATGCGCCGCGCCACCAACACCGTGAACTACTCCTCGGAACTCCCCCTGGCCCAAGGTGTGCAGTTCGGCTAGCTGCGCCGGCGCAATCCCAGCCGGAACCCCTTGGGCAGCACCGTGAGCCGCTCCGAGACCGCCAGCTGATAGTCCGGGTCGGCAACCAGGTCGTAGCGGCGGATCAGCATGCCGAGCAGCAGGACCGCCTCGTGCAGGGCGAATTGCCGTCCGATGCAGGAGCGTTCGCCGGTGCCGAACGGCTTGTACAGCGTGCCGGACCGGGCGCGCAGGTGCTCGGGGGCGAACCGGTCGGGGTCGAACTGGTCGACCGGGGCCAGACCCGGGCCGGTCCAACGCGGGTCGCGGTGCAGCGTCCCGGTCAGCGCCAGCACCCATTCTCCCTTTCGGACGGGGTAGGTGCCGGCCAGCACCGTGTCCTCGCGGGCCTGCCGGTAGTAGCCGGGCACGGTGGGCTGCAGCCGCAGCGATTCGTCGAGCACCCGTCGCACATACCGCAGTTTGGCGATCTGTTCGAACTCCGGGCGTTGCGCCTCACCCCACACCTGGTCGACCTCGGCGCGCGCCCGCGCGAACACCTCGGGATGGGTGGACAGGAAGTACAGCGCGAAAGACAAGGCCCCGGAGGTGGTTTCATGGCCGGCGATCAGGAAGTTGATCAGCTGGTAGCGGATGTTGGCCTCGCCGAGGCGGGGCCGACCGTCGGCGTCGGGGGTCAGCATGAGCTCCAACAGGTCGTCGTGGTGACCCGGCCCCTCGGCGCGGCGCGCCGCGATGATGTCGTCGGCGATGGCATGCAGATTGGCCGCGTACCGGCGGACCCGTCGTTCATAGGCGTTGGCGACGAAGCGCGGTAGATAGGTCTGCCAGAGCACCCCGACCTTGTCCGAACCCCGCAGCGCGGCCACCATGTTGTCGACGAACGGGTGCATGCCCTCGGAGGCGAACGCGTCGAAGGAGTAACCGGCCGCGCAGCGTCCGATGGTTTCCAACGTGACCCGGGTGGTGTCGGCCGAGACCTCGACGGTGCTCCCGTTGTCCGCGTGGATGTCCCAGGAAGCGGTGAGTTCGGTACCCACGTCGACCATGGTCGGGTGGTAGCGGCGCATCGCCGCCTGGGTGAAGGCGGGCATCAGCAGTTCGTGCGCACGACGCCAGTTCGGTTCGTCGTTGTAGGCGGTGAACAGGCCGTCGCCGCCGACGATGCGCAGCGCGACGATCTCGGGGCCCAGGTGCTTGCAGAACCGCTTCTCGTCGTTGAGGTCGGTGACGACCTCGGCGCCGGCGGCCACCACGTAACGCGCGCCCATGAAGGTGAACTCGAAGATCGGCCCCAACTGGGCGGCGTAGTCGAGCGCCGATCCGGTGGGCTCGTTACCGCGAAAGGTCAGGATGTCGCCGAGCAGCGGAACCCGCTTGGGCGGGCGCGGGATCCGCGCAGCACGCAGGGCTTGGCCCGCAGCACGCCGGTCGGTTTCGGAAGCAACGGCGGTCATGGGTCCAGCCTCCGGCGTTGTTATACATGTGTCAAGTAGTATCCCTGACATGTCCGGCAAGGCCCGCCGTCGGTTGTCCCCCGACGATCGTCGCACCGAACTGCTCGCACTCGGCGCGCAGGCCTTCGGACAACGCCCCTACGACGAGGTGCGCATCGACGAAATCGCCGCGCGCGCCGGCGTCTCCCGCGCGCTGATGTACCACTACTTCCCCGACAAGCGCGCGTTCTTCGCCGAGGTCATCCGCAACGAGGGCGAACGGCTCTTCGAGGCCACCAGCACCCCGGCGCGTCCCGGCCAGACCTTGTTCGAGCGGTTGCGCACCGGCGTGCTGGCCTACCTCGACTATCACGAGCGCAATCCGCACGGGTCGTGGGCGGCCCACGTCGGACTGGGCCGCACCGACCCGGTGCTCGTCGGCGTCGACAGCGCCGACAACGAGCGGCAGATGCAGCGCATCATGGCCGCTGTGGTCGAGGTGGCCGGAGATCTGGACGACAAGGTCGAACGCGATCTGCAGGTCATCGTCTACGGCTGGCTGGCCTTCACCCTCGAGATCTGCCGACAGCGGATCATCGATCCGTCACTCGACGCCCACCAACTCGCCGACTCGGCGGCCCACAGCCTGCTGGACGCGGTGGCGCGGGTACCCGGCATTCCCGACGCGCTGCGCGAACACTGCTGACGGCCGCTCAGCGCCGTCCCCCGCGCCCGCCGCCGCGCCCCGGCAGGTCGTTGTTCGGCCGGTCCGGGCGGGAGATCCCGCCGTCGAAATCCGGGTCCAGCACTATGCCGTAGTCGAATCCGTCGTAGTCGCAATACCAGTCGAAGTCGCACGGGTGCGACACCGAGCCCGGCCCCTGGCCGGTGTTGCTGCCGCGGGTGTCACCCTGGGAGCACAGCACCGTGCCGTTCGAGGTGACGCAGTCCGCGCCGACGCGCGGGCTGGTGATCAGCCCGAGGGCCGACGCGGCGGCCACCGCGGCAACCGCCGCAGCCGCGGTCCAGGGGTCAGTCGGTGAGCGGAACACCGCACCGGGCCCGGAAATCCATCATGGGCTGCCGGATGGCCGTGAGTTCGTTGCGTACTTGCGGATTGGCGTCCAGATACGACGAGATCTGTTCGGTCCGTTGTTCCTTCGGCTGTCCCTTCAGGCTGGTGAAGAACGCGTTGACGGGCGGATGGGTGAACATGTAGGCCGACATCGAGGCCGAGACCCCCGACATGATGCCGGTCATGTCTCCCACCGAGCAGTTCGGCGGTGGCGGCGGCGGATCCTCGGCGAACGCTGCCGGCGCCGCGGTGAGCAACATGCCGGCGGCGAAGGCCGCGGCGACTGCAGATCGAACGAAAACGGACATACCCGCTCCTTTACGTAGTCGACTATGGCGCAAGTTGGAGACCACGGTCGTCACCTCCGGCCGCCGCGGTCACGGTCACGGTCACGGTCTGGCCGATCACGGTCGGGGCGATCGCGGCCCGGTAGGTCGTTGTCCACCTGGGGGCGCTGGGGCCCCTCGTCGAGCAGGACACCCAGATCGTCGTCGTTGCAGTACCAATCGAAGTCGCACCACGGATAGGTGCTCTCGGTGATCGCCGGGCGGGGACCGTCGCTGCGACTCGCCACCGCCGGGGTGGAGACCAGCAGCGAGGCCGTGACACCGGCGGCCAACACCGCGAGAGGGAACGCCTTGCGCATCGCCAATCTCCTGCCCGTGAGGTCGTATCGATCCGCCAAGTGCAGGAATTGATGGCCACGGGCGCTGTGCACCCGTGGCCTACCCCGACTTTGCTGATGAGCAATGTAAACCGGCGGTGGCTCCTCGACATCACCCAGAATGGGGGAAATTCCCACGGCGGGCGTTTAATTGGCCAGCAGGCCCACTCGTTTCGCCTCGGCCACCGCCTCGGCACGCGAAGCCACCGCCAGCTTGCGATAGATCGAGGTCGCCTGACTCTTCACGGTCTCGCGGCCGATCATCAGTTCCTCGGCGATGCGCTGCAACGACAGATGCGTTGCCAGGTGCGGCAACAGCCGCAACTCGGCCGCGGTCAACGGCTTGCGATCACCGCCGACGGCCAACACGCGGACCCGTTCAAGCCGTCGCAGCAGCGCCACCGCCGCCGGCTCGCGTCGCCCGGCCCGGCCCCCCTCCTCGAGATGTCGCGTCATCACCTCGCGGTCCCCGAGCACCGCCGCCGACCAGGCCAGCAGGCCGTGTCCGAGCAGCGCCGTGCGCGCCGCGAGATTTCCCAGGTTGCCCAGGAGTCGTTCGGTGATCACGATCGATTCCCTTGCCGCCGCGACCTTCCCGGTGCGGGCCTCCACTAGCGCACTGACCCCGTAGGTGACGATGAGCGGGACGACATCGCTGAGATCGAAGGCGTCGGCGATATCCCGGGCCGTGGATCCGCGCGCCAAGCAGCCGGCCTCGTCGCCGTCACCGAGATCCAACAGGGCCAGGTGCGACAACGCGGCGGCCTGGAAGCCGGGCAGCTCGTCCAGCAGCGGCAGCGCAGATTCCAGCAACACCCGTGCCCGGTCGTTGTTGCCGAGCATCGCCTCCGCGGCGCCCAGCATCACCGTGGCCGCACCCCACCACGGGTTCACCGTGCAGTCGCCCGCCGCGCGCACCGTCTCGGCGTGCCGTACGACATCGTGCACCCCGCCCGTGCCCACCAACGAACTCAGCAGTGCCACAGCGACTTCCACCGACGGCGTACCGTCGGCCAGCGCGGCGCCGCGGTCGGCGCGCGCCGCCCACATCAGCGAGCGCTGGATCGACGCCGCATCGCCGGTGGTGACGGCCAACCACGCACTGGCGATGGCCGCGTCGGGGTGCTCGGTCACGGTGCGCTCGTCCAGCATCCCCACCCGGCGGGCCAGGAGTCCGCCGCGGCCGTCGAAGCCCAACCGCACCGCCTCGCGGCCCACCAGGGCCGCGGCGTACCGGCGGTCCCCGGCGCGCAGGGCACACTCCATCGCGGCATCGAGATCGCCCTGCCGGTCCAGCATTCGAGCGGCCCGCCCGGCCAGCACCCGGAGTCGAACCGGGTCGGTTGAGCGCAGCCGATGCCGCAGGAAGTCGCCGAGCAGACTGTGGTAGCGGTACCACACCCCCTCGGCATCAAGCGAAATCACGAAGAGGTTGCCCGAACCGCGAATCTGTTCCAGCCGTCGCGCCGAATCGGTACGGCCGAGCATCTCGTCCAGCGTGGCCGCGGAGAACCGCTGCAGGACCGTGGATTCCGTCAGGAACCGCACGGAGTCCGGATCGAGTTGGCCGAGAACCTCTTCCATCAGGTAGTCGGCCACCAGCGGGTGGCTACCGGTCAATGCGACGGGGTCGGTGCCGTCCCGCGCCGAGAGCGCGACGAGCACCACCGCCGCCGCCCAGCCCTCGCACCTGCCCAGGACCGACGAGAACACATCGTCGTCGCAGCGCGCGCCGACGGCCGAAAAGACCTGTGTCGCCTCTTCTTCGGACAATGCCAGATCGGTGATGTCGACCTCGACCAACCGGCCGCCCAATCGGCGCCGGGCCGCATGCACCGGCGGTACGGAACGGCCCACCAGGACCACGGTCAGGGAGATCGGCGCCTCGGCGATCAACGCCGCCAAGGCCAGCCGAGCCGGTGCGGCCGACAGTGCGTGGACATCATCGATCACCAGCACCAGCGGCTCGCACTCGTCCAACGCCCCGACCAGCGCCGGTACCAATTGCGTCAGCGGATCGCGACCGGGTCCGCGCAGGTAGCGCAACACCGTCCGGTCCAACGGACACATCCGGTCGAGCGCGGTCGCAATGTGCAACAGCAGGTGCACCGGGTCGTCGTCGAGGCGGTCGAGGCGCAGCCAGGCGAACAGCCTGGGATCGGCCTCATCCCATTGGTTGACGGCGGTGGTCTTGCCGTAGCCCGCCGGCGCCACCACCGTGACCAGATCGCCGCCCCGGGTGCCCAGCACCGCCTTCACGATGGCGGTCCGCGGCACGCATTGACCGGGCGTACCGGGCCGCCCGATCGTGGCCGCCGGAATGAGCGGCTGCCAGTCCCCCGCCACCACGAAGGAATCCTATACGCGGCACCGTGACCTGCGCGCGGCTACGACAACGCGAAGACGACGCAATATTTGTCGGGCACTCTTGGCACCATGGAGGGGTGGCCCCTCGAATTGATCCGCTGGCTCGCTTCGGCGGGCTCACCCGGGATTGGTTCGCGGGCACCTTCGTGGCCCCCACCCCGGCCCAGGCCCAGGCCTGGGCCGCGATCGCCGACGGCGAGAACACCCTGGTCATCGCGCCCACCGGGTCCGGCAAGACGCTCGCGGCGTTCCTGTGGGCCATCGACCGGCTGGCCCAGGATCCGCGGACCACACCCAGCACCCGGGTGCTCTACATCTCCCCGCTCAAGGCCCTGGCCGTCGACGTCGAGCGCAACCTGCGCACCCCGCTGACCGGGATCGCGCGGATCGCCGAGCGCAACAATCAACCCGCCCCGGCGATCACCGTGGGCGTTCGGTCCGGGGACACCCCGCCCAACCGTCGTCGGGAACTGATCGCCAAGCCACCCGACATCCTGATCACCACCCCAGAGTCGCTGTTCCTCATGCTGACCTCGGCCGCGCGCGAGTCGCTGACCGGCGTGCAGACGGTCATCATCGACGAGGTGCACGCGGTGGCCGGCACCAAGCGCGGCGCCCACCTGGCGCTGTCGCTGGAACGCCTCGATGCCCTGCTGGACACACCGGCGCAGCGGATCGGCCTGTCGGCCACCGTGCGGCCGGCCGAGGAGGTGGCCCGGTTCCTGTCGGGCTCGGCCGCCGGCCCGACCAGCATCGTCGCGCCGCCGGCGACCAAGACCTTCGACCTCAGCGTGCAGGTGCCCGTGCCGGACATGGCCAATCTGGCCGAGGGCTCCATCTGGCCCGACGTCGAGGAACGCATCGTCGATCTCATCGAGGCGCACAACTCCTCGATCGTGTTCGCCAACTCGCGGCGGCTGGCCGAGCGGCTCACCGCCCGGCTCAACGAGATTCACGCCGAGCGCCTCGGCTCCGACCGTCCGAACGACAGTCCGAACCCGCGCAATCCCACGGTGGCCGGCGGCGCCCCGGCCTACGTCATGGCTAGCGGGCAGACCCTCGGCGCCGAACCGGTGTTGGCCCGCGCCCACCACGGCTCGGTGTCCAAGGAGTCGCGCGCCGAGGTCGAAAACGCGCTCAAGAGCGGCCAACTCAAGGCCGTGGTGGCCACCTCGAGCCTGGAGTTGGGCATCGACATGGGCGCGGTGGACCTGGTGATCCAGGTCGAGACCCCGCCCTCGGTGGCCAGCGGCCTGCAGCGGATCGGCCGCGCGGGCCATCAGGTCGGCGAGATCAGCCAGGGCGTGCTGTTCCCCAAGCACCGCACCGACCTGATCGGGTGCGCGGTGACGGTGCAACGCATGCTGGGCGGGGCCATCGAGGCCATGCGGGTGCCCACCAACCCACTCGACGTGCTGGCCCAGCACACAGTGGCCGCCAGCGCGCTGGAGCCGCTGGACGCCGACGTGTGGTTCGACACGGTGCGCCGCAGCGCCCCGTTCGCGACGTTGCCGCGCAGCGCCTTCGAGGCCACCCTGGACCTGCTCAGCGGCAAGTACCCGTCCACCGAGTTCGCCGAGCTGCGACCGCGGGTGGTCTACGACCGCGACACCGGCACCCTGACGGCGCGGCCCGGCGCCCAGCGCCTGGCCGTCACCTCCGGCGGCGCCATCCCGGACCGCGGCCTGTTCACGGTGTACCTGGCCAGCAGCGCCGACACCGAAAAACCCTCCCGGGTGGGTGAACTCGACGAGGAGATGGTGTACGAGTCGCGCCCCGGCGATGTGATCTCACTCGGCGCCACCAGCTGGCGGATCACCGAGATCACCCACGACCGGGTGCTGGTGGTCCCCGCCCCCGGTGAGCCGGCCCGGCTGCCGTTCTGGCGCGGCGACGGGGTGGGCCGGCCGGCCGAACTCGGGGCCGCGATCGGCGAGTTCACCGGCGAACTGGCGCGCCTTGACCGCGAGGCGTTCACCCAGCGCTGTCAGACGATCGGCTTCGACGACTACGCAGGAGACAACCTGTGGCAGCTGCTGGACGAGCAGAAGACCGCCACCGGCACCGTGCCGTCGGACAGCGCGCTGCTGGTCGAGCGGTTCCGCGACGAACTCGGCGACTGGCGGGTCATCCTGCACTCGCCGTACGGGCTGCGGGTGCACGGGCCGCTGGCGCTGGCGGTCGGCAAGCGGATCTACGAGCGCTACGGCATCGACGAGAAGCCCACCGCCTCCGACGACGGCATCATCGTGCGCCTGCCCGACACCCTCAACGGACCCGAAACCGCGCCCGGGGCAGACATTTTCGTCTTCGAGCCCGACGAGATCGAGCCGCTGGTCACCGCCGAGGTCGGCGGCTCGGCGCTGTTCGCGTCCCGCTTCCGGGAGTGCGCGGCGCGGGCGTTGCTGCTGCCGCGCCGCCACCCCGGCAAGCGGTCCCCGCTGTGGCATCAGCGCCAGCGCGCTGCGCAACTGCTCGACGTGGCCCGGCACTACCCCGACTTCCCCATCGTCCTCGAGGCCGTGCGGGAATGCCTGCAGGACGTCTACGACGTGCCGAGCCTGGTCGAGCTGATGGCCCGGATCGCGCAGCGCCGGGTGCGCGTCACCGAGGTCGAGACCACCACCCCGTCGCCGTTTGCGGCGTCGCTGCTGTTCGGCTACGTCGGGGCGTTCATGTACGAGGGCGACAGCCCGCTGGCCGAACGGCGCGCGGCCGCACTGGCGTTGGACCCCACCCTGCTGGCCGAGTTGTTGGGCCGCATCGAGTTGCGGGAACTGCTCGACGCCGACGTCATCGCCGCGACCACCCGTCAGCTGCAGCACCTCAGCACCGAGCGGGCCGCACGGGACGCCGAGGGCGTCGCCGACCTGCTGCGGCTGCTCGGGCCGCTGACGAGCGAGGAGATCGCCGCGCGCGCCGACGGCGCCGAGGTCGATGAGTGGCTGGCGGAGCTGCGGGCGGCCAAGCGGGCGCTGCCGGTCTCCTACGCCGACAAGCAGTGGTGGGCCGCGGTGGAGGACATCGCCCGGCTGCGTGACGGGGTCGGGGTGGCGGTGCCGGTGGGCGTGGCCACGGCGTTCCTCGAACCCGTCGTCGACCCGCTCGGCGAGCTGCTGGGCCGCTACGCGCGCACCCGCGGACCGTTCACCACCGCCGAGGCCGCGGCGCGGTTCGGGCTGGGCCTGCGGGTGGCCGCCGACGTGCTGGGCCGCCTCGCGGTCGACGGCAAGTTGGTGCGCGGCGAATTCACCGACGTCCCTACCGATACCGGCCACGGCGACCAATGGTGCGACGCGGAGGTGCTGCGCATCCTGCGGCGGCGCTCCCTGGCGGCGCTGCGCGCCCAGATCGAGCCGGTCAGCACCGCCGCCTATGCCCGCTTCCTGCCGGCCTGGCAGCAGGTGGGCGGTGAGGCGACCGCCGGTGTCGACGGCCTGGCCACCGTGATCGATCAACTGGCCGGCGTGCCGATGCCGGCCTCCGCGATCGAACCGCTGATCTTCGGGCAACGGGTGCGCGACTATCAACCGGCGATGCTGGACGAACTGCTGGCCTCCGGCGAGGTGATCTGGTCCGGCGCCGGCCCGCTGGCCACCGGCGACGGCTGGATCGCGTTCCACGGCGCGGACGCGGCCCCGCTGTCGTTGGCGCCCCCGACCGAGCTCGAGCACACCGACGCCCACCGCGCCATCCTGGCGGCGCTCGACGGCGGGGGCGCGTACTTCTTCCGTCAGCTCAGCACCGACGGGATCGGCACCGGTGAGCTCAAAGAGGCGCTGTGGCAGCTGATCTGGGGCGGCCACGTCACCGGCGACACGTTCGCCCCGGTCCGGGCGCTGCTGACCGGCGGCCGGCGCACCGGCGCCCGCCGGTCGAGCGCCCCGGCGCATCGGCACCGCCGCGCCCCCCGGATGCGCAACTACCGCGTCGACACCAACCTCGGCGCGCATGCGCGGGACAGCGACCCGACGGTGGCCGGGCGCTGGTCGCTGCTGCCGGAAGTGGAGCTGGATTCGACGGTGCGCGCGCACTTCCAGGCCGATCAGCTGCTGGCCCGGCACGGCGTGCTGACCCGCGGCGCGGTCGCCGCCGAGAACACCCCGGGCGGGTTCGCCACGCTCTACAAGGTGCTCGCCGCGCTGGAGGAGGCCGGCCGCTGCCAGCGCGGCTATTTCGTCGAATCCCTGGGTGGGGCGCAGTTCGCCACGGCCACCACCGTGGATCGGTTGCGCGGCTTCGCCGACACCATCGACGACGAGCAGCGCGCCGGTGCCGCGCAGGTGCTCGCCGCGACCGACCCCGCCAACCCCTACGGCGCCGCGCTGCCCTGGCCCGCCCGGGCCGTCGACACCGACAGCGCGCACCGCCCGGGCCGCAAGGCTGGTGCCCTGGTGGCCCTCGTCGACGGCGAGCCGGCCTGGTACCTCGAACGCGGCGGGCGTTCGCTGCTGAGCTTCACCACCGACGTCGGCGTGCAGAACGCGGCGGCCGCGGCGCTAGCGGATCTGGTTGCGCAGCGCCGGATCCCGGGCCTGGTGGTGGAGCGCATCGACGGCGTGCCGGTGCTCACCGGCCGCGACTCGGCCGCCGCCGCGGCGCTACTGGCCGCCGGGTTCGCCCGCACCCCGCGTGGACTGCGGTTGCGCTGATGCCGGAGGGCGACACCGTCTACCGGACGGCCGAGAAACTGCGCGAGGCGTTGGTGGGCAAGACCCTGACCCGCTGCGAGGTCCGGGTCCCTCGCTACGCCACGGTCGACCTGAGCGGTCAGGTGGTCGACGAGGTGCTCTGCCGCGGCAAGCATTTGTTCATCCGCGCCGGGACCGCCAGCATCCACTCGCACCTGAAGATGGACGGCAGCTGGCAGACCGGGCGGATGCGGGTGCCGGCCCACAAGGTCCGGATCATCCTCGAGACGGCCGATTCCCGTGCCGTCGGCGTCGATCTCGGGGTCCTGGAGATCCTGGAGCGGGCCCGCGATCTCGACGTCGTCGCGCACCTGGGCCCGGATCTGCTGGGGCCCGACTGGTCCGCGGAGGCCGCCGCGGCGAACCTGATGGCCGACCCGGGCCGCCCGATCGCCGAGACGCTGCTGGACCAGCGGGTACTGGCCGGGGTGGGCAACGTCTACGCGAACGAACTCTGCTACGTGTTCGGACTGCGGCCGCAGACCGCCGTCGGGGCCGTGTCCGACCCGGTGCGCTTGCTGCAGCGGACCCAGCAGATGTTGTGGGCCAACCGATCCCGGGTGCAGCGGGTCACCACCGGGGACACCCGCCGGGGCCGCGACCTGTGGGTGTACGGCCGCGCGGGCGAGCCGTGCCGGCGCTGCGGGACGGCGATCGAGACCGACCGTTCCGGGGACCGGGTCACCTACTGGTGTCCGGCGTGTCAGCGCTGACTACACCGCCCCGAGGACGCACGGGCTCCGTTGCCGGGCAACCTCCCACACTGCTAACCTAAACGCATTAGATAGCGCGTGACCTCCTCCGCGGCTCGACGTAGGCACCCGAACGCCAACGCAGCCCACCCAGAAAGCGAGTCGATCGGTGACTGATTCCGAAGCGCAGGACTTCCCCCTCCCCTACGCCTCGACCGACCTGAGCGGTCAGGTCGCCCTGGTGACTGGTGCGAGTTCGGGCCTGGGCAGACGCTTCGCCCAGACGCTGGCTGCCGCCGGTGCGCGCGTGGTCGTCACCGGCCGCCGCGGCGACCGACTCAAAGAAGTTGCCGACGAGATCGTCTCGACCGGCGGACAGTGCGAGCCGTTCACCATGGACGTCACCGACGCGACCGACTGCGTGAGCGCTCTCGACCACGCCGAGTCGGCATTCGGCACCGTCACGATCCTGGTGAACAACGCCGGCATCCCCGATGCGCAGCGGGCACACAAGATGTCGCTCGAGGCCATCGACGCCGTCATTGCGACTAACGTGCGCGGCCCGTTCGTGCTGTCCTGCGAGGTGGCGCGCCGACTGATCGCCGCGGGACTACCCGGACGGATCGTCAACCTTTCCTCGATGGCGGCCTTCAATTACACGGGCAACGGCGCGGCCCTGTACTCCTCCACCAAGGCTGCGGTCAACCGGATGACCGAGGCGCTCGCCGTGGAGTGGGTGCGCTACGGAATCAACGTCAACGCGATATCGCCCGGGTCATTCGCCTCGGAGATGCACGACGGCATGGTCGCGCGGGTCGGCGACTTCTCGCAGCGCCTGCCGCGCAAACGGTTCGGGGAGCCGGCCCAGCTGGACAGCACGTTGCTGTTCCTGGTGGGTCCGTCGTCCGAGGTCGTGACGGGGACGGTCATCAAGGCCGACGACGGTCAGTTCCCACGCTGAGGACCGTGGGCGGCCCGACTCCCCCGTCTTCGGGCCGCTCACCCTCACCTCGTTGTCATTCGCGTACAGCAGGAAGGACCATCTCGGCCACAAGGGCCAACTGCTCGAGATTCTGGGCGTTGTTGTGCTCGGCCGCGCCGAGGCGGAAGACGAAGTTGCGCACCCCGATCTCACTGAGCCGACCCACGTCATCGATGACCTGCTCGACGCCGCCGGTCAGCGGCACGCGAGTGGTTTCCTCCACCGCTCGCGTGACGATGTCACCGAAGAATCCGCTGTAGGACAACGTCGGCAGCGACTTACCCAACCGATCGCACTCGCGGCGCAGCTGTGCGACGCCGTCGGCGTAGCGCTGCGGAGTGAGGCTGAGCGGGTGCCACCCGTCGCCAAGGCGAACGGTCCGCCGGATCGCCGCCGGGCTGTCCCCGCCGACCCAGATCGGTGGGTGTGGCTGCCGGACCGGCAGGGGGCCCAGTTCGGGCTCATCGAGGACGATGTATTCGCCGCGGAACACTGCCGGACCCGGAGTCCAGATCTGCTTCCATGCCTGGATGTACTCGTCGGTCACCGCACCGCGGTTCCGGAAGTCCGCACCCACCGTGACGTACTCGTGCTCCGAATGGCCGGTACCCACCCCCACGGTCAGCCGCCCGCCGCTGACGATGTCCACGGTGGCCAGCGCCTTGGCCGCGGCGACCGGATGACGATAGGCGGCGATCAGGACGTCGGTGCCCAGAGCCATCCCTGGCACGACCCCAGCCAGACCGGCCAGCAGGGTGGGCGCGTCGTACCACGTCCGCGACAGCTGCGGGGGCGGACCCACTACCAGGTGGTCGGACAGCCAGAGTCCGTCGAATCCTGCCCGCTGCGCGCTGATCGCAAAGCCCGCGATCGCGTCATAGGCCAGCTGATGGTCGAAGAACGGCATCGCGACACCGAATGTCGCCACATCAGGCGCGCCTTTATCTATCGTCATAAGTTTTATACCTTACGCGACGGGAGGTTCCGGCAGCCAAGGGTTGCAGGCATCCCTCAATGCGAACAGGCCGATCACGTCTTGACCAACTTACCTATAGATATAAGGTTAAGTCTGAACTGCGGCCCGCAGGACCAACCGCACCGGCGGCGACACCGCCGGATCGTCTTCGTGCCTTCGCGACCGGATTTCCACCACCGCACAACGACAGGATGAGAGACATGCCCGCTAGCTCCACCGGCGTTCCCGATCACCTGCGGGTCGACTTCGACGTCTTCGACCCAGCGCTGACCGCGCCGACCGATAGATTTCAGTCCGAGGTCGCGAAGTTGGCCGCGATCGGTCCGGTGGTCTATTCCACCGCCCACGACGGACATTGGGTGGTGACGGGGTACGACGAGATCCAAGGGGGGATGCTCGACCCCGAGCGGTTTTCCGCCTGGCCCACCAACATCATGCCGCACGGCGACGAGAAGACCTTGCCGCTCGAACTGGACCCGCCCGAGCACACGGCCTATCGCCAAGCGCTGCAACCGATTTTCGGTCCCCGCCGGATGAAGACGCTCGAAACCGTCATCCGCGACACGACCAACGAACTCATCGATGGCTTCGCCCACCGGGGCTCGGCGGAGTTCGTCGCGGAATTCGCCCACGAACTGCCGACCCGCATGTTCCTAGGTCTGATGGACCTGCCACTTCGGGACGCGCCGCTGTTCACCGAGGCCACCAACATCTTCATCCAGGGCAAACCCGAGTTGGGCAGAGAAGAATCGGGGAAGGCGATGGAGGAGGCTCTGCACCGGATGCTTGGCTACTTCGCCGGGGTTGTCGAAGAACGCAAGAATCGCCCCGAACCCGGCACCGACATCACGAGTCACATCGTGCGCACCCCCGTGGAGATCCTGGGCGAGACCCGCAACTTCACCGATGCCGAGCTGTGCAACATGTTCTTCCTGCTCCTGCTCGGCGGTCTGCACACCGTGCAGGGTTCCCTGGCCTGGGCGCTGCAGCACCTGGCCAACAATCCCGGCCAGCGCCAGAAACTCATCGACAACCCCGACCTGCTCCCGTCGGCCATCGAAGAGATCCTGCGCCTCGAGGGCGCTGTCTCCCCTGGACGTCGCGCCACGCGGGACACCACGTTGGGGGGCGTGCCGATCAAGGCCGACGACCAACTGCTGCTCGTCCTCGCCGGCGGCAACCGCGACCAGCGTCAGTACGAGAATTCGGACTCGATGGACATCGCGCGGATCCCCAACAGGCATCTGTCCTTCGGCGTCGGGGCCCATCGTTGCATCGGTTCGCATCTGGCCCGCCTCGAATTGAGCATTGCGCTGCAGGAGATCCACCGTCGGATTCCCGATTACCGGCTCGACCCGGACGATCCGCCGATCTGGCACCCCAGCCAGGTGCGCGGCGTCGTCAAGATGCCACTCCGGTTCACGCCGGCCTGACAACATCGCAAAAACTACAGACACCCCATATCTAATGGAATAAGGTTATCGTAGGTGATACCCACCACACTCTGTTCGCTACCAATCGGCGTCCCGGTGATCGACGACCACAGGATTGAGAGATGACGGCTACTACCACTGACATTCCCGAACGGTTGCGGGTTGATTTCGACATCTTCGACCCCGCGTTGACCAGCCCCGCCGACCGATTCCAGGAGGAGATCGCCAAGCTCGCTGGGATCGGGCCCGTGGTCTACTCGAGCGCCTACGGCGGCCATTGGATCGTCACCGGCTACGAAGAGATTCAGCAGATCCTGCGCGATGCCGACCTCTTCTCGAGCTATCCCAACGACATCCGGCCCAACGACCAGGGCAAGATCGTGCCACTGGAATTGGACCCGCCCGAGCACACAGCTTTCCGCCAGGCGATGCAGCCGCTGTTCAGCCCCCGCCGGATGAAGGCCCTCGAGACAATCATCCGGGAAACGACCGGGGAACTGCTCGACGGGTTTGCCATGCGCGGATCCGCCGAGTTCGTTGCCGAATTCGCCCACGAATTACCGACGCGGATGTTCCTCGGTCTGATGGACCTGCCGCTGCGAGATGCCCCGCTGTTCACCGAGGCCAGCGACACCTTCCTGCAAGGAAAACCCGAACTCGGCGAGGAAGCTTCGCGCCAGGCCACCATCGACGCCATGATGCAGATGCATGGCTACTTCGCCGGTGTCGTCGAGGAACGCAGGAACCGGCCGGAGCCCGGCAGCGATGTCACGAGCCAGATCATCCACACACCGATCGAGCTCCAGGGCGAAAGGCGCCTTCTCACCGACGCCGAGTTGAGCAACATGTTCTTCCTGCTGCTGCTCGGTGGCCTACACACCGTGCAGGGCTCCCTGGCATGGGGCCTGCTGTACCTGGCCAACAATCCCGAACAACGACAGAAGCTCATCGACAACCCCGGTTTGGCCCCCGCCGCCGTGGAGGAGATTCTTCGCATCGAGGCGGCCGTCTCGATGGGCCGCAGCGCAAGGCGAGACACCGTCATCGCTGGTGTCCCGATCAAAGCGGGCGATCAACTCCTGCTGAGCCTGACCGCCGCCAACCGCGACGCGCACGAATTCGACAACCCCACCCGCTTCGAGATCGAGCGTAAGCCCAACCGGCACCTGTCCTTCGGATCGGGACCGCATCGCTGCATCGGATCCCACCTCGCGCGGATCGAGTTGGTCGTGGCAATGCAGGAGATCCACCGCCGCATCCCCGACTACCGACTTGACCCGAGCGATCCCCCGGTCTGGCATCCGGCCCAGACACGTGGCGTTGTGAAGATGCCGATCCTGTTCACGCCCGAGTCTTAACGGCAAATCGGACAACCAGTTTCACCGGCGCGGTCGATCATCCTGGATCGGCCCCGCGATGCTGGGCACGACAGTTTCTACTCGCCCGTCGCTGAGAGGACATGTATGACGACCGCACCCCTGACCGCGAGCCGGCTGGCCGATCAGGTCGCCGACTTCTTGTCGGAACACCCTCCGCAAAGCACTGACCGGTTGGCGTTCTTGCGGGCGCGGTTCGACGCGGGGTTGGCCTGGGTTCATTACCCCGAGGGTCTGGGCGGGCTGGGGCTGGAGCCTGGGCTGCAGGCCGGTGTCGATCACGTGTTCGCGACCGCCGGCGCACCGGATAACGATCCGGTCGGCAACATCGTGGGGCTCGGGATGGCGGCGCCCACGTTGTTGCGGTTCGCGTCGGCCGAACAACAGCAGCGCTGGCTGCGGCCGCTGTGGACCTCCGAGGAGATCTGGTGCCAGCTGTTCAGCGAGCCGGGTGCCGGATCGGATCTGGCCAACGTCTCGACCCGGGCCACGCCCGATGGCGCGGGCTGGCGGATCAATGGCCAGAAGGTCTGGACCTCGATGGCGCACAACGCGACCTGGGCGATCCTGCTGGCCCGTACCGATCCGACCGTGCCGAAGCATCGCGGAATGACGTTCTTGGTGTGCGATATGCGGGAAAGCGGCGTGGACGTGCGCGCGCTGCGGCAGATCACCGGCGAAAGCGAATTCAACGAGGTCTACCTCGACGACGTCTGGATCCCCGACGCGCATCGGCTCGGCGAGGTCGGCCAGGGCTGGACGGTCGCGCAACACACCCTGATGAACGAGCGCATGGCCATCGGCGCCGGCACCGCCCCTCGCGAAGGCGGCGCGATCGGTAAGTTGGCCAACCTCTGGCGGACTCGACCACAGCTACGCACACCGATGCTGCATGACCACGTCCTCAGGCTGTGGGTGCAGGCCGAAGCGGCGCGGTTGACCTCAGAACGGCTGCGCCAACAACAAGCCGCCGGTCTGCCCGGTCCAGAGGGATCGGGCGCCAAGCTCACGTATGCCCGCCTCAATCAACAGATTTCGTCGCTGGAGCTGGATCTGATGGACGACGAGGCCCTGCGACACAGCGACTACACCCACCGCCGCCCAGTGATGAGCGAGCAGGACAACAGACCGCCAACCTGGCAGTATCTGCGAGCCAAGGGCAACTCGATCGAGGGCGGAACCTCCGAGATCATGCGCAACATCATCGCCGAACGGGTGCTCGGACTACCTGCGGAGCCCCGACTGGACCGCGACCTCGCCTGGAAGGACCTGCCCCGATGAGCGGGATCGCAACGCCGGACACCGGCGATCTGCTGTACTCCGATACCGAAGACGAACTCCGGGCGAGCGTGCGCGCACTGCTGACGAAATCCGCACCGTGGGACGCGGTGCTGGCCCGCACCGAATCCCCGGAGACGACCGACAGCGCCCTGTGGCGCGCACTGGTCCACGAGGTGGGGTGCACCGCGTTGTCGGTATCCGAACAGTTCGACGGGGGCGGCGCCAGTTGGCGGGAGGTGGCGGTGGTCGCCGAGGAGCTGGGCCGCGCAGTCGCCCCGGTGCCGTTCCTGGGGCATAGCCTGGCGATCGCGTTGCTGCAGGAACTGCAGCAGACCGAGCTGTTGGGACGGCTGGCGCGCGGCGAGCTGACTGCGACCGTCGCGATCCCGTTCGGTGCGCCCGCAGCCGTGCCGGGCGCCGAGATCGAAGTCACCGACGGTCGACTGTCCGGAACCATCCGGACGGTCGCCGACGCCCTGGTCGCGGATGTGCTTCTGGTCCCGGTCGCGGATGCGGTGTACGTGGTGGCCGCCCACGCCGACGGTCTGTCACGCAACGCCATCGTGTCGCTGGACATGACCCGCCCGCTCGCCGATCTCGTTCTTGACGGAGTGGCCGCCACACCGGCGACCACCAACCGCGACGTCGCGGCGGCGCTGACGCGGACCCGGCAAATCGGGTCGGCGCTGCTGGCCTCGGAGCAGCTCGGGGCCGCCGAGAAGTGCCTCGAAATGACCGTCGAATACCTGCTCGTTCGCCGCCAGTTCGCCCGGACCATCGGCTCCTACCAAGCACTGAAACACCGAGCGGCCGACGTCTGGGTGGCGATCACGCAGGCCAAGGCCGTCGCCCGATACGCCGCCGAATGCGCCGCGACCGATTCGGCCGACCTGCCGGTGGCGGCTGCGTTGGCGAAGGCACACTGCTCGGAGGTCGTGCAGCAGGCGGCCGAGGAATGCCTGCAATTGCACGGCGGGATCGGGTTCACCTGGGAACATCCCACCCATCTGTACCTCAAGCGTGCCAAGAGCAGTGCGCTCGCACTCGGCGGCCCGGCATACCATCGCGGGGTGTTGAGCACCCTCATCGACCTGGACGGAGCGGACCAGTGACCGACCTGACCGGCCTCAACGCCGTCGTCACCGGCGGCAACGCCGGCATCGGCCGCGCGATGGCCATCGGAATCGCCAAAGCCGGTGGCGCCGTGTCGATCTGGTCGCGCAACGCCGATCGCAATGCCGAGGTGGTCGACGAGGTAACCACCCTGGGTGGCAGGGCCATCGCAATCCCGTGCGACATCACCGACGAGACCGCCGTCATCGACGCGATGGAGCGCACCGTCACCGAGCTAGGGCCGCTGGGGTGTTTCGTCGCCAATGCCGGGATCGTGGAGGCGTCTCCGATCGTCGACCTGACGCTAGAGTCGTGGCGGCGGGTCCTGGCCACGAATCTCGACGGGGCGTTTCTGTGCACCCGGGAAGCCGCGCGACGGTTCGTCGCTCAGGACAGCGGCGGGTCGATCATCGTGCTGTCCTCGACCATCAGCCGTTATGGCGGCGCGGATTTGGCGTCCTATGCCGCCAGTAAGACCGGCGTGCTCGGTCTCGCGCGAACCCTCGCGGTGGAACTCGCGCGTCACCGGGTGCGCTGCAACACGTTGATCCCGGGTTGGACCCGCACCAACATCAACGCCGACCGGCAGGCCGACGACAGGTTCATGGCGGCGACGATCGCGCGGACCCCGATGCGACGGTGGGCCGACCCGGACGAATTCCACGAAGTGACAGCGTTTCTCGCGGATCCGAAGCTGACGTTCCACACGGGCAACGAGATCATCGTCGACGGCGGATACACGATCTACTGACGCCGGGAGGACCGGACACGAAGTCCGTCCCGGAGGCGTCGGGGCCAGGCGGGAGCCGAGTCCTATTTGGCCAGGATCCCGCCGTCGATGATGAACTCCGAACCCGTGCAGAACGCCGACTCATCGGAGGCGAGGTACAGCACCAGATAGGAAACCTCGATCGGCTCGGCCAACCGCCGCAGCGGAATGGTTTCCAGATAGGCCGCGAGTCGTTCCGGCCCGTAGGTGCCGACCGTTTCCCGCGCCATGCCGGTGAGCACCGGCCCGGGGTGCACCGAGTTCACCCGGATGTTGTCGGGTGCGTACTCGATCGCAGCCGCCTTCGTCATACCGCGCACTGCGAATTTTGCGGTGGTGTAGGCGACATTGGGGGCACCCTGCGCATGGGTGATGCCGGCCATCGAAGAAATGTTCACGATCGATCCACCGCCGGCCTCGAGCATTCCCGGTAGGACCGCCTGCATGCCGTAGAACGCGCCGTGCTGGTCCACCTCCACCATCCGCAGATACTCGTCGACGGCCAGTTCGTGGGTCCGCACTCGTGTCCCCGGCACCGCAGCGTTGTTCACCAGCACGTCGATCGGACCGAACCGTTCGACGCCGCGGGTCACCACCGCTTCCCAGGACTCCTGATCAGATACATCGTGGCGCACGAAGAGTGCGTTCTCGCCGATCTCCTCTGCGATCGGTGCGCCGTCCTTCTCGTTGATGTCGGTCATGATGACCTTGGCGCCCTCCCGCGCGAGCAACTGGGCATGGGTGACACCCATCCCGCTCGCGGCACCAGTGACGAGCACAACCTTGCCGTTCACCCGGCCGGATGCAGAATTCATCAGCGCGCTTTCCTTCGTGTCGGTGGACGATCAGTCGGCGACGGGGTGGCGACGCCGAACGACCTGCACGCCCACCATCGTCATCACAAGTTCGCCCCCGCTGTCGGCCATGTCGTACCGGCAGTGCACATCCGCCCGTCGCGCGCCCATCCTGATGTCGACGATCTGGACCGACCCGCTCAGCACCGCGCCGGGGCGGACCGGGCGCGGGAAATGCAGTCGTTCGATTCCCTTGCCCGCCACCAGCGCCAGCCGCGAGATGAAGTTCGGCGACGCGATACTGGAGAACAGGGACAGGGTGTGCATTCCGCTGGCGATCACATCACCGAACACCGGGTTGGTGACATCCAGGTGAATCGGTAGCGGGTCGAAACGCTTTGCAAACTCGATGATTTCGTCACGGGTCACTTCGACCGAACCCAGGTCCATCCAGTCCCCGGCGACCAGATCCTCGGCATGGAGGATCTGGTCGGGTGGCAGCGATGCCAGATCGCGTTCCGCCGACTGCGGCAGGCTCATCTCTCTCCTCGAGAAATCCGGTTAGTCAACCTCTGCCGGGAGCGGGAGCGATCGGGTGTCGCCGGTGGCACCGACGGCGTACTGCACATCGGTGCGATCATGCATGAAACCCAAGAGCCTCGCCTCGTGCACCACCGGCCAGTCGGCCGAGTCGACCACCGTCGACGCCACCCTCAGGCCGGCATCGCGCAGCGGCTGCAGCGCCGTGATCAGCAGCGTCCGCAAGGCTTCCTGATTGCCGGGGGGCACGACGGGCCCGTAGATCCGGCCGGCCGTTCCATACTCCGTTTGCTCGCCGGCCTGCGGTGCCACCCACACCGCCCCGGTGAGCTCGGCTCCGTCACCGGCCACGAAGAGCTCCGCCCCGGCCGGAATCGCCTCTCGTCCGCCGTGCTCCTGCCATAGCTGGTCCGCGGCGCTGCGCTCGGCGTCGGTAGCGGCCCGGCGGACCGCCGGTGCGTCTGGATCGATGGCCGGCAGATCCCGCACCGGCATCAACAGCCGCCACTCCAGGGCGATCGTCGAAATGCCGCAATGGTGAAACCTCATCGAAACCCGGTGTGCCGCAGGGTGATTTCCGCGCGCCCACACACGCAGCGCAGTGACGCCGGTGCCCTGCCAACCGCCGTCTACATTCAGCTCGAGCCCGATCTTCTCCAGCAGCAACGTCGTGATCCCGCGCGAGCGGAACTCGGGCCGTACCACGTAGGAGACCTCACCGATGCCTCCGGGGCGGGGTTGCACCCGTAGGTAGGCGGCGAGGACATGAGCCAGGGCGAGTTCCGTGTCGTCCAGTCGCGGGTCGGCACGCAACCAGACCAGCAGGTGCGAGGTGCCCTCGCTCATCAGGTCGTCGAGGTGCAGCTGCGGAAAACCCGCCTCGTCGTCGTATGCCGCAGCCGAGCGGAGCAGGTGCTGCAGTTCCGGCTCATCGGCGGCCGTCAGCTCAGTTCGCCACTCGAAATCGATCATGCCAGCAACTTGGCCAGTTCGCGGTGGAAGATCTGGTTGATCACCTCGTTGCGCCCCAGCAGCAGTGATCCGCTGTTGGTGCTCTCGACCGCAGACTGCGCGCCGCGCAGCAACGGGAAATCCTCCTCGTGCAGCACGGCCAACAGGATCTTCCAGTTCTTCTCCCAGTTGTGGTTCCACTTCTCCTCGCTGAGGCCGCTGTCCTCGAGCGTGGGCACCATGAGCCGCATCTCCATCCGGCACCGCCCCGGATCCTTCGGATGCGGACGGAACGTCAACAGCTGGAAGTGGTCCGGCTGCCGCAGCAGCGTGCTGTTGGGTCCCAGGTAGTGCGATTCGGTGATGTTCTTCGACAGGTCGCGATCGCCGGGGTCCTCCTCGAGCCACTTGTCGATCGTCTTGCGCGGCGCGATGAAACGTGCGTGCTGACCGAAGTCCTCGACCACCATCACATTGGTATGAATGTGCTTGGCCGCGGTGTTGGGGTGCGCGTACTGGACGTGGTAGCCGTCGAGGAAGGCGTCCTGCATGATCTTCCAGTTGACCGGCTCGTCGAAGCCCTCAGCCCGGAACGTGATCAGCTTGTCGAGTTCGTAGCCCTCAAGGATGCCGTCCATTTCCGGTCCGAGCCACGAGGTGACGTCGATTTCCCCGCTCGCGTCGTCGACCACCCAGATGAAGCCGGCGCGTTCCTCACAGGGCAACTCGACCAGGCCCTGGACGGAGCGGTCGATATCACCGAAGGTGTTGTCCCGGGTGATCGTCCGCAGCGTTCCGTCGGTGTCGTAGGACCAGCGGTGGTAACCGCAGGAGAAGATGCGGCACCGGCCCTTCTCCTCCTTCTCGATGAGCGCGCCGCGGTGACGGCACATGTTGACTAGTGCCTTTACGCTGCCGTCGCTCTGCCGAACGATGATCACGTTGTTGTTCGGCAATCGCAGCGTGATGAAGTCGCCGGGCCTGGGCACCTCGCTGCCATGCGCGACGATCGAGGGCACCCGCCCGAACACCCGCTCGCGCTCGCGGGCGGCGATCTCGGGGTCGACGTAGCGCTTGGTGTCGAATGTCTGGACGTCCGCGAACTCGTCGGTCGTCTCGTTGCGCAGGTGCTCGAGCAACCTGCGAATCCGGTCCGCTCGCGGCGCGATTGACTGCGTCATCTAGACCTCCTGGTCTTCAAGGCTCATCTACCGTTAGCCTAAAGCCATTAGGTAAATATGGCAAGTCGTTCCCCACGGTTTTGATGAAGCCGTCGCAGTTCCGAAACGGCGACGCCGCCGTACCACAGGCACGGCGGCGTCGATGCTGATCGTTCGGTTACAACGTCGGCTCCCCCTGATCCTCCGGGAAGGGAATCGCCACGCGGGCCAGCGTCCCACCGTCGCACGACGAGATCGTCTGCCCCGTCGTATAGGCAGCCTCGTCGGAAGCCAGGAACAGCGCCGTGTACGCGTTGTCCCGCAGGTTCGGTGCCCGGTCAAGCTTCAGCGGGATCGGGGTGATGCCCTTGTCCCACGGACCGGCAGATTCCTCATAGGACTGCCCCACGACGGGCGCGCCGCGCTCCATCAGGAAGTTCGGCGACATGCCGTGCGTCGGGGCGATCGCGTTCACGCGGATGCCGAACCGGCCGAGGTCGAGCGAGAGCCCGCGTACCAGCGAGTTCACCCCACCCTTGGTGGCCATGTACGGCGCGATGCTGTGGTAGGCGGCGAATGACGATGCGGACGAGGTCATCAGGATGACGCCGCCACCGTTCTCGCGCAGCGGTTTGATCGAATGCTTGGCGACCAGAAAAGGCCCGGTGAGGTTGACCGAGACGACGTCTTCCCAGTCTTCGAGCGGGAAGTCCTCGAACGCCAACTCCTCGCCGCCGGCAACGGTCGGGACCCCGCCGCGGGACACGATTCCGGCGTTGGCCCAGGCGATATCGAGCTGGCCGAACTCTTTGAGCGCGGTCTCGATGGTGCGCTGGACGTCGGCCTCTTTGGTCGTGTCGGCCTCCACTGCGACGGCGGTGCCACCCTGGTCGCTGACCAGTTTGACGGTACCCTCAGCGCGGTCGCCGAAGATGTCCATCACGACGACCTTGGCGCCTTCCGCAGCGAACAGCTGGGAGGCCTCTCGCCCCAATCCGGAGCCGGCACCGGTGATCACCGCGACCTTGTTCTCGAGCCTGGACATGACGAATCCTCCTTAATTGACGTCCACATCAGCGATGCGGTGGCGTACGCGAGCCGCCTTGACGGAACTGAAACTCTTTGAAGAAACCTTAAGCTGTTAGGTTATATGCCGTCAATAGTTCCACCAGATGTTTCATCTCGGCGTCTGCGCAGGTCGGCGCGGTGGCATGGGGACCGACTCGATCGTCACCGGGTCGATGACCGGGGGTTGAAGGACGTTATCGGCCACCAGGCGCTCGAGCTCCTCCGACGTCAGATCCAGCAGTGTCGCGCAAATCTCCCGGGTGTGCTCGCCGGCCAGCGGTGCCGGATTCAGTTGCGGATCCGGAATCGTCGAGAAGTGCGCGATTCGGGCGTTGGTCGGCACGGGCTGTTTCAGATGTGGATGCGCCATGGTTTGGAAACTGTTGCGCGCCATCAGGTGTGGATCCATCAGTTGCTCGGGCAACCGGAGCATCGGGCCGGCCGGAATCCCCGCTTGCTGCAGCATCGCCGCCGCGTCAGCGGAGGTGCGCCTGGCAGTCCACGAGCGCACAGCATCCACGACGGCACCGGATGACGCTCGAGGCAGGTCCGGTTCGCCGAACACCTGAGCCAATCGGTCGACGTGCGCGGGATCCCGCGCATCCACGACGCACCACTCGTCGTCGCCGGCACACGGAAACACCCCGTACACACCCTCTTGTGGTGCCTCAGCACCTTGCGCGGCGGCGGTGAGCGTCGGTCCGAGGTGCACGATCGCGATATCGGCCTGAGCGGTTTCGACGAGGGTGCCTCGACCGGTGCGCTCCCGGCCGATCACTGCGGCCAGTACAGCTATCGCCGAGACGTGTCCCGCGATGTGGTCGGGGTAGACCGTGGACCCGTCGCAGTACGCGCTCGGATCCTCCTCGGTGAGCTGCGAATCCCGCCACAGTACCGAAACTCCGCAGGACGACCGCACCAACGGCCCATATCCCATGCGCGTGCTCCATCGGCCCCGAGCGCCGAACGCGCTGCTGTCGGAGACAATGATGCGTGGGTTGATCTCCGTTAAGTCGTCGAACGAAAGCCCAAGCGCTTCCAGGGTTCCGGGCTTGAAGTTGGCCGCCACCACATCGGCGTGGGCCACGAGTTGCCGAAACAGTCGCGCACCCTCCGGACGGCGCAGGTCCAGCCCGAGGCTCCGCTTGTTCCGGTGTCCCCAGGCGAAGGAGGGGTTGATCCCACTGCCGCTGCGGGTCTGCCGCAGTCCGTCGGGAAAGGTGGTGTTCTCCACCTTGATGACGTCGGCGCCCTGGTCGGCGAACAACCTGCCGAATTCCGCACCGACGACGATGACTCCGAGGTCGAGTACCCGCATCCCGGCCAACGGTCCGGTCCGCTCGGGATCCGGCGGGAACATCGTCGCCCCGGCCGAACGGTGTTGGTCCTCGCCGGCCGCCCTTGACCTGTCCGGCAACGTGTCGTTGTGCTCGCCGACATTCGGCGCCCGGTTCCGCAACCCGGCGCGCATGCCGCCAACCGACACGTACCCGGAGGGCACGCGCGTGTGCAGTCCGTCGGCAAGCTCCGCATCGATCAGCGATCCGGTCTCAAGAAAGTGCGGGGTCTCGAGGACCTCGTCGACGGTCAGGACGCCGGAGACCGGAATGGCCCTGGCGCTACCTTCGGCGACCAGTTCGTCACGGGTCTTGTCCGCGAACAACGCGGCTATCAGCGGGTGCAGCCGATCTGCGGCCTGGAACCTGGCCGCGACGGTGTCGTAACGCGGATCGGCGAATTCCGTGGGCTCCCCGAGCCATTCGAACATCGCTCGCCATTGACGTTTGGCCAAGAGACAGATCCGGACATGGCCATCGGCACACGGGAAGAACGGGTAAAAACTGGCCGCCTCGGGACGGTCCCGCGGGAAGGACTCGGCCCGGCCTGCCGCCGCCGATCCCTGAGCCCCGAAGCCGGGATCGAAGCCGTGCACAACGGCCTCGAACGCCGCGACGTCGACCGTCTCCCCCACCCCGGTGCGCAACCGTTTGACATAAGCCACGAGTGTGGCCCAGGCGGCATGGACGGCCACGGTCTGCTCGACGATGCCGGCGGGCGGGAGCACCGGCTGTCGGCCCGGCAAGCCAGAACGGCACAGCACACCCCCCATTGCGGTCAACACCGGCTCGGTGGCAGACCAGTCACGGTACGGGCCGGTCCGGCCGAACGGCGTGATGGAGGTGACGACCAACGTCGGATTTACGGCGAGCAGATCGTCGGGGGCCAGCCCGCGTTCGACAGCTTCGGCGGGCGAAAACGACTCGAGCACAACGTCTGCCGACCGAACCAGGTCGCGCAACCGCTCCTGCCCCTCGACCGCGTCGAGGTCGACAGTGATGCCGAGCTTGTTGGCGTTGCGAAGCGCCCAAGGCACGCTCACCGCCCCACGGCTGCGGCGTGCCGGGTCACCCCCCGGAGGCTCGACGCGGACCACTTCCGCTCCGAGATCGGCCAGGTATCGACCACAGGACTGCGCGACGCCGTGGCTGAGGTCGAGGATCCGCAGCCCGTCCAGCGGTAGTTCGGCTCTCATGCTCAAGCGGTTCCGGCCGGCGGCAGATAAACCGACTTGAGGACCTGGTAGGGCGCCAGACCCTCGGGTCCGAGCTCACGGCCCAACCCGCTGGCCTTCACGCCACCGAACGGGCCGACCACGTCGAGGGCGTAGTGGTTGACGCCCACCGAGCCGCTCTGGATGCGGTCCGCCAGCTGCTGTCCCCGCTCGACGTCGGTGGTCCACACCGTGCCGCCGAGGCCGTAGTCCGAGTCGTTGGCGATCGCAACGGCCTCCTCCTCATCGGCATACGGCAGTACACACAGCACCGGCCCGAAGATCTCCTCCCGGGCGATCACACTGGCGTTGTCCACGTCGGCGAACACGGTCGGTTCGACGAACCAGCCGACCGATTGATCGGCGGGGACCGAACCGCCGGTGGTCAGGCGGGCGCCGCTGCGTCGGCCCTCATCGATGTAGCCGAGCACGCGCTTGCGCTGCGCCTCGCTGACCAGTGGGCCGATCTGGGTGGCGCGATCGAGAGGGTCACCCACCCGCAGCCCACGCACGGTTTCGGTGACCGCATCGACCACTTCGTCGTACCGCGCCCGGGGCGCGAGGATGCGCGTACCGGCGTGACAGGTCTGACCGTTGTTGGGCAGGCACACGTCCAGCAACCCGGCGAGAAATACGTCGAGGTCAGCGTCGGCGGCGACCAGCGCGGCGGACTTGCCGCCGAGTTCCAACGTGACGGGTCGCAGCAGCCGACCGCACGCCTCGCCGATCGCGCGTCCGGCCGCCGTCGAACCCGTGAACGCGACCTTGTTGACGTCGGGATGGCTGACCAGGTGCGTACCCGCGTCCCGGCCACCGGGAACGATGTTCAGTACCCCGGCCGGTAGTTCGGCCTCCAGGGCCGCGTCGGCCCAGACGAACGCGTCGAGCGCCGTCTCCGGAGCGGCTTTCAATACGACCGTGCATCCAGCCGCCAGTGCGGGGGCGATCTTCATCGCGGCCAGTGCCTGCGGGTAGTTCCACGGAATGATCGCTGCGACCACGCCGACGGGGTCCCTGCGCACCCGTACCTGCGCGAGCATTCCCGAGCGCAGGTCGTCGCGGTCCAGGCTTTCACAGAGATCGGCGTAGTAGTCGAGCATGAGTGCCGGGCTGTAGCCGTTCGCACCGATCGACAGCTTCGCGGGCATCCCATTCTCGCGACTGACGAGCTTGGCTGTGTCCTTGGCCCGGCTCTTCAGCGCGGCCCCGAGGCGACGCATCGCGGCGGCCCGGTCCGCTGCCGGTTGCGCACCCCATGCTTCCAGCGCGCCCCGCGCCGCCGTCACTGCCGCGTCGATGTCGGCGGTGCCGGCCAGCGGCGAGCGCCCCAACACCGAACCGGTTGCGGCCTCGCCGACTTCGGCGACCACCCCGGACGACACCGGAGCCACCCAGCCGCCGCCGATGAAGAAGTTCTCGCGGTCCGTCATCAGCTGAACAGCCTTTCCATTCCCGGTGTGAGGTTGATCGTCTTGAGCTCGTAGTAGGCGGTCAGGCCCTCACGGCCGGTGTCACGCCCGACACCGGAACACTTCACCCCGCCGAACGGCGCCTCGGTGTTGTAGTTGAAGCTGTTCACGCTGAACGTGCCCGTGCGAACGGCCTGGGCCACCCGCAGTGCGGCTTCGTCGTCGGCAGTGAACACCGCGCCGTGCAATCCGTAGTCCGAATCGTTGGCGATCGCGATGGCCTCTTCGAGATTGTCGTAGGTCATCACGGTGGTGACCGGTCCGAAGATCTCCTCCTGGCAGATGCGCATGGAGTTGTCCGCCGATCCGAACACGGTCGGTTGGACGAACCAGCCCCGGTCCAGCCCCGCGGGCCGGCCGCCGCCGGTGAGGATCTTCGCGCCCTCGTCCACACCGATCGAGATGTAGCCCTCCACCCGCTCGCGCTGTTGCTGAGACACCAAGGGCCCCATGGTCGTTGCCGGGTCGAAGGGGTCCCCCACGACGAACGACTCCGCGGTGGCGACCAGAGCATCGACGATCTCGTCATAGCGGGTCCGCGGGACGAGAACGCGGCTGTAGGCGGCACAGACCTGGCCGGTGTTGAAGAAGGAGCCCACCGCCAGGCCCTGCATGGTGGTCGGGATGTCGGCGTCTTCGAGGATGATCGCGGCCGACTTCCCACCGAGCTCCAGCTGCATGCGCTTGAAGCTGCGCCCACAGACCTCGCCGATCTCGCGGCCGGCCACGGTCGAACCGGTGAAGCTGACCTTGTCCACCCCCGGGTGATTGACCAGGGCGCGGCCGGTGTCGCGGTGGCCGGTGATCAGATTGAACACCCCAGCGGGCACGCCCGCCTCGGCGAGCGCCTCGGCGTAGTAGAAGACATCCAGCGGCGTCTCCGCCGCCGGCTTGAAGACGACGCTGCATCCCGCCACCAAGGGCGCGGTGATCTTGTTGACCGCCATGTTGAACGGCCCGTTCCACGGGGCGATCGAGGCGACCACACCGACCGGTTCCTTGACCACTGCGGCGGTCGTCTGGCCCGGACGCAGTTCGGCGATCGGTTCGTTCTTGGCTACGTCGATGAAGAAGCGGGCGGTACCGAGAGCACTCGGAATCTGAACTTGGGCAATGGAAGTGGGCAATCCCATCTCCGAGGTCACCACGTTGGCGACCTCATCGAGTTTCGGCTCGAGGATCTGCAACGCGCGCTCGAGGATCTCAGCACGCTCGTCGACGCCCAGTCGCCGCCAGGTCCCTTCGTCGAACGACCGGCGCGCCGCGGTGACGGCGGCGTCGACGTCCTCGCCGCCGGCGTCGGACACCGATCCGATCACTTCTTCGGTGGAAGCGCTGATCACCGAAAGCCGTTCGGTGCTCTTCGGCTTGCGCCATTGACCGTCGATCAGCAGTTCCTCGCGGTTGGTCATCCGTCTTCCCTTCGGACCCGGGTCGTGTTCCGGCCGCCAGCCTACAACCTTTAGGTAAACTGGCCAAGGGGTGCGTCCGATTGCGCCATTGTGCCTCCAATGCTCTCCCCACACAGGCGTCACTGCACCCGGGCCGGGCGCTCGCCCAGTCACTACTGCCGAGGTTCCCTCGATCTGCATATCATCCTGTTCGCGTCGACGCTGTTGACCGGCCATCTTCGCTGTTGTAGACAAAAGTTCGTGACCATAGGAAACCTGGGTAGCACGGACACCAATCTTCCGGCCCCCAACGAGGCGGCCACTGCCATTGCAGTGGAGGCCTATGCCCCATGGCGCCGGCCGGACATTGATGTGGCGGCCAGGCGCCGCGGATTCGACCGGATGCTGCCCGAACCGGCCGCCGACGTGTCGGTCACGGAGGACAGCATCGGAGGTGTGGAAGGACGCTGGGTATCGGTGCCCGAATCCGGCGAGGCGACCGTGCTCTACCTACACGGTGGCGGTGGCATCCTGGGTTCGTCTTACGGCTACCGTGACCTCGCCTCGCGCATTGCGCGGTCCGGCGGTGCCAGGGTTTTCGTCCCGGACTACGCGTTGGCACCCGAAAATCCGTTCCCCGCCGGTCTGAACGACGCTCGCGCCGCCTACAACGCACTGGTGCAGGAGTTGGGCGGTAGGACCGAAAAGCTGGTAATGGCAGGGGATTCTGCCGGTGGCGGGATGGCCGTCTCAACGATCGCCACCGTGATCGCCGAGAAGAAACCGTTGCCGGCCGCTGTGGTGGCGCTGAGCCCGTTCACCGATATGACCTTGTCGGGTGAGTCGATGACGCGGTTCGGCGAGGTCGACCCCCTCATCTCACGCACGGCAGCCGAACAGATGGCCGGCACATACCTGGCCGGCCACAACGCGCGGGATCCCCGGGTGTCGCCGGTGTTCGCCGACTTCGCCGGGTTTCCACCGCTGCTGGTGCAAGTTGGGGCTTGCGAACTGCTCCTCGACGATTCGGTGCGGCTGGCCGAGGCCGCCAAGGCCGCGGGCGGTCAGGTCGAGCTCCACATCGCCGACGGCTTGTTCCACGTGTTCCACATGTTCGCCGCTCAGTTGCCCGAGGCGCAACAGGCACTCGAGACCGTCGGCGCATTCATCCGCATGTACACGAGCTGACCGCGCTATCAGCTCGCGCGGTGGCTACGCCGCCGTCCCGCGGCGCTCGGCGACGAACCCCGCCAGGCGGTCCAGGGCGGGCAGGACGACGTCCCGCGACCCCCAGGGCAGATTGAAGATCACCTCGCCGATGCCCAGGGATTCGAAGTAGTCGAACTTGTCGTGGCCAGGCGTCGAACCGAACGGAATCACCGCGAGTTCGTCGGGGTCACGGCCGGCGGCGGTGGCGAGCTCTCGCAACCGTTGCACCCCGGCGGTGAGGCCGCCACCGGCCAACGGCATCCAGCCCGATCCGTATTCGACGATCTGGCTGAACAGCTTCGGGCCGGCCGCCCCACCGAGCAGCACGGGCACTCCGCGACGCCCCCGTCCGTCGGTCTGCTGCGGCTTGGGCCATGACCACGACGAGTCGAAATTCACGAACTCGCCGTGGAATTCGGCTTCGTCGTGTTCCCACAGGGCTTGCATTGCCAGTACGTGCTCGCGGGCGACCTCGCGCCGCCGGGTGAAGTTCACGCCGTGGTCGGCGATCTCATCTTCGTTCCAGCCGACGCCCACGCCCACCTCGACACGACCGTTCGAGTACAGGTCCAGGGAAGCGACCGCCTTGGCCGTGACGATGGGATCGCGTAGGGCGGCCTGAATGACACCGGCTCCCAACCGGATCCGGCTCGTGACAGCGGCCGCAACGGCCAGTCCGATAAATGGGTCGACACAGCGGCGGTACTCGTCCGGCAACTCTCCGCCGGGCGGATACGGGGTGCGTCGACTGGTGGGAATATGGGTGTGTTCGGGCAGCCACAGCGCATCCAAGCCGCGGTCCTCGACCGCTGTGGCCATTTCCGCCGCGCCCATCGACTCCTCGGTCAGGAAGACGTGCACGCCGAAGCGCATCGGGTTGCGAACCATCAGAGTCGTCCTTCGTCGAGTTCGAGAATCGATCCGGTCGCGTCAGACCCGGCCATATCGACCCAAGAAAACTTTTCCTATGACCATTAGATAATGTCACACGCCATGGCCCTGTACAGGCCGGCCCATTGATCCCGGGAGAGCATCGTGCGTCACCATCAGCCCATGGTCCTGCGCGGAAACGGCCTCAACCTGGCCACCGACCATTGGTCGTCTCCGCTCGCCGGCCCGGACCGTCCGGAGGTGGTACTGCTACACGGGGGCGGTCAGACACGCGGGTCGTGGAAGAGCACCGGGCAACGGCTTGCGGCGGCAGGGTGGACGACTTATGCCGTCGATGCACGTGGACACGGCGACAGCGACTGGTCCGGCGAGGGCGACTACAGCAGCGAGGCGATGGTCCGGGACGTGGTGGCGGTGGCGAAGTCTCGGGCGATGCCGCCGATCCTGGTCGGAGCCTCCATGGGCGGACAGGCTGCACTGGTCGCCATCGGGGAGAACCCCGGAATCGCTTCCGGCCTGGTCTTGGTGGACATCGCGGTGTCGCCTTCCCTGCCGGGAGTGGAGCGGGTGCGGGAGTTCTTGCAGAGCGGCCTCTCGGGTTTCACCACCCTCGAGGAGGCCGCCCAGGCCGTGGCCGCCTACAACCCGCACCGGGCCCGGCCACCGAAGCCGGACGGTCTCGCTCGTAACCTACGGCAGCGTGACGGTCGCTGGTACTGGCACTGGGATCCGGCGTTCATCGGCAACAGGGGCCCGGGCGGTGAAACGCACCAGCACCGACGCGCCCGGGGTCGGCGAGCCGCCCGCAACGTCGACGTCCCAACTCTTCTGGTCAAGGGCGCACAGTCCGACGTGGTGACCGCCGAAGGGGTACTCGAACTGCGGACGTTGATCCCTCACGCGACCTACGTGGAGGTCGGCGGTACCGGCCACATGGTCAGCGGCGACGACAACGACGCCTTCACCGCGGCGGTCCTGAAATTCCTCCACGACCTCGGATAGCAACGGCCACCACCGGACCCATTCATGCCGAGGCAGCTCGCTGGGCCGGTAGGTCTCGGTAAAGCTCTTTCAAGACACCTTTGTCAATCTTCCCCAAAGTCGTCCGCGGCAGCGGCTTCTCGACGAACTCGACATAGCGCGGCGCCTTGTAGGCGGCTAGCTCCCGACGACAATGCGCGATCACCAACACCTCGGTGAGGTCGTCAGCGCCGTAGACAAGCGCGGCCGGCGTTTCTCCGTACCGGTCATCTGCCACACCGATGACCGCGACCTCGCCGACGCCGGCAAGACACGCGATGGTGCGTTCCAATTCAGCGGCGTAGATGTTCAACCCGCCGGAGATGATGATGTCCTTGAGGCGGCCGACGACGCGCAGCAGACCCGACTCGTCGATGGTGCCGATGTCTCCCGTCCGCAACCAGCCGTCCACGAACTCCGCGGCGCTCGCCTCGGGATTGCGGTAGTACTCCCGCGCTAGACCGGCACCTTTGATGGCAATCTCACCCGGCTCTCCGGGGGCCGCCGGCCTGCCCGCACTGTCGATGACGGCGACCTGACGCAGGATGCCACCGAGTCCCGCCGAATCGAGGTGTTCAGAGGCGATCAGCGGAGGTGGGATGCTCACGACCGCGCATCCCTCGGTCAGCCCATAGGACTGACGCAACAACACACCGCGGCTCTGCCAGTCCTCGAGCACCCTGCGCGACACCGGGTTTCCCCCGGCGATCGCGATGCGCAGTTCGGGCAGTTCGGAGGAGCCGAAGGCGGGCAGCGCCGCCATCTGTTCATAGAAGATCGTCGTACTGGCCATGCTGGTGATCGCCTCCTCACGTAGAACTGCAAGCGCGCGGGCGGGATCCCAAGTAGACAGCATCGTCGTGCGCCCGCCCAGGATCAGCGGGGCCAGAAAGCCGTTGAACAGGCCGCCGAGGAACGCGAGCGAAGTCACGTTGAGCGCGTGTGCGCGCATCAGGGTGGGTTCTTGCAGTACCCACTCGAAGAACGCTTCGAGGATGGCGCCGTGGGTCAGCGGCACCCCCTTGGGCCGGCCGGTAGAGCCGGAGGTGAACACGATGAGCGCACAGTCGTCGCGGGTAACGTCGACCTCGCCCGCCGGCACCACGCCGCTGGGGGGCGGCAGCGACCCGAGGATAGCGGTGACCACTGGGGCGTCTTCCAGGGCGGACACGGCGTCGGCGCAGGTCCGGGCGCGTTGCTCGTCGCAGAGCACCACCCGGGGCTCGGTCGTGTGCAAGATCTGAGCCACCTCGCGGGCGGTCAAGCGCTCGTTGATCGGCACCACCACGGCACCCAGACGCAACGCCCCCAGTGCGTGGACAGCCCAGCCCGCGCTGATGCCGCCCACGCACGCCACCCGATCCCCGCGGGTGACGCCTTGCGCCGCAAGTGCGGTCGCCGCGGCGCCGGCGGCGGCGTCGAGTTGCACCCGCGTCAGCGACACGTCGTCGCACGCCAATGCGGGCGCCGCAGGTTCGCGGCGAGCCCAAGCCGCTATCGGTGACACGATATTGACCACCGGCTACTCCGTTCGGGTGGGGACAATTATCAGCACAAGATGTTCGCTCAGGGTAGGAACGCGCGGCGGCGGTCGTCCACGATCAACTCAGGCAACGGCCGGTGATCGAATCGGTCATCTGGTGATGGACACCGGCAGGCCCCGGCGACATGCTTGGAGACATGGAAATGCACCATGTGCGGTATTTCGTTGCGGTTGCCGAGGAGCTGAGTTTCTCCCGCGCGGCGGAACGGCTGCACATGGCGCCCTCGCCGCTGAGCCGGCGCATCAAGGATCTCGAACGGGAACTCGGCGCCGAGCTGTTCGTGCGCGACTACCACCACATTTCGTTGACCGAGGTGGGCAGGAGGCTGCTTCCGTCGGCGATCGAGGTGGTGGAGAAGTTCGATGCGTTGCGCGAGATCGCCGCAGGCGTGCGCCAACCGGCCATCCGGTCGGCTACAGTCGGGATGGCTCCTGAGGTGTCACCCCGGCTGCGTTCGCGGTTTCTGCAACTGATCAACGACGCCGTCCCGAGGATCCGGGTCCGCCACGAATCCGCCTCCACTGCACCGCTGTTGCGCACCGTCGCCAGGGGCGAGGTCGACCTGGCGTTCGTCCACGGACGGGTAGTCGACCCGCAGCTGGTCGCGGTGCGGGTCGAGGACCAACGGGTCGCCGTGGTGATCGGTCGCGGCACCGGATTCGACGACCGCACCAGCGTGCGCATCCATGAGCTGGCTCATCTGCCGTACGTTTCGCTGCGCGAAGCGGCCGCTCCGTTCGTCTACCGCGTGACCGACGAGCTGCTCATTCGCCACGGTGTGCACGGGCGAGTCGCTATTCCGTCGAATAATCAGTCCCAACTGGTCCCGATGGTCGCGGCAGGCCAGGCGTTCACGATCTGCGGGGCCGAATTCGGGGCCACCCGTAAGGCGTTCGCCGACGAACCGGTGCTGTTCCTGCCGTTCGACGACGACGACGTCCGGCTGGTCACCTATGCGGTCTGGCGGGACGATCGGGCCCGCGACCACGAGGCCCTGCATCAATTGACTGCAATCGTGTGGGACGAGCTCGCCGCGAACGGACATCATTGACCCCCAACCGATGACCATCGCGGTCACCTGCCCGTGCGCTGTTTGATCATAGACCCGCGCGCGGTCACGCCTTACGTTCACTTGTAAGCCGCATCACAACGATTTTCGACGCCGGTCCGCAGCCCGGATCGTGCGCGAGAGGAGCCGCGACGTGACCGGAGTCAAGATCGACGAACGTTGCCAGGGACACGGCCAGTGTTACCAGTTGTTCCCGCAGATGTTCGAACCCGACGAGGAGGGCTACGGGCTCGTGCGCCCCGACGCGACGATCAAAGACAACAATCTCCTGCACAACAATCTCCTGGACGACGCCGTCGCATGTTGCCCGGAGAACGCCATCGTCATCGTGGACTCCGGCGCTTGACCGCCCCACCAGACAAGACAGAAAGCAGGTGTAACGCCATGGGCAAACTCGACGGCCGGGTCGCCTTCATCACCGGAGCCGCACGCGGACAGGGCCGTTCGCATGCGGTGCGGTTGGCCGAGGAGGGCGCCGCCATCATCGCGATGGACATCTGCGACCAGATCGAGTCGGTGTTCTACCCGATGGCCACCAAGGACGATCTGGCCGAGACCGAGGCGCTGGTGACCGCGGCGGGCGGATCGATCGTCACATTCGTGGGTGACGTGCGCAAGCGCGCCGATGTGCAGGCCGCCTATGACGCCGGGGTCCGCCAGTTCGGACACGTCGACATCGCGTTGCCCAACGCCGGCATCATGCCAGTCCTCGAACCCGGTGACCGCGAACAATCCTGGTATGACGCGATCGACACCATGCTCACCGGAGTCTGGCACACCCTCGAAGTGGTGATCCCGGGCATGATCGAGCGTGGCAAAGGCGGGGCGATCGTCATCACCAGTTCGGCAGCCGGCCTGAGCAGCCTCGCCCTCAATACCCTTCCGGGACAGGTCGGCTATGTCGCGGCGAAACATGGCGTGGTGGGACTGATGCGGGTGTATGCCTCGCAACTGGCGAAGCACATGATCCGGGTCAACACCGTACATCCCACCGGAGTCAACAGCCCCATGGTCGCCAACGAAGAGTACGGCGCCTGGGCGGCCGCCAACCCGGAGATCGCCGGTGCTCCCGCCTACCAGAATCCGATGCCGGTGCCGTTGATCGAACCCATCGACGTCAGCAATGCCATTGCCTACTTGGTCTCCGACGAAGCCCGCTACGTCACCGGAGTGACTTTCCCTGTCGACGCCGGCCACCTGAACCGGTGACCCAGCCCAGCTACGAGGAGTAACGCCATGCCGGAGATGCTCGAGACACGCCCGACCCGACCGAGCGGATGGGAGCAACTGCAGTACGACCACCGCGACTCCAGAATCGTGGTGTCACCGCACGATCTGTGGCGGCGGTTGCGTGCGCAGTGCCCGGTCATCCACAGCGAACGGTACGGCGGCTTCTGGTTCACTTCGCGCTACGACGATGTCAAGGCGGTGCTCACCGACTGCGAGACCTACACCGCCACTCTCGGGGTCAACATTCCTCGGCAGAACATGACCCTGCTGCCCGGTGAGGTCGACCCGCCGTTGCACCGGGAGTACCGACGCATTCTCAACCCGCGGTTGGCGCCGCAAGTGGTCAAACAGCACGAGGGCTGGATGCGTGAACTGGCCCGCGAGTGGATCGAGCAGATTGCGAACCCGGACCAGTTCGATCTTTGCACGGACTACTGCGAGCCCTACGCCAAACGCGTCTCGCTGCGCGTCATCGGTTACGAGCCTGAAGATTTGGACAAGCTTGATCACTGGACCGGAGTGCTGGCCGCCGGCGTCCGCGACGACGAAGAGGGCATTCGGCTGTCGATGGAGTTCTTCGGACACCTGGCCGCAACCTTGCAGCGACGAGCCTCCGAACCGCCCCGCGACGACATCATCTCGGCGATCGTCGACGGCGAGGTCGATGGCCGGCCGCTGAGTCTGGATGAGCAGCAGAGCCTATTGTTGCAGACGACCTTCGGCGGTCTCCACACCACCGGTGCGGTGATGGCAGGATCGCTGGTGTGGCTGGCGGGGCATCCCGAGGATCGAGCCCGGTTGCACCGCGAGCCCATGCTGATGCCGACCGCCGTCGAAGAGTTCATCCGCTACGTCACCCCGGTACCGCATATGAATCGCGCTGCCGCCAAAGACACCGTCTTGGACGGGTGCCCGATCCCGAAGGACGATCTGGTGATGGTCGGGCTGGGTTCTGCGAACCACGATGAAACCATCTTCGACAAGCCCGACGAGGTGGTGCTCGACCGATTCCCGAACCGTCACATGGGCTTCGGCGCCGGGCCGCACCGCTGCGTCGGATCCCATCTGGGCAAGCTCGGCGTCCGGGTCGGACTGGAGGAGTTCCTGGCGGCATTCTCCGATTTCGAGGTCACCGACTACTACGCGTTGCGGTACAACGGCGGTGAGGGCCGCGGCCTGCTGACCGTACCGATGCGCGCGACCCCCGTTAACGGGTCATCGGGACAGTAGAGGTTTGCGCGTGCGAGTTGGTTTTGTCGGGCTGGGCGACCAGGGTGAGCCGATGGCACAACGCATCCTGGAAGCCGGTCACCATCTGGCGGTGTACGCGCGCCGACCCGAGCAGGCGCGCCCGCTGATCATGCGCGGCGCCATAGCCGCCGACTCCCTGGGCGCGCTGGCAGCCCATAGCGAAGTGCTGGGCGTATGCGTCGGAACGGACGACCAGGTGCAGCAGGTCGCCGATGTTGTACTGCCCCACATGACGGCGGGGTCGGTGCTGGCGGTGCACAGCACCGTCGCTCCCCAATTGTGCGTTCGTCTCGCCGCGGCCGCACCGCACGGGGTCGAGGTCCTCGACGCCCCGGTGTCCGGCGGACGGGCCCGGGCCTTCGACGGTGAACTGACCGTGATGGTCGGCGGACCTGAACTTCCGGTGCAGCAATCACTTCCGGTCTTCGAGACCTTCGGGTCGCCGGTCCTTCATGTCGGCCCGCTGGGCTCCGGCCAGGTGCTCAAGCTGGTGAACAACTATCTGTTCGCCGCCCAGGTCGCGGTCACCGAGCAGGCGATCGTGCTGTGCCGTGAACTCGGACTCGACGTCGCGCTGTCGATGACCGCGATCGCGTCATCCACCGGGTCCAGTCGTGCCAACCAGATGTTTGTCGCCGGCGGATGCCGCAGCGCTTTTCCGCGACACAGCGAGGGCACCACCCACGGGGCGCGGTTGCTCGCCAAAGACATCGCCCTGATGGACGGTCTGCTCGCAGACCGGAAACCGCCGGCCTTGTTGGACAGCGCGGCCCGAGCGGGCCTCGCAGTGGCATTCGAGGCCGGAGCCGCAGACGACCGCGGCTAAGCACCCCAGCGCCTCCCCTACGCCGGTGCCCCATAGACGGCGACCACCACCGAGCGGTCGAGATGGTTCTCCGACCACACCCCGATCTCGGTGAAGGCACAGTCCTGGATCACCGCCATCGTGGCCGGGTTGAAGTACCACTGACGCAGTACCTCCATGTTGTTGATCGCCAGCGCCGGGTTGATGGCAACCGTCTGGCTGGCTCGGCCACGGTAGCCCGCGGCGTGGGCCCGGTCCTGCGCCGTGGACCCGTCAGATCCCAACTCGCCGTGCAGGTTGCGGTTGTTCAACACGTCTCTGGTATGCCACTCGGCGGCCAATCGCAGCTGTGGATTGACTTTGAGGTCGCCGCTGCAACCCGCCTTTTTCTTGATTGTGTCGACGTTGGTGACGACGCCATCGTTGAGGCGTTTGTTGTCGGCGTGAGCGCTGGGGGCGGTCACCGCGGGGATGACCATCAGCATCGCCGCAGCCACCGCTGGCAGTAGGGGGCTCGAATAAAGAATCACGGCACCTCGTTCGGGCGGTAGGGCGCGGCGGAGTTTCGCAACTGCCAGATCTGGGCCGGACACAGTTCGTTGACGGCCTGATTGATCAGGTACGCGGCCTGGTACTCGTCGGCGGTACGCAGATCGTGCTTGGTCTCTGCGACCACGTCGGTGTAGGCGCGGCCCTGGGCCACCTTGTCGCAGACGAACCGACCGTAACGAAGTGCTTCATCGGCATTGGGGAAGTTGTAACCGGGTCGCACAGTCACATTGACGAGGTAGGCCAACTCGTCGGCGCGTGCGGTCGGCGGACTCGTCACCGCCGCAAGTGCGGCGACGGCCGCTACGACCCCCGCAATGCCGGTGCAGCGGCGGGGTCCGGTACGTCCGCTCCGACCTCGGTATGTGCTCTTCATCGCTCTCAAATCGGTTGGAACTCGGAGATGAGCCATTTGCCGTCCACCTTGTCGAGACCGACCCGCACCGATGAGGTGGTGGAGGTCGGCGCATCGTCGCCGATCGTGGTCGCCTGATTGACAAACAGCAGAACCGCCGCATGGGTATCGGATACTGTCACCGGCGCCACCGCCGGGATGGTGACCTCCGCCGAAATCTTCTGCTGCTTGGAGCCGGGGATGACCACGTCGTTGACGAGTGCGGCATAGCCGTCCTTGAAGTCTCCGGTCAGTCGGTCGCCCACGGCACCGAGTTGCTGCTCGACTGTGTCGTGTTGATAGGACAGCATGGCAATCGTGCCGTCGGTGGCGGCTTGTACGGCCGCGATAGACGCCGACGGGTTGCGCTCAGCCGAACCGCCCAACCACTTTGCGTAGCCGGCCCCCAACCCCGAGAGCAGCACCAACGCGGGCAGCACGATGAACGCGCACACCCGCAGCCACCGTGCGGATCCCGGTCCGCGGGCGGCTGCCGGATCGGGGCGGGGGCCATCGTCGGTGGTCCCGACCGCCGTGGAGTCGGCGTCGGCCACCTCGTCGATGACCCCGGCATTCTTCTCTGTCGCCGTTACAGTCATGCCACGAACTCCACGTCGGATACCTTTGCGTCACCAGCTGACTTCTGGACGGTCATCCGCATTCGCCAGCTCCGCGGTTCCTGCTCTGGAGCCCCGGCATTGGTGGTCAAGACGTTCACCGCAACCAACACCTGCGCCTCGTTGCCGGTGGCCGATTCCACACCTGATTCGACGATGGTGCCTTCGGACTTCGATTGCGCCTTCCGCACCACCTCGACGAAGGAGTCGGTGCGGCTTTGGAAATCGTCGCGGAACGCACCGGTGGCCGACTCCAGGATGCGCGCTACGTCCTGCTCAGCCGTCGTGTGATCGATGGAGGTCAGATTCAACGCGGTTTGTCGACCTGCCTGAAGAAACACGTGGTGCTCGTGCTGAACTCGTAGGGACTCGTAGGCTTGATGGCCGAGCCATGCCGCCACCGACCCCACGGCTGTCAAGGCTACGAGTCCGACAACCAGTGCCGCCCGTACCGGCGAGTGCGGCTGATCGGTGCCAATATCGACCCCGGTTGCGACGTCGTCATCGATGTCCTCCGGCCCGTTCACTTCTCGTTCGGCGGCATCAACATGTCCTGCCACGTCTGCTCCTTGCCTGCTTGGCCGAGATTCGACTGGGTGTAGGTCTGACCATCGGGACCGATGTAACTGCCCGATTGGGGGTCGTACTCGGCGATCGCGATCGGGGGCGGGGCGGCCACCCCGGGCGCGGGTGCCGCCTCCGCGGGCTCATCGGGCCCGACCACCTGTGGAATATCCTGCCCGGTGAGCGTGGCGTTCGGGTCGCCCTTCCAGTTGTACCCCTCGTTGAGAGGCACGTAATCTTCTTCTCTCTCACAAAGTTCCACAGTCGCTGCCCGTTTACCAGGACGGGTGAAGCATGGGAGGTTGCGAGCACCACGCACATTCAGCATCGCGTCCTGGGGTACCCGGCAGTACAGCGCTCCGGGTACCCGGTCGGGGAAGTCCAACGCGGCGGGCGTGCGACGCTGCGAGGCCGGTAGAAAACCGGTAGCGCAGGGCGGCGGCAGGTTGAGGTTGAGGTTGAAGTCCATCGTGATGGCCTTGTACTTCTGCTTCACGTTGAAGCCCGGCACCATGATGCCCTGCAACATCGCGACACCCGGTGGCAGCAGGACCAACAATTGCTCGACCGCGGGCTGGTAGGTCAGTAACACCTCACCGGTACTGGCCAGATTGGCGGCGATGATCGGCACCGTGGGCTTAATCCGATCGAACAACTGCCGCATCTCCTCGATCTGCGGGGCTCGCTGCATCGTTGATCCCACCGACGCATCATGGGTCTGTAGATCCTCAGTGAGGGCAGCCAGGCTCGATGCCCAGGAGCGGATCTCGGCGGAGCTGTCCGACTGGGACCGCAGCACCGGCTGGGATTGGTCGATCAACGCCACCAGCGGGTCCAGGTTCTCGCGAGCATCCAACGCCAACTCGGTCGAGCCCTGGACAAACCGGCGGATCTCCGGGCCCAGACCACCGACGGCCCGGGCCGCCTCATCGATGGCTGTCCGCAGGTTGTCGCGTGGAATCGCTTCCAGCCCGGTGTTGGTGGCGTCGAGCAGGCTGTTGATGTCCGGGGGCACCGAAGCGCGCTCCAGCGGAATGACGTCCCCATCCTGCAATGGCGGGGAATCACCGTTGCTCGGCAGCAACGCGACGTACTGCTCCCCGATGGCCGAAACGCTGTGCACCTCGGCAATCAGGTCCGACGGGATATCGATGCCAGAAGTCAGCGAGAGCACCGCCTCCACGCCGGTCGGTGTCAGACGTACCTCTTGTACCCGGCCGACGTTGGTGCCGCGGTAGCTCACATTTCCGGTCTTGTACAGTCCCCCGGCGGCCGGCAGTTCGACCGTGACCTTGTAGCGCCCCAGCCCGAAGAAGTTGCCCGGTGCCTTCATATAGCCGAACACCATCACCAGGCCGCCGACGAGCGCGACCACAGCGAAGATGGCCAACTGAATCTTGATTCGCCTGTGCAGCATGTTCTACGGACCTTGATCCATCTTGTAGGGGACCACCAGCGGGTTGCCGGCGGTCGACGGACTGGGTATCTGACCGATGGTGCGGCCCCATTGCATCTCCAACTCGGTCAGGTCCCCCTCCCACCGGGTGCCGGTGAAGAAGCCTGTGTCCAAGCGGCTCAACGTGAGATCGAAGACCGCGGTGAGGTTGGCATAGTCGCCGCGGAACCAGTTCAGCAGCGTGTCCTTGGGCCAGGGGAAGGTCGCCAAATGTCCCAGCGAACGGGTCAGATCAGGTCCGGCGTTGGCCAGGGCCTCGAGCACGGGGCCAAAATCGTTGAGTTCCTTGACCAGTGCCTCCTTGCTCTGGTTGGCCAGGTCGGCGCCCAGCGCGCTGAACTCACCCGCCTGGTGAACCGCTTGGACGAACAGGTCGCGCTCCTTGTTCAACACCGCCAGCGCGTCCGGGATGGTCCGCAGCGCCTCGTCGAGCACGGGCTGTTGGTCGGCGAATCTGCCGACCAAACGGTTGAGACTGTCGGTGGCCGCGATGATGTCGTCTTTCTGCACGTTGAGGTCAGTGACGAACTGGTCCATCTGCCCGATGAAGCTGCGCAGGTCCTCTTCGCGGCCGGAGAACGCCGTGGAGAATGCCTTGGTGATGTCCTGGATCTGCCCCAGACCACCGCCGTTCAGCAACATCGACATCGCCGACAGTGTCTGCTCAGTCGAAGGATAACTGCCACCTGCCGACAGCGGGATCATCGATCCATCGCCGAGCTTGCCTTCCGGCGGAACATCCTTCGGAGGCGCCAGTTCGACGTGCAATGTGCCCAGCAAGCTGGTCTGCCCGATTGTGGCGGTGGCATTGGCCGGGAGTTCCACGTCGCTGTTGAGCGTCATCGTCAGCAACGCATGCCAGCCCTGCCGCTCGATCTTCGTGACGTTGCCGACCGTCACATCGCCGACTCGGACTCGAGAGTTTTGTTCGATGTTGTGCACTGTGGGCAACTGAGCCTGCACCTCGAAGGACTCGGGACCGCCACCCTCGGTACCCGGCAACGGCAGTGAGTTGATGCCCTGCCAGCCACAGGCCGGCAGGGTCAGCGCCAGCGCGGCCAACCCAGCACGAAGCGCCCACTTGCCCAGCGGCTTTCGAGTCATGATCCACCTCCCGGCGGTGTCATCATCCCCGCCAGTCCGTCATTCGGGTTGGTCGAGGCAGCAGCTTCGGCCGGCAACGCGCCGCCCACCGGGGGCGCCGGTGGTGCGGCGGCCGGCGTTGGGGCATCGGCCGGAGTCGGCGGAATATAGTCGGGCCGTAGCCAGTCCTCGCTATAGGTGAGCTCGTTGGGGCGCGCCGTGGTGCCGACGAACGGGTTCACCCCAAGCGGCGGGAAGTTGTACTGGCGATTCTTCACAATCGGTGCCAGGTACTGCACGCACAGCTTCGCCGCCTGTTCGGCACCCAGTCGAGACGCCGCCTGAATTGCGCCGCACAGGAACTGGATCGGGTGAGCGAAGTTGTTGATCGCCATGACACCGGTCAGCCCGGACTGCGCCGGCTGGTAGATGTTGAGCAGATTGGCGAAGGTGGTCGGCATGACGTGCAGCGCCTGCTTGACCTCGTCAATGCTTTCCACCAGCGTCTGCGAGACCGAAGCCAACTTGTCGCCGGTGACTCCGATCGATTCGCGGTTCTCCGCGAGGAAGTCACCCAGATCCGCAGTCGCAAGGTCGATATCGCGGAACGCCTCGCCGAGTTCACTGCCGTCGTCGACCAAGACACCGGAGACCGCTGCCAGGTTGCCGTTGAGCTGTCGCATCAGATCCGCACTGTCATGAAGCGCGGTGACCAGGATGGACAGATTCTTGACGCTCGAGAAAAGGTCGTCGCTGTGGTCCCCGAGCGCCGAGAACGTCTGCGACAACTCAATGATCGCCTCCCGGATGGTGGCACCCTGCCCGCGCAGGTTATCGGCCGCGGTGTTGATGAACGCGCCGAGCGGGCTGGTCTCCCCCGGGCCGGTCGGCTGCAGGCTCTCGGTGAGCCGTTCGAGCTGTTCGCGGAAGTCATCCCATTCCACCGGTACTGCGGTGCGGCTTTCCGGTATCACCTCTCCGGCGGCCAACGTCGGGCCGCCGGTGTAGGCGGGCGTGAGCTGAATGGCCCGCGCAGTGATCAGTTGCGGCGAAAGGATGACCGCGCGCACGTCCTCAGGCACCAGATGGTCGTCGTTGACCCAGAAGCTGATCTTGGCGCGTTCGGGCTGCGGTTCAATGGTTTCGATCTTGCCGACGGTCACCCCGAGGATCATCACGTCGTCACCCGGGTAGATCCCGTTACTGTTGGCGAAGTACGCCGTGTAGTGCGTCCGGTTGGCGCGCTGCGCGGCTTGCAGGCCCACCACCGCGATCCCTGCGGTCAGCACACTGGCCAACACCAACACCAGTGTGTTGCGCAGCGTACGAGATCTCACTGTTGCCCCTCTCCATGCGAAGCAGAGCCTTCGTGCACCTCATCGGGTGCCTCGTGGTAGACCGGCGGGTGGGTGGTTGGCGGGGTTTGGGCCGGCGGCACCGGCGGGCCCGGCGGCGGGCCGCCCGGTGCGGGCGCCGGTGGGGGCTCGCGGTACGGATACCGGGCGTCGCCCGGCTTGCCGGTGATGGCGTCGGGCAACGTCAGGCGCGGTTCCCCACCCTGGCCAGTCCTCGGGTACGGCACCGGCATCGGCGGAGTGGCCTCCTGACCGATCTCCTGGTCCGCTAGCTGCGACGGCAGCAGTACCGACGGATCCAGGCCGAGGTCGGAGAACGCCGCATCCACGAACGGTTGCACGAACTGGCCGGGCAGCAGGTTGGCAATGTAGGCCTTGTAGAACGGGCCCGACGACACGGCTTCGCCCTGCGCCAGGGCGTAGGAGTTGAGTAGCTTCAGCGACCGCTGCAACTCGGCCTTGCGGTTGTCGACCATGGTCAGCACACCGTTGAATTTCTCCAATGCCGGTTTGAGGTCGGCACGATTGTCGGCAACCAGACCCGAGAGCTGCTGGGCCACCGCGGAAACGTTGTTACCCAACTGATCCAATGCGCTGTTCTGCGTGCGCAGCGTCGCAAGGAGGATGTTGCTGTGGCGGATCATGTCGCCGATCTGCTCGCTGCGCTCGGCCAGCACCGTTGTCGCCTTGTTGGCGTCGGCCAACAGACCGCGCAGATGCTCGTCACGCTCGTTGATGGTGCGCGAGAACCGAGAAACTCCCTCGACAGCCATGCGTAGATCGGGTGGCGTGTCCTTGAAGGTGTCGGCGAGCGTGGTCAGCGACTCATTCAACCGATTGGTGTCCAAACCGCTGATCGTGTCGGCCAGATCGCCCAACGCATCGGGCAGCTGATAGGCCGGCACTGTGCGCTCCAGCGGAATGGCCTCGGCCAGTACACCTTCCCCGCGGGGTGTCACCTCGAGCACCTTGGCTCCGAGCATGCTCTTGGTCTTGATAGAGGCCTCGGTGAGATCCCCCAACTGCACATTCTTGTCGACGCCGAAGGTCACCAAAACCCGCGCATCCTCGAGCCTGATGCCGGTGACCTCACCTACCTCGAAGCCGGAAATCAACACCCCGGCGCCGGACCTCAGGCCGCTGGCCTCCGCGAAGTAGGCCGAATGTTGTGCACTGGAACCGAAGAGGGGCAGCTTCTTGAAGTTGAGGGCACCCAGCACGATCGCCGTGGTCAGCAAGACCCCGACCAGACCGATCATGAACGGATTGCGTTCAGAGAAGGATTTCACTTTGGTGTGCACCTTCCCGTGTCTTGGCCGGCAACTTTGACGTACACCGGGTTACCGCCTTTGCCGTTGACCTTGAGGATGATGTCGCACAGATAGAAGCTGAAGAAGTCGCCAAAGATGCCGTGCCGATTCAACGCTTGGTAGGCATCGGGCAGGGTTGCCAGGAGTTCATCGACATAGTCGTAGTCGGCCAGTACCAGGCTGGACACCCGGTCGGTCTCCTCGATGACCTTGGGCAGCGGCGCACGAATCTCTTCGACGAACGGAGCCAAGATGCCTGAGTTGACGCTGATCCGGGCCAGCCCATCGGAGAGTTCGCCCTTGCGCGCCTCCAAGCCGCTCACCAACTCCGACAGCGATCCCACCATCTTGTCCAGCTGATCGGTCTCATCGCCCAGCGTTCCCAACACAGTGTTGAGGTTGACGATGACCTGGCCGATCAACTCGTCGCGGTCGGCCAGCGTGCTCGAGAACGATGCCGCCTGATTCAAAAAGGAACGGATCGTGGCGCCCTGGCCCTGGAATGCCTGTATCAACTGCCCACTCAGGGCGTTGACTTGCTCGGGGTCCAGCGCCCTGAACAACGGGCGGAAGCCGCCGATCAGTGAATCCAGGTCGAGCGCCGGTGCCGTCCTGGCCATCGGTATGACCGCACCCGGAGCCAACCTCTCGATACCGCCGGCACCCTCGAGCAACTCAAGATAGCGATCGCCGATGAGGTTGTCATACCGAATGACCGCCCGAGTCCCATCGGTGAGCACGACACTGTGGTCGGTGGTGAACTCAACCACCGCCACGGCGTCCGGCGTCAGCGAGATCGTCTTCACCTTGCCCACTTCGACCCCGGCTATCCGAACGAAGTCGCCGTTCTCCAGGAGGCTGACGTTGGAGAACTCGGCCTTGAAGGTGGCTTCATCCTGAAAACGCAACTGCGCGAACACCATCAGAGTTACGAAGATCGCCAGCAAGCAGACCATCACGAAGATGCCCAGGCGCCACAGGGCGCCGACCAGGTTTTCTTTCACAGTCCTTCTCGAATCCTCGCGACGGTCACGGCTGGGTTGGCGGAGGTGGCGGCAACGGGGTTGGGGTCACCATCGCCGGTACCGTCGGAGCGAACGGTTCCGTGCCCGGGGGCAGGTTGTTCGGGTCCGGTGGCGGCTGGTCTGACGGTGGCGGCGCGGGGGGCAGGCCCGGCCACAGCGGTGTGCCGTCGTCGGCGTACAGATCGGCACCGTAGGCAGGCGCGCCCGGGTAGGGCACCGGCCCAATGGCCGGCCCACCGAAGTTGTTCCGGATGCTCGGCGGTTCGGGCACCGCGCGGGTGACCGGGAAATAGTTTGCCCAGCCAGGGAACCCGATACCGGGGTTGGGCCGGATATCCATGCCGGTGCCAAAGCCGGTGTTGGTCACCAGATGTCGCACCGGGAAGTTCTTGGTGGCATCCGGCAGCGATCCACAGCCCGGCTTGCCGCCGGGGCCGCCCTTGGCACCCACAATCGGCAGGTGATCCGGGTAGCGGTACGGCGCGTCACCCAACAAAAGGCCGGCATCGGCGACCAAGCTTTTGCCGTTGCCCCCGATCGCCTCGTAACCGCCCGCATCTTCCAAGAACCAAATGACGCCCTGGATCACGCAGGTATAGGTCGGGCTATAGGTCTGCAAAGTATTCGTGGTGGGTTCGAGCACGTTGATACCGCGGTTGAGGTCGCCCAGGCTCGGTCCGAACGTGTCGATACCGCTGCGCGTCATTCCCAGCACACTGAGCAACACGGCATCCAGGCCCTCGGCGTGCGTGCTGATAGTGGTGCTGGTGGTGCTTGCCGCGTCCATCACCCGCAGGATGTCCGGTGCGGCATCGCCGTAGGCGTCGTTGAAGTCCCGGAAAGCCCGCCAATCCTCCCGGATGGTATCCGCGCGGTGATTCCATTCCAACAGAACAGTATTGGCGTCAGTAGTGGCTCGCCCGATCCGCTCTCCTTGCCCACGGACCCCATCGGCCAAAGCGGTCAACACGGAATTCAACTTCGGCGGGTCGACTTGATTGAGCACGCCGACGATGTTCTGGAACACCGTGTTGACCTCGGTACTGACGTTGCGGGATCGCACCACAGCGCCGGCGGAGAGAGCCTGCGGGCTCGGATCGTCGGGATAGACGAGATCGACGTACTTGGCGCCGAACGCAGTCGCAGCACGGATCTGGGCATCCACGTTGGCGGGTATCAGCGCGACCTGGTCGGGAAACAACTCCAGCTTCAGCTCCACGGTCTGCTGACCGCCGGAGATCCCTGCGACGCGGCCGACTTCCACACCGCGCATCTTGACCTTGGCCCCGGACTCCATCACCAGACCGGCCCGGTCCGAGGCCAGCGTCACCGGGACGAACGAACGAAATGTACCGGCGAACAACGCCGTCGACAGCAGGATCAGCCCGATGATGGTGGTGAACATGAACGCCGTCGACCACAGCGGATGGATCTTCCGCTCACCTTTTCTTGGTTCCATGTCGCTATCCAGAGAGGTTGAAGTTGCCGGACTGCCCGTAGATGGCCAGGGAAAGGAACATCGTGAAAAACGCTGCACTGATCAACGAGGTCCGTACCGCTCGACCAACAGCCTCGCCCACACCCGCGGGCCCGCCCGACGCCGTGTACCCGTAGTAGGTGTGCACCAACATGATGACGATCGCCATGGTGACCGCCAGCAGGAACGACCAGAGCAGGTCGACCGGGTTGAGGAACGTGTTGAAGTAGTGGTCGTACACGCCACTGGACTGGCCGTAGATCAGCGTGGTTCCGAAGCGAGCCGCCAAGAATGACATGATCATTGCCACGCAGTACAACGGGATGACGACGACGACCCCGGCCACGACCCGGTTCGACGCCAGGTAGGCGACCGAGCGGATACCGATCACCTCGAGCGCGTCGATTTCTTCGTTGATCCGCATTGCCCCGATCTGCGCGGTGGCACCGGCGCCGATGGTGGCGGCCAGGGCAATGCCGGCCACCAGCGGCGCCGCGAGCCTGACGTTGAAGTACGCCGACGCGAAGCCCACCAAGGCCTCGACACCGACCTCGGCGAACTGGCTGTAACCCTGCACCGCGATCAACGCACCGGTGGTCATGGTCAGGAAGCCGACCACCACCACCGTCCCGCCGATCACCGCCAAAGCACCTGTGCCGAGGCTCATCTGCGCGATCAATCGCAACAGCTCCACCCGGTAGTGGATGAGAGCATCGCCGATCGACTTGATGGTCTGGGTGTAGAACCGCCACTGGTTGCCGATCCGGGTCAGCCCGTAGACCAGGTCGCGGGCGGAATCCCGAAGTTTCGGCAGCGGCACCTGCGCGACGGTCATAGCGTTGCCTGCAATCCCACCGCAGTCGCGATGATGTTGATTCCGAACAGCGCCATGAAGGTGAAGACGACTGTCTCGTTGACGGCATTTCCGACACCGGCGGGTCCCCCGCCCACGGAAATGCCCTTATAACAGGCGATCAGGCCTGCGGTCAGACCGAACAAGCCCGCCTTGATCAACGCGATCACCACGTCGGCAGCGCCGGTGATCAGCGTCATGCCCGAAGCAAAGGCCCCGGGCGTCACGTGCTGGACGTACACCGAAAAGAAGAAGCTCCCGGTGATCCCGACAACCACCACGACAGAGGACAGCAACGTCGCGACCATCGTGGCCGCCAGCACCCGAGGCACCACCAAACGGTGAATCGGGTTGATCCCCATCACCCGCAATGCGTCGAGTTCCTCACGGATCGTCCGAGCCCCCAGATCCGAGCACATCGCCGTCGCCGCGGCACCCGCGACCACCAGCACCGTCGTCACCGGACCCAGCTGGGTGACGGTGCCGTATGCAGCACCCGTGCCCGAGAAGTCGGCTGCGCCGAACTCCACTAGCAAGATGTTGAACGTGAAGATCATCAGCACGGTGAACGGGATGGCCAGCATCACGGTCGGCAACAACGACACCCGCGCCACAAACCAGGACTGGAGAACAAACTCCCGCCAGGGGAATCCTTTCCGCGGAATCAGCAGCAAGGTGTCCAGAGCCATCGCGAAGAATCCGCCCAGTGCACGGAACGGTTTGCCCGCCGGCGCCGAGCCGATCCGGGTCATCAACTCATAGCTGCGGTCCGCCCGCGAACGTTTCACCGGCGCCGATGTCTCGAGAGGCCCGGTCGGAAAGTCCGAACCTATGTCCAATTGGTTCTCGCCGAGGCCGTTCTCCGACGCGATCACGCCCGAAGGCGGCCGCTCAGGCGCCGCCTCAGCGGATCCGGCGACGTCACTGCCGAAACGGCCCATCATCGTCCTTCCGGTTGTGATTGGGGGTTTTGGATCGCCAACATGCGGATTGCCACTCTTGGCAACACCTGGGGTCGTGCGCTCACGATTGGTTCTTCCCTACTCCTTGCGCAACCGGTCCGACCCGTGATCTACCTAATGTTCGTAGATTAATGAGAGGAATTTAACACCCTTCGTCGGCTTTGCCAACTGTCTTACGAGATTTCCGCGCCCGTCAATTTGCGCCCTCACCAGCAACACACTTGGACAGTTCGGGGTTACAACGCATTCTCCGTCGAGTGACGGGCCGGCGGCGCCGCAAAAGCGGCCGGTCAGCCTTACACCGCCGTCCAGCCCCCGTCGACGGGCAGCACCGAGCCGGTGACGTAGCTGCTGGCATCGCTGGCGAGATACACCAGCGCCCCATGCAATTCCTCCAACGTTCCCGGCCGGCCCATCGGGGTGCGCCGCCTCAGCCAGGCCAAGGAACGTTCATCGCTCCACATTCCGGTCGTCAACTCGGTGGCGAAGAAGGCGGGCGCAATGGTGTTGACCCGGACGCCGCGTCGTGCCCACTGCGCGGCGAGCTCGCGGGTCAGATTTACGACGGCACCCTTGCTGGCCGCGTACGACGCCTGTTTGATCGCACCGCTGCCAGCCAGCCCGAAGATGGACGCCACGTTGATGATCGAGCCCGAGCCGACGCGGATCATGTGCTGCGCTGCGGACTGGGCCAAGACGAAGGTGCCGATCAGGTTGGTGGCCAACACATCCTGAAAAGATTCGACCGACTCATTCTCGGCGGGGCCGACGTGCGACATCCCCGCATTGTTGACCAGCACATCGATCGCGCCGTAGCTGTCGACGCTCTTCGCCACCAGGTCCCGGCAACTCGCCGGGTCGGAGACTTCGCAGACGACCGGAAGCGCATGGGGCAGCGTCGCCGCGATAGTCGCCAGCGCTTCCTTGCGTCGCGCAGCTAGCACCACTTTCGCTCCGCGCTTCGAGAAGCAGCGGGCTGCGGACTCGCCGATGCCGCTCGAGGCTCCGGTGATCACGACGACCCGATCTGACACGTCGAACAATGGATCACTCAACACGGCATCAACCCTCCGTCGATGGTCAGCACCTGACCGGTCATGAAACTGGACGCTTGCGAGGCCAGGAATAGCGCCGGGCCCACCATCTCTCGCGGATCTGCGATCCGACGCAGCAACAACCCTTCTACGGTTTCCCGTCGCACCTCGTCCGGCTGGGTGCTCATCATTCGAGTGTCGGTTGGCCCCGGAGACAGCGCGTTCACCCGGATGCCGTCAGCTGCGAACGCCTCCGCCATCGAACGGGTCAGCGACAGGAGCGCCGCCTTCGCGCCGGCATAGAGCGCGTTATCGGCCGAGAACATGTAGGCGGCCGGCGAGATCACGTTGATCACCGCTGCCCTCGGTGCGGCCCGCAGCAGCGGCAACGCGGCCTGGACCAGGAACAGCGGGCCCCGGACGTCCACGGCGAAGACCTTCTCGAACGCCTCGGGGGTGATCTCCCCGAGGGGCTGACTCACCCCCGTCGCAGCGTTGTTCACAACGACATCGATCCGGCCGAAGTTGGCCACGGCGGCCTCTGCTAGCGACTGCCCGGCAGCGAGATCGCCCATGTTCACCGCGATGCCCGCCACCTCGCCGCCCTGTTGGGACAAGGCGGCGGTCGCAGACTGCACCGCGGCCACATCCCGACTGCCGATGACGACCTTCGCCCCAGCGGCGACAAACCCCTCGGCCATCGCAAAGCCGATGCCACGAGTTCCGCCGGTGACGATCACGACGCGACCCGCCAGATCGAACAACTCCCCCACCGAATTCGGCCGGTCGGCTCGTACGGTCATCAATACTCCTGTCGACGAGAGCAGGCGTCGGGACGGCCGATACGAGGTGGCGTTGACGCCTACAGGCTAAATCTATAACTTATAGATAGCTTGTTGCCAGGTAAGTCCGTCGATGACGAACCCGGCGATATCGACAGGAAGCTGGGAGCACATGGCTGAGCACCTCATCATCGACCGTAATGCGTGTGCGGGACACGGCCTCTGTTACGGGGGCGCCCCCGAGATTCTTGACTGTGATGACCAGGGCGATCCGGTCCTGCTGGTCGATCCGATTCCCGACGATCAGCTCGACAAGGCCCGGCTCGTCGTGAGCATCTGTCCGGAACGGGCCTTGTCGCTCCAGTCTCGCTGACTGCCTACGAGGCGGGTTGGGCCACCTTGCCGTCGCCTGAAGCGACCCGACCCCACACTCTCGGAGGCGCCGCCGTCTCCGGAACCTGTGGCGCAGCGCCGCGCAAAAAGGCGCGGATGACGTCCGCGAACACGCCTGTGGCCGAGCGCTTGTTGGCCTTCGCCACCTTCGCGAGGCGCGGATCGACCGTCGAGTCGACGTTGGCAAAGGGCCGGCCCGGTTCGCCTCCGCGCGCCGCCGCACTGATTCCGGCGCCGAGAGTGAGCGCATCCAGACCCTCGACGATCACCACCACCTGCTCCTCAGGAATACCCAGCTCCTGCAGGAACTCGGCACCACTGCCATAACTGCGCAACACCACGTCGCGTGGCGGATACTGCAGGATCAACGGCATGGCGTTGCGATGCCGCAGCATCGCCTCGCGAAATGCCAAGCTGAGAGCGACAAACCACTCGATCCAGTTGGGAACCGACTTCGGGTCGGGCACTCGGGTATCGAGCACGATCGCGCGTGCGACCGCCGCGAGAATCTCGGCCTTGTCCGAGAAGTGGTGGTACAGGGAAGGCGCCTGCACGTTGAGTTCGCGCGCGAGTCTAGGCAGGCTGAAGGCAGCGAGCCCCTCGGTGTCGATGATGCGCAGTGAGGCTTCGACGACTGCTTCACGCAGAATCAACGGTTTGGGAGGACGTGCCATGGCAACAGTATCCCCTATTTCTGTCAAATTTTGCGCAGCCCAGTCTGACGACCAGATCACACCTGGAGAACCTCCGGGCTAGACCCCATTGGTTTGAGCAGTTGGAGTTGGGTCCCCGGCAAGCGAATTTTGATCCAGAACTGAGGTTCCCGACAAAATGACGCCCAGCATTGACCCGATTAATCTATCTTCATAAGGTTATGTGGACCAGAATCGCGGTCGCCGCAGACAAGGAGCCCCCAATTGAGTCAGCCCGAGCTTTCCGCCTCCCCCGGGGTAGCTCTCATCACCGGCGCCGCACGTGGGATCGGTGCTGCCATCGCACGCAGGTTGGCTTCGGACGGGTTCGCCGTCGCTATCAACTACGCCAGTAGCGCCGACGCCGCAGAACGACTGGTCAAGGAGATCGAAGCCGCGGGCGGATCCGCGATTGCCCTGCAAGCCGACATCAGCGATCCCGCAGCCGCTGCAAACCTCGTGGCCGAGACGACGACACGGCTGGGTCCGCCGCTGGTTCTGGTGAACAACGCGGGGCTCAACGTCGTCGGCTCCGTGCGCAAGCAAGAGCCCGCCGACTGGGATCGGGTGATCGGCGTCAACCTCAATGGTGCTTACTACTGCACCCACCATGCGCTCCCGGCCATGTATGAGGCCGGTTATGGGCGCATCGTCATGCTCGGGAGTCCGATCGCCGAGCGCACCATCACCCCAGGGGTTGCCGCCTACTCCGCCGCCAAGGCCGGCGTCATGGGGCTCGTCCGCACATTGGCCAAAGAGGTGATCGACCGTGGTATCACCGTGAACTCGGTACTGCCAGGCTACGTGGAAACCGAAATGACCCGTTCCAGCGGAGATGACGGCGCCGCCATGGTGCGCGCTTGGCCGGCAATCGCACCGGAGGACATCGCCGCCACCGTGGCATTCTTGGTATCCGCCCCCGCAGCGCGCATCTCCGGCGAAGAGATCGGCGTATGGGCGGGTGGACCGCGTTTCCGCACCAACTGACTGCGCCGATTGTTCAAGAACCGGGCAGAGCAGCGCTCAGAGAGCGTCGGCCGTCTGCACCAACTGTGCCAAAGTTTCCTGTTTCAGTCGACCGCCCAACACCATGGTCGTCAGGCACGTTGAGCCCCAACGGTTCTTCAGATCCGCACTCAACTTGTCGACGGGTCCCACCAGAGCCACGTCCTCGACCATCTCCAGCGGGATCGCGTCGCTGGCTTCCTGTTTACGTCCGGCCAGGTAGAGTTCCTGCACCTTCGCGCAGACGTCTCCCCATCCCATTCGCACGAACACATCGTTGTGGAAGTTCACGTCCTTGGCCCCCATGCCGCCGGCGTAGAGCGCGATCACGGGCTTGATCCGCGATGCCGCGACCTCGACGTCCTCGTGCTCGCTCACCCACACCACGCCGGCGACGTCGAACGTGTCAGCGCTGCGGCGCGCACCCGGCCGAGAGAAACCCTCTGCCAACGCATTTCGATAGAATTCATCGGACTTCGGCGAGAACCACAGCGGTAGCCAGCCGTCGGCAATCTCAGCTGCCAGGGCAACGTTCTTCGGCCCCTCCGCGCCCAGATAGACCGGGATGTCGGGACGCAATGGATGCACCGTGGACAACAGCGGTTTACCCAGCCCGGCACCCCGCTCGCCGTTATAGGGCAGTTGGTAGTGGCGGCCCGAGTAGGTCACCGGCGCCTCCCGAGCCCACACCTTGCGCATGATGTCGACGTACTCTCGGGTGCGTTCCAGGGGCCGCGGGTAGGGCTGGCCGTACCATCCTTCGACAACCTGCGGGCCCGAGGCACCGATTCCCACGATCATCCGCCCGCTACTCAGATGATCGATGGTCAATGCCGCCATCGCCATCGCGGTCGGCGTGCGTGCCGACATCTGGCAGACCGCGGTCCCCAGTCTCATCGCAGCCGTACGCGTACCCCAGCAGGCCAAAGTCGAGATCGCGTCGGAGCCGTAAGCCTCCGCGGTCCACATACTTTCGACCCCGACCTCCTCGGCCTCGGCCAGGTATCGTTCGATGTTCTTCGGCGGGCGAGCACCCCAGTAGCCGACTGAAAGTCCGATTCGCATCAGCGCACCTTCGAATAGGTGTCGGGAATGCCGGCATAGCTGTCGCGCAGTTCGCGTTTGGCGATCTTGCCGCTGGCCAAGCGTGGTAGGGGCTCGTCGAGGACGACAACGTAGCGAGGCACTTTGTAGTCGGCGAGTCGTTGGTTACACCAGGCGACGATGTCTGCAGTCGACAGGGCGGCGCCAGCGTAGACGAGCGCCGCGGGTGTTTCACCGAACTTCGGGTCGGCCACGCTGATCACCGCCACCTCTTCCACGGCGGGCATCTCCTGCAGCACCATCTCGATCTCCATCGGCGCGATGTTGATCCCGCCCGAGATGATCATGTCCTTGTGTCGATCGACGAACGTCAGATATCCCTGCGCATCGAGCACGCCGATGTCTCCGGTGTGCAGCCAGCCATTTCTCAGCGCGACGCGGGTGGCGTCCTCGTTCCGCCAATAGCCGGGCGTCATACCGGGGCCGCGCAGCAGTATCTGCCCCTCGACGCCGGCCGGCACATCCCGGTCGTTCTCATCCACCACCCGAATCTTGGTGAAGATGCCGCCCCAGCCGCATTTCTCAGGGTGGTTGAGGGCCTCCTCACGGGGCATCGCAGTCGCCGAGCCGCCGATCTCGGTCTGACCGTAGATCTGGCGCAGCGCAACACCTTTGGCGTGCCACGCCCGAAGCAGCCCAACCGGGACCCGAGCCCCACCCACGTGTGCCGTCGAGATCGAACTGATCTCCGCATCGGCGAACCCCGGCTCAGCGGCGATCTGCTCGAAGATGATCGGTGGTCCGATCAGCGCAGTGATCTGCTTGGAGGTGAGAATATCGAGCGCCTTGGGAGCATCGAATCGGGGCTGTAGGAACAATGTCCCGCCGTGTATCACGTTGCGGCACACACCCCAGATGTAGCCGGGCGCTCCGAACAGCGGCAACACCATCAACTGCCGGGGCGTGTCGGGCAGGATGCCCTCGATCAGATGCCACTCGTGCATGACACCGGCGATCATCGCGTGCGTGAAGACCACGCCCTTGGGCGTACTCGTGGATCCGCTGGTGTAGACGATGGCGGTCGGAGCGCCCACATCGGGTAAACCAGGCGCTGCCTGCGGATGGTCACCGTGGCGAAGCGGACGCACATCGGTTTCCAAGTACTGCACCGTGAAGCCAGACTCCATCGTGCGCAGTTCCTGGACCCGCTCACAGGTGCTCTCATCGCACAACACCACCTTGGGGTCACAATTGCCGACCAGGACAGCCAACTCCCGGGCCACCATCCGCTGGTTGAACGGCGCGAGGATCGCCCCGAGCTTCGCTGCACCCAGCGCCGCGGCGCACCACTCCAGACTGTTGGACCCGACGATCGCCACCCGGTCGCCGGCGGCCACGCCGACATCGCGAAGACGACCAGCCACCCCGTTGGCCCAGTTGTTCAGTTCCCGATAGCACAGCTCATCCCCGTCGAAATCGATCGCTACCTGATCGGGTTTGGTGCGCGCCCACCACGACAGCGCATCGACGACGGTGCCGCTCATGGCGAACTCCCTTCCTATGCCCCGGCATTGCCGGGTGAACAAGATCGACGACTGCGGAACACCGGAAATCTGTCCGACGGACGACGGGTCGACCATTCCAGGATCGGCGCGCAAGCCGGTTGGTAAACCTTATGCAATTAGGCACGCTGTGGTCAAGGTCACCAGCGAGAGAAGACGCGGGTCCGAACGATTGGGGTCGACCTAGAACGTAGGCTACCTCGCTACATGATCGCCTACCCGACCGCCGGGGTCCAGCACACAAGAACCATCAAACTAGGAGTTAACCTATTCTAATAAGATATTTTGTGTTGTAGCCAGGCCACGCACAGTCGGCGTGATCCGCACAGAGATGGACCCCCGTGACCTCTTTCTCGCTACGTCAGCGGCTGATCGGCTCGTGGCAGCTGGTTAGCTACTCAACCCGTACTGCCGACAACCACATCGGTTATCCGCTGGGCACCGACGCCCGGGGTTTGATCCTCTACACCGCGGACGGCCACATGTCAGCCCAGATCATGGCCCGGGACCGACCGGCCTATCGCTCCGCCCGGGTGCATGGCGGCACAGTCGAGGAACGGGACAGCGCTGCGGCCGGATACCTGGCCTACTCCGGGTCCTTCCGAGTAGATGAAGCAGAGTCCGTCGTGTGGCACGAAGTCGCGGTCTCGCTCTACCCGAATTGGGTCGGAGACGTGCAGAAGCGCTATGCCCAACTCGACCAAGACGTGCTGACGTTGTCCTCGGACCCGCTGGTATTCCGGACGACGACGCTGTGGCCCACGCTGGTCTGGCGGAGGGCCGACACCGAGGCCGTCTCGCACCACTATGACTGAGTCGGTGTGTCACCGACGCCAGCGCGGGTCCGCTGGACAGCACACCCTGTCAGCGAACCTTGGGATGACGCTCGGGGATGTCGGCGTAGGTGTCACGCAGTTCGCGCTTGGCGATCTTGCCGCTGGCCAACCTTGGTAGCGGCTCTTCTGTGAACACGACGTAGCGAGGCACCTTGAAGTCGGCGAGACGCTGATTGCACCAATCAACCACGGCGTCGGTCGAGACGGATGCTCCGGCGTTGATCAGCGCGGCGGGCGTCTCGCCGAATTTGGGGTCGCTCACCCCGAAAACGGCGACCTCCGCGACACCAGGCATGTCCTGCAGCACCATCTCGATCTCCATTGGCGCGATGTTGAGTCCGCCCGAGATGATCATGTCCTTCTGCCGTTCGACAAAGGTGAGGTAGCCACGCTCATCGAGGACGCCGATATCACCGGTGTGCAGCCAACCGCCCTTGAGCGCGGCCTCGGTGGCGACTCCGTTGCGCCAGTACCCCGGCATCATCCCCGGACCGCGCAACAGGATCTGGCCCGGGGTCCCCGCCGGCACGTCCACGTCGTTCTCGTCCACCACCCGGATCTTGGTGAAAACGCTTCCCCATCCACATTTTTCCGGGGACTGCAATGCTTCCTCGCGCGGCATGACGGTCGCCGTCCCGCCGATCTCCGTCTGACCATAAAGTTGGCGCAACACGACACCTTTGGCATGCCATGTCTTGAGTAACTCGGCCGGCACCCGAGCACCGCCGACGTGGGCGGTGGCAATGGAACGGAGGTCAGCAGCGGCGAACCCCGGTTCCGCGGCCATCCGTTCCAACAACAGCGGCACCGCGATCAGCGTGGTGACGCGCTTCGTGGCCAGCACCTCCAGTGCGCGGCGAGGATCGAACCCCGGCTGCAACAGAAGAGTTCCGCCGTGGAGCACAATTCGACAAATGCCCCAGATCAGACCGGGAGCACCGAACAGCGGCAACACCATGAGCTGTCGTGGTCCGCCAGGTTCAACCCCCTCGACGAGATGGAAGTCGTGCATCACCCCAGCGATCGTGCCGTGGGTGAATACCACGCCCTTCGGTGCGCTGGTGGTACCACTGGTATAGACGATAGCCGTCGCCTCGTCCAGATCGGGGGCTCTGACCGGGCTGGGCGGATGGCCGCCGCGTCGCAGTTGACGGACTTCGTCGTCCAGGGATCGCACAGCGAAAGTTGGTTGCACTGAGTGTACTTCGTCGAGGCGGTCTTTGGTCGTCTCGTCATAGAACACCACTTTGGGTTCACAGTCACCGACGAGCACCCCCAACTCGCGCGCGACCATACGCTGATTGAACGGGGCCACGATCGCGCCGACCTTGAATGCACCGAGCGCGGCCGCACACCATTCCAGGCTGTTGCTCCCGAGGATCGACACTCGGTCGCCCGCGGTCACCCCGACGCTGATCAGATCCGCGGCTACGCCGTCGGCCCAGGTGTTCAGGTCCCCGTAGGTGAGTTCGTCGCCGTCGAAATCAATTGCGACGAAATCGGGTTTCGTTCGCGCCCACCAGGCGAGCGCGTCGATGACCGTTCCGCTCACAGCTTGCCGCCGTTGGTTACCGACTCCACCTTCCCCGACTCCGGTGTAAACAGGATCGGCAGTTGGAGGACCCCGCGGATCTGAGTCGCATGCGAAATAGTCGGTTTGCTGGTGTCGACGCGGTAGTCGGGGATCCGGCGATGCAGCTCTTCGAGCGCGATCGACATCTCGATGCGAGCCAGGTGCGATCCGATGCAGCGGTGCGGACCTCCACCGAAGGCCAAGTGCCGGTTGGGACTACGGTCGATACGCACCGTGTCGGGGGAATCGAATTCATGGCGGTCTCGGTTCACCGCGCCGAGATTGATCACGAGCTGATCGCCCGCCTTCATCTGGACGCCACCGATCTCGACGTCGCGCAGCACCTTACGGCCCATGGTCACCGCAGTCTCGATGCGAAGCATCTCCTCGACCACCTGTGGTAGCAGGCTCGGATCGTCGACGAGTCGCTGGCGCTCGTCGGTCCGATGCGACAGGTGGATGACACTCCAGGCCAGGCTGCCCTGGACGGTGTGCAGGCCGGCGATCAGCAGCAGGAAGAACATCCGGTACAGCTCTTCGTCAGTGAGCGGTCGCGGGCCATCTTCGGTCTGCAACGGAGCGTTGATGATCTGAGTGGTGATGTCGTTGTGATCGTCCTTCTGCCGGCGATCCGCCAAGATGCCCGCGAAGTAGGCGAACATCTGCTGGGCAGCCTGCTGACGCGCCACGACGTTCTCCTCTTCGGTGGCGCCGGGCTTGCCGAACACCACGATGTCGGTGGCCTCGCTGAACAACCGCGTGTCCTCAAGCGGCCATCCCATCAGCGTCAGGAACACCGCCGCGGGCAGTTCGTGGGCGAACTCCGAGATGAACTCCGCCGAACCGCGATCAGCGAAGCCGTCGATCAACCGATTCACCGTGGCCCGGATCTCAGGTTCCAGCGCGCGCATCCGGGTGGGGTTGAACAGCGGCTGCAACACGTGCCGATACGAGGTGTGTTCCGGCGGGTCCAGTTCCAGCGGGATGAACTTGCCATCGCCGGCGTTCACCAGGTTGTTCGGGTAACTCGAAAAAGTTTGCGGGTCCCGCAGGATCGTGTGCGCCTCGTCGTAACCGGTGACGATCCAGTGCCCGCCATAGGCGGTGGAATAGACCACCGGCCCCTTGGCGGCCAATTCGCCGATCTTCTCGTTGAACCGATCCACTTCCCCAGCCAAAGCCGGGTCATAGAAATCGAAGTCGGTGACGAGGTGTTCGGGAGCTTGGGCAACGCTCGTGGTCATCAGGAACCTTCCATACGTAGCAGATGGCCGACCTTGGAGATAAACCTTAAGACCTTAGGGCGATTGTGGTCAAGCTCACCAAGGACACCCCGCGGGACGCATATCACCTCCCCGGTTTCAAGGCGGGGTTTTAGACAGGAAAGCCGGCCAAGACCCCACCGCTTCCGCTTTCACACCCACGCCATTAATCTAATTGCGATAGATTCCACCGGGGCAATCGAAGGAGGTAGCGGTGGAACGACTCGAGGGCGACCTCAACGGCAAGGTTGCCATTGTCACCGGAGCGGCGAGCGGTATTGGCGCCGCAACCGCGCGCGAGTTGGTCGCCCGCGGGGCGCGCGTCGTGCTCGCGGACATCGATGACGTCCGCGGCGCAGAGCTTGCCGCCGAACTTGGCTCGCAATCGGTGTACCTGCACACCGATGTGTGCCGCGAAGCCGACATCGCCGGTGCCGTCGATCTCGCGGTCGACAGGTTCGGCCGGCTGGACTGCATGGTTAACAACGCCGGTCGCGTGGGCCGCTGGACTTTCCTCCCTGACACCCCGGCAGCCGAGTGGGATGAGGTGTTTGCGTTGCTGGCCCGCAGCGTGTTTCTGGGCATCAAACACGCTGCGCGGGTCATGCGGGATCAGCACTCGGGCAGCATCGTCAACATCGCCAGCGTTGCCGCGGTGCGCACGGGGTTCGGTCCGCACCCGTACGGGGCCGCGAAGGCGGCTGCGCTGCAACTGACTCGCTCCGCAGCCGCTGAACTGGCCGAACACATGATCCGGGTCAATGCATTGGTTCCCGGCGGCGTGGCGACTCGCATTGTCGGGCACGGTGCCGGGTTGACCGGCGCCGAGCTGGACCGCAGCGTGGAAGCCGTGCGCGATAGCCTGCACAAGTTCCAGCCGCTTCCGCGCGCCGGCGAGGGCGACGACGTCGCGCATGCAGTGGCGTTCCTGGCCTCCGATCAGTCGTCGTTCATCACCGGACAGGAGTTGGGCGTCGACGGCGGTCTCACGCTCGGCCGGCCCTGGCCGAGCAACTACCTCGCCGAGGCGCGAGCGGCGGCTCAACCGACCTCCTGAGCCGGGCGCAGCCACCTTCTCGCATCGTGCGTGCGCGTCTTCAGCGTCTCCATTGCTCCGGTCAGCGCACCCGCGCGTATCGGCTCGTGATGTCGGCATATTCCGACCGCAGATCGCGCTTGGCGATCTTGCCGCTGGCCTGCCGCGGCAACGGTTGGTCGCGCACGACCACATACCGCGGCACCTTGTAGTCAGCCAGTAACCGGTTGCAGTGCTGCACGACGTCGAATGCGGTCACTCCCGGATCGGCCCTGACCACCGCGGCGGGGGTTTCGCCGAACTTGTCATCGTCCACGCCGAACACCGCAACCTCCTCGACGCCGGGGACAGTGCCGATGATGTTCTCGATCTCCGCCGGTGAGATGTTCAGCCCGCCGGAGATGATCATGTCCTTGAGCCGATCGACGAAGGTCAGGTAACCGTGCTCGTCGAGCACGCCGAGGTCACCGGTGTGCAACCAGCCGTCGACGATCGTGGTCCGGGTGGCGTCGTCGTTGCGCCAGTACCCGGGCATCATGCCCGGGCCGCGCAGCAGGATCTCCCCCGGTTCGTTCGGCGGGCAGTCGTTGCCCGCCGTGTCGACGACCCGGATTTTGGTGGACATCGTTCCCCAGCCGCATTTCTCGGGTTTGGTAGCGGCGTCGCAGCGCGGCGTCACGGTGGCGGTGCCGCCGATTTCGGTCTGCCCGTAAAGCTGGCGTAGCGCGACGCCGCGCGGCGTCCAGCGGGCCAGGAGCTCCACCGGGACCCGTGCGCCGCCCACATGGGCGCTGATCATGTGGCTCAGGTCGGCGTCGTCGAAACCTGGGACTCTGGCGATCTGTTCGAACAGGATCGGCGGTCCGGTGAAGGTGTTGGCCTTGTCGCGGGTCAGCACCTCCAGGGCCGTGGCCGGATCAAACCGCGGCTGCAGGAACAGCGTGCCTCCGTTGAGGATGATCCGGCTGATTCCCCAGATGATGCCGGCTGCCGAGAATAGCGGCAGCACCAGCAGTGTCCGCAACTCGTTGGCGCGGAAGCCTTCCACGAGTTCCCATTCCCGCATCACCCCGGCGATGGTGGCCGGGGTGAAGACCACGCCCTTGGGCCGCCCGGTCGTGCCGGAAGTGAACACGATCGCGGTGGGTGCGGACATGTCCACCACCGGTGAGTCGAACGGTTGCGGGGTCGCGTCACGCAGGGGGCGGACGTGCTCTTCGAAGCCCAGAATGGTGAAATCCGGTCGCCCGGCGGGTACTTCGGCCAGGCGTGCGCGCAGCTCAGCGTCGCCGTAGACCACCACGGGTTCGCAATCGGCGACCAGGTCGCCGATCTCGCGGGCGGTCAGGCGCGGGTTGAACGGCGCAGCGATAGCACCGACCTTGAAGGCACCGAGCGCGGCGGCGCACCACTCCAACGAGTTGGCGCCCAGGAAGCCGACCCGGTCCCCTGTCCCGACACCGCGGGCCGCGAGGTCGTGGGCCGCCGCGTCGGCCCACGCCGCCAACTGCGCGTAGGTGATCTGGTCCCCCGCGAAGTCGATGGCGGTCATGGTGGGCCGGGCACGGGCCCAGTAGGTCAGTGCATCGACCACGGTGCCGGTCATGGATAGCTCCAAATCTGCTGGGGAAACACGGCTTGCATCAGGCCGGCGTCGGGGACAGCACCGACTGCGGATCGATGAGCTTGACGCGGGGACGGCCCTGTCTGGTGCCCTCGATGCGTTCGTGGCGGTCGATGGCGAACCAGTCCGCCGCGGTCATGGCCTCGGGCCGACGGGCGCGGAGGAACATCTCGAACTGCTCGGCGTCCGCGTAGGCATCGGGGTGTACCAGTGAGCCGGCTCGGAAGTCCGCGAGCAGCGCGTCGACGGTCTCTTGCGCGCAGGCCTGGTTGGTGCCGATCACCCCGGTGGGCCCCCGCTTGATCCAGCCTGCGACGTAGCGGCCGGGGCGGACGCGGTCAGCGACGACGCGACCGTCGACGTTGGCGACGGTGCCGCGGGCCCCGTCGAACGGCAGATCCGCGACGGGAGTGCCGCGATAACCGATGGAACGCAACACGAGCCGGCACTCGATGTCCTCGGTGCCGCCGTCGGCGGTGCGTACCCGGATGGCGGTGACGCGCTCGGTCCCCAAGATCTCGACTGGCGTGGTGTGGAACCGCAGCGTAATCCGGTTCCGGCCCGGCGTGGGCTCCTGCTGGGCGTATTCGGCCAGCACCTGTTCCTTGACCGTCGCGTCATCGCCGATCGGCACCCTTTCGGCCACGGTGACATCGACACCGGTGAGGTCGGCCAGACCGAGCAGTTCCGGCGTGGTGCAGGCCGCCGCGGCCGGTCCGCGACGGCCCAGGACGAGCACCTCCCGGATCTCGCTGTCGGCCAGCGCCGCCAGCGCGTGATCGGCAATGTCGGTGTGGCGCAGGGCGGTTGCCCCCCGGGCAAGTATCCGGGCGACATCCAGTGCCACGTTGCCGTTGCCGACGATGACGGCGCGCGGGCCGGACAGGTCGAAGTCGCGGTCGGCATGGTCCGAGTGACCGTTGTACCAGGCGACGAACTCGCGCGCGGAGTGGCTGCCCGGCAGCTGCTCGCCGGGGATGTCGAGGCGCCGGTCGTGGTCGGCTCCGGTGGCGAACACCACCGCGTGGTGATACGCCAGGATGTCGTCGACACTCATGTCGCGGCCAACGTCGACATTGAGGTAGAGCCGTACCCGGTCGTCACGGATCGTGCGCTCGAACATCCGCGCGATGCGTTTGGTCCCGGCGTGGTCCGGCGCCACGCCATACCGCACCAGGCCACCGGCGAACGGCAACCGTTCCAGCATGGTTACCTCGACTTCGATCCCGGGACGGGCCAACAGATCCGCGGCGGCGTAACAGGCCGCCGGACCCGACCCGATGATCGCCACCCGCAGCGGCGCCGCGGCCGGTTCGTCGCCGGCGGGCGGCTCGCCGGCCGAGGGCGCCTGGGGTGCGGTCCCCCGCGGGGCGCGGGCGTAGTAGTCGGCGTTGAGGTCCAGATAGCGCGCGGTTTCGGCGGTGAGTTCGTCCTCGGGGATGATGGCGTCCACCGGGCAGACCTCGGCGCAGGCGCCGCAGTCGATGCAGGTCTGCGGGTCGATATACAGCATCTCCGCGGTGTGGTAGGCCGGCTCGTCGGGCCGGGGGTGAATGCAGTCGACCGGGCAGACTGCCACGCACGTCGCATCGTTACAGCAGTTCTGCGTCACGACGTAGGTCACGCCATCTCCTCCTGTTCCCGCCGAACGCTAGTTTCCGACGAGTGCTGCCGCGGCACTGCGGCGGGGACCGCGCCGGGAAGCGAGTTCGATCCGGGTGACCTCGACGCGAACGCCGTTGAAGATCGGCGACCCGGTCAACGGTTCGAGTTCGTCGGTGTCGTCGATCAGCGCGTTGTAGTTGGTGCCCGGCGCGGCGGCGGCCTGCGTGATCGCCAGACCCGGGCCGGTGTGGCCCCACCCGTGCGGCATGCTCACCACGCCCGGCCGTACCACCGGGTCGATGCGGATCTCCGCCTGTACGGTTGCCGTCGGCGACGTGACGTCGACGAGGTCGCCGTCGACCAGGGTGCGCTGCTGCGCATCGTCGGGATGCATGAGCAGCGCGCACTGCCCGGAGTCGGGTTGCGGCAGCGCGTTGTGCAGCCAGGAGTTCATGCCGCGGGTCTGGCGCCGGTTGATCAGCAGCAGCCCTTCGGCCGGTCGGTTCAGCCGCTCGCGCAATCGCGGTAGGTCGTCGGTGATCAGGGTCGGGGCCAGGTCGATGCGGCCGGTAGGGGTGCGCAGCACCTCGGGTAGCCGGGGTTTGAGCGGCCCGTAGTCGATGCCGTTGGGATTCGCCTCGAGCAGCGCCAGCGTCAGGCCACCCGGATCGGCGCCGAACCGGTCGCCGTAGGGGCCGCTGCGCAGCCGCAGGTCGAGCAAGCGCAGCGGTCCGGTGCGGCCGGCGGTTGCCGCCAGCGCCTGTTCGGTGTCGCAGCCGGCGAGTTTGGCGGCCCGCCGCACGGCGACGGCCGCCACCCGGTCGTCCATGTCGGCGATGGTGAGCTCGGTGGTGCGGGTCGCCGCGGCGGCCAGCCGCAGCATGATCTGCCATTCGGCCATTTCGTCGTCGGCGAGGCCCAGCAGCGGCGGGCTGTACCGGGCGACATTGCGGATCTGGAAATGCGACAGGGTGACGTCGTGGTGGCCCTTGGTGGTCAGTGGTGGCGGCGGCAGGATGACGTCGGCGTAGCGGGTCGTCTCGTTGAGATAGCAGTCGATCGACACCATGAACTCGACGTCGGCGAGTGCCCGTTCGACCGCGGCGCTGTTGGGTACCGAGCGGGCCGGATTACCGGCGATGGTGATCAGCGCCCGGATCTGACCCTCGCCCGGGGTGAGGATCTCATCGGCGAACACCGACGCCGGCAGTTCACCCATCGCTTCCGGCAGGTCCCGCACCCGGGAGCGCCACCGGTCGAACGTCAGCCGCGGCGTCCCTGTGACCGGCCAGGTGTTCTGACCGCCGCACGGTGGCAACGCGAACATCGCCCCACCCGGCCGGTCCAGGTTTCCGGTGACCGTCGTCAGCACCTCGACCAGCCAGTTGGCCAGCGTGCCGAACTCCTGCATACAGGTTCCGATGCGCGAGTGCGCAACCGCCGACGGTGCCGCGGCGAAGCCCCGCGCCACCCGGTAGATGATCTCGACGTCGATACCGCAGGCGGCCGCAGCGGCCGCCGGAGAGAAGTCGCGGGCCAGTGCCAGCGCGGTACCCACCCCGTCGACGACGTCCGGGATCCGGTCCGGCCGGCTGAGCTCTTCGGCGGCGATGACGGCCAGCACCCCGAGCAAAAACAGCGCGTCAGTGCCCGGCAGGATCGGCACGTGCAGGTCGGCGGCCTCGGCGGTGCGGGTCCGCGCGGGGTCGACGACCACCAGCGTGCCGCCGCGGTCCCGCAACGCCTGCAGCCGGTCGGCGATGCCCGGGGCGGTCACCGTACTGCCGTTGGATACCAACGGATTTGATCCGAGGATCAGCAGATAGTCGGTGCGGTCGAGGTCCGGCAGCGTCAGACCGAGCCCGGTTCCGTAAAGCAGGATGTGCGCGAGGTTCTTCGGCCAGGTGTCGATGCTGGCCGGGGAGAACACCGCGCGGGTGCCCAGGGCGCCGACCAACTCGCCGAGGTAGAAGGTGGAGTCGAGGTGGTGGGCGGCCGGATTGCCGTGGTACACCGCGCAGGTGCCGGGATTGTCGGTGACGTAAGCCGGAAGCCGCCGGTCGATCTCGGCGAAGGCCTCCTCCCAGCTGGCGACCCGGAACTCCCCGGCCGGGGTCTTGAGCAACGGGGTCCGGATCCGATCTAGGTCGTTTTCCACCCGGCCCAGGCCCAGCCCCTTGGCGCAGGAGTGGCCACGGCTGAAGAGGTCGTCGTCGTTGGCCCACACGCCGGTCACCGAGCGGCCCTGCATCTCGAAGATCAGACCGCAGGTGGCCTCGCAGAGCGGACAGATGCGGTGGCCGGTCCCAATCGAATTCGGGTCGGTCGTACTCGGGTCAGGAACCTGCGTCATACCGCTTCCGGAGTGAACACGATCGGCAATTGCAGCACCCCACGGATCTGGGTGGCCTGCGAGATCGTCGGCTTCGTGGTTTCGACGCGGTAGTCGGGGATCCTGCGGTGTAGTTCCTCAAGCGTGACCGACATTTCGATGCGCGCCAGGTGCGAACCGATACATCGATGGGGTCCGGCGCCGAAGGCCAAGTGCCGGTTGGGGCTGCGGTCGATGCGCACGGCTCCGGGCTGGTCGAACTCACGGGTGTCGCGGTTCACCGCGCCCAGACTGACGATCAGCTGATCACCGGCCTTCATGTGGACTCCGCCGACTTCGACATCGCGCATGACGCGCCGGCCCGCGGAGACCGCCGCCTCGATCCGAAGCATCTCCTCGACCGCTTGGGGCAACAGGTTGGGATCATCGATGAGGCGCTGCCGCTCATCGGACCGGCCGGATAGGTGCATCACGCTCCACGCCAAGCTGCCCTGCACGGTGTGCAATCCGGCGATCAGCAGCAGTAGGAACATCCGGCACAGTTCCTCGTCGGTGAGTGCACGCGTGCCGTCGGCCGTTGGCAGCGGGGTGTTGATGATCCGGGTGGTGATGTCGTCGTGATCGTTGCGGGCCCGGCGGTCGGCCACCACGTTGGCGAAGTAGCCGAACATCTGTTGCGCCGCCTCCTGGCGTACGGCGACGTTTTCCTCCTCGGTGAGGCCGGGCTTGCCGAACATGTTGACGTGAGTGGCCTCGCTGAACAGCTCCGCATCCTCGACCGGCCACCCCATCAGTTTCAGGAACACCGTGGCCGGCAGCTGGTGGGCGAACTCGGAGATGAACTCGGCCGAACCGCGCGCAGCGAAACCGTCGATCAACCGGTTCACCGTGGTCCGGATCTCCGGCTCCAGGGCCCGCATCCGGGTCGGGCTGAACAGCGGCAGTAACACCTGGCGGTAGGCGGTGTGCTCCGGTGGATCCAGTTCGACGGGGATGAATTTGCCGTCGCCGGCGTCGTACAGGTTGTTCGGATAGCTCGAAAAGGTGGCCGTGTCGCGCAGAACGCTGTGCGCTTCTTCGTAACCGGTCACGATCCAGTGCCCGCCATGGGCGGTGGAGTAGACCACCGGCCCCCGCGCCGCAAGGTCCCCGATCAGCTCGTTGTACCGGTCCACCGCCCCGGCGTTGGCCGGATCGTAGATGTCGAAATCCGTGACGAGGTGTTGCGGTGGCCGAGTGACGCTCTTGGTCATCAGGAACCTTCCCTGGTTTGCAGCAGAGCCATTGGACAAACCTTATAGAATTAGGTAAACGTGGTCAAGCTCACTTTGCCGGCCGCGTGCGTCCTGCGTCATACAGCTTCGGTCATCGGTTCTGGTATTCCGCTGGGCGCTTCTCCAGGAACGCGGCCACGGCCTCGCGGTGGTCCTTGGTCGAGGCAGCCAGAATCTGGGTGCGGTTCTCCAATTCCACACCACCGCGCAGGCTCGTGGTCTCGAGATTGGCCCACAACACTTCCTTGGTCATCCACACACCGAAGGGGCTGTTCTCCGCGATCGCCGAGCCACGGTCCAGAGCCGTCTCGAGCAGCTTGTCGTCGGGCACCACCGCAGAGACGATGCCAATTTGTTCCGCCTCCTCGGCATCGACGGATTTCGCCGTCAGCAGCAAATCCGCCGCTCGGGAGAAGCCGATCATCCGCGGCAGCAGCCAGCTGACGCCGATATCGCAGTTGCTCAGCCCACGTTTCACGAAAGAAGGGTGAAATACGGTGGAGGAACCAGCAATTCGGATGTCGCATAGCAAGGCCAGTGCCATGCCGCCCCCAGCCGCCGCACCATTGACCGCGGCGATGATCGGAGCCCGCACCCGGCGAAGCGCCTCACTGAGTTCGGCGATGTGCTTCTGGACCCGAAGGCTCGCCTGTATCCGGCCCTCACTGCCCTCGGGTACGCCCTGCGGTGTGCCGTAGCCACGCAGATCGAGCCCCGCACAGAAGACCCGACCCGCCCCGGTGAGCACGACCGCTCGTATCCGAGCATCGTCACGGATCCCCCGCAGGACGTCGTGGAGTTCATCGATCACCTCGGCATTCATGGCATTGAGCGCCTCGGGCCGATTGAGCCGCAGCACCAGAATGCCGGGCCGTGGTTCCTCTACCTCGATCGATGGCATGGCAATTCCTCTCTGCTAACGCGTCACAAAGTTGCGGCGGAACCGAACATGGTGGCGCTGACGAAGGGTGCCACCGGCCCACCGAGCAACAACGACACCTCCGCGCCCTTGACTTGGTTGGGTGAGGATCCGCGCACCTGTCGAACCGCCTCGACCGCCATGCCGATGCCGTGCACGAAACCCTCGGCGATGTTCCCGCCGGCGGTGTTGATCGGCAGCTTGCCGCCGTCGGCCAGCAGATTGGGCAATGTCATGAACTCACCGGCAGCCGAACCGGCCGGACACAAACCGAAATCGATCAGCGATGCCACAGCGGGTCCACTGAAGTTCTCGTAGACCTGCACGACGTCGACGTCGCCGGCCTTCACCTCCGCCGAATTCCACAGCCGCGACACCATCGCGGGATGAAAACCGGCGCTCGTGTAGTTGTCCTCGTTCTCGATCGACTCCCCCCACCCGCGCCCGGCGCCCTGTACGCCGGCCAGGACGTACGCTGGAACGCTGGCAAAGTCCCGGGCACGCTCCGCTGAAACAATGAGAAGCGCACTGGCGGCGTCATTTTCCCGGGAACAGTCGAACAGATGTAATGGCTCGGCAACCCAGCGTGAGGACTCGTAGGTCTCGGAGTCCAAGGGCTTGCCGTAGGCCACCGCTGCCGGATTGTTCTGCGCATGCTGGTACGACGCCATCACCAGCGCCTTCATTGCCGACGGCGGAACCCCGTCGATCTCCAATAGGCGCTGCGTCCGCATCGCACAGACCTGCGCCGGAGCGACAATACCGTGCGCACTGAGCAACGGCGGGAAATGCCCTTTGCCGTAGCTGCCCCGGCCGTCGTCCGCCTCGGTGATGCCGCGGTAAACGACGACGCAGTCCGCTTGTCCGGCGGCCACGGCCGTAGCCGCTGCGTTGACGGCGGCTGCCACGCCCCCACCGCCGCCACCCCACACCATCGTTGACCAACGAATCTCGTTCACGCCCAAGGTAGTACCGACGACGGGACCTTCGGACCGATCATTCGCGTAGGAAACGAACCCGTCGATCTGACGCGGATCAACACCGGCGTCGGAGCAGGCAGCCAAAATGGCCTCGAGAATGAGCGTGAGAGCAGACTTGTCGCTGTCCCCCCGCTTGCGGTACGGCGTACTGCCGATGCCGACAACGGCAGCTTTACCGCGCAGTGTCCGGTTCGTACTCATCGCTTTCCAGGCCTTCCGAGTCGGAGTTCTCCATTGCCGGCGCTCGTCACGTCAGCCGCCAACGCAACACCGGCCACCCCTCCGGCGACCAGGGGGGCTCGATTTCTGCACGCACGCCTTGACCGATCTTGGGGTCAACTCCGTCGGCGTCGAGTAGCACTCCGAGCAAGCGCCGATTGCCGGCCTGCGGCAACTCGGCCACCACCGTGACGAAGGGCAGGTGGCCCGAGAATTCCGGTGTGAACGGCTGCCAGGTCCTAGTCCACGAGTAGATGGTGCCGGTTGGTTCCACTGGGGTCCAGGTGAGCGCGAAGCGGTGACAACGCGGGCAAATGGGCCGCGGCGGCCAGACGAAGTTCTCGCATCCCTCGCATTGCGGCACGCGTAACTCGCCCACGCGCAGGCCTTCCCAGAACGGGGTATCCAAGCCGTCCTCGGCCGGCCCGGTATCGGCCATCTGCGGCGGTGTGTCCGGCAGATTTCGCACCTCGGTGACAACCCAGCCCTTGGGGATCTCGATCCACCGGGCGCGCAGGACGGTGCCAGTCCCATCGGCCGCCATGTACCGGGTCACCGCCGCGACGATGCCGTTGCCCTCAGGGGCGATGTTCAGAAGTTCCGAGGAAACCAGGTTCGGCGGAAGTTTGGCCATGCGAATCAGCTGTCCGATGCGGTCCGGCCGGAAATCGTCCAGCACGGTTCGGTTATCGCCCTCGACCGTGGCGCGACTGTGCTCGCGAACCAGTCGGACGAGATCGTGTGGGACTCCGTCCGCGACGGTCCCCGGCTTCACATCTAGGTCTGTCATCGCATCTCCCGGTGTGTTAGCGGTTGCCACCAAACACTTCGTCAATACGGGTGGGAGCAGCGCCAGACGCACCGGTGGCCCTCGCCCGCAACCCGCCGCCTCGACCCTTCCAGGTCCGCTGCTGGGCGGGACCTGTTGTCAAGGTGGCGTCTGGCTGCAATCTAACTACTGAAGGTTATCGGGTCAAGCGTTGACCCCGCCGAAACACCGCCGGCCCCACCGTGAAAGGCGACAGATCACGGCTATTCACTGGACGTTCGCCCGCCGTCCTGCGCCGAACGGCCGGGCCGCCGAAGATCAGTCCGCACTCAAGCGTGGACGGATCTTTATCTAATGGCGTAAGGTTACAAGATGGGCGAAACCGAGATGGACACCACGATTGCCCGGCGGGAGGAACTCTCGGACGGGGTCGTGCGGATCACGCTGAAGCGTGGCGATGACCGGCGTTTCCCGACGTGGCTCCCGGGGGCTCACGTCGATCTGGTGCTGGAAGCCGATCTCGTCCGTCAGTACTCGCTGTGTAGCGACCCAGAAGACCGCTCGACCCTCGAAGTCGCGGTCCTCCGCGAACCGTGCAGCCGAGGCGGATCAGCGTATGTACACGACAAGTTGCTCCCCGGCGATTCCGTCCGGATTCGCGGGCCCCGCAATCACTTTCCACTGATTGACGCTGCCGAATACCTCTTCATAGCCGGCGGTATCGGCATCACTCCGATCCTGCCGATGGTGCGCGGGATTGCGCAGTCCGAGAAGCCGTGGCGGTTGTTCTACGGCGGCCGTTCGCGTACGTCAATGCCGTTCCTGGCGGATCTCATCGACCGTCATGGCGACCACGTGGACATCCGAGCGCAGGACGAAGCCGGACTACTCGACCTCGATACTGCGTTGGGCGCCCCCCGAGAAGGCGTGGCCATCTACTGCTGCGGACCGGAGGGGCTGCTAAAGGCCGTGGAGGAGCGCTGCCGACTATGGCCCCCGGGAGCCCTGCATGTGGAGCGGTTCGCGCCCAAGGTCGCGGACCCCGCCGCCCGCGCCGCGTCGTTCCAGCTCGAGTTGGCGCGCTCGGGGCAAACCCTCACGGTGCCGGCGAACCGGACCATTGTCGACGTCATGGACGAAGCGGGTATCACCGTGCCGGTCTCATGCCGGGAAGGCACCTGCGGAACCTGTGAAACCGCCGTATTGGCTGGCGCTCCGGACCATCGCGACTCGATCTTGACAGAGGACGAGCGCGCGGCCAACGACGTGATGTTCGTCTGCGTATCGCGCAGTAACACCGACGTGCTGCGGATCGACCGCTGACTCAGACGGTGCACTCGGTGGCCGCGACCTGGGTGGCGATCACGCAGGCCGAGGCGTTGGACAGCTTCCAGTCGCCGTCCTGCTGCACCCAGTAGATGTCGTGCGTGCGGGTTCCCATGACCGGCACCGTCACCGCCAGCTGGGCGTCCACCCGGTCGCCATTGACGGTCGGGTTCTGCACCCGCCAGTCGAACAGCGCCGAGTAGCGGTTCATCTGGTTGGCGATGTTGTTGGCAGTCGGCACGGCGGCCTGCCCACCCTGCAGCTTGGCGGCACGCTCGGCGTCGGAGGCCCCGGTGTTGAGGACCACCTGCAGATCCGAGGTCAGCTGATCGGCGCTCGGCGCGCCCGGGTCGGCCGCGGCCAGCCCGGCTCCGCCGAAGGCGCCCGCGCCCAAGATCGCCATCGCCGCAATTGCCGCACGCATCACGTCCACACACCTCTCGCCTGGTCAGGTCCGGGCTCACCCAAGCACCTCGGGGTCCGCGCGGCAAGACCTACGTGCCGTCGTCGGCCGCCGGGTGGGGTGGGTCAGGGCAGCGCCAGACGGACGATCTTGCGCACCACCGAGGCGAACTGCTTGGGCAGCGAGCCGGAGTTGTACGGGATCCCGTAGCGCCGGCAGATGTCGCGGACCTCGCCGGAGATCTCGGCGTAGCGGTGCGCGGGGAGGTCCGGGAACAGGTGATGCTCGATCTGGAAGGACAGGTTGCCGCTGAGGATGTGGAACAGCTTGCCGCCGGTCAGGTTCGCCGAGCCGAGGATCTGCCGGAAGTACCACTGCCCACGCGTCTCGGCCTTGGTCTCCTCGATGGAGAACTCCTGGGTGCCGGCCGGGAAGTGCCCGCAGAAGATGATCATGAACGCCCAGACGTTGCGCATCAGGTTGGCCGTCAGGTTGCCGGCGAAGACGAACGGCGCGAACGGGCCGGCCAGCAGCGGGAAGGCCACATAGTCCTTCAGCGTCTGCTTCTTGGTCTTGCGCCAGATCTCCTTGAGCACTTCACGTTTGTCGCCGACGGAGATCTCCCCGGCACGGATGCGCTCGGTCTCCATCTCGTGCAGCGCCACGCCGTACTGGAACAGCACCATCAGCAGGAACGCGTAGACCGGGTTGCCCAGGTAGTAGGGACTCCACTTCTGGTCCTTGCTCATCCGCAGGATGCCGTAGCCGATGTCGCGGTCCATGTCGACGATGTTGGTGTAGGTGTGGTGCATGTAGTTGTGCGAGTGCCGCCAGTGCTCGGCGGGGCAGGCGGTGTCCCACTCGAAGACGCGGCCCTGCAGCGCCGGATCGCCCATCCAGTCGTACTGGCCGTGCATGACGTTGTGGCCGATCTCCATGTTGTCGATGATCTTGCTCAGGCCGAGCAGCGCCGTGGCGACGGGCCACAGCGGCGGCAGGTACAGCAGTGCGCGGCCGCCGATCTCGAGTCCGCGCTGGGCCTTGACCATGCGGCGGATGTAGTCGGCGTCGCGCTCGCCGAGGTCGGCGATCACGCGTTCCTTGATGGCGTCGAGTTCGGCGCCGAAGGCCTCGACCTGTTCGGCGCTCATGCGCACGGTCGTGCCGTCGACGGTCTTCTCGAGAGTGCGTTCGACGGGGGTGGGTTCGACGGGGGTGGTCAGGGCGATGGTCATGATGAGCCTCCTTGCTCAGAGCGCGATGTGTTCAGAGTGCGATGTACTCAGAGCGCGATGTCGACGTCGCCGACGGGAACCGAGACGCAGATCCGCACGTCCTCGTCGTCGGCGGTGGACACCGCGCCGGTGGTCAGGTTCTTCACCGCGCCGCGGGTCTTGCGGCGGGTGCAGGTGTTGCAGATGCCCATCCGGCATCCGCTCTGCGGCTGCAGTCCGGCGTCCTCGGCCTGTTGCAGCAGCGGGCGGCCGTCGTCGTCGACGGAGACGGCGCTGTCGGTGAACGACACCCGGCCGCCGGAGGCCTCCGCGGGGACGGCGAAGACCGGCGGCACGAAGCTTTCCGAGCGGGCCGACGGGTGGTGGGCACGGACCGCGTCGACCAGGCCCTGCGGTCCGCAGACGTACACCGCATCGGGGTCGGCCATGGCGGCGTCCAGGTGTCCGGCGTCGAGACGACCGACCAGGTCGCCTCCCTCGACGCGCGTGTAACCCAACAGCACCCGGACATCGCCCATCGCCGCCAGTTCGCGGGCGTAGCTGACGTCCTCGGGGCCGCGGGCGTAGTGCACGAACGCGATGTCGGTCGCGGTGCCCCGGGCCCGCAGCGTCCGCAGCATCGAGAGCACCGGCGTGATGCCACTGCCGCCCGAGACCAGCAGGACCCGCTGGGCGGCGGGGTCCAGGGTGAAGTCGCCGGCCGGGGCGCCCAGGCCCACGACCAGGCCCGCCCGTGCGTGGTCGTAGAGGTACGAGGACACCAATCCGCCCTCGTGGCGGCCCATCGTGAGTTCGATCAGCCCGGCGTTCTCGCCGTTGGCCGGCGAGTAGCACCGGGTGTGGCGTCGGCCGTCGATCTCGACAGTGAGGTTGATGTGCTGGCCGGCCCGGAATCCGGCGAACATCCGTTCGCCCAACCGGTTCGGTTCCAGCGTCAGGGTGACACTGCGGGAGGTCTGCCGCCGCACCGCCAGCACCGTGGCCCTGGCCTCGCGATTCGTCCAGGCCGGGTCCACGAGCTCGGTGTAGCTGTCCACGCCGTGCGGCCCGGTCAGCACGCTCATCAGCGGCGATCGCAGCAGCTTGTCCCGCAGTCGGGGCTTACGTGTTTCGGTGAACATGTGTACACCGTGCGGCAGTCGACGGCCTCCCGTCAATGAAAAATCAACCCACTGTGGTAGGTTTCACATTCAGTGAACAGTCGTACTCCCAAATCACATACGTCGCGGTCCGGGCGCTCCCGCGGGTCGCGATCCCGCGACGTCGTCTCCCGGATCGAGCGCAAGGAGGCCACCCGGCGCGCCATCGTCGACGCGGCGCTCAAACTGCTCGCCGAGGACAGCTTCAGCGCGCTGAGCCTGCGCGAGGTCGCCCGGGAGGCCGGCATCGCCCCGACGGCGTTCTACCGGCACTTCGACTCCATGGAGGCCCTGGGCCTGGTCCTCATCGACGAGTCCTTCCGCACCCTGCGCGACATGCTGCGCGGGGCGCGCGCCGGCAAGCTGGACCCGACCCGCACCATCGACTCGTCGGTGGACATCGTGATCAGCGGCATCACCGAACGCCCCGAGCACTGGCGGTTCATCACCCGCGAGCGCTCCAGCGGGGTCGCGGTGCTGCGCTACGCGATCCGCACCGAGATCCGGTTGATCACCTCGGAGTTGGCCATCGACCTGGCCCGCTTCCCCGGCCTGTCGGAGTGGAGCAGCGAGGATCTCAACATCCTGGCGATGCTGTTCGTCAACGCGATGATCTCCATCGCCGAGGTTCTGGAGGACACCTCCGATCCCGCGGCCATCGAGGAGATCCGGCGCACCGCCATCCGGCAGTTGCGGATGATCACCGTGGGCGTGATCGGATGGCGCGCGGGCGGCGAGTGATCACGGCCGCCGTTCGGTGACGAAACGGCGGACCTGGCCGGTGAGTGGATCCTCGAATTCCAACGACTGCGCCACCAGCCGCAGCGGTGTCGAGAAGTCCCCGGGCGCAACGTCTTCGATGTTCGGGTACAACGGATCGCCGGCGATCGGCACCCCGAGCGAGGCCATGTGCACCCGCAGCTGATGCGTCCGCCCGGTCCGCGGGGTCAGTAGGTAGGTGTCGGTGCCGACGGTTTCGACGAGGGTTTCGGCGTTCGGCTCGCCGGGTTCGACGACGGCCTGCAATTCCCCGCGGCGCTTGACGATCCGGTCGCGGATCACCGTCGGCAGGGGCCGCCGCGGAATGCCGTGCGCCACCGCGAGGTAACGCTTGCGCACCGCGCCGCGGGCGAACATCGTCTGGTATGCGCCGCGGACCTCGCGGCGCGCGGTGAACAGCAGCACGCCGGCGGTCAGCCGGTCCAGGCGGTGCGCCGGGCTGAGTTCGTCGAGGCCCAGCTCCCGACGCAGCCGCACCAGCGCGGTCTGCGCGACGTGCGCCCCGCGCGGCATGGTCGCCAGGAAGTGCGGCTTGTCCACCACCACGATGTCGTTGTCGCGGTGCAGGATCGGGATGTCGAACGGGACCTCGACCTCCTCGGGCAGATCCCGGTACAGGTAGACGTGCGAATTGGGCGGCAGCACCGTGCCGGGAGTGACGACACTGCCGTCGGCGGCGCGCACTTCGCCGGCGAGCACCTTGGCCGCGGCGGCCTCGCCGAACCGGTCGGCCAACTCCACCAGCACGGCGCCGCCGCGCAGCCGCACGCGGGCCGGCCCCAGACCGTCCCGCACGGGCAGCGGCGCGGGATTGCGCCGGCGGCTAATTGAGCGGTACCGGTTCGAGGATCTCGGCGCGCGCCTCCGGGGCCGAGGCCCGCAGCGCGTCGGCCGACTCGTCGTCGGGTTGCGCCTGCGATTGCACCTCGGCCTCGACCCGCGCGATGTAGGTCGCCACCTCGCGCTCCACGTCGGCCTCGGTCCAGCCCAGATACGGCGCCACCACCTCGGCGACCTCGCGCGCGCAATCCACGCCGCGGTGCGGATATTCGATGGAGATCCGCATCCGCCGGGCCAGGATGTCCTCGAGGTGCAGCGCCCCCTCGGCGGCGGCCGCATAGGCCGCCTCGACCTTGAGGTACACCGGCGCCTCGGCCAGCGGCTCCAACAGTTCCCGGTCCTCGGCCGCGAGCGCGAGCACCTCGTCGATCAGGGCGCCGTAGCGGTCCAGCAGGTGACGAATCCGGTACGGGTGCAGGCCGTTTCGCTGCCCGACGTGTTCGGTCTGGTTGATCAGCGCGAAGTAGCCGTCGGCGCCGACCAGCGGCACCTTCTCGGTGATCGACGGCGCCACCCGGGTGGGGACGAATTCGGCGGCCGCGTCGATCGCGTCGGCGGCCATCACCCGGTAGGTGGTGTACTTGCCGCCGGCGATCGCCACCAGCCCGGGCGCGGGTACCGCCACGGCGTGTTCGCGGGACAGCTTGGAGGTGTCGTCGCTCTCGCCGGCCAGCAGCGGCCGCAGCCCCGCGTAGACGCCGTCGATGTCGTCGTGGCTCAGCGGGGTCGCCAGCACGGTGTTGACGTGGTCCAGGATGTAGTCGATGTCGGCCTTGGTGGCCGCCGGGTGCGCGAGATCCAGATTCCAGTCGGTGTCGGTGGTCCCGATGATCCAGTGTGTCCCCCACGGGATCACGAACAGCACCGATTTCTCGGTGCGCAGGATGATGGCGACCTCGCTGACGATGCGGTCCCGCGGGACCACGATGTGCACCCCCTTGGAGGCGCGCACCCGAAAACGGCCGCGCTGCTTGGACAACGCCTGGATCTCGTCGGTCCACACCCCGGTGGCGTTGACCACGACGTGGCCGTGCACCTCGGTGACCGATCCGTCCTCGGAGTCGCGGATGCGCACCCCGATGACGCGATCGCCCTCCCGCAGCAGCGCCACCACCTGCGTCGAGGTCCGCACCACCGCCCCGTAGTGGGCCGCGGTGCGGGCCACCGTCATGGTGTGGCGGGCGTCGTCGACCACGGTGTCGTAGTAGCGGATGCCGCCGATCAGCGAGCTGCGCTTGAGCCCGGGCGCCAGCCGCAGCGCGCCCGACTTCGTCAGATGCTTCTGTGCGGGAACGGATTTCGCGCCGCCGAGCTGGTCGTAGAGGAAGATGCCCGCCGCGACGTACGGCCTTTCCCACCAGCGGTTGGTCAGCGGGAACAGGAACGGCAGCGGCTTGACCAGATGCGGGGCCAGCGTCGTCAGCGACAGTTCGCGCTCGTAGAGCGCCTCGCGCACCAGCCCGAATTCGAGTTGCTCGAGGTAGCGCAGCCCGCCGTGGAACATCTTCGAGGATCGGCTCGAGGTTCCCGAGGCGAAGTCGCGCGCCTCGACCAGCGCGACCCGCAGGCCGCGGGTGGCCGCATCCAGCGCGGCCCCGGCGCCCACCACGCCGCCGCCGATGACGACGACGTCGAATTGCTCGGCGCCCAGGCGTTCCCACGCCTTGGCGCGCTGGGCGGGGTTGATCGCGGCGGCCGTCTCCGGCCCGGCTGCGTCGTTCACGCGTGCTCCTAGCTGCTGGGGGCTACTCGGGGCAGTACCGCAACTCAGGTTACGTGCTGTCCGCGCCGAGTGTGGCCCGTGAGCGTGCGCAGAACCGGGGTGGACGACGGCGTGTCCGCCGGGGACTCGCACATTCGCGGCAAGGGGAACCGGCCTCAGTCGAGGTCGTCGTGGGCCATCAGGCGCCGGGCGGCCTCCACGATCGACCCGGACAGCGACGGGTAGACCGACAGCGTCTGCGCCAGATCCGTCACCGAGATGCGGTTCTGCACCGCCAGCGCGATGGGCAGGATCAGCTCCGAGGCGATCGGCGCCACCACCACCCCGCCGATCACCACGCCGGTGGCCGGGCGGCAGAAGATCTTGACGAAACCGTGCCGCAGCAGCGACATCTTCGCCCGGGCGTTGGTGCTGAACGGCAGCATCAGGGTGCGGGCCGGCACGCTGCCGTTGTCGATCGCGCTCTGCGGAATGCCCACCGCCCCGATCTCCGGGCTGGTGAACGTCGCGGCCGCGACGGTGCGCAGCCGGATCGGCGACACCCCCTCGCCCAGCGCGTGGTACATCGCGATCCGGCCCTGCATGGCCGCCACCGACGCCAGCGGCAGCAGGCCGGTGCAGTCGCCGGCCGCATAGATTCCCGCGGCCGGGGTGCGCGAGACCCGGTCGACGGGGATGTAACCGCCGGGGGCCAACTCGATGCCGACGCGTTCGAGCCCGAGGCCGCTGGTGTTGGGCACCGACCCGACGGTCATCAGGGCGTGGCTGCCCTCGACCCATCGACCGTCCTGCAGGTTGACCCGCACGCCGGTGGCGGTGCGCTCCACCGAGTCGGCGCGGGCATTCTTGACCAGCGTGACACCGCGTTCGGCGAACACCTCCTCGAGCACTGCGGCGGCATCGCTGTCCTCGTGCGGCAGGATCTGATCGCGGCTGGCGACCACGGTGACCGTGACGCCCAGTTCGGTGTAGGCGTGGCAGAACTCGGCGCCGGTCACCCCGGAGCCGACGATGATCAGATGCTCGGGCAGCTCGTCGAGGCCGTAGAGCTGCCGCCAGGTCAGGATCCGCTCGCCGTCGGGTTCGGCATTGGGCAACACCCGCGGCTGCGCCCCCGTCGCGATGAGCACGACGTCGGCCTTGAGCACCGCGGTCCGGCCGTCGTGGCTGGTCACCTTGACGCGGTGGTGCGCCATGCCGCTGACGTCGTCGACCAGCTCGGCGCGCCCGCTGAGGACCTTCACGCCGGTGTTGAGCAACTGGCTGCCGATGTCGGCGGATTGCGAGGCCGCCAGGGTCAGGGCGCGGTTGTTGATCTGGCTGACGTTGATCTTGGCGGCGTCGATGCCGATGTCGAAGCCCAGGCCCTCGGCGCGCCGCAGTTCGGTTCGGACCCCGGTGGAGGCGATGAACGCCTTGGACGGGACGCAGTCGACCAGCACGGCGGCCCCGCCGATACCGTCCGAGTCGACGACGGTGACCTGATTGGCCTCCTTGCCGTAGCCGGCGGCCACCAGCGCCGCCTCGTAGCCGGCCGGTCCACCGCCGATGATCACGATCCGTCTCACGTGCTTCAACCTAGGCCAACCCGGACCGGGACGCCGCCTGGGCGGCCGATGTCGGCCCACCGCGTCGCGCTCCGTCTAAGATCTCCCCCGTGCCGCTCTACGCTGCCTACGGGTCCAACATGCATCCAGAGCAGATGCTGGAACGGGCACCGCACTCCCCGATGGCCGGCACCGGCTGGCTGTACGGCTGGCGGTTGACCTTCGGCGGCGCGGACATCGGCTGGGAGGGCGCCCTGGCGACCGTGGTCGAGGACCCCGCCTCCAAGGTTTTCGTCGTGCTCTACGACATGACCAGGGAGGACGAGGAGAACCTGGACCGCTGGGAGGGCTCCGAACTGGGCGTGCACAAGAAGATCCGCTGCCGGGTGCACCGCGAGACCTCCGACACCACGACGGATCCGGTGCTGGCCTGGCTCTACGTGGTCGACGCGTGGGAGGGCGGCATCCCCTCGGCGCGCTATCTGGGCGTGATGGCCGAGGCCGCCGAGATCGCCGGCGCCCCGGCGGAGTACGTGCACGATCTGCGGACCCGCCCGGCCAGCAATATCGGCCCGGGGACCTGACTGATCGAGTCAGACGCCACGCACACGAAGTGCGAGTAGGCACCTGCGTGGAGGCTGACTCGACCCGGGGACCTGAACGTCTAGAACGCGGCGCTGTGGTCGACCAGGTTGGCCATCACGCGCACCCCGACGGCCAACGCCCGCTCGTCGAGATCGAAGTTCGGCTGGTGCAGATCCAGCTGCGGGCCCGCACCGCTCCAGACGCCGAGGCGCGCCATGGCCCCGGGGATCTCCTCCAGGTACCAGGAGAAGTCCTCCCCGCCGCCGGATTGCCGGGTGTCGGCCAAGGTGTCCGGGCCCAGCGCCTCGATGGAGTGGGTCAGGATCCGCGTCGAGACCTCCTCGTTGACCACCGGCGGCACGCCCCGGCGGTACTGCAGCGTGTGCTCGATGCCCAACGGCGCCAACAGTCCCGAAACCGTCTCGGCGACAAGATCTTCCAACTCCAGCCAGGTCTCCCGGCTGGCGGTGCGCACCGTCCCGGCCAGCGTGCCGGTCTGCGGGATGGCGTTCGCGGCGACGCCGGACTTGACCGCGCCCCAGACCATCACGGTGCTGTGCCGGGGGTCGACGCGGCGCGACAGCACCCCGGGCAGGCCGGTGATCAGCGTGCCGAGTCCGTAGACCAGATCGCCGGTCAGGTGCGGACGCGAGGTGTGCCCGCCGGGCGAGTGCAGGGTGATCTCGATCGAGTCGGCCGCCGAGGTGATGGGCCCGGGTGTGGTCGCCACCCGCCCGACGGCCAGCCGCGGATCGCAGTGCAGCGCGAAGATCCGGGAGACCCCGTTCAACACGCCGGCGGCGATCGCGTCGATGGCGCCGCCGGGCATGAGTTCCTCGGCCGCCTGGAAGAGCAGCCGCACCCCGACGGGCAACTCGGGTGCGGCGGCCAGGGCCAGCCCGGTGCCCAGCAGGATCGCGGTGTGCCCGTCGTGCCCGCAGGCGTGGGCGACATTCGGCACCACGGAGGAGTAGACGGCGCCGGTGCGTTCGGCCATCGGCAGTGCATCCATGTCGGCGCGCAACGCGATCCGGGGCCGATGCTCCGGCCCGATGTCGCAGGTCAGCCCGGTGCCGCCGGGCAGCACCTTGGGGTTGAGGCCGGCGCCGGCCAGCCGCTCGGCGACGTACTGCGTGGTCTCGAACTCCTGGCGGCCCAGCTCGGGGTGCCGGTGCAGGTGCCGGCGCCACTCGACCAGGTCGTCGAAGTTGGTGGCCAACCAGGACTCGGCGACATCGGCGACAGTGGGGGTGTTCATGCCGCCCGCCTCTCCAGCAACTCAAGCACGCGGTCCCGCTGCTCCGGCGTCTCGGCGAGCCGGACCACGGTGCGCGCCAGCAGCACCGCTCCGTCGATGACGGCCCGGTCACCGCTGGGGCTCGCGGCCGCCGCGGCGAACGCGGGCTGGTGCACGGACGCGCCGCCGGCCTCGACGCCCACGATCGGGTGGATGCCGGGCAGCACCTGGGTGACGTTGCCCATGTCGGTGCTGCCCAACGGGAACGCGGCCTCGACGTCGGCGGGCACCGGGCTGCGGCCGGCGCGCTGCATCTCGGCGCGGAACGTCTCGGCGAGCCAGCGGTCGGGGCGCAGCTCGCGGTACACCGGGGACACCGGTTGGACTTCGTAGTCGCTGCCGGTGCCGACCGCCCCGGCCAGGAAACAGCCGGAGAGCTTGTCCTCGAGGTCGCTCAGCGAGTCGGTGTCGTTGGCGCGCAACGTGTATCGCAGCTCGGCATGGGCCGGTACGACGTTGGGCGCCTGTCCCCCGTCGGTCACGATGCCGTGCAGCATCTGGCCCGGCGCCAGGTGCTGGCGCAGCAGCCCGATGGCGACCTGCGCGACGGTGACCGCGTCGGCAGCGTTGACCCCCAGGAACGGTGCGACGGCGGCGTGGGCTTCGCGGCCGGTGTAGGTCGTCGTCACCTCGGCCAGCGCCAGCGAGCGCGCCGCGGCGATGTCGAGCGGGCCGGGGTGCATCATCACCGCCGCGGCGATGTCGTCGAACACACCCGCGTCGAGCATCAGGGCCTTGCCGCCGCCGGACTCCTCGGCCGGGGTGCCGATCAGCACGACGGTCAGGCCCAGCTCGTCGGCGACGTCGGCCAGCGCGAGCGCCGCACCCACCGCGGCCGAGGCGATGATGTTGTGCCCGCAGGCGTGGCCGATCTCGGGCAGCGCGTCGTACTCGGCGCACACCCCGATGGTCAGCGGCCCGCTGCCGAACGACGCGCGGAACGCGGTGTCGAGCCCGCCGGCCGCGGGCTCGATCGCGAAGCCCCGCTCGGCCACCAGCGCCTGCGTCTTGGCGCAGCTGCGGTGCTCGTCGAAGGCCAATTCGGGTTCGGCATGGATGTCGTGCGACAACGCGATCAGCTGGTCGCGGTACCGCCCCACGGTGTCCTCGACGGCCTCGGCGCACGACGATGCGGAGACACTGGACATCGTTGAAGTATCGCACTGGCCCGTTAAGGTCATCGCTCGTGACCGTCGATCCCCTCCCGTCGGTGCAGGACGCCGCCGCCGCGATTGCCCAACACACCGGTGTCGAGCGGCACGATGTCGCGGTGGTGCTCGGCTCCGGATGGGCCGCCGCGGCGCAGACGCTGGGCGAGCCGACCGCCACCCTGGCCATGTCCGAGCTGCCGGGTTTCACCCCGCCGAGCGCGGCCGGCCATCGCGGGCAGGTGCACTCCGTGCTGGTCGGCGACCGACGCGTGCTGGTGATGCTGGGCCGCATCCACGCCTACGAGGGCCACGACCTGCAGCACGTGGTGCATCCCGTGCGCACCGCGTGTGCGGCCGGCGTCGAGACCGTGGTGCTGACCAACGCCGCCGGCGGGCTGCGCGCGGACTTCTCGGTGGGCCAGCCGGTGCTGATCAGCGACCACCTGAACCTGACCGCGCGCTCGCCGCTGATCGGCGCGCAGTTCGTCGACCTGGTGGACGCGTACTCACCGCGGCTGCGCGCGCTGGCCAAGGACATCGACCCGACACTGACCGAGGGCGTCTACGCCGGGCTGCCGGGACCGCACTACGAGACGCCGGCCGAGATCCGGATGCTGCGCACGCTGGGCGCCGACCTGGTCGGCATGTCCACGGTGCACGAGACGATCGCGGCGCGCGCGGCGGGCGCGCAGGTGCTGGCGGTGTCGCTGGTGACCAACCTGGCCGCCGGGATGACCGGCGCGCCGCTGAGCCACGCCGAGGTGCTCGAGGCGGGCCGTCAGTCCGCCACCGCGATGGGTTCCCTGCTGGCCGCGGTCGTCGCCCGGCTCTGACGGCCGAACCGCCGCCCGGCCGCCACCAGGCCGCGTGCCAGCAGCGGCGCGGCGAACAGCATCACCAGGATGCGCAGCACCTGGGCCGCCACGATGAACGTGACGTTGGAGCCGGTCTCGACCGCCGTCGCCAACACCGCGTAGACGCCGCCCGGGCTGGTGGCCAGGTAGCCCTCGAGCGGGGTCAGGCCGGTGACGTGGGACAGCAGCAGGCCCAGGCCCGCGGTGGCCACGCCCAGCGCCACGATGAGCGCGAGCGCCAGCGGCAGCGTGCGTCCGATGGCCCGCAGCGCGTCGCGGGTGAACGTCAACCCGGCCTGCCAACCGACCAGCGCGTAGGCCACCTGGACCAGCACCATGGGCACCGCCAACCCCAGCGACCAGCCGGCGACCTCGAGGCCCACCGTCACCGCCATCGGGCCCAGCAGGCCCGCCCCGGGGATCCGGGCCCAGCGGCCCAGCGTCGCGCCGACCACCGAGATGACGACCACCATCGCCAGGCTCAGGTACCACGGCGCGGTCTGGCTGTCGGTGGGCAACTGCACGGGTTGGGAGCGATCGGCGACGAAGATGACCGTCACGACGATCGGCATGGACGCGGTGATCAGGCCCACCCGCAGGTACTGCACCACCGCCACCACCCGGTCGTCGCCGCCGAGTTCGCGCGCGATGGCCACCAGGCCCGAGGCGCCGCCGGCGACCAGGGCCAGGGCCCCGGTCAGCGGGGTGACGTCGCGATGCAGGCCCAGCAGCATGCCGGCGAGCAGGCTGATCACCAGCGTGGCGAGCACGACGCCGACGACGATCGGCCAGTGCGACCCGAGCGCGGCCACCGAGTCCGAGGCCACCATGGTGCCGATGTAGACGCCGAGGACGGCCTGGGCGGCCAGGCCCGCCCGCCGCGGCACCGCCGCCGGCGCGAACGACGACAGCGCCAGGACGATCCCGACCACCAGCGCGGCGAACAGCGCCGCCGAGGGCACCCCGGCCAGGGTCAGTCCCACGCTGGCCGCGGCGGTGACGGCGGCGAGCACCAGCCAGCGCGCCGCCAGCTGTCCACGTTCCCTCATCGTCACGATTACCAAGTATGCCCTTGTTTTCTCACCCGTCGAACCAGTTATATTCCGCGTTATTCGAAGGTATAACTTTGTATGTGTCCTCCGATGCCGCCAATCCCTCGGCCACCGACCTGCGCGAATCGGTGATGGCGCTGGCCCGCCAGATGCGCCGGCACCGCCGGGCCGGCGGCCTGACCCTGTCGCAGATCGAGGTGCTGGGCGAGATCAGCCGCAGCACCGTGATTACCCCCGCGGTGCTCGGCGCACGCCTGCAGGTGCGCGCCCAGTCGCTGACCGACAGCATCAACGACCTCGAGGGCTCCGGCCTGGTGTCGCGGCGGCCCGACCCGCAGGACCGCCGTCGTCAACTCATCGAACTGACCGACGCCGGGCGGCGGTTCCTCGACGAGGACCGCGCCCAGCGCGACCGCTGGCTGCACACCATGATGGCCGAGCATCTCTCCGACCTCGAGACGAACCTGCTGATGCTGGTCTCGCCGATCCTGCGCAAGCTCGCCGACGCCGAGCGGGCACAATCGGGCCCATGCTGAGGTTCGGTACCGCCGGGTTGCGCGGCCCGATGCGCGCGGGCCCGGACGGCATGAACATCGCGACGGTCAGCACCGCGACGTGGGCGGTCGCCAAGGTGCTCAGCGAGCGCGGCCTGGGCGGAGCCACGGTGGTGGTCGGCCGCGACGCCCGCCACAACTCCGCGGAGTTCGCGCTGGCCACCGCGGAAGTGTTTGCCGCCGAGGGATTTTCGGTGACCTTGCTGCCGGATCCGTTGCCCACCCCGGTCGTCGCGTACGCGGTCCGCGAGCTGGGTGCCGCGGCCGGGGTGCAGATCACGGCCTCGCACAATCCGGCGAGCGACAACGGCTACAAGGTGTATTTCGACGGCGGCATCCAGATCGTCTCCCCCACCGACGTCGAGATCGAGACCGCCATCGGGGCCGCGCCGCCGGTCGCCGGCATCGCCCGGGTGCCGGTGCTGCCCGCCGGCACCGAATTGGTCCGGCGCTACCTCGAGCGGGCCGCGACCGTGCGCCGCGGCGAGCACCGGGTGCGGGTGGCGCTGACGCCGCTGCACGGGGTGGGCGGGGCGAGCGCGCTGGCCGCGCTGCGCCTGGCGGGCTTCGACGACGTGCACGTGGTCGCCGAACAGTTCGAGCCCGACCCCGACTTCCCGACCGTCGCGTTCCCCAATCCCGAGGAGCCCGGCGCGGCCGACGCGGTGTTGGCCCTGGCGGCCGAGGTCGGCGCCGACCTGGCGATCGCGCTGGACCCCGACGCCGACCGCTGCGCGGTCGGGGTCCCGACACCGGACGGCTGGCGGATGCTCTCCGGCGACGAAACCGGTTGGCTGCTGGGCGATTACGTGCTGTCCGGGCTGGATGCCGAGACCGCCGCTGGCAGCGTGGTGGCCAGCACCGTGGTGTCCTCGCGGCTGCTGGCGGCCATCGCCGCGCAGTACGGCGCCACCCACGTCGAGACGCTCACCGGATTCAAGTGGCTGGCCCGCGCCGACGCCGACCTGCCCGGTAAGGAACTGGTCTACGCCTACGAGGAGGCCATCGGGCACTGCGTGGATCCGGTGGCGGTCCGCGACAAGGACGGCATCAGCGCCGCGGTGCTCGCGTGCGATCTGGTGGCCACGCTCAAGGCCTCCGGCCGCACCCCGCTCGAGGCGCTCGACGACCTCGCCGCCCGTCACGGGGTGTACCTGACCTCGGCGGTGTCGGTGCGCGTCGACGACGCCGCCCCGGCGATGGCCGCGCTGCGCGCCGACCCGCCGGCCACGCTGGCGGGCGCGCCCACCGTCGTCGAGGATCTGCGGCAGCGCCCCGCTCCGCACGACACCGATGCGCTGATCATCTCGGCCACCGGCGCCGAGGCCGGGCTGCGCATGGTCGTGCGCCCGTCGGGCACCGAGCCGAAGCTCAAGTTCTACCTGGAGGTCAGTCGGGCCCCCGTCGGTGGGGCCGCCGCGGCGCTGCTCGACGAATTGGTCGGCGCGGCAAGACAGCTCGGGGAACGGCTGACCGCCGGTTAGCGCGGACCGAACTGCCGGTCGCCGGCGTCGCCCAGGCCGGGGACGATGTAGGCGACATCGTTGAGCCCCTCGTCGAGCGCGGCGGTGAACAACCGGACCTCGGGTGCCGCCGCCTCGACCGCGGCCACCCCCTGCGGGGCGGCCACCACGCACACCAGGGTGATGTCGGAGGCGCCGCGGGACCGCAGCAGTTGCAGCGTGTGCACCATCGACCCGCCGGTGGCCAGCATGGGGTCGAGCACCAGCACCGGCTGGGCGCTCAGGTCCGCGGGCAGCGACTCCAGGTACGGCGTCGGCTGCAGGGTCTCCTCGTCGCGCGCCATCCCGACGAACCCGACCCGCGCCTCGGGGATCAGCGCGTGGGCCTGATCGACCATCCCGAGCCCGGCCCGCAGCACCGGCACCAGCAGCGGCGGGTTGGCCAGCCGGCACCCCGTGGTGGCGGCCACCGGGGTCTGCACGGCGATGTCGGTGCACGCCGCGTCGCGGGTGGCCTCGTAGACGAGCATCAGCGTCAGGTCGCGCAGCGCGGCGCGGAAGCCGGCGTTGCCGGTGCGTTCGTCGCGCAGGGTGGTCAGTCGGGCGGCGGCCAACGGGTGATCGACAACGCGAACCTGCATAGCGCAGAACCCTAATGCGCCTCGGGTGCGCGCCGCGGCAGGAACCGGGCCGAGGCCAGACCCAGGACTCCGATGATCAGCGGCGGCAGCACCCACAGCAGCGTGAGGAACAGCGCGCCGCTGCGCGATCCGCTCAGCGACAGGCCGAGCGCCAACACGAACAACACGCCGGCGGCCAGCACGGCCAGGCCGGTGATCGCCGTCGCGAGCACCCCGGCGAGCACCACCCCGTAATGCCGGTACCCGCCGGCCCACAGCAGCGCCAGGGGCACGAGCGCGTACGCCACACCGGCCCAGTTCAGCTGGCCGTAGCCGAACGCGTGCAGCGCCGGGCGCAGCACCAGCACCGCGGCGACGGCGGCGGCGACCACGCCCAGCACGGCGATTCGACGCGAAGTCAGGGAGCCCATGGGTTCATTCTGGCCGCACGTTCGGCGTCACGTTTGGGATAGGGCGCGACCACCGCCGAAGCGGCGTCGTTATTCTGTGCCGCATGGCTGCTGACCTTGTGCCGATCCGCCTCGGCGTGACCGCGGGCGACCTGTACACCCTCTGGGCGCCGCGCTGGCGCGACGGCGGAGACGAGTGGGAGGCATTCCTCGGCGAGGGTGACGACCTCTACGGCTTCACCAGCGTCGCCGATCTGGTGGCGTTCGTCCGCAGCGGCGCGGACAACGATCTGTCCGACCATCCGGCGTGGGAGAAGCTCACCGAGGCCAACGCGCATCGCCTGGACCCGGCCGAGGACCGGCAGTTCGCGCTGATCGCGGTCGAGGAACTGCTCGCCGAGAAGCCCACCGAGGACAGCGTCAACTCGCTGGCCCGCACGCTGGCCGTGGTGTCCTCGCTCGGATCGGTGTGCGAACTGCCCGCGGTCACCAAGTTTTTCAACGGCAACCCCACGCTGGCGTCGGTCAACGGCGGCATCGACGAGTTCTCCGGCAAGGCCGGCCTCAAGCGCTGGAACAACATCGCCGCGATCGTCGGGCGCAACTGGGAAAAGGTGATCGCCGCGATCGACGAGATCGTCACCACCCCCGGGGTCGACACGAAGCTTTCGGCCAAGGCCGCCGATGAGCTCGCCGAGCCCGCGCCCCCGGCGGAGGACGAGCTCGACGACGACGCCGTGGCGGCCGCCGACGAAACCGAGACCGAAACCGAGACCGAGGCCGCCGAACCCGCGGAGCGCGCCGCCGCCGACACCGTGGTGCTCGGCGACGACGAGGACTTCTGGGCCAAGGTGGGCATCGACCCGATCCGGGTGATGACCAGCGGCGGCACGTTCTACACGCTGCGCTGCTACTTCAACGACCGGCCGATCTTCCTGGGCCGCAACGGTCGGGTCAGCGTGTTCGGCTCCGAGCGCGCCCTGGCCCGCTACCTGGCCGACGAGCACGACCACGACCTGTCGGACCTGAGCACCTACGACGACATCCGCACCGCGGCCACCGACGGCTCGCTGGACATCGACATCACCGAGGACAACGTCTACGTGCTCACCGAGTTGGCCGACGATCTGGCCGACGGTCCCGATGCCGTCGACCGCGATCAGCTGGAGCTGGTGGTGGAGTTCCTGCGCGACCTCGGCGACTACTCCGAGGAGGACACCGTCGACAAGGCGCTGGACGCCGACGCCCCGCTGGGCCGCTACGTCGACTACGTGCTCGACGGCACCGGCCGCAAGCCCGCGTCCTACGCCGAGGCCGTCACGCAGTTCGAGAAGCTGGAACGCTTCGTCGAATCCCGCTTGCGCAGCGAGTGATTTCGGCGTGATCGTCCACGCTCAGCATGGGAAATCACGCCCAACTCACCCGACGAGCACGGCGTAGCGCGGCTTGATCACGTCGTCGATGATCGCGAGGCGCTCGGGGAACGGGATGAACGCCGACTTCATCGCGTTGATGGTGAACCGCTCCAGATCGCTCCAGCCGTAACCGAACGCCTCGACCAGCCGCGCCATCTCCTGGCTCATGCTGGTGTCGCTGATCAGCCGGTTGTCGGTGTTGACGGTCACGCGGAACCGCAACCGCGCCAGCTTGTCGAACGGATGCTCGGCGATCGAGGCCGCCGCGCCGGTCTGGACGTTGGACGTCGGGCACATCTCCAGCGGGATGCGCTTGTCGCGCAGGATCGAGGCCAGCCGGCCCAGCTTCGCCGTGCCGTCCTCGTCGACGGTGATGTCGTCGACGATGCGCACCCCGTGGCCCAGCCGGTCGGCGCCGCAGAACGCGATGGCCTCGTGAATGGACGGCAGGCCGAACGCCTCGCCGGCGTGAATCGTGAAGCGCGCGTTGTTGCCCCGCATGTATTCGAACGCGTCGAGGTGCCGCGTGGGCGGGTAGCCCGCCTCGGCGCCGGCGATGTCGAAGCCCACCACGCCGCGGTCGCGGAACCGGATGGCCAGCTCGGCGATCTCGCGGGAGCGGGCCGCGTGGCGCATGGCGGTGACCAGGCAGCGCACCGTGATGGCCCGGCCGGTGCCGGCCGCGGCGCGTTCACCGTCGACGAACCCGGCCAACACGGCGTCGACCACCTCGTCCAGTGACAGCCCGCCGTCGATGTGCAGTTCGGGGGCAAACCGGATCTCGGCGTAGACGACGTTGTCGGCGGCCAGATCCTCCACGCATTCATAGGCGACGCGGTGCAGCGCCTCGGCGGTCTGCATCACGCCGACGGTGTGCGCGAACGGTTCGAGGTAGCGCTCCAGCGAGCCGCTGTGCGCGGCGGTGCGGAAGAACTCGGTCAGCGCGTCGAGCTCGGTGGCGGGCAGGTCGTCATAGCCGAACTGGTCGGCGAGCTCGAGCACCGTGGCGGGGCGCAGTCCCCCGTCGAGGTGGTCATGCAGCAGGGCCTTGGGGGCGTGTTGGATCCGGTCCAGACTCAGCGGCGTACTCATAGACCCATCATCTCCCGCTGCGCCCGCTAACCGAGGCGATCGATCACCAACGGCAGCTCGGGCGGCGCGGTGTCGCGCACGGACCATGCGCCGTCGAGCTCGGCCAGCGCGGGCCGCAGCCGCTCCGGGGTGTCGGTGTAGAGCGTGAACACCGCCTCCCCGGCGGCCACCGGCTCGCCCGGCCGGCGGTGGATGCGCACCCCGGCGCCGGCCTGCACCGGCTCGCCGGGACTGGCCCGCCCGGCGCCCAGGCGCCAGGCAGCCATCGCCACGCCCATCGCGTCGAGGTCGCCCAGCACGCCGGCGCGGTCGGCGGTGACGGTCTCGCTGGCCGCGCCGACGGGCAGCGCGACGCTCAGGTCGCCACCCTGGGCGGCGATCAGGGCCCGGAACCGGTCCATCGCCGACCCGTCGCGCAGCGTGTCGGCGGGGTCCACACCGTCGATGCCGGCGGCGGCCAGCATCTCGGTGGCCAGCTCCAACGTCAGGGCGACGACATCGGCCGGTCCCCCGCCGGCGAGCACGTCGAGGGATTCGGCGACCTCGATCGCGTTGCCGACGGCGTATCCGAGCGGGCGGTTCATGTCGGTGAGCAGCGCGCGGGTCGGGACGCCGTTGGCGTTGCCGAGGTCCACCATGGTCTGGGCCAGCTCGCGCGATTCGGGTTCGGTCTTCAGGAATGCGCCGCGGCCCACTTTGACGTCGAGGACCAGCGCGCGGGCGCCCTCGGCGAGCTTCTTGCTCATCACCGAGCTGGCGATCAACGGCAGCGAGCCGACGGTGGCGGTGACGTCGCGCAGCGCGTAGATCTTGCGGTCGGCCGGGGCCAGCTCGCCGGCGGCGAAGATGGCCGCACCCTGCTCGCAAAGTTGCTGGCGGATCTGGTTTTTCGACAGCTCGGCGCTGAAGCCCCGGATGGCCTCGAGCTTGTCGAGGGTCCCGCCGGTGTGGCCGAGGCCACGTCCGGAGGCCTGCGGCACCGCCCCGCCGCAGGCCATCACGACCGGCAGCAGCGGGATGGTGATCTTGTCGCCGACCCCGCCGGTGGAGTGCTTGTCGACCAGCGCCAGCGGCTTGCCGTCGCGGCGCAGGTCAGTGAAGTCGAACCGCTGCCCGGAGCCCACCATGGCTGCGGTCCACCGGGCGATCTCGGCGGGCGTCATACCGCGCAGGTAGATCGCCATCAGCAGCGCCGACATCTGCTCCTCGGCGACGCGGCCGTGCGTGTAGCCGTCGATGATCCAGTCGATCTGCGCGTCGGACAGCGCGCCGCCGTCGCGCTTGGTCGCGATGACCGAGGGGGCGTCGAAGGTTGGGGTGTCGATGCCGGTGATCCTAGGCGAATGACGCAGCGGTTCGCGGAGCCTGCGGAGCGAACCGCGGAGGAATCCGCCAATCGGCCTCAGCTGCGCTCGAGATCCTGCGGCCCGAACGCGTCGGGCAGCAGCTCACCCAAGGTGCGCGGCCCGCGCGGGTGGTCGATGAGCAACTCGGGCCCGCCGTGCTCGAGCAGCACCTGCCGGCAGCGCCCGCAGGGCATCAACACCTCGCCGTCGGGACCGACGCACGCCAGCGCCACCAGTCGCCCGCCGCCGCCGGAATGCAGGGCGCAGACCACAGCGCACTCGGCACAGAGACCTAGGCCATATGAGACATTCTCCACATTGCATCCGGCGACGATTCGATGATCGTCCACCAGTGCCGCGGCGCCCACCGGGAAGCCGGAGTACGGCGCGTAGGCCCGCGCACTTACCTCGATAGCCTTGTCCCGCAGCGCTTTCCAGTCCACCTCAGCAGGCACTCGCACACCCCTGTTCACACTCTGAATGCATTCCGAACACACACCTCTCGTCAACCCGAATCATTTAGGGCACCCTAACTTTTCAGTGAAAACCGCCGTTTTCGTGTCGACGGCAATTCGGTCGTTACTGAGAATGGGATTAGAGTCCATCCGACGGTCTCGCTCGACGTTCACAGTACGAACGAGCGACATTCGAGACACCGCCACGCCGGGGTTGCCGAGATGCCCCGGCGTCCACCGAAGGCGTTGGAGGCGCTGATGACGACAGCGGCACAAGCCGAGCCGGCGCACACTGACCGGCCGCGACGTCGCACCCTGTACCGGGGCGACCCAGGCATGTGGTCCTGGGTTCTGCACCGCATCACCGGTGCAACGATTTTCTTCTTCCTGTTCGTGCACGTGCTCGACACTGCACTGGTCCGCGTCAGCCCGCAGGCCTATAACGAAGTCATCGAGACCTACAAGACCCCGCTGGTGGGGTTGATGGAGGTCGGTCTGGTGGCCGCGGTGCTGTTCCACGCCCTCAACGGGCTGCGGGTGATCGCGGTCGACTTCTGGTCCGAGGGTCCGCGCCATCAGCGCAAGATGCTCGCCGGAGTCGGCATCATTTGGTTGGTGGTCATGGTCCCGGCCCTGGTGGTCCTGGGCATGCATATGGCGGAGAGGTTCCTGTGAGCAGCGTCGAACAGCCCCGCATCCGACCGGTGGCACCGGTCCTGGAGACCAGCTTCGACCGTCCGGCGGCGCTGGACAACCCGCGCGCGCCGCGGCGGCCCGGCGGCATGCCGAACTTCGAGAAGTACGCATGGCTGTTCATGCGGTTCTCCGGCATCGCGCTGGTCTTCCTGGCCCTGGGCCACCTGTTCATCATGCTGATGTGGCAGGACGGCGTGTACCGGATCGACTTCAACTACGTCGCCCAGCGCTGGGCCTCGCCGTTCTGGCAGACCTGGGACCTGCTGCTGCTGTGGCTGGCCCAGCTGCACGGCGGCAACGGCATGCGCACCATCATCGCCGACTACACCCGCAAGGACTCCACCCGATTCTGGCTGAACGCCTTGTTGGCGCTGTCGATGATCTTCACGCTGGTACTGGGTACCTACGTCCTGCTGACCTTCGACGCCAACATCGCCTGAGTGTGAGGTTTTCATGATTCAAGAGCATCGCTATGACGTCGTCATCGTCGGTGCCGGCGGGGCCGGCATGCGCGCCGCCGTCGAGGCCGGTCCGCGAGCACGGACGGCAGTGCTGACCAAGCTGTACCCGACGCGCAGCCACACCGGCGCCGCGCAGGGCGGCATGTGCGCCGCGCTGGCCAACGTCGAGGAAGACAACTGGGAGTGGCACACCTTCGACACCGTCAAGGGCGGCGACTACCTCGCCGACCAGGACGCCGTCGAGATCATGGCCAAGGAGGCCATCGACGCGGTGCTGGACCTCGAGAAGATGGGGATGCCGTTCAACCGCACCCCGGAGGGCCGCATCGATCAGCGTCGCTTCGGCGGTCACACCCGTGACCACGGCAAGGCCCCGGTGCGTCGCGCCTGCTACGCCGCGGACCGCACCGGCCACATGATCCTGCAGACGCTGTACCAAAACTGCGTCAAGCACGACGTGGAGTTCTTCAACGAGTTCTACGCGCTGGACCTGATCCTCACCGAGACCCCCGGCGGCCCGGTGGCCACCGGAATCGTCGCCTACGAGTTGGCGACCGGGGACATCCATGTGTTCCACGCCAAGGCGATCGTCTTCGCCACCGGCGGGTCGGGCCGGATGTACAAGACCACCTCGAATGCGCACACCCTGACCGGCGACGGCCTGGGCATCGTGTTCCGCAAGGGACTCCCGTTGGAGGACATGGAATTCCACCAGTTCCATCCGACGGGCCTGGCCGGCCTGGGCATCCTGATCTCGGAGGCCGTGCGCGGCGAGGGCGGGCGACTGCTCAACGCCGACGGCGAACGGTTCATGGAGCGCTACGCCCCCACCATCGTCGACCTGGCGCCCCGCGACATCGTCGCGCGGTCCATGGTCCTCGAGGTGCTCGAGGGCCGCGGCGCGGGACCGAACAAGGACTACGTCTACATCGACGTGCGCCACCTCGGCGAGGAGGTGCTGGAAGCCAAGCTGCCCGACATCACCGAGTTCGCCCGCACCTACCTGGGCGTGGACCCGGTCAAGGAACTGGTGCCGGTCTACCCGACGTGTCACTACGTCATGGGTGGCATCCCGACCACCGTCACCGGGCAGGTGCTGCGCGACAACAACAACACCGTGCCGGGCCTGTACGCCGCGGGCGAATGCGCCTGCGTGTCGGTGCACGGCGCCAACCGGTTGGGCACCAACTCGCTGTTGGACATCAACGTGTTCGGCCGGCGCGCGGGCATCGCCGCGGCCGAGTACGCCGCCAACAACGACTTCGTGGATCTGCCGCCGCAGCCGGAAGGCATGGTCACCGGCTGGGTTTCGCACATCCTCAGCGAGCACGGCCACGAGCGGGTCGCCGACATCCGCGGCGCGCTGCAGCAGTCGATGGACAACAACGCCGCGGTGTTCCGCACCGAGGAGACGTTGAAGCAGGCGCTCACCGACATCCATGCGCTCAAGGAGCGCTACTCGCGAATCACGGTGCACGACAAGGGCAAGCGCTACAACAGCGACCTGCTCGAGGCCATCGAACTCGGCTTCCTGCTGGAGTTGGCCGAGGTGACCGTGGTCGGGGCGCTCAACCGCAAGGAGTCCCGCGGCGGCCACGCCCGCGAGGACTACCCCAACCGTGACGACACCAACTACCTGCGTCACACCATGGCCTACAAGGAAGGCACCGACCTGCTTTCGGACATCCGGCTGGACTACAAGCCCGTGGTCCAGACCCGGTACGAGCCAATGGAACGGAAGTACTGACAATGAGTGCACCCGTCATCGACAAGCCCGAAGCCGGGGATCCACCGCTGCCCCCGATCCCCGACGGCGCCGTCATGGTCACGCTGAAGATCGCGCGGTTCAACCCGGAGAACCCGGATGCGGCCGGATTCCAGAGCTTCCGGGTGCCGTGCCTGCCGACCGACCGGCTGCTGAACCTGCTGATCTACGTCAAGAGCTACCTCGACGGCACGCTGACCTTCCGCCGGTCCTGCGCGCACGGCGTGTGCGGTTCGGACGCGATGCGGATCAACGGGGTCAACCGGTTGGCCTGCAAGGTGCTGATGCGCGACATGCTGCCGAAGAAGGCCAGCAAGCAGCTGACCATCACCATCGAGCCCATCCGCGGTCTGCCCGTCGAGAAGGACCTCGTGGTGGACATGGAGCCGTTCTTCGACGCCTACCGCGCGGTCAAGCCGTTCCTGGTCACCAGCGGCAATCCGCCCACCCGGGAACGCATCCAGAGCCAGACCGACCGGGCCCGCTACGACGACACCACCAAGTGCATCCTGTGCGCCTGCTGCACCACCAGCTGCCCGGTGTTCTGGAGCGAGGGTTCGTACTTCGGACCGGCGGCGATCGTCAACGCCCACCGGTTCATCTTCGACTCGCGCGACGAGGCCGCGGCCGAACGGCTCGACATCCTCAACGAGGTCGACGGGGTGTGGCGCTGCCGCACCACCTTCAACTGCACGGAGTCCTGCCCGCGCGGCATCGAGGTCACCAAGGCGATCCAGGAGGTCAAGCGCGCGCTGATGTTCGCGCGCTGACCCCTGCGGTTCTTCGCCGGGCGGCCACCGAGGACCACTTCCTAGCAGGAAAAGTGGTCCTCCGTGGACGCTCGCGGCGAAAACACGTTACGGTCCAGGCATGGCCGGCCTGTCCGAACTGCTGTCCGAAGAACGCATCGCCCTCGACGTGGCTGCCGACAGCTGGCAGGAGGCGATCCGCGCCGCCGGCGGGCTCCTCGAACGCGACGGCGTCGCCGAGGCCGCCTACACGCAGTCGATGATCACCAACGTCGAGGACAACGGCCCCTACATCGTGGTGGCGCCGGGCTTCGCGTTCGCCCACGCCCGCCCGTCGGAGGCCGTGCACAGCACCGGGATGTCCTGGGTGCGCTTGAGCGCCCCAGTGGAATTCGGCCACAAGACAAATGACCCGGTGACGCTCGTGGTGGCCCTGGCCGCCACCGACGCCGGGGCGCACAACACCGCCATGGCGCAGCTGGCCAAGGTGCTCGGCGACCCGACCCGGCGCGCCGCGCTGGACACCGCGGCCACCCCGGCCGAGTTGCTGGGAGTCCTGGGCGGCTCCGCGACCGCAGCGCCCGCCGCCGCCAAGCAGGGCACGAACCTGATCCTGACGGTGTGCGGAAACGGCCTGGGCACCAGCCTCTTTCTGAAGAGCACCCTCGAACAGGTGCTGCAGACCTGGGGCTGGGACCGCTACATCGCCGTCGAGGCCACCGACACCATCTCGGCCAAGGGAAAGGCCGCCGGCGCCGACTTGATCCTGACCTCGGGTGAGATCGCCAAAACCCTGGGCGACGTGGGAATCCCGGTCAAGGTCATCGAGAACTTCAGCTCCACCACCGAGGTCGACGCGGCACTGCGCGACTCCTACGACGTCTAGGAGACCTGATGGACTGGCTGGTCACCATTGCCGAATTCCTGGTCAACGAGATCCTGGCGGTCCCCGCCTATCTGATCGGCATCATCACCGCCGTCGGCCTGATCGCGCTGCGCAAGAACGTCGGCCAGGTCATCGGCGGGGCACTCAAGGCCACCCTGGGCTTCCTATTGCTCAACGCCGGCGCCGTGCTGGTGACCGGGTCGCTGGAACCGCTGGGCGTCATGATCCAGGGTGCGACCGGCAGCCAGGGCGTGGTGCCGACCAACGAGGCCATCGTCGGGATCGCCCAGAACCAGTTCGGCGCACAGGTCGCCTGGCTGATGATCCTCGGCTTCGGTTTCAGCCTGCTGCTGGCCCGGTTTACCCCGCTGCACTACGTGTTCCTCACCGGCCACCACATGCTGTTCATGGCCACGCTGTTGACCATCGTGCTGGCCACCGCCGGCTTCTCCACCACGGTGGTCGTCGTGGTCGGCGGCATCCTGCTCGGCGTCGTGCTGGTCTCGCTGCCGGCGATCTCGCAGCCCTGGACCAAGCGCATCACCGGCGACAACAGCATCGCCATCGGCCACTTCGGCACGCTGGGCTACATCTCCGCCGGCATCGCCGGACGCGTCGTCGGCGGCAAGAACAGCAAGTCCACCGAGGACCTCAAGCTGCCGGAATCGCTGCGCTTCCTGCGTGATTCGATGGTCACCACCGCGCTGTCGATGGTGCTGATCTACCTCGCGGTCTCGCTGCTCTACCTGAGCAGGGTCGGCCAGGACACCGCGTTTGCGGCCTTCGCCGACGACACCGGCGCCGGGGCCGCCACCGGCGTGGGCAACTACCTGATGATGGGCGTCACCGAGGGGCTGGGCTTCGGCGTCGCCGTCGCGGTGATCCTGTTCGGCGTGCGCACCATCCTCGGCGAACTCGTGCCGGCGTTCCAGGGCATCGCCAAGCGGGTGGTGCCGGGCGCGGTTCCGGCCCTCGACGCGCCGATCGTGTTCCCCTACGCCCAGAACGCGGTGCTCGTCGGCTTCATCTCGAGCTTCATCGCCGGCCTGATCGGCCTGGGGGTGCTCGCGGCGTGGCTGGGCCCGGCGTTCGGCTGGGTGCTGGTGCTGCCCGGCCTGGTGCCGCACTTCTTCACCGGCGGCGCGGCCGGGGTCTACGGCAACGCCACCGGCGGTCGACGCGGCGCGGTCGCCGGCGGCTTCGTCAACGGCCTGCTGATCACCTTCCTGCCGGCAATCCTGGTGGGGGTGCTCGGCGCCCTGGGCGAGGAGAACACCACCTTCGGCGACACCGACTTCGCTTGGTACGGAATCCTGATGGGCAACGCTGCCAAACTTGGCGAGGTCTGGGGCGTGGTGGTCATGCTGATGATCAGCGCCGTGCTGCTGGGACTGGCGATCCTGGTGCAGAAGCGCCTTGTGGACACCGGTTGGGACGCCTCGCCGGGACGCCCGGCGCCGACGGGGGCTGGACCCGACGGTGATGGTGAGCCAGCCGTTGCCAGCACCGGTCGCAGCTATCCGAAGATCGCACCCCCGGTCGGCGCGCCGCCGCCCCCGCCGCCGCTGCGGTAGCCCGCCGTGTCACACCTCGGCGGGCAGTCTCGTCCAAGGGGTATGACACAAACACGTATCCCACCCGTGCCGCCGAACGAGGCGGGCCTGCTGACCCGGCTGATGTACCGCTACGCCCGGCGCCGCTTCGGCGAGGTGCCCGAACCGTTCGCGGTCGCCGCGCACCACCGGCGGCTGCTGATCGCCAACGCCGTGCACGAATCCCTGCTGCAGAGCGGATCCAAGACGCTGCCGGCCACCGTCCGCGAACTCGCGGTGTTCTGGACCGCCCGCACCATCGGCTGCTCGTGGTGCGTCGACTTCGGGTCCATGTTGCAACGCCTCGACGGCCTGGACGTCGACCGGTTGAAGTCGATCGACGACTACGCCACCTCGCCCCTGTTCAACGCCGACGAACGCGCCGCCATCGGCTACGCCGACGCCATGACCACCGACCCGCACACCGTCACCGACGAACAGGTCAGCGATCTGCGCCGCCGCTTCGGCGACGACGGGGTGATCGAGCTGACCTATCAGATCGGGGTGGAGAACATGCGCGCCCGGATGTACTCCGCACTCGGCATCACCGAGCAGGGCTTCAGTTCCGGAGACGCTTGCCGAGTGCCCTGGGCCTGACTCAGCGGCCGCCCAGCGGCGACCCGGTGAACTTGTCCGGGTTGGCGATATCCCATACCGCCCACACCTTTCCGTCCTTGACCGTCATCGCCGCGATCCGCGGCATCATCTCGGCAAAACCCGATTCGACGGGCTGGCCGGCAGTGAAAGAGCCCAACTCGCCGTTGATCAGCGCCAGTCGTTGCGACGTGACGAATCCCGGCCCATAGCGCTGGGCCAGCCCGAGCAGGAACCGGGCCACCTTGTCGGGCCCGATGATGACCTGGGCGGCGGTCGGTGCCCGCCGGTTGGCATCCCCGGTGAAGCGCACCTCGGGATGCAGCAGCGCCACCACGGCGGCCAGGTCGCCGGCCGCGATCGCGGCCATCAGCTGCCCGACGACCTCGTCATGCTGCGAGTCGGACGGCGGGGCGGGTGCCTGCGCCACCGCGCGCCGGGCCCGCGAACCCAGCTGACGCGCGGCGGCCGCGCTGGTCCCCAGCACCTCGGCGACCTCCGGGAAGGACATCCCGAACCCGTCGTGCAGCACGAAGGCAACCCGTTGATCTGGCGAAAGACGTTCCAGCACAACCATTGCCGCGTACCGCGCACCCTCGGCGGCGACGACGGCGGCCAGCGGGTCATCGGCGCCGTGCTCCACCACGACGGGCTCGGGCAGCCAACTGCCGACGTAGTTCTCCCGGCGGTGCGCGGCCGACCGCAGCCAGTCCAGGCTCAGCCGGCTCACCACGGTCGTCAACCATGCGCGCAGGTCGGCGATCTCGCGGCGCCGCTCCCCCAGTCCGGCCCACCGCAGCCACGCGTCCTGCACCATGTCCTCGGCATCGGCGACCGTGCCGGTCAGCCGGTAGGCCACGGCAAGAAGGTGGGGCCGCACCGCCTCGAATTCGACGGCTCCCGCGCTCGAGGTCACCCGTCCAGCCTATTCCGTCGTTGCACCGACGCCGCGCCCTCGGCGACCGTACTATCCCTGAGCATGGCAATTGCGGAGCCACCCGCACGTCCCCGCTCGGACAAAGGCCTGCAAGCCGACGCGCTGGGCCTGGTGGGCAACATCGTCATCGGACTGGCGGCCACCGCGCCGGCCTACAGCCTGGCGGCGACGCTGGGCTACATCGTGTTGGCGGTCGGTGAGAAGGCGCCGTCGATGTTCGTGCTCGCCTTCATCCCGATGCTGATGGTGGCGTTCGCCTACCGCGAACTGGCGCGCGACACCCCGGACTGCGGGACCACGTTCACGTGGGGCACCAAGGCTTTCGGGCCGTGGATCGGCTGGATCGGCGGCTGGGGTCTGGCCGTCTCGGCGATCATCGTGCTGGCCAACGTCGCCGAGATCGCGGCGATCTATCTGTTCCGGTTCGTCGGGCTGGATTCGCTGGCCGAGTCGCTGACCGCCAAGGTGTTGCTCGGCTCGTTCTTCATCATCGCGATGACGGTGGTCAGCGCGCGCGGCATCGTGCTGTCGGAGCGGATCCAGAGCGTCCTGATGGTGATCCAGTTCGTGATCCTGATCGGCGTCAGCGTGATCGCCCTGGTGCGGGTGTTCGCCGGCACCGCCGGCGAACAGGCGGTGCTGCCGTCGTGGAGTTGGCTGTGGCCCTCGGGACTGGACGCCAGTTCCATTGCGGCGGCGGTGATCCTCTGCATCTTCATCTACTGGGGCTGGGACGCCTGCCTGGCCGTCGGCGAGGAGACCAAGGACTCGGAGAACACCCCGGGCCGCGCGGCGATCATCACGACGCTGATCCTGGTGGCCACCTATGTGCTGGTGGCCTACGCGATCCAGTCGTTCGCCGGGTTCGGCGACACCGGGATCGGGTTGAACAACGAGGAGAACGTCGACGACGTGCTGACCGTGCTCGGCGGGCCGGTGGCCGGCGGGGTCGCCGCGGCGCTGCTGCTGTTGACGGTGTCGGTCTCGGCGCTGTCCTCGACGCAGACCACCATCTTGCCGACGGCGCGCGGCACCCTGTCCATGGCGGTCTACGAGGCCATCCCGAAGCGTTTCGCCTTCGTCCACCCGCGCTACATGACACCGACGTTCGGCACCATCGTGATGGGCATCTCCGCGCTCGGCTTCTTCTTCCTGCTGAGCTTCATCAGCCAGAACGCGTTGGCCGACTCGATCGCCTCGCTGGGTCTGGCGGTGGCGTTCTACTACATGATCACCGCGTTCGCCTGCGTCTGGTACTTCCGACGCACGCTGTTGGCCTCGACGCGAAACCTGTTCATGCGCGGCATCCTCCCGTTCCTCGGCGGGCTCGCGATGGTGTGGGCGTTCTTCCAGAGCGCGTACGACATGATCGACCCCGACTACGGCTACACCGCTTTCGGGTCCATCGGCGGCGTGTTCGTGTTCGGCGTCGGGATGCTGGTGCTCGGCATCCCGCTGATGCTGCTGTGCTTCGCCTTCGGCACCAAGCGGTTCTTCCGCGGCGAGACGCTGACGCCCGAGACCACGGTGAAGGTGCCCGACATCTACTGAGAGCGCGGAGGCGTGCAATGCATTTGACCGTTGGTTACCTGGCCACCCCGACCGGCGACGACGGCGTTGCGCTGGCCGTGGCGCTGGCACGGACGTTCGGCGCCGAGGTGGACGTGGTGCTGGTGATCCGCCACGAACTGCCCGACGGCAGCCCGGGCCGCGCCCAGTACCAGGAGCTGCTACTCGAGCGCGGGAACCGCTGGATCGCCGGCGCGGTGGCCGCCTTCGAGGCCGCCGGGATCGCCGCCACCCCCAACGTGCTCGTCGGCGAATCCTTCGCCGAGTCGCTGCTGAGTTTCGCCGAGGAGCACAACTCGGATCTCATCGTCGTCGGCGGCGCCCGCGACGGCTTCTTCGGCGGACACGTCATCGGCCCGGTTTCCAGTGCGCTGCTGCACAGTTCGACCATCCCGGTCGCCCTGGCCCCGCGCGGCTACGCCGAGGATCCCCCGCCGTCGCTGGCCGCGGTCACCGCGGCGGTGCCCACCAAACCTGGCGACGACAACCCGTTGCCGTTCGCGATCAAGCTGGCCGGGGTCGCCGGCCTGCCAATCCGGATGGTCTCGCTGGTCTCGGCGGAGAACCTCGCCGAGGCCGAGAACATCGCCGAGTTGCGCGCGTTGCAGATCACCGCTGCCGAGGAGAACCTGGATGTGGCGGCCCGCGCGCTGCCCACCGCCCCCGATATCGAATCCCTGGTGGCCGAGGGCATGACGCTGGAATCGGCCCTGAAGAAGCTGACCTGGAGTCAGGCCGACGTGTTGGTGGTGGGCTCGAGCCGCTTCGCCGCGCCGCGGCGGATCTTCCTGGGCTCCACGGCCGCGCGCATCCTGGCCGGGACCGACGCCCCGGTGATCGTCATCCCGCGCGACTGAGATTCCCCGCGCGGCCGCCGTCAGCGCTTGGTGAAAATCGTGCGGTGCCAGTCCTTCTCGACCACGCCGGTGATGTCGCTCATCACGTGCTTGATGGTCAGGTACTCCTCGAAGGAGTAGTCACTCATGTCCTTGCCGAACCCGGAGGCCCCGACGCCGCCGTGCGGCATCTCGCTGATGATCGGGATGTGGTCGTTGATCCACACGCAACCGGCATTGATCTCGCGCGAGGCGCGCTGCGCGCGGTAGACATCGCGCGTCCAGGCCGAGGCCGCCAACCCGTACTGGGTGTCGTTGGCCTGCCGCAGCGCGTCGTCATCGTCGGTGAACGCCCGCACCGTCAGCACAGGTCCGAAGATCTCCTCGCGGTAGACCTCGGAGGTCTCGGCGACGTCGGCGATCAGCGTCGGCGCGTAGAACGCGCCCGGCCCCTCGGGGGCGCGGCCGCCGGTGACGACGCGACCACCCTGATCCGGGGCCCGCGACACCATGCCGGCGACCTTGTCGCGGTGCGCGGCCGAAATCAGCGGGCCCAGGTCGGTGTCGGGGTCGTGCGGATCACCGATGACCACCTTGCCCATCACCTCGGCCACCCCGGCCACGAAGTCGTCGTAGAGCTCGCGGGCGACGATCGCGCGGGTGGCGGCCGTGCAGTCCTGGCCGGTGTTGATCAACGAGCCGGCCACCGCGCCCTGCACCGCGGCGTCGAGGTCGGCATCGGAGAAGACGACGAACGGCGCCTTGCCGCCGAGTTCGAGTTGCGTGCGATGGCCGTGCACCGCCGCGGCCGCCATCACCCGGCGACCGACCGCCGTCGAGCCGGTGAACGTGACGACGTCGACGTCGGGATGGCCGGCCAGGGCCGCGCCCACATCGGCGCCGGCCCCGGTGATCACGTTCAGCGCACCGTCGGGCAGGCCCGCCTCCTTGGCCAGGCGCGCCAGGGTCAGGGTCGTCAGCGGGGTGATCTCGGCGGGCTTGATGACCACCGTGCAACCGGCCGCCAGTGCGGGAATCACCTTCCACACCGCCATCTGCAGCGGGTAGTTCCACGGCGTGATGGTGGCGACCACACCGACCGCCTCGCGCCGGATGCTCGACGTGTGATCCGCGGAGTACTCGGCCGAGGCCTTGCCCTCCAAACGCCTTGCCGCTCCGGCGAAGAAGGCGACATTGTCGATGCTGCCCGGCAGGTCGAATTCGGTGGCCAACCGCACCGGCTTGCCGGTCTGGCTGACCTCCTCGGCGATGAAGACCTCGGCGTTGGCCTCCATCAATTCGGCGAGTTTGGCCAGTACGGCCGAGCGCTCGACGGGGGCCGCCGTGGCCCACCCGCGCAACGCGGCGCGGGCCGCGCCGACGGCGGTGTCCACGTCGGCCGGCGTGGCCAGCGCCAGTTCGGCGACGACACCGCCGGTGGCCGGGTTGACCAGTTGGTGCGTCGGCCCGGTGGTCTGGGCCACCGCGCCGTTGATCCAGCTGCCGGCCACGGTGGAGGTCTTGTCGGAGGCGGTCGCAGTCATGCCGCCACCGTAGTCGACGGGGGCGCCGCCTTCCACAGCTAGCGCTACGTATTCATTTGGACGCGGCACCGCCAACTTCGGATATTGACCGAATTGGTTGCCCCGGACAACTGATTCCGTGCACAATCAGCAGATGTCCGATACGTCGCCTCCGCAGCCGGGATCCGCGCGCATCGCCGGCCCGGGGCCCGCGATGCAGCTCGACGACCTCTCCAAGGCCATCATCGAGAAGTTGCAGGAGGACGGCCGTCGCTCCTATGCCGGGATCGGCAAGGCCGTCGGCCTGTCCGAGGCGGCCGTCCGGCAGCGCGTGCAACGGCTCACCGATGCGGGCGTCATGCAGATCGTGGCCGTCACCGACCCGATGCAACTGGGCTTCGCGCGGCAGGCCATGATCGGCATCCGCTGCACCGGCGACACCCGCAAGGTCGCCGAGGAACTGGCGGTCATCGATGAGGTCGACTACGTGGTGCTCACCGCGGGTTCGTTCGACGCCATCGCCGAGGTGGTCTGCGAGGACGACGACGGATTGCTCGAACTGCTGAACACCAAGATCCGGGCGGTGCCGGGAGTCATCGGGACCGAAACCTTGGTCTACCTGAAACTCGTGAAACAGCAATACAATTGGGGCACTCGATGACGTCAACCCAGGCCGGCGAGCTGTCCGCCAAGGCCGACCGCCACCTGTGGGGCCACTTCGCCCGGCACGGCGCCGGGATCACCCCGCCGATCATCACCCGCGGCGAGGGCGTGCACATCTGGGATGACAGCGGAAAGCGTTACATCGACGGGCTTTCGGGGCTGTTCGTCGTCCAGGTGGGCCACGGACGCGCCGAACTCGCCGAGGCCGCCGCCAAGCAGGCCGAGACGCTGGCCTTCTTCCCGCTCTGGAGCTACGCCACGCCACCGGCGATCGAACTGGCCGACCGATTGGCCACCTACGCGCCCGGGGACCTGAACCGGGTGTTCTTCACCACCGGCGGCGGCGAGGCCGTCGAATCGGCGTGGAAGCTGGCCAAGCAGTACTTCAAGCTCACCGGCAAACCCGGTAAGCACAAGGTGGTTTCGCGGGCGATCGCCTATCACGGCACACCGCAGGGCGCGCTGGCCATCACCGGGCTGCCGGCCTTCAAGGCGCCCTTCGAGCCGCTGACCCCGGGCGGCTTCCGGGTGCCCAACACCAACTTCTACCGCGCCCCGGAGCAGTACCGGACCGACATCAAGGCGTTCGGCGAGTATTGCGCCGACCGTATCGCCGAGGCCATCGAGTTCGAGGGCCCGGACACGGTGGCGGCCGTGTTCCTCGAGCCGGTCCAGAACGCCGGGGGCTGCTTCCCGCCGCCGCCCGGATACTTCGAGCGGGTCCGGGAGATCTGCGACGAGTACGACGTGCTGCTGGTCTCCGACGAGGTGATCTGCGCCTACGGCCGGATCGGATCGATGTTCGCCTGCGACGACTTCAACTACGTGCCGGACATGATCACCTGCGCCAAGGGATTGACCTCGGGCTACTCCCCGATCGGCGCAATGATCGCCAGCGACAAGCTCTTCGAGCCGTTCAACGACGGTCAGACGGTGTTCCCGCACGGCTACACCTTCGGTGGACATCCGGTGTCCTCGGCGGTGGCGCTGGCCAATCTGGACATCTTCGAACGCGAGGGCCTCAACGACCACGTCCGACAGACGGCACCGGCCTTCCGGTCGACGTTGGAGAAGCTCCTCGACTTGCCGATCGTCGGCGACGTGCGCGGCGAGGGCTTCTTCTATGGCATCGAACTGGTGAAGGACAAGACCACCCGGGAATCGTTCGACGACGAGGAATCCGAGCGGTTGCTGCGCGGGTACCTGACCCCGGCGCTGTGGGATGCCGGGCTGTACTGCCGCGCCGATGACCGCGGCGACCCAGTGGTGCAACTCGCGCCGCCGCTGATCTGCGGGCAGGCCGAGTTCGACGCCATCTACGAGATCCTGCACGGCGTGCTGACCGAGGCCGGCCGCCGCCTGTAACGGTGGACCCCAGCAAAGTCGCTGGGGCCCACCGCCACTGCGCTGCTACTCGGAGCAGTTACTCCGAGTCGCTGCTGTCGGACTTCGCCGCCGCACGCTCGGCCCTGCGCTCGGCGCGCTTGGCCTCCCGTTCGGCCTTGCGCTCGGCACGCTTGGCCTGGCGTTCGGCCCTGGCCTCGGCGCGCTGCGCCTGACGCTCGGCCCGCGCTTCGGCGCGCCGCTCCCGAATCTCGGTCAAGGCGGACTTGCGCTCCACCTTGGCCTCGGTGGCGGTCTGCGCCTGCCCGTCCTCTGCGGCGTCGACCGTTTCGGTCCCGGCCTCGACATCGACCTCCACCGCCAGGTCTTCGGTGGGAACCTCGGCGGCGACCGTTGCCGGTTCGTCGGCCTCGGTGGCTTCGACCTCGACATCCAGGACGACGGTGTCGGCCGCCTTCTGCGTTGCCACCGTCACCGCCGCCGGGGCCTGACCCGGATCGTCCGACTCCGGCACCGAGGCAACGAGTTCCGCGGCAACCTCGGATTCGGCTTCGGCTTCGGTGGCCTCGGTCTCGAGGGCCTCGGGGGCGCGCAGCGCCATCGCGGGCGCGACATCCGGCGGCTTGATCGCGTCGGCGATGATCTCCCGCACCGACAAGAGGCTGTTGACCAGCCCGTTCTCGCCGAGGAGTCCGCCGTTGCCGATGAACGCGTTGTCGCTGCCGTTCAGGATGGTGTTCGCCATGTCCCCCGGGAAGCTGATGAGGGCATTGGCCACCGCTTCGAAGTCGCCGGCCTCGATGCCGTCGTAGACGGCCTGCGCGGTCACGCCGACCTGTAGCACCGGGGCGATGACCTCGAAGAGCAGCGGAAGACCAACTCCGACCAGCGTTTCTATGGAGACGACCGCCTCCACCACGTTGGTGGCGTTGGCGAGCGGATTGCGCAGCACCGCCTGCAGATTGGTGAATCCGGGGCCGAGCAACAGCGGAAACGCGGCCCCGACGATCGGCGCCAAGAAGGCCGACGCCAGATCGCCGACGCCCTGCTCGATCTCGCCGGCCGCGATCTTGTCGACGGCCGCCGCGACATTTGCCGGGACCTGTCCCGCGCCCTCGATGAATCCGGATCCGAACGTGGTGGCGACATCCGCGAGGACCTGCGCGGTGATGAGCTGGTTGCCGGCGATGTTGCCGAGGATCGGGACCGGATCCGCGGCCACCCTGGCACCGATCCCGGCGGCGTTCTCGAACGTCGTCTCGAAGATGGTGCCCCACTGCTCAATTGGATTGACCAGCGCCGAGAGGTGCGCATCGCCGCTCAGGGTCTGGATACTGCCGTCCGCGAAATCAGCTGGCCTGATTGGACTTATCGCGATGGTACCGGCGCCGACCAATGCGACGCCGGCGGTGAGATAGGAACGAACCGATACTTGCATGGTTGAGCTTCCCCTCAAAAAGGTGGGATCTTGGACGAGCGTCAAGCTACCTGAGAGGAACCTGAGGCCGACGCCGTTTCGGTCCATCTCGGCCAACCGCACCGCACCCGGCCGACCTCGGGCAACCACGGTTCACCACCGATCCGCAGGAAACCGCAGCGCTCGGCGCCGCGCAGCAAAGGGTTGACGAGCGCGTCATTATTTCAAGCCGAAAGTACTTGGACGGCCCCGAACTGCAACGTGTTCCACCGCCGGCGGCGCACACCGCCGACGGGCATCGCAGCCTTCGGCCACACCCGTCCGCCCAGTTGACCGCGATATAGGCGCCCGCACGACGACCATGCCCCGCCGAGTGGATGCCCGCGGCCGGTCGAGAACTGCAACGCGTTCATCGACCGGGCCGCGGAAGCCGCCCCCGCATGGCAGATAAGTCGTGACTGAGATGTTGTCATCAGGGGTCGCGGCGAGGGGTGCGCAGCCGCTACTGTCACTCGCGGGGGGGGCGGCTTCCTTCAGGTGGGATCTTGGACAATCGCACTAGCCGGTACCGCCCCCCGCCCACACCCGGCGGCCCCCAACTAGTTGCGCTTTGAAATTTGCGCTCACCGACACTTCTTTGCCATGCAGGGCCGGTATCCGCCGTTGATCTGCTCAGCAGTCGACACCAGGCCCGCACGCCACGTTGCCAACTTTGGACATTGCGGGGCTTGCTGTCCAATTTGCGCCCCGGGAAGGAAACTCGGCGGTAGCTTTACCCCCGTCCAAGATCGCCTGGAGGAGGTCCGCCTGCGAAACGCACCCGTGCAGCCAACGCCCGCCGACCGCGGATCCCGCCGACCCGCATGGTCGGGCGTTGTCTGCGCGGTGCCGCGACCCGAGTCAGCGAATCACTGGTACCCGAGCCGCTCGACAACCTGCCTGCCGATGGCTCCGAGTGCCGTCATCTGCTGCCGCGACAGTGGCGCCAAATACCATTTGTGCACCTCGCGCGAATAGGTCCGCAACGCCATTTGCAGACACAGTCCGCCGGCCCGGGTGAGTTGCGCCATTACGACCCTTTTGTCCGCCTCGCCCCGGACCCGGATAACAAATCCGCGGGACTCGAGACCGCGCACCAATTGCGTAATCCGACTGGGCGACAGCGACAATTGTTGCGATAGCACTCCCATGCGCGTGGCCCTATCGGGAATGCCGTTCAGGATATAAAGAACCTGCGTTTCGAAGAAGGTCACGTCGTGCGCCTCGATCAGGGCCGAGTTGATCCGGTCGTAGACCAGTGCCGCTGATTCCAAAAAGGCATCCCACGAGCGCTTTTCACTCTCGCTGAGGCCCACGTGGTCACCCATGCCGACCCCCGCGGGCAGCACCGCGGGTGCGGCACTCGACCGTCGTCCGACCTTTGAACCCAGTCACCCACAAATCCTCGGCGAAATGGAAACGTCGTTGCGTCGCGCGTGCTCCGCGCACCGGCGTCGAAGGATGCCCGCAGCCTAACAAAATGCGACGAGAGCGGCAATGAATTTGTGTCCGACCGCCATCGCGAACCGTCGCCGGAATTGTCGGCGCCGATTTCTCAGATATGGCGGATCCGGCGCCGGAATTCGCCGCCGGCGAGACCACGGAAGCGCCTCGGACCGGCCCCGGACACGCGCCGGGAGCCAGTAACACCTGCAACAGAAACCACACCAGTCACAGCGCGCCTCCGCGAATCGGGGCCGTCGCGGGCCTAATCTGCACCCACCATGGCCAGATCACGAACCACCAGCCTGGGTGCCTTGCTGCGGGGTACCGCTCTGGCTACCGCCTTACTCCTGGGCGCCGCACCGGCGGTCGCGGTCGCCGAACCGGACGCCTGCCCGTACAAGGTGAACACCCCGCCCGCGGTGGACGCCTCCGAGGTGCCCAAACCCGGCGAACCCGCGCCGGCCCCGCTGCCGGTACCGGCCAAACCCGTCGGCGGCGACGCCCTGGGCAGCTGCGGCCTGGTGACCGCGCCCGGCACCCCGCCGGTGCCCGGTGACATCTCGGCCGAGGCCTGGTTGGTCGCGGATCTCGACACCGGCGATGTCATCGCGGCCCAGGACCCGCACGGCCGGCATCGGCCCGCCTCGATCGTCAAGGTGCTCACCGCCATGGCCGCGATCAACGAACTCAACGTCAACAAGCGGATTCCCGGCACCCAGGAGGACGCCAACCAGGAAGGCACCCGCGTCGGCGTGGCCCCCGGCGGGCTCTACACGGTCACCGATCTGCTGCACGGCCTGCTCATGCACTCCGGCAACGACGCGGCCTACGCGCTCGCGACCCAACTCGGCGGCATGGACACCGCGCTCGGCAAGCTGAACACGTTGGCCAGCAAGCTCGGCGGCCGCGACACCCGCGCGGCCACCCCGTCGGGCCTGGACGGCCCCGGCATGAGCACCTCGGTCTACGACATGGCGCTGTTCTACCGATACGCCTGGGACAACCCGACTTTCGCGAACATCGTGGCCACCAAGACCTACGACTTCCCCGGCCGCGACGGCAATCCGCCGTACGAGATCTACAACGACAACAAGCTGCTCGAGCACTATCCGGGCGCGCTCGGCGGCAAGACCGGCTATACCGACGATGCGGGACAGACCTTCGTAGGCGCCGCCGAACGCGACGGCCGACGCCTGGTCGCGGTGCTGATGCGCGGGACGCGCGTGCCGATCGCGCCGTGGGAACAGGCCGCGCGCCTCCTCGACTACGGCTTCGCCACCCCGCAGGGCACGCAGGTGGGCAAGCTGGTCGATCCCGACCCGTCGCTGACGACACCCGAGCGCGCCGCCGATGCCGCGGTCGCCTCGCACGCGTCCGGCGTGTTGCCCGACGCCGACACCGTCCCGGTGCGCGTCGGCGTGGCCGTGGTCGGCAGCCTGGTGGTGTTCGGACTGATCATGGGTGCCCGTTCGATGAACCGTCGGCCGCAGTACTGATTCACCACGTCCCGACTTCACCACGTCCCGACGAAGAATTCGAGCACAGCCAGCGCGGCGGCCCCGACGACGGCGATCGCGAACGCCGCGACCAGGATCGGCACCGTCGCCCGGCCGGCTCGGCGACGCGCCAGCAGCGCACCGGCGAGCGCGCCCAACCCGCCGACCACCACCGCCCCACCGAGCGCCAGGTAGAACAGCGCCGCCAGCGCGGCCGTCGGCGCCTCCGCGATCCCGCTGGCGTAGCCGCGGAACGGCACCGGGAACCGGTACAGCGCGGCCAGCAGCGCCGCCGCCGCGGGCGCGCTCACGACGGCGGCGACGGCACCGAGCGCGCTGTGCCGGATCATGTCCACGCACCCTAATCGCGCTGGCCTGTCGGCTGTCCCGCTGACCGTCACCAGCGGCGCAGCAGCGCCTCGGCCCCGTCGCTCAGCGCGCGCAGCACCTCGGCCGCGGGCGCCGCGGCGCGCACCGCTCCGACCCCCTGCCCGGCGTTGACGGGTGAGCCCCGCAGCACGCGCTCGGGAATGTCCGGCGGCCAACGATATCCGGCCGCCAGGTCGTAGGCGCTGGTCAGCTCGGTGCCGGCGCCCTCGGCGGCCAGCAGTTCGGCGCGCGCCGGTGCCGGCGTCAGCGCCTCGACGCAGGTCGCGAAGGCGGTGCCCACCCAGGCCGCGGCCGCACCGGCCGCCAGCACCGCGGCCACGGCGCGGGCTGAGGAGATGCCGCCGGCCGCCAGCACCGGGCCGTCGACCAGGTCGAGGACCTCGGCGAGCAGCGGCAGCGTGGCGACCGCGGGCCGCCCGTGACCACCGCCCTCGGCGCCGCGCGCGACGATTACGTCCACACCGGCGTCCACCGCGGCGCGCGCGTCCTTCGGGGTGGCCACCTGGGTCGCCACCGGGACGCCGGCCGCGTGTGCGGTGCGGACCCAGCCCCAGTCCGCCCCGAAGCTCACCGACAGCAACGCCGGCCGGGCCGCCAGCGCAACGTCGAGCAGCTCGGGCTCCCCCGCCATGACCCAGTGCACCAATCCGATCCCGAAGGGCCGGTCCAGCTCGCCGAGCTGCGCCAACTCGGTGCGCAACTGCTCGGCGGTGGCCGAGCTGCCCATCCCGATCATGCCCAGCCCGCCCGCGCGCGACACCGCCGCGGCCAGCCGGCCGCCGGCCGCCCCGCCCATCGGCGCGTTGACCACGGGAACGTCCAGCCCCAGGGCCGTCGACCAGGATGTCGTCAGTGCCATGTCAGCGATCGGTCTTGCGTCGCAATAGCCGCGAAAGGCCAAGTGCACCAAAGGCGCCCACCGCCGCGGCCACCGCAGCCTGCTCGGTGCCGAGGCCACGGCGGGTGATCACCCGGCTCTGGATCACCGCCGGGGCGGGCGGCATGATCAGGTCCTCGCCCATGTTGTCCTTGGACGTCGCGGCCCAGGCGGTGGCGAACAGCACCAGCCGGGAGGTGATGTAGGCGAACACCATCAGGCCCAGCACCGGGCCGAAGGTGGCCCCCGCCGGGCCGGTGACCACCGACTTCAGATAGATCGACGCCACCTGCTTGAACACCTCGAAGCCGACGGCGGCGATCAGGCCGGCCCGCACGCTGCTGCGGAAGCTCGCCGATTCCCGCGGCAACCGGGCGATCACCCAGGTGAACAAACCCCAGGACACCAGCAGCGCCAACAAGGTCGAGGCGATCCCCAGCACCGGACCGAGCACGGGGGCGTCCTCGATCCCCACCCGCGCCAGCACACTCTTCATCACCGACGCGGTGCCCAGCGTGCTCAGCGCGACCGTGATGACGATCGCCACGAACGCCGACAGCAGCGCCGCCAGGTCCGAGAGTTTGGTCCGCACGAATCCCAGCGGCTTGTCCCGGTACAGGCCCCACATCTGCGACAGCGCCTCGCGCAGGTTGGCCATCCAGCCCAGCCCCGCCCAGGCCGCGGTGGCCAACCCGATCACGCCGACCGCCCCGCGCGAGGCGATCGCGGAATCCATCAGCTCGATGAGTTGGTTGCCCAGGTCGCCGCTGATGGTCTGGCGAATGGCGGCCTCGATCTGCTCCAGCAGATCCGGCCGGCTGGCCAGCACGAAGCCGCCCGCGGCGAAGCCGATCATGAGCAACGGGAACAGCGCGAAGATGGTGAAGTAGGTGATGCCCGCGGCGTAGAAGTCGCCTTTGCTGTCGTTGTACCGCTGCTGGGCCCGTATCACGTGGTCGAACCACGGCATCCGAGCCCGGATGCGGTCCAGGAGTCCGGGCTTGGCGTCCGGTTCTGCCGGCTCGGTCATGCCCTCTTTCCTATCACCTGGACAGTTGCGGTAAGAACCCCAGCCGCTCGTATACCCGCTGCAGCGTGTTTGCAGACACGTCCCGCGCACGCTGCGCGCCGGCGGCCAGCACCGCTTCGAGCTCGGCCGGATCGGCGAGCAACTCGTCGACACGGGTCTTGATCGGGGTGACGAATTCGACGACGGCCTCGGCGGTGTCCTTCTTCAGATCGCCGTAGCCGCGGCCCTCGTAGCCACCCACCAGCGCGTCGATGCCGGTCCCGGTGACCGCCGACTGGATGGTCAGCAGGTTCGAGACCCCCGGCTTGCCGTCGGGATCGAAGCGGATCTCCCGATCGCTGTCGGTGACCGCCGACCGAATCTTCTTGGCGGTCTTGGCCGGATCGTCGAGCAGCGAGATCAGGCCCGCGTCCGAGGCCGCCGACTTGCTCATCTTGGCCGTCGGGTCCTGCAGGTCGTAGATCTTGGCGGTGGCCTTCGGGATCATCGCCTCGGGCACGACGAAGGTGTCGGGGAAGCGCGCGTTGACCCGGCCGGCCACGTCGCGCGCCAGCTCCAGGTGCTGCCGTTGGTCCTCGCCGACGGGCACCAGGTCGGTGTCGTAGGCCAACACGTCGGCGGCCATCAGCACCGGGTAGGTGAACAGGCCGACGGTGGTGGCGTCGGCGCCCTGCTTCTGCGACTTGTCCTTGAACTGCGTCATCCGCGACGCCTGCCCGAAACCGGTGAAACATCCCAGTACCCAGGCCAACTCGGCGTGCGCCGGGACGTGGCTCTGCACGAACACGGTGCTGCGGGCCGGGTCGATACCCAACGCCAGGTACTGGGCCGCGGTCACCAGGGTGCGCCGGCGCAGCACCTCGGGGTCCTGGGCCACGGTGATGGCGTGCAGATCCACCACGCAGAAGTAGGCGTCGTAGCCGTCCTGCAGTTCCACCCACTGCTTCACCGCGCCCAGCGCGTTGCCGAGGTGCAGGGAATCGGAGGTGGGTTGGGCGCCGGAGAAGACCACCTGGCGCGCTGCGCTGTCGCTCATGATGCGGCCATCTTTTCATCCGCGAACTCGACGGTGACCGGCGCGTGGTCGGACCAGCGCAGCGCGTAGTCGCCGGGTCGCTCGGTGCCCGCGGTCACCGCCCGCGCGGCCAGTTCCGGGGTCGCCAGGTGGTAGTCGATGCGCCAGCCGGCGTCGTTGTCGAAGGCCTTGCCGCGCCAGGACCACCAGCTGTACGGGCCGGGCACGTCGGGGTGCAGTCCGCGCACGACGTCCACCCAGCCGGTCGCCAACAGGTCGGTGACCCACTGCCGTTCCTCGGGCAGGAAACCCGACTTCTTCAGGTTGCCCTTCCAGTTCTTGATGTCGTTCTCGGTGTGGGCGATGTTCCAGTCCCCGCACACGACGGCTTGACGGCCGGTGCGCCGCGCCTCGTCCAGCAGGTCGGCCATCCGGGCGCCCAGCGCCGCCATGAAGCGTTCCTTCTCCCGCTGCCGGTCGGTCTCGGCCTCCCCGGTGGGCACGTACACGCTGGCCACCGTCAACCCGCCGGTGGCGACCTCGACGTAGCGGGCGTGATGCGCGAATTCGTCCGCGCCGCAGCCGATCCGGATCTCGTCGACGGGGGTCCGGGACAGCACGGCCACCCCGTTGCGGCCCTTCGGGGCACCGTCGCCGGGGCAGGCGATGGCCAACTGCCAACCGTCGGCGGTGGCCGGCGCCAACGCCTGGGCCACCTGGTCCTCGTCGGCGCGGGTCTCCTGCAGGCAGATCACGTCGGCGCGGGTCTCTTTGAGCCAGGCCAGCAACCCCAGATTGTCGGTGGAGCGCTCCTTGACGGCGGCGCGGATGCCGTTGACGTTGACGGTCGTGACGATCACGAGGCCCCACCCTAACCAACCGGGCCGACGACGCCCGGCCCCCAACAGCCGGTACCGCTGGTACCGGATAATTGTTAGGGTCGGGCCATGACGTTCCGTCGCGACCCCATCCATCTGGGCTCCGGAGAACCGGTCCTGCTGCTCCATCCGTTCCTGTGCTCACAGCAGGTCTGGTCGACGGTCGGCCCGAAACTCGCCGACACCGGCCGCTTCGAGGTGTTCGCCCCGACCATGGCCGGCCACCACGGCGGACCCGAGGCCGGGACCTGGTTCCTGAACAGCGAACTGCTGGCCGATCACGTCGAGCGTCAACTCGACGAACTCGGCTGGGACACCGCCCACATCGTCGGCAACTCCCTGGGCGGCTGGGTGGCGTTCGAACTGGAGCGACGCGGCCGCGCCCGCACCTTGACCGGGATCGCCCCGGCCGGCGGGTGGAGCCAATGGTCGCCGGTGAAGTTCGAGACCGTCGCGAAGTTCCTCGGCGGCGGGCCCGTGCTGCTGGCCGCGCGCCTGCTGGGACCCCGCATTCTCGGTCTGCCGTTCGCGCGACGCATCGCCACGCTGCCGGTCAGCGGCCCGGCCGACGGTCCCACCCAGGCCGACCTGGTGAACCTCGTCGAGGACGCCACGCACTGCCGGGCCTACTTCGCGCTGCTGGTCAAGACCCTGACGCTGCCGGGCCTGCTGGAGTTGGCCGACGTGCAGGCCCCGGTCCAGCTGGTGCTCTGCGAAAAGGACCGGGTCTTCCCCACGCCGCGTGGCAACCGCCACTTCCTCGAGCAGCTGCCGGACACCTCCCGGGTGGTGCGGCTCGACGGCCTCGGACACATCCCGATGCTGGAGGCCCCCGACCTGGTCGCCGAACTGCTGATCGACTTCCTCGACGAACACGTGCCGCCGCACCGGTCCGAGATCCCGGGCTGAGACTCAGGGGCGAGTCAGACCTCACGCAGCAAAAGTGCGAGTGGCCCCCGGCGTGGCTGCTGCCTCGATGCGAGCGACGCACCCGGGACCGGCCCGGTGGCACGTCATCGACGCCTTGGGATATTCTGCAGATCGGTCATGAGCGCCAGCGTCAAGCCCCGGCTTGCTGGCCGGCAACCCTCCAACCGCGGTGGGGTGCCCCGGGTGATGACCAGGTTGAGTAGCCACTGGAACCTCCAGTGGGTTACACGGCAAGCGCGGGTCCGGCAGCCGGGCCCCAGAGTAGACAGGGAAACCTGATGCGGCCCGAGATGTGTCACTGCTGTTGAACCGACTTTGTCGGACGAGCACCTGATACCAGCTACCGAAGGAACCATCACATGAGCACCACCGCCGACGACCCCCAGGCCACCTGGGCGTTCGAGACCAAACAGGTCCACGCCGGCCAGCAACCCGACGCCGCCACCAACGCGCGGGCTCTGCCGATCTACGCCACCACCTCGTACACGTTCGACAGCACCGATCACGCCGCGGCGCTGTTCAGCCTGGCCGAGCCGGGCAACATCTACACCCGGATCATGAATCCCACCACCGACGTCGTCGAGCAGCGCATCGCCGCCCTCGAGGGCGGCGTCGCGGCGCTGTTCCTGTCCTCCGGGCAGGCCGCGTCGACCCTGTCAATCCTCAACATCGCCGGCGCGGGCGACCACATCGTGTCCTCGCCGCGGCTCTACGGCGGCACCTACAACCTGCTGCAGCATTCGCTGCCCAAGCTCGGCGTCGAGGTCACCTTCGTCGAGAACGCCGACGATCTGGAATCCTGGCGCGCCGCGGTCCGCCCCAACACCAAGGCCTTCTTCGCCGAGTCCATCTCCAACCCGCAGATCGATGTCCTCGACATCCCCGGGGTGTCCGGGGTGGCCCACGACAACGGCCTGCCGCTGATCGTCGACAACACCATCGCCACGCCCTACCTGATCCAGCCGCTGGCCCACGGCGCCGACATCGTCGTGCACTCCGCCACCAAGTACCTCGGCGGCCACGGCACCGCGATCGCCGGGGTGATCGTCGACGGCGGCACCTTCGACTGGACCCAGGGCCGCCATCCCGGCTTCACCAACCCCGACCCCAGCTACCACGGCGTGGTGTACGCCGACCTCGGCGCGCCGGCCTTCGCGCTGAAGGCCCGGGTGCAGTTGCTGCGCGACCTCGGTTCGGCCGCCTCGCCGTTCAACGCGTTCCTGGTCGCTCAGGGCCTCGAGACCCTGAGCCTGCGGATGGAGCGGCACGTCGCCAACGCCCAGCGGGTCGCCGAATTCCTGGCCGCCCGCCCGGAGGTCACCAGCGTCAACTACGCGGGCCTGCCCAGCTCACCGTGGCACGAGATCGGAAAGAAGCTGGCGCCCAAGGGAACCGGCGCGGTGCTGGCCTTCGAGCTGGCCGGCGGCGTCCCGGCGGGCAAGGCCTTCGTCGACGCGCTGACACTGCACAGCCACGTCGCCAACATCGGTGACGTGCGCTCGCTGGTGATCCACCCGGCCTCCACCACGCATCAGCAGCTGTCCGCCGAGGAGCAGCTGAGCAGCGGGGTAACCCCGGGCCTGGTGCGGTTGGCGGTCGGCATCGAGGGCATCGACGACATCCTGGCCGACCTCGAACGCGGTTTCGCCGCCGTGGCGGCGTCTTGAGTGAGCCTGACATGACGATTTCCGAAGAACGCGTGCGCGCGACGACGGCCCTGCCCGCCGAGGGTGAGACCGCGATCGTCAACATCGGTGCGCTCACCCTCGAGAGCGGTCAGGTGCTCGACGACGTCAGCATCGCGGTGCAGCGCTGGGGTGAGCTCTCCCCCGCCCGCGACAACGTCGTCATGGTGCTGCACGCGCTCACCGGCGACTCCCACATCACCGGCCCGGCCGGACCGGGTCACCCGACCCCCGGCTGGTGGGATGGCATCGCCGGCCCAGGCGCGCCGATCGACACCGATCACTGGTGCGCGGTCGCCACCAACGTGCTGGGCGGCTGCCGCGGCTCGACCGGACCGAGCTCCCTGCATCGCGACGGAAAGCCCTGGGGCTCACGATTTCCGGTGATCTCGATTCGCGATCAGGTGAATGCCGACCTCGCCGCGCTGGCCGCCCTCGGCATCACCGAGGTCGCCGCGGTGATGGGCGGCTCGATGGGCGGCGCGCGGGCGCTGGAATGGCTTGTCGGGCACCCGGACACGGTGCGCACCGGCCTGGTGCTCGCGGTCGGGGCGCGGGCCACCGCCGATCAGATCGGCACCCAGTCCAACCAGATCGCGGCCATCAAGGCGGACCCGAACTGGCAGGGCGGCGACTACTACGACACCGGCCGCTCCCCGGAAGCCGGACTGGAGGTCGCGCGGCGCTTCGCGCACCTGACCTACCGCGGCGAGGAAGAACTCGACGACCGGTTCGGCAACGCCGCCCAGGGTGACGAGGATCCGCTGGCCGGGGGCCGCTACGCCGTGCAGAGCTATCTCGAGCATCAGGGCGGCAAGCTGGTCGCCCGGTTCGACGCGGGCACCTATGTGGCGCTGTCGGATTCGCTGTCCAGCCACGACGTGGGCCGCGGCCGGGGCGGGGTGGCCGCCGCGCTGCGGTCCTGTCCGCTGCCCGTGGTGGTCGGCGGTATCACCTCCGACCGGCTCTACCCGCTGCGCCTGCAGCAGGAGATCGCCGATCTGCTGCCGGGCTGCGAGGGCCTCGACGTGGTCGACGCCCCCACCGGGCACGACGGTTTCCTGATCGAGACCGAGCCGATCGGCGAACTGATCCGGCGCACGCTGCAATTGGCCGCCCGGTGACCGCCCCGCGGTCCCTGTCGTTCGGTTCGCAGGCGGCGGCGTACGAACGGGGGCGCCCGTCGTACCCGCCGGAGGCCATCGATTGGCTGTTGCCGCCGGGGGCCCGCGATGTCCTGGACCTCGGCGCGGGCACCGGCAAGCTGACGACTCGGCTGGTGGAGCGCGGCCTGAACGTGGTCGCCGTCGACCCCATCACGGAGATGCTCGACGTGCTGCGCAGCGCGCTGCCCGACACCCCGGCCCTGCTCGGTACCGCCGAGGAGATCCCGTTGCCGGACAACAGCGTCGACGCGGTGCTGGTGGCTCAGGCGTGGCACTGGGTGGACCCGGCGCGCGCCATCCCCGAGGTGGCCCGGGTCTTGCGCCCCGGCGGCCGGTTGGGGCTGGTGTGGAACACCCGCGACGAGCGCCTCGGCTGGGTCAAGGACCTCGGCGCGATCATCGGCCCCGAGCACGACCCGTTCAGCCAGTCGGTGCCGCTGCCCGAACCGTTCACCGACGTGCAGCGCCATCAGGTGGAGTGGACCAACTACCTGACCCCGCAGGCGGTGGTGGACCTGGTGGCCTCGCGCAGCTACTGCATCACCTCGCCGGCCGAGGTGCGCACCCAGACCCTGGCCCGGGTACGCGAGCTGCTGGCCACCCACCCGGCCCTGGCGAACTCCACCGGCGTCGCACTGCCGTACGTGACGGTGTGCATCCGCGCGACGCTGGCGGGTTGATCGAAACTAGTTGTGCCGCCCCTGCTTTGCGTCGAGCTCGTTGAGCAACATCCCGAAACCGTTGGCGCGCAGCGAAATCCGTAGCGGTTTACTCGGATCGTGGCCGTCGAGCCAGTGTCGCAGGACGTCCTGCTGACGATGGATGGATTGCCTCTCGGCGTGCAGATCCCGCAGCAGTCGCGGCAGTGTCGCAGGCGAGCCATCCCCCGATGCGCTCGCCGAATTCTCCAATAGTGCCCCCATGGGGGCATCTTAGTGACGCACCCGTCGGGCGCGGGACGGGAATTCTCTGTGAATGGACTAAGAGGTGCCCAGCGGATCGATGGTCCAGGCCGCGTACATGACCACTGTGGCCACCGATGCGGTTGTGACGAAGTCGATCCCCTTCGTGCGCACCCCGAGCAACCCGGCACGCTCGTCGGTGAGCAGCAACCGCAGCGCCGCGGCGATGCCGACCCCGATGCCGATGAGCAGCGCACCGCGGCGCCAGAAGCCGGCGGCCACCAGGACGAAGGCGACGGCGAAGGTCGCGAACACGGCCAGGATCGGCCACTGGGCACGCAGCGCCGAGCGCACCGTCACTGCCGCGACTCGGCGCGTTCGACGACGTTGGTCAGCAGGAACGCGCGGGTCAGCGGGCCTACCCCGCCCGGGTTGGGCGAGACGTGCCCGGCGAGGTCCCAGACGTCGGGATGGACATCGCCGGTGAGCTTGCCGTCGACCCGACTGACGCCGACGTCGACCACCGCCGCGCCGGGACGGACCATCTCCGCGGTCACCATGTGCGGCACCCCCACCGCGGCCACGATGATGTCGGCCTGCTTGGTCAGCGCGGCGAGGTCACGAGTTCCGGTGTGGCACAACGTCACCGTCGCGTTCTCCGAACGTCGGGTCAGCAGCAGCCCCAGCGGCCGGCCCACGGTGACGCCGCGGCCGATCACCACCACGTGCGCGCCGGCGATCTCGACGTCGTAGCGGCGCAGCAGGTGCACGATCCCGCGCGGGGTGCACGGCAGCGGCGCCTCCTTGCCGAGCACCAGCCGGCCGAGGTTGGTCGGGTGCAGACCGTCGGCGTCCTTGTCCGGATCGATGCGTTCCAGCGCGGCGTTCTCGTCCAGGTGCTTGGGTAGCGGCAACTGCACGATGTAGCCGGTGCATTCGGGGTTGGCGTTGAGCTCGTCGATGGTGTCGTCGAGCTGGGCCTGGGTGATGTCGGCGGGCAGGTCGCGACGCAGCGAGGTGATGCCCACCTTGGCGCAGTCGGAGTGCTTGCCGCGCACGTAGGCCTGCGACCCCGGGTCCTCGCCGACGAGGATGGTGCCCAGGCCCGGGGTGATCCCGGCCTGCGTCAACTTCGCCACCCGCTCCTCGAGATCGACGAAGATCTCGTCGCGCGTGGCCTTACCGTCCAGAACTGTCGCACCCACGTCCGACATTGTTGCATCGGTGCCTTTTGACAGACCCGAACGCCGCGGTGTTGAGTTCCTGATGTGAACACCAGCCCAGATGTGTTCAGTCCGGCCCGCCTGGGCCCGCTGACCCTGCGCAACCGCATCATCAAGGCCGCGACCTTCGAAGCGGCGTCGCCGGATGCCCTGGTCACCGACGATCTGATCAACTTCCACCGCCGCCCGGCCGCCGGTGGGGTCGGCATGACGACGGTGGCCTACTGCGCGGTCGAACCCGGCGGCCGCACCGACGGCTGGCAGATCTGGATGCGTCCGGAGGCCCTGCCCGGCCTGCGGCGGCTCACCGACGCGGTGCACGCCGAGGGCGCGGCCATCAGCGCGCAGATCGGGCACGCCGGCCCGGTGGCCAACGCCCGGACCAACAAGGCCCGCGCGCTCGCGCCGGTGCGATTCTTCAATCCGCTTTCGATGCGGTTCGCCAAGAAGGCCACCCTCGAGGACATCCGCGAGGTCACCGAGGCGCACGCCAACGCCGCCCGGCTGGCCATCGACGCCGGCTTCGACGCCGTCGAGATCCACCTCGGGCACAACTATCTGGCGAGTTCGTTCCTGAGCCCACTGATCAACCGTCGCACCGACGAATTCGGCGGATCGCTGGAGAACCGCGCCAAGGTCGCCCGCGGCGTGGTCCGCGCGGTGCGCCGGGCGGTCGGCGATCAGATCGCGGTCACCGCCAAGCTCAACATGTCCGACGGCGTGCGCGGCGGCATCTCGATGGAGGAGTCCCTGCAGACCGCGAAGTGGCTCGAGGAAGACGGCGGACTGGACGCGCTGCAGCTGACCGCGGGCAGCTCGCTGGTCAACCCGATGTACCTGTTCCGCGGCGACGCGCCGGTCAAGGAGTTCTCCGCGGTGTTCAAGCCGCCGCTCAGCTGGGGCATGCGGATGACCGGCAAGAAGTTCCTGCGCGAGTACCCCTACCGCGAGGCCTACCTGCTGCGCGAGGCCAGCCAGTTCCGCGCCGAGTTGAAGCTGCCGCTGATCCTGCTGGGCGGCATCACCAACCGCGAGACTATGGACCGCGCGATGGCCGCCGGATTCGATTTCGTCGCGATGGGCCGCGCGCTGCTGGCCGAACCCGATCTGTTGAACCGCATCGAGGCCGACGGCGACGCACACACCGTGAAGTCGGTGTGCAACCACTGCAACCTGTGCATGCCGACCATCTACAGCCACACCTACTGCGTGCTGACCGGCGCTCCGGACCGGTAGCCCGTTACAGTTGGACCCGATGACTGGACCAGTGGCACCCGCGCTGACCGTACGGTTCGACGGGTCCCAGCGGACCTTCGCTGCGGGCAATGATGTGGTGATCGGTCGCGACCTGCGCGCTGACGTGCGCATCGCGCATCCCCTGATCTCCAGGGCTCACCTGATTCTGCGCATCGACCGAGGGCGCTGGCAGGCGATCGACAACGGCTCACTCAACGGCATGTTCCTGCACGGTCGCCGCGTGCCGGCCGTCGACATCGCCGACGGCATGGCGATCAACATCGGCAACCCGGACGGCCCGCAACTCAGCTTCGAGTTGGGCGGCCAGACCGGATCGGTGGGCATGCCCCCGCAGACCGCGGCGGTCCCGGTGGCGCGCCCGCCCCTGGCCACCGGCCCCGGCGGCCACCCCAGCCAGCCGATGTATCCGACCGGCAGCGGCAGTTACTCGACCGGGTACCCGACCGGTGCACCGCCGAGCACCCCGCCGCCGCGGCCGCCCTACCCGAGCGGCCCGCGCCCCACCTCCGGCTACCCGCCGAGCACCTCGCAGCCGGCCTACCCGACCAGCGGCACGTATCCGACCGGGTATCCGCCCAGCGCCTCGCAGCCGGTGCGCGAGCAGCCGCAGTCCGGCAACCTGCCCACTCAGATGGGCCCCGTCGCGGCGGCGGCCAAGTCCGGCGACGGCAACCTGGCCACCAGCATGCTCAAGATCCTGCGGCCGGGCCGGGCCCCGGAGGTCCCGGCCGGCGGGATCAAGATCGGTCGCGCCACCGACAACGACATCGTCATCCCCGACGTGCTGGCCTCCCGCCACCACGCCACCCTGGTGCCCAGTCCCGGCGGCGCCGAGATCGTCGACAACCGCAGCATCAACGGCACGTTCGTCAACGGCCAGCGCGTCGCCTCGGCGGCGCTGGCCGAGGGCGATGTCGTCACCATCGGCAACGTCGACCTCGTCTTCACCGGCGGCACGCTCGCGCGCCGGTCGGAGACCGAGGCCGCCACCCGCACCGGTGGGCTCGAGGTCCGCGGCCTGACCTGGACCATCGAGAACAACAAGACGCTGCTGGAGAACATCTCCATCGACGCGCGCCCCGGCACGCTGACCGCGGTGATCGGGCCGTCGGGGGCGGGCAAGTCGACCTTCGCCAAGCAGGTCGCCGGGCTCACCCATCCGACCAGCGGCACGGTCACCTTCGAGGGCCACGACATCCACGCCGAGTACGCTTCGCTGCGCTCCCGGATCGGGATGGTGCCCCAGGACGACGTGGTGCACGGTCAGCTGACCGTCGACCAGGCCCTGATGTACGCCGCGGAACTGCGGCTGCCCCCGGACACCACCGAGGCCGACCGCGCCCAGGTCGTCACGCAGGTGCTCGAAGAACTCGAGATGACCAAGCACCGTCAGACCCGGGTGGACAAGCTCTCCGGCGGTCAGCGCAAGCGCGCGTCGGTTGCGATGGAGTTGCTCACCGGCCCATCGCTGTTGATCCTCGACGAGCCGACCTCCGGCCTGGACCCCGCGCTGGACCGGCAGGTCATGACGATGCTGCGCCAGCTGGCCGACGCCGGACGCGTGGTGCTGGTGGTCACGCACTCCCTGACCTACCTCGACGTGTGCGATCAGGTGCTGCTGCTGGCACCGGGCGGCAAGACCGCGTTCTACGGTCCGCCCAGCCAGATCGGTCCGGAGATGGGCACCACCAACTGGGCCGACATCTTCAGCTCGGTGGCCGGCGACCCCGACGATGCCCATCAGCGCTACCGGCAGCGCACCGGGCCGACCCCGGTGCAACCCGCCGCGGCCGAGCCGAGCGATTTGGGCAAACCCGCGAAAACCAGTCTGCTGCGGCAGTTCTCCACCATCGCGCGCAGACAGATGCGGCTGATCATCGCCGACCGCGGCTATTTCGCCTTCCTCGCGCTGCTGCCGTTCATCATGGGCGTGCTGTCGCTGTCGGTGCCCGGCGATGTCGGCTTCGGCATCCCCGACCCGATGGGCGACGCGCCCAACGAGCCCGGGCAGATCCTGGTGCTGCTCAACGTCGGTGCGATCTTCATGGGCACCGCGCTGACCATCCGCGACCTGATCGGCGAACGCGCCATCTTCCGCCGCGAGCAGGCGGTCGGATTGTCCACCACCGCCTACCTTTTGGCGAAGGTCTGCGTGTACGCGGTGTTCGCGATCGTGCAGTCGACCATCGTCACGGCCATCACGATCATGGGCAAGGGCGCGCCCACCCAGGGCTCGATCGGCCTGGGCAACCCGACGCTGGACCTGTTCGTGGTGATGGGTGCGACCACGGTGACCTCGGCCATGGTGGGCCTGGCGCTCTCTGCGCTGGCCCGCACCAGCGAGCAGATCATGCCGCTGCTCGTGGTCGCGGTGATGAGCCAGTTGGTGTTCTCCGGCGGCATGATCCCGGTGACCGACCGACTGGTGCTCGATCAGATGTCCTGGATCACCCCGGCGCGCTGGGGCTTTGCGGCCTCGGCCTCGACGGTGGACCTGATCCATCTGGTGCCCGGGCCGCTGACACCCAAGGACGCGCTGTGGGAGCACAACTCGTCGACCTGGTGGTTCGACATGGCCATGCTGGCCGGTCTGAGCTTCGCCTACGTGACCTTCGTGCGGTGGAAGATCCGGCTCAAGGGCTGAGTCTCCCAGGGGTGGGGCCTCGCTCGCCCGGGTCCCAGGGCCTCACCCGCCCAGGCCTCACCCGCCCCAGAGCCTCACCCGCCCCAGGCCTCACCCGCCCAGAGTGAACATGTTGCACCCATCGCGCGAGTAAGCCCGTCAACAAGTCACCCCTCGGCACACCACCCCGCGGCCAAACCCCACCCCTGCACGCCCACAGTTGACATGTTGCACCCATAACACGAGTAAGCCCGCCAACAAGTCACCCCTCGGCACACCACCCCGCGGCCAAACCCCACCCCTGCACGCCCACAGTTGACATGTTGCACCCATAACACGAGTAAGCCCGCCAACAAGTCACCCCTCGGCACACCACCCCGCGGCCAGCAGCGCCGCCCGCGCCCGATTCACGATCCCCGGCTGGTCGTACGCGAGGTGCACAGCCGACACCCGCACAATCGTCCAGCCGAGGCTCGCGAGGTACTCGAGCCGATCGATGTCGTCGGCGTAATGGCCCGCGTTGGTCCAATGCTGCTCGCCCTCATACTCCACACCCACCTTCCAGTTCTCCCAGCCCATGTCGATCCGCCGGACGATCCGACCGGCCGCGTTGCGGATCGGAATCTGCGTCTCCGGTCGCGGCAACCCCCCGCGGATCAGGACCAGTCGTACCCGGGTCTCCTGCGGAGATTCAGCTCCCGCGTCGGCGAGGTCGAGCACCTGTCGGAGCTGTCGAATGTTGCGGGCCCCGGGATACTTCGCAGCCACCTTTTCCGCTGCGGCGATACCGATCGCAGTGGCATTCAGCAGTGCGTCCACCCGGATCACGGCCTCATCCAGGGGCAGACGCCGACCGATGTCGAAGACCGTGCGCGGGGCCGTCGTACACGGGATACCACCCAACACCTGCACCTCGTCGTCAGCGAGGACGTCCTTGTGGATGCGGATACCGGCCGGGGACCCGTGCTGGGCGCGTACCAATTCCGTCGGCGCGTTCTGCGGTACCCACTTGCTGCCCAACAGCGCAGCGGCCGACAACCCGGACACCGTGGCCGTACGGTTCGACCACAGCCACGCCGCCACGGCACGATCGCGCGGGGACAACACGGTGCCGCGCAGCACATAGACGTTGCGATGGATCTTCGTATACCGGCGCGCCAGATCTCGACGCGTGAGCTCACCTGACGCCAACGCCTCGGTGGCCATGATCAGTCTGGGCACGCGGCAGATGCTGCAAGAATTCCGCGGATCCCGGTATTCACCCCTGTGTATAACCGCCCGATACGGCCAGAGTTGGGTTGTTGCACCCATCCCGCCCGCAACCCCGCAAACAAGTCACCCCTCGGCGAGGGCCACGGCCAGGCCACCGCCAAGCCACACGTCCAAAGTTGACATGTTGCACCCATCCCGCCCGCAACCCCGCAAACAAGTCACCCCTCGGCGAGGGTCAGCCCGTGCGCAGCCGCAAAGGCCAGGGCCTGGGGCACGTCGATCTTGGCTCCGCGCAGCGCCGCGGTGGTCCACAGCGTCGGATCGATGCGCGCGCCGCGCAGATCGGCTTCCTCGAGCCGCGTGCCCTGGGTGCGCACCCCGGACAGGTCCGCCCCGCGCAACACGGCCTTGCGCAGATCGGCCTCCACCAGCGACACCTCGCGCAGCCGACACCCACTGAGGTCCAAGCCGCGCAGGTCCGCACCGCCGAGCACGGCCAGGGAGAAGTCGACCTCCTCGAAGGTCGCCGGCCGCAACCGACAGTTCGTGAACACCGAGCCCATCAGGCTGCAATGCCGAAAGGTGCTGTGCCACAGGGTGGCCCGCTCGAACCGGCAGTTCCGGAAGGCCGAACCAGCGTGGACCGACTCGGAAAGGTTGACGCCGCTGAAGTCGCAACTGTCGAACACCACCCGCTCGGTCCGCAACCCGGCGAGGTCCTCGTCGCGGAAATCGCGGTCGCTGAACTCCTGGTCGGACCAGTTCACCCGGTGGCCGTCAGCGATTCCAGCGCGTACTCGCTGACCGCGATCAGGGCGTTCTTCGCCGAGGTGCGATCGCGGGCGTCGACCGTGATCACCGGAACGCGTTCCGGCAACGCCAGGGCCTGGCGCACCTCCTCGACCGGGAAGCGCTGCGATCCCTCGAACTCGTTGACCGCGATGATGAACGGGATCTTGCGGTTCTCGAAGAAGTCGACGGCGGCGAAGCTGTCCTCCAGTCGCCGGGTGTCCACCAGCACGATCGCGCCAATCGCACCGTGCACCAAGTCATCCCACATGAACCAGAACCGACGCTGCCCCGGCGTGCCGAACAGGTACAGCACCAGATCTTCATCGAGCGTGATGCGGCCGAAGTCCATCGCCACCGTGGTGGTCCCCTTGCCCGGGGTGGCTTCGAGGCCGTCGACGCCCGCCGAGGCGGTGGTCACCATGGCCTCGGTGCGCAACGGCATGATCTCGGAGACAGCGCCCACGAACGTGGTCTTACCGGCGCCGAACCCACCCGCGATGACGATCTTGGTCGATACAGCATCACGCCTCTCAGAGTGCGCGTAGCCCACGGAGGGTCCTTCCTATCAATTCGCGTCGTTCATCGTGTGTCGAGCGGTCGGTGAGGGTGGCGTGCACCTGAAGGTATCCCGAGGTGACGAGATCGCCGACCAAGACACGGGCCACCCCGAGCGGAACATCCAGAAACGCTGAGATCTCCGCCACAGAAGGGCTTTTCGTGCACAGCTGGACGATCCGGCCGCGCATGTCATTGGGGGGCCACCGATGGTACAGCCCCGACTCCAACGTGCGCACCGGCGCCTCGAGCGACAGCTCCACCGAGGACTCGGTGCGGCCTGCGGTCAGCATGTACGGGCGCACCAGGCTTGCCTCGCGCGCCGGCGCCGACCGTTCGAACATATTCATTCCAGTCTCGATCACATGTGCTGGGGCGCACGGCGGCGAGTGGACTGCACTGTGCTACCCACCCGTTCCACCAGAATCGCCATCTCGTAACCCACTTGGCCGATATCGCAGGATTTGGAAGCCAGTGTGGCGAGCTGGCTGCCGTCGCCCACCTGCATGATCAACACGTAGCCGTGGTCCATCTCCACCACCGACTGCAGCACCCGGCCGCCGTCGAAAAGCTGTGCCGCGCCGGCGGACAGGCTGGCCAGTCCGGACGTGACGGCGGCGAGTTGATCGGCCCGCTCGGGCGGCAGATGCTCGCTGGCCGCGATCAACAGACCGTCGACCGACACCAGGACGGCGTGGGCAACGCCGGGTACGTCACGCGCGAACTTCGAGACCAACCAATCGAGCGGGTTCTCGTGCTGTGAACCTTGCGCATAATTCATTGCTCATCGAGTCCTTGAGTTGTGTTGCGGGCGTGCGAACGTGCCGCGCGCACACCGCCGAAATGATTGCTCATCGAAGCGCGGATCGCCTGGGGATCGCGCTCCGGGTAACTGTCGTCCGTATCTGCTCCGGCCTCCGTGTCCTGTGCTTCCTCCCCCAGCTGCTCGGCCTCTCCGGGCGGCGTTGCTCCGCCCGGGATCAGTCGGGCCCCCGGCGCACGCACCGGCAGGCCGCGATCCGTGTGCTCCTCGACGGGTACGTTGTCCGCCTCCGCGGCGGCCGCCCATCCGTTGTCCCACACCGACTTCCAGTCCTGCGGGACCGCGAGCTGCTGCACCTCCGACGGATCGAGCCACTCCGAGACCATGTTCTGATAGATCAGGTCCACCGAACCCGCCGGGATCGGACCCGTCACCGGCGCCATCTCCTCGGCCAGCCGATCCATGTCGGACAGGTCGATCGATCCGGTGTCCTCGGCCTGCTCGACCGCTTCGGTCTCAGCCGAAACCTCCTCCGCGACCTCGGGCTCCTCGGGCTCGGCCAAGACTTCCGGTTCTTCCGGGGCCTCGGCTTCCTCCGCGACGCCGGCTTCGTCCGAAACGGCCTCCTCCGCGACGTCGGCCTCCTCCGACACCTCGGTCGGGGCCGCCAAGTCGACCTCGACCTCGGGTTCCGGCTCCGGCTGCTGCTGAGCAAGCCGCCGCGAGGCGAAGAAACCCGAGGTGTTCGACGGGATCTCGGGCGGGGCCGCCTCGTCGGTCTCGTCGGCGGGACTGCTCCACCATTCCTCGGCCGGGCGCTCCTGCTGATCGGCGCCGATCTCGGTGAACAGGTGGTCGCGCGGGGTGGCGATATCGGTGGAACCCGGGTTGCGCCGGGGCAGCACCGACACCGACGCCTCGGTCCCGGCCGGTTCGCTGTCGGGTTCGTAGCGGATGTCGAAGTCGTCGTCGGGTACCGGCTCGGGCTCGGCTTCGGCCTCGACGGGCTCGGGCTCCTCGACGGCCATCTCGGGGTCGGTGGTCGGCTCGGCGGCAAAGGCGTCGAACTCCGCGAACGGCGCGGGTTCCTCGACCCGTGGTGCGTAACCCTCGAGCAGTTCGGGCGGCAGATACACCTGGGCGATGGTCCCCGCGCCGGTGGCTCCCGGCAGCAGGCGCACCGTCATGCCGTGCTGGCGGGCCAGCCGGCCCACGACGAACAGCCCCATGTGGCGGGTGTTGTCGGGGCTGACCTCGCCGCCGGCGTTCAGCCGCATGTTGGCGATGCGCAGGTCGGCGTCGGTCATGCCGAGCCCGGTGTCGTTGATGTCGATCAGCACACCGGAGTCGCTGGTCTGCACGGCGGTGACCCGGACCCGTGCCGTCGGCGGCGAATACCGCAGCGCGTTGTCGGTCAGTTCGGCGAGCAGGTGCACCGCGTCGCCGGCCGCGGCGGCGATCAGCGAGCAGTCCGGCACCATCCCGGTCTCCACCCGCTGGTAGTCCTCGACCTCGCTGGCCGCGGCGTTGATCAGGGAGCTCAGCGGCACCGGCTGTCCCTGCTCGCGGTTGACTTGCGCGCCCGCCAGCACCAGCAGGTTGGCGCCGTTGCGGCGCATGCGGGTGGCGAGGTGGTCGAGCCGGAACAGGCTGTCGAGCCGCTCTGGATCTTCCTCGTTGCGTTCCAGCCGGTCGATCAGCGACAGCTGCTGATCCACCAGCGACTTGTTGCGCCGCGACAGCGTCTCGAACATGTCGTTGACCATCACCCGCAGCCGCGCCTCGTCCCCGGCCAGCAGCAACGCCTGGGTGTGGAGTTCGTCGACGGCGTGGGCAACCTGCCCGACTTCCTCGGTGGTGTAGATCGGCAGCGGATCGGGCTCGCGTTCGTCGCCGGCCTTGACCCGTTCGACGCCGGCCGCGAGGTCCTCGTGGGCGATCTTGAGCGCGCCGTCGCGCAGCGTGCGCAGCGGCCGGACCAGCGACCGGGCCACCCACCACACCACCAGCAGCGCCAGCAGGATCGCGGCGATCACCAGGACGGCGTCGCGGATCGCGTTGTTGCGCTGGGCGGTGGCGGCGTCGTCGACCGTCGCGATGACGCCGGGAGTGACGGTCTCGATGACGTTCTGGGCGATCGCGTCGGTGGCGTCCAGCGAGGTGAGCATCGCCTGGCTGCCGACCACCGGCACGGCCGGGTCGGCCATCATCGACAGTCGGCGGACCATCTGGCTGCGCAGCTCGGCGGCCTCGTCCGAGTTGTTGCCCAGCAGCGCGGACACGCCGGTGACGTTGGAGGGTTCGGTGCCGGCCAGCGCGATCATCGAGGACCGCACGTAGGGCTCGGGCAGCTCGGAGCCGCGCTCGACCAGCAGGCGCTGGATCATCATCTGCCCGTGGGTGCCGACCGCGCGGGCCAGGCCGTCGGCCTGGCGGCGCACCGCTTCGTCCTCGACGCGCACCGACCCGGTGATCGCGGTCTCCGACGTCAGCAGCAGCGGTGCGAACGCGGTGACCCGCTCCGGCAGTTCCGCGGCGCTGGGGCCGGCGTTGGCGACGAGTTCCTGGCCCTGATCGGTCAGCGTGGTCACGGCCTCGCGGACCTCGTCGCTGATGTCGTCGTTCGTCTGGGTCAGCAGCGCCGAGCGGCGGTCCTCGAAGTTGTTCTGGACTTCCTCGGAGGCCGCATTGGCCGGCGCGGTGAACAGCGCCTCCTCGAGGGCGCCCATGTAGTCGATGATGGCCGGGACCAGTTCGGCGCGGTCGGCGGCCAGCCGCAGGTCCCGGGCCTCGGTGAAGCTGGAGTAGATCCGGAACCCGCCGAACACCGCGGCCAGCAGCAGCGGCAGCAGCGCGATGGCGAAGACCTTCCAGCGCACCGGCCAGTTCGTCGGCGACCAGCGGTTGGGCCGTTGCACCGGCGCCGGCGGCTCGGTCTGCTCGATCGACGCCGACGCGTAGGGGTCGGCGGGCAGCGCGTTGAAATCGGACCCCAGGGGTTCATTGAACGCCGGGGGCTTGTCGAACATCGTCACCGGGCAGCGCCCCCTGCCGACGCCGGGTTCGCCCCACTCGCGATCGCACCGCTGTTATTCAGTGTTTCCGCCTTCATCAGACTTCCTGCTCATTTCCACCCGGCCGCGATGTGCGCGACCCGGCGTAATTCGCACGGCAATTGCAGAAGTATGACAGTCCCCACCTGGGTGTTCCAAGGTTCTTACCGAACGGACCGGCGCGGGAGGCCCTCATGGACAATGTCGAGCAAACTCTGGACAGCACCGAAGGGAAGCTACCGAATGTTCGCGTTGCTGTTTTATTCACCACGCATCGCGCCCAATACCGGCAACGCGATCCGAATGGTGTCCGGCACCGGCGCGGCACTGCATCTGGTGGAGCCTTTGGGCTTTGACCTGTCCGAACCGAAGCTGCGCCGAGCCGGCCTGGATTACCACGATTTGGCGTCGGTCACCGTGCACGCGTCCCTCGAGGCGGCATGGGCGGCGCTGATGCCCGCGCGGGTGTACGCATTCACCGCGCATGCCACGAGATCTTTCACCGATGTTGGCTACCGTTCCGGCGATGTCTTGATGTTCGGGCCGGAACCCACCGGACTGGACGCGCAGACGCTCGCCGATCCGCACATCACCGACACGGTGCGGATCCCGATGCTGGCCGGACGACGGTCGATGAACCTGTCCAATGCCGCCGCCGTTGCGGTTTACGAAGCCTGGCGCCAACACGGCTTCCCGGGCGCCGTTTAGCGCCGCGCGCTCACCAGGAGTCCCAGTGCGTCAGCTGCTCGGCCGGCAGCCGCTGGGCACGCTTGAACTCGGTGCCCTTGGTGTAGGCGATGGGGAACAGCCCACCCTGCGAATACTGGTCGAACGGGATGCCGAGGACCTCGGCCGCTTCCTTCTCCCCGTCGCCGATCAGGTGCAGCGTGGTCCACGCCGAGCCGAGGCCGCGCGAGCGCAGCGCCAGCATGAAGCTCCAGACCGCGGGCAGCAGCGAACCCCAGAACGACGCGCTCATCCCGGCGGGCGCCCCGTCGGCGCGGCCCTCCAGGCACGGGATCATCAGCACCGGCGCCTTCTCGAAGTTCTCGTTGAGGTACTTCGCCGAGCTCTGCACCGCGTCGAGCTGCTGGTCGCGGATGTCGCCGCGCTGGGGCTTGGGCAGATCCAAGTAGGGCGTCGCGTTCGATCGGTAGATGTCGGCGAGGGCCTTCTTCTTGGCGGGGTCCTCGACGAACACCCACTGCCAGCCCTGTGCGTTGGACCCCGTCGGCGCCTGCAGCGCCAGCTCGAGACACTCCATGATCACTTCGCGGGGCACCGGCTTGTCGAAGTCCAGGCGCTTGCGGACCGAACGGGTGGTGGTCAGGACTTCGTCGACGGAGAGATTCAGGGCCATGCTGCCGAGACTATCCGTTTCCGGCTCGGCCAAACCGGGTGTAACACAGTTCTGGGTCGCCGAGCAGCCCCGACCGATACGCCACGATCCGGGTGAAGCCGGCGGGCACGGTGGCCCCGGTGACGTTGCTGGCGACGATCCCGTTGACCAAGAGCCCGGCCACGGCCTCGTCGACGTCGCCGGCGGTCAGCACCAGCTGTCGGCCCGGTACCGGCTCGGCCATCGCCTGCTGCGCGAACCCCGTCAGGCATGCGGTGCGCAGCGCCGCCTCGGCGGTGTCCAGCGCCACCTCGCGCTCGCGCTGCACGGCCAGGACGTAGCGCGATGTCAGCGCCGACAGCGCGGTGTTGTCGCCTTGCAGCAGAACCAGATTCCGCAGCTCGCTGGCCGGGGCCGCGAACCGCTGCAGGGCGGGTAGGTCGACGCCGAGGACGTTGCCGTCCGGGCAGTAGGCCACCGGGGTGCCGGGCTGCGGGCCGGCGCACTCCCGCGGGTCGAGCGACAACGTCGGCGGGTCGGACAGCAGGAAGATAGCGTCGAGGTCGCCCATCAGCGCCGCGAGCACCGATTCGTCGATCGCCATGTCGCCGGATTGCACCGTGCCGTCGTCGCCGAGTTCGAGGCTGCGCGGCAGGTCGCCGCGGCGCTGCCGCACCTCTTGGTCGTCGATGGCCGCACACGTCTGCGCGCCGTTGATGAAGCCCAGTTGGAAGGCGCTGATCCGGTCCAGAGCGTTGCCGTGCTCGTCGACGTCGAGCAGTTCGGCGACGATCGCCGGCATCAGCGGGTCGCGGACGGTGAGCGCGGCGGCCAGCACGTGGTTGAGCCCGTCGCCGGTGTCGAGGGTGAACCGCGGCGAATTGCCCTCCACCACCCAGCGTTGGTGCGCACCGGCGAAGCAGTCCGCCTGCTGTTCGATGACCAGCGTGGAGGTGTCCTTGTCGATCAGGCCGGCCATCCGCTGCACGGCGTGGCCGTACTCGTGGGCGATCAGCGCCACCACCGACATGTCCCCGAAGAACTTCCGCGCGACGGGAACCATCACGCCGCGGTCCCAGGCCAACAGGGCCAGGGGCGGGCAGAAGAAGGCGTTGACCAGACGGTAGGTGCGCCCGCCGCACACCCACGGGCTCGCCGGGTCGTTCGAGTCGAAGGACATCAGCTTCTCGACGGGCTCGAACTCGCCGGGCAGGGCGTCTGCGTAGTGCTGCGACCAGAACTCGGTGACGTCGTCGACTGCCAGCACCGCCAACCGGTCGACGTCGGCGCCGTCGGTGTTGTCCACCGTGCCGACCGGTTCCGGGGCGTCCTCGCGTATCCCGCTGGGGCCGTCGACGGCGGGGAGCCCGCCCACCCGGAACGGGTCGTACAGCGGCGAAACCGCTTCGCCCGCAACGCTGCTGCTGCAGCCGGTGGCCAGGGCCGCGGTCAGTACCATCGCCGCCAGGCCGCGCCCCCACGTCATCTCGCCCCCTCACGCTCGGTATCAGACTACGGCTCAGCGGAAGTCGCGCGAGCGCGAACCGACCCGCATGTCGATCGGGTTCATCTGGTCGGCGACGACGGTGACGGCGCCGCTGGCGTTCTGCACGATGCCGCGGATCACCAGCGCCGGGGCGGTCTGGGCCAGCTTGCGGTACCGCGACCAGACCCCCGGCGAGCACAGGATGTTGACCATCCCGGTCTCGTCCTCGAGGTTCATGAAGGTCACCCCCTGGGCGGTCCCGGGCCGCTGCCGATGCGTCACCGCCCCGGCCACCAGCAGCCGGGTACCGTCCGGGACGGACAGCAGCCGGTCCGCGGGCACCACCCCGCGCGCGTCGAGTTCGGCGCGCAGGAACTGCATCGGGGAGCTGTCCGGCGAGATGCCGGTGGCCCAGACGTCGGCGGCGGCCAACTCCAGCGCGCTCATCCCGGGCAGGGCCGGCACGCGGGACGACGTTCCCACCCCCGGGAGCCGGTCGGGCCGTTCGGCGGCGGCGGCCCCGGCCGCCCACAGCGCCTCGCGGCGGCTGATGCCGAAGCAGTCCAGCGCACCCGCCGTCGCCAACGCCTCGGTCTGCGGCACCGTCAGCGGCACCCGGCCGGTGAGGTCCACCAGCGATCCGAACGGGCCGCACCGGTCGCGCTCGGCCACCAGGCGCTGCGCCAACTCCTCGCCGATGTGGCGCACCGCGCCCAGGCCCAACCGCACGTCGTTCCCGCCGTTCTCCAGCGTGGCGTGGGCCAGGCTGGCGTTCACGCACGCGCCGTGCACCCGCACGCCGTGCCGGCGGGCATCGGCAACCAGCGACTGCGGCGAGTAGAAGCCCATCGGTTGGGCGCGCAGCAGCGCCGCGCAGAACGCCGCGGGGTGATGCAGCTTGAGCCACGACGAGTAGAAGACCAGCGAGGCGAAACTCAGCGCGTGACTCTCCGGGAAACCGAAGTTGGCGAACGCCTCGAGCTTCTCGTAGATCCGTTCAGCCAGGGGCCCGTCGATCCCGTGTTGTTCGCGCAGACCGGCGTAGAAGCGGCCGCGCAATCGGCGCATCTTCTCGGTGGACCGCTTGGATCCCATGGCCCGGCGCAGCTGGTCGGCCTCGGCCGGGGAGAAGCCCGCGCAGTCCACCGCGACCTGCATGAGCTGTTCCTGAAACAGCGGAATTCCCAAGGTTTTCCGTAGTGCCGATTCCATCGAGGGGTGGTCGTAGGTGACCGGTTCCAGACCATTGCGACGACGGATGTAGGGGTGCACCGAACCGCCCTGGATGGGGCCGGGCCGGATCAGCGCCACCTCGACCACCAGGTCGTAGAACTCCCGCGGCTTGAGGCGGGGCAGCGTGGCCATCTGGGCGCGGGATTCCACCTGGAACACCCCGACGGAGTCGGCGCGCTGCAGCATCTCGTAGACCGCCGGTTCGGACAGGTCCAGCTTGGCGAAGTCGACCTCGATGCCCTTGTGCTCGGCCAGCAGGTCCACCGCGTAGTGTAGGGCCGAGAGCATGCCGAGGCCGAGCAGGTCGAACTTCACCAGGCCGATCGCGGCGCAGTCGTCCTTGTCCCATTGCAGCACACTGCGATTGGCCATCCGGGCCCATTCCACCGGGCACACGTCGGCGATCGGGCGGTCGCAGATGACCATCCCGCCGGAGTGAATGCCCATGTGCCGCGGCAGGTTCTTGATCTCGGTCGCCAGCTCGATCACCTGCTCGGGGATGTCGCCCACCTCCGGTGCCTCTGCCAACCCGTTCCACCGGCTGATCTGCTTGCTCCACGCATCCTGCTGCCCTTGCGAAAAGCCCAGGGCGCGAGCCATGTCCCGGACCGCGCTGCGCGCCCGGTAGGTGATGACGTTGGCGACCTGTGCGGCATAGTCGCGGCCGTAGCGGTCGTAGACGTACTGGATCACCAGTTCGCGCTGATCCGATTCGATGTCGATGTCGATGTCGGGCGGCCCGTCGCGGGCCGGGGACAGGAAGCGTTCGAAGAGCAGGTCGTTGGCGATGGGATCCACCGCCGTGATGCCCAGGGCGTAACAGACCGCGGAGTTGGCGGCCGATCCCCTGCCCTGGCACAGGATCCTGTGCTGCCGGCAGAACCGGGTGATGTCGTGCACCACCAGGAAATAGCCCGGGAACGACAGGTGCTCGATGACCGCCAGTTCGTGGTCGATCTGGGCGTAGGCGCGCGGGGCGCCCTGCGGCGGGCCGTAGCGGTCGGCGGCGCCCGTCAGCACCAACTCGCGCAGCCAACTGTCCTCGGTGTGGCCGTCGGGGACGTCGAACGGCGGCAGTTGCGGGGCGATCAGCTGCAGGCCGAAGGCGCACTGCTCGCCCAGTTCGGCCGCGGCGGTGACGGCGTCGGGGAAATCGGTGAACAGTTGCGCCATCTCGTCGCCGGACCGCAGATGCGCGCCGCCCAGCGGGGCCAGCCACCCGGCGGCCTCGTCGAGGGACTGCCGCGCGCGGATGGCACCCATGGCCATGGCCAGCCGGCCGCGGGACGGCTCGGCGAAGTGCGCGCCCGTGGTCGCCACCACCGACACCCCGAAGCGACGGGCCAGCCCCGCCAGGGCCGCGTTGGTCTCGTGCTCGCCGGGGTGGCCGTGCCGGCTCAGTTCGACGCTGACCCGGTTCTGCCCGAAGCGGTCCACCAGGTCGGCCAGCGCCGCCTCCGCGGCCTCCGGGCCACCCTCAGAAAAGGCCTGGCGCACATGCCCTTTCCGACACCCGGTCAGGATGTGCCAGTGCCCGCCGGCCGCCTCGGTCAGCGCGTCGAAGTCGTACCGTGGTTTCCCTTTCTCACCGCCGGCGAGGTGGGCGGCCGACAGCTGCCGGGACAGCCTGCGGTAGCCCTCGGGCCCACGGGCCAGGACCAGCAGGTGCGGCCCGGGCGGGTCCGGGGTGTCGGTGCGGGCGACGTTGCCCAGCGATAGCTCGGCGCCGAACACCGTGCGCACCGCTAGCTCGGCGGCGGCCTCGGCGAAGCGCACCACGCCGTAGAGGCCGTCGTGGTCGGTCAGCGCGATCGCCCGCAGGTCCAGCCGCGCGGCCTCCTCGACGAGCTCCTCCGGGGTGCTGGCGCCGTCGAGAAAGCTGTAGGCCGAGTGCGCGTGCAGTTCGGCGTACGGGACCGTCGAGCGGCGGACCGCATGCCCCGGCGGGCGGTAGTCGGCCCGCTTGCTGGTCCAGGCCGGACTGTCGCCGCCGTCGCGGGTCGGTTCGGCCAGCGGCAGGCCGGCCCGGCGGGGCTTGCCACTGAGCACCCGCTGCATCTCGCCCCAGCTCGGCGGCCCGTTACTCCAGCCCACCCCCGCAGTCTATCGAACAATTGTTCGATAGACGGTGGGGGTCGGTCAAGGTTTGCGGGCCACGATGACCGGCATCTTCGCGGCCTGGGCCACCGAGTTGGCCACGGAACCGAGCAACATCCCGGTGAACCCACCGCGCCCGTGGCTGCCGACCACCAACAGTTGCGCGTTCTCGGCCTGCTTGACCAGCGCGTTTGCCGGTCGGCCCCACTCCACCACGCGGCGGACGGTGACGTCGGGGTAGCGCTCCTGCCACCCGGCCAGCCGTTCGGCGAGGATGACGTGCGCGCGTTCCTCCAGCGTCTCGTAGTCCACGCCGGGGATCTCGATCACGTCGGCGTCGCTGACCGCGTGGAACGCGACGAGTTCGACGCCGCGGCGCGAGGCCACGTCGAAGGCGATCGAGGTGGCGACCTCCGAGGCCGGCGACCCGTCGATCCCGACCACCACGGGGGCCTGCGACGGGTTGTCCATCATCGGATCCTCGTCGTGGATGACCGCCACCGGGCAGTGCGCGTGCCGGACCACGTTGGAGCTGACCGAACCGAGCAGGCCGCGCGCCAACGCACCGCGACCGCGGCTACCCACGACCACCAGGTCGGCCTCGGCCGAGAGTTCGATCAGCACCGACTGCGACGGGCCCGTCGGCATCTCGGTGCGCACCTCGACGCCGCCGTCGGCCTTGGCCGCGGCCTGGGCGACCTTGGTTGCCTCGGCGAGGATTTCGCGGCCCTGCTCCTCCTGCCACTGCGAGTAGCTCGGCGGCATCGCCACTTCCGGCCACATCATCATCACCGGCGGGCTCAGCACATACACCAGGGTCAGCGGCACCTTTCGGGACGCCGCCTCCCGCGCGGCCCAGTCGACCGCCACGGTGGCCGACGGCGATCCGTCGACACCGACCAGAATCCCTCGATGCGTCGTGGGCGCGGACATGTCACATCCCTTCCTCTGCAGGTCCCTTCGACCGGCACTGCCTTCGACGTTAGCCGTACCGCACCCGTCAGGTAAGGGCATCGGGTCACCAAAACCCGGGGTCCTCGGTACTCAGATCGCCAGACAGCACAGCTGCTGGGCTTCGGCCACCGAGTCGGCCAGGGGCCGGTCGGTGGCGATGCGGTGGGCGCTGTCCCAGACCGCCCCGGCCTGTTGCTCGTCGATGCTGCGGGCGATCTCGGGGGTGGCATCCGAGGTGCTGTTGCGGCGCTGGGTGATCCGGTCCTGCGCCTCGGCCAACGGTGTGGTGCAGGCCATTTCGAGCAGGATGGCATGAGCCTTGGCGGCCAGCGCGCGGGCGAGTTCGCGGTGCGACGGGTCACGCCAGGTGCCGTCGAGGATCACCGTCTCCCCCGCCGCGAGCATGCTGTGCGCGCGGCGGAGCACCACCTTGTACACCGTGGCCACGTTCTCCGGGGTGTACAGGCCGGCGTCGAGTTCACCGGGCGCACCGGCGATGACGTCGTCGCGCTCGAGATCCTTGCGGACGTCGTCGGTCGAGATCACCCGTGCGCCGATCCGTTCGGCCAGCGAGCGGGCCAGCGTGGTCTTGCCGGTGCCCGGCCCGCCGCCCACGAGCACCAGCCGCGGCACCGCGGCGCGCAGATGCTCGAGCGCCAGTTCGAGGTGACGCGCGGCGTCCGCGGCGGCCTCGGGGTGGCCCTGAGCATGCCGGATGCAGTCCACCTTGGCCCGCACCCCGGCCCGGTAGGCGATATAGAAATGCCGCAGCGACCGCGGCGCCTCGTCGGCGGCGCGCCCGCAATAGCGGTCCAGGAAGGCCTCGGCCAGATCCGGCCGGCCCAGGAACTCCAGGTCCATGGCCAGGAACGCCGCGTCGTCGAGACCGTCGACGTAGCGCAGCTTGTCGTCGAAGTCCATGCAGTCCAGCAGGTTCGGATGGCCGTCGACGCAGAAGATGTCGTCGGCCATCAGATCGCCGTGCCCGTCGACGATGCGGCGCAGCGAGATCCGATCGGCGAACAGCACGGCCCGCCCGGAGATGTATTGGTGCGCCAACTCCTTGACCCGGCGCACGGTGTCGGCCGAGACCACGGGGGCATCGCCGGCGGCGAACTTCTCGAGCTCCACCAGGTTGTCGTCCCAGCGGCCCTTGATGGCCAGCACGCGCGCCTCGGCGTCGATCTCCCGGCTCCGCGCCGCGCGACCGTGGAACTCGGCCAGCACCATCGCCACGCGTTCCAGCTCGGCGGGCACGGTCTCGACGTTATTGCGGACCCGGGTGCTCAACCGGACCTCGTCGGAGTAGCGGTTCATCACCAGCACGGGCTCGCGCTCCCCGGCCGTCGGGCCGTCCAGATGGGCGATCCCCAGGTAGGCGTGCGGGGCCAGCCGGTTGTTGAGCTCGAGTTCCCGCGCCAGCGCGTGTTCGCGCGCGCTGTGCGTGCTGAAGTCCAGGAAGTCGGTGACGACGGGCCGCTTGGCCTTGTAGGCGCGGTCCCCCACCAGAATCACGACACCGGTATGGGTTTCGCGGACCTGCGCGTAGGGCTGGTCGGCGGCGCGCGCGTCGAAGTCCCGGTGCATACCCTCGATACTGCCTACCGGTCGACGGCTTGGCTAGTTGCGCTGGCCCCCGGCCCGGATGACCAATGACCCTGTTACTCGGGCGCCGCGTACCCGATGATGGAGGACAGTCAACGGAAGCGGGTGATACCTGATGCCCCGGACGATCGTCGATGCCGAGGTGATCAAGCAGGCCGTCGCGGTCGCCTCGCGGGCGCCGTCGCTGCACAACAGCCAGCCCTGGACGTGGGTGGCCGACGGCCCCGAACTGCAGTTGTTCGCCGATCGCAGCCGGATCCTGCGCGCGGCCGACACCGCGGGCCGGGAGGCGCTGATCAGCTGCGGGGCCATGCTGGACCACCTGCGGATCGCGATGGCCGCGGCCGGCTGGCAGTCCTTCGTCGAGCGGTTCCCCAACCCGAACGACCTGAGCCATCTGGCCTCGGTGGACTTCCAGCGCGCCGGCTACGTGAGCGACGCCACCCGGGCGCGGGCCACCGCGATCCTGCGCCGGCGCACCGACCGGCTGCCGTTTTCGCCGCCCAACGACTGGGACATCCTGCGGCCGGTGCTGCACGAGTTGGTCGATTCCGACGCGGTGCATCTGCACGTCATCGACGACGCGCTGCGCGGCGAACTGGTCGAGGCGTCCCGGCTCACCGAGGCACTGCGCCGGCAGGACCCCGATTATCAGTCTGAACTCGACTGGTGGACAGCGCCGTTCGAACTCGACGAGGGCATTCCGCGCAGCGCCCTGAACTCGGTGCCCGAGGCCGACCGGGTGGGGATCAACCGCGCCTTCCCCATCGACGGCCCCGGCGAACGCCGGGCGGCGACCGGCCCGGATCAGGCCCGCATCCTGGTGCTCTCGACCCCGGAGGACAGCCGCGAGGACGCGCTGCTGGCGGGCGAGGCGCTGTCGACCGTGCTGCTGGAATGCACCGCGGTCGGGTTGGCGACCTGCACGGTCACCCATCTGACCGAGACCGAGGCCGGCCGCACGGTGATCGCCGAACTGCTGGGGTCCACGCGGTCGCCGCAGGCGCTGGTGCGAGTGGGCCGCGCCCCGGCGCTCGAGCAGGCGCCGGCACCCACCCCGCGCCGGCAGGTGACCGACGTCCTGAAGTTCCGGCGGTAGGCGCTCAGAGGCCGGCGGTCTGCTCGGAGACGGGGGTGTCGCGCGTCAGGGTGTGCCCCTGGAAGAACGCCGGGCTGCGCAGCCGCATCACCAGCATCAGCACCGCGCCGAAGGCCAGGATGCCGAAGCCCATGAAGAACACCAGGCCGATGCCGCCGATCTCGGATCCGCTGCCGTTCTCGGGGTCCATGCTCTCCTGCACCGAGATCACGAACACCGCGGCCAGCATCAGTCCGCCCAACAGCGGAAACAGCAGCTTGAACACGAAATTGCGTGCGCTGGTGAACAATTCGCGACGGAAGTACCAGATGCAGGCGAAGGCCGTGATGCCGTAGTACCAGCAGATCATGATGCCCAGTGCCGCAATGGTATCCAGCAGGGTGGATTCGGACAGCAGGCTGACCACGGTGTAGAAGACCGCGGTGACCACCCCGGCGACCACGGTGGAGAACACCGGCGCCAAATGCCGTGGATGCACCTCGGCGAACTTCGCCGGGAACGCGCCGTAGGCACCCATGGCCAGCATCGCCCGCGCCACCGGCAGGAAGGTGGTCTGCAGGCTGGCCACCGAGGAGGCGAACACCGCGGCGAACAACAGCAGCCCGCCCCAGGACCCGAGCACCGGCGTGGCCAGCACGCCGAACACGTTGTCGGCGTTGTCCGCATTGTCCAACCCCATGCCGGTCTCGCCGACGCCGGCGTACATCATCACCGCCACGGCGACCAGTAGGTAGGTCAGCAGGATCGAGATCACGCACAGCAGGCCGGCCCGCCCGGGGGTTTTGGTGGGATCCTTGGATTCCTCGCCGAGTGTCAGGCAGGTGTCCCAGCCCCAGAACGCGAAGATCGAGCCCGTGACGCCGATGACGAAGGCCCCCAACGCCAGACCGGAGAACGGGTTGAACCAGTCCAGGTCGAAGGCCAGGCCGGCCGGCGCGTCGCCGAGGTTGACCTGGGCGATCGCGACGACGGCGAACGCGATGAGCACCACCATCTGGAAGCCGACCAGCACGTACTGCACGCGCTCGCTGGTGGTGATCCCGCGGCTGGCGATCACCGTGGCCAGCACGATCAGCGCGACCGTGGTGAGGATGTTGATCAGCAGGTTGTCGGCCAACTCGGCGATGCCGGGGCTGGCGAACAGTTCCGCGATGAACAGGTAGAGGAACTCCACGGCGATCGCGGCGAGGTTCGACAGCACGATGATGGTGGCGATCACCATGCCCCAGCCGCACATCCACCCCACGTAGGGCCCGAATGCCTTGGTGGACCACGTGAACGAGGCCCCGCAGTCCGGTGCCCGGGAGTTCAGTTCGCGGTAGGCGTAGGCCGTCAGGAACATCGGGATGAACCCGGCGATGAAGATGGCCGGCATCTTGAGGCCGACGGCCGCGACGATCAACCCGATGCTGGCGGTCAGGGTGTATCCGGGCGCCACGCAGGAGATGCCGAGGATGGCGCCGGACACCGTGCCGACCTTGCCCTCGGCCAGACCCTTGGCGCGCAGGCCGCTGCGCTCTTCGGCGGCCTCGAGTGATTCGTTCACGGCAGGTCCTCTTCGCTGAGTTGGTCGCGGGGCACGACGATCATCGGAACGTCGAGCACGCGCAGCATCTTGGCCGCGGTCGAGCCGAGGAACAGCCGCCGCGGGGCGCTGAGCCGGCTCGAGCCGACCATGATGATGTCGCCGTCGTGCCAGGTGAGTTGGGCGACCGCGTCCTCCACCGATTGCCCCTCCAAGACGCTGGAGGTGACCGGAAAGCCTTTGGGGAGCTCGCCTTTGGCCTGTTCCAGGGTCCGCAGCGCGTGGGCCACGGCGTGTTCGCGGGCGGCGTCGGCGTCGCCGCGCAGCGAACCGAACACCGGATCCAGGGCCACCAGCGACACCAGCCGCAGCGGTGCCTCGGCCGCGGCGCTGAAGCGCACCGCGGTGTCGAGCAGCAGGTCGGCACCGGCGCGTTCGCCGATGGCGCAGGTGATTCCGCCGACGCGGTCCACCCGGGACTCGCGCAGCCCGCGCGGCGCCACCGCCACCGGTACGGGAGCGGAGTACAGCAGTTCGTTGACCACCGAGCCCAGCGAGCGACTGCCGGCCAGCCCGCCGCCGGAGCCGCCGACCACCAGCAGATCGGCCTGCAGGCGGACGACCTCGCTGATCAGCCCCTCGGCGAAGGATTCCGCGATGTAGCGATGCCCGCGCGCCACCACTCCGTCGGGTACCTGCGCCAGCGCGTCGGCGATCCAGGCGTCGGTGCGCTCGGCGATCAACTTCTCGTAGCCGGCCGGCGAACCGCCCAGGGCGGGCAGGCGCGCCGGCGGCAGGATGAGGCAGATCTCCACGTCGGCACCCATGCTGCGGGCGAACCGCAGACCCAGTGCCAGCGCGTCGGCACCGCCGGGGGTGGCCAGGTATCCGATCACCAGTTTCATGAGCGCGTTACCGCCGATCTGCGCCGAGCGCCTTGTCCGAATAGCCCGTCCGAACCGCGAGAACTACCAGCGCTATGAATCCTGACAACGTGGCGCCATCGATATCGGCAGTTCGCCGAAATTGCCTTGGCGCCTATGCGATGCTCGCGACAGGCGGAAGGGGGAACCATGCTGGGCGTGCTGCGCCGGGTGCTCAGTTTCCGGGTCAGCGTCGAGCAACTGATCGAAGTGGCACTGTGGCTGGCCATCCCGTATCTGCTCGCCGGTGTGGTGTTCACGTTCCTGCACGCCGATACCGTCGACATGTTCGAGTCGCGGCTCGAGACCCAGTTGCCCGCCGGGGCCAATCTGGTGGCGTTCGGCCACACGACCGCGCTGTGGCCGCTGCTGTGGGTGGCGCCGGACGTCTGCCGCTGACCGCTGGGCCGACCCGGCTCGCGGCGCCGTTGCCCGGCATGGCTACATAGAGGTCGTGTCGGACAGGCTGAACAACGTGCTGGACCTGCTGAAGGTCGAAGATCTCGGGGACGGGGCGTTCCTCGGTGCGCAACCCAACGACGACCGCGAGCGGTTGCGCGTCTACGGCGGTCAGGTTGCCGGGCAGGCGATCGCGGCGGCGGCGCGCACCACCTCCCGTCGGCCGCACAGCATGCACTTGTCGTTCCTGCGCCCCGGCGACACCACGATCCCGCTGCGCTACGACGTCGTGTCCCTGCGCGAGGGCCGGACGTTCTCCACCCGGCGGGTGACCGCCAGCCAGGACGGCGTCGTGGTGATGGAGGCGATGGCGTCGTTCATCATCGACGTCGACGGCGACGAGTACCAGCAGCCGATGCCCGAGGTGCCCGACCCCGAATCGCTGACCCCACTGGACGAACAGCTGCGCGAGCACCTGCCCGCCGATGACGACTACCTCGAGATGGTCGCGTTCCGCGTCGCCGAGATGCGCTACGTCGACCTGCCGCCACGCATCGCGGTCGATGCCCCGCCGCGGGAGGATCCGCGCACCCGGATCTGGCTGCGGCTGGAGGAGGATCCGCCGGCCGAACTGCTCGCCGATCCGGTGCTGGCCGTGGCACTGCTGGCCTACATCAGCGACTGGACCATCCTGGACCCGGTGCAGATCGCCCTCGGCAAGACCTGGCAGCAGCTGGAGAAGTTGGCCTCGCTGGACCACGCGATGTGGTGGCACCGGCCGGTCGACTTCGCCGACTGGTTGCTCTACGAGCAGCGGACCGGGACCGTCACCGGCGGGATGGGCCTGGGCACCGGCGCAATCTACAACCGGGACGGCTCGTTGGTCTGTACCGTGACGCAGGAAGGCTTCGTGGGAAGGCGACTGTAGATGCCGCGCATCGGTCTGCTCGGGGCAAGAACACTGGCCGCACTGTTCGCGGTGACGGTCGTCGGTGCGTGCAGTTCGGGTCCCCCGCCACCGTCGTCGATCACGCTGACCCTGGTCCGGCACGCGCAGTCCGAGGGCAACGCGTCGGGGCTCGTCGACACCTCGGTGCCCGGTCCCGGCCTGACCCCGGAGGGCAAGCAGCAGGCCGAGGACCTCGCGGATGAGTTGCGCGGCAAGGACTTCGACGGCATCTACGCCTCGAACATGTTGCGCGCCGAGCAGACCGCGGCCCCGCTGGCAGCCGAGTTGGGCGAACAGGTTCAGGTGCTGGACGGGTTACGCGAGATCGAGGCCGGCTGGTTCGAGGGCAAGCCCGAGGACCAGATCGCGACGACATACTTCCTGGCCCCGGCCCAGTGGCTCGACGGCAACATGGACGCGACGATCCCCGGATCGGTCAGCGGCAAGGAGTTCAACGACCGGTTCACCGGCGCGGTGCAGGAGATCTACGCCAGCGGCGACAAGAATCCCGTGGCCGTGGCGCACGCCGGGTCGATCATGCTGTGGACGCAGCTGAACGCGACCAACTCGCAGGAGAGCCTGATCGTGAACCGGCCGCTGCCCAACACCGGCGTCGTCGTCCTCGAGGGCAACCCCACCACCGGCTGGCGCCTGATCAGCTGGGACGGCCTTTCGCTTTAGCGCGCCCAACCCCAACCGCGAAGGTGCGCGTCCCCGGCCGACACGCCGGACATTTCTCGTAGTTTCCGCACGCTCGCACCCGCCCGACTTGTCAAGATTGGTTGACACGCGGGCCGCGACGGGTCCACGATGCTCCCCATGAACTATGTCGTTACCGGCGGTACCGGGTTCATTGGCCGCCGCGTCGTCGACCGAATCCTGCGCTCCGACCCCCACGCCAGCGTCTGGGTCCTGGTACGACGGGAGTCGCTGGGCCGCTTCGAACGCCTCGCCGCCGACTGGGGTGAGCGCGCCCGTCCGCTGGTCGGCGATCTCGCCGCGGCCGATCTGGGGCTCGCCGACCTCGCCGAACTCGGCGCCGTCGACCACGTCGTGCATTGCGGGGCGGTCTACGACATCACCGCCGACGACGCCCGGCAGCGCGCGGCCAACGTCGAGGGCACCCGGGCGGTGATCGACCTGACCAGGCGACTCGATGCCACCCTGCACCACGTGTCCTCGATCGCCGTGGCCGGCACCTACGCCGGGATCTTCACCGAGAACGATTTCGATCTGGGGCAGGACCTGCCGACGCCGTATCACCAGACCAAGTTCGAGGCCGAGCAACTGGTGCGCACCGCCGCGGGGTTGCGCCATCGGATCTATCGGCCGGCGGTGGTCGTCGGCGACTCGGCCACCGGCGAGATGGACAAGATCGACGGCCCCTACTACTTCTTCGGGCTGCTGGCCAAGCTGGCCGCGCTGCCGCGCTTTACCCCGATCGCGCTGCCCGACACCGCCCGCACCAACATCGTTCCGGTCGACTTCGTCGCCGACGCCCTGGTGGCGCTCATGCACGCCGAGCATCGCGACGGCCAAACCTTCCACCTGACCGCGCCCGCGACGATCGGTCTGCGCGGCATCTACCGCGCGCTGGCGCCCGAGGCCGGACTGCCGCGGGTGCGCGCCGCGCTGCCGCGCGCGGTCGCCGACGGCTTCCTGGATGCCCGCGGCATCGTCAAGGTCTGGCGCAACATGGCCGTCACCCAGGCCGGCATTCCCGCCGAGATCCTCGATGCCGTCGACCTGCCGACCACCTTCACCGCGGATAACACCCGGGAGGCGTTGCGCGGCACCGGGATAGCGGTCCCCGCGTTCGCGGATTACGCGCCGGCGCTGTGGCGGTACTGGGCGCAGCATCTCGATCCCGACCGCGCCCGCCGCACCGAACCCGGCGCCCCGTTGGCCGGCCGGCATGTGGTCATCACCGGCGCCTCCAGCGGAATCGGGCGCGCCTCGGCCCAGGCGGTCGCCGCCCGCGGCGCCACGGTGTTCGTGTTGGCCCGCAACGGCGCGGCCCTGGACGACCTGGTCGACGAGATCCGCGCGGACGGCGGTCAGGCCCACGCATTCGCCTGCGACGTCACCGATTCCGACTCGGTGGACGCCACCGTGAAGGACATCCTCGGCCGGTTCGGGCACGTGGATTACCTGGTGAACAACGCCGGCCGGTCCATCCGCCGGTCGGTCGAGGCGTCCACCGACCGGCTGCACGACTACGAGCGCGTGATGGCCGTCAACTACTTCGGGGCGGTGCGGATGGTGCTCGCGCTGCTGCCGCACTGGCGCGAACGCCGGTTCGGGCACGTCGTGAACGTCTCCAGCGCGGGTGTGCAGGCCACCTCCCCGCGCTACTCGGCGTACCTGCCCAGCAAGGCCGCCCTGGACGCGTTCGCCGACGTGGTGGCCACCGAGACGTTGTCCGATCACGTCACGTTCACGACGATCCACATGCCGCTGGTCCGCACACCGATGATCGTTCCGTCCAAGCGGCTCAACCCGATTCCCGCGATCAGCCCCGAACACGCCGCGGCCATGGTGGTCCGCGCCCTGGTGGACAAGCCGGCGCGCATCGATACTCCCCTGGGCACGCTGGCCGACGCCGGCCGCTACTTCACCCCGAAGCTGGCCCGGCGGATCCTGCACCAGGTCTATCTCGGATATCCGGATTCGGCGGCCGCCCGCGGTGAATCGACACCCGCGACGACGGCACCCGCGGCGACGACACCCCTGACGACGACACGGCGGCCCCGGAAACCCTCCCGGCCGGTGCGTGCGGCCCGCAGTCTCGGCGTGCCGCGCACCATCAAGCGCACGGTCCGCGTCATCCCCGGCGTGCACTGGTAAACGTCGGCGATAGCATTGCCGCATGCCCGCGGTCTTCGCCGATCTGGATACCGGCGTCGACGACGCCATGGCCCTGGTGTACCTGCTCGCCTGCGAGGAAGTGGACCTCGTCGGCATCGCCTCGACCGCCGGAAACGTTTCCGCACACCAGGTTTGCCACAACAACCTGGCACTGCTGGAGCTCTGCGGCGTATCCGGGGTCCCGGTGTCGCTGGGCAGCGAGCAGCCGCTGAGCATCCCGCTGCGCACCGCCGAGGACACCCACGGCCCCGCCGGCCTGGGCTACGCCGAACTGGCCGCACCCAGCACCGAGGCCACCTCCTACGACGCTGCGCAGGCCTGGATCCGCGCCGCGCACGCTCACCCCGGTGAACTCATCGGCCTGGTCACCGGGCCGCTGACCAGTCTGGCGCTGGCGCTGCGCGCCGACCCGGAACTGCCGCAGCTGCTGCGGCGGCTGGTCATCATGGGCGGATCCTTCGACTACCGGGGCAACACCAGCCCCGTGACCGAGTGGAACATCCACGTCGACCCGGAGGCCGCCGCCGAGGTGTTCGCCGCCTTCGGCCGGCACGCCGAGCACGCGAGCGAACTTCCGCTGGTGTGCGGCCTGAACATCACCGAGAGCATTGTGCTGACCCCGCAGATCCTGGCGCGGCTGGCGACCGCCGCGGGCGCCGAGACCCACACCATGGGTCCCGACGACGACCTCGGGCGCCGGTCGACGGCCACCAACCCGCTGATCCGGGTGCTCGAGGATGCGATGCGGTTCTACTTCGAGTTCCACTTCCGCCAGGGCGAGGGGTATCTCGCACACCTGCACGACCCGTTCGCCGCGGCGGTCGCGCTGGACCCGACGCTGGTCACCGCGCGGCCGGCGACCATCGACGTGGAACTGCACGGGACGCTGACCCGCGGCATGACGGTCGCCGACATGGCCGGGCACTGGGGCCGCGAGCCGAACGCCGCCGTCGTCACCAGCGGCGCACCGCACACCACCCGACCGCTGGCCGAGGTGTTCTTCGACCACTACATCGAGCGGGTCGGCCCGTTCCTGCAGCGCCTGAGCTAACGATTACTCATAGGCCCCCTCCACATACCAGCGCCGGCGGCGGTAACACAGCAGCAGCGCGAGACCGAGTTCGGTGGCCGAGGCGTCCTCGAGCAACACCTGGGCCCGCGCGGTCCGGCCCGGCGACTCCTGATCCCACCACCGCTCGTCGACCGGCCACGGCCCCGTCCACCAGCGCAGCGCACCACTGTGGGCGCGATGACCGGCGGCCAGCCGCGCCGGCTCGGAGGAGAACATCCCCCGGGTGGTCACCCGCACCGGATTTCCCTGGGCATCAAGCAGATCCACCGGATCGTCGAGCAGGACCGCGGGCGCCGGCTCCGGCAGCCGACCCGGCCAGGGCCGATCCGGTTCCGCTCGCGGGACCAACTCGTCGCCCAGCGGGGTCAGCGTGATGCGTTCGGCGGGGCCGCGACCGCCGCTGAGGACCGGCAACTGCACGGCATCCGGGCCCAGCAGGCCCTGGACGCGGACCAGCGCGCGGCGGGCCCGGAGGCGGTCCTCGTCGCCCACCCCGCCCCACAGCGGAAGCTGCAGCGCCCCGGCGGACACCAGTTCCACCGGATGCAGACGCAGTGTGGTGATCGGGCCGGTGGGGCGATCGGCGGGGTGCCGTCGGTTCAGCCAGCCGTCCAGCTGCCAGCGGATGCGATCGGCGGTGGCGTCCTCGGTCAACGGTTCCGCACACCGCCACACCCGGTCCAGCTCCTCGCCGTTGCTGGTCACCGCCTGGATCGCCAGCCGGGTGCAGCCCACGCCGGCCGCCTCCAGGTTCCGGTGCAGCTCGCTGGCCAGCGTCCGGCCGGCGAACGCCGCCGCGTCGACCCGATCGATCGGCGGGTCGCAGTCCAGCACCGCGTCGCGTTCGGGTGGCAGCTCCCGACCCGAGGGGGCCCGCATGGGCTCGGCCCGGGCCATCCGGTGGGCCACCACCGCATCCGCACCGAATCGCGAGGCCACATCGGTGCGGGGCAGCTCGGCGAACCGGCCGAAGGTACGAATCCCCATCCGCCACAACAGATCCGCCAGCTCGTCGCGGCCGGGGGCGGCCAGGCTCGGCTCGGCCGCCAGTTGCCGGATCGACAGGTCGGACAGGAACCGCGCGTCCCCGCCCGGGGCGACGATGCGTCCGGCGCGGGCGGCGAACACCGCGGTGGGCAACTGATCGGCCACCCCGATCTGACATTCGGCCCCCGCCGCGGCCACGGCGTCCACCAGTCGTTCGCCGGCCTCCTGCTCGGATCCGAAGTACCGCGCCGCCCCGCGCACCGACAGCACCAACAACCCGGGTCGCAGCACCTCGGCGCGCGGCACCAGGTCGTCGACCGCGGCGATCACCGCCTCGAAGAGCCTCGCGTCCCGACCCGGATCCGCGGCCACCACATGCAATTGCGGGCAGCGGGCCTGTGATTCACGCCGGCGCAGCCCGCGCCGTACCCCGGCCGCGCGGGCCGACGATGAGCAGGCCACCACCCGGTTGGCCAACGTCACCGCCACCGGGGCCGTCTCCGGCAGTCCCCCGGCCAGCGCCGCGGCCACCGCCGGCCAGTCCATGCACCACAGCGCCAACACCCTTGCCGTCATGTCAACCCGCTCGGGCGCACCGGCCGCGGGCCCGCAGGGACAGCCGGACCTCGCCGACCCGTCCGGACCCGGACCCACCCGTCAACTCATAACCCCGGACCCGGGCGTCCAGCCGGACCTGGGCCCCCTGCCAGTCGGCTCCGGTGACCAACAGGGTGCAGCCCTTGTGCCGGGCCCGCGCCGTCATGGACCGCGCCCGCGCCGGGGCGACCGAACGTCCGGTCAGGTCGAGCACCACCAGATCCAGGCCGTCCATCAGCACCGAGGTCACCTCGAGCGGGTCGGCGCCGGGGTCGGGGATCACCGCCAGCCGGCTCAGGTCCGCCCCCATCTCGACCGCGGCCAGCAGGCTGGCCCGCGGATCCCCGACGATGGCCGCGTAGCCACCGCCCGCGGTCACCGCGGCGACCATGTTCAACGGCAGGGAACGCGCGCCCGTCAGCACCGCCACCACCCCGCGCGGCAACCCCCGGGGCAAGAGGTCCGCCAGCGCTTTCGGGACCGGCAGCAAAGATTCCGAGGTCGGCGAAGGGTCCGTCGCACCCTCGGGCCCCCGCCGGGACGCCCCCACCCGCCCGGAGACCGCGGCGATCTGCCGTCGCAGCTGTTCTACCTGTTCAGAGCGATTTTCGGCGTGCCGACTCAGAGAAAGTGCCGCCGTCATCGCCCGCCCTCCAGCTCGTCAGAGTTACGCCGCATTCGAAACTTTGTTCGATAGAGCGAGTAAACACCCACCCACCGACAGCGTCAAGCGAGCGAGACGGCAGAGACACACGTGACACGTGTGACGGATCAGACCTGTTTTGGGCAGCCTTCAGCGACCGAAAACACTCCAAACATGGGCGCTCGGACTACTCCCATTCGATGGTGCCCGGCGGCTTGCTGGTCACATCCAGCACCACGCGGTTGACCTCGGACACCTCGTTGGTGATCCGGGTCGAGATGCGCTCGAGCACCTCGTAGGGCACCCGCGTCCAGTCGGCGGTCATGGCGTCCTCGCTGGAGACCGGGCGCAACACCACGGGATGACCGTAGGTCCGGCCGTCGCCCTGCACCCCCACCGACCGCACGTCGGCCAGCAGCACCACCGGGCACTGCCAGATGTGATGATCCTGACCGGCGGCCGTGAGTTCCTCGCGCGCAATGGAATCCGCGCGGCGCAGGGTGTCCAGTCGGTCGGCGGTCACCTCACCGATGATCCGGATGGCCAGCCCCGGTCCCGGGAATGGTTGGCGGGCAACGATTTCCTCCGGCAGACCCAGTTCCCGGCCGACGGCGCGGACCTCGTCCTTGAACAGCAACCGCAACGGCTCGACGAGCTTGAACTTCAGGTCGTCGGGCAGCCCGCCGACATTGTGGTGGCTCTTGATGTTGGCCGCTCCGGTCCCGCCGCCGGATTCCACCACATCGGGATATAGCGTGCCCTGGACCAGGAATTCGACCTCGGCCTCGGTGGAGCCCAGGGTGTCGCGCACCGCGCCCTCGAAGGCGCGGATGAACTCGCGGCCGATGATCTTGCGCTTGCCCTCCGGGTTGGTCACACCCGAAAGCGCCTCCAGGAACCGGGTTTCGGCATCGACGGTCACCAGCCGGGCCCCCGTCGCGGCGACGAAATCCCGTTGCACCTGGGCCCGTTCACCGGCGCGCAGCAGGCCGTGGTCGACGAACACACACGTCAGCCGGTCCCCGATGGCGCGCTGCACCAGCGCGGCGGCCACCGCGGAATCGACCCCGCCGGAGAGCCCGCAGATCGCGCGGCCGTCGCCGATCTGCTCGCGCACCTGGGCGATCAGGGCGTCGGCGATGTTGGCCGCCGTCCAGGTCGCATCGATCCCGGCGAAGTCGTGCAGGAACCGGCTGAGCACCTGCTGGCCATGCGGCGAGTGCAGCACCTCGGGGTGGTACTGCACCCCGGCCAGGCGCCGCGCACGGTCCTCGAAGGCCGCGACCGGCGCACCCGCGCTGCTGGCCACCACCTCGAACCCGGCGGGCGCGGCAGTGACGGCGTCGCCGTGGCTCATCCACACCGGCTGGGTGTCCGGCAGCCCCGAATGCAGTTCGCCGCCGGCGACTTTCAGCTCGGTGCGGCCGTACTCGCTGGTGCCGGTGCGCTCGACCGTGCCGCCGAGGGCCTGGGCCATGGCCTGGAAGCCGTAGCAGATACCGAACACCGGGACGTCCAACTCGAACAGCGCGGGATCGAGCTGCGGGGCGCCGTCGGCGTACACGCTGGACGGCCCGCCCGAGAGCACGATGGCCCGCGGATCCTTGGCCTTGATCTCCTCGACCGAGGTGGTGTGCGGGACGACCTCGGAGAACACCCGGGCTTCACGGACCCGCCGGGCGATCAGCTGGGCGTACTGTGCGCCGAAGTCGACCACGAGGACGGGACGGGGTGAGGGCTGCGAATCCACCGGCTCAGTCTAGTGGCGGTCCAACCAGCGGTTTGCCCACCGTCACCCCGCCGAGCTCACCGGCTCGATGGGCAGCCGCCGCAGCGCCCCCGGCGCATCAGCCGGCACCACCGGACGCTGCGGTGCGATCGGGTCCAGCCGACGGTAAGGCTGCCCCTGGGTGGGACGGAGATCTTCTTCGCCCTTGTTGGGCCACAGCGCGGCCGCGCGCTCGGCTTGGGCGGTGATCGACAACGACGGATTGACCCCCAGATTGGCCGAGATCGCCGCCCCGTCCATCACCGACAGCGTCGGATAACCGTAAACCCGCTGGTACGGGTCGATCACGCCATGCTCGGGGCCGTCCCCGATGGCCGCCCCGCCCAGGAAGTGGGCGGTCAGCGGGATGTTGAACAGCTCCCCCCAGGTGCCGCCGGCGACGCCGTCGATCTTGGCGGCGATCCGGCGGGTGACCTCGTTGCCGGCCGGGATCCACGTCGGGTTGGGTTCGCCGTGCCCCTGCTTGCTGCTCATCACCCGGAAGCCGAGCCGGGTCTTCTTCGAAAACGTCGTGATCGAGTTGTCCAAATGCTGCATCACCAGCGCGATCATGGTCCGCTCGCTCCACCGGGTCGGGTTGAGCAGCCGCAGCATCTTGCGGGGATCCTGCCGGGCCTGATCCAGCAGCTGCCGCCACCGGGGCACGTCGGTGCCCAGCGGACCCGCGCCGTCGGTCATCAGGGTCTGCAGCAGCCCCATCGCATTGGAACCCTTGCCGTACCGCACCGGTTCGACGTGAGTGTCCGGCGTGGGATGGATCGACGACGTGATCGCCACCCCGTGGGTCAGGTCCAGATCGTCGCCGACCTCGAGGCGGCCCGCCCCGACGATCGACTCCGAGTTGGTCCGGGTCAACACGCCGAGTCGATCGGATAACCGCGGCAGCTGCCCCCCGTCGCGCATCTTGAACAGCAGCTTCTGGGTGCCGTAGGTGCCGGCGGCCAGGATCACGTGCGATGCGGTGAACGTCCGGCGCCGGCGCCGCAGCAGCCGGCCGGTGCCGGCGGTCTTCACCTCCCAGACGCCGTCGCCGCGCTGGCTGAACCCGGTCACCGTCGTCATCGGGATCACCTGCGCCCCAGCCGATTCGGCCAGCCCGAGGTAGTTCTTCAGCAGGGTGTTCTTCGCCCCGTAGCGGCAGCCGGTCATGCACGCACCGCATTCGATGCACCCGGTCCGCTCCGGGCCCACGCCGCCGAAGTACGGGTCGGGCACCCGTCGGCCGGGCGTCTTCTCGCCGTCGGGACCGAAGAACACCCCGACCGGGGTGGGCACGAAGGTTTCGCCGACGCCCATCTCGTCGGCGACCTCCTTCATGATCCGGTCGGCGTCGGTGAACGTCGGGTTGGTGACCACCCCGAACATGCGCTTGGCCTGCTCGTAGTGCGGCATGAGCTCGGCGCGCCAGTCGGTGATGTGGGCCCACTGCTGGTCGGCGAAGAACGGCTCCGGCGGGACGTAGAGGGTGTTGGCGTAGTTCAGCGAGCCGCCCCCGACGCCGGCGCCGGCCAGGATCATCACGTTGCGCAGCAGGTGGATGCGCTGGATGCCGTAGCAACCCAGCTTGGGTGCCCACAGGAACTTGCGCAGGTTCCAGGAGGTCTTGGCGAAGTCGGTGTCCTCGAAGCGGCGGCCCGCCTCGAGCACGCCCACCCGGTAGCCCTTTTCGGTGAGTCGCAGCGCGGAGACGCTGCCCCCGAACCCCGACCCGATGATGAGAACGTCGTAATCCGGCTCCATGCCAGCCAGTATGTACTTACTGGCCAGTAACCTCTAGCTAGGTTTGCCTAACTTCAGGAGCCGACCGTCAGGCCGACCTTCTGGAATTCCTTGAGGTCGCAGTACCCGGCCTTGGCCATCGACCGGCGCAGCCCACCCACCAGGTTCAACGAACCGAACGGGTCGTCGGACGGGCCGCTGAGCACCTGATCCAGCGACGGCCGCTCGCCGAGCGCGATCTGCAGCAGCGCACCGCGCGGCAGCGACGGGTGCGCCGCGGCCGCCGGCCAGAACCAGCCGTCGCCCAGCGCCTCGGCGGACTGGGCCAGCGGCGTCCCGAGCACCACGGCATCCGCGCCGCAGGCGATCGCCTTGGCCAGTTCGCCGGAGGTGTGGATGTCGCCGTCGGCGAGCACGTGCACGTACCGACCGCCGGTCTCGTCGAGGTACTCGCGGCGCGCGGCCGCGGCGTCGGCGATGGCGGTGGCCATCGGCACGCTGATGCCCAGCACCTCGTCGCTGGTGGTCGCCCCGGAGGTCGACCCGTAGCCGACGATCACCCCGGCCGCGCCGGTGCGCATCAGGTGCAGCGCGGTGCGGTGGTCCAGCACGCCGCCGGCGACGACGGGCACGTCGAGTTCGGAGATGAAGGTCTTGAGGTTCAGCGGCTCACCGTTGGAGGCCACCCGCTCCGCGGAGATGATGGTGCCCTGGATGATCAGCAGGTCGATGCCCGCGGCGACCAGGGTCGGGGTCAGCGCCTGGGCGTTCTGCGGGCTGACCCGCACCGCGGTGGTGACCCCGGCCTCGCGGACCCGAGACACCGCCGCGCCCAGCAGGTCCAGGTCCAGCGGCGCGGCGTGCAGTTGCTGCAGCAGCCGTACAGCCGCCGTCGGCTCCGGCTCCTTGGCGGCGGCCTCGACCACCTGCGCGACCTTGGCCTCGACGTCGGCGTGGCGGCCGATCAGGCCCTCGCCGTTGAGGACGCCCAGGCCGCCGCGGCGGCCCAGTTCGATCGCGAATTCGACCGACGCCAGCGCGTCGGTCGGGTGGCTGACCACCGGGATCTCGAACCGGTAGGCGTCGAGCTGCCAGGCCGTCGAGACGTCCTGGCTGGAGCGGGTGCGCCGCGCCGGCACGATATTGATGTCGGCGAGCTCATAGGTGCGCCGCGCGGTGCGGCCCATGCCGATTTCAACCATGTCACGCACTGAACAAGTCCCCCTAGCGCGCGTAGTAGTTCGGTGCTTCGACGGTCATCGTGATGTCGTGCGGATGGCTCTCCTTGAGGCCCGCCGCAGTGATCCGCACGAATTGCGCCTGCTGCAACTGTTCGATGCAGGACGCGCCGGTGTAACCCATCGCGGCCCGCAATCCACCGGTGAGCTGGTGGATCACCGTCGACAACGGGCCCCGGAACGGCACCCGGCCCTCGATGCCCTCGGGCACCAGCTTGTCCTCGGAGAGCACGTCGTCCTGGAAGTAGCGGTCCTTGGAGTAGGACTTGGCCAGGCCGCCGGTGGCGCCGCGGCCCTGCATGGCACCCAGCGATCCCATCCCGCGGTAGCTCTTGAACTGCTTGCCGTTGACGAAGATCAGCTCGCCCGGCGACTCGGCGGTGCCGGCCAGCAGCGAGCCCAGCATGGCCGTCGACGCGCCCGCGGCCAACGCCTTGGCGATATCGCCCGAATACTGCAGGCCGCCGTCGGCGATCACCGGCACACCCGCCGGCCCGCACACCGCGACGGCCTCGAGGATCGCGGTGATCTGCGGGGCGCCGACACCGGCGACCACGCGGGTGGTGCAGATGGAGCCCGGACCGACCCCGACCTTGACGGCGTCGGCACCGGCCTCGACCAGCGCGGCGGCCGCGCTGCGGGTGGCGACATTGCCGCCGACCACCTCGACCCGGTCGCCGACCTCGGCCTTCAGCTTGCCCACCATCTCGAGCACCATCCGGTTGTGGGCGTGCGCGGTATCGACGATCAGCACGTCCACCCCGGCGTCGGTGAGCGCCATGGCGCGTTCCCAGGCGTCCTCCCCCACGCCGACGGCCGCACCGACCAGCAGCCGGCCGTCGCTGTCCTTGGTGGCATCGGGATGCTGTTCGGTCTTGACGAAGTCCTTGACGGTGATCAGCCCGGTGAGCTTGCCGTTGCCGTCGACGATCGGCAGCTTCTCGATCTTGTGCCGGCGCAGCAGACCCAGGGCGGCGTCGGCGCTGACGCCCTCGCGCGCGGTGATCAGCGGCGTCTTGGTCATCACCTCCGAGACCGGCTTGTTCAGGTCCACCTCGAAGCGCATGTCGCGGTTGGTGATGATCCCGACCAGCAGCCCGGCGTCGTCGACGACCGGCAGCCCCGAGATCCGGAACCGCGCGCACATCGCGTCGACCTCGGCCAGAGTGTTCGTCGGCGAGCAGGTCACCGGGTCGGTGACCATCCCGGCCTCGGAGCGCTTGACGGTCTCGACCTGGCCGGCCTGCTCGGCCAGCGGCAGGTTCCGGTGCAACACGCCCATGCCGCCGGCGCGGGCCATCGCGATGGCCATCCGCGCCTCGGTGACGGTGTCCATCGCCGAGCTGACCAGCGGCACCTTGAGCCGGATCTTGCGGGTCAACTGGCTGGAGGTGTCCGCCGTCGCGGGAATCACGTCCGAGGCGGCAGGCAGCAGCAGCACGTCGTCGAACGTCAGACCCAACATCGCGACCTTGTGCGGATCATCGCCGCCGGTCGGAACGGCGGTGCGTTCGGCGTCGGATACGGGTCGGGATACTGCTTGTGCCATCAGGGCGGCCTCCACTAAGGCATACGGAGCGAGAGTGCCATCCTATCGGCTCCCGGTGACGACGCCGCCGCCCCGGCGGGTATCACTGGCTTCCCCCAGTGCGGCTGCGTAGGGTGGAGGCGTGCGCGACCATCTACCTCCGGGATTGCCGCCAGACCCGTTCGCCGATGACCCCAGTGACCCCTCGGCCGCCTTGGACGCCATCGAGCCCGGGCAGCCGCTGGACCCGCAGGAGCGGTCCGCGGTCGAGGCCGACCTCGCCGATCTCGCGGTGTACGAATCACTGTTGGCGCACAAGGGACTTCGCGGTCTGGTGGTGTGCTGCGACGAATGTCAGCAGGACCACTACCACGACTGGGACATGCTGCGGGCCAATCTGCTGCAGCTGCTCGTCGACGGCACCGTGCGTCCGCACGAGCCGGCCTACGACCCGGAACCCGACGCCTACGTCACCTGGGACTACTGCCGCGGATACGCCGACGCCTCGCTGAATCAGGCGGCTTCCGAAAGCGACGGCTACCGCTAACTAGTTCAGGTCCGGACTAGTTCAGGTCCGGGATCGGCAGCTCGATCAGCGGGCTGTCCGCCGTCGTCGTGACCACTTCCTCGTCGACCTCGACCGACTCTGGCACGGACACTTCCGGCGCCGAGGTCTCGATCTCCACCGCAGTCGTGGGCACCGTCGTCGGCTCGGGCGCCTCGGCGACCGGCGGGGCCGACGACGTCGTGGTGCGGACCGCGCTGCTGGTCGGGGCCGGTGAACTGGTCGCCGACGTCGGCGTGGGGGTGGCCGTACTGGTCGGCGTCGCGGGCGGCGACGTGGGCTCGGTCGTCGGTTCAGTCGTGGGCTCGGTCGTCGGTTCGGTGCTGGGCGTCCCCGGTTCCTCGGTCGGTTCGGCGGCGTCGGACTCGGTGGGCTCGGCACCGGGCTCGGTGGTCTCGCCGGGCTCGGTCGGTTCCGTGGTGGGCTCGCTGGGCCCGGTGGTCTCGCCCGGGACGGTCGTGGTGGCGTCGTCCTCGGTGGGAACCGTGGGCTCGTCCGACGGTGCGGTCGTGGTCGGCGCGACGACGGCGGGCAACTCCAGCAGCGTGACGCCCGGTGGCGGGGGCACCGAGGGCGCCCCCGGTGCGACGGCCGGCAAGGTGGCCTGCGCATCGCGGGTACCGACCTTGACGCTCAACTCATTCCACTGCTGGACCAGCTCGGTCTTGTGCTCGACGTCGTCGACGGTCTGCACCGTGGTGCTGACCTGCTCGAGCTTGGCCTGGGCCTGTTCCCAGTCGCCGCGCTCGATCAGTTGCTGCACCTCGGCCATCTCGGTCTGGGCGGCCAGGGTCACGCGGTCGTCGCGCACCGACGGCGACTCCCCGAACAGCGCGGTGCGCAGGCCGTACATCGAATCGCCGGGCTGCGCGCCGCCGACCAGGGCGCCGAAGCCACCGATGGCGAGCACGCCGGCGGCCAGGGACGCGACGACGGTCAGTCCGCGCCGCGGCCGCGGCTTCGGGGTCTGCGCGGCCAGGCCCTCCTGGATCGCGGCGGCGGCCTCGTCCTCGGAGACGAATCGGCGGACCGAGGGGCCGCGAATGCCGTCGCGCCAGTCCTCGAGCAAAGCGAACAACTCGGCGTCGCGGGGGTCGGCCGGGCGCACCCGGCGCTGTGCGGCCAGGGCGTCGAGCAACTGATCGGTGCGGGCGATGTCGGCCAGGGATTCGGGTTCCTGCGACGCGCCGGAGCCGGGGCGGAAGTCAGGCATAGTCGTACCCCGAAGCCGAGATCTCGTTCTTGAGTTTGGCCAGCGCACGGTGCTGGGCAACCCGGACCGCGCCGGCGGTGCTGCCCACCGCCGCGGCCGTCTCCTCCGCGGACATTCCGACCACCACGCGCATGATCAGAATTTCGCGCTGCTTCTCGGGCAGCACTTTGAGCAGTTCCTCCATCCGGGCCGCCGAGTCGGCGTTGATCGCCTGCTGCTCGGGACCCATGTCCGGGGCGTAACGCTCGGGCACCGACTCCGTCGGTTCCGCGCGATTGCGCCCCGCCGCGCGATGCGCGTCGGCCACCTTGTGAGCTGCGATGCCGTACACGAAGGCCAGGAACGGGCGACCCTGATCCTGGTAGCGCGGCAGCGCCAGCATGGCGGCCATGCACACCTCCTGTGCGACGTCGTCAGCTGAGAGACCACTGCGCTCCGCGGTTCCGACGCGAGCCCGGCAATACCGGACCACGATGGGGCGAATAGTCTCCAGCACTTCCCGGAGCGCATCACGGTCGCCGGCCACCGCTTCAGCAACGACGGCGTCGAGACGTTCTCCTGGAATTGTCATCGACGGCGATATCTCCAACGTTACGGCCGGACAGATCCCGGCGGCGCGGCACAGCTAAACAATAACGGCCCGGCGGGACCGTCCCGTGGTCAACGCGCGCACCATGCGCCTCCGCGCTGGCCGACGACGTCGGCGGCGGTATCCCTGATCAGCCGAACCTGCTCCACCGTATGTACCGCGCTGCCGATCCCCAAAAGCAGACTCGCCACCGCCCATCGCAGCGGGGTCAGGCCGTGCGCCTCGGTGCGCGCCAGCAGCCCGTCGGCCAGCGCGGTGGCTTCGGGGACGCGCCCCGCGCAGCACAGCGCCGCGGCCAGCACCACATCACTCTTGACGCGGTGCCGCACCGAGGTCCCGTCGGCCGCCAGCGCCACCCCGCGCTGGGCGTGATCCAGCGCGGGGTCGGGGTGGCCCTGCGCCATGGCGAGTTCGGCGCTGACCCACGCGATGCGCACCGCGTGCCGGTCGACGGACGCCGTGGGTTGTTCGGACCGGGCCTGCTGCAGCAGGCGCTCGGAGAGGGCGAACCGGCCCAGCCCCAACGCGTCGGCCGCGAGTCCGACCAGCGCGTCGGTGCGGGCCTCGCGGTCGTCGCCGGCCAGCAACAGCGCCCGGCCGTCCCAGCCTCGGGCCCGCGCGTGCCAACCGAGCTGCCGCCACAGCGAGGCCTCGGTGCTGTGCCCCAGGGAGGCCAGCGGACCGGCCGGCGCCTCGCGGCGCAGCAGGGCCAACTCGGTGCGCGCGGCGCCGTAGCGCCCCTGCCCGCCGGCGGTCACCGCGCGCAGCCAACGCTGGACCGAATCCTGCGCGGGTGGCAGCGGCCAACGTTCGGGAATGTCCCCGAACGCCGCGGCGTACAACGGCCCGTTCACCGGCCCGTTCACCGGCCCGTCGGACGGGCGGGGAAATGCGTGCGACATCGGCCGGACGCTATCAATTCACAAGTTAACAGTTGACGCCCGCCGCGTTACGAACACATAAATCGCTGCGAGATTGCGGGTAAACGAGTTTGCCACCGAGATGACAACGACGTGCGGAAATTCAAGATCGGTGCGGGACTGCCGGTTTCGACGAGTCGTCGCGATGGCGCGAAACCGGCCAAAGGATGAACATGAAGTAAATTCTTACGCTGCGGATATGCCCTTTACCACAGCGTCCGACTATTGACTCGCTTTCCGGGACACCCATACTTTGTGAGTGCACTCGAGTTGTCACCGGCGACAGAACTCGGACTACACCTTCCTTTGCCAGTCAAAGGAACTGGGCGACAAGGGGTTCTTCAATGCCACAGCCGCAGCAACTGCCCGGTCCCAACGCCGACATCTGGGATTGGCAAATGCACGGGGTGTGCCGAGGCGTCGACTCCGCGGTGTTCTTCCACCCCGACGGTGAACGCGGCCGCGCCCGTGCCCAGCGCGAACTGCGCGCCAAGGAAATGTGCCGCAGCTGCCCGGTGATCGTCCAGTGCCGTTCGCACGCCCTTGCCGTCGGAGAGCCCTACGGAATCTGGGGCGGCTTGTCGGAGTCCGAGCGCGAGTTGCTGCTCAAGCGCGGGATCCGCCGCAGCGCCTGAGCCAGGCCGATGGCCACCGCGGCGACCACCGCCAGAGCCACCAACCAGGGCAGCAGGTAGCCGAACAGCAGGATCAGGTCCCCCGCGGTGTCCACCATGGTGTCCCAACCGCGTTTGACCTGGCCGAAGAAGCCCTCATAACGCTGCGGCGACGAGGTGCCGGCCTGCTCGGCGGTGAACGTGACGTCGACGGTGCTGTAGGCGATCTGCTCGCCGAGGGCCGTGCGCTGAGCCCGCAGGCTGTCCAGTTCGGCCTGCCGCTCCGACAGCGCGTTCTCGGCGCTGATCAGCGCTTCGGGATCCCGCGCGTCGCGCATGATGCCCAGCAGGCGGTCCACCGAGGTCTGCAGCGCGGTGATCCGGGCGTCGAGGTCGACGCGCTGTGCGGTCACGTCCTCGGCGCGGGTGTTGGCGTTCTGCACGAACCCGAGTCCCCCGAGTTCGTCGATGACCTCGTCGAGCTTGTCGGCCGGGACCCGCAGCACCACCGACGACTGCGCGCGGCCGGCGCCGGTGCCGGCGTCGTCGGTCCGGTTGTCGACGCGACCGTCGGCATCGGCCGCGATGTCGACGGCCTTGTCGGCGGCGACGACGGTGTCGGCGACCGTGATTCGCATCGTGGCGGTCTTGACGACGTCGCGCTGGGGCGCCGTCCGGTCACCCGGCGCGGGCTCGAACTTCTCCGGTGCCGGGGCGATGGCCGGTGCGCTGTCCATGGCCTCCGGCGCGCTGCCGCGCACCGGCCCCTGGCCGCCTGAGCAACCCGTCAGGACGACGAGAGCGCTCAGTCCCAACACGAACACCGCAAGCTTGGGTGACTTCATGGGACAACGCTAATTCACACCGCGAGCTGCATGCGAGACTCTTCTGAATCACCCGTCCATCCTTGTGAGGAGTCGCGCGATGACCGATCTGTCCGGAGTCACCGCCGTGGTCACCGGAGGGAACTCTGGGATCGGCCGCGCAATGGCAATTGGTATCGCCAAAGCCGGTGGCGCGGTGTCGATCTGGTCGCGGAACGCGGATCGCAACGCCGAGGTGACCGACGAGCTACGCGCGCTGGGCGCGAACACGATGTCGGTGTCGTGCGATGTTGCCGACGAGGCGGCGGTCGCCGAGGCGATGCGACGCACCGTTGCCGAGCTGGGTCCGCTGGGTTGTTTCGTGGCCAATGCGGGAATGGTCGACGCGCCCGCCCCGATCGTCGACACCACGTTGGAATCGTGGCAGCGGGTCCTGCGCACCAATCTGGACGGCGCCTTCCTGTGCACCCGCGAGGCCGCGCGACGTTTCGTCGAGCAGGACAGCGGCGGGTCCATCATCGTGGTGTCCTCGACTTCCAGCCGGTACGGGGCCGCGGGCATCGCCTCCTACGCGGCCAGCAAAACCGCCCTCCTCGGACTTTCCCGGACCTTGGCCGTCGAGTTGGCTCGGCACCGGGTGCGCTGCAACACCCTGATCCCGGGGTGGACGAGGACCAGCATCACTTCCCATGGGCAACAGAACCCCAAGTTCATGGCGGCCACCATCGGTCGCACGCCGGTGCGACGTTGGGCCGAACCCGACGAGTATCAGCAAGTCGCCGCGTTCCTCGCCGATCCCACCCAGCTCTTCCACACCGGCAACGAGGTGGTTGTCGACGGGGGTTACACCATCTTCTGACGGCTACTCCCCGACCGGCTACCTCGCCAGGTCGCGCAGCACCCGATCGGTGGCCGGCCAGTCCATGCACTTGTCGGTCACCGACTGCCCGTAGGTGAGCGGCTGCGCTTCGGGCGCCTGTGCCCCACCGACGAGGAAGCTCTCCAGCATCACGCCGCTGACCGGCGCCCCGTCGCGCACCAGTTGCGCGACCTCGGAGGCCACCTCGGCCTGCCGGATGTGGTCCTTACCGGAATTGGCGTGGCTGCAGTCGATCACGACCCGCCCGGGCAGCCCGGCCGCCTCCAGTCGGGCCGCCGCCGCGGTCACCGCGTCGGCGTCGCAGTTGGGTCCGCCGGTGCCGCCGCGCAGGATCACGTGGCAGTCCTCGTTGCCCTCGGTGGTGACGACCGCGCCGCGGCCCATGTCGTCCATGCCGAAGAAAACATGTGATGCGGTAGCAGATTTCGCGCCGTCCACGGCGACCTGCACGTTGCCGTCGGTGCCGTTCTTGAACCCGACGGGCATCGACAGCCCCGAGGCCAACTGCCGGTGCACCTGGGATTCGGTGGTGCGGGCACCGATCGCGCCCCAGGCCACCGCGTCGGCGATGTACTGCGGGCTGGTCGGCTCCAGGAACTCGCAGCCCACCGGCAGCCCGATGTCGATGACGTCCAGCAGCAGCTGGCGGGCGACGCGCAGCCCGCGGGCCACGTCGAAGGTGCCGTCCATGCCCGGGTCGTTGATCAGGCCCTTCCAGCCGACGGTGGTGCGGGGCTTCTCGAAGTACACCCGCATGACGATCTTGACCCGGTCACGGAGCTCGTCGGCGACCTTGACCAGCCGGCTCGCGTAGTCCAGGGCGGCCGCCGGATCATGCACCGAACAGGGCCCCACCACGACCAGCAGCCGGTTGTCGCGACCGGCGAGGATGTCGGCGACCTCGTCGCGGTCGCGGGCGACGCGCTCGGCGCGGCGGGCACCCAGCGGGAACTCGGTGAGCACCTCGTGCGGGCTGGGGATCTCGCTGAAACTGCGGACCCGCCGGTCGGATGTCACCGGTGGGGTGGCGGTCTGCGCCAGGTTCATCTCTTCAGTGCCTTCCTGATATGGGGCACCTGCGAATGTCCGGCGCCCCTTGAATGACGAAAGGCAGCGACCAGAGGGTCACTGCCTGGGCTCCGGGTGGATGCGTGCTTAAAGCTGCGCTTTATCGGCTCCGCCCGGAGCCTCGATAAAGCGCCAATAGCTGGCACACACGCCGATGTTCACGACAGCCAGGCTATACCGGCGTTTGGATTCAAGCAAAACCAGGTGGTCGCGTCGGGCACAGTGGAGGGCAGGCACGACGTGGACCGGACCGAAGGGATCTCATGGCTGACAACTGGAACGACAAGATCATCGCGGAATTCCGGGCCAACGGCGGCAAGGTCGGCGGCCCGTTCGAAGGGGCCAGGCTGCTGTTGCTGCACACCGTCGGTGCCAAGTCGGGCAAGCAACGCATCAGCCCGGTGATGGCATTCGACGTCGACGGGAAACTCGCCGTCGTCGGTTCCTACGCCGGCGCCGACAAAGATCCGGCGTGGCTGCACAACCTGCGCGCCAATCCCGACGCCCATATCGAAATCGGCACCGACGCCTACGATGTGCGCGCCCGGGAGATGCCGCGCGACGAGCGCGACGCCGCGTACGTCCGCGTCGTGGAGCAGGCCCCCGGATTCGGCGAGTACCAGGACAAGACCGAACGGGTGATCCCGGTCATCGAGTTGCAACGCCGCTGACGGGCCAGGCGTCGCGGCCTCGTCACAACCTCATTGCGGAGCGGCCAGCCCGTTCTGCAACGCGTACATGCTCGCCCCGATGCGGTTGGACACCCGATCTTGGCGTAGGTGCGCTCGACGTGGTTGCGGGCGGTCTTCTCGCTGATCACCAGGGCCGTCGCGATCTCCCTGTTGGACGCCCCGGTCGCGACCAGGCGCAGCACCTCGATCTCGCGCGGCGTCAACCGATCCGGTCGCACATGTGCCCGCCCCGGGCGGTGGGCAGCGGCGTCGAGGACCGCATCCACCGCGGTGGCGTCCAGTTCCCCGGCGGTCATCCTGGCGCGTAACCTGCGCTCGGCGCCGGCGGGCGACATCGCCGCCCGGTAGGGCCGAGGCTCCAGCGCCGATTGGTAACTGACGGCCGCGGCCAGGATCCGATCCGACAGGGTCAGCGCGCCCCCGGTGAGATTGCGGGGATACCCGGTGCCGTCGAGACATTCGTGGTGATTGCCGGCCAACGTCGCCACCTCACGTAAACCGTTGACCTGGCTGAGGATCCGCACGGTGAGGTACGGATGCAGGCGGACCCGTTCGAACTCCCCCGCTGACAGGGTCGTGGGCTTGGACCAGACGCGGTTCGACACGCCGATGCGTCCGAGGTCGTGGACATAGCCGGCACGACGGAGGGTCGCGACCTCGGTTTCGGCAAGGCCGGCGATACCCGCGGCCGATGCCGCGAGCTCGGCCACGGCGCGTGAATGCCCGAGGGTGAAGGGACATTTCAGGTCGACGAAGTCGCCGAGGGCCTGCAACATGTCCTCCAGAGCGGGCCCCGCCAAGTGTTCACCGCGATCAGGCGCCTGCCGTAACGCGGCGTTCCAACTGTCGCCTGCGGCGGGGCCGGCCAGTATCTGCTCGGGGTCGGCAAGGAATACGTCGGCGATCCGCGGGTCGAACTGCCCACCACGGCGAGCGCGGACCATCGCTGCGGCACCCTGGATGCCCAGCGTCCGCTGGTGCACCTCGACCGTGTCGGCGAGTTGAACTATCCGGATGGCGATGGGGATGGACTCGCCGCGTACGCCGGCGGGCAACCCGCCACCGTCGAATCGTTCGAAGGTGAAGCTCAGGGCGTGTTGGACGTCGGCGCCCAAACCCATTCGTTCGGCCAACAGCCCGGCCGATGTGCAGTGCGAGTGGATCAGCCGCGACAGCTGCCCGCGGGCATTGACGAACAATGCCGCCAATACCCAAAGACGGCGTGAAAGTGGTTCTCCACGCGCGACATTCGATATCAAGAACCGAAAGTACGGCAGGCCCGCCCAGTCGACCAGGTAGGAGTCGTGGCGCACGGCGATGTCGTCACCGAACCAGCGTGCGTACTCGTGCGAATCGGCGTGACAGCCGATCCACATGACCAGCGCGGTGTAGTACACGCAATCGCGTTCGCCAGCCGAAAGACCGAGCCGATCAGCGATCCTGGTGGCAATCAACGCCGAGCGCAGCATGTGCTCGGCGGGTTGACCCAGGCCGAGGTCGACGGCAACCGATAGCGCCGCCAACAATTCGGCCCGGGTGGGACCCGCCCCCGCGTCCATCACCCTGATTCTGCCAACTCGGCGGCACTGTGATGCCTGGTTGGATCAAAGGAATCGAAGCGCCCCTGCCCCACCACGGCCAGCCCGCGCTGCGGCGCCCGGAAGTCGCCGAGTCGAGCCTGCTCGGCCAGTCGCGCGATGTCGCCCAGGTCGCGCCCGTGCAGCACGGCCCGCGACGAGTGGACCGCCCATATCTGCTTGGGAGCGATGCGGAAATGCTGTCCGTTGGGCATGGTTCCGGCCAACCGGACCTGCCCGGCGTCCAGCAGTGGTCCGGCCATCCGTCCGATACCGGCCAGCACCACGCGCCGGGTCCAAAGCGTTTCGGGGAGACGACATCCCACGCGGGTCAGCAGTCGCGTGGCCGGGGTGTGCCGCAGTTGCACCGACCAGTTCAAGACCCCGGGGATCTCGACGATCAGCGTGAAATCTCCGGTCCAGGTGATGTCGATGGCGCACTGCACCGCCGCGTTGGCGGTGGCCCTGCTGAAGTAGCGCGCGCAACTGTGTTCGGCGGGGGTGGTGGCGTAGAACGTCCAGGCTCCGGTGGGGTCGCGGTGCCACACCGAACGGTAGCCCGGTATCGAATCGGGCAGGAACGATGCTGCCGGGAAATCACGGAGGGCCAGATAATGGCCGCTGGCGAAGGGTAGGCCCATGACGCCGAACCCGGTGACGGTTTCCTCGGGCCCCGAGGGCAATGTCGGTGTGCGCGCCACATCTGCGGCGGCGGTTCGGGGATTCTTCAGTGTGCTCATGGCCTCAGCGTGCGCTGCCGACGCCGTGTGCGCGTGGGGCGGTTGCCTCATTCTGACCGAAGGGCCGCCCGCAGGAACGAAAACACCCCCGGTCCTTGCGGACCGAGGGTGTTTTGCGTGACTAGCTAGTGGGCGTGGCCGTGGTGGCCGTGCCCGTGACCAGCGTCCTCGTCTTCCTCGACCGGCTTGTCGACAACCGCGGTCTCGGTGGTGAGCACCATCCGGGCCACCGACGCGGCGTTGAGCACCGCCGAGCGGGTGACCTTGACCGGGTCGATGACACCGTCGGCGGCCAGGTCGCCGTACTCCAGCGTGGCGGCGTTGAAGCCGTGCCCGGCCGGCAGGTCGCCGACCTTGCTGACCACGACGGACCCGTCGAACCCGGCGTTGCTGGCGATCCAGTACAGCGGCGTGGTCAGCGCGGACGAGAAGACGTCCACGCCGAGGGCCTCGTCACCGGTCAGCGACGCCTTCAGCTCCGCGAGCTGCTTGCGCACCTGGATCAGCGCCGAACCGCCGCCGGCGACGACGCCTTCCTCGACGGCCGCCTTGGCCGCGGCGACCGCGTCGTCGACGGCTTCCTTGCGCTTCTTCAGATCGGTCTCGGTGGCCGCGCCGACCTTGATGACGGCGACGCCGCCGGCCAGCTTGGCCAGGCGCTCCTCGAGCTTCTCCCGATCCCAGTCCGAATCGCTGGTCTCGATCTCCGAACGCAGCTGCGCCGCACGGGCATCGACGGCTTCCTTGGCGCCGCCACCGTCGACGATCACGGTGTCGTCCTTGCCCACCACGATGCGACGGGCCGTACCCAGCACCTCGAGACCCACCTCGCGCAGCACCAGGCCGACGTCGGGGTTGACCACCTGCGCGCCGGTGACGACGGCAAGGTCCTCGAGGAACGCCTTGCGACGATCACCGAAGAACGGCGCCTTGACCGCAACGGCCTTGAGGGTCTTGCGGATCGCGTTGACGACCAGCGTCGACAGCGGCTCGCCCTCGACGTCCTCGGCGACGATCAGCAGCGGCTTGCCGGCCTCGGCGACCTTCTCCAGCAGCGGCAGCAGATCCGGCAGCGAGCTGATCTTGTCGCGGTGCAGCAGCACCAGCGCGTCCTCGAGGATGGCCTCCTGGGTATCGAAATCGGTGACGAAGTAGGCCGACAGGAAACCCTTGTCGAAGCCGACGCCGTCGGTGATCTCGAGTTCGGTGCTCAGCGTCGAGGACTCCTCGACGGACACCACGCCGTCGCCGCCGACCTTGGTCATGGCCTCGCCGACCAGTTCGCCGACCTCGGGGTCGCGCGAGGACACGGTGGCCACCTGCGCGATGGCATTCTTCCCGTCGACCGGGGTGGCCGCGGCCAGCAGCGCCTCGGAGGTGAGGTCAGCGGCCTTGCTGATGCCCACGCCCAGCGCCATCGGGTTGGCCCCGGCGGCGATGTTGCGCAGACCCGCCTTGATGATGGCCTGCGCCAGCACGGTGGCCGTGGTGGTGCCGTCACCGGTGACGTCGTTGGTCTTGGTCGCCACCGACTTCACCAGCTGCGCACCGAGGTTCTCGAAGGGATCCTCGAGGTCGATGTCGCGAGCGATGGTCACACCGTCGTTGGTGACGGCGGGCCCGCCAAAGGCCTTGGCCAGCACGACATGTCGGCCGCGCGGGCCCAGCGTGATCTTGACCGCGTCGGCGAGCTTGTCAACGCCGGCCTCCATGGCGCGGCGCGCGGTTTCGTTGAACTCAATCTGCTTGCTCATAGATGTCTTTCCCTAACGGGTCATTCCCACTCGACGCGCACCGCCCCGGACATCACCCAGTTCTGGGGACCTCCGGGGCGGCACACTTATCGCTACTTGGAGACGACGGCCAGCACGTCACGGGCCGACAGGATCAGGTACTCCTCGCCGTTGTACTTGATCTCGGTGCCGCCGTACTTGCTGTAGATGACGACGTCACCCTCCGACACGTCCAGGGGAATCCGCTTCTCGCCATCCTCATCCCAGCGGCCGGGGCCAACTGCGACGACGGTGCCTTCCTGCGGCTTCTCCTTGGCGGTGTCGGGGATGACCAGACCGGATGCGGTCGTGGTCTCGGCCTCGTTGGCCTGAACGAGGATCTTGTCCTCGAGTGGCTTGATGTTCACGCTCGCCACGATGGAGCCCCTTCACTCATGTTTCACTCTGATGTGTGGTCGGCATTCGTTCCTGCCCTCGCGCCGTCGTCGCGGGTGCCGACTCGAGGCGGTCCGACTGCCGCCTAGCACTCTATACACGAGAGTGCTAGCACTCAAGGGTGCCCTGGTGCCTATGCAAGAAATCGCTGCCGGCGAACAAGGACCGTCCCGGTTATCCACAGTTGGACCTTCACCCACAGGGGCCCAGCTTTCGAGCCCCGACCCCGCCCTTCGCGACCTAGACTCGCACATATGTTCGATGGGTCGTTTCCGGAGCCTGGGGCGCTACGCGCGTGTCCCGATGCCGGGTTGATCGACGCCATTCGCGGCTGGTCGACCGCTGCGGCGGCCGCCGAAGGACGACGACTGTCCGCGGTCGCCGAATTCGTCACCCGCCGCTGCACCGACGAGCACCCCGACTGGGCCTGCGACGACTGGGACGCCACCGCCGCCGAGATCGCCGCCGCCTTGAACATCAGCCACCACCGCGCCACCACCCTGATGAACCTGGCCATCACCGTGCGCGAACGCTTCCCCAAAGTCGGGGCCCTGGTCCTGGCCGGGGCCATCACCGCCCACACCGCCCAACTCATCGCCGACCGCACCTACCTGGTCTTCAACCCCGAAGCCATCGCCACCCTCGATGCCCGCATCGCCGACCAAGCCCACACCTGGGGCCCACTGTCGGACTACAAACTCATCCAATCCCTCGACATGCTCGTCGACGAGATCGACCCCGGCGCGCTCCGCCGCACCACCGGCAACGCCCGCCACCGCGACATCACCATCGCCGACCCCGACGAACAAAGCGGCACCACCGCCCTATGGGGACGGCTGCTGGCCACCGACGCCGCCGCCCTCGACAAACGCCTGACCGCCATGGCCACCGCCGTCTGCACCGGCGACCCCCGCACCGTGGCCCAACGCCGCGCCGATGCCCTCGGCGCCCTGGCTAACAAGGCCGACCACCTCGCCTGCCTGTGCGGGTCGCCGGAGTGCCCCGCGACCGCCGACGACGGCCGCGCCACCAACGTGATCGTCCACGTCGTCGCCGAACACGCCACCCTCACCACCCCTGCCGATGCCGGAGAAAGTCTGCACGGCGAGGAACCCGCCGAGCCAGAACCAGCGCCCCCGGCCCCTCCGGCACCCTCGGGGCCGCGGCCCAAGCCGGCCCTGCTCGTCGAAGGCCGCGGCGGCATCATCCCCGCCCCGCTGCTCCAGGACCTGATCGCCCGCGGCGCCCGCGTGCGCCCCGTGCCCACCCCGACCGCGGCCGAACCCCGCTACCGGCCCTCGGCCGCGCTGGCCACCTTCGTGCGCCTGCGCGACCTGACCTGCCGCTTCCCCGGCTGCCCACGGCCGGCCTTCGCCACCGACATCGACCACACCCGCCCCTACCCACACGGCCCCACCCACCCCGCCAACCTCGGCTGCTACTGCCGAAAACATCACCTGGCCAAGACTTTCTGGCCCGGCTGGCACGACGAACAACTGCCCGACGGCACCATCGTCATCACCACCCCCACCGGCCACACCTACCGGTCCAAACCCGGTGCCGCACTGCTGTTCCCCGACTGGAACACCCACACCCCCGCACCACCCACCGACCCCGCGGCCCCACCACCACCGCCGGAAGACTCACCCGGGCGGACCCTGAAAATGCCGCGCCGCACACAAACCCGCGCCAAAGCCCGCGCCTACCGCATCAAAACCGAACGCGCACTCAACGACGCCCACGTCGCCGAACGCACCAAACCCCCACCGTTCTAAACAGACTGGCGCTCTAGCCGAACTGGCTCGGATCGATCAGCAGATGGTCCGATACATCGCCGAGCATCTCGATCACCACGGTGCGGTCGGTGAAGAACCACCCGTCCTCGTCCCGGGCGAAGGTGTCCGCGTAGCGCCCGACGACGATGGGCTGCAGCGCCACCGACTCGGTCTGCTGCACCACGCAGAACGTCGACCGCGCGCCCGCCGCGGCGCCGTCCACCTCGACGATCGGGTTGAGCACCAGATGCCGGGTACGTGGGGTGTTGGCGTGCTCGGGGAAGCGACGGGTGGTGGCGGCGAACAGCTCGGCGATGCGCTCCGCGCCGGTCACCCCCATGAACGCGCCCCCGCCCAGTAACCGTCCCACGCCGTCGAAGTCGCCGGCATCGATCAATTCGGCATAGCGGTAGAGCAATTCGGCGATGGCCAGACGATCAGCCACCCCGGCGCTCATGCGACCTGGCTCTGCACCACGGGCAGGCCCGGGTCGCTGGCCACCCCCAGCGGCGAGGACGGCGCGCCGGCGGCGATCAGATGGGCCGCGAACGAGGCGATCATCGCGCCGTTGTCCGTGCACAACCGGGGTCGCGGCACCCGCAACGTCAAACCGGCTGCCGCACACCGCTCCTCGGCGAGTTCCCGCAGCCGGGAATTGGCCGCCACCCCGCCGGCGATGATCAGCGTCGAGACCCCGAGGTCGGTGGCCGCGCGCACGGCCTTGCGGGTCAGCACATCGGCGACGGCCTCCTGGAAACCGGCGGCCACATCGGCGGGCGAGGCGTCCGGGTGGGCTTCCATATGGCGCGCCACCGCGGTCTTGAGCCCGGAGAAGCTGAACGCGTACGGGGCATCCCGCGGCCCGGTCATCCCGCGCGGGAACACGATCGCCTCCCGGTCCCCGGTGCGGGCCAGGTCGTCGAGGACCTTGCCGCCGGGATAACCCAGCCCGAGCAGCCGGGCCACCTTGTCGTAGGCCTCCCCGGCCGCATCGTCGACGGTGCTGCCCAACTCGACGATCGGCTCGCCGAGCGAGCGCACATGCAGCAGATGCGTGTGCCCGCCGGACACCAGCAGCCCGACGCTCTCGGGCAGCGGACCGTGGTCGAAGACGTCGGCGGCCAGGTGCCCGCCCAGGTGGTTGACCGCGTAGAACGGCACCTCCCAGGCCGCCGCGTACGCCTTGGCCGCGGCCACCCCCACCAGCAGCGCCCCGGCCAGTCCGGGGCCGATGGTCGCGGCCACCACGTCGGGGCGCGCCACCGCGGCGGTGGCCAGTGCGCGGCGCATCGTGGGGCCCAGCGCCTCGAGGTGTGCGCGGGAGGCGATCTCGGGCACCACGCCCCCGAACCGGGAATGCTCGTCGACGCTGGAAGCCACCTCGTCGGCCAGCAGCGTCACCGTGCCGTCGTCGTCGAGGCGCGCGATGCCCACTCCGGTCTCGTCGCAGGAACTCTCGATCGCGAGAATAATGGTCATCGTGGCTCCCCCGGTCCCAGTCGCATGGTGTAGGCGTCGGCGCCACTGCCCGGGTAGTAACGCTTACGCACTCCCATTCTGACGAAGCCGGCGCTCTCGTACAGCCCGATGGCGGCCTCGTTGTCGGTGCGCACCTCCAGGAAGACCACGCCGCCGTCGGCGAAGGCCAGCAGATCGTCGAGCAGCCGGCGGCCGATCCCGCGGCCCCGCCAGGCCGGGTCGACGCCGATGGTGTGCACCTCGTACTCGAACGGCGCCCGCCGACCCAGCCGGGTGATCCCGGCGTAGCCGACCAGCCCACCGTCGGCGCGCGCGGCGATGTAGTGGTTGTGCGGGGAGGCCACCGCATGCCGGAAGGCCCGCGCCGGCCACGGGTCGTCGCCGGGGAACAGCTCGGCTTCCAGTTGCGCGCAGCGGTCGGCGTCGGCGCTGCGCAGCGCGTCGATGGCCACGGCCTCCACCTCGCCGGTCATTGCAGTCCCCGCTCGGCCAGGGTCTTGGCGTCGGGCCGGCGCAGATACAACGGCACCAAGGGTTCGGGCACGCCATCCCAATTCGGCACCGCGGCCACCAACGCCACCGGCATCGGATACTCCGGGCCGCTCACCGGCAGCCCGAACTGGGCCGCGTGCTCGGGCGAGCCCGCGACCGCGACCACACCGTCGAGGGCCACATCGGCCGGGGCGGCCACCTCGGGCCCGGCCACCCGCAGACCGTCGCGGTAGCGCGCCCAATACACCTCGCGCCGTCGCGCATCGGTCACCACCAGCACCTCACCGGCGGTCTGCCCGCCGATGCCGTCCAGGCTGCAGACCCCGTGCACCGGGATGTCCAGCGCATGCCCGTAGGCCGCGGCCGTGGCCATCCCGACTCGCAGGCCGGTGAAGGGTCCCGGCCCGCAGCCCACCACCACCGCGTCGAGGTCACCCATGGTCAGCGCCGCATCGGCCAGCGCGCCAAGCACATTGGGGGTCAGGCATTCGGCATGGGCGCGGGGGTCCCGCGTCACCCGCTCGGCCAGCACGACGCCGTCGGCCACGATCGCGGCGGTGACGGCGGGGGTGGCGGTGTCGATCACCAGAACGTTGGTCACGGCGCACTCCAGGTCCACGTCGCGGTGCGCACCTCGGAGTCGACCCCGCGCTCCAGCCGGATGTCGAGGTGGCGGTCCGACAGCCGCTCGGCCAGCCCCTCGCCCCACTCCACGACCACCACCGCGTCGTCGAGATCGGTATCGAGGTCCAGCGAGTCCAGTTCGCCCAGCAGGTCCGCGGCGGCGTGATCGAGCAGGCGGTAGACGTCGACGTGCACCATCGCCGGGGCACCGGCTCGCCGCGCCCGGTGCAGCCGGGCCAGTACGAACGTGGGTGAGGTCACCGGTCCGTCGACGTCCATGGCCGCCGCGATTCCCTTGGCCAGCACGGTCTTTCCGGCCCCGAGCGGGCCGGAGAGCACCACCACGTCCCCGGCGCGCAACTGCGCCCCGAGGCGCTGCCCCAGCGCCAGGGTGTCCTGCGCGGTCTCCAGCGTGGCCGAACCCGCGCTCAGCCGTCCGTCGTCAGCCACGGGACCGGGCCCGATCACGCAGCCGGCGGGTCATCGCCACCAGCTTGCCGGGGGTGGCCCTGTCGACCAACCGCGCCAACGCGTCATTGATCACCTCGGGCTCCTCCAGTTGCACCAGGTGACCGGCGTCCCCGATGACCAACAGCTCGGACTTGGGCAGCACCGCGGCCATCTCGGCGGAGTGCTCCGGGGTGGTCAGCACGTCGCCGGAACCGCAGGCCACCAGGGTCGCGAGGCCGGCCAGGGTGGTCAGGCCGTCGGCCTCGTCGTGGGTGCCCAGCGCGTGCAGGAATCCCACCATGGTCTTCACCGGGGTGTCGTGGATCATCGCCTCGGTGTAGCGGGCGACGGTGGGGCTGATCTCGTCGTCACCGAACGAGGCGGCCTGCAGGATGGGGGCCAGCACCGTGCGCACCGCGCCGCGGCCGCGGTGCAGCAGGCTCGGGGCGTAGCGGGTGGCGAACCGGGCCATCTCCAGCGCCGGGTTCTGCAGGATCTCGCCGATCGGTGAGCGCGAGAGCCCTTCGGCGGCAGTAGAAATCAGCGCGGCGCCGACAATGTGCTTGCCGTAGTGCTGTGGGAACTGGCGGGCGTGCGAGAGCACCGTCATGCCGCCCATCGAATGCCCGATCAGGATCACGGGTCCGGTGGGCGCCAGCAGCGTCAGCACGGTGTCGAGGTCCTGGCCGAGTTGCTCGACGGTGTAGGTGCGGTAGGAGGCGATCCCGGACCGGCCGTGGCCGCGCTGGTCGTAGAACACCATCCGGACCTGATCGCCCCACAGCGGCGCCAGGTCGCGGCGCTGGAAGTAGAAGGAGCCCATGCCCATACAGAAGCCGTGCACGAACACCACCGTCACCGGCGCGTCGGCCGGCCCCACCTCGCGCACCGCGAGGTCGACGCCGTCGGGCGTGGTGACCACGCTGCTGCGGTCGGTGTCGAACAGCGTGAAATCCTCACCGAGATAGGGATCTTCGCGGGGTGTGCGCCGGGTCAGCGAACGCGCGGTCGACACCCCGGCCACCGCACCCACCGTGCCCAGGCCGGCGACCCCGGCCAGCCAGCGTCGTGCGCTCACTGCGCCTCGCCCTCGGTGTAGACGCGGGTGACCCGGGCCCGCGGGCTGGTCACCACCTCGTAGTGGATGGTGCCGAGCAACTCGGCCCAGTCCGCGGCGGTCAACTCCCCGGAATTCCCGGGCCCGAACAGGATCGCCGTGTCCCCCTCGGCGACGTCGGTGGGTCCGGGGCCCAGGTCGACGACGAACTGATCCATGCAGACCCGGCCCACGCTGGGGCGCCGCCGTCCGCGGATCGCCACCTCGAAGCGCCCGCTGAGCGAGCGGAAGATGCCGTCGGCGTAACCCAGCGGGATCAGCGCCACGGTGGTGTCGCGCTCGGCGATCCAGGTGTGGCCGTAGGACACCCCGGCGCCGGCGGGCACCTTCTTGACCATCGACACCGGCGCGGTCAGCGTCATGGCCGGAATCAGGCCGATGTCGCCGTGCTGCGGCACCGGGTTCAGGCCGTAGGCGGCGATGCCGGGCCGGACCATGTCGAACGCCAGGTCGGGTCGGGTCAGCGTGGCCGGGGAATTGGCCAGGTGCGCCACATCGAACGCCACCCCCTCGCGGCGCGCCAGCGCGATCAGCTCGGTGAAGCACTTGGCCTGCAGGTCGTTGGTCGGATGTTCGGGCTCATCGGCGCAGGCCAGATGCGACATGATGCCGCGGGCGTGCAGCGCGCCCTCGGCCACCCCGCGGCCCAGCGCGGCGACCAGGTCCGGGAAATCCGCGGGGGCCACGCCGTTGCGGTTGAGTCCGGTGTCCGCCTTGACCGTCACCGCGGCGCTGGTGCCGGTCTGACGTGCGGCGGCCAGCACCTCGTCGAGCTGGCGCCGCGAGGACACCCCGATCTGCACATCGGCGGCCACGGCCGGGGCGAAGTCGGTGCCCGGTGGGTGCAGCCAGGCCAGCACCGGGGCCGTGATGCCGGCCGCGCGCAGCGCCAGGGCCTCCTCGACGGTGGCGACACCGAGTTCGGCGGCGCCGGCGCCCAGCGCGGCGCGCGCCACCTGGGCGGCGCCGTGCCCGTAGCCGTCAGCCTTCACGACGACCATCACCTGTGCCGATTGCGCGCATTCCCGCAGCTTGACGACGTTGTGCGCGATGGCACCCAGGTCGACGACGGCGGCCGGACGGTTCATGTTGTGATCACCGCGGTCGATTGTCCCAGGCGCGCGGTCAGTGCGCGAAATGCTCCTCGTCGGAGAAGCCACCGACGCCGACCTTGTCCAGCTTGGCCAGCACCTCCACCAGGTCGTCGCGCAACGCGCGGGCCAGGTTCGCCGAGAAGCCCTCGCGCACCACGATGCGCAGCACCGCGACGTCGGAGGCGTCGTCGGGCATGGTGTAGGCCGGCACCTGCCAGCCGTAGCTGCGCAGCATCGCCGAGATGTCGAAGACGGTGTACTTGACGCCCGGCTTGAGCTTGAACGACAGCACCGGGATGGCCGTGCCGTCGGAGATCAGCTCGAACACCGACAGCGCCGCGATCTCGGCGGCCAGCCACCGCGCGGTGTCCGCCAGGGCCCGCATCACCGTGGTGTAGCCCCCGCGGCCCAGCCGCAGGAAGTTGTAGTACTGCCCCACCACCTGGTTGCCGGGCCGGGAGAAGTTCAGCGTGAAGGTGGGCATGTCCCCGCCGAGGTAGTTGACCCGGAACACCAGTTCCTCCGGCAGGTGCTCGGCGTTGCGCCACACCACGAACCCGATGCCCGGGTAGGTCAGGCCGTACTTGTGGCCGCTGACGTTGATCGACACCACCCGCGGCAGCCGGAAGTCCCACTTGAGGTCCGGGTGCAGGAACGGCACCACGAATCCGCCGCTGGCGGCGTCGACGTGCACCGGGATGTCGGGGCCCTGCCCACCGGCCAACTCCTCGAGGGCGGCGCAGATCTCGGCGACGGGCTCCAGTTCGCCGGTGTAGGTGGTGCCCAGGATGGCGACCACCCCGATGGTGTCCTCGTCGACGGCGGCGGTCACCTGCTCCGGGGTGATGACGTAGCGCCCGTCCTCCATCGGCAGGTAGCGGGCTTCGACGTCGAAGTAGCGGCAGAACTTCTCCCACACCACCTGCACGTTGGAGCCCATCACCAGGTTCGGCGTGCGGGTCTTCCAGCCGGTCTTCGGGTCGTCGCCGACCTGCTGGCGCCAGCGCCACTTCATCGCCAGGCCCGCGAGCATGACGGCCTCGCTGGAACCGACGGTGGACACCCCGATGGCGGTCGACGGGTCGTCGTCGCGCAGGTTCTCGGCGTGGAACAGGTCGGCGACCATGCACACGCAGCGCTGCTCGATGGCCGCGGTCACCGGGTACTCGTCCTTGTCGATCATGTTCTTGTCGAACGTCTCCGACATGAGCTGACCGGCCTCGGGGTCCATCCAGGTGGTGACGAAGGTGGCGAGGTTCAGCCGGGAGCTGCCGTCGAGCATCAGCTCGTCGTGGATGAAGCGGTAGGCCTGATCGGGCGTCATCGCCTCATCGGGCAGCCGCAGCGCGGGCACCGGCGCGGCGGACAGGCGACCGGTGTAGGCGGGTTCCAGGGACGAGGTGTGCGACACGTTGGGCATAACGACCTTTCTAGAGGATGCGGGCCAGCGCTGAGCGGATATGGGACAGGATGCGCGCCGCCGAGGTGGGCACGGGCGCGGGGCCGGGATCGGCGGCGGACAGTTCGGCGGCGCGGGTGTGCACGAAGGCCCCCGCGGCGGCGGCCTCCACCGGCGCCAGACCGGCGGCCAGCAGCGCGCCGATGATCCCGGAGAGCACGTCGCCGGATCCGGCCGTGGCCGCCCAGGATCCGCCGGCCGGGTTGAGATACACCGGGCCGTCCGGCGCCGCGATGACGGTGACGTGGCCCTTGAGCAGCACGACGGCGCCCAGTTCGGCGGCCAGTGTGCGCGCCGCGGACACCCGATCCTCGCCCGGTCCTCGCCCGGCGAGCCGTTCGAATTCGCCGGCGTGCGGGGTCAGCACGGTCGGCGCGGCGCGGTCGGTCACCAGTTCGCGGTGTTGGGCCAGCAGCGTGAGCCCGTCGGCGTCGACAAGAACCGGCACGTCGGCCGAGAGCGCGAAGCGCAGGGTCTGCTCGGCGGTCGCGTCGGTGCCCAGGCCCGGGCCGACGACCCACGCCTGCACCCGGCCGGCCTGCTCCGGGGTGGGCGCGGCGACCACCTCGGGCCAGTGTGAAACCACCTCGGCGGCAGCGCTTCCCGCGTAGCGCACCATGCCGGAGTGGGCGGCCACGGCCGCGCCGGCGGACAGGATCGCCGCCCCCGGGTAGGTCTGCGAGCCGGCCAGCACCCCGGTGACGCCCTGGGTGTACTTGTCGTCGCGGCGGCCCGGGACGGGCCAGCGGGCGGCGACGTCGCCCGCCTCGAATCCGAGCAGGTCGGTGTCGGGCAACTGCAAACCGATGTCGACGAGTTCGACACGTCCGCAATCGGCCAGTGCGTGTACGGGTTTGAGCCCACCGAAGGTGACCGTCAGCGCGGCCTGCACCGCGGGTCCGGGGCGCGCCCCGGTGTGCACGTCGATGCCGCTGGGCAGGTCGACGGCGACGACGGGCGCGTCGGTGCCCGCGAACACCGCGGCCGCGTCGGGGCGCAGCGGGCCGGTGGCGCCGATGCCGACCACGCCGTCGAGCACCAGATCGGTTGTCGGGGCGATGCTTTGCGCCACGCGGCCGCCGGCGGCGCGGAACGCCGCCAGCCCCGCGGGGTGGGCGCGGTCCGGGTTGAGCAGCACCGCGTCAGCGGCCACGCCCCGGCGACGCAGCAGGGTCGCGGCCCACAGCGCGTCGCCGCCGTTGTCGCCGGAGCCGACGACGGCGCAGATCCGGCGCCCGGCCACCGCGCCGGTGCGGGCGCGCAGTTCGCGGGCGGTCGCGACCGCCAAACCGTAGGCGGCGCGGCGCATCAGCGCGCCGTCGGGCAGCGCGGCGAGCAGTGGGGCCTCGGCGTCGCGGATCACCTCGGCGGTGTAGTAGTGCCGCATCCGAGTCAGGCTACGGGTTGACTGCGGCTTCGGCCGTCACCAACCCATCGCCCCCCAGTGGCCGTGTCCCATGCCGGGACCACCATGGCCGTGCCCCATTCCCGGCCCCCACTGTCCGTGCCCCATTCCCGGTTCGTGGGCCGGGCCGCAATCTGGGTTCCAGGTGCCGTCCGGTCCCCAGCACTGGGGACCCCACGGGTGGGTCGGATGCACACCGCTGCTCATCGAGATCGCCGTCACCGGTGCGGCGATGTCGGCCGTGGCGCCGGCGGTCAACCCCCCGACGGCGAGCGCTGACGTCAGCGCCAGAGCGGCCGAAGCGGCGATCATCGCGCGGTTGGTGAACATGTTCCTCACACCTTCACGTGTCCGAGCCGTCCGGCACACGGGCGTGCCGGTGTGGCGCCTTCATTGTCGGCGCCCAGCGCCCCGTTCACCAGGGCCTTTGGGCCCCGACTCGGCTGACGAACGCCCCGGGCCGGGCCATCGCGGTCGATCGGCGGCGTCGTCAGCCGGCAGTTTTCGCCCAGAACGTGGAGGCCACTTCGGCGATCTCGTCTGGATATTCGCCGTTGATGGCGTGGGAGGCCTGCGGCCAGAGTTCGACCTGCCCGCGCGCCAGCACTTTCCGGGCGCGCTCGGCGGCCCGGTGCGCGTCGTGGATCACGCTGCGCCCGGCGATCAGGGCGAGCACCGGGATGTCGAGCCCGCGGAGTCGATCGTCGGGGATGCGGCGCGGTATCGGGGTGCGCAGCACGAAATCTCTTCCGCCGGAGGCGATCAGTGAGGCCACCGGCTCGGCGTCCTCGAGCTCCGCCCCGCCGGAGATCCAGCGCAGGGCCCGGCGGCGCAGCGCCTCGGGCACCCCCGGCACCGCCATCGGCACCGAGGCCAGGACGGTCGTGATCGGCAACCGGGCGAAGGTCAGCACCGGATCCAGCAGCGCCAGCGACTCCGCCCGCCCGGGCCGACGGGCCGCGGCGTTGGTCGCGCTCCAGCCGCCGAACGACACCCCCAGCAGATGGACCCGGTCCAGCCCGAGCCCGGCGAGCGTCTCGTCGAGCCACTGGGCCTGGTCCTCGGCGCCGGTGATGCGGCGGCGCTGCACCGATAGACCCGCCTCGCCGAGCAGATCGACGCAGTAGACCGTGCGGTGCGCGAGCAGCGGCGGCAGGTTGCCCCCGTACATCGGGGTGGACGCGTTGCGGCCGGGCAGCAGCAGCACCGGGGTGCCGTCGGGCCCGCCGAACCGGTAGGTCCGCACGGTGCCGAACGTCGTCGCGACGTCCTGGAACGTGAACGGCGGCAGCGCCGCCATGCCGGCGCGGTAGAGCCGCAGGTACTCCTCGAACCCCTCGGCACTGCGGAAATGCCCGAGCTCGCGGTCGCCGCCGATGTTGACGGCGGGGACGGCGAGATCGGGTGGCATTACGCTCTTGGGCTACTCGACGGTGACCGACTTCGCCAGGTTGCGCGGCTTGTCCACGTCGTACCCGCGGGCCTGGGCCACCGCGGCGGCGAACACCTGCAGCGGGATGGTCGACAGCAGCGGCTGGAGAAGCGTTGACACCGCGGGCATTTCGATGAGGTAGTCGGCGTAGGGCCGCACCGTCTCGTCGCCCTCCTCGGCGATCACCACGGTCACCGCGCCGCGCGCCTGGATCTCGCGGATGTTGGACAGCAGCTTGGAGTGCAGCATCGCGGTGCCCTTCGGGGAGGGCATCACGACGATCACCGGCAGGCCGTCCTCGATCAGCGCGATCGGGCCGTGCTTGAGCTCGCCGGCGGCAAAGCCCTCGGCGTGCATGTAGGCCAGCTCCTTGAGCTTGAGCGCACCCTCGAGCGCCACCGGGTAGCCGACGTGGCGGCCGAGGAACAGCACGGTGGGCGACGCGACGAACTGGCCGGCGATCGCGGCCACCGCGTCCATCCGGGTGAGCACCTCGGCGACCAGCGCGGGCATCGCCTCCAGTTCCTGGTACTCGCGGGCCACCTCGTCGGTGTACTTGGTGCCGCGGGCCTGCGCCAACGCCAGCCCGACGAGGTAGTTGGCGGCGATCTGCGCCAGGAACGTCTTGGTGGACGCGACGCCGATCTCCGGCCCGGCGCGGGTGTAGAGCACCGCATCGCATTCGCGCGGGATCTGGCTGCCGTTGGTGTTGCAGATGGCCAGCACCTTGGCCTTCTGATCCTTGGCGTGCCGCACGGCCTCGAGGGTGTCGGCGGTCTCGCCGGACTGCGAGATGGCGATCACCAGCGTGCTGCGGTCCAGCACGGGGTCGCGGTAACGGAACTCGCTGGCGAGTTCCACCTCGACGGGCAGCCGGGTCCAGTGCTCGATGGCGTACTTGGCCAGCATCCCGGAGTGATAGGCGGTGCCGCAGGCGACGATGAAGACCTTGTCGACCTCGCGCAGTTCTTGATCGCTCATCCGCTGCTCGTCGAGCACGATGCGGCCGTCGACGAAGTGGCCCAGCAGGGTGTCGGCGACCGCCTGGGGCTGCTCGGCGATCTCCTTGAGCATGAAGTACTCGTAGCCGCCCTTCTCGGCGGCCGACAGATCCCAGTCGATCTGGAACTCGCGGGCGTTGGCGGCGTCGTCGTTGCCGGCGAAGTCGGTGATCCGGTAGCCGTCGGCGGTGATCACGACGGCCTGATCCTGACCGAGTTCCACCGCGTGCCGGGTGTGCTCGATGAACGCGGCGACGTCGGAGCCGATGAACATCTCCCCGTCGCCGATGCCCACGACCAGCGGGGTGGAGCGGCGGGCGGCCACGATGGTGCCCGGTTCGTCGGCGTGGGCGAACACCAGGGTGAAGTGCCCCTCCAGCCGGCCCAGCACGGAAAACACCGAGGCCAGGAAGTCCCCGGCGGTGGGTCCGTCCTTGTAGGACCGCGACACCAGGTGCACGGCGACCTCGGTGTCGGTGTCGCTGGCGAACTCCACGCCGGCGGCCTCGAGTTCCTCGCGCAGGACGGCGAAGTTCTCGATGATGCCGTTGTGAACGACGGCCAGCTTGCCCGCGGCGTCGCGGTGCGGGTGCGCGTTGCGGTCGGTGGGACGCCCGTGGGTGGCCCAGCGGGTATGGCCCATGCCGGTGGCGCCGGCCAGGGCCGCGTCATCGGTCTCGGCCAGGGCCTCTTCGAGGTTGGCCAGCCGCCCGGCGCGGCGCCGCACGGTCATCTGGCCACTGCCGTCGAGCAGCGCTACGCCCGCGGAGTCATAGCCGCGGTATTCCATCCGGCGCAGCGCGTCGACCACGATGCCACGGGCAGGACGATGCCCGACATAACCGACGATTCCGCACATGAGTAATCAGGGTAGTGGAGAGCGCCGCAAGAACCCTCGTCGGCGGATGTGAGTTAACGTCATCGGGTGGCCAGTATCAAGAAGCTCGTGTCAAAGCTGAGCCGCCGGGGTCCACACCGCGTTCTCCGCGGTGACCTGGCGTTTGCCGGCCTGCCGGGGTTGGTCTACACCCCCGCGAGCGGGTTCAATCTGCCGGCGGTGGCGTTCGGGCACGACTGGGTCACAGGCGCCGACCGCTACTCCGGAACCCTCGAGCATCTGGCGTCCTGGGGCATTGTGGCCGCCGCGCCGGACACCGAGCGCGGCCTGGCCCCGTCGGTGCTGAACCTGGGCTTCGACCTGGGCACCACCCTGGATATCGTCACCGGGGTGCGGCTGGGCGCCGGGGAGATCAGCGTCCACCCGGGCAAGCTGGGCCTGGTCGGCCACGGCTTCGGCGCCGCGGCGGCGATCTTCGCGGCCGCCGGCCTGGGCGGCTCGCCCACCCCGCCGAGGGCCGTCGCGGCCCTGTTCCCGTCGGTGACCAAGCCCAACGCCACCGAACCGGCCCCCGGCCTCAAAGTGCCCGGTGTGGTGTTCACCGCCCCGCGCGACGGCACGGATCTGCGGTCCAACGCGGTCGAGTTGGCCCGCGCCTGGCCGAACTCCGCGCTGCACATCCTCAGCAAGGCCGAGTCGACGGGCCTGGCCGAGGGGCGCAAGCTGGCGAAGTTCGTCGGCGCGGGTGGTTCGGATCGCGGCACCCAGAAGTCGGTGCGCGCGCTGCTGACCGGCTTCCTGTTGTTCGCGCTCACCGGTGACAAGACCTATCAGGAGTTCGCCGACCCCGACGGTCGGTTGCCCGGCACCGACGAGTTGCCGCTCGAGTTGGTCCCGGCCTCGGCCGAGGAACGGGTGGTGGCCCTGCTGCGGGGCTGAACCTAGGCGTCCAGGGTGCCCAAAGTGGTTCCGACGGGGTAGGTCTCGTCCTCGGCGACCGGCCCATAGCGCAGCGTGCCGGCGATCGGGGCGGGGATGTCGGTGGACACCTTGTCGGTGCCGACGGTGTAGAGGTCCTCACCCTCGTCCACCGCGGTGCCGTCGGGCACCAGCCAGCCGAGGAAGGTGCCCTCGGTCATGGTCACGTCGAGCTTGGGCATCTTGATTTCCATCAGGGTCGCCTTTCGGTGTCGAGGATGTCGAGCGCCTGGGCCGGGCAGGACTGCACCGCCTCGGTGGCGAGTTCGTGTTGTGCGGCCGGGATGTCGTCGACCAAAAGCCTTGCCTGACCGTCGTCTTCGACGATAAACAGCTCCGGTGCGACGGCCTCGCAGATCCCGTTGCCCACGCAGCGGTCGGGGTTCACCCGCACTTTCATGCCGCCGCCCTCACCGCGTCAGGAGGGTGCAGCCGCTCAGGCCCGGGGCACCGTAGACGTGGGACAACGCCACCTTGGGTCGCCCGGGCACCTGCCGTTCCCCCGCGGTGCCGCGCAACTGCAGGACGTTCTCGTGGATCTGCCGCAGACCGGAGGCGCCGATCGGTTCCCCGTTGGCCAGCACCCCGCCGTCGGTGTTGATCGGTAACCGCCCGGTCAGTTCGGTCTCGCCGGCCTCGATCAGCGCCTGCTGTTCGCCGTCGGCGCACAGGCCGGTCTCGGCCATGTGGATGATCTCGGCGCCGGCGTCGGTGTCCTGCAGTTGCGCCAGGTCGACGTCGGCGGGTCCGATGCCGGCCAGTTCGAAGGCCGCCGCGGCGGCGTCGACGGACGGGCTGACCCCGCGTCGCACCGACAGCGACGGGGCCAGCACCTCGAACGAGCCGGGCCGGCGGGTGCGCACCGCCGACGCGGCGACGTACACCGGGTGCGGACTGAACTCCTTGGCCCGCTGGGCATTACAGAGCACCAACGCGGTGGCGCCGTCGCCCGGTGAGCACAGCATGTACTGGCGCAGCGGGTCCGACAGCATCATCGAGGCCTCGATGTCGGCCTCGGTCAGCGGCTTTCGCCGCCAGGCGTTGGGGTTCAGCGAGCCGTTGCGGAACGCCTTGGCGGCGACCTTGGTCAGCAGCTGCGGCGACAGGTCGTGCTCGTGCAGGTAGCGCTGGATCTTCAACGCGAAGAACTGCGAGGTCAGCGCCAGCCCCGAGCTGCCGTACCACTGCCCCAGCCCCATCGCCGTCGGGTCGATGGCGAAGGCGCCGCGCGGGTGGGAGTCGAACCCGATGACCAGCGCCAGATCGGCGGCCCCGGAGCTGATGGTGTGCACGGCCGAGATCAGCGAGCTGCTGCCGGTGGCGCAGCCGTTGAACACGTTGACGAACGGCACGCCGGTCAGGCCGAGGTCGGCGACCAGGGTGTCGGCCGGTCCGCCGTCCATGCTGCCGCCGACGGCGTACTGGATCTGCGGCCAGGACACGCCCGCGTCGGCCAGCGCGGCGCGCGCGGCGGCCACCGCCTCGGTGCGCACGGTGGTGTCCTGGTAGCGGCCGAACGGCCGGCAGCCGACGCCAACAATCGCCACGGAATTCGCCACGGACATCATCGATCCCCTTCCTGTTCCGGCGCGAAGGCGAAAGTCGGTTTGTGCTCCCCGGTTTCGGTGACCACGTCGACGGTGGTGAGCGTCATCGGCATCCCGATGCGCAGCCGTCGCGGGTCCGATTCGGTCAGCCGCGCCTCGACGATCACCTCGCCGGGCAGTTCCACGTAGCCCACCCCGTACGGCTCGAACTCGTCGGCAGCACCGAAGTACGGCGGGCTCGGCGGCGGGAAGCGCTGCACGGTCCAGCTCCACAGCACCCCGCGATCGGCCAGCGGCATCGCGCTGATGTCCGCACCGCCGCAGTCCCGACACGACGGCTTGCGCGGGAATTCGACCTCGCCGCAGGCACCGCAGCGGCCACCGATGAGCCGCAACCGGCCGTCGCTGACCTCCATGATGTCGGGATCGATGACCTCAGCCACCCGGCTCCTCCTGTCCTGTTGGGATTCGCTTCCTGCGCACCCCACGTTTTTCCACCACCACGTCGCCGCGCACCCCCGCCTGGCAGGCCAGCCGCACGTGCTCGCCGCGCCCGCCCTGGCTGCCGGTGAGGTTGCGCACCGCCGCCGCCTCGGCCGCCGACGGCTCCGACAACCGCTGCGGGCCCGCCAGGACGCTGACGTGGCAGACCAGGCAGTCGCCGTTGCCGCCGCATACCGTCGGCCAGCGCAGCCCGGCGGCCTGCGCGGCCGCCATCACCGTCTGGCCCGGCGCCGCGGCGAACGTGATCCCGGACGGCTGGACGGTGACGGTCGGCATGTCAGCTGCGCCGCAGCTCACGCCAGGGCTTGCCCCGGCCCGGATCGATCTCGCGTTCCAGGCCGAGCACCCGTTCCCCGACGATGTTGCGCTGCACCTCGGACGTGCCGCCGGCGATGGTGAACCGGCGACTGTCGAGCAGGTTGTGGGTCTCGGGCGGCATCTCCTCGTCCCAGTAAGCCGCCTCCGCCCCGCCGATCTCGAACCCGAGTTCGCTGATCTCCTGGGACAATTCGGAGAGCACCAGCTTGGTGATGGAGCCGGTCGGCGATCCCCCGGGGTTGCGGGACTCGGCGATGGAGCGCAGGTTGGTCAGCGCCAGCGCGTGCTCGACGGCGAACAGGTCGACCAGCCGATCCCGGATCACCGGATCCGCCCAGGCTCCGGTGCGCCGGGCCAACTCCAGCACCGGGGCCAACGGGACGCCGCTGGCGCTCGAGGTTTCCGAGAGCCCGGAGCGTTCGGCGTTCAGCGTCGACATCGCCACCCGCCACCCGTCGTCGACCTCGCCGAGGATGGTCTCGGGGCCCAGCACCAGGTCCTCGAGGAACACCTCGCAGAAGTGTTCGTCGCCGGTGAGTTGGCGCAGCGGGCGCACGGTCACGCCCGGTAAGGCCATATCGACCAGGAAGCAGGTGATGCCGGCGTTCTTCGGCCGCTCGGGATCGGTGCGGGCCAACAGCATCCCGTAGCGCGAGTCGGTGGCGAACGAACTCCACACCTTCTGGCCGTTGATCCGCCACGACGCGCCCTCGCGCACGGCCCGGGTGGCCAGGCTGGCCAGGTCCGAACCGGCGCCGGGTTCGCTGAACAGCTGACACCACATGTCGGCCCCGGACACGATGCCGGGCAGGTACTTCCGCTGCTGCTCCGGGGTTCCCCAGTCCATGATGGCCGGGCCGATCAGCATCAGCGGCACGAAGTAGTGGTCGGGCAGCCCGGCGCCGTGGGCGGCCAGCACCGAACGGATCGCGGCGGCCTGTTCCTCGGTGCAGTCCAGTCCGCCGTGTTCGCGGGGCCAGTGCGGCACGGTGTAGCCGCGCTCCCCCAGCGCGGCGTACCAGCCCGCGGCCGCGGCCGGGTCGATGTCGGCCAGCAGCGCCGAACCGCCCGCGCCGCGGAATTTCGCCGGGAAGTGCTCGCCGACCCAGCGGTCGACCTGGGTGCGCAGTTGGTCGGAAGATGTCATGCGTCCCGCCGATCGATCAGCTCGGCCAGCCGGCGCCGGTATTCGGCGGGCGAGCCGGTCAGCGCGACAACCGAATTGGCGCGGCGCAGGTAGTGGTGCGCCCAGTGTTCCCAGGTGATCGCGATGCCGCCGTGCAGCTGGACGCCTGCCTTGGTGACCGCCAGCGCGGCCTTACGGGACAGCACCGCCGCCACGGCGAGGTCGATGTCGGTGCCCAGCGCGTGCGGCGCCCCGGCCAGCCGCCAGGCGGCCCCGTACACCGCCGAGCGGGCCAGTTCGACGGCCGCCAGCAGATCCACCAGCCGATGCTTGACCGCCTGGAACGAACCGATGCTGCGGCCGAACTGGATGCGCTTGTCGACGTATTCGACGGTCCCGTCCAGCACGTGCTGGGCCACGCCGAGCAGTTCGGCGGAGGTCACCAGGTCGATCCGGCGGCCCAGCGCGGTGTGCACCGCAGCGGCATCCGGACCGCTCAACAGGACGGCGGGACGCGCGCCGCGCAGGTTGAGTCGCCCGATCGACCGGGACAGGTCCAGCCCGTCCCGCACCTCGAGGCCGCCGCCCAGGTCCGTGAACAGCGCCACCGCCGGTGCCCCGTCGAGGGTGCCGGCGGCCACGACGACGTCGGCGTCGGCGGCGTGCCACACCGGTGCGACGGTGACGTCGATGCCGGCGGCGTTGGTGCTCATCGAGGCGCCGGTGGCCAACGCGGCGGTGCACGTCCCGTCGCGCAGCCAGGCCAGCAGTGCAGCGTCGCCGACGGCGCCGCCCACCACCCCCGCGGCGACGCTGGGCAGCAGCGGGCCGCCGAACAGTGCGGCACCGGCCTGCTCGGCCAGGATGGCGAGGTCGATCGCGGTGGCCGAGGCGTCCGGGTTACCGGTGTCGAACACGATCTCGTCGGCGCCGACCTCGGAAAGCATTCGGCGCCAGCCGGTTTCGCCGGGGTCGACGAAGAACTCGGCGAGCATGCCGCGCAGCGCGGTGTGTTCGTCGGTGAACGCGAACTCCGCGGGCGCGTCGCGGGTCAGTTCGGCGGTGTCCATCAGGGCCTCCCTGCCGGCATCGTTGCGGCGTCGCGACGGGCCAGGTACCGGGTCCGCAGTTGCCGCTTGTTCAGTTTTCCCATCACCGAGCGCAGATCGAAATCGACGAGCTCGACCAGGTGGGGACATTTGTAGTGCGCCAGCCGGTCCCGGCTCCAGGTCACCAGTTCGGCGGGGTCGAGGTCCGGGTCGGTGCTGACCACCAGCGCGCACAGTTGCTCGCCGAGGTCGTCGTGCGGAATCCCGATGACCGCCACGTCGGCGACGGCCGGGTGCGCCCGCAGCACGGCTTCGGATTCGGCCGGGTAGATGTTGACCCCGCCGCTGACCACCATGTCGGAGGCCCGGTCGGTGAGGAACAGGTAGCCGTCGGCATCGAGGTAGCCGATCTCGCCGACGGCGAAGACCCCGTCGGCGACGTAGCTGCGTCGGGTCTTCTCCGGGTCGCCGTGGTAGGCGGGCCGGTGCCCGGTGGTGGAGCGCACACAGACCAAACCTTCGGTGCCGGTGGGCAGTACGTCGCCGTCTTCGGTGCGGATGGTCAGCTCGTAGCCGGGCATGGCCCGGCCGACCGAGCCGGGGTGCTCGAGCCATTCCGGCGAGGTGATCAGCGTGACGGTGCCGGCTTCGGTGGAGCCGTAGGCCTCGATCAGGATGGGGCCGAACCAGTCGATCATGGCGCGCTTGACCTCGACGGGGCAGGCCGCGCCGGTGTGCACGATGCTGCCCATGCTGCTGACGTCGTAGCGGTCGCGCACAGCGGCGGGCAGTTGCAGCAGCCGGGAGAAGTGGGTGGGCACCATCATGGTGGCCTGGATCCGCTCGCGGTCGATGGTGGCCAGCACCTGTTCGGCGTCGAAGCGCGGGAGGATCACCAGCGGTTGGCCGGCCAGGATGCCGCGGACCCCCGCCATCGGCCCGGTGTGGTGCATGGGTGCGACCACCAGGTGCTTGCCGGGGGTGCGGATCGGTGAATCGATCACGCGCTGCACGTATTCGACCATCGAGGCCCCGCCGGGGAACATCTGGTCGGGCAGTTCGACGCCCTTGGGGTGGCCGGTGGTGCCGGAGGTGTAGTACAGCGGCTTGGCCGGGGCGATGTCGGCCGACGGTTCGGTGTCGGGGTGAGCCGCCAGCACGGTGTCCCACTCCGGCCAGGAGACCACCTGCACGTCCGGGTCGGCGGCGCGCACCGTGGCGGCCGTGTCGAGACTGCACAGCACGAGGTGCACGGCGCCGTCGCGCAGGATGTAGCCGATCTCGTCGGCGGTCAGGTGGTAGTTCACCGGCACCGTCGACAGCCCGGCGTACGTGGTGGCCAGGTGCGCCAGCACCACGTGCACACTGTTGGCGCCCAGCACCGCCACCCGTCGGCCCGCGGGAATCTCCTGGGCCAGCAGCCAATTGGTGGCCCGGTTGAGGCGGTCGTTGAGTTGGCGCCAGGTCCAGGAGGTGGCGCCGTCGAAGAGTGCGACCGCGCCGGGATCCTCGCGAGCGTACTGCTCGATCGCGTGAACCACGAAGGTTAGCCGTTCGATCCGGCGCCGACCCGGGACCGCGAGAGCGCCTGCTTGGCGGCCGCCACGATGTCGTCCTCGCCGGGCACGAACGCATCCTCGAGCACCTTGGCGTACGGGATCGGGGTGTCGGGCCCGGCGACGCGCTGCACCGGCGCACCGAGTTCGTCGAACAGGTGCTCGGTGATCAGCGCGGCCAGTTCGGCCCCGAATCCGTTGCGGCGCACCGCCTCGTGGATGACCACGGCGTGGCGGGTGCGCGCCACCGATTCCAGCACGGTGCGCTCGTCGAGTGGCACCAGCGTGCGCAGGTCGATCACCTCGGCCTCGATCGAGTCCTGGGCCAACCGCTCGGCGGCGGCCAGCGCGGTGTGCACCTGCCGGCCGTAGCTGATCAGCGTGATGTCGGCACCCTCCCGGACGGTGGCCGCCGAGCCCAGCGGGACCACGTGGTGGCCGACCGGGACCGGTTGCGGCGGCGCGAAGTAGAGCAGGCTCTGCTCGACGAAGACCACGGGGTCGGGGTCGAAGATCGCGGCGGTGAGCAGGCCCTTGGCGTCGGCCGGGTTGCTGGGTACGACGACCTTGAGGCCGGGGATGTGGGTGAGCCAGGCCTCGAGCATCTCGGAGTGCTGGGCCCCGAACTGCATCCCGGCGCCGGCGGCGCAGCGGATGGTCAGCGGCACCGTGGTCTGCCCGCCGGACATATAGCGCAGCTTGGCGGCGTGGTTGGACACCTGATCCATGCACACGGCCAGGAAGTCCATCAGCATGATCTCGGCGACCGGCTTCATTCCGGCGACCGCCGCGCCGACGGCGGCACCGACGATGGCCTGTTCGCTGATCGGGGTGGCCCGCACCCGGTCGGCGCCGTACTTGGTGGACAGCCCGGCGGACACCTTGAACACGCCACCGCTGGGGTCGGCGATGTCCTCGCCGAGCAGGAACACCGAGGGGTCGCGGCCCAACGCGTCGTCGAGTGCGCTGCCGATCGCCTGGAAGCCGAGCATCGGCTGGGTTTCCACCTGGGTCTGGGTCATGCCAGTGCCTCCTCGTAGACGTCGGTCAAGCCCTCGGCCAGGTCCGGCACCGGACTGGCTTCGGCGAACTCGAAGGCGTCCTGCACGTCCGCCTTGGCCTGCGCCTCAATGGTTTCCACGGCCGACTCGGAGAGCACATCGTTGTCGATCAGCCAGGCGCGGAACCGCAGCACCGGATCGGCCGCGCGTTCCCGTTCCAGCTCGCCGGGTTGCATGTATTCGTTCTGATCCGACATCTGATGGCCGAAGAACCGGAATGTCATGGCCTCCAACAATGTTGGTCCCTCCCCGTTGCGGGCCCGTTCGATGGCCTGCCGGGCGGCCTCGTACATCGCGACGGGGTCGTTGCCGTCCACCCGCACGCCGGGCATCTTGTAGGCCGCGGCGCGGTCGGCGACCCGGTCCACGCTGGTGCCGCCCTCGAAGGAGGTGTGTTCGGCGTACCGGTTGTTGTGACAGCAGAACACCACCGGCAGCTTCCACAGCGCGGCCAGGTTGCAGGCCTCGTGGAAGGCGCCGATGTTGGTGGCGCCGTCGCCGAAGTTGACCACGGTGACGCGGCCGTCGCCCCGCAGTTGCGAGGCCAGCGCCAGGCCGTTGGCGATCGGCAGGCCGCTGCCGACGATCCCGGTGGTGACCATCAGGCCGGACTCGGGATGGGTGATGTGCATCGGGCCGCCCTTGCCCTTGCAGGTGCCCGTCGCCTTGCCGAAGAACTCGGCCCACAACTCGCGCAGCGGCACACCCTTGGCCAGCTGATCGTGCAGGCCACGGTAGGTGGTGACGACGTAGTCGGTCGGCTCGAGCAGCGCGCCGATGGACGCGGAGATGATCTCCTGGCCGCGCGGCGAATAGTACTGCGCGCTGACCTGACCGGTGAGGATCAGCGAGCGAAACTTCTCGTCGCACACCTTGATCCGGGTTGCGGTGGTGAAGATCGCGGTCAACTCGGCAACCCCGAGACCGACGGCGGCGTCCGCGGTGGACGTCATTGGCGTCTCCCAGTATTAGTCGGCTAGATAATTAATTAGTAACAGCCGTCACGATCGCTGTCAATGCCCCGGCTGTGGGATCCCAGTAGGCGTGGCGGAATCTCACTTGGGTTGGCGGAAGCGTGGCGGATCCGCCACGGTAACGAGACGGTGCAGTGTCGCCATCCCTGGCCATGGGTCATTCGATGGTGTAGAGCTGTCGCGAGGTGGCGGCATAGGCGGTGTCGGCATCGACGGCCAGTAACGCTTCGACGGGGCCGACGACGGTGTGCTGGACCCAGGTTTGCCCGGTGCGGCTGCACCAGGCGACGCCGTGACTGTCGACACCCCACAGTGACCCGTCACTGGCGGCCGAGAGCAACGTCAATCTCGGGGCACCGGGTACGGCGGTAAAGGTGCGAGCGGTGTCGGTGCTGTGCTGCAACCCCTCAGCGGTGGCCGCCCAGACGCCACCGTCGGTGACGGCGAAGGCCGCTGCGGCCAGTGGGGCTCCGGCGCTCCAGCTGGCGCCGACATCGGTGGAGACCAACAGCCCGGTAGTCCCGTCGAAACCGACGAGCACCTTCCCGTCGGTGGCCAGAGCGTGGAAGTCCACTTCTCCCGTCAAGGATGTCGGTGTCCAGGTGTGGCCACCGTCGGTGCTGTCCATCAGCCCCAACGGGTTAGGGGCCGAACTCGACGGTCCGGGATGGCCGGAGGCGAACAGGTGATCGGTGCCGGGCACACCAGCCAGTCCCATGAAGTCATCGTCAGAGGTGCCGATGCGGGTGGTGCGCCCGTCGGCGGCGATGGCGACTAGGCCGGTGTGGCTGCCGGCCAGTACCGTGCCGTCGGCGCCGAGGTGCAGGCCGTGCAGGTGATCGAGTGCCGGGGTCAACGTCACACTGGGCGCGGTTGACTCGGTGGCCGAGACCGACTCGGCGGTTGTGGTGGGTGGTTCGCTGGTTGAGCACCCGACAAGCACAGCCGCCGCAGTAGCCGCGACGAGGACGGGCGTCAACCGGCGCAGGAGAACTTTCGCCATCAAAATACGGAACTCGTTTCGGATCGGTCAGGTACGGGCCAGGCGGTTCGGGTCGAGGTCGAGGCGGCGCAGTAGTTGGGCATTGAGGGCGACCACGATGGTGGAGATGGACATCAGGATTGCGGCGACGGCCGGGGAGATCGCGATGCCAGCGAAGGCGAGCACACCCGCGGCCAGTGGGACGGCGAGGATGTTGTAGCCGGTCGCCCACACCAGGTTCTGCCACATCTTCCGGTAACTGGCGTGGGAGAGTTCGATGATCGACAGCAGCGCCCGTGGATCGTTCGCCGCCAGCACCACCCCGGCGGATTCGATCGCCACATCGGTGCCGGCCCCGATTGCCACTCCGACGTCGGCTCGGGCCAGGGCTGGGCCGTCGTTGACGCCATCGCCGACCATGGCGACCTTGTGGCCTCGTTGCTGTAGCTCGGTGACCTTGGCGTCCTTGTGTTCGGGCAGCACCTCTGCGAATACCTCGTCGATGCCGAGATCGGTGGCCACCGCGTCGGCGACCTGCCGAGCGTCGCCGGTGATCATCGCGACTTTGACTCCGCGGGCGTGCAGGGCGTCGATCGCTTGGCGGGATTCTTCGCGGACTGCGTCTTCAAGCGCGACCGCGCCGAGCACCTGATCGCCTTCGGCGATGTGTAGGACCGAGGCGCCTCGCCGCACCCACTGCTCGGTGATCGCGGTGACCTCGGCTGGGACCGACAACGACAGCGCGGTAAGCATGGCGGGGCCGCCGACGGTCACCTCGCTGCCGTCGACGACTGCGCGTACTCCTCGTCCGGGTAGTGATCGGAAGTTGGTGGCGGTGATCTGATCGGTCGCCGGGACGCGGTCCTCGGCAGCGGCCACGATCGCCTGAGCGACGGGATGTTCGCTGTCGGCTTCGACCGCGGCGGCGCGAGCCAGCAGATACGACTCGTTGATCCCGTGGGCGGTCGTGATGCCGGTGACCTGGTGTCGGCCCTGGGTGAGGGTGCCGGTCTTGTCGAACAGCACCACCCCGACGGTACGCATGCGTTCGAGCGCGAGACGGTCCTTGACCAGTACTCCGGCTTTGGCGGCGCGTTCGGTGGACAGCGCGATCACCAGCGGGATCGCCAATCCCAGGGCGTGGGGGCAGGCGATGACCAGCACGGTGACCGTCCGCACCACCGCTTCGTCGATGTTGCCGAGCAGCGCCCACACCACGAATGTGACCAGACCGGCGATGGCGGCGAAGTAGAACAAGAACGCCGCAGCCTTGTCCGCCAGCGCCTGCGCCCGCGAAGAGGAGGCCTGGGCGGCGGCGACCATGCGTTGGATGCCTGCCAGGGCGGTGTCCTCACCGATGGCGGTGACCCGCACGCGCAGGGCGCTGTCGGTGGCGACGGTGCCGGCGACCACGGTGTCACCGTCCTCGCGGGTGACGGTCTTGGATTCGCCGGTGATCATCGATTCGTCGACTTCGGCGCGCCCGTTGACAACGGTGCCGTCCGCGGGGACCCGAGCCCCGGCCCGCACGAGCACCACGTCGTCGAGGGCCAACTCCGACAACGAGATTTCCTGAGTGCCGTCGTCGGTGATCTTCTCGGCGGTGTCGGGAAGCATCGCCGCCAGCGCGTCGAGTGCGCCGGATGCCGAGCCGAGGGCGCGCATTTCGAGCCAGTGCCCGAGCAGCATGATCACGATCAGCAGCGCCAGTTCCCACCAGAAGTCCAGATTGAACCCGCCGAGGCCGAGGGTGGTGACCCACGAGGCGAGGAACGCGACGCTGATGGCCATCGCGATGAGCAGCATCATCCCTGGCCGGCGTGAGCGGAGTTCGGCCCAGCCGCCGGTAAGGAACGGCATGCCACCGTAGACGAAGATCACCGTGCCCAGCACCGGCGGAATCCACATGGCGCCGGGGAAGTCGGGTATGTGGTAGCCGAGCAGTTCGGCGACCATGTGGCTGAAACCCACGACCGGTATCGACAGGATCAACGACACCCAGAAGCGGCGGCGGAACATCTCCCCGTGCGTGCCGTGTCCTGCGTGCCGGTCGTGGCCGCCGTGCTCTGCGGACCCGCCGAGGTGGGCGAGGTGCTCCCCGTGCCCGGCATGTGCATCGTGGGCGTCGGTGGGCGGGCTCTGTGTGGGGATACCGTGATCGTGTTCGGCCAGCTCCCAGTGGGGGGGTCCGTGTTCCGGGTGTGACATCGAAAGCTCCTGACTGTGGCGGACCGACGGTGGTGAGCTGGGGCGTTACAGGCTGCTCAGCAGCTGACGCATCGTCTCGATCTCCTGCTGCTGGGTATCAATGATGCTGCGGGCCAACGCCACCGCGTCGGGGAACTGCCCATCGTCGACCTCGGTCTGCGCCATCTCGACGGCGCCTTCGTGGTGGGCGATCATCTGCTCGAGGAACAGGCGGGCAGCGTCGGTGCCCTGGGCCTGCGAGAGGGCCTGCATGTCCTCTGCGCTCATCATCCCTTTCATTCCGCCCATGCCCGATTCCTCGTCCATGCCGGGCATGTCGTGATGCCCCTCGGGCATCGACGTGGGTGCACCCCACTGTTCGAGCCAGGACTCGAGCTGCTCGATCTCCGGACCCTGGGCGGCCTTGATCTGCCCGGCCAGCGTGGTCACCTCGACGGGGATGTCCTCTTTGGCCAGAATCATGTCGCTCATCTCGATCGCCTGGGCATGATGTGGGAGCATCATCTGGGCGAACATCACATCAGCGTCATTGTGCGCCGCCGCCTCCTCGACAGAGGTGCTCACCGAGGGCGACGCGGGGGAACTCGCCGCGGTGGTTTCGGTGTCGGAGTTACTGCAGGCAGCGGCGGCGAACACCACGGCCAGGGCGGTGGCGCCGACGGCGAGACATTTCTTGTTCATCGGGTGTGTTCCTTTCTCGAACAATTACGGGTATCGGGACGACCGAGTCCGGTCGCCGCTGGGCGACTGCCGGGATCAGGCCAGGTAGGACACGGTGGTCATCATTCCGGCTTCCTGGTGGTAGGCGTTATGGCAGTGCAGCGCCCATTGCCCGGGGTTGTCGGTGTCGAATTCGATCTCCACGGTGCGCATCGGCCTGATGGTGACGGTGTCCTTGCGCAGTCCGGTGTCGGTCAGCGCGAAGGTGTGTCCGTGCAGGTGCATCGGGTGGAACATGTCGGACATGTTCCGCATCCGCATGCGCACCCGTTGTCCCGCGTTGACGTTCAGTGGCGGGACGTCCGGATGGGTGCGGCCGTTGAGGGTCCACCGGTAGGGCGACATGGTTCCACCCATGTCGACGCTGTGATAAAGATCGTGATCCTGCTCGGCCAACCGCACATGGTCGCGGGGCGCGAGATCGGTGCCGAGCAGCACCCGCCCGTCCAGCTCACGCGGCCGGGGTTGAGGTGGAAGATCGCCGGTGGCGGTGCGCACCAGGGCCTGTCCGTGCCCGGTCTTGCCTTCGGCCTGGGCGAACAACGGGAACACGCCGTCGCCGAGGGTCACGAGCACATCAAAACGTTCGCCCATACCGATCAGCAGCGCGTCGGTGTCCTGCGGCACGACCGGGAAGCCGTCGGTGTGGGTGACGGTCATCCGATGCCCACCCAATGCGACCCTGAAAGCGGTGTCCGCGCCGGCATTTACGAATCGGACCCTTGCCCGCTGACCGGGTGTCGCGGTGAAGACCATCAGATCGTCGGGCACGCGCCCGCCGACCAGGAAATGGGGATAGCTCACGTCCCCTGCGCCACCGAGCAGTCGGGAGAGCATTGTTTCCTCGCCCATGGTGCCGTGGCCCATCTCACCCATGCTGCCGTGGCCCATCCCGCCCAGGTCTTCGGCACCGTCACCGCTCCCGGCGCCGATTCCGAGTTCGCGGGCCACCTCGTCGGGGGTGCGGCCGGTGCCGTCGAGCCAGTCGTCGAGCACCACGACCCATTCGTGGTCGTAATCCCCCGGCTCGTGTGGATCGTCGATGATCAGAGCGCCGTACAGACCACGATCGAGCTGCACGCCCGAATGGGAGTGGTAGAAGTACGTGCCCGCGTCCGGGGCGGTGAACTCGTAGACGAACCGACCATCGGCGGCGATCGGGTCCTGTGTCAGCCCAGGCACCCCGTCCATGTCGTTGCTCAACGCAAGCCCGTGCCAGTGCACACTCGTCTCCACCGGCAGTTGGTTGTCTACCTCCACTCGCAGCAGATCCCCGGCGCGGGCGCGCAGCAGCGGACCAGGCAGAGAGTCGTCGTATCCCCAGGTAGTCACTATCCGGCCGCCGAAGTCCACCTCGACCGGACGCGACGTCAACCGCGCCGAAACCACCTGCTGGCCGGGGGTGCGGCGCTGTTGCTCAAGCCGACGCACCACGGGTGATGTTGCGCGTACCGGCGCACCGGCGGCCGCTCCCGGCCCGGAGCAGGCCGCCAGCGCCCCAGCACCGGCAAGCAACGAACCGATCAGAAAAGAGCGCCGGGGCAACCTAACCACGAACCTGCCCTCGCCGATCGGCTTTCGCAGCGGGGTTGCCGATCTGCGTCAAGACCTGTCGGCGGCCGACGAACTCCTCGGCGCCGATGTCGCCTCGGGCGAACCGCTCTTCGAGCCCCCGCAGCGGATCACCCTGTCGCCCGAGGCGAGCAGGACCGTCTGCGCGGTCGGTGCGGAACATCGTGGCTATCAGGTAGATCACCACCATCCAGAACACGAGCATGCACCCGACCATGACGGCCCATCCCGCCCAGCCGATGTCACCGACCCAGGCCATCATCGTCGCCTCCATCCTCGATTCGTGTCTTCAGCTTCGAGCGCCCACCCCAAGGATTCGATGGAGGTCGTATGAAGATTTGCTCAAGAAGCCCGTCCCGACGCCGGGACGGGACGGTGCTGGCGATGATGGACGCCATGACCTCCTCCGCTCGCATACCCGCACCGATCGGCGACCCGGCGACGGCGCAGCGCCCACCCACCGGCTTGCGGGCGATGATCATCGAAGACGAAACCCCGCTGGCAGACCTGGTCGGCTCATATCTCGAACGCGACGGCTTCGAGGTCACGATCACCGCAGACGGGGTCGACGCCGTTGCTCTCGCCCGACAGGTCGATCCCGACGTGGTCGTCCTCGACCTCGGACTGCCGGGCCTGGACGGGGTGGAGGTGTGCCGGCAACTGCGGACGTTCTCAGATGCGTACGTGGTGATGCTCACCGCCCGCACCGAGGAGATCGACACCCTCATCGGGCTGTCCGTCGGCGCCGACGACTACATGAGCAAACCGTTCAGTCCCCGCGAACTGATGGCCCGCGTCCAGGCGATGCTGCGCCGCCCTCGCCCTCGCACCACCGCACCGGGCTGGCCTGCGGGTGCCCTCCCCACCCGAACCTTCGGTGACCTGAGCCTCGATGTCGACGGCCGCGAGGTCGCCGTCGGCGGGACGCCGGTCGCCCTGACCCGCACCGAATTCGACATTCTCGCGGCGCTGGCACGTGATCCCGGCGTGGTGCTCACCCGCGCTCAGCTGATCGACGCGGTGTGGGGGCCGAACTGGATCAGCGACGAACACCTTGTCGCCGTGCACATCGGTCACCTGCGCCGCAAACTCGGCGACGACGCCACCCGCGGTCGCTATGTGCGCACCGTCCGCGGCGTCGGCTACCGGATGGGCACCGGCACATGAACTCCCCGATCTCCGCTACGCGAGGATCAGTGCGGCGCACCTTCGCCGGGTCGAGCTTTGGTACCCGATTGTTTCTCGCCCTGACCGTGGTGGTGATCGGCTGCGCCGTCAGTGCTTGGCTCGTGGCCTCCGCACTCGCGCCCGGAATCTTCCAAGATCACCTCGGGCAGGCCGGCATCGACCACAACTCCAGCCAGGCCAGTCACGTTGAAGAAGCCTTCACCTGGTCGATCGTCCTCGCGTGGGGGCTGGCCGTCGCGATCGCGGTGCTGTTGGCACTGGCGGTGAGCTGGTACATCACCCGGCGGGTGCAACGCTCTCTGACCGCCGTGACCACCTCAACTGCACGGATCGCCGCAGGCCGCTACGACACCCGCATACACAGCCCCGGACTCGGCCGCGAATTCGACGAACTCACCGTCACCGTCAACGAAGTTGCCCGCCGCCTCGAAGCCACCGAAAGTACCCGGCGCCGGATGCTCGCCGACCTCGGTCACGAAATGCGCACGCCGATCGCCACCCTCGATTCCTACCTCGAAGCCCTCGAAGACGGCGTCCGCAGCCTGGACGAGGACACCGTACAGATCCTGCGTGCCGCCACCCACCGGCTCGACCGCCTCGCCGAGGACATCACCGCCGTCTCCCGCGCCGAAGAACATCTCACCCGCATCCTCCCGGTACCCACCACCACCACAACCCTGATCACCGCCGCCGTCGACTCCGTTCGGACACGCTACGACGAGAAGGGCGTCACCATCGAGGCCCGCATCCACCGATCCGTGCCGGTCACCGTCGACCCGGACCGGTTCGGGCAAGTACTGGGCAACCTGCTCGACAACGCGCTGCGCCACTCCCCCACCGGCGGGACCGTCACCATCACCTGCCAGCAGACCCACCCCACCCACGCCGAGATCGTGGTCGCCGACACCGGAGAAGGTATCGCCGCCGAACACCTCGGCCACATCTTCGACCGCTTCTACCAAGCCGACCTCGCCCGCAGCCGTCGCCACAGCGGCAGCGGCATCGGTCTGACGATCACCCGCGCGCTGGTCGAAGCCCACGGAGGCCGGATCAGCGCCGACAGCGACGGCCCCGGCCACGGCGCACGGTTCACCATCGACCTGCCCATCACCGGCACTCCCCGGGCGTAGTGGCGCCACATCGCGCAGTTTGGCGCGTCCTCGGGCGTGAAAGCCAACCGAAACCGGCGTAGCACACCATCCCCGACAGCCCTCAAGGAAAGGTTGAAAGCCCCTGTCGCGGAGACGAATTCGGTGCGGACTTCGGAACTCTTCAAAGACTCGCGAAACCAACGGCTGCCGCTAACGGATCTTATCCAGGGACCATTCGGCCAGCGCGGACACATGGATGCCCGCTTTCCTTCGTAGCGAGAATCACCCGGTCGACGCGTTTCTGAGAAACCCCAGGCGCGGGAACGCAGATTCGACAAGTTCGGCGACCTACACTCGCAGCAGCATAACCAAATAAGCAGTTGGTTGGACTTACTGAAATGTTCAATGACGGCACCGGCGGCGGCCGCGCGTAGCGAAGACGGCGACGGTGCGACTCGACCACCCCGGGTTACATGGCCGGCGCTGTCAGCGGCACGTACCGTCAGCAGGTACTGCCGAACCAGTCGGCTGTCGGTCGAACTGCCGTTGGCACTCTATACATCGAAGGGTCAAGTCCAGGGACGTGGCGTCGAGCTGGGATCCCGGACGGCGGTCGCGGCACGCAATTTATCCATATCCACCAGCTTGATTTGCTGGATAAGTTCCTCGAGCACGCGAGCCGACAGCGCGCCCGGTTCCCGATAGATCAATACGCCGTCACGAAATACCAGCGTCGTCGGAACGTCGGCTACTCCGGCGATTTGAGCGAGGTGCTGTTGCTGATCGGTATTGACGTCGGCGTGCAGCACCGCGGGATGTCGTCGTGCCGAGCGGTCGTAGATCAGTTCAAAACCATCGCCGCCGGGGCTTCCCACTGACCAGAAGTGCACTAGGGCAATGGGTTTGAGAGCCAACGCCGATTCCAGGTTGTCGAGGTCGAGGTGCATCCGTGGCATTGCGGTCCTCCTGCGGATCAGCGCGCGCAACTGAGTGAAGCAGTCCGGTCAGCTAAGGGTTCAGTATGCCATCGCAAATCCCCGCTTGGGCACATACCTGCCGGGGGTATGGTCGGGTCATGTCATCGGTCACCACTACGACGTCGTCTGGGATCCGGCCACCGGGCGGTGGCTGGTGGCGGGCTGGGTCGGCGCGCACCACACTCATCGCCGTTCTGTCCACAGTGCTGCTGGCCGCGGTTTTGGCGGGCTGTTCTGGTGGTGACACCGGGCAGGCCGGGCAGTCACCAACCAGTCCCGTCCCACCGGAGCCGACCCCGGTAGCGGGGTCGGTGTGGGTTGCCGACGAGATCGGCAACAGTCTGACGGTCCTCGATGCGGCGGCCAACACGGTGGTGACCACCCTGACCGGCATCCAAGGACCGCACAACGTCCAGGTCGGGCAGGACGCCGCCACGGTGTATGCAACCAGCGTCGGAACCGACACCGTGGTGGCTATCGACGCCGATACCTACCAGGTCAGGGCGACCGGCCAGACCGGGCACCACCCGGCGCATGTGATCGAGGCGCCCAACGGCAAGGTCTATGTGGCCAACGCCGACGACGGCACGGTGTCGATATTCCAGAGTCAAAGCCTGCAGCCGCTGGGCCTGATCGAGGTGGGTGGGATGCCGCACGGTCTACGCGCGGCCAGTGACGGCTCGGTGATCGTCGTCGCCAATCACATGACCGGGGCGCTGGATGTGATCGACGCCCAGACCGATCAGATGCAGTTCTCCGTGCCGGTGGGCGACGGGCCGGCGCAGGTAGCGGTCAGCGCCGACGGACGTTACGCCTATACCGGCATCACCGAGCCGGCGGCGGTGGTGAAGGTGGATCTCGACGCGCGCACGGTGGCCGGCAGCGTCGCGGTGTCGGCGGCCCCGGTGCAGGTCTACCTCACGCCCGACAACGCGACGGTGGTCTCGGCTGACCAGGGCACCCCGGATGCCCCCGGGCATGCGGTATCACTGATCGACACGGCCACGATGACCGTGCGTACCACCGTCGCGACCGGTGCTGGGCCGCACGGTGTGGTGATCGACCCCGCGGGGACGCTGGCCTGGGTCACCAACAGCTACGACAACAGCGTCTCGGTCGTCGACCTGGCCGGCCAGACGGTGTCGGTAACCATCCCGGTCGGCGAGGGACCCAACGGCATCAGCTACTCACCGCGAACGCCGGGATCCAGCACGCCCACGGTTGCGCTGGACCTCCCTGCACCTGCCGCCGTGACCGACGAGGACGGCAGCGCCGAGTCGCCGCACCAGCCAGGGCATCGGTGACCTGGCGCAAATCGTCCGGCCTCGCTGGTCGGCGTCGTTTTTCAGCTCAGCGGCGGAGGCTCAAGCCGTGGGATCTGCGCGATCGGAGCCCGGACCGGATGGACCGACGACTGCCGCGGCCCGTGCGGCGCACGATGGAAGCAAGCACAACGGTGTCAAGTCTGCTGAGAGCAAAGTGCTGTCGTCAGGACGCAATGGGAGTGCTGTACCGGGCGGTCGGAGGCGGTCAGTCTGCTGTCGCGATGGGTCCGGTGGCCGGTAGAGGTTGCAGGCGGCCCGTGCGGTCGAGTCGGTAGAGAGCAGTCGCGGACAGTAGTCCGATCAGTGCGAGCCCTACCCACACGAGTTCGTCGACGCCGGCGAGGTGGGCAGCGTGCATCAGCGATCCCGTCGCAAGGTTGCCGGCGAGGATTCCGATCCCGACGATGGTGTTGTAGAAGCCGTAGTGGGTGCCGACCAAGCGACCGTCCGCCAGCGACACGACGGTGTCCATCTCGAACGGAAACACCGCCGCGGAACCGACCGCCAGCAGCCCCGCTGCCACCAGCAGCGCGGCCACCGCCGCGCCGTGGCCCAGGCGCTCGCTGTCGGGTATCACCATCAGTGGGATGAACGCCGCGCTCAAGACCGCCAACCCGACCACCAAGGATCGCCCCGGCCGCCAGCGTGCGGCGAACCAGCGGGTGATGCGCATTTGCCCAAAGACAGCCACCACACCTGATACGACGAAAATCCCTGCCACGATGAGCGATTGGTCGCTCGGGGCGAGTATCCCGGCCTGCAGCGGCAAAGCAAGGTAGACCTGGAATGACAGCACGTAGGAGCCGATCATCGCCGCGGCGAACAATATAAATGACCGGTTGGCTGCCACGGTGCGCCAGTCGACCAACACCGAAGTTGTCCCTGCCGGCACGTCGGTGCTGTGCTGGGGCAGTGCGAACAGTTGGGCGATGGTCAACAGTGCGAATACGACCGCGGCCGCTGCGGCAGTGACGCGAAAATCGAGCATCATCAGCGCCAGCCCCACCAGCGGGCCGGCCAGGATGCCGGCCTGGTAGAAGATGTTGAACACCGCGAACGCCTGCACGCGGCGCGGCCCGGCGTCAACGGCCAAGTAGGCCCGAACCGCGGGGTTGAACAGCGCACCGGCGAATCCGGTGGCCGCCGAGGCGATAAGCAGCCCCGGCAGCGACTCGGCGATGACCAGCAACCCGAAACCGGCTGTGCGCAACAGGCAGCCGGCCACGATCAGCGGCTTGTAGCCGAGCCGATCGGCCAGGGTGCCCCCGATAATGAACATTCCCTGTTGGGAGAAGTTGCGCACGCCGAGCACCAGTCCCACCGCCCACGCGGCGAACCCTAGTGGGCCGGCGAGGTAGCCGGCCAGATAGGGCATGAGCATGTAGAACCCGAGATTGATCCCGAACTGGTTGATCATCAACAGTCGGCTCGGCCAGCCAAAGCTGCGGAACTGCGTGAGAATGCCGATCACCCCATCACCGCCACCGGGTCGACGACGTGGGTGCAACGGGTCCACGACGACACAATTCTGATGCGCGGATCGTCGATGACGGCCGGCTCAGGAGGCGGGACGACTCCGAGCAGGCCGTGGGCGCGGCAGTAGTCGTCGTTGTAGACGGTGTCGAAGTAGCGTTGCGGCCCATCGGGGAAGATCGCAGCGATGGTGGCGTCGGGTCCCAGCGTGCGTGCCGCCCAGCCGGCTACCAAGGCGACCGCTCCGACACTCCACCCACCGCTGGCGTAATGGGTGGCCGCCAGCGTGCGGCAGGCCCACACCGCCTCGGCCGGCGCCACCCAGTGCACCTCGCTGAACGCCGCGTAATCCACATTGCGCGGGTAGATACTCGAGCCCAGCCCGCGCATCAGCCGGGTGCCGGACGGCTGTCCGAAGATCGTCGATCCGACCGTGTCCACCCCGATCAACCGCAGCTCGGGATTGAACTCGCGCAGCACCCGTGCCACCCCGGCCGAATGCCCACCGGTGCCCACCGAGCACACCAGCACGTCGATGTGGCCGAGTTGAGCCTGCAATTCCAGCGCCAACGGCCGGTACGCCTCGACGTTGTCGGGGTTGGTGTACTGATCGGGGTACCAAGCGTGCGGATCGGCGCCCAGCAACTCGGCGACCCGGTCGCGCCGTGCTTGCTGCCACCCACCCTCGGGATGGGGCGAGCTCACCACATCGACCTGGGCACCGAAAGCCGTCAGCATCCGAGCGATGATGGGCTCCAATCCGGGGTCGGTGACCAGCGTGACCGGATGGCCGTACACCGTGCCGGCCAGCGCTAAGCCCAATCCCAGGGTGCCGCTGGTCGATTCGATGATGCGCGCCCCGGGTCGCAGTTCTTCGCGAGCCCGGCCCCGCTCGACCATGTACAACGCCGGGCGGTCCTTCATGCCGCCGGGATTGAAGCCTTCGAGCTTGGCCCAAAAGCCACGGCCATCGGTGGTGAACGGGGCGCCAAAGCGCAGCACCGGAGTCCGGCCGACCATCGTGGCAGGCCGGTCGCAACGGCCCAGGAAATGGTGGCGGGAGGCGTGCAGATGTGGGGGCTGAGCGGACAGAATGTGGTTCATGGTTTCGTCGCTTCCGAAAGGATGCCGCGGCATGTGTTGGGACGCGGCTGCGGGTACTGGCAGCGGTCACCGACGGCCCTGCCGGATAGGCAAGGCGATCTGGCGCGACACCGTCAGCGGCGCGCGATGCACATGCGGGTCAACCTCTGCCGACCGCTCCACACGGCGCCCCTGCCGCGAGGTGGCCCTCGCACTCCCCGCCATAGTCGGGGGCGCCACAGCAAGGCCACCAGGCCGATCGCGACAGCCAGACCCAGGGCCACCAGTGCGGTTGCTGCTCGGGGCAGCACGGCCTCGGCGACGATGTCAGGCACCACCGGCAGCGACCCGTTTTCGAAGTGCGGATGGTCAGCTGCGACAGCAAACTCGCCGTAGGGGCCGGCGACCGTCGCGTGCGGGCCATGAGACCCCGACGGCTCAGCGCTCCCCGATGCCCACCCGACGCCGATCACCATTACCAACAACCCCAGCGCCAGCGCCAGCGCCGCGATGGCGGCACTGTGCGTCGCGCGAGTTACGTTAGCGGTCGACGTCACAATGCGCTGACACTAACAGCGGATGCGAACCTCTCCCGCGTCTCGGATACTTGACGCCATCTTGTTATCGCACTGCGGCTCCCCGGTAGCCGATCGCCGATTTCGGCGTCTTCGACGGCTCCTGCACTGTGGTAACCACCCGACAGCCAACGCGAACCACGCCAGCAACTGTCGCCCCTGCCAATAAAGCTGCAGTTCTGCCAGTTACCCGCAGACTTGCTGCCGGGTCGCCCCAGACGATCGGGCACGCGATCAACGGGTACTGCACGCCGTGCGCGCGCACAGCGCGTTCGAAGGGTCGACAACACGCCGAAGGGGCGCGGCATTGTCTGGCCGCGAGCTGACCGGTGCCCTCCTGCGGCCGAGCCGAGATACGAACCTTGGAAGCGCCGGGCACATGCGCGCCGCTTAGCGCGCCGTCGACTAGGCGGGGCCACCGTCCCAGTGGTTGGTGCCGGCAATCCAGATCGGTCGCTCTGGGCGTGCTGGAAGCCCTCGGATGCGCCCCGGCGCGGGGTCAAGATGTGTGCGCACGACGGCATACCGACCGCCTCCTTTCGGCGGTGATCGTGAACACGGGCCAGTGCACGAGGTACAGCGAGTAGGAGATGTCACCGATGTAGCGGGGTATGCGGCTACCCAGCACGGCGGCGGGCAGCGTGCGCTCCGAGCGCGCCCCGGCAATCAGGATCGCCGCGGCGCCGAGCACCGGCACTGCGGCGATCGAACCCGGGAAACTGCTGGTGTCGTCGAGGAAGGCGACCGACCAGGCGATGGCCGCGATTCCGAACCAGCACAGCACCGCCGCCGTGGCCGCCGTGGCCGCCGAGGTCCGAGCGGCCAACCACGGCCCGGCTACCGCGATCAGGCAGCCGATCGCCAGTTCCCAGGCCCGGGTCAGGGGCGAGAAGAACGCCGCGGTGCCGTTCACGGCGGTCAACAGAATCGAATACAGATAACTGGCGACGACGACCGCGACCAGGAGCCCGACCAACACCTGCGCCGTCGTGGCTCGGCGCAGCCGCGCCGCCACGGCGATCGCCAGGATGATCACCAGGGGCAACACCAGGTAGAACTGCTCTTCGACCGCCAGCGACCAATAGTGCTGCAGCGGAGAGGGATCGGCCCCGAGCCGGGCGTAGTCGGTACCGGTCGCGATGAAGTGGAAGTTCGCGAGGAACAGCGACGTGGCCGTCGCATCCGGTAGCACCCGGGCGCCGCGCAGGAAGTTGGTGAGCTCGAAAGTCGCGATCACCGTGAGGACGATGACGACGGTGGCGGCCGGGACGATCCGGCGCGCGCGTTTGGCGTAGAAGTCGAGGAACCAGGCACTGCGCGGTCGCGTGGGCTTGTGCAGGAGCATGCGGGTGATCACGTAGCCGGAGATCACGAAGAAGACGTCGACGCCGACGAAACCGCCTGGGAATCCCGGCATCCCGACGTGGTCGAGGATGACCACCAGGACCGCGACCGCGCGCAGCCCCTGGATGTCGAGGCGGCGGTGCGGGTGCGACGGGGCTCCGGCGGCGGGTTGCTCACCCTGGGCGGCACCGACTGCAACCACCGTGCCCCTACCTTCCACCTTTGCGCGGCCTGTGCAACGCCTGTAGCCAAGTTAGGAAAGGCTAGCCTAGCCCCATTCGCCGGGTGGATCGAGGTGCCGACTACGAGGTCAGGGGCGCGGTGTGAACTTGATCGCCGCGATGTTCAACCGCGCGACCGCGTCCTCCCAGTCGGCCACGGTGGGCAGTTGGCCGTCGCGGAAGCCCATGCCCATGGTGCGCTGCGCCTTCTTGGGTCCATACCCGACGGCCAACCGGTTGACGATGTCCACGACGGCCGCCCGGTCGGCGATCAGCCGCCCGCGCAGCTCGCGGCGCCGACCCGAATGATGGATCACGGCGTCGGCGCCGTCACGGAAGTTGAACTTCCACTGCGCCTCCAGCACGGCGTAGAGGTCACCGTCGAGCTCGTGGGCGCTGACCGGCACCGCGAACGAGCGGCCCGATTTTCGTCCGGTGAACCGCACCAGCATGAACTCGCCGAGCGGGCGGCCCAGCGGGGTGCGCAGGATCCGGCCGAGGATCGGGTTCAGCGTTTTGATCAGGAGTTCCGGCGGGTGCGCCACGTCGATGGCGGCTGATTGGTCTGACATGTTCTTACGGTAATCAGGCCGGGACCAGCGCGCGGAGCCGTTTCTCGATCACACCGACCAACGCGGCGACGGCGGCGGAGTCCCCGTCGGCCTGCAGCAGGCCCTGGGTGAGGGCCTCCCCCAGTTCGAGGCGCCCGCCCACCAGCGCGGCGACCGTCTCCGGGGCGGCGGCGATCGTCGCGTCGGCGGGTGTCTCGGTGGGGCCGGGCGTGACGCGCGTGCCCCCGGCGTGCAGATGCAGGGCGGCGACGCTGGCACCGATGCGGAACTCGTAGACCGCATCCAGGCCCTCAGGTAGGTCGTTGCGGACATCGGCGGCCAGGAACGCCAACAGCCACTCGGCCCGGAACAACTCTTCGTCGAACTCGACATCGGCCATCTGGTGGCGCGCCCCCCACATCGCCAACGGGATGACGGCTCTGGCCAGTTCGCGGCCGGCCTCGGAGAGGTCGTAGACGACGGAGGAACCCGGCTTGTCCAGGGCCAGCCGGCGTTCGATGACGCCGTCGGCCTCGAGTTGCCGCATCCGGGTTGCCAGCAGGCTGGTCCCGATGCCGGTCAGCGCGTCGGCCAACTCGGTGTAGCGCTTGGGGCCGATTGCCAGCTCGCGCACGATCAGCAGCGTCCAACGCTCGCCGACGACATCGAGGGCATGCGCCAGACCGCAGAACTGTCCGTAACTCCGTCGCGTGGCCATACCCGACATCGTACCCACCTCACTTCCGTTTGGTTTTCGAACTTCACTATCTACTTTTCACTTCTATTTCTTATGTTAGATTCGGAATCGTGGACACACCGTCCGTGAGAAGAGGTGAATCATGGGATCGATATCGGGAGTCGGATCGCTGACGGCGCTACTGCGCTGGTTCAAACCGCGCACCTTCGCGGTGCCGATGGAGCGGGTCGGGCAGCAGCCACCGGAAAGGCCCAAGAAGCGGTACTACGGCCCGCAGCGCGACGCGGTGTTCGAACAGTCGGCGATGGCCCGGGAGATGTTCCGGCTCTGAGCCGCGGCCGATCAGGCCCGTGGCGTCGGTGCGGCCAGTTCGCGCAGCGAGGCCAGGAACAACTCGTCCATGCGCGGCGACAGTTCGGCCAGCGTCGCGGCGCCGGCATGGCTGGCCGACCCGAAGACCCGCTCCAGCGCGTCGCCGTCGGTGTCGGCTCCGACCGACAGACACAGGCACGCGACGCCGTCTCGCCGTAGCTCGTCGAGTGCCTTGTGCGCGTCGGCTTCGGCGTAGCGGCCCTCGTAGCCGTGGTCGTAGGGATGGCCGTCGGAGAGCACGAGCAGCAACCGATTGGGCGTGCCCGCTTGGGTTTTCAGGATCTCGCCGGCGCCGCGGATACCCGCGCCCAACCGGGTGTAGTTCGACGGCTGAAGCTGGTTGAGCCGAGCCCGGCTCAGCGCGGTGAACCGCTGGTCGAAGGTCTTGAGCGCGGGTAGATGCACCGCGGAGCGGCCCTTGGACCAGAAGGCGTACACCGCGACCCGGTCGCCGAGTTCCTCGAGTGTCGCGGCGATGGTCGCGGCGGCGCGACGCTGATGGTCGTGCACCGCCAGGCCGGCGGGGTCGGTGTCCGTGACGGAACCGGAGGCGTCCAGCAGGATCAGGACTCCGAGGTTGCGCGCGGACTTTCGGTGTTCGACGTAGATGTGTTCGGGCGCAGAGTACCCCGAGCGCAGGTCGATGGACATCTCCACCAGCGCCTCGGTGTCGAGTTCGTCGCCATCGGGCCTGCGCCGCAACGCCTTCAAGCCCAGCCCGATGCGGGACAGCCGCCGCCGCAGCACGTCGTCCGGCGTGATCGCGGCGGCCGAGAACTCCGCGGGCGCCGTGAACGGGTAGTCGATGACGCGGCACCAGTCGGGCCGGTAGCGCTCGTTGTCGGCATCCCATTCGGGGTGCAGCGCGCCGCCGACCCCGACGGTGGCGGCGGGATTGGCCTGATCGGTGAAACGGATGCGGGTGGGCAGCGGGCGCGCCTGGGGCCCGGCCGCGCGGCCCTGACGCGCCGCGCGCGCCCGCAGTCCCCCGCCGCCGGACTTGTTGTCGGCGGACCCCGACGAGCTACCCAGCAGCTTGCGCAGGAAGTCGCCCACCGCTTCGGAGTTGAACAACGGGTTGTCGAAGAGCTTGAGGATCTTGCTCTCCTCCGAGGGCCCCTCGTCGTCGTCCGGGGCGTCGTCATCGGCGTCGGCGTCGGCGGTGATCTCGAAGTGCAGGTCCTGCTCCGATGCCGGCGTACCGGCCGGAGCCGCAGGACCGGTCACCCGCAACGGCTTGAGGACGCCGAACCACGGCGGTGGATCGTCGACTTTCGCACGGCTGCGGGCAATCTGAAGTGACTCTGCGGCCGACGAACTGTGCGGGGCGCCGCCGGGACAACACTCGGCGGCCAGCGGGAGCCGGTGGGCCAGCTCGGCCAACACCCGCCGGCCCTCGACCGACAGATAGCGCCGGGCCGTCCCGCCGCGGCCCCGCAGCGAGCGCAGCAGCGCCGGGTCGAGGCTGCCGGCGCCGAGCAGCCCGGCCTGGACCAGCACCTCGCGGCGCTGCCGCTCGGCCGAGGCGCCCGGGGAGACGAACACCACCTGACCGTCGGTGTGCGCCGGCTGGCCCGCGGGGGCTTCGGCGACGTCGACGGCGCGGCCGGCCAGATAACCGGCCAGCAACCGGAGCCGCTGCGGCCCGGGGCTTTCCGGCTCGGTCACGTCCGCGGCAGGATGGCGTCGACGAGTTCGCCGAGCGCGCCGATCACCTCGCGGTCGTCGGAGAGCGCCTCGACGATCGCCGCCTGCACCGACCGGCGCACGCTGAGCCCCTCGGCGATCAGTCCGCCGGCCAGCACCAGCATCCGGGTGGACGAGGCCTCCCGCAGTGGTGAGCCGTCGATGTTGCGGATCGCATTGCCGATCCGCACCAGCACCGCCGCGGTGTCGGCGTCCACGCCGGCCTCGTGCGCGACGATCTCGGTCTCCACTGCGGCAGGCGGGAAGTCCAGTTCGATGGCCACGAACCGCTGCCGGGTGGATTCCTTGATGTTCTTCAACACCGACTGATAGCCCGGGTTGTACGAGATCACCAACTGGAATCCCGGCGCGGCGGCCAGCGTGGTGCCGAGGCGGTCGATGGGCAACTCCCGCCGGTGATCGGCGAGCGGGTGGATGACCACCGTGGTGTCCTGACGCGCCTCGACGACCTCGTCGAGGTAGCAGATGCCGCCGCCGCGCACCGCCCGGGTCAACGGCCCGTCCACCCAGACGGTGTCGCCGCCCTCGAGCAGGAACCGGCCCACCAGATCGGCCGAGGTCAGATCCTCGTGGCCGGCGACCGTGACCAGATCACGGCCCAGTTCGTGCGCCATGGCCTCCACGAAGCGGGTCTTGCCACACCCGGTCGGCCCCTTGAGCAGCACGGGCAACCCGCGGCGGGCCGCCGCGCGGAACACCTCCACCTCGTCGCCGACCGCACGGTAGAACGGTGCGGCAGAGTGTTTTTCGAGGGTCTGTTCGAGCGTCCCGGCGCCGTTGTCCGACACGGTCACTCCCGCCCTTCGTGCGGCACCACCGGTGGCAGGTCCACCCCGTCGGGCAGGACGAGTTCGCCGTCGACGTTGACGTAGCCGGAGTGCCGGGTGGGGATCGGCAGCGACGGGTCGGGGCACGGCCGGTCGGTGCCGTCGCCGCACAGTCCCGAGGTGAAGTACGAGCGCTTCTGCACGTCCTCGGGCCACGGGTCGGCGTGCGTCGCCATGAACTGGGCCGGGATGATGTAGAAGACGAAGAAGGAGGCGCTGACCGCGGCGAAGATCGCCAGGAAGCGGACGAACTGCTGCTTGGCGAAGCCGCCCCGGATGTTGTCGAGTCCCTTCTCCACGACGGTGCGGCCGCGGTCGTCGGTGAAGAACCGCAGACAGCACAGCGCGGCCTGCACGCCGCCCCACATCAGCCCCTCGTAGATGGGCCACTGGTAGTAGGTGCCGGCGTTGATCGACAGCGACTGGATGGCACCGGGGAAGGTGTACATCCCCAGCGGCATCAGGACCAGGCCCTCCATCACGAAGTCGAAGACGAACCCCCAGGCGAACGCGACGGCGATCAGCCCCTTGGTGCCCAGGTTGGGCCAGCGCTGCTGGGCCTTGCGCATGACCCAGCAGCCCAGGATCGTGCACAGCAGTACCCCGTAGGCGTACCCGGAGACGTTGATGCCCAACGGTTCTGCCACCTGCGCGCCGGGCCGCTCCGGCGACATCCAGCCCGGCACGTACGGGGCCCACGAGCCCATGTTGAACGCCCACGCGTTGTAGGTGCACCAGGTGTTGATGTAGTTCAGCAGCGGATCCTGGAAGAAGAACAACCCGGTGGACACCATGATCATGCCGTCGAGGGTGATCCGTCGTTCGCGCCGCCAGGGCCGGATGATGAACCACCAGATCGCCACCGGGAATAGCACCGGCGAGCCGATCTGCCAGGCCATCAGGGCGACCTTCATGAAGGTCGGCGGATCCGTCGGCCCCGGATCGACCCGCTGGAAGTAGGGCCCGGTGATCCACCGGATCCACACGTAGATCTGGAACGCCAGGATGATGCCGCCGGCGGTCGCCCAGATCTTGACCCGTCTCGATGACCGCGCCGCCGGCGCGTCGAGTCGGCCGACGCTGCTCAGGGACTCGGTTTTCGCGGGCTTTTGGTTCGCCAGTTCACTCACGGAGCGTGAATATACCGACAAGTATCTCAGTGACTCAATGGTTTCTTGGAAACTTGTGGCAGACTCGTCGCATGGCGGAGCGCTGGACCCGGGAGCGGCGACTCGAGCACACCCGCTCCCTGCTGCTGGATGCCGCCGAGGCGGTCTTCGGCGAAAAGGGCTTCACCGCAGCCACTCTCGACGACATCGCGTATGCGGCGGGTTACACCAAGGGCGCCATCTACAAGCACTTCTCCACCAAGGAAGACCTGTTCCTGGCGGTCAGCGACCGGTACTGGCGGCGCTACTTCGACAGCTTCGCCGAGGTGATGTCCTCGGCGAGCCGGGTGGGTGCCCACGAACTCGACCAGATCGCCGAGCGCTGGCGTCAGCTCAGCCTCGACCGCGGCGCCCAGCAGGCCGCGCTCGGGCTGGAGTTCACGCTGTATCTGCATCGCAACCCCGACGCCAGGGACCGGGTGGCGGCGAAACGCTCCGAGGTCGTCACCAAGCTCGCCGATTTCATCGTCGAGAGCATGGACAAGCTGGGCGCCACGCTGTCGATCCCGCCGCTGCTCTTCGCCGAGACCCTGGTGGCCACCAGCGACTCGGTGATCCTGGGCAGCCAACTCGACGGCATCGATCTCTACCGCCCGGTGATCGAGATGTACACCTCGGTCATCAAGCTGCCCGACTGACGGATTCCTCAGCCCACCCCGAGCGCCTGGCGATACAGCGGGCTGTCACTGCTGTAGTAGTTGCAGTGAAATCCGCTGGGAATCCGGAACGGAACCTTCACCCGCGCCACCGGGCCGACGGCCAGCGCGGCGGCCTCGAACACCGCCAGTTCGGTCTCGGCCTCCCCCGCCCGGTGCACGAGCGTCAGCGCGTACCCGTCGAGTTCGTCGGTGCCGCCGAGACGCGGCGCGAAGATCAGCTCGCCGGCCGCGGCCCCGTCGCCGAAGTGGTACAAGTCCTCGGCCCCGGTCTCGGTGTCCACCCGCACGACCGCATCCATCCCGTCGGCGCGGCCGTCGACGGAGTTCAGGTTGGAGTTGGCGAAGGCGTGCCGGCTCCGACGGGTCATCAATCGGTCGTCGGGGCGCGGGAACTGGATGTCGCGGTCGTTGAGGATGACCTCGCGCAGTACGTCGGTGGGCGCGGCGGGGTCAATGGTCCAGCGGCGCAGGCTCTGTCGGGTCTCCCGGTGGGAGCGGCGCCGGCCGTCGATGTCGGGGAACAGCGCGGTCCCCTCCGCGGCCGCGACATCGGCGACGATCCGGCCGCCGTCCTCCCACACGTTGGCCTGGTGCATCATGTGCCGCGGCTCGGCCTCGAACCACCGGACGTCGGCCGCGCCGCCGTCGCGCGGCATGACGCCCAGCTTGGTGGGCCGCTCGGTGTCCCAGGCCACCATCGGGCCACCCGAGATCGCGCGCTGCACACTGACGTCCAGCGGGGTGACCGGGAAGACCACGAAGTTCTCGGTGACGAAGAACGTGTGCATCATCGTCTGATGCGGGATCGGGATGTACTCGGTCTTGGTCGGGTTGCCGGCGGAATCGATGACGTCGTACCGGATTTCGGGGGCCTGCCCGCCGTGTCGCGCGAGCACGCCGATGTTGATCAGCTCACCGGTGTGCTGGTCGACGGTCGGATGCGCCGAGAACGTCGTGGTGATCACCCCGCCGTAGTGGTGTTCGCCGACGGTCTCGAGGGTGTGCGGGTTCATCTCGACCGGCGGGGCGCCCTCCATCAGCGCCAGCAGCTTGCCCCCGTGCAGGATCACGTTGGTGTTGGCGGTGTTGTAGCGGGTGCCGGCGGCCAGCGGATCACTGGTCATCGGGTTGCCGTGCACCCCGAACAGGCGCCGGCCGGCCTTCATCTCCAGCAGCAGCTTGTCGGTGCGGACCCATCGGTTGCGCATCGCCACCCGCCCCTCGGCGAGGTAGAACGCGTAGACCATGCCGTCGCCGTCGAACCAGTGGTAGTCCTCGTGGGTCGGCGGATACAGCGGCTCGGCGCCGTTGCGGTAGAACACCCCCGCCAGATCCTCAGGCAGTTCGCCCTCGACGAACAGGTCGGGCGCCTCCACCTCCATCCGGTTGGGACGGTGATGGCCGGTCAGGAAGGGGCTCTCGCGAAACGCCGTGCTTGCCATGGTGTTCGGTCCTCAGGGGTCGGCCGGCGGGTCCGCGCCGGGTTCCAGGAGCAGGGTGTCGATCAGTTGGTTCATCCGGTCCATCGCGGCGGCATCGTGGGAGGCCGCCGCGTGGGCGAAGCCGTCGACGATGGCGCTGATCATGCCCGCGACCTCGACCGGATCCAGGTCGGTCGGGATCAGCCCGCCCTCTTGGCCGGTGGCGACGGCACCCGCGAGGGCCTCGGCCATCGTTGCGGCCTGCTTGCCGAACGCCTCCGACAGTTCCTCGTGGCGGCGCGCATCGATCGGCGCGGTCGCCACGAAGCCGGCCAACTCGGGCGATTCGTGGTTGATCCGCATCGATTCGGTGAGCACCGCGCGCAACAAGCCGCGCACGGTGTGGGCACCGGCCATCACTTGCGAGGACCGCGCGACGATCTTGCCGTAGACGTCGTCGCAGACCGCGTCGAACAGCTTGCGCTTGGTGCCGAAGTGGTAGTACACGGATCCCGCGGTGACACCGGCCATTTCGGCGATGAGGTTGTTGGTGGCCGGCCCGTAGCCGTACTGCGCGAAGCAGCGGCACGCTGCGTCGATGACTCGCTGCCGGGTGTCGACGCTGTCGATTCCGGCCGGACGTCCCGGCCCGGGCCTGCTCACCTTGTTTTCACTCACCCCCCTATCATCGCGCACGAGCGCAAGCAGGGGGTCCGCCTCAGCGGTCAAGGTAGGCGTCGAGATCTTGGTGGAACTGCCGGATCCGGATCTCCTGATAGTTCGCCAGGGTCACGCCCGGCTTGGTCATCGACTTGAGCCCGCGTTGGATGCGCGGCAGGTTCGCCAGGTCCTGGTTGAACACCGCGCACAGGCCGCCGAGTTCGGGTGCGGCGCTGTAATCCTCGTCGGCCCCGAGCCAATGCACGGGCCCGGTCTTCGGTTTCGGCACGCCCGCCGGCAGCGGTGTGAGCATCATGATGTCGAAGATGCAGCGATCCGGGTCGTTGCCGTAGGGCCGGAATCGATACGTCAGCGGCGCCCCGACGCCGGCCCACGGCACCATGTTCGGGAAGACGAAATATTGGATGGCGTCCAAGATCTCCGAGTCGCTGGCCCCCGACAGGTCCGCGCCGGTGGCCGCGGCCAGGTTCGCGCGCATGGCCTCGGCGACGATCGGGCGCGCCGAGGCGCCCTCGGGGACCTCGAAGGTGCCCACCCCGTCGGGATAGAAGTCCCGGAACATCGCGTCGAGGACGTCCTGGGGTTCCAGCGGTTCCAGGTGCGGGCTGCTGGTCGCCTGCGGTGTGATCATCCGGTTGAAGCCGGGCAACCCGTCGGCGCGCGAGTACACGTCGTACTGGGTGTTCGAGTCGCCGAGGTACTCGAGCAACTGCGGATGGGTCGCGATGACGTGGTAGGACTCCAGGAAGGCCTCCATGCCGACCTTCCAGTTGCAGTCGATGACCTTGGCCACGTGGATGGCCTTGAAGCGGTCCTGCAACGCGAACGGCGCGAAGTGCTTGTCCAGGTCACCGAGGTAGGTCTCCAGCGACTCGGCGCCGGGGTCCGGGTTGACGAACACGAACCCGGCCCACAGGCCGGTCTGGGCCTCGGGCAGCCCGAACTCTTCCGCCCGCACGTGCGGGAAATCCCACCGGCACGGCACGTCAGTCAGCGCGCCGTCCAGGCTCCAGGTGAAACCGTGGAAGGGACAACGCAATTGGTTGGCGTGGCCGCTGTCGTCACACAGCCGGGTGCCGCGATGCAGGCACGCGTTGTGGTAGGCCTTGATGTCGCCGCCCTCGGTCCGCACGACGATCAGGGAGAGGTCGGCGACGTCGTACACCAGGTAGTCGCCGGCCTCGGGGATGTCCTCCTCCCGACAGGCGAACTGCCAGGCCTTCTTCCACACCTTCTCCACCTCGAGGCGGTGGAATTCGTGGGTCAGGTAGCGGTCCTTGTCGATGTCCGCCGAGCCGAGGTACTCGTAGGACTCCTCCCGCAGCGGGGTGGGCACCTCCCGGCTGTCGGTGGCCAGCAGGCTCTGCACGGTCGGGCCCGCAGAACGTGCCTCACCCGGTTGCACCGGGCGGTCGACTGTATTCGTCATCTTCGTCCTCCTAGTGGCCTCAGGCCGTGGCGAGCGATTCGAGGTAGGTGCCGACCGCGGTCGCGATGAACGCCGAGCCGTTGATGGCCCAACCGCCGTCGACGTAGAGCACCTGACCGGTGACATAGCCCGCGGCGTCGGACGCCAGGAAGGCCACCGCCTCAGCAACGTCCTCGGGTTTGCCCAGGCGCCCCAGCGGCATCGCCTCGCCGATCGCCTGTTGCAGCCGCGGATCGGCGAACTCGGGTTCCGTACCGTCGGTGAGGATCAGCCCCGGCCCCACCGCGTTGACCCGGATGCGGCGCGGCGCGTACTCGGTGGCCATTTGCTTGGTCAACGCCACCAGGGCGGCCTTGGAGGCCGGGTAGATGCCGCGACCCGCTCCCCCGAGTTCGGCCAGCACCGAGGTCAGGTTGACCACGGCCCCGCCGGTCGGGCCGAACTTGGGCGCCAACTCCCGGGTGACCAGCCAGCTGCCGAGCACGTTGGTCCGCAAGACCGCATCGACGTCCTCGACCGTGGAGTCGGCCAGCGTCTGGGACCGCCAGATGCCGGCGTTGTTGATCAGGACGTCCACCGAGTCGAGACTCGCGGCCAGTTCCGCCACCGCCGACGGGTCGGTGATGTCGCACTGGACAGCCCGCGCGCCCACCTCCCGGGCGACGGCGTCGGCGGCCTCGCCGTCGAGGTCGACGGCCACCACCGTGGCGCCGCCCGCCGCTAACTTCTGCGTCACCGCACGTCCAATACCTTTTCCGGCACCGGTCACCACCGCAGTCGGCACTGCGCCTCCCCAATCCCGACGTCGTCGGATCTCGTGGTTGCATATGATCTAGCTCACTATTATATTAGTCCACTAATTAGTCAAGCGCGACGAGCAGCTGGGAGTCACCCCTTGAGCGACACCACCACCGAACGCACCACCTACCCAGTCGACGCGTTCGATCCGCTCGAACCGGACACCATGCAGAACCCGCATCCGTGGAACCAGACGCTGCGCGCGGAGGCCCCGGTGCACTTCGTCGCGAGCCGGGGCATGTGGTTCGTCACGTCGCGCGAGCTGGTCACCGAGGCGCTGACCAACCACGAGGTGTTCTCCTCGGCCTTCGGCGTGCCGCAGCTACCGCCGCCGGAATCGGTGGCCGCCGAGGTTGCTGCCATCGCGGCCGAAGGCTGGCCCCCGGTGCCCACCCTGCTCACGGCCGACCCGCCGGAGCACCACTACTACCGCCGGATGGTGGCCAAGGCGTTCACGCCGCGCTTCGTCGCCCAGCGCGAAGCCGCCATTCACGCCATCGTCGAAGATCTTGCCCAGCAACTCCCGATCGGGACGCCGGTGGAGTTCGTCTCGGCCTTCGCCGCGCCCCTGCCGCTGCGGATCATCGCCCACACCCTCAACGTTCCCGACGACCGCATCGACGACTTCAAGCGCTGGTCGGATCAGTTCGCGCTGACCATCGGCGCCGAGATCGACGAGGCCGGGGCGCTGGAACAGGCCCGCAGCCTGCTGGAGTACCAGCGCTACTTCGCCGACCAACTCGAGCAACGCCGCACCGCGCCCCAGGACGACCTGATCACCGGACTGGTGCAGGCCTCCGAGGTCGGCGACGGTGATGAACCGTTGAGCACCGGCGCGGCGCTGAGCATCATCCAGCAGATCCTCATCGCCGGTAACGAGACCTCGACCAAGCTGATGACCGGGATGCTGTATCAGCTTGCGGAACAACCGAAGTGGTGGGACTGGCTGCGGGAGAGCCCGGCCGAGCGGGCCGCGGCCGTCGTCGAGGAGGGGCTGCGGTTCCTCACCCCGGTCCAGAGCATGTTCCGCATCACCAAGGCCGACGTCACGCTCGGCGACACCACGATCCCGGCCGGTTCGATGGTGGTGCTCAACTTCGGTTCGGCCAACCGCGACGAGACCCAGTTCGTCGAACCCGAGGAGTTCGACCCGTTGCGCACCAACGCCAAGAACCACCTGGCGTTCAGCGCCGGCATCCACGCCTGCCTGGGTGCGCCGCTGGCGCGACTGCAGGCCCGGATCGCGTTGGCGAACCTGGCCGGCCGCTTCCGGACGGTGCAGTTCGGGCCCGACAACGACTTCGCCTACGAACCCAGCTTCATGCTGCGGGGCTTCACCCGCCTGTCCCTGGTGTTCGAGGCCGACTGAGCGTGCGGGGGGCAAGCCGAGGGGGCCGGCGAGAATGACTGCCACACAGGAGGTCACGCAGTGGTGGCGGGGATATCTCGACCGCCACCCCGTGACCTCGCTGCGCACCGTGGGGGGTCAGTGTGTGCTGGCCGTGCGGGTGTTCCAGCACCTGATCGGCGACATCGTGCGGGGCCGATTCCCGTTCTGGGAGTTCGTCGAACAGGCGGTGTTCATGGCGCGCACCGCGGTGGTGCCGACACTGTTCATCGCGGTGCCGATCAGCATCACCCTGGCGGTGCAGTTCAGCCTGCTGGCCGGACAACTCGGCGCCACGGCGCTGGCCGGGGCGGCCAACGGGCTGGCGGTGATCCGGCAGGGCGCCCCCCTGGTCGCGGCGATCCTGATGGCCGCCGCCGTCGGCTCGGCGATGAGCGCCGACCTCGGTTCGCGCACCATCCGCGACGAGACCGACGCCATGGAGGTGATGGGGGTTTCGGTGATCCGCCGGCTGGTGGTGCCGCGCCTGGCCGCCGCGGTCGTGATCTCGGTCGCGCTGACCGGCTTCACGTGCTTCATCGGGTTCCTGGCCGGCTACGCCTTCACGGTGATGCTCCAGGGCGGCACGCCGGGCAGCTACACCGCGACCTTCTCGTCCTTCGCCACCGTCGACGATCTGATCCTGACGTTGATCAAGGCGGTCGTGTTCGGGATGATCGTCGCGATCATCGCCTGTTACAAGGGACTGGACACCCGCGGCGGACCCGCCGGGGTGGCCAACTCGGTGAATGCGGCTGTGGTGCAGTCGATCCTGCTGTTGCTGCTGACCAACGTGCTGATCAGCCAGATGTATCTGGTGCTGTTCCCGAAGACGAGTTTCTGACCGATGGCCGTCAGCGTCTACCTGCCCCGCGGCGTGCGTCCCGTGCAGAACGCCGCGGAGTCCACCGGCTTCCAGATGGCCCGCATCGGCCACATGGTCGCGTTCTTCTTCCGCACCCTGGCCGGCATCCCCACCGTGCTCAAGCGGTACCCGCGCGAATTCCTGCGCCTGTCCTCCGACGTCACCTGGGGCAACGGGTCGATCGTCGTCGGCGGCGGCACCGCCGGCGTGGTCCTGGTGGTCGGCGCCGCGGCCGGCGCGGTGGTGGCGATCGAGGGCTACAACGCGCTGAACCTTCTGGGTCTGGGGCCGGCCACCGGCCTGCTGACCGCGCTGGCCACGGTCCGCGAACTCGCGCCCCTGATGGCCGCGCTGGCTTTCGCGATCCAGGCCGGGTGCCGGTTCACCGCCCAACTCGGCGCCATGCGGATCTCCGAGGAGATCGACGCGCTGGACGCGGTGGCCATCCGGCCCATCCCCTACCTGGTGACCACCCGGGTGTTGGCCTCCGCGCTGGCGGTGGTGCCGCTGTTCGTGGTCTGCCTGGCGCTGAACTTCCTGGTCTGCCAGTTCGTGGTGTTCCTGGCCAGCGGTCAGGCCACCGGCACCTACCTGCACTACTTCACCCTGATGCTGTCCGGGCGCGACATGATCTTCGCGGTCATCAAGGTCGCGGTGTTCGTCGCGATCATGTCGACGGTGCAGTGCTACTACGGGTTCTACGCCACCGGCGGTCCGCGCGGGGTCGGCATCGCCGCCGGCCGGGCGATGCGGGCCAGCATCACCCTGATGGTCATCACGAACATGATGCTCACCATGGCGTTCTGGGGCATCGACTCCGGCGGAAGGCTCGGCGGCTGATGGGCAATCAGTTCGAACTCGACGGCCGCGGACCGTCCACCCGCTCGCTGATCCTGACGTGCATCGCATTCCTGGCGGTGTGTGCCGTCGCGGCGGCGCTGATGTTCGCCAAGTCCAACGGCACGTTGGACGCCCGGGTGCCGGTCGTGGCCCAGCTGGCCAGCGTCGGCGACGGGCTGCCGATGAAGTCCGACGTGAAGTACCGCGGGGTGTTGGTCGGCATGGTGCGTTCGGTGCAGCCCGCGCTGCACGGCGGCGACAACATCGTGCAGATCGATCTGCGGCCGCAGTACGTCGACAACATCCCGGCCTCGGTCACCGCGCGCATCGTCCCGGGCAACGCGTTCGCGGTGTCCACGGTGCAGCTGGTCGACGACGGGGCCGGCGGTCCGCCGATCCGCTCCGGCGACGTCATCGAGCAGGACGCCACCCTGCCCACCCAGCTGTTCCAGACCACCCTGGCCAAGCTGCGCGAGTTGGTCGACGCGGCCGGGCGTCCGGAGACCGACCACACCCTGGGCATCATGCGCACGATCGCCGACGCCACCGCCGGCAAGGGACCGGAACTGACCGCGGCCGCCCAGGGCCTCAACCGGATCGTCGCCGAGATGAACGCGCTGCGGGTCGAGGAGTCCGGCCCGCCGACCCTGCAGACCTGGACCTCGGCGATCACCGCGCTGGGCAGCACCGCCCCGGAGTTGTTGGATTCGTTGCAGAACGCCGTGCAGCCGATGCGCACCGTCGCCGAACAGCATGCCGCACTGGGCAATCTGCTCACCGGCGGCACTCACACGATGGGCACGCTGCGCAAGGCGATGGACAACCACACCGACAACCTGGTCGGCATCACCACCAACCTCACGCCGGTGATCGGGGTGCTCGCCGATCGCTCGGCCAAGTTCCCGGCCGTGGCGGTCGGGTTGAACAACGTCGTCGACGGCTTCTTCAACGAGATGTGGACCCGCACCGACCAGAAGGTGACCTTCACGTTCAAGCTGGTGGTCTCGCTGACGCCGCTGCGGCTGTACAACCGGGCCGACTGCCCGGTCTACGGGCCGCTGCGCGGACCGAGTTGCGAGACCGCACCCGAGGGCATCCCCGTCGTCGAGACCCGGGGCCTGCCCGACCCGCGCGCGTATGCGCCGCCACCGGGGATCACCCTGCCCACCGCGGCGAACCCGGCCGACGAGGTCATTCTCGGCGTGCTCGAAACACCGCCGCCGCCAGTCGAGTTCATCCCGGGGGCGCCATGATCGCCCGCGCCCGCCTGCTGGCCTGGCTGGCCGTCTTCCTGGTGGTCTGCCTGAGCCTGACCTGGACCATCCTGGTGACCCTGCGCCGGGAGGTGTCCGGGCCCGCGTACGCCTATACCGCGATGTTCACCGACGTCACCGGGCTGCGGGCCGGCTCCGATGTCCGGGTGGCCGGGGTGCGGGTGGGCCGGGTGGACTCGGTCGAGCTGGACGGCGAACTGGCCAAGGTCCGGTTCCGGGTCGAGCGCGAACAACCGCTCTACGGCAACACCAAGGCCTCGGTGGTCTACCAGAACATCATCGGGCAGCGCTACATCGGGCTGTCGCTGGCCGATTTCGGCGCACCCGAACGGCTGCCGGACGGCGCGGTCATCCCGGTGGAACGCACCGAACCGTCGTTCGATGTCACCAACCTGCTCAACGGTTTCGAGCCGATGTTCACCCTGTTGGATCCGACCAACCGGGGCAACCTGTCCAACGCGTTGATCAACGCGCTGCAGGGCGACCAGGAGTCGGTGGTGGTGCTGATCTCGGAGACCTCGCGGCTGGCCCAGACCATGGCCGGACCGGATCAGGTGCTCGGCGAGGTCATCGAATCCCTCGGCGCGGTCACCGCGAACCTGGCGGACCGCGGCTCCCAGCTGGAGTCCACCCTGGTCCAACTGCGCACGGTGGTCGCCGGCCTCAACGCGCGCCGCGACGAACTGGTGCACTCCACCGGTTCGATCAACACGGTGATCTCGCGGCTGTCGGCCATCTCCACCGAGGCCAGCCCGGACTTCCAGGAGATGCTGCGCCGGCAGCCGGGGATGTTGGCCTCGATGGTCGCCAACCGCGAGGGCTGGGCGACCCTGGGGTCCAACCTGCCGCTGGTGCTCAAGGGGCTGTCCCGCATTACCGGTGACTCCACCGCGATGAGCGCGATGCCGTGCGACTTCAACTTCACCCTGTTCAACTTCCTGAAGCCGATCATCCCGACCATCGTCGACGCCGCCACCCCCGGCGGCAAGCGCAAATACACGGCGAAGTGCAGGTGAAGCACGTGAAGCAGGTCAGCGAAACGCAACGGCGGCCAAGGGTTTTGGAGGACCTCAACAAGGCGTGGCTGGGCACCCTGGCGCTGGTGTCGTTGGTCGCCCTGGTGGTGGCGCTGACGGTGTTCAGCTCGCTGCACCTGGGCAAGCGCTCCTACACCGCCGAGTTCCTGCAGGCCGCCAGCCTGCGCCCGGGCGACGAGGTGAGCATCGCCGGCATCCCGGTCGGCACGGTCAGCGCCACCGACCTGACCGGCGACCGGGTGCTGGTGACCATGAAGCTCGACGGCGGGGTGCGGCTGGGTGATCGAACCCGGGCTGCCATCAAGCTGACCACCGTGCTGGGCTCCCGGTACGTGGAGTTGCGCCCGCAGGGCGAAGGCCACCTGGCCGACGACCGAATTCCGCTGGCCAACACCACGGTTCCCTACGACCTGCAGAAGCTGCTGACCGACTCGACCCTGACGTTCGAGGACGTGGACGCCGAGCGGTTCGCCGAGTCGATGGTGACGCTGTCGCAACAACTGCACGGCGTGCCGTCGGTGCTGCCGGAGGCGTTGGCCAACGTGGAGGACCTGGCCACGGTGATCGCCGACCGGCGGGATCAGATCGCGGAGTTGCTGCGCAGCACCGCCACGGTGGCCACGGTCCTCGGCGATCAGCAGGACGATCTGGCCGCGCTGATCACCCAGGGCCGGGAACTCACCGGCGAGATCGTCGCCCGCCGTGCCGCGGTGGAGCGACTGCTGGCCGCGGCCACCAACCTGATCACCACCGCCGACGAGGTCAGCGGCGCCGATCACGTCCATCTCGATCAGATGATGACCGACATGCGCGAGGTCACCGCGATGCTGGGCGACCACGATGCGTTGCTGCGCAACCTGTTCCAGATCATGCCGGTGGCCATGCGCAATGCGGCCAACGCCACCGGGACGGGCCCGTTCCTGGACTTCATGCTGCCCGGCGGGTTGATGGTCGATTCCTGGATGTGCGCCATCAGCGGCCGCGCCGAGCAGTGGAAGTGGCCCGAGCGCTACCAGTACTTCAAGGATTGCGAGTGATGCGCGTGCCCAGGAGAACCGTCGCGCTGGCGGCGCTGTTGACGGCGGTGGCGCTGGTGGTCGGCGGCGCCTACCTGTTGCGCCCGGGCAGCCCGCCGCCGACGCGGTTGTCCGCCCAGTTCGACAACGCCATCGGACTTTACGTCGGCAACGACGTGTCCGTGCTGGGCATGCCGGTAGGCCGGGTGACCTCGATCGACTCCCGCGGGGATCACGTCCTGGTCGGCATCGAGCTGACGGCCGGCACCAAGGTGCCCGCCGACGTCACGGCCGTCACGGTGGGCACGTCGATCCTCACCGACCGCCACATCGAGCTGACCCCGCCCTATACCGGCGGGGCGATGCTGCCCGACGGCGCGGTGCTGGACGCGGAGTCCACCCGCACCCCCGTCGAGTTCGACCGGGTGCTGAAGATGGTCGACAAACTCGGGACCGCCATGGGCGGCGACGGCCACGGCGGTGGCCCGGTGACCGATCTGATGACGGCCACCTCGGCGATCACCTCCACCAGCGGTCCGCAGATCAAGACGGCGCTGAGCAAGCTGTCCGAGGCGCTGCGGACCGGTGCGGACGGCGGGGCGGCCACCCGGGAGAACATCCAGACCATCATCACCAACCTGAGCAGCCTGATGGACGCCGCCGCCCGCAACGAGGGCCAGGTTCGCGAATTCGGCAGCTACGTCCGTCAACTCACCGACCTGCTGAACGAACAGGGCATCGGCCGGGGTAGCACCGGAGCGCGACTCAACAGCCTGCTCTCCCGGGTCAACGAGTTGCTCGACGACAACGGCGGGCACCTGCAGGCCACCCTGGGCAGCACCTCGCGGCTGGCCCGGGCGCTGGTCGACTACCGGCGCGAGCTCGCCGAGGTCTTCGACGTCGCGCCGCTGGCCATCGACAACGCCGCCGCGGCAATCGATTCCGAGAACGGGATGCTGCGCGTCGGGGCGCACTTCGACTCGGTGTTCTTCGACAGTTCGATGACCAAGGAGGTCTGCAACATCCTGGGCCTGCGCCAGCTGGGCTGCCGCACCGGATCGATCCGCGACCTCGGACCGGACTTCGGGGTCACCACCGTGCTCGAGGCGATGACGAGGTTGGGCGAATGACCGCGCGGCGAATGGGCAGGACCCACCGGATGATTGCGCCGATCCTGGCCGCGACCGTCGCGTCCGTCGTGGCCGGCTGCTCGGCCGGTGTCGAGCAGCTGCCGCTGCCCGCGCCCGGGCTCAGCGGGCCCACCTACGAACTGTCCGCCGAGTTCGCCAACGCGCTGAACCTGCCGGACCGGGCCAAGGTCCGGGTCGGGGGCGCCGACGTCGGCGAGGTCGTCGACATGACCGCCGAGGAGTACACCGCGGTGGTGCAGATGCGCATCCTCGACGGGGTGCGGCTGCCCGCGGGCACCACCGCCGAGCTGCGGTCGGCCACCCCGCTGGGCGATGTGTTCGTCGCGCTGACCCCGCCCGCCGAACTACCGGCCGCCGACACGGCCATGCTGGGTGACGGCGCGGTCATCCCGCTGGCGGCGACGGCCGCGGCGGCCACCGTCGAGCAGGTGCTGGCCACCACGTCGCTGATCGTCAACGGCGGCGTGATCCGCAACCTGACCCGGGTGCTCAACGGGGTCGGCAGCGCGCTGGGCTCCGACGGTCAGGGCCTGTCGAGCCTGATCCAGGAGTCTCGCGGATTGGTGTCGACGATGGCCGACCGCTCCGACGAGATCCGCGACATGCTCGAGCGGACCGCCGCGCTGGCCGACGATCTCAACAGTCGCCGCGGCACCATCAACGATCTGCTGGACTCCTCGGCGCCGGCGCTGCTGACCCTGGCCGACAACACCGCGGCCATCGTCGAATTGGTGAACCAGCTCGGCGCGGTGACCGATCAGCTGCAGAAGTTCCCGGCCATCCAGGGCACCGACACCCGCAGCTGGATCCGAGATCTGAACACGCTGTCGTCGGCGTTCAACGAGACCGCCACCGACCCGCGGGTCACGATGGCGAACATCATGCGGTTCCTGCCGGCGGCGCTGAAACTGTTCGGTTCCAACGCGGCGGCCGCGGATGTGGATCTGCAGCAGATCGCCATCGGTCACATCCCGGACATGAACCACGCGGCCGACCCCGGCTTCACCGGACCCAAATGGGAGAACTGGGACAACATGGTCGGTTCCATCCGGTTCGTGATCACCCAACTCGGCGACCGGGTGTGGGGACCGGACCGCGGCCGGATCTGGGGGCCGCCGCAATGAATCTGAGCGGGCTGTTCGAACCGGTTGCCGCCGCGGCGATCCGGGCGGTGCGCTTCGCCAGCTCGCGCCGGTTGCTGCTGTCCATCGTCGGGCAGCTGACCCTGGTGGCGGTCGGGGTCGCTTACCTGGCTTTCGGCGCGCTGCGGGTCAACCCGTTCGACACCCAGATGGCCGTCCAGGTGCAGTTGGACGAGTCCGGCGGGCTGCTGGCCAGCCAGGACGTCACGCTGCGCGGCATCCCGGTGGGCCGCGTGCAGTCCGTCGAGGTCACCGGCGACGGGGTGCTGGCCACCGCGCTGATCGACGGTGACGTCCGGATCCCGTTGGCCGACACCGCGGTTCGGGTGTCGGCCCTGTCCCCGGCGGGCGAACAGTATCTGGACTTCAGCCCGCGCGGCAGCGACGGGCCGTTCATCGAGGACGGCACGATCATCGGTCGGGACCGCACCGAGACGCCGGTCCCGCTGTGGCGCCTGCTCACGAACGTCGACGGGGTGCTGGCCCAGGCCGACCCCGCGCAGATCTCCGCGGTGATCGACGAACTCGGGGTCAGCGAGCAGGGCCCGGAGAAGCTGCGGGACCTGTTCAACGGTGCGCAAATGCTGTTGTCCACCCTCGACGGGGTGCTGCCGCAGACCATGACCTTGCTGCGCAGCAGCCGGACAGTGTTCCGGATCCTCGACGAGTCGTCGGCTGGTCTGCACGCGATGGCGGCGAATCTCGGTGGCACGCTGCAGGGCATCGGTGCCAAGGACGCCGGTATCCGACAGTTGCTCGACCAGACACCGCAAGTCCTGACGACGGTCGACAAGGTGATCGCCGACAACTCACCGACCATGGTGCAGTTGCTCGGGGATCTGACCACCGTCGCCGAGCTGTCCTATGTGCGGGTGCCGGCGCTGGACCGGATGTTCAACGACGAACGACCCCCGCTGCTCGACGGCATCCGTTCGCTCATGCACGACGGCGCCATCTGGGCGATCGCCGACATCTACCCGCGCCCGCTGTGCGACTATCCGCATCCGCGCGACGTGCCGTTCATCCCGAACTATCCCGAGCCCTACCTGTACACGTACTGCCAGAACGACGATCCGAACCTGCTGGTGCGCGGGGCGCGCAACGCTCCGCGGCCCCCCGGGGACGACACCGCTGTGCCGCCGGAGGGCCTGGACACCCTGCGGCGCGCCGACCCCACCCCGATCACCGACCACACCATCCGCACCCCCTACGGCGGCCCGGTTCTGCCGCCGGAGTCGCAGCCCATCCGGCAAGGTGGGCGGTACTGAGATGAGGAGCAGCATGCAAGGAACGACGACGAGGCCGGCGCCGCTTCCGGTGGCGCTGCGCGACGAGCTGCTCACCCACTCGATGCTCAAACGTGTCGGCGACCTGCCCGAGACGGTGTTCCTGCCGGTGCTGCGGTTGGTCAGCGACGACCGCGCCGCGGTCGAGGCGGGGTGGGCCGCGGTGGCCGCCTCGCGTCGGCGCCGCGGTCTGCTGGAGAGCCCCCGAAGCTCCTGGGAACGCCAGTACGGGCAGTTCGTCCGCGAATTGGAGTGGGTGGTGGGCGAATTGCTGCGGGATCTGCCGTTCGAGTCGGTCTCGGAGTTGGTCTCGGACGCGATCTCCGGGCGGCTGCGCCGCTGGCTGCGGTTCCTGCTGCCGGCGTTCAAGGCGGTCAAGATCGTGCCGCGGCGCTGGTATGCGCCCGTCATGGACCTGGGCGTGAGCATGTCGACGTTCCTGGTCGGGCCCATCCATCGGACCGGTACGGATCCCGACGGCACCCTGGTCTACGAGATCCCGGAGTGCGCCATGCATGTGGTGGCCAAAACCACTCCCACTCAGGACAATTCGTGCCTGATGGGCTGCAAGGCCGCCTGCGAGAAGGTTTTCCACGCCGAGGGTCCGATGCCGCTCGAGTTCGATCCGCACCTGCCCGGACTTTCCTGCACCCTGCGGGTTCGCAGGGCACACTGACCCCCAGAGGATTGGAGTTCCCCGATGAGCAGCGCCAGTGTTTCCGGCGGCGGCATCAAGGCTTACACCCCGCTCTACGACGAGTACGACTACCCCATCGAGAAGGTCAGCGGCGAGTTGCCCGCGGACCTGCGGGGCACGCTGTACCGCAACGGACCGGGCAAGATGGAGGCCGGCGGCACCAAGCTCGGCCACCTCTTCGACGGCGACGGCATGCTGTCGATGTTCTCGATGTCCGAGGGCGCCGTGCACTTCCGCAACCGGTTCATCCAGACCAAGCACTACCAGAAGTCGATCATCTCCGACGCCGCCCCCTACCGGGCGTTGGGGACGATGCGGCCCGGCGGCGTGCTGGCCAACGCGCTGCGGTTCCCGGCCAACGTCGCCAACACCGGCGTGGTGCTGCATGCCGGTAAGTTGCTCGCGCTGTGGGAGGGCGGCCGGCCCACCCGGGTGGACCCGGATACCTTGCGCACCAGGGGCGAGTACGACTTCGACGGCGAGCTGAAATGGCTCGGCGCCTTCTCCGCACATCCCAAGCGGGACTGGGACACCGGCGAGATGTTCAACTTCGGGATGGCGATGGCGCCGGTGCCGAAGCTGATCTGCTACCGGGTGGACCGGGCCGGGAAGATGAAGCGGCTGGGCAGCGTGCGACTGCCCGGGCCGATGTTCAACCACGACGTCGGCCTGACGAAGCGGTACATGGTGTTCGTCATCCCGCCGTTGGTGTTCCCGCTGAAGAAGTTCTTCGGGGCGGCGTTCGGATTGAACAACTACATCGACGCCATCGAGCACCACGCTTCGCTCGGCACGATGATCGCGCTGGTCCCCCGCGACGGCGGCAAGACCCGGATCATCCACACCGATCCGCTGCTGCACCTGCATCTGTCGAACTCCTACGACGACGGTGAGGATGTGGTGGTCGATCTGCTCAACTATCACGCGACCTGGGACCAGCTCAACGGTCAGCTGTCCGCCGTCGAGGATCTGCTGGAGACCTCGACGATGCCGTACGGCGGCGTGCCGACCCGGCTGCGCATCTCCCCGTCGGGATCCGTAGGCATCGAGGAGTTCTCCGATCGGCAGGGCGAATTCCCGATGTACAACATCAAATACATGGCCAGGCCCAACCGGTACACCTACCTCTCGGCCGGCCTCGACGGCAACGTCTATCCCAACGGCTTGGTCAAGATCGACAACGAGACCGAGAAGGAAACCGTCTACCGCTTTCCGGACGGTTTCCTCCCGCACGAGGTGGTGTTCGCCGAACGTCCGGGGGCCACCGCCGAAGATGACGGCTGGCTGCTGGGGCCGGTCCTCGACGGCAACGCGAATATCGCCAACCTGTCGGTGTTCGACGCCCGGGACATCGAGGCCGGGCCGGTCTACACCGGCACCCTGAACCACCATCTGCCGCTGACCTTCCACGGCTGCTACACACCGCGGGTGGGCCGGCCGCACTGATCGCCGGCTACCCGGCGATCGCCTGGAACTCCGGGGCGATGAGGTCCCGGAGTTCCGGCCACGGCACGGTGATCACCGCCACGCCGCGGCCGAACTGCCCGTCCGGAAAGTGCAGTTCGATGCCTTGACCGGTGGGGACCCAGTAGCGGTAGTTGGCGTCGACGGGCGCGATCTCGCTGCCGAACTGCCACCGCCCCGGATTCGACGGCGGCGCGTAGACGGTGGGCAGGATCTTGGCGGTCTGCTCGGACAGGCGGGCCAGCCCGGCCTTTTTGTCGACGAAGAGATTGTCCCAGTCGATCAGAATTCCGCTGCGGCAGTCGAATACCCTGGTCGCCACCGCATGAATTGGCATATTCGGCAGATCCGTGCCGTATTCACCGGTGAACACCGTCGAAATCGTGACCGGACGCTGCAATACCTTGCCGTCGACATCCAGGGTCCACGCGGTGGTCTTGCTCGCGCTCGGTTCGTAGGTCGCCACCTGCCCGCGGGCCTCGGCGTCGATGACCCCGTTGATCGCGTCCGCGATCGCGGGGTTCCCGCCCGCGACCCGTTGGTATCGAACTGTCCAGTGACCCAGTTGATCTGGACTGACCCCGGTGATGGTCTCGCCGACGGGGTGGAAGGCCTCGCAGGGCGCACCCGGGTCGCCGGTCGCGATCGCGGTCCCCGCGATCGCGGGGACCGCCCCCAGTGCGGTGACCGCGACGACAATTCGCAGTTTCATATTTCCACTCCCGCCCGACAGGTTCTGGAGAATTACCGTCGGTGAAATTCGTCGGCCACGCCGCCATTGTTGTGTTCACCGCTACGGTGTTCTATTCGCATTTCAATATAGCGGGGCCGCGCCATTTGCCGCACCGGTATCGTTGTTCGAGTACTAGGGGCCGCCTACTCCAACCAACTGGTTGGTGGTATAACTGAGGACCATGCGCACAGGCATCTTTCTGGGATATGCGGGCGGGTTTCGCGAGGCGGCCGAGCAGGTGGTCGAGTTCGAGAAGCTCGGCGTCGACATCGCGCTGGTGCCGGAGGCCTACTCCTTCGACGCCATCAGCCAGCTCGGCTACCTGGCCGCCAAGACCGAGACCATCGAGCTCGGCTCCGGCGTGGTGCCGATCTACACCCGCACGCCGTCGCTGCTGGCGATGAGCGCGGCCGGTGTCGACTACGTGTCCGACGGCCGGTTCCGGCTGGGCATCGGCACGTCCGGCCCGCAGGTGGTGGAGGGGTTCCACGGCGTGCCGTTCGACGCGCCGATGGGCCGCACCCGCGAGGTCGTGGAGATCTGCCGGCAGGTGTGGCGCCGCGAGAAGGTGACCTACGACGGGCGTCACTACCAGCTGCCGCTTCCCGCCGACCGCGGCACCGGCCTGGGTAAGCCGCTGCAGCTGATCAATCACCCTGTCCGCGAGCGGATTCCGATCACCATCGCCGCGCTGGGGCCGCAGAACGTCCAGCTGACCGCCGAGATCGCCGAGGGCTGGCAGCCCGTGTTCTACTCACCCGAGAAGGCCGACGAGGTCTGGGGCGACGCGCTGCGCGCGGGGTTCGCCAAGCGCGACCCCGCCCTGGGCGACCTCGACATCATGGTGTCGGCCAGCCTGGCCATCGGCGACGACGTCGAGGACCGATTGGCTTGGGCCAAGCCACAACTCGCGCTGTACCTCGGCGGCATGGGTGCGCGCGGCAAGAACTTCTACCACAGCCTGGCCACCCGCTACGGGTTCGGCGAGGCGGCCGACCGGATTCAGGACCTCTACCTCGCGGGCCGCAAGGAGGAGGCCGTCGCGGCCGTCCCCGACGACCTGGTGCGCAGCGTCTCGCTGGTCGGTCCCCGCGGGTACGTCAAGGAGCGGATCGCGGCGTTCGCCGAATCCGGTGTCACCACCCTGCTGGTCCATCCACTGGGCAACGAGCGCGAGTCGCTCGCCTATGTCGAGGAACTCGTCGCCCTGACCCGCTGATCACTCGCCGACCTGCGGTAGCTCGTCGGCGGCCATCTCGCACGGTGTCGCTTCCGGCGGCGGTGGCGGCGCGGGTGTCGCGCAGTCCGGTTCGGGCGTGGGCGGCGGGGTGATCTGTTCGGGCTCGTCCTCCACCAGTTCGGCTGCGGGGGAATCGGTTTCGGTGCGTTCGGACTGTCCGGGTTCGGCGGGTTCGTCTGCGGGCTCCGCGGGATCCAGCCCTTCGTCGGCTTCTTCTTCGGGCCCGTCGAGTTCCTCGGGGTCCTCCTCGGAGCCTTCCGCTGGTTCCTCGAGGTCTTCGGGGCCCTCCAGCCCCGCCGGATCGGGCTCATCGAGCGCCGGCGGTTCGAGGTCCGGCGGTGCGATATCGGGCACCGCGCCCGAGGGCTCCCCCGGCGCCGGGCCCACGACACCGTCGAACAGTCCGCCCAGCGCCTCGCCGAGGTTCGGCAGGCCCGCCCCCGGTGGGGACGCAGCGGGCATGGGCGCAGCGGGGCCGGGCGAGGCGGCTATGGGCGGCGGCGCAGCCTCGGCGACGGGTGAGACCGCCGCCGCGGGCGGCACCTCAGCAACGGGCGGCACCTCAGCAACGGACGGCGCCGCAGCGACCGGCGGTGCAGCGAGCACATCGGCCGGGACCGGGGCGGCCTGCGGGGCGGTCGTCACCGGTGTCGGGGCGGGCACCTGGACGGCCGGTGCGGGCCCGAGGTCGCCCGGCACCTCGAAGCGCGCGCCGGGCCAGGCGTCGAGTCGTTCGATCGCGTGGCGGTAGGCCTGCCGCGCGGCGTCGGCGGTGCTCCGCATGGCGCGCAGCCAGTCGCCGCCGATGGCCGTGTCCACGAACGGCGCCACCTGCTCGGCCACCACGGCCGCGGCCGCCTCGTCGGGTGCGCCGGACAACACGCTCCGCGATGCGGGCAGCCAGGTCGCGCGGTGGGCGCCGACCCGGTCGGCGATGGCCGTGGTCGCGGTGACCCTCGCGTCGACCGCGGCCCACAGCTCGTCGCGCAGATCGGCGCAGCCCTGCGTCGCCGACGTCAGCGCGTCGACGACGGCCATCGCCGAATCACAGTGCCGCCGAACGAAATCCGACGCGGCCCGGGCGCCGGGGCCGTCCCATGCGCGGGTCAGCGCCGCGAGCTGCGCGCGGGCCGACTCGAGCGCGTCGGCCGCGGAGCGGGCCGCGGCCTCCAGCGCCGCCCGGTCGGCGTCGAGCCGCTGCAGCTCGAGCCCACGCTCGCCGCCGTACCACGTCTCGAGGTCGTCGTAGGTGTGCGGGCGGGCCGCCGAGGCGTAGGTCTGCGCGTCGTCGAGCGCGGCCCGCCCGTCGGCCAGCCGCGCCGCCACGTCGTGGTCCACCGCTCAGCCCAGCCGCGCGGCGACGCCGCGATCGGAGTCGGTGTAGCGGTCCGCACCCGCGCGCAGACCCGCCGCGATCTCCGCGGCCGCGCGCGCCCACAGCGTCAGGTCGGTGCCCAGGCGGTCCAGCCCGCGCCGCACCGCGTCCCCGTCGCCGCCGTGGTCGCGGCCGGCGACCGCCGCCCCGAAGCTCAGCGGCACCCGGGCGGCGCGCGCCACGGTCTCGGCGATCCGCTCGAAGTTCCCGGCCACCGCCCGCAATTCGGCGGCATCGACTCGCACCCCATCTCGTCCCATGCCTACTCAGACGGTGCCGGGACGGCATCGGTTCCGTGGGGGAAGAAAAATCTACTGCTGTCGGCTGACGGATTCGGCGACCCGGCCGGCCACCAGGCGCGCGGTGTCCTCGTCGGCGGCCTCCACCATGACCCGCACCAGCTGTTCGGTTCCGGAGGGCCGCAGCAGGATTCGGCCGGTGTCGCCCAGCTCGGCCTCGGCCTCGAGCACCGCGGTCTGCACGGCCGGGGCCTGCACCGCGGTGGTCTTGTCGGCGACCGCGACGTTGATCAGCACCTGCGGCAACGACCGCATGCCGGCCGCGAGTTCGGCCAGCGTCGACCCGGTCTGGGCCATCCGGGACATCAGCCGCAGGCCCGTGACCACGCCGTCGCCGGTGGTGCCGAAGGCCGGCAGGACGATGTGCCCGGACTGTTCGCCGCCGAGGGTGAACTCTCCGGCGCGCAACTCCTCGAGCACGTAGCGGTCCCCAACGGCGGTGGTGCGCACCGTGATTCCGGCCTCGCGCATGGCCAGGTGCAGCCCGAGATTGCTCATCACGGTGGCGACCAGCGTGTTGGAGGCCAGTTCGTCGGCCTCCCGCATCGCCAGGGCCATGATCACCATGATGGCGTCGCCGTCGATGACCGCGCCGGTCGCGTCGACGGCCAGGCAGCGGTCGGCGTCGCCGTCGTGCGCCAAGCCCAGGTCGGCGCCGTGCGCGAGCACCGCGGACCGGACCTCGTCGAGGTGGGTGGAACCGCAGTTGTCGTTGATGTTGAGCCCGTCGGGCTCGGCGTTGATGGCCACCACGGTGGCGCCGGCGGCCCGGTAGGCCTGCGGGGCGGCCTCGAAGGCGGCACCGTGCGCGCAGTCGACCACGACCGTCAGGCCGTCGAGGCGGGTGGTGGCGGCCTTGCCGACGTGGCGCAGGTAGCGCTCCAGGGCGTCCTCGGCGGGGACCACACGGCCGATGTCGGCGCCCACCGGGCGCTCACCGGGACCCGCGGCGACGAGTTCGGCGATGCGGTCCTCGGTGGCATCGTCGAGTTTGTGGCCGCCGGGGCCGAAGATCTTGATGCCGTTGTCCGGCATGGGATTGTGCGAGGCGGAGATCATCACGCCGAAGTCGGCGTCATAGGCGCCGGTCAGATAGGCAATCGCCGGGGTGGGCAACACACCGACCCGAAGGGCGTCGACACCTTCGCTGGTCAGTCCGGCCACGACCGCGGCCTCGAGCATTTCGCCGCTGGCGCGTGGGTCGCGCCCGACCACCGCGACCCGGCGACGCGCCGGGCCGGTGCGCGCGAGGCGGCGAGCGGCGGCCGACCCGAGCGCGAGGGCCAGTTCCGGAGTCAGCTCGCGGTTGGCCAGGCCGCGAACGCCGTCGGTGCCGAACAGGCGACCCATACAGACAAACCTCCCGGTTTGATGGTCGGTTTCCACTTTCCGGCGCGAGCGTGCGCGTCCGCGGTGCGACACGCGACCGCAACAGCGGAACGACGCACGCTCGCGACCAGAAAGTGACCTGCTCGCAGTATCAGCGCTTGCTGTACTGAGGAGCCTTACGGGCCTTCTTGAGGCCGTACTTCTTGCGCTCGATGGCACGCGGGTCGCGGGTGAGGAAGCCGGCCTTCTTCAGCGCGGGACGATCCTCGGGCGACACCAGGATGAGCGCCCGGGCCAGGGCCAGACGCAGCGCGCCGGCCTGTCCCGAGGGTCCGCCACCGTCGAGGTGGGCGTAGACGTCGAAGCTCTCCAGCCGATCGACGGTCACCAGCGGGGCCTTGATCAGCTGCTGGTGCACCTTGTTCGGGAAGTAGTCCTCCAGCGTGCGGCCGTCCAGGATGAACTTGCCGGTGCCGGGCACCAGACGCACCCGGACCACGGCCTGCTTGCGGCGGCCGACGGTCTGGATCGGGCGGTCGATGTAGACGGGCTCGCGCGGGGCGGACTCGTCGGTGGCGACCGTCTCGTAGGTCTCGGTGGTCTCCACGACCTCGGCGGCGGGGGCCTCGGTGGTTTCGGTGACTTCTTCGGTCACGTCGGTCTCGCTCACTGGCTCACCTGCTTGATCTCGTATGCGATCGGCTGCTGCGCGGCGTGCGGATGATCCGGGCCCGCGTAGACCTTCAGCTTCTTCTGGATCTGGCGACCCAGCTTGGTGTGGGGCAGCATGCCGAGGATGGCGTTCTCGACCACGCGGGTCGGGTGCTTGTCCATCAGCTCGCCGATGCTGCGCTTGCGCAGGCCGCCGGGATAACCCGAGTGCCGGTAAGCGAACTTCTTCTGCAGCTTGTCGCCGCTGATGGCGACCTTGTCGGCGTTGATGACGATGACGAAGTCACCGCCGTCGACATTGGGGGTGAACGTCGGCTTGTGCTTGCCGCGCAACAGGGTGGCTGCTGCAACGGCAAGGCGGCCGAGCACCACATCCGTGGCGTCGATGACGTACCACTGACGCGTGGTGTCACCCGCCTTGGGCGTGTACGTAGGCACAGCGCTTACCTCTCGGTTATCCGGGCGGGGAGCCCGGAGAATGGATCCCGGAATGGACCGGGTGCCGGTCAATGTGCAAACTCATGAATTCCGGCGACCGACATTGACCCGGGTTCTGCGCCCCACCGGGGCGGTTGCACACCAACGGAGGAGCTTACCGGCCGACGTCCGTGCAGGTCAAAATGCCCCCGACCGGGTCGCCTCCGTCGAAAATGCCCTGCGGGCTGCGGGGCGGGCCCGAGCACAGCCGTGACGATGGTCTCGGCGCCGGGCGCGCCGAGCTCACCCGAGCAGTTCCGGGCCCGCCGCGCCAGGGTCCAGCGCCATCCGCGAGGTGTCCTTGACGTCGACCCCGGAGCGGCCCAGCGCCAGCACGCCGGTCAGCAGGCCTGCGGTGATCCGGGCGGCGTCGGCGTATCCCAGCCCGTCCGGCGGGTGGATGTTGGAGACGCAGTTGCGGTCGGCGTCGGTGCGGCCGGGCCGCGGCCGATGGGTCAGGTAGATGCCCAGGCTGTCGGCGAAGCTCAGGCCGGGGCGTTCGCCGATGATGACGAGCACGGTCCGGAACCCGGCGCGCTCGCCGATGTGGTCGCCGAGCGCGACCCGCGCCTGGGTGGCGATCACCGGCGGCGCCAGCGTGTACCGCGACCCCAGCTGGTCGGTCAGGGCGCTCAGCAGCGGCGCGCCGTGCCGGGCCAGCGCCAGCGGCGACAACCCGTCGGCGAGCACCACGCCGATGTCGTGATCGCCGGTCGACACCGACGTCGACTCCGCGGGCAGCCGGCCCAGGTCGGGCCGGCGCAGGTACTCCGCGCGCGAGGCGGCCTGGCTGGCCACCACCGTGGGCTCGCCCAGACCGCAGCCGCGCACATCGGCGATCAGGCGCTCGACGTCCAGCGGCTCGTGGACCGCGTCGCGGGCCGCGGCATGCGCGGTGGACAGCTCCAGCACCGCGTGGGTGGACAACGCGGTGCCCGCCCGGCCCAGGCCGATCCGCGCCCGGGTGGTCTTGCGCAGTTCGTCCCAGAACTCCTGGACGGCAACGTCTTCGGTGCTCATGCCGGCTCCGCTCCGGGGGCGGCCAGCGCGCGCAGCGGCGAGCGGCGCGTGTCAAACGGGGTCAGGCGACCCGCGTCGTCGATCATGCCCACGGTCTGCAGCCACGCCTCGAACTCCGGTGCCGGCCGCAGGCCCAGGGTGCGCCGCGTCGTCAGCGCGTCGTGGAACGACAGGCTCTGATAGCCCAGCATCACGTCGTCGGCGCCGGGCACCGTGATCACGAACGCCACCCCCGCCGCGGCGAGCAGCGTCAGCAGCGTGTCCATGTCGTTCTGGTCGGCCTCGGCATGGTTGGTGTAGCAGACGTCCACCCCCATCGGCAGGCCCAGCAGCTTGCCGCAGAAATGATCCTCGAGTCCCGCGCGGATGATCTGCTTGCCGTCGTAGAGGTACTCCGGGCCGATGAAGCCGACCACCGTGTTGATCAGCAGCGGTTCCAGGTCGCGGGCCACCGCGTACGCGCGGGCCTCCAGGGTCTGCTGATCCACCGGCTTGCCGCCCACCCCCAGGTGCGCACCGGAACTCAGCGCCGAACCCTGCCCGGTCTCCAGGTACATCACGTTGTCGCCGACGGTCCCGCGCCGCAGCGACCGCGCCGCCGCGTTGCCCTCGCGCAGCAGCGCCAGATCCACCCCGAAGGCCTTGTTGGCCCCCTCGGTGCCCGCGATGGACTGGAACACCAGGTCGACGGGTGCGCCCTCTTCGATCAGGCCGATGGTCGTCGTGATGTGCGACAGCACGCAGGACTGCACCGGGATGTCGTAGCGCTCCCGGATGGTGTCGAGCACGTGCAGCAGATCGCGGGTGGCGTGCGGGGAGTCGGTGGCCGGGTTGATCCCGATGACGGCGTCGCCGCAGCCCAGCAGCAGACCGTCGAGTACCGCCGCGGCGATGCCCCGCGGGTCGTCGGTCGGATGGTTGGGCTGCAGGCGGGTCGCCATGGTCCCGGGGACGCCGATGGTGCTGCGGAACGCCGCGGACACCTGCAACCCCGCCGACACCGCGATCAGGTCCTGATTGCGCATCAGCTTCGAGGTCGCCGCCACCATCTCCGGGGTCAGCCCGGGCACCACCGCCGCGATCCGCTGCGCGCCGTCGTCCCCGGAGATGTTCTCCAGCAACCAATCCCGGAATCCGCCGACGGTCAGGTGCGAGATCGCCGAGAACGCCTCCCGGTCGTGGCCGTCGATGATGAGCCGGGTGACCTCGTCGGTCTCGTAGGGCACCACGACGTCGTTGAGAAAGGTGTCCAGCGGCAGATCGGCCAGCACCCAGGCGGCGGCCGCCCGCTCGGCGTCGTGTTCGGCCGCGCACCCGGCGAGCTGATCGCCGGAGCGCAGCGGAGTGGCCTTGGCCAGCACCTCGACCAGGCCGTCGAACGTGTAGTTGACCCCCGCGACCTGTTGGTGGAACCTCACGTGACGTTCTCCTTGTCGCGTTGCGTCACGGGCCGGTCAGAAGAAGCCCTGGGCCTTTTCGCTGTAGCTGACCAGCAGGTTCTTGGTCTGCTGGTAGTGGTCGAGCATCATCGCGTGGTTCTCCCGGCCGATGCCGGACTGCTTGTACCCGCCGAACGCCGCGTGCGCGGGGTACTGGTGGTAGCAGTTGGTCCACACCCGGCCGGCCTTGATGTCACGGCCGGCGCGGTAGGCGGTGTTGCCGTTGCGGCTCCACACCCCGGCACCCAGGCCGTAGAGGGTGTCGTTGGCGATGTTGATGGCCTCGTCGTAATCGGAGAACGACGTCACCGCGACGACGGGACCGAAGATCTCCTCCTGGAAGATCCGCATCTTGTTGTTGCCGGTGAAGATCGTCGGCGCCACGTAGTAGCCGCCGTTGAGCTTGCCGCCGAGTTCGGCGCGTTCGCCGCCGGTGAGCACCGTCGCACCCTCGCTCTTGCCGATCTCGATGTACGACAGGATCTTCTCCAGCTGATCGTTGGAGGCCTGCGCCCCGATCATCGTCTCGGTGTCCAGCGGGTCGCCCTGGCGCACGGCCTTGGTGCGCACGGCGGCCAAGGCCAGGAAGTCGTCGTAGATGTCGGACTGGATCAGCGAGCGCGACGGGCAGGTGCACACCTCGCCCTGGTTGAGGGCGAACATGGTGAAGCCCTCGAGCGCCTTGTCCTGGTAGTCGTCGTTGGCAGCCAGCACGTCGTTGAAGAAGATGTTGGGGCTCTTGCCGCCCAGTTCCAGCGTCACCGGGATCAGGTTCTGGCTGGCGTACTGCATGATCAGCCGGCCGGTGGTGGTCTCGCCGGTGAACGCGATCTTGGCGCTCCGCGGGCTCGACGCCAGCGGTTTGCCGGCCTCCACCCCGAATCCGTTGACGACGTTGACGACACCGGCGGGCAGCAGGTCACCGATCAGCGACATCAGGTACAGGATCGAGGCCGGGGTCTGCTCGGCGGGCTTGAGCACGATCGCGTTGCCCGCGGCCAGCGCCGGGGCCAGCTTCCACACGGCCATCAGGATCGGGAAGTTCCACGGGATGATCTGCCCGACCACCCCGAGCGGCTCGTGGAAGTGGTAGGCGACGGTGTCGTCGTCGATCTGCGACAGCGCCCCCTCCTGCGCCCGGATCGCGCCGGCGAAGTACCGGAAGTGGTCGACCGCCAGCGGGATGTCGGCGTTCAGCGTCTCCCGGACCGGCTTGCCGTTGTCCCAGGACTCGGCGACGGCGATGGAATCGAGGTTCTCCTCGATGCGATCGGCGATCTTGTTGAGGATCAGGGCGCGCTCGGCCGGTGAGGTCTTGCCCCAGGCCGGGGCCGCGGCGTGGGCGGCGTCGAGGGCCTTGTCGATGTCGGCCTCATCCGAGCGGGCCACCTCGCAGAACACCGCGCCGGTGACCGGGGTGGGATTCTCGAAGTACCGTCCCGCCGTCGGCGCCACCCACTGGCCGCCGATGTAGTTGTCGTAGCGGGCCTCGAACGACATCACCGCGCCCTCGGCGCCCGGGTGTGCGTACACGGTCATGGTCAACCTCCTGGTCGGCGAGTTCGGCACGGGTCGTGACGGTTGAGTCCAGCCTGTCGGAACTCTTGGCCGCCCGCAACGCACTTGGTCAACACCGCGGCCTGGGCGACAATGGCGTCATCGTTACGTCACGCCGAAAACCCCGCCAGGAGCGCTCCCGGGAAACCCTCGACCTACTGATCGAGGCGGCGGCCCAGGTGTTCTCGCGGGAGGGCATCGCGGCCACCACCAACCGCATCGCCGAGCGCGCCGGGGTCTCGGTGGGCACGCTGTATCAGTACTTTCCCGACAAGCACGCGCTGCTACGCGCAGTGGCCGGCCGGCATCTGCACACCGCCGAGCAGCGGCTGACGGAGGTCTTCGACCGACTGCGCCGCGAGGAACCGCCGTTCGACGACGCCATGACCGAGGTGCTGGAGTTGGTGGTGCAGTTGCACAGCGACCGGCCGCGGTTGCACGCGCTGCTGCATCGGGTCGCGACCGCCGCCGGGGACGTCGACGAACTGGTGGGCTTCGAGGACCGGATCGTCGCCGAGGTGGCCTTCCACCTCGAGCGGTGCGACCGCGGCGGCGGGGATCCCGAGTTGACCGCGCGGACCATCGTGCACGCCGTCGACGCGCAGGTGCACCGGGTGCTGCCCCGGCACGGCTACGGCCCGGATGCCACCGCGCAGCTGCGGCTCATCTTCGATCGGCTTGCTCCGCCACCGCCGTGAGGGTGTCGCGGACGGTCTGTTCGAGTTGGGTCAGTCCGGGTTCCTCGATCGGGTAGTGCCCGCAGTTGTCCAGCAGGACCGTGCGGGTGGGCGCCGAGATCCGTTGCAGGAAGGCGATACTGCGCTGCGGTGGGGTCCAGGCGTCCGCGGCCGGATGCACCAGCGTGACCGGCGCCCCGCGGTACTGCTCGGGAGCCGTGTGCGGGTAGTTCACCCAGCTCGACAGGAACCCCAGCGGCACCTTGGCGCCCCCGCCGCGTCGGTCGTCGGCGCACAGCTTCGCCAGCGCGGGGTTGTTGCTCATCGCGGACATATCGGCGATCCAGCGGATCGGGACACGCACGGAACCCAGTGCGGCCCCGGCGATTCGCAGCGCCGCGGCGCTCAGGCGACCGCTGACCTTCCAGCGCGAGGCCGCCGACAGCGCGGCCGGGTCGGACATGTCGAGCAGGCATGTCGCCAGCACCGCCGCGACGTCGCCGGTGCGGGCCGCGGCCTCGTAGGCCAGCATCCCGCCCATGCTCGCGCCGAACAACACCAGTGGCCGGTCGTCGCGGCGATGCTCCTCGGTCACGATGTCGCAGAGCAGGTCGACCCAGTCGCCGTAGCGCACCGCCCCCGGGTTGGGTTCCTCGGTGTACCCGTAGAGCGGCATGTCCGGCGAGAGCACCTCGACGCCCTGCTCGGCGACCAACCGAGCCAGCGGCCACAGCGCGCCGGAATACCCGCCGCCGCCGTGCACCACGATCATCCGGATCGGGGCCGTCGGGTCGAGCGCGCGGGCGATGTGGACCCGGCGGCCTCGCCACGGCAACCACGTCGACTCGGGCGGCACCGTGGCGTGGTGACGGGCGGCGGGCAGGAACGCGGCGTACTGGTCGATGTCCATACCTCGATCGTGGGCCCACGGACCGCGGCTGACAACTCGCGTTCTTGCGGCTTGTTTGCGCAGTTCAGCGGTGGTGCCGCGGCACTGTGTTCAGGTTTGTGGCCGCGGGGCCCCGCCGGGCTCTCCTCCCGACGGGGCCGCGCAGCGGATCGTGGCGGCGCTACCGGAACCAGGTGTTGGCCGCGTGCCGGTCGGTCTCGGCGAGGTCGTCCGCGCCCGCACCGACGGCCTGACCGAGCCGCACCAGCATGTCGTTGAGCGCGAGCGCGGACTGCTGCCACCGCAACTGCTCGCCGCGGTAGGCGGTCGCGGCCTCGCGCGTCCAGAGTTCCTGCAGCGGCGCGATCTGCGCCCGCAGATCGTCGAGCAGGGTGTTCAACCGGGCCGAGGTGGTCTGGATCTCCTGGCGCACCAGGGTCTCGATCTCGCCGAACTGATAGGACAGCATGGGATCCATGGCGGCGGCCCTCAGAGCTCGGCCGCGCTGGCGCTGACCTGCTGGGCGTGCCGTTCGGTGGCCGCGCGCAGGGCTCGCTCGTTGGTCCGGATGGTTTCGGCGATGGCGTCCAGCGCGGTGCACAGCCGCACCGATTCGGCGTTCCAGCGTTGCATCACGTCGCGGAACACCGTGGCCGCCGTGCCGCTCCAGACCGACGGCGGCACCGCGGTCAACCGGCCGACGAAGGCGTGCAACAGCCCGCGCACCTCGGCGCTGCGGGCATCGGTCAGGGCCGCCACCTTCGCCATCAGTGCGAAGTCGGTGGCTAGGCCGTCCTGTGGTGTGTCGTGTGGTGTGGTCATCTGCTCCCCTGGTGTCGGATCTTCCTTGTTGGTTGGACGGTGCCGGGACGAATTCGGTTCCCTTTTCACCGGATTCGATGTGCCGAGCCGATCGCCGCGTCGCACACGGCGGAAAGTTCGGGCGGGCCCACACAGCCGATGCCGATCCGGATTCCGTCGTCGACGAGGACCGTCCAGCGGATCTCGGCGCCGGGGCGGATCTCCCGGTAGGTGATCGCCGGGCGCTGCGCGCGCCGGTCGGTGGGGTTGAAGTCGACGAACACCCCGGGTGGTTGCTCGCGCAGCGCGGCGTGCAGGGTGGCGGCCACGGCCGGCAGATCGCCGCCGGGCACGGCCGCCTGGGTGAGGTGCAGGACCGCGGCGGGTTCGCCGGGGGCGGCCACCTCCAGCCGCGCCGATCCGGGTCCGTCGGTGACGCGGCGCACCGCCCAGCCGTCCGGGACGGCGGTGCTGATCCGGCCCTCCACGAGAGCCACCGTCGGCGGCGCATCGACCGCGGCCTCGGGTGCGGCGAGCCAGGCCGCCCCGGCCAGCGCGCCGCCGAGGCCGACGCCCGCCACCCAACGCCAACGGTTCCCGGCCCGCGCCGGTGTCGGGAGATCGGGCGCCGCAGGTTCGATGGCCCATTGCCGGGGATCCACGGGGGTCACGCCGGTGCGCAGGCGCGCGGTGATCAACCCGCCCAGCACCGTGGCGCCGGGCACGTCGGCGGGTGCGTCGAGGGCCACCGATCCGGCGCCGTCGACCAGCTCCGCGACCCGTGCTGCCAGCGCTTCGGTTGTCCCCGAGCGTGTTTCGACGACGTGACCGCCGGCGCGGGCCACCAGCAGCTGATCCGGCCCGATCTCGACTACGGCGTCGGCGGCGGCCGAGGCCGACCGCGGCCGGGTCAGCACCCGGTCCGCCAGGCCGGCGGCCGCCGCGGCGACCATGGCCGGTCGCGTCGCGGGCCACCAGCTGGGGTGGATCAGGTGCGCCTCGGATGCGCCGTCGAGCAACGGCGTGAGGACCCGGCGCCACACCGCCGCGGTGCGCACCGCGCGCTCCCCCACCACGGTCATCGGGTCATCGCCCGCCTGCAGCGCCGCGTCGGCCAGGTCCGGGTCGGCGGTCCTCGGCACCCCGTCCAGGCGGCGGATCGTGACCGGCCCCAGCTCGCAGACCGCGACCCGGGTCACGGTGCGCTCCAGGCGACCTGGACCAGCTGCTCGCCGCCGGCGCGGGTGCTCAGCACCCCGCGCCCCGGGGGCAGCGCCGCGGGACGCGTCGAGCCGAGCAGCGGTCCCTCATCGGCGGCGGCGCTCATCTGCAGTCCCATCGCGTCGCTGTGCCGCACCGCGGCGAGGAACGGCTCGTAGAGCGCACGCGCGGCGCCGGCGGCCGGGCGCGCGATCACCAGGTGCAGGCCGATGTCCCGGGACGCCGGGAGGAACTCGACGAGTGGCGCGAGCGCGCCCGCGGAGGTCAGGTCGGCGTCGTCGATCAGGATGAACACGTGCCCGGCCGCGCCGTGACGCAGCCGCGGCACCGCCTCGGCGACCAGCGCGGTGAGGGCGGCCTCGCCGACGACGTGGGTCGCCCCCGCGGGTGCGGTCAAGGTCCGGCGCGGGTCCACCACGATCAGCCGGTCCGGCCCGCCGAGCTGCTGGGCGATGCCGCGCAGCGTCGCGGTCTTGCCGCAGCCCCGGTCGCCGAGGATCAGCAGGTGCGGCTGCACATCGAAATCCAGTACCACGGCGCGCAGTTCAGCCTCGTCGAGTCCGAGCGTGACGCGGCGGCCGGGTCCGGTGTCGTGCGGGAGGGTTGCGCGGTCGACGAGGTGCGGCAACACCTTGGTCGCCGGTGCCCGGTGGCCGGGATGGCGGGCGGTCAGCGCGGCGCCCGCCGCCGCGGTGGCTTCGGCCAGACCGGCGGCGGTGGCGGCCCCGTCGAGGCGCGGCAGCGCCAGGGTCAACGCGGACCCGTCCGGGGCCAGTCCTCGGCCCGGCCGCTGCGCGGGCACGCTGCGTGCGGCGCGGCGGTCGACCTCGGAGTCGATGGGGTCGGCCAGCCGCAGTTCGATCCGGGTGCCGATCTGATCGCGCAGCGCGGGGCGCAGGTCGGCCCAGCGCGATGCGGCCAGGACGACGTGCACACCCAGCGAAAGGCCCTCCGCGGCAAGGTTGGTGATGGCCAGTTCCAGGTCGTCGCGCTCCTGGCGCAACGCCGCCCAGCCGTCGACGATCAGGAACACGTCGCCGAACGGGTCCTCCGCACCCAGGGTGCCGTCGGCGCGGCGGCGCCGATACTCCGCGATCGAATCGAGGCCGTGCCGGGCGAACAGGATCTCCCGGCGGCGCAGCAGCGCGGTCAGATCGGTGACGATGCGCCGGGCCAGTTCGACGTCGCGGCGGGCCGCGACCGCGCCGACGTGCGGCAGCCCGCGCAGCGGACCGAGGGCGCCGCCGCCGAAGTCGAGGCCGTACAGCTGGATTCGCCGCGGGGTGTGCGTGGCGGCCAGTGCCAGCGCGAGGGTGCGCAGCGCCGCGCTCTTGCCCGATTGCGGCGCTCCGACGACCGCCACGTGGCCCGCCGCGCCGGACAGGTCCACCATCAGCGGTTCGCGGCGCTGGTCGAAGACGCGGTCGACCTGCCCGATCGGCACCCGCAGGTCCGCGGCCGCGACGTCGGACAGCAGCGCGTCCAGGCTCGGCGAGTGCGGCAGCGGCGGCAGCCACACCCGGTGGGCGGCCGGCCCCCGCCCCTCGACGGCGTCGAGCACCGCGTCCAGCAGCGTGCCCGCCGGCGGGGGCGCGACGGGTTCGGGACGCCGCGCTTCGGCGGTGAACTCGGTGACGGTGCGGACGGGTTCGGGGCCCGGGGCGGGCGCAGGTGCGGGACCCGACACCGTGACGGCGCGGAAGCGCAGCGGCTCGCCGGCGCCGGCCTTCAGGTAGGCGCTGCCGGGTGCGGCGGGCAACTCGTAGGCGTCCGCGACACCGAGCACCGCCCGAGACTCTCCGGCCGACAACGTCTTCAGGCAGATCCGATAGGACAGGTGCGATTCCAGTCCGCGCAGCCGGCCCTCCTCGAGGCGCTGACTGGCCAGCAGCAGATGCACACCCAGGGACCGGCCGAGCCGGCCGATGGCCACGAACACGTCGACGAATTCGGGGTGTTGGCTGAGCAGTTCGGCGAACTCGTCGACGATGACCAGCAGCGTGGGCAGCGGCGGCAGGGACCGGTCGTCGGCGCGGGCGCGCCGGTAGGCGTCGACGCCCCCGAGGTTGCCGGCTTCGCGCAGCACCCGCTGCCGCCGCTGCAGCTCACCGGTGAGGGCCTCCTGCATGCGCTCGACCAGGTAGGCCTCGTCGGCCAAGTTGGTGATCACGGCCGAGACGTGTTGTGCGCGTTCCAGTCCCAGAAACGTCGCCCCGCCCTTGAAGTCCACCAGGATCAGGTTGAGTTCCTCGGAGGAATGCCCCGCGATCATGCCCAGCGCCACGGTGCGCAGCAGTTCGGACTTGCCGGAGCCGGTGGCGCCGATGCACAGCCCGTGCGGACCGATACCGCCGGCCGCGGATTCCCGGATGTCGAGGTCGACGGCCTCGCCGCCCGGGGTGGTCCCGATCGGGATGCGCAGGGGCCGGTGTGCGCGGTTCATCAGCTGCGACCAGAAGTCGTCGGGCCGCCGCCCGGCGTCGTCGCGGTGCCGGGTCAGCCGGCGGGCACAGGTCAGCGCCTGCGCCTCGCCCATCAGGTCCGGGGTGGCCGTGGCCAGCACCGCGCCGTCGGCGCGGCAGGCGGCGACCTGCTGCGGGGTCACCGTCAACTCCAGATCCGCCGCGTCGGAGCCGCCCATTACCAGCACGCACATCGGCGGGGTGGCCGCGGGCACCCCGGCCGCGTCGAGAACCACCAGCAGCCGACGATCGGTGCCCAGTTGCCCGGCCTCGGCGAGGTCCCGGCAGAACATCGGTGCGGGGTGCCGGTTGTGCGGTAACCATTTGATCCAGTCCCACCGCCGGCGCGCCGAGGGGCCGGCCACCACGGCGATCGCGACCTCACCGGGCCCGTGCGAGACCGCCAGTTGGCAGATCATCGACCGCGCCAGGGCGGCCGCGTCGGCCGAGGCGCCGCGCACCGCGACCACCCCCGCGGCCGGCAGGTCGATGGTGACCGGCAGCCCCGGCACGGTCGCATAGGCGGCGAGGAATTCCCGCAGGGCCGACTCGGTGACGGGGTCGGGGGTCTGCGGGCCCTGCGCGTCGTCGGGGCGGGGTGCCCGCACCGGGCGGGTGTCGGGGGTGACGTCGCCGCGGCCGATGCGGAGACGGCCGAAGTCGGCGTCGCCGGGCCGGCACCGCCACATCGCCGGGGTCCCCACCGCGGCCCACAGCGCATCGGGGTCAGGATGGCGTTGTGCGGACCGAACTTGTTGCCGCGCAGCGGCTTCGGCCAAATCGGCACCGGTGCGGTCCAGATAGTCCAGGTAGTCGTCCCGGTCGCGGTCGAGCTTGGCGTTGCCGCCCGCGCCGACACCGTAGGCCAGCGAGGTCAGCGTCGAGACGATCATGATCACCGGGAACGCCAGCATCGCCGGGTTGTGCTGCGGCAGCGGCGCCCCACCGACGCCGAGCGCCACCATGACGCCCGCCCCGGCGACCAGTCCCAGGACCGGCAGCCAGCGGTTCCGGGCCCAGCCGCGGGTGTCCCGCGGCAGCGCGGGCGGCTCCGACACGGTGATCTCGACCACGGAACGGACCGTATGCAGCGTCGCCGCACCCGGCAATTCACCTGTGGATCGTCGCGCACGCACCGGGTACGGATCGGCCTAGCGTCGCGGCATGCGAGTCTCGATCCGTCTCAACGACATCGGCTTTGACGTCACCGTGCCCGACGATGTCCCGGCCGCCGAACTGCTGCCGGCGCTCTGGGACATCGGTATCGCCCACGGCGCCGACGAGGGCACCGCGGCGCTGTCCCGGCATCTCTACGCTCCGGGCGTGGGCCCGGTGGACCCGTCGGCGACGCTGACCGAGGCCGGGGTGACCGACGGTGAGTTGCTGGTGCTGACCACCGAATCGGCAGTGCCCACCGAGGTCCTCGATGTCGACCCGGCGCGGGCGCTGGCGCGCCACACCCGCGACCGGGGCCGCTGGACCCCGCGGCGGTCCCGGATCGCGGCGCTGGCCGCGGCGGCGTGCGCGGCCGCGGCCGTCGGGGCCACCGCGATTCCCGAGGCGCCGGTCCCCCGGTTGTTGTTGGCCGCGGCCGCGGTCGCGACGGTCGCGGTCCCGGCCGCGCGGCGGGCACCCGGGGTGACCGACGTGTTCGCCCCGGTCGCGATGGCCGCGGGGCTGGTGATCGCAGCGGCGTTGCCGGCCATGATCTTTGACGCCGGGATCGCGCTGACCGGTCTGGCCTTGGCCGCCGTCGCGCTGGTGGTGCTCGCGACGGCGGGACGGGCGGTCCTGACGCGGGGCGGATCCGAACCCGCTCGGTGGGCGGGCCTGCACGCCCGCGTGGTGGCGGGGGCGGCGGCCGCGGCCGGGATCGGCGCGGTGCTGGCCGACGATGTGGTGTTCAGCGCGGTGGCGGCCGTGGTGCTGTTGTTGCGGGCGGGCCATCCGCTGCCGCCGACCGCCCGCGCCGTGCTGCTGACCTCGGGCACCCTGAGCGCCTGCGCTGCTCTCGTGACCCAGGCCCCGGCCGGGGCGACGTGGCCGGCCGCGGTCGGCGTGGCGGCCGCGGTGTTCGCGATCCGGTGGGCCGTGGCCGGCCCGACCGCCGGGCTGCTGCGCGTCCTGGCCGCGGCCGAACAGATCGCGTTGGTCGCGGTGCTGCCGGCCGCGTGGTGGGCGTTGGACCTGCGCTGATGCGCACGTTTCGGATCCTCGCGGCGGCGCTGTTCGTCGCGGCCGCGGGGCCGGCGCCACCCGCGCAGGCGCTGACACCGCCGGTCATCGACAGCCACCGGCTGCCCGGACCCGCCGCACCGACTCCCCCGGTCGCCACCGCCCAGCGCGAGATCTGCGCGGTGCCACGGCAATTGCCCACCGACGGCGCCCCCGAGCATCCCGTGGCCGCGCTCGGTCTGGAGGCCGCGTGGCAGCTGACCCGCGGGCAGGGTCAGCGGGTGGCCGTCATCGACACCGGCGTCGCGCGCCATCACCGCCTGGCCCGCCTCGAGGGCGCCGGGGACTACGTCGCCGCCGGCGACGGCACCGAGGACTGTGACGGCCACGGCACCGTCGTCGCCGGGATCATCGCCGCCGCGCCCGGCCCCGACGGGTTCTCCGGCCTCGCGCCGGCGGCGACGGTGCTCAGTATCCGCCAGTCGAGCACTAAGTTCGGGCCCGCCCACGACCCGGGGGCGGTCGGGTTCGGCGACGTCGAAACCATGGCCAGGGCCGTGCGGACCGCCGCCGACCGGGGCGCCACGGTCATCAACATCTCCTCGGTGGCCTGCCGCGCCGGGGCGCTCGACGACGGCGCGCTGGGCGCCGCGCTGGCCTACGCGGTCGACGTCAAGGACGCGGTTGTGGTCGTGGCGGCCGGCAACATCGGTGGCGCCGGGCAATGTCCGAGCCAGCCCGATGGGGCTGCTACGCAATGGGATACGGCCACCGTGGCGGTCAGCCCGGCCTGGTACGACGACTACGTCCTGACCGTCGGGTCGGTGGGCCCGGACGGCGCGCCGTCCGCGTTCACCATGCCCGGGCCGTGGGTCGACGTCGGGGCACCGGGAGAGAACCTGGTGTCGCTGAACCCGGCGGGCAACGGCCTGATCGACGCGTTGCCGGCCGCCGCGGGCGACCGGCCGATCTCGGGCACCAGCTATGCCGCGCCCGTCGTCGCGGGCCTGGCGGCCCTGGTCCGGTCCCGGTTTCCGGACCTCGATGCCCGGCAGGTGATGCAGCGCATCGAGACCAGCGCGCGCGGCGGACGCGGCTGGGATCCGGCGATCGGCAACGGGGTCGTCGATCCGGTGCGGGCGCTCGGCAGCGAATCGGTGATGGCGGCGCCGTCGCCCCGCGCGCAGGGTCACCCGCTCACCCCGGCAGCCGAACCCGCGGCGGATACCGGTGCCCGCAACGCCGCCCTGATTGGTGTCGGGGTGTGCGCGGTGCTGTTGGTCGCGGCCTCAGCGTTGGGCGGGCGTCGCGGGCGCGACGACGACGTCGCGGGCCACTGAAGCCGCCGCACGACTCAGCGGCGGGCCGGCCGGGAGCGCGGCGACCACCGGCCACGGCGCGGGCACCGGCGAGTCGGGCAGGCCCAGTAGGCCGGCGGCCGCGGCGTCGTCGATCGCGTGCCGAACTCCGTTCTCGCTCACCAGGGTTCCCACCCGCGGGCCGCGTTCGGGACGCACGTACAGGGCGCGCCCCGGCGGCAGCAGGACCTCGTCGACGGCCGGCCCGTCGCCGTCGGCCTGCGCCAGCCGCACCGTGGCGTCGGTCGGTACCGCGTCGGCGACCTCGAGGTGCACCGCGCCGGTGGGCAGCCACGTCGCGCACACCGCGGCCGGCGCCGGTCGCGGCGGCTCCAGCCGGTCCGGGTGGTGGGGCACCGTCAGCGCACCCACCGTGGGCACCGCGCTCAGCACGCCCGGCGCGAGGTCGGTGATCGCACGCCCGCCGGCGAAGGTGATCAGGTCGGCCAGCACCGCGCCGACCCGTTGCACGCCGCCGGCCAGCACCACGAAATACTCGGGGCCGCTGGTGCTCTCGATTCGCACGACGTCGCCGATCCGGGTCCCGGGCAGCGCGTCCGGCCCGGGATTTCCGAGACCGGGAATGTCCGGCGCCACCAGCGGCGGGTCCTCGGGCACCAGGCCCAGCAGGGCCGCCGAGACCGGGGCCGGGGTTGTGCCGTCGAGCCGCAGGGCCTGGCGCACCGCCGAGTCCTCGATGTCCAGCGCCGCGCGCCGGCCGTCGTAGAGCAGATACGTGCTGCCGCCCGGCCCGCGGGCGAGGATCGGCTGCGTCGCCGGCAGCGCCGTGATGCCGGCCGGGGGCGGCCCGGCGATGATCGTGGTGCGGGCGCCGTCGCAGACGGTCCACCGCGACTCGGCCTCGGTCAGCGCCGCCCCGATGCGGTGCGGCGCGCCTGGAATCCCGATCGGCGCACCGCGTTTGGCCGCGTCGATCGCGGCGCGGCCCACCGGGTCGGGGTCCTCCGCGCTGCCGGTCGCCAGGCGCGCCGAGGCCAGGTTGAGTGCGGGGTGCAGGACGTCGTCGACGCGGGCGTACAGCGCGCCGGTGTCGCGGTCCATCACGATGGCCGCGGTGCCCAGAGTCGGCGCGGGCCGCAGGAGGTCCAGCAGCATGGCCCCGGCGGTCAGCAGCGCGGCCACCGCGGCGCCGAGGAACACCCAGAACGCCGGCGTGCGGGCACCGTCCGGACCGCCGCGCGCATCGCCGTAGAGCAACGCCCGTTCCAGGCGACGGGCCAGATACCGCCGGGCGCCGGCCTGTTGTCGCTCCTCGGGCACTCCGATCACCGCCCCACCGTAGGAGCAGTCGGCCGCCCCGGGTGCGCGCCGATCCACAGTCAGCGCCAGCGCGCCCACACGTACGGCACCAACGAACGCAGGAAGTCCAGATCCGGACCCGGGCGCGCGTCGGCGAAGGCCTCCTCGAAGTAGTCCTCGGCGACCAGCAGGATCCCCTCGGCGTATTCGCGGGTGAAGTCGATGCTGCCGTAGTCGTCCATCATGGTGCGGACGGTGCGCACCAGTTCCGGGGAGCGTTCGGCCCGGCTGCGCCGCAGATAGTCGCGCAGCACCGCCCGGTCGGATCCGCGCGCGACGTCGAGCAGGTGGACCAGCGTCAGGGTCCGCTTGCCCTCGTAGAGGTCGCCGAGGATCTCCTTGCCGTAGGTCCGTTCGTCACCGATGAGGTTCAGCAGGTCGTCGCGGATCTGGAACGCCGCGCCGAAGTGGAAGCCGAACCGGATCAGCGGGGCCAGGTCGGCGGTGCCGGCCGACCCGATCAATGCGCCGACCCGCAGCGGGTAGATGGTGGTGTACCAGCACGTCTTGTGCATGATCAGCTCGAGGTAGTCCGCGGGCACCAGATCCTCGACATGGTCGGACTGCCAGCCGATCTCGGTGGCCTGGCCCTCCAGGGTCCGCAGGGCCATGGTGTCGAATTCCGCCAGCACCCGGTCGGCCAGCTCCCGGTCCAGGGGCCGGGTCGCCTTGCGCAGCACCTGACTTGCCACGATCGCCAGGCCGTCGCCGGCGTTCAGCGCCGCCGCCAGCCCGTGGCTGGCCGACAGGGTGGGCCGGCCGCGGCGCATCTCGCTGCCGTCGGCGATGTCGTCGTGCACCAGGAAGGCGTTGTGCAGCAGCTCTATTGCCACCGCGATGCCCAGCAGCGCCGCCGAGTCGGCGCCGAACGCGCGGCCCGACGACAAGCACAGGGCGGCCCGCAACGCCTTGCCGGGCCGCGCGGGATACTCGCGCATCGGCCCGTACAGCCACTGCACCGGCTCGCCGTCGGGCATGGCGTCCAGCATCGCCCGCCGGACCTGGCGCCCCACGTCGCGCAGCCGGTCCTCGACCGCGACCACCAGATCCGGGTCGTCGGCGACGCTGGTCACGCGTCGGGCTCGCAGACCCGCAGGCCGACCGGCAACCACAACTCCGGGTAACCCTGCGCCAACAGCATGCCCCGGTACCACCCCGGCGCCACGCCCGCGTCCACGTGCACCGAGAGTTCGATCCCGCGGCTCGACCGCGCCGGCATCGGCACCGCGGCCGGATCGATACGCACGGTCGTCGCCGGCACTGTGCCGCCGTCCGCCGCCAGCAAATCACCGCACCGCAGCCGCACCGGACCGAGATCGGCCCTACCCGGATTGCGCAGCCAGACCTCCGCGCGCGCCGTTTCCTGTGGATGTGCTGTCAATTCGATACGGCCGGAGGCCACCGAACGGCTGAAATCCAGCGCCGCGCCCTCGGCACCGTCGTGCTCCGGGGGCGCCGCCCCGGGCAGCATTTGCTCCATCATCGCCAGCCACGACCGCAGCAGGGGTTCGATATCGGTGGCGCCGAACAGGTCCGCGCGCCGGTCCTGCCGACCATTCCCGCGCGAATCTCCCGTGGAAGTTTCGGCGCCGCCCTCAATTCCGTTCAACCCGGTCGCGGCAATTCGGATAAAACGGTCGACCAACCCGCTGGCCGCACGTAATCCCTCGGCCTGAATACCCGTCAGCGCCCGCATATTTGCTGCCGGATCGAATACCGCGGCCCACGGCAGCTCGCCGCCGGATGCGGCCCCATTCCCACGCTCCATGGGCCTGACTCCTTCGCAATCCCCACCGGTGATCCCACCCCGAAACCCACCCGAATCGGGGCCCGCGTGACGGTATGCTAACTGCGCATACGGGCCAAGGAGGGGGCAATGGCTGCGTTGCGTTCGCTACTCGAGGTGTACGGGGCGTTGGATGCCGCGGTGACTCATGCCTCCGATTCCATCGTCCCAAGTATCGTCGACGAGTTTCTTCCCGGCGCATCGGCGAATACGGGTTGGTATCGCGAACTCGAAACCTTGTTCTTTCCGCAGAATCCGCGACTGGAACCGAACTTCGCCCACGCCATCGCCGAATTGGAGACGACCACCGATGAGGATGACCCGCTGAGCGCCGCGGAGAAGTCGCGGCTGCTCTATGCGACGACGGCGCTGTGCCGGGTGCATCAGGACACCGTTCGCCCGGCGGACCCGAAGGATCCCGAATCGCGCGGGAAACCACCGGAGGAACCGCCCTTCGAGGACTACGTCGCCCGTGCGCTGGCGCTGCTGGGACCGGCCCCGAACAATGCCGGCGACAGACGGGATTATCAGGAGCGCCGGCAAACCTTCAGCGCCACCTGCCAGGAGCCCGGCGGCGCCGTGCAGACCTTCCTGACCGAGTTGCCGCTGCGGATGGCGCACCGCGACCAGTTCTACAGTTTCCGCAGACACACCGTCGACGCGTTGCACCTGGACCCCGACATCCTCGACATCCCGGTGTGCCACGCCTCGGTGATCGACGTCTGCGGCACCGAGGCCGTGGTGGTCGACACCGAATGCACCACCGGCGCGGTGTCGCTGGACAAGCTGAAAAAGGTCGTCAACCCCTTCAACTGGCACCACAACTACCAGCATTTCTTCTGCAGCATGGACCCGATTGCCAAACCCGAGCGCCCCGACGGCTGGCGGCGCGTGCTCGAGAAGGTCGGATTCTGCAGCGTCTCGAACAATCTGCACCTGTGCACCGCGCTGAAGTACCACCTGTCGGTCAGTGGCCAAGACGAGAAGATCCCTTGGGCGCGACTCGATTACGACCTGGATGACCCGTGCCCGGGCCGGGGCGGCGACGGCCGGGTGACCGTCGACCGCGGCTACATCAACATGTGGGCCCACAACGACACCAACAGCGCAGCGAAAGACGGTGTGGCCGTGCGGACCCGCAAGGTCGTGCACATCACCGGCGTCTCGCCGTATACCCAGGCCCGACTGGTGTGTATTGCCGGCTACGGCACGGCCTCGGGCGACTTCCTGATCGGCGCGGCCCAGCACCCGTCCAACGAATGCAAGGAGTTCGACCACTACGACACCGGCGTGCCGGTGCCGGCCGAACCCGCACCCAACCCGGCCGCCGCCGGGTTCGCGGCGGACGGGACGCCGCGGCCGGCCGACCACGCGGTCACCACCGCCGTGAAGCTGTGGACCGACGCCGTCGCCAACATCGGCACCAGCTACTTCAACCTGGCGGGGCGCTGGTCGGCCGGCACGCTGCGCCTCGCCGACGTCACCAAGCACTACCAGGGCGTCACCGAGCAGTTGCTGACCAAACCGCTCGAGTACCTCGAGACGGTCACCCAACCGCGCTACCCGACGCCGCCCGCCGAAACCCCGGCGGCACCGTCGTCGGGCAACCCGGTCCTGCGGGAACAGGAGGCCGCCGCGCGGGCGCTGCAGGAGCAGTTGCGGATCATCATCGCCAACGCCGCCGCGGACGACAAGGCCGGCAAGTGGGGTCTCGATGGCTGGATCCGCACCATCCACGACCTGATCGACCTGCAGATCCGCACCGTGGCGGGGTACCTGCAGACCGCCGGCGCCGGGCCGTGGTTCGGCGGTCTCGGACCGGGCAAGCCGTGGCCCTCGGAGAAGGTGTTCGTCGAACCGGCGAAGTTCCCGCGCCGCCTCGATGCCGTCGGATTCCGACGGGTGGGCCGCGGCGACGACACCGTCGACAGCGCGCTGATCGAGTTCCGGCCGGCGGTGCTCGACGCCAACGCCGACCACTTCCGGGTCTACCTGAGAGACGAATGCCGGATCGGCGCCAATTACACCGGAACGGTGCGGTTCACCAGAGCCGACGGGATCCCGGCCGCCCTCGATCCCCTGCCCGTCACCGTTGGGTTGTGAGCAGCGCTTGACCGATCAGCCCAGCATCGAAGAGTTGCTCGACCGCGCGGTCACGGCGATCAACCGGGGCGACCGCGCCACCGCCGACGCCCTGGCCGGGCAGGTGCTGGCCGTCGACCGCAGCAACTCCGACGCCGAGGGGCTGCTGGACTCCCCCGCCGACGGCGGCGAGATCCGGCGTCTGACAATTCTTTTCGCCGACCTGGTCGACTCCACCGCGCTGTCGACCCGGATCGAGCCGGAGGTCTATCGCACGGTCGTCGGACACTACCGCGATCAGGTCCTGCGGATCGTCGACCGCTACGAGGGCCACGTCGGCTCCACCAAGGGCGACGGGTTGCTGGCGGTGTTCGGCCATCCCACCGCCCACGAGGACGACGCGCGCCGCGCCGTGCAGGCCGGGCTGGACATCACCCGGGAGGTCGTCCAGCTCAGCGAGAAGGTGCGCCGCCGTTTCGGTTTCGACATCGCGGTGCGGGTCGGCGTGCACCGCGGCCTGGTCTACCTCGACATCGCCCAGGACGACGTCTACGGGTTGGGCGCCAACCTGGCCGCCCGGATGTGCAGCCTGGCCGACCCGGACGCGGTCGCGGTGTCCGCGGCCATCGAACACCTGGTACGCGACGACTACGAACTCGAGGAGCGCCCCGCCGCGCTGGTCAAGGGCGTCGACGAACCGGTCGCCCACTTCCGGGTGATCGGCGAGCGCGACACGTCGGCCGGCGTCCGCGGCCCGCTGATCGGCCGGGAGGCCGAAGTCGCACGGTTGCGCGATGCCTGGGCGGGCGCCGGCGCCGGCGAACTGGGCCCCGCCGGCCTCGCGGTGTGCGGCGAGGGCGGCATCGGTAAGTCCCGGCTGGTCGAGTCGGTGGTCGAACTGGCCCAGCGGGATAAGGCGCCGGTGCTGCGGTTGTTCGGTTCGCCGTTCCACACCCACGTCGGGCTGCGGCCGGTGCGCCGCCTGCTGGAACGTCGGTGCGGCATCAAACGCAACTCGGACGCGGCCACGACCCTGCAGAAACTGACGACCGAACTCAATTCCGTTGGGCTGGACACCAACCGGGTGGTGCCGCTGCTGGCCCCGGTGCTGGGGCTGACCCCCGAGAGCGGCTACCGGTTGGCGACGGCGAACGCCACGCGGCTCTACCAGCAGATCGCCGAGGCCGTCCGCGACTACCTGCTGGCGTGCGTGGGCCCCGGCCCGGGGGTGATCCTGTTCGAGGATCTGCACTGGTACGACGAGGACACCGTCGAGGTCCTCGAGGCGCTGCTGCGCGCGACCCGCACCCGCACGCGTTGGTGCTGATCACCGACCGCGAACTCCCGACGCTGGCCGGCGACCCGGACGTCCTGGCGCTGCGGCCACTCGACGACGACGAGGCCGATCAGCTGATCCGGGCGTTGCATCCGCAGCTGGACAACCGGGCCCGCAAGAAGGTACGGCAGCGCTGCGACGGCATCCCCCTCTACATCGAGGAGGTGGTCGCCAAGGTCCGGGAGCAACCACCGACGCGGGTTCCTCGACCCAGGTGCCCGACACCCTCTACGACGCACTCATCGCCCGGGTGCGGTCGAGCACCAAGGCCCGCGTCGTCGTCGAGGCCGCAGCGCTGACCGGCGGGCTCATCGACCGGGGACTGATCCGCTCGGTGGTCGACCTGGACCGCGGCGAGGTCGACGCCATCTTCGACGAGCTGACCCGGGGCCGGGTGCTGCAGGCGGTCGGCAAGAACCGGTGGCGATTCCACCACGAACTGCTGCGCGAGGTCGCCGCCGAACTCTCGCCCCCGAGTGTGCAACGCCGGCTGCACATCCGGATCGCCGACGCCCTGGTGGCCGGCGCCGCCGACGGGACGCCGGAGTGGCCGCAGGTGGCCCACCACTACGAGAAGGCGCAGCGGTTCGACGAGGCCGCGTCCGCGTATCAGAAGGCGTCCATCAACGCCCGGCAGCGCGGGGCGTTGATCGAATCCCAGAACCACCTTGCCCGCGCGTTGGAGAACGTCGAGCGGCTGCCCGCCAGTCACGCCCGCGACCTGCACGAGGTCGACATCCGGCTCGAGCGCGGCTTTCTGTCCTCGACGGCCACCGGGCACGCGAGCGCGGAGGCCGCCGCCGAGTTCGAGCGTTGCCTGCAGCTGATCAGCGACGAGCCCGGCCTGGCCCTCTACGCCACCTTCAGCGGCCTGTGGAGCTACTACGCGACCCGCGGCGACCTGCGCCGCGCCACCCAGCTGGTGGAGGCGCTGCGGCTGCGGTTGGCCGACATGCCCGACTGGTACCGCGCCGCCACCGACGCGGTATTCGGCTCGCTGGCCGTGTTCCGGGGCGAGTTCGATTCCGCGAGAGCCATTCTGGAGGCCGCGGCGCTGGCGGTGGAGAGCCTGGACTCCGCCGAGATCGAGGGGGCCTGGTTCGCCCCCAACGACCCGGTCGCCGGGATGTACACCTTCGTCGGATTCACCCGCTTCATCCAGGGCGACCTGGCCGGCGCCGAGGAGTCCTTCACCAAGATGGAGCGGCGCTGCCAGACGCTGCCGTTCCCGCACGGCCCGTTCACCCTGTGCTACGGACACACCATCGAATCGCTGATCCGCACCGAGGCCGGCCAGACCGACCGGGCCGCACAGCTTCTCGGTGACGTGGCGGCCATCGGCCAACAGGCCGGGTTCGACGAGTGGGTGATGATCGCGGCGAGCGCCGGCGCCAACACCTCCTCCCGCAGTCCGGTCGCCGGCGGGGCCAGGGATCCGGCCGCGCTCGAGGAGCACATCCAGAACCTGACCGTCGTCGTCGAGGCGTGGCGCGCGGCCGAGCTCATCTCGTTCCTGTGTTGGTACGACGCGGCCCTGGCCCAGACCCTGCTCGCGGCCGGCCGCAAGGAGGAGGCTCGGGACCGCGTCGACCTGGCGCTGCAGATGGCCCAGGAGACCGACTGGCACATCTACGACGCGGAGTTGCTGCGCATCCGCGCCCAGACCCACGACTGCGCCGACGCCGTCGAGGCCGACCTGCGCGCCGCGCTCGAGCTGGCCCGCCGGCAGGGGGCGTTGGTGTTCGAATTGCGCGCCGCGGCAGACGCGTTCAGGTGGGGCGGCGAGCCCCACCGCGCCGAACTGCTCGCGGTGCTGGATCGTTTTCCGGCCGGTCAGGACTGGCCCGACCTGGCGCGGCTGCGCTCGCTGGTCGGGTGATGCGCGGCCGGGACAAGGTGGCCATCCTGGGCGGCGGCATGGCCGGGCTGTCCGCGGCGTGGCGGCTGAGCGAACCGGGCTGGCGGGACCGGTTCGAATCCATCACGGTCTATCAGCGCGGGTGGCGCCTCGGCGGCAAGGCCGCGTCGAGCCGGGGCGCCCACGGCCGCATCGAGGAACACGGGCTGCACATCTGGCTGGGCTCCTACGAGAACGCCTTCGCGCTGCTGCGCGAGTGCTACGCCGAATTGGACCGGGCCAGCACCGATCCCGACGCGCCCGTACGCACCTGGGATCAGGCGTTGGTCCCCGCCGACGAGCTCGGGATGGCCGATCGGTGGGCGGGTCAGTGGTCGGTGTGGCCCGGCAAGTTCAGCCGCAACGACGAACTGCCCGGCGAGCCGGACGCCGACGGGCGCGAGGTCACCGCGACCGACCTCGCCCGGCGCACCCTCGGGCTGATCCTCGACTTCGCCGACTCGCTGGCCGCCGAGGCCCCCGCCCCGGCGCGCACGGCATTCCCGCTGCGAGCACTGGACCAGTTGCGCCGCGGCGCGCTGACGGCGTTGGCCGTGCTGGCCGATGCCGGATCGGACCCGCCGGCGGGGCGCCGCCTGTTCGACGCGCCGCTCGACGGGGTGCGCGACCCCCTGGATTACGAGCACCGCCCCGAACACCGCCGGTTCTGGCTGCTGCTGTCGGTGCTGACCGCCACGGCGCGCGGGGTGATCGTCGACAACCTGGTCACCGACCCGCAGGGTTTTCGCGCGATCAACGACGAGGAGTACGGCGACTGGCTGCTGCGGCACGGCGCGCACCCGGACGTGCTGGACTTCGCGCTGATCCGCGGCCTCTACGACATGGTCTTCGGTTACGCCGATGGTGATTGTGCCCGACCGACTTTCGCGGCCGGGCTGGGCGTGCTGCTCACCGGGATCGCACTGTTCCAGTACAAGGGCGCCTTCTTCTGGAAGATGACCGCCGGCATGGGCGATGTGGTGATCGCGCCGCTGTATCAGGTGCTGCGCCGGCGCGGCGTGCGCTTCGAGTTCTTCCATCGCGTCGACGGCCTGCACCTCGACGCGCGCCGCCAGGCGATCGAGACGATCACCATGGGACGCCAGGTGCACCTGGCACCGGGGCACGACCGCTACGAACCCCTGATCCGCGTCGGCGGGCTGCCGGTGTTTCCCGCCGCACCGCTGGCCGACCAGCTGCGGCCGCGCGGCGACCTGGCCGGACTCGAATGTCATTTCGGCGACGACCGCCGCGACGTCGAGACCCGGGTGTTGCGGCGCGGCACCGACTTCGACCGGGTGGTGCTGGCCGCCTCGCTGGGCATGGTGGAGTTGATCTGCGGCGAGTTGATCGCCGACCGCCCCGAGTGGCGGGACATGACCCGGCGGGTGCGCACCGTGGCCACCCAGTCCTTCCAGCTGTGGCTGCGGTCCAGCGAGGACCAATTGGGTTGGGGCCGGCCGGGAGTCACCACCAGCGGCTACGTCGCACCGTTCGACACCTGGGCGTCGATGCCGCAGACCCTGTGGGCCGAGGCCTGGCCCGCCGAGGACCGGCCCCGCGCGGTCGCCTACTTCTGCGGTGTCCTGGACGCGCCGTGGCCGGTCGAGTCGGCACCGGCGGACTACCTGCGGCGGTGCCGGCAGCGGGTGAGCGCCACCGCGGCCGACCACCTCGATCGCCACGTCGGGCTGTATCTGCCCGGGGCGGTCACCGAGCGCGGGTTCGCCTGGGAGCTGTTGTGCGGCAACGGCGACAGCCGCGGATCCGCGGCGCTGGACACCCAGCACGTCAGCGTCAACATCGATCCGTCCGACCGGTATGTGCAGTCGGTGCCCGGCTCGGACAAGTACCGGCTGCGCGCCGACGAAAGTGGTTACGACAACCTGGTCCTGGCCGGCGACTGGACGGATTCCGGCCTCAACGCCGGCTGCATCGAGGCGGCGGTGATGTCGGGACTGCAGGCGGCCAACACGCTGCTGGGCCGCGGCCGCCTGCATCGTATCCGCGGCTTCCACCTGCCCTGATCGCGCTCAGCCCAGCTGGGCGGTACCCAGCGAGACCCCGGCCGCGGGAAGCAGTTCCAGCAACTCGTCGCCCAGCGCGGCGGCCGGGGTCAGCACCCCACCCGGTCGGCCGCGGCTGCGCAGCAGCGCCAGCGCGCAGACCCCGATCAGCACCGCCGTCGCCGAGTAGCCCGGATCGCCGTGCTGGGACATGGTCGCGACGTAGCGGTGCCCGCGGGTGGTCGTGGTGTACGTCTCCACCTTGTAGTAGCCCCGCTCCCCCTGGTCGTAGCCGGCGCCGGCGGGCATCATCGTCTCGAGCAGTCCGGCCGGCAGCAGGCGCAGGTAGGCGCCGCCGAGGCGGGCCGCGGCGGTGATGGTCAGGCCGGTGAGCGCGGCCAGCATCGGCGCGGCGATCGTCGAGCCCATGCTCATGGTCTCGGCGTAGCGGAACCCGCGGCCGTAGGCCCAGCCCTGCAGCGCGTTGCTGCGTCGCACACAGCGGGTGTTGTACAGCGCCATCAGGTAACCGCCGGCCCACAGGCCGGTCAGTTCGGGGGCGATCTCGGATCCGCTGCGCGCCTCGACATCCGGTTGCGGCCCGAGGTCGGGCTCGTGGGCCCGGTCCGGGCTGAGGCTGTACGGATCATCGAGAACCGTCCGGATCGCCGGGTTGTCCGCGGCCACCCGCATCAGGTCCAGCATCGTCTGCAGCGATCCGGCCGAACAACCGCCGGAGTAGGTACGCAGAACGAAGGTGGTCTGGCCCAGTTCGTCGGCGCCGTCGGCGCGGGCGCGCCGGTGCAGGGCCAGCACGTTGAGGTCCGAGGGAACCGAGTCGAACCCGCAGGAGTGCACGATCCGGGCGCCGCTGGCCACCGCAGCCTGGTGCCAGCGGGTGACCGAGGCGTGCACGAACGGGATCTCCCCGGCCAGATCCGCGTAGTCGGTCCCGGTGGTGGCGCAGGCCTCGACCATCGGCAGCCCGCACCGCCCGTAGGGTCCGACCGTGCTGATGACGACGTGGGCGCGCGCGGCCAGCGATCGCAGTGCCGCCGGGTCGTCGGCCTCGGCGACCACCACCGGCCAGTCCGTCCCCAGCCGGGCGCGCAGCGCCGCGAGCCGGGCCGGCGAGCGGCCCGCCAGCGCGATCCGCACGCCCGCGGCCACAGTTGCCAGGTAGGTCGCCAGGTAGTCGGCGACCAGGTTTCCGATGAAGCCGGTGGCGCCGTAGAGCACGATGTCGAGCTCGCGCCCCCCGGCCCCCATGGCCGTCGAGGTTACTCCGATTCGGGTTACTCCGATTCGGGTTACTCCGCCGCGGCCCGCTGGCCTCGGCGTTCCCGATATGCCGCGACGTGCTGTCGGTTGCCGCAGTTGCCGGTGTCGCAGAACCGCCGGGACCGATTGCGGGACAGATCCACCAGCACCGCGTCGCAGTCGGGGGCCGCACAGGTCTTGAGGCGGCGCAGTTCGCCGCCGCGGATCAGGTCGGCCAGCGCCATGGCCATCTCGGCGCCCATGCGCTGGGCCAGCGGATCGTCGACCGACGCCAGGTGCAGATGCCACTCGGGCATCTCGGGGTGCCGGGTCAGCCAGGGCGTGGCACGGGTGTCGGCCAGCAGGGCGTTGACCGCCGCGACGGTGCGTTCCTCGTCGTCGAGCAGGGTGAAGAGGTCGCCGAGGCGGCCGCGCAGCCGGTGCACCGCCGCCAATTCGTCGTCGTCGCGGTCGCGACGGCCGGTCCAACCCCAGCCGTCGAGATAGTCGTCGAGCGTGCGCTGGTCACCCAGCTGTTCACCGTCGGTGCGGTCGCTGTTGACCAGCGCACATATGGTGCGCAAGGTGAGCTCAGTGTCATGACTGAAATTCATTTGACTCATGACTCCTCCCTGACTTAGCGTCATGAGCAACATTCATTTTACTCATGACATGGCGGCGGCTGCCGTCGAGGATCGCAATGCTGATGACCCCGGTCGATCGCCGCTTCCGGCTCGGCCTGTTGCTCGCCGTCGGTTCGGCGGTCAGTTTCGGCATGTCCGGACCGTTCGCGAAGGCGCTCATGACGGCCGGCTGGACCCCCACCGCCGCGGTCACCGCACGGCTGGCCGGCGGCGCGCTGGTGCTGGCGGTGTACGCGAGCCTGGTCCGGCCGGGCTGGATCGGCGAGGCGCTGCGCCACTACCGGACCGTCCTGCCCTACGGGATCTTCCCGATCGCCGGTGCGCAGCTGGGCTACTACAACGCCGTCGAACACCTCTCGGTGGGCGTGGCGCTGCTGCTGGAGTACACCTCGCCCATCCTGGTGGTCGGCTGGGTCTGGGCAGTCACCCGCCGTCGGCCCGCCAACCGCACTCTCGTCGGCGTGGCTCTGGCGGTGGTGGGAATCATGCTGGTGCTCAACGTCTTCAGTGCCGCGCAGATCAACACCGTCGGCGTCCTCTGGGGAATGGTGGCCGCGGTCTGCGCCGCGTGCTACTTCCTGATGAGCGCCCGGGTCGATGACCAACCCGACGGCGCCGGCCTCAATCCCCTCGCCCTGGCGGCCGGCGGCCTGGTCGTCGGCGCGGTGGGGGTGGCGCTGCTGGGCGTGACCGGCGTCATGCCGCTGCGGTTCACCGCGAACGACGTCGTGGTGGCCGGCATCACCACCTCCTGGATCGTGCCCGTGATAGTCCTGGCCGTGTTCAGCACGGCCGTGGCCTACACCCTGGGCATCAAGGCGGTGGCGCTGCTGCGACCCAGCTTCGCGTCCCTGGTGGGGCTGTCGGAGGTCCTGGCCGCGGTGCTGTGGGCGTGGCTGCTGGTCGGAGAGGCGATGACCCCCGTCCAGGCCGTCGGCGGTGCCGTGGTGCTGGCCGGCCTGGCCCTGGCGCGGACCACCGTGACCGCGCCCGCGAGCGCCGGATCGGCCGAGCCGGGGCAGATGACCGCGCTGCCCGACACCTCGACTCGCTAACATGTTTGCTGTGATCGCCACCCGCCTTCGCCGCCTCGCCTCGCTCGCCGGCGCCGCGCTTGCCGCGGCCACCGTGCTGACCGCGCCCGCGGTGCTCTCGCCGTCCCTGACCCCCACCGCCGCCGCCGCGGAGTGCCCCGACATCCAGGTGGTCTTCGCCCGCGGCACCACCGAGGCCCCGGGCCTCGGCCGGGTGGGCCAGGCGTTCGTCGACTCGCTGCGCGCCCAGGTCGGCGGGCGGCAGGTGGACGCCTACGCCGTGAACTACCCGGCCAGTTGGGACTTCCTCGCCGCCGCCGGCGGCGCCAACGACGCCAGCGGACACATCCAGTGGATGATGGCCAACTGCCCGGCCACCCGCCTGGTGCTCGGCGGCTATTCGCAGGGCGCCGCGGTGATCGACGTCATCGCCGCCATCCCGGTGCCCGGCGTCGGGTTCAACGCGCCGCTGCCGCCCAATGCGCCCGAGCACGTGGCCGCCATCGCGGTGTTCGGCAACCCGACCGCCAAGCTGGGCCTGCCGCTGACCTCGAGCCCGGTCTGGGCCGGGCGGGCCATCGATCTGTGCAACGGCGGCGACCCGATTTGCTCCGACGGCCGCGACGTGGCCGCCCACAGCGACTACGTCGCGTCCGGCCAGGCGGCTGAGGCGGCGGCGTTCGTCGCCAGTCGGCTCTGAGCGAAATTTCTATCTGCCAGCACCGATATGTGAGTATTAGCGCCATGAGCGACGTTCATCCCCTCCGCAACGCCGTCCGACGGGCTGCTGCCGCCGTCGGCACCACGGTGGCCGCAGCGGCCCTCACGCTCGCGCCGATGCTGGTCCCCACGGCGTTGCCGGCCGCGGCCGCCGAACCGTGCCCCGACGTGGAACTGATCTTCGCCCGCGGCACCAGCGAGGCCCCCGGCATCGGCCGGGTCGGCCACGCACTGGCCGGGTCACTGCAGGGGCAACTGAACGGCCGCACCCTGGGTACCTACGGGGTCAACTACCCGGCGACCTACGACTTCCTGGCCGCCGCGGACGGCGCCCGGGACGCCACCAACCGCATCGCGACCATGGCCTCGCAGTGCCCGTCGACCCGCATCGTGCTCGGCGGCTACTCGCAGGGCGCCGCGGTGGTCGACATGCTCGTCGGAATCCCGCCGCTGGGCAACAAGATTGGCGACGTCGGATCGGCCGCCCCGCTGCCGGCCGGCCTGCGCGACAACGTGGCCGCGATCGCCGTGTTCGGCAACCCCGCCGCGAAGTTCGGGAACCCGGTCAGCGCAGGCAATCTCGGCGCCCGGTCGATCGACATGTGCAGCGACGGCGACCCGATCTGCTCCGGTGGACGCAATCCCTTCGCGCACACCAACTACGAGTCGGGCCCCATGCCCGCCCAGGCCGCGGGATTCATCCTCCGCTGGCTCTGAGCCCGTTTCGGTACTATTGACGGGGTGGAAATCCGCCGATACTGCGCACTGTTCGGAGCCGGCGTCATCGCCGCCGCAGCCCTGCTCTTCGCACCCGCCACCGTCGCCCCGACCCCCGCGATCCCGCACGCCGCGGCCGCGCCCTGCCCGGACGTCGAGGTCGTCTTCGCGCGCGGGCGCCTGGAACCGGCCGGCGCCGGCCAGATCGGCAACGCGTTCGTCGACGCCCTGCGCGCCAAGACCGGCCAGAACATCCGCCTGTACTCGGTGAACTACCCGGCCAACAGCGAGGTGGACCTCGGCGCCAACGACATGAGCCGGCGCATCCAGGCCACCGTGGCCGACTGCCCCGACACCCGCATCGTCGTCGGTGGCTACTCGCTGGGCGCCGCGGTCGCCGATGTGGTTCTGGCCGTGCCGTTCTCGGTGTTCACCTTCAAGAACCCGCTGCCGCAGAGCTCCGAGCAGCGCATCGCCGCGGTCGCCCTGTTCGGCAACGGCATGGGCTGGGCCGGGCCCATCTCCACCTTCAGCCCGGTCTATGCCGAGCGCACCATCGAGCTGTGCCACGGGGACGACCCGATCTGCAACCCCACCGACCCGGATAACTGGGAGGCCTACTGGCCCGACCACCTGGCGCCGGCCTACATCAAGGCCGGGATGGTCAACCAGGCCGCGGACTTCGTCGCGGCCCGCCTGTAGGTCTCAGAGCTCGTCGGCGCTGCGCAGGTCGCGGGTGATCAGGGTGCGCGCGGCGAGCTGGTCGTCGGGCGGGTAGTCCACCCCGACCAGCGTGAGCCCGCGGGCCGGGGCGGCCGCGAAATCGCTGGACCGGCTGGTCTGTTCGAGCAGCCCGGCCGTCCAGTCCGCGTCGCGGCGGCCCTCCCCCACGGCCAGTAGCGCCCCGACGACCGACCGCACCATGTTCCAGCAGAACGCGTCGGCGGTGACGTGGGCGCTGACCCGGTCGCCGTCGCGCTCCCAGTCGAGCCGCTGCAGTTCGCGGATCGTGGTGGCGCCGGGACGATGCCGGCAGAAGGCCGCGAAGTCGCGCAGCCCCAACAGTTCTCGGGCGGCCTCGTTCATGGCCGCCACGTCCAGCGGCCGCGGCCACGGCGTGACGAACCGGGACTCCTGCGGATCGACGCCGTAGGGCGCCAGCGACAGCCGGTAGACGTAATGGCGGCGCAGCGCCGAGAAGCGCGCGTCGAACCCGGCCGGCGCCCGGACGATGTCCCGCACCCGGACGTCCTCGGGCAGCAAACGGCCCAATCTGCGCACCAGCGGCCGGAATTCGGGCTCGCCGTGGCGCACGGTGCGCGGGTAGGCGTGGACCAGCGCGTCGTCGGGGAGGTCGATGTGCGCGGTCTGGCCGGTGGCGTGCACGCCGGTGTCGGTACGGCCGGCGGCGCGCAACACCACCGGGGTCCGGAACACCGTCGACAAGGCCTCCTCGGCGACCCCGGCCACGGTCCGCTGGCCCCGCTGGACGGCCCAACCGGCGAAATCGGTGCCGTCGTAGGCGATGTCGAGCTTAAGACGAACATGCCCGCCACCGGAGTCGATGGCGGGCATGTTCGTGGCGTCTTCGCTACTTGGCAGCGTCATCCTCGGCGGGAGCCTCGGACTCGGTGGCCTCGGGAGCTTCGGTGGCCTCAGCTTCGGGAGCCTCGGTGGCGTCGTCGGCGGTGGGACCTTCGGTCGCCTCCGGCTCGACGGCGGCCTGCGGCGCCGCTGCCGCGGCGACCGGCTGCTCGGCCTTGGCCTGCGAGGCCGCGGCGCGGCGGGCCCGGTTGGCCTCGTCGGTCACGGTCTTCTCGCGCACCAGCTCGATGACCGCCATGGGCGCGTTGTCGCCCTTGCGGTTCTCGACCTTGATGATGCGCAGGTAGCCGCCGTCGCGATCGGCGTAGAACGGCGCGATCTCGGCGAACAGGCTGTGCACGACGTCCTTGTCGCGGATCTTCTTCATCACCTCACGCCGGTTGTGCAGCGTGCCCTTCTTGGCGTGGGTGATCAGCTTCTCCGCGTACGGCCGCAACGCCCGCGCCTTCGGCTCGGTCGTCTTGATCCGGCCGTGCTCGAAGAGCGAGGTGGCCAGGTTGGCCAGCAGCGCCTTCTGGTGCGAGGACGACCCGCCGAGGCGAGGGCCCTTGGTGGGCTTGGGCATTGCGACTATCTCCTCAATGGGGCCGGCCCCCGTATCAGGTAGGGCCGGGACGGTTGTTCTTTAGAGCTGCTCGGTTTCGGCGTAGTCCTGGTTGTCTTCCGGGTCGTAGCCGGCTTCGCTGTTCCAGGTTCCGGTGGCCGCGTCGTAGCCGGCGACCTCGGACGGGTCGAAGGTGGCCGGGCTGTCCTTGAGCGAGAGACCCAGCTGATGCAGCTTGATCTTGACCTCGTCGATGGACTTCTGACCGAAGTTGCGGATGTCCAGCAGGTCGGACTCCGTGCGGGCGACGAGCTCGCCGACGGTGTGCACACCCTCGCGCTTGAGGCAGTTGTACGAGCGGACGGTGAGGTCCAGGTCGTCGATCGGCAGCGCGAAGCTGGCGATGTGGTCCGCCTCGGCCGGCGACGGCCCGATCTCGATGCCCTCGGCCTCGACGTTGAGTTCCCGTGCCAGACCGAACAATTCGACCAGGGTCTTACCGGCCGACGCGAGCGCGTCGCGCGGGCTGATCGAGTTCTTGGTCTCGACGTCGAGGATCAGCTTGTCGAAGTCGGTCCGCTGCTCGACACGCGTGGCCTCCACCTTGTAGGTGACCTTGAGCACCGGCGAGTAGATCGAGTCGACCGGGATGCGGCCGATCTCGGCGCCGGAGGCCTTGTTCTGCACGGCGGGCACGTAGCCGCGGCCCCGCTCGACGACCAGCTCGACCTCGAGCTTGCCCTTGTCGTTCAGGGTCGCGATGTGCATGTCCGGGTTGTGCACGGTGACGCCGGCCGGCGGGACGATGTCGCCCGCGGTGACCTCACCCGGGCCCTGCTTGCGCAGGTACATGGTGACCGGCTCGTCCTCCTCGGAGGACACGACCAGACCCTTGAGGTTCAGGATGATGTCGGTGACGTCTTCCTTGACCCCGGGAACCGTGGTGAACTCGTGCAGCACGCCGTCGATGCGGATGCTGGTGACCGCCGCGCCCGGGATGGACGACAGCAGCGTGCGCCGCAGCGAATTGCCAAGGGTGTAACCGAAACCCGGCTCCAGCGGTTCGATGACGAACTGGGAGCGGTCCTCGGCGATGACCTCTTCGCTCAGGGTGGGACGCTGAGAAATCAGCATGGTGTTTCTTATCTCCTTCTCGGCACCCGCTATTTGATGCCGTTAGGTGGTCGCCGGCCGGTTTACCGGCGACCCATCTCTTACTTCGAGTAGAACTCGACGATCAGCTGCTCGGCGAGCGGCACGTCGATCTGTGCCCGCTCCGGCAGCTGGTGGACGAGGATGCGCTGCCGCTCGCCCACGACCTGCAGCCAGGACGGGATCGGGCGTTCACCCGCGGTCTCGCGGGCGATCTGGAACGGCACGGAGTTCAGCGACTTGTCCCGGACGTCGATGATGTCGTACTGCGACACCCGGTAGCTGGGAACGTCGACCCGAACGCCGTTGACGGTGAAGTGGCCGTGGCTGACGAGCTGGCGGGCCATCCGGCGGGTACGCGCCAGGCCGGCGCGGTACACGACGTTGTCCAGCCGGCTCTCGAGGATCTGCAGCAGCTCCTCACCGGTCTTGCCGGCGCGGCGCTGGGCCTCTTCGTAGTAACCGCGGAACTGCTTCTCCATCACGCCGTAGGTGAAGCGGGCCTTCTGCTTCTCCTGCAGCTGCAGCCGGTATTCGCTCTCCTTGATCCGCGCGCGGCCGTGCTGGCCGGGCGGGTAGGGGCGCTTCTCGAACGACTGGTCGCCGCCCACCAGGTCGACGCCGAGGCGGCGCGACTTGCGGGTCACGGGTCCTGTGTAACGAGCCATTGTCTAAATCCTCTTCCCTAGACCCGGCGCCGCTTGGGCGGACGGCAGCCGTTGTGCGGCTGCGGCGTGACATCGGAAATGGCGCCAACCTCGAGGCCGGCGGCCTGCAGCGAACGGATCGCGGTCTCGCGACCGGAGCCCGGTCCCTTGACGAACACGTCGACCTTCTTCACGCCGTGCTCCTGCGCCTTGCGGGCGGCGTTCTCGGCCGCCAGCTGCGCGGCGAACGGCGTCGACTTGCGCGAACCCTTGAAGCCGACGTGGCCCGAGGACGCCCAGGCGATGACGTTGCCCTGCGGATCGGTGATCGACACGATCGTGTTGTTGAACGTGCTCTTGATGTGAGCGGCGCCGTGCGGGACGTTCTTCTTGTCCCGGCGACGGGTGGTCTTGCCCTTCTTGGGCCCGGCTGCCGCCTTCTTTGCTGTTGCCATCGGGGGTTACCTGGCCTTCTTCTTGCCGGCAATGGTGCGCTTGGGGCCCTTGCGGGTGCGCGCATTGGTCTTGGTCCGCTGGCCGCGCACCGGCAGGCCGCGGCGGTGCCGCAGGCCCTGGTAGCAGCCGATCTCGATCTTGCGGCGGATATCGGCCTGGACCTCGCGGCGCAGATCGCCCTCCACCTTGAGGTTGCCCTCGATGTAGTCGCGCAGCTGGGTCAGCTGGTCATCAGTCAGGTCCTTGGTGCGCAGATCCCGGTCGATACCGGTCGCAGCCAGGATCTCCTGGGAGCGGGTACGGCCTACGCCGTAGATGTAGGTCAGCGCGATCTCCATACGCTTATCGCGCGGGAGGTCGACGCCCACTAGACGTGCCACAGTGGTGTGCTTCCTTCTTCTATGCGGAGGTCTGTTCCCAGTCCGTTCCCACCTGCTGATGGGGTCCGGCCTCCGTGCCGGACGTGATGAGCAGCCAATCTGCTCAGTGGTGCTGGGAGGTCTGCATTAAGTTGTGGTGCTGCGACGGCCGGTGTACCGGCTCCGGTAGAGCCCCGGACTGATCCGGACTAGCCCTGCCTCTGCTTGTGGCGAGGATCGGAGCAGATCACCATGACCCGCCCATGCCGGCGGATCACCCTGCACTTGTCGCAGATCGGCTTGACGCTCGGGTTCACCTTCACGGCTGTTCGATCCTGTTCTCTGTTCGTACGGGGGTGGTATTGCGGGGCGGCTTACTTGTAGCGGTACACAATGCGGCCGCGGGACAGGTCGTAGGGAGAGAGCTCCACTACGACGCGGTCCTCAGGGAGGATGCGGATGTAGTGCTGCCGCATCTTGCCGCTGATGTGCGCGAGCACCTTGTGTCCGTTCTCCAGCTCAATGCGGAACATCGCATTGGGCAGGGGCTCGACCACGCGGCCCTCGACCTCAATGGCACCGTCTTTCTTGGCCATAACTTCTTGGCGATCCTGTCGTCTGGTGTTTCGTAACTATGTCGGTTTCGTATGTACTTAACTTCGTTTGCGCCCAGGTGGGCACAGCCACAGCTGCGACTACGATAAACGTGAAATCCACCCCTGGAATTCCAGGACGGCAGGAGAAAGCACGCGAGAAGTCGGCGCGGTGGCCGCACCGTTGGTCCACGATACCCGCTCGGTGCCCAGGCGCCAAAACTCGCGCAGCAGGACCGGCGCTGAACACCTACTCCGCCGACGCCGCGCGGCTGCAGATGCTGCCCGACGTGCTCCAGTCGGTGATCAAGTCCACCGAGGCCGCGGCCGCACCGCTGGCCGAGATCGAGCGGCTGTCCATCATCGGCGGGTCCGCCGACACCCAGGACGCGGTCGGCGGGCTGCTCGGGGTCAGCCCGCTGGCGGTCGCCAAGATCATCGAGACGCTCCAGTCGTCCGGGATCGACCTGGCCGAGATGTTGAACCGGACCAAAGGCAACGGTGTCGACCCGCTCGCGCCCGTCGAGGAATAGTCCGGCCGAGCCCCCGGGTTGTCCTCAGACATGACCTCCCCAGATCTCGGCGCCTTCGGTGTCTTCGGCCATTACGCCCAGTGGCAGCAGTTCAGCGACGAACAACTCCGCGAGATCGAGGCCCTGGGCTACGGGGCCCTGTGGGCCGGTGGGTCCCCGCCCGCCGAGTTGGACTGGGTGGCGCCGATCCTGCGGGCGACCGAGCGGTTGCAGCTGGCCACCGGGATCGTCAACATCTGGACGGCGCCGGCCGCCGAGATCGCCGAATCCTTCCACCGGATCGACGCCGCCTTCCCCGGTCGGTTCCTGCTCGGCATCGGGGCCGGCCATCCCGAGGCGCAGACCGAGTACCAGAAGCCCTACGACGCGCTGGTGGCCTACCTGGACGAACTCGACAGGCACGGGGTGCCGCGGCAGCGCCGGGTGGTTGCCGCGCTCGGTCCGCGGGTACTCGCGTTGTCGGCGCAGCGCAGCGCCGGCGCACACCCCTACCTGACCACCCCGGAGCACACCGCGCGCGCCCGCGAGGTGCTCGGCCCCGACGCCTTCCTGGCGCCCGAACACAAGGCGGTGCTGAACACCGACATCGACCAGGCCCGCACGGCCGGGCGCAAGATGCTCGACATCTACCTGGGCCTGCAGAACTACCGCAACAACTGGAAACGGCTCGGCTTCACCGACGCCGACCTGGAAAAACCGGGCAGCGACGCGCTGGTCGACGCGGTCATCGCCCATGGCACCGCCGAGCAGGTCGCAGCGCGCCTGCAGGAGCATCGCGCCGCCGGCGCCGACCACGTACCCGTGCAGGTGCTGACCCGAACTGACAAGCTGATACCTGCCCTCGCCGAATTGGCCGGCCCGTTGGGGCTGACCGCCGGCGCCGCTTAGCGACACGGAGATGGACACCCGATGACCGACGCAGTTTCGCTCAAGCCCGACCTCGGCCGCTACGGCGTCTGGACATTCGGCCCCGTCAGCCCGGAGACCGCCGTCGAGATCGAGAAGCTCGGCTACGGCGCGTTGTGGGTGGGTGGCTCACCGGCCGCCGACCTCGAGTTCGTCGAGCCGATCCTGGCGGCCACCGACAGCCTGCAGGTGGCCACCGGCATCATCAACATCTGGACGGCCCCGGCCGACGAGGTCGCCGACTCCTATCACCGCATCGAAAAGGCCTACCCCGGAAGGTTTCTGCTGGGTATCGGGGTGGGTCACCCGGAGAACACCGAGGAATACACCAAGCCCTTGGACGCCCTGGTGAGCTACCTCGACGCCCTGGACGCCAAGACCGTGCCCACCAGCCGGCGGGTCATCGCGGCGCTGGGCCCCAAGGTGCTGCAGCTCTCGGCGCAGCGCAGCGCCGGCGCGCATCCGTACCTGACCACCCCGGAGCACACCGCCAGCGCCCGCGGCACCATCGGCAACACCGTGTTCCTCGCCCCCGAACACAAGGTCGTGCTGACCCGCGACGCCGAGCAGGCCCGCGCGCTCGGCCGGCAGACCGTCGACTTCTATCTGGGGCTGTCGAACTACGTCAACAACTGGCGCCGGCTCGGCTTCACCGCCGAGGAGGTCGCCCGCCCGGGCGCCGACCGGTTGATCGACGCGGTGGTCGCCCACGGCACGCCCGACGACATCGCCGCGCGGCTCACCGAACATCTGGAACTCGGCGCCGACCACGTCACCATCCAGGTGCTCGGCGACCCCGAGGACCTGCTGCCCACCCTGGCCGACCTGGCCGGGCCGCTGGGCCTCACGGCCCGAAGCTGAGCGCCCAGGTAGGGTCTGCAGGCATGCGGCTGCTGGTCACCGGGGGTGCGGGTTTCATCGGCGCGAACTTCGTCCAGAGCACCGTGCGCGAGCATCCCGAGGACGAGATCACCGTGCTCGACGCCCTGACTTACGCGGGCAGTCGGACCGCGCTGGCCCCGGTCGAGGACGCGGTCGAACTCGTCGAGGGCGATGTCGCGGACGCGGCGCTGGTGGACAAGCTGGTCTCGGCGTGCGATGCCGTGGTGCACTTCGCCGCCGAAACCCATGTGGACAACGCGCTCTCGGATCCCAGCCCGTTCCTGCACTCCAACGTCATGGGCACCTTCACGCTGCTCGAGGCGGTGCGCAAGCACGGCGTGCGGTTGCACCACATCTCCACCGACGAGGTGTACGGCGACCTGGACCTCGACGGCTCCGAGCGGTTCACCGAGACCACCCCGTACAACCCGTCGAGCCCGTATTCGGCGTCCAAGGCCGGCGCCGACATGCTGGTGCGCGCCTGGGTGCGGTCCTATGGGGTGCGCGCCACGATCTCCAACTGCTCCAACAACTTCGGGCCCTACCAGCACGTGGAGAAGTTCATCCCGCGGCAGGTCACCAACATCCTGACCGGCCGGCGGCCCAAGCTGTACGGCACCGGCGCCAACGTGCGGGACTGGATCCACGTCGACGACCACAACAGTGCGGTGCGCCGCATCCTGGACCAGGGCGGGATGGGCCGCACCTACCTGATCGGCGCCTCCAACGAGCGCTCCAATATCACTGTGCTGCAAGCGATCCTGCGGCTCATGGGCCGCGATCCGGACGACTTCGACCATGTCACCGACCGCGCCGGCCACGACCTGCGCTACGCGATCGACCCGACGGTGCTGCGCGACGAGCTGGGCTGGACGCCGGCGCACACCGATTTCGACGACGCGCTGCGCGCGACCATCGACTGGTACCGGGACAACCCCCAGTGGTGGTCCCCGCTCAAGGACGCCGTGGAAGACCGATACGCAAAGCGGGGACAGTGAGATGGCCTTTCGCGAACTGAAGATCCCGGGCTCCTACGAGATCACCCCGAGGTTGCACTCCGATGCGCGCGGCACCTTCTTCGAATGGTTCACCGACGCCGAGTTCACCGAGTTCGCCGGGCACCGGTTCGATCTGCGGCAGGCCAACTGCTCGGTGTCCTCGGCCGGCGTGCTGCGCGGACTGCATTTCGCCCAGCTGCCGCCGAGCCAGGCCAAGTACGTCACGTGCGTGCGCGGCGCGGTGTTCGACGTGGTCGTCGACGTGCGCGTGGGTTCGGCCACCTACGGGCAGTGGGACTCGGTGCGCCTCGACGAGCAGACCCGCAACACCATCTACCTGTCCGAGGGCCTGGCGCACGGCTTCCTGGCGCTCGAGGACGACTCCACGGTGATGTACCTGTGCTCGGCGGGCTACGACCCGCAGCGCGAGCACACCATCTCCCCCACCGACCCGGAGATCGGGATCGACTGGCCGGACACGGTTTTCGGTAGCAGTCGGGTCATCTCCGAGCGCGACGCCGAAGCGCCCAGCCTCGCCGAGGTCAAGGCCGCCGGGCTGCTGCCCACCTGGCAGGAGACCCAGGACTTCCTCGCCGGCCTGGCCTAGCACGACCGCTCGGCGCGCCGAGAACATCACCAGGGTCGTGCGATCGGCCGCGACCACAGCCCTGAGCGCACTCTCGATGGCGGCGGCGCTCGACGGCGGGATCGCCCGCCGCCGGGGCTGTGCCCCCTCGAACAAGGTCTTGCGCGCCGCCGTAGCCATTTACTAGGATATGCAAGTATCTCTGCTCCGACTCTCCGCAGGACGTCACATGACCACTAAGATTCCGCACTTCGTCGATGGACGTCGTAGCGACCTCTCCTCCACCCGTACCGCTGACGTGCTCAACCCGAGCACCGGCGACGTCCAGGCCCAGGTGCTGTTGGCCTCGACCGCCGACGTCGACACCGCCGTCGCCTCGGCGGTGGAAGCCCAGAAGAAGTGGGCGGCCTACAACCCGCAGCGCCGCGCGCGGATCCTGATGAAGTTCATCGAGTTGGTCAACGCCAACGCCGACGAGCTGGCCGAGCTGCTCTCCAAGGAGCACGGCAAGACCGTCGCCGACAGCCACGGCGACATCCAGCGCGGCATCGAGGTCATCGAGTTCGCCGTCGGCATCCCGCACCTGATGAAGGGCGAGTTCACCGAGAACGCCGGCACCGGCATCGACGTCTACTCGATCCGCCAGCCGCTCGGCGTGGTCGCCGGCATCACGCCGTTCAACTTCCCGGCGATGATCCCGCTGTGGAAGGCCGGCCCCGCGCTGGCCTGCGGCAACGCCCTGATCCTCAAGCCCTCCGAGCGGGACCCCTCGGTGCCGCTGCGGCTGGCCGAGCTGTTCAGCGAGGCGGGCCTGCCCGACGGTGTGCTGCAGGTCGTGCAGGGCGACAAGGAGGCCGTCGACGCCATCCTGAACCACCCGGACATCCAGGCCGTCGGCTTCGTCGGCTCCTCGGACATCGCCCAGTACATCTACTCGGGCGCGGCCAACACCGGTAAGCGCGCCCAGTGCTTCGGTGGCGCCAAGAACCACATGATCGTGCTGCCCGACGCCGACCTGGACCAGGCCGTCGACGCGCTGATCGGCGCCGGCTACGGCAGCGCCGGCGAGCGCTGCATGGCCATCAGCGTGGCCGTGCCGGTCGGCGAGGAGACCGCGAACCGGCTCCGGTCCCGGCTGGTCGAGCGGATCAGCCAGCTGCGCGTCGGGCACAGCCTGGACCCCAAGGCCGACTACGGCCCGCTGGTCACCGGCGCCGCCCTGGAGCGCGTGCGCGACTACATCCAGCAGGGTGTCGACGCCGGCGCCGAGTTGGTGGTCGACGGCCGCGAGCGCGCCAGCGACGACCTGGCCTTCGGTGACGACGACCTGTCGAAGGGCTACTTCATCGGGCCCACCCTGTTCGACAACGTCACCGCCGACATGTCCATCTACACCGACGAGATCTTCGGGCCCGTGCTGTGCATCGTGCGCGCCGACGACTACGACGAGGCGCTGCGGCTGCCTTCCGAGCACGAGTACGGCAACGGCGTGGCGATCTTCACCCGCGACGGCGACGCCGCCCGCGACTTCGTCTCGCGCGTGCAGGTCGGCATGGTCGGCGTCAACGTCCCGATCCCGGTTCCGGTGTCCTACCACAGCTTCGGCGGTTGGAAGCGCTCCGGCTTCGGCGACCTGAACCAGTACGGCACGGCCTCGATCCAGTTCTACACCAAGGTCAAGACCGTCACCGAGCGCTGGCCCTCGGGCATCAAGGATGGCGCCGAGTTCTCCATCCCCACCTTCAAGGAGGGGTGAGGTCCGACGTGTTCGAATTGGACGACGACGAACGCGTGATCGCCGAGACGGCGGCCGCGTTCGCCGCCAAACGCCTTGCGCCGCACGCGCTGGAGTGGGACGAGACCAAGCACTTCCCCACCGATGTGCTGCGCGAGGCCGCCGAACTGGGCATGGCGGGGATCTACTGCAACGAGGACGTGGGCGGCAGTGGTCTGCGCCGGCTCGACGCGGTGCGGATCTTCGAGGAACTGGCCGCGGCCGACCCGGCCATCGCGTCGTTCATCTCGATCCACAACATGTGCGCGTGGATGGTCGACAGCTACGGCACCCTGGAACAACGCAAGACCTGGGTGCCGCGGCTGGCCTCCATGGAGTCCATCGCCAGCTACTGCCTCACCGAACCGGGTGCGGGTTCGGACGCCTCGGCGTTGCGCACCCGGGCGGTGCGCGACGGCTCGGACTACGTGCTCGACGGCGTCAAGCAGTTCATCTCCGGCGCGGGGGTGTCCGACGTCTACGTCGTGATGGCCCGCACCGGCGCCGACGGGCCGCGCGGGATCTCCACCTTCGTGGTCGAAAAGGACACGCCCGGACTGAGTTTCGGCGCCAACGAAGCCAAGATGGGCTGGAACGCGCAGCCCACCGCCCAGGTGATCTTCGAGAAGGTCCGGGTGCCCGCCGAGGCGATGCTGGGCGGCCCCGAGGGCGAGGGCACCGGCTTCGGCATCGCGATGAACGGGCTGAACGGCGGCCGGATCAACATCGCGGCCTGCTCGCTGGGCGGGGCCCGCACCGCGCACGAGAAGGCCGCCGGCTACGTCCGTGACCGGGAGGCGTTCGGCGGCTCGCTGCTCGACGAGCCGACCATCCGGTTCACCCTGGCCGACATGGCCACGGCGCTGGAGACCTCGCGAATCATGTTGTGGCGCGCGGCTTCCGCTCTTGACGCCGGCGCCGCCGACAAGGTCGAATTGTGCGCGATGGCCAAACGCTACGTGACCGACACCTGCTACGACGTCGCCGATCAGGCGCTGCAGTTGCACGGCGGTTACGGCTATCTGGGTGAGTACGGCATCGAGAAGATCGTCCGCGATCTGCGGGTGCACCGCATCCTCGAGGGCACCAACGAAATCATGCGTGTGGTCATCGGCCGGGCCGAGGCCGCCCGCGCCAGGGCCGCCGGTTAAAGAACCGCTGGAAAGGTTGGCAATGACGACGATCGCATTCCTGGGCTTGGGCAACATGGGTGGGCCGATGGCGGCCAACCTGCTGGATGCCGGCCACACCGTGCGCGGGTTCGACCCGGTTGCCGCGCTGGCGCAGGCCGCCACCGAGAAGGGCGCCGAGGTGTTCGGCAGCGGCGCCGAGGCCGTCGACGGCGCCGATGTGGTGATCACCATGCTGCCCAACGGCGATGTGGTGAAGCGCTGCTACGCCGAGGTGCTGCCCGCGGCCAAGGCCGGTGCCCTGTTCATCGACAGTTCGACGATCTCGGTGGACGACGCACGCGAGGTGCACAAGCAGGCCGTCGAGGCCGGTTTCGCTCAGCTCGACGCGCCGGTCTCCGGCGGGGTCAAGGGTGCCGTCGCCGGCACCCTGGCCTTCATGGTCGGCGGCGAGGACGACGCCGTGGAACGCGCCCGCGCGGTGCTGGAGCCGATGGCCGCCAAGGTGGTGCACTGCGGCACGGCCGGGGCCGGTCAGGCCGCCAAGGTCTGCAACAACATGGTGCTCGCGGTGCAGCAGATCGCCGTCGGCGAGGCGTTCGTCCTGGCCGAGAAGCTGGGCCTGTCGGCGCAGTCGCTGTTCGACGTCATCACCGGGGCCACCGGCAACTGCTGGGCGGTGCACACCAACTGCCCGGTGCCCGGACCGGTGCCGACCTCACCGGCCAACAACGACTTCAAGCCGGGCTTCGCGACCGCGCTGATGAACAAGGACCTCGGGCTGGCGATGGCCGCGGTGTCCTCCACCGGCTCGAACGCACCGCTGGGCAGCCACGCCGCCGAGATCTACGCCAAGTTCGCCGCCGATCACGCGGACAAGGACTTCAGCGCCGTCATCGAGGCCCTGCGCGGCGAGTAGTGCAGCGCCGGGGTTCGGGAACGCCGGGCCCCGGCGACCACCGGCGCGATGAGCGCCGTGAGCAGCACAGCCGTCCCGACCCCGCCGACGGTGCCCGCCACCGCGCGGCGATCGCCGATCAGACCATGGCATTCGCCGACATAATCGCTGGCGACGAAGGCCGCGCCGCCCTGAACGTGCAGCCGTTGGTTCACGGTGTCGACGTAGCGCGCGGCCGAGGTGTCCGGGTTCAGGCCGCTGCCGCAGCCGATGGGTTGACCGGCCCGGTCGACGACGCTGAGCGACAGCGGTACGCACAGCGCCAGGAACGCCCCCAGCACCGCCGCCGCGCCCAGCAACTGCCAGCCGCTGCGCACCGGATGCCACCCGCCCGATCCCCGTGCCATGCCAGCGAACCTTTCTCGTTTGCCCGACGATTCGCGCGCCGCATCGGCACAGCAAATCTTCTTGTCGACAAACCATAGAGGTATGACCCGGTTTCTGGGCAAGTATGGCGAATCAATGTGACGAGACCCTCATCGACGGTCACGTCAGAGGGTGTGTGCCGAGCTACCGTGACACCGGTTGTTCACCGGCAGTTCAGAAATCGCCGGCGTGCCGGCGCAACGACTCGATCGAGCCCACCAGGGCGCGGGACTGCTCCGCAGACATCCCGATGTCGGCGAACACCTTCTCGTTGAGCGTGACCGTCGCGTCCTCCACCGTCGACCGGCCCAACTCGGTGATCTCCACCAGCGTGGTGCGCCCGTCGGTCGGATGCGGCAGCCGCCGGACCAGGCCGGCGGCCTCGAGCCGGCGGATGGCGTGCGTGACGCTGGTGACGTGGACCTGCAGCCGATCCGAGGCCTTGGTGATGGGCAGGGCACCGCTGCGGCTGAACGCCAGCAGCCGCAGCAGCTCGAACCGGGAGAAGCTCAGATCGTAGGGCCGCAGCGCGGTCTCGACCCGCGCCAGCAGGATCTGATGGGCCCGCATGACCGACGTGACCGCAACCATGCCGTCGGCGACATCGCCCCAGCCGGAACGCTCCCAGTTATCGTGCGCCTGCGCGATCGGGTCGCGCGACTCAACCGAATCGACCATCGGCACATTCATACCGCATGCGGGTGGGGTGGACCTCAGTCCGCCGCGAGTGTCAGGATCCGCGGGCCGTCCTCGGTGACCGCGACGGTGTGCTCCCAGTGCGCGGCGCGCGAACCGTCGGTCGTGACGACGGTCCACTCGTCGTCGAGGATGCGGGTCTTGACGGTGCCCAAGGTGAGCATCGGCTCGATGGCCAGCACCGAGCCCGGGGCCAACAGCGGGCCGCGCCCGGGGGCTCCCTCGTTGGGCAGGAACGGATCCATGTGCATCTGGCGGCCGATGCCGTGCCCGCCATAGCCCTCGACGATGCCGTAGCGGCGGCCGTACTTGGCCTCGGCCGCCCGGGTGCCGCGTTCGATGGCGTGCGAGACGTCGCTGAGCCGATTGCCGGGCACCATGGCGGCGATACCGGCCTCCATGGAGTCCCGGGTGGCCGCCGACAGCGCCTCGTCGGCCGGGATGAGCTCGCCCACCCCGAACGTGACCGCCGAGTCGCCGTGCCAGCCGTCGACGATCGCCCCGCAGTCGATGGACACCAGGTCGCCCGCGGACAGGACCTCGGCGGCCGACGGGATGCCGTGCACCACGCGGTCGTTGACCGAGGAGCACACGGTGGCGGGAAAGCCGTGGTAGCCGAGGAACGACGGGACGCCGCCGCCGTCGCGGATGACGGCCTCGGCGATCCGGTCCAGGTCCAGGGTGGAGACGCCGGGTGCGGCGGCCTCGCGGACCGCGCGCAGGGCGGCGGCGACCAGCGCGCCGGCGACGGCCATGGCGTCGAGTTCGGCGGCGCTACGCTGCGCGACGACCTTGCGGCTGCGCAGTCCGGGCAACGAAACCATGAGCCGGTGCCGCCGTCAGCGGCCGAGCGCCTGCAGCGCCCGGGCGAACACCTCGTCGAGCGAGCCGACGGCGTCGACGGTCTTGAGCTGATCGCGGTAGAAGTCCAGCAGCGGGGCCGTCTCGTCGCGGTACACGCCCATCCGGTGCCGGATGACGTCCTCGGTGTCGTCGGCGCGACCGCGTCCCTTGAGGCGCGTCACCAGCTCGTCCTCGGGCACCCGGAACTCGACGACGGCGTCGAGGGCCACGTTGCGCTTGGCGAGCATCTCGGCGAGCGCCTCGGCCTGCTCCACCGAGCGCGGGAAGCCGTCGAGGATGAACCCGGCGGCGGCGTCCGCGTCGTTGAGCCGGTCGTCGACCAGGGCGTTGGTCAGCGTGGCCGGCACCAGGTCACCGGCGTCGAGGTACTTCTTGGCCTCTTTACCCAGGTCGGTGCCGTTGCTGATGTTGTAGCGGAACAGGTCTCCGGTGGAGATCTGGGGCACGCCGAGCTCCTCGGCCAGCTTGACCGCCTGGGTTCCCTTACCGGCTCCGGGAGGTCCGAGCAAAACGATTCTCACTTCAGGAACCCTTCGTAGTTGCGCTGCATGAGCTGGCTTTCGATCTGCTTCACCGTGTCCAGGCCGACGCCGATCATGATCAGCACGGCCACACCGCCGAACGGCAGGTTCTGCAGCGTGGCCCCACTACCCATCTGCAGGAACAGGTTGGGCATCACGGCGATGACACCGAGGTAGATCGAGCCGGGCAGCGTGATGCGGTTCAGGACGAAGCGCAGGTAGTCCGCGGTCGGACGACCGGGCCGGATGCCCGGGATGAAGCCGCCGAACTTCTTCATCTCGTCGGCGCGCTCGTCGGGGTTGAACGTGATCGACACGTAGAAGTACGTGAAGAACACGATCAGCCCGAAGTAGAACGCGACGTAGACGACGTCGGCGGGGTTGGTGAGGTGGTCGGCGACGAACCGGTCCCACCAGCTGTTGCCCGGCTCGCTGCGGCCGCTCTGGATGAGCTGGGTGATCAGCTGCGGGATGTAGATCAGCGACGAGGCGAAGATCACCGGGATGACGCCGGCCTGGTTGACCTTCAGCGGCAGGTAGGTCGAGGTGCCGCCGTACATCTTGCGGCCCACCATGCGCTTGGCGTACTGCACCGGGATCCGGCGCTGACCCTGCTCGACGAAGATGACGCCGATCAGGATCGCCAGGGCGGCGATGCAGACCAGGGTGAAGACCATGCCGCCGCGGCTCTCCAGGACCATCTGGCCCTCGCCCGGGATCTGGGCGGCGATGCCGGCGAAGATCATCAGCGACATGCCGTTGCCGACGCCGCGCTCGGTGACCAGCTCGCCCATCCACATGACCAGCGCGGCACCCGCGGTCATCACCAGGACCATGATGACCAGCGAGAAGATGCTGGTGTCCGGGATGATCTCCAGCGAGCAGCCCTGCAGCAGGCCACCGTTGGCCGCCAGCGCCACGATCGAGGTGGCCTGCAGGATGGCCAGCGCGATCGTCAGGTAGCGGGTGTACTGCGTCATCTTGGCCTGGCCGGACTGGCCTTCCTTGCGCAGCTGCTCGAACCGCGGGATGACCACGGTGAGCAACTGCACGATGATGCTCGCGGTGATGTAGGGCATGACGCCGACGGCGAAGACCGCCAGCTGCAGCAGCGCGCCGCCGGAGAACAGGTTGATCAGCGAATAGATCTGACCGGAGTCGCCGCCGCTGACCTGGTCGATGCACTGCTGGACGTTGCCGTAGTCGACGCCCGGGGACGGCAGGGTCGCGCCGACGCGGTACAACAGGACAATTCCGAGCGTGAAGAGGATCTTGCGCCTCAGGTCAGGTGTCCGCAGCGACGAGATAAAGGCTGAGAGCACTCTTCCTCCTGGGCCGCCGGGTGGGTGCCGCGACGTGCCAATGGGGCTGGCTTCGAGATGTCCCAAGCCAGCGTCGGGTTTGTCCGGGTGTGACGCGCCGATGACGGCGGCGTGCAGCAGTCTACGAGAGTAACAGCCGGACTCGGGCGGATCCGCATCGCACAACGCTGTCCGGCCGATCGAACTTCTCGGCGCCGCGGGCCGACCTCCTCACAGCTTTTCCTCAGTCGGGCGCGCGTAGGCTCGCAGTATCTTCTTATACAGACTAATTACCTAATTACCTGACATCTTCCGAAAGGATGCGCATGGCCCGAACCGATGACGACACCTGGGACCTCGCCTCCAGCGTCGGGGCGACCGCGACCATGGTGGCCGCCGCCCGTGCGATGGCCACCCGGGCCGAGCCCGCGGTGATCGACGACCCGTACGCCGCGCCGCTGGTGGAGGCCGTGGGCATCGAGTTCTTCGCCCGCCTGGCCCGCGGTGAATTGACCGCGGCCGAACTCGACGGCGGCGACTCCCCCGTCGGGATGAGCCGGTTCGCCGACGGCATGGCGGCCCGGACCCGCTTCTTCGACGACTTCTTCGCCGCCGCCGCCGAGGCCGGCATCCGGCAGGCCGTGATCCTGGCCTCGGGTCTGGACGCCCGCGGGTACCGGCTGGCGTGGCCGACGGGCACGGTGCTCTACGAGATCGACCAGCCCGAGGTCATCGAGTTCAAGACGACCACCCTGGCCGGCCTGGGCGCCCAGCCCCGCGTCGACCTGCGCACCGTCGCGATCGATCTGCGCGCCGACTGGCCCGCCGCGCTGACCGCGGCCGGCTTCGACCCCGCCGCACCCACCGCCTGGATCGCCGAGGGCCTGTTCGGTTATCTGCCGCCCGAGGGCCAGGACCGGCTCCTCGACCAGATCAGCGCGCTCAGCGCGCCGGGCAGCCGGCTGGCCGCCGAGGGCGTGCCCAGCCAGGCCGACGCCGACGAGGACGAGACCCGGGAACGCATGCAGGCCTCGGCCGACCGCTGGCGCGAACACGGCTTCGACATCGACTTCTCGGCGTTGGTCTTTCTCGGTGACCGCGCCGACGTCACCAGCTACCTGCAGGCACACGGCTGGTCGACGACGGCGGCGACGGCCAACGACCTGCTGGTCCGCTACGGCATGCAGCGGCTGGACGCCGACGAGGGGTTCGCGGCGGTCACCTACGTGAGTGCGGAGAAATAGCCATGGCCCGCAGTGAAGGCGACACCTGGGACCTGGCCTCGAGCGTGGGGGCCACCGCGACGTCGGTGGCGGCCTCGCGGGCGTTGGCCAGCCGGGGCCCCAACCCGCCCATCCACGACCCGTACGCGGCGGCGCTGGTGCGGGCCGTCGGCACCGACTACTTCGTCCGGGTGGCCGAGGGCGCGGTCGACTTCGACGAGGACCCGCTGTTCGACGGCGACACGATGCGGGCCCAGATCGTGGTCCGGACCCGCTACTTCGACGACTTCTTCGCCGAGGCCACCGCCGCGGGCATCCGCCAGGCCGTGATCCTGGCCTCGGGCCTGGACACCCGCGCCTACCGGATGGACTGGCCGGCGGACACCGTGGTGTTCGAGATCGACCAGCCCGCCGTCATCGAGTTCAAGACCCGGGTGCTCGGCGACCTCGGCGCCGAACCGGCCGCCGACCGGCGCGCCGTCGCGGTGGACCTGCGCGAGGACTGGCCCGCCGTGCTGACCGCGGCCGGTTTCGACCCCGACGCCCCCACCGCCTGGATCGCCGAGGGTCTGCTGATCTACCTGCCGCCGGATGCGCAGGACCGGTTGCTGGACCACATCACCGCGCTCAGCGCCCCGGGCAGCCGGCTGGCCACCGAGCACATGGACAGCCGCGCGTTCACCGGCGACTGGGCGCGCAAGCTGACCGAACGCGGCCAACGCCACGGCAGCAGCGTCGACCTGACCAAGCTGTTCTACTCGGGCGAACGCAACAGCGCCCGCGATTACCTGGCCGAACGCGGCTGGCAGATCAGCATTCGCACCACCGCGCAGGCCTACACTGCGCAGGGCTACGAGGCGCCCAAGGACGAGTTGTTGGCGATGATCGGCGACTCCGGTTATCTGAGCGCCGAACTGTCCGCGCGGCCGACCTGAGGAGGGCAGCCATGGCACGCACCGGTGACGACTCGTGGGATCTGGCCTCCAGCGTGGGCGCCACCGCGACCATGGTGGCCGCCGGACGGGCCATCGCCAGCCGCTCCCCCGACCCGCTGATCGACGACCCGTTCGCCGCGCCGTTGGTGCGCGCCGTCGGCCTGGACTTCTTCACCCGGATGCTCGACGGCGACCTGGACCTCTCGCAGGTTCCGGACGCGTCCCCGGAGCGACTGCAGGCCATGATCGACGGGATGGCGGTGCGCACCAAGTTCTTCGACGACTACTTCACCGACGCCGCCGCCACCGGGGTGCGCCAGGCCGTCATCCTGGCCTCGGGCCTGGACGCCCGGGCCTACCGGCTGGCCTGGCCGAGCGGCACGGTGGTCTACGAGATCGACCAGCCCGCCGTAATCGAGTTCAAGTCCGGCACGCTGGCGGACATCGGCGCGACGCCGACGGCCGAACGCCGCACGGTGGGCATCGATCTGCGCGAGGACTGGCCGGCGGCGTTGCGCGCGGCCGGATTCGACCCCGCCGCACCCACCGCCTGGCTGGCCGAGGGTCTGCTGATCTACCTGCCGCCCGAGGCGCAGGACCGGTTGTTCGACCTGATCACCGCGCTGTCGGCGGCCGGCAGCACGGTGGCCACCGAATACGCCCCGGGCATCATGGATTTCAACGCCGAACAGGCGCGGGAACTCTCGGCGCCGCTGCGCGAACACGGCCTCGACATCGACATGTCCGCGCTGGTGTACGCCGGCCGGCGCAGCCACGTGATGGACTATCTGGCCAGTCTGGGCTGGCAGGTCAGCGGTATCCCGCGCGACGACCTGTTCGCCCGGTTCCGCCGGCCCGTCCCCACCGCCGAGAGCGTCGACCCGCTCGGTGAGATCGTCTACGTCAGCGCCACCTTGAGCTAGAACGCACCGCAGAGCTGACGTTCACCTCGCCCCGGCCACCGCGTACTCCAACTGATCGGGCGCCTCCGGAGTGCCCGGGGTCTCGGTGCCGCCGATCGGACACCGAGCGGTCTCCGGCATTCCGACCAGTGCGATCGCGCCGATCACGCACGCGCCCATCATGTAGTACGCCGGCACCAGATTGTTGCCGGTGGCGTTGATCAACCAGTCGTTGACCGCCGGTGCGGTGCCTCCGAACAGCGACGTCGACACGTTGTAGGCGATCGCGAACCCGGCGAAGCGCACCTGGGTCGGGAACATCGCCGGGAATGTCGCCGAAATCGTGGCCAGCTGCGGCACATACAACAACCCGAGGATCGCAAGCCCGATCACCGCGCCCGCGACGCCGGTACTCATCAACAGGAACATCGGGATACCCATGACGAACAACCCGATCAGGGAGAACCACCACAGGGGTTTGCGGCCCACACGGTCGGACAACTGACCGGCGATCGGCAGGAAGACCATCATGGCCAACATCCCGATGATCGGCGCCAGCAGCGACATCGTCTCCGACAGCCCGATGGTCGCGCCCAGATAGGTCGGCATGTAGGTCAGCAGCGTGTAGTTGACGACGTTGAGCGCCACCACCAAGCCGCCCAGGCGCAGGATCGGACCCCGGTACCGCACCAGCAGATCCTTGAACTCCTCCGTGATCCCCTTCTCGGTGCGGCCCTCGTCTTCCAACTCCTGGTAGATGGGCGTCTCCTCCAGCCGCGAACGCAGGTAGATGCCGATCAACCCCAGCGGTGCGGCGATCAGGAACGGCACTCGCCAGCCCCAGCTGTGCATCTGCTCGTCGTTGAGCATCAGCGACATGCCCAACATCATCAACGCACCCGTGGCGAACCCGGCCAGCGTGCCGAATTCCAGGAAGCTGCCCAGGAATCCGCGTCGCCGGGTGGGCGAGTACTCGGCCATGAACGTGGCCGCCCCGCCGTACTCGCCGCCGGTGGAGAAGCCCTGGATCATCCGCAAGAGCACCATCAGCAGCGGCGCCCAGAACCCGATCATGTCGTAGGTCGGGACGAGCCCCACGCACAGCGTGGCCCCCGACATCAACAGAATGGTCACCGCCAGCACGGCTCGCCGTCCGATGCGGTCGCCGAGCGGTCCCCACACGAAACCGCCGAGCGGTCGAACCAGGAACGAGACGGCAAACGTCATCAGTGCCAATAGCGTGGCGCTCTGGGTGTCGCCGGGAAAGATCGCGACCGAGATGTAGCCCACGCCGTAGGCGTACAGACCGTAGTCGAACCACTCGGTGGCGTTGCCGATCGCCGAGGCGGCGATCGCGCGTTTCAGCACTCCGGGCGGTGGTTGCGGACCCTCGGCAGTCAACTCCTGCTGGTGTTCGCGCTCCACAGCGCTCCTCCTCGGCTCACCCGACAATGCCGGCTCCAACGCCTGATGTTAGGTACCCGCAGGTTCGCGCGGCAAACATTCGGGCATTCCGGGAGTGTCACGCAGCTCAGAAGCGGTGCTGCCCCAACCAGATCGCGTTGGCGCCGGTGAACTGCCGTTGCACCTGGTCAACGGCCTCGGTGACCGCCGTCATCAGCATCGCGGGCACCGCCGCGGACAGCGCCGCGGCCGCGGGTACCGACGACGGTTTCGGCCGCAGCATGTCGCGCAGCGAAGACCCGGGATAGGCCACCACCCGGGCCTTGGCGTCCGGGTCGACCCCGGCGAGCACCTTGGCCCGGCACACCGCGGCGCGCAGCCCGCCGAGTTCGTCGACCAGCCCGCGCTCCAGCGCGTCGGCGCCGGTCCAGACCCGTCCCTGCGCGATGTCGTGGACCGCGTCGGTGGTCATCCCGCGGCCGTCGGCGACGCGCTCGACGAAGTCGGTGTAGAACAGGTCGACCTCGGCCTCCACGCGGGCCTGCTGCTCGGCGGTGAACGGCGCGTTGATCGACCAGGCGTCGGCGTTCTCGTTGGTGCGCACGCCGCCGTAGGCCACGCCGAGGCGGTCCTTGAGGTGGCGCGCGATCAGCTTGCCGGTCACCACCCCGATGGACCCGGTGATGGTGCCGCCGTTGGCCACGATCGCGTCGGCCGCCATGGACACGTAGTACCCGCCGGAGGCGGCCACCGCCCCCATCGATGCGACCACCGGCTTGCCGGCGGCCCGGGCCCGGACCACCTCCCGCCAGATGGTCTCCGAACCCGTCACCGAACCGCCGGGGCTGTCGACCCGCAGCACGATCGCCGAGATGTCGTCGTCGGCGGCGGCCTCCCGCAACGCCGCGGCGATGGTGTCCGCGCCGGCGCTGGGCCGGCCGACCGGCAGCACCTGCGGTGTCGTGCGCCCGCTGACGATCTGACCGGCCAGGGTGATCACGGCGACGGTGGCCGGGCCCCGGCGGCCGGGGATGTTCATCGCGGGCAGTTCGGGCTTGCCGCTGCGGGCGTACTTCGCCAGGTACAGCCGCGGCGGGGCGTCCTCGCCATCCGGGTCCCCGGTGCTCGGCGAGATACCCTCGGCGCCGACGAGTTCGGCGATCCGGCCGTAGGCCTCGTCGCGGAAGCCGATCCGGTCGATCAGCTTGCCGGCCACCGCGTCGTCGCGCAGCAGCGGCGCCCGGTCGGCCAGGGCGTCGACGGCATCCACGGTGGTGCCGCGGGATTCGGCGACCTCGCGCCACACCTGCTCGGCGAGGCTCTGCACAATCCGGGTGTCGGCCTCGCGGTGCGCGGCGGTGTAGCCGTCCTCGGTGAACAGGCTGGCCGCCGACTTGTAGTCGCCGCGGGTGATGAACTGCGCCTCGACGCCGGCCTTGTCCAGCGCGTCGCGCAGGAACATCGGATTGGTCGCGAAGCCGATCAGGCCGACGGTGCCCGACGGCTGCATCCACACCTCGCCGAACGCCGAGGCCAAGTAGTAGGACAGTGTGCCGGGGTAGGTCTCGGCCCAGGCCAGCGACGGCTTGGCCGCCGTGAACGCCGCGATCGCCGCGCGCAGTTCCTGGATCGGTCCCGGCGGCGCGGCGCTGAGTTGCACCCGGGCGATCAACCCGGCGACACGGTCGTCCTCGGCGGCGCGGTGCAGGGCCGCCACGGTCTCGCGCAGCGTCAGCGGCCGGCGCTGCCCCACGATGTTGGACACCATCGCCACCGGGCCGGTGCCGCCGGTCTCCGGCGGCACCGACTGCAGGTCGAGTTCGATGATGCAGCCGTCGGGCACGCCGTTGTGGCGGGCGGTGTCGACCTTCTTGGCCAGGGCCCGGACATCGTCGGGCCCGGGCAGGCCGGGCAGGAACGCAAGCATGAAATCGAGCGTACCGAGTCGGCCCGGCACGAGGTCCGGCCCGGATCCGCCCGAGTCAGCGGCCGACGATGCCGCCGTGCTCGGGGCAGTACACCGCGACCGAGGCGCGCATCAGGCCCACGGCCTGACCGCGATTCATCCCGCTCTTCTCCAGGGTGCCGACCACGCCGCGCACGGTCCGGACCGGGTCCACGGTGGTCGCGCGGCCGGAGGTGATCATGCCGCACACGTCGCGGCCCACCTTGGGCACGTCGACGTCGGGGGCCATCGGGATGTTCAGCGTGGCCACCGCATCGGTGAACCGCTGATCGTCGGTGCTGGCCTGGGCCGCGCCGGCAGCCAGCAACGCGCTCGCGCCGATGCAGGCCGCCGCCAGTACGCCGGCGGTACTCCGATGCTTCATGGCTCTCCTCGCTGCTCGCCAGACGCAGTGTAGTCGCCGACGGCCCGCTCGCGCCTCCCGAAGGCGCGGTGCCCATGGGACGCCCATGAGAAAGGCCCCCGCCGCGGCGGGGGCCGTTCTCTCGTTTGCTGTGCCTACAGTTCGGTGGCGCTGCCGCCGGCGGCCGTGATGGCCTCCCGCGCGCTACCGCTGAACTTGTGGGCGGTCACGTCGACCTTGGCCGACAGCTTGCCGTCGCCCAGCACCTTCACCAGAACGTTCTTGCGGACCAGGCCCGCGCCGACGAGTTCGTCGACGCCGACGGTGCCGCCCTGGGGGAACGCCTTGGCGATGTCGCCGACGTTGACGACGGCGTACTCGGTGCGGAACCGGTTCTTGAAGCCCTTCAGCTTGGGCAGCCGCATGTGGATCGGCATCTGCCCGCCCTCGAAGGTGACCGGCACGTTCTTGCGTGCCTTGGTGCCCTTGGTGCCGCGGCCCGCGGTCTTACCCTTGGATCCCTCACCGCGACCCACGCGGGTCTTGGCGGTCTTCGACCCGGCGGCCGGCTTCAGGTCGTGGAGCTTGATGACGCTCACTTGCCGCCCTCCTCAACTGGCTCAACCTCGACGAGGTGGTTTACCACGCGGATCAGACCGCGCGTCTGCTCGTTGTCCTCGCGGACCACCGAATGGCGGATCTTCCGCAGGCCGAGAGTGCGCAGGCTCTCCCGCTGCTTCCAGCGCGCGCCGATGACGCCGCGCACCTGGGTGATCTTCACTTCAGCCATGACTAGTTGCTTCCTTCACGCGCCGCTGCGGCAGCCAGCGCTTCGCTGTCCCGACGCGCGCGCAGCATGCCCGCCGGCGCGACGTCCTCGATCGGCAGACCGCGACGGGCCGCCACCTCTTCGGGGCGCTGCAGCATCTTCAGCGCGGCAACGGTGGCGTGCACCACGTTGATCGCGTTGTCGCTGCCCAGCGACTTGGCCAGGACGTCGTGCACGCCGGCGCATTCCAGCACCGCGCGGCACGCACCGCCGGCGATCACACCGGTACCCGCGCTGGCCGGACGCAGCATCACGACACCGGCAGCGGCTTCGCCCTGCACCGGGTGCACGATGGTGCCGCCGATCAGCGGGACCCGGAAGAAGTTCTTGCGAGCCTCTTCGACGCCCTTGGCGATGGCGGCCGGAACTTCCTTGGCCTTGCCGTAGCCGACGCCGACCATGCCCTTGCCGTCGCCGACGATGACCAGCGCGGTGAAGCTGAACCGGCGACCGCCCTTGACCACCTTGGACACGCGGTTGATCGTGACGACCCGCTCGAGGTAGTTGCTCTTGTCGGCGTTGTCACGGCCGCCGCGGCCACCGCGGTCGTCGCGGCGGCCACGGCCGCCGTCACGTCCGCCGCGTCCGCCACGCTCGGTGTCGGTCCGGGTACCGGCGGTCGGGGCGCCGGTGCTGGCGGCCGTCTCGGCCGCTCCGCCCGTAGTCTGCTCCGCCATCATGCGGTCCTTCCGTTGTCAGTCATCAGAACTTCAGTCCGTTCTCGCGGGCGGCGTCGGCCAGCGCCGCGATACGGCCGCCGTAGGTGTATCCGCCACGGTCGAACACCACGGCTTCGATTCCAGCGGCCTTGGCGCGCTCGGCGATCAGCTGACCGACCCGGACGCTCTTGCCCTTCTTGTCGCCCTCGACCCCACGCACGTCGGCCTCGATGGAGGAGGCCGCGGCCAGCGTGGTGCCGCTCAGGTCGTCGACCAGCTGAACGTGGATGTGCCGCGAGGAGCGGTTGACCACCAGGCGCGGACGCTCGGGGGTACCGGACACCTTCTTGCGCAACCGCGCGTGCCGACGCAACCGCGCCACCCGCCGGGTCGCCGAGATGTTCTGCCCGACCGGCTGATGCTTCTTGGGAGAGGTGGTTTCGGCCATGTCTACTTACCTGTCTTTCCGACCTTGCGGCGGATCTGCTCACCCTCGTAGCGGATGCCCTTGCCCTTGTAGGGGTCGCTCTTCCGCAGACGACGGATGTTGGCCGCCAGCTGGCCGACCTTCTGCTTGTCGATTCCGGAGATCGAGAACTTCGTCGGGCTCTCCACCGCGAAGTTCACGCCCTCGGGGGCGCTGACCACGACCGGGTGGCTGTAGCCGAGGGCGAACTCGAGGTTGCTGCCCTTGGCCACTACGCGGTAGCCGACGCCGAAGATCTCCATCTTGGTGGTGTACCCCTCGGTCACACCGGTCACCAGGTTGGCGATCAGGGTCCGCGACAGCCCGTGCAGGCTGCGGTTGTCCCGATGGTCGTCCGGGCGGGTCACCACGATGGCGCCGTCGTCGTCCCGCGTCACCACGATGGGCTCGGCGACGTCCAGCGACAGCGTGCCCTTCGGGCCCTTGACGGACACGTTCTGTCCGTCGATCGTCACATCGACCCCGGCGGGAACCGGGACCGGCTGCTTTCCAATACGCGACATAGTCTCCTAGCTCCTATCCCGCTACCAGACGTACGCGAGGACTTCGCCGCCCACGCCCTGTCGCGCTGCCTGACGGTCGGTGAGCAGACCCGAGGACGTGGAGATGATCGCCACGCCCAGGCCGCCGAGCACCCGCGGCAGATTGGTGGATTTTGCATAAACCCGCAGACCGGGCTTGGACACGCGGCGCAGGCCGGCGATGCTGCGCTCACGGCTGGGGCCGTACTTGAGCGAGACCACCAGGGCCTTGCCCACCCGGGCGTCCTCGGTCCGGTAATCGGTGATGTAGCCCTCGGTCTTGAGGATCTCGGCGATGTTCGCCTTGAGCTTCGAGTGCGGGAGAACCACCTCGTCGTGGTACGCCGAATTGGCGTTGCGCAGACGCGTCAAGAAGTCTGCGATCGGATCCGTCATGGTCATGACAGGTATGTCACCTTCCTCGCGGCGGTTCCCAGCTACTGGTCCGGGCCTGCCGCGCCCTTACTTGGTCGTTGTGGGTCTGTGGGTTACCAGCTGGACTTCTGCACGCCGGGCAGCTCGCCCGCGTGCGCCATCTCGCGCAGGCAGATCCGGCACAGGCCGAACTTGCGGTACACCGAGTGCGGCCGACCGCACTTGTTGCAGCGGGTGTAGCCACGCACCTTGAACTTGGGCTTCTTGTTGGCCTTGTTGATCAGAGCTTTCTTTGCCATCTGCTCAGTTCTCCTTGAACGGGAAGCCGAGAGCCCGCAGCAGCGCTCGTCCTTCGTCGTCATTTGTCGCCGAGGTGACGACGGTGATGTCCATGCCGCGGGGGCGGTCGATCGAGTCCACGTCGAGCTCGTGGAACACCGACTGCTCGGTCAGGCCGAAGGTGTAGTTGCCGGTCCCGTCGAACTGCTTCGGACTCAGTCCACGGAAGTCGCGGATACGGGGCAGCGAGATCGAGATCAGTCGATCCAGGAACTCCCACATCCGGTCGCCGCGCAGGGTCACGCGGGCGCCGATGGGCATGCCCTCACGCAGCTTGAACTGCGCGATGGACTTGCGGGCCTTGCGGATCTCCGGCTTCTGGCCGGTGATCAGCGCCAAGTCGTTGACCGCGCCGTTGATCAGCTTCGCGTCGCGGGCGGCGTCGCCCACGCCCATGTTCACCACGACCTTGACCACGCCCGGGATCTGCATCACGTTGGCGTACTCGAATTCCTTGAGCAGCGCGTCCTTGATCTCCTCGCGGTAGCGCTGCTTCAGCCGGGGCTGAACCTTCTCGGTGGTTTCCACAGTGGTCATGCTTCTCAGATGTCCTTGCCGTTGGTCTTGGCGATGCGGACGCGCTTGCCGCTCTCTTCGTCGGTGCGGTATCCCACCCGGGTGGGCTTGCCGTCGGAGTCGACGACCATCACGTTGGAGACGTGGATCGGGGCTTCCTGGGTGACGATGCCGCCCGAGGAGGCGCCGCGCTCGTTCGCCGAGACCGCGGTGTGCTTCTTGATGCGGTTGACGCCCTCGACCAGGACCCGGTTACGGGTCGGGTAGGCAACCAGGACCTTGCCCTTGGCACCCTTGTCCTTGCCGGAGATGACGAGGACGGTGTCGCCCTTGTGGACCTTCATTTACAAAACCTCCGGGGCCAGCGAGACGATCTTCATGAAGCGCTTTTCGCGAAGCTCACGACCGACGGGTCCGAAGATGCGGGTACCGCGCGGGTCGTTGTCGGCCTTGATGATCACGGCCGCGTTCTCGTCGAACTTGATGTAGCTGCCGTCGGCCCGACGCCGTTCCTTGACGGTGCGCACCACGACCGCCTTGACGATGTCGCCGCGCTTGACGTTGCCGCCGGGGATGGCGTCCTTGACGGTCGCCACGATGACATCACCGATGCCGGCGTAGCGACGCGACGAGCCACCGAGAACGCGGATGCACAAGATCTCCTTGGCGCCCGTGTTGTCGGCGACCTTGAGCCGCGATTCCTGCTGAATCACTAGATCTCCCTATATTTCCCAGCCCGTGTCGTTCGATCCCGGCCGAAACGCGCTGGTCTCCTCGTTGCGCACGCCAAGAAATCCCCGACACCCCCTGCATACAGGGCAGGGCATGCCGAACAAACCTTGACGAGCTCGGTCTTCGTCACCGAAGGGCACGCGGGGCCGACGAAACACACGTCGACCGAGGTCTGCCCACGGCAACCCCTAGAGTCTAGGTGACAAGCGGCAATGCACCAAATCTGTGCGATGACCGCCCAGACCTGCGTTGACCGGGCTCGATCCGGGACGCTCAATCCTTGGCGAAGGCGGCCGCGACCTCGGTCTCGATGTCCACATACGGCGCGCCGGAAATGTCGACGACGGCCTTGGCGATGGTACCGCCGGTGAACGCGAACGGCGCCGCGTAGGCCGACGAGACGGTCTGACCGTCGTTGCGCCCGACCGTCAGCCCCGACCCGGCCAGTCCGAAGGTGCCCGGGTGGGCCCGCACGTCGGCCCGGCTGGCGACGACGGCGTCGTCGACGTACAGCGAGACCGTCCCCAGCGGGGTGTGGCTGCCCTCGACCGTGCCGGTGCGGTCGTAACGCACGCCGAACACGTGCTCCCCGACGGTCACCGCGCCCGGGGCCACCACGGTCTGCTCGTCCTCGCCCATGAAGTTGTAGACGTAGCGCAGCGCGCCGTCGGCCACGAACAGCACGTGACCGCCGTGGCCGGCGCCGTGCTTGAACAGCACCCCGGCGGCCCCCGGGTCCTCGACGGACACCTCGACCAGCACCGAGAACGTCTGCCCGCGCAGTTCGACGCCCGCGCCGGGTCCCACCTCGGCGGCGCCCGGGTAGTAGGTGAACCGCTGCCGGTCCCCCACCAGATAGGGCCGCCAGCGCCCGAACATGGCGAAGACGTCGAGGTCGGCCAGCGGCAGACCGTTGTACTTGGCGGCCTCGCTGAACCACAGCGCCTTGAGTTCCTCGAGCCGCTCGGGATGCTGCTCGGCCAGGTCGTGGCATTGGCTGCGGTCCGCTTCGAGGTGGAACAGCTCCCAGCGGTCGGCGTCGAAGTTGCCCCAGCCGGACGGCGCCGCGGGGTGCACCGCGTTGGCGAACCACCCCTTGTGCCAGATCCCGCGCGTGCCCAGCATCGAGTAGAACTGGGTGTCCTTGCCGGTGGGGAATCCCGGATCCTTGAGCATCGCCGCGAAACTGACTCCGTCCAACGGCTTTTGCGGGATGCCCCGCACGGTGGCCGGCGGGGTGATCCCGAGCAGGTCGAAGACCGTCGGGGTGACGTCGCAGACGTTGACGTAGACGTCGCGGGTCTCGCCCTGGGCCGCAATGCCTTTCGGCCACGAGATGATTGCCGGGTCGGCGATGCCGCCCTCGTGCGAGGCGTAGCGCTTGTAGAGCTTGTAGGGCGTGTTGAACGCCATCGCCCAGCCGATCGGATAGTGCCCGTAGGTGGACGGCGTGCCCAGTTCGTCGTAGTAGCGCAGGCTTTCCTCGATGCTGTCGACGTAGCCGTTGAAGAACTTGACCTCGTTGGCCGAACCGTTCGGGCCGCCCTCCCCGGAGGCGCCGTTGTCGGAGATCACCACGATGATGGTGTTGTCCAACTGACCGGAGTCCTCGAGATAGTCCAGGAGGCGTCCGATCTGGTCGTCGGTATAGCTCAGGAAGCCCGCGAACACCTCGGCCATCCGGCAGAACAACCGCTTCTCGTCGTCGTTCAGCGAGTCCCACGGCCGCACCGTGTCCTGCTGCGGCCACGGTTGGCCGTCGGGTCCGGTGACGTCCTCGTAGGGATTCAGCGGGGACAGTTCGGTGTCCGGCGGCACCAGGCCCATCAGCCGCTGGTTCTCCAGCACGATCTCGCGATAACGCTCGTAGCCCATGTCGAAGCGGCCCCGGTAGCGGTCGGCCCAGTCGGCGAACACGTGATGCGGGGCGTGGCCGGCGCCCGGACACAGGTAGGAGAACCACGGCTTGTCCGGGGCGATCGCCTTGGCGTCGCGGATGAACTCGATGGCCTTGTCGGCGAGGTCCTTCGACAGGTGGTAACCGTCCTCGGGGGTCGCCGGGGCGGGCACCGGGTGGTTGTCGTACACCAGGTCGGGATACCACTGGTCGGTCTCGCCGCCCAGGAAGCCGTAGAACCGTTCGAAGCCTCGGCCCAGCGGCCAATGTCGCTTGCTGGCAGCCAGATTGGACTCCTCCAGCGGGGTCAGATGCCACTTGCCGACGCAGTAGGTGTTCCAGCCGCGCTCGGCGAGCACCTCCGACAGCAGCGCGGTCTCGTTGGGGATGCGGCCGCTGGAGTTGGGGAAGCCGTCGGTGAACTCCTCGACCGTCGCCATGCCGACGGTGGTGGCGTTGCGGCCGGTGAGCAGCGCCGCCCGCGTCGGCGAGCACAACGCGGTGGTGTGGAACTGCGAAAGCCGCACGCCGCGTTCGGCGATGCGGCTCATGTTGGGCATGTCGACCAGCCCGCCGAAGCAGTCCCAGGTCGCGATGCCGACGTCGTCCCACACCAGATAGAGCACGTTGGGCGCGCCCTCGGGTGCCGTCGGCGCCGCGTACGGGCCCCAATCCGGCTCGGAGTCGCGGATATCCAGCTCGATCCTGCCGTTGAACTCAGCAGCCATTGCCCGCCCCCAACCTCGATGACCGTCCCGAACCGGTTCGGACACTACTCTCTGCGGGCCGCCGATCTGCTGCAATTCCCACCGCAGCCGGCATCGTGCTGCTGACCGGTCGTACCTGGCACCCACTCTCGGCGCTGCGATGAGAGAAACCACCGCAAGCCACAATTCGCCAGATTGCAAAAACCCCCGCCGCCTCGTGGGCGTGCGGGGGTTCTGCGCGTCAAGTGCCCTACGGCACTGGAGGTTTGGCTACTTGGCCTTCTCCAGCACCTCGACGAGGCGCCACCGCTTGGTGGCCGACATCGGGCGGGTCTCCATCAACGAGACGCGGTCGCCGATACCGGCGTCCCCGTTCTCGTCGTGGGCCTTGACCTTCTTGGTGGTCCGGATGATCTTGCCGTAGAGCGGGTGGCTCTTGCGAGATTCCAGCTCGACGACGATGGTCTTCTGCATCTTGTCGCTCACCACGTAGCCGATGGCGGTCTTGCGACGGCCGCGGGGCTGCTCGGTGCGCGGGGTACGCTTGGGACCCTTAGCTTCTGATACTTCTGCCATTACGAATCCTCACCAACGGGCCCGGCGGCCAGACCCAGTTCACGTTCGCGCAACACCGTGTAGACGCGCGCAATTTCCTGTCGCACCGTGCGCAGCCGACGGTTGTTGTTGAGCTGCCCGGTGGCGTTCTGGAACCGCAGGTTGAACAACTCTTCCTTCGATTCGCGCAGGCGGTCGGTCAGCTCGTCGTCGGTGAGCTCGCGCAGTTCGCCAGCGGAAATTCCCACTGCCATCAGAACTGCTCCTCTCGGGTCACGATGCGTGCCTTGATCGGCAACTTGTGGATTGCACGGGTCAGCGCTTCCCGTGCGGTCTTCTCGTCCGGGTAGCTCAGCTCGAAGAGCACGCGACCCGGCTTGACGTTGGCCACCCACCACTCGGGCGAACCCTTACCGGAACCCATCCGGGTTTCGGCAGGCTTCTTGGTCAGCGGGCGGTCCGGGAAGATGTTGATCCAGACCTTGCCGCCGCGCTTGATGTGGCGGTTGATGGCGATACGGGCCGACTCGATCTGCCGGTTGGTGATGTAGGCATGCTCGAGCGCCTGGATCCCGTACTCGCCGAAGCTCACGGTGGTGCCGCCACTGGCGAGACCCCGCTGCCTCGGGTGATGTTGCTTGCGGTGCTTGACCTTACGCGGAATCAACATGACTCAGCTCTCCGTTGCTTCTGGCTGTGCCGGCGCAGCCCCGGCCGCCGGTGCTTCGGTGGCCACCGGCGCCTCGGACGCGGCGCGGCCGGCATCGGTGCTCGTCGCGGTGGTGCCCGAGGCACCGCTGCGGCGCGGCCGGCTGCCCGACGGGCGTTCCCGACGGGGACGGTCACCGGCCGGCGCCGACACGGGCAGCTCACGCTTGCCGCCGACGACGTCACCCTTGTAAATCCATACCTTCACGCCGATCCGGCCGAAGGTGGTCCTGGCCTCGTACAGGCCGTAGTCGATGTCGGCCCGCAGCGTGTGCAGCGGGACGCGGCCCTCGCGGTAGAACTCCGAGCGGCTCATCTCGGCGCCACCGAGGCGGCCCGAGCACTGCACCCGGATTCCCTTGACGTTGGGCTGACGCATGGCCGACTGGATCGCCTTGCGCATCGCGCGGCGGAACGCCACGCGGTTGCTCAGCTGCTCGGCGACACCCTGGGCCACCAACTGCGCGACCGACTCGGGGTTCTTGACCTCGAGGATGTTGAGCTGGACCTGCTTGCCGGTCAGCTTCTCCAGGTCGCCGCGGATGCGGTCGGCCTCGGTGCCGCGCCGGCCGATGACGATGCCCGGACGTGCGGTGTGGATGTCGACGCGCACCCGGTCCCGGGTCCGCTCGATCTCGACGTCGGCGATGCCGGCGCGCTCCAGGCCGGTGGCCAGCAGCTTGCGGATCGCCACGTCTTCCTTGACGTAGTCGGCGTACTGCTTGTCGGCGTACCACCGGGACTTCCAATCGGTGGTGATGCCGAGCCGGAAGCCGTGGGGGTTGATCTTCTGGCCCACTACTGCGAGCCTCCCTTCGCTTCGTCAGAAGCCTCGGTCGTAGCGGTGGTCTTCGCAGCCGGCTTCGTGGCCTTCTTCGCACCGGCAGCCTTGCTGCCCTGCGCCCGACGCGACCGCGCGGCGCTGGCCGAGGTCCCGGCGTTCTTCTTGTTGTCCGGACGGCTCTCGACGATCACCGTGATGTGGCTGGTGCGCTTGCGGATCCGGAAGGCACGGCCCTGGGCGCGCGGCCGGATGCGCTTGGCGGTCGGCCCCTCGTCGGCGTGGATGGTGGCGACCACCAGGGTCGCCGGGTCCAGGCCGTCGTTGTTCTGCGCGTTGGCGGCCGCGCTGGCGATCACCTTGGCGACCGGGTCGCTGGCGGCCTGCGGTGCCCACCGCAGGATGTCGAGCGCCTCGGCGACGGACTTGCCGCGGACCAGGTCGATCACTCGACGGGCCTTGGTCGGCGAGACGCGGACGAACCGCGCCTTGGCCGTCGCGGACGGGTACTCAGTAACTGTTGCAGTGCTCATCGCCGCTTACTCTTCCGGTCGTCCTTGATGTGACCCTTGAAGGTCCGCGTCGGGGCGAACTCGCCGAGCTTGTGCCCAACCATCGATTCGGTGACGAACACCGGCACGTGCTTGCGGCCGTCGTGGACGGCGAAGGTGTGGCCGATGAAGTCGGGGATGATGGTCGACCGACGGGACCAGGTCTTGATGACCTGCTTGGTGTTCTTCTCGTTCTGCACGTCGACCTTCTTCAACAGATGGTCGTCGACGAACGGGCCCTTCTTCAGGCTGCGTGGCATCGCTATGTACTCCTAGCGCTTCTTGCCGGTGCGCCGGCGTCGGACGATGAGCTTGTCGCTCGGCTTGTTGGGCTTGCGGGTGCGGCCCTCGGGCTTGCCCCACGGGCTCACCGGGTGGCGGCCACCGGAGGTCTTACCCTCACCACCGCCGTGCGGGTGATCGACCGGGTTCATCACGACACCGCGGACCGAGGGGCGCTTGCCCTTCCACCGCATCCGGCCGGCCTTGCCCCAGTTGATGTTCGCCTGCTCGGCGTTGCCCACCTCGCCGACGGTGGCGCGGCAGCGCACGTCGACGCGGCGGATCTCGCCGGACGGCATACGCAGCGAGGCGTAGGTGCCTTCCTTACCGAGCAGCTGGATGCTGACACCGGCCGAGCGGGCGAGCTTCGCGCCGCCGCCGGGCCGCAGCTCCACGGCGTGGATCACGGTGCCGGCGGGGATGTTGCGCAGCGGCAGGTTGTTGCCCGGCTTGATGTCGGCGTTGGCGCCCGACTCGATGACGTCGCCCTGCTTGAGGCCCTCCGGCGCGATGATGTAGCGCTTGGTGCCGTCGAGGAAATGCAGCAGCGCGATGTTCGCGGTGCGGTTGGGGTCGTACTCGATGTGGGCGACCTTGGCGTTGATGCCGTCCTTGTCGTGGCGACGGAAGTCGATCACGCGGTAGGCACGCTTGTGGCCACCGCCCTTGTGCCGGGTGGTGATCCGGCCGTGCGCGTTACGCCCGCCCTTGCCGTGCAGCGGACGAACCAGCGACTTCTCCGGGTGGTCGCGAGTGATCTCGGCGAAATCGGAGACGCTGGCACCGCGGCGACCGGGGGTCGTCGGCTTGTACTTGCGAATTGCCATGTCTACTAAGTCTTTCTGGGTCTCTGCGTCCTAGCCGGCGGTCAGGCCGGGGCTCCGAACAGGTCAATCGGCTTGCTGCCGGCGGCCAGCGTCACGATCGCGCGCTTGGTGCTCTTGCGCTGGCCGTAGCCGGTGCGGGTGCGCTTGCGCTTGCCCTGCCGGTTGGCGGTGTTCACCGAGTCGACCTTGACCTTGAAGATCTTTTCGATGGCGATCTTGATCTGCGTCTTGTTCGAGTCCGGGTGCACCACGAAGGTGTACACGTTGTCCTCGATCAGTCCGTAGGACTTCTCGGAGATGACCGGAGCCAGGATGATGTCGCGGGGGTCAGTCACGGTTGCCATCAGGCCGACACCTCTTCTTTCTCGGTCCGCGCAGAGTTGGCCTCGATGAAGCTGTTCAGAGCCTCCACCGAGAACACCAGATCGTCGGCGTTGAGCACGTCGTAGGTGTTCAACTGATCCGGCGAGATCACGTGCACGCCAGGCAGATTGTTCACGCTCTTGGCGCCGACCTCGTCGGTCCGGCCGATCACCACGAGCACCTTCTTGCGATCGGTCAGCGACTCCAGGAACGTCCGCGCGCCCTTGGTCGACGGGGTCTGACCGCTCACCAGCTCGGTGACCGCGTGGATGCGCTGGTTGCGCGCCCGGTCCGAGAGTGCCCCGCGCAGGGCGGCGGCGATCATCTTCTTCGGGGTGCGCTGGCTGTAGTCGCGCGGCTTGGGGCCGTGCACCGTGCCACCGCCGGTGTACTGCGGGGCGCGGATCGAGCCCTGGCGGGCGCGGCCGGTGCCCTTCTGGCGGTACGGCTTCTTGCCGCCGCCGCGGACCTCGCCGCGGGTCTTCGTCGAGTGCGTGCCCTGGCGAGCGGCCGCGAGCTGCGCGATGACCACCTGGTGCATCAGCGAGATGTTCGGCTCGACGTCGAACAGCTCGGCCGGCAACTCGACGCTGCCGTCCTTCTTGCCGCCGGGGGCAAGCACGTCAATTGTGAACGCCATGTCTACTTCTCACCTCGTTTGATCGCGGTGCGAACCATGACCAGACCGCCGTTGCGTCCCGGGATGGCGCCCTTGATCAGCAGCACGCCGTTTTCGGCGTCGACCTTGTGCACCTTCAGGTTCTGCGTGGTGATGTTGTCGTTGCCCATCCGGCCCGACATGCGAGTGCCCTTGAAGACACGGCCCGGGGTGGCGCAGCCACCGATCGAACCGGGCCGACGGTGCACGGCCTGGGTGCCGTGGCTGGCGCCCTGACCGCTGAATCCGTGGCGCTTCATGGTGCCGGCGAAGCCCTTGCCCTTGCTGGTGCCGGTCACGTCGACGTAGGTGCCGTCGGCGAAGATCTCGGCGGTCAGCTCCTGGCCCACCTCGTACTCGGCGGTGGCGGTCTCGTCGTCGAGGCGGAGCTCGGCGAGGTGCCGGCGCGGGTTGATCCCGGCGGCGGCGTACTGACCGGTGACGGGCTTGTTCACCTTGCGCGGGCTGATCTCGCCGTAGGCGAGCTGCACGGCGCTGTAACCGTCGCGCTCCGGGGTGCGGATGCGCGTCACAACATTGGGACCAGCCTTGACGACCGTGACGGGAACGACCTTGTTGTTCTCGTCGAACACCTGCGTCATGCCCAGCTTGGTGCCCAGAATGCCTTTTCTAGCCATCTTGTTCTGGTCTCCTACTGGATGTTCACGTCGACACTGGCCGGCAGATCGATGCGCATCAGAGCGTCAACGGTCTTGGGCGTCGGGTCGAGAATGTCGATCAACCGCTTGTGCGTCCGCATCTCGAAGTGCTCCCGCGAGTCCTTGTACTTATGCGGGGAGCGGATGACGCAGTACACGTTCTTCTCGGTGGGCAGCGGCACCGGCCCGACCACACTGGCGCCGGTACGGGTGACCGTTTCCACGATCTTGCGCGCCGAGGCGTCGATCGCCTCGTGGTCGTAGGCCTTGAGCCTGATGCGGATCTTCTGTCCCGCCACGCTTCTCCTACCTCACTGTCATGACCGGGCCCGTCGTCGGGAACCCGGTCGAGCTCAAACTGTGGTGCTCGAACGCTGGTCGCGCTCTTGTGCCGCCGCTGTTTACCTGTCTCTGGTTCACCGGCCCCCGCGGTCGGGCGTGTCGCCCTACGCAGCCTCGTCCGGGCTGAGATTTCTCGCCGCGATCGAAGATGGGACCGGACGCGCCCGTGGCGGGCGCTGGTCTGCCCTGGGCCAGTCCTGGCTCAGGGCAACCCGAATAGTATGCCTGAAGATCGCATGTCAGCCAAATCCCTGGCGGAACCGGGAAACGGGCCGCGGTCCGGACTCGGCGGGCCCCAGTGGCGACGCCCTTCCGACGCTACCTTACCGGGCGGTAAGGTAGCGGCATGTCGCAGGTCAGCGCGCAATCCACCGGCACTTTCCGGATGTGGCAACGCCTGCGGGACCGACCCGGCGGCACTCGCCTGTTCTCCGCGGCGGCCATGCTGCGGGTCCCCTACTTCGCCTCGGTCCTGCCGCACGTCGAGCGGATGGAACCCGGCCTGGCCGAGGTGACGGTGCCGAAGTGGTTCTTCGTGCACAACCATCTGCGCACCGTGCACGCCATCGCCGCGTGCAATGCCGCCGAGGTCGCGATGGGCATGGCGATGGAGGCGACGGTGCCGCGCACCCACCGCTGGATCCCGAAAGGCATGTCGGTGGCGTATCTGGCCAAGGCCACCACCGCGTTGCGGGCCACCGCGCGCCTGGACCCGCCGGATTTCGACGCGATCACCGAGGGGACCGACGTCGTCGTCGCAGTGCGCATCACCGACCGCGCGGGTAGCGAGGTGGTGCACGCCGACATCACCACCTGGGTGACGCCGGCCTGAGGCCAGCCGGGGCTACCGCTGCAAGCCCGACCAGAACTCGCAGTGGTGCTCGGCGTCAAAGGTGTTCGTCACGCGACTTCCCCCGGTCTGCAACGACATTCGTGGATCGGCGCCGTCGCGCACCGCGGGCCAGCGTGGCGCATCGGCCTCGGAGTCGGCGTCGGCCGGCGCGCCGGTGCTGACGAACTCCGTCCAGAACTCGACCATCTCCGCCGACAGTGCGCGCTGGGCGGGATCCAGCGGCGGCGCCCCGCCGACGTCGAACAGATAGCGCAACTCGAGCGAGTGGCTGGCGCCCACCGGGAACGGCACGGTGCGCAACGGGTCGGGCGCGGGCGCGCTGCGGTCGCTGAACTCGTAGGCGTAGACCGGTGCGGGGTCGACGCCTCGGGACAGCTGGGCGGCCATCCGGTCGGCGACGCAGGCGAACATCCCGTCGGTCACCGCCGCCGAGTAGGCCAGGGCGACGTTGCCGCCGAATCGGTCGGGGGAATACCGCGCCGCGACCGCCCCGGCGTCCACCCCGAAGATCTCGGCCAGCTGCCCCGGGTACTCCCCGACCGTCGGCGACTGCCCGGTGCGCAGGTACTCCAGCGCGGTGAACAAGGTGAACTCGTCACGCGTGGTCCCGATCAGCACGGGCACCCGGGCCGCGCGCGGGGTGCCCAGGGCGTCGACGGGGTCGACCGGCAGATCCTCGGTGCCGATCACCGGGCCGCTGAGGCCGGCGTCACCGATCCAGGCGTAGCGCGGTGAACCCTCGAGCTCCTCGGGCGGCAACCCCCGCAGGCACCGCGCGGCCGTCGCGGGATCCGCGCAACCCACCGAGCGGGCGTAGTCGATGCTGGCCGCGCGCGCCGCGGGCAGTTCGGGTTGCTGCTGACACGGGCCGCTCTGGATGATCGCGGCGTCGAACAGTCCCGCGGAATCAGGCGCGACGAGATGGTCGCAGACCGACACCGCACCGGCGGACTCCCCCGCGATCGTCACCCGGTCCGGATCGCCGCCGAACCGGGCGATGTTGTCGCGCACCCAGCGCAGCGCGGCCTGCTGGTCGGCCAGCCCGTAGTTGCCGTCGCCGACGGCCGGATGCGCGAGGAAGCCCAGGGCACCCAGCCGGTAGTTCAGCGTGACCACGACGATGTCACCGCCGGTCACCAACCACTTGGCGTCGTACTGGTCGCCGCTGCCGTTGGCGAAGCCGCCGCCGTGGATCCACACCATGACCGGGCGTTGCTCGGCCCCCTCGGGGGTCCAGACGTTGAGCGACAGGCAGTCCTCGGAATAGTCCTGGCCGGAGCCGGGGTCCAGGGCGACGTCCTGGATGCAGCGCGGGCCGGGGCTGCTGGCGTCGCGCATGCCGGCCCACGGCTGCGGCGGGCGCGGCGGCTGCCAGCGCAGCGGGCCCACCGGTGCCGCGGCGTAGGGAATGCCCTCGAAGAGTTGGTAGCCCGGTGCCACCTGACCGCGCACCGTGCCGGCCGTGGTGTCGACGACGCCGGCCTCCAGACCTGGCGCCGCCTCCGGTCCGGGCTGGGCGCCGGCGGCGCAGCCCGTCAGTAGCAGCAACGCGGACAACGCCAGCGCGCCCAGGAATCGCAGCGGCACGAAAATTCAGCGTACGCGCCGCCGGTTCCGGGCCCGGAACGACGAGGTCCTTTCCACGGCCGATTCCGGGCCCCTTCCAAGGTCCCTTCGAAGGCCCCTTCCGCGGACCAAAGTCCCCAGTTTGCAATTGACGTCCTCCCCGCGGCTGAAGCCGGGGGATTCCAACCGGTTCATGCTGCGGGTGCAGCAGTGGTGGGTTGGAGCAGTAATTCCTCGCGGTTTCCTGCTGGTTCCTGCTTCGGTGACCGCGCTCGGCCCGCGGGCCTCGATTGGTCTTCACAGGCGGTGACCGCAAGCCCTGCGGCCAGAATATTCTTGGCGGCGTTGACATCCGCATGCTCATGATGCGGGCAGTGGGTGCACCGGAACACCGCTTGGCTCTCACGGGATTTCGGGTCCACATGCCCACACGCTGAGCAGCGTTGCGATGTGTAGGCCGCCGGCACCTTCACCACGGTGGTCCCGGTGTAGCGGGCCGCCGAAGCCAGTGCCAACGCGAACTGATGCCACCCTTTGGACAAGATGGCGCGGTTGAGCCCGGACTTGGCTGCCACGTTGCGCCCGGGCGATTCGATCGTTCCTTTCGCCGATTTCGTCATCTGTGTGATCTTGAGGTCTTCGAGCACCACCACCGCGTTGGCGACCGCGAGCCGGTGCGCGACCTGAGCGGCGAAGTCCAGACGCCGCCGCCGCTCCCGGGCCCGCACCGCCGCCAACGCCGCGCGAGTCTTGTCCCGATTGGTCGAGCGTTTCGCGCACCGCGACAACTTGCGCTGCAACGCTATCCCCCGGCGACGCTCCCCAGGGGCCACAAACTGACTGTCGATCAGCTCGCCGCCGCTGGTCGCGACCGCCACCGCGACACCGCGGTCCACCCCCACCGCGCTGCCCGGTGACGCGTGGGTCTCGGGGGTCTGGCGGCCGTCGTCGACCAGCACCGACAGGAACCAATGCCGGCCCTCTCGGGACAGGGTGGCCGAACGGAGGGTCTCACCGTCGAGGCTGCGGCCCGCGCGGAACTTCACCCAGCCCAGCTTGGGCAACTTGATCCGGCCGTGGCGACGGTTGAGCTTTCCACCGTCATCTTGTTGCCCTCGGGGAACCGGAACGACGGCGCCCACCGACGCCCTGATCGCCACCGCACCCTGAAGGTGCCATGCTCACGGCACGCCCGATCCAGATCCATCAACGTCTGCTGCAAACAATGCCCCGGAACATCTTTCAACCACCGATGCTCAGCCTTCGCCTCGGCCAACTCCTTGGCCTGCGGCCCGTAATTCATCCACGCCCCACGACGGCGATACTCACGGCGCTGCTCCAACCCGGTGTTCCACACCGCCCGGCACACCGCCCCAATCCGCTCGGCGAACTCAGCCTGCTCGCCGCTGAACTCGACCCGAAACCGCCGCCCCGTCAACATGGCTCAGCGGTCCTTCTGCGCCTCGACATAGCGTTTGATCACCGATAACGGCGCCCCGCCCACCGTGGCCACGAAGTACGAATTCGTCCACAACGACGGCAACCGCGATTTCAGCCACGGGAATTCCTCGCGTAGCACCCGCGACGAGCGGCCCTTGATAGCCTTCACCAATTTGTGCACCCCAAACTGCGGGTCCACCTCCACCAACAGATGCACGTGATCAGCCATGGTCTCCATCTCGATCAACCACGCCCCCTTCTCGGTGATCACCTCGGCGATGATCTCCTTCAAGCGGACTTCCATCCGGCCACCGATCACCTTCCGGCGGTACTTCGGGCACCACACCACGTGATATGCGCACTGGAACGCGATATTCGCATTCGTTCGCAACGTAACACCCACAACCGACAACATCAGACAGGCTGCACCTACCTAATGGGTCGACACGCCAGAACGCACATGCCAGTGGCCACTCAAAGAACAAACTTGACGCGCTCACCCCCAGGGTTGAAACCCGGAGTCCGCCGCGCCACCTACCTTCGATCGACTTCCCCGATCGCGAACCATCGGCCAGACTGGTACCTGACACCCGTCAAGTTTTTTGTGAACGGACCGCGAGGAGCGCGAATTGACCAGCCCGACGACCGCCCGCCAAGCCAGTGAGCAGGGGCGGGTCCTGGCCGACCCCACCGCCTACGCCGACAACCACCGCCTGCACGAGGCGTTGACGTGGCTGCGCGCCAACGAGCCGGTCACCTGGGTGGACAGCCCCCCGTACCGGCCGTTCTGGGGCATCACCAAGCACGCCGACATCATGGACATCGAGCGCGACAACGAGCTGTGGATCAGCGGTCCGCGGCCGCTGCTGCTGCCGGCCGAGGCCGAGGACGCGATCAAGCGGGACCAGGAGGCCGGGATCGGCCTGCGCACGCTCATCCACATGGACGACCCGCACCACCGCGACGTCCGCAAGATCGGCGCCGACTGGTTCCGGCCCAAGGCGATGCGCGACCTGAAGGTGCGCGTCGACGAGTTGGCCAAGCGCTACGTCGACCGGATGGTCGAGATCGGTCCCGAATGCGACTTCGTCACCGACATCGCGATCAACTACCCCCTGTACGTGATCCTGTCGCTGCTCGGCCTCCCCGAGGAGGACTTCCCGCGCATGCTCAAGCTGACCCAGGAGATGTTCGGCGGCGAGGATGCCGAACATCAGCGCGGCGAGGGCACCACCGAGGACCTGATGGCAGTCCTGTTGGACTTCTTCACCTACTTCAGCGCGCTGACCAAGTCGCGGCGAGAAAACCCGACCGGGGACCTGGCCTCGGCCATCGCCAACGGCACGATCAACGGCGAGCTGATGTCCGACATGGACACGCTGTCCTACTACGTGATCGTCGCCAGCGCCGGCCACGACACCACCAAGGACGCCATCTCGGGCGGGCTGGGCGCGCTGATCCAGAACCCGGACCAGTTGGCCCGGCTGAAGGGCGACATGAGCCTGATGCCGCAGGCCGTCGAGGAAATGATCCGGTGGTCGACGCCGGTCAAGGAGTTCATGCGGACCGCGACCGCCGACACCGAGGTGCGCGGGGTGCCGATCGCCAAGGGCGAGTCGGTGTACCTGTCCTACGTCTCGGCCAACCGGGACGAGGAGATCTTCGACGATCCGTTCACCTTCGACGTCGGGCGCGACCCCAACAAGCACCTGTCGTTCGGCTACGGCGTGCACTTCTGCCTGGGCGCCGCGCTGGCCCGGATGGAGATGAACAGCCTGTTCACCGAGCTGCTCCCGCGCCTGGACTCCATCGAGTTGGCGGGCGAGCCGGAGTACTCGGCGACGATCTTCGTCGGCGGCCTCAAGCACCTGCCCATCCGGTACTCGCTGCGCTGACGGGTTCGCGAAAACCCGGGCACGCGGCGCACCCGTCGGCCACACTCGCGGTAAGGACACTTACGGACGAGGGAGGCTTCGGGTGACCACTCGGACAATGGACGAGGCGGCAAAGGTTTTCGCGGATCCGTCGGCGTACGCCGACGACGACCGGTTGCACGCGGCGCTGACGTGGCTGCGCGCGAACAACCCGGTGGCGTGGGTGGATCAGCCGCCGTACCGGCCGTTCTTCGCGGTCACCAAGCACGCCGACATCATGGACATCGAGCGGGCCAACGACCTGTGGTTGAGCGAGCCCCGGCCGCTGTTGGCGACCGCCGAGGCCGACGACCTGGCCAAGGCGCAGCTGGAGGCGGGGATGGGCCTGCGCACGCTGATCCACATGGACGACCCGCACCACCGCAAGGTGCGCGCCATCGGCGCGGACTGGTTCCGCCCCAAGGCAATGCGCGCGCTGCAGGGCCGCGTCGACGAGCTGGCCAAGCACTACGTCGACAAGATGGCCGAGGTGGGACCGGAGTGCGACTTCGTCACCGAGGTGTCCGTCAACTTCCCGCTCTACGTCATCATGTCGCTGCTGGGCCTGCCCGAGTCCGACTTCCCCCGGATGCTGCAGCTGACCCAGGAACTGTTCGGCGGCGACGAGGAGGAGTACCAGCGCGGCTCCACGCCGGAAGAGAAGTTGCAGACGCTGATGGACTTCTTCGCCTACTTCAACAAGCTGACCCAGGACCGGCGGGCGAACCCGACCGACGATCTGGCATCGGCGATCGCCAACGGCCGCGTCGACGGGGAACTGCTCTCCGACGTCGACTGCCTGTCCTACTACGTGATCGTGGCCACCGCCGGGCACGACACCACCAGCCACGCCATCGCCGGCGGGTTACGCGCGCTGATCGACAACCCCGACCAGCTGGACCGGCTGAAGGGCGACATGAGCCTGATGCCGCTGGCCGTCGAGGAGATGATCCGCTGGACCACCCCGGTCAAGGAGTTCATGCGGACCGCGGCCGCCGACACCGAGGTGCGCGGCGTCCCGATCAAGGAGGGCGAGTCCGTCTACCTCGCTTACGTTTCGGCGAACCGGGACGAGGAGGTCTTCGACGATCCGTTCACCTTCGACGTCGGCCGCGACCCCAACAAGCATCTGGCGTTCGGCTACGGCGTGCACTTCTGCCTGGGCGCCGCGCTGGCGCGCATGGAGATCAACAGCTTCTTCACCGAGCTGCTCCCGCGGCTGGACTCGATCGAGTTGGCCGGCGCGCCGGAACTGACCTCGACGGTGTTCGTCGGCGGACTCAAGCACCTACCTATTCGGTATTCGCTGCGCTGACCGACCGGCCGTAGACGTGTAGGAAGCCGTCGACCGCCGCGCGCACACACTCGCGGTAGTCGACGTCGGCCAGGGTCGAGAGCTTGGCGGTCACCAGCGGACCGAGTAGCAACGTCATCGCCGTGGCCCGGTCGAACTCGACGAGTTCGGCCGTGGCCTGCGGGCTGTCGAAGATGGCGTCGAAGGGCGCGGCGTACTGCTGCGCGATCCGCTCGCGCAGCGTGCGCACCTCGTCGCTGTCGGCCGAGTTTTCCGCGGTGCCGCGACGGTCGTCCTGGACGGCCGGCATATGGTCCAGATCCCGGCCCAGCGCCAGCCAGTTCATCGCGGTCAGCAGCGCGGGCGCCTCCGCGATGTGGTCGGCCCAGGCCTCCATCAGTGCCATCAGCCGGTCCCGCAACGCACCGTCCTCGGGCGGCATCGGGGCCGGCGGGATCAGGCTCTGGAAGGCCGCGGCCAGCAGGTCGTTGCCGCTGGGAAAGTGCCGATACAGGGTGGCCCGGGCGACGTTGGCCCCGCGCAGCACCGCGTCCACGGTCACCGCGCTGGGCCCACCGGCGCGCAACAGCGCCGTGGCCGCGTCCAACAACCGCGCGCGGGAGCGCGCCGGCCGCGGATCGGTGCGTCCGGAGCCGTTCGTGCGTTCGTCCTTGTCCAGCAAATTGTCCACCACGCTACAAGACTGTTAGTCTCGAAAGTTCACCTGCCGCTGAAGGGGGCGTCCGACAGTGGTCGACACATCCACCCAGCCAGATCAGACTACCGACCCGGCGACGGCGGGGCTCTCGACTCGCGCAAGGCTGTGGACCCTGACGCTGGCCTGCTTCGGCGTCGCGCTGGTGATGTCCTCGATGGTGGCGCTGAACACCGCGCTCGGCGACATCGCCGTCGAGACCTCGGCCACCCAGACCCAACTCACCTGGATCGTGGACAGCTACACGCTGGTGCTGGCCTGTCTGCTGCTGCCCGCCGGCGCCATCGGGGACCGCTACGGCCGCCGCGGCGCGTTCATCGCCGGGCTGGTCGTCTTCGCGCTGGCCTCGGCCGCGCCGCTGATCTGGACCGGTGCCGATCTGCTAATCCTGGCCCGCGCCGGCGCCGGGGCGGGCGCGGCGCTGATCATGCCGGCCACCCTCTCGCTGATCACCACCGCCTTCCCGGCCGACCAGCGGACCAAGGCCGTGGGGATCTGGGCCGGCGTCTCCGGCGTCGGCGGCCTGATCGGCATGCTCGGCTCCGGCATCTTGCTGCACTTCTGGACGTGGCCGTCGATCTTCTGGGCCTTCGCCATCTGCTCGGCGCTGCTGGTCCCGCTGACCCTGACGATGCCCAGTTCCCGCGACGACGACCCCAAGCCGCTGGACTGGCTCGGCGCCGTCGTCATCGGGGCGGCGGTCGCGGCGTTCGTGTTCGGCATCCTGGAAGCCCCCGTGCACGGCTGGGACCACCCGCTGGTCTACGGCTGCCTGGCCGCCGGCGTCCTTCTGGCCGCCGCGTTCGGCGTCATCGAACTGCGCCAGAAGTATCCGCTGCTCGACGTCCGCCTGTTCGGCGACGTCAACTTCGCCACCGGCGCCGCCACCGTCACCGTGCTGTTCCTGGCGCTGTTCGGCTTCTTCTTCGTCATCATGCAGCACATCCAGCTGGTGATGGGCTACAGCGCGCTCGAGACCGCGCTGGCCATCTCACCGCTGGGCGGCCCGATGCTGCTGCTGACGGCGACCTCGTTCTGGTATGCCCCGCGGGTGGGCCTGCGGCTGGTCGTCTTCATCGGCCTGCTGCTGACCGCCACGGGCTACCTGGCCCTGCGCGGACTCGAAATCAACTCGCCCTATTGGGATCTCGCCTGGCCGCTGGTGGTGCTCAGTTCCGGCATCGGGATGTCGGTGGCGCCGACCACCGCGGCCATCATGACCTCGGTGCCCGACGACAAACAGGGCGTGGCCTCGGCGGTCAACGACACCACCCGCGAGGTCGGCGCCGCCCTCGGCATCGCGTTGGCCGGCTCGCTGCTGGCCACGCAGTACACCAATGCCATTGCGCCGCACCTCGAGTCGTATCCCGAGCCGATCCGCGAGGCCGCGTCACGGTCCCTCGGGGAGTCCATGTCCGTCGCCGAGCGCCTCGGCGAACAGGGCGCCCAGTTGCTCGAGATCAGCCGCGGCGCGTTCGTGCAGGGCCTACAGGCCTCGCTGCTGTCGCTGGCCGTCGTGATCATCGTCGCGGCCGTGCTGATCGGCCTGTGGGCCCCCGGCCGCGACGGGCGCCAGCTCGCGGTGATCCGGAAGCTCAGGACAGCACGAACGGCGCCGCCCGATGCGCCAGCATCACCGTCGTCGCATGCGGACCCCGACTCGGAATCCTCGGCATGACCGAACCGTCGATCACCCACAGCCGCTCGACGCCGCGCACGCGGCACTGCTCATCGAGCACCGCGTAGGGATCATCCTCGGCCCCCATCGGCACGCTGCCGCACAGATGTTGCGACGTCGACCAGGAGGGCTCCCCCATACCCGTTGTGGCCCCGGTGATCTCGTAGGCCAGCTCGGCGCCGTGGCGCAACCGCGCGACATCGGCGGGCTCCGAATCGTAGTGGTGCGCGATGCGCGGCGGCACCGCCGGATCGGCCGAGGCGAGGGTCAGGGCGCCCCGCGAGCGGGGCTGCATCAAGGCGACACCAAGGTGCGGCCAATCGGGCCGCCCCTCGGTCCCATCACCCAGCATCGCCACGAAACCGCCCGTGTAGGGCCGGATCTCGAGATCACCACCCAGGCTGAGCACGACCTCGAGCACCGGCCGGCGGGGTTCGACGGCCCAGCTGGTGGGCAGCACCCATTCGGGGTGATCCGAACACCGCGCGCCGACGGCATGCTGTTGCACGGTCGCGATCCCCAGTGCGCGCAGCACCGCGTCGTCGCCGATACCCGAGAGCATGAGCAGGTGCGCCGACCCGATCGCCCCGGCGCACAACACGATCCGGTCCGCCGTGAACACCTGCGGGCCGTCCGGACCGACGGCGTCCACCCCGACCGCCCGGGTGCCTGCGAACCGTAGCCGCAGCACCCGAAGCCCCGCGAACACCGTGAGGTTGGGCCGCCCGAGCGCGGGCACCAGGAACCCCGCACCGGGCCCGACCCGCACCCCGTCGACGATGTTGAGCGGCACCGGACCGATCCCCGTCGGCAAGCCCGGGGCCGCACCGTCGTTGAGATCGGGCAGCCAGGGATAGCCGTAGCGCGCGGTCGCCTGGAGGAAAAGCGCTGTGCTGCCGACAGTCTCGGCGGTGCGCCGCAGCCGGATCGGGCCGCGGTCGCCGTGTTGCGGACCCGTGAAGTCCAGATCGGTCTCGATGGCGCGGTAGTGCGGCAGCACGTCGTCCCACCCCCACCCGGGCAGATCCCACGCCGCGAAGTCCGCCGGCACGGCCCGGCAGAAATAGCCGCCGTTCACCGCCCCGGAACCGCCCACCGTCGCGCCGCGAACCAACTGCACCGTCCGCGCCGGGCTGTCGGTCAGCTGGGCGGGAAACCGCGCCACCAGCGGACTGCCCGCCCCCACCGGCAGTACCGTGCCGTTGTCGGTCAGCGCCGCCACACCGGGGTCCGACGGGCCGGGGCCCAGCTCCAGCACCGTCACCGAACACGCCGGGTCGGCCGAAAGACGTTCGGCCACCACGGAACCGGCACTACCCGCCCCGATGACCAGCACATCGCTGTGGGTCGGACGGGGGCTCACGCCCTGATCTGCGGCTTGAGCGGACGGGCGTTGTGCTCGCGTAGGGCGCCGTGCCACAGGCCCACCCCGTAGGCCAGGTCGTCGAGGCGTTTCATCACCACGTAGGTGAGCAGGCCCAGCGGCTTGGTGTCGTCGCTGTTGGCGTTGCGCCGGCGCGCCACCCAGTCCACCACCCCGTCGACGATCGCGGCGACCACCACCACGCGCCGCCAGCGCTGCGACGCCATCGCGAGCACCAGCGCCACCGGCCAGTAATGCCGGCACAGCGCGGCGGCCAACTGCACCGCCGCCAGGCCCAGGCCGCGAGCGGCCACGAACGCCACGTCGCCGGGCTGGGTCTCCGGGGCCCGCATGGACCGCGAGATCCGACCGCCGGTGGCCAGCGCGGCCAGCATCGACCCCAGATAACCCAGCCGTGACCCCAGACCCAGCAGCACCCAGGCGACCAGCGTCCAGCCCGAGATCACCAGCGGCGCGGTCTTGTCCGGATGCCGACTGGACAGCGGCGCGGCCGAACTTCCGTAGAAGGCCTTGCGCCCCAACCAGTCCCGGACACTGGTGCGATGCTCGTGGGCCACCAGCGCGATCGGCTCGTAGCGCAACCGGGCGCCGGACTCGACCAGTCGCCAGCACAGGTCGACGTCCTCGCCGCAGTGCATGGCCTCGTCGAAGCCGCCCAGTTCGGTCAGCGCCGAGCGCCGGCAGATGATCGCCGCGCTGGGCACATAGGACACCGTGCCGTAGGGGACCACCGGCGCTTCGCGCTGCCCCAAGTCCAGCGAGGACCGGACCGCCTCGTACCGGGCCACCAGGGTGTCCTGCGAGTTCAGGCCGATGATGCGCGGGGCCACCAGCGCGACGGTCGGATCGCAGAAGTGGCCCAGCAGGGCCTCGAGCCAACCGCGGCGCGGCACCACGTCGGAATCCAGGAACGCCACGAAGTCGGTGGTCGCGGCCCGCAGGCCGGTGTTGCGCGCGGCGGCCGGGCCCCGGCTGGCCGAATGGCGCAATACCTCCACATCGCAGTGCGCCCCGACGAAATCCGAGGACAGCAGCGGCATCCTCGACCCGTCGTCGACCACCACCACCCGCAGACCGCGCAGGGTGCCGACCAGCCGTCGTACCCCGGACAGGTTGTCCCGCACCGGGATAACCACGGTTACATCCAGGTGGGACGGACCGCCCGCGGGCCGCGGATGGGCCACCGTGGCGTCGAGCAGGGCGCGGGCCAACTGGGCGCTGACGGCGTCCCGGACCTCGAGCCGGCCGCCGTCGAGCAGGGTCTGCGCCGCCGGCGCGAGGCGAAGCAGTCGGGTCGGCGAGCCGCCCAGCAACGCCGAGCCCGCGCCCAGCACACGCACGCGCCGGTCCACCTGGACGGCGAAGCCGTCGGGCAGTCGCGTCTGCGTCATGTCAACATCCCGTCGACGCGCGGTTCCCAGCGGCCGATCCGGCCGGCGCAGCCGCTCACCATCTCCTCGAACAACTGTTTGCCCGCGTTTGCGGTCGCAGTGGTCGGGTCCCCCAACACTCCCACCTCACTTACTGCCGCCACTCCCCCACGGCGCATGCTCGGCATCAGGTCTACCAGCGGTGCGCAGTTGCCGGGGCGGGATCGGTCAAACCTCACCTCAGCCGGCGAAATATGTAGCAATACAGACGTTTCAGTGTGCCCGGCGTGCGCATCGCCACCCCGCACCGTACACGAACACCAGGCCGCCTCGCGGCCTTCGGAGCGCAGTAGCCGCACCGCCGCGGTCAGGGCCGCGACGTTGCCGCCGTGCCCGTTGACGAACACCAGCCGCCGCGCCCACCGACCCGCGGACCGGCCGTACTCCACCAGCACGTGGCGCAGGGCCTCGGTGCCGATCGAGATCGTGCCGGCAAAGGCCTCGTGCTCGCCGCTGGCGCCATAGGCGATCGGCGGGGCCAACAGGTACCGCAGGGTATGGTCGGGCCCGCCCTGAGCCCGCGCGACGACCTGCGCGGACACCGCCTCGGCAATGCGGGTGTCGGTGTCCAACGGCAGGTGCGGGCCGTGCTGCTCGGTGGAGCCCACCGGGATCACCAGCACGGCGGGGGTGTCCAGAAGGTCGCTCGACGTCGCACTGCCGAGCTCGCTACCGAAGGCCACCCGCCGATGGTAGGCCGAATTCACCTGGTGTGCCCCGGATGTTCGGCAGGACGATGAACTTCTTTTTCTTGCCGTTGAGGAAAACTGGCTCGCACATTCACGCCAGCCACGTCCGCCACGTCCGTCCCAGGCCGGTCAGTCCCCGTCGACGCCGAGGGTCCGGGTGAAGCCGTCGGGCACCAGGACGTCGGCCGGGGACAGGTCATGGATCGACGAATGCCCCAGCCCGCGCAACGCGGAGTCGATACCGCCGCTAAGGATGTCGAGCACGTTCTCGACGCCGGCCTGGCCGTTGGCCGCCAGGCCCCACAGGTAGGCCCGGCCGATCATCACGGCCTTGGCACCCAGGGCGACGGCCTTGACCACGTCGCTGCCGCGTCGGATGCCGCCGTCCAGCAAAACCTCGATCTGATCGCCCACCGCGTCGGCGATGGCCGGCAGGCAGCGGATCGCCGCCGGGGTGCCGTCCAGGTTGTTGCCGCCGTGGTTGGACACTGTGATCGCCGAAACACCAGCGTCCACAGCGCGTTTGGCGTCGTCGACCCGCACGGTGCCCTTGAGCAGGAACGGGGCGCCCGGCCACTGTTCGCGCAGCCAGGCGATGTCCTCCCAGGTGGGCGGCGGGGTACCCATCCACTGGCCGTAGGCCTCGAAGAACGTCGGCCCTCGTTCGCCGCGCCGGCCCTGATTGGGTACCCGCAGGTCCGGCGGGCGCAGGTGCTTGGCGAAGCTGAAGAACCAGCGCGGTTTGGTGATGACCTCCGGGGACATCTTCAGCATGGTGCGCAGGTTCATCTGCTCGGGGATCTGCGGGCTGCCCCAGTCCCGGCCGTGGCTGAAGCTCCAGTCGGTGGTGGCGATCAGGCCGACGGCCCCGGCGTCCTTGGCGCGCTGCACCCGCTCGGCGATCTCATCGCGGCTGCCCAGCCAGTAGACCTGGAAGAAGATCTTGTCGTTGACGGCGGTGACTTCTTCGATCGGCTTGCTGGCGAACGACGACAAGCCCATCGCGGTGCCGCGCGCCGCGGCGGCCCGGGCCACCGCGACCTCGCCGTCGGGGTCCACGGCCTGCACACCGGTCGGCGAGATGATGACCGGCATCGAAACGTCCTGGCCCATCACGGTTGTCGCCATTTCCCGCTTCTCGGTGGCGCCCACGACGTGCGGGGCGAAGCCGAGTTCGGAGAAGGCCTCGACGTTGTCCGAGACCGTCACGCCCTTCTCGCTGGCGGAGATCAGCGAGGAGTAGGCCGACTTCGGGAGCCGCTTCTTCGCCCGCTGCTGGGCGATGGCGACGGTTTCGAACCAGGTATCACGTGCCATGAATTCAGACTGGACTTTCGTTGCAGAACGCCTTGGGCGGCGCCGGTGGAGTGGTGAGCAGGGTCAGTGGAACGGGCCCGGCGGGCGTCTTGCGCTTCCCGGTGCGGGAGTGGTCGACGCGGGCCGAGGGCACCTCGCGATCCAGCGCCAGCGCCGGCTCGCCATAGCCCTGCACGCATTCGGGGTCCGGGCCGTCCATCGGCAGCCCGGTGAAGAACTTGGCGGCCATGCAGCCGCCGCGGCAGGCGTCGTAGTGCGCGCAGCCCGAGCAGGCGCCCGCCGACTGCGGTTCGCGCAGTTCGCGGAACAGCTCCGAGTACTTCCACACGGTGTCGAATCCGCCGTCGGCCACCACGTTTCCGGCCAGGAAGCGGTCGTGGATCGCGAACGGGCAGGCGTAGACGTCGCCGACCGGGTCGATCAGGCACACCACGCGCCCCGCACCGCACAGGTTCAGGCCGGCCAGCGCGCCGGGCTCGCCGAGGCCCGACAGGTGGAAGAACGAGTCACCGGTGAGCACGCGCTCCCCGTGGGCCACCAGCCAGTCGTAGAGCTGGACCTGTTGGGCGGCGGTCGGGTGCAGTTCGTCCCAGACGTCGGCGCCGCGGCCCGAGGGACGCAGCCGGGTGATGCGCAGCGTGGCGCCGTAGCGGTCGGCCAGGGCCTTGAAGTCGTCGAGCTGGTCGACGTTGTGCCGGGTCACCACCACCGAGATCTTGGCGTCCGAGAAGCCCGCGGCGGCAAGATTTTCCAGCGCACGTACGGCCATGGCGAAGGAGCCGGGGCCGCGCACCGCGTCGTTGACCTCGGCGGTCGCGCCGTCGAGCGAGATCTGGACGTCGACGTAGTCGCTGGCGGCGAGCTTGGCGGCCACCTCGGGGGTGATCCGCACCCCGTTGGTGGAGAACTTCACCCCGACGTGGTGCTCGGTGGCGTAGTCCACGAGCTCCCAGAAGTCCGAGCGCACCGTGGGCTCACCGCCGCCGATGTTCACGTAGAACACCTGCATGCGTTCGAGCTCGTCGATGATGTCCTTGCACTGCTGCGTGGACAGTTCGCGCGGGTCGCGCTTGCCCGAGGAGGACAGGCAGTGCACGCACGACAGGTTGCACGCGTAGGTCAATTCCCAGGTCAGGCAGATCGGCGCGTCCAAACCGCGCTCGAACTGATCAACCAGCCGTGGGACCGGTGCTACGGACGTCATGTGTCCTCCCTCGTGTGGTCTTGGGGCACAAGCATTTTCGATGAGACCAGCACGGAAAGCGCGTGCAGGTAGGGCTGCTGGGCGGACTCGTCGATCCCGGCGGCCCGACACGCGCTCAGCACGTCGTCGTACTCACCGAGGGACTGGACCAGCTCCAGGACCGTGCGGTTCTTCAGGAAAGACAGCTTGCGGGTGCCGAAGTGGTAGAGCAGCGCCCCGAACGGCTCGGGGCGCACCGCCACCTGCGGGTGCAGGCGCCAGCCGCGGCCCGGATCGAACCGGCCGGGCCGGTCGAGGTCATCCATGGTCGCGGCCGGCGATGTCGTCATCGTCAGTAGACGCCGCACATGCCGTCGATGGAGACCTCTTCGACGAGGCTCTCCGAGACGAGCTCGGCGTCGGTGGTGACCTGCTGATCGTTGTCCATGTGATTACCTTTCGTCGTGTGAGACTCGACACGTCGGGTCTGTGCGGGACAGAATATGGCATCGGGTGCCGAAACGGAAGAACGGGTTCGAAAGCGAGGTGGCGACCAGGTGAATCAGCCCACCGATCACACCGCCTCGGCCCGGGTCGGGCGGCGGCGCTCCACCACCCGCGACCACATCGCCGAGGTGGCGATCGACCTGTTCAGCGCGCACGGCTTCGACGGCGTCAGCGTCGACGACGTCGCCCAGGCCGCCGGCATCGCCCGGCGCACGGTGTTCCGCTACTACGCGTCCAAGAACGCGATCCTGTGGGGCGACTTCGACACCCACCTCGATCACCTGGCCGACCTGCTCGACGGCATCGACGACGATGTGCCGCTGCGCGCCGCGCTGCGCACCGCGCTGCTCGAGTTCAACACCTTCGGGTCCACCGAGACCGCCCGCCATCGCGAGCGGATGCGGGTCATCCTGGAAACCGCGGAACTGCAGGCGTATTCGATGACGATGTACGCCGGCTGGCGCGAGGTGATCGCCCGCTTCGTCGCGCGCCGCACCGACGCCAAACCCACCGACCTGCGCCCGCAGACGCTGGCCTGGACCCTGCTGGGCGTCGCGCTCTCGGCCTACGAGCACTGGCTGGCCGACGAGTCCGACACGCTCACCGGCGCCCTCGGCGCGGCCTTCGACGTCGCCTTCCCGCCCTAGCCCCCGTCAGCGCGCCCCCTTCAGCCCGAGCGTGCGTGTTCGCGGCCGACACGCCGCGCAAATCTCGTAGTCTGCGCACCCTCGCGGGGTTATCCACAGCACTGAATACCGCGATTGGGCCACATTGCGCAGCATCCGGTCATGCCTGCAGAACTCGACGACCTGCTCGTCGCCCAGGGCGGTGTCGCCACCACCGGCCAACTCCTGACCATCCTCGGTCGCGCCGCCTTCGAAGCCGGCGTCCGCGACGGCACGCTGGCCTCCGTGTGGACGGGCGTCTACAGCCTCGCCGAGCCGGATCCACACATCCGGCTGGCCGGCCTCGACCTGCGCGCCGGCGCACCAGTTCCGATCTGCCTCGGAACCGCAGCTGCCGCTTACGGATTCGACACCGAGGACACCGTCGACCTGCATGTCCTCACCCCCGAAGGCCACCAATTGCGGGCCGCTGACGGATTGATCATCCACCGTCGCGACGGCGCGCCCTTGTCGACAGTCGACGGCAGACCCGCCACCGAGCCGGCGTGGACCGCCATCGAGGTGGCGCGCACGCTGCGCCGCCCGCGGGCCCTGGCCACCCTGGACGCGGCGCTACGCACCGGCACCTGTGATCTGCGGGCCCTGCAGGACGCCGCGGATCGTCAGGCGGGTCGCCGGGGCATCGTGGCGGTGCGCGACCTGCTCCCGCTGGCCTCGCCGCTGGCCGAATCCCCGATGGAGAGCGAGTCCCGTCTGGTGATGCACGACGGCGGACTGCCCGCCCCGGAGCTGCAGTACGAGATCCTCGACCGCAGCTGGCGGACCTGGCGGGTGGACTTCGCCTGGCCGGCGCAACGACTGGCCGTCGAGTACGACGGGTTCGACTGGCACAGCGATCCCGAGGCGTTCCGCCGCGACCGGCAGAAGCGCGCCGCGCTGCTCGAGATGGACTGGACGATGCTGTCTATCGTGGGCGACGACGTGCGACGGCGCCCGGACGCCCTGGTGCGCCGGATCGAGCTGGAGCTGATGAGGCGCGCGGCATGACGAGAGTGCGCAGAGCACGGGATTCGCGCGGCGTGTCGGCCGGGGGCGCGCACCTTCGCGGAGGCGTTTGAAAATAGTTGCGAATCAGGCGTCGGAGTTCGGGCCGCCGAGGCGACGATAGGGATGTGAGCCCCGTATCGGATCCACTGGGCGCTCCGCAGACACTGCTGGCGCTGTACGACGAGGCGCTGCCCGCGATGTACGGCTACGTCGTGCGCCGCTGCGGTGACCGCGGAACGGCCGAAGACCTGACGTCGGATATCTTCCTGGCGGCGATGGACGCCGCCCGCAAGACCGATCCGCCGTCGATCACGCTGCCTTGGCTGATGGGCGTGGCCCGGCACAAGGTCGCCGACCACTACCGCCGGCGCAGCGATAGGTTCACCGTCCCGGTGGCCGATACGCCCGAGCCGGAGCCCGACCCCGGCGGGTGGGACGCCGAGCTGGACCGCATCGTCGCCGAAAGCGTTCTGGCCCGGCTCTCCGAACCGCACCGGGTCGTCTTGGCGCTGCGGTACATGGACGACCGCTCGGTACCCGAATGTGCCGAGGTCCTCGGTCGCACGGTCCATGCCACCGAGGCGCTACTGGTCAGGGCGCGAAGGGCTTTCAGACGGCAATATCCGGAAGGGGGTGCATCGTGAGCTCACCCAACAGCTCAGACCCGCTGGAGGTACTCCGCGGTGACGACACCCCGGTCCGGCCCGATCCCGAGTTCGCGGCGCGGTTGCGTCGACGGCTGGAATCGGCGCTGTCACTACCCCCCGGAAGTGAAGGAGTTGAAATGAGTGGCACAGACACCGCAATCGCCGAACTCGGCACCCGGACGGACGCGACGTTCGTCATCCCGCGCCCCGCTGCGCTGCCGTACCTCAGCGTCCCCGACGCCCGACGCGCGCTGCGCTGGTACGCCGACGCATTCGGCGCCGTGGTCATCGGAGAGCCGATTGTGATGGACGACAACAGGATCGGCCACGCCGAGCTGGGTATCGGCGGCGGCGTGCTCTACCTGGCCGACGACTTTCCCGAGCTTGGCTTGCGGGGCCCCGCGGCCGATGCGACGTCGGTGAGCCTGATGCTGCCCGTCGCCGACACCGACGCGGCCCTCGAACGCGCCCGCACCCACGGCGCCACGGTGGCCAACGAGATCGAGGAGGCCCACGGTTCCCGCAGCGCCGTCATCGTCGACCCGTTCGGGCATCGCTGGATGCTCACCGGACCGATGCGCGGGGCACCGTCACCGATCCGCCACGGCGACGTGGGTTACGTGTCGGTGTGGACTCCCGATGCCGACCGCGCCGCGGCGTTCTACGGACACGTGCTGGGCTGGATCGTCGACCCCGAAACCCGTCAGGTGACCAACAGCGCCGCACCGATCGGCATCGCGACCGCCGACCGGCAGACACTGCTGTGCAGCTACGCCGTCACCGACCTGGCGGCGGCGCGGCAGGCGATCCTGGACGCCGGCGGCACCGTCGGTGCGACCCGACAGCACGACTTTGGCGCAGTGCTCGACGTCACCGATCCGCAGGGCGGCGCCTTCGCGGTGTTCGAACCGAACGCCGACATCCGCCGTGCGGCGCTCAACGGCTCTGGGCCGGGCGAACTTTCGTACATCACGCACTACGTGCCGGACAGCCGCGTCAGCCGCGACTTCTACGGGCGGGTGCTGCACTGGACGTTCGAGCCGGGCCGGGTCGACGACGGCTGGGGCGTGCAGGGGTGCCAACCGATGAGTGGGCTGGCCGGCGGGGCCGACCGGCCGGTCACAGTCCCGATGTGGACCGTGGCCGACGTCGACGCCGCGATCGCGCGGGTGCGCGAGGCCGGCGGGACGGTGCTGCAAGAACCCACGCGGCAGGACTACGGCCTGATGGCCGAGTGCACCGACGATCAGGGCGGCCGGTTCTACCTGGGGCAGTTCTAAGACGGCGCGAGCGTGCGCAGATCCGGGATCTGACCGGCGTGTCGCCCGGGGCGCGCACGTTCGCGCTAATAAGGAGGGCCGCGCTGGAAGGGCCCTAACCCAGGATGTCGGAGATCGGCGCACCCGCGGCGATCTTCGACCGGGCCTTCATGACCTTGCCCGGCATCCCGCCGCCGACCACGCCGGCCACGACACCGTCGCGCTCGTAGTAGGCGAGGAACTTGCGGCCGTCGTCCTCGACGACGTGCACGATGTCGTCGGCCTCCGGCTCCCCGAGGCACTGGATCTTGACGTCGTACTGGTCGCTCCAGAAGTACGGCACCACCACGGCTTCCGGCGGTTCCTGACCCAGCAGCACCGGCACCAGGACGCGGGCCTGCTCGGCCACGTTGCTCCAATGTTCGACGCGGGCCTGATGCCCGGTGGCGTCGCGCCACGAGGCCACGTCGCCCAGCGCCCAGACGTGCGGGGCGCTGGTGGCGCCGACGTTGTCGCAGACGATGCCGTTGTCCACCGCGAGGCCGCTGCCCTCGAGCCAGTCGGTGGCCGGGCGCGAACCGATGCCGACGACCACCAGGTCCGCCTCAACCTCGGTGCCGTCGGAGAGCACGACCTTCTGCACCTTGCCGTCCCCGAGGACCTCCGCGACACCGACACCCGTGCGCACGTCCACGCCCTCGGCGCGGTGCAACCGGGTGACCAGCGCGCCGATCTGCGCGCCCAGCACCGAGGCCAGCGGCTCGGGCTGCGGCTCGACCAGCACCACCTCGACGTTGAGCGTGCGCAGGCTCGCGGCCACCTCGCAGCCGATGAAGCCCGCGCCCACGATCACGGCCCGGCGCGCCGAACCGGCCTCGCGACGCAGGGCCTGGCTCTCGTCGTAGGAGCGCAGCACGTGGATGCCCGCCAGATCCGGGAACGACGGGACCCGGCGCGGCACCAGGCCGGTGGCGATGATCAGGTCGTCGTAGCCGAGTTCGGTGCCGTCGGCCAGGGTGATCGTCGAGGCCTCGGTGTTCACCGCGGTGGCGGCCGAACCCAGCCGCAGCGTGATGTTGTTCTCGTCGTAGAACTCGCGGGGCTTCAGCGTCACGTCGGCGAAGTCGTGGCTGTCCTTGTGCAGGACGTCCTTGGACAGCGGGGGCCGGTCGTAGGGCAGATGCACCTCGTCGCTGACGATGACGATCTCCCCGGTGTGCTCGGCGCGGCGCAGCTGCTCGGCCACGCGAGACGCGGCCAGGCCGCCGCCGACGATCACGACTTTTGCTTGAGTTCTGTCCTCACCCACGAAGACAGTTCTTACACGATGACCCGCGGGCATGGACCGCCACCCTGCGCTACCAGCGGTACCACGACGGCGGCCGCGAACCGCTCGCGGACACGCAACACGCATTCACGGGGTGCGCCGGATCGGCGAAATATCATCGACTCATGACGGTCGCCGACGTCTCCGGGGAACCCGACCGGCGCTTCTCGGTCGTCCCGCCGCGGCGCGCCCGCACCCGCCGCTATGCCATGACCCCGCCGACGTACTTCGCCGTCGAGTACGCCATCAATCCGTGGATGGACGTCAGCACCCCCGTCGACACCGAACGGGCCGTGGCCCAGTGGGAGGGCCTGCACCGGACCTATCTGGATCTCGGGCACAGTGTCGAGGTCGTCGCGCCGGAGCCCGGCCTGCCCGACATGGTCTACGCGGCCAACGGCGGGCTCATCATCGGGGACCGCGCGGTGGTCGCCCGGTTCAAGTATCCGCAGCGCGCGGCCGAGGCGAGCGCCTACGCGCGGTGGATGACCGACCTCGGCTACTCCCCCGTCACCACGCGGCACCGCAACGAGGGGCAGGGCGACCTGCTGCCGGTGGGGTCGATGATCCTGGCCGGCACCGGGTTTCGCACCGACGCCGAGGCGCACGACGAGATCGCCGCGGCCTTCGGGCGCCGGGTCGAGACGCTCACCCTGGTCGATCCGCGCTTCTATCATCTCGACACCGCGTTGGCCGTACTCGACGACACCACCGTCGCCTACCATCCGCCGGCGTTCACCGCGGCCTCGCGGGAGCGGCTGCGGGCGCTGTTCCCCGCCGCGATCGAGGTGGGCAGCGCCGATGCCCACGCCTTCGGCCTCAACGCGGTCTCCGACGGGCGCCATGTGGTGTATCCGCGCGCCGCGACCGGCTTCGGCGAACAACTGCGCGCGGCCGGCTTCGTCCCCGTCGGGGTGGACCTGTCCGAGCTGCTCAAGGGCGGCGGCTCGGTGAAGTGCTGCACCCTCGAGCTGTACGGCTGACTCAGTACTTCATCACGCCGCGGTCGACGGCGATCTGCGAGCCCGAGATGGTCATCGACGCATCCCCGGCCAGCCAGGCCACCACATCGGCCACCTCCTCGGGGGCCATGAACTCCTGCAGTCCCGGCTTGCCTTCGCGGGCAACGGGTTTCAGTGGCATCGGGGCGAAGCTGTGCAGGAACGTCGGGAACTTGGCGAAGATGGCCGCCATGGCTTCCGGCTCGATCATCGGGGTCTGGATGGAGTATGGGTGGATCGAGTTCACCCGGATGCCGAACTCGCCGGCCTCGAGGGCCAGCGCGTTGGTGAGCGCCACCAGGCCGTGCTTGGAGGCCGCGTAGTGCGCGTTGCCGGGCGTGGCCTTCAGCCCGGCCGAGGAGCTGACGATGATGATCGACCCGCCGTTGCCGGCCTCGATCATGGCCGGTATCGCGGCCTTGATGGTGCGCCAGGTGCCGTTGAGGTTGACGTCGACGACGGTGTCCCAGGCCTCCTCCGAGAGCTCCCAGATCCGGCCCCAGCTGAGGATGCCGGCGTTGGCCACCACGATGTCGAGCCGGCCGAACTGCTCGACGGCGTCGGCGATGACCTGCTGCTGGGCGGCGAGGTCGCGGATGTCGACCTCGCGGGTCAGCACCTTGCGCCCGGTGGCCTCGACCTGGCGGGCCGTCTCGGCCAGGTCGTCGGCGGTGGGCATCGGATAGGTGACCGTGTCCGACAACGACTTACAGACGTCGATCGCGACGATGTGGGCGCCCTCGGCGGCCAACCGCACCGCGTGGGCCCGGCCCTGGCCGCGGGCGGCCCCGGTCACGAACGCCACCCGCCCGTCCAGAGGTGCTGCTGTGGTCATCGCGTGGTTCCCTTTCCTGGCGCGAGCGTGCCCAAACCCGGGATTCTGCCCGGTGTGTCACCCGCGGACACGCACACTCGCGAAATCTAGCGGCGAGGTGTGTGTTGGCAGGCTAACAGCACAACTAGAACGTGTTCCAGAAGTTTACCCATCCAGTGGGTCGCGGGTGATCGGACACGTCATGCAGTGCCCGCCGCCGCGGCCGCGGCCCAGTTCGGCACCGACGATCGTGATGACCTCCACCCCGGCCTTGCGCAGCAGCGAGTTGGTGTGGGTGTTGCGGTCGTAGGCGAACACCACCCCCGGTTCGACGGCCACCAGGTTGTTGCCGCTGTCCCACTGCTGGCGCTCCGAGTCGTACCGGGTGCCGCCGGTCTCGACCACCCGCAGTTCCCCGACCCCCACCGCGGCCGCGACGACCTCGGTGAACGGCTTGGTCTCCTCGATCACCTCGACGCCCGGGGCGGTGTCGCTGGGCACCAGGCTGAACGGCACGATGTTGTCCACGATCTCGGGGTAGATGGTCACCACGTCGCGATCGGCGAAGGTGAAGACCGTGTCCAGGTGCATCGCCGAGCGCAGCTTGGGCATCCCGGCCACGATCACCCGTTCGGCGGCCTCCCGCTCGAACAGCGTGGCGGCCACCTGGGTGATCGCCTGCCGGGAGGTGCGTTCGCTCATCCCGATCAGCACCACCCCGTTGCCCGGGATCAACACGTCGCCGCCCTCGAATGTGGCGGTCCCCCAGTCCTTTTCCGGATCACCCCACCACACCGTCGAGCCGACGAAGTCGGGATGGAACTCGTAGATCGCTTTCATCAGCAGCGTCTCGTCGTGCCGGGCGGGCCAGTACAGCGGATTCAGCGTCAGCCCGCCGTAGATCCAGCAGGTGGTGTCGCGGGTGTAGAGCGTGTTGGGCAGCGGCGGCATCAGGTAGTCGTTGACGCCGGCGTCCTCGCGCGCCAACCGCAGATAACTCGACCGCATCTCGCGGGGCAGATCCAGGGTGGACATGCCCCCGATCAGCAGTTCGGCCAGCCGGGTCGGCGGCAGCGACTCCAGGAATGCCCGGGTGTCCTCGACCAGGCCCAGCCCCACCTCGTTGGCCACGATCTTGCGGTCCAGCAGCCACGCCTTGGCCTCGGCGATCCCCATCGTCTCGGCCAGCAGGGCGTGCAACTCCACCACCTCGACGCCGCGGTCGCGCATCTTGTCCATGAAGTCGAAGTGGTCGCGGCGCGCGTTCTGCACCCACAGCACGTCGTCGAACAGCAGATCGTCACAGTTGGTCGGCGTCAGCCGCTCATGCGCCAATCCTGGCGAACACACCAACACCTTGCGCAGCTTGCCGACCTCGGAATGCACACCGTAACCGGCGGACGGATTGCTCACCTGTCTTCCCTTCCCGTACCTCAGATTTCGATCGCTCCGGTCGCCAATGACACCACCGCCACGACGGCGCCGACGACGATCACCCCGAACAGCACCGCCTCGGCGGGACGGAACACCCGCAGGCCGCGTTCGCGGCGCGCCTTGAAGTACAGCGCCGCGGCGGGCGCGTAGAGGATGCACGACAACAGCAGCTTGTCCATGCCGGCGGCGTACAGCAGGAACAGCGTGTAGAGCGTCGCCAGGGCGGCGACAACCATGTGGGGCACAACGGATTTGGCTTCGTCGTAGGTTTCCCGTGTCGCGGTCAGCTTCAGCGCGTAGGCCGCCGCCAGCAGGTACGGGATCAGGGCCAGCGCCGCCGTCAGGTCCAGCATGAAATCGAGCGCGTCGGCGGCGAACAACAGTGCGATCAGCAGGAGCGTGATCAACCCCGCGGCCATGGCCAACGCGGTCACCGGCGCGCCGTGCCGGTTGGTGCGGGCCAGGAAGCGCGGCATGTCGTCGGACTTGGCGGGGATGTAGAGCACCTCGGCGGCCATCAGCGTCCACGCCAGGTAGGCGCCCAACACCGAGACGATCACACCCACCCGGATGAAGATCGAACCCCACGGCCCGACAACGGATTCCAGCACTGCCGCCATCGAGGGCTGACTGACGCCGGCGAGATCGTCCTGCGGCATCACGCCGTAGGACACCAGGGTGACCATCGCGAAAATGCTGAGTACGCCGAGGAATCCGATGACGGTCGCCCGGCCCACGTCCTCCCGCTTGCGCGCCATGCGCGAATACACGCTCGCACCCTCGATGCCGAGGAAGACGAACACGGTGATGAGCATCGTGCCGGTGGCCTGATCCCAGATCGAGGCGAACGAGTAACCGTCGGCACCCCAGAAGTTGTCGACGAAGATGTCGGCCTGGAACGCGATGAGGGTGATGACGATGAACATCAGGATCGGGATGATCTTGGCGATCGTCACGATGTAGTTGATCACCGCGGCGTCCTTGACGCCCTGCATGACCAGCAGCGCGAACAGCCACACTCCGATCGCGGAGACCACGACGGCGGCCACGGTGTCGCCGGCCCCGAAACCGGGCACCAGCGCGCTCAGCGTCGCGGTGATGAGCACCCAGTACGACGTGTTGCCCGCGCACGCCGAAGCCCAGTACCCGATCGCCGAGTTGAAGCCGACGTAGTCGCCGAAACCGGCCTTGGCGTAGGCGAAGATGCCGGCGTCGAGCTGCGGTTTTCGGGTGGCCAGCCGTTGAAAGACGAAGGCCAGCATCAACATCCCGGCACCGGCCACTGTCCAGGCGATCACCGCGCCGAGCACACCGGTCTCGGTGCCGAACCGGCGTGGCAACAGGAAGACACCCGAACCGACCATCGACCCGACGACCATGGCGGTCAGCGTCGGGAGGCTGACCTTGTTGTCCTTGCGGTCCTGCGTCGAAACCTCTGCGGTACCCATACGTTCCTTCGGAGTCGGAACTTGCACGCGCGGGTACGGCGATGTCCGCCCAGTCCGGCGCAGAGGTGCGGCGTCGGGCTTGGCCGGCTCCCCCTGACCCGATTGGCGACGCTATCAAAATCACGGGCACCCGAGGGGCGTTATCCCCAGCATTGCCAGCCCGCCGCCGCGGCGATATCCGTCCGCAGTCGACGGTGTCAGTCCCGCAAATCCCGAACTTCGCAGCTGCACGGCAGATTTGGTGCTCTCGCGATCCGCCTGTCGAGGGTCACCAGAGGGAGTGTCAAGAGTTCGGCCAGCGCCACATACGCCGCATCGTAAGCGGTCAGATTCCGCCGCAGCGGCCAGGCGGTCTCTGCCAGCAGCTCATACGGCCACAGGCTGACCGGCAGATCGAGCAAGTCTGCGTGCGCCAGAGCCGCTTGATCCGAGGTGATGGTGGCCCGCGCCTCCAGACGCCGGATGATATTGGCGCATACGAATGGCAGCAACGCCGGAGCGAAGAGTTCCGCGTCGATCAGTTTGGCCGCCGCCCATCGGCCATCCTCGCCCGAGTCCAGTAGCGCAGCGACCACCGCCGACGCGTCACATACGATCCGCCTCACCGACGGTCGGCGTCCTCGGCCTCGAGGATGGTAGTCGCATCGAGACGAACTCCGGCACTGTTCACCCGTGCGCGTGGCCCCGCAGCGTGTGTTGGCACGGAAAGCGAAGTGGCGCCCACCCTTTCAGGTGAGCGCCACTTCGGTGCAGCTGAGTCAGATCAGGCGATGATCTTGGTAACCCGGCCGGCGCCGACGGTACGGCCGCCCTCGCGGATCGCGAAGCGCAGGCCCTCGTCCATGGCGACGGGCTGGATCAGCTTGACGTGGATGTCGGTGTTGTCACCGGGCATCACCATCTCGGTGCCCTCGGGCAGGGTCACCACGCCGGTCACGTCCGTGGTCCGGAAGTAGAACTGCGGACGGTAGTTGTTGAAGAACGGCGTGTGGCGGCCGCCTTCGTCCTTGGCCAGGATGTAGACGCTGCCCTCGAACTCGGTGTGCGGGGTGGTGGTGCCGGGCTTGACCACAACCTGGCCACGCTCGACGTCCTCGCGCTTGATGCCGCGCAGCAGCAGACCGACGTTGTCGCCGGCCTGGCCCTGGTCGAGCAGCTTGCGGAACATCTCGACGCCGGTGACCGTGGTCTTGGTGGTCTCCGGGCGGATGCCGACGATCTCGACTTCCTCGTTCACGTTGACGATGCCGCGCTCCACACGACCGGTGACCACGGTGCCGCGGCCGGTGATGGTGAACACGTCCTCGACGGGCATCAGGAACGGCTTCTCGGTCTCGCGGACCGGGTCCGGGATCGAGTCGTCGACGGCCTGCATCAGGTCCTCGACGGACTTGACCCACTTCTCGTCACCCTCGAGCGCCTTGAGCGCCGAGATCGGGATGACCGGGGCTTCCTCGTCGAAGTCCTGGGCGGCCAGCAGTTCGCGGACCTCCATCTCGACAAGCTCGAGCAGCTCCTCGTCGTCGACCATGTCGGCCTTGTTCAGCGCGACCAGGATGTAGGGCACGCCGACCTGGCGGGCGAGCAGCACGTGCTCGCGCGTCTGCGGCATCGGACCGTCGGTGGCGGCCACGACCAGGATCGCACCATCCATCTGGGCCGCACCGGTGATCATGTTCTTGATGTAGTCGGCGTGACCGGGAGCGTCGACGTGGGCGTAGTGCCGCTTGTCGGTCTGGTACTCCACGTGGGAGATGTTGATCGTGATACCACGAGCCTTCTCCTCGGGAGCCTTGTCGATCTGATCGAAGGCAAAGCTCTCGTTGAGGTCCGGGTACTTGTCGTGCAGGACCTTGGTGATCGCTGCAGTCGTGGTGGTCTTGCCGTGGTCGACGTGACCGATGGTGCCGATGTTCACGTGCGGCTTGGTCCGCTCGAACTTCGCCTTCGCCACTTCTGTGTCCTCCTGGACTTGTTGGTGCTTTTACTTAAAGCATTGTTGATGTATTCAGTTTTGGTCGCCGCGGACGGCAACGGGATTTACTCGCCCGTCGCCTTCGCGATGATCTCCTTCGACACGTTCGCCGGAACCTCGGCGTACGAGTCGAACACCATGGAGTAGTTTGCCCGGCCCTGGGTCTTCGACCGAAGGTCGCCGACGTAGCCGAACATCTCCGACAGCGGCACCTGCGCCTTGACGACACGCGCACCGCTGCGCTCCTCCATGGCCTGGATCTGACCACGGCGGGAGTTCAGGTCGCCGATCACGTCACCCATGTAGTCCTCGGGGGTGGTGACCTCGACGGCCATGATCGGTTCCAGGATGACGGGCTGCGCGGCTTGCGCAGCCTTCTTCATCACCTGCGAACCGGCGATCTTGAAGGCCATCTCCGAGGAGTCGACGTCGTGGTACGCGCCGTCGAGGAGGGTGACCTTCACGTTCACCAGCGGGTAGCCGGCCAACACGCCGTACTGCATGGCGTCCTGGGCACCGGCATCCACCGACGGGATGTACTCGCGCGGGATGCGGCCACCGGTGACCTTGTTCTCGAACTCGTAGGTGGCACCGTCCTCGCCGCTGAACGGCTCGAGGTTGATGATCACCTTCGCGAACTGGCCCGAGCCACCCGTCTGCTTCTTGTGGGTGAACTCGACGTTCTGCACGGCCCGCTTGATGGTCTCGCGGTAGGCCACCTGCGGCTTGCCGACGTTGGCCTCGACCTTGAACTCGCGACGCATACGGTCGACCAGGATGTCCAGGTGCAGCTCGCCCATACCGCCGATGACGGTCTGGCCGGTCTCCGGGTCCAGGTGCACCTTGAAGGTCGGGTCCTCTTCGGCGAGCTTCTGGATCGACAGCGACAGCTTTTCCTGGTCGCTCTTGGTCTTGGGCTCGATGGCCACCTCGATCACCGGATCGGGGAAGGTCATCGACTCCAGCACGATCTGCTGGTTCGCGTCGCACAGGGTGTCGCCGGTGGTGGTGTCCTTGAGGCCGATCACCGCGTAGATGTGGCCCGCGGCCGCGCTCTCGACCGGGTTCTCCTTGTTGGCGTGCATCTGGAACAGCTTGCCCAGCCGCTCCTTCTTGCCCTTGGTGGAGTTGATCACCTGGGCGCCGGAATCGACCTTGCCCGAGTAGACGCGCACGTAGGTCAACTTGCCGAAGAACGGATGCGAGGCGACCTTGAACGCCAGCGCCGAGAACGGCTCGTCGATGGACGGCTTACGGGAGAGCTCCTCGTCCTCCTTGCCGGGGACGTGGCCCTTGACCGACTCGACGTCCAGCGGAGAGGGCAGGTAGTCGACGACCGCGTCGAGCATGGGCTGGACGCCCTTGTTCTTGAACGCGGTGCCGCACAGCACCGGGTAGATCTCGGAGTTGACCGTGAGCTTGCGGATCCCGGCCTTGATCTCGTCGACGGTCAGTTCCTCGCCACCGAGGTACTTCTCCAGCAGCGCCTCATCGGACTCCGCGACGGCCTCGAGCAGATTGGTCCGGTACTCGTCGGCCTTGTCCTGCAGGTCGGCGGGGATGTCGATGACCTCGTAGGTCTCGCCCATCTTGGTCTCGCCCTGCCACACCTTGGCCTTCATCTCGACCAGGTCGACGATGCCCTCGAAGTCGTTCTCGGCACCGATCGGCAGCTGGATCGGGATGGCGCGGGCACCGAGGCGCTCCTCCATGGTCTTGACCGAGAAGTAGAAGTCCGCGCCGATCTTGTCCATCTTGTTGACGAAACAGATGCGGGGGACGTCGTACTTGTCGGCCTGACGCCACACCTGCTCGGACTGCGGCTCGACGCCTTCCTTGCCGTCGAAGACGGCAACGGCACCGTCGAGCACGCGCAGGCTGCGCTCCACCTCGACGGTGAAGTCGACGTGGCCGGGAGTGTCGATGATGTTGATCTGGCTGCCGTTCCAGAAGCAGGTCACGGCCGCGGAGGTGATGGTGATCCCGCGTTCCTGCTCCTGCTCCATCCAGTCGGTGGTGGCGGCGCCGTCGTGGGTCTCACCGAGCTTGTAGTTGACCCCGGTGTAGAACAGGATCCGCTCGGTGGTGGTGGTTTTGCCGGCATCGATGTGCGCCATGATGCCGATGTTGCGGACCTTGTTCAGGTCGGTCAGCACGTCTTGTGCCACGGCTAGATTCCCACTCTTTCGCTTGCGTTGTCAGGTGCGGTTGTGGTGTTGCGGGCTCCGATGCCCACCGAGCACCAGGTCACCAGCGGTAGTGCGCGAAGGCACGGTTGGCCTCCGCCATCTTGTGGGTGTCCTCGCGCCGCTTCACGGCGGCACCCAGGCCATTGCTGGCGTCCAGGATCTCGTTGGCCAGGCGCTCGACCATGGTCTTCTCGCGACGGGCCGCCGAGAAGCTCACCAGCCAGCGCAGCGCCAGGGTGACCGACCGCTCCGGGCGGACCTCGACGGGCACCTGGTAGGTGGCGCCACCGACGCGGCGGCTGCGGACCTCGAGGGCCGGCTTCACGTTGTCCAGGGCACGCTTGAGCGTGATCACCGGGTCGGTGCCGGTCTTGTCGCGGGCCTGCTCCATGGCGCCGTAGACGATGCGCTCAGCCAGCGACTTCTTGCCGTCCTTGAGCACCTTGTTCACCAGCTGGGTGACCAGCTGCGATCCGTAGACCGGGTCGTTGACCAGCGGGCGCTTCGGCGCGGGGCCCTTGCGTGGCATTAGCTCTTCTCCTTCTTGGCGCCGTAACGGCTGCGGGCCTGCTTGCGGTTCTTGACACCCTGGGTGTCCAGCGAGCCACGGATGATCTTGTAGCGCACGCCGGGGAGGTCCTTCACACGACCGCCACGCACCAGCACCATGGAGTGCTCCTGCAGGTTGTGACCCTCGCCCGGGATGTAGGCGGTGACCTCGACCTGGCTGGTCAACTTCACGCGAGCGACCTTACGAAGCGCCGAGTTCGGCTTCTTCGGGGTCGTGGTGTACACGCGGGTGCACACGCCGCGACGCTGCGGGCTGCCCTTGAGGGCCGCGGTCTTCACCTTGGCAGCCTTGTCGTGGCGCCCTTTGCGGACCAGCTGGTTGATGGTTGGCATGTACCGGCTTTCTCTGCTTCTTACTACTTTGTTGCTCTTAGGTCTGTGTACTGCGGTTATGCCCCGGTCGCTTACCCCGCTCCCGGGCGTGTCGCATGCGCACGATGCATGTCGATGCATTTCTCGCACATGTGAATTGGCCAGGCGTGCGCCGCGCGCACCTGCTTTTTTACAGCCGCGTACGCTCCTGTGGACCAGGCACGAGCTACCACAATACCAGTCCTGCCCACCCCGACAAAACTTGCTCGACAGCCACCTTATTGCAGGTCAACGTGCGAGCTAACGGCGGTGCTCCAGCCCCGTGGTCAACCGCAGCACCATGTCGGAGAACACCGCGTCGGTGTCCACGTCATCCATGACGCCGGTCATCTCCAGCAGAACGAAACCGTGCATGGCCGACCAGAACTCCAGCGCCGCGTAGAAGGCCTGCTCCCCCTCCAGGCCGTAGGAGGCCAGCACGTCGATCACCGGGGCCGCGGCGTCCTTGGTGGCCGCCGAGTACTCCGGGTCGTCGTCGCCGAACGGCATCCGGGTGAACGCCGAGTACCGGCCGGGATGGTGATGCGCGTAGCTGCGGTAGGCGCCGGCCATCACCAGCACCGCGTCATCGCGGGTGCGGCCCTGACCGACGGTGTTGAGCATCTCGATGATGTCGCCGATCACCCGCATCCGCACGGTGCGCCGCAGGTCGTCGAGGCTGTGCACGTGGTTGTACAGCGACGGGCCCTTGGTGCCGAGGTGATTGGCCAGCGCGTTGATGGTCAGCGCGTCCCAGCCCTCGCGGTCCAGGAAGTTCAGGGCGGCGTTGACGATGACGTCGCGGCTGAGCTTGGTCGACCGGGCCGGCGCGCGACCGCCGTTGCGCGGCCGCGTCCCCGTCTCCGACGGGTCGGGTCCTGCGGCCATGATCGATCCTCACTGATTTATTGCGCCCTGAAGAGCGCCGGGTTTGGTGGCGCCGGTCCGCACCGGACCGAGTCAGCCAGCGTTGAACTCTAGTTGACGGGCGCCGAACCCCGCCCGGTCCGCCGCCCCGGGCCGTACTCTGCGGCGTAAGCTGCGGGACACCCCGGAGCCGGCAGAGGTGGAGGCAACGACGTGGCGGACGACGTGACGAAGGCCAGGTGGGCGATCGGCGCAGCCGCGGCGGTGCTGCTGACCGGGATCGTGCTGCCCGCGACGGCGCAGGCCAACAATGACAGTTACGTCACCGGCGTCGGCGTGAAACAGACCGTCGACTGCGCCGGCGGCACCCTGTTCGTCAACGGTTCCGGTAACTCCGTCACGGCCCTCGGCGATTGCTGGGCGGTGACCATGCAGGGTTCGGGCAACACCGTCATCGCCGACCACGTGATCAACGACATCACCGTCTACGGCTGGGATCAGATCGCCTACTTCAAGAACGGCAATCCCGCCCTGATCGATCGCGGACGCGAACTGGGCATGACCAACCGGCTGGCCCGCGTCGCCGCCTGAGCGCGTGAGCACCGTCCGTTCCGTCGCGGCACTCGGGGTCGCCGTGGCCGGGCTGGGCCTGGTCGGCTGCGGGTCCGGCGGCACCACCGACGGCACCCCCGTGCCGACGACGTCGTCGACCGCCCGGGCCGGCATCGGCAGCGCGTTGCACTACAGCTCGTTCGGCACCGAGGCCGACATCGACTGCGGAGATGGTCGCGCGCTGGACATCTCGGGGTCCAACAACACCCTCACCGTCAGCGGCAATTGCGCACAGGTCAGCATCACCGGCGCCGACAACCGGGTCCGCCTGGACAAGGTCACCGACACCCTCGAGGTCGGCGGGCTGAACAACTCGGTGGTCTATCTCGACGGCGACCCCGACGTGGTCAACAGCGGCACCGGCAACCACATCCGGCGCGACTGATCCGCCCGGGGCTCACGCCCGCCGGCCGTGCCGGCCCGCGCCGTCGGCGAAACGTCGTGCACCGCGCAGTGATTCGGCCGCCACCCGCGACAGACTGGTGAATTCGTCGGCCATGGCGTCGGTCTCGGTCATCCCCCACTGCTGTATCGCCGAGGCGCGGTCGGCGCGCAGGCAGCCCTGGGGCAGTGTGGCGAGTTCGGCGGCCAGCTCCTCGGCGGCCTGCCGCGCTTGGCCTTTCGGCACGACACGGTTGGCCAGGCCGATGGCGAGGGCCTCCTGCGCGTCGACGGCGCGGCCGGTCAGGATCAGGTCCATCGCCCGGCTGTGCCCGATCAGCCGCGGCAGCCGCACCGTGCCGCCGTCGATCAGCGGAACTCCCCAACGCCGGCAGAAGACCCCGAACACCGCGTCGGCTTCGGCGATGCGCAGATCGCACCACAGCGCCAACTCGAGGCCGCCGGCCACCGCGTAGCCGCTGACGGCGGCGATCACCGGCTTCGACAGGTTCATCCGGGTGGGCCCCATCGGCCCGGGCCCGTCCGGTTCGGTCCGATTGGACTCCGGGGTGCCGAAGGCCTTGAGATCGGCTCCGGCGCAGAAGGTTCCGCCGTCACCCCAGAGCACCGCCACCGACGCCGCGTCGTCGGCGTCGAACTCCTCGAAGGCCGCGAACAGCTCCGCGGCGGCCGGGCCGTTGACCGCGTTGCGGGCCTGCGGCCGGTTCATGATGACGGTGGTCACCGGTCCGTCGCGTTCGACGCGGACGCCCGCGCTCATGGGGTGGCCTCCTGCAGCGTGTGGATCGGGTCGCGGCGTGCCGCCAGTTCGTCGGCGAACTCGCGGTAGGCCGTCCGCAGCGCGGCCCCGGGCCACTCGGCGGGCAGCAGTTCGTCGGGCAGCACCGGATCGACGAGCAGATGGCGCACCATCGCCGCGGCGATCACGAAACGCCTCGGGACGTCGGGGGCGGCGGCCATCTCGTCGAGCAACCGGGCGCCGTCGGCGGCCCAGGCGGGCAGGTCCCAGAGTTGGCCGGCCAGTTGCCGAGGTGCGTCGTCGCGGCTGCGCAGTATCCGGACGCGGTCGGCGACCCTCGGCGACAGTTCGGCGTCGAGGTTGTTCGGCCGCAGCCACAGGCCCTCGCGCAACTCACCGAAGCGCAGGTCCTGCAGCGCCTTTCGCAGCTCCGCGCGTGAGCGCGGATCGACTCCCACGCTGGTGATCACCAGCGTGGTCCACTCCCCCGTCCAGTCCCGGGTGCGCGGGGACAGCGCGGCGTCCTGTCGACGCTGCCGGGCCAGCAGGCGGTCCGAGAGCCGGTAGCCGTCGGCCGAGCGCACCAGATCGCCGGCGCTGACCATGCGGGTCAACGCCACCCGCAGGGTCTGTTCGCGGATACCGAAATCGGCGGTCAGTCGGATCAATTCGGCCGCCGAGGCCCACGCCGGGTGCGCGCCGAGCAGTACCGACAGCACCACCGAGCGGGCCGTCATCCGCCGTAGTTGCGTCACGCGCCGGTCATCCCTTGACCAGGGCGCGCTCGAGGATGGGCGCCAGATCCAGGCCGGCCGGCATGGTGCCGTAGGCCCCGCCCCACTGCCCGCCGAGCCGGGTGGCGGCGAACGCCTCGGCGACGGCGGGATGACCGTGGCGCACCAGCAGCGCACCCTGCAACCCCAGCGCGATGTCCTCGGTGACCTTCCGCGCCCGGTACTCCAGCGTCGCGGGATCCCCGAGGTGGCGCTTCAGGCCCGCGACATGCGCGTCGAGACGCGGGTCGGCACCGGCGGCCTGACCGAGTTCGTCGAACAGCACCTCGACCGATTCGGGGCGGGTTGCCATGGCGCGCAACGTATCCAGCGCGCTGACGTTGCCGGAGCCTTCCCAGATGCCCATCAGCGGCGCCTCCCGGAACAGCCGCGGCATGCCGGAGTCCTCGACGTAGCCGTTGCCGCCCAGGCATTCCATCGCCTCGGCGGCGTGCCCGGTGGCGCGTTTGCACACCCAGTACTTGGCCGCGGCCAGTCCGATGCGGCGCAGCAGCGTCTCGCGCTCGTCGCCGCGCACCGCGCGGTCGGTGGCCCCGGCCATTCGCATCGCCAGCATGGTGGCGGCCTCGGCCTCCACGGCCATGTCCGCCAGTACGTTGCGCATCAGCGGCTGGTCGATCAGGTACTCGCCGAACGCCTTGCGGTGCGCGGCGTGATGCATGGCGCGGGTCAGCCCGGAGCGCATGCTGGTGGCGCTGCCCAGCGTGCAGTCCAGCCGGGTCAGGTTGACCATCTCGATGATGGTCGGCACGCCGCGGCCCTCCTCGCCGACCAGCCAGGCGGTGGCGCCGTCGTATTCGACCTCGCTGGAGGCGTTGGCGTGGTTGCCGAGCTTGTCCTTGAGCCGCTGAAGGAACATTCGGTTCCGGCTGCCGTCGGGCAGCACCCGCGGCAGGAAGAAGCAGGATAGCCCGCCCGGCGCCTGCGCGAGCACCAGGAAGATGTCGCACATCGGCGCGGAGGTGAACCACTTGTGCCCGGTGAGCCGGTAGCTGCCGTCGGCGTTCGGCAGCGCCTCGGTGGTGCCGGCGCGCACGTCGGAGCCGCCTTGCTTCTCAGTCATCGACATGCCCGCGGTGATGCCCGCCTTGGTGGTGGGCAGCTTCAGTTCGGGGTCGTAGACCCGGCTGGTCAACAGGGGCTCGTAGACGGCCGCGAGGTCCGGGTTGTGCCGCAGCGCGGGCACCACGGCGTAGGTCATCGAGATCGGGCAGATGTGGCCGGGTTCGGGCGTCCACACCGAGGTCTTGGCCGCGCGCACGACGTGGGAGCCCGGCCGGTCGTCGGCCCACGGGGCCGCGTGCAGGCCGTGTGTGACGGCGGTGCGCATCAGCTCGTGGTAGGCCGGGTCGTACTCGACCTCGTCGATCCGGTGCCCGGACCGGTCGTGGGTGTGCAGTTGCGGGCGGTTCCGGTCGGCGAGGTCGCCCCAGCGCTGGGCCTCCGGGCTGCCCGACAGGGCGCCGAGTTCGGTGATCTCGTCCAGCCCCCATTCGCCGCCCTCGCGCAGCAGCGCCTCGACCAGCACCGGCGACGACGCGGGGTTGTGGTGTTCGAGCGGGGGCACCTGATTGGTGACGACGTGCGTATCCGACATGTCTCCAGTGTTACATTTTGAGTACGGCCGCACAAGAACTGTAATGGAACTAGGCCGCGACCGTCAGGGGGATCCCGGCCGGGGCGCGCGGTCGCAACCGGTTCAGCACCGTCATCGCGACCACGGCCAACAGCCAGCCCAGCAGCAGATCGACCACGTAGTGCTCGGCGGCATAGACCAACGTGAAGGCCATGGTGAGCACGTAGGCCACCAGCAGCGGGCGCCACCGTCGGCCCACCCGGTGCCACAGGAACATCGCGATCGCCAGGCTCAACCCCGCGTGCAGCGACGGGATGGCGGCCACCAGGTTCACGTTGGCCTGCCCCTGATCGATCAGGGCGCGCGCGGTGTCCAGGTTCAGCTTGGCCCAGCCGCGGGTGGAGATGCGCTCCACCCACTCGTGGGCGCCGGGCTGGCTGGTGCTCATCGAGCCCAGGATGCCGCCGTCGGGCACGTCGCGGGCCGAGGAGAACATGCACCGCGGATTGGACGGACCCGACGCGACGTCGGCGGCCGTGCACCGCGCCGCCGCCCACGGGGGCGCCGCCGGCAACAGCGCGTAGATGATCAGCGCCGCGAAGGACAGCCCGACGAACAACTGCGCGAAGCGTTTCCACTCCTCGCGGTTGCGCAGCCACAGCACCGCGGCAATCGCGTACGGCAGGATGAAGAACGACATGTAGGTGGTGCTGATGACCACCTCCCACCACGGCGGCTGCGGTTGCTTGAGGCGCTCCTGCAACCACACGGTGGGCATCACCCCGAAGAACAGCCACCGATCGGCGTCGGCCTGCCAGTGCCACAGGGTGGGCCGGCCGATCAGGTCGGCCGCACCCCGGGACAGGTCGTAGACCACCAGCACCAGCGCAAACGGCAGCCAGTCCCGGATCACGTAGAGCACCCGGCGCCGCCCGATGCTGGCCGCGGCCAGTCCCGCGCAGATGTAGAGCAGCAGCAGTTCGCGGTTGAAGGCCACGCCCGTGGTCGCGATGCGGAAGGCGACCACCGCGAACCAGGTGCCCAGGGCCACCCGGCGCAGCAGCGTCAGGCGGCGCTCCCGTACCGCCGCGACGACCTCGCCGTCCTGCTCTGCGACGGGTCGGTCGTCGATCGCGGACACGGCGGACCTTTCGGCGGCGCGGTAGGTGCGCTCAGCCTAAGTCGCCAGGTCGTCAGACCGGGTTCGAATTCCGTTAAGCCGACCGCAACGAAAAAGCCCCCGCCGAGGCGGGGGCTTTTCCGTTGTTCAGTTAGGACCGGTAGTCCGAGTATCCGTAATCGTCCAGCGGCACCGCAGCACCGGTCGCCTGGCCGAAGTCCGGGCTGTAGTACTGATCCTCGTAGGACGGGATCGTGTACGCCGCGGCGCGGGCTTCCTCGGTCGGCTGCACCGCGATGTCGCGGTAGCGGGCAATGCCCGTACCGGCCGGGATCAGCTTGCCGATGATCACGTTCTCCTTCAGGCCCATCAGCTTGTCGCTGCGGCAGTTGATCGCCGCATCGGTCAGCACCCGGGTGGTCTCCTGGAAGGACGCCGCCGACAGCCACGAATCGGTGGCCAACGACGCCTTGGTGATGCCCATCAGCACCGGGCGGCCGGCCGCGGGCTCGCCGCCCTCGGTCACCACCCGACGGTTCTCGGACTCGAACTCGCTGCGTTCGGTCAGCGAGCCGGGCAGGAACTCCGTGGCGCCCGAGTCGATGATCGTCACGCGGCGCAGCATCTGGCGAACGATCACCTCGATGTGCTTGTCGTGGATCGACACACCCTGCGCCCGGTACACGTCCTGGACCTCGCCGACGAGGTGCACCTGCACCTCGCGCGGACCCATGACACGCAGCACCTCGTGCGGGTCGGCCGAGCCCTCCATGAGCTGCTGCCCGACCTCGACGTGGTCACCGTCGGCCAGCAGCCGCTCGGAACCGTCCTCGTGCTTGAACACCCGCAGGCGCTGACGACGGGAGAGCTTGTCGTAGACCACTTCCTCGCCACCGTCGTCCGGCACGATCGTGATCTTGTAGAACTTGTCGCTCTCCTCGAGGCGGACCCGCCCGGTGACGTCGGCGATCGGGGCGCGGTTACGCGGAACGCGCGCCTCGAACAGCTCCTGCACCCGCGGCAGACCACCGACGATGTCGGCGCCACCGGTGACACCACCCTGGTGGAAGGTACGCATGGTCAGCTGCGTGCCGGGCTCACCGATGGACTGGGCCGCGACGATGCCGACGGCCTCGCCGATGTCGACCAGCTTGCCGGTGGCCATCGAACGGCCGTAGCAGTGCGCACACACCCCGGTGCCGGTGGTGCAGGTCAGCACCGACCGCACCTTGACCGTGGTGATGCCCGCGGCCAGCAGCGCGTCGATCGCCGGGTCGCCCAGGTCGTGACCGCGCTCGACGATCACGTTGCCCTTCTCGTCGACCGCGTCGGAGGCCAGGGTGCGCGCGTACGCGCTGGTCTCCACGTGCGGGTCGCGGATCAGGGCGCCGCTGGGATCCTTCTCGGCGATCGTGACGGTGATGCCACGCTCGGTGCCACAGTCGGCCTCGCGGACGATGACGTCCTGCGACACGTCCACCAGACGACGGGTCAGGTAACCCGAGTCGGCGGTACGCAGCGCGGTGTCGGCCAGACCCTTACGGGCACCGTGGGTGTTGATGAAGTACTCCAGCACCGTCAGGCCCTCGCGGAACGAGGACTTGATCGGCCGCGGGATGAACTCACCCTTGGGGTTGGTCACCAGACCCTTCATGCCCGCCAGCGTCCGGGTCTGGGTGAAGTTACCCGTCGCACCGGAGTCGACGATCGTGATGATCGGGTTGTCGGCCGGGTAGTGATCGCGCAGCGCCTTACCGACTTCCTCGGTGGCCTCCTGCCAGATCTTGACCAGGGCCTCGTTGCGCTCACCGTGGTTGAGCGCACCGCGCTGGTACTTCTTCTCGATCCCGTCGGCTTCCTTCTCGTAGCGGTCCAGGATCTCCTTCTTCTGCGGCGGCACCAGCACGTCGGCCATGGACACCGTGACACCGGAGCGGGTGGCCCAGTAGAAGCCGGCGTCCTTGAGCTTGTCGACGGTCTGCGCGACGACGATCATCGGGTAGCGCTCGGCGAGGTCGTTGATGATCGCCGCCTGCACCTTCTTGTGCATCTGCTTGTTGACGAAGGGATAGCCCTTCGGCAGCAGCTCGTTGAACATCACCCGACCCAGCGTGGTCTCCGCGGTCCAGAAATCACCGGGCTTCCACCCCTGGTCGCCGAACAGCTCGGCCTCGATGTCAGCCGGCGGGCGCGCCTCGGAGAGCCGCACCTTGATCTTGGCCCGCACCGACAGCGCACCGCGGTCCATCGCCATGATCGCCTCGGCCGGCGAGCTGTACACGCCGTCCTCGGGCTGATCCTTGGTCGCCGGGACGTATTCGCCGGCCTCGCCGGGGATCTCGGTGGTCAGGTAGTACAGCCCGGTCACCATGTCCAGACGCGGCATGGCCAGCGGGCGGCCCGACGCGGGCGACAGGATGTTGTTCGAGGACAGCATCAGGATGCGGGCCTCGGCCTGCGCCTCCGCGCTCAGCGGCAGGTGCACGGCCATCTGGTCGCCGTCGAAGTCGGCGTTGAACGCCTCACAGACCAGCGGGTGCAGCTGGATGGCCTTGCCCTCCACCAGCTGCGGCTCGAAGGCCTGGATACCGAGGCGGTGCAGCGTGGGGGCGCGGTTGAGCAGCACGGGGTGCTCGCCGATGACCTCTTCGAGGACGTCCCACACCTGCGGCCGCTGCCGCTCGACCATCCGCTTGGCGCTCTTGATGTTCTGCGCGTGGTTCAGGTCCACCAGGCGCTTCATCACGAACGGCTTGAACAGCTCGAGGGCCATCAGCTTGGGCAGACCGCACTGATGCAGCTTGAGCTGCGGGCCGACCACGATGACCGAACGGCCCGAGTAGTCGACGCGCTTGCCGAGCAGGTTCTGCCGGAACCGGCCCTGCTTGCCCTTGAGCAGATCGGACAGCGACTTGAGCGGACGGTTGCCGGGCCCGGTGACGGGCCGGCCGCGACGGCCGTTGTCGAACAGCGCGTCCACCGACTCCTGCAGCATCCGCTTCTCGTTGTTGACGATGATCTCGGGCGCGCCGAGGTCGATCAGCCTCTTGAGCCGGTTGTTGCGGTTGATCACGCGGCGGTACAGGTCGTTGAGGTCGGAGGTCGCGAAGCGGCCACCGTCGAGCTGCACCATGGGACGCAGTTCCGGCGGGATCACCGGGACGGCGTCGAGCACCATGCCCATCGGCGAGTTGCCGGACTGCTGGAACGCGGCGACGACCTTGAGTCGCTTGAGCGCCCGCAGCTTCTTCTGGCCCTTGCCGTTCTTGATGACGTCGCGCAGCGACTCGGCCTCGGCGTCGATGTCGAAGGTCTCGATGAGCTTCTGGATCGACTCCGCGCCCATGGCGCCGGTGAAGTACTCGCCGTAGCGGTCGACGAGCTCGCGGTAGAGGTTCTCGTCCACGATGAGCTGCTTGGGCGCCAGCTTGGTGAAGGTGGTCCAGATCTCGTCGAGCCGGTCCAGCTCACGCTGTGCGCGGTCGCGCAGCTGACGCATCTCGCGCTCGCCGCCGTCGCGCACCTTGCGCTTGACGTCGGACTTGGCGCCCTCGTCCTCGAGCTCCTTCATGTCGGCCTCGAGCTTCTGGGCCCGGGCCTCCAGGTCGGCGTCGCGCTGATCCTCGACGGCCTTCTTCTCGACGACCATCTCGGCCTCGAGCGTGGACAGCTCGTTGTGGCGCATCTCCTCGTCGACCGAGGTGATCACGTAGGCCGCGAAGTAGATGATCTTCTCGAGATCCTTCGGGGCCAGGTCCAGCAGGTAGCCCAGCCGGCTCGGCACACCCTTGAAGTACCAGATGTGCGTGACGGGCGCGGCCAGCTCGATGTGGCCCATCCGCTCGCGACGCACCTTGGCGCGAGTGACCTCGACGCCGCAGCGCTCACAGATGATGCCCTTGAAGCGGACGCGCTTGTACTTGCCGCAGTAGCACTCCCAGTCGCGAGTCGGTCCGAAGATCTTCTCGCAGAACAGGCCGTCCTTCTCCGGCTTCAGCGTGCGGTAGTTGATGGTCTCCGGCTTCTTGACCTCGCCGAACGACCAGTTACGGATGTCTTCCGCGGTGGCCAGGCCGATACGGAGTTCATCGAAGAAGTTGACGTCTAGCACGTAAACTCCCTTTCCCCTTGCGGGATAGAAAAACTAACAGTGGCGAGTTCGCGAAGGCCTACCACCTAGGCAAGGTCCTCGACGGACGCGGATTCGTTGCGCGACAGGTTGATGCCCAGGTTCGCGGCGGCGCGTTCCAGGTCCTCGTCGTCGCCGTCCCGCATCTCGATCGCGGCACCGTCGCTGGAGAGCACCTCGACGTTGAGGCACAGCGACTGCAGTTCCTTGAGCAGCACCTTGAACGACTCGGGGATGCCCGGCTCGGGGATGTTCTCGCCCTTGACGATGGCCTCGTACACCTTCACGCGGCCGACCGTGTCGTCGGACTTGATGGTCAGCAGCTCCTGCAGCGTGTAGGCGGCGCCGTAGGCCTGCATGGCCCAGCACTCCATCTCGCCGAACCGCTGGCCACCGAACTGCGCCTTACCGCCCAGCGGCTGCTGGGTGATCATCGAGTACGGGCCGGTGGAGCGCGCGTGGATCTTGTCGTCCACCAAGTGGTGCAGCTTCAGGATGTACATGTAGCCGACCGTCACCGGGTACGGGAACGGTTCACCACTGCGACCGTCGAACAGCGTAGCCTTGCCGTCGCTGTTGACCATGACCTCGCCGTCGCGGTTGGCCAGCGTCGAGCCGAGCAGACCCTGCAGCTCGCCCTCCTGGGCACCGTCGAACACCGGGGTGGCGGTCTTGGTGTCGGCCGGGGCGCTGCGCAGATCCTCGGGCAACCCCTCGGCCCACTCCGGTACGCCCGCGGCGACGTCGATGTTCCAGCCCGTCTTGGCGATCCACCCGAGGTGGGTCTCCAGGATCTGGCCGATGTTCATACGACGCGGCACACCGTGGGTGTTCAGGATGATGTCCACCGGGGTGCCGTCGGGCAGGAACGGCATGTCCTCCTGCGCCAGGATCTTGCCGATGACGCCCTTGTTGCCGTGGCGTCCGGCGAGCTTGTCGCCGTCGGAGATCTTGCGCTTCTGGGCCACGTACACGCGGACCAGCTCGTTGACGCCGGCCGGCAGCTCGTCGTCGTCCTCGCGGGAGAACACCCGGATGCCGATGACCTTGCCGGACTCGCCGTGCGGCACCTTCAGGGAGGTGTCGCGGACCTCGCGGGCCTTCTCACCGAAGATGGCACGCAGCAGGCGCTCCTCCGGGGTCAGCTCGGTCTCACCCTTCGGGGTGACCTTGCCGACCAGGATGTCGCCGTCGCGGACCTCGGCGCCGATGCGGACGATGCCGCGCTCGTCGAGGTCGGCCAGCACCTCATCGGAGACGTTCGGGATGTCCCGGGTGATCTCCTCGGCGCCCAGCTTGGTGTCGCGGGCGTCGATCTCGTGCTCCTCGATGTGGATGGACGTCAGGACGTCCTCCTCCACCAGGCGCTGCGAGAGGATGATGGCGTCCTCGTAGTTGTGGCCCTCCCACGGCATGATCGCCACGAGCAGGTTCTTGCCCAGCGCCATCTCGCCGTCGGCGGTGCAGGGACCGTCGGCGACGACCTGGCCGGCCTCCACGCGCTGCCCGGCATCCACGATCGGGCGCTGGTTGGCGCACGTGCCGTGGTTGGAGCGGGCGAACTTGCGCATCCGGTAGGTCTGGCGGGTGCCGTCGTCGGCCATCACCGTGATGTAGTCGGCGCTGACCTCCTCGATCACGCCGGCCTTCTCGGCCACCACCACGTCGCCGGCGTCGATCGCGGCGCGCAACTCCATGCCGGTGCCCACCAGCGGTGCCTCGCTGCGCACCAGCGGAACCGCCTGGCGCTGCATGTTGGCACCCATCAGGGCGCGGTTGGCATCGTCGTGCTCGAGGAACGGGATCATGGCCGTGGCCACCGACACCATCTGGCGCGGCGAGACGTCCATGTAGTCGACCTCGGCCGAGGACACGTACTCGACCTCGCCGCCCTTACGACGCACCAGGACGCGGGATTCCTCGAACCGGCCCTCGGCGTCGGTCGGCGAGTTGGCCTGCGCGACGATGTAGCGGTCCTCTTCGTCGGCGGTCAGGTAGTCCACCTTGTCGGTGACCACACCGTCGATGACCTTGCGGTACGGCGTCTCGATGAAACCGAACGGGTTGACCCGCGCGTACACCGACAGCGAACCGATCAGACCGATGTTCGGGCCCTCGGGGGTCTCGATCGGACACATCCGGCCGTAGTGCGACGGGTGCACGTCACGAACCTCGAGACCGGCGCGCTCACGGGACAGACCGCCGGGCCCGAGCGCCGAGAGACGACGCTTGTGGGTCAGCCCGGACAGCGGGTTGTTCTGGTCCATGAACTGCGACAGCTGGCTGGTGCCGAAGAACTCCTTGATCGCCGCCACGACGGGACGGATGTTGATCAGGGTCTGCGGCGTGATGGCCTCGACGTCCTGGGTGGTCATCCGCTCGCGCACGACGCGCTCCATGCGGGACAGGCCGACCCGGATCTGGTTCTGGATCAGCTCACCCACGGTGCGCAGCCGACGGTTGCCGAAGTGGTCGATGTCGTCGACCTCGACCGGCACCTCGCTGCCGCCGGGGGCGGTCATGGTGTCCTGGCCCTCGTGCAGACGCACCAGGTACTCGATGGTGGCGGCGATGTCCTCTTCGGTCAGCGTCGAGCTGGTGATCGGCTGTCCGACGTTGAGCCCCAGCTTCTTGTTGACCTTGTAGCGGCCCACCCGGGCCAGGTCGTAGCGCTTCTCCTTGAAGAACAGGTTCTCCAGCAGGGTCTGCGCCGACTCCTTGGTGGGCGGCTCGCCCGGGCGCAGCTTGCGGTAGATGTCCAGCAGCGCCTCGTCGGTGCCACTGGTGGGGTCCTTCTCCAGCGTCGACATCATGATCTCGGAGAAGCCGTAGCGCTCGGCGATCTGCTCGTTGGTCCAGCCCAGGGCCTTCAGCAGGACGGTGACCGGCTGGCGACGCTTGCGGTCGATGCGCACACCGACGGTGTCACGCTTGTCGACGTCGAACTCCAGCCACGCGCCGCGGCCGGGAATCACCTTGACGCTGTGCAGCGTCTTCTCGGTGGACTTGTCGATGCTCTCGTCGAAGTACACGCCCGGCGAGCGGACCAGCTGGGACACCACGACACGCTCGGTGCCGTTGATGATGAAGGTGCCCTTCTCGGTCATCATCGGGAAGTCACCCATGAAGACCGTCTGGCTCTTGATCTCACCGGTGTTGTTGTTGATGAACTCGGCCGTGACGAACAGCGGTGCCGCGTACGTCATGTCCTTGTCTTTGCACTCGTCGACCGGCGCCTTGACATCGTCGAAGCGCGGATCCGAGAAACTCAGCGACATCGAGCCCGAGAAGTCCTCGATGGGCGACAGTTCCTCAAGGACCTCCTCAAGACCGCCCTTGGGATCGACGTCGCCGCGGTCGACGGCCTTCTGCCGCCAACTGTCGGCCCCGATCAACCAATCGAAGGACTCGGTCTGCACGTCAAGAAGCCCCGGAACCTCGAGCGGTTCACGGAGCTTGGCAAACGAAATACGGTTGGGTGCTCCTGGGACGGAGTGGTTAGTGGTGTCTACTGACTTGCTCTGGCTAGAGACTGCCAAGATGCATCCTTCCAGCACCTAAGCGGCTCGGAAGGCGGTCGACGACCGATCCTCGTTGCCGCGCTATCTGCGTCGGTTCGGCTGGATGACTCTCGGCCTGAACCACGGCATGCAACGAAGATCACCGAGCAATGCTCAGCAGGACCTACGGTGTCGAGTGCTGATGATGGGCAGGAGGCAGCCAGCGCAACGTCCAACAATAGCGCAGGACGGCGCATTCCTCAACTACCGGTCGGTAACGACATATCCGCCCCGGAATCCCGAGGAGGTAGAGCGCTGGCTGGCGACCTGACTACCTGTTTCGAACATGCTGCCCAACAGACTGGCTTGTACGGGCCCGTCCGTCAAGAGTTAACGCGCCGAAGCTGTGGATCGGCGGAAAACATTTTGCTGCGGCCGCTCGGCTGGGCATAAAAGTGACCGCCCGGCACTGCCGGGCGGTCACGGTGTCGAGCTGATCAGCTTTCGTTCTGTACCGGGATCGACGCGGTCGGGGTCTCGTCGGCGAACTCGTGCACCTTGTACTTGTGGGTGCCGTCGAGCTCGTCGCGGATGGCCTCCTGGGCGGCCGGCGGCAGGGTGTGCAGGATCTCGCGCACCCGGGCCTGACGGCGGGCGACGGCCTTGCGCTCCGGCATACCGGGGGTGGCCTGGATCTGCGGCGGCACGCCCTCGATCTCCTCGACGCCACCGTCGTGGTGGCCGGCGTCGAACATGGCCTGCTCCTCGGCCATCTGCGACTCGTCCTTCTCCTCGGACATGCCGATGGGGCCGATCCGGCGGCCGTTGAGGAACTGCTTGACCACCGGCTCGTCACTGGTCAGCAGCACCTCGCGGGGGCCGAACATGACCAGGTGCTTGCGGAACAGCATGCCCATGTTGTCCGGCACCGTGCGCGCGATGTTGATGTTGTGCGTCACGATCAGGATGGTGCAGTCGATCTGCGCGTTGATGTCGATCAGCAGCTGCGACAGGTACGCCGTACGCACTGGGTCCAGACCGGAGTCCGGCTCGTCACAGAGGATGATCTGCGGGTCGAGCACCAGCGAGCGGGCCAGACCGGCACGCTTGCGCATACCACCGGAGATCTCACCGGGGAACTTGTTCTCGTCGCCGGCCAGACCCACCAGGTCGAGCTTCTCCATGACGATGTCACGGATCTCGCTCTCCTTCTTTTTGGTGTGCTCGCGCAGCGGGAAGGCGGTGTTGTCGTACAGGTTCATCGACCCGAACAGCGCGCCGTCCTGGAACATCACCCCGAACAGGGTGCGGATCTCGTAGAGCTCCTTGGCGGAGCACTCGATGATGTTCGTGCCGTCGACGATGATCTTGCCCCGCTCGGGCCGCAGCAACCCGATCAGGGACTTCAAGAACACCGACTTACCGGTACCCGACGGGCCCAGCAGCACGCTGACCTCCCCGGCGGGGATGTCCATCGTGACGTCTTCCCAAATTCGCTGGGACCCGAAGGACTTAGTCAGTCCTTCGACCTGGATGCCAATGCCCACGCGAAATCCTTCCGCAAATTCTCGACGATGCCACCAGCGGCCCGCCTGTGGCTTGAGTCACTGTAGCGCACGCGAAAGATCGACACTCCGCTTGTGTCAGCCTTTGTTATTCATCGGCGCACCAGTTGCCATGGAACCCCATCGGCACGCGTTGCGGTAGATGCACGGTGGCGACGGTCTCGAGGGTGGCCGCGTCGAGCATAAGTAGCTGGCCTTCGTCGCGTCCGAGGTGGTGTCCGTAGCCCATCAGCACACCGTCGTCCTCGGCCGTCGCGCCCGGATTCGGCACGAACGACATCTCCCCGACCAGCAGTTCCGGGTCGAGGGCGGCCTGCTGGCTACCGCCGGTGGAGAAGTCCTGCTTGTAGACCGCCGAGCGGTCGGTCTCGGCGCCGTCGAACGCGTTCTCGAGGCCGACGGTGTAGCCGTAGCGGTGCTTGGCGCCGGTGAGCGTCTCGTTGATCCGCGGGAACTCCTGCTGGCGGTCGTCGCGGCGTTCGGTGCGGACCGCGCCGGTGCTCAGGTCGATCTCCCAGCGGTCCAGGGTGGGATGCCCCTCCCCCGGGCCGCGCCGGTCGCGGTCGAACATCCGGCCGTGGCGCACGACGTCGAGCACCAGCACCTCGTGGCCGGCGCGGTCCTCGCTGTAGGCGTTGAGCGGGTGGAACACGTAGCACGGGTCGATGTCGAACCACCGGATGGCCTCGGCGTCGGCCTCGCGCGGCAGCACGCCGATGCGCGCCGGGTAGTCCTCGTTCCAGGCGAACGGGAGCGACGAGATGGGCCGCGGGTCGCTGTTGATCCGCGCGGCGATCGGACCGGGCACCCGGACCCGGCCGGCCAGGGACTGGAGAACCAGACGCGCCGGGGCGCGCAGCCAGCGCGGCACGGTGACCGGGATGATCTCGGTCGGGTCGAACGTGACCGGCAGGTCGTAGATGACGACGTACTTCTCGGTGAGCGAGAAGTCGTGCATCATCGGCGAACCGGTAACCGGGATGTCGACGGTGCGACGCGCGCGCCCGTGGACGTCGATCACCGAGTACTGCACGTTGCGCCCCCGCGCGAACGAATACGAAACCGCATGCAGCTCACCGGTTTTCGGATCCCGATGGGGATGGGCGGTGTAGCCGCCGTACAGCGTGCCGTCGAAGTCGCAGGTACCCACGGTGTCGAGTTCGTCGGTCAGGCGATAGTTGGCGCCGCCGCCCTCGACCAACGCCAGCGTCTGCCCCGCGTGGGTCAGCACGTTGGTGTTGGGCCCGACCGCCAGCATGCCGGTGCGCGGGTCCAGATCGGCCACGCGCGCTTCGCCCAGCGTGCGCGACACCGCCGGCGTGCGGACCCATCGGTTGCGGTACCAGCGGGCGGCGCCGTCGCGCAGGGCCAGACCGTGCACCATCGCGTCGCCGGCAAACCAGTGATAGGTCGCGGGGTCGACCTCGGCGGCGGGGTTGGGCCCGTTGCGCAGATAGCGCCCGTTGAGGTGCTCGGGGATGCGGCCGGTCACCTTCAGATCGAAGGCGGTCACCTCCTCGGCGACCGGCGCCAGGAAGCCCTCCAGGTACGGGTTGGTGTCTTGCTGGGGTTGCACGGCGGTCATCTCGATCCCTCCCGATCGGTCCGATATCCTCGCATAACGTTGTTATGACGGTGTTATGCAGACCGTACGCGGCCCGTGAGACGATGGCAAGGATGACTTCGCTTCGCCCCTCGACGGACCCCTCGGCGCAGCGCGACGTGCGCGCGGAACTGCTGCACGCGGCGGTCGGACTACTCGACGACCACGGCCCCGACGCCCTGCAGACCCGCAAGGTCGCCGGCGCCGCGGGCACCTCCACGATGGCGGTCTACACGCACTTCGGCGGGATGCGGGCACTGATCGCGGCGGTCGCCGACGAGGGCCTGCGGCAATTCGACGCGGCGTTGACGGTGCCGCTGACCGAGGACCCGGTGGCCGACCTGTTGCGCTGCGGGGCGGCCTACCGCCGGTTCGCCATCGGCCGGCCGCACCTGTACCGGCTGATGTTCGGCAGCACCAGCGCGCACGGCATCCACGCGCCCGCGCACAACGTGCTGACGCTGCGGGTCGCCGAGATCACCGCGCACCATCCGAGCTTGGCCCACGTGGTGCGCCACGTGCACCGGGCCATGGTCGCCGGACGGATCAGCGCGGGCTCCCCCGACGACGACGCGAGCGTGCTGACCATCGCCGCGCAGTTCTGGACGATGATGCACGGCTTCGTGATGCTGGAACTGGCGGGCTACTACGGCGAGGTGGCCTTCGGGCCCGTGCTGGGCGCGCTGGCCGGCAACACCCTGCTCTCCCTCGGCGATACCGCCGAGGCGCTGGCGGCCTCGCAAACCGCTGCGACGCAGGATCTTTGACCCGGCGCCTTCGATCCAACGAGAAATCCCCCGGAGATCGCGGGCGATCTCCGGGGGATTTCTGTTGCGTAGCTACTACTTGACGGTGACCGTCGCGCCGGCAGCCTCGAGCTTGGTCTTGGCTTCCTCGGCGGCCTCCTTGGCGACCTTCTCGAGCAGCGGCTTGGGCGCGCTGTCGACCAGATCCTTGGCCTCCTTCAGGCCCAGGCCCGAAACGATCTCGCGGACGACCTTGATGACGCCGATCTTCTTGTCGCCGGCACCCTCGAGGATCACGTCGAACTCCGACTGCTCCTCGGCGGCCTCGGCGGCAGCGCCACCACCGGCGGCCGGGGCCGCGGCGACGGCGACCGGAGCGGCCGCGGTGACCTCAAAGGTCTCCTCGAACTTCTTCACGAACTCGGAGAGCTCGAGCAGGGTCAGTTCCTTGAACGCATCGAGCAGTTCGTCGGTGCTGAGCTTTGCCATGGTGGCAGTCCTTCCTGGATTTGTTACCTACGGATGTGGTTGGTCAGGTTTATTCGGTTGTCTCGGCGGCGGCCTCGGCTGCGGGTTCCTCCGCAGCCGGCTCGGCCGGAGCCTCCGCAGCGGCCTCGGCCGGAGCCTCGGCAGCGCGCTTGTCCTGCAGGGCGGCGGCCAGGCGGGCAACCTGCGAGGCCGGCGCGTTGAACAGCCCGGCGGCCTTGGTGAGGTTGGCCTTCATGGCGCCGGCCAGCTTGGCCAGCAGCACCTCGCGCGACTCGAGATCGGCGATCTGCTCGACCTCGGCGACGGACAGCGCCTTGCCGTCCATGTAGCCGCCCTTGATGACCAGGGACTTGTGGTCCTTGGCGAACTTCTTCAGCGCCTTGGCCGCGTCGACCGGCTCACCGTTGATGAACGCGATCGCCGTCGGGCCGACGAACAGCTCGTCGAGCCCCTCGACTCCTGCCTCCGAGGCCGCACGCTTGACCAGCGTGTTCTTGGCCACCGAGTAGGTGGCCGAGTCGCCGAGCGACCGGCGCAGCTCCACCAGGTTGGCCACGGTCAGACCGCGGAACTCGGTGATGACGGTGGCAGTCGAGGCTTTGAACTGCTCGGTGATCTCTGCAACGGCGGTAGCCTTTTCAGCCTTGGCCATGCATGCCTCCTGATGATGTGTTGTCCAGCGTGCTTTGCGTGCGCCACCGCAGGGCGCCGGGGCGAGCAGACCCGGAAACGACGGACGCCCCAGCGCAGGATGCGGCCGGGGCGTCGATGTGGCAAAACTTGCCAGCTACCTCGTCCTCCTGCGTGGGCCGCCGGGATGTTCCCGGACCTTCAACCGATTGCTCGGTGACCGACGGTCTTCGGTGGATCGTCGACCAGAATAGCGCCTGCGGTGCCGATCAGCCAAAACGAGGCTCGACCGGCCCGGTTTCAGGTGTCGCGCAGCAGCGCCGCCGCGCCCACCAGACCGGCCTCGGAACCCAGGCGGGCCGGCCGCACCGTCAGGTCGGCCAGGAAGCTCAGCCCGGCGAACCGCCGCAGCGCGGCGCGCAGTGGGTCGAACAATACGGCCCCGGCGCGGGCCACCCCGCCGCCGACGACCACCCGGTCCAGATCGCACACCGCCGCCACCGAGGCGATCGTCGCCGCCACGGCCGTGGCCCCGCGCTCGAAGGCCCGCACCGCGATGGCGTCGCCCGCCACGGCGGCCGCGGAAAGCTCCGCAGCGTCGGCGTCCGGCGCTGCGGTCCAACCGTTTTCGCGCGCCCAGGCCACCATCTTCGGGCCGCCCGCGACGGTCTCGACGCAGCCGTGACCGCCGCAGGTGCACCGCACCCCGGCCGGGTCCACCACCACGTGGCCGACGTGCCCGGCGTTGCCGGTGCGCCCGGCGTACGGCGCGCCGTCGAGGACCAGGCCGCCGCCCACGCCGGTGGAGACCACCAGGCCCAGCAGGAACCGCGCGTCCCGGCCCGCCCCGCGCCAGTGTTCCCCGAGCGCCATGCACAGCCCGTCACCGGCGAGCCGCACCGGCAGGCCGCCGAGGGCCCCGGCCACCCGCTCGCGGATCGGAAAGCCTTGCCAGGCGGGCACATTGATGGGGCTGACGGTGCCCGCGGGGAGGTCGATCGGCCCGGCCGAGGCGATGCCGGCGCCCCGCACCGGCGTCTCGGCGGTCATCCCCACGATCAGTTGCTCGACCACGCGCCAGACGGCCTCGGGCCCGGCGCCGCGCGGCGTGGGCAACTGCTGGGCGCGCACCAGGGTGCCGTCGGGGTCGACCAGACCCGCGGCGATCTTGGTGCCGCCGATGTCGAGGGCCAGGGTGAGCTCGCTCATCAGTGCCCCATCCTCCCCCAGCCCAATCTTGCGCCCCAGCCCAATCTTGCGCGACAGCCCAATCTTGCGCGACAGTGCGCGTCCCCGGCCGACACGCCGCGAAATTTCCGTATTCTGCGCACGCTCGCGCCCACCCGGGCGACCCCGCCCGCAACGGTTCGGGCACTGTTCGGCAACCGTTCACACACCCGCTGACCTGCCCGGGGTGCCGCCGGAACCAGGTCGTGCCACAGTGGAAATCATTGTGAGCGAGCACCTTCATCTCCCCACCGAGGCCGACCGACGGACGCCCTGGCGCGACCCGCTGTCGATCGGCTGGCAAGCCCACCGCCGCCTACTGCTGCTGCGCCTGCACTGGCACGACTCCACGACCCGCCGGCGCAACACTGCACGGACCACGAAACTGCGCCGCCGGATCAACGGCCACCAGCAGTAGCCGCGGACAGCAGCCGCGCCATCCGCGTGGCGGCCGCCGCCACCTCCGGGGGCTCGAGGACCTCGAACTCGCAGCCCACCGACGCCAGCCAGAGCACCATCCGGTCCGGGTCATCGCCGCCAGTGGAGACCAGGCAGGACTCGGGCCCGTCGGCTTCGACGGTCGCCGCGCTCGGCGAGAAGTGCGCTGCGACAACGTCTTGCGGGCACCGATAGCGGACCCGGGCGACATACCGATACGGCGAACTGCTGATCGCCCGGCTGACGTACGTGGCGGCATCCGGTGTCTCGCGGGCCACGAAGGTGGTGCCCTGCGCGCCGATGTCGGCCATCCGATCCAGCCGCAGACTGCGCCAATCGGCGCGGTCCCGGTCATAGGCCAGCAGATACCAGCGCCGGCCCGTGGTCACCAGCTGATACGGCTCCAGACGACGTCGAGTCACCGCGCCGTTCAACGCCGTGTACCGCAGCCCGATGTGCTCGCGGTCGCGGCAGGCCCGGGCCAGCGTCATCAACGCGTCGGGGTCCACCGTCGACTCCGCCTGGGCGTGCAGCGTCACGGTGGCCTCATGCACGGCCGACACCTGCGAGCGCAGCCGCGACGGCATCACCTGATCGAGTTTGGACAGCGCCCGCAGCGCGGAGTCACCGATCCCGGCCACGCTTCCGCCGGCGGCCAACCCCAGGCACACCGCCACGGCCACGGCCTCGTCCCCGTCGAGCAGCAGCGGCGGCAGCGCGGCCCCGGCGCCCAACTGATAACCACCGCCCAGACCGGGGCTCGCGTGCACCGGATATCCCAGTTCACGCAGGCGTTCGATGTCCCGGCGCACGCTGCGCCCGGTCACGCCCAACCGCTCGGCCAGTTCGCGGCCGGTCCACACCCGGCGGGACTGCAGCAGCCCGAGCAGTTGCAGTACGCGGCTCGTCGTTTCGGACACCAGAACAGTCTCGCGCACTTTTAGGACAAGAACAGTCCTCAATTGCTGAGAAGGTGTGTCCATGACAACGCCCGCCCTGGTGAACTCGCTGATAGACCAGCTCGAGTGGCACTGGACCCACCAACTCCGCCCCCGCCTGGCCGGCCTGAGCGACGACGAGTACTTCTGGGCCCCGGTCCCGGACTGCTGGACCGTCCACCCCGACGGCTCCATCGACTTCACCTATCCCCCACCCGAACCCACGCCGGTGACGACGATCGCCTGGCGGCTCGCCCACGTCATCGTCGGCGTGCTGGCCATGCGCAACCACGCGCACTTCGACGGTCCACCCGCGGACTACCAGAGTTGGTCGTACGCAACCGATGCCGAGACCGCGCTGGCCCAACTCGATGACGCTCACGACCGCTGGGTCGCGGGGGTGCGCCCCCTGACTCCCGCGGCCCTCGACCGCCCGATCGGCGCCGCCGAGGGCCAGTGGGGTGATCGCCCCATGATCGACCTGGTCCTGCACATCCACCGCGAAGTCATCCACCACGGCGCGGAGATCTCCCTGCTTCGAGACCTGTACGCACACAACAAGAAAGAGAGCTGACATGCCCGCCCTGCCCCCGCCGATCGCCGACGAACGCGCCGGACTCAAGCACTACCTCGCCGCACAGCAACAGGCCTTCCACGCCGTGGCATTCGGGCTGACCGACGAGCAGGCCCGCGCCACGCCCACGGTCAGCGCCCTGTCGATCGGCGCGCTGATCAAGCACGTCACCAACTGTCAGCACGGCTGGCTGCAGCGCGTGACCGCGGCACCCGACAGGTGCGCCGACGACGAGCGCCCCATGGCCGATCAGGCCGCCGATTACGCCGACGAGTTCGTCATGACCGACGATGAGACGCTCGCGGAGATCCTGGCCCGGTTCGACGAGGGCAACGCCGCGGCGCTGGCCCTGATCGACACCGTCGATCTGGGTGCGGCCGTCCCGATCCCCAAGGACGTCCCCTGGTTCCCGCAGGACATCGGCGCCTGGTCGGTGCGGTGGGTGCTGTTCCACCTGCTCGAGGAGCTCGCGCGGCACGCCGGGCACGCCGACATCATCCGCGAGGCCATCGACGGCGCCACCCTCTACGAGCTCATCGCCGCGCACGAGGGCTGGGCGCCCACGCCCTGGCTCACGCCGTGGGGTGCGGGCTGATTGTTGTGGTCGCGGTCACGGTAATTGGGAACGTCGAAGGCGGGTTTGGCACACTACAACAATGAGTCCGACCAATCACCACCGGGAGGTCGTCAAGCTCGACCGCGTCCCGCTGCCCTTCGAGGCGGCTCGCGTCGGTACCACGGGCTGGCAGCTCACTCGTACCGCGGCACGCGTGGCCAAGCGGCTGCCGGGCCGCGGGAGCCTGCAGACCAAGGTCATCAAGGAGATCCCGCAGACCTTCGCCGATCTCGGCCCCACCTATGTGAAGTTCGGCCAGATCATTGCGTCCAGCCCGGGGGCCTTCGGCGAGCCGCTGTCGCGCGAGTTCCGCACCCTGCTGGACTCCGTGCCGGCCGCGGACCCCGCCCAAGTGCAGAAACTGTTCAAGGAAGAACTTGGCGACGAGCCGCGCAACCTGTTCAAGCACTTCGAGGAGCAGCCGTTCGCCTCGGCGTCGATCGCCCAGGTGCACTTCGCGACCCTGCACTCCGGCGAGGACGTGGTGGTCAAGATCCAACGCCCGGGCATCCGCCGCCGGGTGGCCGCCGACCTGCAGATCCTCAAGCGGTTCGCGCAGGTCGTCGAGTTCGCGAAGATGGGCCGTCGGCTGTCCGCGCAGGATGTCGTCGCCGACTTCTCGGACAACCTGGCCGAGGAACTCGACTTCCGCATCGAGGCGCAGTCTATGGAGGCCTGGGTCAGCCACCTGCACTCCTCGCCGCTGGGCAAGAACATCAAGGTGCCGGACGTGCACTGGGACTTCACCACCCAGCGCGTGCTGACCATGGAGCGGGTGCACGGGGTGCGCATCGACGACGTCGCGGCCATCCGCAAACAGGACTTCGACGGCACCGAACTGGTCAAGGCGCTGCTGTTCTCCACCTTCGAGGGCGGTCTGCGGCACGGCCTGTTCCACGGCGACCTGCACGCGGGCAACCTGCTGGTCGATGAGCAGGGCCGGATCGTGTTCCTCGACTTCGGCATCATGGGCCGCATCGATCCGCGCACCCGCTGGCTGCTGCGCGAACTGATCTACGCGCTGCTGGTCAAGAAGGACCATGCCGCGGCCGGCAAGATCGTGGTGCTGCTGGGCGCGGTGGGTACCGTGCGGCCGGAGGCCCAGGCCGCCAAGGACCTGGAGGCCTTCGCCGAGCCGCTGAGCATGAAGACGCTCGGTGACATGTCCTACGCCGAGATCGGCAAGCAACTCTCCACCCTGGCCGAGGCCTACGACGTGAAGCTCCCGCGCGAGCTGGTGCTGATCGGCAAGCAATTCCTTTACGTGGAGCGCTATATGAAGCTGTTGGCGCCGCGCTGGCAGATGATGAACGACCCGCAGTTCTCCGGCTACTTCGCCAACTTCATGGTCGAGGTCAGCCGCGACCACCGCGAGGATCTGGACAAGTCCGACAAGGAGATCGAGGTCTAGTGCAGCCGGACACCGTGCGAACCGGGACCGCCCGCTCCGGGGACCTCGACATCTACTACGAGGACATGGGCAACCCGGACGATCCCGCGGTGCTGCTGATCATGGGGCTCGGCGCGCAACTTGTGTTGTGGCGCAACGAGTTCTGCCAGAAACTCATCGAACGAGGCCGACGGGTCATCCGGTTCGACAACCGCGACGTCGGGCTGTCGAGCAAGCTCGACGGGTTGCGGATCGAGGGCTCGCAGTACCCGAGCATGATCCGCTCGGCGCTGGGTCGGCGCAGCCCGGCGGTCTACACGCTCGAGGACATGGCCGACGACGCGGCCGCGGTGCTCGACCACCTCGACATCGATCGCGCCGACATCGTCGGTGCCTCGATGGGCGGGATGATCGCCCAGGTGGTCGCGGCTCGGCACGCCCAGCGAACCCGCTCGTTGGGCGTCATCTTCTCCAGCAACAACCAGGCGGCGTTGCCGCCGCCCGATCCGCGCGCGCTCTACGCCGTCATCAAGGGCCCGCCGGCCGACGCCCCGCGCGACGTCATCATCGACAACGCCGTGCGGGTCAGCCGCGTGATCGGCAGCCCCGCCTACCGCGCGCCCGAGGCCAAGATCCGCGCCGAGGCCGCGGCCGGCTACGACCGCAACCACTACCCCGTCGGGGTGGCGCGGCAGTTCGGCGCCATCATGGGCAGCGGCAGCCTGCGCCACTACGACCACCGGATCAGCGCGCCCACGGTGGTGCTTCACGGCCTCGCCGACCGGCTGATGCGGCCCGCCGGCGGTCGCGCCGTCGCCAACAACATCGACGGCGCCCGGCTGGTGCTGTTCCCGGGCATGGCCCACGACCTTCCCGAGCAGCTCTGGGACCCCATCGTCGACCAGCTCGACCTCACGTTTTCGGCCGCCGCCGGCTGAGGTAATTGTCGCCGGCGACAGATGACGGGTAGATGACGTACCCCGTCGCCGCGTTGCCCTGCGCGCCCGCTGCCCCAAGCATGTGAGTTGCCAACAGGGGGTGGAAGCACTGGTTCCGGGGGGATCATTGCGCCTGCCCTCCTGCCATGACGAGGGAAGGCCCCGGTAGATGCCCAAGGCGCTCGAGCCACACTTCGAGGACGTGCAAGCCCACTACGACCTGTCCGACGAGTTCTTCGAGCTCTTCCTGGATCCCTCCCGGACCTACAGCTGCGCCTTCTTCGAACGCGCGGACATGACCCTCGAGGAGGCGCAGCTGGCCAAGATCGACCTGGCCCTGGGCAAGCTGGGCCTCAAGCCCGGGATGACGCTGCTGGACATCGGCTGCGGCTGGGGTTCGACGATGAAACGCGCGGTACAGCGCCACGACGTCGACGTGATCGGGCTGACCCTGAGCCGCAACCAGCGCGACTTCGTCGCCGATCTGCTGCACGGCGATCCGAGCCCGCGCTCCAAGCAGGTCCTGCTGCAGGGCTGGGAACAGTTCTTCGAGCCGGTCGACCGGATCGTGTCCATCGGCGCGTTCGAGCACTTCGGCCCTGACCGCTACGACGACTTCTTCGCCCAGGCCAACAAGGCGCTGCCGCCGGGCGGGGTGATGCTGCTGCACACCATCACCGCCACGGATCCCAGGGACGCCGCGGCCGACGGGGTGCCGCTGACCATGGAATTGATCCGGTTCATCCGGTTCATCCTCACCGAGATCTTCCCCGGCGGCCGGCTGCCCTCGATCGCGCTGGTGACCGACCACGCGGTGGCCGCCGGGTTCGAGGTCCAGCGGGTCCAGTCATTGCAGTTGCACTACGCCCGTACTCTGGATCTGTGGGCGCAGGCACTGGAGGCCCGTCACGACGAGGCGGTCACACTCCAGTCACAAGAGGTCTACGACCGCTACATGAAGTACTTGACCGGTTGCGCCAGGTTGTTCCGGAACGGCACCACCGACGTCTGCCAGTTCACACTGAAGAAAATTTTAATGCCCGTTTTCCCGGGAGCGCCGCCGCGCGGTGCGTCCCGGATGGGTTAGCGTTTTATCAATCACTAGCGGGTGGGAGTCTGCACCGATGAGCAATCTGAAGCCGAAGTACGAAGAACTCCAGTCCATTTACGACATCTCGAACGAGTTCTACGAACTTTTCCTGGGCCCCACCATGGGTTACACCTGCGGTTACTTCGAGCGCGAGGACATGACCGGCGACGAGGCGCAGCTCGCCAAGTTCGACCTCGCGCTGGGCAAGCTGGGCCTGGAGCCCGGCATGACGCTGCTGGACATCGGCTGCGGTTGGGGCGCCTGCATGCAGCGCGCCATCGAGAAGTACGACGTCAACGTCATCGGCCTGACGTTGTCCGCCGAGCAGCGCAAGTACGCGATCGACAAGCTCGCGAAGGTCCCCACCGAACGCAGCATCGAGGTCCGGCTGCAGGGCTGGGAGGAATTCGACGACAAGGTCGATCGGATCGTGTCGATCGGTGCGTTCGAGCACTTCGGCTTCGAACGCTACGACGACTTCTTCGAGACCACCTACAACGCCCTGCCCGACGACGGCGTGATGCTGTTGCACTGCATCACCGGCTTCGACATGCGCAGGGCCAAGGAGCTCGGCCTGCCGATGACCTTCGAGCTGGCCCGGTTCGCGAAGTTCATCATGACCGAGATCTTCCCGGGCGGCCGCCTGCCGTCGGTGGAGAAGGTGCAGGAGCATGCGCTGCCGGCCGGTTTCGAGCTCACGCAGCTGCAGGAGATCGGCCCCCACTACGTGCGCACGCTGCAGATCTGGGCCGAGGAGCTCGCCGCGCACCGCGAAGAGGCCATCCGGATCCAGTCGCAAGAGGTCTACGACCGCTACGACAAGTACCTCAACGGCTGCGTGAACCTGTTCCGGGTCGGCCACACCAGCGTGCATCAGTTCACCCTGAAGAAGTGAGCCCGGGGTAGCTGGGCCCGCACTCAGCAAACGCCGCCCGCAATATCAGTGCGGGCGGGCAAATTTCGCGATCAGGCGGCGCAGCGGGGACGGGCGCCGGAACCGCGGACATTGCCCCTCGGCGCACAGTGCACAGTCCGTGCCGGCACGGTGATGTTCGTGCGCCGACCGCTGATGCCCGCACAGGCACAACGTTGCGGATGTTGCAGATTCTGACAAGTCGTCCCCCTAGTGGCTGTGCAGCCGAGTCTACGACGAAAACGCCTGGCGGCGCCCGAAATCAGCTCAGCGCAACGTCGAGGATCGGGCGCTGCACCTGCGCGCCGGGACCGTCGAAGTGCCACCACTCCCCGGCGTAGACCGTGAAGCCGCCCGCGGCCATCGCCGTCCGCAGTCGCGCGCGGTTGGCCTGCGCCTCGGCGCCGACCCCTTCGGTGGCGAAAGCCTTTGCCCGGGGCGAGAACTCGTCGAAGTCAGTGCCCATGTCGAGCAGCGCACCGGCCTCGTCGGACAGCGTCACGTCCACCGACCGACCGGCGGTGTGGCTGCGCGCGAAGTTGCCGGGCCGGGCCACCCAGGCGGGATCGGACACCGCCTCGAACATCCGCACCTGCACCTCGTGCGGGCGGTAGCAGTCCCAGAACACCAGGCGATTACCCTGGGCGCGAAGGACTTTCGCCGACTCGACCAGGCCGGCGGTCAACGACTCGTGCACCAGGCAGCGGGCGTCGGGGGGATACAGCCGAACCCCGAGGAAGTTGTCGGCGGTGGCGTAGCGCAGGTCGATGAGGGCATCGGGCAGCACGGTGCGAACGTCGACCAACCGGTCCTGGCCCGCCGACCCGACGGGTTCGGCGGCCGCGATTGTCGGGGTTGCCATCAGTACCGCTCCCATGACGAGTGCGTACCGGATGCGGGCAAAGCGGCGAAATGCGCGCATCCGGTACACCTTCGAACGTCTACGCCTCGGCGAAGTTGCGCGTGATGCTGGGGTCGACCGGGATGCCCGGGCCGGTGGTCGTCGAGACGACGATCTTCTTCAGGTAGCGGCCCTTGGACGACGACGGCTTGGCCCGCAGGATCTCCTCCAGCGCGGCACCGTAGTTCTCGACCAGCTTGGCCTCGTCGAACGAGGCCTTGCCGATCACGAAGTGCAGGTTGGCCTGCTTGTCGACGCGGAAGTTGATCTTGCCACCCTTGATGTCGGTCACGGCCTTGGCCACGTCCGGGGTGACCGTGCCGGTCTTGGGGTTCGGCATCAGGCCACGCGGGCCCAGCACGCGCGCGATGCGACCCACCTTGGCCATCTGATCGGGGGTGGCGATGGCGGCGTCGAAATCGAGCCAGCCACCCTGGATCTTCTCGATCAGGTCCTCGCTACCCACGGCATCGGCGCCGGCGGCCAGGGCGGCCTCGGCCTTCTCGCCGACCGCGAACACCACGACGCGGGCGGTCTTGCCGGTGCCATTGGGCAGGTTGACGGTGCCGCGCACCATCTGATCGGCCTTGCGGGGGTCGACGCCCAGCCGGATCGCGACCTCAACGGTGGCGTCCTGCTTCTTCGACGACGTCTCCCTGGCCAGCTTGGCGGCCTCGAGCGGGCTGTAGAGCTTGTCGCGGTCCACCTTCTCGGCGGCTTCGCGGAAGGCCTTGCTGTTCTTGCTCATTGGTATCCAATCAATCTCGTTGGTTGTGGTTGTCGGGCCGATGCCAGCCCTCCCACGGGAGTCGATCTACTCGACTTCTGTCTGGTCGATCCGCAAACTACTCGACGGTGATGCCCATCGACCGGGCGGTGCCGGCGATGATCTTCGCGGCAGCGTCGATGTCGTTGGCGTTGAGGTCTTCCTTCTTGGTCTCGGCGATCTCGCGGACCTGATCCCAGCTGACCTTGGCGACCTTGTCGGTGTGCGGAGTGCCGGAACCCTTCTGCACGCCGGCGGCCTTGAGCAGCAGCTTGGCGGCGGGCGGGGTCTTCAGGGCGAAGGTGAAGCTGCGGTCCTCGTAGACACTGATCTCCACGGGGATGACGTTGCCGCGCTGCGACTCGGTCGCGGCGTTGTACGCCTTGCAGAACTCCATGATGTTGACGCCGTGCTGGCCGAGCGCGGGACCGACCGGCGGGGCGGGGTTGGCCTGCCCGGCCTGGATCTGCAACTTGATCAGCCCGACGACCTTTTTCTTCGGGGCCATGGGTGTGGTGTTTCCTTTCTTATTTCTGCGATTTCGGTGCGCTCAGTTGCGCTGAGCGCAACTGAGCGCACCGAAATCGCTAAATCTTGGCGACCTGACCGAAGGTCAGTTCGACGGGTGTCTCGCGGCCGAAGATGGACACCAGCACCTTGAGCTTCTGCTGCTCGGCGTTGACCTCGCTGATGGAGGCGGGCAGCGTGGCAAACGGGCCGTCCATGACGGTGACCGACTCGCCGACCTCGTAGTCGACCAGGATCTCGGGCCGCTCCAGGGTGGCCTCGGTGGTCGCGCCGGTCGTCGCGGCGGCGGTGGACTTGGCGGCCTTCTTCGCGGCGCCCTGCGGCAGCAGGAACTTCACCACGTCGTCCAGCGACAGCGAGGTCGGGCGGGAGGTGGCGCCGACGAACCCGGTCACGCCCGGGGTGTTGCGCACCGCGGACCAGGAGTCGTCGGTGAGATCCATCCGGACCAGGATGTAGCCCGGCAGCACCTTGCGGTTGACCTGCTTGCGCTGGCCGTTCTTGATCTCGGTGACTTCCTCGGTCGGCACCTCGACCTGGAAGATGTAGTCGCCGACGTCGAGGTTCTGCACGCGGGTCTCGAGGTTGGCCTTGACCTTGTTCTCGTAGCCGGCGTAGGAGTGGATCACATACCAGTCGCCCGGCTTGAGGCGCAGTTCCTTCTTGAGCGCGACGGCCGGGTCTTCCTCGGTCTCTTCGGGTTGTTCGGCGTCGGCTTCAGCTGCCGCGTCCTGCACGTCCTCCCCCGGAGCCGCATCCGTTGACGTCGAGTCCGTCGACGCCTCGGAGACCGTCTCGTCGATGATGACGTCTCCGTTGTCGCCCGACTCACTCTCGGGCGTGTCGCCCTCGAAGCTAGTCACGGTTGTCAGTCCTTCCTCACGTAAAAATCGTCTGGTTTCTAGGCGAACACCAGCGTTACCAGCTCGGTCAACCCGATATCTGCCAACGAGATCATCGCCACCATGAACGCCAAGAAGAGCAAGACCACCGTCGTGTAGGTGACCATCTGCTTGCGGTTGGGCCAGATGACCTTGCGCAGCTCGTTGACGACCTCGCTGAGATACGTCCAGACGAACCTGAACGGCGCCAGGATGCCACCGCCGGATGCGGCCTTGGCCTTCTTGGCCTTGCTCACCTTGGCGGTCTTCGCAGCATCCTCGGTGTCGCCGCCGGCCTCGGTGTCCGCCTCGGCGCCGGTCTTGCTCAGCGCGCGCTGCCGGGACCGCTTGCCGGTCGGACGCGCCGGGGTGACGACCGCAGTCTGGCCGACCCGCTTGGCTTCGGCCCCGTTGTCCTCGGTGCCGTCGCCCGTGGCGTCGGCACTGTCGCGCTCGTCGCTCACCGCACGCTCCTTAGCTTCACCCGTGGCCCGTCGGGCCCGTTAGTTCGCATCTTCCAGTGTCCACTACTGCCAGTATTCAATTGAGCAGGGGCGACAGGACTTGAACCTGCAACCTGCGGTTTTGGAGACCGCTGCTCTGCCAGTTGAGCTACGCCCCTTCGAGTCCTTGCGGCACTCCTCACTTCCACACGCTAGTTGGTCTCGGTTCGTCGTGCCCGCAAGTGCCCCACATAACTCGCGCGCTCTCCGGCGGCCTTTGGCGAACCGCTGGACAAGCGCGCTTGTTCTGGGAGAACCCCGAGGTACGAGTGTACATCGGGGAAACTCCGATCCACTAATCTCCCCGGATGCGGTGCGCTAATCGGCGACGCGGGTGACCTGACCGGACTGCACGTCGAACTTGACCTTGGCCGATTCGTCGCCCTGCTGACCCATCATCGTGGTGAACGCCTCCAGGACCAGCTCGCCGTGCTGATTGGTCAGCGTGTTGCGGGTGACCACGATGTCGGCGCCGAAGCGCTCGTCGACGGATTGCACGGTCATCACCGGATAGAGGTGGTCGCCGACCTTGATCGGCTGGTGGTACACGAACTGCTGGTCCACCTGGACAATCTGCATGGTCTCCATGCCGACGTCGACCTTGCGGAAGAAGTCCTGCTGCACGATCAGTGCGACCGTGGACACGAAGGTCAGCGGCGCCAGCAGCGTGTCGTAACCGAGTTCGGCGGCCGCGGCCTCGTCGTAGAAGGCGGGGTCGTCGTTCTTGACCGCCTTGGCGTATTCGCGCACCTTCTCGCGGCCCACGACGAAGTAGTCGTCGTACTTGTGGACCATTCCGCGGATGTCGGTCTTGAGAGCCATCGCTATCGATCCCCGCTAGGCCAGCTTCGCCGTGGCGATCGCCCGGCCGAAGATCTTCTTGCCACCGGTGGTGGCGTTGATCGCGATGGTGACCGAATTCGTCTCGGGGTCGGCCGACTTGACCCGGCCGTTGAACACGATCTCGGCGCCCTTGGCGTCGTTGGGCACCGGGACGACAGCGGTGAAGCGCACGTTGTATTCGGTGACCGCACCGGGATCACCGACCCAGGAGGTCACGTAGCCGCCGCCGAGGCCCATGGTGAGCATCCCGTGGGCGATGGCGGTGTCCAGCCCCACCAGCTTCGCGGTCTCGTCGTCCCAGTGGATGGGGTTGAGGTCGCCGGAGACACCCGCGTAGTTGACCAGGTCCTGCCTGGTCAACGGAATGATCTTTTCGGGCAATGTGTCGCCGACCTGAACCGAACTGAATTCACGCAGAGCCATCGTTGAAGCCACTCTCTCCGTTTTCCTCGCTACGCCCCGCAAGCGTGGTGTAGGTCTCCTGCACTAATTTGCCCGCCTCGTTGGTGATGAGCACCTTGGTGACAATGATGTCGGTCCCGTGCGCCTGCCGGACGGAATCGACGTAGACATCGCAGAACAGCTTGTCGCCCACCACGATCGGGGCCAGGAACTTGAACTCCTGGTCGACCTGGACGATCTTGGCATCCTTGATGCCGATGTCGGCGTGATCGAAGAAGGCGCGCTGGCCCTTGTAACCAAAGACCGAGACGAAGGTCAGCGGGGCCGTCAAACCCGAGTAGCCGAGTTCGGCCGCCGCCGCGTCGTCGTAGAACGCGGGGAAATCGTTCTTCACCGCGGTCGCGTACTCGCGAACCTTCTCCCGCTCCACCACGTAATGGTCGGGGTAGCGGTAATGCATCCCGACGATGTCTGCGGATAGTGCCACGGGCTAGAACCTACCTGGTAGATCTCGGCAAACCGGCTATCGGCCTGCGCCAATGGAACGCGTCAGCGCGACTCACGATGCGGCTGATGCGTGCCGCAGTTGGGGCAGAACTTCTTCAGCTCCAGCCGGTCCGGATCGTTGCGCCGGTTCTTCTTGGTGATGTAGTTACGGTTCTTGCACACGTCGCAGGCCAAGGTGATCTTCGGCCGGACGTCGGTACTGGAGGCCACTTCGGCTGCTCTCCTCTGTCAGGTTCATGCTTGTCTTGTAGCGGTGGGGGGACTCGATCCCCCGACCTCACGATTATGAGTCGTGCGCTCTAACCAGCTGAGCTACACCGCCCCGATCGACGCGGTCGGCGCACCGTCCGGCGTCCACCGAGCCCCCTAACGGAATCGAACCGTTGACCTTTTCCTTACCATGGAAACGCTCTGCCGACTGAGCTAAGGGGGCCTACCTGCTTGGCACCGCGTGGTCCGTTGGGAAAAACGGAGGCGGGCCTTAAAGAGGGTACAGTCTGCGGCTTTTCAACACCAAACCGCAGGTAGTTCGGGGTGTCTGAGCCGGATTTGGCCGAAATCGCACCCCGGACGCGCCGTCCGGGGTGCGATTTCGCGGGTTCTGCTCGGCAGACCCCTCGCACTCAGCCCGCAGGCTCAGCCGAGCAGCCAATCGTTGGGGTTGAACAGCTCGCAGTGCACTCGCTGCTCCGGGACCCCGAGGGCGGTCAGCTGGGACCGCACCGCCTGGACGAAGCCGTTGTTGCCGCAGAGGTACACCTCGGCGTCGGCGGACGGCGCGGCGGTCAGCCCGTCGAGGTTCATCAAGCCCGCGTGCACGCCGGGCCGTCCCCCGGTCAGCCCGTCCTCGTACCAGACGTCGAGGCTCGCGTTGGGCAGCAGATCGACCAGTTCGGCCTGCCGCTCGCGCAGCGGGTGCTGCTGATCGCCGCGGTCGGCGTGCAGCACCTGCACGGCGGTGTCGGGCTGCCGGGCCGCGAAGTACTCGAGCAGGCCGATCATCGGGGTGATCCCGATACCGGCCGAGATGAGCACGACGGGGGTATCGGTCGACGCCGGGGCCGGCAGGTCGCCGAACGGCACCGTGACGTCCACCAGGTCGCCGACGCAGATGTTGTCCCGGATCCAGGTGGACACCTCGCCGGCCGGGGCCCCCTCGACACCGTCGACGGGCTTGACGGCGAAAGTCAGTTCGCCGTTTCCGGGCACGTTGATGAGGCTGTACTGCCGCAGCTGCCGGGCGCCGTCAGTCATCGTCACGCCGACCGACACGTATTGGCCGGGAACGAATTCACCGATCGGGCCGGCGACGGGCGCCACGGTGATCAACACCGCGCCCGACGGGTCGGCCACCCGGGCGATGACCTTGGCGCGCCGGTAGACGTCGCCGGCGGCGACACCGGCCTCGGCGTAGAGCTCGCGCTCCATGTCGATCAGGGTCTCGGCCATCATCCAGTACACCCGGTCCCAGGCCGCAGCGACGTCGGCGGTCACCGTGTCGGCGCCGAGCACCGCCACGATCGCCGCGAACAGATGCTCGTGCACGATCGGGTACTGGTCGGCGGTCACCCCCAGCGACGCGTGCTTGTGCCCGATCCGGGACAGCAACTCGGCCGGGTGCGGCAATTCGGGATCGACCAGATGCGTGGCGAAGGTCGCGATCGAGGCCGCCAGCGCGCGCTGCTGGGCGCCGCTGACCTGATTGCCGCGGTTGAACAGGTTGCGCAGCAACTCGGGGTGGGCCTCGAACATCATCGAGTAGAACTTCCCGGTGATCGCGTCGATGTTCGCTCCGATCAGCGGCAGCGTCGCCTTGACGATCTCCGCGTGGTGCGGTTCGAGTTCGTCGCGAACAACCGATGATTCGGGGGTTGTGACGGTCATCGTGGGATCCCTTCTCCAGTGAGTTGCAGAACAACCGGGAGGCTTTTGCTCCCGGCCAGATCGGTGACGGTGTAGCGGTCGAGTTCGCGGTAGAACGCCTCTTTGGCCTCCGCCAGCGCGCGGCGCAGCCGACACGCGGCGATCAGCGGACAGGGGTTGTCTCCGCCGCACTCGATGACCTCGCGATCGCCCTCGAGTTGGCGCACCAGCCAGCCGACCGAGGCGGTCCGGCCGGCATCGGTGAGCCGCAGCCCGCCGACCCGCCCGCGCCGGGCGTGCAGCATGCCCAGTTCCGACAGCCGGGAGACCGCCTTGGCGACGTGGTGCTCGGAGGCCGCGGCGCCGCTGGCGATGGTCCGGGTGGTGACGCGGCGTTCCTCGGACTCCCCGGCGGCCAGCAGCATCATGGCCCGAAGGCCCAGGTCGGTGAACCGTGTCAGCTGCATGGGATCGACATTATTAATTCCGCATCTTTGATGCGACTTTTGTCGGTGTGTGGTTAAACACCGTTTGAAGTGCGGTTTTTTGACCTGCAATGATGGGCCCATGGCAACTTCGGAAACCCAGGACCGGCTCTACTTCCGACAACTGTTGTCGGGGCGGGACTACGCCGCCGGCGACATGATCGCCAACCAGATGCGCAACTTTGCCTACCTGATCGGCGACCGCCAGAGCGGCGACTGCGTGGTGGTGGACCCCGCGTACGCCGCCGGCGACCTGGTCGACATCCTCGAGGGCGACGGCATGCACCTGTCGGGCGTGCTGGTCACCCATCACCACCCCGACCACGTGGGCGGCACCATGATGGGGTTCACGCTGGCCGGCCTGGCCGAGCTGATGGACCGGCAAAGCGTGCCCATCCACGTCAACACTCATGAGGCGCAGTGGGTTTCGCGCACCACCGAGATCCCGATGTCCGAGCTCACCGCGCACGAGCACGGCGACAAGGTCGCCGTCGGCGCCGTCGAGATCGAACTGCTGCACACCCCCGGCCACACCCCGGGCAGCCAGTGCTTCCTGGTCGACGGGCGGCTGGTGGCCGGTGACACCCTGTTCCTCGAGGGCTGCGGGCGCACCGATTTCCCCGGCGGCGATGTCAACGAGATGTTCCGCAGCCTGCAGCAACTCGCGGCGCTGTCCGGCGATCCCACCGTCTTCCCCGGCCACTGGTACTCGGCCGAGCCCAGCGCGCCGCTCGAGGAGGTCAAGCGGACCAACTACGTCTACCGCGCGTCCAACCTGGACCAGTGGCGGATGTTGATGGGCGGCTGAGCCACCGGGAACTCTTGACGTTTCGTAACACCGTTACGTAACGTCGGCGACACCGTCCGCCCCCATCCCTCAGGAGCATCATGAGCGACCCGGTGACCTACCGCCATGACGATTCGATCGCCGTGATCACCCTCGACGACGGCAAGGCCAACGTGCTCGGCCCGCGCATGCAGGAGGCCATCGGTGCGGCACTGGACCGCGCCGAGAGCGACGGGGTCGGCGCGATCGTGCTCGCCGGCAACCAGAAGGTGCTCAGCGGCGGCTTCGACCTCAAGGTGTTCCAGTCGGGCGATCCGCAGGCGGCGCTGGCCATGCTCCAGGGCGGGTTCGAACTGACGCACCGACTGCTGTCGTTCCCCAAGCCGGTGGTGATCGCCTGCACCGGTCACGCGATCGCCATGGGCGCGTTCCTGCTGTGCAGCGGCGATCACCGAATTGCCGCCCCCGGCTACAACATTCAGGCCAACGAGGTCGCCATCGGCATGGTGATGCCGTACGCCGCGCTCGAGGTCATGAAGCTGCGGCTGACCCCGTCGGCCCGCCAGCAGGCGACGGGCCTGGCCAAGGCGTACTTCGGCGAGGCCGCGCAGGCCGCCGGCTGGATCGACGAGATCGCGCTGCCCGAGGCGGTGCTCGAGCGGGCCGAGGAGTCCGCGCGCGAGTTCGCCAACCTGCACCAGCGCGCCCATCACGAGTCGAAACTGCGGGCCCGTGCCGACGCGCTGGCGGGCATCCGGGCCGGCATCGACAACATGGCGGCCGAACTCGGCCTGACCTGAGGCCGACGTGGCCAGACCCAAGCAGCGCACACCTGAGCTGCGGGCCAGGGTGCTGTCCACCGCCGTCGAGGTGCTGAGCCGGGACGGGATGTCCGGATTCACCACTCGCCGGGTCGCGGAAGGGGCGGGCACCTCGCTGCCGGCGGTCTACGAATTGTTCACCGACAAGGCCGGTTTGGTGCGCGCGGTCTACCTCGAGGGGTTCCGGCGGCTCGGCCGCGAGCTGGCCGCGGTCCCGGAAACCGGTGCGCCGCTGGCCGATCTGGAACAGCTGATCGCGGTGTTCCGACGGTTCTGTCTGGACTACCCCGCGCTGGCCCGGGTGATGTTCTCCCGTCCGTTCGAGGACTTCGACCCGCGCCCCGGCGATCTCCACCCGGACGCCCCCACGGTCCGCGAGGTCCTGCTGGCGCGGGTGCGGCGCTGCGTCGACGAGGGCGCGCTGACCGGCGATCCGGTCGACATCGCCCACGTGCTGCTCGCCCTGGCGCAGGGTTTGGCCGTCCAAGAGGGCGGCCGCTGGCTCGGCGGTTCGGCGGCCTCGGTCGACCGGCGGTGGGCCGCCGGGGTGCGCGCCCTGCTGCGCGGCTTCGCGGGTTAGATGCCCAACCGGCGGGCCAGGTCCGGGCCGCCGACCGTCGCGATGAAGTCGGGATCCCCGCACACCACCAACTGGTCGCGGGCCCGCGACAGCCCCACGTAGAGGCGCTCGCGCGAGCGTTCGAACTTGGCCTGCTCGTTGACCACCAACACCACCGCCCGGCGCTCGAGCCCCTTGAAACCCAGCACGTGACCGTAGAAGACCTGATCGGTGTCCCAGAAGCTGTCCCAGTAGGCGTCGTGCCCCTCGGCCTGCCGGGCGACCTGCTCGGGGTGCCGGCTGCCGGTGGTCAGCAGCGCGACATCCTCTGGGCGCCAACCGGATTCCAGCAGCAGATCCACCTGATCGTCGCCGGCGGCCACGGCCTCGGCGGTGCTGCACGCCACGAACGTGACCGCCGGGCCCTCCCCGCCCAGGAAGCGCATCGGGTGGTCCACCAGCGGCTGGAACGCCGTGGCGATCTGGCGGGTATTGCGCAGGTTGTGGTCGAGGATCAGCGGCACCAACGGCACCGGCGGGGCGCCGTGGCGGTCGAAGACCCGCTGCCCCTCGTCGGTGAACACGTAGATGCCGCCGGACTCGTCGTCGCGCAACGCGGCCAGGATCGGGTCCCACCACGCGTCGGCGAAGTCCTGGGCCTCGTCGATGACCACGGCGTCGAACCGGTGCCCGGGTTCCAGCGCCGCGGCCAACTCGGCCATCTGGTGCGGCAGGTCGTGCTCCCAGAACCGGACCGTCTCCTCGTTGCGGACCGATTCGTCGGGACCGACCGGCGCACCCCAAGTCACCCCGAGTTGATGGAACTCACCGACGTAGGCGGGCTGCTGGCGCCGCGGCCACTTGGCGGTGATCCGCTGCAGATAGCTCGCCAAGCCGTGGGAGTAGCACACCAACGCCACCCGCTGACCACGTTGGGCGAGCCGGCGCGCCTGCTCGACGGCCAGGAAGGTCTTGCCGCTGCCCGCTCCCCCGCGCACCTCCACGCGATGCAGTTGCCGGATCGCGTCCAGGATCACCGACTGATGCTCGGTGAGCAGGTCGGCGGCGTCCTCGTTCGCCAGGGCCCGGGCGACGACGTCGCGCTGGGGCAGGCCGCGCCCGCCGAACACGACCTGGAGTTCCTCGATCCCCTCGGCGGTCAACAGCGGCCGCTGCAACTCCTGGTCGACCAGCACCTGCCGCAACCGGTCGACGATGTCGGACAGGTCGTCGCGGTCGATCACCTTCCAGCGCGGGCACTCCGACAGCGCAAAGTCCGCCGGGATCGACGAATTCGGGAAGACCACCACGTGGTCCCACCGCAACCGGTGCTGGGTCCAACGCGGGTCGGCCTCGACGAAGGACCGCAGCGCGTAACAGGCCTCGCGCGCCTGGCGCACCGGTTCGATCTCGTGGTGGTGCCCGTCGCGGCGACGCTGCAGCCAGCGCTGCCCGTCGTGGGTGACCTCGCCGCCCTTGACCTCCAGGCAGACGATGCCCGCACCCTCGAGAGCGACGACGAAGTCGACCTCGTGGTCCTTGAGGTGGTCGGTGACCCGCTTGCCGGGAATGACCAGATCCGCCGGGCCCAACTGGGTGCGCAACGCGTCCCAGACGCGCCGCTCGGCGCCGTTGATCAGCCTGGGCACCTCGCCCGGAATCGTGGCCACCCCGCGTCCCCCTTCACCGTCGGCGTCTCGGTTCGGATGCTAACCGGCCGGCCCGACAGTTGCGCCCTACCTCCCGAGCACGGACGATCGAGAAGATGCCGGGACCCACAGCGCAGACCAGAATCGAAGACGACGAGTTCGCCGGCCTGGCGTACGCGCGCAGCCGATCCGAGATCCTGGCCGCGCTGGGCACCACGGCCGAGGGCCTCACCGGCGCCGAGGCCGCGCAGCGCCTCGCCGTCGACGGACCGAACCGGCTGCCCGCACCCAAGCAGCGCTCGGCGATCGTGCGGTTCTTCGCGCAGTTCAACAACGTGCTGATCTACATCCTGGTGGCCGCCGGCGTGCTCAAGGCGATCCTGGGCGAGTGGGTGGACTTCGCCGTCATCATGGCCGCGGCGGTGATCAACGCGGTCATCGGCTACCTGCAGGAGGGCAAGGCCGAACGCGCACTGGACAGCATCCGACAGATGCTGTCGGTGACCGCCCAGGTCCGCCGCGACGGCGACTGGGTCAACATCGACGCCGAACAGGTGGTGCCCGGCGACGTCGTGCGGATCGGTTCCGGCGACCGGATCCCGGCCGACATGCGCCTGCTGGAGGTCACCAACCTGCGGGTCGAGGAGTCCGCGCTGACCGGCGAATCGGTCCCGGCGACCAAGAGCACCACCCACGTCGACGACGACGCCGGCCTGGGCGACCGCACCTCGATGGTGTACTCGGGCACCATCGTGGTGGCCGGCACCGGGATCGGCGCGGTCACCGCCACCGGATCGGCCACCGAGATCGGCCGGATCCAGTCGATGATCACCGAGGTCGAACCGCTCGCCACCCCGCTGACGCGCCGCCTCGAGCAGTTCGGCAAGCAACTCTCGGCGGTGATCCTCGGCATGGCGGCGGTCATGCTGCTGATCGGCCGGTTGGTCCACGACTTCTCGATCAGCCAGATGATCTCGGCGGCCATCAGTTTCGCGGTCGCGGCGGTGCCGGAGGGTCTGCCCGCCGTCGTGACGGTGACCCTGGCCCTGGGCGTGCAGCAGATGGCCCGCCGGCGCGCGATCACACGCAAGTTGCCGGCGGTGGAGGCCCTGGGGTCGGTCAACGTCATCTGCTCGGACAAAACCGGAACCCTGACCCAGAACGAGATGACGGTGCGCACGGTGGTGAGCGCCCGGAACCGGTACTCGGTGACGGGCACCGGCTACCGGCCCGACGGCGACATCGAACTGGCCGGGACGCCGGTGTCCCTGGGCGAGCACCCTGACCTGGCCGCGCTGCTGACCACGATGGCGGTGTGCAACAACGCGCGCCTGCGCCGGGACGGCGAGCAGTGGCAGCTTGTCGGCGAACCCACCGAGGGTGCCCTGCAGGCGCTGGGCGCCAAGGCCGGCGTCGACCGCGACGCGTACCCGCGGTTGGCGGAGTTGCCGTTCGAATCGGCCAACAAGTTCATGGCCACCCTCAATTCTGCCGCCGACGACCAACATTCGCTGCACATCAAGGGCGCTCCCGACCGGCTGCTGGACCGGTGCACCAGCCAATGGCGCGCGGGTGCCCCCGAGCCGCTGGATCGCGAGTTCTGGGAGGCTCGCATCGACGAACTCGGCGACCAGGGGCTGCGGGTGCTGGCGGCGGCACGCAAGCCTGTGTCCCCGGAAAGTCTTGGCAGCGACGAGATCTCGCTGGAGGACATCGACGACGGGTTGGAATTCCTGGGACTGGTGGGCATCGTCGACCCGCCGCGCCCGGAGGCCGTCGAGGCGATCCGCAGCTGCCACGACGCCGGGATCCGGGTCAAGATGATCACCGGCGATCACGCCGGGACCGCCCGCGCGATCGCGCGCGAGATGGGCATCACCGACGACCCCGATCCGCCGGTGTTGACCGGCGCCGACCTGCAGGCCATGAGCCAGCCCAGGTTGCGCGAGGTGGCCGACGAGGTCGACATCTACGCGCGGACGAGCCCCGAACACAAGCTGCGGATCGTCAGCGCGCTGCAAGCCGAGGGCAAGGTCGTGGCGATGACCGGCGACGGCGTCAACGACGCGCCGGCGCTGACCCGCGCCGACATCGGCGTCGCGATGGGCATCAAGGGCACCGAGGCCACCAAGGAGGCGGCCGACATCGTGTTGGCCGACGACAACTTCGCCACCATCGAGCGGGCGGTCGAAGAGGGGCGCCGGATCTATGACAACATCCGCAAATCAGTGCTGTTCCTGTTGCCCGCCAACGGCTCTCAGTCCCTGGTGATCCTGGTCGCGGTGTTCTTCGGGTTCGCGCTGCCGCTGGAACCGGTGCAGATCCTGTGGGTGAACATGGTCACCTCGGTGACGCTGTCGTTGGCGCTGGTGTTCGAGAAGGCCGAGTCGGGGCTGATGCAGCGGCCGCCGCGCGCGGCCGACCGCTCCATCGTCGCGCCGATCGACCTGTCGATGATCGCGCTGGTATCGGTATTGATCGCCGGCGCCACGCTGGCGGTGTACTTCTTCGTCAGCGGCGGCGGGCATCCGCTGCCCGTCGCCCAGACCGCGGCGGTGAACATGCTCGCGTTCGGTCAGCTGGCGTACCTGCTCAACTGCCGGTTCGTGACGTCGTCGAGCCTGCGCCCGGCGGTGCTGCAGGGCAATCCCTGGATCTGGCGGATGGCCGGCGCGTTGGTGGTGCTGCAGTTGATCTTCACCTACGCCCCGTTCATGCACGGCACGTTCGGTTCCGCGCCGATCGCCGTGCGCGGCTGGTTGCTGGCCGTAGCATTGGCCGTGGTGGTCTTCCTGGCGATCGAGGCGGCCAAGGCCGTCGGGCGCCGGATGGGTTACTAGATTCACCGGGAGGAACCGTGAGCAATCTGGAAGTCGAACCCGTGGAAGTCGATTGCGGGGCGGGGCCTTCGGAGCGCATCGAGATCCTCACCCCGCGCGATGTCCCGCTCGGCGGCCCGCGGGCCATGCGCGTCAACCGCACGCTGCCGCAGCGGCAACGCTCGATGGTGGGCGCCTGGTGCTTTGTGGACCATTACGGCCCCGAAGATGTCCGGACCCGGCCCGGCATGGATGTCGCACCGCATCCGCACACCGGATTGGCCACGGTCAGTTGGCTTTTCAGTGGGGAGATCGAGCACCGCGACTCCGGTGGCGTGCACGCGATGGTGCACCCGGGTGAACTCAACCTGATGACCGCCGGTACCGGCATCTGCCACTCCGAGGTGTCGACCCCGGCGACGAGCATCCTGCACGGCGTCCAGTTGTGGTTCGCGCAGCCGGAGGAAGCGCGCCACGGCGACCGCGGCTTCGACCACTTCGCGCCGGAGCCCACCGCGGCGGGCGACGCGCAACTGATGGTGTTCCTGGGCTCGCTCGCCGGTGCGAGGTCGCCGGTCCGGACACCGACGCCGCTGCTGGGCGCGCAGATCGACCTGCCCGCCGCCGGATCGGTGCGGCTGGATATCGATTCGACGTTCGAGCACGCCGTGCTGATCGACACCGGCGCACTCGACGTCGCCGACACCGCGGTGGCGCAACACGAGTTGGCCTACCAGGGTGTCGGCGAGACCACGCTGACGTTGACCAACACCGGCACCGACAGCGCGCGGGCCATCCTGCTCGGCGGCCCGCCGTTCACCGAGGAACTGCTGATGTGGTGGAACTTCGTCGGGCGCACCCACGAGGAGATCGTCGAATACCGCGCGCAGTGGCAGGCCGAGTCCGCGCGGTTCGGCGCGGTACACGGGTATCAGGGTGAGCTGGACCGGATTCCGGCTCCCCCGCTGCCGACCACCAGGCTCAAACCACGACAACAACCGAAGCGAAAGGGCCTCTCATGACTCTCACCGACAAGACCGGCGCCCCCGTCACGGTCACGAAGGAATCCGACCGGTTCACCGTCGGCGTCGACGGCAAGACCGCGGGCCATACCGCCTACGTCGAGCGCGACGGCCGGCGCGTCTTCTTCCACACCGAGGTGTCCGACGGCTTCGAGGGTCGCGGGCTGGCGACCCTGCTCATCGGGGCGGCGCTGGCGGCCACCCGCGACGAGGATGTGCGGATCGTCCCCGTCTGCAGCATGGTCGCCGCCTACGTCGACAAGCACCCGGAATTCGCCGCCATCGCCGATGAGGCGACGCCGGAGATCCGGGAATCACTGCCGGACTGAGCGCCTCAGGCGCCCACCCGGCTGAAGAAGGCCGCACCGACCAGTCCGATCGCGATCGCGACGGCGACCTGCCCACTCATCACGGCCACCGCGACGCCGGTGACAACGGCGACGCCGATGACGAACAACAACACCGCCAACAGAGCACGGTGGCCGCTGATGGACCCACCCGCGGCGGGCGGCAGCGCCTTCTTGGACTGTCCCACCGGGCCGTCATCAAATCCGACCATTGCATTCCCCTTCACTTATGGCGTGGACCACAGTGTAGAGCCTTGTGTGGGATAAAGCACAGTGACACCGCCAAACCGATATGCAAGGTCAGCTAAGCTATTTCCGCAGGTGACAGCGCCACAGGTGGCCAGCTGCGAGAATGCGGTTACCCCGTGCGTCCGCACCGATCAGCTGGCGCGCAGGTGCGGCATCCGGTCGGCGTGTTCGGCCTGCCAGCGCCGCTCGACGCGGTTGACCCGACGGTGCTCCAGGGTGATCAACAACGTGCCCGCGGTGACGATGGCTCCGGCGATCAGCGCAAGGGTCAGCGACAGACCACTGTTGCCATACGCCGACGCCGCCACGGTGCAGGCGATGAGCACGGTGCCGATCCCCAGCAGGAGCAGCCCCGGCCACCACAGCGTGTCGATGAACGATTCACCGGCGTGCGGCTGGGTGGTCCGAGAGTGATCGATGGGGTCCCTATGTGCGCCCTTCATCGCGCCTCCCTTCATCGCAGAGATAACCCCAGGATACGCTGGTTGTGATGCGCGTCACAGGGCTCGCAGCCTCCTTCGCCCAAAGGGGAGTTCGGGCCGGTTTGTGCGAGTAACTTTCGGCATTTCGGCCATCTCGGCGAATGGCTGGCATCATCGCAGCCATGACTCCCGCCGCTCGCCGCACCGCGGTGCTCGCCGCGTTGTGCGGGCTGCTGCTGATCTCCTGCTCGCCGGCCAACCCGGCCCCGGTCGATGGATTTGTCTTTGGCTACCAACCACTTTGGCCCTTCGCCGACCAGCAGGAGGCGGACCAATCCACGGCCGACTGGCACGCTGACCCCGGCGCCACCGCGTTGGCGTTCACCCGGGATTTCCTGGACTTCAACGAAATCGACCGGATCGCAGGGGCCACCGAGGACGACGACGAGGCCTGGGTCGACGTCGGTTATCGACTTCCCGACGACCGGGTGGCCACAGCCGCGACGATCCACCTGGCCCGGTTCGGCCCCGCCGCCGATGCGCCGTGGGAGGTGGTGGGCACCCGCGACGAGGTGCTCACGCTCCAAGCGCCGCCGTACGGCAGCCTGGTCCGCGACACCGTCGAGGCCGGCGGCCGGATCACCGGCATCGACGAGAGCCTGCACCTGCAGATCCGCCAGTCCGGTCAGGACCGCGCTCTCGGCGACTACTGCTGCTTACCGGCGGGCGGTCAGGACCAGCCGTGGTCGGCGCAGGTGAGCATGACCCGCGCACCCCGACCGGGCACCGTCACCGTGGTCGTCTCGACGGGTGGACACGTCGCCGAGGTGGAACGTTTCGCGGTCACCGGCCTCCGGGTGCAGTGATCCGGCCGGGCGACCCGGAACCATAATCGTCATTGTTCGCCACACTCTCCGGGGCGAGGTATGCGCCGTTCCCCACGGTGAGGCGTCGCGCCGCCGGTCCGTCACTGATAGAATCTGAATTAACAGAGCGGGTCGGGCGGCCAGCGTCACGTGCGCACGTTCCCGGTTTTCGCACGACGGAACCATCGAACAAGGGAGCATCCGTGAGCGAGCAGTCCTGCGCCATCGTGGTGGGCGGAGCATCGGGCATCGGGGCGGCGATCGCCCAGAGCATGGCCCGGGAGGGCAAGACCGTGATCGTGGCCGACCGCAACACCGAGGGTGCGCAGACCGTCGTGGAGCAACTGCCCGGCACCGGACACGCGGCGCTGCCGGTGGATGTCGCCGATGAGGCCAGCGTTGCGGCGATGTTCGAGCAGGCCGCCCAGCACGCCGCGAGCATCGACACCGTGGTCCACTGCCCCGGCATCACCACGCTCGGGCTGGTGACCGATCTGCCCGTCGCCAAGTTCCGCCGCGTGGTGGACGTCTGCCTGAGCGGCACCTTCCTCGTCATCCAGCAGGCCGGTCGCCACCTCGTGGACGGCGGCGCCATCATCACGCTGAGTTCGCTGAACGCCCGCCAGCCCGCCGTCGGCATGAGCGCCTACTGCTCGGCCAAGGCCGGCCTGTCGATGCTGACACAGGTCGCGGCGCTCGAGCTGGCCCCGCGCATCCGCGTCAACGCCGTGGCGCCGGGTCTGGTGCACACCCCGCTGACCTCGGGCGCCCTGGGCGTCGACGGCGTGGAGTCCGAATATGTGGAGAACATCCCGCTGGGGAAACCGGGTACGCCGGAGGACATCGCCGAGGCGGTGCTGTATCTGGCTCGAGCGCAATGGATCACCGGCGAGGTCCTCGATCTCAACGGCGGCGCTCACATGATGCGCTACCCGAATGTGCACGCCCACTTCGAGCGGGCCACCCAGCCCGCTGCCGGCCCGCAACCGGCCGGCTGACGAACGCGCCGCTGCTTCACGTCCAGTTATTACCAATATCGGCATCTGCGACAACGGGCTAGTTGCAGTAAAGCCACATCAGGCCATATGGTTAGTTTTGATTCTAGTCAAGATCGGACGAGGTGGAAATGCAGAACACCGTTTGCGTCGCGGGAGTCGGGATGACCCCCTTCGCCAAACCCGGCAAGAGCCAGGACTACCAGGAGATGGGGGCCCAGGCCGCCAAGGCCGCGCTGGCCGATGCGGGCGTGGACTACGCCAAGATCAACCAGGCCTACGTCGGCTACGTCTACGGCGACTCGACCTCGGGTCAGGCCGCGCTGTACCACCTCGGCCTCTCCGGCATCCCGATGGTGAACGTCAACAACAACTGCTCCACCGGTTCGTCGGCGCTGTGGCTGGCCCGGCAGGCCGTGGCCGCCGGCGTCGCCGACTGCGTGCTGGCACTGGGCTTCGAGCAGATGCGTCCCGGCGCCCTCGCCGCGGTGTGGGACGACCGTCCGAGTTCCACCGGCAAGTTCGAGGAGGTCGCGCAAGCTCAGCCCGGTGCGGACCCGCAGGCGCCGATGGCCGCGCAGCTGTTCGGTGGCGCCGGCGTCGCGCACATGGAGCGCTTCGGCACCAAGCCCGAGACCTTCGGCCGCATCTCGGTCAAGGCGCGTAAGCACGCGGCCAACAACCCGTTCGCCGTCTTCCGCACCCCCGTCGAACTCGACGAAGTGATGTCCTCGCCGCAGATCTGGGGGCCGCTGACCCGACTGCAATGCTGCCCGCCCACCTGCGGCGCGGCCGCGGCGGTGGTCTGCAGCGAGGAGTTCGCCGCGGCGCACGGCATCGACGGCGCCATCCGGATCCGGGCGCAGTCGCTGGTCACCGACCTGCCCGGGGCGTTCAACGGCGAGGACATGCGCCGCGTCGTGGGTTACGACATGACCGCCAAGGCCGCCAGCGAGGTCTACGAGGCCGCCGGCGTTGGGCCCGAGGACATTCCGGTCGTCGAACTGCACGACTGCTTCACCACCAACGAGCTGATCACCTACGAGGGCCTGGGCCTGACCCCGGAGGGCACGGCCGAGAAGTTCATCCTCGACGGCGACAACACCTACGGCGGCCGCGTGGTCACCAACCCCTCCGGCGGGCTGCTGTCGAAGGGCCATCCGCTGGGCGCCACCGGCTTGGCGCAGTGCGCCGAACTGGTGTGGCAGTTGCGCGGCCAGTCCGGCGACCGCCAGGTCGAGGGCGCCACCCTCGCGCTGCAGCACAACCTCGGTCTCGGCGGCGCCTGCGTGGTCACCCTCTACGAGAAGGCGGGAGCCCGATGAGCGCCGAATCCCTGAAGGGCTACCAGTGGCCCGAGAGCACCGTCGACATCGAACGCGGTCGAGTTGCCATGTTCGCCAAGGCGATCGGTGAGACCGATCCGGTCTACTCCGACCTCGAGGCGGCCCGTGCGGCCGGACACCCCGACCTGTTGGCGCCGCCCACCTTCGTGTTCGGCATCGACCTCGAGCACTCCGACACCCTGGGCGTGCTCGAGGCCAACGGGGTCGACGTGTCGGCCGTGCTGCACGGCGAGCAGCGGTTCACCTATCACCGGCCGGTGCACGCCGGCGACACGCTGTCGTTGCGGGCCGAGTTCACCGACTACTACTCGAAACGCAACGGCGCCTTGGAATTCCTGGTTCGCCGTTCACAGCTGACCTCGGGCGACGAGCTGGTCGCCGAGATGGAAAGCGTGTCCGTCATTCGAAATGGAGCGCCCTCGTGAGCACCGACATCGCCGAAATCCAGGTTGGCACCGAACTCCCGCCGCTGGAGCTCGCGCCGATCTCCCGCACCACCCTGGCCCTGTTCGCCGGCGCCTCGGGCGACCACAACCCGATCCACGTCGACATCGACGCAGCCAAGGCCGCGGGCTTCGAGGACGTCTTCGCCCACGGCATGCTCTCGATGGCCTACCTGGGCCGGCTGGTCACCTCGTGGGTGCCGCAGTCCCAGTTGCGCTCGCTGAGCACCCGATTCACCGCGATCACCCCGGTGCTGGCCCAGCCGACCTGTACCGGAACGGTGACCTCGGTCGACGAGGTCGACGGCGAGAAGCGCGCGACGGTGGACGTGAAGATCACGCTGGCCGACGGCACGGTGACACTGGCCGGCGAAGCCGTCGTCGCGCTGCCCTGAGGCGCCGCGCCGCAAAGATCGACGTTCGCCTCAGCGCGGCGCGGGACGTGCCCGCCTATAATCATGCTTCACTGACGGGCACGGATCACCCGCCGACCGGCACACGAGGGGAGGGACGCCAAGTGGCACAAGCCGTCCGCCAGCACGCCCGGAGTTCGGTGCGCAAGCTGCAGTTGTCCCAGGCCGCCGCCCGGTTGTTCTCCGAGCGCGGCTACCACAACGTCAGCATGGACGACGTCGCCTCGGCGGTCGGGCTCACCGGCCCCGCCCTGTATCGGCATTTCCGCAAGAAGCACGACATCCTGGCCCAGGCGGTCTCCGAGCAACTCGGCGCGGTCGAGGAGGTCGCGGCGCGGGCGGTGGCGGCCGACCTCGACCCGGCGCAGCGGTCGGCCCAGTTCCTGTCCGAACTCGCGGATCTGGTGCTCGAACGCGAAGAGGTCCTACTGTGGAAGCGGGAGCGACGGCAGCTCTCCGAGGCCGAACAGGACCAGTTCCGGCTGAAGCTCAACCAGGTTCTGCGACTCACGATGCAGGCCCTCGGGCTCGACGACCACGACCAGCCGGCCAGCGACGCCGAGCTGCGGGCGTGGAGCGTGCTGGCCGTCTACTCGAGCGTCTCGGCGATCCGTCGACGCCTCGACGACGCCACCGTCAAGTCGATCCTGCAGTCCATGGCCACCAACATCCTGGACTGCGAATTGGACGGCGCCACCGCCGATTCGGCGCCGCCGGCCTACCTGCGACGCCCGCCGGGCCGGCGTGAGCGCATCCTGGCCGCGGCCACCCGGCTGTTCCACGGCCAGAGCTACCACGCCGTCGGCATCGAGGAGATCGCCGCGGCCTCGGACACCGCGATCGCCACGTTCTACCAGTACTTCAACGGCAAGGCCGAACTGTTGCAGGCGGTTCTGCACCGCGGCGCCGAGGGTCTGCACTACGTCACCAACCACCGGCTGCCGGCTGCGCGCACACCGCAGGAGGCCGTCGATGTCATCGCGTGCACGCTCATCGAGTTGGCGCTCGGACCGCATCAACCGATCCTGGCCATCCTGGCCGCCGACCTGATCTATCTGCCCGAGCCCGCGCAAGAGGCGATCCGGACCAGCGAGCGCGAGTACATCGACGAGTGGGTGGCCGCGATCGTCGGGATCCGACCGGACCTGTCGGTGCACCACGCGAGGTTGTTGGCGCAGGCCTCCATCGGTCTGGTCACCGACATCACCCAGACCCAGAGCATGCGTGCCCGCCCCGGCATCGCGATGGAACTGCACCGGCTGGTGGCCGCCGTTCTGGCCAGCTGATCAGCCCACCGAGGCACGCGCGAAGGCGCCGATCTCGGCGACCGCCCGCTGCGCGCGCGGCATGTACGCGACGAACATCGGCCAGGCGTGGCACACACCCGAGTAGATCGACAACGTCGAGGCCGATCCCCCGCGCTGCATCGCGGCGTGCAACGCCTTGGCGTCATCCAGCAGCACCTCGCGGTCGCTGACCTGGATGAGCGTCGCCGGCAGCCGATCGAGCGCGCCGAACACCGGCGAGGCCAACGGATCCCGCGGATCGTGATCCCGAAGGTAGGCCGCGGCCAACCCCTGCACCGAGCGCCGGGAAATCGCCAGATCGGCCTCGGCGTGGGTGTCGAAGCTCTCCCCGGAGGCGGTGAAGTCGGCCAGCGGCGACACCAGGACCGCGGCCGCGGGCACCGCGGTGCCTGTGTCGCGCGCGCGGATCAGGGATGCCACGGTCAGCCCGCCGCCGGCGGAATCACCGGCCAGCACCCAGCGGGGTCCGAACTGCACTGCGGCCCACTCCATCACGGCATGGGCGTCCTCGACGGCGGCCGGGAAGGGGTGCTCCGGGGCCAGTCGGTAGTCCGGCACGATCACCGGGTGCCCGCAGGCCGCCGACACCGCCGCGGCGACGCCGCGATATCCCGTCGGCGACCCGATGAGGTAGCCGCCGCCGTGCAGCCACACCACCGCGGCGCTGTCGTCGACCGCGCCGGCGCTGACGCGCAGCGCCGGGACTCCACCGGCCGACACCTCGGCCACCGCCGCGTCCTCGGGCAGCGGAAGCGAGGTCATCATCGCGTCGAGCTTCTCGCGCATCACGGGCAGCGGTTGGCGCCCGTCGCCGAATACCTCCCGCAGCTGCTCCTCGGCCCGCTCGAGCGCCTCGGCGTCCGCCTGCGTCCAGTCGTCGTCGGAAGGCAACGCACTCATCTCGACCACCCATCTGCCGCGGCTGGGCCCCGCCCGCCCGGGGGCTCCGCCCTAGCCATTTCCTACAAGAATCAATACTAACTCTAAGGCCATAATAACCTGTCACAGCGCCATTGACTGGCCTGTCTGATGAAGTTAGCCTTCACAAAGGACCATTTGCGACACATTGTCGCCGCGCACAGATGAGGACCCCCATGCCCCGACTCTCCGACAAGACCGCAATCGTCACCGGAGCCACCACGGTAACCCCCGGCGGCCTGAACATCGGCGGCGCCGCGGCCACCGAACTGGTCGCCGAGGGCGCCCGGGTGGTGCTGGCCGACCTCAACATCGACGGCGCCACGGCGCTGGCCGAGGCGCTCAACGAGGCCCGCGGCCCGGGCGTCGCGGTCGCCGTGCAGACCGACCTGCGCCACGAGGACCAGATCGAGAAGCTGGTGGCCACCGCCATCGAGACCTTCGGCGGTATCAACGTCCTGTTGAACATCGCCGGCGTCTTCCCGCCCGGCGACGGGGACATCGCCACCATGTCCACCGAGGTCTGGGACGACGTCATGGCGGTCAACCTGCGCAGCGCCATGCTCACCACCAAGCATTCGCTGCCGCAGCTGCGCGCCAACGGCGGGTCGATCGTCAACACGGCGTCCACCCACGCGTTCGCCGGGGACACCAGCCTGACCGGATACGGCGCCACCAAGGCCGCCCTGCTGGCCCTGACCGCCTACACCGCAACCCAATACGGCCAGGAAGGGGTGCGGTGCAACGCGATCTGCCCCGGCACCACCACCACGCCGCCCGCCCAGCAGCTGCCCGACGTGGTCAAGGACATCTACCGCCGCCACACCCTGGCCAAAGACCTCAACGGTCCCGCCGAGCTCGCCAAGGTCTACGCGTTCCTGGCCTCCGACGACTCCCGGGGCATCAACGGCGAGACCATCCGGGTCGACGGCGGCCTGCTGGCGCACCAGCCGTTCATGCCGGACATGGTGGCCCTGGGGGCCGCGACCGCGACGTCGCAGTAGCGAATCAGGCAGTAGCGAATCAGGCAGTAGCGGATCAGATCGGTTCGAAATCGGCGATCAGCCACCGGCCGTCGACCTTCTCCACCAGCACCCGCGCGGAGGACTGGGTCACGGTCGGTGCGCTGTCGCCCACCGTGGTTGTCTGGTCGATGTAGACCAGCAACTCGGCGCGGTCGGGCGTCGAGGACACCACGGCCGCGGCCGGCACCGACGCCTGCGCCGAGATGTGCTGCTCCTTGGCACCGGGAATCACGACGTCGTTGATCAGCGCGGCGAAGCGGGACCGAAAGTCCCCCGTCAGGTACTCGCTGGCGGCGGTCAAGTCGGCGTCGACATGTTCGGCGCGGTAGGACAGCATCGCTGTGGTGGCCTCCGTGGCCGCCGAGACCGCCTGGGCCGCACCGACCTCGGACAGCGCGCCGGGCTGCGCGTGCCACTTGAGGTAACCGACGCCCAACGCCATGACCAACACGGCCAGCGGCAGCACCACGTAGGCCAGGGTCTTCTGCTGCGGTCGCCTCATGACACGTACGCCACATCGGACATCTTGGCGGCGTCACCGCTGCGTTGCACCCCGATGCGCATCCGCCAGATCTGCGGATCCTGCTCCGGTGCACCGGCGTAGGTCATCTTCACCGACATCAGCACCAGCACCTGTGCGCTGTCGCCGTCGCGGGACTCCAGGCCGGCCGACGTCACCGAGCCCTCCGAGGTCGACTTCGCCTGCCGCACCACCTCCGCGAACGGTTCGGCCCGCTTCTCGAAGTCCTCGCGGAACACCCCGGTCGACGAGTCCAGGATCTCCTGGATGTCGGCGTCCACCGTGGCGTGGTCGATGGTCGTCAGGTTGAGCACGCCTTGGCGGGCCGCCTCGACGAACTCGGCCTGTCGCGCCTCGTCGCGGTGCTGCTCGACGGCCCGATAGCCCAGCCAACCGCCGAGGCAGCCGAGCACCACCAGCGCCCCGGTGCCCAGGGCGATGGCCGCCCGGACGCCGTCGAACCGTTGTGCCGGTGGATCGTTCAGCTCGCCGGTGGCGGCATCAGCATGCTCTCCCACGTTTTGCCTTCCGTATGCGTCGCCAGGTTCGCCTGGTTGTAGAGCTTGCCGTCCGGTCCGACGTAGTCGCCGGTGGCCGGGTCGTACTCGGCGACCGGCAGCGGGGCGGGCCGCTCCTCGGCGGACGGCGGTGGCAGCTGCGGAATGCCCTGGCCCGACAGGGTGGCGTTCGGGTCGCCCTTCCAGTTGAAGCCGTCGTTGAGCGGCACGTACTCCTCGTCGCTCTCGCACATCTTCACCGTCGGCGCCCGCTTGCCCGGGCGGGTGATGCACGGGTAGTTGCGGTTGCCGCGCACGACGTTCCACGAATCCTGCGGGATCCGGCAGTACAGGTCACCCTCGATGGGATCGGCCGTGGCCTCCACGTTGGGTGTCAGCTGCTGGTCGGCCGGCAGGAATCCGGTGGTGCACACCGGCGGCAGGTTCAGGTTCAGGTTGAAGCTGACGTACAGGCCGGGGTACTTGCGCAGCGAATCCTTGTTGGCCAGCAGCGCACCTTGCAGGCTGGCCGTCAGCTGCGGCAGCAGCACCAGCACCTGTTCGATGGCCGGCTGGTAGGTCACGGCCACCTCGCCCACACTCACCAGGTTCGCCATCAGCACCGGCAGAGTCGGCTTGAGCCGGTCGAACAGCTGCCGGGCCTCCTCGGCCGTCTCGGCCCCGTTCTCGATCAGGCCGGCCACGGCGGGATCGGCCGAACGGACCTGCTCGGTCAGGTTCGCCAGGTGTGCGCCCCAGGCCTGGATCGAATCGGCGGTCTCCGCTTGGGAATCCATCAGCGGGGCGGCCTTGTCGATCAGGGTGATCAGCGGGTCGAGGTTGGCGCGGGCGTCGCTGGCCAGCTGCGTGGAGCCCTGCACGATGCGGGACAGCTCCGGCCCCAATCGGCCTACCGCGGTGTAGCTTTCGTCGATGACGGTCTTGACGTTGTCCTTCGGGATCGCCTGGATGCCCCGGTTGGTCGCGTCGAGCAGCTTGTTGATCGGCGGCGGGACGGTGGACCGATCCAGCGGGATCACATCCCCGTCACGCAGTTCGGGGCCGTCCTCCGAGCGGGGCAGCAGGGCAACGTACTGCTCGCCGATGGCCGACACGCTGTGCACCTCTGCACTCAGATCCGACGGGATGTTGATCCCGCTCTTGAGCGACAGCACGGCCTCGACCCCACCGGTGTCCGTCAGCCGCACATCGGTGACCCGCCCGACCTTGGTGCCGCGGTAGGTGACGTTCGCGGTCTGGTACAGGCCACCGGTCTGTGGCAACTCGACGGTGACGGTGTACTGACCGATGCCGAGCATCGACGGCACCTTGACGTAGCTGAACGCCATGATGGCGCCCGCGACCAACGAGACGATCCCGAAGATCGCCAACTGCATCTTGATTCGCTTGGTCACCATGTCAGGGCCCCTGGTTGAACTGGTAGGGAGCCACCAGCGGATTGCCCGCGGTGTACGGACTGGGCAGCTGCCCGATGGTGCGACCCCACTGCATCTCCAACTCGGTGAGATCACCCTCCCAGCGGGTGCCGTTGAGCAACCCGTCCCCGAGCCGGCTCAGGGTGAGGTCGAAGATCACGTCGGTGTTGAGGTAGTCGCCGCGCACGATCTTCTCGATGTTCTCGATGGGCCACGGGAAGGTGGCCAACAGGCTCAGCGCGCGCGTCATGTCCGGCCCGGCGTTGGCCAGGGACTTGAACACCGGTCCGAGGGCCTGAAGTTCGGACACCAGGCTCTGCTTGGTCTGGTTGACCGTGTCGGCGGTCAGCGCGCTGAATTTGCCGAAGCCGTCGACGGCGTCGGTGAGGTTCTGTCGGTTCTCGCTGAGCACCTCGAGCGCGTTCGGGATGGTCTCCAGGGCGTTGTCCAGCACCGGCTTCTGGTCGGCGAACTGGCCCACCAGATTGTTGAAACTGTCGCTGGCCGCGACGATGTCGCCGGTCTGGGTGTCGAGGCGGCCGACGAACAGGTCCAGCTGTTCGATCAGGCTGCGCAGGTCGCCCTCCCGGCCGACGAATGCGGTGGCGAACGCCGCGGTGATGTCCTGCATCTGCCCCACACCGCCGCCGTTGAGGAGCAACGACAGCGCGGCCAGCGTCTGGTCGGTGGTCGGGTAGGCGGCCCCGGCCTGCAGCGGGATCAACGCCCCGTCCTGCAACCGGCCCTGCGGGGCAACGTCGGTCGGCGGTCCGAGCTCGACGTGCAGCGAGCCGAGCAGGCTGGTCTGGCCTACGGTGGCCCGCGCGTTGGCCGGCAGCTCGACATCGCCGTTGAGCCGCATGGTGATCAGCGCGTGCCAGTCCTGCAGCTCGATCTTGGTGATGGTGCCCACGTTGACGTCGCCGACGCGAACCCGCGAGTTCGGTTCAATGGTCCCGATGTCGGGCAACTGTGCCCGCACGGTGAAGGCACCGTCGCCGCCGCCCTCGGTGCCGGGCATGGACAGCGAGTTCAGACCGCGCCACTCGCAGCCGGTCAGCACCGTCACCGCCACCGCCGCGACGGCGGCCAAACACCGCTTACGCCAGGAGATTTGAGCGAGGGACATCACGAACCTCCTTCGGCCGGCAGCAGCAGGCCCGGCAGTCCCGCGGCCGGATCGGCGGCGCCCACGGGCACCGCGACCGGCGCGGTCTCGGCCGGCGGCGCCGGGGCCGGGTTCTGCACCGGGTAGTAGTCGGGCCGCAGCCGATCCTCGCTGTAGGTCAGCTCGTTGGGACGCGCCGACTGACCGACGAACAGGTTCTCGCCCAGCGGCGGGAAATTCATCTGCCGGTTCTTGACGATCGGCGCGAGGTACTGCATACACAGCTTCGCCGAATACTCGGAGTTCAACCGTGCGGCCGCCTCCACCGAGCCGCACACCAGCGACATCGGATCGGCGAAGTTGTTGACGGCGAGCATGCCGGTCAGCGCGCCCTGCGAGGGCTGGTAGACGTTGGCGAAGTTCTGCGCCGCGGTCGGGAACGAGTGCAGTGCCTGCTCGATGTCATCGAGGCTGCCGTGCACAGCGGTGGAGATCGACGCCAGCTTGTCGACGGCGATACCGGCCGCCTCCCGGTTCTCGCGGACGAACTGGGTCGCCGTCCCGACCACCGAGTTGAGGTCGTTGATCGCGGCACCCACCGCGCCGGGATCGTCGGCCAGCAGCCCGGTGACCGCGGCCAGGTTGCGGTTGAGTTGCCCGAGCAGCTGCGAGCTGTCCTCGAGCGCGGTCACCACCACCGACAGGTTCTTGAGGCTGGCGAAGGTGTCGTCGCTGTGATCACCGAGGGCCGAAAGTGCCTGCGACATCGTCGTGACGGTTTCCCGGATGTTGACGCCCTGTCCGCGCAGGTTCTCGGCCGCGGTGTTGACGAACTGCCCCAGCGTGCTCACGCCGCCGGGTTCGGTGGGCTGCAGCGCGTCGGAAAGCTTCTCCAGCTGGGCGCGCAGGTCGTCCCATTCGAGTGGCACCGCGGTGCGGTCCTCGCCGATGACGGCACCGTTCTCCAGCACCGGCCCCGACGTGTAGGCCGGCGTCAGCTGAATCGCCCGGGCGGTCACCAGCTGCGGTGACACGATGACGGCCTTGGCGTCGGCGGGCACCTGATACTTGCCCTTGACCCAGAAGCTGACCTTGACCCGACTCGGTTCCGGCTCAATGCTTTCGACGGCACCGACGGGGAAGCCCAGGATGCGCACCTCGTCGCCGACGAACAAGCCGTTGCTGTTGTCGAAGTACGCGACGACGTTGGTGCGCCCGGCCTGGTTGAACGCGCGTAGCGCCAGCACCCCGCCGGCGACCACGACCAGTACCAGCGCGACGATCAGGCCGGTGCGCAGTGTCGGTTTGCGCATCACTGTCCTCCTCCGCCGTGCGGGACCGGGCCGGCCGGTGAGCCGACATCCGGCGTCGACGTGGGCTCGACCTCGGGCAGCAACTGCGGCGCTTCACCGTTGGGCCACAGCGCCGGCGGTCCGGGAGCGGGCCCGCCCGGCGGCGGCGCGGGCAGCGGTTCCCGGTACGGATACCGCGGGTCGCCCGGGTTGCCCGTGATGGCGTCGGGCACCGTGAGCCGGGGCTCACCGCCCTGACCGGTGCGCGGGAACGGTTCCGGCAGCGCCGGGGTCGCCGGTTGGCCGGTCTGCGGCGTGATCAATTCCGAGGGCAGCTTCACGTTGGGATCCAGACCCAGATCCGAGAACGCCGCGTCGATGAACGGCTGCACCAGTTGACCCGGCGCGTTCGACAGGTACGCCTTGAAGAACGGGCCCGACCCGACGGCATCGCCCAGCGACATCGTGTACTTGTTCAGGTACACGATGGCCTCCGTGACGCGTTCCTTGCGGTTGTCGACGATGGCCAGGACCCCGTTGAGCTTGTCCAGGGCGGGCTTCATCTGTTCGCGGTTCTCCTCGATGAACGCCGCGAGCTGTTGGGCGAACGACGACAGATTGCGGGAGATCTGCTGCAGCGCAGTGCTTTGCGAACTCAGCTGGGCCAGCAGCGCATTGCTGTTGGACACCAACTCGGCGACCTGGTCAGCGCGCTCGGAGAGCACCCCGGTGGCCTTGCTGGCGTTGCTCAACAGGTTGCGCAGTTCGGTGTCGCGCTGGCCGAGCGTGTCGGAGAACCGTCCGACGCCTTCGATCGCGGCCCGCAGATCCGGCGGGGTGTGCTGGAAGGTGTCGGCCAGGGTGGCCAGCGCGTCGGACACCGTGTCGGTGTCCAGACCACTGATGGTGGCGGACAGATCGCCCAGGGCGTCGGGCAGCTGATAGGGCGACATCGTGCGCTCCACCGGGATCGTCGAGTCCAGTCGTCCCTCACCGCGGGCGGTGATCTCGAGGACCTTGGAGCCCAGCAGGCTCTTGGTGCGGATCCGGGCCTCGGTCAACTCACCGAGGTGCACACCTTTGTCGACGTCGAAGTCGACGAGGATCCGGTTGCCGTCCAGGTCGATGTTGGAGACCTCCCCCACCCGGAACCCGGCCACCTGCACCGGGGCGCCCGCCTGCAGGCCGCCGGCCTCGGCGAAGTACGCGGAGTAGCTGCGGGACGAACCGCTGAAGGGAAGCTTGTCGTAGTTGAGCGAGACCAGCGCGATACCGACGGTCAGCGTGGCGCCCGTGAGCCCGACGAGGAAGGGGTTGCGTTCGGCGAACGGTTTCATTTCGGTGCACACCTCCCCGTGGATTGCTCGATGAGTTTGACGTAGACCGGCTGACCGCCCTTGCCGTTGAGCTTCAACGACATCGAGCAGAGGTACTCGGGGATGAAGTCGCCGCGGTTGCCCAGGCGCGCCAGCCGCTTGTAGGCATCGGGGAGCGAGTTGAGCAGGTTGTCGAGGTACTCGTGATCGGCCAGCGCCAGCGAGTTGACCCGATCGGACTGCGCGACAGTCTCTTTGAATGGCGCGCGCGCCTGCATCAGCAGGTCGGAAACCGTCGCCGAGGCTTCGTTGGTGTAGGCCACCGCGTTGGTGACGTCGACCTTGCGCTGCTCGAGGCCCTGCACCAACTCCGACAGCGAGTCGACCGCCTTGCCGAACTGCTCGGTCTGGCCGCCGAAGGTGCCCAGCACGGTGTTGAGGTTGGTGATCACCTGCCCGATCAGCTGATCGCGGTCGGCGAGCGTGTTGGTGACCGTGGCCGCGTGGCTCAAAAACGACCCGATGGTCGCGCCCTCGCCCTGGAACGCCTGGATCAACGCGCTCGACAGCGTGTTCACCTGTTCGGGGTCCAGCGCGCGGAACAGCGGACGGAACCCGCCCAGCAGCGTATCGAGGTCCAGCGCCGGCTCGGTGCGGGCCACCGGGATGGTGCCGTCGGCGGGTAGCCGCTGCATGTCGCCGGCACCCTCCACCAGCGCCATGTAGCGGTCGCCGATCGGGTTGGCCCAGCGGATCTGCGCCTTGGTGGCCTCGGTGAGGGACACCGAAGGATTGGCGGAGAACTCGACGACCGCCAGCGAGTTCTGCTGGACCGAGATCTTCTTCACCTGACCGACTTCCACGCCGGCGACGCGGACGAAGTCGTTGATCTCCAGGCCGCTCACGTCGGTGAACTCGGCCTTGTAGAGCGGCTGATCGGAGAACCGCAGGTTCGCAAAGATCGCCAGCAGACCGAACGTGGCGACAACACACGCCACCACGAACACGGTTAGGTTGACGACGACACGTCGCAGGTTAGTTCGCACGGTTGATCCTGGTCCTGTGGGTCATGGTCCGGTGGGTCATGGTGCTGGTTCCGGTGCGGGCGGGGCCGGCGGGGCGGGATGCTCGGGCACACCCGGCCACAGCGGGGTGCCGTCGGGTCCGTACCACGGGGCGCCGTAGGGCGGGCCGCCCGGCCACGGCGGCGGGGGTCCCGGTGCCGGGCCGCCCGGATACCGCAGCCGCGGCGGTTTGGGGACGCCCTTGGTGACCGGGAAGTAGTTCACCCAGCCCGGGAAGCCGATTCCCGGATTCGGCCGGATGTCCAGGCCGGTGCCGAATCCGGTGTCGGTCACCAGGTATCGCACGGGGTAGTTCTTGCTGACGTCGGGCAGCGAGCCACAGCTCGGCTTGCCTCCGGGTCCGCCCTTGGCGTTGACCACCGGCAGATGCTGCGGGTACTTGTACGGGTCGTCGCCCAGCAGCAGCCCGACGTCCTGCACCACCGATCGGCCGTTGCCGCCGATGTTCTCGTAGCCACCGTTCTCCAGCGCGAACCTCGCACCCTGCAGCAGGCAGGTGTAGATGGGGTCGTACTTGAGCAGCAGGCTGGTGGTCGGCTCGAGGACGTTGATGCCCTGGATGATGTTGTCGCGGTTCGGCGCGATCAGGTCGATCCCGCTGTTGGAGAAGCCGATCGAACTGAGCAACAGCGCATCGAGGTCGCTGGCGCGGTCGGCGATGGTGGTGCTGGTGACGCTCGCCGCGTCCAGCGTGCTGAGGATGTCTTGGGCCGCACTGCTGTAGGCATCGCTGAAGCCCTTGAACGACACCCAGTTCTTGCCGACGTTGTCCATCCGCGGATTGATCGCCAGCAGCACCTCGTTGGCGTCCGTGGTGGCTTGGCCCATTCGCTCGCCCTGTCCGCGGACGCCGTCGGCCACGGCCGTCAACACGGCACTGAGCTTGGAGACGTCGATCTGGTCGAGCAACCCGACGAGGTTGTCGAACACGGTGTTCACCTCGGTGGACACGTTGCGGGCCTGCAGCACCGCGCCGGCGGCGATCCGCTGCGCGCTCGGTTCGGCCGGATAGATCAGGTCGACGTACTTGGCCCCGAAGGCGGTGGTGGAGGCGATCTCGGCCTCCACGTTGGCGGGGATGTAGTCCACCTGGTCGGGGAAGATCTCGAGCTGCAGTCCCACGGGGTGCTTGCCGCCGGAGATGCCGGCGACCCGGCCCACCTCGACGCCCTGCAGCTTGACCTTGGCTCCCGACTCCATCACCAGACCCGAGCGGTCTGAGGTCAAAGTGACTGGCACATAACGGCGGAACGTGCCGGCGAAGATCGCCGAACACATCACCACCAGACCGATGACCGTCAGGAACAGAGCCGCTGTCCACCACAGGGGGTGAACCCGACGTTGGCCCAATGTGTTCTCCATCGACTACCCCGCCAGATGAAAGTTGCCGGACTGGCCATAGATCGCCAGCGAGAGGAAGAGCACCACCAACACCGCGGTGATCAACGAGGTGCGGACGGCGCGACCGACCGCCTCCCCGACTCCCGCGGGCCCACCGGTCGCGGTGAACCCGTAGTAGGTGTGCACCAGCATGATCGCGACCGCCATTGCGATGGCCTGGAAGAACGACCAGATGATGTCGGTCGAGTTCAGGAACGTCTCGAAGTAGTGGTCGTACACGCCCGAGGACTGGCCGTAGACGACGATCGTGCCGAACCGCGCCGCCCAGAACGCCGACAGCACCGCGACGCAGTACAGCGGGATCACCACGATCACACCGGCCAGCACCCGACTCGAGGCGAGGTAGGCGATGGACCGCACCCCCATGACCTCGAGGGCATCGATCTCCTCGTTGATCCGCATGGCGCCCAGCTGCGCGGTGGCCCCGGCGCCGATGGTGGCGGCCAACCCGATCCCGGCGATCACCGGCCCGATCAGTCGGACATTGAAGTAGGCGGAGGCGAAGCCGGTGAGCGCCTCGACGCCGACGTCGGCGAACTGGTTGTAGCCCTGGACCGCGACCAAAGCACCCGTCGACAGGGTGAGGAAGCCGACGATCACCACGGTGCCACCGATGACGGCCAGAGCGCCGACGCCCAGGCTCATCTGGGCGATCAACCGGATGAGCTCCACCCGGTAGTGCAGCAGCACGTCCTTGATGGAACCCAGGGTGTAGAAGTAGAACCGCGCCTGCGTCCCGATCCGGGTCAGGCCGGCGACCCAACCACGAAAGCTGTTCTGCAAGCGCCCATACCGCTTGCTGGGAGTGGTGGCGGTCATAGCGTCGCCTTGATCCCCACCGCGGAGGCGATGATGTTGATGGCGAACAGCGCGACGAACGTGAACACGACGGTCTCGTTGACCGCGTTGCCCACACCCGCGGGCCCGCCACCGACGGAAATGCCCTTGTAGCAGGCGATCAGACCCGCGGCCAGACCGAACAGTGCGGCCTTGATCAGCGAGATCACCACGTCGGCGGCACCGGTGATGACCGTCAGGCCGCTGATGAACGCACCCGGCGTCACGTGCTGGACGAACACCGAGAAGGCGAAGCCACCCGTCAGACCCACCAGGATCACCACCGAAGACAGCAGGGTCGCCACCACCGTCGCGGCCAAAACCCTTGGCACCACCAGCGACTGGATCGGGTCGACACCCATCACCCGCAGCGCGTCCAGTTCCTCCCGGATGGTGCGCGCCCCGAGGTCGGCGCACATCGCCGTGGCGCCGGCCCCGGCGACCACCAGCACGGTCACCACCGGTCCGATCTGGGTGACGGTGCCGTAGGCGGCACCGGTGCCGGCGAAGTCGGCGGCGCCGAACTCGAGCAACAGGATGTTGAAGGTGAAGATCAGCAGCACGGTGAACGGGATCGCCAGCATCAGCGTGGGAACCAGCGACACGCGCGCGACGAACCAGGACTGCTCCAGGAACTCCCGCCAGGCGAACGGCCGCCGGAACATCGCCGCGAAGGTGTCCATCGCCATGGCGAAGAAACCGCCGAGCGCGGTGAACGGCTTGCCCGCCTTCGTCGACGAGATGCTCGCCAGGCCGTTGCTCCATCGCGAGGTCGAACCGGCAGCAGTTGCTTCGGTAGTGGTCACGAGAGTCCGATCGTCCCTGCGTGGGCGTACGCCCACCCGCGGCGCACACCGCTTTGTGAAAGATAATTCTGCACTGACCGAATCAACCTGACACCCTTTCCATCAAGCGCCCCGCGCCGCACCGCCGAAGTGGCTTCCGTCACAAGAGTGATTGACGATAGCATCGCATACTCGATTTTCGACCGTCAAGCTCCCGGCCTTGTTGCGGCCTCGTCAATACTCGGCCCGGGCTTCCAGCCCGGTCAATATTGCGCCTATGAACAGGCGATTGCGCTATTCAGAGGAGACCCCTCCGCGTAGCCGAGACCCGCCGCACGGGGCCGCGAAATCATCCGCGTTGTAAATAGGAATTCTAGATCGTCTGAATTGCGTCCGAAAAATGACGATTTTCGCGACGCGGTCCGCGCCGACGCCCGACAGGGACCACCTTGTTAGTTGTCCTTACGGACTTGGCATTGCCATCTCGATCCCCCGCCGGCACCGCCTCGAAACTCGCGGCCCGTCGCCTCACGGCACCAGAACGGCGCGTCCTTGAACCTTCCCGGACTCGAGCCGCTCAACCGCCTGCAACGCATCTACCAGCGCAAACCGCTCCACATCGATGGCGATGTGGCCCTCGCGCGCCAGCGCCACGCACGCCATCAGATCGGTCCTTGTGCCGCCGTAGGAGGTGCGGAACGTGGCACCCCAGGGCCAGCCGACACCGGTCCTCGGCTCCGCCGCTATCGGGGCCGTGCCGCCGGCGAGGCCCGCGGCCTGCACAACTCCGTAGGGCGCCACACAATGCGCCGCGGTGCACAACGAGGCGTCGTTGCCCACGAAATCGAAAACCGCGGCCGCGCCCAACCCGTCGGTCATGCCCAGAATCTCGGTGTGCGCGTCCGCACCGGCCGGCACCGCGTCGTGGGCGCCGTGCCGTCGCGCATCGACGAGCCTGTCCGGATCGATGTCGACCGCGATGATGCGCACCGCCGACGTCGCGCGCAGGATCTGGATGGCGCAGTGGCCCAGTCCGCCCACACCGATCACCACGGCTGCCGCCCCCGGCGTCAGCGCGGCCCGGCTGTGCCCGATCGCGTGGTACGCGGTCATCGCGGCGTCAGCGAGCGGCGCGGAAACCACCGGGTCGAGTCCGTCGATGCTCACCAGGAACCGTGCCGGCACCCGCATGAATTCGGCCATCCCGCCGTCGGGACCCAATCCCGGGGCCGGCGGTTGGGCCCGACGACCACCGCGCAGGCACGCGTTATCGGCACCGGCGACACAGTTGCGGCATCGTCCACAAGACCAGCAGAGGTGGACGACGGCCGAGTCGCCCTCGACCCAGTCACGCACGCCGGCGCCGACGGCGGCGACGGTGCCGGCCACCTCGTGCCCCAGCGTCACGGGCCGGGAGAAGATCCGGTCCGGGTTGTGCACCACGTGCAGATCGGAATGACACAGTCCGGCCGCGCTCACCCGCAGCAGAACATCGTCCGGCCCGATCTCCGGAATCGGGACCTCCACGATCCGAACCACCGTGGGCTCGACCAGCTGTACGGCACGCATCAGAAGTACTGCGCCCCACCGTCGACGCTGAGGTGCTCGGCGGTGATGTAGGACGACGCGTCGGACGCCAGGAACACCACCGCCTTCGAGATCTCCTCCGGCCCGGTGGAGTAGTCCGGCAGGAACGGCGTGCCCATCCCCATCAACGGCGGATTGCTCTCCCCGGCGGCGGTGAGTTGGGCGATCATGTCCCCGGACCCCATCGGTGTGTCGACCGCGCCCGGGTGAATGCTGTTGACCCGCACCCGATGTCGGCCGAGCTCCGCGGCGAACGCCCGGGTCATGCCCACCACCGCGTGCTTGCTGGTGGTGTAGGGCACCATGAACGGCTGCACCTTCTTGCCGGCGTAGGAACTGACCACGATGATCGAACCGCCGCCGCCGTCGACCAGGTGCGGCGCCGAGACCATGATGGTGTTCCACACCCCGGTGACGTTGATGTCCAGGCTGTCCCGGAACACCTCGGGCTTGGTCTGGTCCCAGGTGGCAGGCACGCAGATCGCGGCGTTGGCAACCACCACGTCGAGGCGGCCGAACTCGCCGACACCCCGGCCCACCGTGGCCCGCAGGCCGTCGAGGTCGCGAACATCGACCCGCTCGGCGAGCACCCGGCGGCCCTCCTTCTCGACCAGTCGCGCGGTTTCGTCGAGATCCTCGGGCGTCGGGGAATCGTAGGGCACGCCCGGCAGCGGACCGGCGATGTCCACCGCGATGATGTCCGCGCCGGCGCGCGACAGCGCCACGGCGTGCGTTCGGCCCTGGCCACGCGCAGCACCGGTGATGAAGGCGACTTTGCCGTCGAGTTCTCCGGCCATGGGTTGATGTCCTTCCTGAGGTCGACTGGGTTTACCGGGGGTTCAACTGAAGTCGAATGCGGCGTAGCCCGAATCCGCGATCTCGGCATGCTTGGCGGTGAGTCCGATCAGCCCGCCGTCGTAATGGCGGAAGGTGACCGCCTTCCCCGGGGTGTTCACGCCGTAGGTGTAGTCGAGGGCGGCCTGGGCGCCCAGCGTTCCCTGGTTCAGTTCGTAGACGTGCGCGGTCCACTCCGCCTCGGCCTCGGGGCGGGCCTCGACGCGGGTGCAACCGCGGCGCAACGCCTCCCCGATCACCTCGTTGACGAAGTCGCACTGGCGCTCCGAGATACGCGGCACGTTGCCGGCCGAACTGTGCGGCCCCACCACGAAGAACAGGTTCGGGAAGCCCGGGCTCGCCGCGCCGACCACGGTGTGCGGGCCCTCGGCCCAGTAATCCTTGAGCGTGCCCGCGGTGCCGGTGATCTCGATGCGGTCGAAGGCGCCGGTGATCGCGTCGAATCCGGTGGCGTAGACGATGATGTCGAACTCGCGTTCGCCGTCGGCGGTGGCGATGCCGCGCGGCGTGACACGCTCGATCGGCGTGTCCCGCATGTCGATCAACGAGACGTGCGGCAGGTTGAACACCTCGTAGTAGTCGGTCTCGAACGGCGGCCGCTTGACCCCGTAACCGTGGTCCGGAATGAGTTTGTCGGCGATCTTCTGATCGTGGACGCGGGCGCGGATCTTCGCCTCGAGGAACTTGGTGAACTCGGTGTTGTAGTCCTTGTCCGTCATCACCTCGACGTAGTTGCCGAGAAGCTTGGCGAATCCGGGTGCCTGCCAGAGGGTTTCCCAGTAGGCGGCGCGCTGCTCCGGGGTCTGCTCGGCCGGGTTGTCGGCGGAGAAGTTGTGCACGAAGCCGGCAAACGAACCCATCAGGCCGGTGTGCATCTGGTCGAAGTCGGCCCTGAGCTGTTGCTGCTCCTCGGCGGTGATCGGCCGATTGTTCAGCGGGGTGCACCAGTTGGGTGTGCGCTGATACACGGTCATGGATCCGACCTGTCCGGCGATCGCCGAGATGATCTGGACGCCACTGGATCCGGTACCGATGACGGCGACGCGCATCCCGGTGAAGTCGATGTCGTGCTTGGGCCACAGTCCCGTGTGATACGACTCGCCCTGGAAGTCCTCGATCCCTGGCACGGCGGGATACTGCGGGGCCGACAGGATCCCGATCGCCGTCACCACGAACCGCGAGCGGATGGTGCTGCCGTCCGAGAGCGTGGTGGACCACGTGCGGGCGGCCTCGTCCCACGTCATGGTCAGCACCCGCACCCCGAAGGTGATGTGGCGACGCAGGTCGAACCTGTCGACGACCGTGTTGAGGTAGTTCTCGATCTCGGGTTGGCCGGCGAAGTGTTCGGTCCAGTTCCACTCCCCGAGTAGTTCCTCGGAGAAGAAGTAGGCGTAGCTGTAACTTTCGGAATCGAAGCGGGCGCCCGGGTAGCGGTTCCAGTACCAGGTACCCCCGACCCCGTCGCCGGCCTCGACCGCCCGGTACGTGAGGTCGGTCTGGGCCAGCTTGTACAGCTGGTAGATGCCGGAGATTCCGGCACCGATCACGAGGACGTCGATCGGATCTGTCGCGTCGTTGAGGGGCTCGGTCGCCATATCGTGGTCCTTTACTGGATAGCGAGAACGTCGCGGATGAAGTCTGCGGTGGCCGAGATCGCCGAGTGTGCCTCGGGCAAGTCGCCCAACAGGATCTGGTGCACGTGCGGCATCCCGTCGTACACCTCGACGGTGGCCCGGCCGCCCGTCGCTCGGATGGCCTCGGCGACCCGGGTGGTGTCGTCGTGCAGGATCTCCTCGGTGCCGACCTGCAGGTACAGCGGCGGCAGTCCGGAAAGGTCGCCGTACACCGGCGACGCCAGCGGATCCGCCGGATCGTGGACGCCGAGGTAGTCGGCGGCGTTGGCGTCCAGCTGTTCCCGGGTCATCAAGGGATCCCGGCCGGCGCGCTCGGTCACCGACGGACTGCGCATGGTCAGGTCGGCCCACATCGACTGCATGGTTGCGGCCGCGGGCAGTTGGCCGCCGCGGCTCTTGACTGCCAGCAGGGCGGCCAGCGCCAGTCCACCCCCGGCCGAATCTCCGGAAATCACCACGTGTTCCGCACCATGGTCGGCGATCAACGCGGCCAGCGCGGCCACCGCGTCATCGACGGCCGCGGGAAACGGATGTTCGGGGGCCAGCCGGTAGTCCGCGACGAACACCGCCACCGCGGCCGCCGCGGCCAACTCGGCCGCCAAGGGGCCGTGGCTGCGGCTCGAGCCGAACCGGAAACCTCCCCCGTGCAGATGCAGGACCACCCCGCCGACGGTCCCGGCGGGCCGGAACCAGGCTCCCGGCACTCCCCCGATCACGTCCTGGCTCACCGTCACCGAGTTCGAGATACCCGCCCGCGCCATGCTGGCGTCGTAGCCCGATCGAATCTGATCGATCGTTGCGTCCGCGGCCGCAAAGGAATACGCCTGCGCCACAGCGTCGATCACGCGTTGTTCCGCCATCTCGACTCCCTACTCGGCCACCGCGGACGCGCTCACGCGCTGCCGGCCGGCGGTGCTCACGTGGTAGTCGTCCAGGTTGGGATGTCGCGTCATGGTCCAGTACTGCAGCACCGTCCACGGTGAGTTGGTGACGACGCGACCGGTCGAGTTCCGGTAGTAGCTGTCCACCCCCTCCTGGGCGAACACCATCTTGGCGTTGGCCTCGTCGAGGCGGCGGTTGTAGTCGGCGAAGACATCCTCGCGGCAGTCAACCGCGGTGATCCCGTCGGCCACCATCGCGGCGAGCAGCTCCACGACGTAACGGGCCTGCGCCTCAGCAAGATTGATGTAGCTGCCGCCCGGCGGATTCGTGTTCGGGCCGAACAGGTAGAACAGGTTGGGGTAACCCGGGGTGGTCAGCCCGAGGTACGCCCGTGCGTCGTCGTCGTGCCACTCGTCGCGCAGGCTGCGCCCGCCGCGTCCGACCACCTCGAGCGGGTACAGGTAGCGCTGCTGCTGGAACCCGGTGCACAGCACGATGATGTCGAGTTCCGTGCGCACACCGTCGGCGGTGACGATCCCACTCTCCTCGACCCGGTCGATCGGCTCGGTGACCAGGTCGACGTCACTGCGCACCAACGCGTCGAACCAGCCGTTGTCGAGCAGGATCCGGCGCCCGAAGGGCGGGAAGTCGGGGGTGGTGCGCGCTATCAGGTCGGGCCGGCCCGGCAGCTTCTGCTCGAGGTATCCGGTGTAGAACCGCCGGATCGCCTCGCTGTAGCCGTTGACCGAGTTCTTGCTGCGGTCCCACTCGGGGTCCACGACCAGGGCGGGGAACATCCCCTCGGTGTAGATCCAGTACAACCGGAACCGGTTCCATTCCCAGTACAGCGGGACGTTCGCCAGCAGCCAGTTCAGCTTGTCCGAAACCGGCTGGAAGTAAATGTCATTCGGCACGATCCAGTGCGGGGAGCGCTGGAAGATCGCCAGATGTTCGGTGGCCTCGACGGTCGCCGCGACCACCTGCATCGCGCTGGCGCCGGCGCCGATGACCCCGACGCGGCGCCCGGTGAGGTCCAGCCCCTCCGGCCACGCGGCAGAGTGCACCACCTCGCCGGCGAAGGTGTCCAGTCCGGCGATGTCGGGATACTTCGGGCGGTTGTGCAGGCCCACCGCGGTGATCACGGCGCCGGCCGTCACCTCCCGGGTCTTGCCATCGGCGACGACGGTCAGGCGCCACCGCTGCGCGGCGTCGTCCCAGTGGGCGGCGGTCACGTCGTGACCGAATCGGATCGAGTCGCGGATCCCGAGTTCGTCCGCGGTGGCGATCATGTAGTCCGCGATCTCGTCGCGCCGGCTGAAGTGCTCAGACCACGGCTTGGTGGCGAACGAGAAGGAGTACAGGCTACTCGGCACATCCACCCGGGCACCGGGATAGCGGTTCTCCCACCATGTTCCGCCCACCTCGTCGTTCTTCTCGTACACGGTGTAGGCAATCCCGGCGGCCTTGAGCGCACGGGCCATCACGATGCCCGAGACGCCGGCGCCGATGACGGCGACGTCCAGCCGGTCTTCGTGCTGCACCGGGTCCGGCGTGAACGGCCGCAACCCGATCTGCTCGGCGATCATCGGCGAATACGCCTCCGAAACCCGCTGCCCCATGGCCGCACTCATCAGGCGGGCGAGCAGGCCATCGTCGGGGTTCGGCAGTTGCACCGCGGCCCCCGCCGACCAGCGCTGGATCGCCTCGCCGGCGGCCGCGCGGACCTCGCGCTGCTTTTCCTCGGCGAGCCCGCCGGTGGGATCGTCGACGAAGCCGACCGGGCGACCGACCCGGAATTCCTCGGAGATCCAGCGCTCGTCGCCGGTCAGCTGCACCAGGATCGGTAGCAGCGTGGGAATACTGGCTTCCTGCAACGCCTCGCGAAGCACCCCCGCGTCGAAAGCGGACTGGGGCTGGGTGGCCTTCACGGTGGATTCCTTTCGTCACGGGCGGCGACACCGGTCGCCCTCACACATGCCGTCTGGCTAGAACAGAACTTAACACCAGAAGGCAGATTCACAAAGGGGTCGGGCTAAATCCGTTATATAAGGGCTTTTCGGATGCTATCGCCACCAAATAAGCGCCATAGAAACGTAAGGATGATTCACGCTGTACTGACAAGCCCGCCGGCTCAGCCGAGCACGATGGCTCCGAGGACACTCGCCAGCGCCGCCCGGGCGGCCGGGGCGGTCCGCAGGCGATCGGTCTGGGTGATGTCGGACGCGACGCCGGTGGCGGTGCGGGCCCGCGCCCGCGCCTCGAACACCGACATCTTGGGGCGAACCCGCTGCAGCGCCCCCACCCACTCGTCGATGTGGCCGCGATGCGCCAGCAACAGGGTGGCCCGTTGCTGCTCGGGCAGGGCCGTGAGTTCCTCGTCGAAAATGCGAAACATCCTGCGGTGCGGGCCCATCGCAAGATCGATGTAGTTGCCGATCAGCGCCTCGACCGCGGCCGCGTCGGTCGCCACGCCGGCCAGCAGATGCGTCGTCACGTAGTTCACACCCTCGATCCCCCGGTCGAGGATCGCGTAGAGCAGGCTGGCCTTGCTGTCGAAGTACTGGTAGATGGTCGCGATCGCGGTATCCGAGGCGGCGGCGATGTCCTCGATACTGACCTCGACGAATCCGCGATCGTTGAACAGGGTGGTCGTGGTCTCGATGATGCGTTCACGTCGTCCGAGCGGCAAGTAATTCGACGGCAACGCCGAATCGTCCCCGCCGCCGGCAGGCAGTGGACATGCCGCGACGGCGGCCGCCATCCGGGTCAGGACGCTCAGCGCCCGCTGGCGGCCGCCCACCGAATCCACCACGCGGCCGAACCGGTGCGTATGCGCGAAGGTGGACAGCAGCGCCCAGCTGAGCAAGTCGATCTGGGAGTCGTCCAAATCGCCTCGGACACCGCGCAACACCGTGCCGGTGTGTTGACCGAGCAACCGCGCGCGGCGCCGGAACTCGAGTTGCGCCTGCGCGTCCAGGCGACGACGCTCCCGACGCCAGAGCATGATCTCGTTGCGGTCGAGCGCCAGCCGAGCAAGATCGCCGACGAACTGGTCGAGCCGCTGCTGTGGCGTACCGTCGCGATCAGCGGCCCGTTCGGCAACCTCCAGGCACACCGTGATCTGGTCCAGCACCACCCGCGTCAGGAGCTCCTGCTTGCTGCGGAAGTGCCGGTACAGCGCGGGTCCGCGCAGGCCGACCGCTTGCGCGATGTCGTCCATGCTCACCTGATGGAAGCCGCGCTCCTGGAACAGCGCGCCGGCCGTCTCGACAATCTGCAGCTTGCGGGGCGAATCGGGCCGTGCCGCGACCGTTGCCGTCTGGGTCACCTGGCCACTGTCCTCACCTCGGATTCGATGCACTGCCGCGCGCAGGCACCTCGATAGGTTACCGCAGCAGCCACCACAAATAGAAGCCCGAATAACACTCGGCGCCCCTCCGGACTCCCGCACAACCTCGTTCTCTGGCGCTATATCAGCAGATACATGCCCCAAGCCGGTTGACTACACCATCCGGTGAAGTATTCTTCTGGGTGAAATTGTGAATCGCATCGGGCATCCGACGGGCCAGCGCAGCCCGCTTTCGAAAGGACGTGGCGAGATGCACGACGGCAGCCCCCAGGAGCAGCACTGGGGTATCGACCTGCACGCCCTGGATCAAGTGGTGTCCGAAGCGTTGCGGTCCGTCGGTCTGCAGCGAGAACTGCTCGGCGGCGGGCTGTCTCAGACCACCCTCCGCTACACCGGCGACCTGCCGGCGTGGGGCGGTTCGGTGATTGTGCGTATACCACCCCTACACGGCCCCCTCGAGCCCTACAGCGCAGCGGGCGAGGCCGCGCTGGCCCAATGGCTGGTGCAACAAGGCATTCCGACGCCACGCGTGATCGCCTCCGCTGCGCATGAGCCCCGCATCGGTCGTGGCTACCTGATCTCCGAGATGATCGACGGCTATGTCGTCGGCGACGGCGCCCCCGGGCTCGATACCGCGACCAAGGCCGCGATGGCCGAGGCCTACGTGAACCAGCTGGTGTCCCTGCACCGGCTGGCCGACACCCCGCGGCCGCCGGAGGCCCTCGACTGGGCACCGACCAAGACCGCCGCCGGGGTGGTCGAGCGCTGGACGCGGTCGCTGGCCGAAACCAGCTTGGTGCTGCCCGACTTTCACACCTTCCTGACCGACTGGCTGGTGCGGAGGATGCCCTCGACAGATGCGGCGCCGACGGTGGTCCATGGCGATTACCGACTGGGCAACGTCATGTGGTCCGATCCGAACACCATTGCCGCAGTGCTGGACTGGGAGGAGGCCGGGGCCGGAGACCCGTACTTCGACCTGGGCTGGACGCTGATGGGCACCGTGGCGCCCGAGGACCTCATGATGGGAGTGCTCCGGCGCGACGAGTTCCTGCGCCAGTACGCGGAGAAGACGGGCACCGCCATCGACGAGGAACGTCTCATCTGGTGGGAGGTCGCCGCGGGGTGGTCCCGACTGTGCATGGAGGCCAAGGCCATCGCGTTGCTGACGAGTGGTCATTACAGCGACGTGCGCCCGCTGCTGTCGAGCTATATCAACCGGCGGCTTTCGATCGTTCTACTGGAGAAGGTCCGTGCCTTCGAGGGCAGCGGCCAGCCCGTCGCGACCATCACCACCGTGACCACCTAGGAAAGAACACGATTCATGGACTACATCAGCATGTCCGACGCGCTGGACACCATCGTGCGCACGCTGGAAACCGATGTGATGGACCGCGTCGAGGATCCCTACGCCCGCGGACAACTGTGGGCCTCGACCGGGATCCTGGCCAACGTCGCGGTCGAGTTGCGGGCCGGCGCCGATCCGAACCCGGCGCCCTCGACACCGGTCACCCCGGACGCCGAGGCGGCCGCAGAACTGCTGGACCGGGTTCGGCGCGACGTTGCCCAACAGGTGTCGCTGCATTACCGGAAGGCCGCCAGCGGGGCCTGAAAGCGTCGGGCGCGGCGCGGGTTACGCGCGCTGCGCCGCCCGAACCCCCTGCAGGCGGGGAATGTAGTCGTGCCACTGCACCTCGCCGTAGCCGGACCGACCGTTCCATTCGCAGTCGAACAGGCCCATCACCAGGTAGATGTTCTGGCCACCGTCGATCTCGGCCGAACCCCGGGCGCGGCCGGTGATCTCGTAGTCCGCACCGTTCTCGTCGACGATCAGGTATCGGAACCCGACGATGCGTAGGCCCTGCCGCTCGTAGCTCACCTTGGCTTCGCGCAGCGCCAGCAGTTGCCCGTCCCGCAGCAGATACCCGTGCGAGACCGTCGGCTCACTGTCCGGTGTCTCCCCGGTGTGGGCCAGCAGCGTCAACTCCTGGCCGAAGTGCACCATGTCGAAGGTGCCGATGGTGTGCCCGACCTCGGCGCGGGGGCTCCAGGAGTGATCGCGCTGCGCCACGCAGTCCACCTCGTGGGTCACGCCGTCGATGGTGACGCTGCCACGCGCCGTCATCGTCTGATCGATGTGCCCGGAGGGCTCACTGCCCGTCCTGTTCTCCGGTGCGCCGCGGCTCGGGCCGCGATGGAACGCCACGAAACCCTCTGGGCCGTCCGGGATCTTGGTGACCGCCAGGTCCGCGGGCGCCATCAGGGCCTCGAACTCCAGGTCCGCGGTCATCCGACCGCAGGCCGAGCGGTAGGTCAGGTCGTAGGCGCGCGGAGCCGAGCGGGCTTTGACCGCCACGCCCGATTCCAGGGCGAAGTCCGAGAGCCGGGCGGCACCGATGGGGCTGTTGTACTGCATGTCGCACATCTCCATGTCCAGCACGGAATCGCAGAACTGCGAGAACGCATACACTTTCGTCGTCGCGACGCCGGTGTTGAGCCGAAAGCCCATCCAGAAGTGCAGCCGGATGGAATCGGTGGTCACCGCGGAGAACCAGTGCGTCTCGAGCCAGCGGGTGTCCCGGTAGGAGGGCCTCGCGAAATCAGCGTAACTGCGGCTCACCGCACACTTCCCTTCTGCAGTTCGGTCGTCTGCGGTTGCTCGCGATAGCGCTTGACGAGCTCGTTCTTCATCAGCTTGCCGTTGGTGTTGCGCGGCAACATGTCGACGACATCGACGGAGCGCGGGCACTTGAACTTGGCCAGCCGCGACCGGCTGAACTCGATCAGTTCGCGTTCGATCCCCTCGGGGTCGACCCCGGCGCGCAACTCCACGATCGCCTTCACCGCCTCCCCCATGTCCTCGTCGGGTACGCCGATGACGGCCACGTCGGCGACGGCGGGGTGAGCGGCCAGCACGTCTTCGACCTCTCGGGGATAGATGTTGACGCCGCCGGCGACGATGGTGAAACCGACCCGGTCGGTGAGGTAGAGGTAGCCGTCCTCGTCGACGTATCCGATATCCCCGTTGGTGCTCATGGTGCCGTCGGCGCTCTGGGCCTCCCGGGTCTTCTCCGGGTCGTTCAGATACTGAAAGTTCGTGGCGCCCTTGATCCAGACGACGCCGGGCTCACCGGCGGGCAATCGCGCACCGTCCGGCCCGAGGATGATCAGCTCGCCGACCAACGGTTTGCCCACCGTGCCGGGACGCTGCAGCCATTCGTGCGAGTCGCAGATGACGCTGCCGTTGGCTTCGGTGGAGCCGTAGTACTCGAACAGGATGGGGCCCAGCCAGTCGATCATGGCGCGCTTCACCGAGGGCGGGCAGGGCGCCGCGCCGTGTGCGATGGCTTCCAGCGACGATAGGTCGTACTTGTCCCGGATCTCCTGCGGCAGTTGCAGAATGCGGGACAGCATGGTCGGGACGACGAGGGTGTTGGTCACCTTGTGTTCGTCCACCAGCTGCAGGAAGCGCACGGCGTCGAACTTCTGCATGATCACGCAGGTGCCGCCGCAACGCAGCGATTCCGCTGTGGCACTTTGGGGCCCGGAGTGATATAGCGGCGCGGGCTGCAGGAACACCATGTCCGGGCGGGTCCGGTACACCTTGGGCACCAACTGGAAGATCGGCAGCGGGTCGGCGGGATCTAGGTCGAGGCGCGGCCGCAGAACACCTTTGGGCTTTCCGGTCGTGCCCGACGAGTACAGCAACGCCAGACCCAGCCGCTCGTCGTCGACGGCAACCGTGGGATAGGAATCGACGACCGCCGCGTAGTCCTCGAATCCGTCGAGATCGTCGGGCTTGTCGACCATGAGCCATCGCTGCACGCCCGCGCAGCGGGCCGGCAACTCCCGCGCGACGTCGAGGACCGCCCGCGTGGTGACGACCACCCGCGCCTCGCTGTCGTTGACGATGTAGGCCGCCTCGTCCGCGGTGAGGTGGAAGTTGATCAGGGTGTAGTACAGGCCGGTTCGCTCGCCGGCACCCTGAGCGACGACGTTGGCCAGGCAGTTCTCCATCATGTACGCCACCCCTTCCCCGGGGCGCAGACCCAGGTCGCGGTAGAAGTGCGCGAGCTGGTTGGCCTTCGCCTCGAAGTCCGCGTAGGTGAGACTCTCGCCGGTCTCGGCCATCACCAGGGCAACTCGGTCTGGGTACTGCCGGGCTCGGTCACCGGGGTACATCGCAACGCCTCCTCAAGCCCGATGCAAATCGCACTTACAGTGAATGTCGGCACAGTCCTAGCTGTTTAGCTGGAACTATAACGATAAGCGTGAAGTGCTGTTATATCGGTAGTTATATCCCTGTCACTCCCGCTGCGTCAACAGCCAGCTGATCCCTTCCGGCGCGATGAACCGCCGTTCATCAGCGAGAACCTGCGGCAGGACATCGTCGGCCAGCATCCGCCCCACCATGGCCTCGGCATCCGCGTAGCGCTCGAAGGTCAACTCCGTGACGGCGGCGAGGTCGGCCACCCGATCGCCGCGCGCCACCGTCAGCCGGTGCACCAACGGGTCTCCCTCGACGGCGTAATGCCGCCGGTACGCCTTGGGGCGCCCGCCGACGAGTCGGCCGATGAGTTCGATGTGTTTGTTCTCGTAGTAATCGACGAACTCCGCGCGCGACAGCTCTGGACGCTTGCGGATAAACATGAGGAACGTGACCATGGGTACAGACATGTAGACAGAATAGTGATTCACGCTGACCGCCACCGCCGGAGCCACAACATCGACCGCATCTGAGCCTCGCAGACGGTACTCGACTGCAATTTCCCTGTTTACACGGACATCGAGCTGCCACGCACCGACCAGAAGCTTCGCCCAAAAGGATCTGAAAGACCACATCTGGGTGATATCTTGATTCACAGAAGCGGCACGCGTTGCACGGGAAAGGATTTCGCGGGTATGACAGCACCGGACCTGTTCTCACCGGCCACGGTCGGAAACCGAGCGATCGAGAATCGGATCTGGTTCGCGCCCTGCACACGGCACCGGGCGACCATCGACGAGATCCCCACGCCGCTGATGGCCCAGTACTACGCCCAGCGGGCCGGTGCCGGCGTCATCGTCACCGAAGGCGTCAACCCCTCGCCGCGCGGGCGCGGCTACGACTTCGTCCCCGCGATCTACACCGACGAACACGAGGCCGGGTGGCGGCCGGTCACCGACGCGGTCCACCAGCGCGGCGGCACGATCTTCATGCAGCTCATGCACGTGGGCCGGCTCTCGTTCGAGGAGTACCAACCGGCGGGCGCGAAGCCGGTGGCACCGTCGGCCATCCAGCCCGACCCCGACTTTCGCGGCTACACCTGGACCTGCCCGCGCCCGAAGCGCGCCTTCGGGCAACCCCGCGCATTGACCACGGCCGAAATTCACGAGGAGATCGAGTGGCACGCACAGGCCGCGGTGCGTGCCGTGCGCGCGGGGATGGACGGCATCGAATTGCACGCCGCGAGCGGCTACCTCGTCAACCAGTTCCTCGCGTCGAGCGTGAACCACCGCACGGACTCCTACGGCGGCTCGGTAGCCAACCGGGTTCGGTTCCTGCTGGAGGTGGTCGACGCCATCGTTGCGGCCATCGGCGCACACCGCACCGCAGTGAAGCTGTCCCCCACCTTTTATTTCAACGACGTTCGCGACGACGACTGGGTTGCCACCTTCAGCCACGCCGCGCGGGAGTTGAGTTCCCGGGGCCTGGCGTTCCTGGAGGTGTCCGATTATGGGGAGTACTACTCCTATCAATCGGAGACTCGCGCCGTCGGGTTGATGCGCGAGCATTACGACGGCTTCCTCGTCGCCAACGGCGGCTATTCGCGCGGCACCGGCGCGGACGCCGTGGCCGCCGGCCATGCGGACGCGATCTCGTATGGCGCGCTGTTCATCGCCAATCCGGACCTGCCCGAGCGGTTCCGGCACGGCGCACCGCTGACCGCCCCGGACCCGACGACCTTCTACGGTCCGCCGACCGCGCAGGGCTACACGGACTATCCGACCTGGGACCCGCGGGCGGCGGTCGGCGCAGACGCCGATTCGGCGAATCTCGCCGCCGACCCCTCGACGTTCATCCCGCAGGCCGACCAACGCGGGTCGTGACCGCCCGCCGCGCCCACACATCCGGGTCACTCGCAGAATCATTATTTACTATCGGCGCCGCGAAGGACTTGGCAGACCGTGCTGCGAGGCCTCCGACCGACCGCCGACTTCCGGACTATTTACGCAGCTCAACGATGTATCTTCAGGGCGTCTACCGGGCGGCACAAACCCGCCTTCACACGGCAACCTTGACGGCATGATCGGTTCTATGTGATGCTATCGGCAATCACTAATGTGAGCAGGGTCATTTCCACCGAAGCAGCGTGGCGCGTACTCCAGGAGGATCTGAAATGGCGATCACCGAGCAAACAACCACCGCCCAGCCCGGCGGCTCCGACGCGGGAACCGCACAGCCCCCGGCGTTTCCGTTCAAGCGGACCTGTCCGTTCGCACCCGCGGCGGAGTACGCCGAGGTGGACGGGGTCACCGAGGTGTTGTTCAAGAACGTTCCGGCCTGGCTGGTCACCGATCACCAGAACGTGAAGGCCGTGCTGGCGGACCGCGCGGCAAGCGTGCAGAACATCCCAGACCCGTCGCGCGGCGACTCCGGAGATCAGGCCATGCCCGGCTTCTTCCTGGCGATGGATCCCCCGGAGCAGACTCGTCTGCGCAAGATGCTCGCCCGCGAGTTCACTCCGCGTCGCATGGAGGCCATGCGGCCGACGGTGGAGCGGATCGCCAACAACCTCATCGACGCGATGCTCGAGAAGCCCGGCACCGGCGACATCGTCGAGGACATCGCGCTTCCGTTGCCCTCGCTGGTGATCTGCGAACTCCTCGGTGTGCCCTACGACAAGCACGACTGGTTCCAGGTGGAGACCCGCAAGGTGCTGGATTCCGACGCCGCTCCGGAGGAAGTGAACGGCGCGATCATGGCGGTCATGCAGTACCTCGGCGAGCTCACGGCCAGCAAGCTGGAGAACCCCGGCGACGACCTGATCAGCCTGCTGGTCAACCACGTTCGCAGCGGCGACCTCGAACTGAACGAGGTGGCCGGCATGGCCACGCTGCTGCTGATGGCCGGCCACGAGACCACGGGCAACATGATCTCGCTGGGCATGTTCACCCTCCTCGAGCATCCCGATCAGCTCGAACAGATCCGGCAGGATCCCACGCTGCTGCCCGGCGCGGTCGAAGAACTGCTGCGCTTCGACGACATCATCGGCAACCTGCCACGGACGATTACCGCCGACGTGGAGATCGGTGGTCACACGTTCAAGGAGGGCGACATCGTCATGGTGGCCATGGATGCGGCCAACCGTGACCCGAAGGTCTTCGACGATCCCAATACCTTGAACATCCGCCGAGATGCGCGCAGCCACATCGCATTCGGATACGGCATCCACGTCTGCCTCGGCGCTCCCCTGGCGCGCGTCGAGTTGCAGGTCGTGATCAACGCGCTGCTGCAGCGGATCCCGACCCTCAAGGTTGCGGTGCCCGCCGAGGAGGTCGAGCTCAAGAACGACGCTCGGATCTTCGGACTCAAGGCGCTCCCCGTCACCTGGTGAACATCGAGGAATACGCATGACCGGGGTCGATTGTCTGCCTCAGCCGAGCACCGTTCGGCTAGTGATGCGCGAGTACGAGGCCGACGTGACGGTGGCCGAGAAGACCACCGTCGCCGACGGTGTCGCCTCCTTGCTGCTGCGCGAGGTCGGCGGCCACCCGCTGCCCGAATGGGAGCCCGGCGCGCACATCGACCTGGTCATGCCCTCGGGCCTGGTGCGCCAGTACTCGTTGTGTGGGGATCCCGCGGATCGCGGGTCCTGGCGCATCGCGGTGCTCCGCGAACCCGAGGGACAGTCGCGCGGCGGTTCGATCTATGTGCACGACTCGATCGAGCCGGGGACGACGCTGCGTATCCGCGGCCCGCGCAACCACTTTCGGCTGGCGCCCGCCGCCAACTATGTGTTTGTCGCCGGCGGCATCGGCATCACCCCGATCCTCGCGATGGTGGCAGAAGCCGAAGCTGCCGGGGCAAGCTGGCGGATTGTCTACGGCGGCCGCAGCATCCACTCGATGGCTTTTCTCGACGAGCTGTCCACCCACGGCGACCGGGTCGACATCTGGCCGCAGGATCAGCGCGGCCTCATCGATCTCGACGCCACCGTCGGATCGGCGCAGCCCGACACCCTCGTGTATTGCTGCGGACCGACCGGCCTGCTGAAGGCCGTCGAGCAGCATTGCGCCAGTTGGCCGCTCGATGCCCTGCGGGTGGAACGGTTCACCAGCAGTATCGGTGAGGTCGAACACCTGGAGAACCGGCCCATCGAGGTCGAGCTGGCGCAGCAGGGCATGACGGTGACGGTGCCTGCCGACCGATCGGTACTCGAGGCCCTCGAGGAGCAGGGCCTCCCCGTGATGTCCTCGTGCCGGTCGGGTATGTGCGGCACCTGCGAGACCCCGGTCCTCAGCGGCATTCCCGAGCACCGCGACGACGTCCTCACCCATGAGGAACGGGAATCCAACGAATACATGATGATCTGCGTGTCCCGCTGCCGCGGCGACAAGCTCGTCCTCGACATCTGAATCGCGCTTCACCCCACGCTTGGCCGGCGAGGGTCCGCCCAACTCCCCCACGGGCCGGACCCCGCCGGCCTCCTTTCCCGGCGGCACGCTCGCCACCGTCGCAGTGACGCCCATCACGTTATTTAACTAGAATCAAAACTAACGTTAATGGAGCAAATACCTGTATATTGACAGTACTGCGACAAATAACATCCAAATTTGAGTTTCACAATGGGACCGCAGGACCGTCGCGGGTGGGGTCCGGTACAGCCCGGAAAGGCGTCAGCACATGCGAATCGGCACCGTCCTCGACTTCGGCCGACCGATGTCGGTCGTGGGCGATGAGATCGCCGCCTGGGAACAGGTCGGCCTGGCGTCGGTGACCCTGGGCGAGGCCTACACCCTCGACGCCCCAACTCAACTCGCCTATCTGGCGGCCCGCACCGACTCCGTCGAACTGGCCACCGGCGTCCTCCCCCTGGACACCCGGACCCCCACGCTCATCGCGACCACCGCGGCCGGCCTGGACTATGTGTCGGCCGGACGCGCCCGGCTCGGCCTCGGGCCGTCCGGCCCCCAGGTGGTCGAGGGCTTCCACGGGCTGCCGTTCGGCGACGTCCCCGGCAAGACCCGGGAGACCATCGAGATCTGCCGGTCCGTCTGGCGCCGGGAGACCCTGCAGCACGACGGGCGCCACTACCAGATCCCACTGGATCCGAGCCGCGGCACCGGGCTCGGAAAGCCGCTGAAGCTCATCAATCGCCCGGTGCGAGACCGTATTCCGGTGTCGATCGCCTCCCTCGGCCCGCGCATGGTGGAACTGACCGCCGAGATCGCCGAGGGCTGGGAGCCCATCTTCTTCTACCCGGAGAAGGTCCAGGATGTCTGGGGCGAGGCCCTGGCCAAGGGCAACGCCAAGCGCTCGGCCGATCTCGGCCCGCTCGAGATCATCGCCCGCGCCCCGCTGGCCGTCGTCGACGGTGACGCCTCGGCCTGGATCGATGCCGCCAAGCCGCAACTGGCGCTGTACGTCGGCGGGATGGGCTCGCGCGAGCAGAACTTCTACAACCGACTGGTCGCGGCGTACGGATTCGAAAAGGAAGCGGCCACCATCCAGGACCACTTCCTGTCCGGCCGCCACGCCGAGGCCGCGGCCGCGGTGCCGGACGAGCTGGTCCACGCGACCGCCCTCATCGGCGACGTCGACCACCTCCGGCAACGCCTTGCCGTCCTGCGGGACGCGGGAGTCACGTTGGTGAACGTCACTCCCATGGCAACAGACCCCACCGAACGCCTGGAAGCCGTGAAAACGGTTGCCGCACTGAGTAAGGAGCTATCGTGAGTCACCTGGCTGATCCCAGCGTCATCAACGTCGAGGAGTTGCGCGACGCGTTGGCCGCCGCCAACGTCCCATGCCTCATCGGGGTGCTCTATCAGCTGACAGGCGATTCCAAGTGGCTCGACGAGCCCTACCGGATTGCCCCCACCCTCGGCTTCGAAGACCTCGACGACGGCGGCCTGCCGGCCGAGCGCGCGACCGAGGTCCGCGAGGCGGCGTTCGCCGCGGTCCAGGACTGGGCCGCCGGGACGCCGATCGCGCACCGCTGCCCCGACGGCGAAGAACTGGTCAAGCTGATGTCGGCGGTGATGGGCGAGCCGATCTCCGAGAAGTACACGGCACTCGCCGGCGAGCAGCTCGGATTCTCGCCCTTCGTTCCCGCCGATGTGAGCGAACGTTGCACACAGACCGGGTTCTCGGTCGTCGTCGTGGGAGCCGGCTTTTCCGGCCTCGCGGCCGCGGTCCACCTGAAGCGGGCCGGTATCCCCTTCCGGGTGCTGGAGCGCAACGACCACATCGGCGGAACCTGGTACGAGGCACGGTATCCCGGCGCTCGAGTGGATGTCCCGAACAACCTCTACTCCTACTCGTTCTTCCACCACGACTGGCGGGAGAACTTCGCCCAGGCCGACGAGATCCGGCAGTACATCGACCGCGTGGTCGCACACTTCGACCTCGGACCCCACATCGAGACCGGCGTCGTCGTCGAGGGTGCCGAATGGGACGCCGAGGCCTGCGAATGGGTCATCACGACCAATTCGGCCGCCGGGACCGAGACCGTGCGTACCGCGGCGTTGATCACCGCAGCCGGCCTGCACAACACCCCGAACATCCCCAATTTTCCCGGCCTGTCCGAGTTCTCCGGCCAGGTGGTCCATTCGGCTCGTTGGACACCGGACGTCGACTACCGGGGGAAGCGGGTCGCCGTCATCGGCGCGGGCGCCAGCGCCATGCAGGTGGTCTGCAAGATCGTCGACGACGTCGAGCACATGACCGTCGTGCAGCCGGAACCGCACTGGATCACCCCCAACGAGCAGTACTTCCGGGAGCAGCCCGCCAGCCGGCACTGGCTGTTCCGGCACGTGCCCTTCTACCGCGCGTGGTTTCGGTTCCGGCTGTACTGGGTCTACACCGAGCGCAACTTCCCCGCGCTGCGCGTGGACCCCAAGGCGGCCGAGAAGGGCAAGCAGATCAGCTCCCTCAACGATGCCTACCGGCGGCACTTCACGGCCTATCTGCGCGCCCAGTTGGACGGCCGCGACGACCTCATCGAGAAGTGCACACCCAGCTACCCCCCATTCGGCAAGCGGTTGCTCATGGACAACGGCTGGTTCGCGACGCTACGGAAGCCGAACGTGACTCTCGTCGCGGAGGGCGTCGATCACCTGACCGAGAACACCCTGGTGTCCACCTCCGGTGACGAGCACGAGATCGACGTGCTGATCCTGTGCACCGGCTTCCAACAGCAGCGCTACCTCTACCCCATGGAGCTGCGCGGACGCGACGGCATCGAACTGCGCGACTCCTGGAGCGACGACAACGCCCGGGCCTACCTGGGGCTGTCCGCCCCGCAGTTCCCCAACCTGTTCTTCCTGTTCGGTCCCAACACCAACCCGCCCGGTGGCAGTTGGCTGACCATCGCCGAGGCACAGGTGCGTTATGTCGTCGACCTGCTGACGCGGATGGTCCGCGACGATATCGCCGCGGTCGAATGTCGGCCGGAGCCGTTCGAGGACTACAACACCGAAGTCGACGCCAACAACAACGCCATGGTGTACGCGATCGACGGCGTGCAGAACTACTACCGCAACAGCGCAGGGCGGGTGGTCACGAACTCGCCGTGGGCCGTACCCGACTACTTCGCGCTCACCTCGGAGCCGAATCTGGCCGACTACACCGTGGTCCACCGCGGCACCGAAAAGTCTTGAGCAGTAGCCACTATCGACAAGGAATGACACATGTCTGAAGAAGCCTTCATCTACGAGGCCATTCGCACACCGCGCGGCAAGCAGCGGGGCGGGGCACTCAACGAAATCAAGCCCATCAGCCTGGTCACCGGCCTGATCGACGAGATGCGCTCGCGCTATCCGGATCTGGACGAGACGCTGATCAGCGACGTCATCCTCGGCGTGGTCTCCCCGGTCGGGGATCAGGGTGCGGTGCTCGCGCGCACGGCGGTGCTGGCCTCGGGCATGCCCGAGACCACCGGCGGTGTGCAGCTCAACCGGTTCTGCGCCTCGGGTCTGGAAGCGGTCAACATGGCCGCCCAGAAGGTGCGCTCGGGCTGGGACGACCTGGTCTACGCCGGTGGCGTGGAGTCGATGAGCCGCGTGCCGATGGGCTCCGACGGCGGCGCCTGGTCGAACGATCCCGATACGGCCTATGAGGTCAGCTTTGTGCCCCAGGGCATCGGCGCGGACCTGATCGCCACCATCGAGGGCTTCTCGCGTGAGGACGTCGACGCCTACGCCGCGCGTTCGCAGCAGCGCGCGGCCGCAGCGTGGTCGGGCGGCTACTTCGCCAAGTCGGTGGTCCCGGTGCGTGATCAGAACGGTCTGATCGTGCTGGACCAGGACGAGCACATGCGCCCCGGTTCCACCGTGGAGAGCCTGGGCAAGCTCAAGCCCGCCTTCGACACGATCGGAGCCATGGGCGGTTTCGATGATCTCGCTTTGCAGCACTACCACTCCGTGGAGAAGATCAACCACGTCCACCACGGCGGTAACTCGTCGGGGATCGTCGACGGTGCCGCGCTGGTATTGATCGGTAGCGAAAGTGCGGGGAAGGCCCAAAACCTGACCCCGCGGGCGCGCGTGGTGGCCACCGCGACCAGTGGTGCCGATCCGGTGATCATGTTGACCGGTCCGACCCCGGCGACCCAGAAGGTGTTGGATCGCGCTGGGTTGACCGTCGATGACATCGATCTGTTCGAGCTCAACGAGGCGTTCGCGTCGGTGGTGTTGAAGTTCCAGAAGGATCTGAACATCCCGGACGAGAAGCTCAACGTCAACGGTGGCGCCATCGCGATGGGTCACCCGCTGGGCGCCACCGGCGCCATGATCACCGGAACCATGGTCGACGAGCTCGAGCGTCGCGGCGCTCGGCGTGCGCTGATCACGCTGTGTGTCGGCGGCGGTATGGGTGTGGCCACCATCATCGAGCGCGTCTAGAGAACGAGAGCCTGAGAAAATGACAGCTGAGAACACTATTGCGTGGGACAAGGATGCCGACGGCATCGTCACGTTGACGTTGGATGATCCGACCGGATCGGCCAACGTGATGAACGAGCACTACAAGGAATCGATGCACAACACCGTGCAACGCCTTGTGGCCGAAAAAGATTCGATCACCGGTGTGGTCATCACCAGCGCGAAGAAGACCTTCTTCGCCGGCGGCGACCTCAAGGACCTCATCGCGGTCGACAAGGACAAGGCCGCGGAGTTCTTCGCCGACGTCGAGGCGACGAAGGCCGACCTGCGGACCCTCGAGACGGCCGGCATCCCCGTGGTCGCCGCCATCAACGGCGCTGCCCTCGGCGGCGGCCTGGAGATCGCGCTGGCCTGTCATCACCGCATCGCCGCCGACGTGCGCGGCTCGGTGATCGGCCTGCCCGAGGTCACCCTGGGCCTGCTGCCCGGCGGTGGCGGCGTGGCCCGCACGGTCCGGATGTTCGGCATCCAGAAGGCGTTCACCGAGATCCTGAGCCAGGGCACCCGGTTCAACCCCACCAAGGCGCTCGAGATCGGACTGATCGACGAGTTGGTGGGCTCGGTGGACGAACTCGTTCCGGCCGCCAAGGCGTGGATCCAGCAAGAGCTCGACGCCAACCCGGAGGGTGCCGCCGTGCAGCCGTGGGATGCCAAGGGCTACAAGATGCCCGGCGGCACCCCCGCCACTCCGGCGCTGGCCGCGATCCTGCCGTCGTTCCCGGCGCTGCTCAAGAAGCAGGCCAAGGGATCCCCGACCCCCGCGCCGCGCGCCATCCTCAACGCCGCGGTCGAGGGCGCCCAGGTCGACTTCGACACCGCCAGCCGCATCGAGAGCCGCTACTTCACGTCGTTGGTGACCGGCCAGACCGCCAAGAACATGATCCAGGCGTTCTTCTTCGACGTGCAGGCCATCAACGGCGGCGCGTCGCGCCCCGACGGCATCGCCAAGCAGGACATCAAGAAGATCGGCGTGCTCGGTGCGGGCATGATGGGCGCCGGTATCGCCTACGTGTCGGCCAAGGCCGGCTACGACGTTGTGCTCAAGGACGTCAGCCTCGAGGCAGCCCAGAAGGGCAAGGCCTACTCGGAGGGCCTGGAAGCCAAGGCGCTCAAGCGTGGCAAAACCACCGAGGAGAAGTCTGCGGCGTTGCTGGCCAAGATCACCCCGACCGCCGATGCCGCGGACCTCAAGGGCGTCGACTTCGTCATCGAGGCGGTCTTCGAGAACACCGAACTCAAGCACAAGGTGTTCGGTGAGATCGAGGACATCGTCGAACCCAACGCCATCCTCGGCTCGAACACCTCCAGCCTGCCGATCACGGGCTTGGCCACCGGCGTCAAGCGCCAGGAGGACTTCATCGGGATCCACTTCTTCTCCCCCGTCGACAAGATGCCCCTCGTCGAGATCATCAAGGGCGAAAAGACTTCCGACGAGGCGCTGGCCCGGGTGTTCGACTACACCCTGGCCATCAAGAAGACCCCGATCGTCGTCAACGACAGCCGCGGCTTCTTCACCAGCCGGGTGATCACCACGTTCCTCAACGAGGCGATGGCGATGCTCGGCGAGGGCGTCGATCCCGTCAGCATCGAGCAGGCCGGCGGCCAGGCTGGCTACCCCGCGCCCCCGTTGCAGCTGCTCGACGAGCTCAACCTGGAACTGCTGCAGAAGGTTTCCGACGAGAACCGCAAGGCCGCCGAGGCCGCGGGTACCGAGTATCGGCCGCATCCCGGGGACGCCATCGTCGACAAGATGATCGAGATCGGTCGTCCGTCGCGACTCAAGGGTGCGGGCTTCTACTCCTACGTCGACGGCAAGCGCGTCGGCCTGTGGCCCGGGCTGAAGGAGACCTTCAACTCAGGAAGCTCGGATATCCCGCTGCAGGACATGATCGACCGGATGCTCTTCGCCGAGGCCCTCGAGACCCAGAAGTGCCTCGACGAGGGCGTGCTGACCTCGACCGCCGACGCGAACATCGGCTCCATCATGGGCATCGGCTTCCCGCCGTACACCGGTGGTAGCGCGCAGTTCATCGTCGGCTATCAGGGCGAGCTCGGCGTCGGCAAGGAAGCCTTCGTCGCCCGCGCCAAGCAACTGGCCGAGCGTTACGGCGACCGCTTCGCCCCGCCGGAATCGCTGGTGTAACGATGCGGTTCTCGGTGTCGCTGCCCCGTCCCGACGGGACGGGACAGACGGCTATCCCCGCGCTGGTGGAGGTGGCGCGCGCCGCCGAGGAGGCCGGCTTCGACGCGGTGTCGGTGACTGACCACCCGTTCCCATTCCTGGGAACGGGGTCGGTCAGCCACCGCACCTACGACCCGTTCACGTTGCAGGCCTACGTGGCTGCGGCGACGGAACGGATCCGGCTGCACTTCAGCCTGCTGGTAGCCTGCCACCGCAATCCGTTCCTCACCGCGCAGATGATCGCCACCCTCGACGAGGCCAGCGACGGCCGCACCATCATCGGCATGGGCGCGGGCTACAACCGCACCGAGATCGAGGCCCTCGGCGGCGATTTCGCGCGGCGGGGACCCGCGGTCGACGAGGCCGCACAGGCCATGCGTTCGGCGTGGACCGGTGAACCGGTCCACGCCGACGGCCAGGGTTGGACCGCCACCGGCAACCAGTTGTTCCCCGCCCGCACCCAGGCCCCGCCGCTGTGGCGGGGCGGCAACTCCCGCTCGGCAATCCGCAGCGCTGCAACCCATTTCGACGGCTGGGCGCCGTTGGAGGTCCCGGATCCCACCGTGGCTGCACTGGCTGGGACGAACGCCCTGACGATCGAAGCGTTACCCGAAGCGGTGGACACCTTCAAGGCGCAGTGGCGTGCGGCCGGGCGCACCGGTGATCCCGACATCTGCTTCGTCCGGTCCTGGCCGGACTGGCTGGCCGAACCGGCGAGCATCACCGCCGACGTCGAGGCGCTCGCCGCAGCCGGTGCCACCTGGGTGGAATTCACCATCGCCGGCAGCACCCACCGCGAGCACGTGCAGTGCATCCAGGACACCGCCGGTGTCCTACGGGCGGCGGGCCTGCTCGCGCGGCCCTGACTCCCCCTTAGGACACCGAGCGAGACTGGTCCTTCCAGTAACGCTCGCGCAGTTCGCGTTTGGCAACCTTGGCCGCCGGGGTCAACGGCAGGGCATCGACGAAGTCGACGCTGCGCGGGGCCTTGTAGCGGGCGATCAGCGCTCCGCAGTGCTCCCGCAACTCCTCGGCGGTCGCGGACGCGCCGTCGTGCAGCACGACGACCGCGTGCACGCGTTCGCCCCATTTGTCGTCGGGCACGCCGATCACCGCGCTGGTCGCCACGCTCGGATGCTGGGCCAGCGCGTTCTCCACCTCGGCGGAGTACACGTTCTCCCCGCCCGAGACGATCATGTCCTTGATGCGGTCGACGATGAACAGATAACCGTCGGCGTCCATGTAGCCGCCGTCGCCGGTGTGCATCCAGCCGCCGCGCAGCGCCTCGGCGGTTTCCTCCGGCCGGTTCCAGTAGCCGAGCATGACGTGCGGCCCCCGAGCCACCACCTCCCCGACCGTGCCGCGCGGCACCTCGTTGTCGTCGTCGTCCACGATCTTGACCTCGGCGATCGGGACCGCCCGCCCGGCCGAGCGCAGCATCGCGGGATCCCGGTGATCGTCGGCGGTCAGCACCGTGGTGGTCGGGGACAACTCCGTCATCCCGTAGGCCTGCAGCAGCCGCACCTCCGGCAGCAACCGCATGGTGCGCTCCAGCAGGGCCTGCGAGATCGGCGAGGCCCCGTAGAGCAGGTGCCGAAGGCTGGACAGGTCGTGGGTGCGCGCCGCCGCGGAGTCCACCAGGGTCTGAATCATCGTGGGGGCCAGGAACATATCGGTGATCCGGTACTGCTCGATGGCCGCGGCCACGCTGTCCGCGCTGAACCCCGGCAGGATCACGTGCGTCCCGCCGACCACGTTGCGCGCGACCCAGCCCGACCCGTCGGCCAGATGGAACATCGGCGCGCTGTGCAGCAACCGGCCGCGCGGCTGCAAGAACTGTCCGGTGGCCAACGCGCCCAGCGCCGCGGCCATCAGGTTGGCATGACTGAGCATCACGCCCTTCGGGGTTCCCGTCGTGCCGCCGGTGTAGTAGATCGCGGCCAGCGCGTCCTGGCCGCGGCGGGCGTCCTCGACCGGGTCGTGCGCAGCGATGAGGTCCTCGAATCCGTGCACGCCGTCCGGCCGGGCGCGCTCGCCGGTGTGCACGTAGGCGCGCACCACCGGTGCCAGCGTGCGCAGTTCGTCGACCACGTCCAGGAAGCTGTCGTCGACCACCAGCACCGCGGCACCGCAATCCTCGAGCGAGAACGCGATCTCGCGCGGGCTCCAGCGGGTGTTCACCGGGACGACGACGGCGTCGGCCCAGGGGGTGGCGAACAGCACGTCGTGGTAGTCGTCGCAGTTCTGGGCGAGGATCGCCACCCGGTCCCCGCTGCCCACGCCGAGGCTCTTCAGCGCCCCAGCGAACCGCGCGGCGCGGTCGGCACTCTGCGCCCACGTCCGGACGCGTTCCCCGAACACCGTGGCCGGCAGATCCGGCGTCTGCTGAACAGCTCGGTGCAATGCCTGCGTGAGATACATGGTTAGTACTCGTTTCGGTGGTGAACAGTTACTGACAAGCCCTTGGCCTGCAATATTGCCACTTGACATTAGCACTAATTTCGTTAGATTGGTCACAGAAGCGCGTTGAAACGCTCTCCGCGGAGGCCCCGAACAGGCCCTTTGCAGCGGCGGGCGCTCCTTCTGCTCGGAACTGCAAGAAAGGTATGGAGATGACAGAGACGCTGACCCGAGAAGCCGACGCCGGCAGCAGCCGGGAAGCTGACTATTTGCAGCGCGTGCGGTCCATCACTCCGTTGATCCGGGCCGAGGCCGAGAGCATGGAGCGGGCCCAGACCCTCTCCGACACGGTGCGCGCCGCGATCGCCGAGCAGGACCTGCATTACATGCTGGTTCCGACCGAACTCGGCGGCGGCGGGCTACTGCCGAGCGAGGGCCTGCGCGTCTACGAGGAAATGGCCAAGGCCGATGCGTCCACCGCGTGGGCGTTCATGGCGACCTCGTGGTCCACCGCCGAGGTCATCGGCTACCTCAAGCCCGAGGTGGCCAAGAAGCTCACCAGCGGGGACGAGCCCTTCATCGTCGCGGGACAGCTACTCCCCCGCTACCCGGCCAAGCAGGTCGAGGGCGGGCTGATGGTCGAGGGCAACTTCAACTTCGCCAGTGGCTCGGATCACGCCACCTGGATCGGCGCCGGTGTGTTCGTCGCCGACGAGGACGGCAACACGATCCCCGGCGAGGACGGCCAGCCCCAGCCCCGGGTCGCCATGTTCCCCAAGGCCGAGATCGACCTGAAGCAGAACTGGGATGTCTGGGGCCTGGGCGCCACCGGCAGCCATGACTACCGGGTCGACAACAAGTTCGCGCCCGACGAGCACACCATCGTCACCTTCGGCGGCAAGCCCTACCGCTCGGAGACCATCTACAAGCTGTCCAACGAGTTCGTCGGCCCGCTGCCGCACGTCCCGATCGTGCTCGGGATCGCCACCCGCGCGCTGGAACTCCTTGCCGCGGTAGCGATCAAGAAGTTCCGCCCCAACTACGGCGGCCCGATCGGCGAGGCCGAGATCTTCAAGCTCGAGTTCGCCCGGATGGAAGCGCTGCTGCACGCCGTGCGGCTGTCCTTCTACGATCTGGTCCGCTCGACCGAGGCGACCGTGGAGGCCGGCGGCACCCGCACCACCGAGCAGATGGCCCGGATGCGCCAGCAGCTGTCCTGGAGCCACGAGGCCGCCGACACCATCGTCGGCTTCGCCCACCGCTGGAGCGGCAGCCAGAGCATCGGCCGCACCGCCACCCTGGGCCGGTACGTGCGCGACATGCAGGTCGCCACCCAGCACCTGCTCGTCGACCCGAAGTGGTTGGCCGACGCGGCGACCGATCTGCTGCCGATCTACGCGGCGGCCGCCGAGTCCTGATCCCGGCTTCCGCGAAGGCCCGGTACCCCCGCTTTGGGGGTACCGGGCCTTCAACTTTCTGAGCGTCGGCCAGGTGCGGCTGCGTCTAGGATCGCAGCCACATACTGACCACAGTCCTCGACACAAGCCTAAAACCAAGGCACCCCAGCACTTTCCAGTGCTGGGGCGCCTCGTCGTCCTACTTCCGACCTACCGGTCAGCTGCCATCGGAGCCACCGTCGCTGCCCGAATCGCTGCTGCGTGAATCAGCGCCCTTGTCCTTCGAGGAACCGGCACCGGCCTTGACCGACGAGGACCCACGCTGTGGCTTGACGCCCAACCGCGACTTGATGGTTTCCGCCGTGGCGCCCACCTTCGCCCTGACCGATTCTCGCCGGTCGGCGATCCGCGACTTCACGGTGTCCTTATCCGCGTCCTTCTTCAGCTGCGACTTCAGCTTGGAGATGGCCGTCTCGGGAGCCGAGCCGGTGACATCCGAGACCGCGTTCGCCGATTCGGCACGCTCGGGTGCCTCCTCGGCTGCCTGCGTGACAGCGGTGTCGCGCTGCGGTGCACCAGCTTTGACGAGTTCCCGCGCTTCTTGCCGCGCGACCACCGGCTCCACGGGCGTGACGGCCGCTCGCAGATCCACCTCAGACTCCTGCGGCTCGTCGGAGGCCGCAGGCGAAACTCGCGACGCCGGAACCGACTTGGCGGTCGCCTTCTCCATCCGCTCGATGACTTCGGCGGTCACCGCGCGATTGAACTTCAACAGGGAGAACCCGGCGTCGCTGATACCGCGGTTGAGGGCGGTCGCAATGGCCACGGGATCATGAGTAGCCAGCGACGTTCCCACCGACTCCGCCGCCGCCTGCCACTGACGTGACAACGTACGGATCTGGAGCCTGAGCTCGGCGCCGAAAGTGCGCTCCGGGCTGAACTCCTGACCGTTCCAATTCACCAACGTCCAGCCGTCCTCGGGATTACCCTCGACCACGACGTACGCGGTGTTGCTCAGCGACTGCCCGAGCAGCTCCATCTTCTGCACGGCGGTGAGGTTGTCCACGTTCATGAACGTCCAGAACATCATCGCGGCACCGTGCGAGAACACGATGGGGTTGCGGTCACCGTTGTCGTACATCGTCTGCAACGCCCCGCCCATGCGGTCGTTGAACTCGTTGCCGTCGATGGAACCGGGAATCCGGGCGTCGAGGTTGCCCTGCAGCGACCACGCCAGCGGGGCCTGCATGTACCCGCTTGCCGCTTCGCTCTCCGGCGTGCCCTCGTAGTCACCGGCCTCGATCTCCTGGAGACCCGCCAGGACCTGGACCGGCAGGCCGAGGTAGCTGGACATCGGTGCGGCGGTCTGCTGCGTACGCACCATCGTCGAGGCGTAGATCGCGTCGTAGTTCTTGTCGCCCAACGTGCCGACCAGAGCCTCAGCCTGCTGCTGCCCCAGCTCGGAAAGGACCGGGCCCGGAGTCGAGGAATCGATGCTGCCGGAGGCATTTCCGAGGGACTGACCGTGACGCACGAACGTCACCCTCATCAATTCGGCCGCCGCCGCTGGGATCGCCGCACCGACCAACAGGGCGAAGGCCGCGACAACAGCCGTCAGCCAGAGCGTATATCGTCGTCGCCCCGGCCTCGTATAGAGCGCACCGTTCATGGGTACTGCCTTTCGTAATGAAGGGATGGGTGTTTCTAGGGCACAACACATCCCGGCTCGACCTTGCAGGTCGAGCCGGGATGTGGAGTCAGCGCTAGTCTTTGAGGTGCTTACGCACGAAGGCGCCGGCCTCGTCGGCGGCCTGGACGCCCTCCGGCAGGATCGAGGCGAACAACGGCCAGACGTGGACCATGTCGTCGTAGAGCGAGACGGCCGCGGTGCCACCCCGTTCGGTGATCGCCATCGCCGCGCGGTTGGAGTCGTCGAGCAGCACCTCATGGGAACCGACCATGAACAGCGCCGGGGGCAGGCCGCCCAGGTCGGCGAACACCGGCGAGGCCAGCGGGTCCTGCGGGTCGTGGCCCTGCAGGTAGGCCTCGCGCAGATTGGCGATCGAACCCCGCGACACCGCAACGTCTTTGCCGTCGTAGAGGTCCACGCTGGCGCCGGTCGCGGTGAAGTCGAGCAGCGGCGAGATGAACACCGACGCGGCCGGCAGCGACGCACCCTGGTCCCGCAGGACCGTCAGCGCCGCCAGCGTCAGTCCGCCACCGGCGGAATCGCCGCCGACGGTGACGTTGTCGGCCCCGTAGGTCGAGACCAACTCGGCGATCACCGCGACGCCGTCGTCGACCGCGGCGGGAAACTTGTTCTCCGGGGCGCGCCGATAGTCCGGCAGCACCACCGTGACGCCGGCCGCGCGCGACAGGTTGTGGCCCAGATCCTGGAAACCGCGGGCGCTGCCCAGCACGTAGCCGCCACCGTGGAACCACGCGAGCACCTTGTCGCGGGTGGCGTCCTCGGCGGTCACGTACAGCACGGGCACCCCGGCGATCTCCCCCTCGACGGGTTCGACGCCCTCGGGCAGTGGGAACTGCAGCAATAGGTTGTCGTAGGCCTCACGCAGATCCTCGACGCTTGCCGTCGCCGGATCGGGAAACCCGTTCACATACATCTGCTCGACGCGGTCCAACGCCTCGGTTCTCGCCACGGATCCTCCAGGTCGCTCAACTCCCGGTCGCCGCCTGAGCGCCGGACTAGTGGTGATGCTACATAGCGGCTGCTAACTTTAGAAGGTATTTCCAGCCTTTTCTGGCTTCCATGCCGAAAAGGCACCATAATGAATGTTCACATCCCAGGTCCGAACAACCCGAGGACAGCAGCCATGACCGTCGACCGCGTGCTCAACCCCAAGACCATCGCCGTCGTGGGACTCAGCGACACCTCGCCTGTGGCCGGCTTCATCGCGCCGACCCTGAACAGCGCCGCCGAGGTGCACTTCGTCCACCCGAAGGCCGAGACCGTCCTGGGTCGGCCCGCGTTCCGGTCGATCAGCGAGGTGCCGGGTCCTATCGACGCCGTGCTGTCGGTGATGTCCGCGGAGCGCACCGTGGCCTTGGCCGAGGAATGCGCGGACCTTGATTGCGGCGGACTGGTCATCTACGCCGCGGGATTCTCCGAACTCGGTGAGGCCGGCGCCGACCATCAGAGCCGCTTGGCGGAGGCGGCCCGCCGCGGCAACATGTCGATCATCGGCCCGAACAGCCTGGGCTACATCAGTGTCCCCCGCAGCCTGTACCTGACCGCGTCGGCCGATTATCAGCCCGAACCGGGAGGCATCTCGGTGATCTCGCACAGCGGCGCGATGATCGGCGGCATCGCCATCGCCGCCAAGCAGCGCACCGGGGTGGGAATCTCGCGGCTGATCTCCGCGGGCAACGAAGCCACCACCGACGTCGCCGACTACCTCGACTTCCTGGCGAGCGATCCGGACACCACGGCCATCGGCCTAGTCGTGGAGGGTATTCGGCGGCCGGACGAGTTCTTCGCCGCGGCTCGCAAGTGCATCGCCGCGGGCAAGCCTGTCGTCGCGCTGAAGCTGGCCCGCAACGCGCGCACCCAGCAGATGGCCGCCTCCCACACCGGCGCGCTGGCCGGCAATGCGTGGGCCTACGACGTCGCGTTCGCTCAGGCGGGGATCCAACTCGCCTACGACCTGGAGGAACTCGTCGACCGGCTCGCGCTCGTCAGCCAGATCGACCCGAAGCTGTGGAATCCGGTGCAGCGCATCGGCGTGGTGGCGGGCACCGGCGGGTTCGCCTCGTTGGCCTTCGACGTGGCCGAGGCCGAGGGGCTCACGCTGCCGCCGCTGGACAGCCTCGCCGACTGGGTGGCCGACACCATCCCCGGTATCACCGTCCCGAACCCGTTGGACACGACCGGTTTCGGCGCCACCTTCTGGACCGACATCGTCGACCGCTACGTCGGCTCCGACGAGCTCGACGCCGTGGTGTTCGTCAACATGTGGAGCGACGCCCCGCTCTACCATCGCCTCATCGACGACGTCGCGGTGGCCGCGCGGCGCTACCGCAAGCCCGTCGCGATCGCCGCGGGCACCGGAGCGGTCGGCGACTTCGCGCTCGAGGTGATCGGGGACGACGGCGCCGTCGCACTGGGCTACGGCATCCGCGGCACCCTGCGCGGACTGCACACGCTCGGTGCCTTCGAGCGCGAGCGCGCGGCCGCCCGCCAGCCCGTCGAGGCGCCCGCGCCGGTGGCGCGCCCGGCCGAGGCCATCGCCGACGCCACCAGCGGTGGTCAGTTCCTGCCGTTCCGGGAGGCCATGGGGTTGCTGGAGCAATTCGGCGTTCCCACCGCACCTTTCGCGATCATCGAGGCTGCCGATGAGGTGCAGGCCCCGTCGTTCGAGGGTCCCTACGCCGTGAAGCTCGCCGACGTCGCGCACCGCACCGAGCTGGGCGCGGTGGCGTTGAACGTGGCGGCCAGCGAGTTGGCCGACAGCGTCACGCGCCTGCGGGAGATCGCCGCGCAGCATTCGGTGGCGCCCACCGTGGCGGTGCAGCCCATGACGGGCTCCCGCGGTGAGCTGCTGATGGGTGTCGACGGTCGCAGCGAGCTGGGCCCCATGGTGATGCTCGGACTCGGCGGGGTCTTCGTCGAGGTGCTGCAGCGCATCGGCGGTCGCCCCGCCCCGCTGTCCCGTTCCGACGCGGAGTCGCTGATCGAGGAGTTCCGCGACCTCCGGCTGCTGCACGGCTTCCGGGGTTCACAGCCCTGGCATCTCGAGCAGCTCGCCGACACCCTGGTGGGCCTGGGCCGGCTGGCCGCCGCGGGCCGGGACTGGATCGAATCCCTGGACGTCAACCCGCTTCTGGTGACAGAGGACGGGCTCGTCGCGGTCGACGCGCTGTGCATCGTGCGTAAGTGACCTCAATGCCGAGGACCTCAGTCAGCGGGTGGCTGCAGACCTCGGCGTAAGCGGTTATCCACAGACCGTCGCGGGGCTCTGGTGACCCCACACCTGCTTCGTCAGGATCGACCCCGTGGACATCGACGAGATACTGCTCCTACAGCACGGGGTGATCTCGCGTCGGCATCGCAGTGGACGGTGCGAGCCCAGGTGTCGGCCTGGCGGCATAGCGCGCTTACTCCGAGGACCGCAGCCACCTGGTGACTGCGGTCCTCGGCGTAACACGTTGGGGGCGTATGGCGTAAATCCTCAGAAGGCCGCTTCGTCCAACTCCATCACGAAGTCCTCCACGCCCAGCGCGGCCTCGCGCTGGGCCGCCACCAGGGGCAGCACCTCGCGGGCGAAGAACCGCGCCGCGGCAATCTTGCCCTGGTAGAACAACGCGTCCGACTCGCTCGCACCGGAAGCCAAAGCGCGGGCGGCGATCTGGGCGCCCCGCAGCAGCAGCCAGCCGACCACCACATCACCGAGGGCGTACAGCAGGCGTGTGGCGTTCAGGCCCACCCGGTAGCTGTGCGCGGCATCGCCGGCCGCGACGTCGCCGATCATCTTCTCGACGATGGCCTCCAAGTCGGCGACGGCCCGCCCCAACAGCGAAGACTCGGCGGCGAGTTCGGCGGGGTCCCCCGCGGCCACGAAGCCCTTGATCTCGTCCAGCAGATGCGTCAGCGCCCGGGAGCGGTCACGAACGATCTTGCGGAAGAACAGGTCCTGGGCCTGGATCGCGGTCGTGCCCTCGTACACGGTGTCGATCTTGGCGTCGCGGACGTACTGCTCGATGGGGTACTCCTGCAGGTAGCCGGAGCCGCCGAAGACCTGCAGCGACTCGGTGCCCAATTGCACCCAGGACCGCTCCGAGCCGTAGCCCTTGACGATCGGCAACAACAGGTCGTTGACGGCCTCGGCCAGGCTGGTGTCAGCGCCGGCGGCGGCCTGCAGCGCGATCTCGTCCTGCCACACCGCGGTGTAGAGCACCAGTGACCGCAGGCCCTCGCTGTAGGCCTTCTGCGACAGCAGCGAACGGCGCACGTCGGGGTGTCGGGTGATCGCCACCCGCGGTGCCGCCTTGTCGGCGGCCTGGGCCAAGTCCGCGCCCTGGATCCGCTGCTTGGCGTATTCCAGCGCGTTGAGGTAGCCAGTGGACAGGGTGGCCAAGGCCTTGCAGCCCACCATCATTCGCGCGTCTTCGATGACCTCGAACATCTGGGCAATGCCGTCGTGCTTCTCGCCGAGCAGCCAGCCGCGCGCCGGGGCGTCCTCACCGATCGACATCTCGCAGGTGGTGGACACGTTCATGCCCATCTTCTTCTCGACGTTCGTGGCGTAGATCCCGTTGTGCTCGCCGGTGAGTTCACCGGTCTCCACATCGAAGTTGTACTTCGGCACCAGGAACAGGCTCAGCCCCTTGGTCCCGGGCCCGCCCACGCCGTCGACCCCGACCGGCCGGGCCAGCACGAGGTGCAGGATGTTGTCGGCCAGGTCGTGTTCGCCCGCGGTGATGAAGCGCTTGACGCCGTGGATGTTCCAGGTGCCGTCCTCGTTCGGGACGGCCCGGGTGCGCGCGGCCCCCACATCGGAGCCGGCGTCGGGCTCGGTGAGCAACATGGTTGCGCCCCAGTGGTTGTCGACGGCGATCTGGGCGATCTTCTTGTCCCGCTCGGTGCCGTGGCGGTACACCACGCGCGCGGCCGTCGGGATGCCGACGTAGGTCCACAGCGCGGGATTGGCACCCATCACGAACTCGGCCAGCGCCCAGTTCAACGAGTTCGGCGCATTGGTCCCGCCGAGTTCGGGCAGCACGCGCAGCCGCCACCATTCGGCGTCCAGCCAGGTCTTGTAGGTCGCGGCGAATTCGGGGGTGACGGTGACGGTCTTGGTCGACGGGTCGTAGACGGGCGGGTGCCGGTCGGCCTCTTCGAAGGACTCGGCGAGGCCTTCGCGCGCCAACCGGTCCACCTCGCGCAGGATGAACTTCGCGGTGTCGAGGTCGACCTCCTCGAAGGGGGCCGCCCCGAACAGCGGGGCGCGGTCGAACAGTTCGAAGAGGTTGAACTCCACGTCGCGCAGATTGCTCTTGTAGTGACCCATGACGATGTTTCTCCCAATCTGTCAGCGGATCTGCAGTGAACCGAAGATATGGCACATAAGGCCTGATTGCCGTCGTATACGCTGATAATACGGGCTATAGTTAATTCAGACTATAGTAGGTGTCGGGAAATCCGGCTAGGATCGGGGGCATCGCGGCGCAGCGGCGCGCGAGGTGGTTCGCGGCGGTGGTGCGACACTGGTGTGATGGCCCCGCGGATGGGAAAGAGTGAGATGTCACGATCGACGGCGACGCGCGCCGACACCGTGAAGGCCACGTTGCGCTCGTCGGCGCGCGGTGCCCAACGCACCGAGCAGGTCGCCCGTGCCGCCGCCCACCTGTTCCAGGAGTTCGGCTACCAGAACGTCAGCATCGATCGGATCGGTTCGGCCGTCGGCCTCACCGGCCCAGCCGTCTACCGCCACTTCAAGGGCAAGCACGACATCCTGGTGCACGCCCTGATGAGCCAGGTCAAGCTGCTCGAGGAGCTGCACTCGCTGTCGGATCAGGAGACCGCCGACGCCCAAGAACAGCTGCAGGTGCTGATCGCCGGGCTCTGCGACCTGACCGCGAACGGCAACGAGGCCACGCTGTGGCGCCGCGAGCGTCGCCACCTCGGACCCGACGAACTCGAGTTGTTCCGCGGCTATTTCACCGCCAACCAGGACATGATCGCCGCCCGGATCGTGCAGCTGCGCCCCGAGGCCGGCGCCCACAAGGCGGACCTGCTGGGCTTCGCGGTGCTGACCATGTTCTCCAATACCCCCAACATCCGCGGCAACCTGTCCGCGGAACGTCTGCAGGAACTGCAGGCGGCCATGGCGTGGGCGCTGATCGACTGCGAGCTGCCCGACGCCGACCCAGCCGAGAAGCCGCTGGCCGACCCCGAGCATCGGCAGCCGGCCGGCCGCCGCGAGCGGATCATCGACGCCGCGGCGCGGCTGTTCAACGAACATGGCTTCTACGACGTCCGCATCGACGACATCGCCAAGGCCTCCGACATGTCGACCGCCACGCTCTACCAACACATGTCGGGCAAGACCGAGGTGCTGCGGGCGGTGCTGGAGCGCGGGGCCGAGGGCCTGCTCTACGTGACCGCCGATGCGCTGGCGTATGCCACCACGCCCCAGGAAGTGCTGGATGCCCTGATCTCCACCTACATTCAGCAGGCGCTCGGGGTGTACGGCCGGATCATGCAGATCCTGGCCTCCGATCTGCTCTACCTGCCGGAGGACGAACAGGCCGCGCTGCGCAACACCCAGCGCGAGTACGTCGCCGAATGGGTCGAGGCCATCGCGGCGCTCTCCGATTCGCTGAGCGCCGCCGATGCCCGCGCGCTGGCGCAGGCCGCGATCGCGGTGGTCACCGACGTGTCCCAGGATCCGCGGCTGCGCCGGCGCCCGGGCCTGGCCGATGAACTCACCGCGCTGGTTCGGGCCATGGTGTTACCGCCCGACCTCACCTGAGCCGCAAGGGGTCAGTCCGGCAGGCCGCGGCGCAGTCCGGGCGAGATCTCGGCCTGGATGTCGGCGGTGGTGAATTCGGCCACGGCGCCGACGATCGCCGGGTCGATCCCGTTGGCGTACGCCGACGACAGCGCCGCGGCGATGGATGCGCGGTGTTCCCGCAGCGCCGACAGCTCACCGGACTCGGTGGGGGGTGTCGCGGTCCTGGCCGGCTGGCCCAGCGCGGCGCCGAGGTCGGCGGTGCGCGACGCGGTCGCGGCCAGCGGACCCGGATCCCAGGCCAGGCGCGCCGCCAGGCTGTCCAGCATCTCGATGACGCTGAGCAATTCGCTGCGCGCATCGCCGGAGTCGATTGCCGGCAGCACCCGTTCGGCCAGGGTGTCGCGGATGGTCTGCTGAACCTGGCCCAGATCCAGTGCGTAGATGGTCATCTCAGGATCCCCACTCTCCGTCGCGCAGCATCTGATTGAGCCAGCCCAGGCTGTAGTAGACGCTGTGCGCCATGTTGGCGTACCGCAGTTCGGGTCGATCGCCGCGCTCGAAGATCGCCACGGCCTGCAGACATCCGATCGCGGTCTTCGCCAGGGACTGCACGGCCCACCAGTTCAGGGTCTGCTGCTCGGGACGCCACCCGGCGGCCTCGGCGTATTCGTCGACGAACTCGTCGACGTGCAGCAGCTTGCAGGCCAGCGGCGAACGACCCCGCGAGGTGCGCTGGAAGAACCAGGCCAGGTCGGCCACCGGGTCGCTGAAGTGCGCGGTCTCCCAGTCCAGGACGCCGACCAGCGCCCCGTTGTCCGGTTCCACGACGAGATTGCCGACGCGGAAGTCGTTGTGTACCAGAGATACCCGTCCAGACACATGGTCGGCGCGGTGGTCCAGCCAGGCCAGCGCCAGATCCAGGATCGGGATCCGGATCGACGCCACCTCCTCGTAGGTGCGTCGCCACAAGTCGTTCTCCACCCGTCCGGTGTCCCCCGGCGCGGGTGCCGCGTCGAGTTCGGGCAGGTGCAACGAATCCGGCGCCGCGGAGTGCAGCTTCGCCATCTCGCGGGCCACCCGGCGTCCGAGGGCGGCGCGGTCGTCGGCGTCGGTGATCTGTCGGGTCACGTTGTGCGGCAACGGCACCGCGCCGATCAGGCGTTCCATCACGAAGAATCCGCGGTTGCCCGGTTCGGTGACGCGGTGCGCGATCACCCCCGGCACCGGCAGCCCGAGACCCGCGGCGGCGCGCAGCAGCGCCACCTCGCGGGCCACGTCGTAGCTGCCGACGATGCCGCTCAGGGGTTCACGCTTGACCGCGTACGAGGCGCTACCGCCTTGCCACTCGGCGGTGACCAGGTAGGTCTCCCACGAGTTGCCCTCCGCGCGCCGGTCGACCTCGACGAGTTCGACCGGCTTACCGTCGGCCACCGCCGCGCCGAGGGCCTCCGCGAGCTCAGCGAGGAATTCCGAAGTGCCGTCGCTCATCTGCGTGCCCTCCTCGGTCACCGCCGTCATAGTTTCAGTTCCTTCTCCGTGTCGCGGCTAGACCACTTGGACCGACCGGCCGCCGCCGTCGACCGTGATGCGCTGGGCGGTCACGTACGACGCGTCGGCGGAGACCAGGTAGGCCACCGTCCCGGCGACATCCTCGGGGGTGCAGACCCGACCGAACGGGTACGAAGCGGCGATGTCGTCCATCGTCCCGCCGCCGGTCGCCGCCTTCACGAGGCGTCGACCCATCTCCGTCTCCACCAGGCCCGGCGCCACGATGTTGGCCCGGATACCGTTGGCGCGCTCCTCCTGCGCGATGGTCCGGACGCACATCTCCATGGCGGCCTTGGCCATGGTGTAGGGCGCGGACAGCGCGGGCGCGTCGGCGACCGTGCTGCTCGAGACCATCACGACGTCGCCGCGCCCGGCCGCCCGCATATCGGGCAGCACCTTCTGCAGCAGGTGGATCGGGCCCAGCGTGTGCACCTGCAGCAACGACAGGAAGTCCGCGGCCGGGGTGTCACCGACGGACTGCCCCTTGCTCGCGGTGCCCGCGTTGCTGACCACGATGTCCACCGGGCCGAGATCGGTGCGCACGGCCTCGACCATCGCGTCCACGGCGGCCTCGTCGTTGATGGCCGCGCCGTAGGCCTTGGCTTTGCCTCCGGCCGCGACGATCTCGGCGACGACCTCATCGGCCGCGGCGGCCTCACGCCGGTAGTTGATCGCGACCGCCGCGCCGTCGGCGGCCAACCGCAGCGCGATCGCGCGACCCACGCCGCGCGAACTGCCGGTGACGATCGCCACCCGGCCCTGCAACCCTGACATCAACCCACCACCGCTCGTCCGACCAGATCCTTCATGACTTCGTTCGATCCACCGTAGATCCGCTGGATGCGCGCATCGCGCCACATCCGGGCTATCGGGTACTCCTCGATATAGCCGTAGCCGCCGAACAGCTGCAGCACCCGGTCCAGGACCTCCCACTGCAGTTCGGTGGCCTTGTACTTCGCGCCGGCCGCCTCGGCCGCGGTCAGCTCGCCGTCGTTGAGTGCGAGCACGCAGCGGTCGACATACTCGCCCAGCACGGCGATGTCGGTGTGCATCTCGGCGATCTGCATCCGCACCGACTGCAACTGCGCCAGCGGGCCGCCGAACGCGTCGCGCTGCCGCACGTGATCCAGGCCCAGCTCCAGGGCCTGACGCGCCGAGGCGATCGCCGCGACCGCGATGGACAGCCGCTCGCGGGGCAGATTGGCGATGGCGCAACCGAATCCACGCCCGGGCTCGCCGATGATATTGGTCACGGGGACCCGGCAATCCGTGAAGAACAGCTCGGCGGTGTCCTGGGCCTTGCGGCCGATCTTGTGCATCGGGCGGCCCCGTTCGAAGCCCGGGGTGCCGTTCTCGACGGCGACGAAGGTGGTGCCGCGGCCGTCGCGTTCGCCGGTGCGCACCAGCACGATCGCCAGGTCGCAGGTCGCTCCGCTGGTGATGAACGTCTTCTGGCCGTTGAGGACTAGGTGGTCACCCTCGCGGCGGCCGGTGCTCTTGATGGCGGCCAGGTCCGAGCCCGCGCCGGGTTCGGTCAGCCCGAGCGCGGTGACGCATTCGCCGCGGGTGAATCCGGGCAGCCAACGCTGCTGCTGTTCGGGGGTCGCCAGATCCCGCAGGTACGGCACGATGATGTCGTTCTGCATCGAGAACAGGTCGCCGACCATCCCGGAGGCCACGACCTCCTCGGTCATCACGGCGTTGTACCGGAAGTCGGAGATGCCCAGGCCGCCGAACTCGGGGGCGAACTCGAAGCCCAGGAACCCGCCCTCGCCGGCGGCGCGGATGAACTCGCGGTCGACGGTGCCGGCCTCCTCCCACGCCTCGACGTGCGGCACCGCGGCGTGATCGATGAAGGCGCGGAAGGCCTTTCGAAAGGCCTCGTGCTCCTCGGTGTAGAGCGTCCTACGCACTCGCCATGTCCTTCCAGTACTGGTCACGCAGTTGGCGCTTGTACAGCTTGCCGGTCGGCAGCCGCGGCATCTCGTCGATGAAGTCGAACGACTTGGGGCACTTGAATCGGGCCAGGTGCTCCAGGCAGAACTCGCGGAGGCGCTGGGCGAGTTCGGGTGTCCCGCCGTCGGGGTCCAGCGGTTGGATGACGGCCTTGACCGCCTCGCCGAAGTCCTCGTCGGGAACGCCGAACACCGCGGCGTCCATCACCTCGGGATGGGTGATGAGCAGGTTCTCGATCTCCTGCGGGTAGATGTTCACCCCGCCGGAGATGATGACGAAGGCCTGCCGGTCGGTGAGGAACAGGTACCCCTCCTCATTGAGGTAGCCGATATCGCCGATCTTCGACATGGTGCCGCTGGAATCCTGTGCCTCGGCGGTCTTCTCGGGGTCGTTGAGGTACTCGAACGAGCTGTTGCCGCCGCGGAACCAGATGGTGCCGGGCTGGCCCGGCGGCAGTTCGTTGCCGTCGTCGTCGCGGATGACGATCTCGCCGAAGAAGGCCTTGCCGACGGTGCCCGGATTGGCCAACCATTCCTCGGGCGTGCAACCGCAGGTGCCGTTGGCCTCGGTGCCGCCGTAGTACTCGTAGATGACCGGGCCCCACCAGTCGAGCATCTCCTGCTTGACCTGGCGCGGGCACGGCGCAGCGCCGTGCACCACGGCCTCCAGCGACGAGTAGTCGTACTTGTCCCGAACGTCCTTGGGCAGCTTGAGTACTCGCGAGAACATGGTGGGGACCACCATGGTGTGGGTGACCTTGAACTCGTCGATCAGGGCGAGGAACTGCTCGGTGTCGAAGCGGTCCATCACGATGTGGGTGGCACCCAGGCGCATACCGATCGAGATGCTGGATTGCGGGCCCGAGTGATACAGCGGCGCCGTCGACAGGAACGTCATACCCTCGCGCATCCGGAAGAGGCGCTTGCCCATCTCCTCGATGCCCAACTGCTCCTGCGGCGAGACATCCGGCAGGTGACGCTTGACGGCCTTGGGTCGACCGGTGGTGCCCGACGAATAGAACATCGGGGTGCCCAACCGTTCATCGTCACCCGGTGTCGTCGGGAACTCCTCGATGACGGCCGCCAGGCCGGCGAACGGTGCCGGCGGGTCGGCCACATCGGCCACCAGCCAGTGCCGGACCTTCGGGCAGCGACTCGGCAGACCCTGCGCCACTTCGAGTTTGGCGGCGGTCGTCAGCAGCAGCTGGGCGCCGCAGTCGTCGACGATGTAGGCGACTTCCTCGACCGACAGGAACGAGTTGACCGGCGTGTAGTACAGCCCGCACCGCTCGGCCGCCGACATCGCCACGATCATGTCGAGGTGATTTTCCATCAGCAGCGCGATCGGGTCGGTGCGCTGCAGCCCCAGCGAGCGGAAGTAGTTCGCCACCTGGTTGGCACGCTCGTCGAGCTGCCGATAGGTCAGGGTTTCACGGCTGCCCGCCATGATCACCGCGGGACGGTCGGGATACTCCTGTGCCTTGGGCCCGGGATACATCCTGGCTCTCCTCTGCCGTCAGCGCGCCGGAGGAGTGAGGGGCCGCAGGAACTCGGCGATGCCCCAACCACCCTGTCCACCCGCGTAGCGCACGGACATCTGGCCCATCCGCGCGGCCCGGTCGGCCGTGCGCTGGGTGACCGGCACGAAGTGGTTGATCGACCCGTCGAGCACCAGAGTCGGTAGCCCATCGGCGGTGATGACCGCGGTGTTGCGACCGGAATACGTTGCCTCACCGGCGTAGTCGGTGTATACGGTGTACTCACGGATCGGGTGGAAGACGCCGTCCGGGGTGACCACCACGCCGCCCGAGGCACGTTCGCCGGTCGGCTCGATTTCCCCGTAGGCAGTGATCGCGGTGCCATCGGCCAACCAGGCCGCCAGCCATTCACCGTTGTAGGACGCCCACTCCCGCGGCCCCCACGAGTGGTCGCGGAAAGAGGTGGCCTTGTCGACCGTCCAGGTGGTCGATCCGACCCGGACCGTCCCGCTGACGTGCCCGAACTGCTCGTAGTGGTCGGTGGCGATCTGGGAGCTGCCCGGCGTGCAGTCGCCGTCCTCGGCGATGGTGAACAACGGGACCGAGGCCTCGAAGGTGAGCGCGATCTCGCACTCCAGCGACGGCGCGTTCTTCAGCGCCTGCCGGCCGCGCTCGGCCAGCAGCGACGGGGTGTCGATGAGCGCAACGGTGTTGCGGTAGTTGACCTCGAGGGTCCGGGTCGGCTCCTTGACCGCGATCTCGAGGCCCTGGGTCGCCCACCGGTCGTTGGTCTCGTTGGGTTCGCGCCCGGCCCGCAGGGCGATCCGGCCACCCGGCAGCGTCAGCTGCACGGTCGCCTCGGAGTAGCCCATGGTGGGCCGGTTGCCGATGCGCATCAGGGCGCTGACTTCGCCGAGCGGGTCGACGAAGTTGACGTAGACACTCTCGTTGTAGTTGGAGATACCGGCCGGATCGTGGGTCAACTCGGCGTCGGCGCCGTACTGACATGCGGTGAATGGTGCTGAGTTGGTCATGCCTGCGTTCCTCCGGATCGCTGTGGTGTTCAGAAGTAGTCGGCGGGATGATCGTCCAACGGCGGGAACACCGCGGGGCGGCGTTCGAGGAAGGACATCACGCCTTCGTGTACGTCCGCGGTGCGCAGCCGGCTGGCATAGACCCGGGACTCGTCTTCGGCAGCCGCCCTCGGTGTCGGGTGCCCCCAACTGCGGCCGAGCAACCGTCGCGCCAATGCGACCGAGGTCGGCGAGGTTTCGGTGACGAACACCCGCGCGTAGGCCATGGCCTCGTCGAGCACCGCGTCGGCGGCGACGACGCGCGTCAGCAGCCCGGCCTCGTAGGCCTCGGCGGCGTCGAACACCCGGCCCGAGAGCACCCAGTCGGTCGCGCGGGTCACGCCGACCAGCCGCGGCAGGAACCACGACGACGCGCTCTCCGGGACGACGCCGCGGCGGGTGAAGACGAACCCGAAGCGGGACTTGTCGCCGGCGATGCGGACGTCGGCGGCGGCCATGATCGAGGCTCCCCCGCCGACCGCGTCGCCGTTGACCGCCGCGACGACGGGGGTCCGCATGTCGAACAGCCGCTCGCTGACCCGGCCGCCCGGCTCGCGGTAACCCGTCGGGGTCTGCCCGGCGCGGTCATCCTCGAGCGCTTGGAGCAGCGTGTCCGGTCCGGTGAGTTCGGCGCCGACGCAGAAGTGCTTGCCGGCACCGGTCAGCACGACCGCGCGCACGGCCGGGTCCCGGTCGGCGATGTCGAGCGCGTCCCAGAGGTCGTACAACATCTGGTTGCGCAACGCATTTCGGCGTTCCGGGGCGTTGAAGCTGATGACGGCGATGCCGTCGTCGAAGCGGTAGTCGATCTCCTCGTACGTCGGCTGCGCCGGCTGCTGGCTGGTCATGACAGTTGCTCAGGCCCCGCCGCTGCACACCAGCGTCTGCGCGGTGATGTAGCTCGACTCCGGGGCGCACAGCAGGTACACCGCGCCGGCGGCCTCCTCGACGCTGCCGCCGCGACCGAGCGCGATCTGCGTGGTCACCGCCTCATACACGTCCGGGTTGACGCCGACCTTGATCTCCCGGCCTTCCACGTCGATGGTCTTCGCCTCGGTGGTGAGTTCGGTGAGCCGGGTGTTGATCACGCCGTAGGCGATGGCGTTGACCGTGACGTTGTACCGGCCCCACTCCTTGGCCAGCGTCTTGGTCATGCCGATCAGGCCGGCCTTGGCGGTGGAGTAGTTGACCTGGCCCGGGTTGCCCAGCAGGCCTGACGTCGACGAGGTGTTGACGATGGAGCGCCGCGAGGCCTGTCCGTTCTCGGCCTTCTCCTTCTTCGCCAAGCCGGAGATGACCGGCTGCGCGGCACGCAGGATGCGGAACGGGGCGGTCAGGTGGACGTCGATGATGTCGTCCCACTGCTGGTCGGTCATCTTCTGGATGACGTTGTCCCAGGTGTAGCCGGCGTTGTTGACGATGATGTCCAGGCCGCCGTAGGTGTCGACCGCCGTGGCGACGAAACGCTCGGCGAAGTCGGCGGCGGTGACGCTGCCGACGCAGGCGGTCGCCTGCCCGCCGGCGGCCTCGATCGCGGCGACAACTTCCTTGGCCGGTTCGGCGTCGAGGTCGTTGACCACGACCCGCGCGCCCTCGGCGGCGAGCTTCTCGGCAACGGCGCGCCCGATCCCGCGCCCCGATCCGGAAACCAGCGCGACCTTTCCATCCAGTCGTCCTGTGGCCACTGCAGCGTCCTCTCCAAGTTCCTCCAGTTGTTGTGAACGATAACTTCACTTCAAATCCGCGTCAAGTGCGGTGTTACCTGGGTTTTTACCTAAAAGGTAAATGTCAAGTATGGACGAATATGACTTGGTGACTCAGGCCCCGACCGCGAAGTACGCCGCGGCGGCAACCGCGAGCAAGAGGTAGAACACCGGGAAGGCGATGTTGTAGAACACCCGGGCCCGGACGTGCACCGCCACCGCCCCCACGAAGAACAGGACCAAGCCGATGGCGGCGGCCAGCCCCAACCACGGCACCGCGATCAACCCGACGGCCAGGCCCAGCGCCCCGGCCAGTTTCAGACTCGCCAGATACGGCACCGCGGCCGGCGCTACGCCCACTTCGGCGGAGTTCTTCACCACGAAGTCGGCGCGCGCGTAGTCGGCGATCGCGACGCCGGCATTGGCGACGATGCACAGCGTTGTCATGCCCAACAACAGGCTCATGCGGCGGCCTCGACTCGTATCGCGGCAGTATTCTCATGCACGGGTAGCTCCTCAAGGTGTCGGTCGATCTGGTCGAGATGGCTCTCTCCTAGATCCGACGTCACGCGCCGCAGAAAGGTGACACCCGGTGATAGCGACGGAAGATTTCGAGGCGGCCCGCCCGCAGTTGATGGCGGTCGCGTTCCGCCTGCTCGGTTCCCTGCACGACGCCGAGGACGCCGTGCAGTCCACCTGGTTGCGCGCCGACGGCGCAGCGGACGTCGAGGTCCGGAACAGCGCGGCGTGGCTGACCACAGTGACGACCCGCGTCTGCCTCGACCACCTACGCGCCCGCCGGCGACGCGGCGAGGAACCGTTGTCGGCCGACCTGCTCCCGGGCGAGCAGGTGGCCGCCGACGAGCACTACCTGCAACGCGAACAGGTCTCCCGCGCCCTACTGGTGCTGCTCGATGCGCTCACCCCGGCCCAACGGGTCGCCTACGTCCTGCACGACTTGTTCGACGTCCCATTCACCGACATCGCGCAGACTCTGGGCACCTCGGTGGCGAGCGCCAAGAAGCACGCCAGCCGAGCGCGCCAACGGGTTCAGGCCGGCATCCCGGAGCGGACCGCACGGGCGGCCGACGCCGCCGTCGTCGATGCGTTTCTGGCCGCTGCCGCCGGTGGTGACATGACGGCGATGGTCGCTTTGATGAGCGAGGACTGCGCGCGCGAGGCCGACGCGTCGCTGGTGCCCGCGGGCACCCCGACCCGCATCATCGGCGCCCGCCAAATCGCTGAGGAAACAACACTTTTCGCCGACCGGATCCGCGCCATCGTGGAGGTGGTACTCGACGGGCGCCTCGTGCGCATCATCGCCCCCGGTGGTCATCCGCTGGCGGTCATCGACGTCGAGGTGCGCGACGGGCTGGTGCGCCGGATCGGTATCAGCCGGATCAAACCTGGACACGACTAGAGCCGAGGAGAAGGGCTAATTTCACCGCATCGTCCGCAGGTATAACGTTTCGCGCCGGTCGGAATTTTTTGTTCCGCATTACACAGCGGGCAGCGTATCGTGCGCTTCGCAATCCCTTGCCGCGGCGGTCTGGGCGTGACGGATACCGCACCCGGAGAAATAGTGCTCGCCGTCACGGTATTCGGCATACCCGCAGTGATTTCTGTTTTGCATTGCCAACACTCATATTGACTACAGTTCGGTACGTTCTGTGCGGCATTGCACCGAGGGCACTTCACGGCGCGTAGACCTGGTGGGGTCTTTTGTTCAGAGGGCAATACCGCAACCAAGATAACGCCGAAAAACCCGATGAGCAGGCCGATAAGGAACCAGCCAAATACGCTGCGCCCTTTTGAATTCGCGATGACGGCGCAAACGATTCCGCAGATGAACCAGAGTGCCAATAGCGCTTCCATCGGCAGCTACCTCCTTCTAACACCTAGCCTCACTGCGACGACAGATCTCAGATGCCAGGACCGCTAGTAGACGTAAACCACAGCATCGTTACCACCGGTGCATTGCACCACCGGCCCCGCAGTGCAGGACATTCTGTAGCTGAGTTTGGTGACCGGACTGGTTGCGTGGATCACCACCGGTCGATCACGGCCCGGATTGCCGATATAGGCGCGCCGCACCGATTCGGCGAATGCACACGATGTCACGCTCGTCCCCACCGCCGATGATGAGAACTCAGCGTCGACAAACGTCGACGGGCACGGTGTCGCGTCAGCAGGCAACACGCGACTCCCACCTCCGCCGAACGCCCGTTCCGGTTCCGCTTGCGCGACCGTGACCGGCGGAGCAGTCACCGTCTCCGTGGTGCTCTGCGAAATGTTGACATCCACTCGGGTCGGGTTATAGGCGAAGAACAACGCGACGATCAATATCGCGGCCGAAGTCGCAACGGCGCCCCACCTCCAACCCGGAACCCAGGCTGTCAACGCTCCTCCGGCCTGAGCCTCTGCGGCCTTGGCGATCTGCCCAGCCACGATGGGCGCAGTAATGCCGAGCACTCCGGCGCAAATGACGACGAGCCATAGCCCCCAACCAACCTGAGTGAGGATCTCGTCTTCATAGTCCGTGCCAAAAGAGCGAATCTTGACGATCTGTACCAACGCAATCGCGATGCAAGCGACCGCAGCAACGAGAACCGACCAGCAGAGCGGCACCGACCAACGAAGATCGAAGTTGGTACGTCCGAGATTCAGTTGGACGAACAGTGCTATCGCAGAAACCGCTCCAAGGATGAGGGTGGCCGTCCCCCACGGCTTGAACTCCAGGCCCCCGGCACTGAGGGAATTCAACGAAGCCCAGGTGCCTACCGAACCAATCACGATGCCGACGGCACAGACGATGGCGGCGATCAGGTTCGGTCCGTAAAAAGGCGAATCCTGTAGCAGCGGCCGTGGTGGGTACGGAACGCCCGGTTGACTATCCCGATAGATGTCGGCGTCGGTCCAAGAGTCGTCACCCGGCCCTGTCATTCGCGCCCCCTCGACACGGACCACACCGTCACGACGACGCTTGTGGGACACAAGAACATGTGGTTTGACGGGACCGTAGCAGAAACCCGACACCCGCCCGGGTGAGTTGCGGACAAAACCCTCAATAGCGGCGATTGACAGGTGCGGTGCCCTCGCGCATGGTCTAAACCTCGTTCCACCGATGAACTGGCTGGTCATGGGGTGTCGGAATGAGGAAAGTGCCCTCTGAACTGTGATGATGAGTGTTCCTTACGCACTTATCGGCACAACTCGGAAAGGCACTTCCGGTGCAAGTGTCCCACAGGTTCACCGCGTCGTCGGCGGTCTTCGATGATGCCCATCTCGTGTCGTGTGCAGGGTTGGTGCCGGTGATGACACTGGCCACCCAGACCGGGCTGTCAAGGCTGCTGGCCGACAAGGTTCGCATCGCCGAACCGCGAATCAAATCCGGGTCGGCAAACCCGGCGCCGAAGCTGACGACGCTGATCGCCGGGATGTGCGCCGGCGCTGACGGTATCGACGACCTCGATATCGTGCGCTCAGGCGGGATGAAGACGTTGTTCGACGGTGTGTACGCACCCTCGACCATCGGAACCCTATTGCGGGAGTTCACCTTCGGCCATGCCCGACAACTCGAATCAGTTCTGCGGGAGCACCTGGCCGAACTGTACCGACGCGTCGATCTGTTGCCCGGCGCCGAAGAGCGGGTGTTCATCGACGTCGATTCACTGCTGCGCCCGGTCTACGGCCACGCCAAACAGGGCGCCTCCTACGGACACACCAAGATCGCCGGGAAACAGATCCTGCGTAAAGGCCTCTCGCCACTGATCACAACGATCAGCACCGCCACCGCCGCCCCGGTGATCACCGGGGCACGGCTGCGCGCAGGCAAGACCAACTCCGGCAAGGGCGCAGCCCGCATGATCGCCCAGGCCGTGGCGACCGCCCGCGGCGCCGGGGTCACCGGCCAGATCCTGGTCCGCGGTGATTCCGCCTACGGCAACAGCACCGTCGTGGCAGCCTGCCGCCGTGCCGGCGCACGGTTCTCACTCGTGCTCACCAAATCGACCACCGTCGCTGCGGCAATCGCCTCGATTCCCGACGATGCCTGGACCCCGGTCAAATACCCCGGCGCCGTCCGCGATCCTGACACCGGCGCATGGATCTCTGACGCCGAAGTCGCCGAAACCACCTATACCGCTTTTGGTTCCACCAACCATCCGGTCACCGCCCGGCTGATCGTGCGCCGCGTCAAAGACGCCCGCTACCCAGATGCACTATTCCCGGTGTGGCGGTATCACCCGTTCTTCACCGACACCGACGAACCCGTCGACACCGCCGACATCACCCACCGCCGCCACGCCATCATCGAGACCGTGTTCGCCGACCTCATCGACGGACCCCTGGCCCACATGCCCTCAGGACGCTTCGGGGCGAACTCGGCCTGGATCCTGTGCGCCGCGATCGCCCACAACCTGCTGCACGCCGCCGGCATCCTGGCCGGCGGCGCCCACGCAGTCGCACGAGGATCAACGTTGCGGCGGCGCCTCATCACCATCCCCGCCCGACTGGCCCGCCCCCAACGCCGGCCGATCCTGCACCTACCACAGCATTGGCCGTGGGCACAGCACTGGCTCACACTGTGGCGCAACACCATCGGATACAGCCCACCTGCACCCACATCAACCTGATCATCTGCCGAAAGGCCCAACCGGAGCACACAGGAAAAGCTGGAGCAGACCAGCCGATACCACCTGCTCACCGCCAAAGTCGACCATCAACAGCCACCCCCAGCACAGCCACCCAATCCATCAGTGGATCGAGGCTAAAGCCATGGCAGCGTCGGGTCACCGTCATCGTGCTCGGCCGCGATCCCGACACTCTCCGAAGCCACCCATGACACACCAGCTGGCTCTGATTGTCGCGGCCGTTCTGATGGTGGCGGGATTGGTGTTCGCTTCAGTGCATCTGGTGACGCAACCGGCGGAACACGACGGTGGCCCGACGCCGATGGAGACCACGGCGGTGCTTACATCGGACGCTCCAGCTGCCTCACCGCCTGCTCTCACCAAGACCGGCCCTGATACCGATACCCCAGCGATGCCGGAGGGCACCCTGGCCACGGCCTTCGCTGCGCTCGAACAGAACATAGCTTCAACCATCGGACTCGCCGTCCACCCGATCAACAACCCATCGGAAGCCATTCAGTTCGGGTCGTGGCAGCAAGGTCCGGCCTGGTCCACCATCAAGGTGCCACTGGCGATCGCAGCGATCCGTGACTCAACCTCGCCTACCGTGACCGACACGGCGCGTGCCGCAATCACGTTGTCGGACAACGCTGCGGCCGAACAACTTTGGTCAGATCTCGGTGAACCATCGACGGCAGCGCAAAAGGTTCAACAGGTCCTGACGGAAGCCGGTGACCCGTCAGTCGTCCAGTCGGAACGCATCAGGCCAGGCTTTACTGCGTTCGGACAAACCCTCTGGCCACTGAAGGAGCAAGCTGCATTTCTAGCGCATGCGGCATGCGATCCGCGCGACGAGCCCGTCCTCGCCCTTATGGGCGATATCGCGGCCGACCAAGCATGGGGACTGGGTGAGCAGCCGGCAGCACGGTTCAAAGGCGGGTGGGGTCCGGACGAAGCGGGCAGCTATCTCGTCCGCCAGTTCGGATTGCTCACGACCACCGACGGCGGGGCGCTGGCCGTTGCGGTTGCCGCCCAACCACACTCGGGAGTTTTCCAAGATGGCGTCCGGGACCTCACCCAGGTGACTCGTTGGATAGGCGACCGCCTCCACAAGCTGCCGTCCGGCCGCTGCGAGGGAGGGTGACCAGGATTGGAGCCCGACCTATAGAACCGGAACCATCCTGCGCCGACGCAGCGCAGTGACCACCGCGACCCCGGTCAGCACCACCGCACCGGCCAAGGCGGTGACGAAAATCGAGGTGGTGTCGCTGAGCCGGATCGCCACGGCCACCAGCGCCCAGACGATCACGGCCGCATAGGCGATGTCGGAGTACATGAAGCTCATCACCAGGCCCAGCGCCGTCGCGACCAGAATCATGATGACGCCCCACGTCGGCTCGGCGATGCCGAAACCGTTCCAACCCGCGTCGTCGAGCGTGATGGTGGCATTGGCGATGGTGGCCACCGAGATCCAACCGAGGTAGACCCGGAACGGGATGTGCACGGTCCACAGCTCGAGCCGCGAGGCCGCCGGCCGCACCGCGAGCATCCGGTAGATGACGATCAGCGCCACCAGCAACACGACCATGAGCAGCATGCTCAGCGGGAACTGGTTGTAGTGCCAGGCCAGCAGCCAGCCGGCATTGGCCACCGCCGTCAGCAGGTACCACGGCGCGATCGCCAGCGCCGCCCCGGCGCTGCGGTGACCGAAGACCGCCCACACCAGGTAAACGGTGTAGCCGATCAGGCCGAGGTAGATCACGCTCCAGATGCTGAAGGCGTAGCCCGCGGGGATGAAGTAGACGTCGTAACGCAGGGTGACCTCGCCGGTGCCCTGACCGTTGATCGGGAGTGCGTTCGCCAACGCGTTGACGGCGATCATGCCGATGGTGGCGACGGCGACCGCGACGGCCAGCACGACGCCGTTCATGGTCCGTTTCTGAACCTCGGGACCGGCGGCGGGTGACGACATGCGGGACTCCTCTGCCTCGTGCGTGTGCCCGCCCTATGCCCGCTACCGGCACTTTTGAATCCTGACCGGCCTAGATCTGGGTCACAGTCGCTACACCTAGCCGCCGCACAGGAATCGCATAGCTTTAGATGGTCTGCTAGATGAACTAAGTATGAACGAGCGGGAAAGACGACGAAAAGCGATGAGAGTGTTCGACCGATTCTCCAGGCGTGCGCCCGGTGGCACCCAGCAACCCGAGGACGTCCCGACCACCCCGACCGGGTATCAGCAGACCGCCAGTCGCCTGCACGCGTTCAATCGCTACGAGATCAAGTACCTGCTCGACGAGATGAAGGTGCCGGCCCTGCGCGAACAACTTGCCGCACACATGTCCGCCGACCCCTACTCCCCCCGCGGCGGCTACCCCGTCACTTCGCTGTACTACGACACCCCGGATCTGCGGTTCTACTGGGAGAAGATCGAGGGCCTGCGGTTTCGCCGCAAGCTGCGGATGCGGCTGTACGGCACGCCGTCGGAATGCACCGAGGACACCTCGGTACAGGTCGAGATCAAACAGCGCGTCAACCGGGTCACCCAAAAGCGCCGCCTTGCCCTGCCCTACGGAACCGCGCGGCGCTGGCTCGATCAGCGCGAGCCGATCTCCTGCAGTCCCGCCGAACGCCCGTTCGTCGACGAGGTCGCCATGCTGGTGGGCAATCTCGACCTGCGGCCCGTTGTGACCACCGGCTACCTGCGTGAGGCGTTCATCGGGCGCGAGGCCGACCTGGGCCTGCGGGTCACCATCGATCACAAGGTGCATGGCCGCGACCGGGATTTCCATTTCGCCTCCGGGGCCGCCAATCGCTACACCATCCCGCCCAAGCTGGCGATCGTCGAGATCAAGGCCAACGAGCGGGTCCCCTACTGGGTCACCGACCTGGCTGCCCGCGCCGACATGTCCGTCGTGCGGATCTCGAAGTACTGCCAGTCGGTGCAGGCCTTCGGGCTGGCCCCACGCTCGACGCTGGGCGCACCGGAACTGGTGATGCCCGCCGACCAACCCGTCGTCGCCGACCTGTAATCCCCACCTCCACAAAGGAATTCCATGACCATCGACCTGCAGGACCTCAGCGGGACGTTCACCGTGTTCGACGTCGCCGCTTCGCTGGCGCTCTCGTTCGTGCTGGCGTCGATCATCGGCTGGGTCTACCGCTACACCCACAAGAACGTCTCCTACAGCCAGTCCTACGTGCAGACGCTGGTGATGGTGTGCATGGTGATCTCGGTGATCATGCTGGTGGTCGGCTCCAACATCGCCCGCGCGTTCGCTCTGGTGGGCGCGCTGTCGGTGATCCGATTCCGCAACGCCATCAAGGAAACTCGTGATGTCGGATTCGTCTTCCTGGCCATGGCGATCGGTATGACCACCGGCACGCGGTTCTACCTGCTGGCCGCGGTCGCGACGGTGGTGGTGTGCCTGGTGCTGGTCATCATGTACCGGTTCAACTGGTTCTCGCTGGACGTGCAGCGCCAGGTGGTCAAGGTCCAGGTTCCGCCGGAGCCCGAGTACACCGCCCGGGTCGAGGATGTGCTGATCGAGTTCTGCTCCGAATTCGAGCTGGTGTCAACCGAATCCACCCGCGCCGGGGCGCTCAACGAGCTGTACTACACCGCGCAACTGAAGAAGGGCCGCAAGGCCGGCGAGCTGATCGCCGCGCTGGGCGCGGTCAACAGCGGACAGCGGGTGACGGTGCTGACCGGTTATGACCAGACCGACATCTGAGCCACGTCGGCGGTTCGTCCACCGGATCCCTACCCGTCTGCGCCAGCACTGGAAGTTGTTGGCGTTGCTGGTTGTTGCCACGGTCGGCCTGATGACGGCCTTCGGCCAGACGGTGATCCGTCCGTACATCACCGGCGACGTCACCGTGCTGGCCTCCCCCATCACCGAGAACATCACCGGCACCGTCGATCTGTTCGACGCCACGGTGCCGCACACCCTGACCGTCGAGCTCACCGATGCGGAGTACCACGACATGGTCTCGGCGTATGTGAACGACGGCGCCAAGAAGTGGGTGAGCGCGGACATCACCATCGACGGCACCCCGATCAGTGATGTGGCCGTGCGGCTGAAGGGCAATTCGACGCTGATGGGCCTGCGCGGCGACGGCCCACCCGGGCCCGGTGGCCCGGGTGGTCCGGGTGGCCCGCCTGGCGGGCCTGGCGGGCCTGGCGGGCCCGGCGGATCCGGAAAGCCGCCCGTGTCAGACGAGTTCATGAAGACGATGATGTCGATGGCCGCCTCGGCCGACGACCCGACGTCGTTGCCGTTGCTGATCAGCTTCAACGAGAACGCCGCCGGGCGCGGCTATCAGGGCCTCACCGAGCTCTCGGTACGCCCCGGCGCGCCGGTGCTCAACGAGGCGCTGGCGTTGTCGCTGACCGCCGAGTCGGGCCAACCCACGCAGCGCTATGCGTATGCCACCTATACGTTCAACGGGCAGAGCACCACCCGGCTGCTGCTGGAGCACCCCGACGACGCCTACGCCAACGGGCTGTTCGACTCCGACGGCTACCTCTACAAGGCCGACGCGAAGTCGCGCCTCGAGTTCGTCGGCACCGATCAGTCCCAGTACGCCCACCAGTTCAAACAGATCAACGCCGCCGACAGCGGCAACCTGCAGCCGATCATCAACTTCGTCGAGTGGCTGCAGGACGCCGATCAGGACGAGTTCGACGCCCGGCTGGCCGACTGGGTCGATGTCGAATCGCTGGCCCGCTACGTGGCCACCCAGAACCTGTTGGTCAACGCCGACGACATGGGCGGGCCGGGCCAGAACTATTACCTCTGGTACGACCTGGCGACAAAGAAGATCTCGGTGGTGTCTTGGGATCTCAACCTGGCGATGGTCGGCGACGCCGCGACGGGACCGCGGGACAAGGTGGAGCTGAAGATCCCGGAGGGCGCCGGCCCACCGCCCGGTGTCGACAACGACGGCAGGGGCGACCGGCCGCCGCTGGGCGGCAACCAGCTCAAGGACAAGTTCCTGGACTCGAAGGTCTGGGCCGAGACCTACGACGAGGCGTACTGGGATCTCTACGAGCAGATGTACGCCGGCGGGCACGCCCACACTCGACTGGACGCGATCGCTGCGACCGTGCCGACCGGCGAGGGGCTCGGCGAGCAGGAGCTACGCGAGGCGGTGGACTCGATGCATCGCTGGATCGACAAGCGGATGGCCGCGCTGGACCCTGTTGCCCAAAGGTAGTTGGAACCGGTTTGCGCGAGAGCTGTCCGGCATTTCGTCGATCTCGATGGTTGTTCGAGTGACGGTGATCTCTGTTGAAGGTCTATCACCAAAGGCTTGCCGGAGCCTTTTTTGTATTACACTTTCAAATACATTCATAGCATGCCTGTCGACTGGAGCAAGCGAGGCGAGTACATCGCCAAGCGGAGAATGACGCCGGCGATAGCCGACGAGGCGCTTACAGACCCGGCGCGCCTGGTGCAGGATCCCGATCCAGCCAGCAAATCCGGCGTTAGCGTCCGAACCATCGGATACTCGCCATCATTCGGCGCGCTCGTCACCGTTATCACCGTCGAAGAGGCCGGCACGGTATTTGGAATCAATGCGTGGCCGTCAAATGACACCGACTCCCGCAAATACGAAAGGCAGGAATGACCATGGGTAAACGACTTGAGCAGGCCCTGGCCGAAGCCGACGAGATTGAGGCCGCCGAGGCTGACCAAACCGATCGCCCGATCCCTCCGCACGTCAAGGTCAGCCGCCCGGGCCGGGCCCGGTCCAAGGTGCTGCAGGTGCGGTTGAACCCGGAAGAGTTCGAGGCCATCGAGCAGATCGCGAAGCGGCGAGGCTTGCCGTCGTCAACGGTTGCGCGTGAGCAGTTGCTGAAACTGATCGCCGAAAGCGAGTTCGAGCCGTCAGACTTGGCCGGGATGGCGTCGCAATTGGAGGCAGTGACATTGCGGGTCACCCAGCGGTTGCGGTCGATGGAGCCTACTGCGCCCGTAGGTAGGGAGTGACCACCACACGCTCAGTAGTCCGGGAGATAGAGCGAGTAGTTCCCCGGCCCGGTTTCGAAGCAGTTTGAATGTCGCCGCAACCTTCGCCGAGGGGTGACTTGTTCGCGGGCCCACTCGCGCGATGGGTACAACATGTCAACCCTGGGCGTGGACGAACCCCAAGCACCCACAAAACCAAATCAGGCCCCCTCGAAAGGGGGCCTGACCATGGTGGCAGGTAGTGGATTCGAACCACTGTAGGCGTAAGCCGACGGATTTACAGTCCGCTCCCATTGGCCGCTCGGGCAACCTGCCGGGTGTGCGCCACGCCCGGGTCAGAGGAGCACCCGGGTTGGTGCGACTAGCAGGGTACAACGAGGATGTACCCAACACGAAAACGGGACACCACCGAGTGAGAGGGGATGGCATCCAATGGCGGATTCATCGTTCGACGTCGTGAGCAAGGTCGATCGTCAGGAGGTGGACAACGCGCTGAACCAGGCGGCCAAGGAGCTGGCGACCCGCTTCGACTTCCGGGGCACCGACACCACGATCGCCTGGAAGGGCGAGGAGGCCATCGAGCTGGTCAGCTCCACCGAGGAGCGCCTCAAGGCCGCGGTCGACGTCTTCAAGGAGAAGCTGGTCCGCCGCGACATCTCCATGAAGGCGTTCGACGCCGGCGAGCCGCAGGCCAGCGGCAAGACCTACCGCCTGACGGGCAGCCTCAAGCAGGGCATCGACTCCGAGAACGCCAAGAAGATCACCAAGCTCATCCGTGACGAGGGGCCCAAGGGCGTCAAGGCGCAGATCCAGGGCGAGGAGATCCGGGTCAGCTCCAAGAAGCGCGACGACCTGCAGGCCGTGATCGCGCTGCTCAAGGGCGCCGACCTCGAGGTTGCGCTGCAGTTCGTCAACTACCGCTGACGCCGGACAGGCCGCTGGTCAACCAGTGGGTTGATGCCTATCGTGGGCAGTGACGAAGAGCACACCGCGAGAGGGTCTTCCATGACGACGATCGAGCACGATTCACAGGTCGACACCGGCGGCAACACCGAACAGTTCGACGTGGTGATCATCGGCGCCGGGATCTCCGGTCTCGGCGCCGCCTACCGCCTGGTCGAGCGGAACCCGGGAGCCCGCTACGTCATCTTGGAGCGTCGCGACCAGATCGGCGGCACCTGGGATCTGTTCCGCTACCCGGGGGTCCGCTCGGACAGCTCGATCTTCACGCTGAGCTTCCCGTACGAGCCCTGGACGCACCGCGACGGCGTCGCCGACGGCGCCGACATCCGCAACTACCTGATCGACTTCGCCGCCAAGCACCGCATCGACAGCCACATCCGGTTCGGCTCCTACGTGCGCAGCGCCGACTGGGACTCGACGACGGACACCTGGACCGTGCAGGTCGACCAGGGGGGCGCCACCAAGTCCTTCCAAGCCCGCTTCCTGTTCTTCGGCAGCGGCTACTACAACTACGACGAGCCCTACGTCCCGGAGTTCCCCGGCATCGACAAGTACGAGGGCGTCGTCGCCAACCCCCAGCACTGGCCCGAGGACCTCGACTACACCGACAAGCGGGTGGTGGTGATCGGCAGCGGCGCCACGGCGGTCACGCTGGTGCCCGCCCTGGCCGAGCGCGCGGCCAAGGTCGTCATGCTGCAACGCTCCCCGACGTACGTGTTCCCGGGTAAGCGGGTCAACGGGATCGTCCAGTTCGTCCGCAACTTCGCCCCGCGCAAGTTCTCGCACTGGTTCGCGCGCTGGTTCGCCGCCCTGTTCGAGGGCGTGGTGTGGTTCCTGTCGCGCAAGTTCCCCGCCATGATGCGCGGCTTCATCCGCCGCCGCGCAACCGCCAACCTGCCCAGCGGCTATCCGGTCGACGTGCACTTCAAGCCGCGCTACAACCCGTGGGATCAGCGGCTGTGCCTCGACGCCGACGGCGATCTGTTCAACGCGGTCTCGGCCGGCAAGGTGGAGATCATCACCGACCACATCGACCGCTTCGACGCCACCGGCATCTGGCTGAAATCCGGCCAGCACCTCACCGCCGACATCGTGGCCACCGCCACGGGCCTGCAGCTGCAGGCCCTCGGCGGGGTCCGAATCAGCTTGGACGGCACCGAGATCAAGCCGCAGGACCGTTACGCCTACAAGGCGCACATGCTCGAGGACGTGCCCAACCTGGCCTGGTGCCTGGGCTACACCAACGCCTCCTGGACGCTGCGCGCCGACATGACCGCCGAGCAGTTCGCCAAGCTGGTCGCCTTCATGGACGCCCACGGCTACACCCACGCCTATCCGCACCTCGGCGACGAGCCGATGCCCGAGAAGCTGTCCTGGGACATCAACGCCGGCTACGTGCAGCGCGCCCCGCACGCGCTGCCGAAGTCCGGCACCAAGCGGCCCTGGAACGTGCGGCAGAACTTCTTCGCCGATGCCATCGACCACCGCTTCGACCGCATCGAGGAGTCGATGATCTTCGGCCGGGTCGCGCACCGCAGCCCGCTGAGCGCTTAGCCGCAATCCGACGCGCCGCTGGGTCCGGGCAAAGCGCCGCCAACGGGCAGGGCCGGCAATACCCTGAGCGGCATGGGTTCAGATCTGCGTCAACCGAAGGTTGTGGTGCTGGGCGGGGGGTCGTGGGGAACGACGGTCGCGGCGATCTGCGCCCGCCGTTGCCCGACACTGCAGTGGGTGCGTTCCGAGGCCACCGCCAAGGACATCAACGAACACCATCGCAACACCGGCTACCTCGGCGGTGAGGTGGAGTTGCCGGACTCGCTGCGCGCCACCAACGACTTCTCCGAGGCGGCCAACACCGCCGACGTCATCGTGATGGGGGTGCCCTCGCACGGCTTCCGCAGCGTGCTGGGCGAGCTGGCCAAGGAACTGCGGCCGTGGGTCCCGGTGGTGTCGCTGGTCAAGGGTCTCGAGCAGGGCACGAACATGCGGATGAGCCAGATCGTCGAGGAGGTGCTGCCGGGGCATCCGGCCGGGATCCTCGCCGGTCCCAACATCGCCCGCGAGGTCGCCGAGGGGTACGCCGCCGCGGCGGTGTTGGCCATGCCCGACCAGAGCCAGGCCGCCTATCTGGCAAAGTTGTTCCGCACCAAGCGGTTCCGCACCTACACCACCGACGACGTGATCGGGGTGGAGATGGCCGGCGCACTGAAGAACGTCTACGCCATCGCCGTCGGCATGGGCTATTCGCTGGGCATCGGGGAGAACACCCGCGCGATGGTGATGGCCCGCGCCATCCGCGAGATGTCCAAGCTCGGCGAGGCCGTCGGCGGCCAGCGCGACACGTTCGCCGGGCTGGCGGGCATGGGCGACCTGATCGTCACCTGCACCTCCCAGCGCAGCCGCAACCGTCACGTCGGCGAGCAACTCGGACAGGGCAAGTCGATCGACGAGGTCATCGCCGCGATGAACCAGGTCGCCGAGGGCGTCAAGGCCGCCAGCGTCATCATGGAGTTCGCCAACCAGTACGGCCTGAACATGCCGATCGCGCGCGAGGTGGACGGCGTCATCAACCACGGCTCCACGGTGGAGCAGGCCTACCGCGGCCTGATCGCCGAGAAGCCCGGCCACGAGGTGCACGGCTCGGGCTTCTGAGTCCCCGACGTCAGTTGGCGTAGGGGTTGGTGCCCTCGGGGCGCTCCAGCAGCGGGTTGCTGGACAGCACGAAGCTGCCTGACGGAGTCAGCACGAACCCGGTCTGATCCTGGGCGTTGACGCACATCGTGGTGGCCGCGCCGTCGGTGGTGCAACTGACGGTGCGAAAGCTCATCCGGGTGTTGGGCGGCAACTGCTTGACCGGCCCCAGATTCTGGAAGATCGGCTGGGCGGCCGAGGTGAAGCCCGGCGCACCGAAAGCTCCCCCGCTGACGACGTTGGCGCCACCGGGTGCGGCCGGAATGGGCCCACTGCAGCCGTAGGCCCCGCTGGTGCGGTCGAACGCGCACGTCAGGCCGTCGGCGGTGCCGAAGGCGAAGTAGCGGTCGTTCATCACCGAGTACTCCACGGGGCTGACCAACGGCAGCGCGTTGACGTCCGGGACGGCCGGCGGTGGCGGCGCGGGTTCGGCCGACGCCGACAGCGGCGACGCGATCGCGGCGGCCGCGGCCAGCCCTGCTCCTGCCAGAACAACTCTGCTCCACACGGTGCCCACACTAAGGCTTCGGCATCGGACCCGCAGATCGTTACGCCCGGACTCGACGGCGCGTGCATAACGCAGTGCCGCCGCGACCGGGCCCTTACACTTCAGCGCGAAGTCCGCTTCGGATACCGCCCCGGCGGACCGAAGCCGCGGGACCGTACCTAAGTTAACTCCGGTGGCCGGTCGCCACGCCCCCGCCGCTCCGCCGCCGAGCCCCGCGAACCAACGGCGCCCCATCCCACCAGCGAACCGTCTCCGCGCCGAAAAAACCCTCGTGACGCCTGACTTTGGCGTCAATAATGCCATCGGGCGACGCGTATCGCCCCGGCGCGCGCAATGAACAACTTCCCAAATATGTGTACGGCGATTCTCGTCAAAACCAAGACATGCGGCCGCGGCGTCGATACCGTCTCAAAGTTGACAACGCCGGTCTTCACAACACCACGGCGGTCAGGGACCCAGGGAGGAAGTTTGACTGTGCCGGTCGACGGGACCCCACCGAGTGGTGCCCCGCCATCCGGCGTCAGCACCATCGAGGACTGGGCCACCGGCTACGCCCGGCGCCACCCCCTCGCCTCGCTGGCCACCGTCGGCGACCAGTTCGTCCTCGCGGTGCGCACGCTGCAGTACCTGTTCATCGACCTGGCGACCGGGCGCTTCCAGTGGCGCGAGTTCATCCGGCAGGGTGCCTTCATGGCCGGAACGGCCGTGGTGCCAACGGTTCTGGTGGCGCTGCCCATCGGCGTCACGCTGTCGATCCAGTTCGCGCTGCTGGCCGGGCAGGTCGGCGCCACCTCCCTGGCCGGCGCGGCCAGCGGGCTGGCAGTCATCCGGCAGGCCGCCTCGCTGACGGCCGCGATCCTGATGGCCGCCGCGGTCGGTTCGGCGATCACCGCGGACCTCGGTTCCCGCAAGATGCGCGAGGAGACCGACGCCATGGAGGTCATGGGCGTCTCGGTGATCCGCCGCCTGGTGGTGCCGCGCTTCGTCGCGGCGGTGATGATCGGTGTCGCGCTCACCGGGGTGGTCTGCTTCGTCGGTTTCCTGGCCAGCTACCTGTTCAACGTGTACTTCCAGAACGGCGCCCCGGGCAGCTTCGTGGCCACCTTCGCCTCGTTCGCCACCACCGGCGACCTGGTGGTCGCGCTGATCAAGGCGGTGATCTTCGGCGCCATCGTGGCCATCGTCTCCTGTCAGAAGGGGCTGTCCACGGTCGGTGGGCCGACGGGGGTGGCCAACTCCGTCAACGCCGCGGTCGTGGAATCGATCCTCATCCTGATGGTGGTCAACGTGGCCATCAGCCAGCTCTACATCATGATGTTCCCGCGCGTGGGGCTCTGACGTGACGGCATCGGCCTACACCCCGAAGATCCTGGCGCCGTGGCGCTGGCTGTACCAGCGGACCTCGGTGCCGCTGATCCGGCTGGGTCACATGCTGGTGTTCTTCGTGCGGGCCCTGGCCGCGGTGCCCGTCGCGCTGCGCCACTACCGCAACGAGTTCATCCGGCTGCTCTCCGACATTGCCTGGGGCAACGGCTCCTTGGTGGTCGGCGGCGGCACGGCCGGGGTCGCGATAGTGCTGGGCATCACGGTCGGTGCGCTGGTCGGCATCGAGGGCTACAACTTCCTGGACCTGCTGGGACTGGGGCCGGCGACCGGCATCATCTCCTCGCTGGTCAACACACGCGAGCTGGCCCCGATCGCCGCGTCGCTCGCGTTCGCCACCCAGGCCGGCTGCCGCTTCACCGCGCAACTGGGGTCCATGCGCATCGCCGAGGAGATCGACGCGCTCGAGGCGGTCGCCATCCGGCCCATCCCGTATCTGGTGACCACGCGCCTGATGGCCTCGGTGGTGGCGGTGATCCCGCTGTACGCGGCGTGCCTGGCGGTCAGCTACCTGACCACCCAACTGGTGGTACGGATCATCAGCGGCGGCGCGACGGGTTCCTACCTGCACTACTTCACGCTGATGCTGTCCGGTCAGGACATCGTCTACTCACTGATCAAGACCATCATCTTCGTGTGGATCGCCTCGACGGTCCAGTGCTACTACGGCTTCTACGCCTCGGGTGGGCCCGAGGGCGTCGGGGTCGCGGCCGGCCACGCCATGCGGGCCAGCATCACCGTCGTGATCATCGTGAACATGCTCCTGACGATGGCGCTGTGGACGGTGGACGCCGGCGCTAGGTTCGGGGGCTAGGGCGTGTCTGACAAAGGTTTCGGGTGTTATGCCGGAGGCTTGAGGTATGTCGCGGTTTCAGCTGCTTACCGATGTTCAGTGGTCGTTGATCGAGGATCTGCTTCCTGCACGTACGGGTAAGCGGGGCAGACCCTTTCAGGATGCGCGTTCGATGGTGGAAGGCATCATCTATCGGTATCGGTGCGGGATCGCCTGGCGCGACGTGCCGGAGGTGTTCGGGCCGTGGCAGTCGATCTGGACCTGGCATCGACGAATGAGTGCCGACGGCACCTGGGACATGGTGCTGGCTCGGTTGCTGGCCGCCGCCGACGAGGCCGGGATCATCGACTGGGCGGTGTCGGTGGATTCCACGATCGCCCGCGCTCACCAACATGCCACGAACATCACCCGTGACACAGGGGGCTGGGTCGAATTACACAAATCTGGCGAGCGAGCCGCCTGACCACGGCATTGGTCGCTCGCGCGGCGGGCTGACCAGCAAGATCCATCACCTCGTCGACGGCCACGGACGACCGTTGGTGGTGCTCGTGAGCGCCGGCCAGGCAGGCGACGGACCAGTCCTGGAGCATTTGCTCGCCCACCTCAAAGTTGAGCGCTGCGGGCCTGGCCGGCCCCGCACCCGGCCCGATCGCCTGCGCGGAGATAAGGCCTATTCCAGCCGAGCGACCCGGCAGCGGCTGCGCCGACGAGGGATCGTCGCCGTCATTCCCGAACCGTCCGATCAGATCGGCCACCGAAAACGTCGAGGCACCCACGGCGGCCGACCGCCAGCATTCGACGCCGAGGACTACAAGGGCCGCAACGTTGTTGAACGAGGATTCAGCGTCACCAAGCAGTGGCGTGGTCTGGCCACCCGCTACGACAAACTCGCCATCGTCTACCGGGGCGCAGCAGTCCTACGGGCCATCACACTCTGGCTACCGCATTTATCAGACACGGCCTAGGTGGCGAACTCACTGGAACCCGACGGCCGCGGCGTCACCGACCGTCAGCTGCTGGCCTGCGGCGCCGCCGTACTGGTTGTGGCCGCGCTGATTTCGGCCACCCTGGTGGTGAAGGCCACCGGCCGCCTTGATCCGCGGGTGCGCGTGGTGGCGGCGCTGATCAACGTCGGCGACGGCCTGCCCCAGCGCTCCGACGTCAAGTACCACGGCGTGCTGGTCGGCATGGTCAACAGCGTCACCCCCGCCGCGCACGGTCATCCGAACTACGTCGACATCGACCTCAAACCCGAATACGCCGCGTCGATTCCGGCGTCGGTGACCGCGCGGGTGGTGCCCAGCAACGTCTTCGCGGTCTCCTCGGTGCAGCTGGTCGACCGCGGCGACGCGCCGCCCATCCAGGCCGGTGCGCAGATCCCCGAGGACACCGAACTGCCGACGGTGTTGTTCCAGACCACCATCAGCAAGCTGCGCGACATCCTGGCCGCCACCGGCCGCGGCCGCGAGGACAAGACCATCGGCCTGCTGGCCGCGGTCAACGCCGCCACCGAGAACCGGCGCACCGAGTTGCTGACCGCCGGCGCCCAGCTCAACCGGCTGCTCGACGAACTCGACGCCGTGGTGGCCACCGACCCCGGGCCCACCACCGTCTCGGCGTTGACCGCCGCGGCCCGCGGCCTGCAGAGCACGGCCCCGGAGTTGGTCGACGCCCTGCACGAGGCCGTGGCGCCCATGCAGACACTGGTCGAACAGCGCGCGCAGCTGTCGACGCTGCTCAGCGGGGGCCTGCACACGATGGGCACCACGCACACCGCGCTGCACAACCATTCCGACCGGCTGGTCGGGATCACCAGTGACCTGACACCGGTGCTGGGTGCGGTGGCCCAGACCGCGCACCACTTCCTGCCGGCCTTCCTGAAGATGAACGGCCTGGCGGACAAGTACTTCGAACACGTCTACCTGCCCGAGTACGGCATCGGGAACATGCGGGTGAACCTGTCGCTGACGCCGTCGTACTCCTACACCCGGGCCGACTGCCCGCAATACGGCGAACTCAAGGGCCCGAGCTGCTTCACGGCTCCGCTGGTGCCCACCCGCCCGGAGCTGCCGGATGTGTTGCTGCCGCAGAACTATCAACCGCCCAAGGACCTGGCACCGCCACCGGGGACGGTGTTGGGCGCCAACGGAAACCTCGTCGCCGTCGGACCGCCGTACGTGAACCCGAACCCCAGCCTCGCCGACCCGAACCCGCCGCTGCCGCCGGGGATGAACCCGTCGCCGCCGGTCCCGGGAACCGCCAACCCCGCCCTGATCCCGACACCGCCGCCACCGGTGCCGCTGTCGCCGCCGGCGCCGGTAGCCCCCAAGCCGGGTCAGGCACCACCGCCGGGCTTTGCCGCAGAGGGAGGATCGCCATGAAAGATCGCGGTGCGCTCATCGGGTTGTCGCTGTTCATGGTCGTCGCGCTCACCCTGACCTGGCTGGTGTACGTGACGCTGCGTCGCGACGTGGCCGGCCACACCGTGCCGTACGCGGCGATGATCTCCGATGTGTTCGGCCTGCGTGAGGGCGACGACGTCCGGATGGCCGGGGTCCGCGTGGGCCGGGTCGAAAAGATCGAACTGCAGGGCGATCTGGCCAAGGTGTCGTTCGTCGTGCAATCCGATCAGCAGGTGCTGGGCCGCACCGTGGCCTCGGTGATCTATCAGAACATCGTCGGCCAGCGCTACCTCGGCCTGTCGCTGGGCACCCTCGGTGAACCCGGACCGCTGCCGCCGGGCAGCGTCATCCCCGTCGAACGCACCGACCCCTCCTTCGACGTCGGCACCCTGCTCAACGGCTACGAACCGCTGTTCAGCGTGCTCGATCCCCGCGCCGCCGACAACCTCACCAAGGGGGTGATCGAATCGCTGCAGGGCGACGGGGCCTCGATCGCCGCGCTGGTCGATCAGACCTCGCAGCTGACCGACTCGTTCGCCGGCCGGGACCAGGAACTCGGCAAGGTCATCACCGACCTGAACTCGGTGGTGGGCAACCTGGCCCAGCACAACGACACCCTCGACGAGGTGATCGGCGAAACCCGTTCCATGGTGAGCACATTCGACGCCCGCCGTCCCGAACTCGTGGCGTCGGTGGGGTCGATCTCGGCGGTGGTCCAGCAGCTGTCGAAGATCTCCGACGAGGTGTACCCCGACCTCAACGAGCTCGTGGTCCGCGAACCCGGCTTCGCCCAGCACCTGGTCAGCATCGAACCGCAGCTGGCCTTCACCGGCGCCAATCTGCCGTTGCTGCTCAAGGGCTTTGCCCGGGTCACCGGCGAGGGCTCCTACGTCAACGCCTACATCTGCGACTTGAACATCACCGGGTTCTTCCCCGGCCTCAACGATGTCGTGCCGATCATCGTCGACGCCGCGAGCCCCGGCGACGGCGTGCAATACACCCCCCGATGCAGGAACAACTGACATGGCTGAGGACACCCCGCAAGAGCACCACCGGCGCCGGACCCTGGAGAGCCTGAACAAGACCTGGCTCGGCGTGGTCGCGGTCGCCGTCGTGGCGGTGTTGATCGGTGGGCTGCTGGCGGTCAAGCTCGCCGACGTCGGCCACCGCCACTACACCGCCAAGTTCGCGCAGGCCGCGGCGCTGCGGGCGGGCAACCCGATCACCATCGCCGGCATCCCGGTCGGCGAGGTGACCGCCATGCGCCTGGCCGGCGACCACGTCGAGGCCGAACTCAAGGTGCGCGACGACATCTCGTTCGGGGAGAACTCCCGCGCCACCATCAAGATCACCACGATCCTCGGCTCCCGCTACCTGGCGCTGCACCCCGCCGGCCCCGGATCGTTGCCGGACAACACCTTCGACCTCGACCACACCGAGGTCCCCTACGACCTGCAGGAGGCCCTGGCCGACGTCACCACGACCTTCGAACAGGTCGACTCCGACAAGTTCGCCGAAACGCTGGGCATCCTGGGCAACCAGATGGAGTCGCTGCCCGAGATCGTGCCGCAGGCCATGCAGAACACCCACACGCTGTCGACCATCATCGCCGAACGCCGCGACCAACTCGGGTCGCTGCTCGCGACCACCGAGAAGGTGACCAACACGCTGCGTCGGCAGCAGTCCACGTTGGGCAGCCTGGTGCACCAGGGCAACAGCCTGATCGGCGAGTTCGTCGCGCGCAGGGATTCGTTCCGCGCCATGATGGCCGGTCTGACCAACCTCGTGGAGACGCTGTCCGACACCGTCATCGAGGACCGGCCGGAACTCGAGGCGCTGCTGCAGAACATCCGGGAACTGACCGACATGCTCGCCCAGCACGACGACCTGCTGCGCAGCATCCTGCAGTCCGGCCCGGTGGCCCTGCGCGGCATCGCCAACGCCACCGGCAACGGCAACGCCGCCGACCTGCACGCCCCCGGCGGTCTGCTCATCGACTCGTGGATGTGCGCCATCAGCGGTCGCGCCGAGCAGTTCGGGATGATCCAGTACTACCAGGACTGCAAGGCATGAGCGCGCGCAGCAGGCTGGCCGTGGTGCTCGTCGCCGCCGTCGCGCTGGTTCTCGGCGCGGTCGGCGTCGGCTGGTTCTATCTGCAGGACCGGATGAACACCATCAACGTCACCGCGCAGTTCGACAGCGCCGCAGGACTTTACGAGGGCAACACCGTCGCGGTGCTGGGCATGCCGGTGGGGCAGGTCACCAAGATCACCCCGAAGGGCGGCTACGTCGAGGTTGACTTCACCGTCGACGCCGACGTCGCGGTGCCCGCCGACGTGCAGGCCGTCACCATCTCCAACTCGATCCTGACCGACCGCCAGGTGGAGCTCACCCCGGCCTACAGCGGCGGCCCCCGACTGCAGGACCACGCCACCATCGGTCTGGACCGGACCAAGACCCCGGTCGAATTCGCCCGCGTGCTCGACGTCCTGGACAAGATGGCCGGTTCCCTGCGCGGTGACGGCCAGGGCAACGGCCCCTTGGCCTCGGTGGTCAACGCCAGCGCGGCCATCGCCGACGGCAACGGCCAACTGATGAAGGATGCGCTCGGTGAGCTGTCGAACGCGCTGCGACTCAGCGCCGACCGCGGCGATGTCACCCGCGATCAGCTGACCACCATCATCCGCAACCTCAGTTCGCTGATGCAGGCCGCCGCCGACAACGACGCCACGCTGCGCGAGTTCGGGTCCTCGGTGCGCGCCCTGAGCCAGATCCTCGCCGACGAGAACCTGGGCTCCGGGACCACCGGCCAGAAGATCAACGAGGTCGTCACGCAACTCAGCGAGGTGCTCGACACCCACCGCGACACCATCAAACAGATTGTGGCCAACGGTGACACCTCGCTGTTCACCACCGTGGAGCATCGACGCGACCTCGCCGAGTTCCTCGATGTGGCGCCGCTGACGCTGGACAACATCTACAACGTCGTCGACCAGAAGAACGGCGCGGCGCGCGCGCACGTGCTGGTCGACAAGGTGCTGTTCGACACCCAGACCATCAAGGAGGTCTGCAACATGATGGGCCTGCGCCAACTCGGTTGCAGCACCGGCACGCTGCAGGACTTCGGCCCGGACTTCGGATTGTCCTACGTGCTCGACGGACTCGCGGCGATGGGGCAGAAATGACCTCCCGCCGCCGCGCTCTGCTGCCCGTCTTGCTCGCGACGACACTCGGGCTGTCCGGTTGCGCCACCGAGGGATTGGGCAGCCTGCCGCTGCCCGCACCCGGCGTGGGCTCGAGCGGCTACACCCTCACGGCGGTGTTCGGCAACGCGCTCAACCTGCCGTCGGACGCCAAGGTGAAACTCGCCGGCGCCGACGTGGGGCAGATGGAATCGATGGTGGCCCGCGACTACACGGCGGTCGCGACGCTGCGCATCATGGACGGTGTGCGGCTGCCGCAGGGCACCACGGCCGAATTGCGTTCGGCCACACCGTTGGGCGATGTCTTCATCTCCGTGCGACCGCCGGACGATGCCGCTCCGGACGCACCGGTGCTCGGCGAGGGCGACACCATCGGCCTGGATTCCACCACCTCGGCGGCCACCGTCGAATCCGTGCTCGGCTCGGCGGCCATCCTGGTCAACGGCGGCGCGGTGCGCAACTTCACCAACATCATCAACGGCCTGGGCAAGGCGACCGGCGATCAGGGGCATGCGTTCGGCGCGTTGATCGGCAAGACCAACCGGACGCTGGGCAAGCTCAACGCGCGCTCCGAGGAGATCTCCACCGCGATCTCCGAGACGAACGAGCTGGTGGCCCAGATCGAGACGAAGAACGACGCGCTCGGCGAACTGATGACCCAGGCCGGCCCGGCCGCCAACACGCTGGCCGAACACACCACCGGCATCACCGATCTGGTCCGCCAGGTCGGCGACACCACCGATCAGCTCAAGAAGTTCCCGTCGATCGCCGGCACCGACGCCAGCGGGCGCAGCGTCATCGCCGACGCCAACCAGATCGCCGCGGCCTGGAACGATTTGGTGCTGGCCCCGGATGCCACCTTGTATTCGCTCAACCGGCTGATGCCGCCACTGATCAAGGGCACCGCGGGCAATTCGTTGGCCACCCGAGCCAGCATCGACCGCCTGATCCTGGGTTCGATACCCGACATCGGGTTCACCGGCGACGCCGGTCTGCACGGGCCCAAACGCTACAACTGGGAGCAGTTGGTCGGGTCGTTCAAGTACACCCTGTGGCGGCTGCAGGAGCGCATCGTCGGCAGGGGCCCGGGCGTGCCGCAGGTGCCGGTGCAGCCGAGCCCGACCGAGCCGGGTCAGGTGGTGCTGGCCCCCGCCGAACCGCCGCCGCCCGAACCGCCCCCGGCCGGGCCGCTTCCGGCGGAGGGGCCGCGATGATCGGCGCGGTCGCCGACGGCATCGTCGGGGTGGTGCGCGCCGGGCACCGCAAGCGCGCCTGGCTGTCCGGGCTCGCCCTGGTGCTCACGCTGCTGGTGGCCACCGCGTACCTGCTGCTGGGCGCGCTGCGGGTCAACCCGTTCGCCTCGAGCTATCGGGTGACCGTCGAACTGCCGGAATCGGCTGGGCTGCTACCCAATCAGGATGTGACGCTGCGCGGGGTGCCGATCGGGCGGGTCGAACACCTCGACATCACCCCGGCCGGCGTCGACGCGGTCGTCACCGTGAAGTCCACGGTCCAGATACCGGAATCCAGCGATGTCCGGGTTTCCGGGCTCTCGCCGGCCGGCGAACAGTACATCGACTTCGTCGCCGACTCCGATACCGGCCCCTTCCTGCAGGACGGCGCCGTCGTCGCGCACGGGCGGGCGACCGTGCCGGTCAGCCTCGCCGAACTGCTGGCCAACGCCGACGGCGCGCTGGCCCAGGTGGACACCGACAAGATCGAGCTCATCAAGCACGAGCTGAGCCTGAGCCAGGCCGGGCCGCAGAAGCTGGCCGACATCATCGACGGCGGCACGTTCCTGCTCTCGACGCTGGACTCCGTGTTGCCCGAGACCACCAGCGTGCTGCGCACCAGCCGCGTGGTGCTGACCCTGGCCGCCGACAAGAACGCCGGCATCGACGTGGCCGCCGACAATCTGCGCCACACGCTGACTGGTGTCAGCAATATGCGCGAGGGTTTCCGGCGCCTGACCGACCAGACCCCCGACGCCCTGACGTCGATCGACCACCTGTTCGTCGACAACTCCGACACCATGGTGCAACTGCTCGGCAACCTCACCACCACTTCGCGACTGCTCTACCTGCGGGTGCCGGCGCTGCACGCGCTGTTCCCGGACTACCGCACCTCCGTGCTCGACGCGTTGGGCAGCGTGATGCACGACAACGGGCTGTGGGCCACCGCGGACATCTACACCCGGTATTCCTGCGATTACGGCACGCCACGGCGCCCACCGTCGGCCGCCGACTTCGCCGAACCGTTCATGTACACCTACTGCCGCGACGACCATCCCGGCGTGCTGGTGCGGGGCGCCAAGAACGCGCCGCGCCCCGCCGAGGCGGACAACGGCGCGGGTCCGCCCGCCGGTGCCGACCTCGGCCGGCAGACCGATCCGACGCCGCGGGGCCGCTTCTCGATCCCCACCCCGTACGGCGGTCCCCAGCTGCCGATCGACCCACCCCGTTGACCCCGACAGTCAGAGAAAGGAGACTGACTTGACTGTGACCACTGACAAGAAGACCGACACCGCCCCCGAAGAACTCACCGAGGCCACCGAGGAGATCCACGAGACCGAAGGCACCGAGGAGTCGGCCACCGAACCCGACGCCGCCGACGCTGCGGACAGCCCCGAGAGTTCCGAGTCCACCGACGCGCCGACCACCAACGCGTCGTCACGGCCCGGCTGGCTGGTCGGCGCCCTGGCCGGGGCGCTCGTCGTTGCGCTGGCCGGAGCCGGGTTCCTGGGCTGGAAACTGTGGAACGTCACCAGCGTCGACGAGGCCGGTCGGCAGGCCCAGGAGGCCGCCAACGCCTACGCGCAGGTGCTGACCAGCATCGACTCCAACAAGGTCGACGAGAACTTCGACCAGGTACTCGACGGCGCCACCGGCGAGTTCAAGGACATGTACTCGCAGTCCAGCACCCAGCTGCGGCAACTGCTCATCGACAACAAGGCCACTGCGCACGGCGTCGTCGTCGAGTCCGCGGTGCAGTCCGCCAGCCCCGACGAGGTCGTGGTGTTGCTGTTCGTCGACCAGTCGGTGTCCAACACCAGCGTGCCCGATCCGCGCATCGACCGCAGCCGGATCAAGATGACTATGGAGCTGGTCGACGGCCGTTGGCGCGCAAGCAAAGTCGAGCTGCCCTGAGCGCGGCGGTGACCAGTATGGGTATCCGATTCGGCCTGGCCGCGGCGATCGCGACCGCCGCGGCGCTACTCGTCGCGCCCGGGGCCGGCGCCTCGCAGGCATCGTTCTGTGACGAGTTGCGCGGCCAGTGGGACGGGCAGTACTGCCGCACCTCGGTCGTCTCGCAGCGAAACGCGGTGCGGGACATCAAGGTCGCGATCCCCGCCGAACTCGTCGACGACCCGGTGGCCGGGCCGGTGGTGCGCGGATACCTCAACACCCTGGTGGAGAACTGGCGGCGGGCCGGGGCGAACATGGTCGCCGACAGCTTCGGCGAGGGTAACTATCAGATCCACCGGCGCGGTGACGTCGTCTCGGCGGTGTTCCGGGAGACCTATCACGCCGACGGTCCGGACTTCAACAACGCCTACCGCACCTTCACGTTCGACATGGCCGGTGGCCGTCAACTCGGCCTGGCCGACCTGGTGCAGCCGGGCGTGGACCCGCTGGTGGCGCTACCGCCGCTGGCGCAGCCCTACGTGGTGGCCGCGCTGGACCGCGCGCAGCCGCCGCACCAACCGGGGACCTACCCGTTCGTCGCGGACCGCTGGACCCCGGACAAGGTGTATTCGGGTGGTTACAAGGCGTGGGCGCTGACCCCGGACGAACTGATCCTCTACATGCCCGACTATCCCGTGGGACGCGACAGCCCAACCGATTTCACCCCGGGCGTCATGCAGTGGTCGATGGACGGCGGCACCGTGGAGGCGCACATCCCGCTGTCGGCGCTGCGGCCGGTGCTGCGCCCCGAGTTCGGCGGTCAGTAGCCGCCGGGACGCAGCCCGCCGCGGCCGGCCATGTCCTCGAGGCGCTTGATGCGTTCCTCCATCGGCGGATGCGTGGAGAACAGCTTGCCGATCTTCTCGCCGGCGCGGAACGGGCTGGCGATCATCAGGTGCGCCTGATCGGCCAGCTTCGGGTCGGGCGGCAGCGGGGCCCGCTCGACCCCGCCGGAGATCTTGCGGAGCGCCGAGGCGAGGGCCAGCGGATCGCCGGTGAGTTCGGCGCCCGACTGGTCGGCCTGGTACTCCCGCGAACGCGAGACGGCCAGCCGCACCACGGTCGCCGCGATGGGACCGAGCAGCTGAATCAGCAGCAGCGCGAAGATGTTCCCGCCGCCACCACCCTGGCGGTTACCGCCGAACATGTTGGCGAAGAAGGCGAAGTTGGCCAGCGCGGTGATCACCGAGGCCATGGCCCCGGCCACACACGAGATCAGGATGTCGCGGTTGTAGACGTGGGACAGCTCGTGGCCGAGCACCGCACGCAGTTCGCGCTCGTTGAGGATGTTGAGGATGCCGGTGGTGCAGCACACCGCGGCGTTGCGCGGATTACGACCGGTGGCAAAGGCATTCGGGTTGGCGGTGTCGGAGACATACAGCCGCGGCATCGGCTGGTGCGCGGTGGTCGCGAGCTCGCGCACGATCTTGTACATCACCGGGGCCTGCACCTCGGTGACCGGCACCGCGTGCATGGCCCGCAGCGCCAGCTTGTCGCTGTTGAAATAGGTGTAGGCGTTGGTGCCCAGCGCGAACAGCAGCGCGATCCAGATCCAGATCGTCGACCCGGTCGACTGGGTGAACAGCGCGCCGATGAACATGATCAGGGCGGTGAAGCCCACCAACAACACGAAAGTCTTGATCCGGTTACCGGTCGGGTGCCAAGTCATCAACGTCCTCCTACCTTGACAGCTGTCAGCTGATTAAACGGCAACCGAGGCACCGAAGTTCCGCGAACGGGACTAACCGTCCCGGTTGACGGTGTAGTTCACCAGCGACGCCAGGGCGTACCGGCCCGGTACATCGGGCAGCTGTTCGAGCTCGGCCAGCGCCTGCTCGGCGTAGTCCCGCACGGTTTCCTTGGCCCTGGCCATGCCCGGGGAGGCCCGCAGCAGGCCCAACGCCTCGGCCAGCACGTCGTCGTCCTCGACGGGCTTCTTCAGCAGTTCCCGCAGCCGCGCGGCGTCGGGACCGTCTTCGCGCAGCGCGTAGAGCACTGGCAGCGTGTGCACACCCTCGCGCAGGTCGGTGCCGGGCAGCTTGCCCGACTCGTCGGGGTCGCTGTCGATGTCGATGATGTCGTCGGAGATCTGGAAGACCATGCCGACCTGACCGCCGAGGCGGGCCAGCCGCTCGACCTGCTCCTCGGCGGCCCCGGAGAAGGTCGCACCGAAGCGGCCCGAGGCCGAGATCAGGCACGCGGTCTTCTCGTACACCACCTTCAGGTAGTGCTCGATGGGATCGGCGTCCTCGGCCGCGCCGCGGGTCTCGCGCATCTGACCGGTGACCAATTCGGCGAACGTGTCGGCGATCACCAGCACCGCGTCCGGGCCCAGCCGGGACACCAGCCGCGAGGCCGTCGCGAACAGGTAGTCGCCCGCCAGGATCGCGATGTTGTTGCTCCAGCGCGCGTTGGCGCTGGGCGCGCCGCGGCGAACCTGGGCGTCGTCCATCACGTCGTCGTGGTACAGCGTCGCCAGGTGCACCATCTCGATCACCGCACCGGCGATGGTGACCTCCGGGGCGTCCGGCCGCGGCCCCAGCCCGGCCGACAGCACGGTGAACAGCGGCCGGAACCGCTTTCCGCCGGCGCGGAACAGATGCTGCACCGCCTCGGACATCAGGCCGTCGGATCGGCCGAGTTCGGCCTCCATCAGCTTCTCGATCTGCTCAACCCCGTCGCGGACACTTCGCGCGAAATCGGGGTCCCCGAAGTCCACTCCCGCAACCACGCTCGCCGGCGTCCTCATGCGTCCAACATACTGGGCTTCGTGAACATCTCGGAACCAACCTGCGCCGCCCACACCGCCGAGGTGGTTGTGGTGGGTGCCGGACCGGCTGGTTCCGCGGCCGCGGCCTGGGCCGCGCGCGCCGGCCGCGACGTCGTGGTCATCGATTCGGCCACCTTCCCGCGGGACAAGGCCTGCGGCGACGGGCTGACCCCGCGGGCGGTCGCCGAACTCGCTCTGCTGGGTCTCGACGGCTGGCTCGACGAGCACATCCGGCACCGCGGGTTGCGGCTGGCGGGCTTCGGTTCGGCGGTCCAGGTGGACTGGCCGGGCCCGGCGTTCCCGTCGACCGGTTCGGCGGTTCCGCGCACCGAACTCGACGACCGGATCCGGCAGGTGGCCGAGGACGCCGGGGCCAAGATGCTGCTCGGCGTGAAAGTCGTTGATGTCGAGCGCGATTCCGCCGGGCGGGTCGACACGCTGGTGCTCTCCGACGGGGCCCGGGTGCGGTGTCGCACCCTGATCGTCGCCGACGGGGCGCGCTCCACGCTGGGCCGGGTGCTGGGCCGGCAGTGGCACCAGGAAACCGTCTACGGCGTGGCGGTGCGCGGCTACCTGGACTCCCCGCGCGCCGACGAGCCGTGGATCTCCTCGGACCTGGAACTGCGTTCCACCGACGGCGCCGTGCTGCCCGGCTACGGCTGGATCTTCCCGCTGGGCAACGGTCAGGTGAATCTCGGGGTGGGTGCGCTGGCCACCGTGAAGCGCCCCGCCGACGTCGCACTCAAGCCGCTGATCAGGCATTACGCCGATCTCAAGCGTGCGGACTGGGGTTTCGAGGGTCCGCCGCTGCGGGTGTCGTCGGCGCTGCTGCCGATGGGCGGGGCGGTGTCCGGGGTGGCCGGACCGAACTGGATGCTGATCGGCGACGCCGCGGCCTGCGTCAACCCGCTCAACGGGGAGGGCATCGATTACGGACTCGAGACCGGGCGGCTGGCCGCCGACATGCTCGACGTCGCCGACCTCTCGCGCGCCTGGCCGGCGGTCCTGCAGGAGCACTACGCCAAGGGGTTCTCGGTGGCCCGGCGGCTGGCGCTGCTGCTGACCATCCCCCGCTTCCTGCCCATGACCGGCCCGATCGCGATGCGCTCGACCGCGCTGATGGGCATCGCCGTGCGCGTCATGGGCAACCTGGTGACCGACGAGGACGCCGACTGGGTGGCGAAGGTCTGGCGCGCCGCGGGTGCCGGATCGCGACGCCTCGACCGGCGTGCGCCGTTCGCCTAGCCATGTCGGTCGGGGTGTATCGGGCGCCGCTGCGGTCCCGCCGCGCCGACATCGATCCCGCGTTGGCCTTCGACCGGGCGATGACCCTCGGGCTGTGCGGATTCGGCGGTGTCCTGCGGCCCGCCCCGCGCGATCTGGCTTCGGCGCTGCGCCTGGCCGGCGAACAGTACGACCCGCGCACCAGCGCGCTCATCGAGCGGTTCGCCGCCGTCGCCGCCGGGGCGTTGGTGTGGGCCCGGGACCCCGACGGGCTGTTCCGGCTGGGGCAGCTGACCGGGCCGTGGTCGTACGACGCCGATCCGGCCGCGGTGGCCGCCGATCTGGTGCACGTGCGCAGCTGCGATTGGTCCGACCGACCGTGGGTCGAGCACGAGGTGCCGGCCGCGGTGCTCGCGACGTTTCGCCGCGGCGGCCGCAATTTCCAACGGATCCGCGCCGAGTCGGCGGGGCCGGCCTCCGAGCGGCTGTGGCGGGCGCGCTGAGATCGCCTGCGGTTCAGGCCGACAGATCGACGCTCACGCCGGCGGTGTCCGCGGGCTCTTCCGCGACGTCGCCGCCCAGCAGCGTCGCGGTCATCAGCGTGCGCACCCAGGCCCGCGACTGCGGCGCTCCCCCGGCGTCCTCGAACCCGACCAGGCGGCCGATGTCGACGACGACGGCGAAGCCCGCGTGGACCACGATGCGCGCCTCGGCCACCCCGAACTGCGGCCGGACCGCGGTGAGCAACTGCGCCCAGGCCTCTACCGTGGCCCGCTGAATGTTGCGCAGCACCTTGTCATCCGCGGGCGGAAGGTTGATCCGCTCGGTGTGGTAGACGTGGGCCAGTTCCGGGTTCTCGAAGGACCTGGCGATGTAGGCCTCGATGAGGCGGTCCAGCGCCTGCCCCGGATCCGACTCCGCGGCAAGGGTATTGGCGACATCGGCCGAGACCCGGTCGGCGGCGCGGCGGAACGAGGCGGCCAGGATGTCGGCCTTGCCCGAGAAGTACCGGTAGATACCGGATGCCGGCATGCCGACCGCGCCGGCGATGTCCTCCACGCTGGTCTGGTGGTAGCCGCGGCGGTGGAACAGGATCAGCGACTGGCGCAGCACGTCTTCGTAGCGGCCGGCGCTGACCTCCGCCGCGGACACGACCGCCTCGCGTGAGACACCTTGGGGCAGTTCGGCATTCAGAACTGTCGCGGCGCGACCGAGCAGCAGCTCCCGAAGCTGCGGGTGACCGAGCTGGGCATGATGGTCGGCCACCGAACCGATGACACTCAGCGCCGCCGCCGACAACGTCCAGCGCTGCGGTGCGGCCAACCCCGGCCGCAGCTCCCGCAACGGCACCTGGATACGCCGGTTCACCGACTTCAACTGGTCCATCAGCAGTACGTGGTCGTCGTCGACCAGATAGCGGGCCTGCCGCCGGTACAGCCCGCCCGAGCTGCGGTTGGCCAACGCCGTGTCGATCAGGGCGGTCAGGATCTGATCGCGCAACTGGGCGGGCTCCAACGGGTTCGGCGGCTCCTCGACGAACGCGGTACAGTCCTGCAGCTGAGTTCCCAGCGCCAGGACCGCGTCCCGGAACAACTGGTACTTGCCGGCCGCATGACGGTAGAGCGCTGCGGCCGAGATGCCGACGCGGGTCGCGATGTCGTCCATGCTCACCGCGTGGTAGCCGGACTCCCCGAAGGCCTCGGCCGCCGCGCGGGCGATCTGGGCCTTGCGGTTACGGGGTCGCCTGCGAACCGAGGACATGGCGGACACGGTAACCCACCCAGGCCCCCGAGGTCAGCTTGCGTGGCATAGGAACATCGCTCAACATAGATTGCGAGTCATAGCGACTCCATCTGATCGAATAACCCCGCTGACTACTGGCGTAGCCGAGCCACCCGCACATCGCGACCACCCGGCGACCCGGCCACCAACCGGCGAATGGTCATTAACTTAGACCTTGCGCGATGGAGCGGACGTGTGACATGCTCCACTCGACCGGGGGTCGGGCTGTTGCACCCCGGACGCCGTGACTCGATCCGGGAAAGGACGCCATGACCTACGAGCTGCCGGCCACCAAGGGCCCGCTGCGCGACCTCATGGTCCAGGGCGGCTACGTCCTGGGATTCTCGGTCCAAGCGCTCGTCAGCGTCGGGGTCGCGGTGGTCCGGCGGCGGCTGGCCCTCGACGAACTGATCACCCAGACGCTGTTCATCGGCCGGGTCTGCACCGGCCCCGCCCTGCTGCTGATGATGCCGATCGGCGTGTTCATCGCCGTCTCCGTCGGCGAGTTGGCCGGCCGGATCGGCGCCGGCGGCTACTCGGGCGCCGTGGTGGCCTTCATCGTCGTCGGGCAGGCGGCCGCGCTGGTCTGCGCCCTGATGATGGCGGGCGTGGCGGGCTCGGCGATCTGTACCGACCTGGGCTCGCGCAAGATCCGCGAGGAGGTCGACGCCATGGAGGTGATGGGCCTCGACGTCATCGAGCGCCTGGTCGCCCCGCGGCTGATCGCGGCGGTCATCGTCTCGGTGGCGCTGTGCGCCATGGTGACCTTCGGCGGCGTCCTGGCCTGCTACGCGTACCACATCGGCGTGCAACAACTGCCCGCCGGCAGCTTCCTGGCCACCTTCAGCCAGTACGGCCGGGTCTCCGACTTCGTGATGGCCCTGATCAAGGCCGCCGTCTTCGGCCTGACCGCCACGCTGGTGGCGACCTTCAAGGGCCTGCACGCCAAGGGCGGACCGCGCGGCGTCGCGGACTCGGTGAACGAGGCCGTCGTGCTCGCCTTCGCCCTGGTGTTCATCCTCAACACGATCCTCTCGGCGCTCTACACCGTCGTCGTTCCCGCCGTGGGCAGCTACCGATGACCGCCCTGACCAGTTCGGCACCCCTGCACCACCTGACGCAGCCCGCGGCCGCGGGCTACCACGGGTTGGCCACCATCGGTCAGCACGTCAGCTTCTACGGCAAGGTGCTGGCCTCGCTGCCCTACGCGCTGGTGCGGTACCGCAAGCATTCACTCAGCCAGATCGGCGAGGTCACCTTCGGCAACAGCTCCCTGCTCTCCGGCGGCGGCACCATCGGCATCGTGTTCGCCATGTCGCTGGCCGCGGCGATGATGCTCGGCGTCGAGACCCAGCGCGGCCTGGACCTGGTCGGGATGAACACCCTGTCGGGCATGCTCGCCGCCGTCGCGAACACCCGCGAGCTGGCCCCGGTGGTGGTTGCAATCGCGTTGGCCGCCAAGGTCGGAACCGGCTTCACCGCGCAGATCGGCGCCATGCGGATCTCCGACGAGATCGATGCGCTCGACGCGATGGCGCTGCGGTCCATCCCGTTCCTGGTGGGCACCCGCGTGATCGCCGCCGTGGTCTGCGTGATCCCGATCTACATGATCGGCCTGCTGGCCAGCTACCTGTCGACGCGCACCGTGGTGGTGTTCTTCAACGGGGCCTCGCCGGGCACCTACGACTACTTCTTCCACCTCGCGCTGGGCCCCCAGGACCTGCTGTATTCCGGGATCAAGGCGATCGTGTTCGCCGTCGTCGTCGCGCTGGTGCACTGCACCTACGGCTATTTCGCCTCCGGTGGCCCCGAGGGCGTGGGCCAGGCCGCCGGCCGGGCGCTGCGCACCGCCATCCTGGCCATCGGCGTGCTGGACGTCCTGCTGACCTTCGCGCTGTGGGGTCTGGTTCCCGAGATCCCGGGGATGGGGGTGTGATGCTCGGTCGAAAGACGCGGGGCCGCAGGCCCTTCATGCCCGGCCGGCCCTGGCTGGCGGTGCGCGGCCTGATCGCCGTCGCGGTCGCCGGAGTCGTGGCCGCGGTCCTCGTCGGCCGCGCCACCGGCAGCCTCGACCCCACCGGCGACGTGTTCGTCGGCGTGCCGGCCTCGGCCGGGCTGATCACCACCGCCGCGCCGGTGCGCTATCACGGGGTCAACGTCGGGCGCATCGCCGAAATCCAGTCCGGCACCGAAACTTCGCGCGTGCGCCTGGCCATCGACCGCGACAAGCTGCCGCTGATCCCGGCCACCGTGGTGGCCCGCATCGTGCCGCGCACCTTCTTCGGCGACATCTACCTGCAACTCGCCGACCGCGCGGACCAGACCGGCACCGCCGCGCCGCTGAGCGCCGGCACCACCATCTCCATCGACGACAGCGCCGACGCGCTGGCGCTCTACGACGTCTTCACCAAGATCGTCGACGTCTTCTCCACGCTGCAGCCCGAGAAGATGCAGACCGCGCTCACCGCGGTCAGCCAGGCGCTGCGCGACCGGGGCTCCGAGATCGGTTCCACCATCGACAATCTCAGCGCGGCCTCGTCGGTGCTGACCCCGACCGTCACCCGGTTCCTGGACACCACCCCACAGTTCCGCGACGTGATGAGCGCCCTGCACACCGCGACCCCCGACATCCTGACCACCCTGTCGGCCGCCACCAACGTCTCGGAGCGCCTCGCCGACGACAGCGCCGCCTTCGGGGCGGCCCTGGGCGAGATGGCCGGCCTGGGCTCGGTGCTGACCGCGTTCTTTGCCGACCACCGCGAATCGTTCATCACCGTCCTCGACGCCGGCGGCAAGATCCTGGCCACCACCGCGGCCCAACCCGAGGGCCTGGTCGAAACCCTGGCCGGTGCGCGCACTTTCGGTGACGCCGGGGCGCGGACCTTCGCCACCGGGAAGTTCAGCATCACCGCCGTCGCCACCTTCTCCGGCCCCATGCCCTACACGGCCGCGGACTGCCCGGTCTACGGGACGACCTACGGCGCCCACTGCGCCGACGCCGACCCGTTCAACCCGGTGCCGACCATGCCGCTGGACATCCCGCTGCCCGACTCCGTTGACCTGAAATCGCCGCCGCCGGTGGCGTTCTTCCCCGAAGGTCAGCGCAGCGGCGGCGTTCCCCCGCCGCCAGCCCCCGCACCCGGCCCCGCCCCGGGACCCGGCTTCCCCGCGGAGGCGGCGCCCGCCTCGGCGATCGTCGGCGGCGCGGCCGAATCGCACGCGCTGGGCGTCCTGCAGAACGAGGTGCTGGGCGGCCACGGCGCCGCCGAGCCCCACATCGCCACCGTGGTGATGCTCGGTCCCCTGGTGCGCGGCACGGAGGTACGGGTCGCATGAAGGTCAGCTGGCAGTCCTGGGCCAAGGTGGGCAGCTTCTGCGCCGCCGGGGTGATGAGCGGCCTGCTCGTGGTCAACACGTTGTCGGTGCCGGTGCGCGGCAACACCACCAATTACGTGGCGCAGTTCAGCAGCGTCGAGGGCCTCAGCGTCGGTAACCCGGTCACCATGAACGGGATCCGCATCGGGCGCGTCGACTCGATCCGGTTCGCCGACAACGGGCAGGGCACCAGCCGCGCCGACGTCGGGCTCGAGGTCCGGTCGCGCTACGCGCTGACCACCGACGTCACCGCCGCGGTGCGCTACGGCGACATGCTCGGCGCCCGCTACGTCGCGCTGTCCGATCCGACCGGGACCGTGCAGGAACTGTCCACCGGCGAACCCCGCCAGCTCCTCGCGGCCGGCGGGGTCATCCCCCTGGCCGCCACCAGCCCCGCCGTCGACCTGACCGCGCTGCTCAACGGGTTCAAGCCGCTGTTCGACGCGCTCGAACCCGCACAGGTCAACACCATCACCCGCGGCTTCGCCGAAACCTTCGGCGGCCAAACGCAAACGGTGACCACCCTGCTGGCCCAGATCGCCACCATGACCGCCTCGATGGACCACAACGATCAGATCTTCACCACCCTGATCGACAACGTGTCGGCGCTGATGAGCACGGTCAACGCGCGCCAGCCGCAACTCACCGAGATGCTCGGCGGGCTCGAGCGCCTGACCGCCACGGTCACCGGTCCCAACGGTCAGCTGGAACTGCTGCTCGATCAGGGCAACGCCGTGCTGGCCACGCTCACCAACACCGTCACGCAGTCCAGCGCCGCCTACGGCGAGGCGCTGACCGATCTCAACGCGATGCTGGGCACCTGGGAACAGAACACCGCCGACTTCGAGGCGCTGGTCGAAAAGCTGCCGCACTTCGCCGATTCCATCAACCGGGCCAGCAGCTACGGCGGCTTCGTCAGCCTGTACCTCTGCAACTTCACGCTCAAGATCGCCAAGCACGAGGCAAACATCTTCGGCAGTCGGCATACGGAGGTGTGCCTGTGATGTTCCTGGTGAAACTCATCGACCTGTTCGTCGGGGCGGTGATGTTCCTGCTCAAGAAGGACCGCGGGCACAACCCGACGATCCCGTTCACCCTCGGCGCCATCGGCACCCTCGCGCTGATCGTGCTGATGCTGGTGACCATTGGCCTGCCCCGCGTCGTCTACCAGGCCCGCACCGACGCGTTCACCGCGGAGATGGCCAACTCCAGCGGATTGACCAGCGGCGACCCGGTCTACGTCGCCGGGGTGCCGGCCGGGCGGGTGGAACGCGTCAACCTCGCCGGCGACCGGGTACGCGTCGACTTCCGGCTCGACGACGGCCAGCCGCTGGGCAACCAGACCACCGCCACCGTGCGGTTGCGCACCGTGCTGGGCAAGCGGTTCCTCGACGTCACGCCCGCCGGTGTGGTGGATCCGCAGGACGGCAACGTGATTCCGCTGGCGCGCACCACGGTGCCCTACAGCCTCGACGAGGTCGGGCGCAAGGCCGAGGACGCCGCGGCCGGCCTCGACCGGGAGGCGCTCACCGCTGCGATGCGCACCGTCAACGAGTCCATCCCCACCGACAACACCGACCTGAGCGCCGCGCTGGCCGGGATCAGCAGCGCCAGCGCCGTTTTCGCCGACAGCGGCGCGAAGTTCGACGAGCTGCTGCGCATCTCGCGGTCGCTGTCGGACCTGCTCGTCGAGCAGAACGACACCGTGACCAACACCGCGGCCAACGCCGCACACATCGTCTCGTCGCTGACCGCCCGCCGCGATGCACTCAGCCAGATCGTCACCAACCTCGGCGCGCTGCTGCGGGAACTGTCCGCGGTCTACGGCGAAAAGCAGCACGACTTCAGCGAGGTCATCACCAAGCTCACCGGGATCACGGCCACGCTGCGCGACAACGCCGAACACATCGACGCCACGCTGCGCAACCTGCCGCCGGCCATGCGCTCGGTCACCAACGCCACCGGCAACGGGAACTGGGCCGACGTCAACTCGCCGTCGCTGGTGATGCCGGACAACCTGCTGTGTGCCTTGAACATCCAGAGGACGTGCCGATGAGTCACCGCAAGCGCGTCGTCGTGATGGCCGTGGCCGTGCTGGTCTTCCTGGGGGCCGGCGGCTGGTACGTGTTCGGCCGCACCGACAACGCCACCGTCCTGCACGCCGACTTCACCTACGTCAACGGGATCTACCCCGGCAGCAAGGTCACCGTGCTCGGGGTCCCGGTCGGCCGTGTCACCGAGGTCACGCCGCAGGGCACCACCGTGCGGGTGTCGATGTCGATGCCGGCCGATGTCGAGCTGCCCGCCGAGGTCGACGCCTACATCATGAGCCCGGCGCTGATCAGCGACCGCAGCGTCGAACTGGGACCCGCCTACGGCGGCAGCGGGCCGCAATTGGCGCCCGGCCACGTCATCCCGGTCGAACGCACGCATGCGCCGATCACCTTCGACAGCATGCTGGCCAGCCTGACGACGCTCACCGAGGCGCTGGGCCCCGATCAGGGCGACATGGGTCAACTGTTGGCCCGCGGCGCCGACCAGTGGCGCGGCCAGGGCAAGCAGTTCAACACCGCCATCCGCAACCTCAGCAGCGCCACCGGTGTGGTCGGCGCCCGCGCCGAGGACATCGACACCGTCGTCGAGAACCTCGACACCATGCTGACCGCGTTCAACCAGCGGCAGGTATCGCTGAACAACCTGGTGAGCTCCCTTGGTCTGCTCGGGGATTCGTGGGCCGAGGCGAACGTCGACATCACCGGCCCGATGAAGGACCTCAAGACCGTGCTGGACCAAGTGAACACCGTGGTGCACAAGCACTCCGACGACATGGGCGCCATCTCGACGAACCTCAACGTCGTCGGTGACATCCTCACCGGACGCCAGCCCGAACTCGCCGAGTTCATGGATCTGCTCCCGCTGATGATGCAGAACCTGTCGGGCACCATCGGCCCCGACCGCCGCGGCCGCATCCGGCTCAACGTGTCCTCGGCGCTGCTCCAGTTCGCCGATGCGCACAACTTCTGTGAACGCCACCAGTGGGAGATCTGCTCGGGGGTCGGCATCGTCAACCCGCTGTCCTTCCCCATCAGCCGGTCCGATCCGCTCGGCATCGTCAGCGCCGTCACCGGCGTCATCCCGCCGCCGAATCCGGAGCACCCCAGATGAGTCGCCTACCCAAACCCGCGAGCACCACGGCCGCGATGCTCGGCATCGCCGCGCTCAGCGGTGTGGCCCTGTGGGCCGGATCCGACATCGGCATCCAGGATCTGCCGCTGGGCCGCAGCGCGCCCGGGCAGGCGATGTCGGTCACCGTCATCCTGCCCACGGCCGACGGCATCGCCATCGGCGCCGACGTCCGCGACGGCCAGAAGGTGGTCGGGCGGGTCAGCAAGCTGAACCTGGCCGCCTCCGGGGCCTCGGTGGAACTGAGCGTGCGCGCCGACGCCAACCTGCCGACGAACACCATCGCCAGCGTGGAACTGCCGTCGGCCCTGGGCAATCCGTTCGTCCGGCTGGCCGCCCCGGCGCAACCGGCGGGCCGGGTGCTGCGCGACGGCGACGTCATCCCGCCCACCCAGACCGAGTTGGGCCCGCAGATCGAGACGGCGCTCGCGACCTTCGGCGCCCTGATGTCGCGCAGTGGCGTCGACCAGTTGACCACCATCGTCAACGAACTCGATCAGGCGTTCGGTGGCCGATCGGAAAAGATCCGCGGCCTCATCGACGCCATGTCGGTGCTCACCGCCAAAACCCAGGAACATCAGGGCGATTTCGACGAGGCACTGCGGCTGGCCGCCGACATCAGCGCCCAGTTCGAACGCGAACAGCACACCGTCGGCGCGTATCTGGATTCGCTGCCGCGGGTGGTCGCGATGCTCGACGTCCAGCGGGCCAAGCTCGAGACGTTATTCGCCTCGACCACCGCGCTGGCGGCCACCGCCAATGACGCCTTCGCCCACGCCGATACCGCGGCCCTGGTCCAGGACGCCGGCACCGTGGTGTCCGCCCTGAGCAGCTACAACGACCGGCTCACCGACACCCTGACCACCATGAACACCTTCCTCGACCGGTTCGGCGAGTCCGTGCACGGCGACTATCTGATGTTCGATGGCGCGCTGGACATCCCGGGCACCATCGACAAGCTGCTCACCGGCGGCCTGATCGTCAACGGCATCCCGATCACCGGCCAGGAAGCGCTCGACGGTTTTCTCTCCGGGGGGCTGCATTGACCCGTCTCGTCTTGGTCCAGGTGGCCATCTTCGCCGCGATCAGCGCGATCGTGGTGCCGTTCAGCATCCGTTACGTAGTGGGCGCACAGGGGTTTCAGACCCCGATGACGCTGCACGCCACCATGACCGACGGCTTCGGTCTGACCAAGGGCACCAGCGTCACCGTCCGCGGCGTCGAGGTCGGGACGGTCGCCGACGTCGGCCTGGCCCCCGAGGGCGGCGCCCGGGTCCGGCTGTCGGTCGATCCGGACACTCGCATCCCGCGCGACTCGATCATGACGGTCGGCATGGGCACCGCCGCCGGCATCCAAAGCGTCGACATCTTCCCGCAATCCGCCGGCGCCCCGTTCCTCGAGTCCGGGGACACCATCGCGGCCCCGGCCGACCGTCAGCCCGTGCAGATGGACCGCGTCATGCAGGACGCCGGCCGGTTGGTCAAGGGCATCGACGCGCAGGCCGTCGGCGACGTCGCCACCGAATTGTCGGACTCCTTCACCGGACTGGGTCCCAGCCTGGCTTCGCTGATCGACAGCGCCGCCGTCATCTCCGAGGGCCTGCACGAGCGCACCGAGCAGTTGCAGCCGCTGATCGAGGGCACCGCCCGGCTGGTGACCACCATGGCCGCCCAACAGCACAGCTTCGTGCGCGGCATGAATGCCAGCGCGCAGTTCGCGACCCAACTCGACGACAGCGGACCGGTTTTCCTGCACCTGACCGATCACTCGCCGGCCGCGCTGGCCTCGGTGCGGCAGGTGCTGGACACCTACCGCGACAGCTTCGGCGCGACGCTGGCCAACCTCGCCACCGTCACCCCGATCGTCGGCGACCGCACCGCATCGCTGGAGACCGGTCTGACGGCGATACCGCAGGGTCTCTACGACCTTTCGTCGATCGTCAAGGGCGATCGCGCGGACTTCGCGCTGATCGCCACCCAGGGGCCAGTGTGCGTGCACGACGTCGACCGGCGCACCATCGGGGACGTCACCCCGGTGGAGCCCAACCTGGTCCGGTACTGCCCGCCGTCGCCGGATATGCAGATGCGCGGGGCGGCCAACGCGCCGCGGCCCAACGACCTGGGCATGCAGAACTCGCAGATCCCCGGCGGCGTGGTCGGCCCACCCGTCGTGCGCGATCCGATCAAGATCCCGACCCTGGCCGAACTCGTCTACAAGTGGCGAATGATTCTGCGGAACAACGATGTCCCGAGATGACGTGACCGACCCGGAGGACCCCGAAGTGTCAACCACCCAGACCGTCGACGACGAGACCAACCTCGACGTGGCGCCCGCGGCGCCCGAACCGGCGCCGGTCGCATCGCGCTCCTGGCTGCGGCGCGCCGTGGTGCCGGTGCTGCTGGCGGCCGTGCTCGCCCTCGGCGGGGCGCTCGGGTACACGCTGTACCAGCAGAGCGAGCTGCACCGCTGGCAGCAGCAGGCCGTCTCGACCGCGCGCGACTACCTGGTGGCGATGGCCTCGTTCGACTACCAGGATCTGGACGCCAACAAGGGCGCCATCACCGCCGACTCCACACCCGAGTTCGCGCAGAAGTACGACGAGATGGTCGCCGCCCTGCGCGACATCGTGGTGACCAGCAAGGGTGTGGCCGCCGCGACCGCCGAGCACGTGGCCGTCGAACGCCTCGACGACGAGTCGGCGACCGTGATCGGCTTCGTCGACCAACAGGTCACCAATGTGACTGCCCCCGAGGGCAACACGCAGCGTTACCGGATGCTGGTCGAGCTGGTGCGCGACGGCGACCGCTGGATCGTCAACGACGTCAAGACCCTGTAATCGGACAAAGGAGATCGCGATGCCAGCGCAGTACGTGCAGACCGAGACAGAACCGGTGTTGACCACCGAGCAGACGCGAATCCAGATCACCCAGCGCACCCCGCGCTGGAACAAGAAGCAGGTCGATCTCACCGACGCCCTGGACTTCTGGTCGGCGGCCGCGTCGGCGGCCAACGTGATCATGCAGCTGAGCTGGCCCGAGGTCGGATACGGGGTCGCGGAGAGCCGCGTCGAATCCGGCTCCCTCATGCATCATCCGTGGAAGCGGTTGCGCACCACCGCGCAATATCTGGCGGTGGCGATCCTCGGGACCGAGGAGGAGCGCAACGCCTACCGGGACGCGGTCAACGTCGCGCATCGGCAGGTCCGCTCGACCGCAGACAGCCCGGTCAAGTACAACGCCTTCAACCGCGAGCTCCAATTGTGGGTCGCCGCTTGCCTGTTCATTTTCTACGAAGACACCCATCAGTTGATCCACGGGGCCATGGACGAGGAGCAAGCGGAGAACTTCTACCAGAGCGCCATGACCATCGGCACCACCCTGCAGGTGCTCGAGGACATGTGGCCGGCCACCCGCAAGGATTTCGACGTGTACTGGAACACCTCGTGCGAGCGCATCCAGATCGACGACTTCGTACGCGACTTCCTCAACGAACTCGTCGCCCTGAAGATGATCAACGTGGTGCCGCGGATGATCCTGGCCCCGCTGCTGCGGTTCCTGACCATCGGATTCTTGGCGCCGGTCTTCCGCGAGCCGATGGGCTGGGAGTGGACCGAGACCGACCGTCGGCGCTTCGAGCACCTGTTCCTGTTCGTGTCGTTCGTCAACCGGTTCATCCCGCGGTTCATCCGGACCTACAACTACACCGTGCTGATGAAGGACCTGCGCCGACGTATCCGCCGGCAAAAGTCCATTCTGTAGCCCAACAACATTCAGCGCGAGCGGGCGCGTCCCCGGGCGACACGCCGAGTGATTTACGGGTTTTGCGCACGCTCACGATAGGAGTGTCGCCGTGACGGACCATTTGCTGCACCGCTACGCCGGCGATCGACGGTTCCTGTTCATGCTCCCCCGCGCCGTCTGCCTGCAGTTGTTACACCCGGCCATCGCCACCGGTATCTGGGAGCACGCCCTGCTGCGCGAACGGATCTGGCAGCACAAGAAGCGCACCGTGACCATGGCCGTCGACATCGCCTACACCGACTCCGACATGCGCCCGGTCATCCGGTTCGGCCACGAACACGTCAAGGGCCACACCCCGGGCGGGAGCAAGTACCACGCCCTGGACCCCGAACTCTTCCACTTCCAGCACGCGACCTACGTGGAAAGCCTTGTCGCGATGGTGAACACGTTCGTCCAGCCGCTGGATGACGACGAGCATGAGCGGCTCTATCAGCAGTGCTGCGACTGGTATCGGAAGTACGGGATCTCGGCGCGGCCAATGCCGCCGGACTGGCCGTCGTTCCGTGATAACTTCGAAAGCTACTGCCGCACCGAGCTATCCGCCGGCGAGCACTTCGAACGTTTCCGCGACGAGATCTTCGCGCCCTCGGACTGGTGGCCGTCCCGGGTGCCCCGCGCCGCGATCCGCGCGATGCAGCACGAGGCGGCCATCGATCTGACCGGCGTGCATCCGGGCGCACGGGATCGACGGGCGCTGCGTACGTTCGCGGGATTGTGTCGCGTGGGGGCGACGATCCCGGCCCTGCGAGCGCCGGCGAAGGTGCGCAAAGTACGCGAAACCGTCGGCGTGTCGGCCGGGGGCGCGCACGGTCGCGCTATGGAATAGGACGGGGCAGGATTAGGGCTTGGTGGCCGCGTGCAGGGCCACGATCCCCGCACTGAGGTTGCGCCAGCGCACCGACGACCACCCCGCCGTGGCGATGCGGCGCGCCAACTCCGCCTGATCGGGCCAGGCACGGATCGACTCCGCCAGGTACTCATAGGATTCCGGGTCGCTGGACACCGCGCGGGCCATCGCCGGCAGCGCCCGCATCAGGTACTCCTTGTACACCGTCGAGAACACCGGCACCGTCGGCGTCGAGAACTCGCACACCACCAGCCGGCCGCCGGGCCGCGTCACCCGGGCCATCTCGCGCAGCCCCTCGACATGGTCGACTACGTTGCGTAGCCCGAAGCTGATGGTCACCGCGTCGAACGACTCGTCGTCGAACGGCAGCTTGGTCGCGTCGCCGGCGACCTTGGGCACGGTGCGCTGCGCGCCGGCCTTGAGCATGCCCACCGAGAAGTCGCATGCCACACACCACGCGCCGGACTTCGCCAGTTCGACCGTCGAGACCGCGGTCCCGGCGGCCAGGTCCAGCACCCGGTCCCCCGGCCCGATCTCCAGCGCCGCGCGGGTGGCCCGGCGCCAGAACCGGTCCTGGCCCAGTGACAGCACCGTGTTGGTCAGGTCGTAACGACGGGCGACGGCGTCGAACATCGACGCCACCTCACGGGGATCCTTGTCCAGCGTCGCGCGGCTCACCGCACCGACGCTACCTGTGAACTTGCCCGAATCGGGAATCAACCACCGGCTGGGTCGTTGGATTGGCTCATGACTGAAAAAGTGTGGTTCATCACCGGCACCTCCCGCGGCTTCGGCCGGCACTGGGCCATCGCGGCCCTCGAGCGGGGCGATAAGGTCGCCGCCACGGCGCGCGACACCGACACCCTGGACGACCTGGTCGAACGGTTCGGCGACGCCGTGCTGCCCCTCGCGCTGGACGTCACCGATCGGGCCGCCGACTTCGCCGCGGTGCAGACCGCACACGATCACTTCGGCCGCCTGGACGTCGTCGTCAACAACGCCGGGTACGGCCAGTTCGGGTTCGTCGAGGAACTGTCGGAGGCCGAGGCCCGCGACCAGATCGAAACCAACGTATTCGGCGCGCTGTGGATCACCCAGGCCGCGCTGCCGTTCCTGCGCGCCCAGCGCAGCGGCCACATCATCCAGGTGTCCTCGATCGGCGGGATCACCGCGTTCCAGAACGTCGGGATCTATCACGCCTCCAAGTGGGCGCTGGAGGGTTTCTCGCAGTCGCTGGCCCAGGAGGTGGCGTCCTTCGGCATCCACGTCACGTTGGTCGAGCCGGGCGGCTTCGCCACGGACTGGGCCGGTTCGTCGGCCAGGCGCGCGACCCCGTTGCCCGACTACGCCGAGGCGCACGCCGAGGCCGACCGGATCCGGGCCCAGCGGGTGGCCCGTCCCGGCGATCCGGCCGCCTCCAGCCGGGCGATCCTGCAGATTGTCGACGCGCCGGAGCCGCCGCTGCGGGTGTTCTTCGGCAGCCTGCCCCTCGAGCTGGCCAAGGCCGACTACGCGCAGCGGATCAGCACCTGGGAGGCCTGGCAGCACGTCGCGGAGCTGGCCCAGGGCTGACGGGGGCGCGAGCGGGCGCAAACCCGGGAATTCACCCGGCGTGTCGCCCGGGGACCCGCACACTCGCGTTATTTGGTTGCATGCGCGTGGGTGGTTGCATGCGCGCGGGATGGGCCACGGCGGCGTAGTGGTCGAGCAGTTCGTCACAGATCACCGGCCAGGTGCGGCCCAGCACGCTGCGCCGCGCGGCCACCGCGTACCGCCCGCGCTCGGCGATCAGATGATCGACCGCCGCGTGGAGTTGCTGCTCGAACTCGTCGACGGGCAGCAACAGGCCGGTCTGCATCGGGGTGACCAGGTCGCGGGGGCCGCCCGCGTCGGGCGCGATGACCGGCAGGCCCGAGGCCATCGCCTCCTGCACGGCCTGGCAGAACGTCTCGTGCTCGCCGGGGTGCACGAAGACGTCCATGCTCGCGTACGCCGTCGCCAGTTCGGCCCCGTAGAGCGCGCCGGTGAAAACCGCGGTGGGCAAGGCGTTCTGGAGCTTGTGCCGGTCGATGCCGTCGCCGACGACCACGACCTGCAGATCGGCGCGGGCCGCCAGGGTCGCCAGCCGCTCGACGTGCTTCTCCGGCGCCAACCGGCCCACGAAACCGACCACCGGCCGACCGTCCGGTGACCAGCTTCGGCGCAGCGCGTCGCTGCGGGCCGACGGCGCGAACCCGGTGACATCGACGCCGCGGGCCCACCGGTGTACCCGCGGAACCCCGTGCTCGACAAGGTTTTCCAGCGCCGAGGTGGACGGGGCCAGGGTGCGGTCGGCCTTGCTGTGCAGCTGACGCGTCCACGCCCAGGCCGCCCGCGATGCCACCGACAGCCCGTAGCTCTCGGCGAACCCGGCGATGTCGGTCTGGAACACCGCGACCGTCGGCACCCCCAGCCGCCGCGCCGCCAGCACCCCGCCCCAGCCGAGCAGCGCCGGCGAGGCCAGGTGCACGACGTCGGGATCGAAGCCACGCAGCACCCCCACCATCCGCGGCCACGGGATGCCCAGCGGCAGCGAGGTGACCTTCGGGAACATCCGCGAGGGCACTCGGTGCACGCGGATCCCGTCGTGCACGCGGTCGGCCCTGGGCTGCCGCGGCGGCGTGTCCGGGGCGATCACCAGCGCCTCGTGGCCGTTGCGGCGCAGATGCTCGAGCACCCGAAGCACCGAGTTGGTGACACCGTTGACGTTCGGGAGGAAACTTTCTGCGACAATCGCAACGCGCACGACGCCGAGCGTGCCAGGTCCGCGTTGCCGCCGGGTTGCGGGCAGGCAGACGGCAGGCGAAACGCGTCGGACGCCTTCTGGGACCGAAAGGGAGACAGCATGCGAGGTTGGCGGGCGGTCCTGGCGGCGGTCACCGCGGCGGTGCTGGTCTCCGGGTGCACCGTCGAGGTCGCGGGTACGGCCCGGCCGGACCCGCGCGGACCCGGGGTGGCGCTGACCGCCGACGGCGCCGGGATCCAGGTCGGCTTCCCCGACGCCCCGGTGCAACTCGAGCTGTTCACCGAACCGCAGTGCCATGCCTGCGCGTACCTGCAGTCCGACTTCGGCGACGAGTTGCGCTCGCATCTGGATTCCGGTCGACTGGCCGTCACCTACCGGCCGGTGACCTTCCTGGACGACGCCCTGGGCCTGGACTATTCCGCCACCGTCACCAACGCGTTGTTCACCGCGGTCGACCCGGCGACCTCGGCCGGCGGCTTCCAGGCGTTCGTGCAGGAACTGTGGGCGCATCAGGACCTGTCCGAGACCGACTTCGGTGATGCCGACTTCGCCGCCATCGCGGCCTACAGCGGGCTGCTGACCCGGCTGGTCGAGAGCATCGGGCAGGGTGTGACCGTGGTCGACGCCGACGCGGTGTCCGAGGCCAACGCCGAACTGCTGGAAGAGATCCTGGGGCGGGTCGCCACCCCGGTGGTCTTCGACCTCGACGCCGAGGAGATCCTCGACATCGACGACGTCGACTGGCTCTCGGACCTGATGCGGGCGGCCTGAGCGGTCAGTTCAGCCGTCGCTCCAGGGCCGCCAACCCGGCCAGCGCGCCGAGCGCGATCAGCCAGCCGACGACGGCAATCGAGCCGGCCGGGATGATGGCCAGCAGCGCGTTGCGGTCCTGCACGCGCACCAGGTCGGGGTCGGTGGTGTCGTATTCGACGTAAATGCGCATGCCGGTGGCCAATTCGGACGGGTACAGCACCCCGAGTTCGGGTCGATACGTCACGCGGTCCGGCGTCACGAACTCGATGGTGGAGCGACGCGGTCCGGCGCTGAGCACCTCGGCCTGGGCCACCCCCAGGTTCGCCTCGATCTGCCGGTCGTTGCGCCACGCGCCGGCCACCAGCAGCACCGACTGCAGCGTCACCACCAGCACCAGGACCCACACGCCGGTCTTGGTCCAGCGCAACGCCTTCCGCATCGGCGTGTCGGGGGCCCCGGGCGTCTTGCTCGGCAGGAGTTGGCGCGCAAGGGCTTTGATCTGACGCCTCACAGGGCGGCCTTGATCGATGCGTGCAACTTGCGCAGCGACGACCGGTCGGCCTTCACCTCCACGACGCGCATCCCGTCGTGCGGCTCGTCGAGGACGCCCGTCAACCCGGCGGCCTCGACCTGGCGGTACTCGACGTGATAGGCGCGGCACAACGCGGCGATGTCGACGTCGTGCGGGGTGCCGAAAATCCGCGAGGATACATCGGAGAACCGCGGATCGCCCTGCTCGAGCAGCTCGAAGATGCCTCCGCCGTTGTCGTTGGAGACGACGATGGTCAGCCGGCGCGGGGTGGGTTCGGTGGGTCCGATCAGCAGACCCGAGCTGTCGTGCACGAACGTCAGGTCCCCGATCAGCGCCACCGTGCGTCCGCCGGTGGCGCGCTCGTGGGCCAGCGCGGCCCCAATGGCCGTGGACACGGTCCCGTCGATGCCGGCGACCCCGCGGTTGGACCGCACCGTCACGGCGCGCGGCGCACCGGTGCCGGCCAGGCCCACCAGGGCCACATCGCGTACCGGGTTGGAGGCGCCCAGGACCAGCTGATCGCCGTCGCGCAGCGCGTCGGCGACCTCGGCGGCCACGTGCAGGCCAGTGGTCAGCGGATGCGCCTCGAGTTGGCCGCGCACCGCGTCGACGGCGTGCCCGTTGACCTCCGCGCAGCGGCGCAGCCAGGCCGAGCTCGGCTCGCCGGTGGTGACCGCCCGCGTGCCGGTGGCCTGCGAGTTGCCCGAGACATCCGGCCAACGCGGCCCGGTGGTGAGCGCGAACACCGGCACCGACGGGTCGGCCAGCAGCGCCGAGACCGGACGATGCAGCGTCGGCCGGCCCAGCATGATGACCTGCTGTGGCCGCAGCAGCGGCAGCGCCAGCGGGTGCAGCGGGTTGGCGGGCTGCGGCGCGGTGGGTTCGGCGACGGTGGGCAGGGCGGCCAGGTTCGGCTGCGGCCCGGCGCCGTGGCCCGCGATCACCACGGTGTCCAGGCTCAGGTCGACCTCCAGCGGCTGATCGAAGCTCACCGGCGGGGTGAGGGTCCACGGCCGGCCGCCGGGGCGCCCGTCGGGCAGGCCCGCGCCGCCGTCGGTCTCATGATCGGGCACCAGCGGTTCGCGCAGCGGGATGTCGAACTGCACGGGGCCGGCATTGGCACTACGAGATCCCTTGGCCGCCACCAGGACCCGGCAGGTGGCCGAGCGCCACTGCGCGTTGAGCACATCCATCGGGGAATTGGCCAGCTGATCCGGGGCCAGGCCGAGGCTGATGTTCTCCCGCACCTGGGTGCCGAAGTAGCCGAGCTGCTCCATGGTCTGGTTGGCACCGGTGCCCAACAGCTCGTAGGGGCGGTTGGCGCTCAGTACGATCAGCGGCACCCGGGCGTAGTTGGCCTCGACGACGGCCGGCCCGAGGTTGGCCACCGCGGTGCCGGAGGTCATCGCGACGCAGACCGGGGCCCCGGCGGCCACCGCCAGCCCGATGGCCAGGTAACCGGCGGTGCGCTCGTCGATGCGGACGTGCAACCGCAGCCGGCCGGCGCGGTCGGCGGCCTCCAACGCGAACGCCAGCGGCGCGTTGCGGGAGCCGGGGCACAACACCACGTCACGCACACCGCCGCGAATCAATTCGTCGACGACGATGCGCGCCTGGGCCGTCGAGGGGTTCATAGCGAGAGCCGGCCGAAGAACTCCAGGATCGCGGCGTTGACGACGTCGGGCCGCTCGATGAAGCCCAGGTGGCCGGTATCCGGAATCTCCTGGTAGCGGCCGTTGGGCAGGGCGTCGGCGACCTCCTTGCCCAGATGCGGCGGCAGCAGCACGTCGTCGGCGAAGCCGAGCACCAACACCTCGGTGGCGATGGACCGGTACACCGAGAGCCGGTTGGCGGCCGGGTTGATCTCGAGCTGACAGCGCATCCCGGGGGTCGGCTTGCTGGGCCACATGGTGAACATCTGGATCCAGTCGTCGGCCATCCGGTCGTCGTTGAGCGTCTTCGGCGAGAAGTTCTCCAGCATGCGGACTTTGGCGTCGTACTCCGGCGGCAGCTGCACACCGGCATCCATCATCAGCCGCTCGGCGCCGTTGAAGAACTCCCGGGTCCGGTCGTGGCGGCCGCGGGTGGCCATCAGCACCGCCTGGCTGACCAGCTCGGGCCGGGCCAGCATGAGCTCCTGGGCGAGGAAGGACCCCATCGACACCCCGACGATGCGCACCGGGCCGCCCACGAGCTCGTCGATGAGCGCCGCGGTGTCGGCCACCATGGTCTCGGTGGTGAACCCGCTGGCGTTCTCGGTGGCGCCGATGCCGCGGTTGTCGAACGTGATGCAGCGGAAACCGGCCCTGGTGAACGCCGGTACCTGGTGCAGATGCCAGGTGCGTCCGGCGCCGCCACGCCCGGCGATGAACAGCACCGGGTCGCCGGTGCCTCGGTCGTCATAGGCCAGATTGGTCACCCGGCCACGTTAGCCGAGCCGGGCTTCGGCGTGATCTCACACGTCCACCGTGGGAGATCACGCCGAAATCGCTCGGCTGCGGCGGCGGCTGCTGCGACGACGCGCGCGGGCGGTCGCGATGGCCCGGTCCCAGGCCAGCAGCGCGCCGGCCCTCAGCAGCGGCGGCGTGACCAGGTCCTTACCCAGCAGCGCGGCGGCGCTGGCCTTGGTGGCCGCGGTGGCCTTGTCGACGTGCCCGGAGTCGAACGGTGGCTGCGGGTCGTATTCGATGCCCAGCTGCACGGCCTTGGCCTTGGCCTCCCCGGCCAGCTGACCGGCCAGCCACAGGCCCAGGTCGATGCCGGCCGAGACGCCGGCGGCGGTGACGGTGTCCCCCTCGTGGACGATCCGCTGGTCGCCGACCGGGGTGACGCCGAACATCTTCAGCGCGGCCAGCGACGACCAGTGCGAGGTGGCACGCTTGCCGTCGAGCAGCCCGGCGGCGGCCAGCACCACCGATCCCGAGCACACCGATGTCGTCCAAGTCGCGCCCTCGTGCACCCGGCGCAGCCAGGCCAGCACCGCCTCGTCACGGGCCACCTCCACGCAGCCGGGCCCGCCCGGCACCAGCACGACGTCGGGCGCCGGGGTTTCGGCGAAGGTGTGGGTGGCGCCGATCATCAGCACGCCGGAGTCGGCGGTCAGCGGGCCGGTCTCGTGCCACAGGAAGCGCACCTCGGTGTCGGGCAGCCGGTGCAGCACCTCGTAGGGACCGATGAGATCCAGCGCGGTGAAGTTGGGGTAGACGACGATGGCGATCTGGGTCATGGCGTGCTCCTTGGGGATCTAGGCGAAACTCTTGCGGTACTGGTCCGGGGATATCCCGATGCGGCGAACGAAGTTGCGGCGCATGGTTTCTGCGGTGCCGAAGCCACATCGGGCGGCGATCGCGACAACGGTGTCGTCGGTCTCCTCGAGTTGACGACGGGCCGCCTCGGTGCGGATCCGTTCGACGTAGGCGCCCGGCGATTCACCGACCTCGGCGGTGAACACCCGGATGAAGTGCCGGGGGCTCATCGCCGCGCGGTCGGCCAGATCCGGGATGCGGTGCCGGGCACCGGGTTCAGCCTCGACGAGTTCCTGCACCGCGCGGATGGGGGCGCGCTTGGCCCGCGGCATCCAGACCGGCGCGGCGAACTGGGTCTGCCCGCCGGGGCGGCGCAGGTAGAGCACGAGGTAGCGGGCCACGGTCTGCGCGACGTCAGTGCCGTGGTCGTCCTCGACCAGCGCCAACGCCAGGTCGATGCCCGCCGTCACCCCGGCCGCCGTCCACACCCGCGACGAACTGCGCACGAAGATCGGTTCGGGATCGACGTCGATGGCCGGGAACTCGTCGGCCAGGGCCTGCGCGAAGGCCCAGTGGGTGGTGGCCCGGCAGCCGTCGAGCAGGCCGGCCTCCGCGGCCAGCGTGGCGCCGGTGCAGACGCTGACGACGCGCCGCGCGGTGCCCGACACCCGTCGTATCCAGTCGATGACCTGCGGGTCGCGCCGCGCGTCGGCCACCCCGGCGCCGCCGGGCAGCACCACGGTGTCGGCGGTGTCGTGGCGCGGCAGCGGGGCCGCGGCCAGTTCCAGGCCGCTGTCGGAGCGGACCGGGCGCCCCCCGGCGGACACCAGCGTGACGTCGTAGCCGGCCGTCCCGCCGAGGACCAGGGTGGCCGTCGCGAACACCTCGAACGGGCCGACCACGTCCAGGGACTGCACGCCCGGATAGCCGAGCAGCATCACCGATCGCCGCATGGCTCTCATCGTGGCGCGTCCCGCCGATGGCGTCTATGCCATACACCCCACAAATCAGGACATCAGCGGATAGCACTCGGCGATGCGCCGCAGCCACCAGTCGCGCCGCTGCCCCGTCGCGCGCAGTTCGCGCAGCCGGGCCGGGTCCGGCGCCACCGGCCCCACTGCCAGTTCACCGTCGACGGGTGCGGGCACCTCGGCCACGTCCTCGACGAACAGCCCGCCGGTCCCCAGCCCGCACGCGTGGTGCAGCGACGGCAGCGCGGCGGCGGCCGAGAGCCCGATCGCGATCCCCACCGCCGAGTCCAACGCGCTCGAGATCACCACCGGGATGTCAATCTGCTCGGCGATGCGCAGCAAGGCCGAGATCCCGCCCAGCGGAGCAACTTTGAGGACAGCGACGTCGGCGGCCCCGGCCCGCACGACGTGCAGCGGGTCGTCGGCCTTGCGGATGCTCTCGTCAGCCGCGATCGGCGTGCCGACCCGGCGGCGCACCTCGGCCAGTTCGGCGACGGTGCGGCACGGCTGTTCGACGTACTCGAGCGGGCCGTCGGCGGTCAGCGCCTCGATGGCGGCCACCGCGCCGTCGACATCCCAGCCCGCGTTGGCGTCCACCCGCACGGTCGGCAGGTGCGCGCGCACGGCGTTGACCCGGGCCACGTCCTCGGCCAGCGTCTGGCCCTTCTCGGCGACCTTGACCTTGGCGGTGCGCGCGCCGGGGAAGCGGGCCAGCACATCGGGGACCTCGGCCGCGGACACCGCGGGCACGGTGGCGTTGATGGCGATGCGGGTCCGGCGGGGCGGCGGCGGGTCCCGGAAGGCCGCCTCAAGGCCCGCGGCCAGCCAGGACGCGGCCTCGGCCGGGCCGTACTCGGGGAACGCCGCGAACTCGCCCCAGCCGGCCGGGCCCTCGATCAGCGCCACCTCGCGTTCGGTGATGCCGCGGAAGCGGACCCGCATCGGCAGGGCAACGACGTGGACGCGGTCCAGCAGGTCGTCTAGTGGCTCCACGGTTCACGACGCTAGCCGTGTGAGTGCGCGGTCGAGGAGCTGGGCCAGGTGCAGGCCGCGGCGGTCGGTCAGGTCGGCCAGCTGCGTGCGGCACGAGTAGCCGTCGGCCAGGATCGTGGTCTGCGGGCCCGCCGCGGCGACGGCGGGCCGCAGTTCCAGGTCGGCGACGGCCACCGAGACCTCGTAGTGCCCCTTCTCCACGCCGAAGTTCCCGGCCAGCCCGCAGCAGCCGGCCAGGCGCTGCACCTGGGCGCCCGCGGCGGCCAACAGCGCGGCATCGGGACTCCAGCCCAGCACCGCGTGGTGATGGCAATGCGGTTGGGCCAGCACCGATTCGCCGGTCAGATCGGGCGGCTCCCAGCCGCGGGCGGCCAACAGCTCGGCCAGGGTGTGGGTGCGTCCGGCCACCGGATCGGCGGCCGCACCGACCAGCTCGGCGGCATCGGAGCGCAACACGGCCGTGCACGACGGCTCGATGCCAACGATCGGCAGGTCGGTGGCGCCCAGCTCGGACACGGTGCGGCCCAGGATCTTTCGGGCCGCATCGAGTTGCCCCGTGGAGATCCAGGTCAGCGCGCAGCAGCGTTGCTTGGCGGTGAGCACGGGCGCATAACCCGCGCGTTCGAGCACCCGCACGGTCGCCTGCCCGACCTCGGGGGTGAAGTAGTTGGTGAACGTGTCGACGAACAGCAGCACCGGGTCCCCGGCGGACGGGGGTCGACGGGAGAACCACGACCGGAACGTTTGCGGGGCGAATTCGGGGATGCGCCGCCGCCCGTCGACGCCGGCCAGCGCCAGTCCGCGCGGTCCGGCGCCGCGCAGGGCCGCGTTGACCATCCGCGGCGCGGTGGCGGCCAGCCTGGCCCAGCGCGGCAGCCAGCCCAGCGAATAGTGCGTGGCCGGGCGCGGCCGGTGTCGGTAACTCTGGTGCAGCACTTCGGCTTTCAGCGACGCCATGTCGACCCCGGTGGGGCAGTCGGACAGGCAGCCCTTGCACGACAGGCACAGGTCCAGCGCCTCGTGCACCTCGGCGGCGCGCCATCCGTCGGTCACCACGGTGCCGTTGATCATCTCCTGCAGCACGCGGGCCCGGCCGCGGGTAGAGTCCTTCTCCTCGCCGGTGGCCCGGTACGACGGGCACATCACCCCGCCGGTGGCGCTGTTGTCCGCGCGGCACTTGCCCACCCCGGTGCAGCGATGCACGGCCTGGGTGAAGTCGCCGCCGTCGTGGCGGTAGGCCAGCGCCAGGTCGCGCCGCAGGCTGGGCGCGGCGGGTTCGCGCAGGTCGGCGTCGAACGGGCGGGGGTCGACGACGACACCGGGGTTCAGGATGTTCTGCGGGTCGAAGACGTGTTTGACGGCGGCGAAGAGATCCATCGCGGCCAGCGAGTACATCATGGGCAGCAACTCGCTGCGGGCCCGGCCGTCGCCGTGCTCCCCCGACAGCGAGCCACCGTACCCGGCCACCAGCGTGGCCGCGGCCAGCAGGAATTCCCGGAAGACGCCTGCGCCGCCGGGTTTCTGCAGCGGGAAGTCGATGCGGATGTGCAGGCAGCCGTCGCCGAAGTGGCCGTAGGGCAGGCCGGTGAGGCCGTACTCGCCGAGCAGCGCGTCGAAGTCGCGCAGGTAGCTGCCCAGCCGCTCGGGCGGCACCGCGGCGTCCTCCCAGCCGGCGTGCGCCGGCAGTCCGGCGGGGCTGCGGCTGGACAGGCCCGCGCCGTCGGCCCGGATCCGCCAGAGTGCGGCGGCCTGCGCGCGGTCGGGCACCACTCGCGCGGCCAGCGCGGCGCAGTCCGCACCGACCCGTTCGGCGCGGGCCACGGTGTCGGCCAGGTCGGCCCCGGTGACCTCGACGAACAGCCAGGCCGCACCCGCCGGCAGCGGTGGAACCGCCTGCGGCCCATGCTTTTCCCGCACCACGTCGACGATGCGCGAGTCGATGCCCTCGCAGGCCACCGGACGATGGGTCAACACCTGCGGTGTCGCATCCCCGGCGGCGGCGATGTCCGGGTAGCCGAGCACCACCAGCACCCGGTGCGCGGGTTCGGCGACCAGCGCGACGGTGGCCTCGGTGAGCACGGCCAGCGTGCCCTCGCTACCCACCAGCAGTCGGGCGATGTCGAAACCCCGCTCGGGCAACAGGTTTTCCAGCCCGTACCCGGACACCTGCCGGCTGAACCGGCCGAACTGGGTGCGCAGGACCGCCAGGTTCGCCTCGCCGATCCGCTGCAGGCCGGTCCGCACCACCGCGGCGTCCAGTGCCTCCCCGGCGCCGGTGATGCCGCGCAGGCCGACCACGTTGTCGCTGGTGCGGCCGTATCCCAGGGCGCGGGTGCCGCAGGCGTTGTTGCCGATCATCCCGCCGATCGTGCACCGCGAGGACGACGACGGGTCCGGGCCGAACCGCAGACCCAGCGGCGCCACGTGGCGCTGCAGCGCCTCCTGGACGACGCCAGGTTCCACGGTGGCCACCGCGGCGTCGGGATCGACCGCGAGCACGCGGTTGAGATGGCGGCTGAAATCGAGCACCAGGCCGGTGCCCACGGCGTTGCCGGCAATGGAGGTCCCGGCACCGCGGGCGGTCAGCGGCACCCCCTCGGCGCGGCACACCGCCAGCGCGGCGGCGATCTCGTCGACGTGCCGGGGCCGGGCCACCACCAGCGGCGGAACGCGGTATAGCGAGGCATCCGTCGAGTACGCCGCGCGCGTTGTGCCGTCGGACAGGACGTCGGACACCCCGGCGCGGCGCAACAGCGTGACGAAGCTCGCCGGATCCATTCGTAGCATGCTACACCTGCCTGGCATGCTACGGTGCCGGGGTGGCGCAGGGACTCCCCGAGTCGGCACCGCTCGCCCCGCAGGGCCGCCGGATGGAGGCCGTGGTCGCGGCGGTGCGGGCGGCGATCGACGACGGCCGGATGCGACCCGGCGTGCGCTACTCCGTGTACCAACTCGCCGAATCCCTCGGCGTCTCCCGCACCCCCGTCCGCGAGGCGCTGCTGCGCCTCGAAGAGGTCGGCCTGATCAAATTCGAAGCGCGGCAGGGCTTTCAGATCCTGCGCCCGCAGGCCTCCGACATCGAGGACATCTTCGCGGTGCGCTTGGCCCTGGAACTGCCCGCGGTGCGCACGGTCGCCGAGGGCACGGCCGGGCGCGCACGACTGGTGCGCCAGCGCGAGTTGATGGCGGCCGCGGCGCGCGCCGGTGACGAACGCGCCTTCGTCCAGCACGATCAGGGCCTGCACGACCTGATCCTCGAGTTGGCCGGCAACGGGCGCGCCCGGGCGATCGTCAAGGGCCTGCGCGAGACGACCCGCCTGCTGGGCGCCTCGACCGCGGAGAAGACCCGCACCCTGCTCGACATCGACGCCGAGCACGTGCCGATTGTCGACGCACTACTGGCTCACGACGCCGACGCGGCCGAGACCGCCATGCGGGCGCACCTCGTCCACACCGGAAAACTGCTGGTGGCGCAGGCCCAGCGCGATGCGGAGGCGGCCGCCGCCGACTCCGCCATGTACTAGAACTGAAACACGTTCTAGTCTGGGGAACATGAGCGACGACCAGCTTCTGCGCCACCCGGTCCACTCCGGCCACCTGCTCATCGGGGCCCTCAAGCGGCACCGGGACAGGCCCGTGCTGCACCTCGGCGAGACCACCCTGACCGGCGGCGAGTTGGCCGCCAAGATCAGCCAGTACGTCCAGGCCTTCGAGGCCCTCGGCGCGGGCTCCGGGGCGGTTTCGGGGCTGCTGTCGCTGAACCGCCCCGAGGTGCTGATGATCACCAGCGCCGGACAGACCCGCGGCTACCGCCGGCTGGCGCTGCATCCCCTGGGCTCGCTCGACGACCACGCCTATGTGCTGTCGGACTCCGGGGCGACCTCGCTGATCATCGACCCCAACCCGATGTTCACCGAACGCGCGATCGGCCTGATCGGCAAGGTCGACGCGCTCGAGCAGGTGCTGACCATCGGCGCGGTGCCGGCCCCGCTCGCCGAGGCCGCGGCCAAGGCCGACGTGACCGTCGTCGACCTGACCGCCGAGGCGGCCAAGTACACCCCGCGTCCGCTGGAGGCCGCCAACCTGGACCCCGGCCACGTCAACGGCCTGTCCTACACCGGCGGGACCACCGGAAAGCCCAAGGGCGTCATGATGACCACCCAGGCCACCACCACGATGACCACCATCCAGCTCGCCGAGTGGGAGTGGCCGGAGAACCCGCGGTTCTTGATGCTGACCCCGCTGTCGCACGCCGGGGCCGCCTATTTCCTGCCGACCCTGATCAAGGGCGGCGAGATGCACGTGATGGCCAAGTTCGATCCGGGCGAGGCGCTGCGCTACATCGAGGAGCACAGGATCACCGCCACGTTCGTGGTGCCCGCGATGCTCTACGCCCTGATGGATCACCCGGATTCGCACACCCGCGACCTGTCGTCGCTCGAAACCGTGTACTACGGCGCCTCGGCGATCAACCCGGTTCGGTTGGCGGAGGCCATCTCCCGGTTCGGCAAGATCTTCGCGCAGAACTACGGGCAGTCCGAGGCGCCGATGGCGATCTCGTACCTGGGCAAAAATGACCACGACGACAAGCGGCTGTCCTCGTGCGGCCGGCCGACGCTGTTCGCCCGCTGCGCGCTGCTCGACGCCGACGGAAACCCGGTCCCCCAAGGCGAAGTCGGCGAGGTGTGCGTGTCGGGCCCGCTGCTCTCCGGCGGCTACCTGAACCTGCCGGAGGAAACCGCGAAGACGTTCACCGGGGGCTGGCTGCGCACCGGTGACATGGCCCGCGAGGACGAAGACGGGTTCTGGTTCATCGTCGACCGGGTCAAGGACATGATCGTCACCGGCGGCTTCAACGTCTACCCGCGCGAGGTCGAAGACGTCGTCGCCGAACACCCGGCGGTGGCCCAGGTCTGCGTCGTCGGCGCACCGGACGACAAGTGGGGCGAGAGCGTCACCGCCGTGGTGGTGCTGCGCTCCGAGGCCGGCACCGACGAGGCGTCGATCGCCACCATGACCGCCGAGATCCAGGCCGCCGTCAAGGACCGCAAGGGTTCGGTGCAGGTGCCCAAGCGGGTGGTGGTCGTCGACGCGCTGCCGCTGACCGGGCTCGGCAAGCCCGACAAGAAGGCCGTGCGGGCGCGGTTCTGGGAAGGCGCCTCCCGGGCCGTTTAGTACTCCTGCAGGCTGTCGCGCAGCGTGGTCCCGGGGTACCGGGTGCGGAACCGGCCGCGGCGCTGCAACTCGGGCACCAGCAGCTCGGTCATGTCGTTGAAGCAGCCCGGAGTGTCGGTCGCCAGCATCATGAAGCCGTTGCAGCCGCCCTCGTCGATGTACTGCTCCATCTGATCGGCCACATCCGCCGGGGTGCCGACGGCCACCGGGGCGCCCATCGAGACGCCGTAGATCTGCGCGGCCTCCCGCACCGTGACCGGGGCGCCGTCCTTGGCCTCCAGGATCGCGTCGAACAGGCCGCGGATGCCCTGCACGTCGGCGTCCACCACGTTGTCGTCGAGGCCCAGGGTGGAGAAGTCGAATCCGGTGTGGCCGGAAAGGATTCCGAGCGCACTCTCGATCTGGACCTTCTCCACGAACTCCGCGTAGCGGTCGTTGGCCCGGGACTTGTCCCGGTCGATGACGGTCTGCAGGCCATAGATCAGCTTCACCGATTCCGGGTCGCGGCCGTGATTGTCGGCGCGGGTCCGGATGTCGTCGGCGTAGGCCCGCATGCTCTTCGGGGTCGGGAAGATGCCGAACACGGATTCGGCGTGCTTGGAAGCGAATTCGCGCCCCTGATCCGAGGAACCGGCCTGCCACAGCACCGGCCGCCGCTGCGGTGACGGCGCCACGAAGTGCCGCCCCTTGGACTGGAAGAACTCGCCCTGGAAGTCGATCTCACGGACCTTGGCCGGATCGGCGAACACGCCGTTCTCCCGGTCGTAGACAATGGCGTCGTCGTCCCAGGAATCCCACAGCTGGTAGAGCAGCTGCATGTATTCCTCGACCACCTCGTAGCGCTTGTCGCGCGGGGTGAGGTTCTCCTTGCCCATCGCCTGGAACTCGCTCTTGGAGTACGAGGTGACGATGTTCCAGCCGACCCGGCCGCCGGTCAGATGGTCCAGCGTGGACAGCTGACGGGCCATCATGTACGGCGGCACAAAGGAAGTCGACAGCGTGATGCCGATGCCGAGGTGCTTGGTGAACGCCCCGATGATCGGCACCAGGCTGGCCGGTTCGTGCACCGGACACTGGCCGGCGAACTTCACCACGGGATCCGAGCTGCCCTTGTAGGTGGTGTACGGCGCCAACTCGTCGGCGATGAACATCGCGTCGAACAGGCCGCGCTCCATCGTCCGGCCCAGATCGCGCCAGAACTCCGGACGCGACCAGTGGTAGCCGATCTTGTCGCGCGGGTGGGCCCACATGGTCGACGCGTGGTTCATCACACCGTGCTGGACGAAACCCAGCAGGTGCATCTTCTTCTTGGTCACGTGGGAACTCCTACGGTCGATGGCCAGGGACGCGCCGGGTAACACGATAGCCAGGCGAAAATTCGGGGGCGGCAGACAACTTCGCACGCCAGAGCCACGGCAGCTTCGCAGAGTTTCAGGCCCGCGCCGAGGATTGCGCTCAGCGTGAGTTTTAAGCCGGCCTAGGCCGACTTACGCGGCGCCGCGTCGGGAAGCGCAGCGTGGTGGCCGCGGGTGCGGCGGGGGCGGCGGGTGCGACCAACGCACCGAGCGCGGCGAGTTCGCGCTCGGGGTGGATCTGGCGGACATAGATCGACAGGTCCGCCACCCGTCGCGCATGGATCTCGTTTCGGCACAGCTGCACCGGTCCCAACGCGCGGCCCACCCGGTCGATGGTCTCGTCGACCGCGTCCGCCACCACGGCTCGCACCCGCCGGGCCAGCAGTTCGGCCTGCCCGGCCCGGTCGAACGGGTCGGCGTCGATCTGCCCGGCGCTGGCGCCGAGCACCGCCCCGGCCCCCGCCAGCGCGGCGTCCACCGCGCCGAGGTGGACCAGTGCATGCTCGTCGGCGGCCCCGCTCGCGGACAGTTCGTACAGCGGTTCGGCAACCGCGCGGGCACCGCCGAACCAGCACGCGGCCGCGCCGATGGCGCGGTGCCAGAATCCCGGCCGGCTCCGGTAGCCGTCGGGATCGCCGACGGGCACCGCCGAGGTGTTGGTGAATCGCACTGCGCGCGTGTCGCTTCCGGCCATGCCGGGGTTGGCCCATTCGCTGGGCAGCGCACGCACCGTCGTATCCCACAGCGACACCGCGAACAGGCCGCGCGTCCCGTCGGGATGGGTGCCCGCGACCAGGGCGTGCGTGCAGAAAGACGCCCCCGGGCACCACTGCTTGGTGCCGGACAGTGTCACGGCACCGTCGTGGGTCGTCGCGGCCGTCACCGAATCTCCGGCGTCCGCACCGTCCCAGACCGCCCACAGCTGAGCGTGCTGCACGGGCTTACCGCCGAGCTCGTCGAGGATCGCGACGGCGTCGGCGTGGGCCATCGCGATCCGAGCCGCCACCAGATCCTCGTGCGCCAGTTCGCCGAGGCGCTGCCAGCGCTGCGCCGTGGCCCCCGAACCGGGCAGCGGCAACTCGAGCTTGCCGCTGTCGAGCCAGTGCTTGACGACCCCGGCGGTCATCGCCGTGCCGTCCGGGATCGCAGAGGGGGGTCGAGCGAAGAGAGCATGCCTGTTAGATGCCCAATTCGGCGCGTTTCCACACCCCGATTCGAGGGCACGAATTCGATGGCAGCATGGAGGCATGCAGTCACCGTCCGCGCCCAGGGCCGCATTGTTCGACTTCTCCGGCACGCTGTTCCGGCTGGAGGAGGACGACAGCTGGTTCGAGGGCGTCCGGGTCGATGACAGCGAGGTCGACCGCCACGTGCAGGTCGAGTTGATGCGCCGGATGACCGCGCCGACCGGGCAGTCCGTCCCGATGGACGACGCGCAACACCACGCGTGGACCAACCGCGACCTGGAACCGCACCTGCACCGCGAGGCCTACCTGCACGTGCTGCGCGAGTCCGGGGTGTCCGGCCACCACGCCGAGTCGCTGTACCAGAAGATGATCGACCCCGCGTGCTGGACGCCGTACCCGGATACCGCGCAAGTGCTGCGGCGGCTGGCCGAAAGCGGCGTGCGGACCGCCGTCGTCTCCAACATCGCGTTCGACGTGCGGCCGGCGTTCGCGGCTCTCGGAATCGAGCGGTACGTCTCGGAGTTCGTGCTGTCCTTCGAGGTCGGGGCGGTCAAGCCGAGCCCGCAGATCTTCACCACGGCGCTGCACCGCCTCGGTGTGCAGGCCGGCGATGCGGTGATGGTCGGCGACAGTGAGGAGGCCGACGGCGGCGCCCGGGACGTGGGCTGCGGGTTCGTCCTCGTCGACCCGCTGCCCACCGCGCAGCGTCCCGACGCGCTGCTACGCGGCCTGCGCGAGCACTTCGACCTCTGACCCTGCGCGCACCCGAATCGCCCGACGGCTACCGTTCACTGGGTGAGCGAGAATCCCTTCGATCCCACGTTGTGGCAGCCCGTCCCCGGGTTCACCGACCTGGCCGACATCACCTACCACCGGCACGTCGACGCGGCCGGAAATCCGCAGCCCACGGTCCGGGTGGCCTTCGACCGGCCCGAGGTGCGCAACGCATTCCGGCCCGGCACGGTCGACGAGCTCTACCGCGCGCTCGACCACGCCCGGATGTCACCGGATGTCGGCGTGGTGCTGCTGACGGGGAACGGCCCGTCCCCCAAGGACGGCGGCTGGGCGTTCTGCTCGGGCGGCGATCAGCGCATCCGCGGCCGCACGGGCTATCAGTACGCCGCCGGCGAGACCGCGGACACCGTGGACGTGGCCCGCGCCGGACGGCTGCACATCCTCGAGGTGCAGCGGCTGATCCGGTTCATGCCCAAGCCGGTGATCTGCCTGGTGAACGGCTGGGCCGCCGGCGGCGGGCACAGCCTGCACGTGGTGTGCGACCTGACGCTGGCCAGCCGCGAGCACGCGATGTTCAAGCAGACCGACGCCGACGTGGGCAGCTTCGACGGCGGCTACGGCAGCGCCTACCTGGCGCGTCAGGTGGGGCAGAAGTTCGCCCGGGAGATCTTCTTCCTGGGCCGCAGCTACACCGCCGAGCAGATGCACCAGATGGGCGCCGTCAACGAGGTGGTGGACCACGCCGAGCTGGAGAACGTCGCCCTGGAGTGGGCCGCGGCCATCAACGGCAAATCGCCGCAGGCCCAACGGATGTTGAAGTACGCGTTCAACCTGCTCGACGACGGCCTGGTGGGCCAGCAGCTGTTCGCCGGGGAGGCCACCCGGCTGGCCTACATGACCGATGAGGCCGTCGAGGGCCGCGACGCGTTCCTGGAGAAGCGGGATCCGGACTGGACCCCGTTCCCCCGCTACTTCTAGCAGTGATTTTGGCGTGATTTCCCATGCTGACCGTGTGAGATCACGCCGAAGTCGCTCCGGTTTAGGGAGCACACGATGGTCAATCCCCTGCGGAGACTCACCGAGGCCGCGGCGTTGGCCGGCATGCGGCCGCCGCTGAGCCTGCCCACCGGCACCAACGTCGACCTGCGGGGCAAGCGCGTGCTGCTGACGGGCGCCTCCTCGGGCATCGGGGAGGCCGCCGCCGAGCAGTTCGGCCGGGCCGGGGCCCACGTGATCGTCGTGGCGCGTCGCCGGGAACTGCTCGACGCGGTGGCCGCGCGGATCCAGGCCGACGGGGGTGACGCGGAGGCCATCGCGTGCGACCTGTCCGACCTCGACGCCATCGATGCGCTGGTGGAAACCGTTGGCGACGTTGACATCCTGATCAACAACGCCGGGCGTTCCATCCGCCGGCCGATGGCCGAGTCGCTGGACCGCTGGCACGATGTGGAACGCACGATGGCGCTGAACTACTTCGCGCCGCTGCGCCTGATCCGCGGTTTCGCGCCCGGCATGATCGACCGCGGCGACGGCCACCTGATCAACGTCGCCACCTGGGGTGTGATGAACGAGGCCGCTCCCCTGTTCGCGGCCTACAACGCCTCGAAGTCCGCGCTGGCGGCGGTCAGCCGGGCCATCGAGACGGAGTGGGCGCCGCGCGGCGTGCACTCGACGACGCTGTACTACCCGCTGGTGGCGACCCCGATGATCGCGCCGACGGCCGAGTATCAGGGGCTGCCGGCGTTGAGCGCCGACGAGGCCGGCGAATGGATGGTGCGGGCGGCCCGCACGCGCCCGGTGCGGATCGCGCCGCGGATGGCGGTCACCTCCCGCGCGGTCGACGTCGTGGCTCCGGGGCTGCTCAACACCGTGATGAAGCGTCAGCGCATTCAGCCGACCTGACCTGTCGAGTGCCCCGCGAGCGTGCGCAGAACCGGCCGCGGACCCGGCGTGTTGCCCGGGGACGCGCACCTTCGCGCAGGAGGGGGTAGACACGTCAGCATGGAGATCCTTGCCAGCCGGGTGCTGTTCCGGCCGAGTGACTACCAACGCTCCCTGTCCTTCTACCGCGACGACCTCGGCTTGGCCCTGGCCCGCGAGTACGGCGGCGGCACGGTGTTCTACGCCGGACAGTCGCTGATCGAACTCGCCGGCCACGGGGCTCCGCCCGCCGGGTCACCGCCGTTCCCCGGTGCGTTGTGGCTGCAGGTCCGCGACCTCTACGCCACCCAGGCCGAGTTGCAGTCCCGCGGCGTGGCCATCGCCCGCGAGGCCCGCCGCGAACCGTGGGGGCTGCACGAGATGCACGTCGACGACCCCGACGGGGTGACGCTGATCTTCGTCGAGGTACCCGACGACCACCCGCTGCGCCGCGACACCCGGGGCTAGGATCATCGCCATCGCTACCTTGCGCACGCTCGTAGTTCCGCCCGGCCCGTCGGCGCACTCGATGATGGCCGCGCTGGCTGCCGTCCTCGACGGCAGCGCCACCCCGGTACTGCCGGTTCCCGGCGGCGACCTCCGGCAATACGAGCTGCTGACAAGCTCTTTGCGGGCTGGGGAGGACATCGACGACGACGTCGCCCTGGTGATCCCCACCTCCGGCACGACGGGCACCCCGAAGGGCGCGCTGCTGACCGCACCCGCCCTGATCGCCAGTGCCACCGCCACCCACGACCGGCTCGGCGGCGCGGGCACCTGGCTGCTGGCGTTGCCGCCGCATCACATCGCCGGCATGCAGGTCCTGATCCGCAGCGTGGTGGCGGGCACCACCCCCGTCGAGATCGACGTGTCCAGCGGGTTCGACGTCGCGGCCCTGCCCGAGGCCGTCGCCGCGATGAAGCTCGGCTCGGGCCGCAGGTACGCCTCGCTGGTGGGGGTGCAGCTGGCCAAGGCGCTGGCCGACCCGGCCGCGGCCGCCGCGCTGGCCGACCTCGACGCCGTGCTGCTCGGCGGCGGCCCCGCCTCCGAGGCGGTGCTGGAAGGCGCTGCGGTGGCCGGGATTTCGGTGGTCCGCAGCTACGGCATGAGCGAGACCGCCGGCGGCTGCGTGTACGACGGGCGCCCGCTGGACGGGGTGCAGCTGCGCATCGACGACGACGGTCGCATCGTGCTGGGCGGCGCGACGCTGGCCAAGGGCTACCGCAACCCGGCGGACCCGGACCCGTTCGCCGAGTCCGGCTGGTTCCGCACCGACGACATTGGCGCCGTGGATGATTCGGGGGTGCTGCAGGTGCTGGGGCGCGCCGACGACGCGATCAGCACGGGCGGGCTGACGGTGCTGCCGCAGCCGGTCGAGGCCGCGTTGATCACCCACCCTGACGTGGTCGACTCCGCGGTGTTCGGCGTGCCCGACGAACGGCTGGGGCAGCGGGTGGCCGCAGTCGTCGTGCTGGCCTTCGACTCCCCCGAGCCCACCGTGGCCGAATTGCGGGCCCACGTCGAGCAGACGCTGGACGCCACGGCCGCCCCGCGGGAGATCCACATCGTCGAGGAAGTGCCCCGCCTGGGCATCGGCAAGGTCGACCGGCGCGCCTTGGTGGACCGCTACTCGCCTTCCTGATCACGCATCATGGAGGGCATGCGCCGAGAAGTCAGCACCGTCGAAGCGCTCCGCGAGATCGTGGGGCACCCCAACGAGTACGTCGCCAACAAGGTCGGTGACACCCTCAAGCCCATCCACCGGGACTGGCTGGCCCATTCGCCGCTGGCCTTCGTGGCCACCACCGACGCCGAGGGCCGCGTCGACGTCTCGCCGAAGGGCGACCCGCCGGGATTCGCTTACGTCATCGACGCCACCACCATCGCCATCCCGGAGCGGCCCGGCAACAAGCGGGTCGACGGCTACCTCAACGTGCTGCAGCGCCCGCACGTCGGCACCCTGTTCGCCATCCCGGGCCGCGGCGACACGCTGCGGATCAACGGGCGCGCGACCGTGCTGGCCGACGCGGACTACTTCGAGGCGATGAGCATCGGCGGCAAGCGCCCGATCCTGGCGCTGGAGATCGCCGTCGAGGAGGTGTTCTTCCACTGCGCGCGGGCCTTCCTGCGCGCCGATGCCTGGGAGCCGCACACCTGGAACCCCACCGCGCTGCCCAGCGTCGCGCAGATGGCGCACGCAGCGCGCAGCGGTCTGAGCCTGGCCGAACTCGAGGGCTATTACAGCGAGGACAACATGCGCAAGATCCTGTATTGATTCACCAGCACGTCCACCTCACAACCACGTCATCAGCACCACGTACACCGCGGTACCGCCGACGATGCTCAGCAGCGCCTGCCCGCGCCAACAGTGCAGACCCGCGGTGATGAGCACGGCCAGCGCCAGCCACAGCACGCCGATGCCGCCGGCGGTCACGCCGGGGCGCAGCGTGTAGATCGTGAGCATCACCATGACCCCGAGCGGCATGTGGATGCCCAGGTACTTGACCACCTCGCTGTCGCGCATCGGGGCCAGCCCGGCGAACGGCAGGGCGCGCAGCAGCCAGGTGATGGCCGCGGCGACGCCGACCAGCAGCGCGATGTAACCGTTGTCCGGCACGGCTCAGCCCGCCCGCGCCGGACGCCGCAGGAATCGCACCGCCAGGGCGGCGGTGAACGCGGCAAACGCGACGATCAGCATCTGCCCGGGCACCGCGATCCAGGCCGCCACCGCGCACACCGCGGCCGTCGCGGCGGTCAGGCGGTCCGGCCGCTGCCGGTAGGCCTCGATCGCCAGCACGACGAACAGCGCCGTCAGCGCGAAGTCCAGGCCCTCGAGCCGGTCGATGGGCAGCGCCGTGCCCAGCAGTGCGCCCAGCGCGGCACCGGACACCCACAGACACTGAAGGAACAACTGCATCAACACAATTGGGCGGGTCGTCCACGTCGCGGCCTCCGGGCTGACCGCGACGGCGTACGCCTCGTCGGACAGCGCGAAGGTGCTGAACAGCTTCGTCCACCACCCCCGCACCCGCTCCAGCGGGAACGACAGGGCATAGAAGACGTGGCGGGAGTTGACGACGAACGCGGTCATCGCGACCGTGGCCACCGGGGCGCCGGTGGCCGCGAGGCCCACCATGAGGAACTCCAACGATCCGGCGTAGATCACCGCGGCAAACACCGGGGCCCACCACCAGGCCAGCCCGGCGTTGACCACGAGGATGCCCAGAGCCATTCCCAGCGGGATGAACGCCAGCCCGATCGGCACGGTCAGGGCCAGCACCGCCCGTAACGGGTGCTGCGGCGCGCGGTCGGACATGGTCACCAGTCTCGCTGGCCATGGCCCCGCGACGCCAAACCGTGCACATCGGTGCAGGTAGCGGGGTTTCACCCGGGGGGCATTCGGGTACAGACGGCAAATGACGGCGCGTGTCCTGGTGGCAGACGACGACCTTGTCGTGCGTGACATGGTGCGTCGCTACCTGGAGCGCGAGGGCATGGCGGTCGCGGTCGTCGGCGACGGGCACGAGGCGCTGCGCGTGCTCGAGAGCGGACAGGTGGACATCGCCGTGATCGACGTGCTGCTGCCCGGGGTCAGCGGCCTGGCTCTGGTGCGCAGCCTGTGCCGCGGCGGGAACTTCAGCGTGCCGGTGATCCTGCTCACGGCCCTCGGCGAGGAAGAGGACCGGATCGCCGGTCTGGAGGCCGGCGCCGACGACTACGTGACCAAGCCGTTCAGCCCGCGCGAGTTGACGTTGCGGGTGCGCTCGCTGCTGCGCCGCGCCCCCGCCGCCGCCGCACCGCAGCCCAGCGAGATCACCGCCGGCGCCATCACCATCTCGACCGCCGCACGCACCGCCACCGTGGCCGGCAACCCCGTCGGCCTGACCAACCGCGAGTTCGACCTGCTGCTGTTCTTCCTGACCCACCGCGACACCGTGTTCAGCCGTCAGGAGTTGCTCAACCAGGTGTGGTGCTGGGATTACGGTGATCTCTCCACGGTGACCGTGCACGTCAAGCGGCTGCGCGCCAAGCTCGGTGCCTACCACCAGATCCACACGGTGTGGGGCCGCGGCTACTTCTGGCGGGATGCCCCCGCCGCGCAGGACGCCAACCATGACTGTGCCTGACGGCCTGGTCGAAACGGTTGCTTTTGTTCTGATCTGCTCGGTGCCGGTGGTGCTCGCGGGCAGCCTGCTGATCCGCCTGGCCCGGTCCTGGTCGCTGGCGGCCAGCATGGTGGTGCTGGTGCTGATCCCGTTGGCCGCCACCTTCACCGGGGTGCTCGGGGCCAGCGGCTTCATGATCAGCGGCACGCCGGCCAAGACCGCGATGGTGGTGGTCATCGTGTCGGTGGTGACGGTGCCGGCCGCGGTGATGCTGGGCCGCTATCAGGCCCGACGCACGGTGTGGGAGCGCGAGATTCGCGATGCCGAACGCGCGGCCGAGGACTCCCGGCGCAAGCTGGTGGCGTTCGTCAGCCACGACCTGCGCACCCCACTGGCCGGGATCCGGACGGTGGCCGAGGCCATGGCCGACGGCCTGGTGGACCCCGACGATGTTCCCCGGCACGCGAAACACATTGAGCAGGAGAGCATCCGGGTCTCGGAAATGGTCGAGGACCTGTTCGATATGTCCAAGATCAACGCCGGGGCCATCGCGCCGGCGGCCGACACGCTCGAGCTCGACCAGGTGGTCGACGACGTTGCGGCCGCCTATGCCCTGGTGGCCCGGCGCGCCCGGGTGGACCTGCGCACCGTGGTGCCCGAGGACCCGGTCCGCGTGGCCGGCAGCCACCGCGACCTGACCCGGGTGCTGTCGAATCTCGTCGCCAATGCGATCGCGCACACCCCCGAGGGCGGGTCGGTCACCATGTCGATGGGCTGCGACGAACGGGGTGCCTGGGTCCGGGTCGACGACACCGGTTCGGGTATCGACGGCGACTCGCTGGCGCGGGTGTTCGACGTCGCCTACCGCGGCTCCAATGACCGTGTGCCGCGGTCGGATCCGTCGCTACCCAGTGGATCGGGGCTGGGTCTGGCCATCGCCGCCGGCCTGGTGCAGGCCCACCGCGGCACGATCTCGGCGGGCAACACCGACTCCGGCGCGCGGTTCGAGGTGCGCCTGCCCTCGCCGTGCTGAGGGTCAGTCCTCGAGCGAACCGGCGAGGCGTTCGGCCGCGGCCACGTAGTCCTCGATGAACTCCAGCACCACCTCGCGGGCGGGCTTGACCTTGTTCATCAGGCCGACGCCCTGGCCGACGAAGTAGGTCGCCAGCGCCTGGGCGCCCTCGTGGCCGTTGGCGGCCAGCTTGTCCACCCGACGCAGCACCGGTTCGACGAGCATGGACTGCAGGGGCAGCGGCAGCGGCTGCTGCCCGCCGGGATTGGGCGCCCACGCGTCGGTCCAGTCCGAAACCAGTTGCCGCGACGGCTTTCCGGTGCGCCCGGCCGAGCGGATGGTGTCGCGGGAGGTGGCGGCGAGCATCTTCTGCACGGTGTACGGCGCGGTCTCGGCCTCCTCGGTGGTCAGCCACACCGAACCGGTCCACGCCCCGGCCGCGCCCATCGCCACACAGCCGGCCATCTGCTTGCCGGTCACGATGCCGCCGGCGGCGAGCACCGGTGTGTCGCTGCCGATCTCGGCCAGCGCGGCCAGCACCTCGGGCACCAGCACCAGGGTGGACACCTCGCCGCAGTGCCCGCCGGCCTCCGTGCCCTGGGCGATGATCAGATCGACACCGGCCTTGACCTGCTTGATGGCGTGCTCCTTGGCGCCCACCAGCGCGGCCACCGGAACGCCCGAGGACCGGCCGGCCTCGATCATGTAGGCCGGCGGCACGCCGAGCGCGTTGGCCATCAACTTGATCGGATGCCGCAGCGCGACCTCGAGCAGGGCCTCGCCGGTGTCGCCGGAGAGGCTGCTGCCGCCCAGGCGACGCTTCTCCTCGGCGGGAATGTCATGGCCGGCAAGCAGTTCGGTGACATAGGTCTTGTAGTAGTCCGGGATCCGGTCGGCCAGCTGAGTGCCGGTGACGTTCTCACCCTTGCCCTCGTACTTGGCGGGCACGATGATGTCCACGCCGTAGGGCTTGCCCTTGACCTGTTCGTCGATCCAGGTGAGCTCCTGCTCGAGTTGCTCCGGGGTGAACGCGGTGCCGCCGAGCACGCCGAGGCCCCCGGCGTTGGTCACCGCGGCGACGACGTCGCGGCAGTGGCTGAACGCGAAGAGGGGGAAGTCGATGCCGTACTGCTCGCAGATCGGTGTCTTCATCGGCCAAGTATGACTTGACGCATGTCAAGAATTCAATCGCCCCGGTCAGGGTAGGTCGAAGGGCAACTTCACCCCGGCGTGCGCCCGGCAGTGCTCGCAGGCCTGCCCGTCGTCCACCCCGTCCAGCGCCTCGTGCACCAGCTTCTTGAACGGTGCGAGGTTGCGCTGGAACTCGGCGAACACGTCGGCCGTCGTCACCCCGGAACCGGCCTCCACGCCGGCGTCGAGGTCGGTGACCAGCGCGATCGCGGCGTAACACATCTCCAACTCGCGGGCCAGCACCGCCTCCGGGTATCCGGTCATGTTGATCAGGGTGAAGCCCTGCGCCGCGTACCACTGGCTCTCGGCCCGGGTGGAGAACCGCGGCCCCTCGATGACCACCATGGTGCCGCCGTCGGTGACGCCGGGCAGGCCGGCCGCCGCCGCCCGCAGGCCGGGGCAGTACGGATCGGCGAAGCTGACGTGGATGCCGCCGGAGTCGAAGTAGGTGGCGGGCCGGCCGCTGGTGCGGTCCACCAACTGATCGGGCACCACGACGGCGCCGGGGCCGTGGGCGGTGGTCAGGCTGCCCACCGCGCACGGTCCGAAGATCCGTCGCACGCCGAGCGCCCGCAGCGCCCACAGGTTGGCCCGGTACGGCACGGTGTGCGGGGAGAACTCGTGGTCGATCCCGTGCCGGGGCAGGAACGCCACCTCGTGCTCGCCGACGGTGCCGAACGTGACGGGCCCGCTGGGCGGCCCGTAAGGGGTGTCGACGCTGACGGTGCGCGCGTCCGCGCCGAAGAACGAATAGAAGCCGCTACCACCGATGACTCCGAGCATCCGACCATTCTGCGGCATGCGACGATCTGTGCATGGCCACCGTCGCGCAGTGGATCCAGGGCGCCCGTCCGCGAACCTGGCCCAACGCTATTGCTCCCGTGATCGCCGGCACCGGTGCGGCCGCCTGGCTCGGCGCCGCCGTGTGGTGGAAGGCGCTGTTGGCGTTGGTGGTGGCGGTGGCGCTGATCATCGGCGTCAACTACGCCAACGACTACTCCGACGGCATCCGCGGCACCGACGACGAACGCGTCGGGCCGCTGCGGCTGGTGGGCTCGAAGCTGGCCCGCCCGCGCGCGGTGTTTTCCGCCGCGGTGGCCAGCCTCGTCGTCGCCGCGCTGGCCGGCCTGGCGCTGGTGGCGGTCAGCGATCCCTGGCTGGCCGCCGTCGGCGCGGTCTGCATCGCCGGCGCCTGGTTCTACACCGGCGGTTCGAAACCCTACGGCTACAGCGGTTTCGGCGAGATCGCGGTGTTCGTGTTCTTCGGGCTGGTCGCCGTCCTGGGCACGCAGTACACCCAGGCGCTGCGGGTGGACTGGGTCGGATTGGTGGCCGCGGTGGTCATGGGCCTGCTGTCCTCGGCGGTGTTGGTGGCCAACAACCTGCGCGACATCCCGACCGACACCGCCTCCGGCAAGATCACCCTGGCCGTGCGCCTCGGCGATGCGCGGACGCGCCGGTTCTTCGTGGCGCTGCTGGCGCTGGCCGGTGTGCTGACGGTGGTGTTGGCGTTGGCGACGCCGTGGGCGCTGCTGGGTCTGGTGGCGGCTCCCCTGGCGGTGCGCGCGGCCCGGCCGGTGACCTCGGGCGGTGCCGGTCCGGCGCTGATCCCGGTGCTGCGCGACACCGGGCTGACCATGCTGGTGTGGTCGATCACGATCGCGCCCGCGCTGGCGCTGGGCTGACTCAGGCGGCGCGGTCGAGCAGTGCGACCACCTCGTCGCGCAGTTGCGCGGCGTAGACGTGCTCGGCGATCACACCGACGACGCGGTCATCGCCGCCGCGCAACAGCCCGAGCAGCAGATGTTCGACGGCGACGGTTCGGTCCTTGTGCGCCAACGCTTCTCGCAACGCCAGCTCCAGCGCCTTGCGGGCGGCGCGGCCGAACGGCAGGTGACCACGCCGGCGGCGGCGCCGGCCCGAGCGGTGCAGCGCCGCGTCGAAGGCGTCCGGCCCGAACGACGTGTTCACCGCGTCGCGCACCGCGTACAGGTCAATCCCGATGTGCCGCAGGGCCTCCGCGTCGTCGGCGAAGCCGGCCTCACCGTCGCCGGCCAGGCGGTCGCGAATGACGTCGGCGCTGAGCCCGTAGCCGTCCAGCAGCGCGGCGAGGTCGGGTCCGGCGCCCTGCAGCAGGCCCAGCAGCAGGTGCTCGGGACCGATGGTCCGCGCGCCGAGGTCACGCGCCTCCTCCTGGGCGAGCACCACCGCGGCGCGGGCGCCGCGGCTGAACCGCTCGAACATCGACTCACCTCCTGCGGTTGTACTTCTGATGCACGGCCTGTCGGCTGACGCCGAGCGCGTCGGCGATGGCCTGCCAACTCCAGCCCTGCTCCCGGGCATTGGCGACGTGCAGCGCCTCGAGCCGCTCCTGAAGTCGCTGCAGCGCGCCGACGGCACGCAGGCCCACGGCCGGGTCGATATCGCCGAGGCTCCGGTCGAAGTCCGGTTCCACCGGTTCCGGCGCGGCAGTCATGGTTGTCAAGATAACTTGACACCCTCGCAAGCGTCAACACATCTTGACACGCCGCGCCTTCCGAACGATGACATCCCCTCGATGCGAGAGTGACAATCAGCATCTAATCTGTAAAGTCTGCACCTCGGTCACCCGACCGGACCCGAGCAGCTAGGTTGAGGACCGAGATGAAGAATCCAGTGATGCAGGCACGTTCGGCGGTCGGTCTGGTCGGGCATCTGGGCCGCGGCGTGCAACGCGTGGCCACCGATGCGGTGTTGGGCAACAGGGTGGGGCCGCCCCGCGCCGTCGCGGCGCTGGACGCCGCGGCCCTGACCAAGGTGCTCGGGCGTCCCGTCACCTCGGTGACCGTCCTGGACGGCGACGCCGGCACATCGTCGCGCGCGCGGCTGGCACTGACCGGCGACGGCGTCCCCGAGACGGTGTTCGTCAAGATGCCCGCCGACAACGCCGCCACCCGGCTGATGGGTGAGCTCGGCCGACTGGGCAACACCGAGGTCCGCTTCTACCGCGAGCTGTCCCCCGGCCTGACCGGGGTGCCGAAGCTGCACGGCGCCGACTTCGACCCGCTGACCGGTCGCTACATCCTGGTTCTCGAGGATCTGGCGGTCGACGCGTGCGAGTTCCCCGACACCCTGCACCCCATCGGCCCCGACCGGGCCGCGCTGATCGTCGAGCTGCTGGCCAAGCTGCACGCCGCCTACTGGGAGCGGCTGCCCACCGGCCGCGGACCGCTGGACTGGCTCTATACCGCCTCCGGGGACAGCACCTCGCTGCTCACCGGCGCGTTGATGAACACCTCGGTGAAACGGCTGGCCGACCGCACCTCGATCCCCCTGGAGACCGGCCGCTTCATCATCGACAACTACCGCGCCGCGGCGATGCTGATCGACCGCCCGCCGCACACCGTCATGCACGGCGACGCGCATCCGGGCAACGTGTACTTCCGCAACGGTGCGGCCGGGCTGCTGGACTGGCAGGCGGTCCGACGCGGCCATCCGTCCCGTGAACTGGCCTACACCCTGGTCACCAGCATGACCCCGGAGGAGCGCCGGGCCGCCCAGCGCGACCTGCTAGACGAGTACCGCCAGGCCCTGGCCGCCGCGGGCGGGCCCGAGCTGGACCGCGACGACCTGTGGCTGCGCTACCGGCAGGCCGCGCTCTACGCCTACGTGGCCGCGTTGATCACCGCGGGCATGGGCGGCATGCAGGTGGAGACCATTGCGATGGAGGGGTTGCGGCGCGCCGTCGCCGCCCTCGAGGATCTGGAAACCGTTGCGGCGCTGAAGGCCTCGCTCTAGGCAGAGCCCGCCGGCTAGTTGCTCGGCGGATCCTCGCCGCGCAGCCGCGCCTGGAGTTGCTCGCGGTCGCGACGGCGCCGCTCGTCGACGGCGGCGATGCTGGCGGTCGCGCGCCGACGCAACGGCGCGAACAACCAGATGCCCAGCGGCAGCGCGATCACGATGGCGAACAGGAAAGCCACCACCAACGGGATGTCGCCGATCCCGATCCAGTGGGCGCCGAAGAAGATGACCGCAGCCAGCGCACCGACCAGCAACAGGCGCGCGCCGATGTAGGCCAGGACGTCGAGCACCATTCCGCCGGTGGAGCGTTCATCAGCCACAGGCCAGAGCCTACCGACACCGCGTATATTCGAACAAAGGAGGTTTAAGTGCTCTACCTGCTCGTCATCCTGATCATCGGGGCCCTGGTCTACGCCGGCTGGCGCATCACACGCGCACAGGCCAACCGGCCGCAGACCCGTGTCATCGGGCCCGACGACGACCCGGAGTTCCTCTGGCGGCTCAGTCACGGCGACAACAACCCGCGCTGACGCCGGGTTGAGCGCCGCGCTCAGCGCGGGCGGAACTCGCTGGGGAACCCGTCGGCGACCACCGCCGCCAGCTCGATGAGCGCATCCCGGGTCGACGGTTGCAGCCTGTCCAGACTGATCTCGGCACCCTCCTCCAGGTGCGGATCGAACGGCACCAACCGCACCGCCCGGCACCGTCGCGAGAAGTGATCGACGACCTTCTGCATGTCGACCTTGCCGGACCGCGGCCGCACCGCGTTGACCACGCACACCGAATTGCGCACCAGGTCCTCATGGCCGTGGGCGTCCAGCCAGTCCAGCGTCGCCGAGGCGCTGCGCGCACCGTCCACCGAACCGGAACTCACCACGATCAACGTGTCCGCGCTGGACAGCACCGCCGACATCGCCGAATGCATCAGACCGGTCCCGCAGTCGGTGAGCACCAGGCTGTAGAACCGCTCGAGCACCTCCAGGGTGCGCGCGTAGTCCTGCGAGCTGAAGGCCTCCGAGACCGCGGGGTCGCTCTCCGAGGCCAGCACCTCAAGCCGGCTCGGCCCCTGCGAGGTGTAGCGGCGCACATCGCTGTAGCGCTCGATGTTGTCCGCGTCGTGCAGTAGGTCGCGCACCGTCGCGGGGGTTTCCAGCGCCACCTTCTGGCTCAGCGTGCCGCGGTCGGGGTTCGCGTCCACCGCCACTACCCGGTCGCCGCGGATCGAGGCCAGCGTCGCGCCGAGCGTCGCGGTGATGGTGGTCTTGCCGACGCCGCCCTTCAGGCTGAGCACCGCGATCTTGTAGCAGCCCTGCAGCGGATGGTTGACGTGCGCGACGAGGTTGCGGCGGTGTGCATCCTTGGGGCTCTCCCCGACGTTGATGGTCTTGCCCGACAGCACGTAGAGCCAGCGGCGCCAGCCACTGGTCGGCGCCGGTTTGACGGGTTTGAGCAGCGCGTGGGTCGCCAGGTCGGGGTACGGGGTCTGCGGGACGTCGGGCCGGTACGGCGGCGGCAGCACGGCCCCGGGCGGGTAGGCGCCCGACGGTGCCGGCGGCCACGGCTGTCCCGGCGGCGGCCCTTGCTGATGTCCGGCCTGTTGCCCGGGCGGGGTCGAATACTGGCCGACGGCGGGAAAGCCCGTCGGCGGCGTCGGGTCGGTCCACTGCGCCGGCGGCGGCCCTTCGCTGAATCGCTGCTCGTCGCGGAAGGCCTCGGACGGGTATCGGGGCAGCTGGGTGGTCTCGGCCGGGTCGGCCGAATGCCGTGGGCGTTCGTCGGTGGACGGCAGGTCCGACAACCAGGCCGGCGGCGCGTCGTCGTCCCTGCCGTGCCGCGCGTCCGCGCCGCGCCCCGGTTGGTCAGACCCCAGTTCGTCAGACCTTGGTTGATCAGACAATGGCCCATTCCCCCTGAATCGACGTCAGTTGCGTTGTGCACCCTATCGCCCCGGGCGCCGCGATGCCGGTCAGCCGACCCCGGCGTAGGAGTGCAGCCCCACGGTCACCAGGTTGATGAAGAACAGGTTGAACACCATGGCGATGAACCCGACCACGTTGATCCAGGCGGCCTTGCGGTCGCGCCAGCCCGCCGTCGAGCGCGCGTGCAGATAGGCGGCGTAGACCACCCAGGCGATGAACGACACCGTCTCCTTGGGGTCCCAGCCCCAGTAGCGACCCCAGGCCTCCTCGGCCCAGATGGCCCCGAAGATCACCCCGAAGCCGAACACCGGGAACGCGAAAATCGTGGTGCGGTAGGCGATCCGGTCCAACGTCTGCGCGTCGGGCAGCCGCGAGATGACCCGCGCCACCGGCCCCTCGGCGCCCGGCGCACCGAACCGGGACATCTTCAGCAGGAACAGGATGCTGGCCACGCCGGCCACCAGGAACACCCCGGAGCCCAGGCTCACCACCGAGACGTGGATGGGCAGCCAGTAGGACTGCAGCGCGGGCATGACGGGGGCGGCGTGGCTGTAGAGCCACTTGCCCGACACCGTCAGCAGGATCAACACCGGCACCAGGACGAACACCCACAGCGTGCGGTACTGCGGACGGCGCAGCACCACCGCGGCGGCCACCAACCCGCAGAAGCAGGTCAGGTTGATGAACTCGTACATGTTGCCCCACGGCACCCGGCCGGTGGACATGCCGCGCAGCACGATGCAGGCCAGCAGCAGCGCGATGCCCAGGTAGACCAGCGCCAGCCCGGTCCGGCCCACGCGGTCGTCGGCCGTGCGTCGCGGAGCGTCGACGACGACGCCCGGGGTGGCGCTGTCCGCACTCACCGATCCGGCGTGCACCAACTCGCGTTCGGCCACCTTGCGGCTGCGGCTGTAGGCCAGCTCGACCGCCAGCGCCAGCAGCGCCACCATCAGCACCACGACCGAGGACGTGAACGCCCAGTCCGAGTAGCGGGCCAGATCGAGGTCCACGTGCTCGCTGTTCATGACACTTCCTTCAACAATCGTTCGGTGAGCCGTTCGAACTCGTCGCCCCAGCCCGAATTGTCGGTCCGCGCCAAGCCGCCCAGCTCGACGTTCACGGTACCGGTGGCCTGCCCCGGGACCAGCCGGACCCAGATGCGACGCCGTCGCACCACCAGCGACACCAGCAGCCCGGCCATCATCGTCATCGAGAACACCAGCACCCACACCTGACCCGGGTCGTGGGACACCTGCAGGTTCACGAACGGCGTCACGGCGTCGAAGCTCAGCACCGAGCCGTCGTCGAGACGGACCTCCTCGCCGACGCGCAGGTTCACCCGGTCCAGCTTCTCCAGCCGGCCCTGTTCGATGAGCCGCTCGTCGAGGCTGAACAGCGACTGCGGCCGGCCGGAGTCCAGGCCCGTGTCGCCGCGGTAGATGTCGATCGCGACGGCCGGGTTGTTCGGGGCCGGGTAGCTCGACGACAGCAGCGTGCCGTGCAGTTGTTCGGTGGGTGCCAGCAGCCCCTGCACCGCGATCTGCTGCTTGCGGCGCTCGTCGACGTCGGGGTACATGCCGGCGGGCGGATCGATGCGCACCACCCCGGAGGACAGCAGCGTGAGCTGATCGTCGGGACGCCACTGGATCGTCTGCGAGCGCACCTCGCCGTTGGGGAACCTCACCGTGAACGTCGGCGCGTAGCCGTGGCCCTGCAGATAGACCCGGTCGCCGGCGACCCGCAGCGGGTGGTTGACCGCCAGCCGGTAGTCCTGCCAGTTGTCGGCGGCCAGGTCGGCGCCGGCCTGATAGCTGATGTTGGCGGCGAACCCGATGGCCTGCCCGCTGTCCAGGTACTCGGCGTCGAAGTCGTGCACCCGCAGGCAGATGGGCTCCAGCGACGTGCCGTCGACGGTGTTGCCGGCCCGGAACGAGTCGAACGCCGCCGGTGAGGCCGAGCAGAATCCCGGGCCGCCGTCGGCGATGACGATGACGTTGCCCTCGTAGCCGAACATCTTGCCGAACGCGATCGCGACCAGCAGGCCCAGCAGCGAGAAGTGGAACACCAGGTTGCCGAACTCGCGCAGATAGCCCTTCTCCGCGGATAGTTCGACCGCCCCGGCGCTGCCCTCGGGCTCGCGGATCACCTTGCGCCAGCCCCGCAGCCGCTGCGACATCTGCTCGGCCATCTGCCGCGGGTCCCCGGCGGCGTCGGCCTGCGCGTGCTTGGGCAGCCGGCCCAGGTTGCGCGGCGCGGCCACCGGGACGGCGCGCAGCGTCCGGACGTGCTCGATCATCCGCGGGGTCAGGCACCCCACCAGCGACACGAACAGCAGCACGTAGATCGCGGTGAACCAGAAGCTGGAGAACACGTCGAAGAACTGAAAGCGATCCAGCCAGGGGCCGAGGGTCGAGTGCGTCGCGATGTACTCGTCGACCTTGCCGGCGTTCAGGCTGCGCTGGGGCAGCAGCGCGCCGGGGATGGCCGCCAGCGCCACCAGGAACAGCAGCACCAGCGCGGTGCCCATCGACGTCAGCCCGCGCCAGGTGTTGCGGACCAGCGCGAACGCGCGGGAGATCGGCCCGGTCAAATCGGCAGCCTCACGTCGCTGATGAACGCGTCGCGCACCCAGGAGATGAACTCGTTCCACAGCCCGCTCACCAGCGCCAGGCCGACGAGGATCAGCAGCACGCCGCCGACGATCTGGATGGTGCGGCTGTGCCGGCGCAGCCAGCCCAGCGCGCCCAGCGCCCAGGTGGAGCCGAAGGCCAACAGGATGAACGGGATGCCCAGACCCAGGCAGTAGGCGATCACCAGCACCACCCCGCGCGCGACGGTGGCGCCGTCGGTCGCCGAGGCCACGGTGATGACGCCGGTCAGGGTCGGGCCCAGGCACGGGGTCCAGCCCAGCGCGAACACCGCGCCGAGCAACGGCGCCCCGGCCACCGTCGAGAGCATCCGCGGGGTGAAGCGCGCCTGACGCTGCAGCGCCGGGATGAACCCGATGAAGGCCAACCCCATGATGATGATGATCACGCCGCCGACCCGTTGCAGCACAAGCTGATTGGTGATCAGCGACGTCGTCATACCGAGCACCGCGATGGTGCCCAGCAGGAACACCGCCGTGAAACCCGCCACGAACAGCAGCGCCGAACCGGCGACCCGCAACCGCTGGGTGCGGAGCTTGAGCGCCCCCTCGGCCGCCTCGACGCGCTCGTCGACTCCGACCACCGCGGCCAGGTACGACAGGTAGCCGGGCACCAGCGGGACCACACACGGCGACGCGAAGGACACCAGGCCGGCGAGCACGCTGAGCCCCAGCGCCAGCAGCAGCGGCCCCGAGGCGGCGAGTTCGGCGGCCCCGCTCATGATTCGTCGGCCAGCCGTTGCACCACGGGCAGCAGGTCCTCGGCGAGCAGTTCGCGCAGGAACACCGCGGCCACCCGGTGCTCGCGGTCCAGCACGATGGTCGACGGGATCGCCGAGGTCGGGTAGCGCCCGCCGAAGGCGATCATGGTGCGCATCGGCGGGTCGTAGATCGACGGGAACGTGATGTTGCGGTCCAGGATGAAATCCTTGGCGGCGTCGCGGTCGTTGTCCCGCACGTCGATCCCGAGGAAGGACACGCCCTGATCGCGGGTGGTGTCGTAAACCTCTTGCAGCTGCGTCATTTCCGTGCGGCACGGACCGCACCACTGTCCCCAGACGTTGAGGACCACCACATCGCCGGCGAATTCCTCCAGCGAGCGCTCCCGGTCGGGGTCCATCAGGTCGGGCCCGCGGATGGGGCCGGGCTGACCGCGGGATTCGGGCGGGTCGTAGAAGATGTCGGTCTTCCCGCCGGGGGCGACGAACTCGAACGTGCCGCCCTGGGCGACGGCGTCGTCGCCGGTGGCGCAGCCGGTCAGCGCCAGGCAGCCGGCCAACGCCAGCGCCAACAGCGCGAAGATCCGACTGCGCAGGCTCACAAGCCGGCCGCCGGTTCCGAATACGACACGTCGGTCAGCCGGTCGCCGGTGAACGTGAAGGTGGTCAGCGAGGCCAGGTTGCACTGCCGCCGCCGCGGATCGTGCGGCAGGCGGTGGCCCTGCATGTGCCGGCGCAACGTCTCCACCGGCAGCTGGTGGCTGACGCAAACCACCTCGCGGCCTTCGCCTTTCAGGCGCGCCCGATCCACCGCCGCGGACATCCGCGCGGCGATCTCGCGGTACGGCTCGCCCCACGACGGGGTGAACGGGTTGCGCACCTGCCACCACACCTTGGGATGCCGCCACACCCCGTCGCCCGGCGACATCCGCTTGCCCTCGAAGTAGTTCGCGGACTCGATCAAGTCGTCGTCGGTGCCGATGGTCAGCCCGTGGTGCGCCGCAATCGGCGCCGCGGTCTCCTGGGCGCGCTGCAGCGGGGAGGCGATCACCACGGCGATGTCGTTGTCCGCCAAGGAATCCGCGACCGCACTGGCCTGGGCCTGACCACGTTCGGACAGTCGGTAGCCGGGCAGCCGCCCGTAGAGGACGCCCTCCGGATTGTGCACCTCACCGTGGCGCATCACGTGGACGCGCGTCGTCAGACTCAACTCAGGCCTTCCGGGTCTTTGGCCGCCGCGGCCGCGCGGGCGGCCGCCGGCAGGGCTTCGGCGATGCGGGCGAACGCGTCGTCGTCGAGCGCCGCCGAGACGAACCACGCCTCGTACGCGCTGCAGGGCGGGTACACGCCGGCGTCGAGCAGGGCGTGGAAGAACGGCGCGAAGCGCCACGTCTGGCTGGCGCGGGCGGACGCGAAGTCGGTGACGGGGTGTTCACCGAAGAACACCGAGAGCATATTGCCGGCGCGCTGAACCCGGTGGGCGACACCGGCTTCGGACAGCGCCCCGGTGAGCAGGGCGGCCAACCGGTCGGCGTTCGCGTCGAGCGCGGCGTAGACGGTGTCGTCGGCCGCCCGCAGCGTGGCCAATCCGGCGGCCATCGCGACCGGGTTCCCCGACAGCGTCCCGGCCTGATACACCGGGCCCAGCGGGGCCAGCCGATCCATCACCTCGGTGCGGCCGCCGAACGCCGCGGCGGGCAGGCCGCCGCTCATCACCTTGCCGAAGGTGAACAGGTCGGCGTCGACCGGGTCGATGCCGTACCAGCCGCTGCGGCTCACCCGGAAACCCGTCATGACCTCGTCGAGAATCAACAGGGCGCCGTGCGCGGCGGTGATCCGGCGCAGCGCGGCGTTGAAGCCGGGGTTGGGCGGCACGCATCCCATGTTGCCCGGGCTGGCCTCGGTGATGACGACGGCGATCTGGTCGCCGTGCTCGGCGAACGCCGCCTCGACGGCGGCCACGTCGTTGTAGGGCAACACGATGGTGTCCGCGGCGGTGGCGCCGGTGACCCCGGGCGAGGACGGCAGCGCCAGCGTCGCCACCCCCGAACCCGCATCGGCCAGCAGGGCGTCGACGTGGCCGTGGTAGCAGCCGGAGAACTTGATGACCTTCGCGCGGCCGGTGAATCCGCGGGCCAGCCGCACCGCGCTCATGGTGGCCTCGGTCCCGGAGTTGACCAGCCGGAGCTTCTGCACCGGCGCGACGCGCTCGACGATCTCGGCCGCCAGTTCGGACTCGGTGGGGGTGGGCGCCCCGAAGGACAGCCCGTTTGCGGCGGCCTCGGTGACCGCCGCGACGACCTGCGGATGCGCGTGCCCCAGGATCATCGGCCCCCAGGAGCACACCAGGTCGACGTAGCGGTTGCCGTCGGCGTCGGTGAGCCAACAACCCTGCGCCGAGGTGATGAAGCGGGGCGTACCGCCGACGGCGTTGAACGCCCGCACCGGGGAGTTCACGCCGCCGGGGATCAGCTCGGCAGCCTCGGCGAACAGTTTTGCGGACTGATCGGTATTGGCCATGGCCACCAGTGTCCCAGGACGGCGCGGGGCGGCAACTACAGGGTGTAGTTGTTCAGGTGGGGCTCAGCTTGAAGACCGGGTGGTCGGCCGCGTCGGGAAGGTCCCGGAAGTACCCCTCGACCATCTTGCCCAGCTTGGCGCGGTAGGCGGCCAGGATCGGCGGGCGCGCCTCGACGGGGATCTCGGTGGCGGTGAAGCTGGACAGTCCCGATCCGGTGCGCAGTCCGACCTGCGGGGTGGCGCGCACGTTCTTGACCCAGTGCGACTCGCCGCGGGTGGACACGAGGTAGCGACCGCCGTCGACCACCACGGTCGTGACGGGGATCCGCTGCGGTTCGCCGGTGCTGCGCCGGGTGACGGTGAGAGTCTCGGCACCGGCCAAGCCGGTCGCCATCGCGATCCGGTTGAACACCTTCGCGGTGAACCAGTTCTGCTCGAGATAGGCCATGGCCCCAGTTTGGCAGAAAGTTCAGCACCGCCGACCCGGGGCCGGCGGTGCTGAGGGTGCTGCCGAAAGGCTCGGAATCAGTACTGGCCGCAGGTGTCCAGGACGGTCCGCATGGTGGCGATCTTGGCCTGGCCCTCGGGGGATTCCTTCCATTCGCGGATCTTCTCGCGCTTCTCGGGGCTGATCTCGCCCTTCTCGGCGCGCTTCTGCTCGGCCTTGGCCTTGCGCTCCTCGACCGGCAGGTTGAGGATTCGCTCGAACTTCGCCATCTTCTCCGGGTTCGCCGCCAGATCAGGCGCGTGCTGCTGCGCGGCCGCCTGGAACTGGGCGTAGCTGCAGGTGGTGTCCAGCAGTCCACCGTGCGGTTGTGCCGATGCGGCGCCGGTGCCGAACAGGAAACCGGCGGCGGTCAGTCCCGCCACGGTCGCGATCAACGGAGTGCGTTTGCCAGCCAAGTCGACGTCCCTTCTCGTTTGTGGACGAGCCACAAGTGTTTTTGTATCACCTAACAAGTTAGCCAACGGCAGCGTTTTACCAGGTAGCGGCGGCAGTCCGGGGTCAAAAACCGCAAGAACCGGCCCGCCGGCGGGTCTTGGCCTCGTCGTCGCGGCAGGGTTTCATGGGGGCATGCAACTCCCCCAGTGGCTGGCCCGCCTGAACCGGTACGTGACCAACCCGATCCAGCGGCGCTGGGCCGGGCGGGCGCCGAGCTTCGGCATCCTCGAGCACGTGGGCCGCAAGTCGGGCAAGCCGTACCGAACCCCGCTGACGGTGTTCTCCACCGACGAGGGCGTGGCGATCCTGCTCACCTACGGACCGGACCGGGACTGGTTGAAGAACCTCACGGCGGCCGGCGGGGGCCGGATGCAGCGGCGCGGGCGCACCTTCGCGGTGACCGATCCGCGGGTGGTCAGCAAGGCCGAGGCCGCACCGCGGATCAAGGGGCTGGGCCGGAACCTGTTCCCCCGGTTACCCTTCGAGAACGCGGTACTGCTGCGCCGCGTCGAGTCGGACGGTCAGGATTCGCCGAGGATGCCGTAGATGTCGCGGCGGGCGGCGTTGACGATGTCGACGATCCGCTCCTGCTGCTCGGCGGTGGCGGTGGCGGCCGACTGGCCCACGGCGCCCATCAGCTGACTCACCGCGTTGGTGAGGTCGACGTGCGTCGGCTCGGCCGCCTTGTACCCGTCGGCGATGTGCTGCCACGGCGGCGTCTCGACTTTCTCGGCCGCGGCGCGACCGTCCTCGGTCAGTTCGAAGAGTTTCTTGCTGCCGTCGCTCTCGACGGAGACGATCAGCCCCTCGTCGACCAGTAGTTGCAGGGTGGGATACACCGAGCCGGGGCTGGGTCGCCACAGGCCGTGGCTGCGCTCGGCGATCTCCTGGATCATCTCGTAGCCGTGCATCGACCGCTCGGCCAGCAGCGTGAGGATGGCCGCGCGGACATCGCCGCGACGGCTGCGGCCACGGCCGCCTCGGCGTCCCCCGCCGCCGAAGCCGCCGAGTGGCTCGAAGCCGAAGCCGAGACCGCCGCCGGGCCCACCGAAGGGGCCACGGAACTCCGAGTCACGCAGTTGTTCGCGCAGGTTTTCCCGCAGCTTGCGGTGACCTTCCCGGCTCTGCCGGTACAAGGTCCGTAGATCCACCGAGGTGAATCCGAGTCCGCCCGGGGGCGGTTCCCATGGGTTGGTCATATCGATTCCTCTGGTTAGTGGGAAGCGGGTCGCTCCGCGCTTCCGATATGGCAACGATATATCGCGAACTATCGGTGAACAAGAACTTTCTCCCGCCGCCGAGCCGGCGCCGCGGGGGTGCGCGACCGCCCCAGGCTTGAATTCGATACCCTACGGGGGTATCGTTTGAGCCAGTCGTAACATACCCCCTAGGGGTATCTAGAAGGAGGATCGTGACCAAGAGTGAGTACCGGGTGACCGGCATGTCGTGCGGGCACTGCGAGAACGCCATCCGCGACGAGGTCGGCAAGATCGCCGGCGTCGAGCAGGTCGACGTCAGCGCCGCGACGGGTTCGCTCGTCGTCGTCAGCAACGCACCGCTGGACCACTCCCCCGTCCTCGCGGCGGTCGACGAGGCCGGCTACGAAGCCGTCCCCGCCTGAGTCGGGACTATGACTGCGTCACGGGCCGCGCAACAGCACGCCGGGATCGAGCTGGCGATCGGCGGCATGACCTGCGCGTCGTGCGCGATGCGGATCGAGAAGAAGCTCAACAAGCTCGACGGCGTGACCGCGACGGTCAACTACGCCACCGAGAAGGCGACCGTCTCGATGCCGGCCGGATATGACCCGGCGGCCCTGATCGCCGAGGTCGAGAAGACCGGCTACACCGCCACCCTGCCCGCCGAAGAGGCCGACGAGGGCCGCCCGGACCCGGAACTGACCGGCCTGCGCCGCCGGCTGATCGGCGCGGTGGTGCTCTCGATCCCGGTGATCGCGCTGGCCATGGTGCCCGCGCTGCAGTTCAACTACTGGCAGTGGGTCTCCCTGGCGCTGACCCTGCCCGTCGTCGTGTGGGCGGCGTGGCCGTTCCACAAGGCCGCGTGGACCAATCTGCGCCACGGCGCGGCGACTATGGACACCCTGATCTCGCTGGGCACCTCATCGGCCCTGCTGTGGTCGATGTACGCGCTGTTCTTCGGCACCGCCGGCGCCCCCGGCATGAAGCATCCCTTCGAGCTGACCGTGGCGCGGTCGGACGGGGCGGGCAACATCTACCTGGAGGTCGCCGCCGGGGTCACGATGTTCGTGCTCGCGGGCCGGTACTTCGAGAAGCGTTCCAAGCGTCAGGCCGGCGCGGCGCTGCGCGCGCTGATGGAGCTCGGCGCCAAGGACGTCGCGGTGCTGCGCGGGGATACCGAGGTGCGCATCCCCGTCGACGAGCTGCAGGTGGGCGACGAGTTCGTCGTCCGGCCCGGCGAGAAGTTCGCCACCGACGGCGTCATCACCACCGGCAGCTCGGCCGTCGACGCCTCCATGCTCACCGGCGAATCGATACCGGTCGAGGTGACCGTCGGTGATGCCGTCACCGGCGCGACCGTCAACGCCGGGGGGCGGTTGGTGGTCCGCGCCACCCGGATCGGTTCGGACACCCAGCTGGCGCAGATGGCCAAGCTCGTCGAGGACGCCCAATCCGGCAAGGCCGATGTGCAGCGGCTGGCCGACCGGGTCTCGGCCGTGTTCGTCCCGATCGTGATCGCCATCGCGGTCGCGACCCTGGCCGGTTGGCTGCTGGCGGGCTTCCCCGCGTCGGCGGCGTTCACCGCGGCGGTCGCGGTCCTGATCATCGCCTGCCCGTGCGCCCTGGGCCTGGCGACCCCGACCGCGCTGCTGGTCGGCACCGGCCGCGGCGCCCAGCTCGGCGTGCTGATCAAGGGCCCCGAGGTGTTGGAGTCGACTCGCAGGGTCGACACCGTCGTGCTGGACAAGACCGGCACCGTCACCACCGGGCGGATGACCCTCACCGACGTGCTGGCCGCGCCCGGCACCGACCGCGCCGAACTGCTTCGGTTGGCCGGGGCGCTCGAGCACGCCTCCGAGCACCCGATCGCGCGGGCCATCGCCGCCGGCGCCGAGGCCGAGGTCGGCGCGCTGCCGCCCGTGACGGACTTCGCGAACATCGAGGGCCGCGGCGTGCAGGGCACCGTCGACGGGCACGCCGTCGTCGCCGGCCGGGAGGACCTGATCGCCGAGCGCGGACACGGCCTGCCCGCCGAGCTGGCCGCCGCGAAGGCCACCGCCGAACGGCAGGGCAAGACCGCGATCGTCGTGGGCTGGGACGGCCAGGCGCGCGGCGTGCTGGTGGTCGCCGACACCGTCAAGCCGACCAGCGCCGAGGCCATCGGGCAGCTCAAGGACCTTGGGCTCGCCCCGGTGCTGCTGACCGGCGACAACACCGCCGTCGCCGAGCACATCGCCGCCGAGGTGGGCATCGACACCGTCATCGCCGAGGTGCTGCCCGCCGACAAGGCCGACGTGGTCGCCGGGCTGCAGGCCAACGGCAAGACGGTCGCGATGGTGGGCGACGGCGTCAACGACGCGGCCGCGCTGGCCCAGGCCGACCTGGGGCTGGCGATGGGCACCGGCACCGACGTCGCGATCGAGGCCGCCGACCTCACCCTGGTCCGCGGTGATCTGCGCAGCGTCACCGACGCGATCCGGCTGTCGCGGCGCACCCTGGCCACGATCAAGGGCAACCTGTTCTGGGCCTTCGCCTACAACGTGGCCGCGATCCCGCTGGCCGCCCTCGGCCTGCTCAACCCGATGCTGGCCGGCGCCGCGATGGCCTTCTCCAGCGTCTTCGTCGTCGGAAACAGCTTGCGGCTGCGGACCTTTCGCAGCACGGCAGCCAGCGAGCTCACTCCCGCCAGGTGAGCACCTCGCCGGCGCCCTGCGTCATGACGCGCCCGGGCATCACCCGCAACCGGCGCGGGTGCAGCCGCCACGCCGCGAACGCCGGCGATGTCGGTCCGCCGCTCCACGGCGGGATGATCGCCGGGTCGTAACCGACCGGCTCCGGGGCGGTCTTGAACTTCTCCCACACCGCGGTGCGCGCGTCGTCGTCGAACACCCACTCCACGGCGCACTCGGCGCTGCAGGTGTCATGGTTGGTGGCCCAGTAGTTGATCGAGATCTCCGGCTGGGCGGCGATATGGGCCCGCTTGATGCCGGTGGGGCCCACCGCAATCCAGCCGACCAACTCGGCGCCGTCGTACTCCCACAGGGGATGCAGGACGCGGCTGCGGGGCCGGCCTTGCGGGTCCACCGTGGCCACCGAGGCCCAGACGATCGAATGGGCCATGTCGACGAATGCGGGTGCGATCTGGTCCAGGGAAGCCATGTCCGAAAGTTATACGCCAACCGTGCGCAGTGCCGCAGGCAAGCTGGGCAGAAAATGCTCGGTGGCGAAGGCCCGGATCTCGTCCTCGGTGTCCAGCGGTTGCAGGCTCGGCAGCAGCAGCACCATCAGCGAATAGCGCAGGATGGTATCGGCCAGCGCCGCGACGGTCTGCTCCCCCACCCGCTGGGCGAACCCGACCGGGAAGATGACGTGCAGGGCCGCAACGATTCTGGCCACCGCCGCGGCGTAATGCTCGTGGGCGAGTTCCAGGGCCAGCGCCGGGTCGTCGACGAGCATCCGGTTGAGCACCCGATGGTCGCGGAACTTCACGATGGCCGCGGTGAACGCCTCGACGTAGACATTCGCCTTTGGCCCAGCGCTTTTGATGTGTTCGGCGATCTCGCCGAACAGCGTCTCGTTCTCCCGGTCGATCACGGCCGCGACGAGTTCGTCGCGGCCGGCGAAGCGCCGGTAGATGGTGGTGCGGCTGACCTTCGCGCGGCGGGCGACCTCGTCGAGCGCGACGCGGCGGAAGCCGTGCCGCTCGAACTCGGCCACCGCCGCGTCCAGGATGGCGGCGGTGGCCGTGTCAGCCTTGTTGCCGACTATGGCGTGACACCCTCTCGGGCGTAGGCCTTGCAGGCGAACTTGTTGTAGCGCACCGACATCGGCAGTCGACCCCAGATCCAGTTGACCGGCTTGGAGCGCCACACCGCGGCGAAGCGCTGGTAACGACGCTCCTGCTTGTCGCTCCACGGCAGGTCGAGCATGTCCCGGGCGCGCGGCGGCAGACCGCCGGTGGTCAGGAAGGCGGCCAGCGGGTTGAACACCGGGGCGACGAGCTTCCAGGCGAGCGGCGAGACTGCCTTGGGCTTGGGGAAGCCCTTGGTGACGTAGCCGACGCCGTACTGCGCGGTTTTGTGCGGGACGACGACGGTGTCCATCATCCGGTCCCAGTAGGCGGTGAACTCGGCGTAGTCGGCGGGCAGGATGCTGTCGCTGACGCCGTAGCGGCGGTACCAGGTCTTGGATTCGGCGTAGATCTGCTCGCGCTCGGCGTCGCTGAGGCGCTTGACGAAGGTGTCGGCGAAGTACAGCACCTGCTCGACGAACGTGGCGTGCGCCCAGAAGTAGGTCTCCGGGTTCAGCGCGTGATAGCGGGCGCCGTCGGGCATCTCGCCCTTGATGTCGACGTGGAAGTCGCGCACGTTGAGCCCGGCGTTGTTCTCGTGCGAGCCGTAGACGGTGTTGAAGATCGGCGGGATGGTGCGCTTGAGGCGTTCGGCCGTGTCGGAGAAGAACACCGAGTGGTCCAGGACGCCCTGGCCCAGCTCGGCGAGCATGTTCTGCAGAACGGCCGGGCGCGGGCCGATCAGGTACATCCGGTTGTCGCCGAAGTAGCGCCAGATCAGTGAGTCGCCGCCCAGGGGCGCGGCGTCGGGCAGCGCTTCGGTGTCCATCAACTCGGTCATGGACACAGTGTTACAGATTTTGAACTCTGTTCCAACCGAGGGTGAGCGGCATCACCGTCGGCGCAGGCGGGCGACCGCGAGGACCGTCAGCACCCCGGCCACGGTCGCCAACGCCAGGGCCAGCGCCAACAACGGCGGGTAGTAGCTGATCGACGTGGTCGCGGGCTCGCTGTCCAGCACCGGCGCCACGTCCACGGTGGAATTCGCCGCAAGCCAGCTCACCAGGCAGCCGACCGCGGCCGCCACCGCCAGGCCCAACTCGACCGCGGCCCGCCGAGCCGAGGTCAAGGCCGCCCGCCGGCGTCCGTGCGCTCCTCGATCAGCGGGGTCAGGGCCTCCCGCAGGGCCGCGTGCTTGCGCGCCCAGGCCTGCACCGTGCGCTTACCGGTCAGCCGCAGGCCGATGCCGGTGCGGCCGCGGGGTACCCCGGTGAGCTCGCCCAGCGCGCGGGCCGACTGCCACTTCTCCACGGTGGCGCGATCGGTGTCCGGCGCAGGCGGCGGCGCCTGCTCCTCGAAGTCGGCCGGATCCAGGCCGGCCTGCTTCATGGCGCGGTTGCTCAGGGCATTGCTGCGATTCAGGATCCTGCCGTCGTAATGCCGACGGCCCCCGTCGAGCGGGGCCGGGTACACCTTGACGATCTCGTCGAGGTTCAGCGTCTGGGTGCCCTGACGCAGGTGGGTCCGCGTCAGTTCCACCGAGGTGTGGATCCGGGCGGCCTTGACCTGCAGCGCGACGAAGCCCGTCACCAGCACCAGGAACGCGATCGGCACCACCCACTGCACACCGGCGCCGCTGCTCAGCTGGATCGCCAGCATTGCGCCCGCGGCCACGGGCCCGGCCAGCAGCCACGCCCAACTCGCGCCGTTCTCGGCGAACAGGATCTCCTCGGTAGGGTCGTCCAGCTCAGCCATCAAGGTCCTCCGTCCGGGTCGCCGCGGGCGTGAACCATCCGGTCGCCGCGGGCCTGCGCAGCAGCATGACCGCGACGATCAGCGGCAGCATCGACAGCAGGGCGATCATGTTGGTGCCGACCAGCAGCGACAGCACCGCGACCAGCACGATGCCGGCCAGCGACAGCGCCACCGTCGCGCGGCGGAACCGCTCGTCGCGGGTGCGGGTCTTGCTGGCGACGAAGGCCAGCGCAAGCCCGGCCACCAGGCAGAACACCCCGGCCCCGCGGTGCAGCGTCAGGTAGTCGTTCAACGCCTCGTCGGACATCGACTCGTCGGCCACCGACCGCACCGTCTCGAACTTCAGGGTGATCGACATCAGGCCGCCGAAGATCAGCAGCACCGCGCCGCCCAGCACCAGCCAGACACCGACATCGACAACGCGGGGACGCGCCTGTGGATCAGTCATCGCCGGTCAGCCTAGCGCGGGCCTCACCGCGTGAAGTAGGCGTGCGAATCCCGGCGATGCAGCAGATAGATGCCGCCGGCCGTCAGCACCGCGCCGAAGATCCCGGTCACCGCGTAGATCAGCGCGCCGGTCTCGGAGCGCTCCGTGACGAACAGGTTCACCGCCACGTACATGATCGAACTCAGTCCCCCGGCGGTCAGCACGGTGCGGGCCCAGCGGTACCCGGCGCGCATCAGCACCAGGAACGTGACGACGACCGCGACGAGAATGATCACCACGAACACCGCCGCGGCGATGACGATCGGCACCCCGGTCGGCGCGGTCGCGATGTCGGTGAGGAAACCGACCACCAGCAGCGGCAGCGCCGCCACCCACAACCAGAAAGCGGTGTCGACGTCCTCGGGACGACTCGGCGTCGTCACGCCAGCCAACCGGCGACATCGGCCGCCCAGTAGGTCAACACGATGTCCGCACCGGCGCGGCGGATGCTGATCAGCGACTCGAGGGCCGCGGCCGGACCGTCCACCCAACCGTTGGCGGCCGCGGCGGAGATCATCGAGTACTCCCCCGAGACCTGGTAGGCCGCCACCGGGACCGGCGACACCTCGGCGGCCGCGGCCACCACGTCCAGGTAGGCCATCGCCGGTTTCACCATCACCATGTCGGCGCCCTCGGCGATGTCGAGTTCGATCTCGTGCACCGCCTCGCGGCCGTTGCCGGCGTCCTGCTGGTAGGTGCGCCGATCCCCGGACAGGCTCGAGCCCACGGCCTCCCGGAACGGTCCGTAGAAGGCCGAGGCGAACTTGGCCGCGTAGGCCAGGATGACGACTTCCGTGTGCCCGGCGGCGTCGAGTCCGTCGCGGATGGCCCCCACCTGACCGTCCATCATGCCGCTGGGCCCCACCACGTGGGCACCCGAGTCGGCTTGGGCCACCGCGAGTTTCACGTACTGCTCGTTAGTGGCGTCGTTGTCGACGCGGCCCGCGGCGTCCAGGACGCCGCAGTGGCCGTGATCGGTGAACTCGTCGAGGCAGGTGTCGGCCATCAGCACGGTGGCATCGCCGAGATCCGCGGCCAGGTCCCGCAGGGCCACGTTCAGGATGCCGTCGGCGTGCGCCCCCACCGACCCGGCGGCGTCCTTGTCCTCGTCGCGCGGGACCCCGAACAACATCAGGCCCCCGACGCCGGCGTCGACCGCGGCGGCGGCCGCCGCCCGCAGCGAGTCGCGGGTGTGCTGCACCACCCCGGGCATCGAAGCGATGGGCCGCGGTGCGTCGATGCCGTCGGCGACGAACATCGGCAACACCAGATGCCTTGGCTCCAGCGAGGTTTCGGCAACCAGACGGCGCAGCGCCGGCGTCGACCGCAGTCGGCGCGGACGCACCCGGGGATAGCTCATGCGTCTCCTGACGAGCGCGCTAGCGCCGGCGGCTCTTCTTACGCGGCGGCGGCAGCGCACCCTCGGCGCGCAACCGGGCGGCGTGTTCGGCCAGCGCCTCGACCAGCGGTCCCACCGCGGCGGTCTCGGGCTGCACGTCCACCCGCAGGCCGAACTCCGTGGCCGTCTCGGCGGTCTTGGGCCCGATGCACGCAACGATGGTGCGGGCGTGCGGCTTTCCCGCGATGCCGACCAGGTTGCGGACCGTCGAGCTGGAGGTGAAGCAGACCGCGTCGAAACCACCGGTCTTGATCAGCTCGCGGGTCTGCGCCGGCGGCGGGGCGGCCCGCACCGTGCGGTAGGCCGTCACGTCCTCGATCTCCCAGCCCCGCTCGCGTAGGCCCTCGGCCAGCGTTTCGGTGGCAATGTCGGCGCGCGGCAACAACACCCGGTTCACCGGATCGAAAACGTCGTCGTACGGCGGGAAGTCGTCGAGCAGGCCCAGCGAGGACTGCTCACCCGAGGGCACCAGCTCGGGGCTGATCCCGAACGCGCGCACCCGATCCGCGGTGGCCTCGCCCACGCAGGCGATCTTCACGCCGGAGAACGCGCGGGCGTCCAGACCGAACTCGCCGAACTTCTCCCAGACGGCGCGCACCGCGTTGGTGGAGGTGAACACCACCCACTGGTAGCGACCGTCGACCAGGCCCTTGACCGCGCGCTCCATCTGCGCGGGGCTGCGCGGCGGCTCGACGGCGATGGTCGGCACCTCGACGGGGGTGGCCCCGTGGGTGACCAGACGGTCGCTCATCTCCCCGGCCTGCTCCTTGGTGCGCGGCACCAGCACGGTCCAGCCGTACAGCGCCCGGCTCTCCCACCAGTTCAGCTTGGCGCGGTGCGCCACGGTGCGGCCGATGGTGACCACGAGCGGACCGGTGAGCGGACCGGCCGGATCGGTGCCGCCGATGGCGGCCCGGTCGGTCAGCCCCGACAGCACGGTTTCCACGCTGCGCTGCGCGCAGGTGGTGCCCTGCGCGGTGACCACGCAGGGGGTGTTCTCGGCCAGGCCGAACTCGATCAGCGTGCGCGCCGAATCCGCCAGGTGCTGCGGGGTGGCGTGCAGGATCAGCGGTCCCGGCGCCGCGGCCAGCGCGGCCCAGTCGACCTCGGGGGCGCGCACGTCGGCGACAGTGTGCGAGGAGCCCAGCGGCAGCCCGGCGTAGGTGGGTACCGCGGTGGACGCCGGCAGGCCCGGGATGATCTCGAAGACCATCTGCGCCTTGGCAACGGCGTTGACCTCGGCCAGCACCGAATCGACCGACAGCGGGTCACCGGCGACCAACCGGAGGACGTCGACGCCGGTCTTGGCCTCGCTGATCAGGGTCTTGGCGACCTCGGCCGGATCGCCGAGCGCGGGCCGGATGTCCGGTCCGATCTTCACCACCGGCGGCGCGGTCTCGTCCTTGGCCGGTGCCTGACCGTTCTTCTCGGGAGATCCCTTGGGTTCGGGAGCCGGTGCGGGTCCCACCGCGGGCGGCAACTCCAACCCCACCACCGACAGCACCGGATCCGGCACATCGGGGTCGGTGAAGACCAGTGCGGCGTTGACCAGCACGCCCCGAGCCCGCGTCGTCAGCAGGCCCGGATCACCCGGACCCGAGCCGACGAACATGATGCGCCCCGGCTTCGGCTTACGCCCTCGAGTCATCTGCAAACTCCTGCCCTTCCAGGCTTCGTGGCCGTCAGTGACCCAACAGTTCGCGCGCACCCAGCTCGAATAACTCCTCGGTCACCGAGAGCCCCAGCTCCCGTGCCCGATCGGCAGGCCCGATACCGGACGCGCGGATCACGTCGGATCCGTCCACCGCCGCCACGCAACCGCGCAACGACAGTTCGTCGAAGACGTTGCCGTCCTCATCGATCGACTCGACCACTTCCGCGATCGCGCCGACCGGTGCGGAACAACCCGCCTCCATTTCGGCGAGCAGGACACGCTCTGCGGTGATTGCTGCGTGCGTATCGGCGTCGTTCAACTCCGCCAACACTTGCGCCAACGCGGTATCACCGGCACGGCATTCGATCGCCAGAGCCCCCTGAGCCGGTGCCGGCAACATCTGTACCGGCTCCAGCGTTTCGGTGACTGCGTCGAGGCGTCCGATTCGGGAGAGTCCCGCCTTGGCCACCACGATGGCGTCGAGTTCGCCGCTGCTTACCCTGTTCAACCTGGTATCTAGGTTGCCTCGTAGGGGGCGAATTTCCAAACCGAGACCCAGTGCTCTAAGCTGTGCCCCCCGCCGCACGGATGACGTGCCGATCGTGGAGCCGGCCGGCAACTCGCCCAGCACCAGCCCATCGCGTGCCACCAGCGCATCTCGCGGATCTTCGCGGCGCGGGACGGCCGGAATCTGGAACCGGGGGTCGTACGCCGTCGGGATGTCCTTGTAGGAGTGCACGGCGGCGTCGACGCGCCCGTCGGCGATCGCCTCCCGCAGGGCGGCGGTGAACACCCCGACGCCGATCTCGGCGATCGGTGCCGACGAGAGGTCCCCGTCGGTGGCGATGATCACCAGTTCGGCGGGATGTCCGCGTTCGATCAGGGCGTCCCGGATGGTGCCGGCCTGCGTGGTCGCCAACAGGCTGCCGCGGGTGCCGATCCGGATCACGTTGGACTGCGAGGACTGCGAATGTGTTTGCGAGGTACTTTCCAAGCTACTCGGATGGTTCGGTCAGGGGGTCGAGATCCGTTGCCACCAAAGGCAATTCGGTCGCGCCGGCAACCGCGTCGACGGCGGTCGGGTCGAGCTCGAAGAGCTCCCGCAACGCCTCGGCGTAGCTGTCGCCGCCCGGCGCGCTGGCGAGCTGTTTGACCCGGACGGTGGGCGCGTGCAGCAGCTTGTCGACCACCCGTCGCACCGTGCGGGCCACCTCGTCACGGTGCGACGAGTCCAGGCTCGGCAGCCGGTTGTCCAGCCGCAGCAGTTCGGCCTCCACGACGTCGGCGGCGCGTTGTCGCAACGCCGTCACGGTCGGGGTGACCTCGGCCATCCGCTGACCGGCCAGATACGTCGCCAGTTCGGTGGCCACGATCGAGCGGGCCGCATCGGCGTCGGCGGAGGCCGCCCGCGCCGAGGGCTCGCGCTGGATGCGGTCCATGTCGACGACCCAGACGCCCGGCAGGCCGCTGACCGCCGGGTCCACGTCCCGGGGCATCCCGAGGTCGCAGACGACCAACGGGCGCGGGTTGCTGCCACCGCCGTTGCGCTTGGCCAGCGCGTTGTGCATGTCGGCCAGCGAGACCACCGGGCGCACCGCACCGGTGCTGCTGATCACCACGTCGACGTCGACGAGCGCGGCCGGCAGGTCGTCGAGGCTCATCGCGGTGGCCTGCACGCCCTGCTCGCGCAGGTTGGCCGCCAGGCGCTGGGCCCGCGGCACCGACCGGTTGACGACGTGCACGGTGCTGATGCCGGCGCGCACCAGGTGCGCACCCGAGAGGGCGCCCATCGAACCGGCGCCCACCACCGCGGCCGTCCGGCCCGCCAGGCCGCTCAGTCGGCTCTCGGCCATGCCGAGCGCCACGGAGACCACGGAGGCGCCCGCGGCGTCGATCCCGGTCTCGGAGTGCACCCGCTTGCCCACCGAGAGGGCGCGCTGGGAAAGTTCGTGCAGCGTGCGTCCCACGCTGCGGTTGGCCTCGGCGGTCGCGTAGGCGCGGCGCACCTGGCCGAGCACCTGGGCCTCGCCGATCACGGCCGAATCGAGGCCCGAAGCCACCGAGAACAGGTGCTCGACGGCGGCCTCGGCGTAGCGGACGTAGGCGTACTTGGTCAGATCCCCCATCGGCATGCCGGACTGGTCGGCGAGCACCTGGCCGATCGCGGACAGGCCGCCGTGGAACGCCTCGACCACGGCGTAGACCTCGACGCGGTTACAGGTCGAGAGCACCATGGCCTCGCTCACCAGCGGCGACTCGAGCACCCGATCGATGATCTTGGCCTGATCGGACTCATCGGTCGCCAATTGCTCGAGCACGGGCACCGGCGCACTGCGGTGCGACACCCCGAATAGCAGGACGCTCACAGCACCGCCTCAGTCACCAACCGAGCACTCACCCAGCACGCTCCCTTGCCGCTATCAGGTGAAGAAAATACAGCTCATTCTGGCTACAACCGTAGCCGCCCACCTGCGAACTAACCAAATTATCAGGTCTGGCCAGCGACGTCACGGCGCGTCGCGGCGTGCAGCCAGGTCGCGACGCAGCCGCGGCTCGTCGACCTCCCAGTAACTGTGCTCGGCGCCGTCGAGCAGCACCACCGGCAGCCGATCGCCGTACTCGGCGCGCAACGCGGGGTCGCCCGCCGCGGCGGCCTCGTCGACGTCGACGGTGCTCAGCTCGAACTCCAGCTCGGTGGCCAACCCCGCCAACTGCTCGCCGAGGCGATGGCAGATCTCACACCCGGACCGGACCAGCAGGCAGACCTGCGCGGCGCTCATCCGCCGCATTGTGGCACTTGGATAGGGTGACCGGGCAAGTACTCGAAGTACAGGGGGTGTCCGTGTGACAGAGCCGGCAGAACCTCGCACCGACGGCGCCGACGGCGCGTCGCCGCCCATCGCGGGCGCGGCCAGCGCCGAAGCCGCCGTCGAGTCGCTGACCGAGGAATCCGCTGCGCCGCAGCCGCCTCCTGCCGACCTGACCGCCGCGGCCTTCTTCGACGTCGACAACACCATGGTGCACGGGTCCTCGCTGGTGCATTTCGCGCGCGGGCTCGCCGCCCGCAAGTACTTCACCTACCGCGACGTGCTCGGCTTCATCTACGCGCAGGCGAAGTTCCAGCTGACCGGCAAGGAGAACAGCGACGACGTCGCCGAGGGCAAACGCAAGGCGCTGTCGTTCATCGAGGGCCGCACCACCGCGGAGTTGTCCGCCGTCGGCGAGGAGATCTACGAGGAGATCATCGCCGACAAGATCTGGCCCGGCACCCGCGATCTGGCGCAGATGCACCTCGACGCGGGTCAACAGGTGTGGCTGGTCACCGCCACCCCTTACGAGTTGGCCGCGATCATCGCCGACCGGCTGGGCCTGACCGGTGCGCTGGGCACGGTCGCCGAATCGGTCGACGGGGTGTTCACCGGCCGCCTGGTCGGCGAGATCCTGCACGGCGCGGGCAAGGCGCACGCGGTGCGCGCGCTGGCCATCCGGGAGGGCCTCAACCTGCGCCGGTGCACGGCCTACTCGGACAGCTACAACGATGTCCCGATGCTGACGCTGGTGGGCACCGCGGTGGCCATCAACCCCGACGCCGAGTTGCGCGACCTGGCCCGCAAGCGCGGCTGGGAGATCCGTGACTTCCGCACCGCGCGCAAGGCGGCCCGGATCGGGGTGCCGTCGGCGTTGGCCCTCGGCGCGGCCGGCGGGGCGCTGGCCGCGATCGCCTCGCGTCGCCAGGACAACTGAGCTCGACCGGCGGGTTGATAAACTCCGCCGCTGAACACGTCTGTCAATTGCAGAGCAAGGACGCACAGCACCCATGGCAATCGCCGAAGAGATCATCGGGACGCATTACCGCTACCCGGACAAGTTTGTCGTGGGCCGCGAGAAGATCCGCGAATACTCCAGCGCCGTGCTGGACGACCATCCGGCGCACTTCGACGCCGACGCGGCGGCCGAACTCGGCCACCCCTCGGTGATCGCGCCGCTGACCTTCATCGCGGTGGCCGGCCGACGCGTCCAGCTCGAGATGTTCAAGAAGTTCGACGTGGGGATCAACATCGCGCGGGTGATCCACCGCGACCAGAAATTCAAGTTCCACCGGCCGCTGGCCGTCGGCGACGAGCTGTACTTCGACTCCTACCTGGACTCGGTGCTGGAGTCGCACGGCACCGTCATCACCGAGGTGCGCGCCGAGGTCACCGACGGCAACGGCGAGCCGGTGATCACCAGCGTCGTCACCATGATCGGCGAGGCCGCCAACGATTCCGAGGCCAACGAGCAGGTCGCCGCGATCGCCGCGCGCCTGGGCCTGTAGCCCACGGCCGTAGCCCAGCCAGCTCAGCCCAGGAACATGTTCCGGCGGTTGGCCAGCAGCTGATACAGGGTGTGCTGGATGGTCTCGCGCACGTGGTCGGTCAGCTCGAAGGTGACCATCGGATCCTCGGCGGCCGACTCGTCGTAGTCGGCGGTGGGGATCGGCGTGCCGAAGGCGATGTGCCACTTGGACGGCAGCGGCACCAGCCCGGCCGGGCCGGCCAGCGGGAACAGCGGCGTCACCGGGAAATACGGCAGGCCCAGCAGCCGCGCCAGCAGCTTGACGTCGGCGAGCATCGGGTAGATCTCCTCGGACCCGACGATCGAGCACGGGATGATGGGCGCCTTGGTGCGCAGCGCGGCCGACACGAAGCCGCCGCGGCCGAACCGCTGCAGCTTGTAGCGGTCCTTGAAGTGCTTGCCCAGGCCCTTGTAGCCCTCGGGGAACACCGCGGTCAGCTCGCCGCTGTCCAGCAGTCGATGCGCATCGGAGGTGCAGGCCATGGTGTGGCCGGCCTTGCGGGCGGCGTGGCCCAGCACCGGCATGTCGAACACCATGTCGGCGGCCAGCAGCCGCAGGTCCCGGTTGGTCGCGTGGTGGTCGTGCACGGCCACCGAGAGCATCAAACCGTCGAACGGCAGCACCCCGGCGTGATTGGCCACCACCAGCCCCGCGCCCTCAGCCGGCAGGTTCTCCACGCCGCTGACCTCGACCCGGAACCAGGATCGGAAGAACATCCGCAGCAGGGGCAGGAACATCGCCTCGTTGAGGTGCGGGTCGAAGCCGAACTCGTCGACCACGTAGTCGCCGGTGAGGCGCTTGCGGGCGAACTCGGCAAAGCCGGCGATCTTCTGGGCCAACTCGTTGGGCGCCTTGGGTTCCTCGGCCGTCGAGCCGCCACCGGCGCGGTGCGCGTCGATGTCGCGCACCACCGCGGCGATCTCCTCGGCGGTCGCGCGGGTGCCGGGGTCGGCGAGCAACGACGGGTGCCGACGCGCGGCCTCCGCGCGTTGACCCGCCCTTCGCGCAGTTGCTGCACGGCTCGAATTGCCGTGCAGCGGAATCACTTTCGCTTTGGATCCACCCGCCACGCTGCTTACCTTCTCCCCACCCGTTGCCAAGATTTCTAGCTTCCCCACCGCTGCGCGAGTGCCACCGCGCGCTTCTCCGTCGAGAGTACCCACCGCGGATCGATGATCGGGGTCAAACCCCGGCCGCGCACGTAGTCGTCGAACGCCTCGAGGGTCGTCCAATTGGGTTCGTAGCCCAGCTCCGTGCGCATCCGGGTGGTGTCCATGACGCGGCCGTAGGTCATGTAGCGAAGTTGATCGCGGTTGATCTCGGCGCCGCCGGTGGCCTTCAGCAAGGAGTCGACCACCCGCACCCCCACCGAGGGCAGCGGCAACGCCACCCGCCCGGCCCGCCGGATCGCCTGCGACATCATGATGATGCCCTTGGCGCCGATGTTGAAGGTGCCCGCCCGGCCGACGATCGTCGCGCGTTCCAGCGCACCGAGCGCGTCCTGCTCGTGCAGCAGTTGCAGCCGCGCGTCCCGGCCGACGGTGGTCGGCACGACCGGACCCGCCAGATACCGCGAGAGCTGGGTGTCCATCGCCGGACCGATCATGTTGGCCAACCGCAGGATGGACACCGAGATGTCCAGCCGACGCCGGCCCAGCCCGCGGGCATAGCCCTCGATGTCCATGCTGTCGCGGGCGAAGCCCTCGCCCAGCGGCCGCCGGCTGGTGGTGTCCTCGGTGAACATCACCGGGTCGAACGCGCTCGACCCGTACACCTCCGAGGTCGACTTGAGCACCACGGTGCGCACGGTCGGCGCCTTCTGACAGGCCGCGAACAGCTGCATCGCGCCCATCACGTTCAATTCCTTGAGCGTGGCCCGGCCGCCGCTGCGCGGCGCGTACGACGCGGCCGCGGCATGCACCACGGTGTCCACGTCGCCGTTGCGAATGACCTTGGCGATGAACGGATTCCGGATGTCGGCCCGCACGAACTCGGCGCGCCCCATCCGGCGCAGCAGATCCTTGCTGGGCGTGACGGCATCGACCGCGATGACGCGGTCGATGTCCGGATTGGCCGCCAGTCGGGCCGTCAGGAACCCGCCGAGAAAACGGCAGGCCCCCGTGACCAGAACGACCTTTGGATGCGCGGCGCTCCCCGTCTCGTCCGAATCCATCCAGTCAGGCTACCGGCCGATACGGCCCGCAGCATGCCGGCGGACGAACGCGGTCGCCTACTTGCCGAGTTTTCTACGCTGCACGCGGGTGCGGCGAAGCAACTTGCGGTGCTTCTTCTTCGACATACGCTTACGCCGCTTCTTGATGACTGAACCCATGTACTCCGCTACCTACCGATGCCTCGACACGACTTAACCCGGCCACCTTACCGAAGTCGGCCGGATTAACCGAAAACGGGGCCCGTGCCAGGTGCGGCACGGTCCCGTCAGCCCGCGTCGAAGTACGAGGTCTCCAACAGGTCGTGCACCGCCTTGGCGTGCACCCGGAACGATCGGCCCACGCGGACGGCGGGCAGTTCACCGTTGTGAACCAGCCGATACACCGTCATCTTGCTGACCCGCATGAGCGAGGCGACCTCGGCGACAGTGAGGAACTGCGCCTTGGCCGGCTGCCCTTCCGCGGATCCCGAATTCCCAGCGTCCCGCTTCGCACTAACCGAGTCCCGAGCCGATGGCCCGTTCATAGACGTCATCGCAACCCAATCAATCAGGCACGGCCGGCTCCAGCGGCTTCCCCTCCGCTGGAACGAACACGTGCATACACCGAGGAGAATAGCGGGACTGATGGGGTTGCTGCGACGGGTGTGGGGTAATCAGTGGAAATTCGGTGAATTACTCTGTTGTGATTCCTAACTGCTCAGAGCGTGTTTTTGCGGCGAAGACGGCGTCGGCGACGGTGGCCCGCAAACCTCCCCGCTCGAGCTCGCGCAGACCGGCCGCGGTGGTCCCGCCGGGGGACGTCACGGTCGCGCGGAGCTGGGCCGCAGTGGTATCCACCCCGGCCGGTACCGCGCCGTCCGCGTCGGGCCGACGGGCGTTGTCCAGCCGGTCCAGCAACATCGCCGCCGAGCCGGCCATGGTCTGCACCACCAGATCGGTGGCCACCGGTCGCGACAGGCCCGCGGCGACGCCGGCGTCGACCATCGCCTCGACCATCAAGAAAAAGTAGGCCGGCCCCGAGCCCGACACCGCCGTCACCGCATCCATCTGAGTTTCGGCGACCGTGAGCACCCCGCCCACGCAATCGAAGAGATCGGCGACGCCCTTGAGTTGCTCGGGCGTCACGAACCGGCCCTTGGCCAACGCGCTGATGCCGGCGCCGACCAGAGCGGGCGTGTTGGGCATCACCCGGACCACCGGGGACCCGGCCGGCAGCTTGGCCTCGAACAGGCTTGTCGGCACGCCCGCGGCGACGCTGACGAACACCTGCTCGGCGCTGTCGGACTCGGCCTTGGCCGCGGCCTCGGCGACCTCGTCGAGGATCTGCTCGACGTCGGTGGGCTTGACTGCGATGACCACGAAGTTGGCGTGCTCGGCGGCATCGCCGACCGCGGCCACCTGCACCGAATAGGTCTCCGCGAGGTACTTGGCGCGGTCGGGCATCCGTTCCGAGACCACGAGGTCCTTCACCTGCCGACCGGAGCGCAACAGCCCCGCCAACAAGGCCTCACCCATGCTTCCGCCGCCGATGATCGCGATTCTGGCCATGGACGCAAACCCTATATCCGCTCGGCCCACGCGCCGGGACTGCGTCTACGGGCCGTGCCGGGTGGCTTCCCCTGCGCCGGGCGATCTCGGCGCTCTGGGGGCAATCTCAGGACGCGGGGACCATCGCCAGCTGCCGGGTCTGCACCACGATCCGGCCGGTGCTGTCCACCACGAGGTGGTCCTCGTCGAACCAGTCCTGCCCGATCTGCGTCGTGGTGCACATGATCCGCAGCCAGCCGTCGGCGGGCAGGCCGCGCAGGTACGCCGTCAGCTGGATCGTCGGCGCCCATCCCGTCCGCCCGACCCCGTACGTCACCGGCATGGAGATGTCCCCGCACATCAACGCGAACAGCACGTCCGGCACCTCGTCGCGGGGCCGCACCCACAGGCGGGCCACCGGGGCCTGACCGGTCGGCGGCGCCCACAGCCCGGACATGTCCGGCCGGATGTCGCAGCCGGCAGCCAGGTGGTTGATCTCGGCCAGCGGGTGGCCCGGGCCGATCGACTCGATCTCGGCGGGCGGCTCCGGCGGCATCTGCGCCGGCACCGGGTTGGTCACCAGCAGCGGCGCCGCGTCGTGTTCGGGCTCGGCCAGCGTGACCGAGGTGCGCACGGCCACCCGCTGCCCCTGCACCAGTTCGACGTCGACGAGGCTGACCCGGCGGCCGCGTTTGCGCACCCGGGCCACCAACCGCACCGCCCCCGGATCCGGCGCGGACAGGAAGCTCGCGGACACCGCCACGGGCGCGTGCCCGGCATCGGTGTCGGCGACCGCCAGGCCGGCGGCCTTGGCGCACAGCGCCAGCATGACCCCGCCGTGGATCTTCGAACCGATGGTCCAGTGCAGGTTCAGTTCGCCGGCGAACACCGCGTCGGCGTCGCCGTCGGAGTCGAGGAGTTCGGCCGGGTTCAGCGTCATCGCCCGGGCGAAGGTGGCGGGTCCCGTCATCGCAGCAGGTGGGTGCGGGCGAACTCGAGGGACTCGGTCAGCAACGCCTCACGCTCGGCTTCCGAGCGCGCCGCCGAGGTGGTGACCTCCAGGATCACGTGGCCGCTGAAGTCGCTGGCGGCCAGCATCTGGCACACCTCCACGGTGGGCTGGGTGCCGCGGCCCGGGACCAGATGCTCGTCGGCCGAGGCGCCCTTGCCGTCGCACAGGTGCAGGTGCACCAGGCCCTCGCCCATCCGGCGGGCCATCTCGACGGCGTCGGTGCCGGCGGTGGCGGTGTGCGACAGGTCCAGCGTGTAGTGGGCGTGGTTGCCGTCCAGCGGATCGTAGGACGGCGCGAACGCCGAGATGCCCACCCCGGGACGGCCGCCGCGCTTGCGCATCCGCTCGATCGAGGACTGCCCGGCCCCGAACAACCGGTCGGCCCGGAACGGGAACATGTTCTCCACGGCCACCAGGATGTCACTGGTGGCCTCGAGCTCGGCGACCTGCGCGCTGAACCCCTCGGCGTAGCGCCGCTGCCACCGGAACGGCGGGTGTACCACCACCGTCTGGGCGCCGAGTTGCTCGGCGGCGCGCACGCTGCGGTCGAGCTTGCTGATCGGATTGGGCCCCCACACCCGCTGCGAGATGAGCAGGCACGGCGCGTGCACCGACAGCACGGGCATGTTGTAACGCTCGGAGAGTTCCTGCACCGCATCGATGTCCTGGCTGACCGTCTCGGCCCACACCATCAGTTCGACACCGTCGTAGCCGAGCCGGGCCGCGTAGTCGAAGGCCGCCTCGGTTCGCAGCGGGTACACCGAGGCGGTCGAGAGACCGACCTTGATCGCGGGGCGCACGGCTCGCGGTGCTAGCTGGCCTGCAGCAGGGCGAGTGGACCGAAGGTCACCAGCGCCCCGACGGCCACGGCGGTCAGCGTGCTGCCGATGTCCTCGGTCTTGCGCACGATCCGCACGCCGACCACCAGGCCGAGGATGACCAGCACGCCCAGCACCAGCGCGATCAGGCTGTTCCACTTCCACAGCTGGTCGAACGCGATGAACAGACCGCCGCCGAAGGCGACGGCGACGATCGACTGCAGCGCGATGCCCGCGCCGCGGAGGAACTTCTGGCCCCGGGTCAGCGGCTCGTCGTCGCCGAGTTCGTCGTCGGCATCCTCGTCGAGGACATCGACGCCGTCGACGGTGAGGTCGCCGTCGGCGGTGAGGTCGTCGAGATCGTCGAGGTCGCGGACCGCGCCGCGGCGCCGCGCCGCATCGTCGGCGACGCTGTCCCCGCCGAACAGCGCGTCATCGCTGGACCGCAGGTACGACGCCTCGCCGATACCGAGACCGAGACCCAGTTCGTCGGGTGCGGACGCATCGAGGTCCGCGGCGAGTTCGGCGTCGGGGTCCTCGACGTCGATCGGGTCGGGGCTCATCAGCTCCGCGCCGGCACCGCGGCCCCGCGGCGGCGGCGCCGTGCGGTCGCGCTTGCGCTCCGGCCGCGGATAGTTGCTGCGTTCCGGCTGGGTCGCCGGGCCGCGCCGCGGCAGCGGTTCGGCGGACCGCTGCGGGGCCACCGGCACCTCGGGTTCGGGCTCCTCGGCCTCCTCGACGGCCTCCTCGACGGGGGCCTCGGGCGTCTCGACGACGGCCGCGGCTGGTTCGGGGGGCGCCTCGGTGGCGCTGTCCTCGGCTTCGGGCTCGGCGTCGTCGGTGACGACGGGGATCTCACCGGTGAGTTCGGCGACGGTCACCGCATCGCTGTTGCCGCGGCGACGACGACGGCGGCCGCCCACCGGCGGCGAGCCGATCGTGCCGTTCTTGGCGAGCAATTCGGCCACCGAGATCGGGCGGGTGCCCGCCTGCCCGTTGTCTGGTCCAGTCATCGTCTGTTGCCTCGCCTGTCCACCGGGGTTTCCACCACTGCGGCTTCGCCGTCGAGTTCGCGCAGGATCACGCCGTCCCGCAACGACTGCGGGGGGCCGTTCTCCGCTTCTCTCGACAGCGCTCGCATGCTTGCCTCCGCCACCAGCGCGCCTGCCGCGGTCTGCGGTGAGCGCTCGGCGCCGACTCCTTCCAGTTCTGCACGGTCAACAGCGGTCATCCTAAAGATGAACGCTGTGAGTTGTCTTCAGACCTCTGGTCCCAGTGTCCTCGTGACTCGCGGTCCGACGCCAGTTCATGTCCCGCAATTACGCAGCATAGCGACCCGCGCCGTTGCGCCCGGTGCGGCGTTCTCGTCTACCGTTGGTCAGGTGGCAGATGGTGTGCATCCCGGCGAGGTCGATCTGGACTTCCCGCGCGAGTGGGTGGAGTTCTTCGACCCCGACAACGACGAGCATGTGATCGCCGCCGACCTCACCTGGCTGCTGTCCCGATGGACCTGCGTCTTCGGCACGCCGGCCTGCCAGGGCACCGTCGAGGGACGGCCGGACGACGGGTGCTGTTCGCACGGCGCCTTCCTGTCCGACGACGACGACCGCGCCCGCCTCGACGACGCCGTCGGACAGCTGACCGCCGAGGACTGGCAATTCCGGGACAAGGGCCTGGGCCGCAAGGGCTACCTCGAGCTCGACGAGTACGACGACGAGCCCAACTGGCGCACCCGCAAGTACAAGGGCGCCTGCATCTTCCTGAACCGCCCGGGATTCGCCGGGGGCATCGGGTGCGCCCTGCACAGCAAGGCGCTGAAGCTCGGTGTCGAGCCGTTGACCATGAAGCCCGAGGTGTGCTGGCAGCTGCCGATCCGGCGCACCCAGGAATGGGTCACCCGGCCGGACGGTTCGGAGATCCTCAAGACCACGATCACCGAATACGACCGCCGCGGTTGGGGTTCCGGTGGCGCCGACCTGCACTGGTACTGCACGGGCGACCCGGCCGCGCACGTCGGCGTCAAACCTGTCTTCGAGTCCTACGCACCGGAGCTGACCGAACTGCTCGGCGAGAAGGCGTACGGCGAGTTGGCCGCGATGTGCCGGCGCCGCAGCGGCCTGGGCCTGATCGCGGTGCATCCGGCGACCCGCGCCGCCCCCTGACTCAGCGGTCCCGGCCGCTCCGTCGCCGCAGGTCCTCGAACCCGTCGCCGCTGGCCACCCCCAGCTGGTGTTCCTCGGTGAGCATCCGCGAGACCTCGGCGTCGACGGGCCACTGCGACGCGTGCACGGCCGCCAACATCGTGGTGCCGCCGTGCAGATCCAGCTTCCAGGCCGCGACCACCGACATCTGCTCGGCGGCCAGCAGGCGGCTCAGAGAGGTCAGCGAGTAATAGGCAAAGTGATTGCGCGACAACATGTCCCACTCACCGCGGCGCAGGTTTTCGGCCACCGGATCGAACTGCATCAGCAGCACCCCGGCCGGCGCGGTGGCCGCGGCCAACTGCGCGATGGCCGCCCGCTGACCGCGGTCGTGCATGGCGCCGAAGGAGTCGACCACCACATCGGCGGGACCGCCGTAGACGGTGCGCATCCCCATCGCCGTGAGCAGCGGCAGCCAGCTGCCCCCGTGGGCGCCGCCGAAGTGGCGCACCGTCTCACCGCGGAGCAGGTCGGCGGCATCGGCGGTGCGGACCGCCTGGGTGACGTCCTCGGCGCGGGTCGGCCCGCGCGGCCGGCACGGTGGCCCGACGGCGGCGTCGGCCTCGTCGGCGCGGGTCGGCAGCTGCGCCAGACCGCAGTCCGGGCACAGCACCAGGGTCAGCCCGTCGTGCGCCAGCACCGGCTGCAGGCCCGCCGAACCACAGGCACGGCAGGCCGATCCCCCGATCTCCACCGCCCAGCTCCCCCACGTCGACACCGGGCGCACACCCTAGCAAAAGTTGCTGAGGGCCGAAATCAGCCTTCCAGCTTGTATCCCAGGCCTCGCACGGTGACCAGCAGCACCGGATTCGCGGGGTTGGACTCGATCTTGGACCGCAGCCGTTTGACGTGCACGTCCAGGGTCTTGGTGTCGCCGACGTAGTCCGCACCCCAGACCCGGTCGATGAGCTGACCGCGGGTCAGCACCCGTCCGCTGTTGCGCATCAGGTATTCGAGCAGGTCGAATTCCTTGAGCGGCAACGTGATCGGATCTCCGTTGACGCTCACCACGTGGCGCTCGACGTCCATCCGGACCGGGCCGGCCTCGAGCACCCCGACGTCGCCGGCGACGTCGTCGACCTCGCCGCCGCGGCGCAGCACGGCCCGGATGCGGGCGATCAGCTCGCGCGCCGAATACGGCTTGGTCACGTAGTCGTCGGCACCGAGCTCGAGCCCGACGACCTTGTCGATCTCGCTGTCCCGCGCGGTCACCATGATCACCGGCACGCTCGAGCGCAGCCGCAGTTGCTTGCACACGTCGGTGCCGCTCATCCCGGGCAGCATCAGATCCAGCAGCACGATGTCGGCGCCGGACCGCTCGAATTCGGCCAACGCGCTCGGCCCATCGGTCACCACGGTGGCCTCGAACCCCTCCTTGCGCAGCAAGAACGCCAAGGGATCGGCCAGCGACTCCTCGTCCTCAACGATCAGCACACTGGTCATTGCCTACAACGGTCCTCTCTCGGATTTCCTACTCATCAACTAACCTCATCGCATCCCGGCGGGCCGGCACCGACAGCGTGAACGTCGACCCGGTGCCCGCCTTGCTCCACAGCCGGATCGATCCGTTGTGGTTGGCCGCCACGTGCTTGACGATGGCCAGGCCCAGGCCGGTGCCGCCCGTCGCGCGGGAGCGCGCCTTGTCCACCCGGAAAAAACGCTCGAAGACCCGCTCCTGATCGGCGGGCGCGATGCCGATCCCGCGGTCGGTGACCGCAATCTCGACGTTGTCGCCGCGCCGACGACGGCTGATCGACACCGTGGAACCCTGCGGCGAGTACGCGATGGCGTTGGAGATCAGGTTGGCCACCGCGGTGACCAGCAGGGGCTGATTGCCGACCGCCTCGAACCCCGCCGGGTCGTCGGTGGCGATCGTGATGTCGGCGTTGTCGGCGGCCACCTTGTAGCGCGAAATCGCCTCGGACACAATGATATCGATGTCGACGGTGTCGAAGTTGGGCATCTTCTCGGCGCCCTGCAGCCGGGACAGCTCGATCAGCTCGCCGACCATGTTGGCCAACCGCTTGGACTCGCCGAGCACCTGCTCGCCGAAGCGGCGCACGGTCTCGGGGTCGTCGGCGGATTCCAGGATCGCCTCGGCCAGCACGCCCATGGCGCCCACCGGGGTCTTGAGTTCGTGACTGACGTTGGCGACGAAGTCGCGCCGGGTGGCCTCCATCCGGGCCTGCTCGGACTGGTCGTCGACGAAGATCACCGCGTACTTGCTGTCGTCGGCGAGCCGGCGGACGTGGCCGCGGATGGACATCCCCGGCCGGCTGACCGGGCTGCGGCGCCGGGGCGACAGATCCACATCGGTGTCGTCGCCGGTGGCCAAGGTGCGCTGCACGGCCCGCCAGGCCCGGTCGTCGAGCAGGCCGTCGTGCACCGGGCCCAGCTCGCCGTGCTGGGCGCGCTCGTTGATGAACACCACGTTGCGGTAGCCGTCGACCACGACGATGCCCTGCGGGGCCAGGTCGACGGTGTGCTTGAGCATCTGGGCGACGGCGAAGTTGGCCAGCTCGGTCGCCTTGCGCTGCCGGCGGCCGACCAGCCGCGGCCACACCCAGGCGCCGACGGCGACACCCGCGGCGAGACTCACCGCGGCCACTACACCGGCCAGGGCCAGTGCCGACACCACACTCACGCGAAGATCGTACGCAGGTCAGTGAACGTCATCCCAGCAGCGAGCGGCCAAAACGAGACAAGTCACAGTCCGCCGACCAGGAGTTCGGGTGCCGTTCACCCCAGTTCATCTGGCGTTTGCCCGCCGCTTGCCCAAGGAGCTGCGGGCGGTGCGCCGGTGCGCTACTTGGCGCCCTGGCTGGCCACCGCCGCCGCACCCGCGGCCGCGGCCTCGGGATCCAGGTAGGTGCCGCCGGGAACCTTCGGCTTCAGGTTCTCGTCGAGGTCGTAGCGCAGCGGGATGCCGGTGGGGATGTTCAGCCCCACCACGTCCTCGTCGCTCATGTTGTCGAGGTACTTGACCAACGCCCGCAGGGAGTTGCCGTGCGCGGCGATCAGCACGGTCTTGCCGGCCTTCAGGTCCGGGACGATGGCCTCGGTGAAGTAGGGCACGAACCGCGCCACCACGTCGGCCAGGCATTCGGTCAGCGGGCCGCCGCCGATGTCGGCGTAGCGCGGGTCGGCGTCCTGGCTGAACTCGCTGCCCCTCTCGATGGGCGGCGGCGGCGTGTCGTAGCTGCGGCGCCACGCCATGAACTGCTCCTCGCCGTACTTCTCCTTGGTCGCCGCCTTGTCCAGGCCCTGCAGCGCGCCGTAGTGCCGCTCGTTGAGCCGCCAGTCCCGGTGCACCGGGATCCAGTGCCGGTCGGCGGCATCGAGAGCGAGATTCGCGGTGGTGATGGCCCGCCGCATCAGCGAGGTGTAGAGCACATCGGGCAGCAGTCCCTGCTCGGCCATCAACTCGCCGCCGCGGACCGCCTCGGCGCGGCCCAGTTCGGTCAGGTCGACATCGACCCAGCCGGTGAACAGGTTCAGCGCATTCCATTCGCTCTGGCCGTGCCGGAGCAGCACCAATGTGGAGTCAGACATGCCCCGAATCTTCTCATGCCCGCCGGGGCGACGGGGCACTCGCGAGCCGCGAGCGCTATTCGTCGATCAGGTGCTCGAAGGCCGCGAGGTTCTTCAACGATTCGCCGCGCGCCACCCGCCACGCCCACTCCTTCTGGATGGACGAGCGAAAACCTAGTTCCAGCAACGTGTTGAAGTCCGAGTCGACCGCCTCGAGCACCTGCCCGAGGATCCGGTCGATCTCGTCGGCGGTGACCAGTTCCAGCGCCATCCGGCCGACGAGGTAGATGTCGCCGACGTTGTCCAGGGTGTAGGCCACCCCGTAGAGCCGATTGTTGCGCTTGAGCAGGAAGCGGTAGACCGCCTCGAAGTCCTCGTCGGGTTTGCGGCACACGAACGCCTCGACCCGCACCGAGTGCTCGCCGATGCTCAGGATGGTGTTGGTGGTGAGCTTGCGTTCCCCCGGCAGCGGCACCACCAGCCCCGGCAGGCCGCCGTGCGCGCCCTCGTGCCGGGAGTAGTCCAATTCACGCTCGTCCAGCGCCGCCTCGATGAGCGCCTGCACCTGCTCCGACTGCGGACTCATGCACGCACCCCACGTCGCCGGGTCCAGCGCCGCGCCCGCCGCACCGACGGCGCCCCCACGGTTTCCCGCGCGCTGCGGTGGTGCACCAGGTCGTAGTCGGTGATCGCCCGGCGGTAGGCGCCCAGCAGCGCGTCGACGGTGTGGTCCCAGGAGAAGGTCGAGGCGTGCGACACCGCGGCCGCGCCCATCGCGGACAGGTCGGCGTGCTGCAGCAGGTCGCCCAGCGCGCCGGCCCAGCGGTCGGGGTCGTGGCTGTCCACCAGCGCGCCGGTCTGTCCGTCGCGCACCGCCACCGGCAGGCCGCCGACCGCGGCGGCCACCACCGGCGTGCCGCACGCCTGGGCCTCGACCGCCACCAGGCCGAACGATTCCGAATAGCTCGGCACCGCCACCAGATCGGCGGCGCGGTACACGTTGACCAGGTCCTCGCGAGACTGCGGCGGCAGGAACGTCACCCGATCGGAGATACCCAATTCGTCGGCGAGGCGGATCAATCCGTCGGGGGCGGCCAGGCCGCTGCCCGACGGGCCGCCGGCGACCACGATGCGCACCCCGGGAATTTTGGCCGCCGCGCGCAGCAGCACGTCGGGGGCCTTGAGCGGCTGGATGCGTCCCACGAAGGCGACCGTCGGTTCGGCGGGCAACCCCAGGGCCGCGCGCGCCGCGGCCTGATCGCCGGGGGTGAAGGTCTGCAGGTCGACCCCGGGATGGACGATGTCGATCCGGGACGGGTCGGCGTTGTGCAGCGAAACCAGCTGGCACGCTTCGTCTTCGGTGTTGACGATGAGCCGGTCGGCCTCGTCGACCACCTGCTGCTCGCCGACTGCGCGCAGCGCCGGCTCGGGTGAGTCCCCCTCGGCCAGCGCCGCGTTCTTGACCGCGGCCAGGGTGTGCGCGGTGTGCACCTGCGGCACCGCCCAGCGGTCCCGGGCCAGCCAGCCGACCTGCCCGGAAAGCCAGTAGTGCGAATGCACGATGTCGTAGTAGCCGGGCTCGTGGGTGGCCTCGGCGCGCAGGACGCCCGCGGTGAACGCGCACAGCTGGGTGGGCAGGTCGTACTTGTCGAGGCCCTCGAACGGGCCGGCGACCACGTTGCGCACCACCACCCCGGGGGCCACCGGCACCACCGGCGCATCGGCCGACGACGTCGCCCGGGTGAAGATCTCCACCTCGACCCCGCGCTGCGCGAGGTGCAGTGCGGTCTGCAGGACATAGACGTTCATCCCCCCGGCATCACCGGTTCCCGGCTGGGCCAGCGGCGAGGTATGGACCGACAACACTGCGACGCGCACACTTCATCCTTACACCAGGGGTCGGTACCCCAGGTAAGCGCGGTCAGTGCGCGACGGCCGCGCTGACCCGCGGGCGGGTGGCGCGCCGCAACGCGCCCAGCGGATCGGCGTACAGCGCTCCCAGTGACACCACACCGGCGCCGACTTCCTGCACGCGGTTGCCGAAGGCGGTGATGCGGATCTCGCGGGACGCCAGCACCGAGCGCTGCGCGTACGCGGCCTCGACGCCGGTGAGGGTCTCGGAGTATTCGGTGAACGCCTGCCCACCGACCACCAGGTCGTCCGGGTTGAGCAGATCGCGCAGCAGCGCGACGGCCTCGCCGAGCACCCGGGCCCGTTCGGCCAGCAGCCGCTGGGCGGACTCGTTGCCGCGGCGCGCGGCGGTCACGACCGCGGCCACGGTGGACACCTCCGAGCCCTGCCCCGAGACGACGCCCAGCCGACGGGCCGCGGCCACCACCGCCTCGTCGCTGACGGTGGTCTCCAGAACCCTTGTGCCACCGAGCAATTCCGAGTGCGCCGGCAGGTTGGCGATGGTCCCGGGCCCGCTGCTGGGGCTGTGCACCCGGCCGTCGATGATCAGCGCGTAGCCGACGGTCTCCCGGGCGTAGACGTAGAGGCTGGTGGCGGGCGCGTTGAGGCGGCGCACTCCGAGCAGCAGTTCGGCCGCGGCCATCGCGTCGACGTGGGCGGCGACCGACACCGGCAGGCCCAGCGTGTCGGCCAGCACCGGACCCACCGGGGCCTGGCTCCAGCCCAACCGCGGGTGATCGACGACGCCGAGGCCGCTGTCGACGATGCCGCCGGTGGCCACGCCGATCCACAGCGTCTGCCGGCGGTGCCAGCGGCTCAGGTAGCGCTGCACGCTGGCCGCCAGGGCCGCCAGCGCGGGCCCCTGCGCCCCGCGCGGGGTGGGCGTCTCGACCGCGTCCAGCGTGCGGCCGAACAGGTCGGTGGCCACGATGCTGGTGGTCTTGGCGCCGATGTGCACGCCGACGGTCAGGTAGGGCTCGTGGTTGATCTCGACCGGCACTCGGGGGCGACCGATGGCGCCGGAGGTGGCCAGGTCGGCGCGTTCGCGCAGCAGACCCGCCTCCAGCAGGGCGGTGACCTGCCGGTTCACCGTGGCGATCGAGAGTTTGGTGCTGCCGGCGATGGCGTCGCGGGCCACCGGTCCGCGCAGTCGCACCGCGGCGAAGACGGCCGCGGCGGCGCCGTCGGCGACCCGCAGGGCCGGCGGCACGACCTGGTGCCGGGAGCGCAGCGGATGCAGATGAGAAACGGGGGCGAGGGTGGTACGCACGTGAGTTGTCCTAAGGGTCCGGTTCGGTTGGGGCGTCGAGGAAACCGCGCCAACCTGACGGAGTCAGGACATGTCAGACGCGGTGATTACCGGGACAACAACACGACAGCGCCCCACACGCCATGGCGTGCGGAGCGCGGCTGGTTCCCTGGTACCGGTTGGACACGGAGCAGAATTTAACACAGTCGCTAGAGTTGGCACGATGACCGAATCTCACGACGGGGCCCAGAAGATCGCTGTTGTCACCGGGGCCAGCTCGGGCATCGGCGAAGAGACCGCGAAAGTTCTTGCAGCTCTTGGCTTTCATGTGGTCGTCGCGGCGCGGCGGGAAGAACGCGTGACGGCGCTGGCCGCCGAGATCGGCGGCACCGCGGCAGTGACGGATGTCACTGACGACGCCTCGGCGGCGGCCCTGGCCGAGGTGGTGCGCGGGCTGCCAGGCGAGCTGTCCGTGCTGGTCAACAACGCCGGCGGCGCCAAGGGACTGGCGCCGGTGGCCGACGCCGACCTGGAGCACTGGCGCTGGATGTGGGAGACCAACGTGCTGGGCACGCTGCGGGTCACCCGGGCGCTGCTGGACCAGCTGGTCGCGTCCGGTGACGGTCTGATCGTCACCGTCACCTCCATCGCCGCCTTCGAGACCTACGACGGCGGCTCCGGCTACACCGCGGCCAAGCACGGCCAGGGCGCGTTGCACCGCACCCTGCGCGGCGAACTGCTCGGAAAGCCGGTGCGGCTCACCGAGATTGCGCCCGGCGCGGTGGAGACCGAGTTCTCGCTGGTGCGCTTCGAGGGCGACGAACAGCGCGCCGACGCGGTGTATGCCGGCATCACCCCGCTGGTCGCGCGCGACGTCGCCGAGGTGATCGGATTCGTCGCCGACCGCCCGTCGCACGTCAACCTGGATCAGATCGTGATCCGCCCCCGCGACCAGGCCCCCAACGGCCGGTTCAACCGCCGGGGCGCCCCGTAGACGGGGTTTCCGTAGACAGCGTCGGGGCGTCCGTCGGGGTGGCCGGGACGGTGCTCGGCAGCGCCGCGCCGGACTCTTCGTCGGTCAGCGCCGACATCGCCGTCCAGTCGTCCCAGCCGATCACCCAGTCCCAAATGTCGCCGTCGGCGTAGGACAGTTCGATGCGGGTCCCGGTGACCTCGACCGGATCCCCGTAGACCGCCGAGTGGAAGTACTGCTCGGCATCCTCGAGCGACAGGTTGATGCAGCCGTTGGTGACGTTCGCGTTGCCCTGCGAGCCCAGGCTCGCCGGGTTCGCGTGGATGAACTCGCCGTTGTTGGAGATCCGCACGGCGAACCGTTCGCGCAGGTTGGCGTACCCGGCGGCCGGATTGGTCATGTAGAAGTCCTCGTAGCGCTCGGTGACCACGTGGATGCCGCTGCGGGTGACGTTGCGGTCCACGTCGCCCTCGCCGTAGCTGCAGGGGAAGTCCATGATCACCCCGGCGTCGGTGAGCACCTGGATGCGGTGGCTGGCCGCGTCGGCGCGCACCACCTGGCGGCGGCCGATGGCGAAGTCCAGCGTGGAGTCCGCGGCCCCGTAGGCGCCGTCGCCGAAGTGCACGCCGTAGAGCGGGGCGTCCACGTGCACCGTGGTGCCGGCCGGGTAGTACTCGCGGGTGCGCCAGTGCAGCCGGGCGCCGGCGGCCTCGTCCGGCAGCCACGCCCAGCCGCCCTCGACCGGCGGCTCGGTGGTGACCCGCAGCGCGCGCTCGACGGCCGCCTTGTCGCTGATCGGCGCGTCGAACTGCAGGATGATCGGGGCGGCCACGCCGACGGTCTGGCCGTCGGCCAACTGGAACTGCCCGCCGACCACGCGCGTGGGGCTGACCGTGCGGAAGCTGCCCGAGACCGGCACCGCCTGCCCGTCGGCGCCCACCACGGCGCCGTCCCAGGTGTAGGTCGCGTCGTAGCCCAGCGGTTCGGTGGTCACGAACGCGGTGCGCTCTCGATCGATGGTCCCCGCGACGGCCTTGCCGTCGGGATTGCGCAGCGTCATCCGCTGCAGCCGGCCGTAGCGCACTTCGACGCGCACCGGGTCGGTGGGCAGCACGTCGGTGGCGTCGGCGGCCGGGGTGAATTCGATCTCGGGGGCCGGCGGTGGCCCCGCTTCGGCGCCCGGGCCGTCCCCGGACCGCAGGCAGGCCGCCAGCGCCCCGGGCGTCAACACCCCCAGCGCCAACGCGCCGATCGCTGTTCGCCGCGTGACCGCCTTCGGTGCCGCTGGATCGCGCGCTGGCCTCACAGAAAAAAGGATACGGACCCCGTCGGCGCCGCTCAGAGCACCGCGCCGATGATGACGGGCTCCGGCTCGAGCCGAATGCCGAAGGCGTCGAGGACGCCGTCACGCACCCGGCGCGCCAGGGCGAGGATGTCGGCGCCGGTCGCCCCGCCGCGGTTGGTCAGGGCCAGCGCGTGTTTGGTCGACAACCGGGCCGGCGCATCGTCGCCCGGGAAGCCCTTGCCGAAGCCCGCGGCCTCCACCAGCCAGCCCGCGGCCAGCTTCACCGCGTCTCCGGCCGGATAGTGCGGGACCGGGCCGTCCGCGCGCGCGGCGACCGCCTCGAACGCCGCGGTGCTGACCACCGGATTGGTGAAGAACGACCCCACGCTCCAGGTGTCGTGATCCTCGGCGTCGAGCACCATGCCCTTGCCGCGGCGCAGGCCCAGCACGGCCTCGCGCACCCGCGCCGGTTCGGCCCGGTCGCCGGCGCTCGCGCCGAGGGTGGCGGCGAGTTCGCCGTAGCGCAGCGGCGCACTGCGTCCCGCGGCGTCGAGCGCGAATTCGACCTCGAGCACCACGTGGTGCGCGGCATCGGGGCCGTGTTTGAGGATGCTGGTGCGGTAGCCGAAGCGCAGCGCCTCCGGGCCGACCCAGGACAGCTCCCCGGTGCGACGGTCCAGCAGCCGCACCCGCGTGATGGTGTCGGCGACCTCGGCGCCGTAGGCCCCTACGTTCTGCACCGGCGTGGCGCCGGCCGAACCGGGGATGCCCGACAGGCATTCCAACCCGCCCAACCCGGCGGCCAACGAGGCCACCACCACGTCGTCCCAGACCGCGCCGGCCTCCGCGCGCACCAGATTGCCGTCGACGACGATCCCGTTCGACGCCAGCCGCAGCACGGTCAGGTCCGGCTGCTCGCCGGCCAGCACCACATTGGACCCGCCCGCGAGCAGCAGCACCGATTCACCGCGCAGTTCGCGCAGCGCAGCCACGATCTGCTCGGTGTGCACGGCCGTGATGACCCGACGTGCCACCGGCCCCACCCGCAGGGTGGTCAGCGGCGCCAGCGGCACCTGCTCGGTGACCGCCGCACCCGCGAATTGCGAACCGCCCACGGGCCGTAACGGTAGCCTGACCAGTCATGCCGCGCTCATTCGACTTGTCGGCCAACTACCAGGGCAGCGTCACACAGGTGCATTCGGCGTTCGCCGACGAGCAGTACTGGCTGGCCCGGCTGGCCGACTCCGGGGCCGACGAGGCGACACTGGACACCCTCGACCTCAGCGCCGACGGGGCGATCGTCGTCGCCACCACACAGGTGCTGCGCGCCGACCGGATGCCGGGCTTCGTGACCCAGTTCCACCAGGGCGACCTGCAGATCAAGCGCGAGGAAAAGTGGAGCGCGGTAGTGGCCGACCGGTCGACTGCCAGCGTCGCCGCCCGCATCCCGGGCGCACCGGCCTCGGTGACCGGATCGGGCAACCTGGTGCCCGACGGCGCCGGATCCAAGGCCGACCTCAAGGTCACCGTCGAGGTCAAGATCCCGCTCGTCGGCGGCAAGGTGGAGGGCTTCATCGGCACTCAACTCGTCGACCTGCTGATCAGCGAGCAGCGCTTCACCACGGCGTGGATCCTGGACCGGCAGCACTGATCCGGCCGATCGGACAGCCCACCCGCGGCACCACCGGACACAACCGGTTGCGTCGCTCCGACCGCTGGCTGGTGCACGCGCCGCGGGTGACCGCCGCCCTGACCGGGGCCGTCGACCCGCTGGTGGTCGACCTCGGCTACGGCGCGCTGCCCATCACCACCCTCGAGTTGGCCACCCGGGTGCGCGGGGTGCGTCCCGACGTGCGGGTGGTGGGGCTCGAGATCGACCCGGAGCGGGTGGCCGCCGGGCGGGCCGCGGCGACCGACGCCGTGGACTTCGCGCTCGGCGGTTTCGAACTGGCCGGCCTGCACCCGGTGCTGGTGCGGGCGTTCAACGTGCTGCGGCAGTATCCGGTCGACGACGTCGCCGCGGCCTGGTCGACGATGCAGGCCGCACTGGCCCCCGGCGGCCTGATCGTCGACGGCACCTGCGACGAGTTGGGCCGCCGGTGCTGCTGGGTGTTGTTGGACCGCGATGGACCGATCAGCCTGACGCTGGCCTGCGACCCGCAGCACATCGACCGCCCGTCGGATCTGGCCGAGCGGCTGCCGAAGGTCCTCATCCACCGCAACGTCTCCGGTGAGCCGGTGCACGCGCTGCTCGGCGCCGCCGACCGGGCCTGGGCGGGGGCCGCGGCGCACGGGGTGTTCGGCCCCCGGGAACGCTGGCGGGCCACGCTGGCCGCGCTGCGGGCCGACGGCCTGGCGCTCGAACCGGCCCGCCGCAAGGTGCGCGACGCGGTGCTGACGGTCCCCTGGTCGGTTGTGGCCCCCACCTGAGCGCGGGCCTAACCTGGGGTCATGCGCATAGCCCTGGCCCAGATCGTCAGCACCACCGACCCGGTGGCCAACCTGGCGACGGTCGAGGACCTCACCCGTCGCGCGGCCGACGACGGCGCCCGGCTGGTGGTGTTCCCGGAGGCCACCATGTGCCGCTTCGGGGTGTCGTTGAAGCCGGTCGCCCAACCGGTCGACGGACCCTGGGCCGACGGGGTGCGCCGGATCGCCGCGGCGGCCGGGGTGACGGTGCTGGCCGGCATGTTCTGTCCCACCGCCGATGACCGCGTCACCAACACGCTGCTGGCCACCGGGCCCGGTGTCGACACGCACTACGACAAGATCCACCTCTACGACGCGTTCGGCTTCACCGAGTCCCGGACCGTGGCCCCGGGCGCCACGCCGGTGACCATCGAGGTCGACGACGTCACCGTCGGCATCACCACCTGCTACGACATCCGGTTCCCCGAGCTGTACGTGGAGTTGGCTCGCCGCGGGGCGCAGCTGATCACCGTCAGCGCGTCCTGGGGGTCCGGGCCCGGCAAGCTCGACCAGTGGACGCTGCTGGCGCGGGCCCGCGCGCTGGACACCGCGTGCTACCTGGCCGCCGTCGACCAGGCCTATCCGGGCGACGAGGTCGCCAAGGCCGGACCCACCGGGGTGGGCGGCAGCGTGCTGGTCGGTCCGTACGGTCAGGTGCTGGCCTCGGCGGGCGAAGATCCGCAGCTGGTGATGCACGATCTGGACCTCGCGGCCGTCGGCAAAGCGCGCGAGACGTTGGCCGTGCTCAGCAACCGCTCGTCCTTCGCTCAGCTCGATAGGGCAGAATCGCGCGGGTGACGAACCCGCCGCACGGCGATGACCCGATGTGGGCCCGCCCCACCCAAGGTCAACCGCAGCAGCCCCCGCCGCCCGAGCCCTCCGCCGCCACCGAGCGCATGAGCAGCGCGCCGGGCGCCGAGGCCCGCCCCACCGAGCGCATCGAACGCCCGCAGGCGGATCCGGCCACCCAGCACATCCCGCGCCAGGACGCCCCGCCGCCCCCACCCCCGCCGCCGCCCGGGAAGGAGAACCCCCTGCGCAGGTTCTTCTCCGATCCGCTGTCGGTGGCCCTGGTGTTGGTGATCGTGGCCGCACTCGGCATCGCCGGCGTGCTCGCCGGTGAGCTCTACGCCCGTAACCGCGCCAATACCATTGTGGCGCAGGTGACGTCGTGCGTCGTCGAGGACGAGGCCAGCGCCTCGTTCGGGGTGGTGCCGCCGTTCCTGTGGCAGCACGCCCGCAAGAAGTACACCAACATCTCGATCGAGACCGCCGGCAATCAGGTGCGCGACGCCAAGGGCATGACGGTCAACATCGACATCGAGGATGTCCAGTTGGCCGAGACCGCCAACTCCGGCGGCACCATCGGCTCGCTGGTGGCGACCATCACCTGGACCGCCGAGGGCATCAAGGAGACCGTGCAGGGCGCCATCCCGCTGTTCGGCGGCATCGTCTCGGACGTGCAGACCAATACCAACGACGGCACCATCGAATTGCGCGGCGGCCTGGGCAGCATCACCGCCAAGCCGCGCATCGACGAGGAGGGGCTGGCCCTGGACGTGCTCAGCGTCAGCGGGCTCGGTTTCACCCTGCCGCGCGAGACCGTGCAGCCCGTGCTGGACGCCTTCACCTCGCAGCTCACCAAGGGCTACCCGATGGGCATCCACGCCGACAGCGTCGACGTCACCGATTCCGGTGTGACGGCGGTGTTCTCGACGACGAACGCGACCATCCCGCCGGCCAACGAGGATCCCTGCTTCGCCGGTCTGTGATCGCGCGGGTCAGGGCAGGCCGTCGAGCACCGCGGCGGTCCCCGACAGCCCCAGCCGGGTGGCGCCCGCGTCGAGCATCGCGATCGCGTCCTCGGCGGTGCGGATGCCGCCGCTGGCCTTGATGCCCAGCGCCGGCCCGACGGTGTCGGCCATCACCGAGACGGCCCGCAACGAGGCCCCGCCGGACGGATGGAATCCCGTCGAGGTCTTGACGAAGTCGGCGCCCGCGTCGGCGGCGGCGCGGCACACCGCGGCCAGGGCGTCCGCCCCGGCGTGGTCCAGCAGCGCCGCGGATTCGACGATCACCTTCAGCGCCGCCGTCGGCGCGGCGGCGCGCACGGCGGCGACGTCGGCGCCCACCGCGGCGAAGTCCCCGGAGACCGCGGCCCCGACGTCGATGACCATGTCCACCTCGGTCGCGCCGGCGGCGACCGCCAGCGCGGCCTCGCGGGCCTTGATCTCCGGCAGGTGTTTGCCGGAGGGGAAGCCGGCCACGGTCGCGATCGCCAATTCGGCGGGGGCGGCCGCGGCGGCCGCGCCGACCATGGACGGCGATACGCACACCGCATAGACGCCGAGGTGCACCGCATCGGCGACCAGCGCCGTGACCGCGTCGGCGGTGGCCTCCGGTTTGAGCAGCGTGTGGTCGACCAGGCCGGCCACGCGCGCCCGGGTCCAGTTCGTCATCAGAAGGGCTCCTGGGTGCCGCCGGGGTTGCACCCGGTCTCGATCATGGTGGCGGTGTCCACCTCGGGCCGCCACGGCTCGATGTTCCAGCTCTCCTTGCCCGGGTGTGCGAATTCGGCCAGCTGCCAGTGGCACAGGAACTGCTCGCGCATGCCGGGAAGGTCGGCCTCAGGGGCCGCGTCGAGCACCTGCCGCCAGGCGGCCTCCCCGACCGGCCGGTTCCGCAGCTGGGCGGCCTCGGCGCGACCCGCGGCCGTCGGGTACACCCGCAGGCTCTTCAGATCACCCCATTGCGCCCACTCGGTGTGCTCGATCAGGTCCGGCGGCGCGGTCTCGTCGGCCCCGGCGGTGCCCAGCACCGGTGACAGCGCCACGAGGGCCGTGGCGGTCAGGACCGCCGCACCGAATCGGTGACGCATGTTGCTCAGCGCGACTTTCCTTGGATCTCGAGCAACTTGGGCTTGACGTCGACGAGGTACACGCCCGCGGCGGCCGCGCAGATCGCCGCACCGAAGATGTCCAACAACAGCACCAACAGCAGCGCGACGCCGAGGATCAGCAGCCAGACCGGCTTGGTCAGCTTGTCGACGGCCGGGTATGCGTCGGCACGTTGCAGCGCGGCGTGCACGAACGCGTAGAGGCCGACGCCGGCCGCGGCGACCATGAGGACCAACGCAATGACGCCCGTTAGGTTGGCAAGAATCACCTCACCACCCTAATCGGGCGTCATCGACTGGTCGACTCCAGCTGCTGGGAGCTGGGCGTACTTACTTCTGGGTGACCTTCTTGGCGGGCGCCTTCTTGGCCGGGGCCTTCTTGGCGGCGGCCTTCTTCGCCGGAGCCTTCTTGGCCGGGGCCTTCTTGGCGGGCGCCCTCTTGGCGACGTTCTCCACGGCGATCTCGGCGTCCAACACGGCCTCGTCGACACGGCCCGGCAGCTCCACGCCGACCAGCTTGGCCGCCCGCTCACCGACGGCCCGGGTCTGCGCGGCCACGGTGCCCAGCGCGTCCTGGGTGACCTCGACGGCCTGGTCGACGTAGCCCTCGGCGCGCTCGGCGGCGTCCTCGAGCGCCGGCTGGTTGCGCAGCCGCTCGATGGCGGCCTCGCCGCGCTCGACGAGGCGGCTGTAGGTGGCCTGCGCCTGCTCGGCGTAGCCCTCGGCGACGCGGCGGAGTTCGTCGGCGGTCAGCTTGTCGCGCAGCTCGCCGAACTCCTTGGGCAGCTCTTCCTGCAGCGCCGCCAGGCGGTCCCGGGCGTCGTCGACGCGGCCGGTCAGCTTGGTGCGACGCTCCTCGGCGCGGCTGCTGGCGTCGGTGCGGGCCTCCTCGGCGCGCTCACGCAGGGCGGCGACGATCTCGTTGACGGTCGCGAGGGCCAGGTCGGCGGCGCCCACAGCAGCCAGCAACGGGGCCTTCAGTTCTTCGATGGTCGGGTTTTCTGCCATGGTGATCAATCCTTTCGGTGGCAAATCTGTCTCACGTGCTGATCGGGAGGGTGCGCGTCGGTTATTCAGTGGCCGACTCCTCGCCCGCGGCAATCGCGTCCTGCTCGATGGCCGCTTCGTTCTGTTGGATGAACGAGTTGTAGATGTCCAGCAACACCTGCTTCTGCCGTTCGGTGATGGCGGTGTCGGTGACCACGGCGTCGCGTACCGCGTTGCTCTCCCCCGGTTCGAGAATCCCGGCCTGGACATAGAGCACTTCCGCCGAGACGCGCAGCGCCTTGGCGATCTGGTTGAGCACCTCGGCGGAGGGTTTGCGTAAACCGCGCTCGATCTGGCTGAGGTACGGGTTACTGACCCCGGCCTTCTCGGCCAACTGCCGCACCGACACCTGCGCGGCCTCCCGCTGGGTGCGGATGAAGCTGCCGATATCGGAGGCGGCATGGGTCACCACGGCGGCAAGCTTTTCGTCCTGCGACATGACTGCCCCTCCCGTCGGTGTGAGTGTCACAACCTGACACTTCTCCCACCCTACGACGGGGTGCTAACAATTGCAAGCACTAGTTAGCGCAGGTCAGAATATGATTTGCGCCACAGAGTAGATGACCAAGCCGGCCAGGGCACCCACCACGGTGCCGTTGATCCGGATGAACTGCAGGTCGCGACCGACGTGCAATTCGATGCGGCGGCTGGCGTCGTCGGCGTCCCAGCGTTCGATCGTCTCGGTGATGATCGAGGTGATCTCCACGCCGTACTGGACCACCAGATGCTGCGCCGCGCGCACGATCCAGTTCTCCACCTTCTCGCGCAGATCGGCGTCGTCGCGCAGCGATTCGCCGATCCGGATCACCGAGTCGGTGACCCGGGTGCGCAGCGCGCTGGACGGGTCGTCGACACCGTCGAGCACCAACCGCTTCAACGTCTTCCACGCGGTCTCGGCGGCGCGGGTGACCTCGTCGCGGGCCATCAACTGTTCCTTGACGTTCTCGGCCTTGGCGATGGTCGCCGGGTCGTTCTGCAGGTCGTCGGCAAACTCGAACAGGAACCGGGTGGCCGACCGACGCAGCTCGTGGTTGGGGTCGCGGCGCACCTTGTCGGTGAAGTCCATCAGTTCCCGGTGGATCCGGTCGCCGACGAGATGGTCGACGAAGCGCGGTGACCACGTCGGTGAGTCCCGGGTGACGACGCGTTCGATGGTCTCCCCGGCGTTCAGCGACCACTGGAAGGCGCGGTCGCACAGCAACTGGATCAACGCCTCCTGGCGGTTCTCCGCCAGGAGTTGCGCGAGCACCCGGCCCACCGGTGGGCCCCACTGCGGTTCGGCCAGGCGCCGCACGATCATCCGGTCGATGATCTGCTGGACGTCGTCGTCGTTGAGCAGTTCCACCAGGACCCGCAGCACCACCGCGGATTCCTCGGCCACCCGGCGGGCATGCTCGGGCTCGGCCAGCCACTTGCCCACCCGGCTGGGCACCTGGGCGTCGCGCAGTTTGGTCTCGATGACGTCGGCCGACAGGAAGTTCTCCCGCACGAAGGTCCCCAGGCCCTCGCCCAGCTGGTCCTTCTTGCGCCGGATGATCGCCGTGTGCGGGATCGGTATCCCGAGCGGGTGCTTGAACAGGGCCGTGACGGCGAACCAGTCGGCCAGCGCGCCGACCATGCCGGCCTCGGCGGCGGCGCGCACGTAGCCCACCCAGGCCGGCGCGGTGCCGTCGCGTTGCGCCCAGGTGCACACCAGGAAGATCACGGTCGCCGCCAGCAGGAAGCTCAGCGCCACCAATTTCATCCGGCGTAGCGCCCGCTGCCGCTCGGCGTCCCCGACCGGGTCGGCTCCGGCGATGGACTCCGCCAGCGAACCGCGCGTCTGCGCCATCGCGGTGGCCCCGGCCAACAACGACGGCAGGCTGGGCTCACTGTTCTTCGTTACCGGCAATTCCGGTCGTACAGCCACCCAACCATCATCCGCTATCCCCGGCGGCGCAACCCCGAGCGACGCAAACCAGTTACTGTGACCGTCCCCGGGTTCCCAGGTGTCCTCGACCCGTACTATGAAGGTCACCTACGGAAACGGATCTGCACCACAGTGGCACAACAACCCCAACCGGGCACCGTCCGGGTCGACGGCCGCAAACGACGCTGGCACAAGCACAAGGTGGACCGCCGCAACGAGTTGGTGGACGGGACCCTGGAAGCCATCCGGTCCCGCGGTCGCGACGTCAGCATGGACGAGATAGCAGCGGAAATCGGGGTCTCGAAGACCGTCCTGTACCGGTATTTCGTCGACAAGAACGACCTGACGACCGCGGTGATGATGCGCTTCGCGCAGACCACCCTGATCCCGAACATGGCCGCCGCGCTGTCGACCGATCGGGACGGGTACGACCTGGTTCGGGAGATCATCCGGGTCTATGTGGAGACGGTCGCCGCGGAGCCGGAAATCTACCCATTTGTCTTTGCGAACAGCTCGGCCAGCAAAAGCAAGGTGATCGCTGACAGCGAACGAATCATCGCCGGGATGCTGGCCGTGATGTTCCGTCGGCGCATGCAACGGGTGGGTATGGACACCAAGGGCGTCGAGCCGTGGGCCTACATGATCGTCGGCGGGGTCCAGCTGGCAACGCACTCGTGGATGTCGCACCGGCGGACGAGCTCCGACGAGCTGATCGACTACCTGACCATGCTGGCGTGGAACGCGCTGTGCGGCATCGTCGAGGTGGGCGGGTCCCTCGAGCGGTTCAACAGCATGCCGCACCCGTCGCCGGTGCTACCGCCCCCGCCGGACTGACTCGTTTAGGCTCCGCACATGACGCTTCCGGAGCTCTGGACCCACAAGCCGCAGAAGATCCTCGCCTTCAAGGCCGGCGACAGGATCGAGGACATCGACACGAACTCCTCGCCGGGTTTCGACGGCGACAAGGACGACGCCCCGGAACTGCAGCGCGACCGCAACGAACGCTTCGCCGAGTTGCAGGAGATGCTCTACGCCAACGGCCGCCGCGGCGATCACCGTTCGGTGCTGCTGGTCCTGCAGGGGATGGACACCGCCGGCAAGGGCGGCATCGTCGAACATGTTGTGGGCGCGGGCAATCCGATGGGCATCCAGTACAAGAGCTTCGGCGTGCCCACCCCCGAGGAGTTGCAGCACCACTACCTGTGGCGGATCCGCAAGGCGCTCCCGACGGGTGGGCAGGTCGGGGTCTTCGATCGGTCGCACTACGAGGACGTGCTGGTGGTGCGGGTGCACAACCTGGTCGCGCCGGATGTCTGGGGCGCCCGCTACGACGAGATCAACGCCTTCGAGAAGGAACTCACCGAGGCGGGCACCAGCATCGTGAAGGTGGCGATGTTCGTCTCGCTCGAGGAGCAGAAGCAGCGGCTGTCCGACCGGCTCGAGGATCCCGAGAAGCACTGGAAGTACAACCCCGGCGACCTCGACGAGCGGGCGCTGTGGCCGCAGTACCGCGAGGCCTACCAGGCGATGCTGGACAAGACGTCGACGGACCACGCACCGTGGTACGTGGTGCCCGCCGACAAGAAGTGGTACAGCCGACTGGCCGTCACCGAGTTGCTGATCGAGACGCTGAAGTCACTTCAGTTGTCTTGGCCGCCAGCCGATTTCGACGTGAAGGCGGAGAAGAAGCGGCTTGCGACCGCCTAGCGACGATCCCCGAGGAACGAGGGGCTACTTGACCAGGGTGAACTGGCCGATGTTGGTGATGCCGCGGCGGAAGAAGTCGGCGCAACCGGTCAGGTACTTCATGTACCGGTCGTAGACCTCCTGGCCCTGCATGGCGATGGCCTCGTCCTTCTTGGCCTCGAGGTTGGCCGCCCACATGTCCAGCGTCCGCGCGTAGTGCGGGCGCAGCAGGTGGGTGCGCTCCAGCGTGAAGCCCGAGTCCGCGGCCAGCTTCTCGATGTCCTCGACCGCCGGCAGCTGCCCACCGGGGAAGATCTCCTCGCCGATGAACTTCATGAACTTGAGATCGCTGATCGTCAGCTTGATGTTGTTCTCACGGAAGAACTGCTGGGTGTGCGCCAGGATCGTGTGCAGCAGCATCCGGCCGCCGTCGGCCGACAGGATCTCGTAGGCGCGCTGGAAGAACACCGGGTAACGCTCGGCCTTGAAGGCCTCGAACGCGCCGATGGACACGATGCGGTCGACGGGTTCGTTGAACTCTTCCCAGCCCTGCAGCCGGATCTCGACACTGCGGTTGGTGTCGATCTTGGCCAGCCGCTCGCGGGCCCACTCCGACTGTGCCTTGCTCAGCGTGATGCCGATGACGTTGACGTCGAACTTGGTGATGGCCCGCTCCAGGGCGCCGCCCCAGCCGCAGCCGATGTCGAGCAGGGTCATCCCCGGCTTGAGGTCGAGCTTGCCCAGCGCCAGGTCGAACTTGGCGTTCTGCGACTCCTCCAGCGTCATGTCCTCGCGCTCGTAGTAGCCACAGGTGTAACCCATGGTCGGCCCGAGCCAGAGGGCGAAGAACTCGTTCGAGATGTCGTAGATCGACTGCGATTCCTCGTAGTAGGGCGCAAGTTCAGGATCGACCGATGACATGCTCCGTGACACTCCTTGTTATTGACTACGCGCGGGTCCGAGCAAAGGCTCCGACGGTGGCGGTCAGCCGGGCGGCGACCGCATCTCCCGACGCGGACCCGAAGGTCCACCGCTCGATAGGCTAACCAACGCGAGGGCCAGACGCCAAAGCGCGGTGTTGGCGAATTTCCTAGTACTTGTAAAAACCCTGGCCGGACTTTTTGCCCAGCAACCCTGCCTCGACCATACGCCGCAACAGCGGCGGCGGCGCGTACATCGCTTCCTTGTACTCCTCGTACATCTTGTCGGCGATCAGCTCGAGGGTGTCGAGGCCGATCAGGTCGGCGAGCCGCAGCGGCCCCATCGGGTGGGACAGCCCGGCCACCACGGCCTTGTCGATGCCGTCAGTCTCGGCAACCCCGGCTTCGGCCATCCGGATGGCGGACAGCAGGTAGGGCACCAACAGCGCGTTGACCACGAAGCCCGACCGGTCCGGACAGCGCACCACCTGCTTGCCGAGCACCGCGCCGGCAAAGGTCTCGGCGCGGTCGGCGGCGGCCTCGCCGGTGACCAACGTGGTGACCAGTTCCACCAGCGGGAGCACGGGCACCGGGTTGAAGAAGTGCAAGCCCAGCACGCGCTGTGGGTTCTGGGTCGCCGCGGCCATCTTCATGATCGGGATGCTGGAGGTGTTCGATGCCAGGATGGCGTCGGGATCCTCGATGACCGCGTCGAGCCGGGCGAAGATCTCGGTCTTGACGGCCTCGTCCTCGATGACCGCCTCGACGACCAACTGCCGGTCGGCCAGATCCTTCAGCTCGGTGGTGAACGACAGCCGGTCGAGCGTCGCGTCCCGCTCGGGCTCGGTGATCTTGCCGGCGCTCACGCCGCGCTGCAGGGACTTCGTCAGGCGCTGCCGCCCGGCGGCGGCGAGCGCGTCGGTGGTCTCGAAGACCAGCACATCGACGCCCGCGCGGGCGGACACCTCCGCGATTCCTGCCCCCATCTGCCCGGCCCCCACGACGCCCACCCGGGTGATCGGTTCTGAACTCACTTGACTCCTCAAGACGCGAGCAGACGCAAACTCGCCGTGGGACAACTCAATTCGGGCGAGCTTGCGTCTGCTCAGTGGTTACTGCGGTGGTCGCCTGACCTATCGAGAAAGCCTCAGTGGAACTGGCCCTCTTCGGTCGACCCGGCGAGCGCGGTGGTGGAGCTGGTCGGGTCCACCGTGGTGGCGATCCGGTCGAAGTAGCCGGCACCGACCTCGCGCTGGTGCTTGGTGGCGGTGTAGCCGCGCTCCTCGGCCGCGAACTCGCGCTCCTGCAGCTCGACGTAGGCGGTCATCTGGTTGCGGGCGTAGCCGTGGGCCAGATCGAACATCGAGTAGTTGAGCGCGTGGAAGCCGGCCAGCGTGATGAACTGGAACTTGAAGCCCATCGCGCCGAGTTCCTTCTGGAACTTCGCGATCGTGGCGTCGTCCAGGTGCTGCTTCCAGTTGAACGACGGCGAGCAGTTGTAGGCCAGCATCTGGTCCGGGAATTCGCTCTTGACGCCCTCGGCGAACTTCTTGGCCAGCTCGAGGTCCGGGGTGCCGGTCTCCATCCAGATCAGGTCGGAGTACGGCGCGTAGGCCTTGGCGCGGGCGATGCACGGCTCCAGGCCGTTCGTGATCCGGTAGAAGCCCTCGGCGGTGCGCTCACCGGTGATGAACGGGCGATCGCGCTCGTCGACATCGGAGGTGATCAGCGTGGCGGCCTCGGCGTCGGTGCGGGCGATGACCACGGTCGGGACGTCGGCCACGTCGGCCGCGAGCCGCGCGGAGGTCAGCGTGCGGATGTGCTGCTGGGTGGGGATCAGCACCTTGCCACCGAGGTGGCCGCACTTCTTCTCCGAGGCCAGCTGGTCCTCCCAGTGCGATCCGGCGACACCGGCGGCGATCATGGCCTTCTGCAGCTCGTAGACGTTGAGCGCGCCGCCGAAGCCGGCCTCGCCGTCGGCCACGATCGGGGCCAGCCAGTTCTCGACGGAGGTGTCGCCCTCGACCTTGGCGATCTCGTCGGCGCGCAGCAGCGCGTTGTTGATCCGGCGCACCACCTGCGGCACCGAGTTGGCCGGGTACAGGCTCTGGTCCGGGTAGGTGTGGCCGCTCAGGTTGGCGTCACCGGCGACCTGCCAGCCGGAGAGGTAGATGGCCTTGAGGCCGGCGCGGACCTGCTGGACGGCCATGTTGCCGGTGAGCGCGCCGAGCGCGTTCACGAACTCCATGTCGTGCAGCTGGGACCACAGCACCTCGGCGCCGCGACGGGCCAGGGTGGCCTCCTCGACCACGTGGCCCTGCAGGGCGACGACGTCTTCGGGGCTGTAGGTACGGGTGATGCCCTTCCAGCGCGGGTTGTGGTCCCAGTCGTGCTGGATCTGTTCGGGGGACTTGGGAGTGCCGACTGTCGACATCTTGGCTCCTTGCGGATTTCGAGTAGATCATCTGTCAAGCCGCTGCGACGTTGCCGGGATCGCCGGATTGTTAACGCCTAGTCAGCTTCACGGGTGCGTTGAGAACACCATGCCACCATCCATATGTGCTGGTCCACCCGATTTCGATGCCAACTTCAGCCACGCCCGACGACAATCTTGCAAAGTTTGCGAAGATTCTTCCAACTGAACCGGTACAGTAGCTACTGACCGGTAACAACATTGCCGCAGGTCAACCCGGATAAATACCGGACAAGCGTACTGTTAGATCGCGAAGAGCGCGGCGACGGCCTTGACCTCGTCCCCGACGGCATATGTGAGCGTTGTAACAGCGCGGTCGGACAGTTCCAGCCCGAACATTTCCGTCGAACCGGCCGGATACACGTGGGTGAGGATCTCGAGTTTGTCGTTGAGCGCCACCGGGGCGTCGTGCTCGATGGTCACCCGCAACGGCGCGGCGAGCAGTTCGGGGTGCGACTGCAGATGGTCCTCGATGACGGTCCAGTACACCGAGTTGTTCATGTGGTCGAACAGGTCGATATCGGACACCCGGACCGGATACGGGCGGATCTCGGCCGCGTCCTCGCGCGAACCCGCCTTCAGATAGGCCTTCCAGCGCAGGCGGTCCACCTCCGTGGTGCGCCGCAGGCCCTCGAGGAAGTCGTCGGAGATCCGCGCCGGGCCCTGGGTCTCCCGGTTGATGTTGATCCAGAACGCCTCGGATTCCATCAGGCCGCCCTTACGGCCATCGATGCGCACGCGCATCTCGCACCACCGGTTGGACGTGCCCGAACACCAGCGGCGCAGGCGCAGCATGTCCTGGAACTCGATCGGCCGGATCAGGTCGACCATGGTGCGCCGCACGATCCACAGCGGATGGGTCTGCTCGAAACCGAGTTCGCGCAGGTGGTCCGACCCGATGTCCTGGATGTGGCGGCACGCGGCATCGAAGCGCAGCCGGCCTTCGCGGTCGATGTCGCCGACGCGCAGCGGCCACTCGCGGTTGAACACGTCCGGATGCGGATCGGGCACCGGCATCAACGTCTTACCCAGTCCCGAACTCACCGTCGCACCACTTCCCGCCATCGCTTCCCCCTCACCGACCAGCCCCTCCACCCGGTTGCGATCATGCCAGCCCGGCCTGCGCCCCAGCTAGCCCGCGCGCAGCTGCCAAGGCTGCGAAGGTCGGGTTAACACCCCCGCGTAGCCTGGTCGACGTGTCCAAGACGTTCGTCGGCTCCCGGGTTCGGCAGCTGCGCAACGAGCGCGGGTTCAGCCAGGCAGCGCTGGCACAGCTGCTCAAGATCTCGCCGAGCTACCTGAACCAGATCGAGCATGACGTGCGGCCGCTGACCGTGCCGGTGCTGTTGCGCATCACCGAGGTGTTCGGGGTCGACGCGACGTTCTTCGCCTCCCAGGACGACACCCGGCTGATCGCCGAGTTGCGCGAGGTCACCCTGGACCGCGACCTGGACCTCGAGGTGGACCTCGCCGAGGTGGCCGAGCTCGTCGGCGCGCACCCGAAACTGGCGAAGGCCATGGTCCACCTGCATCAGCGGTACCGCCGGACCAAGGCCCAGCTGGCCTCCGCCACGGAAGGCCGGTTCAACCTCAACGCCGAGGGCAGCGGTAGCGGAGCCATCACCATGCCGCACGAAGAGGTGCGCGACTACTTCTATCAACGCCAGAACTATCTGGACGAATTGGACACCGCCGCAGAGGACCTCACCGTCCGCATCCGCATGCACCGCGGCGACCTGGCCGGCGACATCGCCCAGCGGCTGTCCCAGTTGCACGGGGTGCGGATCGTCAAGCGCATCGACCTCGGCGAGACGGTGCTGCACCGCTACACCCCGGAAACCAAGACCCTGGAGATGAGCGCGCACCTGTCCCCCGGCCAGCAGGTGTTCCGCCTCGCGACCGAACTGGCCTACCTGGAGTTCGGCGCGCTGATCGACGAGAAGGTCGACGAGGGCAAGTTCACCAGTGCCGAGTCCCGCACGCTGGCACGGCTGGGGTTGGCCAACTACTTCGCCGCCGCGGTGGTGTTGCCCTACGGCCAATTCCATGACGTCGCTGAGCGGTTCCGCTACGACATCGAACGGCTCTCGGCGTTCTACTCGGCCAGCTACGAGACCATCTGCCACCGGCTTTCCACGCTGCAGCGCCCCTCCATGCGGGGCGTGCCGTTCTCCTTCGTCCGGGTCGATCGCGCCGGCAACATGAGCAAACGTCAGTCCGCCACCGGTTTTCACTTCTCCTCCTCGGGCGGCACCTGCCCCCTGTGGAACGTCTACGAGACGTTCGCCCACCCCGGCAAGCTCCTGGTGCAGATCGCCGAGATGCCCGACGGGCGCAACTACATGTGGGTGGCGCGCACCGTCGAACGCCGCGCGGCCCGATATGGCCAGCCGGGCAAGACCTTTGCGATCGGCCTGGGCTGCGAACTGCGCCACGCCCACCGCCTGATCTACTCCGAAGGATTGGACCTCTCCGGCGGGGTCGCCACCCCCATCGGCGCCGGCTGCCGGGTCTGCGAACGGGACAACTGCCCGCAGCGGGCCTTCCCCGCGCTGGGCCGCGCCCTGGACCTCGACGAACACCGCAGCACCGTGTCCCCGTACCTGGTCAAGCATTAGGAAGGTGTCCCTTGTCCCACGAACCCGAGCCCCACGAACCCGAGCCCGTCCGCTTCCCGGTCAGTAGCACCGTGCGCGACGTCGGCCCCATCAACTGGGTCATCTGCCGGCTCGGCGCGCGGGGCATCCGCGCGCCGCAGTTCCACCTGTTCAACGCGTTGTCCCGGCACAGCGCGCTGTTCTGGTCCTGGCTGCCGTTCTCCGGGGTGCTGCTGTACTGGGGGCGGCTGTCCCGTCAGGACGCCGAGACCGTGATCCTGCGGGTGGGTTCGCTGCGGGACTGCGAGTACGAACTGCAGCAGCACCGCCGCCTGGCGCGCAGCCGCGGCCTCGATGATGCGTTGCAGCAGAAGATCTTCGCCGGCCCCGACGCCGAGGGCCTGACCGACCGTCAGCGCGCGCTGCTGCGCGCCACCGACGAGTTCGTCCTGGACCGGGGCGTGACAGCGGCGACCTGGGCCACGCTGGCCGCCCAGCTGAACACCAAGCAGCTCATCGAATTCTGCATGCTGGCCGGGCAATACGACACGTTGGCCGCGACCATGAACACGCTGAAGCTGCCGATGGACTTCCCGGACTAGCCGGGCTGTCCGCCGAAGGTCTCGGTGTCCTCGGCGGTCACCACGAAGCCCTGGGGCGGGCCGCCGACCGCCGCGAGGCACGCGACACCGCCGTCCTCGAGCGCCATGCAGGTGCCGCCGTGAGAATCGATGCGATGACCGGCCGGCAACTCGCGGACGGGGCCCGGATAGGCCGGCGTGCTGAACGGCGGGCTGCCCGCCTTGCGGGTACCCACCGGCCCCGGGACGCGCGTGAACACCTCGTTGTCACCGTTGTCGACACCCGGAAGCTCACCGTCGCAAGCGATCTCGCCGCCACTGAACATGCCGATCTTGCAGGTGAGTCCACCGCTGACGCTGAACACCGGGAACACGTTCTTCGGTCCGATGCCCACGAGGTAGCTGTCGTCGCTGCCGATGAAGTCGTTGGGGTCGGGCACGTCGGCGGGCAGGCCCGCGGTGCGCGGCCCGATCCCGGTGCCGTCGGCCGACACCGTCATCCACGCCGAGGGCGGAGTGCCCTTGGTGCACACCGTCTTCGGGCCCTCGCCGACGGCGCACTCGAAGTCGGCGAAGGTGATCTTGTGCCCCACCTCGAGCACCCGTGCGGCGCCGCCGGTCGGCTTGACGAACTGCGGTGTCGCGGTGGCGCGCAGGCCGCGGCTGTACTGGTCGCCCGACAACACGATCTCGTTGGCCGCGGTCGGCGCTCCGGGCAGCGGCCCGTCGCAGCCAGCGCGGCCCTGCGCGGGCCGCATGGCGCACAGCAGCCCGTCGGGCGTCTGGAAGTACACCTCGCCGCCGTTGGCGGAGGTGTCCAGATAGCGCTCGACGGGCGCCGGCTGGTACGCGCTGAGGTCCGGGGCCCCCGGGGCGGCCGCCGCGGGCCCCGCCACGCACAACGAGAACGGCGCCGCGATGGCTGCCGCTGCGAAGACTGCCGCGGATCGCATATCAGAAGTTGATCATGTGCCCGGAGAGGCCGTGGAAGCATTCCTGCAGGGCCTCCGACAGGGTCGGGTGGGTGTGCACGTTGCGGGCCAATTCGTTGACCGTCAGGTCCCACTTCTGGGCCAGGGTCAGCTCGGGCAGCAACTCCGAGACGTCCGGGCCGATCAGGTGCCCGCCGATGAGCTCGCCGTACTTGGCATCGGCGATCAGCTTGACGAATCCGGTGGGATCCCCCAGCCCGTGCGCCTTGCCGTTCGCGGTGAACGGAAACTTGGCCACCTTGACGTCGTAGCCCTCTTCCTTGGCTTGTTCTTCGGTCAACCCGAAGCTGGCCACCTGCGGCTGACAGAACGTCGCGCGCGGCATCATCCGGTAATCCCCCAGCGCCAGGGTCTCCGCACCGGCGATGGTCTCCGCGGCGACCACGGCCTGGGCCTCGGCGACATGGGCCAACTGCAGCTTGCCGGTCACATCGCCGATGGCATAGATGTGGCCCACGTTGGTGCGCATGTAGTCGTCGATGCCGATCGCCTGCCGGTCGGTCAGCGCCACCCCGGCGGCCTCCAGCCCGTAGCCCTCGACATTGGGCGCAAAACCGATGGCCTGCAACACCTTGTCGGCCTGCAGTTCCTCGCTCTTGCCGTCCTTGCTGACCGCGACGGTCACCGACGACCCGTTGTCGGTGATCGACTCGACCTTGGTCCCGGTCCGGATCTTCACACCGAGCTTCTTGTACTGCTTCTCGATCTCCTTGGACACCTCGGCGTCCTCGTTGGGCAACGCCCGCGGCAGGAACTCCACGATGGTGACGTCGACCCCGTAGTTGCTGAAGATGTAGGCGAACTCCATGCCGATGGCACCGGCCCCGGCGATGATCAACGACGACGGCAGCTCGCGGGACAGGATCTGGTTCTCGTAGGTCACCACGTTCTCCGACAGCGAGGTCCCCGGCACCAAGCGGGTGCTGCTGCCGGTGGCGATGATCGCGTTGTCGAACTCGACGCTCTCGGTGCCGCCCTCGTTGAGCGCCACCTCCAAGGTGTTGGCCCCGGTGAACTTGCCGTACCCGTGGATCTCGGTGATCTTGTTCTTCTTCATCAGGAAGTGCACCCCGGCCACCCGGCCGTCGGCCACCTTGCGGCTGCGATCGAAAGCCGCACCGTAATCGAAGCTGGCCTCACCGCTGATGCCGAAGGCCTTGGCCTGCTTGGTGAACAGGTGCGCCAACTCGGCATTGCGCAGCAGCGCCTTGGACGGGATGCACCCCACATTCAGGCACACACCACCCCAGTACTTCGGTTCGACGATGGCGGTTTTCAGTCCGAGTTGCGCAGCGCGGATGGCGGCGACGTAACCACCTGGGCCAGCTCCGAGCACGACGACGTCAAAGTGAGTCACGTCCCTCAGCCTAGTAGGCGGCCGCGCTCCCCCGTCCAGGGTTGGGTGCTCAGGGCGTGATCCAGCCGAACACGTACATCCCGTACAGCGCCGCGGCGGCCAGACCGGCGGCGAACGGCGCGGTCATCACCGCGATCGAGGTCACCGAGACCAGCGGGCGGTGTTCGACCATGGCCAGCAACAGCCCCGCGACGGTGCACACGATGACCATCAGCAGCACCGCGAGTTCGGGTCCGCCCTTGTCCATGGCCTGGAACCACCAGTAGTACAGGCCGGCCCCGGCCGCGGCCGCCGGCGCCCACACCGCCAGCGTGACCAGGACGAACTTCCACCATTTGACGTGGACCAGCTGGCTCGGGACGGCGGTGGGCTGCGCCGGCACCGGGACCGGCTCCGACCGCGTGACGACCCCGTCGTCGGCGGCGGCGGTGAGGTCCGGGTCCTCGGCGATGTCGCGTTCGGCGCGGTCGAGTGCGGCCTCGGCCTCGGCGGCCTCCTCTGGGCTGCCCCACAGGCTCAACGGTTCGGGATGCGGGCCGGTGTCGAAAATGGGCGCGGGGTGCGGCTCGGTGAGCGGCATCTCGCCGGTGTCGAGGCGCTGCGCCGGGGTGAACCAGGGTGATTTCGACTCAGGCACCATGCACCACCTGGATCAGGACCAGCACGGCGAACCAGCCCGGCGCGATCGCCAGGGTGAACGCGCCCACGACGGTCATCCAGCGTCGGCTCGCGGTCAAGATGAACAGCAGGCCCAGCACGGTCGGGACTCCGAGGACCAGCGCGATGACGGCGTCCGGCCGCAGCGACGCCTGCACCTGCAGCGTCGCGAGCACACCCAGGACAACGCCGACCGCGGCGCCGATCAGCATCGCGCCGGTCAGTTGCCACGCCCTCGGAAGGGGAATCACGGTCACGACAGTACGACGCCGCGCGGTCCCCACCCCGTATCAGCGGGGGGGCATGGTTCACACAGTTACCGATTCGGTATCGGACAGACATCTGCGGCGTGGGCCACCACCGCCCCGCGCGGGCCCGGTGCGTCCACCCCCCGCTCGTATTCGGCGCCGGTGATCGCCGGGACCTGCGCCAACGTCGCCACCTCGGCCTCAGAGAACGCGCGTCCCCGCGACAGGAACCGCACCCCGTCGGGGGCCTCCAGGCTGAACCCGCCGCCGCGCCCGGAGACCAGGTCGATGACCAGCTGGGTGTGCTTCCAGGCGTCGAACTGGGGACCGGAGATCCACACCGGCACGCCGTCGGGTTGGCGCTGCGCGGTCACGTCGAGCAGGCCGAGCAGCACGTCGCGATCCCCGACGATGAAGTCCCCGTCGGGGTAGCACATCGGCGAGGAGCCGTCGCAGCAGCCGCCGGACTGGTGGAACATCACCGGCCCGTGCCGCTGCTGCAGCGCAGCGAGCTGGCTGGCGGCGCTGCTGGTGATCAGGACGCGCGGAGGGACCGCCATGCACCCCACCCTAATCCCGTCGGGACTGATCCGGTCGGGACAATGGCGACATGGCTGACGCAACGGCGAACGACCCGCACCTCTGGCTCGAAGACGTTTCCGGGGAGGCCGCCCTGGACTGGGTGCGCGCCCACAACGAGCCCACGCAGGCCGAGCTGTGCGACGAGCGGTTCGAGCAGATGCGCACCGAGGCGCTCGAGGTGCTCGACACCGACACCCGGATCCCGTATGTGCGCCGGCGCGGCGAGTTCCTCTACAACTTCTGGCGCGACGCGGCCAACCCCCGCGGCCTGTGGCGGCGCACCACCCTCGAGCAGTACCGCACCGAGACGCCCGACTGGGAGATCCTCATCGACGTCGACCAGCTGGCCGCCGCCGACGACGCCAACTGGGTGTGGGCCGGCGCCGACGTCATCGAGCCGGACCACACCCGGGCCCTGGTCAGTCTGTCCCGGGGCGGCTCCGACGCCGCGATCGTGCGCGAGTTCGACATGGGGACCAAGGAATTCGTGTCCGACGGCTTCGAGGTCGGCGAGGCCAAGACGCACATCACCTGGGCTGACGCGGACACGGTGCTGATCGGCACCGACTTCGGGCCCGACTCGCTGACCGACTCCGGCTATCCGCGGTTGGTCAAGCGCTGGCAGCGCGGACAGCCGCTGGCCGAGGCCGCGACGGTGTTCTCCGCCTCGCAGCAGGACGTCATCGCCGCCGCGGCCGTCGACCGCACCCCCGGGTACGAGCGGACGTTCATCCGTCGCGCCGTGGATTTCTTCAACGACGAGGTCTACGAGTTGCGCGGCGACGAGTTGATCCGCATCGACGCACCCACCGACGCCTCGGTGTCGGTGCACCGGGACTGGCTGCTGATCGAGCTGCGCTCCCCCTGGTTCGTGGGCACCACCGAATACCCGGCCGGGTCGCTGCTGGCCGCCGACTACGACGAATTTCTCGCCGGCACAGCGACGTTGGCCACGGTGTTCGCCCCCGATGCGCACACCGCCCTGCACCACTACGCCTGGACGCGCGACCGGTTGGTGATGGTCACCCTGGCCGACGTGGCCAGCCGGGTCGAGGTCGTCACGCCCGGTTCCTGGGAACGCACCGCGGTGCCCGGCATCCCGGACAACACCAACACCGTGATCGTGGCCACCGATGAACTCTCCGACGAGGTGTTCCTCGACTCCAGCGGCTTCACCTCGCCGTCGCAGTTGCTGTACGGGACGGTGGGCGACCCCCTGGAGCCCATCAAGGCCGCGCCGGCCTTCTTCGATGCCGAGGAGATCGGCGTGGTGCAGCATTTCGCCACCTCGGCCGACGGCACCGCGGTCCCCTACTTCGTGGTGGGTCCGTCGAACGCCGACGGGCCGCGGCCGACGCTGCTGGGCGGCTACGGCGGTTTCGAGGTGGCGCGCACGCCCGGGTACGACGGCGTGCTGGGCCGACTGTGGCTCGCGCGCGGTGGCACCTACGTGCTGGCCAACATCCGCGGCGGCGGCGAGTACGGACCCACCTGGCACACCCAGGCGATGCGGGAGAACCGGCGCAAGGTGTACGAGGACTTCGCCGCGGTGGCAACCGATCTCGTCGCAAAGGGCATCACCACCGTCGAGCAACTCGGCGCCCAGGGCGGCAGCAACGGGGGCCTGCTGATGGGTGTCATGCTGACCCGGTATCCGGAGTTGTTCGGGGCGCTGGTCTGCCAGGTGCCGCTGCTCGACATGAAACGGTTCCATCTGTTGCTGGCCGGGGCGTCCTGGGTGGCCGAGTACGGCAACCCCGACGAGCCCTCGGACTGGGAGTTCATGGCGGAATACTCGCCCTACCAGAATATTTCGGCCGACGCCGACTACCCCGAGCTGCTGATGACCACCTCGACGCGGGACGACCGCGTGCATCCGGGGCACGCCCGCAAGATGACCGCCGCGCTCGAGGCCGCCGGGCACCGGGTGCGCTACTACGAGAACATCGAGGGCGGGCACGCCGGCGCGGCCGACAACGCCCAGACCGCGTTCAAGTCCGCGCTGAGCTACAACTTCCTGCACCGGATGCTGGGCACCGCGGCGGCCGAGTAGGCCGCCGCGCCGCTCAGTTCAGCGCATCCTCGGGGTCGCGCTGGATCGGCTTGGGCCACGGCGACGGCCGGGGCCGCTGCCGCACCGCCAGCGGCCACCAGAACCACCGTCCGAGCAGCGTCGCGACCGAGGGCGTCATCAGGCCTCGGATGACGAAGGTGTCGAACATCAGGCCGATGCCGATGGTGGTGCCGACCTGCCCGATGACGATCAGGTCGCTGACCGCCATCGTCGCCATGGTGAGCGCGAACACGAGGCCGGCGGCGGTCACCACGGGGCCGGTGCCGGCCATGGCGCGAATGGTGCCGGTACGCAGGCCGGCGTGGATCTCCTCCTTCATGCGCGACACCAGTAGCAGGTTGTAGTCCGCCCCGACGGCCACCAGGATGATCACCGAGAGCGGCAGCACCATCCAGTGCAGCGGGATGCCGATGATGTGCTGCCACAGCACCACCGACACACCGAAGGCGGTGCCCAGACTCAACGTTACGGTCCCGACGATGACCAACGAGGCGACCAGGGCCCGGGTGATGATCATCATGATGACGAGGATCAACAGCAGGGCCGCAGTGACCGCGATCAGCAGGTCGTAATCGGCGCCCTCTTGCATGTCGTCGAACATCGCGGCGGCGCCGCCGAGGTAGACCAGCGACCCTTCCAGGGGTGTTCCCTTGATCGCCGCGGCTGCCGCCTTCTTCAGCGGCTCCATGCGGGAGATGCCTTCCTCGGTCATCGGGTCGCCCTGGTGAATGATGGTGAACCGCACGGCATGTCCGTCGGGAGACATCATCAGTTCCATGCCGCGCTTGAAGTCGGCGTTGTCGAACGCCTCCGGCGGAACGTAGAACGAGTCGTCGTTGAGGGCCTCGTCGAACGCCTCGCCCATCGCGGCGCTGTCTTCCTGCTGGTCGATCGTCTGGTCCTGCTGAGCCCGCTGAACCTGGTACTGGTTCAACATCATCTGCTTCTGGTTCTTCATCGACTGGATCATCCCCGGCATCACCGCGGTCATCTCCAGTGTCAGATCCGCCATCCGGTCGATGTCGGGAACCATGTCCTGGAAATCATCGGACATGGTCGACATGCCGTCGAGGCTTTCGAAGATCGAACGCATCGACCAGCACACCGGAATGTTGAAACAGTGTGGCTCCCAGTAGAAGTAGTTGCGCATGGGCCGGAAGAAGTCATCGAAGTCGGCCAGGCTGTCGCGCACATCCTGCAGGGTCAGGGAGGTGTCGCTCATCTTGTCGGCCATGTTCCGCGCGACCACCGACAGATCGCGGGTGATCGAGTTCATCCGCTCCATCGAGTCGATGGTGTGCTGCATCTCGTCGGCCTGGGCCAGGATGTTGTCGATGACGCCCTGTTGGTAGTCGTTGGCCATCAGCTGACCGACGCCCTGCTGGCCGATCATGTACGGAATGGTGGTGTGCTCGATGGGCTTGCCGTCGGGCCGGGTGATGGCCTGCACCTGCGCGACGCCCTCGACCCTCGACAGCGCCTTCGCGATCTTGTCGATCATCAAGAAGCCCGCGGGATTTCGCAGATCGCGGTCGGTCTCGACCATCAGCACGTCCGGGTTCATCCGCGCCTCGGAGAAGTGCCGGGTGGCCGCCGCGTAACCGATGTTCGCCGAGATGTCGTCGGGCAGGTACAGCCGGTCGTTGTAGGTCGTGTGATAGCTGGGCAGCGCAAGCAGACCCACCATGCAGGCCGCCAGGGCGACCACGAGGAACGCGCCCGGCCAGCGGACGGTGGAGGTACCGACGCGACGCCAGCCCTGGCCCTGCGCCTTCTTGGGCTCCAGGATCTTTCCGAACCGACTGGCCACCGAGATGATCGCGGGGCCGTACGTCAACGCCACCGTGATACCGAACACCATCGCGATGGCCATGGGCGTGCCCATGCTCTCGAAGTAGGGCAACCGGGTGAAGTTCAAGCAGAAGGTCGCTCCCGCGATGGTCAATCCGGAGGCCGCCACGACGTGCGCGGTCCCGTGGAACATCTCGTAGTACGCCGACTCTCGGTCCTTGCCGGACCGGCGCGCCTCCTGATATCGGCCGACCAGGAAGATCCCGTAGTCGACCGCCGTGGCGATGGTCAAGGTGACCACCATGTTGGTGGCAAAGGTCGTCAGGCCGAAGGCACCGTGGTAGCCCAGGAACGAGATCAGACCGCGGGCGCCCAGCAATCCCATCGCAAGCATGCTGAGCAGCACCAGCGTCGTCGTGACGGACCGGTAGATCAGCAACAGCAGGATGATGATGACGCCGAAGGTGAGCATTTCGATGGTCCGCATGCTCTCGTCGCCCACGACGTTCTGGTCGGTGGTCGTCGCCGCCGAACCGGTGACGTAGACCTCGACACCCTCTGGCCTCGGGTGTTTGACGACGATGTCGCGAACCGCTCGCACCGATTCGTTGGCCAAGGTCTCGCCCTGGTCGCCGGAGATGTACACCTGGGTATAGGCGGACTTGCCGTCGACGCTCTGCGCACCCGCGGCGGTGAAGGAATCGGACCAGAGGTCCTGCACGTACTGCACGTGCTCGGTGTCGGCGCGCAGATCGGCCACCATCTGCAGGTAGAACTCGAGCGCCTCGACGCCCAGCTTGTCCTCGCCCTCGAGCACGATCATCACCGAGCTGCTGGTGTCGTACTCCTCGAAGGTGGTGCCGATGCGCTTCATCGCGATCATCGACGGCGCGTCCTGCGGACTCATCGACACGGCGCGCTGCTTGCCGACCACCTCGAGCTGCGGCACCGTGGTGTTGAGCAGACCGATGATGACGACCCAGCCCACGATGATCGGGAGCGCGAAGATGCGGATCAGCCGCGGCAGCCAGGCCCGGCGCTCGCGAATCGGGGCCGTCGGCGTGTCGTCAACCGGGGCGCTCATGCGGACTTCACCAGGCAGTAGGTCTGCGCGTTCACGCCCGTAGCCGTCCTCTCATCTTTGACTTCGTCGTCCACGGTGATCCGGCAGGTGACGGCCTGGCCGTTGGTCTGGGCGATGACGTTGGGCGCCACCGAGGGCGCCGTGGTCTCCAGAGTCAGCGTCCACGGCAGGGCCACCGTCCCCGCCCGCACCGGCTTGCCGTCCAGGTCCAGATAGTTGACGACGGCCGTGCCCGAACCGAGCACCTCGTAGGTCACGACCTTGGGAACGAACTTCTCCGCGGTATCGGCGCCGATCGGGGTCACCAGCACCGGTTCCGCGCCGAAGACCGTCCGCAGCTGCGAGACCACCAGCACGCCGGCCCCCACGGCCAGCACGATCATGACGGGCAGCCAGATGCGCATGATCACCTTCAGCATCGTCCGCGTCCCCCCGAGGTGATGCCGGCAGACGCGGCTGGTGCGCGGTTTCGATCGACGGCAATCAATGTAGGGCCTTCCGGCGTCGTAACGACCCCGGCGGCGGGGAGAGGTCGCATGGCTAATCAGCAAAGCTAACGAACTAAGCGGATCAGGTCAATCCACTTTCGTGTGCGTCGCATTACACTCGGTGCGGTGACACGTGAGTCGACGGGCCGCCCGCTGCGAAAGGACGCCGAGCGCAATCGCGCCCGGGTCCTCGAGGCGGCCCGCGATCTGTTTGCGGCACAAGGCCTCGAGCCCAACCTGAACGATGTCGCCCGGCACGCGGGTGTGGGCGTCGGCACGGTGTATCGGCGCTTCGGCACCAAGGACGAACTACTCGAGGCGATCTTCGTCGACGGACTGGATCAGCTCACGGCCCTGGCGGAGGCCGGTCTGCAGCACGACGACTCCTGGGACGGTTTCGCATGGTTCGTCGAGCAGATGTGCGAGCTGACCGCCACCGACCGCGGTCTTCGAGAGATGGCCTTCAGCAAGGAATACGGCAGCGATCGCGTGGTCGCGGCAAAGGGCCGCCTCGGCCCGGTGGTGGCGGAACTGGTCGGACGGGCACAGACCGACGGGTACCTCCGGGCCGACATCTCCGCGACCGACATGCCGATCATCAGCCTGATCGGCGGCGTGGTCAGCCAATTCGCCGGCAACGTCGACCGCGACCTGTGGCGCCGGTTCACGGCCATCCTCCTCGACGGCATGCGCCGCAACGACAATCAGCAGCCGTTGCCGGTGGATGCGCTGGACGACGAAGGTCTGGATGCGGCCATGAGCACCTGGGAGCCCTCGGGTTCGGGTCGCGGCAACAACTGACGCGACGCTGCCGTTTCATCCGCGACGCGCCGCTCCGGCGACGCACCACCGTCTCGACGTGCGCAGCGCGGAAAAAGGTGAATAGACACCTCCGCAACTGCCGTTAGGCTCAGGCACGATGTTTGCTGAGGGGAGCTGACCGTGTTCGTGGACGTGGAGCAGATGCGGGCGGGGGCCAACAAGTCCTACGCCGCCGCCGGTTTTGCGGATGAGGGCGTCCAGGCGTTGTCGCGCGGGCGGGTGTGCGCCGGGATGTTCGGCGACTTCGCGGCGGCCGAACTGTTCTCGACCGGAATTGACGGCGCCCACACTCAGCACGCGACCAGGCTGCGCAACCAGGAGCGACGCCTCGGGGTGCTCGGCGACAAAACCCATGTCACCGCTTCGTGTTTCGTGGACATGGAACGACGTAACACCGAGGCGCTACAGGCCGTGAAGTGGTCGCTTACCCAAGCCTGAACCACATCGACGTCGGCGCACTGATCGCTGCGGCCGGCGGCGATCCGTGGAACGTGTACGCCTCGCTGGAATCCGGCGATGCCGGCCAGATCTCCGAGTTGGCCCGTGCCTTCTACGCCGCCGGGGCGTGCACCGACGAGACGTGGAACGAGTTCAACGCCGCGACCGAACGCTTCCACGAGTCGTGGAACCGGGAGAACGGCGAGCATCCCATCGACGATGCCGCCGAGGTGCAGCGCGCGAAGACCCAACTGTTCGTGCAGGCCGAGCAGCTTCCGCAGATCGGCATCGACCTGCAGAACATCGCCGCGAATCTCGCCGAGGCGCAGCGCATGAGCAGCTTCAATATCGACAGCCTCAACGATCACCTGGTGCAGCTCGACGGGTTGATCGGCGCGGCGCTGGCCGCGGACATGAACATCTCCGGGCTCGAAGAGACAGCAATCGCGAAGACGACCGCGTCCCTGGGCGCCATCGAGATCTTCCGTGACAGCTACGCGGCCAAGCTGCAGGAGGCGCTGACCGACCTGCGCCACAAGCACGGCTACGACCCGGCGGCCATCGACGATGTCGACGGCGACGGTGTTCCGGGCGACGAACAGCGCGGACAGTCGGCGACCGAGCACTACGACACCAACCAGCGTGCCAAGGACGAAGAGCTGGTGAATGCGCCCGGGGAGATGACCCAGGACAAGGCCGACGCGGCCGCGCGCCTGCGGGACTTCGGCACCGTCAACGACCCCGCCGCCGCCCCGGAGGCCCGCCGCTTGGCCGGCGAACGCCTCGATGACTTCCGGATGGCGAACTTCATGGGGCCGCTTCCCAAGGATCCCGTCCTCGGCGGCGATGCCCGCACGCGCGCTCAGCAACGGCTCGACATGCAGCGTCAACTCGGATCGGGCCGAATCCACCTGGGCGACGGCCTGTTTCACGACGTGGGACCCATGACGCCCGACCAGGCCACCCAAACCCTCGACGACGGTGAGCAATTCGCCCGCGTCACCGCGACCAGGCAAGCGTTCTTCGCGCTGACCAGAGACGGGATGTCGGAGGAGGGGGCGCTCAAGACGCTGTCGAACCTGGCCAGCAACGCCGGACCGGTCTTGTCTGGTGCACAAGCCTACGGCTGGGCGATTCCGGACAACCGTCACAACGCCCCGACGGATCTGCTCTCAGCTTCCGACGCGAAGACACTGCAGAAGCTGGCGAGCAGAGCAGGCACCGTAGGCAACTTGTTCCAGCTCGGAGTTGCCGGAGCGGAATGGTTTCAAGGTGGTGAGAACCGCAACGAGGAAGCAGGCGCGGCTGTGGGCGGCGTATTCGGCGGCGTCGGCGCAGCCTGGGCCACCGCAGCGTTGGCAGGGTCAGTCACTGGCCCTTGGACCACCGCCGCCATCGTTGCCACGGCGGTGTACTTCGCTAGTAAAGGTGGCAACGCAGTCGGAAGCGACATCGGGCGACGGATCGACTCAGCGGGATAGTCAACGTCAGAATGGGTCGGATCCGGCATCGCGCCGGAGTTCGCAAGTGAGGAAGCAAAGATGGTCTGGTTCTGCAGTGCCATGGCCTGTATCGGTTTCGGAGCTGTCGGCGGCTGGTTCCCGCTACGGAAATCCTCCACCCTGTCGCCCGATTCCATCCAACGGCGCGTCTACTGGAGCGGATGCGCCGCGGGGCTCCTCCTGCTGTTCATCGGACAACTTCCCGACTGGCGAGCCGCAACGTTCATCACGGCGGCGATGGGACTTGGGGTCGTCGCCACGGCCGTTCAATTCACGAACCACCTGAGAATCCGAGGCCGGACCTACGCAGCTTTCCCCAAACCCGACCGACCACCGGCACTCGCACCGTATACCGATGAGCAATAGCGGATCATCTCGGTTCGCGGACCGTCGATTGCCGCAGTCCACCGGGCATCGCTACCAGGCAACGCTTCCCGCACAGACCCGGCTCATGGGCCACGCAATCGTTAGGTTCCTATGATGACTTCAATCCTGCTCTGGTCAGGCCTGATTACGATGGCGCTGGCCAATCTGGGCGCCATGCTCCCGCCATGGAAATCGGCGACGCTGTCACCCGACTCGATTCAGCGTCGGATTTTCTGGGTGGGTAATGCACTGGCTATCGGACTGTTGTCGGCGACACAGTTCCCTGAGTGGCGGAACCTGCTGTTCTTCGTGCCGGCTATGACTCTTTGGTTTGCCTTCGTCGCATTCAAATGGACTAACCACATCAAGATCAACGGCCGCGTCTACGCGATGGATGCCAGTGATCGTCGCCCCGACCGACCACCCGCGCTCGCCCCGGACACCGATGAGCAGTAGCGGATCAACTCGGTTCACGGACCGTCCGTTGCCGCAGCCCACCGAGCAGTGCCACCAGCACTCCCAGCGCCACCAACCCGCCACCGGCGGCCAACGCGATGTTGAGCCATTGATGCATGCTGTCGGTCGCGTGGCGGATCAGCGCTTCGGCAATCTGCCGGACGTCGGCGCTGGTGTTCGCCAGCGCCTCGTTGACGTAGCGTCGCCCGACTTCCAAGCCGGCCCAGCCGGCCGCGCCGATGAATAAGCCCGAAACACCGAGGGCGGCAAGGGCTTTACCGCGCGAGCGTGCCGACGCCAGGGCCAGCAGGGCGAAGACACCGGCCAGGATGGTCGCACCCACGCTCACCCAGGGGCCCCAGGCGGCAACGGCGCGCAATTGGCCGGGCCGAATCGAGTCCGGCGCATTCTCCGTCAACGGCACCGGCAGCGTCTCCGGCACCGAGATGTCGAACCGCTCGAGGGTCGCATTGAACGAGCTGTCCTGCAGCATCGGCGCGAGGTCGACCACCCAACGTCCCTGCGGGTCCTCCCCCGCGGTGATCGTGTCCGAGAACAGCCACCGGTGGGCAAACCGGTTGGCCTGGGCGAACTGACCCGGGAAGTCGGCACCACCGGTATAGACCGACGCCACATCCCGCAGTAACTCCTGGTCCCCGGTGTAACCCAGCTTCACCAACTGAGTGGTCAGTTCCCCGGCCACAGCCTGCTGCAACGCCGGATCGGTTGCGGCCTGTTCGGTGAATGCCGCGTATCCGTCGAGGTCAACGACGTTCTTCTGAAGCCAGGCTGCCGGCAGCGCCACCGCCAGCGCCACCGTGGCCAGCAGCCACAGCAGCGCCGTGAGCATGAACCGCACCGACTGCCTCCCTCTGTCGTCGCATTCGAACTTACCGAGACCCCACCGTATGGCCCAGTTCCGCCCAGGAAAACCACGGTTGCTGTTGTCGCACGGGGCTGCACGAACCGCGCTTTGGGTCACCTCGTGACCGCCTCGAACCACCCGAACCACAGCCCACCGCCGAGTGCACCCTCGGCCCACACTGGGTCACCCGGACCGCGCCGGGCACCTGCACTTTCGCGGATAGTTTTCGCGATGGTAAAACTCAAACCTGTTGCGCCACTGGACCACATCTCACACCCACACGTGCGAATGAATTCATACCGCGGAGTCAACACACAAGTAATTAGCTGCACCCGAAACTCCGGCGAGGTAGGTCTGGAGGGTAGATCTTGATCGGTGTACGGTCCGCCTTCATGGCTTCGACAGCGCACCTGAGCGTGAGCAACTCACTCTCTGAAATCCTTTGCAACGACCTGAATATCGATTCATGCCGGATCAGCCGGGACTCGCGCCTGGTCACCGACGTCTGCCTGGATTGGACGGGTTTCACGATTGCGGCCGCGGCCATCGAAGCCAAGCTCGGCATCGTCTTGTCCGAGCAGGAACTGTTGGATTCCAGCACGATCGGCGAACTCGACGACATTCTCGAGGCCAAGACCGCTGGAGGACTGGCATGAGCAGGCTCGTCGACCAGCTGTCGGCGGCGCTCACCTCGTCGCCGCACGACCTACATGTCCTGAATGCCGATCACGAGACGTGGACGCCGCACTCCTGGGGCGAGGTGCACGCCCGCGCGCAGAACTTCGCCGAAGCGGTCCACGACCACGGTCCCGCGCAGGCGGTGGCACTGATCGGCGAGCCGAGCATCGAGTTGCTGTCGGCGATCTTCGGCAGTTGGCTGGCCGGCGCGAGCGTCGCCCTGCTGCCCGGCCCGGTGCGCGGCGCCGACCCCGGCCAGTGGGCCGAAGCAACGCTGAGCAGATGCCAAAACATCGGCGCCACTGCGGTTTACAGTCACGGAGATCGCCTGGCTGACCTGCAATCTCGCGACGATCAACGCTGTGTGCACGATGTGAGTCCCCTCGCGCACGCCCAGCGTTCGACCACGCTGAGTGCCGTCGGTACCGACCGCCCGGCCATCCTGCAGGGCACGGCGGGATCGACCGGTACTCCCAAGACCGCGCAGCTGTCCCATGACGCGGTGCTGGCCAATATTTCCGGCATCAGCGAACGCGTCGGGATCGACCGCGGAACCGACTCCGGTCTGTCCTGGCTGCCGCTCTACCACGACATGGGTCTGACCTTCCTGCTCACCACCGCACTCTCGGGGTTGCCCTCCTATCAGGCGCCCACGTCCGCGTTCTCCGCGATGCCGTTCAGGTGGCTGGGCTGGCTGGCCCACAGTCGCGCCACCCTCACCGCCGCGCCGAACTTCGCGTACAACGTGCTGGGCAAGTACGCCAGCCGGTTGCCGGACTGCGATCTGAGTAGCATCCGGTTCGCGCTCAACGGCGGCGAACCCGTCGACTGCGCCGGGATGGCCCGATTCGCCACCGAGATGCAGCGGTTCGGGTTCGACGGCGGAGCACTCTCACCGGCCTACGGCATGGCCGAATCGACCTGCGCGGTCTCGGTCACCCCGCCCGGCAATGGTCTGCAGTTCGACGAGGTTCGCGTCACCACCGACGACGGCGAGATGCTGCGGCGCCACGCGGTTCTCGGGAACGCCATCAGCGGCATGGAGATCCGCATCGAGCCGGTCGACTTCCCGGTCGCCGAGGCGGCGGGGCGCGACGTCGGCGAGGTCCAGGTCCGCGGGGACTCCATGATGTCCGGCTACCTCGGTGACACACCCTGCGATCCCGGAAACTGGTTCGGCACCGGCGATCTGGGTTACTTCACCGACGATGGCCTCGTGGTCTGCGGCCGGGTCAAGGAACTCATCCACATCGCGGGACGCAACGTCTTTCCCAGCGAGATCGAGCGGATCGCCGGCCAGGTGCCGGGCGTGCGGGAGGGCTCCGTCGTCGCGGTCGGGTCCGACGAGCAGAGCGCGCGGCCGGGCCTGGTGATCGCCGCGGAGTTCCGCGGCGGGGACGAGGAAGAAACGCGAGTCACGTTGGTGCGCAAGGTGGCTTCCGAATGCGGCGTGGTGCCCGCCAAGGTGCTGTTCGTCGAGCCCGGAACCCTGCCGCGGACATCGTCAGGCAAGCTGCGCCGCCTCGAGGTGCAGCGGACCCTGGTGGCCGACCGCGGTTAGGCGTGTCGAACCACGGTTCGCTGCTCTCCGCGCGGGCCTTCGACCGTAATCCGTCACGTCCGGGTGACAGTCATCCACAACCTGCGCCAGTCGCCCTGTGGATATCCGTTACCCGGAGGTGACGGCATCCGATCGGGGGTCGTCCGGAGCCAGCCGACCATCCTCGTCCGCGTGGCTGCGCAGCAGCGCCCTGCAACTGTGCGACACCCTGCAGCCTCCGGTCAGGATGTTCCTGGGGCGATGCCGCGCAGGTAGGCGGCCTGGCCCAGGTGCTGGGCGCAGTCGTCGACGATGCTGACCAACCGCACACTCGCGGTCACCGGCGGGTCCCAGTTGTCGTCGACGATGCGGCCCAGCTCCTCGTCGGTGAGGCTGGTGACGTAGTCGAGCGTCATGGCATGCACGGCCTGGTAATAGGCCGCCAGCAGGTCAGCGCTGACGCGGACCTTGGCGACCTCGGCGCTGGAATGCCCGTAGCCCATGTCGGCGCGCGGTAGGTCCAACCCGAATCGGTCGACCCAACCCTCGCTCGTCCACACCTGTTCCACACCGGCGATGTCGGCCACTTGGAGGTCCTGTCCGCGGGCGCTGTGCCAGATCAGCCAGGCGATGCTGTTGGCGTCCTCGGTGGGGCGGTAGAAGGAGACCTCGTCGGTGAGGCCGTCGGTGAGCTCATCGGAGTGCTCGACGAGCCGGGTGAATGCGTCTCGCAACAGTTCCTGCACCGCTGCGTTAGGGGTGTCAGTCATGGCACCGACGCTACGCCTCGGCTACCGCGATGGTTGACGCATACGCAACCCCACCGAGTGGGCAACGAGGTAGCAGACGGTGAATATCCCCGCCGAGAGCATGGTGATGATGCCGAATTGAAGGTACTGACCGCGCGCAACGCGCTGGCGGTACCTGCCGTCGCCAAGGCCGGTCACCGCCGGCGGAACGGTGAAGAAGAACAACCCCAGCAATCCGTAAGCCACCGGGTCACCGCCGATCACATACCCGAGCACATTCACTGCTCCGATTACGACGCCAAAAACAGCGAGCCACCACACCTTCGAAGCAGAAACTCGCGGCGTGTAGGGATCCCTGCCGTCGGCAGTAGCGGGGAGAGCAGCGGCGCTTTCGAACGCGACCACTCGATCGCCGATCTTTATCAACTGCGTACCAAAATACGCGGGCAGCGCCAAACAGAAGACGCAGAGGCCCGCCACGATCAACCCGGTGCTGATATTTGGGAGCGCAGCGATGAACGCGCAAATGGCCGCGGAAAATGTTCCGCCCCAGTAAATCTTGCGCTGACGGGACAGATCACCGCGGCTGCCGTGTGGAATGAGGGTAAGAGCGACGAACGCCATCGTCGCCACATAGAAGATCAGCGTATGCGGTCGCTCGGCAGCCAGTTGCGCGAGTCCCTGTGCGTCCACACGCACCGTCTCTATCGCCATCCAGTGCCTCCGCCGTTATCGCTCAGATCCGGAGCGCATCGCTCGGCCACCAGTTGCGCGAGTCCCTGCACGTACGCACTCCCCCATCCCTTCGGTATCGACCTTCGTCACCCGCGCTTATCGCTGCGTGGTGCCGCGTCGCAACGCCGCGCCGTAAATGGCCAGATAGCACACGGTGAAGATTCCAGCACTGATCACCGAAATGACCGCGAATTGCAGAGATTGGCCGCGCGCGACCCGTTGGCGGCCAATGCCGTCCAAGATACCGAGAGTGAACGGCAGCACGACACAGAAACCCACCCAGACCACGCCCGCCAACGAGATTTCGCGGTCCATGAGATAGGCGAACACGTTCACCGATCCACCAGCCGTACAGGCTACGACGATCCACCACATCTTCGTCGCCGTTGTGCGGGGACCGTACGGCACCGGTTTCTCGTCGCGGGGAAGCGGGTCCGCACTATGGAATGCAACAACGCGGTGACCGATCTTGAGGTACTGGGTGGAGAAGTAGGCGCGCACCGTCTGGAGCATGACGGCGATCAGGGCCAGTCCAGTTCCGGTCGCAACGTCCGGCAAGCCTGCGATGAACACTGCAAACGCAGCCCCTAGCGTGGTAGCCCAGAACCATTTCCGCTGCGCCGCAAGGTTGCGTCCGCCACCATCGGCTTCCGCAGTCAGGATGACCAGAAGCATCGCTACCGCCGCAAAGACCAACGTGTGTGGCCGTTCGACGAACATTTGAGAGAGCCCATTGGCGAACGCGCCGCCGGCCTCGTAACCGATTAGTTCTTCATCCACGCCAGTGCCTTCTCAGCGACGTCATCCCCGACAAACCCCCCTGCGGTTCCCACGAGCAGCGCCCCGAAGAAGGCACCTGGCGGACCGGCGATAGCCCCGCCGACCAACCCACCCCCTTTGATGCCCAGCCAGATACCGGCGGCGGAACCCCCTGCCTTGGCTCCTACTTCCAGCAACGACTTGTCGTTGACCAAAACGTCGTATGCGCCTACGCCAAGCGTGACGACACTTCCGACCGTTCCCAGCCGCTGGCCGAGCTTTCCCAAGGCTTGAATATCCGCATCGGTGAATGCACCAAGTGGAGACCCACCTGCCCCGCGGGGTAGTACTTCAGCGAACTTATTCACCGCCCCCTCTCCCGCGCCGAACACCTTGCTCACCCCGTCGGCCGCGTCCAGATACTCCTGCGGCATCACACCCCGGGAGATCCCTTCGACCATGGCCTGCGCCGCCTCGGGGGAAAGCCCGCAGCCGTTCTCCAACACTTCGTGCAGCTTCGTCAACGCGGCTGCCCGGTCCTGGACCTCCATCGCGTTGATCTTCCGGGTCGCATCGTCGGCCGACATCGGCCGCGGACTCCATGGCAGCTGCGCATCCTGCAACTGACGCTGCAGCAAAAGACGGCCGCGCGCGCGATCGCGCATGTCGCCGCCCAAAACCGTGTCCCTCGGGACGGGACCGACGGAGTGCACCATGTTGAAGTCCGCAAGCCGACTGCCGGCCAGGCGCGCGGCCTCCTCCTGTTCGGCGGCATCGCCGTAGCGCTCGGCACCGTTGACGGGGTCGGTGACGCTGGTGTAGTCGTCGAGCCTGCGATCAGCGGCAATCTCGTCCAGGGACCAGTGCAGATGCCCGTGCGGATGCAACCGACGCGCATTCGCCACCGTCTCCTCGTCCTTGGCGCGCTGACCGGACCGGTCGTATTCCGCTGCAGCCTCCTGCGGCGTGTCCCCGGGCGTCCCGTCGGAACCGTCGATCGCCGCGGGAACATACCCGGTCTCCATCAGCGATGCTTCGCCCGATTGGAGCTCCAGGACGTACGCGCCACGGGTCGAATTAACCTGGTCCAGTGCGGTTTTGGCCACCTGCTGCGCCTCGACGATGAGTTCCGAAGCCCGGAACGGCATCTCATCCATGGCCTCGCCGATTTCGTCGTCGATGTCGAGCAGATCGGCGTTGAGATCTCGGATCGTGACAGCACTGTCGCGCTGCGCCGTGGCCAGCGCGGCCGCGATCTGCTGGAGGGCCACCGCGATCTGGGTGAGCGCTGCGGGTTGTCCGCCCAGCGCGGCGCTGACCTTCTGCACCTCCGCGTCGTCGTTGATCGGGTGCTCGACCGTGTCCTCGCGGTCCCAGGACGCCTCGAACTGCCGTTTGGCGGCGTTGAACTGGTCATCGGCGTACTTGAGATGCCCGCCGGCCTGACGGAACGCATCCGCCAGACCGCTGATCTCGCCCGGGTCACCCGACTGAATCTCCTCGTCGGCCTGCCAGGGATCGCCCCCGGCGGCGGCCACCAACGACGCGGCGTCCAGGTATTGAAAACTGGGCGCGCTCACCCAACCGCCCCCAGACCGACGCCCCTCACGACGAAAAACCTACCGGTTGTCCTGGCACAGGCAATTCACCCTGAATTGCGGCACCCGGGCAAACCTTTCTAAGTTGGGTTCATGTACGTCAACACCGAGGGCCTGCGGGCGGGCGGCAAGGACTCCTACACCGCGGCCGACCACGCGGACCAGAGCGCCGGCACCCTGGCGCGCACTGCCGTCGGCTCGGGGATGTTCGGCAACTTCTCCGAGGCCAAGGCCTTCGGCCAGAAGGTCATCGGCGCGCACACGCACAACGTGGAGTTGATCAACAGCCACACCAAGAACCTCGGCGGCATCGGTGACCACGCGCAGTGCACCGCCGCCGAGTTCGAGGACATGGAGCACCGCAACGAGGCGCAGATCCGCGCCGTGCGCGACGCGCTCTAAGCGCCGCCGTGGAAGACGGCCTCGACATTGTTGCCGTCGGGGTCCCGCACGAACGCCCCGTAGTACTTCTCGTGGTACTCGGGCCACAGTCGCGGCGCGTGCAACGACTCGGCCCCCAGCGCGAGCGCGGCGTCGTAAAACGCCCGCACCGCAGCGGCGTCGGCGGCCTGAAACGCGATGTGTACCTCCCGGTTCGGCCCGTTGGCACCGTTGCGGGATCCGTCGGCGATCCAGAACGCCGGATGCCCGTCGCGGCCGTAGCCGAGGGCCACCTCGTAGTCCAGTTGCCGGCTGTAGCCGAGCACCCCGAGCACCCGGTCGTAGAACTCCTGCGCGCGGCCCCAGTCGGTGCAGTTGATTCCCAAGTGATCGATCATCGGGTCACCGTACATTCGAGGTATGACAACCGACGCCGACTTCGACCTGATCATCCGCAACGGCACCGTCGTCGACGGACTGGGCGCCCCACCCCGGACCGCTGACGTCGCCGTCCGCAACGGGGTCATCGCCGAGGTCGGCACCGTCTCCGGGACCGCGGCCCGGGAGGTCGACGCCACCGGACTGTTGGTCACGCCCGGCTTCGTGGACCTGCACACCCACTACGACGGCCAGGCCATCTGGAGCGAGCGCCTCACCCCGTCCTCGGCGCACGGGGTGACCACCGCGGTGATGGGCAACTGCGGGGTCGGCTTCGCGCCGTGCCGCCCGCAGGACCATGAGGTGCTGGTGGACGTGATGGCCGGCGTCGAGGACATCCCCGGCGTGGTGATGGTCGACGGCCTGCCGTGGACCTGGGAGACCTTCCCCGAGTTCCTCGATGCGCTCGACGCCCGGCGCCGGGACATTGATGTGGCCGCCTTCCTGCCGCACTCCCCGCTGCGCGTCTACGTGATGGGACAGCGCGGCGTGGACCTCGAACCGGCCGCCCCGGAGGACCTAGCCCTGATGCGCAAGCTGGCCGCCGAGGCCGTCCAGGTCGGCGCATTGGGCTTTGCCACCTCGCGCTTCACCATCCACAAGAGCGAGAGCGGTCGGCCCATCCCCAGCTACGACGCCGGGTACGCCGAGATCGAGGCCATCGCCCGCGGCCTCGACGACGCGGGCGGCGGGTTGATCCAGTTCGTGCCTGATCTGGTGGCCGGTGACTACCAACCCGTGCTGCAGACCGTCTTCGACGTGGCCGCCGACGTCGGACTGCCGGTGACGTTCACGCTGGCCATCGGCAACGCGGGCCCGCCGTTCTTCCTCGACGCGCTGACCATGGTGGAGAAGGCCAACGCCGACGGGGGCGACATCACCGCCCAGATCTTCCCCCGCCCCATCGGGCTGGTGCTGGGCTTGGAACTGTCCGGCAACCCGTTCGTGCTGTACCCGAGCTATCAGGAGATCGCCGATCTGCCGCTGGATCAGCGCGTGGACGAAATGCGTAAACCCGAAGTGCGGCAACGGATCCTGTCCGACGCCCCGGGCGAGGGGCACCCGTTGATGTTCGCCGCGCAGCTGTGGGACTTCATGTTCCCGCTGGGCGAACCGCCGAACTACGAGCCGGACCCGGCCGACAGCATCGGTGCGCGGGCCCGCGCCCGCGGCGTCAGCCCGCTCGAGGAGGCCTACGACCGCGTCCTCGACGACGACGGCCGCGCCATGCTGCTGGTCACGCTGGCCAACTACCGGGACAACTCGCTGGACACCGTGGCCGAGTTGATTCGCCGCGACGACGTGGTGCTCGGCCTGGGCGACGGCGGTGCGCACTACGGCATGATCTGCGATGCGTCCTTCCCGACCTACATGCTGACGCACTGGGTGCGCGACCGCGCCTCGGGTCGGCTGTCGATCGCCGAGGCGGTGCGCGAGCTCACCTCGGTGCCGGCCCGGGTCGCCGGATTGCACGACCGCGGTCGGATTGCCAAGGGCTACAAGGCCGATCTCAACGTCATCGACGCCGACCGGCTGACCTTGCACCGCCCGGTGGTCGCCCACGACCTACCCGCGGGCGGCCGACGGCTCGACCAGACCGCCGACGGCTACGTCGCCACCATCGTCTCCGGCGAGATCATCGCGGAGAATGGAGTCCCCACCCCGGCGCGGCCCGGCAAGCTGGTCCGCGGCCGTCAACCCGAACCCGAAGGGGCAGCATGAGCGCCGCAGTGGACCTGATCCGCCTCACCGAGGCCCTGGCCGATTTCGACCAGGCCTTCCTGATCACCACCGGCGACGGCGGCAAACCGCACACCGTGATGGTCGAACCCACCCTGGTCGACGGGGTCCTCGACGTCGGGGCGGTCGGCGACCGCACCAGCACCAATGTGGCTGCCCGAGCCGATGTCTCGCTGCTGTGGCCGCCTCGCGAGTCGGGCGGCTACGCGCTGATGGTCGACGGCCGCGCCGAACCGGCCGACGCGGGCGCCCTGCGGGTGGTGCCGACCAAGGCGCTGCTGCACCGCAAGGCCGCCCCCGGTTCACCGGCCGCCGAGAGCGGCTGTTTGCACGACTGCGTCGTGTTCAAGGCCTGAAAGTGTCCAGCCTCAAGCCCCACTGCTCCAGGTAGGGCTCCACCAGCGTCGCCACCACCCCGATATCCCCCACGGTGCCGCTGAGGATTCCCACCGCCGTAGCCGATCCGTCGGATTCGAGCCGATACACGGGACTTCCGGAATCGCCGGGTTGCGCCGTGGCGGTGAAGAAGGCCAGGTTCGCCATGGCCTGCCGCGACCGGACCGTATGCAGCACAAGCGAATAGTTGCCGCACTGCTGGCCGCTGATCCTGCCATCGAAACACAACATGTCCTCTTCGAGGAGGACGGTAGTGGTGTCACCCCTGACACGGCGCTCGGTCAAAATCCACGGGTCGCGTGGCAACTCGTCGTCTTCAAGCCGGATCACTGCGATGTCCGGACCCTCATCGTGCCCGGGCACCGAGTGCGCGAACCGGCCGATCTTGCGGAGGTTGCCATCGGCCCGATCGGACAGCGTCACGTCACCCCCCTTGTCGCAGTGTCCGGCGGTCAATGCGTAACGCGCCCCATCGGCGCCCCTGGCGAGGAACCCGAGAGTGCACACCGTGGCGACGCGCCCGGCGGGATCTTCGGCCACGATCCCGATGCCGGGAGCGATGGCCATGGCGGCGGGTGCGGGCTTCGATACGTACACGACTCCGAGTACCACGGCCAGGGCGCACACCACCGCGGCGAGCATCCACGCCGTCCGCCGGCCCCTCAGCCCAGCGTCACCGTTCCCCACGGCAGTGATGGTAGGCGCCGACCGCCTCGGATGTGCTCACCCGCACCACTTCCCCGTCGCGCCCGGCCCGCGCACCGCACCGCTCCAGCGCCCGCGCCAACTCGTCCCCCGGCGGGTTGTAGTGACTCAGATGCACCGCGACGACGTCGGTATCGGCATGCACCGCACAGGATTCGCGCAGCCCCCGCACGGTCTGCGCGAACGCCGGCAGGTCGTGGTGCTCGGTGCCGTGGTCGGTCTTGCTGCCGAAGGTCTGCTCCAGGAAGACCGCATCGAACTTCGCCCCGGCGATCGCCGCGGCGGTCTCGGCCGGCAGCGGTCCGGTGTCGGTGGCCCACAGAAACCTTGCGCCCGCGCGGGACACGTCGTACAGCACCGCGGGGTCGCCGATCACGCCGGCGTGCGCCGCGGCCAACACCCGCACCAGGTAGTCGCCGCGCGGCCCCGGCAGGCGTAGCTGCTCACCGGCGGCCACCGCGCGGAACGTGACGGGGTCCCGCGGCCCCACCCAGTCGCGGCACTGATCGAGCACAGCAGAAGGGGCGAGCACCTCGAGCGGTTCCGTGGCCCCCACCCAGTGCCGCATCACCAGGGCCGCGGGCCCGACATGGTCGAAATGGCCGTGGGTGAACAGGATGTGGCGCACCCCGGCCAGCGTCCGCCCGAACCGCACCGCCGCGCGCGGCGCCTCGTAACCGCAATCGATCATCAGCGCATCGTCGACGAGCGCGGCGGTCTGCCCGCGGATCTCGTCGGCCGCCGACGCCCAACGGCACGAACGACATTCGCAGAACGGGCTGGGCCACCCGTCGGCGCTGCCGGTCCCCAGCAACAGCACTTCCATCAGCGCGCCCCGTCCCGCACCGGCAGCACCGCGATGTTGCCGCCGCGCTGCACCACCTCCACCCGGGCCTGGTATACCTCGGCGATCCGAGCCACCGTCAGCACCTCGGCGGGGACACCGTCGGCGACCACTCGACCGTCGCGCAACATGACCATCCGGTCGGCGTACTGGCCGGCCAACGTCAAATCGTGCATGGCGGCGATCACGGTGAGCCCGTCGGCATCCCGCATCGCGTCGACAAGTTCGAGCACCTGCTGCTGATGACCGACATCCAGGGCACTGGTGGGCTCGTCGAGGATCAGCACCGACGGCTGCTGGGCCAGCGCGCGGGCCAACACCACCCGCTGCAACTCACCGCCGGACAGTTCGGTGACGGGCCGCTCGGCCACGCCACCGAGGTCCAGGCGCTCGATCGCGTCGCGCACCACCTGGCGGTCGGCGGCCGAGGGCATGGCGAACCGCGGGATGTGCGGGGTGCGGCCCAGGGTGATCAGTTCGGTGACGCTGACGCCGTCGGGCACGGTGGGTCGCTGCGGCATCAGCGCGACCGCCGCGGCGATCTGCGGGCGCCGCGCCGCCTGCGGGTCCAGGCCCGCGACCCGCACGGTTCCGGTCAGCCGGGCGTCCTTGCCGATCGGGATCAGCCCCGCCAGCACATGCAGCAGCGTCGTCTTGCCGGCCCCGTTCGGGCCGACCACGCTGACCCATTCGCCCGCGGCGACCCTCAGGTGCACGTCGCGGAGCACCGACGCCTCGCGGCGGACGACGGTCAGGTCCGCACACGACACCACGGCGGTCACGTCATCTTCCTACTGCGCCGCAGCACCACCAGGAAGAACGGCGCCCCGATGGCGGCGGTGACCACGCCGATGGGTAGCTCGGCCGGGGACAGCGCCCAGCGCGCCAGTACGTCGGCCAGCATCAGGAAGGCCGCGCCGAACAGCACCGACAGCGGCAGCAGCAGCCGGTGTCCCGGGCCGACCAACAGCCGCACGGCGTGCGGGACGACGATGCCGACGAACCCGATCAACCCGCTCACGCTGACCACCGCCGCCGTGCCCAACGTCGCCACCGCGACCAACAGCAGCCGCACCCGCCGCGGGTCGATGCCCAGGCTGGCCGCCTCGATGTCGCCGACCGCCATGACGTCGAGGATCCGCCCGAACAACAGGATCACCAGCACCGTCAGCACCACGTACGGCAGGGCGACGGCGACCTCGGTCCAGCCGTTGGTGCTCAGCCGGCCCAGCAGCCAGCTGTACACCTGCCGCATGGAGTCGTCGTAGCGCTGCTGCAGGAAGGTCTGCCCCGCGTTGGCGAATGCCGCCACCGCGACACCCGCCAGGATGATGACCACCTCGGTGCGCCCACCGCCCACACCGCGGCCCAGCAGATAGGTGGCGGTCACCGCGAGGATGCCACCGGCGAATGCCGCCAGGGGAACCGCGAATGTGCTTGCCGCCAGGCCGAATACGATCATCGCCGTCGCACCCAGCCCGGCGCCGCTGGACACCCCCAGCAGGTAAGGGTCGGCCAGCGGGTTACGGAACACCCCCTGATAGGCGGCGCCGGCGATCGCCAGCGTGCCGCCTACGAGCGCCCCGAGCACCACGCGCGGTAGGCGGATCTGCCAGAGCACGGCGTGTTGGGCGGTGGTCAGCCCGTGCTCGACGTCGACGCCGGGCAGCCCGTCGAGCAGCGCGAGCAGCACGCCGCGGGCGGGCAGGTCGGCGGGCCCGACGAAGATCGCCAGCAATGCCGCCCCGACCGTGCCGAGCACGGCCGCGGCCACGACCAGCGCGCGGCGCCGGTCAGTTGGGCGCCGAGACAGCGTGGACCTCGGTGATGACTTCGCCGATCCGCTCGACCGTGTCGACGATGCGCGGACCCCAGCGGCTCGCCACGTCGGCGTCGAGTTCGTAGATGCGGCCGTCGCGCACGGCGGCCACCTCGGCCCACCCGGCGCGGTCGGCGACGGTCGCCGCGGTGACACCGCAGCACTGCACGTCGGCCAGGAAGATCAGGTCCGGGTCGGCGGTGACGACGAATTCCTCGGACAGCTGCGGGTAGGCGTCGGCCCCGTCGGCGATGTTGGTCAGCCCGAACAGGCCGTAGAGCTGCCCGACGAACGAGGCACTGCCCGCGCTGAACAGCGACGGGTCGAGCTCGTGGTAGTAGCTGAGCTCCGCGGGTGGGGTGTCGTCGACGACCTCGGCGATCTGGGTGCGCATCCGGGACACCAGTTCGGCGGCGTCGCCGATGCGCCCGGTCGCCGCGCCGATCTGTTCGATCTGGGCGTACGCGTCGTCCAGTGTGGTCGGAGCCGGCTGGGACAGCAGCGGGATGCCGGCGGCCTGCAGGCCGGCCGCCAGGTCGTCCGGCGCGTCGTCGATGATCACCAGATCGGGCTGGTAGGCGATGATCGCCTCGACATTCGGGGTGAAGCCGGACAGGTCCTGTTGGGTGGGCACGTCGGCCGGGTAGTTCGACTGCCCGTCGACGGCGATGACCTGCGATCCCGCACCGATGGCCCACAGCGTCTCGGTCGCCGACGGGCTCAGCGAGACAACACGTTCGGGCGTGGCCTGCGCGTCGGTCTCGGCGGGTTCGGGGTCGGATCCGCACGCGGCGATCAGCCCGACCGCGAGCAAAGCGGCAAGCAGCGCCGGCAGGCGGCGCACGGTGTGCATCAGAACCAGTCCTTCGTCCGAGGAGTCCGTCTGACCGCGGCTCAGCTGACCTGGCTCGTCCGTCCCCGAGGGGTATCGGCTTCACAGTTGCGGGACAGCGCCGGCTTGTACCGGACTTCACTGGACACCACGGCCCCGGCAACGCCGGGCATCGGCGAGCCTATCCCACGGTCCCCGAGGTTCGAATCACCGCGCGCGCAACCGTGGCGCTGCGACCCCCGGCTGTGGCCTAACTAAATGACGTGACTCTCATCGACGAACGGGTGCCCGCGGACGACAGCGAAAGCACCGCGATCACCCCGCAGGCCCGCACCGCGCTGTGGGCCAGCCTGGTCGGCACCACCATCGAGTGGTATGACTTCTTCCTCTACGCCACGGCCGCCAGCCTGGTCTTCAACCAGGCGTTCTTCCCCGACCAGACCACGTTCGTCGGCACCATGCTGTCGTTCGCGACGTTCGCCGTCGGCTTCGTGGTGCGTCCCATCGGCGGCTTCGTGTTCGGCCACATCGGCGACCGGATCGGCCGGAAGAAGACGCTGGCGCTGACGATGGTGCTGATGGGCGGGGCCACCGCGCTGATGGGCGTGCTGCCCACCGCCGCCCAGATCGGCGTCCTGGCGCCGGTCCTGCTGCTGCTGTTGCGCGTGGTGCAGGGCTTCGCGCTCGGCGGCGAATGGGCCGGCGCGGTGCTGCTGGCCGTCGAGCACGGGCCGCCGCGGCGGCGCGGGCTGTTCGGCAGCATCCCGCAGGTGGGCCTGGCGCTGGGACTCGCGTTGGGCACCGGGGTGTTCGCGCTGTTGCAGGTGGTACTGCCCGACGACGCGTTCCTGGCCTATGGCTGGCGGATCGCCTTCCTGTTCAGCATCGTGCTGGTGATCTTCGGCGTCGTGGTGCGTCTGAAGGCCAGCGAGACACCGTCGTTCGAGAAGGTCCGGGACAGCGGCGAGCGGGCCGCGGTGCCGCTGCGCGAGGTGTTCCGGCCGCCGGTGCTGCGCTCGACGGTGCTGGGCATGCTGTCCCGCTGGGGCGAGGGTGCGGCGTTCAACACCTGGGGTGTGTTCGCGATCGCCTACGCCACAACCACTTTGGAGCTCCCGAAGGTTCCGGTACTGGTCGCGGTGACCGCGGCCTCCCTGCTGATGGCGGTGCTGCTGCCGGTGTCCGGTCTGCTGACCGACCGGTTCGGCGCCAAACGGATCTACACGATCGGCATCGCGGCCTACGCCGTCGCGGTCTTCCCGGTGTTCGCGTTGTTCGGCACCGGCAACATCGTCTTCTACACGCTCGGCATGCTGGTGGTGTTCGGTGCGATCCACGCGCTGTTCTACGGGGCCCAGGGCACGCTGTATGCCTCGCTGTTCCCGGCGCGGATCCGCTACACCGGCCTGTCGACGGTCTACCAGCTGTCCGGCATCTTCTCCTCGGGCCTGACCCCGATGATCCTCACGGCGCTGATCGCCGCGGCGGGCGGTTCCCCGTGGATCGCCTGCGCGTATCTGGTGGGCACCGCGCTGATCAGCGTGGTCGCCACGTCGTTGCTCAAACCCACTCCGCTGCACGAACTCTGAGCGAAACACGAAAAAGCCCGGTCCCTCGCGAGGGACCGGGCTTTCCCGATACTGGTGCTGAACTTCTCAGAAGCCGAGCTTCTTAGAAGCCCATGTCGCCCATGCCACCGGTCGGATCGCCGACGGGAGCGGCGGCCTTCTCCGGCTTGTCGGCAACGACGGCCTCGGTGGTGAGGAACAGCGCCGCGATGGACGCCGCGTTCTGCAGCGCCGAGCGGGTGACCTTCACCGGGTCGGCGACGCCGGCCTTGAGCAGGTCCTCGTACTCGCCGGTGGCGGCGTTCAGGCCGACACCCGCCTTCTCGTTGCTGACCTTCTCGGCGACAACGCCCGGCTCCAGGCCGGCGTTGAAGGCGATCTGCTTCAGCGGGGCCGATAGCGCCACCTTGACGATGTTGGCGCCGGTGGCCTCGTCACCCTCGAGCTTGAGGGCGTCGAGCGCCGGGGCCGACTGCAGCAGGGCCACGCCACCACCGGCGACGATGCCCTCCTCGACGGCGGCCTTGGCGTTGCGGACCGCGTCCTCGATGCGATGCTTGCGCTCCTTGAGCTCCACCTCGGTGGCAGCCCCGGCCTTGATGACCGCAACACCGCCGGCCAGCTTGGCCAGGCGCTCCTGCAGCTTCTCGCGGTCGTAGTCGGAATCGCTGTTCTCGATCTCGGAACGGATCTGGGCCACCCGGCCGGCGATGGCGTCGGAATCCCCGGCGCCCTCGACGATGGTGGTCTCGTCCTTGGTCACGACGATCTTGCGAGCCTGGCCCAGCAGCGCGATGTCGGCGGTCTCGAGCGACAGACCGACCTCTTCGCTGACGACCTGACCACCGGTGAGGATGGCCATGTCCTGCAGCATCGCCTTGCGGCGGTCACCGAAGCCCGGGGCCTTGACGGCGACGGACTTGAAGGTGCCGCGGATCTTGTTGACCACCAGGGTCGACAGGGCCTCGCCCTCGACGTCCTCGGCGATGATCAGCAGCGGCTTGCCGGACTGGATGACCTTCTCCAGCAGCGGCAGCAGGTCCTTGACGGTCGAGATCTTCGAGCTGACCAGCAGGATGTAGGGATCCTCCAGGACGGCTTCCTGACGCTCGGCGTCGGTCACGAAGTAGCCCGAGATGTAGCCCTTGTCGAAGCGCATGCCCTCGGTGAGCTCCAGCTGCAGGCCGAAGGTGTTGGACTCCTCGACGGTGATGACACCCTCGTTGCCCACCTTGTCCATGGCCTCGGCGATCAGGTCACCGATGGTGGTGTCGCCCGCGGAGATCCCGGCGGTGGCGGCGATCTGCTCCTTGGTCTCGACCTCCTTGGCCGACTTGAGCAGGTTCTCCGAGACGGTCTCGACGGCCTTCTCGATGCCGCGCTTCAGGCCGAGCGGGTTGGCGCCGGCCGCGACGTTGCGCAGACCTTCGCGAACCAGCGCCTGGGCCAGAACGGTGGCGGTGGTGGTGCCGTCGCCGGCGACGTCGTCAGTCTTCTTGGCGACTTCCTTGACCAGCTCGGCGCCGATCTTCTCGTACGGGTCCTCCAGCTCGATCTCCTTGGCGATGGACACACCATCGTTGGTGATCGTGGGGGCGCCCCACTTCTTCTCGAGGACGACGTTGCGACCCTTGGGCCCCAGCGTCACCTTTACCGCGTCGGCGAGGGCGTTGAGTCCCCGCTCGAGGCCGCGACGGGCCTCTTCGTCGTACGCAATTGTCTTAGCCATTGCGAAGTGTTCCTCCGAATTGGGGATGCACGTGCTCTTGGTCGGGTGCAGTGCCCGCGACGGACGGCCTGGGTGTGCCCCGCAGGTGCGGACCCTTGCCTCACCGTCCCGACCTAGCACTCGCCGGTCGCGAGTGCCAACTGCATTCTTAGCACTCGGACTCGACGAGTGCAAGACAGTTCGCCCGCGGCGGAGCCGGCCTCGACGCCGGCCTCTAGACGGGCAGCGGCGGCGGCGTGTACGCGCTCGCCAGCGAGTCGTCGCCGGTGGACTGGGTCAGCAGCAGGGTGACCGTCTCGACCAGGTGATCACGCATGCGGGCCGCGCTCGCGTGCGGGTCGCGGCCGCGGATCGCATCGAGGATCCGCTCGTGCACCAGGAGGATGTCGACCAGGGTTCGGGTGGCGGTGGTCGACAGGCCGCGGTCCATCATCTGGATGCGGGTGTTCGCGGCGACCTCCGTGACGCGCCGATTGCCCGCGACGTTGAGGATCGCGGCGTGGAAGTCGACGTCGGCGGCCTGGAAGCTGGCCTCGTCGCCCGCCTTGGTCGCGTCCTGCATCCGGCCGAACGCGTCCTCGATGGGGGCCAGCAGTTCGTCGGTCAGCAGTTCGGCGGCCCGGTACGCCGACGGGACCTCCAGCATCATCCGCAGCGAGTAGATCTCCTCGATGTCGCGGGTGGACACCTCGAGGATCCGCACGCCGCGGCTGCGCTCGAAGCGCACCATGCCGTTGCTGGCCATGCGCAGCAGCGCCTCACGCACCGGGGTCCGGGACACCCCGAGCCGGCCCGAAATCTCCACGACCGAGTGCATGGTGCCGGGTTGGAGTTCGCCCGCGCGGATCGCGCGCATCAACTCCTCATAGACCCGATCGGTCAGTGAAACCTGCCCGGCGTCGAACACGATTCACGTCTCCCTGGTGAGCCAGCACATTTTCGTCAGCATAGATGTATGCAGCATGCGCCGTATTGCTTCCGTGGGCCGTGTCGTCCCTGCTCACAGGAACGACAGGTCCGCGCCCTGGCTTGCCGGCAGCACCGTCTCCTCGTAGAGCCGCCGCCATCCGCGTGCCGCCCGCGCCGGCGGCGTGAACGACCGCAGCCGCTCGGCGATCTCGTCGTCGGGCACCAGCAGGTCGATCGACCGGTTCGGCACGTCGAGCCGGATCAGGTCGCCGTTGCGCACCACCGACAGCGGTCCGCCCACCGCGGCCTCGGGATCGCAGTGCAGCACCACCGTGCCGTACGACGTCCCGCTCATCCGCGCATCCGAGACGCGCACCATGTCCCGGACCCCGGCGCGCGCCAGCTTCGCCGGGATGGGCAGCGCACCCGCCTCCGGCATCCCGGCCGCCACCGGCCCGGAGTACCGCATGACCAGGACGTGCTCGGGAGTGACGTCCAGATCCGGGTCGTCCAGGATCGCCGACGCGTCGGCCGGATTGTCCACGACGAGTGCGGGACCCGTGTGCTGCATCAGGTGCGGGCTGGCGGCCGAGGCCTTGATGATCGCCCCGTTGGGCGCCAGTGACCCGGACAGCACGGCCAGCGCCCCGGGCGGACCCAGCGGGTCCGGCAGGTGCCGGATCGTGTTCTGCCACTCGGCCGGCCCGTCGGTCTCGGCGATCAGCTCGCCCATCGACCGGCCGCTGACGCCGCGATGGTCGCGGTGCAGCAGCGGGGCCAGCTCGGTCAGCAGCGCGGGCACGCCGCCGGCCCGGTGGAAGTCCTCCATGTAGCCCACGCCGGACGGCTTGCAGTCCACCAGCAGCGGGGTGTCCGAGCCGATCTTGTCGAAGTCGGCCATCTCCAGCGGCACGCCGGCGCGACGCGCCACCGCGAGCACGTGGATCAGCGCGTTGGTCGAACCGCCGATCGCCGCCAACACCCGGATGGCGTTCTCGAACGCCTCGCGGATCAGTACCTCGCGCGGCAGCGGTCCGCCGGTGCGCGCCAATTCCACTGCGCGGCGGCCGGTTTGGGTGGCGTGCCGCAGCCGCGCCCCGCTGACCGCGGGCGGGGTCGCCCCGCCGGGCAGCATCATGCCCAAGGCCTCGGTCAGCGCGGCCATGGTCGAGGCGGTGCCCATCACGGTGCAGGTACCGGTGGTCGAGACCAATTCCTGTCGCACGGAGACAATCTCGTCGCCGTCGAGCTCGCCGCCGCGGTGTGCGCCCCAGAACCGGCGGCAGTCGGTGCAGGCGCCCAGCCGCTCCCCGCGCCACGAGCCGGTCATCATCGGTCCGACGACCTCGAGCATCACCGGGATCTCGGAGGAGGCCGCCGCCATCAGCTGGGCGGGCACGGTCTTGTCGCAGCCACCGAGCAGCACCGCGGCGTCCATCGGGAGCGCTCGGATCATCTCCTCGGTGTCCATCGCCATCAGGTTGCGGAACAACATGGTGGTCGGCGCGGTGAGGATCTCGCCCAGCGAGATGGTCGGGAACTCCATCGGCAGGCCGCCGGCCTGCTCGACACCCCGCTTGACCGCCGCGAGCAGCGCGGGCATGTCGCGGTGGCAGGTGTTGTAATCGCTTTGCGTGACGGCGATTCCGACGATCGGACGCTCGAGACTCTCGTCGTCGTAGCCCGCCGAGGCCAAGAACGCCCGCCGCAGATAGCGGCTGAAGCCGGCATCCCCGTACGACGTCCGACTGCTGTCGACGGCCGAGGTGCCCGGCTGGTACCCGGACGATTCAGACATGTGGATCCTTTCGAGCCCGGTCAGGGCAGCAGCGGCATCGCGAGCGGACGCATGGGAGCGCCGGTGGCGCCGCGAACCTTCATGCATGCACCGATGAAGGCGAACTCGTAAAGGCCCTCTCCGGCCAGGGTTTCGCAGTCGACGACCTCCATGATGGGTACGCCCGCCTCGGCGAGCAGGTAGGTGTGCACCACCTGCCAGTTCTCCGCATCGGGCGACGGCGACTGCTCCAGGGCCAGGTTGTCCGCGCCGATGACCGCAGCACCCGCCTCGGCCAGGAACTCCGCGCCTTCGCGGTTGAGCCCGGGGGCGTTGTTGATGTAGCGATCGGTGTCCGGCCAATACTGCATGCGCCCGGTGCGCACCAGCGCGACGTCGCCGGGCCGGAACTCCACCTGCTGCCGCGCCAGCGCGTCGGCGAGGTCCTTGGCGCCGATGCCGTAGTTCTCCGGCAGGACGTCGACGCCGTGCAGGCCCGCGATGTCGAACAGCACGCCGCGGGTGATGATCGGCGGGAACTTGTCGGCCCCGCACTTGATCCAGTGCCGCGAGCTGATGCATTGCGCCGCTTCGTATCCGTTGAAGATCTTGCCGTGATAGCCGAAGTGGTTCAGCGTGTCGATGTGCGTGCCGCAGTGGGTGTACATCGACATCGCGTCACCCGAGTAGGCCACCAGCTCGTTCTGTTCGGTCCCGACTCCGGTGATGTCGTCGAGGACGGTGCCCACCGGGGTGTGGGTCATCCACTGCTGGAAGCCGGGGTCGCCGGCCTTGGTCCAGGACGGCATGCCGATGAAGTAGTCGACCGACAGGTCGATGGCGGCGCCGCCGTCGGCGGCCCGCATCACCTCGCGCGACTTCTCCGGGCTGATCAGGTTCAGCATGCCGATCTCGTCGTCGGGGCCGAAGGGGCTCATGGTGATCTCGCGGAACTTCGCGGCATGCGCGGCGATCGTGTTGCGCGTGCGCTCATCGATGATTCCGGGTCCACACATGGTGGTCGTCTCCTGTCGAACGGTCGGTCGGGGTGGTCAGCGCCGAGTACAGCTCGGGGCGGCGTTGGTCGAACACCTGCAGCGAGAACGGCGGGTCGTCGAAAGTCAGGGTCTTGGTGCGGGATCGGGTGAGGTCCAGCGGCGCCAGGACAATGCCCTCCTCGGTGCCGGCGTCGATCAGTACCTCCCCCGACGGGGCGACGATCTGGCTGCGGCCCAGGAAATCGGTGTCGGACTCGCGGTCGCAGCGGTCCGAGACCGCCACGTATACCAGGTTTTCCACGGCGCGGACCCGCGTCATGTGGTCGGCGAGGAACCCCGCGGTCAGCGGCCAGTTGGTGGGCATGGCAATGACATCGGCCCCGCCGAGCGCCAGCTCGCGGGCCGACTCCGGGAAGCGCAGGTCGAAGCAGATCATGATGCCCACGCGCAGTCCGTTGATGTCGTAGACCCGCGGCGCCTTGCCGTCGCCGGGGTCGACGAACGCATCGGCACCCAGCCGGGGCAGGTGTTGTTTGCGATAGGAGCCGACGATGCCGTCGGGGCCGATCAACACGGCGCTGTTGTAGACCTTGTCGCCGTCGCGCTCGAGCAGGCCCAGGACTCCGAAAGAGCCCGTATCCGAAGCGGTTTCGACCAGCGGTGCGAGCCGCTCTGCGGTGGCCTCCACGGCCGCGGCCTCGACCTGTGCGCGCGAGTCCATCATGTAGCCCGACAGCGCGCACTCGGGAAATACCGTCAGGTCCGCACCCCGGTCGGCGGCCAGCCGCAACCAGCGGGCCATCGATGCGATGTTGGCGTCCGGATCGCCGAGCACGGACGGAACCTGCGCGACGGCGACCACGGCGGTACCCGCCTCGCCCGCGCCCACGGGTGACTGATCGTCGGTCACGCTGCTCCCTTTTTCGTGTTCTTCGCCCACATTGACATGCTGCATGCAGCATGTCAATGTGTGTGACGTGGCATACTCTGCGTGCAGCATGCAGTGTGTCGACGGGCGGTCGCGCTGATGACCGACACCGCCTCGACCACTGCTTCGACGACAACCGACACGACGACAAACACGACCCTGATCACCGGCGCTGCCAGCGGGATCGGCGCGGCCACGGCGGCCCTGCTCGCCGCGCGCGGACACCGGTTGGTGCTCGTCGACATCGATGAAGACGAGCTGGAGCGGGTCGCCGCGGACATCCGCGCGGCGGGTGCCGAGGCGATCACCGTGACCGCCGACGCCTCCGGCGAGGACGCCGCCGCCACCTCGCTGGACGCGGGGTATGCGGCCTTTGGCACCGTCGACGGATTGGTCACCTCCGCCGCGGTGATGATCTCCAAACCGTTGACCGAGACCACGCTCGAGGACTGGAACCGGCTGCAGTCGGTCAACGTGACCGGCGTCTTCCTGCTCTGCCGCGAGTTCGTGCGCCGCCTCGTCGAGGCCGGCCGGCCCGGCGCTATCGTCAACCTGTCGTCGATCTCGGGCACCGTGGCGCTCCCCAACCAGGCCGCCTACTGCGCCTCCAAGGGCGCCGTCGCCCAACTGACCCGGCAGATCGCGGTCGAATACGCCGCGCGCGGCATCCGCGCCAACGTCGTGAGCCCGGGCACCGTCGAGACCCGGCAGCTCGCGACCTATCTCGGATCGCAACCCGATCCTGAGGCCGCCCGCCGCGATCTCTACGCCGCGCATCCCATCGGCCGCGTCGCCGAGGCCGCCGAGGTGGCGTCCACCATCGCGTTTCTGCTCGGCCCCGACGCCAGCTTCGTCACCGGTGCGGCCCTGGCCGTCGACGGCGGCTACACCAGCGTCTGAGCCGAACCCGCCCCCCGAACTCGAGGAACTCGACCATGTCAGCTCTGACGTCCGAGACGGACACCCGGCCGCAGACCGGCCACACCACCCTCCTACAGCGAATCCGCACCGACCGGTTCATGCCGATCTGGCTGCTCGCGGTCGCCGTCTTCGTGATCAGCCCGCTGATCGCGCCCGGCAGCATGACGGCCTCGGCGCTGACCGCGATGCTGCCCTTCGCCGGCGTGATGGCCATCGCCGCGCTGGGCCAGACGCTGGTCATCACCCACGGCGGCATCGACCTGTCGGTGCCGGGCGTGATGGCGATCGCCGCGGTGTGCGTCACCAAGCTGGCCCAGGGCACCGGGATGTCCACGCTGATGTGCGTGCTGCTGGGCATCGCCGCCGGCGCGCTGTCCGGGCTGGTGATCGGCCTCGCGGTGGTGTGGTTCTCGGTGGCCGCCTTCGTCGCCTCGCTGGCGGTGAACTCGCTGCTGACCGGCGTGGTGCTGGTGCTCTCCGGCGGCTTCCCTGGCACCGCCGACCCGGCCGTGAGCGCCTTCGCGGTGAGCTCGGTGGGCGGCATCCCGACGTTGTTCCTACTGGCGGTCGTGCTGGTGGTCGTGGCCCACGTGGTGCTCAAGCAGAGCGTGGCCGGGCGGCGCTTCATCGCCGTGGGCGCCGGGGTGCCGGCCGCGCGCATCGCCGGCATCCGCACCTCCACGCACGGTGTGATGGCCTACGTACTGGCCGGGATCGCCTACGCGACGGCCGGCATGTTGCTCGCGGCCTATCTGCGGACCCCGGACCTGCAGCTGGGGCAGAGCTACCAGCTGACCACCATCGCCGCGGTGGTGCTCGGCGGCACGCTGCTGCGCGGCGGGATCTCGTCGATCATCGCCACCGCCGTCGCCGCGCTGTTCCTCACCCAACTCGGACAGGTGGTGTTGGCCGCCGGCGCGTCGACCGCCATGCAGTTGCTGATCCAGGCCCTCGTGCTGGCCGCCGCGATCATCCTGCGCGGCGTGGACTGGCGCCGATTCGTCCGGCTCCGCCCCGACTCCCAGACCCAGAAGTCTTGACCCCCAGGAGAATCAACGTGCTCAGCCGTTTTATCTCGGCACGAATGCTGGCCGCCCCGGCGGCGGCGCTGCTGGCCCTGTCGCTGACGTCGTGCGCCGGCGGACCGTTCAGCGAACCCGCGGCGTTCGAGGTCGACCCCGTCTACCTGGACCCCGAACTCAGCGGTGCGGTCGACGAACTGCGGCCCATCACCGAATTCTGCGGCGACCGCCCCATCAAGGTCGCGCTCGCCGACGGTGTGGGCGACAACGCCTTCCGTAAGACCGCGCGCGCCGAGTTCGAGGACGAGGCCGCCAAGTGCCCGAACCTCGAGGTGCTTCCGTATGCGGACGGGCAGAACAACCCGCAGAAGGCGATCAGCGACATCAAGGCCCTCGTCGCGCTCGGCGTCGAGGCGCTCGTCGTGTTCCCCGACGCGGGCCCCGCCCTGCTCCCCACCCTGCGCGAGGCCTTCGAGGCCGGGGTGGCCGTGGTCCCCTACACCGCCAGCCCGGGCGGCACCCCCGGCGTCGACTACACAACGTTCGTCGGCCACAACACGGTGACCGACGGCGCGATGTGGGCGCAGTGGGTGTGCAACGCCTTGGGCCCCGCCGGCGGCAACGCCGTCTTCCTCGGCGGCACACCGGGAAATGCGCAGAGCCTCAGCGAGATCCACGGCATCGAGGACGAGCTCGCCGGTAACCCCGACTGCGCCAACGTGACGCTGCTCAACGACCCCGGCACCCCGATCGACACCGGCTGGAACCCCGCGCAGACCCAGCGCGTCACCTCGGGCCTGCTGGCCAAGTACCCCAAGATCGACGCCGTCATCACCGACTCCGGCGACGGTTCGCTGGGCGGGATCCGGGCCTTCCTGCAGGCCGGCCGACCGCTGCCGGTGTGGACGGCCAACGACAACAACGGATTTGCCTGCGCCTACGTCGACAACAAGGCGGCCCAGCCGCAGTTCCAGATCGTCGCCGTGACGTCCCGGACCTGGATCGTGCGCCTCGCGCTGCGCAAGGCCGTCGCCGCCGCCCAGGACATCCCGGAGCCCGAACCCGACATCGTCAACGTGCCGATCGTCTGGGACTCGCTGGACCCGAATCTGCCCCCGGAATGTGATCGCAACCTGCCCAGCAGCGCGGTCACCTCGGCCGAGCTGAGCACCGAGCAGCTCGCGGAGATCTACCGATGACCCCCCACTCCCCCGCAGTCAGCCACACCGACGAAGGGCCCACCACTGTGGCATCCACATCCATGGCACCCACCTCCCGGCGCGGACTGTCGGTCGCCGGCATCACCAAGACGTTCCCCGGCGTCACCGCACTGGACGACGTGAGCTTCGAGGCCGTCCCCGGCGAGGTCCACGCGCTGGTCGGCGGCAACGGCGCCGGCAAGTCGACGCTGATGGCGGTCGCCTCCGGTGCGCTGTCCCCCGACCGCGGCACCGTGCGCATCGGTGCCGACGAGCTGACCTCGGCCTCACCGTTGGCGGCCAAGGAAGCCGGCCTGGCCATCGCCTACCAGATCCCGGCGATCCTGCCCGATCTGACGGTGGCCGAGAACCTGGCCCTGGCGGTGCCGCCCAGCCTGCGCCCACCGCTGCGCGAGGTCGACGCGTGGGCCGCCGAAAAGCTCACGCCGATGGGCATTCCCATCGATCCGACCGTGCCGGCGGGTCAGCTCGGACTGGCCGAGAAGCAGGCCATCGAGATCTGTGGCGCGCTCGCCTGCAATCCGAGCGTGCTGATCCTCGACGAGCCGACCGAACCGTTCGCCGCCGCGGAGACCGCCCGCCTCTTCGAGCTGATCCGCGAGCTGTCCGCGGCCGGCGTGGCCGTCATCTACATCAGCCACCGCCTGCCCGACGTCTTCGCCCTCGCCGACCGCATCACGGTGTTGCGGGACGGGCGAATTCGCGGTCAGTTCGACGCCGCCGACACCACCGAGGAAGAGATCGTCACGCTGATCGCGGGACGCACGGTGGAGGCGCTGTTCCCGGACCGCTCCGACGATCTGGGCGAACCGGCCGTCGTCGTCTCGGATTTCGGGGCCGCCGACGCACCCGGCGTCACCACCACCATCCGGCGCCACGAGATCCTGGGTCTGGCCGGTGTCGAGGGCAACGGTCAGCGCGAGTTCATCCGTGCCCTCGGCGGCGCCACGGCCTGCCACGGCGAGGTCTCCGTCGGCGGCGGCAAGCTGCGCCTGTCGTCGCCGCGCGCCGCCCGCGACAAGGGCATCATCCTGATGCCGCAGGAACGCGGCATCGAGGGCATCTCCCCCATTCTGTCGGTGCGCGAGAACCTTTCGCTGGTCGCGCTGCACCGGGTGTCCCGCGCAGGCTTCGTCTCGCCGAGCATCGAGCGCTCGCTGGCGCACGAACAGGTCGACGAACTCGGCGTCAAGACCGCCACCATCGACACCGAGGTGGGCACCCTGTCCGGCGGCAACCAACAGAAGGTCGTGCTGGGCCGGGCGCTGCTCTCGTCGCCGGAACTGCTGCTGTGCGACGAGCCCACCCAGGGCATCGACGTCGGCGTGCGCTCGGAGATCTACCACCGGCTGCGCGACGTCGCCGAGTCCGGCACCCCCGTCGTGGTGCTCAGCTCCGACGACGTCGAACTCGCCGGCCTGTGCGACCGCGTGCTGGTGTTCTCCCGCGGCCGAGTCGTCAAGGAACTGGTGGGCGACGAGGTCACCGAGCACGCCATCACCGAGGCCTCGCTGACCGCCGGTCGCGCCGACGAGGAGGCCGGGGCCGTCACTGCCCCGCGGGTCGGCAAACCCAGCCGCTGGCAGCGTCTGCTCGCCAGCCAGCAGTCGCCGAGTCTGGTGCTGCTGGCCGCAATCCTGGCCCTCGGCGCCCTCACCACCGCCGTCAACGGCCGCTTCCTGTCCGAGTTCAACATCGCCAATCTGTTGATGCTCATGGCCCCGGTGCTGTTCCTCGCGGCCGGGCAGCTGGTCGTCATGCTGACCGGCGGGATCGACCTGTCCGTGGGCCCGCTGAGCGGAACGCTGGTGGTGGTCGCGTCCTTCTTCATCGTCGAGGGCTACGGATTCGGTTGGTGGATACTGGGATTCGTCCTGATGTTCGTCCTGGCCGCCGGGGTCGGCGCCGCCAACGGCGCCATGGTCCGATATTCCAAGGTGGTCCCCGTGGTGGCCACGCTCATCACCTACACCGGTCTGCAGGGCCTGTCGCTGGTGTGGCGCGACGCGCCGGGCGGCATCATCGCGCTTGACGTGGTGGAGGCCATCAGCACCCGCGTCGGCCCGTTCCCCATTGCCGTCATCGTTGGCGTCATCGTGCTCGTCGGCCTCGAATTCGCCTCCCGTCGAACCTCTTTCGGGCTGCGGTTGCGCGCATCCGGATCCGACGAGGCGGCCGCCCGCAAGCGCGGCGTGGGTGTCGACGCGGTGCAGATGATCGCCTACCTGGCCTGTTCGCTGCTGACGGCGGTCGGCGCGTTGCTCCTGATGGCCCAGATCGGGGTGGGCGATCCCACCGCCGGCATCAGCTACACGCTGGCGGCCATCACCGCGGTCGTCCTCGGCGGCGCGTCGATCTTCGGTGGGCGCGGCAGCTTCATCGGCGTGCTGTTCGGTGTGCTGCTGCTGCAGGTGATCAGCAACGCGACCATCTTCCTCGAGCTGTCGCAGGCGTGGCAGTACCTGCTGGTGGGTCTGATGGCCCTGGGCGCCACCGCGGCGTATGCGCGGGTGCAGCGCAGGACCGCGGGCGCCGGGTCCTGACATGGCGTCGTTGCTGACCGAGCCGCCGGTGTTCAGCCCCGAGGCGTGGGACTGGCGCGTGGAGGCCCTGTGCCGCCAGCGGGATCCGTCGATCTTCTTCCATCCCGATGGAGAACGCGGCCGGGCCCGGCGGCGCCGCCAGCAGGAGGCCAAGCGGGTGTGCGCCGAATGCCCGGTGATGTTGCGCTGTCGGGAGCACTCCCTGGCCTTCCAGGAGCCATTCGGCGTCTGGGGTGGGCTGACCGAGGAGGAGCGCAGCCAGCTGCTGCCCGCGCGGGCGGTGAACCTGCGCACCCACCGCGCGCACACCCCGTCCTGAGCCGCGCCCGGTCCGTAGGCTGGCGAAGATGTCGTTCTGGAATCTCAGGGACGTACCGCCCTACCCGTCGGCCCGGTACACCAAGGACCGGCCCGAGGCCAGCGCCTGGGTCCGGCGCGCGGACGACGCCGCCGACTACGAGGCGCCGGGTCAGGTCCGCTACCACTACCTGGCCGACCAACAGCAGACCGACGGCGATTACGGCCTCTACCGCGTCGACCTCGCGCCGCAGGCGGGTGGACCCGGGCCGCATTTCCACCGCGCGATGTCGGAGGCGTTCTTCGTCCTGTCCGGTTCGGTGCGCATCTACGACGGCACCCACTGGACCACCGCCGGACCGCACGACTTCCTCTACGTGCCGCCGGGCGGCATCCACGGCTTCGGCAATGAGGCCGACGCGCCGGCGTCGATGCTCATGCTGTTCGCCCCCGGGGCGCCTCGTGAGCACTACTTCGAGGGACTGGCCCGGCTCGGCGAGCTGACCGATGAGGAACGCACCCAGTGGTTCATCGACAACGACAACTTCTTCGTCTGACGGTCCGCAGCAACCACGCTCACCGGGCCTTCCGCCAAGTCGATCCCGACACGCGCCCTCGACACGCCGCGGCCGAATACCCCGCCTGAAGCCATTGCATTAGGCTGCATTCCGTTCCAGAGAGGAGTCATCGGGTGCGGGCTGACGCAGCGCCCAGCACCCAGGCTTTGCGGGGCTGGCAACGACGAGCTTTGGTGAAATACCTGGCAGCGAAGCCGCGGGACTTTCTGGCTGTGGCCACCCCCGGGGCCGGCAAGACCACCTTTGCCCTGCGGATCGTCGCCGAACTGCTGGCCGAACGCACCGTGGACACCGTCACCATCGTCGTCCCCACCGAGCATCTCAAGATCCAGTGGGCCAACGCCGCCGCCCGGATGGGCATTGCCCTGGATCCGCGGTTCAGCAACTCCTCGGCGCAGACGTCCTCGGAATACCACGGCGTCGTCGTCACCTACGCGCAGGTGGCCAGCCACCCGACCCGGCACCGCGTCCGCACCGAGAACCGCAAGACGATGGTGGTCTTCGACGAGATCCACCACGGCGGTGACGCCAAGAGCTGGGGCGAGGCCATGCGCGAGGCCTTCGACGATGCGACGCGGCGGCTGTCCCTGACCGGGACGCCGTTCCGCAGCGACGACAGCCCCATCCCGTTCGTGAAGTACGAACCCGACCCCGCCGGCTTCCAGCGTTCGGTGGCCGACCATGTCTACGGTTACGCCGACGCGCTGGCCGACGGCGTCGTGCGGCCGGTGGTGTTCATGGCGTACTCGGGCGAGGCCCGGTGGCGCGACAGCGCGGGCGAGGAACATGCTGCGCGACTCGGTGAACCGCTCACCGCCGAGCAGACGGCACGGGCCTGGCGCACCGCGCTGAACCCGGCCGGCGAGTGGATGCCCGCCGTCATCGCCGCCGCCGACAAGCGGCTGCAGCAGAAGCGTGCCCACGTCCCCGACGCCGGCGGCATGATCATCGCCTCGGATCAGACCGCCGCGCGCGCCTACGCCGAGCTGCTGCACAAGATCACCGGCGAGGCGCCCACGCTGGTGCTTTCCGATGACCCGGGTTCCTCGGACCGCATCAGCCAGTTCTCGGAGTCGACGTCGCGGTGGCTGGTCGCGGTGCGGATGGTCTCCGAGGGGGTCGACGTGCCGCGGCTGGCCGTCGGCGTGTACGCCACCAGCGCCTCGACCCCGCTGTTCTTCGCCCAGGCGATCGGCCGGTTCGTGCGGTCGCGGCGCCCGGGCGAGACCGCGAGCATCTTCCTGCCCTCGGTGCCGAACCTGCTGCAGCTCGCCAGCGAGCTCGAGGAGCAACGCAACCACGTCCTGGGCAAGCCGCACCGGGAGAACCAGGACGAGGACCCGCTGGACGCCGAGCTGCGCGAACAGCGCAAGGACGAGCCCGGCGAACTCGACAACGGTTTCGAGTCCCTGGGCGCCGAGGCCGAGTTGGATCAGGTGATCTTCGACGGTTCGTCGTTCGGGACCGCGACCCCGGCGGGCAGCGAGGAGGAAGCCGACTACCTGGGCATCCCCGGGCTGTTGGACGCCAACCAGATGCGCGACCTGCTGAACCGGCGTCAGGACGAGCAGCTGCAGAAGCGGACGGCCTCCGGCGAACTGCCCAAGGTGGCCTCGACGCACGGCCAGCTGCGCGAGCTGCGGCGCGAACTCAACGCGCTGGTGTCGGCCACGCATCACAAGTCGGGCAAGCCGCACGGTTGGATCCACAACGAGCTGCGGCGCCGCTGCGGCGGCCCGCCCGTGGCCGCGGCCACCCGCGATCAGTTGCAGGCCCGCATCGAGGCCGTGCGGGTGTTGCACCGCGAGCTCTGAGGTTCGGCCGGCTGGCCGCCGCGGGCCGGGACTGGATCGAGTCCCTGGACGTCAACCCACTTCTGGTGACCGAGAACGGGCTTGTCGCGGTCGACGCCCTGTGCATCGTGCGTAAGTGACCTCAAGGCCGAGGATCGCAGTCACCGGGTGGCTGCAGACCTCGGCATAAACGGTTGCCCACAGATCGCCGCCGGGCACTGGTAACCCCACACCTGCTTCGTCAGGACCGAACCCGTGGGCATCGACGAGGTTCTGCACCTGCAGGGCGGGGTGATCTCGCGTCGGCATCGCAGTCGACGGCCGTGCCTGCGGGCCGGGGTGTGCGTTCGACCGCCTCGACCTCGCAGCCCGACGACGGCTTACGCCGAGGTTCGCAGCCACCTGATGACTGCGAACCTCGGCGTAAGCGCGTGAAGCGTTGGGCCTCAGAAGGCCGCTTCGTCCAACTCCATCACGAAGTCCGCCCCGCAGCAGCAGCCAGCCGACCACCACGTCGCCGAAGGCGTACAGCAGTCGCGTCGCGTTCAGGCCCACCCGGTAGGTGTGCGCGGCATCGCCGACAGGTAGACAAAATTTATCTACCTAAATAGCATCTCGGTATGGCTACCGCAACAACTACGATCCGGGTGCCGGTGACCGTGCGCGATCGACTCGCGGCGCAAGCGCGTGAGCGTGGCGTGAGCGTGGCGTCACTGCTGGAGGAATGGAGCGCTCGAGCTGAGCGCGAGGCCGCGTTTGCCGCCGAACGGGCAGCGACGTTGGCCGAGGCCGACGACCCGAACGTGGCCGACGAGGAGCGTGACTGGGCTCAGGCGGATGCCGATGGCCTCGACTGAGGATCCCCGGCGAGGCCAGCTGTGGCTCGTTGCACTGGGCGCAGCCCGGCCGGGGGAACCGGGCAAACACCGCCCGGCCGTCATCGTTTCGACGGAGCAGCTGTTGACCGGTGAGGCTGCCGAACTTGTTGTGGTCGTACCGGTGTCGAGTTCACGGGTCGCGACTCCGTTGCGGCCGACGCTGACCGCGGCGGACGGGGTGGACGCCGACAGTGTCGCGGTCTGTCGCGCGGTCCGCGGCGTGGCCCGCGCCAGGTTGGTGCGTCGACTCGGAACGCTCTCGGAGTCAACGATGGGCCAGGTGGACCGCGCGTTGAAGATGATCTTGGATCTCTGACCGGCGAGCTCGCATCCGGTGTACATAAAGCGCCCCGAAAACGTGCACTCGATGCACCCTCGGCGAAATGGGGCCTACCGAAGTAGGGCCTACCCCTGACTGACCTGCTCGGCCCAACGCACCGGAAAGAGTTGGTGGCTACCGCGAATCCCCTTCAGGTCGACCTCGCGGGGCGGGCCGAACTCCACGTCCGCGGTGTCCAGCGCGGTTCGGACCGCATCGGTGATGAGGACCTCGCCACCGGCGGCCTGGTCGGCGACGCGCGCGGCGATCGCCACGTTCCTGCCGAACAGGTCGTCACCACGGCGCACCGAACTGCCCAGGTGGATACCGATTCGCACCCGGATGGATCGATGCCGCTCGGCCCGCTCCGCCAGCGCCCGCTGGATCGCCATACTGCACAGCACCGCCTGGGCGGCGGACCCGAAGGCGATCATGAATCCGTCGCCCTGGTTCTTGACGACATGCCCGCCGTGCTCGGATACCAGCTTGCCGACGAGCTTGTTGTGCCGCTCGAGCACCTTGATCCACTCGCGATCCCCCAGCGACTCGTTGAGTTCGGTCGAACCCTCGATATCGGAGAAGGCGATGACGACGTCCCCGTCGGCGGTCAGCCGCGCCAGATCCGGCCGCTCGACCTGCGCCCAGCCGGCGAGATCCTCGATCGAGTTGCGCACCGTGGCGCCAATCCCCTTGTTCAACAGGGAATCCGCGGTCTGCCAGACGGTCTTGATCGCCAACGGTGCAACACCGCGCCGACGGCGACGGCGGCCCTGTTCCTCCCGCAGGCGTTCGACTTCCTGCCGGGCCGCTCCCAATTGCCGGCGGGACACGATCAGCAGCACCGTCAACGTGATGATCGCGGCAAGCGCGACAATTCCCACCGCCGCGGCCACCACCAAGTCCATCGGTCGACCATAATGGGTGGGCCAGGGGCGGTGACCGCGCTAGACGCGCGCCTCGGCGAGGTCGGCCAGATTCCGCAGCGAGTTCTCGAGGTGTTGGAGTCCGAACGGCGGTTCGGCGCTGACCGGCGGGAAGCCGATCTTCTCTCGGAGCTCCGTCGAGACCTCCGACCAGTCATAAGACAGCGTGACTGCCGTCGCCGTGGGGCCCGAGGGCGCCAGGTCGTAGCGCCAGATCCAGCCGCCACACACAAAGCTGCCGTCCTCCTGCATCTCGCCCGGCCGCCACGCGATGGCATCGGGCGCAGCGAAGACTTCCACCCGGTTCGCCGTTTCGAAGCGTCCGTCGGAGGGATTGTCGTGGCCCACCACCACCCGGAAGATCTGGCCGGCCTCGGTCAGGCGGACATCGTCCAACGACTCCCGCACCCACCCGGTGCCGTCGATCGTGGCATGTGTGGACGGGTCGACGAGGACGCCGAACACCGCCGCCGCATCGGCCTCGATCGTGCGGGTCGTGCTCACTGTTTCATTGGTCATGCCCGTACTGACTCCGGGGCGCACCGGAACTCATCGACCGCGCCGAGAATTCCTACAGGCCGAGCAACTCCGGCAGGTCGGCCACCGAGTCGACGACGTGGTTGGGCTGCATCGCGAATTCGTCGGCAGCCCACCGGTCCAGGGTGTCCTGGCGGAACTTGCCCGTCCGCACCAACACCCCGGTCATCCCGACCACCTGCCCGGCCAGCACGTCGTTGTTCAGGTCGTCGCCGACGATGTACATCTCGTCGGGTTCGACGCCGAGGCGCGCGGCCGCGGAGAGGAAACCCTCGGGGGCGGGCTTGCCGACGGCGATCGCCTTGCGCCCGCTGACCTCCTCCATCCCCAGCAGGTACATGCCCGTGTCGATCCGCAACCCGTCGCTGGCTTCCCACGACGTGCTGCGATGCATCGCAACCACCGGCACCCCCTGCGCCATCCAGTCGTACACCCACGACAGCGTGACGTGGTCGTACTCGGGTCCGGCCCCGCCGAGCAGCACCACATCGGGGGTCTCGGGCATCGGCCCGCCCCGGGCGTCCACCGAGGAGACGATGTCCAGCCCCGGCATGTCGTCGGCGATGTCGCCGCTGTTGACCAGGAAACATCGCGCGTCCGGGTACCGATTACGGACGAAGTCGGCAGTCAGCACGGCGGCGGTGACGACGTCGTCGGGCCCGACGGGCATGCCCGCCTCGGTGAGCAGGTCGGCGATCTGGACCCGGGTGCGGGTGGTGGTGTTGGTCAGGTACGACCGCGCGATCTGCCGATCCGCCAGGGTCCGCAGGGTTTCCGCGGCGCCCTCGATCGGCCGCCACGACGTGACCAGCACACCGTCGATGTCAAAGAGCACTCCGCCGATCGCCATGCTGCGACCCTAGGGGCTGCGGCGCCCGGCAGCTATGTGTGCGCCCACACACTGCGGGCCACCCACGGCGACGCCGTCGCGGCCACGGTCCACGCCCACTCGGCGGGCACGTCGACCACCACGTAGCGCTTGGTGCCGGCCGCAGTCGCCGCGACCAGGGTCGCCACCCCGGCCCGGCGCTGAAAGTACGTCTGCCGCACCGTCCAGCCGATGATGCCCGCGGTCTGCACGCAGTCCCGGCGCCGCTCGACGCTGCCGCTGCGCGCCACCAGCCACCGGTCGTCGACGCGGTGCCCCAGCGCCCGCACCCGGTCGATCGCCAGCCAGACGCTGAGCCCGCCGAAGGCGACCCACAGCGGCCACACCCAGCCCGGCACCCCGACCCACCCGGCGCACACCGCGAGCGCCACCCCGGCGACGACGGGAACGACCAACGCCCGAAACCACCGGCGCCGCACCGCCGCCGGGCCGTGCGCCACCAACGGGCCCGTCACCACGTCGCCGCGGCCGACCAGACCGGTGAGCACCCGCTGCGCGGTCTCGGCCGGGCACGGCGGCAGCAGCAACGACGACTCCCCCACCCCGGCCACACCGGTCATCACCGCGTCCAACCGGGCCCCACCCATCAACCGCACCAGCAGCGGTTCGCGCAGCGTGCCGCCGCGTAGGCGGCGCAGGTCGTAGGTGTGCTCGCGGACCCGCACCAGACCGTGCGTCAGGTGCAGCGTGTCGACGCGGTGGGTGAGCACCAGGTTGCCGTAGGTCAGCAGCGACCGGCCGACGGCGAGTACCACCGAGGCCAGCACGACGACGCCGACCACGACCGCGACGGTGGCCGCTGCGCCGATCCGCTCGGCGGCGTCGAGCCCGGTCTGCACCGCCGTGGATTCCTGCAGCGCGGCGCCGAACCCGGCCTGGTAGATCAGCCCGAACCCGGCCGCGATGGTGAGCAGCCCGGACCAGCTCAGCGGGCTGTAGCGCAGCCACGCCGGCTTCCAGGAGGCCAGCACCGTCTCGGCCGCGGCGGGCCGCCCCGGGTCGGCCTGCACGGCGTCGGCCAGCAGCACCGCGCGCAGCCGCTCGACCTGCTGGGTTTCCACCGCATCCAGTTCGAAGGCGTTGTCGCCGCGGGCTTCCTGGCCGGTGCTGACCCGCAGCACGGTCAGGCCCAGCAGCCGGTGCAGCAGCCGCGCCTCGGTCTGTACCGAGCGAATCCGGTTGCGCGGCACCGACAGCGAGTTGCGTTGCAGCACGCCGGTGCGCAGCGAGACGTCGTGCTCGTCGATGCGGTAGGTGGTGGTGAACCAGCGCGCCAGGCCCAGGCTGACGATGACGCCGACGCCCAGCAGCAGCCACACCGGGTTCTCGGTGGCCGAGCCCAGCACGATCGAGCCGATCAGCAGTGGGATCTGCCGGAGCAGCTCGTGCACCGGGTGCACCAGCAGCATGCGCGGCGAAAGCCGTTGCCAATCAGTCGGGTTCATGTCGCATCGTGCGTGCCGAGGGCGGCGATGTCGGTCAGCTGGGCCACCACCTGGTCGGCCACCGGGGCGTCCAGCGCGACGATGTGCACCGCGCCGGCCGACGACGCCGTCGTCACCGTCACGTTGGCCAGGCCGAACAACCGGTCCAGCGGGCCGCGGTAGGTGTCGACGGTCTGCACCCGCGAGATCGGCGCGATGCGGCGCTCCTGGGTGAGCCAACCCGTGCGGGTGTACACCGCCTGCGGGCTGATCTCCCACCGGTGCACGCGATAGCGCCACAGCGGCGCGACCACCACCGAGATCACCGCGCCCACCACGGTGAACAGCGCGGCGAGCCCGTGCAGCCACAGCCACCGGCCGTCGAGGACGAACCAGATCAACTGCGCGAACGCGAAGATCAGCCAGGGAATCGCCGCGCCCAGCGCCCACACCACCGGTGCGCTGCGGCTGGGCGGATACGCCGGATCTCTCATCATCTGCAGTGGTGCACCCATGACTAGAGCATGCCCCACGTATGTTCTATCCATGAGCCAGAAATGGACCGAAGCACAGGTTCCCGACCAATCCGGACGCGTCGCGATCGTGACCGGCTCCAACACCGGCCTGGGGTACGAGACCGCGCGCGTGCTCGCCGCCCGCGGCGCCACGGTGGTACTCGCCGTGCGCAACGTGGAGAAGGGCAACGCCGCGGCCGCGAAGATCCTCGGTCTGACCCCGCGCGCCGACGTCCGCGTGCAGGCCCTGGATCTGGGTTCGCTGCAGTCGGTGCGCACCGCCGCCGCCGAACTGGGGGCCGCCCATCCGCGCATCGACCTGCTGATCAACAACGGCGGGGTGATGTACCCGCCGAAGCAGACCACCGCCGACGGCTTCGAATTGCAGTTCGGCACCAATCATCTCGGTCATTTCGCGCTGACGGGCCTGCTGCTCGACCGCCTCCGCAACGTCGAGGGTTCGCGGGTGGTGGTGGTCACCAGCATCGCGCACAACATCCAGGCCGGCATCCGCTTCGATGACCTGCAGTGGGAACGCAGCTACAACCGGGTGGCCGCCTACGGCCAGTCGAAGCTGGCCAACCTGATGTTCGCCTACGAACTGCAGCGCCGCCTGGCCGCCGCGGGTGCGCCCACCATCGCGGTCGCCGCGCACCCCGGCATCTCCAACACCGAACTCATGCGCCACATCCCCGGCAGCAGCCTGCCCGGGTTCAGCCAGGTCGCCGGACTGGTCACCAACAGCCCGGCCCGCGGCGCGCTGGCGACGCTGCGGGCGGCCACCGACGCCGCGGTCACCGGCGGCCAGTACTACGGCCCGGCCGGCTTCCGCGAACTGCGCGGCTACCCGGTGCTGGTGCGGTCCAGCAAGCAGTCCCACGACGTGGCGGTCCAGGAGCGGCTGTGGACCGTCTCCGAGGAACTGACCGGCGTGAAGTTCGACATCTGACATGCGCACCGTCCCCGAACATCAACGCGTCGTCGCCGACCTGATCGCCGCGCGCCCAGCCGCGACACTGCCCCTGTCCGAGGCCGAGGGGTTGGTGCTGACCGCCGACGTGGTCGCCGACCTCTCGCTGCCCGGTTTCGACAACTCCGCGATGGACGGCTATGCGGTACGCGTCGAGGACGTGGCCACCGCCTCAGCCGAGACCCCGGTCGAACTCCCTGTCGCCGAAGATATTCCGGCCGGCCGGACCGATGCGCTGACGTTGCGACCGGGTACCGCGCACCGCATCATGACGGGTGCGCCGCTGCCGGCGGGGGCGACGACGGTGGTGCCGGTCGAGGCGACGGATGCGGGCACCGAGACCGTCGAGATCCGCGCCGCCGCCGAACCCGGGCGCCACATCCGCCGCGCCGGCGAGGACGTCACCGCGGGCACCACGGTGCTGCGCGCCGGTCAGATCGTCACGCCCGCGGCGTTGGGCCTGGCCGCAGCGCTGGGCATCGGTGAACTGACCGTGCGGCCACGACCCCGCGTGCTGGTGATGTCCACCGGCACCGAACTGGTGGCCCCGGGCACCCCCCTGCAACCCGGGCAGATCTACGAGTCCAACGCGGTCATGCTGGCCGCGGCGGTCCGCGAGGCCGGCGCCGAGGTGGTGGCCTCCCCCATGGCCGGCGACGACGTCGAGGAGTTCCGCGCGGCGCTGGCGTCCCACGTCGGGGACTCCGATCTGATCATCACCACCGGCGGGGTCAGCGCGGGCGCCTACGAGGTGGTCAAAGACGCACTGGGGGGCCCTTCCGCTTCCGTCGACTTCGTCAAGGTCGCCATGCAGCCCGGCATGCCCCAGGGCGCCGGGACGCTCACCGTGGGCGAGCGCGCGGTGCCGATCATCACCCTGCCGGGCAACCCGGTCAGTGCGCTGGTGTCCTTCGAGGTGTTCATCCGCACCCCGCTGCGCGCCGCGATGGACCTGCCGCAGCCGGGCCGGTCGCACCGGGAGGCCGTGCTGACCGAGGCGTGCTCGTCCCCGCGCGGCAAGCGCCAGTTCCGCCGCGGGGTGCTCGATCGGGCCGCGGGCACCGTCACCAGTTACGGGCCGCCGGCCTCGCACCACCTGCGCTGGCTGGCGTCGGCGAACTGCCTGCTCGAGATACCGGAGGACGTCACCGACATCGACGCGAACACCCCGGTGCGGGTCTGGGACCTCGGTGGCGACTAGGGCGTGTCTGACAAAGGTTTCGGGTGTTATGCCGGAGGCTTGAGGTATGTCGCGGTTTCAGCTGCTTACCGATGTTCAGTGGTCGTTGATCGAGGATCTGCTTCCTGCACGTACGGGTAAGCGGGGCAGACCCTTTCAGGATGCGCGTTCGATGGTGGAAGGCATCATCTATCGGTATCGGTGCGGGATCGCCTGGCGCGACGTGCCGGAGGTGTTCGGGCCGTGGCAGTCGATCTGGACCTGGCATCGACGAATGAGTGCCGACGGCACCTGGGACATGGTGCTGGCTCGGTTGCTGGCCGCCGCCGACGAGGCCGGGATCATCGACTGGGCGGTGTCGGTGGATTCCACGATCGCCCGCGCTCACCAACATGCCACGAACATCACCCGTGACACAGGGGGCTGGGTCGAATTACACAAATCTGGCGAGCGAGCCGCCTGACCACGGCATTGGTCGCTCGCGCGGCGGGCTGACCAGCAAGATCCATCACCTCGTCGACGGCCACGGACGACCGTTGGTGGTGCTCGTGAGCGCCGGCCAGGCAGGCGACGGACCAGTCCTGGAGCATTTGCTCGCCCACCTCAAAGTTGAGCGCTGCGGGCCTGGCCGGCCCCGCACCCGGCCCGATCGCCTGCGCGGAGATAAGGCCTATTCCAGCCGAGCGACCCGGCAGCGGCTGCGCCGACGAGGGATCGTCGCCGTCATTCCCGAACCGTCCGATCAGATCGGCCACCGAAAACGTCGAGGCACCCACGGCGGCCGACCGCCAGCATTCGACGCCGAGGACTACAAGGGCCGCAACGTTGTTGAACGAGGATTCAGCGTCACCAAGCAGTGGCGTGGTCTGGCCACCCGCTACGACAAACTCGCCATCGTCTACCGGGGCGCAGCAGTCCTACGGGCCATCACACTCTGGCTACCGCATTTATCAGACACGGCCTAGGCCCGCCGTCGGCCGCACTACATAGAATGGCCGACGTGGCCAGACGCCCTCGCACGTCCGAAGCTCCGCGTTTCGACGCTGCACACTTCAGCCAGCTTGTCCGTTCCCAGGTGCCGCCGATGCACCCGGCGGGCATCCCGTTCGTCGCAGCGAGCCTGGCCGTCGCCGCGCTCGGCCGTCGCCGCCGTTGGATGTGGACGGCCGGGCTGGCCGCCGCCGCAGCGAACGCGGCGTTCTTCCGGCACCCGCCCCGGGTCTCGCCGACGCGGCCGGGGGTGGTCGTCGCCCCCGCCGACGGGCAGGTCTGCCTGATCGAGAACGCCACCCCGCCGCCCGAACTCGGCCTGCCCGACGAGCCGCTGCTGCGGGTCAGCATCTTCCTGTCGGTGCTCGACGCCCATGTGCAGCGCGCACCGGTCGGCGGCGAGGTGGTGGCCGCCGTGCACCGCCCGGGCCTGTTCGGCACCGCCGATCTGCCCGCGGCCAGCACCGACAACGAGCGCAACAGCCTGGTGATCCGCACCCCCGAGGGCCTCGACGTGGTCGTCGTGCAGATCGCCGGGCTGGTGGCCCGCCGCATCGTCTGCGACGCGCGGGTGGGCGACAAGGTCGACATCGGTGCCACCTATGGCCTGATCCGGTTCGGGTCGCGTCTGGACACCTACCTACCGGCGGGCGCCAAGCTGCTGGTCTCGCTCGGGCAGCGCGCGATCGCCGGCGAGACCGTGATTGCCGAGCTGCCGTGAAACCACGCCTGAACAAGCCGCGCCTGAACACCGGGCAGGCCACCCGACTGCTGCCCAGCGCGATGACGGTCGCGGCGATCTGCTTCGGGTTGTCCGCGGTGAAGTTCGCGCTCGACGGCCGCTACACCGAGTCGATGGCGTTCCTGGCCGTCGCCGCGATCCTCGATGCCCTCGACGGCCGGATGGCGCGGCTGCTCAAGGCCACCTCGAAGATGGGCGAGGAGATCGACTCGCTGGCCGACGCGGTGAACTTCGGCGTGGCCCCGGCGCTCATCGTGTACGCGGCCCTGCTGTCCGAGGCGCGCATCGGCTGGATCGTGGTGCTGCTCTACGCGGTGTGCATCGTGCTGCGGCTGGCCCGCTACAACGCGATGCTGTCCGGTGACCAACCCGAGTACGAGAAGCAGTTCTTCACCGGCATGCCCGCCCCGGCCGGCGCCATCGGCGCGATCGGCCCGCTGGCCGCCAAGATGCAGTTCGGCGACGGCTGGTGGACCTCGGAGATCGCGGTGTCGATCTGGATGATCGGGGTCTCGCTGCTGGTGGTCAGCACCATCCCGATGCGCAAGATCCACACGTTCGCGATCCCGCCGCGGATGGTCGTCCCGCTGCTGGCCCTGTTGGCCATCGGCGTCGCCGCCTCCATCCAGTACGGCTACCTGGTGATCCTGGCGATCATCCTGGCCTACGTCATCCACATCCCGTTCGCGGTGCGCACCAAGGACTGGCTCTCCAAGCACCCCGAGGTGTGGGACGACAAACCCAAGCAACAGCGCCAGGCGCGCCGCGCCATCCGCCGCGCCAACCACCCGAACCGGCGCCTGGTGCGCCGGCGCTCCTCGGCCCGGCTGGGCCTGCGTAGACCGGGTGGGCCGTGACCCAGCTGTCGCTGACCGCCCGGCTCAACACCGCCGCGCTGGACGCCCGCCGCGGCGTGGTGCGGCTGCATCCGGAAGCCGTTGCCGCCCTCGGGATCCGGGAGTGGGACGCGGTATCGCTGACCGGGGCGCGGACCACCGCGGCCGTCGTCGGCCTGGCCGGCCCGGACGTGCCGGCCGGCACCGCACTGCTCGACGACGTCACGCTGTCCAACGCGGGCCTGCGCGAGGACGCGACCGTGGTGGTGGCCCCGGTGACGGTGTACGGCGCCAAATCGGTGACGGTCACCGGGTCGGGCCTGGCCACCCATTCGGTATCGCCGGCGACGTTGCGCCAGGCCCTGCTGGGCAAGGTCATGACCGTCGGCGACACGGTGTCGCTGCTGCCCCGCGACCTGGGGCCGGGAACGTCCACCTCGGCGGCCAGTGCCGCGTTGGCCGCCGCCGTCGGCATCACCTGGACCTCGGAGTTGCTCACGGTCAGCGCCGTGGACCCGGCCGGCCCCGTCAGCGTGCAGCCCAATTCCGTGGTCACCTGGGGCAATGGCGCCCCCGCTGTCAGCACCACCGCGACTGTCAGCACCACCGCGACCGGGACCACCGCCGCGCCGGAACCCCAGCGTCCCCCCGCCGTGGCCTTCGACGACCTCAAGGGTGCGCACGCGCAGGCGAGCAAGCTCACCGAGTGGCTCAAGCTGTCGTTGGATGAGCCGGACCTGCTCGAAACCCTGGGCGCGCCGGCGCATCTGGGCGTACTGGTCACCGGACCGGCCGGTGTCGGCAAGGCCACCATGGTGCGCACGGTGTGCGCGCAGCGCCGTGTCGTCGAACTCGACGGGCCCGAGGTGGGCGCGCTGGCCGCCGAGGACCGCCTGCGCACCGTCACCGACGCGATCGCCGCGGTCCGCAGCGGTGGCGTGCTGCTGATCACCGACATCGACGCGCTGCTGCCCGCCGGCGTCGACGGCCGCCCCGAGCCCGTGTCGAGCCTGATCCTGACCGAGTTGCGCGGGGCCGTCACCACCGCCGGCGTCGCGTTCGTCGCGACCTCCGCGGTCCCGGACAGCCTGGACGCGCGGTTGCGCGCCCCGGATCTGTGCGATCGCGAACTGGGCCTCACGCTGCCTGACGCCGGCACCCGCGCCCAACTGCTCGAGGTGCTGCTGCGCGGCGTCCCGACCAACCCGCCGACCGGCCTGGAACTCAACGAGATCGCCGGGCGCACACCGGGATTCGTCGTCGCCGATCTGCAGGCCCTGGTGCGCGAGGCGGCGCTGCGGGCGGCGTCGCGGGCCAGCGCGGACGGCGCGGCACCGGCACTGACCCAGGACGATCTGACCGGCGCGCTCACCGTCATCCGGCCGCTGTCGCGCTCGGCCACCGAGGAGGTCGCGGTCGGTTCGGTGACCCTCGACGACGTCGGCGACATGGTGGCCACCAAGCAGGCGCTGACCGAGGCCGTGCTGTGGCCGCTGCAGCATCCCGACACCTTTTCCCGGCTCGGGGTCGACCCGCCGCGCGGCGTGCTGCTCTACGGGCCGCCCGGCTGCGGCAAGACCTTCGTGGTGCGCGCCCTGGCCAGCACCGGCCGGCTGTCCGTGCACGCGGTCAAGGGCGCCGAGTTGATGGACAAGTGGGTGGGCTCCTCGGAGAAGGCGGTCCGCGAGCTGTTCCGGCGGGCCCGCGACTCCGCGCCGTCGCTGGTGTTCCTCGACGAGATCGACGCCATGGCCCCGCGGCGCGGGCAGAGCTTCGACTCCGGGGTCACCGACCGGGTCGTCGCCGCGCTGCTGACCGAACTCGACGGCGTCGAACCGCTGCGCGACGTCGTGGTGCTCGGCGCCACCAACCGGCCCGACCTGATCGACCCGGCGCTGCTGCGGCCCGGCCGGCTGGAACGGCTGGTGTTCGTCGAGCCGCCCGACGCCGAGGCGCGCCGCGACATCCTCGCCTCGGCCGCCAAGTCGGTACCGCTGGTGACGGAGGGCGAACAGGCCGTCGACCTGGACGCGATCGCCGACGATCTGGACGGCTACAGCGCCGCCGACTGCGTTGCCCTGCTGCGGGAAGCGGCGCTGACCGCCATGCGCCGTTCCATCGATGCCGCCGACGTCACACTGGCCGATGTGCAGGCCGCGCTGCAGACCGTGCGGCCCTCGCTCGACCCGATTCAGGTCGATGCGCTGCGCGCCTTCGCCGACAACCGTTAGCCCGCAGTTAGCCCGTTGCCCCGATGGCGGGCGACAGTTCGAGTTGAGACACACCGTAGAATTCCCGGGAAAGACATAGCCCGCAGAGGCTGACACCCCGAGCCCGGCGCGCTGAAGCGCCCGAGAGTAGGAGTGCCATGCTCGCCGTCCTGTTCGCCCACGCGGTCGCTGCCACTGTCGCGCCGCTGTTGGTGAACAGGTGGGGGCGCCGCGCGTTCTACCCGCTGGCACTCGTGCCGCTGCTGTCGCTGATCTGGGTGGTCGTCTACTGGCCCACCGCGGAGAACCGCGGCGATGCGGCCCACCACGTGCGCATCGAGTGGGTGCCCGAGCTGGCGATGGACATCGACCTGCGGTTCGACACCCTGGCCGCGATCATGAGCGTGCTGGTGCTGGCCATCGGCGCGTTGGTGCTGTTCTACTGCGGCAGCTACTTCCACCATCGCGACGGCCGCATCGAGAACCGGCTGCCCAGCTTCGCCGCCGAACTGGTCGCGTTCTCCGGCACCATGTTCGGCCTGGTGGTCGCCGACAACACGCTGCTGCTCTACGTCTTCTGGGAACTGACCACGGTGCTGTCGTTCCTGCTGGTGGGCCACTACGCCGAGCGGGCCACCAGCCGCCGCGCCGCCACCCAGGCGCTGCTGGTCACCACCTTCGGCGGGCTGGCGATGCTGGTCGGCATCGTGATCCTGGGCCAGTACTCCGGGACCTATCTGCTCTCCGAGCTGGTGGCCAACCCGCCGACGGGCCTGGTCATCGACATCGCGCTGATCCTGGTCCTGGTGGGCGCGCTGTCGAAGTCCGCGATCGTGCCCATGCACTTCTGGCTGCCCGGCGCCATGGCCGCGCCCACCCCGGTCAGCGCCTACCTGCACGCGGCGGCCATGGTGAAGGCCGGGGTCTACCTGATCGCCCGGATGACGCCCGGCTTCGCCGACGCGGCGCCCTGGCGGCCGATGGTGGTGATCCTCGGCGTGGCGACCATGTTGCTGGCCGGCTGGCGGGCCGTGCGCGAATACGACCTCAAGCTCATCCTGGCCTTCGGCACGGTGAGTCAGCTGGGCCTGATCACGGTGCTGGTCGGCGCCGGCGGCGGCAACCTGATGCTGGCCGGCCTGACCATGCTGTGCGCGCACGCGATGTTCAAGGCCGCACTGTTCATGGTGGTCGGCATCATCGACCACTCGACCGCCACCCGCGACATCCGTCGGCTGGCCTGGCTCGGCGATCGGGCGCCGTGGCTGTTCGCCATCGCGGCCCTGGCCGCCGCCAGCATGGCCTCGCTGCCGCCGTTCCTCGGCTTCATCGGCAAGGAAGCCGCCTTCGAGACGCTGCTGCACAGCCACGCCCTGGGCCCGTGGGCGCCCTATGTGTTGGCCGGTGTCGTCCTCGGCTCGTTGTTCACCACCATCTACAGCCTGCGCTTCCTGTGGGGCGCGTTCGCCCGCAAGGGGTTACGGGGTCCCAGCACGCGCGTCGCCGACCTGCACAAGCCGAAGGTGGCGTTCATGGCGCCGCCGGCCGTCCTGGCGCTGGCGGGCCTCGGCTTCGGGCTGGTGCCGGCCGCGCTGGAGCGCATCCTCGCGCCGTACGCGAACACGCTGCCGGGCGGCCTGGACTACCACCTGGCGCTGTGGCACGGGTTCAACCTGCCGCTGCTGCTGTCGGCGCTGGTGCTCGGCGGCGGCATCGCGGCGTTCTTCCTGCGCGCCCGGTTGCGCCGCACCCGCATCGGCTATCTGCCGCTGGGCAACGCCGACCGGATGTATGACTTCACGCTGCGCGCCCTGGACTTCCTGTCGATCAAGCTGACCGGTTCGACGCAGCGCGGCTCGCTGCCGGCCACCCAGTCGACCATCCTGATCACGCTGGTGCTGCTGCCTGTCGGCGTGCTGCTGCTGGGTGCGCGCGACCGTCCCGATATCGCGCTGTGGGACGAACCGCTGCAGGTGATCGTCGGCGTGCTGATGGTCTGCGGTGCGCTGGGCGCGGCGTTGCTGCGCAACCGGCTGGCCGCGGTGCTGCTGGTCGGGCTCACCGGCTACGGCTGCGGCGCCATCTTCGCCTTCCACGGCGCCCCCGACCTCGCGCTCACCCAGTTCCTGGTGGAGACGCTGACCCTGGTGGTGTTCGTGCTGGTGCTGCGCACGCTGCCGGCCGAGGCCGAGGTGGCCCAGATGCGCCGGTTCCGGCTGCCCCGGGCGCTGCTGGCGATCGCCGTCGGCTCCACCGTCACCGGCCTGGCCGCGTTCGCCATGGCCGCGCGCAACGGGCGCCCCATCGCCGACCTGCTGCCCGACGCCGCCTATCTGCGCGGCCACGGCGCCAACACCGTCAACGTCATCCTCGTCGACATCCGGGCCTGGGACACCCTGGGCGAGATCTCGGTGCTGGTGGTGGCCGCCACCGGCGTCGCCTCGCTGGTGTTCCGCAACCGGCGCTTCGGCGTCGCACCGCGCATCGCCGATGCCGGCCAACCCGACATCGGCATGATCAGCACCAGCTACAGCCCGGCCGTCGGCGACATCACCTGGCTGCGCGGCAGCGAATACCGCGACCCGCGCGCCCGCTCGCTGGTACTCGAGGTCGCCACCCGGCTGATCTTCCCGCTGATCATGGTGCTCTCCGCGTACTTCTTCTTCACCGGCCACAACACCCCGGGCGGCGGCTTCGCCGGCGGGCTCACCGCGGGCCTGGCGCTGGTGCTGCGCTACCTGGCCGGTGGCCGCTACGAACTCGGCGAGGCCCTGCCGCTGGACGCCGGCAAGATCCTGGGCGCCGGCTTGGCGCTGGCCGCCGGCACCGCCGTCGGCTCGCTGCTGCTGGGTGCGCCGCCGCTGTCCTCGGCGCTCATCGAGTTCGACGTCCCGATCCTGGGCGACGTCAAATTCGTCACCGCGCTGTTCTTCGACCTCGGCGTCTACCTGATCGTGGTCGGGCTGGTGCTCGACGTGCTGCGCAGCCTCGGCGCCCGCCTCGACGAAGAGGTCTCCAGCTGGGCGCACGTGCCGAAGGCGGGGGTGCGATGACCCCCTATCTCCTCCAGTTGATCCTGATCGGCGCGCTCGTCAGCTGCGGCGTGTACATGCTGCTGGAACGCAACCTGACCCGGATGCTGCTGGGCCTGCTGCTGATGAGCAACGGCATCAACCTGCTGATCCTGTCCGCGGGTGGACGCGCGGGCAATCCGCCGGTGTACGGGCGCAGCAGCGCCGACGGAACCACCACCGCCGATCCGCTGGCGCAAGCGATGATCCTCACCGCCATCGTGATCACCATGGGCGTGGCCGCCTTCGTGCTCGCGCTGACCTACCGCTCCTACCGACTGACCACCGCCGAGGAGGTCGCCGACGATATCGAGGACACCAGCATCTCGAAGGCCGCCGAAATCGCGGACATCTCCGACATCGACGACGCCGACGACATCGACGAGGCCGCCATCACCCATCCCGACACCGACGAACCCGACGAGCTCGACGCCCTGCCGGGCCGGGAGGGGTCGCGTTGATCTCCGAACACCTCGGCCCGGGGCTGGTGCCGCTGCCGGTCCTGATCTCGTTGCTCGGCGCGGCGGTGTCGCTGATCGCCGGCCGGCGGCCCCGGCTGCAGCGGTTCCTCACGCTGTTCTCGCTGTCGGCCATCGTCGCGGTCTGCGCGGTGCTGCTGTATCTGTCCGACCGGTACGGCACCATCGCCGTGCACGTCGGCGGCTGGGGCGAATCCGAGCCCGGGATGGGACCGCTGGGCATCACGCTGGTGGTCGACCGGCTCTCGGCGCTGATGCTGATCGTGTCCACGGTGGTGCTGCTGACGGTCGTCTACTACGCCATCGGGCAGGGTATCCGCGACGGCGACGAGCAGCAGCCGGTGTCGATCTTCCTGCCGACCTACCTGGTCCTGTCGGCGGGCGTGTGTTACGCCTTCCTGGCCGGTGACCTGTTCAACCTGTTCGTCGGCTTCGAGGTGCTGCTGACCGCGAGCTTCGTGCTGCTGACCATCGGGGCGAGCAAGGACCGGGTGCGTGCCGGCATCACCTACGTGATGGTCTCGATGGTCTCGTCGATGGTCTTCCTGTTCGGCCTGGCCCTGGTCTACGCGGCCACCGGCACGCTGAACATGGCCGAACTCGCGCTGCGCCTCGACGACGTCAGCAGCGGCACCCGCAGCGCGCTGTTCGCCGTGCTGCTCGTCGCGTTCGGCATCAAGGCCGCGGTCTTCCCGCTGTCGGCCTGGCTGCCCGACTCCTACCCCACCGCGCCCGCGCCCGTCACCGCGGTGTTCGCCGGCCTGCTGACCAAGGTCGGCGTCTACGCGATCATCCGGGCGCACTCGCTGCTGTTCCCGGGCGGTGAACTGGACGGCATCCTGCTGGTCGCCGCGCTGCTGACGATGCTGGTCGGCATCCTGGGTGCGATCGCCCAGAACGACATCAAACGTCTGCTGTCCTTCACCCTGGTCAGCCACATCGGCTACATGGTGTTCGGCGTCGCGCTGTCCACCCAACTGGGTATGTCCGGCGCCATCTACTACGTGGCGCACCACATCATCGTGCAGACCACGCTGTTCCTGGTGGTGGGCCTGATCGAGCGGCAGGCCGGGGCCTCGACGCTGCGCCGGATCGGCGGGTTGGCCGCCGCCAGCCCGGTGCTGGCCTTCGTGTTCGTGGTGCCCGCGCTCAACCTCGGCGGCATTCCGCCGTTCTCGGGCTTCATCGGCAAGGTGGCGCTGCTCGAGGCCGGTGCGGAGGTCGGCTCGGTGTTGGCCTGGGTGCTGGTCGGCGGCTCGGTGGTCACCAGCCTGCTGACCCTCTACGTGGTGGCCCGGGTGTGGACCAAGGCGTTCTGGCGCGAGCGGGTCGACGCCCCCGAGGGCGAACTCTCGGCGGCCTCCCCGTCGGCGCTGCTGGAGGACTCCGACGACGACGTGGTGTTCGCCGACCGCGACGACGTCGGCCGGATGCCGCTCGGCATGTTGTTGCCGACGGGCGCGCTGATCGCGGTGGGCGTGTGCCTGACCGTGTTCGCCGGGCCCATCATCGGCTACAGCGACCGCGCCGCCGATCAGGTTCTCGACCGCAACCAGTACATCTCGTCGGTGGTGGGTGATCGCCCATGAAGAAATTCACCGGCCGCTGGCTGGTCCTGCGGATCTGGATGTTGATCTGGCTGACGCTGGTCTGGATCCTGTTGTGGGGCAACTTCTCGGCGGCCAACGTGATCAGCGGCCTGACCCTCGCGCTGATCATCACGGTGCTGCTGCCGCTGCCGCCCGTCCCGGTGGAGGGCCGCGTCCACCCCATCTCGCTGGCCTATCTCATCCTGCGGGTGGCGTGGTCGCTGGTGCTGTCCAGTACCCAGATCGCGTGGCTGGCCATCCGGCCGACGGGACCGCCGATCACCGCGGTGCTGCGGGCGCACATGAACCTCAAGTCCGATCTGGTGCTCGCGCTGTCGGTCAACATCATGAACGTCATCCCGGGATCGATCGTGCTCGAGATCGACCAGGAACGCCGGATGCTCTACGTGCACGTCATCGACGCCAGCACCGAGCAGGCGGTGAGCAAGTTCTATCGGCAGGCCGCCTGGGTGGAGCGGCTCCTGATCCGCGCCTTCGAGCGGGACGAGGAGTGGCGACCCGCGGCCAACGGCAACAATGGCCGCAACAGCAACGGCCACAACGGCGATGGCCACAACAGCAACAATGACGGGGCGGATGCGGAGGTGGAGCGCACATGATCGTCGTCTGGGTCCTGGCCGGCATCATGCTGTCGTCGGCCGCGGCCATCACCATGTTCCGGCTGCTGTCGGGCCCCAGCACGCTGGACCGGCTGGTGTCGCTGGACACCATGATCGCGGTGACCATGTGTGGGATCGGCACGTGGGCCGCCTTCAGCCTGGACAGCACGGTCACCTACAGCATGGCCGCGCTGTCGCTGATCAGCTTCGTCGGTTCGGTCAGCATCGCCCGGTTCCGGGTGCCGGACACCGAGAGTCCGGAGGTCACCCGATGAACCTGAGCGACCTGAACCTGACCGACGTCATCGCCGGCACGCTGATCCTCGGCGGCTCGGCGCTGGCCCTGACCGCGGCCATCGGTGTGGTGCGCTTCCCCGACACGCTGTCGCGCATGCACGCCGCCACCAAGCCACAGGTGCTCGGGCTGCTGCTGGTGCTCTCCGGCGCCGCGACCCGGATGCAGGGCAACGCCGATATCGGCATGCTCATCCTGACGGGCCTGTTCACGGTGATCACCGCGCCGGTGATCGCGCAGCGGGTGGGCCAGTTGGCTTACCGGGAGCAGAATCTCGAGGACCGGCTCACGGTCGACGAGATGCGTAACGAACGGGAACGCGACGCCGCCCCGGATCGCTAGCTCAGTCCAGATTCCCCCACAGCTGGTCCTGGTCGCGGGCCGGCAGCTCGAGCATCATCGTGGTCAACCGCCGCACCTCGGGGTCGTGGGTCAGTTCCAGCCAGCGCAGATCGTTGTCCAGCCGGACCAGATACTGCAGGTCCTCCTCGTCGTAGGTGTCGGCGAAGTACACCGGCAGCACCCCGAAGAATTCGGCCAACGCGTTCACCGTCGCCTCCGAGGGCCGCTTGCGGTTCCCGCGCCGCAGCTGCGACAGGTACGGCGCCGAGATGTACACCCCGCGGTCGGCCAGCGCGCGCAGCACCTCGGAGTTCGTGTACGGGCCCTGCCCCGGCGCCCGGATGGTCTCGAACAGCCGGTTGAGCCGGTCGGCGACCGCACCGCCGCGCCGCTGCCGCCCCGAGCGCCCGGCCGCGGCCGGGCCCGGCTGCGACGACGACGTCACGGCGCCGGCCTCGCCCCGCCGGACCTGCTCGGTGACGTCGCGGGACGTGCACAGGATCTCCCGGATGCGGCCGTCGTCCCCCTCGATCGGCGTCAGCACGTTGTCCCAGTACTGCGGCTGCCCGTCGGGGCCCATGGTGACCCCGGCGAAGGAGGACCGGCTGCCGTCGACGGCGTCGCGCAGCGCCCGCAGGCCCTGACTGCGAATCTGCTCGGGGAGCAGATCCAGCCACGGCATGCCGAAATCCCGCTCGTCGTGGTCGAGTCCGAGCGCCACGCAGCCGCGCTGATTCATGTGCAGCAGTACGCCGTCGGTGCGCAGGATCTTCAGGCAGTCGGTGCCGGTGCGCCAACCGCGCTCGGGTCGCGAGGGCGCGCCGGTCGGCGGGGTGATCGCGACGTCGCCGACGGCGTCGGGAGCGTCGGCACGCAGTTGCCACAGCGCCGATCGGCCGCGGCTCTCGATCTTGGCGACGTCGCCGCGGCGCGCCAAGATCGCCAGGCTGCGATACAACGTCTCGTTCAACACGTAGACGTCGAAGGCGATCGACAGCCGTCGCCGAAGTTCGGCGGTACTGAGGGGCCGGTCCGACTCGGCGAGCGCGGTGAGGATGAGGCCGCGGATCGGCTCGCCCGAAGCCCTACTCGCCATCGCCACGACCCCACCCGGCAGCAAACACCGCCCGGCCGTCGGTCCCGACAAAACGGGCGGGCCCGCCCCACCACTCCGGAATGTGCCCGGGCGAGCGCGAGACCAGCGCGGATTCGGGCCGCACCCGCGCGCCATGATGCGGTACGGACACTTTCAGCAAATTCCAGACCTCGGCCGGACGGTGTCGATATCGCCGCAGCACTGCGCGATCCCCCTTTCATTCGCTAACTTCGCGACACGTACGCCACGCTCCGCTACGGGCGCGGTCGCGACGCGCGGCATTGTTTGCTCCAGCTATTCCGTCACCTGCGGACCGAGCGCGCAATGAGCAAATCAATGAGCCATCAGTTAATGGCGGATAGCTCTTGTACGCTGGGCACAAATCCCGCCGGGACACAGAACAGGTAGCGCAGTTGGCCGACGATCTCACCATCGACGAGTTCGCCCGCGTCACGAACACGTCGGCACGCAACGTGCGGGCCTACCACGAGCGTCGCGTGCTACCGCCGCCCCGCATGGTCGGCCGGACCGGCTACTACCAAGACCTGCACATCCAGCGGATGGCCGCCATCCAGGCGCTGCAGGCCGAGGGGTTCTCGCTGGCCGCGGTGCGGGCCCTGCTGGACGCCTGGGAATCGGGCACCACCATCGACGAATTGGTGGGCGCCAAACACGACCGGGCGGCCACCCGCAGCGGTGCCATCGACCTGTCGGCTTTGTATCCGTTGACCAAGTTCCGGCGGCCGGGACCGCACCCCGACCACATCGCTCGCGGCCGACTGGTGGGTCTGCTGCGCGGCGACAACAGCCCGCACGTCCAACTGACCGCGCCGGGCGGCAGCGGCAAGTCCACGCTGGCCGCCGAGCACGTCCGGACCCTGGCGGGCGATTGCGCGTGGGTTTCGCTGGATTCCGAGGACGACGAGGCCAGCCGATTCTGGACCGCGGTGCTGATCGGGATCCGCACCGCCCGAGCCGATTTCGGCAGTGATCTGCTGAGCCGGCTGACCGGCGGTGCCGACGCCGACGCGGTGCTGATCGACATGGCCGACATCTTGTCCGACCGCTCCCTGTCCGATCGCGAGGACGGGCTGACCGTGGTGCTCGACGACCTGCACCACGTCGGCGACGAGGCGGTGATGCGCCAGCTGCAGTGGTTCCTCACCCACGTCCATCCCGCGTGCTGCCGGCTGTTGATCTGCTCGCGCACCCGGCCCCGATCGCGGCGGCCCGGCTGGCCATCGGCGGCCACCTGGTGGTGCTGGACACCGAGGACCTGGCCTTCGACCGGGCCGAGACCCGCGAGCTGCTGATCGACCGGCTGAAGGTCGAACTGACCCCCGAGCAGGTGGACCACATCGTCGAACGCACCGACGGCTGGCCGGCCGGCATCTACCTGGCCGGCATGGCGCTGCGCAACGGGGCCGCGCCGGCGTCCGTCCTGCAGGCGCTGACCCAGCCGGACCGTCGCACCCACGAGTACTTCTCCGAGGAGGTGCTCACCCTGCTCGAACCCGCCCAGCTGCGGTTCCTGGAGGAGATCGCCATCCTCGAACGCTTCAATCCCGAACTGTGCGACCACATTCGGGATGCCACGGATTCCCGGCAGCTGCTCGACGAACTCGATGACAACCTGTTCGTCGTCGCGCTGGACGATGCGGGGTACTGGAAACGGTTGCACCACACCTTCGGTGCGGTGCTGCGGGCCCGCGCGGCCACCGGCGAGCAACTCATCGAGCGGCACCGCCGCGCCGCGGACTGGTACCGACAGCACGATCAGCTGCCCGAGTCCGTGCACCACCTGATCGAGGCCGGCGAGTTCAACGCGGCCGCTCGGCTGATCGGCGCCCTGTATCCGACCATCGTCAACGTCAGCAATCAGGGCGCGGTGGTCAACCGCTGGCTCGACAAGCTGCCGCCGGAGCTGATCACCAAGTCCACGACGCTGAGCCTGGCCACCGCCGTGCTGGCCGGGCTGCGCGGCGACACCACCGACATGGCCGCGTGGCTGGCCAATACCGAAGCGCTGTCGAGGAATCCGAACGGGTCCACCACCACGCTGTCGCTGGTGTACTTCGTGCGCGGCTGCTTCCACTTCGGCGCCGTCGAGCAGGCTCTGGAGTGGGCGCGCACCGGCTGCCGGCTGTGTCCCCGCGACCACGTGTGGATGCCCATGCAGATGGCCTCGGCGGCGCTACTGTGCTGCTGGGTCGACGGCCCCGGCGACGAGGTGCTGGCCCTGTGCGAGGAGGTGCTGGCGCTGCCGGCCAGCGCCGGGCAACCCATCGCGCTGGCGGGCGCCTGGGCGCTCAAGGCCGTCGTGCTGGCCGGCCGCGGCGAGCGGCCCGGGGCCTCGGCGGCGATCCGGACGGCCAGCGAGATCCGGGCGAACTCCCAGCTGAACCGGGTCCCGCAGTCGGTGAACACCTGGACCTCGACGGCGCGGGCGCACCGCCTGCTCGGCGAGATCGACGCCGCGGCCGCCGACGCCGCCAACGGCTACGCCCTCCTGGCCGACAGTCCGACCGAGCGCGACGGCACCGGCGCGATGGTCCCGCTGCTCATCGAACTCACCCACGCCCGACGGCTGCAGGGTCGCGACGCCGAGGCCCGCCGGTACGCCGCCGAGGCGCAGCGCCGGCTGCGCGACGTCACGGGCGCGGGTCGGCTGCCCGCGATGCTCGCCGAGGCCGGCGCCGGGCTGTGAACTCGGTCCGGGATCTCAGTCCGGGTTCGAGGCCTGGAACCGCGCCATGGCGTCGACGGTCTCGACGGCCTCCCGTAGCGCCGTCAGCCGCTGCGTCGGGCCGGGCGCGGCCAGCACCGCGTAGCGGTCCGCCGGACCGATCGGCACGCAACCGGCCAGCGCGTACAACCGCGCCCCCGGCTCGGTGGGCAACGCCCCCAGCACCGAGTCGCGGCTGGTCAGCTGGATGTCGCGGGCCGCGGCGAGGAACTCCAGCAGCGACCAGATGTCGTCCTCGAGCGCGGCCATCGCCGTGTCCATCTGAGCGGCACCGGCCCCGCCGGGTTCGTCGGGCCACTGCTCGATGACGGCGCGCGGAAACGGGTCGTCGGGCAGCCATTCGGTGACCCGGAACCGTTCCTGGACACTGCATTTCAGCTGATACCGCCCGGCACCGTGATCGGCGTACTGCACGATCCGGGCCAGCGCTCCCACGTCGTGGCGTTCGTCGCCGCCGCCGACCTCGCGGCCGCGGGCGATCAACACCACGCCGAAGGCCGGATCGTCAGTGTCCAGGCAGGCGCGCACCAGCGCCGAATACCGCGGCTCGAAGACCCGCAGCGGCAGCGACTCCCCGGGCAGCAGGGCCGACTGCAACGGGAACATCGGCGTCGGGGCCGTCATGGCGTCAGCCTATTCCTCCAACTCGGCGACCAGGGCGTCCACCACGGCGCGCAGGTCGCCGTCGTGCTCCTCGGCGACCCGGCGCTGCCGCTGATAGGACGCCCCCAGCCGGGGGATGTCGGCCACGGAATCGAGTTCGTCGACGCAGCCCAGCGAGCGGGCCACCGGCTGCAGCCGGGTCAGTACGTCGTCGAGGTCCTCGGTGACCAGCCGCTCGTTGCTGTCCGCGTCGAGGATGATGACCGCGTCCAGGCCGTAGCGCGCGGCGCGCCACTTGTTCTCCTGCACATGCCAGGGCGGCATGGTGGGCAGGGCCGCGCCGGAATCCAGGCGCCGGTCCAGGTCCACGATCAGGCAGTGCGTCAGGGCCACCAGCGCGGCGAGTTCGCGCACGTTGGAGACCCCGTCGAAGATGCGCACCTCGATGGTGCCCAGATGCGGCGAGGGCCGGATGTCCCAGCGGACCTCGTTGATGTGGTCGATGATGCCGGTCTTCTTCTGATCGGCGACGAAACCCTCGAATTCGTCCCAGGTTTGGAATTGGAACGGCAGCCCCGCGGTGGGCAACTGCTGGAACATCATCGACCGGTTGCTGGCGTAGCCGGTGTCCTCCCCGGCCCACCACGGCGAGGACGCCGACAGCGCCAGCAGGTGCGGGTACTGGTTGAGCAGCGCGGAGATGATCGGCATCACCTTGTGCGACGACGACACCCCGACGTGCACGTGCACACCCCAGATCAGCATCTGCCGACCCCACCACTGGGTGCGCTTGATCAGCTCCGCGTAGCGCGGCGCGTCGGTCAGCTGCTGGGTGTCCCAGGTGGCGAAGGGGTGCGTGCCCGCGCAGAACAACTCCATGTCGCGGGACCGCACCACCTGCTTGACCGAGCGCAGCGTGCCGCGCAGGTCGTCGACCGCCTCGGCGGTGTTGCGGCAGATGCCGGTGACCACCTCGATGGTGTTGCGCAGCAGTTCCTTGTGGACGTGCGGGTTCTCACCGAATTCGGCGATGACCTCCGCGGCGTTGTTGCTCAGGTCGCGGGTGTCGGCGTCGACGAGGGCAAACTCCCATTCGACTCCGACCGTGGGCCGGTAGGAGCCGGCGAACTCGATGTGGGCGCTACTCCCCAGAGATGACACCGCAGGCCACTCGCTTACCGGCGTCACCGGTGGCCATGGTGGTCTCGTCCGGACCCGGGGTGCCGTTGACCTGGTTGTAGCGCTCCGGCGGGATGTTGGCGAAGTTGTCGGCCTGCTCGTGGATCATGATCGACGTCTGATCGCCGTCGAGCAGGTCGTCCTGGGTGAACGCGTCGGTGGTGGTCACCAGCAGGGCGGACCCGTCCTGGCGCACCTGCAGCGAGGTCAAGTCACCGCTGGCGGGGTGTCCGCTGTGGCCGGGAACCTGGAAATGGCCACCGGCCGAGAGGAAGTCGCCGGGGGCGCCGCCGTCGGGGGCCACCGAGTTGGGCTCACACTTGCCGACCGAATGCAGGTGCAGACCGTGGAAACCGGGGGTGAGCTTGCCGGTGCCGGTGGTCTCGACGGTGACGGTGGCGTAGCCGCTGCTGAACTCGAAGGTCGCGGTGGCGACCTGCGCGCCGGACGCATCGTTGATGGGCACCGTCAGCGTGTCGGCGCTCCCGGAACCGTGGGCTTCGCCGTGTCCCTCGTCAACTCCCGACGGTGCGGGCGAGCCGGTCCAGATGGACGGCGTGGTGCCCGGGGCGTCGCTGGGGTTCTCCCCCGGAGGCGAGCAGGCGGCGAGCAGGGCAACAGGGGCGGCAAACAAAAGTGCGGCGGCTGGCTTGACCATGAGCCAAAGCCTAACCTGTGACGACTACGACGACGCCCGGTGGCTGCTCGACAAGTTCGAGGAGTCGCGGTTCGACCGGAGCTTCCAGTACCCGGCCCAGTTCCTCGGCCGCGGCCTGCTCCCCCTCGGCGTCGCCGAAGTACACCGTCGTGACCTGGACGCTGGGCAGCGTCAGGTTTCCGGTCTCGGTGACCGTCCAGCCCTCGTCGCGCAACCGGGTGGCGGTGCGATCGGCCGCGCCGGCGACCTCGGAGATGTTGTAGACCCGCACGTCGGCCCGCGGAGCGGCCTCTTCCTCCTCGGGCGCGGCCTCCTCTTCCGAGGTGGGCGTCGCCGAGGTGGTGACGGTGGTCGTGGTGGCGGCCTCGTCGTCGGCGTCACCGCTGCCGCCCAGGGCTTGGAAGCCGACCAGGAGGAAAATGACCCCCAGGAACAGCAGCACCATCACCATGGCGCGCAGCGGTAGGCCTGAGGAGTCCGGGACGCGCTCGTTCATCCGGCCCAGCCTAGCGGGTGAAAAATCAGGTGACCTCGAAGCCCAACCGGCGGGCGGCGCGCGCCTTCTGCCGGCTGGCCCGGAGCCGACGCAGCCGCTTCACCAGCATCGGGTCGGCCGCCAGCGCCTCGGGACGGTCCACCAGCGCGTTGAGCACCTGGTAGTAGCGGGTGGCCGACATCGAGAACAGCTCCTTGATGGCTTCTTCCTTCGCGCCGGCGTACTTCCACCATTGCCGTTCGAAAGCCAGAATGTCGTGCTCACGACGGGTCAGCCCATCGGTGAGCTCAGCGTCATCGCCCGACCGCTCAGCCCTTGCCATGGCGCCGTCCATAATCGTCTTTTGGCCCTTTCGCCAATCAAATTCCATCGCTGTCGTCTGCGGCAACATTCAACCACGCCTGCAACAGATGACACGGCAAGAAGCCCCGCGCGTCGGCTGACTTAAGCTTGCCGACCATGGCAGTCAGACCAATTGTGATCGTGGGAGATCCCGTCCTACACACAGCGACCCAACCCGTCCCGGTCGGCGCGGACGGTTCGCTGCCCGCGGATCTGGCCGAACTGATCGCGGACATGTACGACACCATGGACGCCGCCTACGGGGTCGGCTTGGCCGCCAATCAGATCGGCGTGTCCAAACGCGTGTTCGTCTACGACTGCGCCGACGAGCGGGGCAAGACCGCGCGCCGGCGCGGCGTGGTGGTCAACCCGGTCCTCGAGACCTCCGAGGTGCCCGAGACCATGCCGGACCCCGAGAACGACGACGAGGGCTGCCTCTCCGTCCCCGGCGAGTCCTTCCCCACCGGCCGCGCCCAGTGGGCCCGGGTGACCGGACTGGACGCCGACGGCAACCCGGTCACCCTCGAGGGCGAGGGGCTGTTCGCCCGGATGCTGCAGCACGAGACCGGGCACCTCGACGGCTACCTGTATCTGGACCGGCTGGTCGGCCGGCACGCCCGCGCCGCGAAGAAGACCGTGAAGCGCAACGGTTGGGGTGTGCCCGACCAGTCCTGGATGCCGGGCGAGGTACCCGACCCGTTCGGTCACTGACGTGTCGGTCGAGTTACCCGCGGTGGGTAGCCGGGTCAGCCTGCGGTACCGGCTGCCCGCGGGCTCGGACAAACCGCTGACCGACGTGGTGGGCCATCTCGACCGCGGGGCACCGGACCTGGTGATCCGCACCAAGTCCGGCGAACTCGTCGAGGTGCCCATCGCCGACGTGGTCAGCGTGCGCGAACTCTCCCACGCCCCGGTGCGCAACTCGCAGATCCGCGCCGTCGAGCACGCGGCGGCGATGGCCTGGCCCGGCGTCGAACAGCAGTGGTTGCACGGCTGGTTCCTGCGCGCCGGTCACGGCGTCACCCGGCGCGCCAACTCCGCGGTGCCGCTGGATGTTTCGGCGCACCTGGCCGGGCTGGCCGATGTTGCCGCCTGGTATCGCGAGCGCGGCCTGCCGGCGTGGCTGGCGCTGCCCGAGCGGCTGCTGCCGGTGCGCGCGGCGGGCGTCGAGGCCTACCGGGTGATGGTGCGCGACACCGGGATCGAGCCCGCGAAGGGCTCGGCGAGGGACTTCGCGAAGGGCTCGGTGAGCTTCGCGGCCCTCCCCGACGCGGCCTGGCTCGCGACCTATCGTCGCGACGTCCCGGCCGATGTGCTCACGGCCGTGGTCGACGGCGAGGTCACCTTTGCCGCGCTGGGGTCCGCGGCGGTGGCGCGCGGCGCGGTCACCGCCGCCCACGACGGCACCCGCTGGCTGGGCATCTCGTCGCTGCGGGTGGTCGAGGAGCAGCCGGCGGTTGCGGAGCAAGGTCGCGGGCACGCGCGCGCACTCTGCGCGGCGCTGCTGGCCTGGGGCGCCGAGCGCGGCGCCGCCCGCGCCTACGTGCAGGTGCCCGACCACGACGCGGCCGCGGTGGCGCTGTACACCGCGGCGGGCTTCCGGCTGCATCACAGCGGCCGATATGTGGATGCGCAATCGTTGCTGGGCCTTACGATTTAGCGCATGAGCCAACCGGCAGGGCCGCCGAAGCGACTGTGGCAGCGGATGACGCTGGCCCGCTGGCGCAAGACGGGGGTGGTGGCGGTGCTCGCGGTGACCGCCGCGTTCGGCGGACTGCAGGACGCCGACCACGTGACCCCCGTCGCGCTGGACTCCAGCTATGACACCGGCGGGATCGTGTTCACCGCGCACGCGGTCGAGGTGACCAGCACGCTGCCCTGGATCCGCTCGACCCTGACCCCCGACTGCCGGTTCGTGGTGCTCGACGCCACCGTCGAGAACACCGCCGATGCGGCCGCACCGTTCCCGACGGCGACCCCGATCGTCGGCCAGCCCGACGACTGCGCCACCCCCGACGAGCCCACCGCCACCGACGCCGTCGTGTTGGCCAACGTGCCCAACAACTTCGCCGGGGCGCTGCGCGTCCGCGACAACCAGACCGTGCCGCTCACCGAACCCGGTTTCACCGAGGAGATTCAGCTGGCTTGGGTGGTGTCCAGCAGCGACCTGGACCGGGTCGCCGAGTTGAGCTTCCGGTTCCGGAACATGTCGCAGGGCTACTCGACCTTCCGGATCTCCCGGCAGTGGCTCGCCGACGAGGACCGCTACGGCGAATTGACGCTGCCCAACCCGGTGGCCGCGTGACGAGCCCGGTGGCGCAGCGCCTGCTGCCGGTGGGGCGGGCGCTGTTGGCGGTGGCGCTGCTGGCGGCGGCGATGCTGCTGTGGAAGAACATGCCCACCAAGATGGACACCTGGGCGCCGATCCCCGTCGAGGCTCGCGTCGGCGAACGCGCCATCGGCCGCGATCTCGCGGTGACGGTGCACAGCGTGGACCTGGTGCGGGCGGTGACCTTCGCCCAGTCCGGCCAACTGACCCGCGTGCCCGCCACCGCGGCGTGGCTGGTGTTCTCGCTGACCTACGAACCCCTGCACGACCGTGACGGCCGGCCCGCCATGCGGTTGGTCGCCGACGGCCGCACCTTCCAGTCCTCGATCGGCAATTTCCGCGGGCCGCCGGTGCCGATCGGGGTGCCCAAGACCGGTGTCGCCGCCTTCGAGCTGCCGAGCATCCCGGCCGCGGCCGAGTTCAAGGTCGCCAACCAGACCCAGGAGAAGTGGGGCAATCCCCTCAACGCCCCGCTGGACTCCCAGATCTCGCTGCCCATCGACGTGGCCGCCATGCCGCTGGAAGACGCGGTGAACCTCGACGAGCTGGGGGCCGGATGAAGACGTGGCTGTTCCGGAACCGCTGGGCCTTTCCGGTCATCGTGGTGGCGGCCGCGTTGATCGGTGCGACGGTGGTGTACCCGGCGTGGTGGCGCAACATCGGCTACCTCGAGGCCGCGCACGCGGTGCCGGCCGGCGAGTCGACCGACATCGACGGTGTGCGGTGGGAGTTGTCACCCATTGCGCCACCGGATTTCGTCGCCGTCGAGACCGCCCCCGGCACCCGCCCGGTGCTGTACGTGCTGCGCCACGAACTCGCCGGCGCGACGTCCTCGGTCCCGGACACCTATTCGCGCTGCGCGGTGTCGTTCCTCGACGGCGAGGGCCGGCGCTGGTTGTCCAAGCCGATGCCGTTCGGCTCCTACTCCTGGTTGGAATCCGAAGGACTGAGCGCCGATTGCCGCAAGCCGCTGCCGTTGGTGGCCTACGCGCAGGTGCCCGCGGACGTCCAGATCACCGCCGTCGAACTGTTGTTGAGCCGCATCCCCGACGAGGACCTGCGGGTCATGCCCGACCAGTCAGAGCTGACGACGGTCATCCGATTCGACACCGGCTGACCGGGATTCGGCCTGCTGCGCCCGCACCTGCTCGACGCAGTACCAGTACGTGGCGGCGACCAGGCACACGCGCAGCGGCTCGATCAGCGCGCCGATCGCGATCCGGATCGCGTCGTCGAAGCTCTCCCACCACGGCCACGGATGCGGGCCCAACACCAGGGCGACCCAACGGAACAGGTAGCCGTCGTTGACCTTGATGTCGAAGTACGCACCACCCGGGGCGAGCACCAGCAGACCGATGTAGGCGGCGACGAAGAACGCGATCGGCAGCAGACCGCCGTGCAGGATCAACCGGCCCGCGTCGACGATCGAGCCGAACCGGCCGAACTGGCCGCGGACGAACTCCACCAGCCGGGATTGCACCTCCCCGGGGATCCGTTGCCAGCGCGGCTGCAGGACGTTGCGGCTGCGCTCCAGGGCGTGGGCGGCGGCCACGTCGGCGCGGTGGCCGAGCATCACCCGGCGCGCCCCGCTCCAGGTCGGGGTGAACGGGGCGCCGTACACCGCGGCGGTGATCGCCAGCCAGGCCAGCGACAGCCCCAGCACCGGGATCAGCAGCGCGACCAGCGCGCCCAGCCAGGTCCACCAGTCGTCGAGGATGACGAAGTGCGAGAACAGTTCGGCCCTGGTCTCGCCGATCCAGACCATCACCCGGCGCTCGGCGATCCACTTGGGCGAGCCGAACAGGGCCGACGCACCGGCCTGCAGGGTCAGGAAGATCCACAGCACCTCGAAGTAGACGGCCAGCGCCATCGTCCAGCGTGGCAGCTTGGCCCGGAAGCGGGTGATCAGCTGGCGCAGCACGAACGCGATGCCGATCACCGCCCAGACCTCACCGCCGGTATAGCCCGACGCGACCTCCCGGACCGCGTCCGCATCGCCCTGGAACACGGTGGTGAAGTCCACGGTGGTGACGTAGATGTAGTAGTCCTCGTAGATCAGCTTCCACGTGGTGTAGATGACCAGGAACGGCAGGATCGCGGTCAGCAGGATGTCGGTGGTCCCCCTGGGGTTCTGCCCGTCGTCCCCGACATGTTGCAGTGCGGGCGTCACGGACCGGATGGCCAGGAACATGCCCAGAAACGTCAGCAACCGCACGATGGGCGCCAACACGATCACCAGGCTGCCCCAGATGCGACCATGCGCCAGGCCCACCTCGATGGCGCCCTGCAGCACCCAGTACCGGACGAACCAACCCACGAGGTACAACGCAACCAGCGTCGGCCAGGTCTGCCACCACAGCCGGATCGTGTTCGTCGCGATCGTGAGCATCTGCGCGGCCCCCTTCCGGCGGGAACTTTAGCGCGAACCCGCACCCCCTACGATCTGATCCATGCGCCTGGCCACCTGGAACGTCAACTCCATCCGCACCCGCGTCGACCGCGTGGTCGACTGGCTGGGCCGCTCCGACGTCGACGTGCTAGCCATGCAGGAAACCAAGTGCACCGACGCGCAGTTCCCCACCATGCCGTTCGCCGCGCTGGGCTACGAGGTCGCCCACGTCGGCCTGAACCAGTGGAACGGGGTGGCGATCGCCTCGCGCATCGGCCTGGACAACATCGAGGTCGGGTTCGAGGGCCAGCCGACGTGGTCGAGCAAACCCGACGTGGAGGCCGCCGCGGAGGCCCGTGCGCTCGGGGCGACCTGCGGCGGTGTGCGGGTGTGGAGCCTGTACGTGCCCAACGGGCGCGCGTTGGACGACCCGCACTACCGCTACAAGCTGGACTGGCTTGCCGCGCTGCGCGATACCGCCGCCGGCTGGCTGGCCGACGATCCCGCGCTGCCGGTCGCGTTGGTGGGTGACTGGAACATCGCGCCGCAGGACGACGACGTGTGGGACATCTCCGTGTTCGACGGTCGCACGCACGTGTCGGAGGCCGAGCGCGCGGCGTTCCAGGCCATGACCGACGCCCAATTCACCGACGTGGTACGGCCTTTCACCCCCGGGCCGGGGGTGTACACGTACTGGGATTACACCCAGTTGGCCTTCCAGAAGCGCCGCGGGATGCGCATCGACTTCATCCTGGGCTCCCCGGAGTTCGCGCGGCGGGTCACGCACGGCGAGATCGTCAAGGACGAACGCCGCCCCGGCAAGAAGGGCAGCATCGCCCCCAGCGATCACGCGCCGGTGCTGGTCGAACTGGGCGACTGACCTTTCCGGCGCTGCGCATCGAGCAGGTGCCGGGCGCCGAACGCGGCGTAGCTTCCGGTCAGGGCGACCATGGCGACGATGGCCCGCTGTGAGCCGTCCCGCCGGACCAGATGCCCTAGACCCGTTGCGGTGTCGGAGATGTCGACGGCCAGCGACAGCCGCGTCCAGCGGGCACGCTCGGGGCGGTCGCTGGTCACGAACCCGATTCCCATGGCGACCGCGCGGGCGCCGTAGATCCGCGTCATGTAGGCCAGTTCCGGCGTGGGCGCCGAGACCCCGACCGCACGGGCGAAGGCCCGCGGCGCCGCCAGGGCGGCCGCCCCCAGCAGGATTCGCCCGATCGCCATGGTGGTGAGTGGTTGCGTCGTCACGGTGACCCCTAAGCGTCGGTGACTGGTGCCGCAACGCTAACATAAGATTTAGAAGCGCACTATTTGTTTTTTGAGTGTCGGCCTGGGTTGTGCTCACTCTGAATTTATCCATTCCGCCGCCCCCGGACTCGCCGCTAGGTTGCCTTCTCGGGCTATTTCCCGCTCCCCCAACCACGTTCGCCGACCGACACGTCGGCGACGCCCCGTCCCACCCGACACATACGAATACGAGACAACGTGGCAACCCGCCAGAAAAGAATATTCAACGACGTGACCCAGACGGTGGGAAACACCCCCGTCGTGCGCTTGAACGGTCAGTTCGCCATGGAGAACACCGAACTCCTACTGAAGCTCGAGTACTACAACCCGACGGCGAGCGTGAAGGACCGACTCTCGGTCGGCGCGATCAACTTCGCCGAGAACAGCGGGCAGTTGCAACCCGGCGGCACCATCGTGGCCGCGAGCAGCGGCAACCTCGGCATCGGACTGGCGGCCGCGGGTGCCAGCCGCGGGTACCGCGTCGTCATCGTCATCTACGAGGACACCAGCTACGAGCGCAAGGTCGTCATCCAGAACCTCGGCGCGGAGCTGGTCCTGACGCCGAAGGAGGACGGCGTGCGCGGCTCGGTCGAGGAAGCCGAGCGAATCGCCCGCACCACACCCGGCGCGTTCTTCGTCAACCAGTTCATCATCCCCATCAATCGCGAGATCCACCGGGAAACGACGGGGCCGGAGATCTGGCGGGACACCGCCGGCGAGGTCGACGCGGCCGTCATCGGGGTCGGCTCAGGCGGAACCATCAGCGGCATCGGGACATTCCTGAAAGAGCAGAATCCCGACATCAAGATCTTCGCGGTCGAACCCGACAATTCCGCGGTCCTCAGCGGCGAGGAGTTCAACCCGCACAAGATCTACGGCCTGGGCCCGAACTTCAAGTCGCCGAACTTCGCCGACGAGGTGGTCGACGAGGTGCTGCGGGTCACCGAGGACGAGGCGGCCGCGGTCGCCCGAGATCTCGCCAAGCACGCGGGGATTCCCGCCGGCCTCAGCGGCGGCGCCGCGGTGGCCGCCGCCCAGCAGGTCGCCAAACGGCAGGACCCGACCATTCGGACGATCGTCACGCTGATCCCGGATTCCGCGGACCGCTACATCTCGAGCTACCTGTTCCAGGACGCCTTCGACGAGAACGGAGCGTTGCGCACCGATGTCTGAGCTGCAGCTCGAAGAGCGCGCCGCACGCCTGCGGCAGCCCGGAAAGCCCTTCCGGTTGGGCTTCTTCACCCAGGTGCCCAGCCCGGCCGAACGGCCGGCGCGCCGGACCTACGAGGAACTCGTCGAAAGCATCGTGGCCGCCGAGGAACTCGGCTACGACAGCGTCTGGATCGGGCAGCACCACTTCAGCCCCGAGGACGGGAGTGTTCCGTCGCCGCTGGTGGTGCTGGCCAACGCCGCGGCGCGGACCACGAGGATCCACCTCGCGACGGCGGTCATCGCCCTGCCGTTCGAGCACCCGATCAGGCTCGCCGAGGATCTGGCGGTGCTCGACGAACTGGCGGGCGGCCGGGTCCAGGTCGGACTGGGCGGCGCCCGCGGGGATTTGCAGGCGTTCAACACGTTCGGCATCGACTTCGCCGACAGGCATGAGATCTTCGACCGCAACCTCGCCATCCTGCAGCATCTGTTGGAGGAGCGGACGTGCACGGAGTTCATCGCCGCACCCACCATCGCGTTGGCCGGCCCGGACGCGCCCGCGCCGACCGGGCAACTGTCGGCCTCCGATTCGGTCGCGGGACAGCTGGCCACCGCGGATCTGGAGCCCAAGCGCCTCTTCCCCGCCGCGCCGAGCCTGCGGAACCGCCTGTGGCAGACCGCCAGCAGTGAAGAGCGGGCGCGAATGATCGCCCGGAACAACAACGGGTTGCTCATCGGCGCGTTCCACGACCACGTCATCCACCATCAACTCCGGTTCATCGTCGGCTACCTCGAGGAATGGCAGGCGCTGCACGGAAACCTCGACGAGGCGCGAATCGGCGCGCAGCGCTTCACTTTGCACGGGGAGAGCGCAGCCGCGATCGCGGAGCGCCTCGGCCCCGACGTGGCGGCCACCCAGCGGGGCCTGGCGGACCGCTTCCCGCAACTGGGCGCGCTGACCCCCGCGGAGTACCTGGCCTCGGTGGCGCGCACGGGCACCTCGCGCGAGATCGCGCAGCAACTCCTCGACGATCCCGCCCTGCTGGGCTTCATCACCGACTTCTTCCCGACCACCGGATTGTTCCCGTCGGTCCGAGAAGGCACCGCCGGAGCGGACCTCGACGTCGACCGCCTGCGCCTGTTCGCCGACGAGATCGCGCCGGAACTCGGTTGGAAACCCGCCACCGCTCACCCGCACCAGGAGACCATCCATGCCTGATCTCGAATTCATCCGCCAGTCAAGCGGATTGGGCTACGCCCTGCTGTTCGGCCCGGGCATCGTGCTGCTGCTCATCGCCCTCGCGGTCAAGGGCGCGGTCCGGACGACGCACAACTACGTGATCTCGGGCCGACTGCTCGGCTTCGGGTTCGGGGTGGCGTCGCTGATCTCGGTGTGGACGTGGTCGATGGCGGTGATGCTGTCCTCCGCGCAGGCCTATACCTGGGGCACCTCGGGCCTGATCTGGTTCATCGTGCCCAACGGTCTCGCCATCATCATCATGGTGCCGTTCGCGCTGAAACTGCGCCAGAAGATGCCGTCGGGATACACGCTCGCCGAGTTCATCCGGGCGCGGTTCCAGAACTCGGTCAGCAGCGTGGCGACGTTGGTCTTCCTCATCGGCGCCCTGCTCGGCGTGATCATGATCAACCTCGCCGGGTTGGTGCTCGTCATGAACAAGATCTTCGGGCTCACCCCGATCAGCATCGTCGTCACCGGCATCGTCGTGGTCACGGTGTACTCGTACTTCGGCGGGCTGACGACGTCGGCGGTCACGGGGACGTTGAACACCCTGCTCCTCGGCGTCGGATCGTCGGTGGTGGTGTTGTACGCCCTCGCCAAGGCCGGCGGTGCGGACCTGGTGTTCAACGAGGTCCAGGCCCGCGGCGACCAGCACCTGAACCCGTTCAACCCGGTCACCGCGGCCAGCTTCGGCCTCGCCCTGGCGCTCGGGCTGCTGACCAACGTAATTGCGGATCAGTCGTTCTGGCAACGGGTTTGGGCCATCCGACCCAAGGACCTCGGCCGCAGCTTCCTGTGGGCCGGCGTGTGGTTCTACCCCATCCCGATGGCCCTGGGCCTGCTCGGCTTCATCGGCGTCGCCTACGGCGTGACGCCGGAGCAGCTGGGTCCGCTGGGTGCCGGCGCGATCGGACCGCACGTCATCGCCAGCCTCGGCCTGCCCGTGTTCATCATCGCGCTCTACACGCTGGTGGTGGTCAACGCGTGCTTCGCGGCCATCGACGGCGCCCTCTCGGGCGTCACCTCGTTGGTCGCGGTCGACATCGTGCATCGCTACTGGCCCAAGGTATCCGAGCGAACACTGCTCACCATCACCAAGGGCAGCATGATCGTCGCGGCCGCGATCGCCGGCGGGGTGGTGCTGACCGGGATCGACTACGTCAATCTCGTGACCACGGTGTACTTCTACGGCACCAGCCTGCTCATCCCGGTGGCCCTGAGCATCTTCTGGTCGCGGATGACCGGGACCGGGTACGTCGCGGGGGTGCTCGCGGGCGTCGCCGTGGGCGGCCCGCTGCGGGAGACGCTCGGACCCACCTACGGTCCGCTGTTCGGGATCATCGGCCTGATCGCGGCGTCGGCCATCGTCTCGATCGTGGTCAGTCTGCGGTCCAACACCCGCTTCGACTTCGACAGCCTCGCCGACGGCACCGGGGCGCTGCTCGAACGCGACGCCGCGCCCAGCGATCCCGATCCCGATCCCGATCCCGATCCCACTCCCGACGAGCGCGTCCCCGCCGGACAACAGTAATCAGGAAGGCAGTGTTGTGACCCTCTTCTACCTCGGCGCGGGCATCGGCTTGGTCCTCGCCGTCATCTACCTGATCGTCGGCGGGCTGAGCTTCCTCCGGATCCGGCGCCAGCTGGCCGACGGCACCGGCGCCGAACCCGTCGACGACGACCTCGACGCCTCGGAGGTCGCGTTGGTTCCGGGGTTCACCTGGAAGGCCAGCGCGGCCGTGCTGACGTCGTTCGTCCTGCTGATCATCGCGTCCTACAGCGGCACGTTCTGGTACGTGCTGGCGCTGAGCGGGCTCGGTACCGCGGCGGCGGTGATCGTGGCGTTCGTCCTCGAGTTGCGCGGAGACCGGACCACCTTGTCATAGGCCGGTGGCATACTGCACATATGTTCGAAGTGGAGGTGTTGCCGCCGGTCACGCAGGTGCGTGAGCTGGACACTTCCGCTCTGGTCGACGCCATGGGCGCCTCGGCCCGGCTCGAGGCCGCCACCGCGGCACGTCGGGTGGCCGCGATCGCCGAGCTGTTCGACCGCCGCCTGCACGAGATCGACGCCGACCAACGCGAACAATGGCTCATCGACGGCCACGAACAAGTCACCGCCGAAGTCGCCTGCGCCCTGCGGATCAGCCGGGCACGCGCGGCCGCCCTGATCCGAGTCGCGGTCGCCCTGCACGAACGCCTACCCCAGACCGCCGCCAAATTCGCCCTGGGCCTGGTCGACTACCGCGTCCTGACCGTCCTGGTCGCCCGTACCGAACTGATCCTCGACGACGCCGACGTCGCCACCCTCGACGCCATCATCGCCCGCCAGGTGCACCGCTGGAACCGCCTGTCCCGCAAGAAACTGACCGACGCCATCGACACCTGCGTCCTCGACATCGACCGGCTCGCCAAAAAACCCACCCGCACCCCCGCCGAGGACCGCGAGATCGGCATCGGCCCCGACCGCGACGGCAACGCCGAAATCTGGGGCACCGTCGCCGCCCCCGACGCCATCGCCTTCGACACCCGCCTCAATGCCCTCGCCGACTCCGTGTGCCCCCAAGACCCGCGCCCCAAAGCCCGCCGCCGCGCCGACGCCCTCGGCGCCCTGGCGGCCGGGGCCACCACCATGGCTTGCCAATGCGGCCGCGAGGACTGCCCCACCCTCACCGACCCCGCCCCGCCGCAACCCGAAGTGGTCATCACCGTGCTGTCCGACCCGGCCGCCGGCACCGGCTACCTACCCGGCTACGGAGTACTGAGCGAACAAGCCCTTGCCGACATCGCCGAACGTGCCACCCAACAACTGCAACTGGCTCATCCCGGCGAGCACAGCGACCCCGAACCGGGCTACCGGCCCTCGGCCGCGCTGGCCGCCTTCGTCCGCGCCCGCGACCTGACCTGCCGCTTCCCCGGCTGCGACGCCCCGGCCCAGGTCTGTGACGTCGACCACACCGTGCCCTGGCCACACGGGCCGACCCACCCGTCGAACCTCAAAATTTTATGCCGTCGACATCATTTGCTGAAAACTTTCTACACCGGTCCACGCTGGTGGAAAGACACCCAACGCCACGACGGCACCATCCTGTGGACCTCCCCGACCGGCCACACCTATCGCACCAAACCCCATGGCGCCCTGCTGTTCCCGAGCCTGACGCGGTCCACCGGCCACCTCGACCTGCCCGCCGCACCCCCACCCACACCCGGCCGCGGCCACGCCATGCCCACCCGCACCATGACCCGCGCCCAACAAACCGCCTACCGCATCAACTACGAACGCACCCAAAACGCCCAGTATTACGCGCTGAATCCCGAACCCCCACCCGAACCACCACCGTTCTGAGGCACCGCACTAGCGGTCCGCGGCGGCGCCCACTATGGTGGGCGCGGATACAACCACACGGGAGTGCGCACCGAGCGCGCTGAGAGGACGACTGGGGTCGTCGACCGTACGAACCTGACCGGGTAATGCCGGCGTAGGGAGTGCACGATGAGTGATATTTCTGCTATTGCCAACCTGTCCGGTGGCCCAATCTCGGGAAGCGCCAAGGTGTATCGGGAACTTCCCGACGGCGCGCGGGTGCCGTTTCGCCGCATCCACCTGAGCAACGGCGAGCATCTGGATGTCTACGACACGTCCGGCCCCTACACCGATCCGGACGCGCGCATCGACCTCGATGCCGGACTGCCGCACCGCCCGATCATCCGGGACCGCGGCACTCAACTGCAGCGCGCCCGCGCCGGGGAGATCACCGCCGAGATGGCGTTCATCGCCGAACGTGAAGGTGTACCAGCCGAACTCGTGCGCAGCGAGGTGGCCGCCGGGCGCGCGGTCATCCCCGCCAACCACAACCATCCCGAGAGCGAGCCGATGATCATCGGCAAGGCCTTCGCGGTGAAGATCAACGCCAACATCGGCAACTCCGCGGTGACCTCGTCGATCGCCGAGGAGGTGGACAAGATGGTGTGGGCCACCCGGTGGGGCGCCGACACCATCATGGACCTGTCCACCGGCAAGAACATCCACGAGACCCGCGAGTGGATCCTGCGCAACTCCCCCGTCCCGGTCGGCACCGTGCCGATCTATCAGGCACTGGAGAAGGTCGACGGCGAACCGACCGAGCTGACGTGGGAGATGTACCGCGACACCGTGATCGAGCAGTGCGAGCAGGGTGTGGACTACATGACCGTGCACGCCGGCGTGCTGCTGCGGCACATCCCGCTGACCGTCGACCGGGTGACCGGCATCGTCTCGCGCGGCGGATCGATCATGGCGGCCTGGTGCCTGGCCCACCACACCGAGTCGTTCCTCTACACCCACTTCGCCGAACTGTGCGAGATCTTTGCCCGCTACGACGTGACCTTCTCGCTGGGTGACGGCCTGCGCCCCGGTTCGATCGCCGACGCCAACGACGAGGCCCAGTTCGCCGAGCTGCGCACCCTGGGCGAGCTCACCAAGATCGCGAAAAGCCATGGCGTACAGGTGATGATCGAAGGTCCGGGCCACGTCCCGATGCACAAGATCGTGGAGAACGTCCGCCTCGAGGAGGAACTCTGCGAGGAGGCGCCGTTCTACACCCTGGGACCGCTGGCCACCGACATCGCCCCCGGCTACGACCACATCACCTCGGCCATCGGCGCCGCGATCATCGCGCAGGCCGGCACCGCCATGCTGTGCTACGTCACCCCCAAGGAACACCTGGGCCTGCCCAACCGCAAGGACGTCAAGGACGGCGTCATCGCCTACAAGATCGCCGCGCACGCCGCGGACCTCGCCAAGGGGCACCCCCGCGCCCAGCAGCGCGATGACGCCCTGAGCACCGCGCGCTTCGAGTTCCGCTGGGAGGACCAGTTCAACCTGGCGCTGGATCCCGACACCGCCCGCGAGTTCCACGACGAGACGCTGCCGGCGGGACCGGCCAAGACCGCGCACTTCTGCTCGATGTGCGGGCCGAAGTTCTGTTCGATGCGCATCACCCAGGACATCCGGGACGCCTACCCGGACGGCACCGCCGGCGAGATCGAACGCGGGATGGCGGCCAAGTCCGCCGAGTTCGCCGAGCACGGCAACCGGGTGTACCTCCCGTTGGAACCGGCCGTGTCAGAATCGACGCTATGAACGTCCTCCCGCTGGCGCAACCCGGGCAGACGCCGCTGACGGTGCTGACCATCGCCGGATCCGACTCCGGGGGCGGCGCGGGCATCCAGGCCGATCTGCGCACCTTCGCGATGCTGGGCCTGCACGGCTGCGTGGCGCTGGCGGCCGTCACCGTCCAGAACACCGTGGGCGTCAAGGCCTTTCACGAGATTCCGCTGGAGATCATCGCCGGGCAGATCCAGGCGGTGACCTCCGACATCGGCGTCAAGGCCGCCAAGACCGGGATGCTGGCCTCGGCGGAGATCATCGGCTGCGTCGCCGAGACCTGGCGCGCCGAGGGCCAGGCCGGCCGCACCCCACTGGTGGTCGACCCGGTCTGCGCGTCCATGCACGGCGACCCGCTGGTGCACCCGTCGGCGCTGAATTCGCTGCGCACCGAACTGTTCCCGCTGGCCACCCTGGTGACCCCCAACCTCGACGAGGTGCGCCTACTGGTCGACATCGACGTCGTCGACGAGGCCTCTCAGCGCGACGCCGCCCGCGCGCTGCACGCGCTGGGGACGCAGTGGGCGCTGGTCAAGGGCGGGCACCTGCGGTCCTCGCAACTGAGCCCGGACCTGCTGTTCGACGGCACCGACTTCCACGAGTTCGCCGCGCCCCGGGTGGACACCGGCCACGACCACGGCGCCGGGGACACGCTGGCTGCGGCCACGGCATCCGCACTGGCGCACGGTTATTCGGTGCCCGACGCGGTGGCCTTCGCGAAGTCCTGGATCACCGAATGCATCCGTGCGGCCTATCCGCTGGGCCACGGCCACGGCCCGGTCAACCCGCTGTTCCGGCTGCACGGCCTGCCCGATGGATCTTGACGCGATCGCCGGCGTCGCGCACACCCCCGACGCCGCCCCCAACGGCACGGTGCTGCTCACCCACGGTGCCGGCGGCAACCGCGACTCCCCGCTGCTGATCCGGATCTGCGACGAGTGGGCCGGGCGCGGTTGGCTCGCGATCCGCTACAACCTGCCCTACCGGCGACGCCGCCCCAAGGGGCCGCCGTCGGGTTCGGCCGCCACCGATCAGGCCGGCATCGCCGAGGCGATCGGGCTGGCCCACGATCTCGGGCACGGCCCGGTGCTCGCCGGCGGCCACTCCTACGGCGGCCGGATGACGTCGATGGTCGTCGCAGAGGGGACGGCCGCCGACGGGACGGCCGTCGACGCGCTGACGCTGTTCTCCTACCCGTTGCACCCGCCGGGCAAGCCCGAACGGGCCCGCACCGAGCACCTGCCGTCGATCACGGCGCCGACGGTGTTCACCCACGGCACCGCCGACCCGTTCGGCAGCATCGAGGAACTGCGCGCGGCCGCCGCGTTGCTCGGCGGGCCCCACACGATCGTCGAGATCACCAAGGCCCGTCACGACCTGGGCTCCAAGACCCTCGACGTGCCGGCGCTGGCCGTCGACGCGGCCCTGACACTGCTGGGTTAGCAAACGACTCTTCCATCTTACTTTTGAGTAAGATACGGTTCGGAGATGGCCGCACCCGAGTTCGACTTCGTGATCGTGGGCGCCGGTTTCGGCGGAATCGGGGCCGCGATCGAACTGCGACGCCTGGGCTACGACAACTTCGTGATCCTGGACCGCGAGGACGATCTCGGCGGCACCTGGCACGTCAACCACTACCCCGGCCTGGCCGTCGACGTGCCGACCACCACCTACAGCTACTCCTTCGAGCCAAACCCCAACTGGTCGCGGCTCTACACCCCCGGCCCGGAGATCAAGCGGTACGCCGCCGACGTCGCCGACAAGTACGACGTGCGCGATCACATGCGGTTCAACACCGTGGTCACCGGAGCGCGCTGGGACGACGAGACCAACACCTGGCAGGTGGCCCTCGAGTCCGGGGACCCGCTGAGCACCCGGTTCCTGATCACCGCGACGGGGTTCCTGTCCCAGCCGCGCATGCCGGACATCCCCGGCATCACCAGCTTCGAGGGCCGGGTCCTGCACACCACCGACTGGGACGACGACTACGACGCCGCCGGCGAGCGGGTCGCGGTGATCGGCACCGGCGCCACCGCCGTGCAGCTGATCCCCGAATTGGCCCGCCGCGCGGCGGATCTCACCGTCTACCAGCGCACGCCGATCTGGGTGGTGCCCAAGATCGACGTCCGCTTCGGGGCCCTCGCGCGGCGGTTGTTCGCCCGGGTCCCGGCGACGCAACGGGCGGTGCGCGCCGTCACCGACGGTCTCTACGAGTTCCTGGTCTATGTCGGGGTGCTGCGCTACGACAGCGTCGGCCGACTCAACGGCGCGGCCCGTCTCCTGGCCGGCGCGCATCGGTTCGCGTCCATCCGCGACCGCAACCTGCGCCGCAAGCTCACCCCCGACTACGAGTTCGGCTGCAAGCGACCGACCTTCTCCAACAGCTACTACCGCACGTTCACCCGCCCGCACGTGCATCTGCAGGCCGACGGGATCGACCGCGTCGAGGCCGACGGCATCGTCAACGCCGACGGCACCAAGACCGTGCTCGACACCCTGGTACTGGCGACCGGCTTCGACCTGTGGGAGGCCAACTTCCCGGCAATCGAGGTGATCGGCCGCGACGGACGCGACCTGGGAAAGTGGTGGCGCGACACCCGATTCCAGGCCTATCAGGGCGTCACGGTGCCGCGGTTCCCGAACTTCCTGAGCCTGGCCAGCCCGTATGCGTTCCTGGGGCTGAACTTCTTCAACACCATGGACTATCAGATGCGCCACATGGACCGGCTCTTCGGCGAGCTGAAGCGCCGGGGCGCAACGACTTTCGAGGTCACTGAGAAGGCCAACGCCCGCTATCTGGACCAGATGACGGAGCTGTTGGGCGACTCGTTGTTCACCGTCGGCGACTGCGCCTCGGCCCGCTCGTACTATTACAATCCGGCCGGTGAGGCCACGCTGCTGCGACCCATGACCACCCGGGCCGCGCTGCGGGAGGCCTCGACCTACCCCGTCACCGACTACGAATTCGCTTGAACAGAAAGGTTCGTCCAGTGTCAGACGCATCCACCAAGCCCGCCGCCCTGCCCCGGATCGCCGGGGTGGTGCTGGCCGCCACGGGGCTGGCGCACTTCGTCCGTCCGCAGCTGTTCGAGCCGATGTCCAAGCCGTTGTTCCCGCGCAAGACGCGCCAGCACATCTACACCAACGGCAGCATCGAGACGGCGCTCGGCCTGGGCCTGATCAGCCGTCGGACCCGCAAGCTGGCGCTGCTCGGCGGCGCCGGTTACATCGGCTACCTGGGACTGAACGCGGCCCGCAGCGGTCGTTAGATCCCGAGCACCGCCTTGGCGATGCCGAAGTAGATCAACAGGCCGGCGGCGTCGACGAACGTCGAGATGAACGGGTTGGAGAACACCGCGGGGTCGGCCCGAACCACCCGCGCCAACAGCGGCATCACGCCGCCGACCGTGGCCGCCATGGCGCACAGGCTGACGAATGTCAGCCCGATGACCAGCCCGATGTCGCGGCCGTAGATCAGGCCGGTCACCGCGAAGGCCAGCACGCCCAGCAGCACGCCCAGCGACAACCCGACGCGGAATTCGCGGAACAACACCTTGCCGAGGTCGCGGGGCACCACATCGCCGAGCGCGAGCGCCCGGGTGACGGTGGTCGCGGCCTGGTTGCCGGTGTTGCCGCCCGTGCCGATCAGCAGCGGCACGAACAGCGCCAGGGTGACCACCTGCTCCAGCGTGGCCTCGAACACCTCCAGCACCTGGACGGTCAACGTCGCGCCGACCGCCAGCACCAGCAGCCACACCACCCGGGAGCGCACCAGGGTGCTCACCGGCGCGGCCAGATAGGGCCGACGCAGCGGCTCCGCACCGCCGATGCGGGCCTGGTCCTCGGAGTCCGCGCTTTCCAGGATCGCCAACGCGTCGTCGACCGTGAGGATCCCCACCAACCGGTGCTCGTTGTCGACCACCGGCAGGGCCAGCAGTTTGAGGTCCGCACACCGGCGGGCGGCCTCCTCGGCGTCGTCGGTCGCCCGCACCTCGTCGGGCCGCTGCATCACCTCCCCGACGGGGGTCCCGACGGGCGCCCTCATCAGATCGCGCAAGCTGACGATGCCGACCAGCACGCGTTGGTCGTCGACGACCGGCATGGTGTAGACCGTCTCGGCGTCATCGAGGTGCGCACTGACCCGCCGCAGCGCCTCGGCGCTGGTCATCTCGGGGCGCACCGCGACGTACTCGGGGCTCATCCGCCGGCCGATCGAGCGCTGCGGGTAGCCGAGGATCCCCGCGGTCAGGTCCCGCTCCTGCGGCGGCAGCCCCTGCAGCAGCCGACGGGCGACCTTGGCCGGCAGCTCGTCGAGAAGTTCGACCCGGTCGTCGGGATCCAGATCGGCGAACAGCGCCGCGACGTCGTCGTCCTGCAGCGCGCCGACGAGGTCGCCCTGCAGGGTGGGGTCGAGCATCTCGAACACCTCGAGCGCCTGGTCCTTGCCCAGCAGCCGGTACAGCACCGCGCGGCGCTTCGAGGACAACCGGTCGAGGACCTCGACGACCCAGCCGGCGGGCAGCGACCGCACCAACGTCGTCAACTCCGGCAGGTCGAGATCGTCGTCCATCGCCTCTTCGACCGCACGCGTGACCGCGTCCCGGTCGGTGCCGTCGGAGGTGAAGCGGTCAGAGGTGCCAGGCATGGTCATGGCTCTCATATACACCGTCCGGGTGTCCGGCGCCTATACGCCCAGCGTCACGTGCATCAGCCGGCGCACGACGGCCTGGACCTGTGCGGAGTCCTGGTAGGCCACCAACCGGCCGAGGTCGACCACCAGCGCCATGGCCGCGTGCACGGTGAAACGCGCCTGCCCCTCGCTGAGGTCCGGGCGCGCCGAGATCAGCAGCCGCGCCCAGGAGTCGATGGTGGAGCGCTGCACGTTGCGCAGCATGTCCTGATCCGCCGCGCTGAGGTTGACCCGCTCGGTGTAATACACATAGGCCAGCTCCGGGCTGGCGAACGAGCTGGCCACGTAGGCCGCGACCAGCCGCTGCAGGGCCTCGGCCGGGTCGGCGACCCCGGCCAGCCCCGAGGCCAGCTCGCCCGAGATGCGGTCGGCGCCCCGGTGGAAGACCGCCGAGAGGATGTCCTGCTTACCCGCGAAATACCGGTAGATCGCCGAGGTCGGAATGCCGACGGCGGCGGCGATCTCACCCATGCTGGTCTCGTGGTAACCCTGCTGGTCGAACAGCACCAGCGACTTCTGCAGCACGGCCTCGTAGCGGCCGACGGTATCCGGTTCGGCGACCGGCCGCGGCACGACGACGGGTTGTTCGGCCGCCTCGGCGGCGGTCGGCAACTGCGCGGCCAGGATGTCGGCGGCCACCCCGGACAGCAACGTCCGGATCTGCCCGACGGGTAACTTCGCCCGGTGGTCGGCGACGCTGCCCGCGACGCTGAGGACGCCGGCCGACAACATCCAGCGATCCGCCGAGGACAGCGTGGGCCGCAGCTGCCGCAGCGACCGTTGGATGCGCCGGTTGACCAGCCGGATCTGCGTCATCAGCTGGGCCTGATCGTCGCCCTGCAGGTAGCGCCCCTCCCAGCGGTACAACCCGCCGCGGTCCCGGTTGGCGATCGCCACGTCGATGACGGCGCCGACCACCCGCTCCTGCTGCGCCGCGGGCGCCAGGGAATCGGTCTCGTCGTCCACGAACGCGGTGGCGTCCACCAGCTGCTGGCCCAGCGTCAGAACCGCGGCCCGGAACAGGTCGTACTTGTTGGTGTAGTGCCGATACAGCGCCGTGGCGGTGATGTCGAGCTGCGCGGCGATGTCGTCCATCCCCACGGCGTGGTAGCCCCGCTTGCTGAAGGCCTCCGCGGCGACGCGGGCGATCTGCGCCTTGCGGTCCTTCGGGCGCCGTCGGATGCCGTCGGCGGTGGCAGCTCGGCGGGTCGGCACGCACCCACATTAGACCGGGCATCGGCGATCGCATCACCGAACCGACGCCGACGACCAAAGGACGCCAACCCGCCACCCCGGTAGGCGAATCCTGGTTAACATAGTGGGACGTGAGGGTGGGACGTGAGGGGAAGGGACGCGCATATGCTCGCCAAGCTTCGGTCGGTGCTGAGTTACCAGTTCACCATCGCGGAACTCATCGGCCTCGGCATCATCCTCGGCACCCCCTACCTGATCATCGGGGCGATCTGGTCGATGACGCACACCGACCACCTCGAACACCTCCAGGGCGCCGATCTGGTGGTGTCCTTCCTGGGCTCGATCGTCTCCTGGCCAGTACTGCTGTTCTCGAACGTGTGCATGACGTGAGTTCCCCGCGCCCGTTGTCCACCGCCGACACCCGGATCAGCATCGGGCGGCGCACCACCCGGTGGGACGACCGCGAACCGACCGTCGCCGACGCGATGGACTTCTGGTCGTTCGCGGCGGGCGCGGCCAACGTGGTGATGCAGCTGTCCGTGCCCGGCGTGGGGCACGGGGTGGTGGAGAGCAAAGTCACCTCGGGCAGCCTGATGCACCACCCGTGGAAACGCGCCCGCACGACGTTCAGCTACCTGGCCGTGGCCATCCTGGGCACCGACGCCGACCGGGTCGCCTACCGCGAGGCCGTGGACGGCGCGCACCGGCAGGTGCGTTCGACGCCGCAGAGCCCGGTGCGGTACAACGCCTTCGATCGGGACCTGCAGATGTGGGTCGCCGCCTGCCTTTTCGTCGGCCTGGAGGACACCTATCAGCTGCTGCGCGGCGAACTCACCGGCGAACACGCCGAGATCTTCTACCGCTCGGCGTTCACGCTGGGCACCACGCTGCAGGTCACCGAGGACCAGTGGCCACCCACCCGCGCGGCGTTCGACGACTACTGGAACACCGCCTGCGAACAGGTCGCGATGGATACCGCGGTGCGCGACTATCTGACCGATCTGCTGCACCTGCGGATGGTCTCCGGACTGCTGCGCCCGGGCTTCGGACCGCTGCTGCGCTTCCTCACCGCGGGCTTCTTGGCGCCGGTGTTCCGCGACGCGCTCGGGGTGAGCTGGTCGGCGGGTCGCCAGAAGTGGTTCGAGCGGCTGTTCCTGCTTGTGTCCTTCGGCAACCGCTTCCTCCCCAAGTTCATTCGACAGGGCGGCAGCCACGTGCTGCTGGCGGATATCCGCAGGAGGGTCCGGCGGGGAAAGAGGTTGATCTGATGGGCGGAGAACTCACCACGCGTCGACTGCTGGCGATGATCGCGGCGGGACTGGTGCTGCTGATCGGGGTGCTGGCCATGTGGCAGCCGGTGCACCTGTCCGAATTCGACAACTACGGCCTGCAGATCAGTTGCGGTTCCGGCTTTTTCGCCGATATGTCGCACCCCGAGATCGCCGACGGCGGCCCGGGCCCGCTCACCGAGCAGTGCGAGTCCGCGTTGCTGTTCCGGCGCGGCTGGGCCATCCCGACCATGGTGCTGGGCGCCGGCGCGCTGCTGGTGTTGGCCCTGCGTGGCAGCCGGGTGGTCAGCCCGCGATCCCGGCAATGAGCCGCTCGCACACCGCGTCCATCTCCGCGCGCGCCCGCTGCGGATCGGCGGCCCGCGACACGTAGAGGGCCGCCTCGTCGAGCGCGCCCAGCACCACGTGCGCGGTCGGGCGCACCGGCTGCTCGGGGATCTCGCCGTCGGCGATGGCCCGGGCCAGCATCGTCTCGATGACGCCGAGGCCGTACTTCAGCCCGACCTCGCGCCAGCGTTCCCAGCCGAGCACCGACGGCGCGTCGATCAGGATGATCTGCTGGACCTCCGGCGCCGCGCACCGGTCCAGGAACTGCCGCGCCCCCACCCGCATGGCCGCCAGCGCCCCGCCGGGCGCCGCGGCGGCCACGGCCTCCCCGACCTCGGCCACCAGTTCGGCCTCCACCTGCTCGTGCACGGCCGCGAACAGCTCGGCCTTGTCGGCGAACTGGTGGTAGAGCGCGCCGCGGGTGACGCCGGCGGCCTCGACGATCGCCTGGGTGGAGACCTCACCGAACCCCGTGGTGGCGAACAGTTTCCGGGCGGCCTCGAGTAGCTGGGCGCGGGTTGCCGCGGTGCGCTCGGCCTGGGTCCGGCGGGCCGGCCTCTTGACTTCCATACTGGCTGCACGTAACTTTCATACTTAGTGTTTGTAAGTTGCCTCGACGGAGAGGATAGCCCACCATGGCGCACATCACGCTGCCTCAGGCCACCGTCACCTATCGCGAGTTGGGCCCGCCGGATTCACCGCATCCGCCGATCCTGTTCGTCCACGGCGCGCTCGTCGACTCGCGCCTGTGGTCGGCCGTCGCCGCACCGCTGGCACAGCAGGGCTTCCGCTGCTTGCTGCCCGACCTGCCGCTGGGCGCGCACCGCACGCCGGTCACCGACCGCGCCGCGCTGTCCCCGGCCGGCGTCGCCGAACTGATCCACGACTTCCTCGTCGCGCTGGACCTGCGCGATGTGACGCTGGTGGGCAACGACACCGGCGGTGGCGTCTGCCAGTTCCTGATCGACGCCCATCCCGAGCGGATCGGCCGCGTGGTGTTCACCAATTGCGATGCCTTCGACAAGTTTCCGCCGTTCCCGTTCAACGCGATCTTCGCGCTGATGCGCTCGGGACTCTCGACGCGGCTGCTCACCACGCTGCTGCGGCCCCGTCTCCTGCGGCACTCGCCAGTGGGCTACGGACTGCTGGCGCGCTCCCTGGACCCGGCGCTCACCGCGTCCTGGCTCGACCCCGTCCAGACCGACTCGGCGATCGCCGGTGACTTCGCCGCGCTGGCCCGCGCGATCGGTCGCACCGATCTGACCGGAATCGCCCCGCGCCTGCACCGGTTCACCAAGCCCGTGCGGTTGGTGTGGGGAACCCGCGACCGCTGCTTCACCCCGGAACTGGGGCGACGGCTGGCCGGACTGTTCCCGGACTCTGCCGTCACCGAGGTGGCGAACGCGAGTACCTTTGTCCCGCTGGATGATCCGGGCGCGGTGGCTGACGCCATCGCGGCGGCGGCGACGCTCAGGACCCCGTGAGCACGTGCCGGGTCCGGTCCGCGGGCACCGGGACGCCGTTGCGGCCGCCGAGATCCTGCGCGTACAGCCCGACGCTGTAGCCCACCCCGGCCCCGTGGATGCCGAGCGCGGTGGCGTCGATGTTGTCGATGGTGTCCTCGGGCTTGTGATAGTTCGGGTCGAACGGCTCGCCGGCCCGCCCACCCCACAGTTCGGCCTGCTCGGCGGTCATGTTCGCGTCGCCGCCGGTGAACAGGCCGCCCGACGGGATGCCGGCCAGCGTGAACGAGTCGTAGTCGGACCGGCCGTCGAACGACGTGTCCTGCCCCGGCTTTCCGGCCGCGTCCAGGTAGGCGGTCAGGGCGCGTTCGATGCCGGCCGAGCCCTCCGGTACCCAGGGCGCGCGGTCGTTGCGGTCCCGCGGCGCGGACTGATCGCCGTCATAGGTGAAGTAGCCCGGGTTCGGCGAGCCGATCATGTCGAAGTTCAGATACAACGCGATCGCGGTCAGCTGCTCGCGGTCCAGCGACTCGACGTAGCGCGCCGAACCCACCAGGCCGAGTTCCTCGGCACCCCAGAACGCGAACCGCACCGCGTTCTGCACCGGCGGGGCGCTGCCGAGTTGCAGCGCCGCCTCGAGCACCCCGGCCACCCCGGACGCGTTGTCGTTGATGCCGGGCCCCTCGGGCACGCTGTCCAGGTGCGCGCCGGCCATCACGACGTTGTCGGTGTCGCCGGTGGTGGTCTGGGCGATGACGTTGCGGCCGGTGTGCTGCCGCGTCTCGGCCTGCACGCGCAACGTCACCGGGCCCGGCTCGGCCCGCAGCCGCTCGCCGTCGGCCCTGGCGACGCTGACCACGGGGATCGCCACCTCGTTCTTCTCCCCCAGCGTGCCGCCCATCCGCTCCTCGTCGACGTTGTTGGCGATCACGACGCCGACCGCGCCGGCGGCCGCGGCATGGGCCACCTTCTGGGTGAACGGGCACACCCCGCGGTCCACCAGGGCGATCGCCCCGTCCATCGGCAGGCCCTCGAAGTCCTGCTTGGCGCAGCCGGGCGCCTCGCTGAGGCGGGCGGGCACCAGCGGGGCGGACACGCCGTCGGGCGCGGTGCCGACGCTGTACTGCAGCGCCCGGGCGACCAGCGTCGCGTCGCCGTGGGTCAGCTGCCCCGGCTCGGAGTGGAACACCCGCACCTCGAACTCGGGGATCGTCACGTCGAACCCCTTGTCCCGCAGGGCGTTCGCGACGTAGTCGACGCTGGCGTCATAGCCCGGGGTGCCGGAGGCCCGGTTGCCGTCGTGCGCGTCGGCGATGTCCTGCAGGTTCTGCAGGTGGGTCAGCAGCGCGTCGGTCTCGATCCGCTCGGCGATGGTGGTGCCGAACTCGGCCGCGGCCGCCGCCCGGTCCCCCTCGGTGTCCGTCGTCGCCGCGTCCCGACCGCACCCGCCGGCGGCGACGACGGCGGAGACGGCAAGCATGGCGAGCGCAGCCCGCGACCCAGAACCCAGAACAGCCATGCGCACCACGTTAGCGGCGCCACTGCGCCACGATCAGATCGGCGACCGCGGCCATGCCCGCGGCGTTGGGATGCAGCGGGGCCGGCTTGCCGAACAGGAAGGCCAAGGCGAAGCCCGTGCCGAGGGTCCAGGGGTCCGCTGACCAGGCGTGGTGGTCGCGGCTGGCCTCGGCGGCGCGGACGATCTCGCAGCCGGTGTCGGCGGCGGCCTCGGCGGTGATGGTGGCCAGCCGGTCGGCCAGGTGCCGGCCCAGCTCGGCGTGCCGGGCCGACAGCGGCGGGGCGGGCTCAGTCGCGGGCGGCAGCAGCGTCAGGTAGTCGACGAACATCACCCGCGCGTCGGGCACCTGGGCGCGCACGGCCTGCCCGACGGCGCGCATCGACACCTCGAGGGTTCGCAGCGCCGCCTCGCGCGCGGCCGGGTCCAGCAGTTCCCGCAGCCGCGCGCCCAGCAGCGGCACCCGGCGCAGCGCCGCCGGGGTGGTGGCCGCGCTCAACATGGGCACGTACCCGATGTCGTTGCCGCCGATGGTGATCGTCACCAGTTGCGCCCGCGCCCCGGGACCGTCGTCGAGCGCCTCGAGTTGCGGCGGCGCGCCGAACTGGGACTCGCCCAGGATGTTGGCGGTGGTGGCGCCGGAGTAGGTGACGTCGATCAGCCGCAGCGACAGCGCCTCGGCGACCAGGTGCGGATAGTTGCGCGCCGAGCGGCCGGCCAGCCGCGGCGAGCCCGGCGCCCGCGGCGGGATGCCGGGCCCGGCCGCCATCGAACTGCCCAGCGCGACATAACCGCCCGGACCGCTCACAGTGCCGGGCTCGAGGCCTGCGCCCAGAACCGCTTGGGGATCCGGCCGGCCTGGCGGGCCAGGTGCCCGGCGGTGACCGCCGCGGCCATCGCGGCCGCCATCGTGGGCGGGTCGGAGGCGCGGGTGACCGCGGTGGCCAGCAGCACCGCATCGCAGCCCAGTTCCATTGCCAGGGCCGCGTCGCTGGCCGTGCCGATGCCGGCGTCGAGCACCACCGGGACCCCGGCGGCGGCGACGATCATCTCGATGTTGTGCGGATTCGCGATGCCCAGGCCGGTGCCGATCGGCGAACCGAGCGGCATGACGGCCGCGCAGCCGACGTCCTCGAGCCGGCGGGCCAGCACCGGGTCGTCGGTGGTGTAGGGCAGCACGACAAAGCCGTCGTCGACCAATTGTTCTGCGGCGCGCACCAATTCGATGGCATCCGGCAGCAGCGTTCGCTCGTCGGCGATGACCTCCAGCTTGACCCAGTCGGTCTGCAGCGCCTCGCGGCCCAGCTGCGCGGTCAGCACGGCCTCGGCCGCGCCGCGACACCCGGCGGTGTTGGGCAGCGCCGCGATGCCCAGCCGGTCGAGCAACTCCACGACGCCGGTGCCGGTCTCGGCGTCGATGCGGCGCATGGCCACCGTGGTCAACTCGGTGCCGGAGGCGATCAGCGCCTCCTCGAGCACCGCGAGGTTGGCCGCCCCGCCGGTGCCCATGATCAGCCGGGACCCGAACTTGCGGTCGGCGATGGTGAGGACGGAATCAGCCACCCTGCACCGCCGTCACCACTTCCACCCGGGCGCCGTCGGAAAGCACGGTGTGCCAATCGGATCGGGGTAACACCGCCCAGTCCACGGCCACGGCGATGCCCTTGTCCCCGAAGCCCAACCGGTCCACCAGTGCCTCAACGGTGGTCTGCTCGTCGACCTCGACCTGTTCGTCGTTCACCAGGATCTTCATGCTGCGACACTCACTTTCAATGCGTTGGCTATGCGTTCGGCGGTCCAGGGGGCGAGCAGGAAACCCGAGCGGCCGTGCCCGGCGGCCACCAGCGTGCGCTCGTCGAGACGTTCCACGATGGGCAGGTTGTCCGGGGTCATCGGCCGCAGTCCGGCGGCGCACTCGGCCAACTCGTACTCGCCGAGGGCCGGCAGCACCGCGCAGGCGTCGTCGAGCAGATCGCGCACCCCGGTCACCGCGGGCGCGGTGTCGCGGCCGTGCTCGTACTGGGTGGCGCCGACCACCACGCCGTCGTGCCGCGGCACCAGGTACACCTGCCGACCGTGCACCCGGGCCCGAATCACCCGCTGCGGCACCGGCATACAGCCCTTGCGCCAGCGCAGCCGCAGCACCTCGCCCTTGACCGGCCGCACCGGCAGGCCCGGCCACAGCGTCGGCGCGTCCAGCCCGTTGGCGATCACCACCGCGTCGGCCGCGACGTCGCCGAGGTCGGCCACCGGCCCCGCCCACTGCGCCCCCAGTCGCTCGCAGGCGGCCGCCAGCGCGGCCACCACGGCGCGGTTGTCCACGGCCAGTTCGGTGGCCGCCACGAAACCGTGCCGGATGCCCTGGGCCAGCAGCGGTTCGATATCGCGCGCGGCGGTGGTGAGTTCGATCGGGTGGCCCTGGGCGGCCAGCCAGTCCCCGACGGTCCTCAGGTCGGCGGCGTCGGCGCGGTCGACGGCGACCACCAGCGATTCGCGCGCGGTCACCACCTCCGGCGGCAGACCGTCGCGGTAGGAGCCGGGCCCCTCGGCGCGCCACAGCGCCAGCGAGTCCAGGCCGATCCGCAGCAGTTCCTCCTCGCCGGGCCAGCCCTCGCTGTGCGGGGCCAGCATGCCGCCGGCCACCCAGGACGCACCGGGCACGTCGCTGCGGTGCACCCGCACCGACCAGCCGTCCTGCAGCGCCCGCCGCGCCACCGACAGGCCGATGACGCCGCCGCCGATCACCGCTACGGTCCCAGGTGTCATGTTTCCTCCCTTCGCCGGCATGACCCGGATCAGGTGTGACGGTAAGGACCGGTCGCGCGGGGACACTCGGCGCGCAGATCCACTCTCAGCCCGGTCCGCCGGGCTCCCGTGATTACTTCCGACCAGGGTACTCACCGTCCGGCGATAGCCTGAACGGCGTGACCCCACCTACCCCGCTCCCGTTGGACCGCCTCGCCACCGCGCGGCTGTACCTGTGCACCGACGCGCGCCGCGAGCGCGGTGATCTCGCCGAGTTCGCCGAGGCCGCGCTGGCCGGCGGGGTGGACATCATCCAGCTGCGCGACAAGGGATCGGCCGGTGAGCTGCAGTTCGGCCCGCTGGAGGCGGCCCAGGAGCTGGCCGCCCTCGAGATCCTGGCCGACGCCGCGCGCCGGCACGGGGCGCTGTTCGCCGTCAACGACCGCGCCGACATCGCCCGGGCCGCCGAGTCCGATGTGCTGCACCTGGGTCAGGACGATCTGCCGCTGTACGTGGCGCGCGACATCATCGGCGCCCGGCAGGTGATCGGCCGCTCCACCCACGACGAGGCGCAGGTGGACGCCGCCATCGAGGAGTCGGTGGACTACTTCTGCGTGGGCCCGTGCTGGCCCACGCCTACCAAACCGGGCCGGGCGGCGCCGGGGCTGGACCTGGTCCGCGCGGCCGCGGCGCGCAAGCCCGCCAAGCCCTGGTTCGCCATCGGCGGCATCGACGAGCAACGGCTGCCGGAGGTGCTGGCCGCGGGTGCGGACCGAGTGGTGGTGGTCCGGGCGATCACCGCCGCCGAGGACCCCGGCGCGGCCGCGGCCCGCCTGGCCGCAGCGCTCAGCGGAACACCGGGATAGTGGCGGTCACCTCGCGCAACCTCGGCCAGCTGGCCGCGAACCCCGGGTGCAGCGGCAGCGCGACGACCTCGTCCTCGGGCACCCAGCGCAGCTCGGAGCTCTCCCGGTTGGGCACGGTGTCCAGCGGGGTCGGCGCGTCGGCGATCACGGTCGTGTAGGTCCAGTGGGTAGCGCTGCCATCGGAGCCGACCTCGGCGGTCACCACGCTGATCCGCACCGTCACCTGATCGGCGGCCAGCCCGGCCTCCTCGTGCGCCTCGCGCACGGCGGCCTGCTCCGGGGTTTCGTGGCTGTCCCGGGCGCCGCCCGGCAGTCCCCAGGTGCCGCCCTGGTGGCTCCACGGCGCCCGGTGCTGCAGCAGCACCACGGCCGTGCCGTCGGTCCCGGGGGCCCGCAACAGCAGACCCGCCGCGCCGTGGCGGCCCCAGTAGTGGGCGCCATCCTCCGAAACCACCCAGCCGTCACCGTCGCCGCGCACGGGCACCAGGATAGGCGGAGCGCAATTGGAGTGCGTGCCCCGCTCCGTCGGCCCCGGCCCGACGCGCTGGGCGCGATCGCATCCCAACTTTCACAACGAGCTCTTAGAATCGCGGGAGAACACGAGTCGGGTCGCACGGGACGTCGCACAGAACATAGTCGGATTCGGACAGTAAAGGGGCCGCAGCGGTGACGGTGGAGCTGGCGCACCCGTCCACCGAGCCGCTCGCGTCCCGATCCCCCGACGAGCCGGCCCACCCCCGTTGGTGGTTCCTGTGGACCACCCCCGGCCGCATCCTGGCCCTCGGCGTCATCCTGGCCACCCTGGGGGTGTCCAGCGCGTTCGCGACGTCGACCACCATCGACCACCGTCAGCAGGCGCTGACCACGGTGCTCAACCACACCGAGCCGCTGTCGTTCGCGGCCGGCGAGCTGTACACCACGCTGTCGGTGGCCGACGCCGCGGCCGCCACCGCCTTCATCGCCGGTGCCGAACCCCGCCCGGTCCGGCAGCGCTACGAGCAGGCCATCACCAACGCCGCGGCGGCGCTGACCCGGGCGGCCAGCGGCCTGACGGACGAATCGATGCGCGAGCTGACCGCGCGGATCAACGCCAACCTCGCCGTCTACACCGGGGTGATCGAGACCGCCCGGACCAACAACCGGGCCGGCAACCCGGTGGGCTCGTCGTACCTGTCGGAGGCCTCGTCGCTGATGCAGGAGACCATCCTGCCCGACGCCCAGCGGCTGTATCAGGCGACCTCGTCGCAGGTGGACGAGGAGACGACGGCGTCGACCCGGATCCCGTCGCCGGTGATCCTGATCGTCACGGCCACCATCCTTTTCGGCGCGTTCGCGCACCGCTGGTTGGCGCGGCGCACCCGGCGGCGGGTCAACATCGGGCTGGTGGCGGGAGGGCTGGCGATCATGGTCATGGTCGTCTGGGTGGGCACCGCCCTGGTCATCTCCACCGCCGTGAGCCGCAGCGCGCAGAACACCGCGGCCACGTCGCTGAAGACCGTGACGAACCTGGCGATCACCGCGCAGCAGGCCCGCGCCGACGAGACGCTGTCGCTGATCCGCCGCGGCGACGAGGACGTCCGCAAGCAGTCCTACTACCAACGCATCGAAACCATGCAGCAAGAGCTCGCCGAGTACCTCGAGCGCGACGACTCGATCGACAAGTCGGCGCTGGCCGAGGCCGATCAGCTGCTGGCCAAGTGGCGCGCGGCCGACGAGCGGATCAACGCCTACATCTCGGTGGGCAACTATCAGGCCGCCACCCAGGTGGCGCTGGGCACCGGGCAGGACGACTCCACCCCGGCGTTCGACAAGCTCGAGGCCGCCCTGGCGGAAGGCATCCAGAAGAGCCGCGAGCGGTTGCGCGCCGACATCACCCGGGCCGGCCGCACCCTGTCGGGCGCCACGGTCGGCGCCGTGGTGCTCTCGCTGGGCGCCGCGATGGCCGTGGCGCTGGGGCTGTGGCCGCGGATGAGCGAGTACCGATGATCGCCGCACTGTCGATCACCGGACTGCGCCGCCTCGGCGCGGCCGCGACCGCGCTGGCGGTGGCCGTCGGCCTGGCGACGGGTTGCGCACAATACGACTCCGGCACCGCGGTGCCCGGGCTGACGCTGGCCCCGCCGACCCCGGCCGGGCTCGAGGAACTGGTCCCCGACCCGGTCGCGATCCCGGCCCCCGAGGAGCAGGCCGATTGCGACGCCACCGCGAGCCTGCGGCCGTTCCGCAACCGCGAGGAAGCCGAGGACGCCGTCGCCACCATCCGCAACCGCGGCCGGCTGATCGTCGGCCTGGACATCGGCAACAACCTGTTCTCCTTCCGCGACCCGATCACCGGCGCCATCACCGGGTTCGACGTCGACATCGCCGGGGAGGTGGCGCGCGACATCTTCGGCACCCCCACCCAGGTCGAGTACCGGATCCTGTCGTCGGCCGGGCGCATCGCCGCGCTGCGCAACAATCAGGTCGACATCGTCGTCAAGACCATGACCATCACCTGCGAGCGCCGCGAGCTGGTCGAGTTCTCCACGGTGTATCTGACTGCCTACCAACGGATCCTGGTGCCACGCGACTCGGCGATCACCCGCGCCTCGGACCTGTCCGGGAAGCGGGTCTGCGCGGTCGACGGCACCACCTCGCTCAAGCGGATCCGCGCGATCTCCCCCGCGCCGATCATCATCTCCGTGGTGACCTGGGCGGACTGCCTGGTCGCCATCCAACAGCGGCAGGTCGACGCGGTCAGCACCGACGACACCATCCTGGCCGGCCTGGCCGCCCAGGACCCGTTCCTGCACATCGTCGGCCCCAGCATGGCCCAGGAGCCCTACGGGATCGGCATCAACCAGGACAACACCGGGCTGGTGCGGTTCGTCAACGGCACCCTGGAACGGATCCGCCGCGACGGCACCTGGAACACCCTGTACCGGCGCTGGCTCACCGTGCTGGGCCCGGCGCCGGCGCCCCCCACCCCGCGGTACCGAGACTAGGGGCGCCATGGCAGAACTCGACGAGAACACGGGCCACGAGAACACCGGCCACGGTGCCACCGACCACGACGACGGGGGCCCCAGCACCCAGCCGGCCGACATGACGCTGGACTCCGCGTCGACCATGCGACCGATGGCCACCCAGGCCATCTTCCGGCCCAACTTCGACGACGACGAGGACGACCTGTACGGCTCCTCGACGGGCACCGAACCGCACGACGTCACCCTGGCCACCCGGGCCATCGCGCCGGCGCGGCGCCTCGGCGGTGGCCTGGTCGAGATCCCGCGGGTCCCCGAGATCGACCCGCTGCGCGCACTGATGACCAATCCGGTGGTCGCGGAGAACAAGCGGTTCTGCTGGAACTGCGGCAAGCCGGTGGGCCGTTCCACCCCGGAGGGCAAGGCGCTCTCGGAGGGCTGGTGCCCGTACTGCGGCAGCGCCTACTCGTTCCTGCCGCAACTGGGCCCCGGCGACATGGTGGCCGACCAGTACGAGATCAAGGGCTGCATCGCGCACGGCGGCCTGGGCTGGGTGTATCTGGCCGTCGACCACAATGTCAACGAAAGACCCGTGGTGCTCAAGGGTTTGGTGCATTCCGGGGATGCCGAGGCCCAGGCCATCGCGATGGCCGAGCGGCAGTTCCTCGCCGAGGTCGTGCACCCGTCGATCGTGAAGATCTTCAACTTCGTCGAGCACCCGGACAGCCACGGCGATCCGGTGGGCTACATCGTGATGGAGTACGTCGGCGGCACCTCGCTCAAGCAGGGCCGCGAGGACCGGCTGCCGGTGGCCCAGGCGATCGCCTACATGCTCGAGATCCTGCCCGCGCTGGGCTATCTGCACTCGATCGGGCTGTGCTACAACGATCTCAAGCCCGAGAACATCATGCTCACCGAGGAACAGCTCAAGCTGATCGACCTCGGCGCGGTCTCGCGGATCAACTCGTTCGGATACCTGTATGGCACACCGGGTTACCAGGCCCCGGAGATCGTGCGGACCGGCCCGACGATCGCCACCGACATCTACACCGTGGGGCGCACGCTGGCCGCGCTCACACTGCGGCTGCACACCAAGAACGGCCGCTACGTCGACGGGTTGCCCGCCGACGACCCGGTGCTCGACGAGTACGACAGCTTCGAGCGGGTGCTGCGCCGGGCCATCGACCCCGACCCGCGGCGGCGGTTCGCCACAGCCGACGAGATGTCCGGGCAGCTGCTCGGCGTGCTGCGCGAGGTCGTGGCCTCCGACACCGGGGTGCCGCGCCCCGGGCTCTCGACGGTGTTCAGCCGGTCGCGCTCGACGTTCGGGGTGGACCTGCTGGTCTCGCACACCGACGTCTACCTGGACGGAAAACCGCACTCGGAGAAGCTGACCGCCGCCGAGATCGTGACCGCGCTGCCGGTCCCGCTGGTGGACCGCTCCGACGTGGCCGCCACCGTGCTGTCGGCCAACGTGCTCTCGCAGCCCGTGCAGACCCTGGACTCGCTGCGCGCCGCACGCCACGGCGCGCTGGACTCGGAGGGCATCGACCTCAGCGAGTCCATCGAGTTGCCGCTGATGGAAATCCGCGCGCTGCTGGACCTCGGCGACGTCGCCAAGGCCACCCGCAAGCTCGAGGATCTGGCCGAGCGGGTGGGCTGGCAGTGGCGGCTGGTGTGGTTCCGCGCGGTATCGGAGCTGTTGACCGCCGACTACGACTCGGCGACAAAGCATTTCACCGAGGTGCTCGACCTGCTGCCGGGTGAGCTGGCCCCCAAGCTCGCGCTGGCCGCGACCGCCGAGCTGTCCGGCAGCACCACCGATCAGGACTTCTACCGCACCGTGTGGCGCACCGACGACGGCGTCATCGCGGCCGGATTCGGTTTGGCCCGTGCGCAATCGGTGGCCGGCGAGCGCGACGCCGCGATCAAGACCCTGGACCAGGTGCCCGCGGCGTCGCGGCACTTCACCACCGCCCGGCTCACCAGCGCGGTGACGCTGCTGTCGGGCCGGTCCATCAGCGAGGTCACCGAGCAGCAGATCCGCGACGCCGCGCGCCGCGTCGAGGCGCTGCCGGAGACCGAACCGCGGGTGCTGCAGATCCGGGCGCTGGTGCTGGGCACCGCGCTGGACTGGATCGTCGACCACGAGGCCGGCACCAACCACATCCTGGGCTTCCCGTTCACGCTGCACGGCCTGCAACTCGGCGTGGAATCCTCGCTGCGGGCCCTGGCCCGGCAGGCACCGAGCCGCGCGCACCGCTACGCGCTGGTGGACATGGCCAACACGGTGCGGCCCACCAGCACGTTCTAGCCCAGCACAGCCACGCAGGCCCGCGCGATCGCGAGTTCCTCGTCGGTGGGGATGACCAGCACCGTGGTCGGCGAGTTGTCCGCGGAGATCACCCGCGCGCCCCGCGACGGGCTCTCGTTGAGGTGCTCGTCGATCTCCACCCCCAGCGGGGCCAGGCCGGTCAGCGCGTCGCGGCGCACCTTGGCGTCGTTCTCCCCGACACCGGCGGTGAACGTGATGACGTGGGTGTCGCCCAGGACCGCCAGGTAGGCGCCGATGTACTTGCGCAGCCGGTGGATATAGACGTCGTAGGCCAGCCGGGCGTGGCCGGCCTCGGGTTCGGAGCCGCCCTCGATCAGCCGGTGCAGCTCGCGAAAGTCGTTGTCGCCGCCCAATCCGAACACCCCGGAGCGCCGGTTGAGCATCGCCTCGATGTCCTCGACGGCCATCTTCGCGGTGCGGGCCAGGTAGAACACGATGCCCGGATCGACGTCACCGCTGCGGGTGCCCATCACCAGGCCCTCCATCGGGGTCAGGCCCATCGAGGTGTCCACCGGGCGGCCGCCGGCGATCGCCGAGGCCGAGGCGCCGTTACCCAGGTGCAGCACAATCTGATTGAGCTGATCCAGCGGGCGGTCCAGGAACTCGGCGGCCTGTTCGCTGACGTACTGGTGCGAGGTGCCGTGGAAGCCGTAGCGCCGGATGCGCCACTGCTCGGCCAACTCGCGGTCCATGGCGTAGGTGGCGGCCGCGGCGGGCAGGTCGTGGAAGAACGCGGTGTCGAACACCGCGATGTGCGGCAGGTCCGGCAACATCCGGCGGGCCACCTCGACGCCGATCACCGCGGGCGGATTGTGCAGCGGCGCGAGCGGTGCCAGCTCCCGGGCCTTGGCCACCACCGCGTCGTCGATCACCGTCGGCCGGTACAGGTCCCGGCCGCCGTGCACCAGGCGGTGACCGACCGCGACCAAGCCGACGGTCTCCAGGTTGCCGCCGGCCTCGTCGAACAGCTCGAAGGTCAGGCGCAGCGCGGCGTCGTGGTCGGCCACCGCGCACTCGCGGTCCACCGTGCGGTCGCCGAACTGCACCTTCGCGATCGACTCGCGCTCGCCGATCCGCTCCACGAGGCCGTCGGCGATCTCGACGCCGCTATCCGGTTGCACCAGGCTGAATTTCATCGACGACGAGCCGGAGTTGATCACCAGAACCGTCCGGTTCATTGCTTATTCTCCCTGCGCCTGGATCGCGGTGATGGCCACCGTGTTGACGATGTCCTCGACCAGCGCACCGCGCGAGAGGTCGTTGACGGGCTGGTTCAGGCCCTGCAGCACGGGGCCGATCGCGATGGCGCCGGCGCTGCGCTGCACGGCCTTGTAGGTGTTGTTGCCGGTGTTGAGGTCCGGGAAGATCAGCACCGTCGCGCGGCCGGCGACCTGCGAGTCCGGCATCTTGGTGGCGGCCACCGAAGGCTCGACGGCCGCGTCGTACTGGATGGGCCCCTCGACCAGCAGCTCGGGGGCCCGCTCCCGGACCAATTCCGTCGCGGTCCTGACCTTCTCGACATCCGCGCCGGCCCCGGAGCTGCCCGTGGAGTAGGACAGCATGGCCACCCGCGGCTCGATGCCGAACTGCGCGGCGGTGCGCGCCGAGCTGATCGCGATGTCGGCGAGCTGTTCGGCGGTCGGATCCGGCACGATCGCGCAGTCGCCGTAGGCCAGCACCCGGTCGGACAGACACATCAGGAAGATGCTCGAGACCGTGGAGATCCCCGGCGAGGTCCGGACGATCTCGAGGGCGGGCCGGACGGTGTGGGCGGTGGTGTGGGTGGCCCCGGACACCATGCCGTCGACGATGTCGTTGTGCACCAGCATGGTGCCGAAATACGACACGTCGGCGATGATCTCGCGGGCCTGCTCCACCGTGACGCCCTTGTGCTTGCGCAACTGGGCGTACTGCTCGGCGAACTGATCGCACAGCTCGCTGGTCTTCGGGTTCAGCACCGTGGCCTCGGCCAGGTCCACGCCGAGTTCGGCGGCGCGCAACCGGATCTGGGCGTCGTCCCCGAGGATCGTCAGGTCGGCGACCCCGCGCCGCAGCAGCCGCCCGGCCGCGCGCAGGATCCGGTCGTCCTCCCCCTCGGGCAACACGATGCGCTTGCGGTCCGCGCGGGCCCGCTCCACCAGGCCGTGCTCGAACATCTGCGGCGTGGTGACGTCCGGGATCGGGATGGCCAACTGGTCGAGCATGTCCTGGACGTCGACGTGCTGGTTGATCAGCTCGATCGCGGTGTCGATCTTGCGCTGCGAGCCCACCGTCACCCGGCCCCGGGTGGCCGCCACCGCGCTGGCGGTGTCGAAGGTGCCCAGATCGGTGGCGATGATCGGCAGCCGCGACCCCAGGCCGTCGACCAGCGCGGCGATCGACGGGTGCAACCGGAGGCCGCCGTTGAGGATCATCGTCGACAGCGACGGAAACCCTTCGGCCGCATGGGCACTCATCAGCGCCAGCACAACGTCGGAGCGATCGCCCGGGGTGATCACGGCCTGGTCGTCGCGCAGCCGCTCCAGCACGTGGTCGGCGGTCATCCCGGCCACCATGACCGAGAGCACCTCGCGCCCGAGCAACTCCTCGTCGCCCTTGATCAGGGTGCCGCCCACCGCGTCGCGCAACTCGGCGACCGAGGGCGCCACCAGCAGCGGCTCCTCCGGCAGCACATAGGACTTGGGGTCGAAGCCGTCGAGTGCGGCGGTCACCGCGTCGAGTTGGTCCGGTTCGCAGCGGTTGGCGACGATGGCGGCAGTGTGCGCGTACTGGCCGGAGATATCGGCCAGGCACACGGCCACCGCCTGGGCGACCTCCTGCGGGGTGCGGCCCTTGGCGCGCACCGCCAGCACCACCGGCGCACCGAGGTTGGCCGCGATCCGCGCGTTCATCTCCAGCTCGCTGGGGGTGGCCACATCGGTGTAGTCGCTGCCGATGATCACCACCGCGTCGCAGCGCTGGGCCACGGCGTGGAAGCGGTCGACGATCGCGACGATGGCGGCGTCGGGATCGTCGTGCACCTGCTGATAGGTCACGCCGACGCAGTCCTCGTAGCTCAGGCCGGCGGTGGTGCGGGCCAGCAGCAGTTCGAGGATGTAGTCGCGGGCCTCACCCTCCCGCACGATCGGCCGGAACACCCCGACCCGCGGGACGGTGGCCGCCAGCCGCTGCAGGATGCCCAGCGCGATGGTCGACTTGCCGGTGTCCCCCTCCGGCGAGGCGATGTAGATGCCGGACACGCCGCCGTTGTCGCCGTTGCTCACGGGGCTATCCGAGCTTGCGCAGCCGGGGTTCCAGGTCGCGCTGGAACAGTTCGAGGAAACGCCGCTGATCGTGGCCCGGCGCGTGGAACACCAGGTGGTTGAGGCCCCAGTCGACATAGTCGGAGACCTTGGCCACCGCCTCGTCGGGATCCGAGGCGACGATCCAGCGCTTGGCGACCTGCTCGATGGGCAGCGCGTCGGCGGCCTTCTCCATCTCGATCGGGTCGTCGATCGAATGCTTCTGCTCGGCGGTCAACGACAGCGGCGCCCAGAACCGGGTGTTCTCCAGCGCCTTCTCCGGATCGGTGTCATACGAGATCTTGATCTCGATCATCCGGTCGATGCTCTCCGGATCGCGCTCGGCGAGCTGCGCGCCCTCGCGCACCGCCGGGATCAGCTTGTCCTGGTAGAGCTCTGCGCCCTTGCCCGAGGTGCAGATGAAGCCGTCGCCGGCCCGGCCCGCGTACTTGGCGACCACCGGCCCGCCGGCGGCGATGTAGATCGGCACCCCGTCGTCGGGCACGTCGTAGATCGAGGCCCCCCTGGTCTGGTAGTACTCCCCGTCGAAGTCCACCCGATCCCCGAGCCACAGCTCGCGCATCAGGCGCACCGACTCGCGCAACCGCGCGAAGCGTTCCTTGAACTCCGGCCACTCGCCGGCGTAGCCGGTGGCGATCTCGTTGAGCGCCTCGCCGGTGCCCACACCGAGGAACACCCGGCCCGGGTACAGGCACGCCATCGTGGCGAACGCCTGCGCGATCACCGCCGGGTTGTACCGGAACGTCGGGGTCAACACCGACGTGCCCAGCTGCAGGCGCTGGGTGCGCTCCCCCACTGCCGTCAACCAGGCCAGCGAGAACGGCGCGTGCCCGCCCTCGTGCCGCCACGGTTGGAAGTGGTCGCTGACCGTCGCGCTGTCCATCCCGTGCGCCTCGGCCAGCACCGCCAGCTCCACCAACTCGCGCGGCGCGAACTGCTCCGCCGACGCCTTGTAACCCAGCTTCAGTTCACGTTTGAGTTCAGCCACGCCTCCTTTTCTACCCGTAGGACTTAAACTCTGGGAGATGGCACCTGCTTCGGGGGAGTTGGTCGCGGTTTCCGACCTCGTCCACGTGGCCCAGACCGACCTGGTGAACTGGGTCCTGATCGCCGGTGCCGACGGGGTGGTGCTGATCGACGCGGGATTCCCCGGTCAGCGCGGCGAGGTGTTGGCGTCCCTGCGCCAGCTCGGATATCACGCGGCCGACGTGACGGCAATCCTGTTGACCCACGCCCACATTGACCATCTGGGCACCGCGATCTGGTTCGCCGCCGAATACGGCACCCCGGTGTATTGCCACGCCGACGAGATCGGCCACACCCAGCGGGACCACCTCGAGCAGGCGTCGGTGGCCGCGCTGGCGATGCACGCGTGGCACCCGCGCTGGCTGACGTGGGCGGTGCGGATCCTCGGCAAAGGCGCGCTGATCCGGGCCGGGATCCCGTCGGCGCGGGTGTTCACCGAGGACGTCGGCGCAACCCTGCCCGGCCGTCCGATCGCGATCCCCACGCCCGGACACACCGGCGGCCACTGCTCGTATCTGGTCGACGGCCTGCTGGTTTCCGGGGATGCGCTGGTCACCGGACATCCCACCTCGGGGCGGCGCGGCCCGCAGTTGCTGCCGTCGGTGTTCAACCACGACGAGGCCGCCTGCCGGCGCAGCCTGGACGCGCTGGCCATGCTCGAGACCGATGTGCTGATCCCCGGCCACGGCGACGTCTGGCACGGTCCCATCCGCGAACTGACCGGCCGGGCGGCGCTGGCCGGCAAAACTTGACACGTGTAAAGTTTCGCGCCATGGACAACATCCGGGGCAAGAACATCGTCATCACCGGGGCCGCCCGCGGAATCGGCTTCGCCACCGCCAAGGCCCTGCTGGCCCGCGGCGCGCGGGTCGTCATCGGCGACCGCGACGTCGCGGTGCTGGACACCGCCGTCACCGAGTTGCTGCGGTTCGGGCAGGTCACCGGCTATCCGGTGGACGTCACCGACGCCGAGTCGTTCGAGGTCTTCCTGGACAAGGCGCGCGCCGACGGCACCGGTCAGATCGATGTGTTGATCAATAACGCGGGCGTGATGCCGGTCGGGCCGTTCCTCGAGCAGACCGAGCAGGCCATCCGCACCTCGATCGAGGTCAACTTCTACGGCGTACTGACCGGCTGCCGGCTGGTGCTGCCGGAGATGGTCAAGCGCCGCAGCGGCCACATCGTCAACATCTCGTCGCTGTCGGGCATGATCGCCGTGCCCGGCCAGGTGGTCTACGCCGGCACCAAGTTCGCGGTGGTCGGCCTGTCCACCGCCATGGCCGACGAATTCGCACCGCAGGGCGTCAACGTCAGCGTCGTGCTGCCCACCTTCACCAACACCGAGCTGATCACCGGCACCAAGACGTCGGCCGCGCAGAAGCCCGTGCAGCCGGAGGACATCGCCGCCGGCGTGGTCAAGGTGCTCGACAAGCCGGCCATCACGCACCTGTCGGTGCCCGGGCCGCTGCGCGCCGTCAGCACCGTCACCCAGCTGCTCCCGCCCAAGGCGCGGCGCTGGCTCTCGCACAAGCTCGGCAACGACACCGTGTTCCTGAACTTCGACACCAAGACCCGCTCGGCCTACGAGGAGCGCGCCCAGAGCTCGACGGGTGTCGAGGAGAGGAAGCCCGACCAGGGTTAACTGCCCGGGCCGGCGCGCATGATGGCCGCGAGGTCGCTGCGTGAGCTCGCGCCGACGCGCTGGCACGCGCGGTACAGATGGCCCTCGACGGTGCGCACCGAGGTCACCAGCCGATCGGCGATCTCCTTGTTCGACAGCCCGGCGACCACCAGTTCGGCGACCTCCCGCTGCCGACCGGTCAGCGGCGTCGGCGACACCGGGCTGCGGGTGGCCGGCGTGCACAGCCCGCCGCACTCCTGGGCCAGCTGGGCGGCCAGCGCGGCGGCGAACAGTCCGCGGCGGCCCGGTCGCCGATCTCCTGGTAGGCCGTCGAGGCGGCCAGCACGCCTCGCCGTCCTGGCCGAGCAGACCCGCCGCGTGCCGGGCCACCGCGTCGGCCAACGGCAATCGCAGGGCCTCGGCCAATTCGGCTGTCCGGGTGGCGATCTGGTCGAGGTCGTGCCCGGCTCCCCACTGCGCGGCGGCCTGCAGACACGCCAGTTCGTGGGTCGGCTGGTCGCGGTCGCGGGCCACTTTCGCCTCGGCCAGCACCGTGTCCACCGCCTCCTGCAGGGCACCGCCGGCGGCCTGCACCCAGCCCGTCGCCAGCGCCAGGGCGGTGTGCATGAACAGGAACTCGGGGCGCGCGCTCTGCCGCACCTCGCCGAGCATCTCGGCGGCCGCCTCGGCCTCCCCCAGCTTGGCGTGCGCCTCGGCCAGCCCGAAGACGCAGGCCGCCCGCAAACCCGTTGTCACCCCGTGGGTTTCGACCCCGGCCAGTGCCTCGTGCAGCTTCTTGGTGGCCGAACCGACGTCGCCTCCCATCAGCTCGGCCGCGCCGACCATGAACACCAGATTCGCATACGCCAGGCTCGGCATGTCCTGCGCGAGTTCGGCGAGTAGCTCGGCGGCCCCACGACACTCCTCGAGCCGGCCGGTCAGCCGGCAGGCCCGCGCGTAGACGCCGGCGAACCAGAAGCGCATGTGCGAGCTCTCGAAGGATTCGGTGGCCCGGTCCAGCGCCGCGCGCGCCACCGGCCCGATGTCGTCGGCGTGGCCGAGCGCCCCGGCGGCCATGATCAGCGACACCGCGGCGAGCATCGCGTTGAGGTCGGAGAGTTCGGGGCACTCCAGCGCGTAGCGGGCCTTGCGCTGCGCCGAGGCGCAGCGCGCGAAGACCGCGTCCACGCAGGCCTCGACCGAATAGCGGGTGGCCCGCTGCGCCTCGGTCTCGGCATCGTCGGCCAACTCGGCCAGCAGGCGCTCGGCGGCCGTCGGATCGCCGAGCATCCAGATCAGATTCGCCGCGCGCAGCGTCGTCCAGCGGTGCCGGTCGGTGCCGCGGGCGGCCAATTCGCACAGGGTCTGCTCGGCGGCGGGGCCGTCGCCGGCCAGAAAGCGGTTGACGGCCATGATCTCGGTGGCCGCGGCCGCACCCGCGGCGGCCGCCGCCGCGGCGAACCGCTGGGCCAGGTCCAGATCCAGCAGGGTCATGGTGACCCGCGCCGCCTCGACATAGAGCGCCGGGTCGGGCGGCAGATCGGATTCCAGCTGCAGCAACGCGCGCCGGACCGCGCCCTGTGCGTCGCCGGGGTCGCGGCCGGCCAGCCGCTGCGCCAGCGCCCCACGCATTTTCGACAGGTACATCTCGCCGGCCGCCGCGCGGCGCAGTTCGCCGAAGATGGGGTGCGCCAGCCGCGCGGTGAGCGCGTCGGCGCGGCGTTCGACGGTGATCAGGTGCATCTGTTCGGCGGTCTCCACCGCGGACCGGCCCACCAGGTCGGTCAGGATGTCGACGTCGAGCGGCTCGCACTGGGACAGTGCGTCGAGGACCGTGGCCACCTCCGATGGGAGCCGGTCGAGCTGATTGCCCACCAGATCGCTCATGTTCTGCGACACCGCGACGTCGCCGTCCCAGATCCAGACACCCTTGACCTTGCGGACCCGGCCGGCGGCCACCTGATCCTTGAGCAGCTGCCGCAGGAACAGCGCGTTGCCACCGGTGAGCCGCCAGAACCGTTGTGCGCTACGGGCATCCATCGGACCCTCCAGCGCCGCCTCGACCATGGCGCGGGCCCCCTGCGGGCACAGCGGCTCGAGGTCCAGCCGAGCCAGCAGTCCGTCCTTCCACAGCGCGCGGACCGCGTCGGGCTCGTCGGCCCCGGTGCGCACCGTCACCACCAGCCGGGCCTGGCGGCTCTGCGCGAGCTGGTGCACGACGTGGGCGGAGAAACCGTCCAGCAGATGCGCGTCGTCGACGCCGATCACCACCCGCCCCTGGCGTTGCCGGGCCAGCAGCGCCGTGATGACCTGTCGCACACTGGGATTGGGATCGTTGACGTGCTCGCCGAGGGTTGCGGTGAACGCGCCCAACGGGATCGGCCGGGCCGATGCGGTGCCGACGATCCAATCGGTCTGGGTGCCCGCGGCGGCGGCCTGGGACAGCAACTCACGGGCGAGCCTCGTCTTGCCCACCCCCGCAGGTCCTGCGACCAGTACACCGGCGAAGTTGCCGACCCCGCTCAGAGCGCGGCGCAGGGTCGTCAGTTCGCGGTCCCTCCCGGTCAGCGTGTCACCGCTGATCACCGGGCGACTATAACGCGATCAGCCCAGCGCTTGGTCCAGATCGGCGATCAGATCCTCGACGTCCTCGAGGCCCACCGACAGCCGGACCACCCCGTCGCCGAGCCCGATGGTGGCGCGCCCCTCCGGCCCCATCGCCCGGTGCGTGGTCGTCGCCGGGTGCGTGATCAACGATTTCGCGTCGCCGAGGTTGTTGGAGATGTCGATGACCCGCAGCTTGTCGAGCACCTCGAACGCGCGCTGCTTGCCGCCGTCGGCGGGTGCGTCGAGTTCGAAGGTGATCACCGTGCCGCCGCCGCTCATCTGCCGCTTGGCCAACTCGTACTGCGGATGCGAGGTCAAAAACGGGTAGCGGACCCATCGCACGCCGGCGTGCGCCTCGAGGTACTCCGCGATCCGCTGCGCGGCAGCGTTGCTGTGGTTGACCCGAAGCGCAAGGGTTTCAAGGCCTTTGAGCAGGGTCCAGGCGTTGAAGGAGCTGATCGAGGGGCCGGTGTGGCGCATCAGCGTCTGCACCGGGCCGTCGATGTATTCCTGATCACCGAGGATGGCCCCGCCGAGCACCCGGCCCTGGCCGTCGATGTGTTTGGTGCCGGAGTAGACCACCACGTCGGCACCCATCGGCATGCCGCGCTGCAGCAGCGGGGTGGCAAAGACGTTGTCCAGCACCACCTTTGCGCCCGCGGCGTGGGCGAGTTCACTGACCGCGGCGATGTCGACCAGCGACTGCATGGGATTCGACGGGGTCTCGAAGAACACCGCCTGGGTGGGCTTGCTCAGCGCCGCCTCCCACTGGGCGAGGTCGTCGCCGTCGACGAACTCGGTTTCGACGCCCCAGCGCGGCAGGATCTCGTTGCACACCACGAAGCACGACCCGAACAGGCTGCGCGCGGCCACCAGGCGATCGCCGGCGGCCAGCAGCGCGCCGAGCGCGGTGAACACCGCGGCCATGCCGGTGGCGGTCGCGAACGCCGCCGGGGCGTCCTCGATCAGGCGCAACCGCTCCTCGAACATCGCGATGGTCGGGTTGCCGTAGCGCGAGTAGACGAAGCGGTCGACCTCGCCGGTGAAGGCGCGCTCGGCGTCGGCCGCGCTGGCGTAGGTGTAGCCCGAGTTGAGGTACATCGCCTCGGCGGTCTCCTCGAACTGCGAGCGCAGCAACCCGCCGCGTACACCCACGGTGGCCTGACCCAGGCCGGGCGGCAACGGCTTCGGGATCCGGACCGACGGGACCTCCGGTTCGCTCATGACTGCACCCAGGGCAGCCCGAGCGCCTTCCACCCGGATCCGCCCCGGTGGCGCTGCGCGTCGAGGTGGCCCTCGAAGCCGTCGAGCACGTTGTAGGAAGGGCCGATCCCGGCGGCGGTGGCGGCCTCGGCCGCGCCGATCGAGCGGTTACCCGAGCGACACAGGAAGATCACCGGACGCGTTCCGGGCGTCACCCCCGCGGCCTGCAACTCGGCCACGAACGCGTCGTTGTGGGTGCCGTTGGTGCGGTTCCACTCGACGAACACGACCTCGCGGCCCAGGCTCGACACGTCGGGCACACCGACGAAGTTCCACTCGGCGTCGGTCCGGCAGTCGACCAGCGTCGCCTCCGGATCCGCGCTGAGCATCGACCACGCCTCTTCGGGCGTGATATCTCCTGCGTAACTCACCGGAGCAAGTTTTCCACACGTCAGGATGTGGCCGAACACACCCGCCAGGAGCCGTCCTCGAGGACGAACTCGGTCGGGGTGTCGATCATGGCGTCCTTGTCGTTGTCGAAGTAGTAGACGACGTTGGCGGTCGCGGTGTCGCCGTCGACCTTGCCCCCGTCGACCTTGACCTCCAGGACGTTGCCCACATAGCGCGCGCCCTTCTCGGCCACCGACTCGCGCTGCCGGGCCAGCACCTCGGCCTCCGTGCCGGCCTGCTGCGCGCAGGTGTAGGTCCGGAAGTCCTCGTAGTCGAGCCGCTGCAGCGCATCGTTCTGGCCCAGCGCCGCGCGGACGACGCCCTCGTGCAGCGCGTCCTCGTCACTGTTGGCCCAGCTCATGACCCCGATCACGATCACGACGAGCACGATGATCGCCAGGGCGGCCAGAAACGGCGTGACGCTGGCCCCGTCGGAGTCGGGCTTCTGGTCGGTCACGATCTACTCCCTCGTAGCGCCTGCGCCGCCTGGCGGGCCCGCTCCCGGGCACCGGCGACGGCCGGTGCCGTCGCCAGCACCACCTCGAACCGGCTGCGGCCGGCCCCCGGAGACCCGACCGGCGCCGGAAACAACAGCACGTCGGTCTCCGGCACGCTCAGGGCCTCGGAGAGGTTATCCCGAGAGCCCGGCCGGTAGCTCACCTCGACCGCGCCCGGGGAGATCATGATGGTGTCCACCGGCAGCCCCAGCACCGCGCGGGCGTGCAGATCCAGCGCGGACAGCCGCTGGGAGCGCAGGGTCACCAGGGCGCTGTCGTGCGGCAGGACCGTGACGTCGGAGAAGTACACCTCGTCGCCGCGCACCAGCAACTCCACCCCGAACAGGCCGCGGCCGCCGAGCGCGGTGACCACCCGCGCGGCGATCGAGCGCGCCGAATCCAGCGCCACCGGCGTCATCGGCTGCGGCTGCCAGGCCTCCAGCACGCCGTCGACGTGCCGGTGCCCGATCGGCTCGCAGAACTGGGTGGCCACGGATTCGCCGGTGCGGACCGTCAGCAGGGTGACCTCGTCGTCGACCTCGACCACGGATTCGACGAGCACCCGGTGGCCGGCGCCGGCCGAGGTGGCCCGGCCCCAGGCGGCCTCGAGGTCGTCGGGCCGCAGCAGCACCGACTGCCCCTCGCCCGGCAGCGCCACCAGCGGCTTGACCACCAGCGGATAGCCGGCGTGCGCGGCGACGGCGCCGAGTTCCTCGAGGGATCCGGCGAACCAGAACGGCGCCGTGGGCAGACCCAGTTCGTCGGCCGCCAGCCGCCGCAGGGCCTCGCGGTCCAGCGTCAGCCGGGTCCGCCGCCCGCCCGGGACCACCCGCAGGCCGTCGGACTCGGCGGCGGCCAAAGCCTCGGCGGCCACGTCATCGGTGGCTGTCACCAGGTAGCCGGGGTCGAACCGGTCGATGGCCGCGGCCACCGCGTCGGGGTCGGTGAGATCGACCACAGCGGACTCGTCGGCGAAGGCGAGGGCGGGCGCATCGGGGTGGGCGTCCGCGGCGATCACCACCGCGCCGAGGCGCTGAAAGCTGAGCACCACCTCGCGGCCCAGATCCCCGGCACCCAGCAGCAGGATTCGGGGCGCAGACATGCTTTCCACCATAGGCGTCCCGCGGGACCCGAAAGGTTAGGCCATCGAAGGATCTGGGTACGTTGAGCGCGTGATCTGGGACCGACTTGCTGCCGTCGTCACCGCGCCCCGCTCGTGGGTGCTCGCACTGCTGATCGCCGTGGCCTCCGGTTTGCTGCTGGGGTTGGCGGGCAGCAACGACGCCGCCTCGCAGTCCCCGATCGCGCTGCCGAGTTCGGCCGAGTCGGCGCGCGCCGCCGAGGCCGCCGGGGCGTTCCCGGGCGGCGATCAGGCCCCGGCCATCCTGGTGGTCACCCGCACCGACGACGCCCCGCTGAAGCCCGAGGACGTCGGGGCGGCCGAGGCGGCCCGGCAGCGCGTGCAGGAAAAACTCGGCGGTCCGGCCGGCGGGCCGCCGATGACGGTGTCCGAGGACGGCATCGCCGCCCTGGCCGCCGTCCCGATGGACGGCACGCTGTCGGGCTTCGAACTGCGCGACGCCGTGGATTCGGTGCGCGGGGCCGCCACCGCCGGGCTGCCGGAGACGCTGCGCGCGGAGGTCACCGGCGGGCCGGCCTTCGGCGCGGACATCGCCGGCGCCTTCTCCGGCGCGAACATCACGCTGTTGGCGGTGACCGCCGCGGTGGTGGCGCTGCTGCTGATCCTCACCTACCGCTCGCCGGTGCTGTTCCTGGTGCCGCTGGCCGTGATCGGCTTCGCCGACCGGGTCGGCGCCACCCTGGGCAGCACGGTCACCTCGCTGGCCGGGCTGACGCCGGACGGGTCCACCTCGGGCATCACCAGCGTGCTGGTGTTCGGCGCGGGCACCAACTACGCGCTGCTGCTGATCTCGCGCTACCGCGAGGAACTGCGGTCCAGCTCCGATCACCGCGAGGCGCTGCGCATCGCGGTGCGCAACGCCGGGCCGGCTGTCCTGGCCAGCAACGCCACCGTGGTGCTGGCGCTGCTGACGCTGCTGCTGGCCAGCGCGCCGAGCACCCGCAGCCTGGGTCTGCAGGCCGCCGCGGGTCTCGTTGTGGCCGCGGCCTTCTCGCTGCTGGTGCTGCCGCCGCTGCTGGCGCTGTTCGGGGTCCGGCTGTTCTGGCCGTTCATCCCGTCGCACGAGGATCGCGACCTGACGGATAGCGGTGTCTGGCACCGCATCGCCACCGCCGTGGCGCGCCGGCCGGTGGCGGTGCTGGTGGCCTCGATCGCCGGCCTGGCGGTGCTGACCTGCGGCCTGCTGGGCACCACGATCGGGCTGTCGCAGACCGAGCAGTTCCGGGTCAAGGCCGAATCGGTGACCGGCTACGAGCGGCTGGCCGAGCACTTCCCCAGCGGGCTGACCGACCCCACCCGGGTCATTGGGGCCACCGACCGCGGTCCGCAGATCCAGGCCGCCATCGAGGGCACCGCGGGCGTCATCTCGGCGGCCCCCGGCGGCGACGACGGTGCTGGCCGCTCGCAGTGGTCGGTGATCACCGACGCCGCCCCGGCCAGCGATGAGGCATTCGAAACGATTGCGGCGCTGCGCGATTCGGTGCAGTCCGTCGACCCCGGCGCGCTGGTCAGCGGCGCCGATGCCCAGGCGCTGGATTCCCGCGACGCCGCGGTGCACGACCGGCTGCTGATCATCCCGGCCATCCTGGTGGTGGTGCTGGCGGTCCTGCTGGTGTTGCTGCGCTCCGTCGTCGCCCCGCTGCTGCTGGTCGTGGTGACCGTGGCGTCCTCGATGGCCGCGCTGGGCCTGGGCGGCTGGGTGAGCATCCACGTGTTCGGCTTCCCGGCGCTGGACAACACCACCCCGCTGTTCGCGTTCCTGTTCCTGGTGGCCCTCGGCGTCGACTACACGATCTTCCTGGTGACCCGGGCCCGCGAGGAGACCGCCACGTTCGGCACCCGCACCGGCATCGTGCGGGCGGTCTCGGCCACCGGCGCGGTCATCACCAGCGCCGGCATCGTGCTGGCCGCGGTGTTCTGCGTGCTGGGCGTGCTGCCGCTGATCGTGCTGACGCAGCTGGGCATCATCGTGGGCCTGGGCATCCTGCTGGACACCTTCCTGGTCCGCACCGTGGTGATCCCGGCGCTGTTCACGCTGATCGGGCCGAAGGTGTGGTGGCCGGCGCGGCTGGACCCCGCCGACGGTCCCGAGGCTAAGCCTCGATCCGTGGACTGAAGTGGTTGATGTGTCTGTTGTGGCTGTTTTTCGGTCTGCAGGGGTGTGAGCACGAGGTAGTCGCTGGTCTGTCCAGCTTTTCCTGTGGTTTTCTGGTCGGGCCTCTCGGCGGTGGTCAGGCGGGGGTGGCTGCTGGTGGGCTGTAGCCGATGGTGTTGCGCCACAGTGCCAGCCACTGGTCTGTCCACGGCCAATGTGTTGGTAGGTGCAAGATCGGTCGGCGTTGGGGCCGGGCCAGCCGGGCCGCGACGTTGACGATTGTGCGGCGCAAGGTGGCCCCGCGGGCCACCGCGTGGGTTCCTCCGGCGAGTACGCCGGCGGCGCGCAGCAGGTTGTGGGCGATAGCCGCGCACAGGATCCATGCTGAGTTCGCGGCGAAGTGTCCTGAGGGCATGTGGGCCAGGGGTCCGTCGATCAGATCTGAGAACACGGTCTCGATGATCGCGTGGCGGCGGTGAGTGATATCAGCGGCATCGATGGGTTCGCCGGAGTCGGTGAAGAACGGGTGATACCGCCACACCGGGAACAACGCGTCGGGGTAGCGGGCGTCTTTGACGCGGCGCACGATCAGGCGGGCGGTGATCGGGGTTTCGGTGGAACTGAAGGCGGTGTAGCCGATTTCGGCGACTTCGGCATCGGAGATCCAGACACCGGTGTCGGGGTCGCGGACCGCACCCGGGTAGGACACGGGGGTCCAGGCGTTCTCGGGGATCGACTCGATCGCCGCAGCCACGGTTGTTGTTTTGTTCAGCACCAGCGAGAACCGGGCTCCGGCGCGGCGGGCGGCCGCGGCCACGGTGCTGGTGCCGTAGGCGGAGTCGCCGCGGACCAGGATCTGGCCACTGACTCCGGCCCCGCGGGCGGTCGCCACGGCCGCAGCGATCATGCTCGCTGCGCCCTTGCCAGAGTTGGTCTTTCCGGCCCGCAGTCGGGCTCCGGTGATCACCGGAGCGCCGTGGTCGGTGCTCAGGGTGGTCACCAACGGTGAGAGACCTTTGCGCAAGATCTGTTTCCCGGCGATCTTGGTGTGTCCGTAGGAAGCGCCCTGTTTGGCGTGACCATAGACCGGGCGCAGCAGCGAGTCGATGTCGATGTATGCCCGTTCGTGAGCACCGGGCAGCAGTGGCACTCGCTCGCAGAGTGCGCCCAGGTGTTCTCCCAGCACACCATCGAGTTGGCGAGCGTGACCGAAGGTGAACTCCCGCAGCAAAGTTCCGATCGTGGATGGCGCATACACACTGTCGAAGAGCGTTTTCATCCCGCCGCAGCGCACGATGTCGAGGTCATCGATGCTGTCTGCACCGGCGCACATCCCGGCGATCAGCGTGCTCAGCTTGGGTGACGGATTGGCCGCACCAGATTTGATCCGCTCGCAGGTGAACCGAACCTTGCGTTCCAGCAGCGCCGTCAGTCCGCACTGCTCCGCCAAGGTCATCACCGGCACAAGCCCAGCGCACGACACGAGATGGGCATCGTCGAACACTGCCGAGGACACGGCGAACCTATGGGACACTTGCACTGGAAGTGCCTTTCTGAACCGGTCTGATTGATGCCTAGAGAACACCAATCATCCCAGCTCAAGGGGCACTTTCCTCGTTCCGACACTCACTGACCAGCCAATTCATCAGTGGATCGAGGCTAAGCCTCGATCCGTGGACTGAAGTGGTTGATGTGTCTGTTGTGGCTGTTTTTCGGTCTGCAGGGGTGTGAGCACGAGGTAGTCGCTGGTCTGTCCAGCTTTTCCTGTGGTTTTCTGGTCGGGCCTCTCGGCGGTGGTCAGGCGGGGGTGGCTGCTGGTGGGCTGTAGCCGATGGTGTTGCGCCACAGTGCCAGCCACTGGTCTGTCCACGGCCAATGTGTTGGTAGGTGCAAGATCGGTCGGCGTTGGGGCCGGGCCAGCCGGGCCGCGACGTTGACGATTGTGCGGCGCAAGGTGGCCCCGCGGGCCACCGCGTGGGTTCCTCCGGCGAGTACGCCGGCGGCGCGCAGCAGGTTGTGGGCGATAGCCGCGCACAGGATCCATGCTGAGTTCGCGGCGAAGTGTCCTGAGGGCATGTGGGCCAGGGGTCCGTCGATCAGATCTGAGAACACGGTCTCGATGATCGCGTGGCGGCGGTGAGTGATATCAGCGGCATCGATGGGTTCGCCGGAGTCGGTGAAGAACGGGTGATACCGCCACACCGGGAACAACGCGTCGGGGTAGCGGGCGTCTTTGACGCGGCGCACGATCAGGCGGGCGGTGATCGGGGTTTCGGTGGAACTGAAGGCGGTGTAGCCGATTTCGGCGACTTCGGCATCGGAGATCCAGACACCGGTGTCGGGGTCGCGGACCGCACCCGGGTAGGACACGGGGGTCCAGGCGTTCTCGGGGATCGACTCGATCGCCGCAGCCACGGTTGTTGTTTTGTTCAGCACCAGCGAGAACCGGGCTCCGGCGCGGCGGGCGGCCGCGGCCACGGTGCTGGTGCCGTAGGCGGAGTCGCCGCGGACCAGGATCTGGCCACTGACTCCGGCCCCGCGGGCGGTCGCCACGGCCGCAGCGATCATGCTCGCTGCGCCCTTGCCAGAGTTGGTCTTTCCGGCCCGCAGTCGGGCTCCGGTGATCACCGGAGCGCCGTGGTCGGTGCTCAGGGTGGTCACCAACGGTGAGAGACCTTTGCGCAAGATCTGTTTCCCGGCGATCTTGGTGTGTCCGTAGGAAGCGCCCTGTTTGGCGTGACCATAGACCGGGCGCAGCAGCGAGTCGATGTCGATGTATGCCCGTTCGTGAGCACCGGGCAGCAGTGGCACTCGCTCGCAGAGTGCGCCCAGGTGTTCTCCCAGCACACCATCGAGTTGGCGAGCGTGACCGAAGGTGAACTCCCGCAGCAAAGTTCCGATCGTGGATGGCGCATACACACTGTCGAAGAGCGTTTTCATCCCGCCGCAGCGCACGATGTCGAGGTCATCGATGCTGTCTGCACCGGCGCACATCCCGGCGATCAGCGTGCTCAGCTTGGGTGACGGATTGGCCGCACCAGATTTGATCCGCTCGCAGGTGAACCGAACCTTGCGTTCCAGCAGCGCCGTCAGTCCGCACTGCTCCGCCAAGGTCATCACCGGCACAAGCCCAGCGCACGACACGAGATGGGCATCGTCGAACACTGCCGAGGACACGGCGAACCTATGGGACACTTGCACTGGAAGTGCCTTTCTGAACCGGTCTGATTGATGCCTAGAGAACACCAATCATCCCAGCTCAAGGGGCACTTTCCTCGTTCCGACACTCACTGACCAGCCAATTCATCAGTGGATCGAGGCTAAGGCTGGCCGGGCAGCAGCCGGATCATGAGCCCGTGCGACTCGGCCAGCAGATTGCCGTCGGCGTCGCGCAGCTCGGCGTTGACGAACGCCTTGCGCCCCTCGGCTTCCCGCAGCCAGCCGCGGACGTTGAGTTCGACGTCGACGGGCGTGACCTTGCGGTAGTCGACGTGCAGGAACGCGGTGCGGCTGATCGGGCGGCCGGTGGCGTGGATGACCATGCCGAACAGCGAGTCGAACAGCAGCGGCAGCACCCCGCCGTGCACGGCGTCGTTGCCGCCGACGTGATAGCGGCTGAACGTGACCCGCAGCAGCACCTCGTCGGGCTCGAACTTGTCGACGATCCACGGCGGCATCAGCAGGCTGCCCGCGCCGGGCAGATCCGGCACCCGGTTGGCCGGGCCCACACCCTCGCCGGACTGGAACGGATCCAGCTGCGCCACCAAGGCTTCCACTTGACCGGCGACGTCGGTCCAGGTGTCCGGGTCCGGGTTGGTGGAGACCGCCAGGTCCTGCAGGCGGCGCATGGCGGTCAGGAACCGGGCGAACCCGGGACCGGGGTCGGCGGGCTCGAACACCGGGAAACCGCCGTGCCGGTCGTAGTTCGGATCGACGCGCCGAGGGTCCAGGCCGTAGTCGGCGGACACTAGCGGCCCGCCAGGATGTCGCGCCGCACGATGGTCTGATCCCGACCCGGACCCACCCCGACGCACGAGATGTGCGCTCCGGCAAGCTCTTCGAGCCGCAGCACGTAGTCGCGCGCCTTGGCGGGCAGGTCGTCGAACTCCCGCGCCCCGGAGATGTCCTCCCACCAGCCGGGCAGCTCCTCGTAGATGGGCTCGGCGCGAACGATGTCGGCCTGCGTCATCGGCATCTCGTCGGTGCGCTTGCCGTCGACGGTGTAGCCCACGCAGATCGGCACGGTCTCGAGCGACGAGAGCACGTCGAGCTTGGTCAGGAAGTAGTCGGTGATGCCGTTGACCCGGGTCGCGTAGCGGGCGATCACGGCGTCGAACCAGCCGCAGCGCCGCGCCCGGCCCGTCGTCACGCCGACCTCGCCGCCGGTCTTGGCCAGGTACTCGCCGTGCTCGTCGAACAACTCGGTGGGGAACGGGCCGGATCCCACGCGGGTGGTGTAGGCCTTCAGGATGCCCAGCACCGTGGTGATCCGGGTGGGACCGATGCCGGAGCCCACCGCGGCGCCGCCGGCGGTCGGGTTCGACGACGTGACGTACGGGTAGGTGCCGTGGTCGACGTCGAGCAGCGTGCCCTGCGAGCCCTCCAGCAGCACCGTCTCGTCGTTCTCCAGGGCCTGGCCCAGCAGCAGGCGGGTGTCGGCAATGCGGTGCTTGAACCCCTCGGCCTGCTCCAGCAGGTTGGCCACCACCTCGTCGGCGTCCAGCGCCTTGCGGTTGTAGACCTTGACCAGGATCTGGTTCTTGAGCTCCAGGGCGGCCTCGATCTTCTCGGCCAGCAGCGTCTCGTCGAGGACGTCGGCGACCCGGATCCCGATCCGCGCGATCTTGTCCTGGTAGCAGGGCCCGATGCCGCGACCGGTGGTGCCGATCTTCTTGCTGCCCGCGTAGCGCTCCACGACCTTGTCGATGGCCACGTGGTACGGCATCAACAGGTGGGCGTCGGCCGAGATCAGCAGCCGCTCGGTGTCCACGCCGCGGGCGTCGAGGCCGCTGAGCTCGGTGAGCAGCACACCGGGGTCGACCACGACACCGTTGCCGATGACGTTGGTGACCCCCGGGGTCAGAATTCCCGAGGGGATGAGGTGCAGCGCGAAATTCTCGCCGCTGGGCAGGACAACGGTGTGCCCGGCGTTGTTGCCGCCCTGATAGCGCACAACCCACTGCACCCGCCCACCGAGAAGATCGGTGGCTTTACCCTTGCCCTCGTCGCCCCATTGGGCGCCGATGAGGACGATTGCCGGCATGGCATTTCTCCTGATTATTGTGTCCAGCCGGTGACCCACACTATCCGAGAGAGTGACCAGGAGCTGCGTTGACTAGTGCGTTGACCGCTGTGTTGCTGTTCGGGGGCCGCTCGGCGCCCCGCCCGCTGCGGGATTTGCCGACCGTGACCGTGGGCACCGATACCGGCGCGGCCGCGGACATCGACGCGGCCACGGAGTCGGCGCGACGGGTGATCGTCGTCGGCTCGCAGGCCGACCTGGCGGCCGTGTTGACCCGACTGCTCAAGACCGAGCGGCTCGATGTCGAGGTGGCCCACGTCCGCGGCCGCTTCGGCGCCGGGCGCGCGCGCCGCGGTGCGGCGCAACGCATTCCACTGATCCGCGACGAGACCGGAACGGTGCTGGTGGGTCAGGCCCGGTGGCTGCCCGCCGACGACGCCGAGGGCTTCGAGGGTGAGGGCATCGTCGACGACGGGGTGCTGTTCGACGGGACGGTGTGGGAAGTGCACATCGAGCCCATCGCGGCGGTGCCGGGGCTGCGCGCGCGGGTGGTCGCGCCGAAGGCCGAGCGCACCGGCTGGCTGGTGGGCCGCGCCGCGCAGCTCGGCACCACGGGCGCGTCGGTGGTGCGCGACGGCGTGCCGATGCCGCGGCCGGTGCGCCGCTCGACCTTCTACCGGCACACCCAGGGCTGGCTGCGGGTGCGCTGACGGGCGCCAGGAGGCCTGGCCGAAATTGCGCACCGGGTCGTGTTGGGCGGCGGCGGCACGACCCTGGCGGCAACTTCGGGCCATAGCTGCTGGCCCATGGCCGCTGGCCGGTAGCTTCGGGGCATGAACACGCGGCCCCTCCGGCCTCCGCGGCGGTCGGTGCGACCGAGCCCGATCTTCCTGGTCATCCTCGCGATCACCGGCCTCGGCGGCGCGCTGGCCTGGGCCTGCGGGGCGGCCCAAGCCACCAATCCCCCGCTGGCGCACGCAGCCGTGCTGATCTTCGTGTTCGCCGGCTGGGTGGTCTCGCTGTGCCTGCACGAGTTCGGCCACGCCTACACCGCGTGGCGGTTCGGCGACCACGAGGTGGCCGGCCGCGGCTACCTGACGCTGAACCCGCTGAAGTACTCCAACCCGATGCTGTCGCTGGGGCTGCCGCTGCTGTTCGTCGCGCTCGGCGGCATCGGCCTGCCCGGCGGCGCGGTGTGGCTGCGGACCGGGTCGATGACCAAGTGGCAGCGGACGGTGGTCAGCCTGGCCGGGCCGTTCGCCAACCTGGTGCTGGCGGTGCTGCTGCTGGGCGCCGGCGCGGTGCTGGCCACCCCCGAGCGGTCGGTGTTCTGGGGTGGCGTGGCGTTCCTGGGGCTGCTGCAGGTGATGGCCGTCGTGCTCAACGTGCTGCCGGTCCCGGGGTTGGACGGCTACGGCGCGTTGGAACCGCACCTGAGCCCGCAGACCCAGCGTGCGCTGAGCGGATTCAAGCAGTGGGGCGTGTTGCTGCTGGTGGTGGTCCTGCTGATGTCCCCGCTGAATCAGTGGTTCTTCGGGCTGGTGTACCGGATCTTCGCGCTGCTGGGCGGCAGCGGCGCCATGGCGGCGGTGGGCTTCGACCTGGCGCTGTTCTGGTCGCTGCGCTGAGGCGCGCGGCGAGGCCCCTTGAATACATGCGAAAGTACGCATACATTCGGGCCCATGGGTGCGGGACACGATCACAGTCATACCGATAGGCGGGTCAGCCGGCTGCTGATCGCCGCGGGCATTCTGGCCGTCTTCTTCGCCGTCGAGTTGACCACGGCCCTGCTGATCAACTCGATCGCCCTGCTGGCCGACGCCGGGCACATGCTCACCGACCTGGTCGCCATGTTCATGGGCCTGACGGCGGTGCTGCTGGCCAAGCACGGCCCGGTCTCGGCGGCACGCACCTACGGCTGGCACCGCGCCGAGGTGTTCACCGCCGTCGCCAACGCCGTGCTGCTGCTCGGCGTCGCGGGCTTCATCCTCTACGAGGCGATCGACCGGATCGGCGACGCGCCCGAGGTGCCCGGGATGCCGCTGATCGTGGTCGCCCTGGCGGGTTTGGCGGCCAACGCCGCGGTGGTCCTGCTGCTGCGCGGCGATGCCGAGAAGAGCCTGGCCGTCAAGGGCGCCTACATGGAGGTCATGGCCGACACCGTCGGCAGCATCGGCGTGCTGATCGCCGGCATCGTCACCGTCACCACCGGCTGGCCCTACGCCGACGTGGTGGTCGCCGTGCTGGTCGCGCTGTGGGTGCTGCCGCGAGCGATCTCGCTGGCCCGCACCGCCTTGCGGATCCTGTCGGAATCCTCACCGAGCCACATCGACGTCGACGAGTTGCGCACCGCGCTGCGGGCCGTGCCGGGCGTCACCGAGGTGCACGACCTGCACGTCTGGACCCTGGTGCCCGGCCGCGACATGGCGACCGCGCACCTGCGGAGCGCCGCGGACTCCACCCGGGTGCTCATCGACGCCCGGGCGGTGCTGGCCGCCCGCGGGCTCGAGCACGCGACCGTCCAGGTGGAACCGCCTGGCGGGGTCGCCGACTGCGCGGACTGTTAGCCCGCTGTTAGCCCAGGCCCAGTTCCTTGCGCGCCGCCGGATCGCAGTCGTCGAGCAGATCCAGGCAGCGGGCATTCTCGTCGGTCTCGCCGATCACGTCGGCCGCCCGCGCCAGCGCCGCCACGCAGCGCAGGAAACCCCGATTGGGCTCATGCGAGTACGGCACCGGCCCGAAGCCCTTCCAGCCGTTGCGGCGCAGCTGATCGAGCCCGCGGTGGTAGCCGGTGCGGGCATAGGCGTAGGCGGTGACCGCCTTGTCGTCGTCCAGCGCCTGCTCGGCCAGGCCGGCCCAGGCCACCGAGGCCGACGGATGCGCCGCCGCCACCACCGTCGGGCTGTCGCCGGCGGCCAGGGCGGCCTCGGCGTCGATGTCCGCCGGCAGGAACACCGGGTCTGGCCCTAGAAGATCACCCATCCGCGTCATGGCGCCCATTGTGCCGTGCCGCCTGGGCGGGAGCCCGACCCGGCCGCAGCGTTAGGCTGATGCCGATATTTGCCCCGCAGCGCCAGCCAGCTGAAGACCGTGGAGGACCGCAGCACCGATGTCGATTCCCCCAGGACCCGATCCGGACGACGAATCGAGCCAGCCGGAGCACCCCGAGGACCCCGACGCAGTCACCGAGGCCGTCCACCGCGGCGAGGACCCCGAGACCGAGATCTTCGAGGCGCAGGACGGCGGCGAGTCGGCGCTGCCCACCGTCGACCCCGGCGAACGCCGCTTCACCGCCCCGTCGGGCATGGACGACGGCTCGACCCAGATCATCGACCGCAACCCGGACCCGGAGACCGAGGTGTTCACCGCGGTCGGCGCCCCGGACTCGCCCGATGATTCCGGCAAGGTCGCCACCCCGCAGGCCATTCCGCCCCGCCCCGGCGGCCCGAAGCCGCCCCGGCAGCGCAGCTGGGGCTGGGTGATCGCCGTCGTGCTGGTGATCGCCGCGCTGGTGGCCATCGCCGTGCTAGCCACCGTGCTGCTGACCCGCGGCACCTCCATCGGGGTGTCCCAGGAGGACCGGGTCCGCGAGACCATCCAGAGTTATGACACCGCGATCGAGAAGGGTGATCTGGCCACGCTGCGCAGCATCACCTGCGGCCAGACCGCCGACGAATACAACAAGCTCGACGACCGCAAGTGGGCCGAGACCCATCAGCGCATCATCGACGCCGGCCAGAATCCGGTGATCGCCAGCATCGACCAGGTGATCATCAACGACGGTCACGCCGAGGCCAACGTCACGACGTTCGTGGAGTCCGATCCCAGCACCCGCTCGACGCGCAGCCTGGACCTGCAGTTCCGCGACGACCAGTGGAAGATCTGCCAGGACGCCGGCAACTAGGTTTCCTGACAACTAGGCGCGTTGGCGGGACGCCTCGTGCACCAGCAACGCGACGTGCAGCGAGGTCATCGACTCGCCGTCGTCGAGATCGACGCCGAGTAGCTCGCGGATCTCGGTCAGGCGCTTGTAGACGAAGGGCCGGCTGACGTGCAGCCGGTCGGCGACCGCGGCCTTGTTGCCCGCCAACCGCAGGTACTCGCGCAGGACGGTCAGGTGTGTCGGTTCTGATTGCGGTGTGTCGGTCAGCAAGGACCTGAGTTCGGTCTCGGCGAAGCGCTGCACCCGACGGTCGTCCCGCAGCAGGGAGATCAGACCGCGAAGCCGCACGTCCGAAGCGCGGTAGTACGGACGATCGTCCTCCATGGCCATCGCAACCTCGGCAATGTCGGTCGCCTCGGAGAGCCCCGCGATGGTGTCGGTCACCGACCTGGCCGCGGGCCCTAGCGCGAGGACCGTGCCCTCGGCCCCGTCGATCCGATGCACCTCCCGCCGGATCCGCTCGCCCAGGGCCGCGAGCGTCTTGTCGGCGGCGGGCGCGCGGTGCTCCCGCAGGGCCAGCACCGCCGCCACCTCGCCGTCCCCGCGGATGGAGAACAGCCCTGAGTGCCCGGCGGCGTTGACGGTGTGCGCGACCGCGTCCAGCAGCACGACGTTGCGGCGGTGCGCCGCCACGGGGTCGCCGAACGCGGTGGGTCCCGGCACTCGCACCACGGCGGGAAGATAGTGCGCGGAGTGGCGCAGCCCCAGTGCGTGCGCGCGGGCGGCGGCGTCCCGGTCGTCGGAGATCCGGCCACGCAGCACATCGTCGATGAGCCCGCCCTGGGCCTGTTGCTGCAAACCGGTCTTGTCCCGCTCCACCATGCGGCGCATGGCCAGGGCAGCGGCCGCCCGCTCGAGCACCATGGTGGCCCGGCCCGCATCGGCGGCCCGACGGGGAATCACCAGTCGGCCCCATTGCTGCGAACGCGGACCCACGCCCGTGGCCAACCACGGCTCGGAGTCGGATCGCTTACCCGGGCTACGCCGCGACCGCATCTCCCATTCGGCGAGCAGATCAGCCGGTGTACCGGTGGAGACAACCAGGGCCTTGTGCGACAGATCCTCCAAAACGACGGGCTCGTCGAGAATCTTGGCCGCGGCGTCGACGATGCCTGTCAGCGGGGCCCCCTTCATGCTCAACTCGGTGAAGGTCTCGTGGACGTGTCGGTCGAAGGCGACCTCCTCGTACTGGGCCGCCACGATTCGACGGTGAACGGCCTCGGTGACCTCGACGAAACGGGTCTTCCGGTGCAGCGCAACCAGTGCGATGTCCAGCTCATCGGCAATGCGTCCGGTGTTGTCGGGCAGCTCCGAGACCACCGTGCCCAGCTCGACGATCACGCCCACCGCGCCGGCTTTCGCCAGGCCGCTCAGATACTTTCGGGGTTTGCGGGCCAACGCCGTGCCGGTGGTCAATACCAGTTCCCCGCCCTGGAGCAACGACGACAGGTCCGCGAGATCGCTGCTGTGCGCCCAGCGGATCCGTTCGGTCAACCTGCGTCCGCTCAACACCTCGGGCTCACCGCTTCGGACCACCGGCAACTCAAGCACTTCGGCGACAGTCAACGTCATTTACATAGTGTATGCACGGTCCGTCAAATTGTGACATGGTGCGCGGCGCCACGATCGAGCGGTCGTCCGATAGTTGGTTGAGTCGAACTGCCCGACGATTGTTTGCACACAACGGAATTCACCGAAAGCCCGGTCCGCCCCGGCGTACGAGAAGAGATGCAACGATGCATACCGGCGAACGTCCCGTCCACTTCCTGCTGGCCACGGACCGCGACACCGCGACGTCCGGGTACGCCCGCATCATCATCGAGGCCCAGGAACCGGTGCCGTTGCGGCGGATCCTGCCGGTGCTGGAAAGCTTGGACATCGAGGCGCTCGAAGAACACGCGTCGGCCCCTACGCAGCGCGATGGAACTTCCTGGTACCGCTATGAATTCACTGTCGCCGCGGGACGATCGGCGCGCGAAGCACTCTTCAACCCCGACAACACCCCGGCGATCACCGACGCGTTCCATGCCATGTGGTCCGGGCTAGCCGAGGCCGACGATTTCAACTCGCTGATCCTTGCCGCCGGATTGTCGTGGCAGCAGGTCGCCATCCTGCGAGCACTCGGCCGGTACCTCGGCCAGACGCGATTGCCTTACGCGCAGAATCGGATCCAGCAGATTCTCCTGGCCCATCTGGATGCCACCCGGGCGTTGGTGGGGCTGTTCGAGGCACGCTTCGGCACGACCGGCGTCGCCCCCGACAACCCCGAGCGGCAGGCGCGGGTCCACGTCGCACAGGAGCAGGTGAGCCACGAGATCCACCAGGTCGTCAGCCTCGATGCCGACCGCATCCTGCGCGGCTACGCGTCAGTGGCGCGGGCCATGGTCCGGACCAATGCCTTCGCCAAGGACGTGCTGACCGAAGCGCGACCGTGGTTGGCCTTCAAAGTGTTACCCGGGGACATCGAGGAACTCCCGCATCCCCGTCCCAAGTTCGAGATCTTCGTGTACTCACCCACCATCGAGGGGGTGCATATGCGATTCGGCCGGGTCGCGCGCGGCGGCCTGCGCTGGTCGGACCGCCTCGACGACTACCGCACCGAGGTGCTCGGGCTGGCGAAGGCGCAGGCCGTGAAGAACGCCGTCATCGTCCCGGTGGGCGCCAAGGGCATCTTCGTCCTGAAACAGCCGCCGGTCGACCTGGAAGCGGGCCGGGCCGGTTACCGCCAGTTCATCAGCGGCCTGCTCGACGTCACCGATAACGTCACGGCCGACGGTGCGCCGGAGCAGCCCGACCATCTGGTCTGCTACGACGCCGCCGATCCCTATCTGGTCGTCGCGGCGGACAAGGGCACCGCCAAGTTCTCCGACATTGCCAATGAAATCGCGCAGGACCGTGGGTTCTGGCTCGGCGACGCCTTCGCGTCCGGAGGCTCCACCGGTTACGACCACAAGGCGCTCGGCATCACTGCACGCGGCGCCTGGATCAGCGCCACCGCGCATCTGCGCGAGCTCGGGATCGACGTCACCGCTGACGATTTCACCGCGGTCGGTATCGGCGACATGAGCGGTGACGTCTTCGGCAACGGCATGCTCCGCAGTCCCCGACTGGGCCTGGTGGCCGCGTTCGACCACCGCCACATCTTCTGCGATCCGACGCCGGACCGCGCGGCGGCCTTCGCCGAACGACAACGGCTCTACGGCCTGCCGTCCTCCTCCTGGGCGGACTACGACCGGACGCTGATCAGCCCCGGCGGCGGCGTCTGGTCGCGCGAGTGCAAGACAATCCCGGTGAACCCGCGACTGCGCGCGGCGCTGGGCATCGAGGACGCGGTGGATGCGTTGACCCCCGACGCCCTCATCCGCGCCATGCTGTGCGCGCCGGTCGACCTGCTGTTCAACGGCGGAGTCGGCACCTACGTCAAGGCCGCCGCCGAGCAGCACTCGGAGATCGACGACAAGGTCAACGACGCGGTGCGCGTCGACGGCGCCGCGGTGCGTGCCCGCTGCATCACCGAGGGCGGCAACCTCGGCGTATCCGCCCGGGGACGAATCGAATTCGCCCGCTCAGGCAGCCTGATCAACAGCGATGCCATCGACAACGCCGCCGGCGTCGACTGCTCAGATCACGAGGTCAACATCAAGGTCCTGCTGAACTCGCTGCCCGACGGGACGCTGACCGGCCCACAGCGGGCTCGCCTACTGGTCTCGATGACCGACGCGGTGGTGGCCCTGGTGCTCGACAACAACCTGGACCACAACGCCATCCTGGGGTGCGCGCGCCATGACGCCCACCGGCTGATCCGCGTGCACGCCGAGATGGTGAGCGACCTCGAGCATCGTCGTGGCCTGCGCCGGGACCTCGAAAACCTGCCCACTGCGGAGGAATTCGATGATCTCGAACGCCATGGCCTGGGACTGACCGCACCGCAGCTGGCCACGTTACTGGCGCACACCAAACTCGACCTGAAAGAAGACCTGCAGCACAGCACCTTGTTCGACGACGACTATTTCCTGCCGATGCTGCGGGAGTACTTTCCCACCCCGCTGCACCAGACCTACGGCGAGGAACTCCAACACCATCCGCTGCGGCGCGAGATCATCACCACCGTGGTGGTCAACCGCCTGGTCAGCGCGGGGGGCCTGACCTTCGCGCACCGGCTTGCCGACGATTCGGCGGCCACCGCCGAGGACGTCGTCCGGTCCTTCTGCATCGCCGCCGAGTTGTTCGACATCGCGCCGCTGCTCTCGGCCATCCGCGGCGCCGGCCTCCCGTCCGCGCTGACCCACGAACTGAGCAGCGAAGCCCGCCGGCTGCTCGACCGGGCCGCGCGGTGGCTGCTGAACCAACGCCGCCAACCACTCGACATCGTCGGTGAGATCAGCAGGCTGCAGCCGACCGTCGCCGCGCTGCGACCCCGCATCGGTGGACTCCTGCGGGGGCGAGAGGCCGACGCGGTGGCGGCCGCCGCGACCGCGTATCAACTCCGAGGCGTCCCCGCGGAGATCGCGCGCGCGCTCAGCGAGTCGCTGTACTGGTTCAGCGCCCTCGACATCGCCGACGCCGTGCAACGTCACCCCGGCCATGACCCGATCGACTTGGCGGACACCTACTTCGCGTTATCCGACCATCTGGGGATCGACCAGTTGCTGCATTCCATCTCGGCCCTGCCCCGTGGGGACCGCTGGCATGCCCAGGCCAGGCTGGCGCTGCGGGAGAACCTGTACGAGTCGCTGGAGGCCCTCGCGCTCGACGCCGCGCAATCCGACCCGGGCGATTCCGCGTCGGAGCGCATCCGCGCCTGGGAGGAGCGCAACCGTTCAAGCCTGGACCGTTCCCAGCGGGCCCTCGCCCGTCTGCACAACGCGGCCCCGTACGACCTTGCTGCACTTTCGGTTGCCGCCACACACATTCGACGGATGACCGTCGCCGCGGACGGATGGGGCCACCGCGCTTACACACTGTCTCTGCGATCCGGTCAAGTCCCGGGAAGTGGTGTAGTGCTGCGTGATCCGGTGGGTTAGGCGGTCAGTGCGGGCATGTCGTCGGCTCCTATTTCAGGGTTGTCGTTGGTGACGGTAGTCAGGCGGCATCGGGCGAGGACGTCGAGGCCGAGGTAGCGGCGGCCTTCGGCCCACTCGTCGTTCTGTTCGGCCAGCACGGCGCCGACGAGGCGGACGATGGCGTCGCGGTTGGGGAAGATCCCGACGGCGTCGGTCCGGCGGCGGATCTCTTTGTTGAGCCGTTCTGCGGGGTTGTTGGACCAGATCTGGGTCCAGACGTCCTTGGGAAATGCAGTGAAGGCCAGGATGTCTTCGCGTGCAGCACTGAGGTGGTCAGCCACCGCCGGCAGCTTGTCGGTGACATAGTCGATGAGCCGGTCGAACTGCGCGGCCACCGCGGGCGCGTCAGGTTGGTCATAAACGCTGTGCAGCATCGCTTTGACCGCCGGCCACATGCTCTTGGGGCAGATGCTCATCAGGTTGGCCGCGTAGTGGGTGCGACACCGTTGCCAGCTGGCTCCGGGCAGGTTGGCCGCGATCGCTTCGCGCAGGCCGGCATGGGCGTCGCTGGTGACCAGCCGCACCCCGGCCAGCCCACGGGCGACCAGGTCGGCGAAGAACTCGTTCCAGGCCGGGCCGGTCTCGCTGGTGACCACCCGCATGCCCAGGACTTCGCGGTGTCCGTCGCCATTGACGCCAGTGGCCAGCAGCACGACCCCGTTGACCACCCGCCCGCCTTCGCGCACCTTCATCGTCAACGCATCCGCGGCGACGAAGGTGAACGGACCAGCAGAATCGAGTGGGCGGTGGCGGAACTGCTCGACGTGCTCGTCGAGGTCGGTGGCCATACGGCTGACCTGCGACTTGCTCAGCGAGTCGATGCCCAGGGTCTTGACCAACTTGTCCATCCGCCGCGTGCTCACCCCGGCCAGGTAACAGTCGGCGACCACGGTGATCAACGCCGATTCGGCCCGCTTACGGCGTTCGAGCAGCCACTCGGGAAAGTAGGTTCCCTTGCGCAACTTCGGGACTGCAACATCGATGCTGCCCACCCGGGTATCGAGGCCGCGGTGGCGATACCCGTTGCGCTGGGCACGGCGCCCCGGTGTGGGCTGGCCCCATTCAGCGCCCACCACGGCATCAGCATCCGCCGACAGCAGGGCGTTGATGACCGTCTGCAGCAGCGAGCGCATCAGATCTGGGGATGCCTCGGACAGGGCCTCGCCAAGAAGGCCGGCAGGGTCGACAATGTGGGGTGCGGTCATCGTGGGACTCCTCGAGGATTCTGTGGAAGGTTGACTCGAAGGATCACGCGGTGGCCGCTTCACGTCCATCACCGACACGATGACGAACCCAGCAACCGCGCTACACCACTATGCGGGACTCAACTTGCGATCCGACGATTGATCACACTGTGTATCGGCGATGAGCCGCTCGGATGCCACATGATCAATTCTCAGGTTGTCCCCTCCACACTGAAAGAGCACCGGCTGAGGACCCTGTGAAAAAGCGCTCGGAATTCTGGACATGGCAGCACGACGCTGCATGCCTGGGCAACGATGGCACCTTGTTCTTCCACCCCGAGGGAGAACGCGGGCCCCGCCGGCGAGACCGGCAACTGAGGGCCAAGGCCGTGTGCGAGCAGTGCCCCGTGCAACCCCAATGCCGCGACCACGCGATGGCCTTCCCGGAGCATCACGGCACTTGGGGTGGTCTCACCGAGGAGGACCGGGATCGTCTTCGCGGTACCCGACCGCCGTTCGGCCGTCGGGTCAAGCCTGCCTGAGTGGGCTCAGCGCAGGCTCGGAACCTGTTCGGGTTCCGCAGATTTGATGGTCCCCATGGTGCTCGCAGCCCAGATGGCGATCCGGAACCGGACCCGGTCGTCCTCGTCCAACGGGTTGGCGCCGGTCAGATCGGCGACCTTCGCCAGGCGATTGCGCAGGGTGTTCACATGCACATAGAGCTTGGCGGCGGCGGTGCCGATGTCGTTGCCCGGTTGCAGGAACACCTGCAGCGAGGGCAGTAGCCCCGTCCCGGCTCTGGCGTCATGATCGACCAACGGGACGACCAGTCGGTGGATGAACGGCACCAGGCGGACCTTGGGCACGGCGGCCAGCAATCCTTCCAATGTCGACACGTCATCGATGCGCACCACGTGACGGCGCCGCACCGCCTCGCGCAGCGCCTCCAGGGCTTCCGGGATGGCGTGCGCCATGGCTTGCGCGTTCTGCGCTACCGAGATCCCGCAGATCAGGTGTGACTCGGCGAGTGCGGAGGCGAACGCCGCATCCCCGGCACACAACACCAGTAGCTGCTCTTCGAGAATCGCCACCGCACCGGGGTACTCGTCGACCAGGGGGTGTACCTCGTCGTGCAACTCGAGCGGGAAGGCGCAAACCATCACCGGGAAACCTGCCAGACCGTAACCGGCGAGCGCATTCTCCAGCGGGCCCACGCCCAGCGTGCCCGCCACGAACCAGCGCAGCAGCGCGCCGAGATCCCGCTCGCGCGCATCGACGGTGCGCTCGGCGATACGCCGCTCGTCGATCCAGTCGACTATGCGGCGAAAGGGGACGCCGGGGGCCAGGGTCAGCAGGGCCAGGCCGTGGGCACGGCAGGCCTCCACCAGCTCCGTCGGGAGTTCGGCGAACAGATCCCCCAAGCCGATGAGCAGGGCCGTGACGCCGTGTTCCACCAGGTCGGCAACGTAGCGCCGGATGTCCGCGACCGGCTTGTCGTGGACGGGCACCCCGACGCTGACGACGAGTTCCTCGCCACGCAGATAGTTCGAGGGGTCGACGAGTTCCGTCGGGTAGACGTACCGGATCACTTTTGCCGAGTCGGCGGGAGTGGTCACCGCCTGGACGGACAGCTCCGGTTCAGCCAGCAGATCGGAGAGCGTGACCGAGCCGTCATGCGCGCCAGCGCCGGAAGAGCCCCGGTTTCTGGACATTACGGCTCACAGCGCCGACGCGGCCGGGCCATCCTAGAGGTCCAATCTCAACTTGGCCCCGGCCCTTGCCCGCGATACGCAGATCATCATGGTGTGGTTCATAGCGCGTTCGGCGTCGGTCAGCAACTCATCGCGATGGTCGACCTCGCCCTCGAGCACCTTGGTTTCGCAGGTGCCGCAGAAACCGCTCGTACACGAGAACGGCGTGTCCGGCGCAACCTCCAGCACTGCGTCGAGCACTGATTTGTTCGCCTCGACACTGACGGTGATACCCGTACGCACCAGTTCCACCTCGAAATCACCGGCCTCTCCCGGTGGTGGCGAAGGTGGTTGCCCGGCGCCGGTGAAGCGTTCGATGCGGACCGTGAGATCGGGATGTAGCTGCTCCAGTTCGGTCACCGCCGCGAGCATGGCCGGCGGACCGCAGCAGTACATCTGAGTCCCCGCCGGACTGGCCGCCATCGCGGCTGCGAAATCCGGCAGGCCGTCGATGTCCTGGGCGATCAGCTGCAGGTCGATGTCGTGCAGACGTCGTAACCGTTGGACGAATGCCATGGCAGAGTTCGACCGGGCCCCATACAGCACACGCACCGACGCAGGCGCGGGCAGCCGCACCGCCAGGTCCTCGAGCATCGCCAGGATCGGGGTGATGCCGATCCCGCCCGCGACGAACAGATAGTGCTCGGCGGGGACGAGTTCGAACTCGTTGCGCGGTGCGCCCACCTCGACGAAGTCGCCCAGGCGCAACCGGTCGTGGATCTCTCGCGAACCGCCGCGGCCGCCGTCGACCCGCAGGACGGCCACGGTGTAGGTGTGGCGGTCGTCCCGCGGGCCGCACAGCGAATACTGGCGAATCAGACCGGACGGCAATGTCACCGGGACGTGGGCGCCAGCCGACCATGGCGGGAGCTCGGCTCCGCTGGGATCACGCAGCACCAGCGACATGATGTTGTCGGCTTCGAGCGTGAGTTGGATGACTTGTAGCTTCATCGATTCCTGGTTGCTCCACGGTTCGGTAACGGGGCCCCCTCGGACACTATGCCCGGCCGTTCACCGCCGCGGGTAACAGCCCTCGCGCCGACAGGATGGTCTCCACCGCATGCCGGGTCGCCCGACGATAGTTCAGGGCGTAGACGTCGGCCGGCGCGGACACTTCCATGGCCTGCCCCGCCAGCGGCACCTCCTTCGGATCGAGCCCCTCGAGGATCGGGGTGTCCTCGTCGAACACCGTGGTCTCGATGGCCAGGATCTCGTCAACGCTGCCGCCCTTGAAGTTCCGGTCGGTGGCCACCGCCCAGAAGATCGTGCACTTGTCGTAGCTGACCGGCGACGGGAAGTCCACCAGGTAGCGCTTACCGATCTCGGGTCCGAAGTCGTAGAGGATGGTCGCCATCCCCGGCGCGTACGAGTGGTAGTGCATCCACGCGTCTCCGACGTCGGAGAACTCCGAACCGGGAATGCTCTCGTAGAAGAACGAGGCCGTGACCTCCCTACCTTCGCGCTGCACGTTGAGGTCCGGGATCACCGCGGGCACCTCGCCCATCGACCGGTCGTGGACGAACGGAAAGTGCGCCATGTCCCTGAAGTTCTCGGTCGCGGCCATGAAGCCGCACTCGGCGTGGATGGGTTCCGCCGCCCGCCACTCGAGATCCAGGTCCTCGATCTCGGGCGGGTTCGGCAGATCGAACACGGGATCCCCCAGGCACGTCCACACGAATTCGAAACGTTCGATCACGGGGTAGGCCTTGACGGCCGCCTTGGGCGGGATGCGCCCGCCCTCGGCCAGCGACGGGATTCGGTTGCAGACGCCACTGACTCCGTCGAATTGCCAGCCGTGGTAGGGACATTGGATGCTGTCACCAACCACCCGACCGTCGGCGAGGTTGCCGCCGCGGTGGATACAACGCCGATCGGTGACCCGGGCTGCGCCGGACGAGTCCCGGAAGACCACGAGTTTCTGATCGAGCAGTTGGGTGGAGTAGGGGCCGTCGTTGATGTCCTGCGAGCGGGCCACCACGAACCAGACATGCTGGTAGGCCTCGCGAAGTTTCTCGGGGCTGAGAATGTCGGTCATGATTCGTTCTCCTTACCTTCGACCGGGCTGAAGACGGGACGGGTCAACGTGCGCGGGCGCAGCTGCTGGCGTCGGACGTGAGCTGCGATGTCCGCCATGCTGGCGACCCACACATCGTCCATGGCGCACACCTCGGCAATGAAATCGCGCAGGGCGAAGGCCCGCCCCGGGCGCCCGCTCAGGAAGGGATGGTTGGTCAGGATCCAGGCGCCGCCGATGGTACGCATGGCGTTCAGTTCGGCTCGCCAGAGCTCGATGGTCTTGGCGGGGGTCTCGATGAGCCCCACACCGGAGAAGTCCGGGACAAAGCAGTACTGCTGCCAGTCATCGAGGGCCCAGCTCACCGGAAGCTCGACCAACGAGTCCGTCTCCCCCACCGCCAGCTCATAGGGATGGTCCGAATCCATCAGGGTCGAGTCGTACTCGAAACCGAACTCGGCCAGCAGCTTCGGGGAATGCCAGTTCATCTCCCACATGGGGGCGCGGTATCCGCGGGGCCGCACGCCGGCGATATTGGCCAGCGCCTCCAGGCCCCGGGTCAGGATGCGCCGTTCGGTGTCCTCATCGACCCCGACCAGCGATTCGTGCAGGTAGCCGTGGTGGGCGATCTCGTGGCCCGCCTCCGCGATCGAGCGGATGGGCGTCGGGTGTCGCTCCGCGGTGTAGCCCGGGACGAAGAAGGTGGCGTCGACGTCGAGTTCGCCGAGGATGTCGAGCAGCCTGGGCACACCGACCAGCGGCCCGTACGCCTGGTGCGACATCACGCCCATCCGGTCGGCGAATGCGGGATCCGTTGTGAGCAAGGGCGACTCCGCGTCCACGTCGAAGGTGAACGCCACGGCGCAGGACTTTCCGTCCGGCCAGGTGATGGGCTGCGCTGCGGTCAGTTCTGTCATCGTTGCGCCTTTCTCGCGAATACGGATAGGAATTCCCAGGTGACGTTGGCCGCTGCGACGGCGGTGATTTCGGCGTGATCGTAGGCCGGGGACACCTCGACCACGTCGGCGCCGACGAGATTCACGTCCACCAGACCACGGATCACCTCGAGCAGTTCCCGGCTCGACATGCCGCCGGCCTCCGGCGTCCCGGTCCCCGGAGCGTGCGCGGGGTCCAGCACATCGATGTCGACAGACACGTACACCGGTGAATCGCCGACGCGTTCGCGGATGCGACCAATGATGCCCTGCGCGCCAAGGGCGTCGATGTCAGGGCAGGTGATGCAGGAGAAGCCGAAGTTGGCATCCTCGACGAGATCGTTCTTGTCGTAGATGGAGCCGCGGACACCGACGTGCACATTCTGGTCGAGCAGCAGTCCTTCCTCATAGGCACGCCGGAACGGCGAACCGTGGGTGATGTCTGCCCCGTAGTAGCCGTCCCAGGTGTCCAGGTGGGCGTCGAAGTGCACCAACGCCATCGGACCGTGCACCGATGCGGCGGCCCGCAGGGACGGCAACGCCACGGAGTGATCGCCACCCAGGATCACCGCCTTGGTGCCCTCGGCCAACAGCGCGGCCAGTTCGCCGGCGACCTGATCGACGGCGGCGGCGATGTCGAACGGGTTGCAGGCGATGTCTCCGGCGTCGGCGAACTGACACACCTCGAACGGCTTGACATCCAAAGCCGGGTTGTACCCGCGGGTCAGCCGGGACCCCTGCCGAATGGCGTTGGGGCCGAACCGCGCACCGGGACGGTAAGTCACCGCGCTGTCGAAGGGCACACCTACCACCACGACGTCGGCGTGTTCGACGTCTTCCAACCGCGGCAGTCGGGCAAAGGTGGTCCAACCCGCATAGCGCGGCTGCACCTGCGGGTCGACGGCCCCCACGATGGAGGTTGCTGACTTGTCTTCGTTCATCGAATGACCTCTCTCAAACACGATTTCGGGAGCGCCCGCCATCGGCATTGACAATCTGCCCCACGGCGGCGCCTAACGACGACCGGCTCAACACTTCGATCAGATTGGCCACCTGGGCGACCGTGCCCCGGCCGGCTGGTACCGCCGCGGCGGGTTCGGCCACGTCGCAGATCGACCATTCGGAATCGACACATCCGACTGCGACGGCGTTGACCCCGATACCGAACGGGCCCAAGTCTCGGGTCAGTGTCTTGGTGAGCGCCACCACCCCGCCCGCGGCGGTCGCGACGGCCGACAACCCGGGACCGCCGACATGCCAGCGCGACGTCGTCAGGACCATCCGACCGGGAGTGCCGCCACCACTGATCGATGCCGCGGCAGCTTGGGCTACCAGGAAGGTGCCGGTCAGCGCCGAGTCGACGTGCTCCCAGAAATCGGTCATATCGAGGTCCGACACCGCCCCCACGACGGGCAGCGCATGTGCGGTCACCACGGTGTCTAGACCGGCCAGCAGGTCTGCAGCGTCGGCGACCGCGGATCTGATCTGCCCGGGGTCGGTGAAGTCCGCGACGACGGCGTCGGGTGGGAGTCGGCAAGCATCCCCACGCGCTTGGCACACCCCGACGACGCGGTCACCGCGCGCCTCGAAGGCCGTCTGCACCGCGGCGCCCAGCATGGTGTCGGTACCGGTCACCAATACGCGCCGAGAACGGTCCGCCATCAGATCACCGTTCCGCTGTTGACGGACAATACTTCTGCGCACAGGTTCAGGTCGTCGCTGACCAGCGCCTCCACCAATTCAGCGACCTCCTGGGGCGTGGCGATCCGTCCCGCGGGCAGCGTCTGCAGGAACTCCGGTGCCCGTTCCCAGGAATCGGGGCCGAGCAGCGGCGTGTCGCACGGTCCGGGCGCCACGGCGTTGATCAGCACGCCGTCGGCAGCCACCTCCACCGCGGCGCTGCGCAATAGGCTCAGGGCCGCGCCCTTGGCCGCCGCGTAGTGGGCGTCGTTGCTGCCGCCGCCGATCGCCCGCTCCGAGGCGATACCGACGACGCGACCCGTCCCGCGCGCCCGCATCTCCGGCAGTACGGCTCGCAGGACGTGCATCAATCCCCCGACGTGCACGCGGATCATGCGCGTCCACGCGGTGGGGTCGATCTCGAGGGCCGGAACCTCCTCGTAGTGCCCCGCGCACACGACGGCCGAGTCGATGGCACCGAACTCGCGGCGGATCTCGTGGACCGCCTCGAGCACCGAAGTCTCGTCGGCGACATCGACGATGATCGACAGGTCAGCGTGTTCCGCGGACTCCTGCGAGATCGAGGCGATTCGCCATCCGTTGCCCCGCAGCCGGTTCGCGATCGCCGCGCCGATACCACTGCCGGCGCCGGTGATCAACGCTGTCCGCCCGGTCATGTCAGCTCACGCTCGACCGGCGCGACCTGTGCCTCGACCTCGACCAGAACCGGATCGTCCTCGTCATCGGCGGCGAGCGCACCACCGCGATTCGCGCGGCCGGTCCGGAGGATCAGCACACCCACCACGAGGATCAGTCCCATCACCACGAAGAACGCCCAATTGCTGTACCAGGAGTCGTAGACGTTGCGCGGCCACACGATGTTCAGGAATTCAAAGCCCGCCCACAGCACGGCCAGGACCGCAACGGGGGTACCGAACTTCCCGAGGTTCCACGGACCGGGCACCCAGTTGCCCCGCAGGCGCGCAATCAAGCCGGTGATGAGCGGGAACAGGAACGCCAGGTAGTAGCCACCAGCAGTGAACGTCACGAGCACGGAGTACACATCGGTGGTCGAGATCAGGTAGACCAGGGCGCCGATCACCGCCGTGACCAGGATGGCGGGCACCGGTTGCGCCTCGGTACGGGAAAGCCGTTTGAGCACAGTCGATCCGGGCAACGCCTCGTCGCGGGCGTAGGCCCAGATGACGCGCGACGCCGAGGCCTGCAGCGCCAGGAAGCTGGCCAGGAAGCCGATGACGAACAGGAACAGGATGGGCTTGACGGCCGACTCCCCGAGCGCGCTCTTGAGCACGTAGTAGACCGGGTCGGGCTCTTCACCGGAGGTGATCCGATCGAAGTCCGGCACCGCCAGGGTAACGGCCAGCGAGGCGTAGGCGATCACGATGGCCAGGAACGAGACCGCGAACACCATGGCCTTGGGCACATTTCGGCGCGGATCCTTGACTTCCTCGGCGATCGCGCCGGCACTCTCGAAGCCCAGGATCGACCACCCGGTGAAGGCCAGCGCCGCCAGGAACGGACCCGCGACGTAGGCCCAGGACCAACCCGTGGCCAGGTCCGGGCCCTGCAGGACGGCGTCGAAGCCATGGTGACGATGGAAGATCAGCAGGTAGGTGCTCAGGCCCAGCGAGGCGATGATCTCGGCGAGGATGCTGCCGAGCATCAACGCCTTGAGGAAGGCCCGGCCGAGGATGTTCACCCCGGAACCGGCGAGCAGGATCAGCAGGGCGATGAAGCTCTGCTGGCCGGCGCTGGGATGCTCGATGCCGATCAGCTGGGCCAGGAAGCCGGCGCCGCCGTAGGCCACGGTCGCCATGATGATCACCAGCGCCCACATGTACACCCAGCCGGCCAGCCAACCCGCGACGTTGCCGGCCAGTCGCTTGGTCCACTGGTAGATCGAACCCTCCAGCGGCCAGCGGGACACCAGTTCGGCAAAGGCCAAGGCGATGATGCACTGTCCGCAGCCGACGATGACAAAGGTCCACCAGAACCCCGGCCCGGCCGTGGCCAGCGACAACCCGTAGATCCCGTACATGGCGACAATCGGCGAGATGAACGCGAACGCAAAGGCGAAAGCCGACCATAACGAGAACTCGCGCTTCAATTCCGTTGGCGATGAGTCTGTTTCGATGTCACCCATGCGGCATCTCCTTCCGTGGCTGGGCAGAATTATGAGCACGGTCACATCAGGGTTGTCGCGTTGTGCGGGCAATCTGGGTGGGGCGTACAGCCGGAGCCTCCTCGGCTGTAGAGGACTACAACGTCCCCTGCTCCCGGCGACGGGGGCAGGCCGCCGGCCTTAGTATCGGCCGGTGGGCGATACGAGCCAACAGGCGTTCCTCGGTGCTGTCGATCAACGCATCGCGGATGCGGTGACCGGCGATCTCGTCGCCGGGCTCGCCGGCATCGACCCGACCCTGGAGGTGTTCGCCGCGCAGTGCCTGGCAGCGGCCGCCGACGGCGGCAAGCGGCTCCGACCGGCCTTTCTATACGGCGCGTGGCGGGCCTTCGCCCCCGAGGACGAACCCAGCTCCGCGGCGATCGGCGTCGCTGCGGCGGTCGAGACGCTACACGCGGCGATCCTGGTCCACGACGACGTGATCGACGCCTCTGACCTACGACGAAACCGCCCGTCGGTGCGGGCCGCGCTGGCTGAGCACCATCGCAGCGCCGCGCTGTCGGGGCCCGCGGCGGTGTTCGGTGACCACACCGCCGTATTGCTCGGCGACCTGTTATGGGGCCTGGCCCAGGACATGCTCGTCGACGCGGTCAAAGCCGTCCCCGGTGCGCACGCCGACGAGGTGACGCGGCACTTCCGCACCATGCGCACGGAGGTCATCGCGGGCCAACTACTGGAATTGCGGGGACAGGCCGCCCGCGACTTCGCTGCGGATACGGCGGCGAAGATCGTGCGGTACAAGACCACCGCGTACACCGTCGCGCGTCCGATGAACCTCGGTTTCGCGCTGGCGAACGCGCCCGAGCATGGCGTCTCCCTCCTGCGGCGGTACGCCGAAGCAACCGGCGCGGCGTTCCAGCTTCGCGATGATCTCGCCGACCTGTTCGCCGACACCCAACACAGCGGCAAGCGCAACGGAGACGATGTGCGATCCGCCAAGCCGACCTTGTTGATGCAACTCGCCCTCGAAGCTGCAGGGCCATCCCAGCGCCAGGTGCTGAGCGCGACGCTGGGACAACCTAACGCCGAGGACGCGCAGATCGAAGAGGTAAAGGACATAGTCGTGGCAACCGAGGCCGCGCGATCCGTATGCGCGCGCATCGGCGCCCTGGCCGACGACGCCCGAGAAGCATTGACCGAGACCGTCACCGAATATCCGGCAGCCGTGGTCGCGCCCCTCGAGGAGTTGCTGGCCCCGTGCACGGACGTGTCGTTCGTCCCCTAGGCCAGCCCTAGACCGAAGCGCGGCGGACCCGTCGCCCGAACGGTCGACCGGACCCGCCGATCCCGTCACGCTCCTCCTCGGCCAGGCCGCCCCACGTTCCGTAGTGCTCCGGGAACCGCACCGCGTGCTCCCGGCATTGCCGTCGCACCGGGCACCGATCGCAGACCGCCTTCGCGCTGAGTTGCCGGGCCCGCCGGTGCCGGCCCCGTTCCCCGTCGGGGTGGAAGAACAACAGATCCTGACCTATGCAGGCCGCCTGTTGCTGCCACTCCCAGTTCATTCGATCTCGAGGGTTAGGGCCAGCAGCCGCATCAGCCGCAGGCCGCCGATGCTGTTGGCGGACTCGTCGAGCGCAGGCCCGTAGATCCCGACCCCGGCCCGACGCGGCACCACCCCGATCATGGCGCCCGAGACGCCGCACTTGGCCGGGATGCCCACCTCGGTGGCGTAGCGGCCCGAGGCCTCGTACATGCCGCTGAACAACATCAGCCGCCGAACCAGCCGCACGTGCCACGCCTGCAACAGCCGGCCCCCCAGGTGCACGTCGGCCCCGTCGGCCAACACCCGCCCGGCGTGCGCGAGGTCGACGACATCGACCTCGACGGCACACATCTGGCAGTAGGCCCACAGCAGTTCCTCGACGTCGCAGGACACCAGGCGCTGGCTGCGTAGGAAGTAGCCCAGCGCCCGATTGCGGTCCGAGAGCGCCAGTTCGGAGCGCGCGACGGCCTCGTTGACCGCGATCGTCGGATTTCCGGTCAGCGCGCGCAGGAACTCCAGCAGCTCGGCGACCCGCCCCTGCGGCCGGTCACCGGGCAGCATGTCGACGACCACCAGCGCGCCGGCGTTGACGAACGGATTCACCGGCACGCCGGAACCCCGGATGAACGTCTCCAGCGAGTTGTAGGAGCCGATCCCCTGATCGCGGCCGACGCGGGCGAAGACGTGCTCCTCACCGCGATAGTGCAGCGCCAGCAGCAGCGTGAAGACCTTCACCACGCTCTGAACGGTGAAGCGGGCGTGCAGGTTTCCCGCCGTCAGGACGTTCCCGTCGCCCAGATCCACCGCCACGGCCAGCTCGTCGGCGGGCGCCCGACGCAGCTCCGGCAGGTAGGTCGACACCGCTCCGCCGGCGAGGTGCGGCCGCACCTCGTCGACCAAGGGGGCCAACCAATTCTGTGCAATCACCGTCATGATCCACCGTTTCCGTACCGTCTGTTGACGCCGTCCGGTGCGGCCGAGCTGGCCGTACCGGACGGACTCGACTTCGTGCGAAAGGGCCTAGAAGTACACCAGGTGATCGGCGCGCTCGGCGTCGCCGACGGGCAGGTGGTCCTTCTCCCACTCCATGCGCTTGGTCTCCGCGTAGTCCTTGATGAAGTCCTCGCTGAAGACCTCGTAGGTCAACTCGTCGGCCTCGAACGCCTCGACGGCCTCGAGCAGGGTTCGGGGCAGCCGCGAGATCTCGGCGCGCTCGGAGGCCAGTTCGGTGATCTCCGGCCCGGGATCGATCTCGTTGGCGATGCCGTCGAGCCCGGCCGCCAGTAGGAACGCCCCGGCCAGATAGACATTGGCCGACGCGTCCGGGTTGCGAACCTCGATGGCCGGACGGTTCTCCGGCAGCCGGATCATGCAGGACCGGTTGTTGGGGCCGTAGGCGATCTTGATGGGCGCCCACGACACCGAGCCGTCGACCAGCCGCGGGGTCAGCCGCTTGTAGGAGTTGACCAGGGGGTTGGTGATCGCCGTCAGCGCGCGGGCGTGCTTGAGCAGGCCGCCGACGAAGTACTTGGACTCCTTGGACCACTCCTCCTCGCCGGGGATGGCCGGATTACCCAGGCGCAGAACGCTTTCGCCCGATCCGTCCACCGAGTAGAGCCCGAGGTTGAAGTGCGCGCCGGAGCCCCACAGGTTGGCAAAAGGTTTTGGCATGAACGTGACGGCCAGCCCGTGCCGCTTGGCCACCTGATGCACCATCAGCCGGAACAGGGTGACCCGGTCGGCCATCTCCAGCAGATCCTTGTAGTAGAAGTCGATCTCGAACTGGCCCACCCCGCCCTCGGCGCCCAGCGCGAACGCCTTCAGGCCGATCTGTTCCATGGTGCTCACCACGTCGTCGAGGAAATCGGCGACGTCATAGGAGGTTTCGACGTCGTAGGCCGGGCTGGGCTCGATGCCACCGGTCGCGGTCAGGGAACCGAACCCGCCGGAGTTGAGGTCGTCGGGGCGGTACACGTAGAACTCCGGTTCGATGCCCAGGGTGCAGCGGTAGCCCTGGTTCGCCGCGCGCTCGATCTGCTTCTTCAGGATCGACCGCGGGCACAGGGAGAACGGTTCGCCCTTGTCCGACCACATGTCCGAGGCCATCCAGGCGAAGCGGTTGTCCCAGGGCAGCACGGTGAGGGTGTCGATGTCGGGCAGCGCCGTGACCTCTTCCTCGACCGGGTCCATGGCGCCGATGCCGTTGATTCCGCGCGGGGTGTAGCGCGCGAAGCCGGCCATCAGTTCCGGCAGCAGACCGACCGGATGGCTCTTGGCCCGGTTGCGGCCGAAGATGTCGGCCCACGAGGCGGTGACGTACCGCACGCCGGCGTCGGCGAGTTCCTGGGCCTTGGCCGAGTAGGACGAGTCGATGTCGTTGAGGGTATCCATGTGAGTGCTTCTCGCTTTTCTTTCTGTTGTGCGTTCGGGCAGTTTCGTTACTGGTGAAAGATGTTGCTGGTCACCACCTCTGCGGGGAGTTCGTTGCAGGTCCCGACTAGCCGATCCGCCAGCGGACCTTGCTCATGTCCATCGGTTGGATCGGCATGAAGTCGCCGTACCGCGACTCCGGCGCGCTGGCGATGCGCGCGCCCTTGGGACCGAAGTTGTAGGCCGGTTCCGGGTTGAACTTGAGGAACAGGAAGTACACCAGGGCGGCCACGCTGGTCGACACGATGAAGCCGAAGTCCGCGCCGTCGAACAGTCGCGCGCCGGGTCCGACGTACCAACCGGTGTTCACGAACAGCATGCCGACGGTCACGGCCGAGAGCCAGGCGATCACCGCGCGGTGGTTCAGGCCCGCCGAGGACCAGTACCGGCCGCCCATCTGGCCGCGGTTGTAGACCTGCAGCGAGTCCGGGTCGTAGTAGCCGCGGTTGTTGAAGTAGCCGATCAGGTTGATGATGGTCCACGGGGCGCCCAGCACGATCAGGATGGCCAGGTACGAGCTGACGATCGCCGAAAGCTGTTGGTAGAACGCGCCGATGAAGACCAGCACGGTGGACACGATGGACAGGTAGATGGTGGCCCGCACCCGGCTGATGCCCGGGACGATCGACGAGAAGTCCAGGCCCATGTTGTAGATGTTGATCACGGCCTGCGCGGTGCCCGGGATGAAGGCCAGGTACAGCGCGAAGAACAGGAACCAGTAGGGCACGTTGTTCGCGAATTCGGTGGCGTAGGCGTTGATCGGGTCCTTGAACGTGACCGCGGTGTAGGCGCCGAACATGAAGGCGCCGCCCATGCCGAAGAAGCCGCCGACCCAGGCCGCCGCGACCGAGTGCCGGGGCGGGTACTTCTTGGTGGAGATGTGCCGCGTCCAGTCGCCGACGTAGGGGCCGTAGGAGTTGACCGTGCCCGCACAGGCGAGCATGCCCAGGATCCAGGTGGGCCAGAAGCTGCCGAGTGCGTAGTCGCCGCCGGCGTAGCTGGGATCGAAGTTCTTCGCGGCGACGAAGATGTAGAGGATCATGATGGAGCCGGCGGTGGGCACCATCCACTTGGTGAAGGTCACCATGTTGGCGTGGCCCATCACCGCGATGATGGTCATCACGATCGCCACCAGCGCGTAGGCGATGATCAGCAATGCGACTGTGACGGCTTGGCTTTCGACGCCGAAGATGCGCACCACGCTGCGCGCCAGGACCTCGCCGGCCGCCCAGATGCACAGTGCGGCGAAGACGATGTCGGCGGTGATGCCCAGCGCCGAGCCGATCATCCGGCCCAGCGCGCCGAAGTGCGCCCCGCTGGCGACGGGGTTGTTGCTGCCGCTGCGCAGCCCGAGCAGGCCCATCGGTGCCATCAGGGTGGCACCGATGGCCGAGCCCACCACGATGGCGCTGGCCGACTCCCACCAGCCGAGGCCCAGCGAGACCGGGACCCAGCCGATGACGATGATCCCGAACGTCATGCTCCCGCCGAACAGGATCCACAGCAGGTTTCGGGGTCGGGAGTGTCGGTCCTCGTCCGGAATGTATTCGATTCCGTAACTTTCCACCTTGCCGACCACGTCCACCATGGCGGTGGTCGGTTCAGCCGCGGCTGCGACTTCTTCTTTCATGTCGAAATTCCTTTGGTCTCACCGGAATACGTAGGTCAAAGATTCTTGGGCGACGGGCCGGGCCCGGCCGGCTAGGCCGTCGCCGTCAACGCCTCCCATGCCTTGCGGAACGGTTCGAGCGGGGCGCGGGCCACTCCCCCACCGATCTGGCGGCCCGAGCGGCCCGCGATGCCGATGTCCAGGAATGGGGTGACTCCGGTGGGTTGCACGATCTTCTCGACGTCCAGGCCCAGCGGCGTGCCGCGGTAGTTCAGGACGGGGATCAGGAAGTCGGGGCTCTCCGTCACGGTGATGTCGTACATGGCGGTGGTTCGGGCGACCATCCTCACTACGCTGCGTCCACTGGATCTCTGCAACGGCAACCCGGCCGCCTGTGCGACCCCACCCAGACCGACTACCTCGGTGATGATGCTCTCACCCCCCATGAACTCGATGTCGTCGGCGTCGTATCCGTCCTCGATCCGGAAGTCCTCGAACGTGGGCAGGGGCCCGGTGAACCAGGTATCGCCGGTACCGGAGGTCTGAACCCCGAATTGCGCGCAGGAGAAGGACATCGCGGTCACCACGCTCGAGCCGTCGAAACCGCGCATCGCGTTGGCCATCACCTTGCTGGCCGCCATCGACAGCCGCAGGAAAAAGTAGTCGTCGCACAGCGAGTCCAGGGCATGCCCGAGGTCATCGCCGAATTGCTTGGCGCCGACCAGCAGTCGCCGCAGGAACAGCAGCGTCGCGGCGGCGTTGCGGCTGTGCAACTCGTCGCCCATGGTCAGGGCGCGCGCCATGATGGGCTTGAGCCGCAGCGGTTCGGTCTGCGCGGCGATCAGACTGTTCAGCGCCGGCGCGATGCGCAGGCGCAGCGCTTCGAGGTTCGCCCGGGTGGCCGCGGTGTAGGTGCCGTAGTTGAGCCGGTCGGCGCTGTCGCCCTCGTAGAGCGTGCAGTAGCCGCGATCCCCGGTGGTGTCGTTGACCACGACCGCCACCGGCATCGACGCCGTGGTGACGCCGGCCAGCGACCCGACGCAGCCGAACTCCTGACAGCCCCGCACCGCGATCTCGCCGCGCTCGAACGCGGCGACCGCGGCGGCCTCGTCGGCGGCCAGGCCCTCGTAGAGCGCGCCGCCGATGATCGCCGCGCGCTGACCTCCCGTGTACGCATCGAACGGCATGGTCGGCCCGGAGGTCAGCACGGTCGACGGGGGCAGCCCCATCGCCTCCTGCGCGCTCTCGATTCCGACCAGCACGGGGTCGGCGGCCAGGAGCGCCTCGACGGCGGCGCGATTGGCCTGGGCGCGGACTCTCGACATTCATTGCCTCCAGGTAAAACGTTTTTGCACTGCTGATCCGGCGGGTGGAACGCACTTCTTGTGGGGCGCCGGACGCATCGCCCCGGCAGCCATATCGTCGTGCCAAATGGTTTTGGCTAACTGGGTTGTGACCGTAGTCACGGCCGCGCGCAGGTGTCAAGGGGATCACCCAAATCGGTGTCCGGAGGCCCGACGGCAGGCCCCGGACGGCAGGCTCGACAGCGGGCTAGGCCGGCGCCGAGGACCCCCGGGCGACGAACTCGGTCGGCATCAGCGGGCCGGGCAAAGCCCCGGGGCCGTTCTCGAGGCGTTCGATGAGCAACTCGGCGGCCGTCTCCCCGGTGCGGAACGGGAACAGGTTGGTCGCCGAGATCTGCGGGGAGGTCAGTGACAGCGCCCGGTCGTCGACCGCGGAGGCGATGGCCAGATCCTGCGGCACCCGCAAACCGGCCCGGGTCGCCGCGTCCAACAGGGCCAGGGCCAGGTCGTCGGAGCTGGTGTACACCGCGTCGACCGGGACCGCGAACAGCTCCGCGAAGGCGGCGTCGAGCGTGTCTTTGTCCAGCGCACCGACGGTGACGAGGGTCTCCGGGACACCCCGCTCGGCCACCCAGGACCGGTACCCGGTGCGGACGTCCTTGACGTAGCTGCGTCGGGTCTCGTCGGTGAGCAGGGCCGGGCGCCGCCGACCCGCTTCAGCAAAGTGGTCGAGCACCTGGCGGGCCGCTCCCGCGTGGTCGTTGTCGACCCGCAGCACCTCACGCTCACTGTGCTCGGCCACCCCGATGGTGACCATCGGGACGTCGGTCCGGAAGACCGGTTCCTCGCCGTGCGGGTCGACGATGATGGCCCCGTCGATGGCAAACCCGCTCAGCACGCCGGCGTTGCCACCGGACGGGGACACCACCAACGCGTAGCCGCCGCTGTCGGCGGCCGCCGCGGCCCCGTTGATGAGTTCGAGGAAGTACGCCGAGTGGGGCAGCGACGGGCCCGGGGTGTCCCCGAGGTCCGGCATCTGGATCGCGATGATCCGACTGCGCCGGGTGACCAGCTGCTGGGCGTGCACATTGGCCTGGTAGCCCAGCTGCCGGGCCGCCTCGAGGACCTTGGCCCGGGTTTCTTCGGCGATGCGGCCGCGATTGTTCAGGACGTGGGAGACGGTCGTCGGCGAGACGCCCGCCGCCGCGGCCACGTCGATGATCCCTGCCACATCTACCTCGCTGCCTGAGTCACCTCAGATTAGCGACGGGGCCGGTTACCCCGCGGAGACGGACCGGCCGGCGCTGTGCAGGTCGTTGCAGGCCTCGATGACTCGCTCGGTCATCGCCGCCTCGGCCTTCTTCAGGTAGCTGCGCGGGTCGTAGGTCTTCTTGTTGCCGACCTCGCCGTCGATCTTGAGCACACCGTCGTAGTTGGTGAACATGTGCGCGGCCACCGGGCGGGTGAAGGCGTACTGGGTGTCGGTGTCGACGTTCATCTTGATGACGCCGTAGCCCAGCGCCTCCTCGATCTCCGACTTCGCCGAACCCGACCCGCCGTGGAAGACGAAGTCGAACGGCTTGGAGCCCTCGGCCAGGCCCAGCTTGGCCGACGCGACCTTCTGCCCCTCGGCCAGGATCTCCGGCTTGAGCTTCACGTTGCCCGGCTTGTAGACGCCGTGCACGTTGCCGAACGTCGCGGCCAGCAGGTACTTCCCGTGCTCGCCGACGCCGAGGGCCTCGACGGTCTTCTCGAAGTCCTCGGGGGTGGTGTAGAGCTTCTCGTTGATCTCGGCCTCGACGCCGTCCTCCTCGCCGCCGACCACGCCGATCTCGATCTCCAGGATGATCTTGGCCTCGGCCGACAGCTTCAGCAGTTCCTTGGCGATGTCCAGGTTCTCGTCGATCGGCACCGCCGAGCCGTCCCACATGTGCGACTGGAACAGCGGGTTCTGGCCGTTCTTCACGCGCTCGGCCGAGATGGCCAGCAGCGGACGCACGAAAGTGTCGAGCTTGCCCTTGGGGCAGTGGTCGGTGTGCAGGGCCACCGTGATGTCGTACTTGGCGGCGATGACGTGGGCGAACTCGGCGAGCGCGACGGCGCCGGTCACCATGTCCTTGACCCCGAGGCCGGAACCGAACTCCGCGCCACCGGTCGAGAACTGGATGATGCCGTCGCTACCGGCGTCGGCGAAACCCTTGATGGCGGCGTTGATGGTTTCCGAGGACGTGCAGTTGATGGCCGGAAATGCGAAGGAATGCTCCTTGGCGCGGCCCAGCATCTCGGCGTAGACCTCGGGAGTGGCGATAGGCATGAAACATCCTCCTGCATGTGGCGTAACTGGGTGCGTCGATAGCAGTATCTCAGTTGAACCGTATTCGTGGTCCGAGTGCGCCGCACAACCGGGCTACGGCTCGGCGTTTACCGATCCGGCCCCAACCCCCGGTATGTTGAGACGTCATGACCAGCACCACCACCCTTGCGCTCATGCCGGATTTTCTGGACCCGATCACCCTGATCGGGTATTTCGGCACCTGGGCCCTGCTGGGTCTGTTGCTGGTGGTGTTCGTCGAGTCCGGGGTGTTGTTCCCGGTGCTGCCGGGCGATTCGCTGCTGTTCGTCGCGGGCATGCTGGCCGCGGGCACCGCCTCGGCGGGTAGCGACGCCAACTTCCAGCTGTGGCAGCTGCTGCTGTTCATCCCGATCGCCGCGGTCGCCGGCAGCCAGGTGGGCTACTGGATCGGCCGCAACGTGGGCACCGCCATGTTCAAGCCGGATGCCCGCTTCCTCAAGCAGAAGTACCTCGACGAGGCACACAAGTTCTTCGAATCGCGCGGCCCGTTCGCCATCGTGATCGCCCGCTTCATCCCGATCGTGCGGACACTGGCACCGATCACCGCCGGCGCGGCCCGGATGAACTACGCGGTATTCACGCTGTTCAACGTCGTCGGCGCGCTGGTCTGGGGCATCGGGCTCACCCTGCTGGGCTACTGGCTCGGTCAGTTCGAGATCATCCAGACCCTGCTCGAGCCGATCATCATCCTGATCGTGGTGATCTCCGTGCTGCCGATGGTCTACGAGTGGTACCGCCGGCGCCGCGAGGCCAAGAACACCGCCGCCTAGCGGCTACCCCAGCTTCAGCACCGCGGCTAGCTCCCGCAGGCCCGGGCGCGGGTCGTCGGTGGGGGTGTTGCCCAGCACCTGGATGACCACGTGGTCGGCACCGGCGTCCAGGTGGGCGGTGACCACCTCGGCGGCCTGCTCGGCCGAGCCCATCCCCACCACGCCGCGGGCCAACCGCTCCGAGCCGCCGCGCACCAGATCGGACTCGTCGAAGCCCTGCCGCAGCCAGGAATTCCGGTAGTTCGGCAGGCCGCTGTACACCTCGAGGTGGCTGTGTGCGCGGCGCAGCTGATCGGCGTCGTCACCGCCGATGGCCACGGCCTGCTCCGAGACGATCCACTTGTCCGGGCCCAGGATGTCCCGGGTGACCCGGGTCTGCGACGGCGTGACCAGGTACGGGTGCGCGCCGTCGGCGTGGGTGCCGGACAGCTCGATCATCTTCGGGCCCAGCGCCGCCAGCAACACCGGCGGGCGGCCGACTCCCGGCTCGATCTGCGGCGGCACCGCGGCCATCTTTTCCAGGTAGCCGCGCATGGTCGCCAACGGCTTGGCGTAGGTGCCACCGAGACCGCGCTCCACCAGCGGGCCGTGGCTGACCCCGAGGCCCAGCACGAACCGGCCCGGGTACAGCGCGGTCAGCGTGCGGGCGCCGGTCTCGGCGGCCGACGGCACCCGAACGTGGATGTTGGCGATGCCGGTCCCGACCACCAGCCGCTCGGTGGCGGCCAGGAAAGCCGCGGACTGGGTGAGGCACTCCTTGCCGACGGTCTCCGGCAGGAACAACGAGCCGTAGCCCAGCTGTTCGATCTCGCGGGCGATGTCCTGGGCCTCGGGCATGGCCCAGGGGTCGCTGGCCCACCAGACGCCGACGCGGGACGGGAAGTCGATGTTGGCACGCTGCGCGGAGGTCATGGGCCGATCTTAGGCGGCGAGTTCGTCGAACAGTTCGACCAGTCCGGTCAGCGAATGCGCGGGCAGGAACACATCGCAGTACGGCAGCGCCGCGGCCATCGATGCGGCGGTCGGCACGAATCCCGTCGCCGCGGCGCGCGGGTTCAGCCACACCACGCGCTCGGCCCGACCGCGCAACCGGCGCATCGCCCGCTCGAGCACCTCGGGCGGGTCGGCGTCCCAACCGTCGGAGGCGATCACGGCCACCGCGCCCCGCAGCGCACTGCCGTGCGGGCCGCGCACCAAGTCGGCGACGGCCGGGCCCAGATGGGTGCCGCCGTAGCGGTCGGCGACCCGGTCGTTGGCCCGGGCCAGCGCCACCTCGGCGCTGCGGTGCGACAGCGCCGGGGTCAGCCGGGTCAGCGAGGTCGAGAACGCGAACACCTCGGGGCGCGCCATCCGGGGCCGCACCGCCAGCGCCCGCATCAGGTGCAGGTAGACCGTGACGTAGGGCTGCATGGATCTGCTGACGTCGCACAGAAATACGATGCGACGCGGCCGCCGGCGACGACGGGTGCGGATCAGCGTCACGACCTCCCAGCCGGTGGTCCGCGAGGCACGCATGGTCTGCCGCAGGTCGATCCGCCGGCCCCGCCGGCTCTGCTCGCGACGACGGGTGCGCCGCTGCGGCCACCGCGGCGCGGTGCGTTCCAGCCAGTCGCCGATGACGCGCAGATCCGCGGCGTCGAAGGCCTCGAAGGGTTGGTCGGCGCGCACCCGCAACCGGCTCGGCAACACATCAGGCACCGCCAGCGCGGAATCGGTCTCGGCCGTATCGGCCCCGGCCATCGAGGTCTGCCGGGTCAGCCACGGCAGGCCCTCGACCGTCGCCCCGCCCGCGTCCGACAGTCCCTCGGCCGGCGAAACTCGGCCCGCGGCCCGGGATTTCGACGACACCGGGTCGACGCCGCGCACGGCGTCGGCGAACGCGTAGCCGAACACCTCGTCGAAGGCCGGGATGTCCTCGGCGCGGGTCACCAGGGTCAGCCGGGCCGCCCAGTACACGTCGCGGCGCGACCGCGCGGTGACGCCGAGTGCGGCCACGAATTCAGCCGGTCCGTCGGCGGATACCAGAACCCCCGCCGCACGCAGCCGGGTCGCCAGGGCGACCGCGAGGGCCGCCCGGTCCACACCGCGCAGCAGCGACGGTCGGTTCATCGGCGGTCGCGTTCGACCCGCCTGCCGAGCAGCACCCGGCCGAGGGCGAAGACCGCCGCCGCCGCGGCGAACAGCGCGGCCACCATGGGGCCGTACCGTTTGAGCGTCTGCCCGCCGGCCAACTCGAGCAGGTCGATCGGCGCGGCCTCGGCCGGTTGCGCCGGTGCGGCGGCGACGGGCGCCGCCGTCGGTTCAGCGGTCTGCGGTTCGGCGGTCTGCGGTTCGGCGGTCTGCCCGTCGGCGGCCAGCTTGGCCTCCAGCGAGTCCACGAACTGACCGAGCAGCTTCTCCGAAACCTGTTGCAGCATACCGCTGCCGAACTGGGCGAGCTTGCCGACGACCTTGAGGTCGGTGTCCACCGTGACCCGGGTGCGCTCCCCATCCTCGTGCAACTGCGCGGTCACGGTCGCGGTCGCGTTGCCCGTGCCGCGGGCCTCCTTACCCTTGCCGTCGATGACCGCGCGGTACTGCGCCGCGTCCTGTTCGACGAAGCGCACGCGGCCGGAGAACTCGCTGGTGACCGGGCCCACCTTGACCTTCACCTTGCCCAGCACGTCCTCGCCCTCGCGGCCACCCAACGTGGCGCCCGGCATCAGCGGGATCACCTCCTCGAGGTCCGTGAGCACCTCCCACGCGCGGGCGATCGGGGCGCTGACGGTGAACTCGTTGGCGATCTTCATCGCGAAAATCCTCTCATCGGTTGCTGCTGGTCTCGGTCAGGGCCGCGCTGATCAACTCGTGATCGTCGGGGGTCTTCGCCAGCGCGCCCAGGCTGCTGACGAGGGCGTCGGTGTTCTCGGCCACCAGATCCCCGACGCCGAGCGCGGCGAGCGCGGCGACCCAGTCGATGGTCTCGGCCAGACCCGGCGGCTTGTCGAGGTCCAGATCGCGGGCGGCGCCGACGAATTCGGCCGCGCTGGTGATCAGCGCGGCGGTGGCCCCGGGAACGGTGCGCCGCACGATCTCGGCGGCGCGGGCCGGATCGGGGTAGTCGATCCAGTGGTACAGGCAGCGCCGCCGCAGCGCATCGTGCAGATCGCGGCTGCGGTTGGAGGTCAGCACCACCACCGGCGGTCGCTGCGCGACGAACGTACCCAGTTCGGGCACGGTGACGCTGGCCTCGCCGAGGAATTCGAGCAGCAACGCCTCGAATTCGTCGTCGGCGCGGTCGATCTCGTCGATCAGCAACACCGGCGGGGTCGGCCCGGTGTGCCGCACACACTGCAGGATGGGCCGGTCCACCAGGTAGGACTCGGTGTAGAGGTCGGTCTCGGCGATCCCGGCACCGCGGGCCTCCGCGAGCCGGATGGACAGCAGCTGACGCTGATAGTTCCAGTCGTAGAGCGCCTCGGCCGCGGTCAGCCCCTCGTAGCACTGCAGCCGGGTCAGCGGTGCGTCCAGGACCGCGGCCAGGGTCTTGGCGGCGGTGGTCTTCCCCACCCCGGGTTCGCCCTCCAGCAGCAGCGGCCGCCGCAGCGTCGTCGCCAGGTAGCAGGCCGCGGCGGTCCCCTCGTCGAGCAGGTGGTCGTGCGCGTCGAAACGCCGCACCACATCATCGATGTCGGCGAAGGCCCGCGCGGCCGTCATCGGCGTGCCGCGGCGAACGAGTCCCGGCAGCCGGTGCCGCAGAACCAGTAATCCTGTTCGTCGAGACGCAGATGCGGCGTGGCCGCCGCGACGATGACACTCATCCCGCAGACCGGATCGATGACCTCCGCCGCGGCCGCCGGGGCCCCCGCATCGGAGCGGCCTTCGCGCCGGAACACGGCGATCAGCTCGGCCAGGATGGACACGGCGATCTCCGGGGCGGTCCGCGCGCCGATGTCCAGGCCCACCGGCGTGTGCACCCGGGCGCGTTCGTCGTCGCCGACGGCCGCCTCGGCCAGGATCTGCGCACCGCGGACCCGGCTGGCCACCAGGCCCACGTACCCGACGCCGGCATCCAGTGCCGCGCGCAGGATTTCGGCTTCCGGTCCGCCGTGGCTGGCGATCACCACCGCGCTGCCGGCCACGAAATCACCAACGGGGTCGGTCCCCCGCGCCGTGTCGTAGCCCACCGTGGCGCACAGGTCGGCCAGCGCGTCGGCGATCGGCGTCGTCCCGTGGATGCGCACCAGCGGTGCGGGCATCTCCGGAACCAGGAAGATCTCCAGCGCGCCGCCGGACAGGCACGGGTTGACCACGACGGCGGCGCCGGGTGCCTCCGGAAAGTCGACCTCGCCGTCGGGCAGCACCCGCAGCAGCAGCGACTCCCCCACCTCGAGCGCGCCCAGGGCGGCCTTGCGCACCGAGTTCTGCGCGCACTGGCCGCCCACGAAGCCCTCGATGGTGCCGTCGGCCAACAGGATCGCCTCGTCGCCGGGCCGCGCCGAGGCGGGCGGTTGTGCGCGCACCACGGTGGCGTGCACGAACGGTGTCCGTGTCCGCCGCAGTTCCCCGACTCGTTCGGTGCTGATCATGGCCTGCCTCCTGCGCTCTAGATCGGGGGCCGCGCCCGACCCTGCATCGCCTCCCACACCCGCGACGGTGTCAGCGGCATGTCCGCGTGCCGAACCCCGAACGGCGCCAACGCATCGATGACCGCGTTGACCACCGCCGGCGGCGAACCGACGGTCGCGGACTCGCCGATGCCCTTGGCCCCGATGGGGTGGTGCGGCGACGGGGTCACGGTGTGCCCGGTCTCGAAGTGCGGCACCTCCATGGCCGTCGGGATCAGGTAGTCCATCAACGATCCGCCGAGGCAGTTGCCGTCCTCGTCGAAGGCGATCATCTCCATCAGCGCCATGCCGATGCCGTCGACCAGGCCGCCGTGGATCTGGCCCTCGATGATCATCGGGTTGATCCGGGTGCCGCAGTCGTCGACGGCGAGGAAGCGGCGCACCTTGACGACCGCGGTACCGGGATCGATGTCGACGACGCAGAAGTAGGCGCCGTACGGATACGTGAGATTCTCGGGGTTGTAACAGATCTGGGCGTCCAACCCGCCCTCGATGCCGTCGGGCAGATCGCCGGCGCCGTGCGCGCGCATCGCGATGTCGGCGATGCTCACCGCGGCCGACGGATCGCCCTTGACGTGGAAGCTGCCCTTGTCCCACTCCAGGTCGGCGACCGAGGCCTCCAGCATGCCCGAGGCGATGATCTTGGCCTTGTCCCGCACCTTGCGCGCGACCAGGGCGGCGGCCGCCCCGGACACCGGCGTCGACCGACTTCCGTAGGTGCCCAACCCGAACGGGGTCTGATCGGTGTCGCCGTGCACGACGTCGATGTCGTCGGGCGGGATGCCCAGTTCCTCGGCGACGATCTGGGCGAAGGTCGTCTCATGCCCCTGGCCCTGGCTCTGCACCGACAGGCGCACCACGGCCTTGCCGGTGGGGTGCACCCGCAACTCGCAGCCGTCGGCCATGCCCAGGCCCAGGATGTCCATGTCCTTGCGCGGCCCGGCGCCCACGGCCTCGGTGAAGAATGACATGCCGATGCCCATCAGCTCACCGGCCTCGCGGCGGCGGGCCTGCTCCGCGCGCAGGTCGTCGTAGCCGACCATGTCCATGGCCAGCCGCATGGTCTGCTCGTAGTCCCCGGAGTCGTACACCCAGCCGGTCTTGGACGTGTACGGAAACTGTTCGGGCTTCAGCAGATTGCGCAGCCGCAGCGCCGCCGGGTCCATCTTCAGCTCGAAGGCCAGGCAGTCGACCAGCCGCTCGACCAGGTACACCGCCTCGGTGATCCGGAACGAGCAGGCGTAGGCCACCCCGCCGGGCGCCTTGTTGGTGTAGACGGCGGTCATGTGGGCGTAGGCGGCCTCGAGGTCGTAGCTGCCGGTGAACACGCCGAAGAACCCGGCCGGGTACTTCACCGGCGCGGCGGTGCCGTTGAACGCGCCGTGGTCGGCGAGCACGTGCGAGCGGATCGCCAGGATCTTGCCCTCGGCGGTGGCGGCGATCTCGCCGACCATGATGTAGTCGCGCGCGAATCCCGTCGACGTCAGGTTCTCGCTGCGGTCCTCCATCCACTTGACCGGCCGGCCCAACAGCAGCGAGCCGACGATGGCGCACACGTAGCCCGGGTAGATCGGCACCTTGTTGCCGAACCCGCCGCCGATGTCCGGGGAGATGACCCGGATCTTGTGCTCGGGCAGCCCGGCGACGAGCGCGTAGAGGGTGCGGTGCGCGTGCGGGGCCTGCGTGGTGGACCACAGCGTGAGCTTGCCGCTGACCGGGTCCAGATCGGCCACGGCGCCACAGGTTTCCATCGGTGCGGGGTGCACCCGCGGGTACACCATCTCCTGCTTGACCACCACGTCGGCGCGGGCGAACACCGCCTCGGTGGCCGCCGCGTCGCCGGTCTCCCAGTCGAAGCAGTGGTTGTCGGTCTTGCCGTCGAGATCGGTGCGGATCACCGGGGCCTCGGGATCCAGTGCGCGCCGGGCGTCGATCACCGGGTCCAGCGGTTCGTAGTCGACGTCGATGAGTTCCAACGCATCCCGCGCGGAGTAGTGGTCCTCGGCGACGACGAAGGCCACCTCCTGGCCCTGGAACCGCACCTTGTCGGTGGCCAGCACGGCCTGCACGTCGTTGGACAGCGTCGGCATCCAGGCCAGGCCCTTCTCGGCCAGCGCGGCGCCGGTCACCACGGCCTTGACCTTCGGATGCGCCTGGGCCGCGGAAACATCGATGCTGTTGATCCGCGCGTGCGCATACGGGGAGCGCAGGATGGCCAGGTGCAGCATCTTCGGCAGGGTCACGTCGTCGACATAGGTGCCGCGGCCGCGGATGAAGCGCGGATCCTCCTTGCGCAGCATCCGTCCGTAACCGCAGGGTTTCTGGTTGTTGTCGGCGGTGTCCTCGGGCCGGGTCTCGATGGTGGTCATGCTTGGCTCCCGGCTTCGAGCAGGGGTTCGGCGGCGTCCCCGCCGAGGGTTTCCTCGGTCTGCACGTCCGCACCGAAATCGCCCCGCTGACTCGACGCAGCCCACTGGATCGACCGCACGATGGTGGTGTAGCCGGTACATCGGCAGATCTGACCCGAAATCGCCTCCCGGATCTCGTCTTCGGCCGGATCCGGGTTGCGGTCGAGCAGGGCGCGGGCGGTGATCATCATGCCCGGGGTGCAGAAGCCGCACTGCAACCCGTGGCAGGCCATGAAGCCCTCCTGCACGGGATCGAGCCGGCCGTCGACCTCGAGGCCCTCGACGGTGCGCACGCTGTGGCCGGCGGCCATCGCGGCCAGCATCGTGCACGACTTCACCGGGTCGCCGTCGACCTCCACCACGCAGGTGCCGCAGTTGGAGGTGTCACACCCCCAGTGCGTGCCGGTCAGCCCGAGGGTGTCGCGCAGGAAATGCACCAGCAGCGTGCGGGGCTCGACCTCCGCGCTGACCTGCTCGCCGTTGACCGTCATGGTGACCTGCATGGTTCAAACCCCCTGCCGCTGGTTGCCGGTGCGCGCACGCTCGACCGAACGGCGCAGTGTTCGGATGGTCAACTCCCCGGCGAGGTGGCGCTTGTAGTCGACGCTGCCGCGCATGTCGCCCACCGGGTCGCAGGCCTGGGCGGCTGCCGAGCCGGCCTCGGCGAAGGTCGCCTCGGTGGCGGGCTTGCCGGTCAGGGCGTCGGCGAGCGAACGCAGCGCCGCCGCGTCGGCGTTCACCGCGGTCAGTCCCACCCGGGCCGCCGCGATGGTCTCGCCGTCCAGGCTCACCTGAGCGCCGGCGGCGGTCACCGCCCAATCCCCCACCCGGCGTTCGACTTTCGCGTACGCGCTGGAGGTGTGCTCGCGCACCGGGATGCGCACCTCCAGCAGGATCTCGTTGTGCGCCAACGCCGTCTCGTAGGGGCCCTGCAGGAAGTCGTCGATCCCGATCTCGCGCACCCCGCCCGGGCCGCGGGCCACGCAGACCGCGCCGAGCACCGCGCACACCGTGGTCAGATCCTCGGCCGGGTCGGCCTGACACAGCGAGCCGCCGACGGTGCCGCGGTTGCGTACCACCGGGTCGGCGATCACCCGCTCGGCGTCGCGGAAGATCGGTAGCACCGCCGCCAGCGGTTCGGATTCCAGCACGTCGCGGTGCCGAGTCATGGCACCGATGCGGACCGCCCCGGGATCCCCGAATTCGAGGTAGCCGAGTTCGTCGGCGAGGTCGTTGATATCGACCAGATACTCGGGGTTGGCGATCCGCAGCTTCATCATCGGCAGCAGGCTGTGCCCGCCCGCGACGATCATCGCGTCCTCGCCCAACCGGTCGAGCAGACCGACGGCCTGATCGACGCTGGTGGCGCGTTCGTATTCGAATGGGCCGGGCACCTGCATGTGACACCCCTCACACTCACCGTGGGAGTCTTAGTGTCGGCAATACCGACGACGGCGTCAATAGCCGGTTAAGCGAACCCTGAATAAGGTCGCTGATCAGGCGTGATGAATCTCGCCGTGGATGGGGCCCGCGGTCTCGGCCAGTGGCCGTCCGCCGCCGCCCCAGCGCCGCGCGATGATTTCGGCCGCGATCGACACCGCGGTCTCCTCGGGGGTACGGCCGCCGAGATCCAGGCCGATCGGGCTGGCCAGCCGGGCCAGTTCAGCCCCCGTCAGGCCGGCCTCGGTCAGCCGCGCCAGCCGGTCCTCATGGGTGCGCCGCGACCCCATCGCCCCCACGTAGGCCACCTCGTCGAGGCGCAGCGCGACCTCGAGCAGCGGCACGTCGAACTTCGGGTCGTGGGTGAGCACGCAGATGACGGTGCGCGAGTCGATGGCGCCGGCGGCGACCTCGGCGGCCAGATAGCGGTGCGGCCAGTCGACGATCACCTCGTCGGCGGTCGGGAAGCGCGCGGGCGTGGCGAACACCTCCCGGGCGTCGCACACCGTGACCCGGTAGCCCAGGAAGGACCCCTGGGCCGCGACGGCGGCCGCGAAGTCGATGGCCCCGAACACCAGCATTCGCGGCCGCGGTGCGTAACTGGCGACGAACACCTCCATACCCTCGCCGCGGCGCTGCCCGTCGGGGCCGTAGGTGAGCACCTCGCTGCGGCCCGCCGCCAGCAGGCCGCGCACATCGTCGGTGACCGCGGCATCGGCGCGCGCCGAATCCAGCGATCCGTGCACCTCCTCGGGCCGCACCACCAGCCGGCCACCGACCCGCGCCGGGTCCGGATGGGCGATGACGGTGGCCAGCGCCACCGGCCGGTGCGCGTCGATATCGTCGGCCACGGCGGCCAGCTGGTCAAAGTTGTTCTGCGACACCGGCTCGACGAAGATATCCAGGATGCCGCCGCAGGTCAGTCCGACCTCGAAGGCGTCGTCGTCGCTGACCCCGTAGCGCTGCAGGACCGGGACGCCCGTAGCGATCACCTCGGTCGCGAGCTCGTAGACCGCGCCCTCGACGCAGCCCCCGGAGACCGATCCGCTGACCGTCCCGTCGGGCGCCACCACCATGGCCGCGCCCGCCGGCCGGGGCGCGGAACGGAAGGTGCGCACCACCGTCCCCAGCCCGGCGGTCGCCCCGGACCGCCAGACCGCTAAGAGGTCGCTCAGCACATCTCGCACGTGCCCAGGTTAGGACACGTCTAGTCTGCAGGCGTGACACCGGCTCAGCTTCGGGCATTTTCGGCGGTCGTACGCCTCGGTTCGGTGCGCGCCGCCGCCGAAGAACTCGAGGTCTCCGACGCCGGGGTGTCCATGCACGTCGCGCAGCTGCGCAAGGAGCTCGACGACAAGCTGTTCGTGCGGACCGCCGCGGGGCTGGCGTTCACCCCCGGCGGGCTCCGGTTGGCCGCCCGCGCCGTGGAGATCCTGGGCCTGCAGCAGCAGACCGCCGCCGAGGTCACCGAGGCGGCGCACGGTCGGCGGCTGTTGCGCATCGCGGCCTCGAGCGCCTTCGCCGAGCACGCCGCGCCCGGCCTGATCGAGCTGTTCTCCTCGCGCGCCGACGATCTGTCCGTGGAGCTCAGCGTGCATCCGGCGCGGCAGTTCCGCTACTTGGTGGAGTCGCGCGCGGTCGACGTCGCGCTGGGTCCGGTCGTCGAGGCCCCGGGCGAAAGCCTCGCGGTGCGGCCGTTCCTGAAGTACCAGCTGATCGCCGTCACCGCCCCGGGCTCCCCGCTGACCAGCGCGGCCGTGACCCCGGGGTTGCTGCGCGAGCAGACCTGGATGCTGGGCCCGTCGGCCGGCCCGGACGGTGAAATCGCGCGGATATTGCGCGAATTGGAGATCCCGGAGTCCCGGCAGCGGATCTTCCAGAGCGACACCGCCGCGCTCGAGGAGGTCCGGCAGGGCACCGGCGTGACCCTGGCGATCGGCTTCGCGGTGGCCAAGGATCTCGATGCCGGCCACCTGGTCCGCGTGGACGGGCCGGGCCTGCGGCACGCCGGCGAGTGGTCGGCCACCACGCTGCTGCCGAATGCGCGGCAGCCCGCGGTCTCCGAGCTCGTCCGCTTCATCACCACCCCGCGCTGCACCCAGGCGATGATCCGCGGCACCGGGGTCGGGGTCACCCGGTTCCGACCGAAAGTCCATGTGACGCTGTGGAGTTAGGCCGATCCGCTCTTGAGCCGGCCGGAGAGTTCGTGCGCCCGCTCCAGTAACAGCGTGCCCAGCTCGCGGTGCCGCTCGGGCCGGAAGCGGGTCTCGACGCCGGTCAAGCTCAGCGCCCAGGCCGGCCGGGCGCTGCGGTCGAACACCGCCGCCCCCATGCCCCAGCTGCCCTCGACGATCAGCGCGGGATTGACGGCGTAACCGGTGGTTCGAGTGGACGCCAGCCGCGCGCGCACCGCCTCCTCGGAATGTGTCGGGCCCCAGTCCGATTCGAGCTGGACCCGGCGGAAGTAGTCGTCGATCTCGCGGTCCGGCAGGTGGCTGAGGATGGCCAGGCCCGCCGAGGCGACGCCCAGCGGAAACCGGATGCCGACGTGCAGCACGTGCGAGCGCACCGGAAAGCTGCCCTCTTCGCTGAACACACAGACGGTTTCGTCGCCGCGCCGCGCGGACAGGAACGCGCTCTCACCGGTCTCGCGCGCCAGTCCGATGACGATGTCGCGGGCCTGCTCGATGATGTCGTAGCGGTCGGCCGCACCCGCGCCCAGCAGATACAGCTCGGGCCCCAGCGACCAGCGCCCGGTCGCGGTGTCCCGATCGATCAGGCCCTCCTCGGCCAGCGCGCCCAGCAACCGGTGCGCCGTGGGCCGGGCCAGCCCGGCCGTCCGAGCCAACTCGGTGGTGGACGCGCCGACCGGTTCGGTGGTCCCGACCGCCCGCAGCAGGGCACCGACGCGGGCGACCACCTGGGAGGACTGCACCCGCGGTGTCACACCGCGAAGTCTAGCGTCCACAGAGTGAACGCACGAGTTGCGCCCGAATCAGTCCGCGAACACTTGTCCCGGGTTATGCGGTTGGGGTTGATCCCGATGGCCACGGGACTGTTCACTGGACGGGACGTCCACGGTGTTTGCAGAGTGGACATGCATCCGACGAACGGTTGAGGAGAATCACGCGATGACTTCGAAGGTGTACGCGTCGGCAGCCGACGCGGTCGCCGACATCACCGACGGCGCGCACCTGGCGGTGGGCGGCTTCGGACTGTGCGGCATCCCGGACCAACTCATCGCGGCGGTCGCCGAACTGCCCGCCACCGGCCTGGAGGTGTACTCCAACAACTGCGGTGTCGACGGCCTGGGCCTGGGCGTGCTGCTGGAGTTGGGCAAGGTCCGCCGCGTCACCGCCTCCTACGTGGGCGAGAACAAGGAGTTCGCCCGGCAGTACCTGGCCGGTGAACTCGAGGTCGAACTGACCCCGCAGGGCACCCTGGCCGAGCGGCTGCGGGCCGGCGGCGCGGGCATCCCCGCCTTCTACACCCCGGCCGGCGTGGGCAGCCCGGTCTCCGACGGCGGTCTGCCGTGGCGCTACGCCGCCGACGGCTCGGTCGCGGTGGCCTCCCCGCCCAAGGAAGTCCGGGAATTCAACGGCAAGCTGTACGTCCTCGAGGAATCCATCAACGCCGACTTCGCCCTGGTACACGCCAAGCGCGCGGACACGCTGGGCAACCTGGTGTTCAACAAGACCGCGATGAACTTCAACCCGCTGGCGGCGATGGCCGGCAAGATCACCATCGTCCAGGTCGAGGAGCTCGTCGAACCCGGCGAGATCGACCCCGGCGCAGTGCATTTGGCCGGTGTGTTCGTGCAGCGCATCGTCCACACCGGACCGCAGGACAAGAAGATCGAGAAGCGCACCGTTCGCGAAGAGAAGGCGTAACTGAGATGACCACAGCCCCCACCGCCACCGGCTGGTCCCGCAACGAGATGGCCGCGCGGGCCGCCAAGGAAATGATCGACGGCGAGTACGTGAACCTCGGGATCGGTCTGCCGACCCTGATCCCCGGCTACCTGTCCGGTGACGTCCGCGTCACGCTGCACTCCGAGAACGGCATCCTGGGCACCGGGCCCTATCCCGCCGACGACGCGGTGGACCCCGACCTGATCAACGCGGGCAAGGAGACCGTCACCGTCAATGACGGTGCGGCCTACTTCGATTCGTCGCTGTCGTTCGGCATGATCCGCGGCGGGCACATCGACGCCGCGGTGCTCGGCGGCATGGAGGTCGCCAAGAACGGCGACCTGGCCAACTGGATGGTGCCCGGCAAGATGGTCAAGGGCATGGGCGGCGCCATGGACCTGGTGCACGGCGCGGGCCGGGTCATCGTGCTGATGGAGCACACCGACAAGGCCGGCAACCCCAAGATCGTCAACGTGTGCAGCCTGCCGCTGACCGGTCAGGCCGTCGTCGACCGGATCATCACCAACCTCGGCGTCATCGACGTCGTCGGCGACGGGACGCTGAAGCTGCGCGAACTCGCCCCCGGCGTCACGGTCGAGGACATCGTCGCGGCCACCGAGGCCGAACTCACCGTCGACCTGGACTAGGGCGTGTCTGACAAAGGTTTCGGGTGTTATGCCGGAGGCTTGAGGTATGTCGCGGTTTCAGCTGCTTACCGATGTTCAGTGGTCGTTGATCGAGGATCTGCTTCCTGCACGTACGGGTAAGCGGGGCAGACCCTTTCAGGATGCGCGTTCGATGGTGGAAGGCATCATCTATCGGTATCGGTGCGGGATCGCCTGGCGCGACGTGCCGGAGGTGTTCGGGCCGTGGCAGTCGATCTGGACCTGGCATCGACGAATGAGTGCCGACGGCACCTGGGACATGGTGCTGGCTCGGTTGCTGGCCGCCGCCGACGAGGCCGGGATCATCGACTGGGCGGTGTCGGTGGATTCCACGATCGCCCGCGCTCACCAACATGCCACGAACATCACCCGTGACACAGGGGGCTGGGTCGAATTACACAAATCTGGCGAGCGAGCCGCCTGACCACGGCATTGGTCGCTCGCGCGGCGGGCTGACCAGCAAGATCCATCACCTCGTCGACGGCCACGGACGACCGTTGGTGGTGCTCGTGAGCGCCGGCCAGGCAGGCGACGGACCAGTCCTGGAGCATTTGCTCGCCCACCTCAAAGTTGAGCGCTGCGGGCCTGGCCGGCCCCGCACCCGGCCCGATCGCCTGCGCGGAGATAAGGCCTATTCCAGCCGAGCGACCCGGCAGCGGCTGCGCCGACGAGGGATCGTCGCCGTCATTCCCGAACCGTCCGATCAGATCGGCCACCGAAAACGTCGAGGCACCCACGGCGGCCGACCGCCAGCATTCGACGCCGAGGACTACAAGGGCCGCAACGTTGTTGAACGAGGATTCAGCGTCACCAAGCAGTGGCGTGGTCTGGCCACCCGCTACGACAAACTCGCCATCGTCTACCGGGGCGCAGCAGTCCTACGGGCCATCACACTCTGGCTACCGCATTTATCAGACACGGCCTAGTCCGGCGCGTCGCCCAGGGTGTGAGCGGCCTCCATCAGCATCCAGCCGGACAGCTGCACGGACAGGTCGCGCTCCGGCGCGGCCGAGGCGTTGACCGCGCCCGCCACGAACTGGGCCTGCTCGCCCTCGGCGGCCACGGCCGCCGGGATGACCGCGGCGCGGTCCCAGAACGGGCCGAACAGCGGTAGGCCGTCGACGGTCTGGCGGTGGTCCCACGCCGAGCGGGCCGAGGACAGCACGATCTTGCGCGCCGTCTCGCGCGCGGTGACGGTCTCGGCGTCGTCGCCGGGCAGGGTGTTGGCGGCCTCGGCGAGATAGCGCGCGGTGATGCCGAAGAACAGCCCGCCGTCGCCGCCGCCGGCGCCCTTGAGCACCCCCTCGGGGGCCATGTGTTCGGCGATCGCGCCGATCAGCCGGGCCGCGCGCTGCCCGTGCCGCTGTTCGCCGGTGCGCACCGCCAGTTCGGTCTCGAGACCGACGACCACGCCCTGGCAGTAGGTGTACTGTGCGCGCACCAGCGACCCGGCCTTGATGCCGTCGAAGATCAGCAGGGTCTCCGGGTCCAGCAGCGTCTCCTCGATCCAGTCGGCCATCTGCTGGGCGCGGCGCAGCCGATCGCCGTAGCGCGCCAGGAAGATTCCCGCCGGGCCGTTGGCCGGGGCGTTGAAGAACTGGTCCTGCTTGCGCCACGGGATGCCGCCGCCGTCCTCGGGCACCCAGGCGTTGACCAACTGGGTGGCCAGCTTGGTCAGCGGGCCGGGTTTGACCACCCCGGCGAAGCGTCCCGCGCGCTCGAGCGCCAGCGCCAACCAGGCCATGTCGTCGTAGTAGTTGTTGACCCAGCCGGTGTTCCGGATCCACTGCCCCCGGATCTGGCGGGTGATCCGCTCCACGCGCTCGGGTTGCGGATCACGGATCTCGGCGTCGATCAGACAGTCCAGCAGATGGGCCTGCCACCAGTAGTGCCAGGTCTTGAACCGCTTGTCGCTGCCGGTGGGCGGCCAGGCCACGACGCCGAGTTGGGTTTTCGGCAGCCCCCAGAGCTTCTTGAGGTGGCGCGCGGTGATGGCGGCCTCGGCCGAGGCCGCGCGGTTGGCCCATACCTGATCCATGAAAGTTCATCCTGCCTTACCAGGCGTGGTTGAGGTCCCCCCACTGCGTGATCCAGCGGTGCATGGCGATGCCGGCCGCCACCGAGGCGTTGATGCTGCGCGTCGAGCCGAACTGAGCAATCGACACCACCGTGGCCGCACCCGCGGCGGTCTCCGGGGTGATGCCCGGGCCCTCCTGACCGAACACCAGCAGGCACTCGCGGGGCAGTTCGGTGTGTTCGAGGCGGACCGCGCCGGGCACGTTGTCGACGGCGACGACGGTCAGACCCGCCGCCGCGGCGAAGTCGAGCAATTCGGCGGTCGTGTCGTGGTGGCGCAGCCGCTGATAGCGGTCGGTGACCATGGCCCCGCGCCGGTTCCACCGCCGCCGCCCGACGATGTGGACGGTGTCGACGGCGAAGGCGTTCGCGGTGCGGACCACCCCGCCGATGTTGGCGTCGTTGCCGAAGTTCTCGATCGCGATGTGCAGCGGGTGCCGACGCCGGTCGATGTCGGCGATGATCGCCTCGCGGGTCCAGTACCGGTACGGGTCGACGACGTTGCGAGTGTCACCGTCGCGCAACAACTCCGGGTCGTAGCGCGGGTCCTCGGGCAGCTCGCCCGGCCACGGGCCGACCCCGGTGGGCGAGGCTCCCCACTCCGTCGGGCCGGGTTCGTCGGCCTCGGAGCTCACCGCCGGTCCCGCTCGTCGTCGAGCCAGACGGCGGCGTGCGTGCCGACCACCGAAACCGTCGCGTACAGCAGCGCCTCGTTGATCTCCCCCTGGGTGCACAGCGAAGCCTCCAGCTGCACCGAATCGTAGGAGGCGTCGGGCAGCACCAGCACCGATGCGCCGTAGGTCGAGCAGGCGGGGCTCAGCCCGGGCGGCGGCAGCGACGGGGCCGCGAGCACCATCATCGGGCCGCCGCGCGCCTCGGAGTCGTCGCGGTAGCGCTGCCCCACGGCCTGGGCCCGCAGGCCCAGCAGCATGTAGCCGCTGCCCTCGAAAGCCGTCGGGTCGCCCAGTGCCGCTGGGGTGAGCCGCTGACCGTCGGCGCGCCACGCCTCCACGCTGGTGCTGGACAGCTCCAATCCGGAGTCGCTGGCGTTGGTCGGCGGCAACCCCACCGGGTAGGCCGCGGGATAGGCGACGACGGTGCCGGGGATCCGCTCGGCCGGCGAATACGCGTACACCCCGCGGACCTGGGACTGGTCGCGGATGGGGCCCAGGCACACGGTGCCGGAGAGCCGGTCGGGCTCCGGGGTCGCCAGCGGCGTGAAATCGGAGCCGACGACGCGCTGACAGCTGCCCAGTCCGGTCGCCTCGATCGGGTGCAGCAGGCCGCCGTACAGGCCGAAGCGGATGTCCTTCGGCTCGATGTGTTTGCCGTCGGGGTCGGCGACCGCCGCGTCGACGTCGACGAGCACGTGGTCGGCGACGAAGCGCAGGTTGGCCACGGAGATGTTCCAACCCAACACGGACTGCGCGGTGCCCAGGGCGGCGGTGTCGGCGCCGTAGGTGTGGGCGGCCTCGGCGCCGCGACCGCAGGAGGCCAGAAAGAGAGCCACCACAACGACCGCGATGGCTCGTAGGGTGTCCACAGGTGGCTCCAGCACGTCGATCAGGGCCTCGAAACCCGCCGAGGCGTACCTGGGCACTGTAGACGGCGGCCCTCGGCACGCCGCTTTCGCCCGCCGATCGGGCATTCCTAGCAAATTTTTGTGAAGTTGCCGTGCGAACCGTGCGACCGCGCGCCGCGGGCACGGTTCGAACCCGACGACGGCCACCGTGGCGATCGTCGGCGGGTTTCCAGTCGGCCTCCTTCTTCTCTGTGCCGACCGACCGCTCGCGCCCGGGCGGTTCGCCGGCCCGGTAGCCTCCGGGGCGCAGCCGCGCCCCTGGGCCCCAAAATTGACGCGCGCGTGAAGGCTCCGCAAATAGCCGCCACCCGGTTCCGAATTGCCGAATCGCCGCCTTTTTTACCGCGATTTCACCATCGAATCACTACCCTCGCTAACCAATTGCTGTCATATATATGTACGCGATCTGCGTGAACCCCCGGTCATGCGTCTGATCAGCAAGAATGCCCGGGCACGCGGGACCGTTCGCGAGATAATTGGTCGTATTTATTTACCGGGTCGGGGTACTCGCAAAGTAGAACTCAGCCCAGCACGAGTTCCGTGCCGGACTGACCAACAGATAGGAAAGCAGTGAACCCTCAGCAGTCCGAATTGTTCACGTCCTCGGTTCGTCTCGACGCCGGCGCACGCTGGTGGGATCCCGACACGGAGTGCACACTCCTGCTCGCCCGCCCCGCCGACGAACCGGAACTCTGGCAGGAATACCTCGCCGGAGCCGATTACAGCTACCGGAAACACGGCGTCGAATGCGCACTCGACATCGACTCGATCCGCGACGGCAGCGACACCGTTCTCTTCTTTGTAGCTATCGACGGCAACGATCGGATCGTCGCCGGTGTGCGGGCCAAGGGGCCGCTGGTCGACGCCGACGACTCGCACGCCGTCGTCGAGTGGGCCGGCCAGCCCGGATTGGCCGCGGTCCGCAAGATGATCGACGACCGCGCGCCGTTCGGGATCCTGGAGATGAAGTCCGCCTGGGTCACCGACGAGCCGGGCCACGCGCGGGCCCTGACCCGCGCCATCGCCCGGTCCGGGTTCCACGCCATGGCCGTGATGGACATCCAGTTCTGCATGGCCACCGCGGCGGCCTACGTGCTGGACCGGTGGAAGTCCTCGGGCGGCGTGGTGGCCTCGCACATCCCCGCGACGCCGTATCCCGACGAGCGCTACGCGACCACGATGATGTGGTGGGACCGCAGCACCTTCGCCAACCACGCCGAGCCCGACCAGGTGGCGAAGATCCTGCGCGAGACGGCCATGCTCCGGCGCCACAGCGTCAGCCAGGGGGCCTCGGCATGACAGCGGTGCTCCACCCCCGGACGGCCGCCCCGGCGCCGGACGCCGACACCCCGATCGACCAACTGCCGGAGGCGCCGCGCAACCCGCTGCCCTACCGGCAGCGGCTCGCGGCGGTGAAGTCCTACCACACCGGGACCGAACTGCTGCGCGACGTGGGCGGCCCGGTCACCCGCATCGTGTTGGCACCCCGGTGGCTGATGTCGCCGATCGTGCTGGCCACCTCGCCGCGGGCGATCCGGGACGTGCTCGGCGTGCGCGACGGCACCGTCGACAAGATGTCGCCGGTGTTCGCCGAGCTGCGCGCGATCCTCGGGGAGAACCTCGTCAACCTGCCGCACGACCGGTGGCTGCCGCGCCGGCGGACCATCCAGCCGGTCTTCACCAAGCAGCGGATCGCCCAGCTCGGCGGCCACGCCACCGCGGCGGCGGCCTCCGTGGTGGGCGGCTGGGGCGACGGCGACCGGATCGACCTGAGTGCCCAAGCCCGCGCGTTGACCATGCGGGCGCTGGGCAAGTCGGTGTTCGGCATCGACCTCGAGGACCGGACCGAGCTCATCGAGGAGCACCTGCAGACCGCGCTGACCTATGCGGTGCGTCGGGCGTTGCGGCCGGTCCGGTCGCCCGCCTGGTTGCCGACGCCCCGACGGCGCCGCGCCCTGCGGGCCAGCGCCGAGTTGCGTGCCCTGGCCAACGACATCCTGCAGCAGTGTCGCGCCCAGCCGGAGCGCGAGGCCCCGCTGGTGCAGGCGTTGATCGCGGCGACCGACCCGGTCACCGGCCGGGCCCTGACCGACAAGGAGATCTGCGACGAGCTGATCATCTTCCTGTTCGCCGGTCACGACACCGTCGCCACCACGCTGACCTACACCCTGTGGCAGCTGGGGCGGCATCCGCAGATCCAGCAGCGGGTGGCCGACGAGGTCCGCGGCCTCGGGGCGCATCCGCTCACCGGCGCCGATCTGACCGGCCTGGGCTACACCCATCAGGTGGTCAAGGAGGCGCTGCGGCTGTGCCCGCCGGCCCCGACCGGCACCCGCACCGCGACGCGGGACCTGAACGTCGGTGGCTACCGGGTGCCGGCCGGCACCACGCTGGCCTTCGGCCGGATGGCCGTCCAGCGCGATCCGCGGCTGTGGGACGACCCGCTGGCCTTCGACCCGGACCGCTTCGCGCCGGGGCGGGCCGCCGGACGCGATCGTTGGCAGTACCTGCCCTTCGGCGGGGGGCCGCGCTCGTGCATCGGCGACCACTTCGCGATGATGGAGGCCACGCTGGCCGTGGCAACGTTGATCCGGGAGGTCGAGATCGAGTCGCTGGAGCAATCCTTTCCGCTCGCAGTCCATTTCACGCTGGTCGCCGACGGCCCGATCCCGGCGCGGGTGAGCAGGCGCCGATGAGCAACCCCGACCCCACCCGCTGGCGGGCGGTCATCCTCGACGAAGCGCTCGCCGACGACCGGGACACCCTGGCCGGGCTGCGCGCGGACCCGGCCCTGGAGTTCCTCGACCATCGGGCGGCGCAACTCGCCGAGCTGCGCGAGTTGCGCCCGCCCGCCGGGGCGGACCTGCTCGGTGAGACGCCCCGGTGGGTGTACTACCCGTGGCGGCGGACGGTGGTGGCGCTGCTGGGGCCGGCGGGCTTTCGCCGGCTCCGGTTGGACCGCAACCGGAACCTGATCACCGCCGAGGAGCAGCGACGCCTGGGCCGGCTCCGGGTCGCGGTGGCCGGCCTGAGCGTCGGCCATGTCATCGCCCATACCCTTGCCGCCCAGGGGCTTTGCGGTGAGCTGCGGCTGGCCGACTTCGACGTGCTGGAGCTGTCGAACCTCAACCGGGTCCCCGCCGGCGTGCTGGACCTCGGCGTGAACAAGGCGGTGTCCGCGGCGCGGCGCATCGCCGAACTCGATCCCTACCTGCCCGTCACGGTGCTGCGCGACGGCGTCACCGCCGACACCGTCGACGACTTCGTCGCCGACACCGACGTGGTGATCGAGGAATGCGATTCGCTCGACATCAAGGCCGTGGTCCGGGAAGTGGCGCGGCGGCACCGGGTTCCGGTGCTGATGGCCACCAGTGACCGCGGGCTGGTCGACGTCGAACGCTTCGACGTCGAACCGGACCGGCCGATCCTGCACGGGCTGCTGGGGGCCGTCGACGCCGACGCGCTGGCGGGGATGTCGGCGCGCGACAAGATCCCGCACATGCTCGGCCATCTCGACGTCCCCCGCGCCTCGGCCCGGGCCGCGGCGTCGATGGTGGAGGTGGGCCGGACGTTGACCACCTGGCCGCAACTGGCCGCCGACGTGGTGCTGGGTGCGACGACGATCGCCGAGGCGGTGCGACGATTGGGGCTCGGGGAGCCGCTGCCGTCGGGGCGCACCCGGGTCGACGTCGGCGCCGCGCTCGACGCGCTGGCCGAACCGCCCGCACCGCCCGAGCCCGTCGAGACCGCCGCACCGGATAGCGCCGCGGCGCCGGCCGGGGCGGCCGAGCGCATCGCGGCGGCCGCCAACCGGGCCCCCTCGGGCGGCAACGCGCAGCCCTGGCGCATTGTGGCCGAACCGGATTCGGTGTCGGTGCGCCTGGACACCGGCTACCGCGCCACCATCGACGTCGCGCATCGCGGCGGGGCGGTCGCCGTCGGCGCCGCGGTGTTCAACGCGCGGGTGGCCGCGGCGGCGCAGCGGCTGCTGGGACCGCTGCGCTGGCACCAGGATTCGCAGGTTCCGCTGGCCGCGACGCTGCGCCTGGCACCCGGCGAGGACGCCGAGTTGGCCGGGCTCTACGACGCGATGTGGCACCGCGAGACCAACCGCAACCGGGGCACTCCCGGTCAGTTGGACCCCGGGACCGTCGGCGCGTTGGAAGCCGCGGCGCTCGGTGAGGGCGCCCGGCTGCGGGTCGTCACCGCCGGCGCCGAGCTCGACACGCTGATCGACATCCTGGCGGAGACCGACCGCATCCGCTATCTGACGCCGCAGCTGCATCGGGAGATGATCAGCGAATTGCGCTGGCCCACGGACCCGGAACCGGACTCCGGAATCGAGGTCGGGCTGCTCGGGCTCGACGACAGCGACCTGGCCGTCCTGGAGGTGTTGCGCCGCTCCGACGTCATGGCGCACCTGGCCGACTGGGACGCCGGATCCGCGCTGGGCGACGAGGTCGGCGAGCGGCTCCGGGTCAGCTCCGGCGTGGGCGTGGTGTGGGTCGAGGGGCGCACGCTGCTCGACTACGCCCGCGGCGGTCAGGGCGCCGAGGCGGTGTGGGTGGCGGCGGCCGCGCGAGGCCTTGCGGTGCAACCGATCTCACCGGTGTTCCTGCACGCCCACGACGAGCCCGAACTGCGGGAGGTCTCGGCCCGCTACGCGCCGCAACTGCAGGAGCTCTCCGAGCGGTTCCGCCGCGTGGTCGACGTACCCGGCGATGCCGGCCTGATCCTGTTGCTGCGCTTCGCCGAAGCGCCGCCCACCACGGGGCGCAGCCGGCGCCGGGCGCTGGCCAGGCAGCGGGGGTAACGATGGCCCGGAGCCTCGACGTGGTGGTGACCTCGGTGGCCACCCGGCTGATGGCGGTCGAAGCGGCCAACGCCGTCGCCGTCATCCAGCCGATCCTGGCGGATCTGGTGGAGCACTTCCACGTCGACGTGAGCTTCCTGCGCAGCAACGACCACGACCTCAAGGCGTCCATCCTGGTCGCCGAGTGGCCGGTGCGGCCGGTGGTCCCGGACCCTGACCCGTTGAAGGTGATCTACTTCGCCGACGCCGATCCGGTGTTCGCGATCTCCGAGCACGGCAAGAAGCCGCAGGTGTTCCGGCCCGAGCCGGCCACCGGCGAGTACCAGCAGACCATCGAGGGCGGCGGCGGCGTTCCGCACAGCTCCATGGCGGCGGCGCCGCTGGTCTCCGGCGACGTCACCACCGGGGTGCTGGGTTTCGTCAAATTCGGTGATCGCGAATGGAGTTCGGCCGAACTCAACGCGCTGGAGGCCATCGGTTCGCTGTTCGCTCAGGTCCAGGCCCGGATCAAGGCCGAGGATCAACTGCGCTACCTGGCCGAGCACGACGACCTGACCGGGGTGTACAACCGCCGCGCGCTGGTCGCCCACCTCGAGGACCGACTGGCCGCGGGCCGCCCCGGGCCGGTGGCGGTGCTGTTCCTGGATCTCGACCGGCTCAAGGCCGTCAACGACTACCTCGGGCACACCGCCGGCGACGAGTTCATCCGCGTCTCGGCGCAGCGGCTGCGGGAGGAGACCGCCTCGGCGGACTGCCTGATCGCGCGTCTCGGCGGCGACGAATTCGTGGTGGTACCCAGGACGGCGTGCAGCGCCGCCGAGGCCGAGGTGCTGGCCGACCGACTGCACGCCGCGCTGAGCGAACGCGTCGCCGTGGACGGCGAGATGCTGGCCCGGACGGTCAGTGTCGGTGTGGCCGTAGGCGATCCGGGGCGGCACTCGGTCTCGGACCTGCTGCGCCGCGCCGATCAGGCGGTGCTGGAGGCCAAGGACACCGGCGGCAACGCGGTTCGCGTCTTCACCGAGAACATGGCGATGCGCACGGCACTGCGCAACGACGTCGAACTGCACCTGCAGAGTGTCATCGAGAGCGACGCGCTGGTGCTGCACTACCTGCCCGAGGTCGACATGCGCACCGGGGAGGTGCTGGCCGCCGAAGCGTTGGTGCGCTGGCAGCACCCGACCCGGGGGTTGCTGTTCCCGGATTCGTTCATCGGGGTGGCCGAATCCATCAACCTGGCCGGCGAATTGGGCCGCTGGGTGCTGCGCCGCGCCTGCACCGAGTTCAGCGACTGGCGCGCGCGCGGCGTGGGTCCCGACGCCGTGCTGCGGGTGAACGTCTCCCCGGTGCAGCTGGTTGCCGACGGGTTCGCCGACCGGGTCGCGGAGATCCTCGACGAGTTCGGCCTCTCGGGGGACTCGGTGTGCCTCGAGATCACCGAGTCCCTGGTGGTGCAGGACATCGACGCGGCCCGCGTGACCCTGGCGGCCCTCAAGGAGGTCGGCGTCCAGATCGCCATCGACGACTTCGGCACCGGCTACAGCGTGTTGTCGCATCTGAAGTCGCTGCCCGTGGACACCCTCAAGATCGACCGCAGCTTTGTCCGCGACCTCGGTTCCAGCGCCGGCGACCTGGCCATCGTGCGCGCCATCATCGCGCTCGCCGAGGCGTTCGGGCTCGGCCTGGTGGCCGAGGGGGTGGAGACGGTCGCCGCCGCCCAGACCCTGGCCGCGCACCGCTGCTACCGGGCCCAGGGCTATCTGCTGTCGGTGCCGCTCGAGGGCATGGCGATGGAAAGACTACTGGCCCAGGGCCATATCGAGTTGCCGTTCAGCACGGCAGAACCGCTACCGCGGTAGCGAATCGTCCCGCACCAACAACTCCAACCGCCCGAACCGGCTGGCCGCCCGCGTCACGAACGCCATCTCGGCGCCGTCGCCGATCGGCGGCCAGGACAGCACGGCGTCGTCGCGCAGGGCGAGGACCACGGTGTGGCGCGCGCGGACCAACTCGACCCCGACATCCGTCGTCAGCGCGACGCCGGACACGCGGCCGTCGTCGAACACCAGATGCGCGAGATTCTCGACGGGCACCAGCGGCACATCCTGTTCGCGCGCCCGCTCGGCCACCCAGTCGGCCACCGTGCCGGACTCCGATAGCCGGTCCACGACCCCGACCGACACGGTGGTCCGGTTCGGGTCGGCGACCGCCGTCGACAGCACGCCGCCGCCGGCGGGCAGGCACTGAGCGGCCCAGGTCCGCAGTGCGGCACCGTCGAAAGACACTGCCCCCTTGGCGAATTCCTCGCGGTGCGGCACGGGACCCTCGACGCGGCGCAGCGGCAGGACGTCGGCCTCGAACTCGGCGGGCACGATGCCCTCGACCACAATGTCGTCGGTGACGGTGTCGTCGACCACAATGTCGTCGGTGACCTGGCGCAGGTACTCGGCGGTCGGCTCGTCGTGGACCGCGGCGGGCGCGGCCCGCAGCACCGTCAGGCCGAGTCGGACCGCGGCCAGCGCGGCCGCCGTGGCCGCCACGCCCATACCGACACACACGACGTCGACGGTGTCGTCCCAGTCGATGCCCTCGAATTCGTCCTGCGGTTCGGGTTCCGGGGGCCTGCGGCGGCGGTGCTTGTCAGCCATCGGCAAGCCCGAGATCGTCCAGGCCGAGCACGCTGCGGTACGGCAGCCCCTCGGCCTCGATGATCTCGGCGGCACCCGTGGCGCGATCGACGACGGTGGCCACCCCGACCACCTCGCCGCCCTTTTCCCGGACGGCCCGCACGGCGGTCAACGGGGAGGCGCCGGTGGTGCTGGTGTCCTCGACGACCAGCACGCGCTGCCCCTCGACGTCGAAGCCCTCGATGAGGCGCTGCATGCCATGGGTTTTCGCGGACTTGCGCACCACGAACGCGTCCACCGGCCGGCCCTCGGCGTGCATGACGGCGGTGGCCACCGGGTCGGCACCCAGGGTCAGCCCGCCGACGGCGGCGTAGTCCCAGTCGGCGGTGAGTTCGCGCATCAGCGAGCCGATCAGGCGCGAGGCCCGGTGTTGCAGCGTGGCCCGGCGCAGATCGACGTAGTAGTCGGACTCCTTGCCCGAGGACAGCACGACGCGGCCGCGGACAACGGAGAGTTGGCGGACCAGGGCGGCCAATTCGGCGCGGTCGGTCGCCGTGAGTTCAGGGGTGAGCGGCACGGATTATCGGGCTATCGCTGGAAGTGGGGAGCTTGCCTGACATTGCGCGGCGGCGCCGGACGGCGGGCCGGCTGGGCCGGGGCCGGGGGTCGGGCCGGCGGCGCCTCGGCGCGCACGGGCGCGGCCAGCGGCCGGCCGGGGGCCGCGTTGCGCCGGGGCGCGGCGATGGCGCGCTGCGCGGTCGGCGGCAGCACCCGCAACAGGTCGTTGAACTGCCGGACGGTGCGCAACCCCTCGTCCCACTGGGCCCGGGTGCTCGAGATCGGCATGGAGACCAGCGTCCAGTTCTCCTCGTTCCACATGATCTCGGCGCAGTCCGGGGCGGTGTGGGCGAAGGTCACCATGCGGCGGTCACACGCGCGCCGCGCGGCGTCCAGGTTGGTCGAATAGACCATCCGGGGCCCGATGGCGCCGAGCAGCCAGATATCGCTCTCGCGGGGCTCCTTGATGCCCTTGAGCCGCAGGTCCATCACGACGCTCGTGCCGACCTTGCGGTGCAGCGCGATGACGGTGGACACGTCGTCGAGATCGAAGATGAAGACGGCTTCACCACGGATTTGGCCGAGCACCACGTTGCGGGCGGTGACATCACCGACGGTGGACATCACCCCGCGCTTCCAGCGGTGGAGCACATCGGTGGACTCGGGTTCGTAGTCGAAGCCGTGCGAACGCGCCCAGGACTTCCGACGACGACCGAGCCCACGACGCCGATCGTTGTCGACGTACAGCAGCACCGCCGCACCCGTGAAACAGAGTGCGGACAGCGTGAACCAGAGCGGGACCATTACACCTAGCCTATCTGCTCGCCGGCCGATCAGAGAAAGACCGCGGGTCACAACCCCGTCACACACCGCGCGGCAGGACGGCGAGCAGGCCCAGCATCGCACGCCGTGGGGCGTTTTGGCGCGATTCCGGGCCCGCTCGCCGCGATCGGATCAGCCGAGGATCAGGCCGTCGCCGTCCGGGCTGACGTTGACCGGCACGGTGTCACCGTCGTGCACCTGACCGGCCAGCAGCATCTTGGCCAGCTGGTCACCGATCGCCTTCTGCACCAACCGGCGCAGCGGCCGGGCACCGTAGAGCGGGTCGAACCCGCGCTCGGCCAGCCACTGCTTGGCCGGCAGCGACACCTCGAGGGTGAGTCGCCGCTGCGCCAGCCGCTTCTGCAGCGCCGCCAGCTGGATGTCGACGATGTGGACCAGTTCCTCCGGGTTGAGCCCGTCGAAGATGAGCACGTCGTCGAGCCGGTTGATGAACTCCGGCTTGAACGCCGCGCGCACGGCCGCCATGACCTGCTCCTCGGTCCCGCCCGACCCCAGGTTCGAGGTCAGGATCAGGATCGTGTTGCGGAAGTCCACGGTGCGGCCCTGTCCGTCGGTCAGCCGGCCCTCGTCGAGGACCTGCAGCAGCACGTCGAACACGTCCGGGTGGGCCTTTTCGACCTCGTCGAACAGCACCACCGTGTAGGGCCGACGGCGCACCGCCTCGGTCAGCTGACCGCCCTGGTCGTAGCCGATGTAGCCCGGGGGCGCACCGACCAGGCGGGCCACCGAGTGCTTCTCGCCGTACTCGCTCATGTCGATGCGGGTCATCGCGTGTTCGTCGTCGAACAGGAATTCCGCGAGCGCCTTGGCCAGCTCGGTCTTACCGACGCCGGTGGGGCCCAGGAACAGGAACGAGCCGGTGGGCCGGTTCGGGTCGGCGACGCCGGCCCGGCTGCGCCGCACCGCATCGGAGACCGCGGCCACCGGGGCGCGCTGCCCGACGACGCGCTTGCCCAGCTCGTCCTCCATCCGGAGCAGCTTGGCGGTCTCGCCCTCCATCATCCGGCCGGCCGGGATACCGGTCCAGGCGGACACCACGTCGGCGACGTCGTCGGGTCCGACCTCCTCCTTGAGCATCACGTTCTCGCGGGCCTCGGCGGCCGGCAACGCGGCGTCGAGTTGCTTCTCGAGTTCCGGGATCCGGCCGTAGCGCAGCTCTGCGGCGCGCGCGAGGTCGCCGTCGCGTTCGGCCCGGTCGGACTCGCCGCGCAGCCCGTCGAGCTGTTCCTTGAGCTCGCGGACGATGTCGATGGCGTTCTTCTCGTTCTGCCAGCGGGTGGTCAGCTCGGCCAACTGCTCCTTCTTGTCGGCCAGCTCCGAGCGCAGCTTCTCCAGCCGCTCCTTGGACGCCTCGTCCTCTTCCTTGGCGAGCGCCATCTCCTCGATCTCGAGGCGACGCACGACGCGTTCGACCTCGTCGATCTCGACGGGCCGGGAGTCGATCTCCATCCGCAGCCGCGAGGCGGCCTCGTCGACCAGGTCGATGGCCTTGTCCGGCAGGAAGCGCGAGGTGATGTAGCGGTCACTGAGCGTGGCCGCGGCCACCAGCGCGGAGTCGGTGATGCGCACGCCGTGGTGCACCTCGTAGCGGTCCTTGAGGCCGCGCAGGATGCCCACGGTGTCCTCCACCGTCGGCTCCCCGACGTAGACCTGCTGGAACCGGCGTTCCAGCGCGGCGTCCTTCTCGATGTACTTGCGGTACTCGTCGAGCGTGGTCGCGCCGACCAGCCGCAGCTCACCGCGGGCCAGCATCGGCTTGATCATGTTGCCGGCGTCCATCGCGCCCTCGCCGGTGGCACCGGCGCCGACGATGGTGTGCAACTCGTCGATGAACGTGATGACCTGACCGGCCGAGTTCTTGATGTCGTCCAGGACGGCCTTGAGCCGCTCCTCGAACTCGCCGCGGTACTTGGCGCCGGCCACCATGGAGCCGAGGTCCAGGCCGATGACGGTCTTGTCGCGCAGGCTCTCCGGCACGTCGCCGGCGACGATGCGCTGGGCCAGGCCCTCGACGATGGCGGTCTTGCCGACGCCGGGTTCACCGATGAGCACCGGGTTGTTCTTGGTGCGACGACTCAGCACCTGGATGACGCGGCGGATCTCGGTGTCCCGCCCGATGACCGGGTCCAGCTTGCCCTCGCGGGCGCGCGCGGTCAGGTCGGTGGAGTACTTCTCCAGCGCCTGGTAGCTGCCCTCGGGGTCCGGGCTGGTGACCCGGGCGCTGCCGCGCACCTTGACGAACGCCTCGCGCAGCGCGTCGGGCGAGGCGCCGTGTTCGGTCAGCAGCTTGGCGACGTCACCGGTGCCGGTGGCCAGGCCGACCAGCAGATGCTCGGTGGAGACGTACTCGTCGTCCATCTCGGTGGCCAGTTGCTGCGCGACGGTGATCGCCGACAGCGACTCCGGGGACAGCTGCGGGCTGGTGTTGGCGCCGCTGGCGCTGGGCAGCCGGTCGAGTTCGCGTTGCGCCCCGACCCGAATGGTCGCGGGATCAACTCCGACCGCCTCCAGCAACGGCGCGGCGATCCCGTCGTTCTGGGTGAGCAGTGCCATCAACAAATGGGCGGGGGTGATCTGCGGGTTCCCCGCGGCGGTAGCCGCCTGCAGGGCCGCGGTCAGCGCCGCCTGGGTCTTCGTGGTCGGGTTGAACGAGTCCACGACACCTCCACTCTTTCTGTAGAAGGGGCCAGCAGGTGGCCCGATAAATGCTTGTCCTATCCATCAACGCAGTCAAGGTTGAGTCTGTTCCGCTCAACTCTATCTTTTTTTGGGCGCACGCGGGACCGGACCCGGCTAAGTTGAGCGGGTGAGTCCCAGCTTCGGTTCTGCGCTCGCCGAACTCATCCCGTTGGCCCTGGTGATCGCGCTGTCCCCGCTGAGCATCATCCCGGCGGTGCTGACCCTGCACACGGCCCGGCCGCGGCCGACCGCGCTGGCGTTCGCCGCCGGCTGGCTGCTGGGCCTGGGGGCGCTGACCTCGATCTTCGTCGCGGTCTCCGATCTGCTCGGCAACCTGGACAAGCCGCCGTCGTGGGCGTCCTGGCTGCGCATCGTGATCGGCGCGCTGCTGACCGTGTTCGGCCTCTACCGCTGGGCCAACCGCAAGAAGTCCGAACATTCGCCGGCCTGGATGCGCAAGCTCGGCAGCCTGACCCCGGCGCGCGCCCTGGTGACCGCGGCGGCGCTGGTCGTGGCCAACCCCAAGGTGCTGTTCATCTGCATCGCCGCCGGTCTGGCGATCGGCACGGCCGGCATCGGGCAGCCGCAGGTGTGGGCCGCGGTGGCCTACTTCGTCGCGGTGGCCGGCAGCACGGTGGCCCTACCGATCCTGGCCTACGCCGCCTCTGGCGACCGACTCACCCAGCCGCTGGCCCGGCTCAAGGACTGGATGGAACGCCAGCACGCGACGCTGATGGCCGCGATCCTGATCGTCATCGGCCTGCTGGTGCTCTACAAAGGAATTCACGGCCTGTGAGCGTGGCGGTCCCGGCACGACGGTGCTGAGCTGGGCTAACGTTTAGTCATGTCCGATACCGGTGCCGGAGATTTCGAGTTCGAGCGCAAGTTCTTCGTTCGCGAGTTGCCCGCCGTGGTCGCCGCCGACCCCTCGCCCGCGCTGATCGTGCAGGCCTACCTGTTCGCCGCCGACGGCTACGCCGTGCGGGTCCGCGTCCAGGGCGCCGCCCCGACCGAGATGGGCACCGCCCCGGGCGAACTCGCGACGGCCCTCGGCGAGGACTCGATCGGCACCGTCACCACCAAGGGCCCCGCCGTCGGCGGCACCCGGTACGAGGCCGAGCGCGAAATCGACGCGCTGGTGGCCTCCGAGATCGTGCGCCGGGCCGAACACGTGGTGGCCAAGATCCGGTACTCGGTGTGGCTGGGCGAGGACGGCTGGGTCGTCGACCGGTTCCTGGGCGGCAACGCCCCGCTGGTGCTGGCCGAGGTCGAACGGGGCGGGCCCGTCGTCGACCTGGAGATCCCGGCGTTCTGCGCCACCGAGCTTTCCGACGACGACCGCTTCCGCAACGAGTACCTGGCCTACCAGCCGTACGCCGGCTGGGCCGAGGATTACCTGCGCGAGTTCGACCGCCGCGGCCCCGCCTTCCTGGACTCCCTGGGGCAGAACCAGTTCGACGGCAACCGGCCCAGCGACCGCCGGTAGCTCTGGTGGCGCGGGTGATTCACTGGCGATAGCGCGCCGGTATGCCCAGTTCGTCGAGATCGGCGGTCAGGTAGCGCTGCACGCTGGGGCCGATCATGGCGGCGGCCTCCTCCAGCGACACCTCCGCCAGCGGTCCGACCGCCATCACGTAGCGCAGCAGCGCGGTCCCGACCAGATTGGTGGCCGCGAGCATCGCGCGCAGCCGGGTGTCGGGGCCGCCGCCGAGCGCGCCGGCCACCGCGGCCAGGACATAGTCGCGCATGAACTCCCGAAATGCCTCGTGCGCAGCAGAATTCGAGGTGGCCGAGGACAGCATGGTGACCATGCTGGCGCCTGATTCCGGGCGCTCCCAGATGCCGAGGTAGGCGTGGGTCAAGCGCGCGCCAAGTTCCGTGCGCGGCGCCTGCGCGATCACTGTCGCCAGCCGCTGCGGATCGAGGATCAGCCGCATCGATTCGCGGAACAGCCCGTCCTTGGAGCCGAACAGGTACGACACCATTGCGGCGTCCACCCCGGCGTCGCCCGCGACCTGACGCAGCGTGGTGGCCGCATAGCCCTGCTCGGCGAAGCGCTGCTTGGCGGCCAGCAACACGTCCTCGCGGGAGACCGCCGCACCCTGGCGGCGGCCGCGGCGGCGCGGCTTTTCGGCAGGTGAGGGCATGCGCCGACAGTAACATTTCATCCAGTGTTGAAAACAGGCCCGCGTCGGCGTTACGCTCGACGAGGCAATTTCAACACCCGATGAATACCTGGGGGTCCCATGGCCACGTCAACGCACCGTCCGCCCGCCGCCGCCCAGGCCGTCGGCATCGTGGTGGCCCTGACCGTCGCGCTGGCGGTGATCTTCGTCGCGTTCGCGCTGCCGGCCACCCAGTCCGAACCCCACGACGTCCCCCTTGGCGTCGCCGGCCCGCCACCTGCCGTCGCGCAGATCGAGTCGGCGCTGGCCCGCAACGCGCCGGGGGGCTTCGCGGTCACCGCCTACGACGACCGGGACGCCCTGACCACCGCGATCCGCCACCGCGAGGTCTACGGTGGCCTGACCGTCGGCCCCGACGGCCCCACCCTGCTGCTGGCCACCGGGGCCAGTCCGATGATCGCCCAGGCCCTGACCCAGATCGGCAACTCGATGGCGCAGACCGCCGGAATGCCCTTGCGCACCGAGGATCTCGCACCGCTACCCGAGGCCGACCCGCGCGGGGTGGGCCTGGCCGCCGCCGCGCTGCCGCTCACGCTGGCCGGCCTCCTGCCCGCCATCGCGTTGGTCCTCGTGTTCTCGGGGCGGCCAGGGCTACAGACCGCCACCATGCTCGGCTTCGCCGCCGTCGCGGCGCTGACCGTCACCGCACTGCTGCGCTACCTGTTCGGTTCCATCGAGCAGAACTTCTGGGGCGTGACCGCGGGACTGTTCGCCGGCATCGCCGCCACCGGGCTGGTACTGCTCGGCCTCGGCGCGCTGTTCGGGCGGGTCGGCCTGGGAATCGGCGCGGCCGCCGCCATCCTGCTGGGCAACCCGCTGTCGGGCATCAACAGCGCACCGGAACTGCTGCCGAGCGGATGGGGCGCCTTCGGCCAGTTTCTGCCCCAGGGCGCCAATGCCACCCTGTTGCGCTCGACCGCCTACTTCGGCGACTCGTTCCCCGACCCGCGGGCCGGCACCGCGCTGGTGGTGCTGGGCTGCTGGGCCGCGGTGGGCGTGCTGCTGATTGTCGCGGCTGGAGTGAGGCAGCGGCGCTCGCGCGCATAAGATCGGGCAGCGTGGGCCTCGAAGATCGCGCTGCGCTGTCGGTGCTGCACGCCGCCGTCACCAGGCCCGACGCCGACGAGTTGATCGGGCGGTTCTACACCTGCTGGTTCGCCATCGACCCGCCGGTGCGCGACCTGTTCCCGCCGGACATGGCCGGCCAACGCGCCCTGTTCGGCCAGGTGCTGGACTTCGTGCTCGGTGAATTCATCGCGCAGCGCGCCGAGGAGCCCGTGGCGTTCTTGGCCCAGCTGGGTCGCGATCATCGCAAATACGGTGTGACACAGGATCATTACGAGACCCTGGCGCACGCGCTGTACGCCACGCTGAGCAGCGACCTGTCCGACGAGTGGACCGACGCGCTCGACGACGCCGCCCGCCAGGCCATCAACTTCATCGCCGGGGTCATGAGCGGCGCGGCCGAGGCCGAGCCGGGCCCGGGCCGCTGGGGCGGCACGGTCCTCGAACACCATCGGGTGTCCCGGGACCTCGCGGTGGTGCGGCTGCAACTCGACAGCCCGCTCGATTACCTGCCGGGCCAGTACGTCAAGGTCGAGGTGCCCCAGTGCCCGCGGCGCTGGCGCTACCTGTCGCCGGCCATCCCGGCGCAGCCCGACGGCCGCATCGAATTCCACGTCCGCGCCGTCACGGGCGGCATGGTGAGCAACGCCGTCGTCGCCGAGACCCGGCCGGGCGACCGGTGGGCGGTGTCGAGTTCGCACGGCGCACTGGAAGTCGACCGCGACGGCGGCGACGTCCTGATGATCGCCGGCAGCACCGGGCTCGCGCCGCTGCGCGCGCTGATCATGGACATGTCCCGCTACGGGGTCAATCCGCGGGTACACCTGTTCTTCGGGGCCCGCTACCCGTGCGAGCTGTACGACCTGCAGACGCTCTGGCAGGTCGCCGCACACAACCCGTGGTTGTCGGTCACCCCGGTCAGCGAGTACTCGACCGACCCGCCCTGGGCCACGGACTACCCGGACGTGCAGCCGCCGCGCGGGCTGCACGTCCGGCAGAGCGGTCTGCTACCGGAGGTCGTGACCCGCTACGGCGGCTGGGGCGATCGGCAGATCCTGATCAGCGGCAGCCCGGCGATGGTCAACGCCACCAAAGCCGCCCTGATCGCCAAAGGCGCGCCGGCGGAACGCATTCAGCACGACCCGCCGTTCGGCTGAGGACGCCGTTGCTGCTGATTCAGCGGTTGGCTGCTAATTCAGCGGCTGGCTGCTGATTCAGCGGCGCGACTGTCGCGGCTGCCAGACCACCACCGCGGTGGAGGTCTGCGGCTTGACGAGGTCGCGGCGCTGGCCGGCCCGCACCGCGGCGAGTTCCTCGGTCATCTCGGCGACGCGGGACTGCAGCGCCTCGACCTGATTGGTCAACTCGATGATGCGTTTGATGCCGGCCAGGTTGACGCCCTCGTCCTGCGACAACCGCTGCACCTCGCGCAGCAGGTCCACGTCGCGTTCCGAATAGCGCCGGCCGCCACCCGAACTCCGTTGCGGCGACACCAGACCCAGCCGGTCATAGGTGCGCAGGGTCTGCGCGTGCATGCCGGCCAGTTCGGCGGCCACCGAGATCAGGAACGTGCGCGATTCGTTACGGCGGGAATCGTCAGCTTTGCTCACGGGACATCACATCCGATTCCCTGCCCAGCCGGCCCGCGGGTCGAACCCGCTGGCGCGCTCCGCCTCGGCGTAGGCCTCCAACGCCTCGAGGGCCTCACCCTCCAGGTTGGGTGGCACCGCGACCTTCACGGTGACCAGCAGGTCGCCGTTGCCGCCGCTGCGCTTGGGCACACCGCGGCCGCGCACCCGCAGGATGCGTCCGTCCGCGGTGCCCTTCGGCACCCGGACGCCGACCTTGCCCTCCAGCGTCGGCACGGAAAGCGTTGTGCCCAGCGCCAACTCGGAGAAACTGACCGGCACGGCGACGGTCAGGTCGTCGCCGTCGCGGCCGAATACCTTGTCCGGGCGCACGTGCACGGTGACGTAGAGGTCGCCCGACGGCGCACCGCGCAGCCCGGCCTCACCTTGGCCCGCGAGCCGAATGCGTTGCCCGTCTTCGACACCCGGGGGGATGCGCACGTTGATGGTGCGCGTTCGGGTGGTGACGCCGGTCCCCCGGCATTCGTCACACGGGTGCTCGATGATGGAACCGCTGCCGCGGCATTCGGTGCACGGTTCGGAGAACCCGAACGCGCCCTGGTTGCGGTTGACGACGCCGGCGCCGTTACAGCTGGCGCAGACCTTCGGGCTGGTACCCGGCCGGGCCCCGCTGCCGTGGCAGTTGGTGCACGGCGCCGGGCTGGTGAGCCGCAGCGGCATCGCCACGCCCTTGGTGGCCTCGAGGAAGTCGAGTTCGGTCTCGGTCTCGAGGTCGTTGCCCCGCCGCGGCCGGCTGGGTCGCGGCTGGGCGCCGCGGCCGAACAGCCCGCCGAACAGGTCACCGATGTTGGTGCCGCCGGTCTGCCCGGCGGCATCGAACAGGTCACCGAGGTTGAACTCGGCACCGTCGGCGCCGTAGCCGCTGAAGCCCGGGCCTCCATTGGTGAAGCGTCGACCGAACCCGCCGCCGGCGAAGAGCCGACGGGTCTCGTCGTACTCCTTGCGCTTGGCGTCGTCGGTCAGCACTTCCTTGGCCTCGGAGGCGGCCTTGTACCGCTCCTCGGCGCTCGGATTGTCCGGGTTCCGGTCCGGGTGGTTCTCGGCGAGGATCTTGCGCGCGGCGCGCTTGATCTCGTCCTTGGTGGCGTCGGAGGAGACGCCCAGCTCCTTGTAGAAGTCCTTCTCAACCCATTCACGCTGGGCCACTGAGCGTCACCTCCTTACCTGTGCTCATCTTCTATGTCCGTCTCATCTACGATTCTGCGGGACCGTCGGGACCCGCTGCGGGAGGTGCGGATTCGGCCTCGGCCGTGTCGGGTTGCACCTCGGTGTCGACGACCCCGACCATCGCGTGCCGCAGCACCTGCTCGCCGAGCCGGTAACCGCGGCGCATGACCGTCCCGATCACCGGGTTGGAGCCGTCGCCCTCATGCTGCACCGCTTCGTGCAGCTCGGGGTCGAATTCGTCGCCTTCGTCGCCGAATCCCTTGAGGCCCAGCCCTTCCAGGGTGTCCAGCAGCTTGTCGGAGATGGCCTTCAGCGGCCCCGACTCCAGGTCACCGTGGCTGCGGGCGCGGTCGAGATCGTCGAGCAGCGGCAGCAACTGGCTGACCACCGCTCCCTTGGCCCGTTCGGCCGCCACCTGCTGTTCGCGCAGGGCCCGCTTGCGGTAGTTCGCGAAGTCGGCCTGGACGCGTTGCAGATCGGCGATCAGCTCGGCGGCCTTGTCCTCCTCCGCGGTGCCTGCGGGCTCCGCCGGCTCCGACCCCTCGGGGGCCGGGCCGGCGGTCGCCTCGCGAACCTCACCGGTGTCGGGATCGATGCGCCGTTTGTCGGTGACGGTCACCGGCTCGTGCGGATCGTTCTGACTCACTTGCGCTCCTGGTCATCCTCGACAACCTCGGCGTCGACGACATCGTCGTCCGACGGGGCGGACCCGCCGGCGCCGCCGGCGGCCTGCTCGGCCTGCGTTGCCTCGTAGATCGCCTGGCCCAGGCTCTGCGATTCCTCGCCGAGCTTCTCCATTGCGGTCTTGATCGCGGAGATGTCGGTACCGGCCAGCGCCGACTTGGCGTCGGCGATCGCGGCGTCGACCTTGCCGAGGGTCTCCTCGGGGATCTTCGACCCACCTTCGGCGCTGCGCTGCTCGGTGACGAACTTCTCCGTCTGGTAGACCAGCGACTCGGCCTGGTTGCGCACGTCGGCCTCCTCGCGCCGGGTGCGGTCCTCCTCGGCGTGCGCCTCGGCGTCCTTGATCATCCGGTCGATCTCCTCCTTGGACAGGCCGGAGCCTTCCTGGATCTTGATCGTGTTCTCCTTGCCGGTGCCCTTGTCCTTGGCGGTGACGTGCACGATGCCGTTGGCGTCGATGTCGAAGGTGACCTCGATCTGCGGGACACCGCGCGGGGCCGGCGGGATACCGGTCAGCTCGAAGGAGCCGAGCATCTTGTTGTGCGCCGCGATCTCGCGCTCACCCTGATACACCTGGATCTGCACCGACGGCTGGTTGTCGTCGGCCGTGGTGAAGGTCTCCGAGCGCTTGGTCGGGATGGTGGTGTTGCGCTCGATGAGCTTGGTCATCACGCCACCCTTGGTCTCGATACCCAGCGACAGCGGGGTGACGTCGAGCAGCAGGACGTCCTTCACCTCGCCCTTGAGCACACCGGCCTGCAGGGCGGCGCCCACGGCGACGACCTCGTCGGGGTTGACACCCTTGTTGGGCTCCTTGCCGCCGGTCATCTCCTTGACCAGCTCGGTGACCGCGGGCATCCGGGTCGAGCCGCCGACCAGGACCACGTGGTCGACCTCGGAGACCGAACCGCCGGCGTCCTTGATCACCTGCTGGAACGGCTTGCGGGTGCGGTCCAGCAGATCCTGGGTGATCTTCTGGAACTCCGCGCGGGTCAGCTGCTCGTCGAGGAACAGCGGGTTCTTGTCCGCGTCGACGGTGATGTAGGGCAGGTTGATCGAGGTGCTCTGCGAGCTCGACAGCTCGATCTTGGCCTTCTCGGCGGCCTCACGCAGCCGCTGCATGGCCATCTTGTCCTTGGTCAGGTCGATGCCCGAGGTGGCCTTGAACTTCTCGACCAGCCACTCGACGATCCGGTCGTCCCAGTCGTCGCCGCCCAGGTGGTTGTCGCCGGAGGTGGCGCGCACCTCGACGACCCCGTCACCGATCTCCAGCAGCGAGACGTCGAACGTGCCGCCGCCGAGGTCGAAGACCAGGATGGTCTGTTCCTTGCTGCCCTTGTCCAGGCCGTAGGCCAACGCGGCCGCGGTGGGCTCGTTGACGATGCGCAGCACGTTCATGCCGGCGATCTGGCCGGCTTCCTTGGTGGCCTGACGCTGGGCGTCGTTGAAGTACGCGGGAACGGTGATCACCGCGTCGGTGATGTCCTCGCCCAGGTAGGCCTCCGCGTCACGCTTGAGCTTCATCAGCACGCGGGCGCTGATTTCCTGGGGGGTGTAGTTCTTGCCATCGATCTCGATGCTCCAGTCGGTACCCATGTGCCGCTTGACCGAACGGATGGTCCGGTCGACGTTGGTGACCGCCTGGTTCTTCGCGGGCTGACCGACCAGCACCTCGCCGTTGCGCGCAAACGCCACGACCGACGGGGTGGTACGGGAGCCTTCGGAGTTGGCTACGACGACGGGGTCGCCACCCTCCAGCACCGAGACGACGGAGTTGGTGGTCCCGAGGTCGATTCCGACCGCACGAGCCATAGTTACTGCCTCCTGTATAGCTTCAATAGGATCTGAGTGAACCTCGCTCAAGACTGCTCCGTCGACCGGCGTGCTGTCAACTCATAGTTGAGTCTGATTCGCTCAAGTTTGTCAGTAGGCCCAACGGCGGGGGTTCGGGATTTGTTCCCGGCGGCGACGATGATCAGGAATTCCCGCGGGTCAACGCGCGCGCCGCCGCCAGATTTTCCAGCTGCGCCCGCGCGGCCGGGCTCACCCGCAGCGAGGACTCCGCCAGGAAATCCCCGATCAGCGACTGCGCCCGGTCCAGATAGCTGGCCCGTTCGAAATCGGTGTGCGATGCGCGCGCATGCCGGATCAGTTTCACGGCCTTGTCCAGGTCAGCACCCTGCTGCTCCGACAGATGCGAGTGCCCGAGCCGACGCCCGGTCGCCTCGCAGTCCCGCCACAGCCGAGCCAACTCCGCCACCGCGCCGTGATAGCTCTCGGCGTGCTCCACCCCGGACGGACCATGTTCGGTGCGCAGCGCACCGGCCCGCGCCGCCGCGTCGTGATACGCGGCGGCGGCCGGGACGGTTACGTCGGTGACACCCGGGTAGAGCAGGACGAGTTCGGGGTCCATCTCGTAAGCCAGGTAGGCGGTCAGGACGCGATTGTGCTCGGTGAGCGCGGCCTGCCACAGCAATTCGGCGACGCCGGCCCCAGAAGGTGGCGCCGGGGCGGGGGCCGGGACACTCAGAAAGTCACGCAGCCGAGTCCACAGGCCGGGACCGGCCGGTTTGGACACCGGTTGTGGCGCGCGCACGGGCGCCGGCCCGGACACACCAGCCGGGCGCATGGGGCGGTAGCGCACCTTTCGCCGCCCCGGTTCCTGACGCCGCACCGGAACCGTCGTCGCCCCCCGATCGGGGTGGCGCGCCAGGAGCTCATGGCACGCCCGCACCGGCAGCACTGCGATCTGTTGCCAGGCGTGCGGCGGGACCTTCGGTGTCACCCTGATGGTCAGCAGCCCGGCACGCGCCGGTGGGTTGTCGATCTCGATGCGGTGATGGGTACACGCCAGCCCGTCGACGACCGAGGCGAGGCTGACGTTGCGCCTGGCCACCACCGCCACCTGCTCGCCCGCGGCGAACCCGTGCGGTTCTGTTTCATTGGTGGACAAGGCAATACGCAGCGTGCTGAAACCCTGCCCGTGCTCGGGAGCCTCCAGCAGCGAGTACACCGGTAGGTCGTCCATACCGTCGCACTCTGCCATGAGCCCCGTGCCGCCTACGCCGAGGTCTGCAGCCACCTGTGGTGACCAGAGACCTCGGCGTAGAGGATGACCGAGCCCCCTAGAGCACCTCGGCCAGGAACTCGCGGACCCGGTCGACGAACTCCTCGGGCTGGTCATAAGTGACGATGTGGCCGGCGTCGGCGATCGTGAGGTACCGGGAATCGGGGGTCGCCGCGTGCGCGGCAGCGATCTCCGCGGCGCCGACCAGCTCATCGTTGGCGCCGCGCACCCACAGCGTCGGCGCCCGCAGCCGGTGTAGTTCGGGAGTGTGGTCGAGGCGCATGGCGCGGGGACCGTAGGACTCGATCTGCCAGTCATCGAGCGCCTTCTCCCCGTGCTGGTTCTTGGCCCGAGCCTCGGCGACCGCGAGCGCGATGATGCGGTCGAAGCCGGGGGTGGCGGTACCGGCAGTCAACTGCGTCGCCATCGCCGAGCGCAGGTAGCCCGGGAATCGGGCCAGGATCCAGCTGCACAGCCGCAGCAGGCCCGGGACGCGCATCGTCGCCCAGGTGAAGAACTGGTACGGACGTCGACGTCCGATTCCGCCGGGCCCGATCGGCACCAGGGCGCTGACGCGGTCGGGGTGGTCCAGCGCGAAGCCGACGGCCACGCCGCCGCCCATGGACAGGCCCAGCAGCGCGACCCGGGGCAGCTCGAGCCGGTCGAGGAGTTCGAGCAGGAAGCGGCGATAGAACGCGTCGTCGAGGAGGCCCTTCCACGGCCGGCTGCCGCCGTGTCGCGGCAGGTCGATGACGTGGACCCGATGGTCGACGGCGAGCGGGCCGACGACGTCGCGCCACACCCCCTGCCCGGTGTCGAGCATGGCGCCGTGCAGCAGGAGCAGGGGCGGTCCGGTGTCACCGGCGCGGTAGAGACGCACGGGTCCGCCGCAGATGGTCAGGTCGGTGCAGGTGTCGAAGGGCGAGCTCACGGGATCTCCTCCAGGTGGTCGAGTTGGGCATCGAGGTGGTCGAGCAGGGCCAGTTGCGCGCGCCGGGCGGCTGCGGCGTCCGGTGGCGCCTGGGTGGCCAGACCCCGGCCGACGAGATCCGCGAACAGCCCGACGGTCTCGCGGAGTTGATCGTCGGTGGTGGCCCCGAGGGTGCCCGGCGCGTGCAACAGGCCGATGGTGAAGACGCTGAGCATGCGCACCAGCGGCTCCGTGGCGACCTCGGGGTCGATCACGCCGGCCTCCTGCAGCGCGGCGATGTAGTCGATCAGCCAGTCGAACCGCTGCTGATAGCGGCCGTCGGTGACGGACCGGACGTGGTCGCCCAGGACGGCCTCGTCCCCGAGGTAGAGCGCGCGCATCAGCGGATCGCCGAGCAGGGCCTCGACGCCGAACCGGTAGACCGCGGGCAGGTCGACCACGTCGGTCGCGGCGCGCACCCGGCGCTGGACGGCGGCGGTCAGGCCCCGCATGCTGCGGTTCAGTACGGCCGCCAGGATTGCCGCCTTGTCGGGGAATTCGAGGTAGACGGCGCCTTTGCCGACGCCGGCGCGGGCGGCGATGTCGGACACGGTGGTGGCCGGCCAGCCGTTGTCCAGCGCCAGCTCACGCGCCGCGGTAAGCAGCCGCTCCCGTCGGTCGGGTATTCGAGGCCGGGGCATCGCGCCACCCTTTCGTAGTGACCAAATTACTCTTTATGGTCACTACGACCGTAACACGGCCCCGCATCCCGGCGGCGCGACTAGGTTGAGGACGGTGGCCGACCCTGCGCCCCCACCGTCGAATCTGCCGATGCTCGGCGGGGTGGCGGCCGCCGCGGTCGCACTGGGCGTGGCCCAGCTGGCCGCGGTTCCGCGCGGCGCAACGGCCGACGCCCGCATCGCGGTGGGCGCGAGCGTCATCGACCTGACGCCGGACCCGATCCGGGATGGGCTGCTGCAGACCCTGGGCAGCGGCGGCAAGCTCTTCCTGTCGGTCGCGGTGCTCGTGGGGATCGCGACCGTGGCCGCGATCGCCGGCTCGCTGGAGACCCGGCGGCGTCCGGTCGGCAGCCTGATCCTCGCGCTCGCGGGCGTCCTCGGCGCCGCCGCGGTGCTGTCCCGGCCGGGCGCCACGGCCCTCGATGCCGTGCCCGCGGCCGTGGGCGCACTGTGCGGCGTGCTAACCCTGCGGTTCCTGATCCGGCGCTTCGAGCGGGCACCCGGGGCCGACCGCGACGAACCGGACGCCGGCCGACGGGCCACGCTGATCACCGTGGGCCTGCTCGCGGCCGGCGCCGCCGCGGGCGTGGTCGGCAGCCTGGCGACCCGGTGGGCCGCCTCGGTGGCCGGCGATCGCGCCGCGTCCACCATCCCGCGACCGGCCGTACCGGCGCCGCCGATTCCGGCCGAGGTGACGCCGGACGACGTCGCGCTGCCGCGTTTCCTCACCCCGAGCGCCGACTTCTTTCGCGTCGACACCGCGCTCACGGTCCCGCAACTGTCCCGCGATGCGTGGCGGCTGCGCGTGCACGGCATGGTGGACCGCGAGAGGGTCTACGACTTCGCCGATCTCGCCGAGTTCGAGGTCGTCGGGGCGGCGGTGACGCTGACCTGCGTATCCAATCCCGTTGGCGGCGAGCTGATTTCGACGGGAATGTGGACCGGCTACCGGGTGTCGGACCTGCTGGCCGCCGCCGGCGTGCACCGCGACGCCGACATGGTGCTGTCCACCTCGGTCGACGGCTTCACCGCGGGCACGCCGGTCGAGGCACTCACCGACGGCCGGGACGCGCTGCTGGCCGTCGGCCTCAACGGCGAGCCGCTGCCCCTCGAACACGGCTACCCGGCGCGGCTGGTGGTGCCCGGGCTGTACGGCTACGTGTCGGCCACCAAGTGGGTGGTCGACCTCGAGGTGACGCGGTTCGACCGGGCGCAGGCGTATTGGACGCGGCAGGGGTGGGCGCCGCGCGCGCCCGTCAAGACCCAATCCCGCATCGACGTGCCCCGAAGCGGGCAGGAGGTGCCCGTCGGGCCGGTCACCTTCGGCGGTGTCGCCTGGGCGCAGAACCGGGGCGTGCGCGCCGTGGAGGTCCAGGTGGACGACGGCCCCTGGCGCCCGGCGCAACTCGGCGCCGCCTATTCGGATCAGACCTGGCGGCTGTGGAGCTTCCCTTGGCGCGCAACCCAACCCGGCCGGCACACCCTGACGGTGCGGGCCACCGACAACACCGGCGCCACCCAAACCCCCGAAGAAGTGGGGACCGTTCCCGACGGGGCGACCGGTTGGCACACCGTGGAATTCAGCGTGACCGCGGGGTGAGCCCTACTTCCGGGACAGCTTGCGCCAGCTGACCACCGCGACCGCCACGCCGATCAGCGCCGTGATCGGGCCGATCACCGACCACGTGGTGGTGTTGCTCATCGGGCTGCCCTGGAGCACACCGAAACCCTGCAACGCCCAGATCACCCCGAAGAACGCCACGAGCACTCCGAGCGCTCCGGTGGCGACGAAAACCCGTCTCATATCGCGATGGTACGGCGGCTTAAGGTGAACTCCGAGGAGGACACCATGAGGAAGACATTGCAACGCGCGGCCATCACCGCGGTCGCCGCCTTCGCCCCGCTGGCCTTCACCGCCGTGGTGGCACCGGCCGTCGGCTCGGCCATGCCGGTCGTGCCCAACTGCGAGAACGGCTGGTGGGACCCGGTGGCCAACATGTGCCGCCCGCCGGTCGCGACGACCCCGCTGGCGTGCGACAACGGCTGGTGGTGGGACCCGGTGGCCAACGTGTGCCGGGAACCGCTGCTGCCGCCGCAGTAGGCCGCCGTGGTGCTGGCGGCGGCGGTCCAACTGGTCGCGATCCCCGGCGACGTCGAGGCCAACCTCGCGGCCTGCGAGCGCCTGGCCGACGAGGCCGGGGCCGCGGGCGCCAAGATCATCGCGTTGCCCGAGTTCTTCCCCAGCGGTATCGGCTTCCTGGAGGCCATCGCCGAGGCCGTGTTGCCGCCGGACGGGCCGGCCACCGAGTTGCTGATCCGGCTGGCGGCGCGCCACGGGGCGCTGGTGGGCGGTTCGTTCCTGTGCCGCGACCCTGATGGCGAGGTGCGCAACGCCTACCTGTTGGCGGACCCGACCGGTGTGGTGGGCCGCCACGACAAGGACCTGCCGACCATGTGGGAGAACGCCTTCTACATCGGCGGCCACGACGACGGCGTGCTGGCAGCCGGGGACCTGCGCGTGGGCGCCGCGGTCTGCTGGGAGCTGATGCGCACCCAGACCGCGCGCCGGTTGCGGGGCCGGGTCGACGTGGTGATGACGGGGTCGGGCTGGTGGTCGATCCCCGGATGGCCGCCGCGCGCAGTGTTCGACCGGCTCGAGCGGCGCAATGCCGCCACCGCCGAGAAGGCCGCGGCGCAGTTCGGTTGTTACGTCGGCGCGCCGGTGGTCCACGCCGGGCACGCGGGCGACCTCGAGTGCCCGATGCCGTGGTTGCCGGTGGCCTATCGCGGATACCTCGAGGGTGCCACCCTGATCGCCGCGGCCGACGGCACGGTGCTGGCGCGCCGGCACCGCAGCGAGGGCGAGGGTGTCGTGCTGGCCGAGATCGAGCCGGGGGCAACCGAACCCACGCGGGCCGTACCGTCGACGTTCTGGCTGCATTCGCGCGGTTGGCTCGCCTCGGCGGTCTGGCACTACCAGCGCTGGCACGGCCGACGGTGGTACCGCCGCCACAGGTGACTTCTACTATCGAGCAATGAGTGCGCGTCGACGTCCGGGACGACCGGCCGGGCCGGGAGTGGATGCGGCCGTGCGCCGCGAGGAGTTGCTCGACGCCGCCGAGCGCGCGATCCGCACCGGCGGGCCCCGGGTGGGCCTGCGCGAGGTCGCCGACCAGGCCGGTTACGCACGGTCGGTGGTGTACGCGATCTTCCCGAACCGGGCGGCACTGTTCGCGGCGTTGAGCGGCAGGCACGCCGCCGCCATCCTCACTACCGTCGCCGCCCGGGTCCCCGAGGACGCCAGTGAACGGCAGCGACTGTCGACCTTCATCGACGCCGTGTGCGAGTGGGTCGAGGACGAGCCGAACCTGTACCGCGCGCTCGGCGCCCAGCCGCTGGCCGGCGAGCAGGCAGACGGCCTTTTCGACCAGCTCGCCGCCATCACCGAGCAGATGTTGGTGGCGAATTTGGCTGCCCAACAATCAGATCCGGCGGCCGCCGCGCCGTGGGCGCACGCGATGATCGGCGCCGTCGCGGTGGCGAGCGCCTGGTGGCAGCGCACCGGCACCATGTCGCGACCCGAACTCGTCGAGCACCTGACCGTCATGTGCTGGGAGGGCGGCGCCCGATTGCCGTTGTACGCCGCCGCGAAATCCAACCCTTGACGCGAACCGCCCATAACTGACACGCTGTCTGTTATGCCCGAAACCGACAGCGCGTCAGTTGCCAGCGCAGAGGGCCACACCTGGCCTCCGCGGTTCTTCGACAGCGTGGACGGCGAACATGATCTGCCGATCACCGAGATCACCGGCACCCTGCCCCCGGACCTCACCGGCACGCTGTACCGCAACGGGTCGGGCCGCTGGCAGATCGGCTCCTCGCAGGTCAACAGCATCTTCGACGTCGACGGGATGATCAGCGCCTTCATCCTGGACGGCCGCGGCGTGCATTTCCGCAACCGCTTCGTGCGCACCGACCACTACCGCACGACCACCGCTGCCGGCGCCATGGTTCAGCGCGGGGTCACCCAGCAGCGCCCGGGCGGACCGCTGGCGAACATCGGCCGGTTGCCCGCCAATACCGCGAACACCAGCGTCATGCTGGAACCCGATTCGCTGCTCGCGTTGCACGAAGGTGGTCGACCGCACCGGATGGACCTGGACACCCTCGACACGCTCGGTATGTGCAGCCTGGGCGGCGCCCTGCAGGGCCCGGCCGGCGCCTTCTCGGCGCACTACACCCACGACCCGGTGCACAACACCAGCGTCAACTTCGGGTTCGATCCGTACTACCCGCGGATCGACCCGCGGTGGATCCGCGGCGCCCGCACGCCGCAGGAACGCAGACGGCGGCTCAAAGAACTTGCGGGCGAGGCGATCCCGCGGATCAAGCTGCGAATGTACGAGACGGACAACCGGACCGGGCGCACCCGTTATCTGCGGTCGGTGCCGCTGCCGGGTCAGACCAGCTTTCCGATCGTCCACGACATGGCGCTGACCGCCCGCTACGGCATCTTCTGCGTCGCGCCCTACCGGATCCGCCCGGCGAAGTTCCTCCTGGGCGCGAGGTCCATGTGGGATTCGCTGAAACTGTTCGACGGCGAGCCCACCTACCTGGTGCTGGCTCCCCGCAACGGCGACAAGCTACGCATCGTGGAGACCGACCCGTTCTTCAGCTGGCATTACACCAACGCCTTCGACGACGGCGACGACGTGGTGGTGGAGCTGTCCCGGTGGTCACTGGAAACCCTGCCCGGCCTGCACCGTTTCGGCATCGACACCCGCCTCGGCATCGACACGCTCTACGACGGCCTGTCGCCCGCGCAGCAGCGGGACGCCGGCCGCGTCACCCGGTTGCGGATCAGCGCGAGCGGGCGGGTCACCGAGGAGGTCGCCGCCGACCTGCCCGCGGACTTCCCGCAATTCGACCAGCGCCGCTCCACCCAGCGCCACGACATCAGCTATGTCACGGTGCAGCGCAGCGGCGAGAGCAGCGGCACCGGGATCGCTCGCATCGATCACCGCAGCGGCACCACCCAGCAGTACCGCCCGCCGCACAACATCCTGCTCGAGCCCACCTTCGTGCCGCGCAGTCGCACCAGCGCCGAGGACGACGGCTGGGTGCTGACCCTCGGCTACGACGCGGCCGAGCACCGCAGCCGGCTGATGATCTTCGACGCCGCCCACCTCGACGCCGGACCGATCGCCGAGGCCTGGCTGCCGTTCCATCTGCCGATGAGCTACCACGGCGCCTTCACCAGCCGTGTCGCCGCGCACTGACCCTGCCGCACTTCAGGATTCGTCGTCGGGCGGATAGGTGATCCGGGTGCCCTCGACCCGGGCGAAGGACGTCAGCTGGTGCATCCGGGAGCTGGTCTTCGACATGATCTCGACCACCGGCACGCCGCGCACCCCGAGCGCATCGGCCACCAGCGAGCGGTGGCAGCGCCACGGCACCGCCTCGGCGCACATGATCGCCGTGCGCCCCGAGGCCGCCCCGGCGATGAGATCCTCCACCGCGCGGGCGAATTCGGGGGTCTGCATATAGTCGGCGTAGCCGCGGAAACTCTTGTTGCGCCAGGCGCTGTTGGGTGAGTCCTTGCGGGCGTGCCGCAGCCCGCCCAGCGCGGGCATCGGCACGTATTCGATGCCGGCCGCCGGCAGGGTCTGGCCCATCTCGTCGGCGTTGAACTGGGGATTGTGCCGCGAGCGCGGGATGGTCCGGATGTCGGCCAGCCGCTTGATCTCGTAGCTGTTCAGCAACTCGACGAACTCGTCCGGGTCCAGCGTCGAGTGCCCCAGGGTGAAGATCGTGTCCTTGGTCCAGCCCATGGCGCATCATATCCGCGGCTACGGCTTCGTAACCATCATCAGTCACAGGTTCAACTCCCGTACCACCCCGGGTACGGTGAGCCCATGCACTTCAGGCTGGCGCTGGCCGGCACCGCGCTCGTCGCCACGTTCGCGCTGGTGAGCTGCAGCAACGTGACCGACGGCGAACCCGCCTGCCCGGGCTGCGGGACCCACGCCGAACCGGAGTTCCCCACCAGCCGCCCGCCGGTGACCCCGCCGTCGGCGACGACGTCGACCCCGGCTCCCGGGCCGACCGCCACGGCCGCGCCGCCGTCGGGCGCCGAGACCCTGCCGGCAAACGCGCAGGGCTACGTCTTCGTCCAGACCAAGTCCGGCAAGACCCGCTGCCAGCTCAACACCGAGGCCGTGGGGTGCGAGTCCCAGTTCGAGAACTCCCCCGACGTCGACGGCCACCCGGCCAACGGCGTCAACGTCACCTCGTCGGGTTCGGTGCGCTGGATCCTGGGCAACCTGGGCAACATCCCGGCCGTCACGCTCGACTACCGCGACTACACCGCCCAGGGCTGGCACATCGCCGCGAGCCCCGAGGGCACCCGGTTCACCAACCAGGCCACCGGGCACGGGATGTTCGTCGCGGTCGAAGGCGTCGAGACCTTCTGAACCCGCCTACGCTGGAGGCCATGGACTTCCGCGTATTCATCGAACCTCAGCAGGGCGCCAGCTACGCCGATCAGCTCACCGTCGCCAAAGCCGCAGAGTCCCTTGAATATTCGGCCTTCTTCCGGTCCGACCACTATGTCGCGATGAGCGGCGACGGGCTGCCCGGGCCCTCCGACTCCTGGGTGACCCTGGCCGGTCTGGCGCGCGAGACCAGCACCATCCGGCTGGGCACCATGGTGAGTTCGGCCACGTTCCGCTACCCCGGACCGCTGGCCATCTCGGTGGCCCAGGTCGACGAGATGAGCGGCGGCCGGATCGAGCTGGGCCTGGGCACCGGCTGGTACGAGCCCGAACACACCGCCTACGGGATCCCGTTCCCGCCGCTGCGGGAACGCTTCGACCGGCTCGCCGAACAACTCGACATCCTCACCGGGCTCTGGACCACGCCGACCGGCCAGCGGTTCGACTACACCGGCGCGCACTACACGCTGACGGACTCGCCGGCACTGCCCAAGCCCGCCCAGACGCCACACCCGCCGATCATCATCGGCGGCACCGGGGCCAACCGCACCCCCGCGCTGGCGGCCAAACACGCCGCGGAGTTCAACGTCCCGTTCAATTCGCTGGAGGTCGTCAAGACCCAGTACGCCCGGGTCGCCGAGGCCGTGGCCGCCGCCGGGCGCCCGGCGGACTCGATGACGTACTCGGCGTGCTTCGTCCTGGCCGCGGGCCGCGACGACGCCGAGGTGGCCCGCCGAGCCGACGCGATCGGCCGCCAGCTCGACGAATTGCGCACCAACACCCCGCTGGTGGGCACGCCAAACGAGATCGTCGACCGGCTGGGCCCCTTCGCCGAGGCCGGGGCGACGCGGGTGTACCTGCAGGTGCTCGATCTGGCCGACCTGGACCATCTGGAGTTGTTTGCCGAGGGTGTCGCCGCGCAGCTGCGCTGAGCGATTGCGCGTTACTATCGGAGCCCGTGGCCCGCAACGACAATCCTGACGAGTTCTACAGCGACCCCACCCAGGCCGCCAACTACGGCGGCGGCACCGGCGGACAGGCCTACAGCGAGGTTCCGCCCGAGCAGCACCAGCCGCCCACCGATTACGGCTACCAGACGGGCTACCAGTCCGGGTACCCGGCCGATTACCAGACCGGTTACGCCGCCCCGCCCGAGCCGCCGACGCCGTGGTACCGCAAGCCCGGCGCCCTGGTGGCCCTCGGCGCGCTGGCCGCGGTGATCCTGGCGCTGGCCATCTACGCGATCGTGCAACTGGCCGGCGGTTCGTCGACCCCGACCGGCGAAACCACCACCACGACCACCACGACCACCACCGAGGCGCCGACCGAGACCGGCGGCACGCAGGTGCCCGCCCCGGCCCCCGTGCCCGACGAGACCCTGACCATCACCGAGACGCCCACCACCGAGGCTCCGCCCCCGGAGACCACCACCGAGGAACCGACCACCACCACCGAAGAACCTACGGAGACCACGACCACCACCGAGGCCCCGCCGACGGAGACGGTCACCGAGACCGAGACGGTGCGCCCGACCTGGACCCGCCCCACCCTGCCGACGCTGTTCCCGCGGCCGGGCGGCGGGGACGGTCAGTAACCCCGCGCGGCGAACATCGCCACCAGCGCCTCGGCGCTGCGCACGGCCGCGCGGCACGCGCGGGTGGTGAACGGATCGTTGAGCGGGTGTTCGGCCCGGCGCCGCCACCGCTGGGCCGCGGCGAACGCCGCCCGCGGCCCGTCGTAGGGCTCCGCGGGCGTCAGGCCCAGCCGGCTCGCCGCGTCGGTGCCCGAGCCGCCGATGATGCGGCGCAGCGACACGATCTCGTCGTCGTTCAAAGTGGTTGGCCGCGAACGTAGTTGGCTGAGCAGCCGCAGCTCCTCGAATGCGTGCGTGTCGGCCAGCAGCGGATCGATGTCGGCGATGATGTACGGCGTGGCCCGGATGGGGTGCACCTCGACGAACCGGCGCAGCGCCAGCATCGCGGTGTGCGCCTTGAGCAGCTCGGAGCGCTGCGCGAACTGCTGATCGATGACGTCGCGCAGGGCCACCAGGCCGCTGCGCTCCAGCAGTTCGTCGGCCAGGCCCACCGAGTCGGTGATCCCGGAGCGCAGCACCGCGATCGAGATGCGGATCCCGAACATGCCGAACCGGTCGAGCAGCGCGGCCCGGGTGGCGGCGTCGACGGGCAACGACTCGTCCTCCCGGACGAACCGGTCCACGCTGAGCATGGCCTTGTTGAGCTCGGCAGCGTCCACCCCGGCGAGCTTTTCCAGCGCCACGAACTCGCTCTGGCGCAGCGTGCGCGCGGTCAGCGCCAGCAGCCCGGACACCGGCACGACGGCCTGGCAGATGCCGGTCTTGTCCATCTCGCTGGTGAAGCGCTGCGCGACGTCCTTGGCCGAGAGCATCGCATCGATCCGGCCCGCGCCGATCTCGTCGGCCCGCGACGCCACCCCGATCACCCCGAGCGCGCCCGCCGAGCCGCCGACGAGTTCGCCGATCTGCTTGAGTAGCGCGATGTCCGCGGCGTTGAGGGTGCGCAGCAGGAACACCACGGCGTCCACCCGCGGCACGCCGTCCTCGGGCACCAGCAGCCGCAACGTCCGCTCGGAGACGTCGCGCGACAGCGACGAGGTCCCCGGGGTGTCGATGATGGTGGTGTCGATCAGTTCCGCGGCCGGCCACTCCACGTCCAGGCCGGCGACCTCGGCGGGGTCCAGGGCCGCGAGCTCGAAGGTCAGGCCGCCGTCCTCGGCGTCGCGGCTGATCGGGACGTTGGCGCGCCGGCCGCCGTAGTTCGCGGTGACCTTCGGGGTGGGGCCGTGGCGGAACCAGGTGACGATGCGGGTGGCCTCGGTGGCGTCGGTGGGGGCGATGTTCTCCCCGACCAGGGCGTTGACCAACGTCGACTTGCCGGCCTTGAGCGTTCCGGCCAGCGCGATGCGGATGGGCTGGTTGAGCTGCCAGCCGATCCGGTCGAGCTCGTTGAACACGTCCGGGCGCTGCCGGAAGGCGGGTTCGCCCTGGTAGGCGCGGATTGTGCCGCCCAGGATCGCGCGCACTTGATCGCTCGTGCTCATCGGGTCCTTGAGTTTACGGGCCGCGCCGCGGCGCGGGTTCACGGCTAGTATCGGCGCCCGTGGCTGACGACGACCGTACCGACGAGGTGCCCTGGCATCGCAACCCGAATGTGGTGATCGCGGCCGGCGTCGCGGGCGTGGTGCTGATCGCCGCGCTGGTGATCACGGTCGTCCGGATGTCCGACGAGTGGAGCAAGCCGGGTGAGCCGGTGTACCGGACCACCACCACCTGGACCCCGGAGCCCACCACCTCGCGCGAGCGGCAGCCGTTCGTCATCACGCCATCGGAGTCGACGACGTCGTTCACCACCAGCGTGCCGTTGTCGACGACGGACATCGGCATCCCGCCGCCGATGGCGCCCACCGACTCCGAGACGTCGGAGACCAGCGAGACCTCCGAGACCTCTGAGACTTCGGAAACCACCGCGGCGACCACCTCCGAGGCAGCCGAGGAGACCGCCGAGGAGACCGCGACCACCACGCGCAAACGCCCGCGGCTCAACCAGACTCGGACGTTGTTCCCGAACGGCTCCCGGGACTGACGACCCCCACCACCAAGGTTCGCCGCTCTCCACGCGACCCTCGACTGAAACCCGTCACCGGGTGTTGACAGTTGTGCACAGCCAATCCCTGTGGATGACCGTCACCCCGAGGTGACGGCATTTGATCGAGGGGCCGCCCGGAGACCGTCCCGCTCGTCCCAACGGCGTAAGCCGCGGTCCTCTGATCCGGCACTAACGCGCTGGTCCGCGCAGCTTCTCGATGTTGTCGCCGACCTGACCGAGGATGTTGAGCTGACGCTCCAGCTCGCGCACCCGGGTGTTGCGTTCGTTCTCCTCGAGCTGCGCCGAGGCAATGGTGGCCTGCAGCGACTCGTTGAGCGAGCGCGTGGTCTGGTTGGCGATCTCCCGGTAGTGGTCGCGCAGCTGCCGCTGGATCCCCTTGAGCCGGTCCCGCGATTCCTTCCCGACGGCGAACGACACGTCGTCGACGAACCGGCGCAGGTTGTTCTTGGCCTCGGTACGCACCCGCAGCATCCGGTTGTCCATGTCCTCCCGATAGGACTTGCGGCCCAGCAGCAGGCCGGCGCCCAACGAGATCGGGTTGAACATGCCCAGGCCGGCGACCGAGGTGAGCATGCCGAACATCAGCACGCCGCCGTAGGAGCCGCGCATGCTGGTCAGCGCCTTGTGTCCGATGCCGATCGGCTGAGCCTCCAACCGCGCCAACGACTTCAGCCCGTCGAAGCCCGCGCCCATCTCGCGGGCGCTGACGTGCGGCATCTTGACGGCGTCCAGGCCGGCCTCGACGAAGGTCCGCGCCACCTCCTGCGCCAACGCCTCCGCGCGCTGGTAGGCCCACACGAAGTTGTCCCCGACCGCGGTGGCCACCGCGTCCTCGACCTCGGTGCCGATCTCGGCCCAGTGCTGGGTCGGGTCACACGAGTCGATGACGCCCTCGGTGTGGGCCACGATGGCCCGGAACCGGGCCCGCATGTCGTGGTCGACGTCGGCGGTCAGGTCGGAAATCCCGTCGTTGAGCACCTGCTGCCACAGCGCGGTGTGCTGCAGCGCCTCCTGGGCCTCCTGTTTGCGGCGCTCCAGATCCTCGGTGAGCCGACGGACGTCCTCCGGGTCGTTGATGGCCGCCAGCTCGGCGTTCACGGCCAGCGTCAAATGCTCTGCGGCCGAGGAGAGTTCGGCCAGCACCTGATCGCGGACCCGGTCGTTCTCCCGGGACAGCACCTGCTCGGAGAGGAACCGGACGATGGCCGGGAAGTTCGACTCCTCGTTGAGTTCCTTGTCGTTGAGTTGCACCGCGTGGCTGCGCAGCAGCGCCGAGGCCGGAATCATCGGGATCGGCATCCCGGCCCGCTGCAGATGCTCGGTGTTGGCCGCCACGATCGCGCGCCAATGCGGGTACAGGTCGGTCTTGGTGGCGATCACCACGCCCACCGGGCAGATCTCGTAGGCCTGCCGGATGAACCGCATCTCCGGTTCGGTGAACTCCTGGCTGGTGTCGCTGACCATCAGCATCGCGTCGGCGTCGGGCAGCAGGCCCAGCGTCGAGGACAGGTGCGGTTGGCCGTGCCCGCCCACCCCGGGGGTGTCGACGAAAGCCAGGCCGCCCTTGAGCAGCGGGCTGGGCGCGCTGACTTCGACGCGCAGCACCTCGCGGCCGCCGGCCTGCGGCGCGCGCCGCAGATCGTGCTTGATGTCGTCGATCGGGATCGGGATGACCTCGGGTTCGCTGCCGCCGGGGTCCGGGGCCACCACCAGCCGGGCCGACGGCTGCTCGCCGTAGGTGACGATGGTGACCAGCGCGGTGGTCTCGTCGTCCCCGACGCGGGCCACCGGCATGTTCAGCAGCGAGTTCAGCAGCTGGCTCTTGCCCTGCTTGAGCTGACCGGCGATGACCACCCGGATCTGCGGATCGCTGATCCGCTCCCGCGCGACGGCCAGGCGCTGGCGCAGGTCGGCGCGGTCGTTGAGCTCCGCGATGGTGCTGGTGTGGTCGATCAGTTCGACGATCACCTTCACCCGGCGCGGGTCCGGCGCCTGGTTGGCCGGCGCGCTGTTGGCCTGTGTCACCGTTTCTCCCTCGCGTCCTGTCCACCGTAAGCCGCGGACGCGGCGGGAACCCGAAGGTCCCCGCCGCGCGCGGCGTGCTGCCCGCTCAGAAGCCGAGCAGGCTGTTGCCCGATCCCAGCGAGGCCTCGTGACCGGTGTCGAGCGCACTGTTGGTCGCCGAGGTCTCGCGGCTGTTGTCGAACAGCGAGGCGCTGTGCTCCGAGGAGTTGTCGTAGACCTCGGTCTGCGAGTGATCGGAGTAGTCGGCCACCGAGGTGGTGGTCGACGTCGCGACCTCGGTCTGGGTGTACACCGAGGTGTCCGACGAGTTGCCGCTGCCGGCGTCGCCGCCGACCGTGCTCTGATCCCCGCCGACGACGTTGCTGGTGGTCTTGTCGGTGACGATGACGATGCCGCCGCCGCCCGCGTTGCCGCCCTGGGTGTTGTCGCCGCCCAGGCCGATGTCGATCAGGCCACCGCCGCCGCTGCCGGCGCTGCCGCCGTTACCGCCGCTGGCGTCGACGTCCTGGAAGACCGGGCCCTCGTTGTCGGTGATCACCGAACCGCTGCCGGTGTTGGTGATGCCGTCGTCGTCGATGTCGCCGTCGCCGAGGTTGACGTTGGAGCCGCTGCCGGCCCAGATGTCGCCATTGTTGACGTCGTTGTTGTTGCCGAGGACCGCGCCGTCGCCGCTGACGATGTCGCCGTCGTTGTCGCCGGCGACGACCACCCCGCCGTTGGTGGCGGTGTTGGACGTCTTGTCGCCCAGGGTGATGTCACCGAAGCCGAGGTTGAACGCCCCCTGCTGGGCATTGGCCCCGGCATCCTGGACCGGGCTCATGATCGGGGTCTGGTTGTGGCTGGCCAGATCCGTGTTGTTGTGGCTGGCCAGGTCGGTGTCCGGGGCGAACGTCGGCGACGGCGCCCAGGTCGGCGACAGCAGGCTGGTGGCCGCGGTGTAGTCGTTGGCCGGGGCGAATCCGTAGTGGTTGGACACCGCCCGCTGCAGGCCGACGACCGGGTCGCCACCGCCGAGCATCATGCCCGGCACCGCGGTGGCGGCCACGGTGGACAACTGCGCGGCGGACAGACCGGCCAGGCCGGCGTCGCGCATGGCCGCCTCGGGTGCGGCGACGAATGAGCGGGCCGCATCCTCGTCGCGGAACAGGTTCAGGATCCAGTCGATCAAGTTGATCATCGTCGTGCCTTTCGGTCATCCGCCGGGCGTTCCGGCGATCTGGCAACAACGTTATGGATTTCCACACCCCCCGGAAACGGGGCGCAAACCCGTGCTGAGGGGTGCCCGACTAGGGGTAGCAACCCCGGCCCCGTTAGGGGATTAGGGGATCAATGGGGGTAGCCGGGGATCAGCCCCATTGCCGGGGTATTTTCGCTGTTGAACGACAAAAAACACCGCCGACAACGGTTGCGTTGTCGGCGGTGTGTCGAAGACGGGTCAGAACAGGTCGAACCCGGGCGCCTCGTCGGCCGGGCCGGTGTCGCCGGCGACCGGGGAGTCGAGCACGCCCTGATCCCAGCCGGCCGGCTCGTGGACCTCCGGCGCGTCGAAGACGTCGAATCCGGCGACCTCCTCGACGACGGGCAACTGCGGGTCCAGGTCGGGCGCGCCCACCGCGGCGGCCAGGTCGGTGTCGATGACGGCGGCGGGCACATCGTCCAGGCCGCTCAGACCGGTTTCCGGGACCGCCGGCGCGAACGCGTCGAAGGCGTCGAAGGCCTGCGCGGCCGCGCCGCTGGTCCAGACGCTGTCGTCGACGGGCACCGCGGTGCCGAACGACGGGGTCGCCATCGACAGCGAGTCGGACACCACCGGAATCAGGTTGTCGACATCGGCGCTGGTCACGTTCGCCAGGTTGGCCTCGGCGAGCGCGCCGGCCGGATCGGCGGCGTAGCGCGCCGCGACCTCGGGATCGCGCACCAACGACATCACGAAGTCGAGCAGTTCGTTGGCCATGACGCGGTTCTCCCCTAGGCGTTGTCTCCAGCAGATGTTGACCAAAGACTAGCCAGCCGCGCGGCCCCTGGGATCGGTGCCGAACCCACCCCGACGGGACACCCATTAGGGGATCGCCCCATAGGGGGTTGCAGAACCTTAGGGGGAAACGCGCGCGAAGTCCGCGGGTGGCGCAGGAAAGCCGCTATCGTGAGGACCGTTATGAGCGACGGACATGAGTCATGAGTGATGTGCTGGGCCTGTCGATCGGCCAGACCAATCTGGGGGCGACGCGCACCGCGCGCCCGTCGGTGAGCCGCCGGGCGGTGCTCACGCTGTTCGACCGCCGTCCCCCGGAGGTCGGGGTGCCCGGCGAGAACCCGAACCTCACCGAGCCCGGCCTGATCATGTGGGGATTCGTGGAGCGGGTCGGCGATCCCGTCCCGCTGATCGCCGCGGACGGGTCCTCGCACCGCGGCGACGTGCTGACCGCGGAGGCCCTCGACGCGATGGCGCGCACGATCGGCGGCAGTTCGACACCGGACAAGGTCGCCGTGGCGGTGCCCGCGCACTGGGGCCCGGCCGTCGTCGGCGCGCTGCGCGCCGCGCTGCGCAACAAGCCCTCGCTGTTCTCCGACGGGGCGCCGCCGGAACTCGTCTCCGATGCCGCCACGTCGCTGGCCGCCCTGCAGACCGGGCCCGGCCTGCCCGCCAGCGGCGTGATCGCGCTGTGCGACTTCGGCGGCACCGGGACCACGCTGGCCCTGGCCGACGCCGGGCAGGGACTCTCGCCGATCGGCGAGGTCGTCCGTCATACCGAGTTCTCCGGCGACCAGATCGACCAGGCGATTCTCGGCCACGTGCTCGCGGGCCTGCAGGAGGCCAACGACGCCGATCCGGCCGGTACCGCCGCGGTCGGGTCGCTGACGCAACTGCGCGCCGAATGCCGGCAGGCCAAGGAGCGGCTGTCGGCCGAGACCTCCGCGGTGATCGCGGTGCAGCTGCCCGGCACCACCGCCGATGTCCGGCTCACGCGTGCCGAGCTGGAGAACCTGATCGACGGGCCGCTGGGCGGCTTCCTCGATGCGCTCGGGGATACGTTGGAGCGCAACCGGATCCCGGCCGCGCAATTGACCGCGGTGGCCACGGTCGGCGGCGGCGCCGCGATCCCGCTGATCACCCAGCGGCTCTCGGAGTTGCTGCGGGTTCCCGTCGTGACCATGCCGCAGCCGGGGTTGACCGCCGCCGCGGGCGCGGCCGTCATCGCCGAGCGCGGCCCGTCCCCCGACGCCCCCACCGGCATGGCGCAGGCACCGGACCTCGCCGACCTGCCCACCGGGCTGGCGCCGGCCGCCTGGGCCGCCGGCGCGGCCGGGGTCGCGGCCACCGAATCCGCCACCGACGGGGCGCCGTCGGCCACCCACCGCGCCTTGGCCTGGTCGCAGGACGACGACGGCGGCGGCGAACCGGTGCCGTACTCCGGCGAGGACTACACCTTCGAACCCGCGACCTTCGATCCCGCGGCCGGCGCGCGCCCGCCGGTGGAGTTCGAGCGCGACGAGACCGACGTCTTCGGACCCGACGGCGGCGAACCCCCGCCGCTGGCCTGGTACAAGCGCCCGCCGGTGCTGTTCGGCGCCGCCGCGGCCGCGCTGCTGGCGGTCACGGGCGTGGCCTTCTCCCTGACCAGCAACTCCACCGACAGCGAACCGGTGACGGTCAAGACCACCCTGCCGACCTCCGAGACGCGCACGATGGTGATCACCGGCCCCGACGGCGAGCCCACGGTGTCCACGACGGTGGTTCCGCCCCCGCCGCCACCGGAAACGACCACCACCACCGAACCGTCGCCGGAGCCCACCACGACGACGACCACGTCGCCGACCACCACCACGACGACCACGACCACCACCACGACCACGACGACTCAGCCGACGACCACCACCACGCAGCCGACGACCACGACCCCGCCGCCCACCACGACGACGCCGCCGCCGACCACCACGCAGGAACCGCCGCCCACCACCACCCAGGCCCGGCCGCCGACGACCGACGATCCGATCATCGACGACGGTGCGTCCGGCGGCGACGATCCGATCGACGGCGAGTAGCCGTTGGGGCCGGCCGTGTCCGAGATCCCCCCGGCAGCCCGGGATGTCGTCGGCGCCTTCGCCGAGGATCCGGGCAAGCTGCTCATCGTCGGCGGCATCGGTACGGGTAAGACCGCCACGCTGCTGAGCATCCGGGAAGCCCTGCGGGCCAAGGACATCGAGGTCAGCACCGGGCCACCGGCGGCCACCGGGCCCGCGACGGCGCTGGTGGTCGACGACGCCGAGACCCTCTCGGATGACGAACTGGGCGTGCTGACCGAGGCCGCCCGGGCCCCGGCGGCCACGGTGGTGGTGGCGTGCCAGCCGTGCGAGCAGCGTCCGGCGCTGCGCGAACTGATCGCCGCGATCGAACGGGAGCGCCCACGGGTCGCCCTCGGCCCGCTGTCGCGGATCGAGGTCAGCCGCCGGCACGACAATCAGGACGCCGAGATCATCACCGCCATCCTCGGGGCCACCGCGGGCCTGCCGTTCCTGGTCGACGCCGTATCCCCCACCGAGAACATCGACCGGTCAAGCTATTTCGCGTTGGTCGACCGATTGCGCCGGGCCGACGAGGCGCTGCTCGAGGCCATGCTGATCGGTTCGCTGGCCCCCGGCCTGGGGCCGGCCGACATCGCCGCCGCGCTGCGCATCGACCCGGATGCGGCGCGCGGGGTCACCGACCGCGCCTATGCCACCGGACTGCTCGACGCCGACCTGGGCGCGGCGTTCGTGGCGACCGTGCACCGCGCCGTCGCCCAGATCCTCGGCGCCGCGCGCCATCACGAGATCGAGACCCAGCTGCTGCGCACTCAGCTCGAAATGTCCACGCTGTCAGCAGATCTCGCGCTACAGCTGGCGGAGCACGGCATGCGCGAGCCCGGCCTGGCCACGGTGCTGGCGGAGGCCGCGGCCGCCGCGCCGGTGGCCGAGGCGGTCCGGATCCACCGCGCCGCCGTCGATGCCGGCGCCGAGGAACTTCGTGCGCCGCTGGCCGACGCCCTGGCCCGCGCGGGCGACTGCGCCGCGGCCGCGGAGCTGGCCGATGCCCTGCTCACCGATGCGGACCCGATCGTGCGCGCCACGGCGGTGCGGGTGGGCGCCGCGGTCGCCATGCACGACGGGCACACCGATCAGGCCGCGGAACTGTTCACCTGGCTGGGGCCGGAGGCCTCGGTGGGCGCGGCGGCGGCGCTGACCCTGACCGCGGCCGGTGCGCTGACGGCCGCCCGCGAGGCGCTGGCCGGCGGGCCGTCGGGGCCGCCCACCTCCGGGGCGCGCGCCGCCCGCAACCTGGCCCAGGGGTTGCTGCTGACCTTCGAGGGCCCCTACGACGTGGCCGCGGCGCGTCTGGGGCAGTCCGCCGGCGGGCCGCCGGCGCGCGAGGCCGTACCGGACAGCCCCGCGGCCGTCGTCGCGCTGGCCGCGATGCACTCCGGGGATCCGGTCCGGGCCCGCAGCGTCCTGGCCCGCGCGCTGCGTCCCGCCGCCTCGCCCGACCCGATGTTCGACCACCGGCACCGGCTGCTGCGGGCCTGGCTGAAGATGCAGGACGGCCAGCTGCAGGCGGCGGCGGCCGACGCGGCCGCCGTCCCGCACGCGCAGTTGCATCGCCGCGATGCGCTGTGGTGGACCGCGCTGCAGACGGCGCTGGCCCGGCGAAGCGGCGACACCGGGGCCCTGCAGCAGCACTGGTATGCGGCCCTCGAGGTGCTCGCCGAGTCCTCGGTGGATCTGTTCAGCCTGCTGCCGCTGGGCGAGCTGTGGGTGGCCGCGGCGCGGATGCGCCAGGAGGATCGGCTCGCCCACCCGCTCGAGCAGGCCTTCGCGCTGCTGGACCGCCTGGGCGAACCCGTCGCGTGGTCGCTGCCGCTGCGGTGGGCCGGGGTGCACGCCGCAATCCTGGCCAACGCGCCGGACAAGATGGCCCCGCACGGGCAGGCGCTGGGCGCGGCGGCCGCGGGCAGCGGGTTCGCCCGCGCGCTGGCCCAGGCCGGCCGGGCCTGGCTGCGGGTGCTGGCTCGGCAGGTCGATCTCGACGACGTCGCCGCGGCCGCCCGCGGACTGGCGCAGTTCGGGCTGGGCTGGGATGCGACGCGGCTGGCCGGGCAGGCGGCGCTGCAGACGCCGGACCCGCGGGTGTCGAGCAGCATGCTGCAGATCGCGCGGGACCTGAAACTCGCCTCCGGTCAGGACGCCGCGGCCCTCGAGTCCGACCCGGCCCCCGGCGACGGCGCGACCGCCGCGCCCGGCCCGGCGGCTCCCGCGGGTGTGCTGTCCGAGCGCGAACGCGAGGTTGCCGAGTTGTTGCTCCTGGGGATGCCCTACCGCGATATCGGCGCGCAACTGTTCATTTCGGCGAAGACCGTCGAGCATCACGTCGCCCGGATTCGGCGCCGGTTGGGTGCGGAATCCCGGTCGGAAATGTTGTCGATGTTGCGCGCGATGCTGGTGCCCCAGGGCTGATTTCACCCTGCTCCCGGGTTGAGACCTATAACACATTCGCGCCGAAGTTAGGCAAGCCTCGGTAGCGGCGCTAATCACCGAAGTGTCACTATGAGCAGGACGTGGTCAAGTTACCGGCCGGTAACATAGCCTATGTTACCTGCGGGTAACTTCAGAATGGAGGCGCACGGTGCACACTCTCGAGTGGGTCAGGCTGGCGTTGGGGCTGGTCGCTACTGCGATCGTCTTGGTATTCGCCGCCAAGCGTGTGCTGTGGCTGACCGAACTGATCCGCTCGGGCCAGCCGACCATCCACGAGCGCGGCCGCAAGGACAAGCTCAGTGCGCGCCTGCTCAACCAGGCCAAGGAAGTCTTTGCCCAGACCAAGCTGCTGAAGTGGTCGATCCCCGGCATCGCGCACTTCTTCACCATGTGGGGCTTCTTCATCCTGGCCACGGTCTACCTAGAGGCCTACGGCGTGCTGTTCAACCCCACGTTCCACATCCCGTTCGTCGGCCGCTGGGCGGCACTGGGCTTCCTGCAGGACTTCTTCGCCGCCGCGGTACTGGCCGGCATCATCGTCTTCGCGATCATCCGGATCCGCAAGGATCCCGAGGAGCACGGCCGCGATTCCCGCTTCTACGGCTCGCACAACGGTGGCGCGTGGACCATCCTGGTGATGATCTTCCTGGTCATCCTGACCTTCGCGGTGTTCCGCGGCGCGGCCGTCAACGTGCTCGAGGAAGACTTCCCGTACCAGTCCGGCGCGTTCTTCTCCGACGCCATGGCCTGGCTGATGGCCCCACTGGGCGACACCGCCAACATGTGGCTGGAGACCATCGCCCTGCTCGCCCACATCGGCGTCATGCTGGCGTTCCTGCTGATCGTGCTGCACTCCAAGCACCTGCACATCGGCCTGGCGCCCATCAACGTGACGTTCAAGAGGATGCCGGACGGCCTGGGCCCGCTGCTGCCGATGGAGCACAACGGTGCGCTGATCGACTTCGAAGACCCCGCTGAGGACGCCGTGCTGGGCAAGGGCCGGATCGAGGACTTCACCTGGAAGGGCAACCTCGACATGACCACCTGCACGGAGTGCGGGCGTTGTCAGTCGCAGTGCCCGGCCTGGAACACCGGCAAGCCGTTGTCGCCCAAGCTCCTGATCATGGACCTGCGCGACCACCTGTTCGCCAAGGCGCCCTACATCATCGGCGGCACGCCGATGCCCGACCAGGATTCGGTGGATCTCGCCTCGCTCGACAAGTCCGTAAAGGGTCACGGCGTCCCGGAGTCCGGGTTCGAGCGGATCACCACGTCCGGGCCCGAACAGGCCCTTCGCCCGCTGGTCGGCACCGCCGAGCAGGGCGGCGTCATCGACCCCGACGTGCTGTGGTCCTGCACGACCTGCGGCGCCTGCGTCGAGCAGTGCCCGGTGGATATCGAGCACATCGACCACATCGTCGACATGCGCCGCTACCAGGTGCTGATGGAGTCGGAGTTCCCCTCCGAACTCGCCGTGCTGTTCAAGAACCTGGAGAACAAGGGCAACCCCTGGGGCCAGAACGCCAAGGACCGGCTCAACTGGATCGACGAGGTCGAGTTCGACGTGCCGGTGTACGGCAAGGACGTCGACTCCTTCGACGGCTACGAGTACCTGTTCTGGGTCGGCTGCGCCGGCGCCTACGAGGACCGCGCCAAGAAGACCACCAAGGCCGTCGCCGAACTGCTGGCCGTGGCCGGGGTCAAGTACCTGGTCCTGGGCGACGGGGAAACCTGCACCGGTGACTCCGCGCGCCGCGCCGGCAATGAGTTCCTGTTCCAGCAGCTGGCCGCGCAGAACATCGAGACCATCGACGGCCTGTTCGAGGGTGTCGAGACCGTCGACCGCAAGATCGTGGTCACCTGCCCGCACTGCTTCAACACGCTGGGCCGCGAGTACAGCCAGACCGGGGCCAACTACTCGGTGCTGCACCACACCCAGCTGCTCAACCGGCTGATCCGGGACAAGAAGCTGACGCCCGTGTCGCCGGTCTCCCAAGACATCACCTACCACGACCCGTGCTACCTGGGCCGCCACAACAAGGTCTACGAGGCCCCGCGCGAGCTGATCGGCGCGTCCGGCGCGTCGCTGACCGAGATGCCGCGGCACGCCGACCGCGGCCTGTGCTGCGGCGCCGGCGGCGCGCGGATGTGGATGGAAGAACACATCGGCAAGCGCGTCAACACCGAGCGCACCGAAGAGGCCATGGACACCGGCGCCTCGAAGGTCGCCACCGGCTGCCCGTTCTGCCGCGTGATGATCACCGACGGTGTCGACGAGGTGTCGGCTGCCCGCGAAGTGGACAAGATCGAGGTGCTCGACGTCGCGCAGCTGCTGCTGTCGTCGCTGGACCTCTCGTCGGTGAAGCTGCCCGAGAAGGGTGCCGCCGCGGCCGAGGCCGCCGCCCGCGCCGAGGCCCAGGCCGCCGCCGCGCCGGTCGCGGAACCGGAGGCCCCCGAGGCCGCACCGGAGCCCGAGGCCAAGACCACCGAGACGGCCGAGCCCGCCAAGGCCGCCGCCCCGGTCAAGGGCCTGGGCATGGCCGGGGGCGCCAAGCGTCCCGGCGCCAAGAAGTCCGCCGCCGCACCGGCCGCCAAGACCGAGGCCGAACCGGCCAAGGCCGAAGCCCCCGCCGCGCCGGTCAAGGGTCTCGGCATCGCCGGGGGCGCCAAGCGTCCCGGCGCCAAGAAATCCGCCGCCGCACCGGCCGCCAAGACCGAGGCGGCCGCGCCCGAGGCCGAGGCACCCAAGGCTGCGGCCGCGCCGGTGAAGGGCCTGGGCATGGCAGCGGGCGCCAAGCGCCCGGGTGCCAAGAAGTCCGCCGCCGCGCCCGCCGCGAAGGCCGCACCCGCCGAGACGGCACCGGCCGCCGAGGCCGCGCCTGCTGCGGCGGAGCCGGCCAAGGCGGAACCGGCCAAGCCCGAGGCTCCGGTGAAGGGCCTGGGCATCGCCGCCGGAGCCCGTCGTCCCGGCGCCAAGAAGGCCCCGGCCGCACCGGCCCCCGCCGCGGCCCCCGAAGCCGCCCAGCCGGAGCCGGAAGCCAAGGCGGAACCGGAGGCCAAGGCCGAGCCGGAACCGGCCAAGGAGCAGCCGCCGGTCAAGGGGCTGGGCATGGCCAAGGGCGCGCGCCCGCCGGGCAAGCGCTGATCCACGTGAAATTGCTCTCAGGGCTGTGAATCGCACCAAGTCACAGCCCTGAGAGCTTTTTGGTGGGACGTAGTCGGCAAATTTTAGTTGCACCGGGTGAGACACTGAGGAACATGAGCACTTCGCAGTTGCCGTGGCACACCGCCGGCCACGAGAACCGGCAACGCATCTTCACGCAGTCGACCAAGCTGCAGGATGTCCTGTACGAGATCCGTGGGCCCATCCACGATCACGCCGCCCGGCTCGAGAACGAGGGTCACCGGATCCTCAAGCTCAACATCGGCAACCCCGCCCCCTTCGGCTTCGAGGCGCCCGATGTCATCATGCGCGACATCATCCAGGCGCTGCCCACCGCGCAGGGCTACTCCGACTCCAAGGGCATCCTCAGCGCCCGCCGCGCCGTGGTCACCCGCTACGAACTGGTCGACGGCTTCCCCCGCTTCGACGTCGACGACGTGTTCCTGGGCAACGGTGTCTCCGAACTCATCACGATGACGCTGCAGGCGCTGCTGGACAACGGCGATCAGGTGCTCATCCCCGCGCCGGACTATCCGCTGTGGACCGCCTCGACGGCGCTGGCCGGCGGCACGCCGGTGCACTACCTGTGCGACGAGACCCAGGGCTGGCAGCCCGACATCGACGACCTCGAGTCGAAGATCACCGACCGCACCAAGGCGCTGGTGGTGATCAACCCCAATAACCCGACGGGTGCGGTGTACAGCCGCGAGATCCTCACGCAGATGGCGGATCTGGCGCGCAAGCACCAACTGCTGCTGCTCGCCGACGAGATCTACGACAAGATCCTCTACGACGACGCCAAGCACATCAGCCTGGCCAGCGTGGCGCCCGACGTGCTGACGCTGACCTTCAACGGTCTGTCCAAGGCCTACCGGGTGGCTGGCTATCGCTCCGGCTGGCTGACCATCACCGGGCCCAAGGAGAACGCCAGCAGCTTCATCGAGGGCATCAGCCTGCTGGCCAACATGCGGCTGTGCCCCAATGTGCCCGCGCAGCACGCCATTCAGGTGGCCCTGGGGGGTCATCAGAGCATCGACGATCTGGTCCTGCCGGGTGGGCGGCTGCTGGAGCAGCGCGACGCGGCGTGGAACGCGCTCAACCGGATTCCCGGTGTCTCCTGCGTGAAGCCCGCCGGTGCGCTCTACGCGTTCCCGCGGCTGGACCCTGAGGTCTACGACATCGCCGATGACGAGCAACTGGTGCTCGATCTGCTGCTGCAGGAGAAGATCCTGGTGACCCAGGGCACCGGGTTCAACTGGCCGGCACCGGATCACCTGCGGATCGTCACGCTGCCGTGGGCCCGCGATCTGACCAGCGCCATCGAACGCCTGGGCAATTTCCTGGCAAGCTACCGTCAGTAGGCGTGGCCCACTCCCACTCCCACTCGCATTCGCACGGCGGCTCCGACCCCGTCCCGGTAGGCCCGGTCGCCGCCAAGATCGTCGTCGGCCTGCTCATCGCGATCGGCATCGGCGTGTTTGCCGGCGGTGTGCTGCTGTGGCCCAGCCAGCAGAAGGTCGACATCCCGATGCCGTTCCAGGACGCCACCGGCGGGGCGGTGAGCACCGAGGCGGGCAAGGTCCTCTCCAGCACGCTGGGCAACTGTGGCAGCCCGTCGACCGGGCGGGTGTTGACCTCCGCTCCGGCGCCCGGCCTGCCCGACGCCGGCCCGTGCGTCCAGGTGCTGATCGCCATCGACTCCGGGGCCAACGTCGGCGCCAACACGCTGCTGGAGTTCACCCATACCCCCGGCCAGCCCAATCTGGCTGCGGGCGAACACATCCGGATTGTCCGTCAGGTCGACCCACAGGGCATCACCAGCTATGCCTTCTACGACTACGAGCGCACCTGGCCGCTGGTCCTGCTGGCCGCCGCGTTCGCGGTGGTGATCGTCGCGGTGGCCCGGTGGCGCGGGCTGCGGGCACTGCTCGGAATCGTCGTCGCGTTCGGCATCCTGGTGCTGTTCCTGTTACCCGCCCTGCGCGACGGCGCACCGGCGGTCCCGGTGGCCCTGGTGGCCTCGGCGGCCATCCTGTATGCGGTGCTGTACCTCGCGCACGGGGTCAGCCTGCGCACCAGCGCCGCGTTGCTGGGCACGCTGACCTCGCTGCTGCTGGCCGCGGGATTGTCCTGGGCGGCAATCGAAATGGCGCACCTGACCGGACTCTCGGAGGATCAGAACAACCAGGTGACCGCCTACCTAGGGCACATCTCGATCACCGGCCTGCTGCTCGCCGGATTCATCATCGGTTCGCTCGGCGTGCTCAACGACGTGACGGTGGCCCAGTCGGCCACGGTGTTCGAACTGGCCCACGCCAGCGAAAACACTTCGCGCCGGGCCATTTTCACCGGGGCGATGCGGGTGGGGCGCGATCACATCGCCAGCACGGTGTACACGCTGGTGTTGGCCTACGCGGGCAGTTCGCTGCCGCTGCTGCTGTTGTTCAGCGTGGCCAACCGTTCGCTGGGCGACGTGCTGACCAGCGAGGCCGTCGCCATCGAGATCGCCCGCTCCGCGGTCGGCGGTATCGCGCTGGCCCTGTCGGTGCCGTTGACGACGGGAATCGCGGCCCTGCTGGCCGTCAGGGCACCAAGTCCTTCTCGTTGAGTTCGGCCGCGGCCAGCGCGGTCGGCAGATCGTCGTGCCGGAACACCGAGGTGACCTCGTCGTGCACCACGTGGAAGGCCGTCGCCTCCACGGTGCCGTCCTCCAGGGTCTGCTCGGCCACCACCGCCCCGTCGTGCACGTACATCCGGCCCACCGTCACGGTGTGCGCGAAGGCCTGGGCCCATTCGGTCAGCGCCGGCACGCCCATGGCCGCGCCGTGGGCGTCGCCGATCTTGATGTCCTCACTGCTCAGCTGGACCAGCGTCTCGACGTCCTTGGCGTTCAGGGCGTCGTGCCAGGCGAGGACGGTAGCGATCTCCGAAGTCGTCATAACAGCAACCTATCTCCTCACAGCGTCATGGCGTCCGACCAGGCGCGCAGCACGTCGTCGTCGCCGAACACCTGGATCGCGGTCTGCTCGACCGGGCGGCGCCGGGTGGTGACCAGCAGCAGCTCGGTCGCGGGTCCGCGCAGCGCGACGTCGCCCTTGCCGTGCTCGTGGCGCCAGGTGCCGTCGCGCAGGGTCCATTCGCCGGCCTGACCCAGCCCCTCGTCGGTGGCGTGCAGATGCACCGTCTTGCTGCCCAGCTCGGCCAGCCGCGGGGTCAGCAGGTCGAACCACTCGCTGAGTGCGTCGGCGGCCCACTCGGGTGCGAGCGTGAAATCGGCGCCGACGGCGATCGCGGCGTCGGCGCGGTGCACGGCGACCTCGTGGGTCCAGCGCCGGACCCACCACGCGGCGGGCCGGGGGCCGCCGAAGGTCCAGACCTCGGTGTCGGGGCCGGCCTTGGCTACCGCAGCCAGCAGGACCTGGGCCCCGTCGATCACCCACTGCCGGGCCGCCTCGGGTTCGGCCGGGGGTTTGCCGTCGGGGACCGTCTTGGGGTCCGCCGGTCCGTCGAGCCGATTGGTGACGTTGCGGGCGGCCCAGCGGATCCCGCGGCCGACGTGGCGGTACAGCTGATTCAGGGTCCACTCCGGGCAGGTGGGCACCGGGGTCGCGAGGTCGGCGCCGAACACCACGTCGGCGAAGGCAGTGATCTCGTCGCAGAGTTGCGTTATGTGGTCCACGCCGTCAGCGTACGAGGCGCCCCAGGCAGTGCACTTGCCAATCGGCGGACTGCCAGCGCGCGACATCCAGGCAGTTGCGGCCGTCGACGATCACCCGGCCGCGCACCACGTCGTCGAGATCGTGCGGGTCGAGGTCGACGAACTCTTTCCATTCGGTGAGCACCAGCACCGCATCCGCGCGCTCGCACGCCTCGAAGACCGACGTCGAGTAGTTCAGGGTGGGAAACACCTTGCGGGAGTTCTCCAGCGCCTTGGGGTCGTACACGTTGACCGTGGCGCCGTTGAGTTGCAGCATGCCGGCGACGTTGAGGGCCGGGGAATCCCGCACGTCGTCGGATTCGGGCTTGAACGCCGCACCCAGCACCGCGATGTTGGCGCCCAGCAGCGAACCGCCACACGCGCGGGTGGCCAGTTCCACCATGCGGGTGCGACGCCGCATGTTGATGCTGTCGACCTCGCGCAGGAACGTCAGCGCGTGGTTGGCGCCCAGTTCGCCGGCCCGGGCCATGAACGCGCGGATGTCCTTGGGAAGGCAGCCGCCGCCAAACCCCAATCCCGCGTTGAGAAATCGCCGGCCGATGCGCGGATCATAGCCCAGCGCATCGGCCAGCACAGTCACGTCTGCGTCGGCGGCCTCGCACACCTCGGAGATGGCGTTGATGAACGAGATCTTGGTCGCCAGAAAGGCATTGGCCGAGACCTTGACCAGCTCGGCGGTCTGCAGGTCGGTCAACAGGAAGGGCACGTCCTCGGCCAGCAGCGGCGCGTACAGTTCCCGGACGGCCGCCTCGGCGCGCACCGAATTCCGTTGCACACCAAGCACGATCCGGTCCGGATGCAGGGTGTCCTGCACGGCGAAGCCCTCCCGGAGGAACTCCGGGTTCCAGGCGATCTCGACGTCCACACCGGCCGGGGCCAGCGCCTTGGCCCGCTCGACCAGTTCCGCGGACGTGCCCACCGGGACGGTCGACTTGCCCACGATCACCGCGTGCCGCGACAGCCGCGGCACCAGCGTGTCGATGACCGCGTGCACATGCCGCAGGTCGGCGCCCAACTCGCCCTTCTTCTGCGGGGTTCCGACACCCAGGAAGTGCACGTCGGCGAAATCGGCGGCCTCGTCGTAGTCGGTGGTGAACCGCAGCCGACCGGCGGCGAGGTTCTCGCTCAGGATCTTTCGCAGTCCGGGCTCGTAGAACGGGATCTCCCCGCCGGCCAGCTTGGCGACCTTGCCCGGGTCGATGTCCACGCCGATGACCTCATGGCCCAGTTCGGCCATTCCGGCGGCGTGGGTGGCGCCGAGGTATCCCGTGCCGAAGACCGTGCATCGCATAGGCCCTGTCTAAGCGGCCCGAATGAGCGCATCGCATCCTGACGCTGAGCGTCACGCCAACAGCAGGTAACGGGTTGGGCGCTCAGTCACCGAACGACGGCCACGGGAAGATGGAATCCCCGCCTCGGCTCGAACCCCGATCCGAGCCGCCCCGGGAGCCCGAGTCGCTGCCCGGCCACTTCGGCCGCTGCTGCTTGGGCGGCTCGTAGGTCGGCGCGGTCTTCGGCGGCTCCCATTTCGGGGGTTCCCACTTCGGGGGCTCCCACTTCGGCGGCTCCCAGCGCGACGGCGGGTCGTACTTGGGTGGGTCGTACTTGGGCGGGTTGTAGTCGCGCGGCGGATCCCAGCGCGGCCGCAGGATGGGCGGCACGATCGACTCCGGCAGCACGATCACCGGCGGCGGCGCCACCGGGGCGGGTACGACCGCCGGCGGGGGTGCCGGAGCGGGCGCGGGAGCAGCAGGCGGCGGGGCGGGGGCCGCGGGTGCCGGAGCAGGTGCGGCCGGTGCCGGGGCGCGGTCGACGAACACCGTGCGCGGCGTCTGCGGCGCGGGGGCCTCCTGGACGACCGGCTTGGGTGCCTGGATCGTCTCGATCGGCGCGGGGGGTTCGGGCGCCGCGGGCTGCGGCGTCGACGCGGCCGCCGGCGGGCGCGGCGGCACGACCATGCTCTCCCCCGGCGTCGGGCGCTCGTCGACGGTCGGGCGGATGCTGACGGCCAGTGAGATCACCAGCGCCGCGACCCCGACCACGAAGATCGACGTCATGGCGCTGCCGACCAGCAGGAACGGCCGACGCGCGGAGTGGCCGGCCGACTCGTCGGCGTCGATATCCACCGGACCCGAGAGTTCGGGCACGTCGGCGTCGTCGACCTCGCTGTAGGCCAGGGACCCGGCGGGCTGCAGGTAGCCGGCGCCGGCGAGCTGGGTGACATCGGCGGCCGGCGCCAGCCCGACGGTGGCGGCCTCGAACCGGGGCGCGTTGGCGCTGGCGAGCGCGGCGCCGCGGGCCAGGGCCAGCTCGGCCTCGTCGGGCGCGCTGACCGGAAGCAAGGTGGCCGACTCGAGCTGCAGCTTGATCGCGGCCACGCTGACGCCCGATCCGACGACGAAGACGCCCTGCGGCGGCTCGTCGAGTTCCTCGAGGCCGGCGACCATCGCGGTCAGCTGGGCCACGGCGTCCTCGGTGTGCAGGTCCTGCGTCTGGACCTTCACGATCGCGCCGTCGGCGGTCTGCACCACCGAGACGGTCGCGGTGTCGCGCTCGAGGAACATCAGCGCGGTGCGCTCGTAGCCGACCGCGCGTCCCACGGCTTGGGCCAGCGCTCCGGCGGCGTGCAGTTCCGAGACCAGAATGACGTCGTCGAGGTTGTGCGCGGCCAGGGCGTCGCTCAGGGCGGCGGCCTCGGCGTGATCCCGCCAGGTGACTCCGGTGGCGGCCAGCTTGTGGCCGCCCTCGGCGGCGCTCTCACGCGTGCCCAGGATGGCGGTGACAACCTGCGCCGAGGCGGTTGCCGAGTCGTCATCCGAGCCGACGGTGAAGGCGTCGTGATCGACGGTCAGACCGTCCGCTTTTTCGCCTTCGACCAGCACCATGCGGACCGAGGTTGGTGTCATCGATACACCAAGCACGATGTCCACTGCGCCTCCAATATCGTTTGCTACGTAGCTTCAGTTTCGTTCCGGGCACGGGTGCCGCTCAGGCAGTCAACTAAGAACTTCATCGGTACTGCCACCTGCGGCGTTACAGGCGCAGCGGCCGTGAAACTCGTTCTGTCCGCGCGGCGTCGGTGCCCCCAACACCGGGTAGCTACCACCGTACCCATGCGAAGCTGAACGGGTGAGCGCCCCAGCGGATGCGGTCGACTTCCACTTCGATCCGATGTGCCCGTTCGCCTACCAGACCTCGCGGTGGATTCGCGAGGTCCGAGACCAGACCGGACTGACGATCAACTGGCGCTTCTTCAGCCTCGAAGAGGTCAACCGCGCCGAGGGCAAGAAACATCCATGGGAGCGCGACTGGTCCTACGGCTGGTCACTGATGCGGATCGGTGCGGGGCTGCGCCGCGTCGATCCCGCGCTGCTCGACGACTGGTACCGCGCCATCGGCCACGAACTGCACGATCTCGGCGGCAAGCCGCACGACCCGGCCGTCGCGCGGCGGCTGCTGGCCGACATCGGGGCCCCCGACGACGTGTTCGACGAGGCGTTGGCCGACCCGTCGACCCACGACGAGGTCCGCGCGGATCATCAGCGGGTCCTCGATGCGGGCGGTTTCGGGGTGCCGACGCTGTTCCTGGGCGAGCAGTGCCTGTTCGGCCCGGTCCTGGTGGACCCGCCGGTAGGCGAGGCGGCGCTGACGCTGTGGACGGTGGTGACGGGCATGGCCGCGCTGCCCCACGTGTACGAGTTGCAGCGCCCCAAGACCGCCGCGGACGCCGAACTGATCGGCCGCAGTCTGCGGCCCTACGTCGAAGGTCGGGACTGGGTGAGCATCAACCGCGGCGAGGTGGTCGACCTGTCGGCCCTCACCGCCGAGAAGAAGCTGCCGGACACAAATCCCCAGGACGGGGTGTGATCCCGCTACTTCTGGATGAAGTTCTGGTAGGCCTTCGACGGGGTGGGGCCGCGCTGGCCCTGGTACTTGGAGCCGACCTTCGCGCTGCCGTAGGGGTGCTCGGCCGGGCTGGTGAGCCGCAGCAGGCACAGCTGGCCGATCTTCATGCCGGGCCACAGCGTGATCGGCAGGTTGGCGACGTTGGACAGCTCCAGGGTGATGTGCCCGGAGAAGCCCGGGTCGATGAACCCGGCCGTGGAATGGGTCAGCAGCCCGAGCCGCCCCAGCGACGACTTGCCCTCCAGCCGGCCCGCGAGGTCGTCGGGCAGCGAGCACACCTCCAGCGTGGAGCCCAGCACGAATTCGCCGGGGTGCAGCACGAACGGCTCCCCCTCGCCCGGCTCCACCAGGGTGGTCAGCTCGTCCTGGCGCTGCGCGGGATCGATGTGCGTGTACCGGGTGTTGTTGAACACGCGGAACAGGGTGTCGAGGCGGACATCCACGCTGGACGGTTGGACCAGGGTGTCGTCGAAGGGCTCGATGGCCAGCCGGCCGGCGGTCAACTCGGCCCGGATATCGCGATCGGAGAGCAGCACCCGACGAGACTATCGGCTGGTGATGCTAACCTTCCTAGCCACACACCGCCGATGTAGTTCAATGGCAGAACATCAGCTTCCCAAGCTGAATACGCGGGTTCGATTCCCGTCATCGGCTCCACTGTTTACGCAGGGGTTCAGATCCCCGTGCACAGCGCCACGAATGGGATCGGCGCGCAGATTCCCACCGAGAAACCCGGTGTCAGATCGCCGTTCCACGCCGGCGGCGGGGGTGGCGGAGGCGGCAGCGGTGCGGCCACGCACGTATTGGTCGGCGGATCGAACACGGTACCGGCACCACATTCGGCGGCGTTGCCCGTTGCCGGCGCGCCGAGAATTACGAATGCCAGCGGCAGCACCGCTCCTGCGGCGCCGATGGCGATACAACGGATCGTGTTCATCTTTCGCAGGCCTCCTGAAGCTCCCCCGCCCTGCTTGAACAACGAATCTACGCCGCCTGAAGTGCCTCGCTCAAGGAAATTGACGACCCGGTAGACCGCCTTGATCTGCGCAAGCCCTTGCGGGGTGCTACAGCCCGCTCCGGCCGCTCCGGTCGGCAAGAAATTGCCTTCGGCGTCAAACTTTGCTGCAGGACGGATCAATCGGCCCAAACCGCAGCGACGGCGTTACAACCTTGGCAGTGTTGGTAACCATGGCAGCGGGGAGATTCATCGGACGAGTCGGCGGTTTGGCAGTGGCATTGGGGGTCGGGGCGGCGGCCGCGACCGGCCTGGGCCCCGGGGTGGCGACGGCCGCACCCGATGGATCCGGATCCTCGGCGAGCTCGGACGCCAAGTCGAACGCCAAGACGGAAACCAAGTCCGATACCGACACCAAGGCCAAGGACCGCGAGACCACCACACGAGAAACGGCCGATCCGTCCTCGGACGCCAAGTCCGAGGCCGAGCCGAAGCGCCCCGGGAGCGCGGCACAGCAGACCACCGACCGCGTCCGGTCGACGTTGGACCGGCTGAGCCAGCGTCAACGCCCAGGTTCGGCGCTACGGCGCGCCGTGCGCGACGCGCTCGACGATATCGCCGACCGGCCAGTGCGGCCGTTGCCGACGGCCAAACCCGAGCGACCGGCCCCGGAGGCCGGGGTCATCGACTGTCGTGGAGCCGGACCTGCCGGCCGGGACGGTCCTCGATCCGGATGTTGATCAAGACGTGGAAGCGGGCGCGGACGCCGAGGTCGATACCGGCGCCGAACCCGAGCAGTCCCGACCCGCGGTGACCAAGCGCCCGAGCCACTCGGCGCTGCGCGAACAACTCGAGCAGCGCCTGACCGTGCCGGCGGTCGCGACCATCGCCGAGCCCACCGCCATCGACGACCCCGATCCCGTCGAACGCCTCGCCACCCCGCGCAACGTCGTCACCGAGTTGCGGGCCGTGGCCGCCGAACTCAGCGCCGCCGTGGTGCCCGAGTCGCTGCGCATGCCGGTCACGCTCATCCCGGTCGAGCCCAGCGCGGCAGCACCGGAGATCGAGCCGCTCCCGGCACCGTCGCCGCCGCGCGTCCTCGCCAGTGCGGTCTCGACCCTGTTGGGCGGGCTGTCGAACCCGTTGGGGGCGGGCAACTCGCCGCTGGCGCCGGCGACCTCCCCGGCGTTGTGGGCGGCGCTGGCGGCCGCGCGCCGGGAGATCGGCTTGGTCGAGCCGACCCAGATCCTCAGTGCGGCAGCGAAAGTCCAGCAGACCGTGGCCCCGCTGGCGGTGGCGAGCGTTGCCGATCAGCCCATCGGGTTGGCGCCGGGCATCGTGGTGTCCCCGGAGTTGCTCGAGCACGTCACCCGCACCGCGCCGGCGGGACTGCTGGATCAGTTCACCAACGCGGCCCTCGGTGTGATGCGCCAGATCTCGGACGTGATCGGCGTGAACATCGCCTTCGAGATCTCCCGGTTGATGTCCTCGGACAGCCCACCGTGGTTCACCACGCTGGGCCTGTCGGTCACCCAGGACACCTACGGGCCCGACGACGAGCAGCAGGTCTGGGTGATCGCGCCGAAGAACCCGTCCGGCGAGTACGTGGTGGCCCTGCACGGCGGTGGCTTCCAGATCCGACCCAACGTGCTGCAGTGGCTGGACTATGCCTCGATGGCCCGGGAAACCGGCGCCACCGTGATCGTGCCGATGTACCCGCTGGCCCACGAGGGAGGCGACGCCGCCACCGTGGTCCCGCCGGTGGCCGACTACATCACCGAACTGACCAACGAGTACGGCGCCGACAACGTCAGCATCTACGGCGATTCGGCAGGTGCGCTGATCGGGATGCTGGCCGCCCAGGAGATCCTGCGCCGCTGCAACGAGCAAGGCGCCGGGCGCGAAAGCTGCCTGGCCGACGACATGCCCACCCAGATGGTGCTGATCTCACCGGCGCTGGGCGGCCACACCATGTTCACCGACCCGAATGTGGAGCTGGTTGACGATCCGGTGTTCTCGGCGGCGATCATCAACGACCCGGACTCGGTGGACTGGCAGGGCGACCTGTCGATCGATGACCCGCTGTGGAACCCGATGTACGGGCCCACCGAGGGACTGCCGACGACGGTGATCTACGTCGGCACCCGCGACATCGCGACCCCGGGCACGCTGCTGTTCGCCGAACGGCTGCTCGACGAGGACACCGACGGCGACCCGAACCTGCGAATCGTGATGGGAATGGGCCACATTCACGACTGGGCACTGGGCGGTCCGGCCTCCAACACCGAAGCTTCGAAGTGGCGCGGCGCCATTTACCGCGAACTCGGATTGACCGACCAGCAGGAGCTCTAGCCGGCCGGGTCAGCGCAGGTAGATCTCGGAGCCCGTCGGGTAGCCGCCGCCCTTGGTGGTGATGTGCACGTGGTCGTAGTGGCCGTAGCCGCCGGCCTTCGCTCCGCCGGGGGTGAAGTACACGCCGCGCCAGATGGCGTCCTGCAGATCGAACCGCTCGGCGTTCTTCAGCACGAACGCCACGATCTCGTTGCCCAGGGCGATGCCCTCGGCGCTGGAGTAGTTGGGGATCATTACATCGATCGCCAGGCCGTTGGGATGCCAGCGCAGGGCGTCCGGACGCACCCCGCCGATGCTGCTGATCTCCGGGAAGGCCGCGCTGACGGCCCGGGCCGCCAGGATGGTCTTCACCTGCAGGCCGCTCTCAGGGGCCACGCCGACGGGCAGAGCCACGCGGGCGGCGCGGTCGGCGGCGACCCGCCAGTGCGACGCGGCGAGGGCCTGTAGTGGCTGTCCGGGCTCGCCGGTGCTGGCGGCCTTGTGCAGCGTCGCGGCGCCGGTAAGGCCGGCGGCGACGATTTCCATGCCGCAGCAGGCCTCGGCCTGCGCGACGACGGGTTCCACGATGTCCTGGGCGATGGGGGTGGCGCCGCTGCCGGCGGCCAGGAAAGCCGCGGCTGGCGCGATCATCGCCGCCAGCGCAAACGGCGACCTCCGCCGTCGCGTTCTGGCCAATGCATGCCGACCCACAGCAAGCACCATAACGGTTTAGTAACGGCTGTCCAGCTATCAATCAAGATCGGCCCTTCCGGCGCTCTTAGCTTCCGCACGCGTAGGCGTGCGTGCCGACGTGGCCGGCCTTGCCGCCGACGCACAGCGGGAACGCGCCGGCGGCTCAGCACTCACCGGGCTGCGAGAGCGCTTGTACCTAGGCTTTTCCCGAAATCTCTCGACGCGCGTCGAACGGCTGTGCGCTACCCGGCCCGGTCGCCGACCCGGCGGTTCTCGCGGGTGCTCCAATAGGCCAAGCCCCGAGCTACCGGTACAAGAAATCTCACAATTGGCTTAGCAAATTGCGTCTTAGTGAGCCTCGCTGCGGCGCGATTCCTTCTTCGCCTTGGCCGGCTTGTCGGCACCGTCGGATTCCTTCGTCTTCTCGCGCGGCTTCTTGCCCTCGGTGAGCTTCTTGACGCTGTCCCGCACGGCGGTGCGCACGTCCCGCAGGCCTTTGCGCTCCCGGGTCTTCTCGGTGCCGGCTTCCTCGGCGTCCTCCGCCACCTGCCGGGCCAGCAGGCCGCGCCGCACCGGCGCGGCGTCCCTGTCGTCGCCCTCGCCGGCGTCCTGCCGCGACTCGGGCTCCCGCACCAACGACGCCAGCCGCCGGGTGATCGTCTGCCGCGACTCGGCCTCGATCGGACCGTCGATGTTCCGCGGCTCCGGTTCCTCACCCCGGGGCGTCAGCAGCCCCGGCGGCGCGGTCCACTCGTCGCGGCCCACCAGCGGACCGATGTCCCCGTAGCCCCCGTGCAGCAGGCCGTCGACGACGTAGCTCGGCGCCTTCACGACCGCCTGCACGAACCCGGGGACGTCCCCGGTGGTCATCGGCCGAAAGATGCCGGCGTGGGCCTCACCGGCGCCGCCGATCGCGCTCACCGCCGGCCCGATCGCGCGGACCAGGGCGTAGTCGTGAAGCCTCGAGAGGTCCTCGATCTGCTCGGCGTAGTCGGGGAACTGTTCGGTCAGCACCTGCGTGGTCGTCCGCTTGAGCGGACCGCTGACCAACGGCACCAGCGGCAGCAGCGCCATGTCGGCCACCCGGCTGTAGTTGCGCCCGGTCAGCCGTTCGTCGGGCCAGTCGTCGACCACCGTGTTCCACAGTGCGGGAACATCGGTGGTGGCCGCCGCGAAGCTCTGCTGCAGGGTTTCGACGGCGGCCGCCGCGAGGAGCTCGCCGTAGTTGGCGGTCGGCGCCACGGCCACGGAGACGACCCGCGGCGACATCGCGACGACCTCGGGTTCCGGAACGGCCGCTACCGTCGACCAGGTGATGACGCCGGCGCCGGCCAGAACCGTTGCCGCGCTGATGGATCGACGGAATTGTCCCATGGGGATCTGACCGTAGTGGACGCCGCGGCGGATCGGTGGCCTACGTAGCGCGGGCCGGCGTCAGTGGATGCGGGGCAACGGAACCCGGTCGCCCACTTCGCCGTTCTCGTCGCGCAGGGCCGAGGCGGCCAGCCCCTCGCGCAGCAACCAACGGGCGAGCTCGAGGGTCTCGACGATCTCCGCGTCGGTCAGCCGGAGTCCGTCGGGCTGCAACCGCAGCGCGATCACCCCGTTCCAGGCGCCCCACAGGAATCGGGTGAGGCGCGCCGAGTCCACCGGGCGCGCCTCGCCGACGGCCACCGCGCGGTCGATGGTGGCCGCGAACTGCGCGAGCAACTCGCTGACCTGCTCCCGGATCCGCGTCTCGATGTCGTCGTCGGAGGACACCGGCGTCAGGCCCGGGTTGCGGTGCGCCAGAAAGTGAAACGCCCCCGGATGCTCGAGGTGGAACCTCAGGTAGGCGTCGCCGCCGGCCAGCACCTGCTGCAGCGGGGTCAGCGTGTCGTCAGCGCCACGGGCCATGTACTCGGCGAACAGCGCCAGCGAACGCTCCACCAGATGCAGGTACACGTCGCGCTTGCCGTCGAAGTGGGTGTAGATGGAGCCGACGGAGATGTCGGCGGCGGCCGCGACCTCCTCGAGACGCGCGCCCTCGTACCCGGCCCGACTGAAGACGACCTCGGCGGCGTCCAGGATGGTCTCGCGCATGCGGGCGCGCCGACGCTCGGCCCGCGCGACCGCCTCGGGCGATCGGGTGGTGGGCGCCTTACCTGCGGTCACGTCGGCAAGGATAGGTCACCCCATCAAATCGAATATCGGTTCATTTTTTGAATGCCTCTACAAAATACGGCCCGAGGGTGGCATTCTGGCCTGGTGTCCGAACACACCGACGTCGTGATCGTCGGGGGCCGCTGCGCCGGGTCGGCAGCGGCGATCGCGTTTGCCCGCCGAGGCCGCAAGGTCGTCGTCGTGGACAGCGCCGCGTTCCCCTCCGACACCCTCTCGACGCATCTGCTCTTCCCGCCGCACTGGGCCGAACTCGACAAGCTGGGCGCTCGCGAGCGGGTGCTGGAGCTCGGTGCCCCGCTGCACATCCGGGCGGGCATCGGCGCGCCGGGAGTCGAACTCGTCGCGACCTACAGCGCCTACGACGGCTGGGCCGCCGGCGGTTGCGTGCGTCGCCCCGGCCTGGACCTCGCGCTGGTCCAGACGGCCCGCGAGGCCGGCGCCGAGGTGCGGGAACGCGTGCGGGTCACCGGCCTGGAACGCGACGCCACGGGCCGGGTCACCGGGGTGCGCTATCGGCGCCGGCACGGCGAGGACGGCACCATCACCGCGGCGTTGGTCGTCGGCGCCGACGGGCGCGGTTCCACGGTAGCCCGATTGGTGGGCACCCGCGAACACCACCGGTGGGACAACCAGCGCATGATGGCCTACGCCTATTACGAGGACTGCCACGACGACCAGCGCGACGTCGCGATGCAGTGGCGCAACAACGACGACCTGGTCACGGTGTTTCCCTGTGACGGTGGACAATTCGTCGCGTTGCAGATGCCGCCGGCATGGCGTGCCGACGAGTACCGCACCGACCCCGAGGCCGCGTTCGCCGCAGCGATCCAGCGGATCCCGCCCTACGCCGAGCGGCTGCGGGGTTGCACGCGGGTCGGCAAGGTCATGGTGTCCTACTCGCACCCGTCCTACTTCCGGCATTCGCACGGGCCGGGGTGGGTGCTGGCCGGTGACGCCGGGCATTTCAAGGATCCGGTGACCGCGCAAGGCATTCGCGACGCGCTGCGGTTCGGGCGCCTGCTCGGCGAGGCCGCGGCCCCGCACCTGGACTCCCCCGCCGCACTCGACGCCGCGCTGGCCGCCTGGGAGATCGACCGCGACGCCCAGTGCCTGCCGATGTATCAGTGGGCCAATTCGTTGGGCCGCGACGACACCGTATCGGTGATCGAGTCGGCCGCCTACCGCTGGTTCGCCGCCCGCCCCGAGCGCACCACGGCGCTGCTGGATGTGTTCTCCCGGAAGCGTTCCCCGACAGAGGTTTTCGCTGCGCGACGGCTGATGGTCTGGTTGGCGGCGGCCGCGCGCGATCCCGAGGTCGATCGTCGGGAACTGCTGCGCACCCTGGGCCGCGATGCGCGTCGGGAGTTCGATCGGCTGGTGGAATACCGGATGTTCGACCGGCGCCGCGCAGCATCCGCCCGCGCCCTGGCGGCCCAGCCCGCCGGGGCAGGGGCCACCGTCGCGCCGGTGCCGGTCGACTAGGAGTCGGCGGCGTCGTCGGTCTCGTCGAGCGCGGTCACCGCAATGCCGTAGGGCAGGAACCGGACCTTGCGCTTCGGGTCGGTGTTGTATTTGTTGGCGCGCAGCGCGTCGAGTTCGGTGGCGTAGACCTGCTCGACGGTGGCGGCGCCGTTGTCGTCGACGATGAAGATGGCCCAGACGCCCTCGCCGGTGTCGCCGGTGGTCTCGGGTTGCGGCTTGGACCGGCGGCCGAACTCGTCGAACAGCACGCCCCAGCCGGCCCGTTCACCGGTCGATTCGAACACCTTGCCGAACGCGTCGCGCAGGCCCTCGCCCGCTTCCCGGACCATCCGGTCGAAGTCCTCCGGGTCGAAGCCAAACGGCCCGTTGTTGCTCATCGCAGCCTCCATGACGGCAGTTCCCGCACCCACTGCGGTCTTCCCAGTGTGCGTGAATTCCGCGGCGCGCGCCACGACGGGTTACTGCTGCGGCTGGCCGGGGACCGGAATCGGGATCGGCGGCAACCCCGGAATGTTGAGGTGCGTCGTCGTCATCGGCGGCGGCCGGGTGGTCGTCGTCGTGGGCACGGTCGTCGTGGGCACGGTGGTGGTGGGCACCGTCGTGGTGGTCGTCGGCGGCGGCGTGGTCGTCGTCGTTGTGGTCGTGGTGGTGGTGGTGGTCGTCGTGGTGGTCGGCGGTTCCGTGGTGGTCGTCGTGGTGACCGGCGGCGGCGGTGGCGGGGCCACCGGTTCCGGCGGGGGTGGTTCCTGCGTGACGGTCACGACGGGCGGCGGGGGCGGCGGCGGTGGGGGCTCCGGCGGCGGTGGCGGGGGTGGTTCCACGGTGTCGGACACCACCGGGATCGTGAAACTGGTGGGCGGGCTGGGTTCGGTGCTCGTCGACTGGGTCGTCAGCGTGTAGGCGACGCCACCGAAGGCGACCAGCGCGATCGCGGCGGCCCCGCCGATCGCGAACTGCGGCACCCGGTACCAGGGCCGCTTCGGGGCCTCGATTTCCCCGGTCGACGGGGTGTACTCGATCTGCGGGCGGGCCCCGGTCTCGTCGATGGCGTAGGGGTTGGACGCCGCGTACGGGTCGGACCCGGTGTAGTGATCGGGGCCGGTGTAGGGCACGGGGTCGGCGACGGCGTCGTCGTCCTGTGACCAGGCCAGCGCCCGGAAGGTGGAGGACTGCGACGGGTCGGGCGCGGCGATGGGCAGTCCGGCGCCCGCGGTGGCGGCGTCGCCGATGGCGGTGCCGATCCCGGTGGGCGCCTCGGCCTCCGGGCGGGCCGCAGTCAGCGCGGCCCCGACGGCGGCGTCCAGGTCGGGCCGCGGGGTGGTCACCACCTCGGCCCGGCTCAGCTCGGAAAGCCGCTGTGTGACAAGCGGAATGCTGGCGCCGCCGCCGACGGTGGCGACCGCGGTGATGTTGGACCACACCAGCCGGTGCCGGTCGAGCAACTCGTCCAGCGCGGACAGCACGCCGTTGACCGGCTCGGCGATCGCGGTTTCCAATTCGGTTCGGGTGAGCCTGATCTCGGAGCTGAACCCGGGCAGCTCGACGGCCAGGGTGGTGGCGGTCTCGGCCGAGAGCCGTTCCTTGGCCCGTCGGCATTCCTCGCGCAGCCGGACCAGCGAACCCACCGCGGCGGTTGCCGACGGGTCGGCCTCCCCGCGCTGCGAGACGCCGGCCAGCACCGTCGTCAGCAATGCCTGATCGATCTGGTCGCCGGAGAAGTCCGGGTAGCGCAGGGTTTCGCCGATCGGCTGGAAACCGTTCTCGGCGTCGGCCAACGTGATGCTGGTGCCGCTGGCACCGAAGTCCAGCAACGCGACGATACCGTTTCCGGTCAGGCCGGGGTCGGTCTGCAGCGCCGTCAGCGCGGCGGTCGCATCCGCCACCACGCGCGGGGCGACACCGTTCGGGGCCAACACCGGATGCTCCCGCAGTGCGGCGCCGAACGCGCGCACGGTCCCCGAGGGCCAGTACGACGGCACCGCGATGACCAGATCGTCGGTCGGGGTGCCCACCAGGGCGGCCAGCGCGGCGATGAGCAACCGGTCGGCACTGTGGCTCGACCCATCCGGTGCCACCAGCGGGACCGGATCGCCGACGCGTTCGACGAAGCCCCTGAGCACCTGTCCCGGCTCGTCGAGATTCGGATTCTCCGACGGCAGGCCCACTTCCGGCGGGCGGTGCGGGTACAGCGTCAGTACGGCGCGGCGCGTCAGCGGTGAAGCTCCAACACGCGCCACCACCAGGTTGGTCGTCCCGATGGACAACCCTGAGGGGTCCGTCACTACCTCTACCTTGCGTCCTACAGGGGCTGCGGCCAGTGCTCCACCCTAGACCCCGCGCGTACCGGGTCGGACCAACGACTCGGTCACGAAGCTATGACGACGTCATCCGGGTGGTCCACGCCAACGGCAGTTTTCCCATGGTGGCAAACCCGGCTGGGGCCGCGCACACCGCCGGAATGACGTTGACGGCCTGCATCGCGGTGGCGATGCTCGCCGAGCGTACGTGCTCGGACATGGGGACGTCGCGGGTGAAGCTGGCCAGGGCCATCAGGTGGGCCTGTAGCGACGGCGTGCCCTCGAGGGTGATGGTCCAGCCGCGCCGGGGTGCCGGCCAGTGCGCGGGTTGCGGTTCGCCGACGGTCTACAGCGTTTCGACCTCGATGCGGGTGCGTCCGGCCGAGCGGCCCGCAGCGTTCGCCCACTGCAGGACCCGGTAGGTTACCGGGTCAGACCACGGTGAGCGGCAGCGACTTTCGCTCCTCGAAGGCGAAGGTCGCACCGCCGCTGAACTTCGCGACCTCCACCTCCGGGGCCACCTTGTGCGCGGTGTCGCCGGCGGCGAGTTCCAGCGTCCAGTCGGTGTCAGTCCCCGTGACGTGCACGTCGATGTGCGGGTCGATCGCGGTGGCGATGGCCTGCAGCGGCCGGGTCTCCCCCGGTGTGCACAGCGCAATCCAGGTGCCGTCGTCGTGGGCGACACTGCGGTGCACGTGCATGCGGCCACCCTCGAACTCGGCGTCGACGTAGCCGTTCGGGTTGACCAGCGGGTGCAGTTCGAGCGTGCGCAGCACCCCGTCGAGGCCGTCGGGCAGCTTGAGCGCCTTGTGAATTCGTTCCGCGGCCAGGCCGGCCAGGCCGATCAGCTGCTTGGTGCAGATGTCGCGGGCCTGGGACTCGTCGGTGGCGCGGGTCTTGACGGCCAGCACGTAGGACAGGTTGAGCAACTGCATCTGCAGGCACACCTCGTCGGCCAGTCGCACCAGGGCCGACTTCGAGTACGCCGCGAAGTCGAAGTCGCTCACCAGGGCTCCGGAATAGTCGGACTGCCCCTCGTCGTCCGGGTCGATGGGCGCCAATTCCCAACTGGCGGCGTGGGTCTTCTCGATGATCGCCAGCGGCGGCAGGCCGGACACCTCGGGGTAGGACTCGTCGATGATCACCGTCCACGCGCAGTGCGGTTCCCGGTCGGCCGGGGTGCGCGGCGGCCGGTGGATGGGCCGGATCTGGGTGCGCGGATTGGTGGCCACCGCGGTGGCGTCGAACGTGGGGTCCTCGATGTCGTGGCACATGCCGCGGACGTACTCGTCGCCCATGGGTTCGACGTCCAGCAGTGCGCCGCAGTGGTCGAGGTAGAACTCGCCGTGCCAGCGGTCATGCAGGATGTAGCGGAAGTCCATGAACTGCGGCGGGGCGCCGATGTCGAGTTGCATGCCCTTGAAGATGGTGGGCACGTCGTCACCCTCGAAGTTCAGCGCGCGCTGCATGCGCTTGGTGTAGATCGGGCTGGCGCCGGCCCACTCCTCGATGGCGATCTGCAGCATCTCTTCCCGGCCGAAATTGCTGATGCACCAGGCCATTCCGGACCTGTCGATCATCTGTCCGATGAGCAGCAGTTCGGGCAGCAGCGTCGCGAGTTCGGCGCGCGACAGCGATTCGAAGCGACTGGGGGCTGTAGTCACCCTTCTAACATAGAGTCGTTAATGTTATAAAGTCAACAATGACATCTGTAGCCCCGACCCGCCGCACCACCGCGCCCCGCAAGCGCGGCGACGAGACGCGCGCGAAGATCATCGACGAGACCGTGCGGTGCATCGTCGAGGAGGGCTTCCCCGCCGCCACCGCCAAGCACGTCGCCGAACGCGCGGGCGTGACCTGGGGTGTCATCCAGTACCACTTCGGCGACCGCAACGGACTGCTGATGGCCGTCGTCGACGACGGGGTGGCCCGCCTGATCGAGAGCCTCTCCACCGCCGAGGTCGGCGAGCTACCGCTGACGCAGCGGATCGAGACCGTCGTCGACATCGCCTGGCAGTGCTACAGCAGCCCGACGTCGAAAGCGGCGTTCGAGATCCTGCAGGCCACCCGCGGCGGCTTGGGCGGCGCATCCCGGCAGCACCTGCTCGACATGAACGACGCCGTCAGCGCCCTGGGCCGGCTGATCTCCGAGGACCCCGCCGATCATCAAGTGGCCGAGGTGATCTGGGCCGCGCTGCGCGGCATGGTGCTGGCCGACATGATCGTCGGCGTGCCCGTCGACTGGCAGCGCGAACGAGCCACACTGATCGACATGGCCGCGCGTTACCTCCAGCGGTAGTCAGCGATCGGTGGCCGGCGCCGCACTGGGCGCCAGCTTGGACACCAGCGCATTGGCGATCACCCCGACCACGATCATGGCGATGCCCACCGCATCCGGTAGCGCGTCGGTCACCCAGCCGAAGATGCCGGCGATGAGGACGAACATCGGCGCCCAATCGAACAGCGTGAGCACCGACGGCGCGGGCTCCGATTCGCCTCTTGCGGCGGCCTCCTTGGCCGAGGCGTAGTCCGGATAGAACTCGGTGAAGGCCACCGCGAAGAAGATGGCCGCCAACTGCAGCACCCAGCCGGTCCAGAAGTCGTCGGGATTGTGCAGCGCGAGGACGCCGACGGTACCGATGATCGCCGAGAAGGTGAAGGCCGCGGCCCACACCGCGGAGATCACATAGTTGATCCTGAGGAACACCGGCGTGCCCCAATACTCCTCGGGTGCCTGCTCCTTCGCGTACGGGAGGGTGAACGGTTTTCGCACGATCAGTGTGGCGATGACGAACAACGCCAGGCACAGGTTCGTGAGCTCGCCGGCCCACATCTCCATCCAGCGGATCGCCCCGTCGGAGGCGAACAATCCCACAACGGCCAGGACCGCGAAGAACAACGCACCGAAGACTTCCAGGGCGTGGATCGAGATGCCGCGCCGCTTGCCGAGCCACATGGTGAGCAGCGTCAGGCCCAGCGCGGAGCAGACCGCCTCCTCGAAACGCCCGGGAGAGGACAGCACCGACATCAGGATCCAGGGCGCGATGCCCGACAGCGGCGAACGCAGGTATCCATCCAGGAACCGGATCATGATCAGGAGAATATTCCCATCCGGACCAAAGTTCAGGGCAGTTCGACGAGTTGTGTTGCAATGGTGGCCATGAGCGATCTCGAGGACATCAAGCAGGTCAAGTATCGATACCTGCGCGCGCTGGACACCAAGAAGTGGGGCGAGTTCGCCGCCACGCTGACCGAGGACATCGTCGGCGACTACGGATCCTCGCTGGGCGAGAAGCACCACTTCACCGACCGGGACTCGCTCGTAGAGTTCATGCGTAATGCCCTGCCCGCCAATGTGATCAGCGAACACCGCGTCACCCACCCCGAGATCACCGTCGACGGCGACGAGGCCACCGGGACCTGGTACCTCCAGGACCGGGTGATCGTCGCCGACTTCGACTTCATGCTGGTCGGCGCGGCGTTCTACCAGGACCGGTACCGCCGCACGCCCGACGGGTGGAAGATCAGCGCCACCGGTTACGACCGGACCTACGAGGCCACGATGTCGTTGAAGGGGTTGGACTTCAAGCTGACGCCCGGTGCAGCGCTGGGATAAGTGGCCGGGGTGTGCCCCCTCCCCAACGAGACGACTAGTGTCGGACGCGATTGCGCTGACACATTTTTGGGTGACGGGATAGATTTCCACGGCGCCGCAAATAGGTCCTAAGGTGCTATTGCTTCGTCACCGCGATCACCGCACCGGGACGCAGCCAGCGCATGATCTGCACCAAAGTCCCATCGTCGATCCCTACACAGCCAGCAGTCGGGCCGCCATCGGTGGTGTGCACGAAGAACGCGCCGCCCTTACCCGGGATCCGCTCCTTGTTCACGCCCATGACGACGGCGTGCTTGTACTGCGGGATATGGAGATTCTCGGTGCCGCTGCTCAGATTGGTGTTGAACGCGCACTGGTCCTTCTTGCAGACCTGCATCGTGTTGTACGTGGGGCTTTTCATGTCCCCGTCCCACCAATGATCCCGAGTGACCTGGACGTACTGGAGTCCACCGCCGGGATTGGGATCTGTGCCGAATGCGAAGTCCAGGCTGTAGACCCCCATCGGGGTCATCATCGATCCGTCGAAGTGATCCTTCGACATTCCCTTGGACCCAATCTTGGCGGGAACGCCGGCGGTCACCGGCTGCCATCCGCCGGCGCCGCGCTGCCACACGTCCAACTTCGCATCCGAACCGCCGACGCCGGTCACCGCCAATACCTGCGTCGCACCACCGACGCTCTGCGCAAACCACGGGGTGTAGTCGGCGCTACTGGTCGGCGCCATCAGGAGGGCAAGACAAGCAGCAGTCATCAGCACACTCAATAGTCGGCGCACAGAACCATGCTTGCCGCGGCACGTCACCGTTGGGAAACAGATCGGCGTCCACTACATACCGGGTGGTCCCGCTTTGTGCCGTTTGCGTACGGCTTCCTGGCAGGGCCTGGTCGCGAATCACTGAATAGCCAGGCTGAGAATCGGCGTTACGATCACGGAATGTCGAATCCGCCGTACGGAGGCATGCCGCCAGCTCAAGCACCCTGGCCTCCGCAAGGCCCGCCACCTGCGCGGCAGTCCTCTCGACTGCCACTTGTTCTGACTGCGGCCCTGGCCGTGATCGCCATCATCATTGCGATCGCGTCGTGGTTCCAACCTGCACCTGAACCCGAGGCGCAGGCAACTGAGCAGCAGTTCAGTGAGCAGGAGGTCACGGAGGCGAAGGAGGCGGTCTGCGGTGCGTGGGATGCTGCGTACAACGCCATTCAAACCGCTGCTTCACGAACCAGCAATGACGAAACGATCGCTTTTATACTAGCTGTTGAAGTCAAACTCGCATTCCATGCTTCCGGAGATTACATCGAATCGGCATTACGAGATCACAGCGCTACCGAAAATGATTTAGCAGAAGCTGCCAGACAATTATCTTCAGCATACCATCGAGCGATCCTCTTCCAACTCGCCGACGAACCCTCGAATAAAGTTGATGAGATCAAGTCGGAGATTCGAGCTGCTGAGTCAACACTCAAACTGGAATGTGAATGATTACTCGCGCCACCTTTAGTCCATGGGTCCAGATTATCATTGGACCTCACTTACCTGGCGAACCGTCCATCACCACAGCCTCCAACTCCTCGCGCAATCGTGGTGGCATTGAGTCGTTATTTCAGGATTATCAGAATCAACTGTTCACGACGAGGACGACGACCCTAGCGGCCGTCGAAGGCTCAACTGCTGATGCCACCCGTTCCGCGGTTCACAGGGCTGAACAGCAGGCCGCCAATATTTCACAAAGGAATGGTGTCAAGAAATCCTCCTACGGAACCGCCTCAGACACACTTCAGCAACTCCGTTCGGATCTTCTAGAGATTGGCGCTCAAGCCGACAAGGAAATCAACTCGATCATCCAATCCAAGAAGTCGCTACCACAAAAAGTTGTCGAGGTGATCGCGGCGATTGAGAAGTACTCAGCATACGCCGCGCACAAAGCAATCGGCAGCAGTGGGAACATGATGAAAGCGATCCAAGCAGTGTTGACCGCCCAAGGCGATGGGCGATCGCCGGAAGAGTTCGCGGCTGCAAACGGGATCACCCTGAATAAGCCCGGCCCAATAAATCATGAAAACATCAAGTCCTACGTGGAGAAGGCTCTAAAGGAACCCGCGCAGTCGCCAGCCATGACAGGAGTTTCCAATGGCTCGTCCACTAGCGAATCGATATCAATGGGGTCCACCGAAAACTTGCCGACGACTTCCGAAGTTCAGCCCGTCGGAGGCGCCGCAGCTAGCGGAGCGTATCCCTCTGACCACTATCCGGCTTCGGTGGGCAAGCAGCCATCAGCCGCGGGTCAAGGCACGGGGGTTGCACTAAGTGCGGGAAGCTCCCCCGACCTCCCCGCCGGCCCCTCAACCCCCACCCCCACGACGATCAGCAACATCACCCCCGGAATCCCCGATAGCGCGGTGCCGACGACCGCGGTCCCGACCACCTCGGCCTCGCTGGCTCCGTCCGCCCCGGTGTTCTCCGCTCCTGACCTGGGCCCCCAGCAGTTGGCCGACAGCTTCACCCGCGGCATCGAGGTCGGCGCGCCGATGTCGCAGGGCACCGGAGCGCTGACGCAGAACGTCATGGACACCGCGTTCCGACCGTCGACCGGCACTCCAGACTTCGCGATGCCGAGCGGCGGGCCCGACTTCTCCCCCGCCACCACACCCAGCTCCGGGTTCGCTGTAGCCGAGGCGGCCCAGCACGCTGGCGGCTCGACCGGGTACGCCGCGCACAGCACCATGGCGCCGGCACCCACCATGTACGCCGCCCCCATCGCCCCGATGACCACCATGGCCCCGGCCGCACCGGTCATGTCACCGGGCCCGCTGCCGGCCTACGGCGCCGACCTTCGCCCCGCCGCCATGGCTGCCCCCGTCGTGCCCTCCGCACCCCCACCATTGGCCTCAGCACCGGCATCCGCTCCGACCTCCGCGGCCGGCGCCAACGCCTTGCACCAACAAGGCCCCGTCGTCCGCCACACACCAGGCCCCGCTGCCGCTGCCACACCGCCGGTGGGTCTCACCGAAACCGCCGCGGCGGCAGCTACTTCCGGCGCTGTCACCGGAGCACTCTCAGCCGAGGCCGCCACCCGCTCGCGCCTGCAGAGCCTCCTGGAAGCGGTCGCTCGCCAGGAACCCCAACTGCGCTGGGCAATCGGCGAACGCGATGACGGCAGCACCGTCCTGGTCACCGACCTTGCCGGCGGCTGGATCCCGCCGCACGTCGAAATCCCCACCGGCGTCGGACTTCTCACGCCGGCACCGCGACGCAACAGCCTCGAGGCCATGCTGGCCGATGCCGCCCTCATCGAAACCTGGAGTCCCGGCCAGTTCCTCCCCGACGCCAAAGACGTTCCCCCGACACCGATGTCGCTGCGGGCGCGCGACCTGCCCGACGTCGACGACATCAACTGGGAACTGACCCAGGCCACCAACTGGCGCGACGGACTCCCCCGTCTGGCCCACACCTTGGCCAAGGCCGGCGTTGCCGGCACCGGCGTCCTCGACACTGAAGCCGACCTGCTGCGCGAACACCTGGCCGCCACCGCCGCGGCCGTGCGCAACAACTATCCGGAGACCGACGCCGACGCCGTCGGAAACTGGCAGTTGCTGGCCGCCATCGACGCGCTGATCGCGCAGCGGCCCACCACCTTGAACTACCACTTCGCCTGGTTCCAGGCGTTGCACACGGCACCGAGGGGGCCCGCCGGTGAGTGACCAGATCGACTTCGACAGCGACGCCTATCAGAGGGCCTACGGCGTCCCACCGCCACCGGGCATCCCGTCGGACATGATCGGGCCGGCCGCCGTCTGGACCGAGCAACTCCTGGTGACCCTGCAGACCGCCGCCAATGCCGACGATCCGATGGACATCGCCGCAGGTGAGGCGGGCTATGCGGAGCGACAGGCGTTGGCCCAGCGGGCGTTGACCGGCTTCCCCGAGAACGAGGCTCAGGGCCAGGCACAGTTCCAAGAGGTCAGCAAGATGGCCGAGCAGATCCCGCAGATGGCCAGCGGGATCGCCGGCGGCATCGCCGGTGCCCTGGGTGGGGCCCTCAAGCCGCTGACGGAACTGCCGCAGCAGCTGGCCCAGTCCATGCAGGGCCTCATGCAACAGGGCATGGGGGCGCTGGAGAACGGCGGCGAGGATCTGGGCCTCGACGCCTTCGAGGCCTCCGCCCTGAGCGACGAATTCGGCGGCGGCGCAGGGGGTCTCGACCCGGACACAGCCGCTGGTGGCGGAGGCGGCGGCGGCTTCGGCGGTACCGTGCCGATGTCCACCCTCGGCCCGGCCGCGACGCCGACGGGTGCCACTGCCCCCACTTCGGGCAGGGCCACCATGATGTCGGTCGCGCCGGCGGTGCCCGCCTCGGTGCCGGGGCACATGGGCGGCATGGGCGGCTATCCGATGATGCCGCCGGGCGCGATGGCTCGCGGCGGTGCCAGTGCCGACAACGACGACAAGACCGCCACCAAGAAGGTCTCGGTGCCGTCGGTCAAGAACGGCGCCCCGGTCCAGGGCCGGGTGTCGGCCCCGCCGACCGCCCCGACCGTCTCCAAACAGGTCGAAGGCAAGACCGTCGCGACGCGGCGCATCGTCGTCCCCAACGACAAGAAATCCGGCGACGACGCCGGTCGCTGAGCAAACGCTATTAGCCTGGGCCAGATGAACCTGCCCTGGCAACGCGCGCGCGGACTCCAACGGATCACTGAAGGGATGGGCACCCTGGACCGCGAGGTCTTCGACGCCATCGCTGATTCGCCGACGCCGCTGCTCGACACGGTGATGCCGCCGCTCACCCGGGCGGCCGACCACTCCAAGCTGTGGTTCGCCATCGCCGCCGTGCTGGCGGCCTCGGGCCGGCCCACCGCCCAGCGCGGCGCGGCCCGCGGCGTCGCGACCCTGGCCGTCACCAGCCTGCTGACCAACCAGGTCGCCAAGCGGATCTGGAAGCGGCCCCGGCCCAACCGCGCGTCGGTGCCGTTGCCCCGGCAGATCAAGCGCTTCCCCACGTCACACTCGCTGCCGTCCGGGCATTCGGCCAGCGCCGCGGCCTTCTCGGTGGCCGTCGGGCTGGAGAACCCGCCGCTGGGCCTCGGGCTGGCGCTGCTGGGCGGCCTGGTCGGCCTGTCCCGGGTGGCCACCGGCGCCCATTACCCCGGCGACGTCCTCGCCGGCTTCGGCATGGGCGCGGCCATCGCGGTCATCGGGGGCAAACTCGTCCCACCGATCGTCGAGGCCCAGTTGCCGCGCACCGAACCTCTCGTCGTCGACACCCCGCCGCGCCCCGACGGCGCCGGCGTGGTTCTGGTGGTCAACCCGGCCTCTGGCAGCGGTACCGGTGCCGACGTCATCGAGGAGGTCCGCGAGGCGTTGCCGCGCGCGGAGATCGTCGAACTCGACGCCGACGACGACCCCGTCGAGGTGTTGAAGTCCGCGGCCGAGCGTGCCGAGGTGCTCGCCGTCGGCGGCGGCGACGGCACCGTGTCCACCGCGGCCGCCATCGCCGTGGAGGCCAAGCTGCCGCTGGCGGTGTTCCCGGCTGGCACGTTCAACCACTTCGCCAAGGACATCGGCTGCCCGACGGTCGCCGACACGGTGGAGGCCATTCGCACGGGCTCGGTGTCGTGCGTGGATCTGGTGTGCCTCAACGAGGAACACATGGTCATCAACACCGCGAGCATCGGCGCGTACCCGATGTTCGTCCAGACCCGCGAGAAGCTGGAACGACGGCTGGGCAAGAAGGTGGCCGGGGCCTACGCGATGCTGCACACGCTGCGCAACGACGAGCCCGTGCGCATCACCTACGACAACAAGACGCTGCAGACGTCGCTGTTCTTCCTCGGCAATTCGGTCTATCTACCAACGGGATTCGCCCCGTCGCGACGCACCCGAATGGACGACGGCCTGATCGACGTGCGCATCCTCGAGACCGGCCGGCGCTTCGCCCGGGCCCGCATCCTGGCCGCGCTGGCGCTGGGTCGCCTGGAACGCAGCCCGCTCTACCACGAGATTCAGGCCCCGGAGTTCAGCTTCAGCAGCGACGAGCCCACCGCGGTCGCCCACGACGGCGAGGTCGGCGAGGAATACGACCGCGCCACGTTCACCTCGATGTATCGAGCGCTGCCGGTCTTCCGCCCCACGCCGTGAGCAACGGCAGGCACGCCAGGTAGTAGAGGTAGCCCAGCGCCCAGCCCGCCAGCACGTCGGAGGGATGGTGCACGTTGAGAACCACCCGCCCCCAACCGATCGCGACGACGATCACCGCACCGGCGATCATCAGCGGTCGCCGCCAACGCGGGTCGACCATCGGGAGCAACACGGTCAGCAGCGCGAGGACGCTGACCAGGACGCCGAGGGCATGCCCCGACGGGAACGACAACGACCAGGCGGACACCAGCGCGGTGTCCGGCCGCGCGCGACCGGCGATGTACTTGGCCACCTCGATGAGCACGCCGTTGAGTTCCACACTGACGAACAGGAACAGCGCCGCGCCCCGGTCGCCGCGCACCAGCAGCCAGATGATGGGGATCAGCGTCACGAGGCGGAACACCGCGGGACCGAAGATGGTGCAGAACGCATCCCAGAGGGCCACCCACGCCGGGTGAGCGACGCCGAAGTCGTGCAGCGGGGCCAGCAACCACCAGTCGAAGGCGCTCAGCCAGGACCAGTCTTGTGCGGATCCGATCCACAACACGACGTACAGCAGGGCGGCTGCCACAGCAGTCACTGCGGTCCGACGAGTCACTCCACACTCGTACCACAACGCTCGTCCTGCTCGAGTTGACGGCACCCCTTACGATGCCTGTGACCTCTGGGAAGGATGGCGATGACGGCACCGAAGTACGTCGGATACCTGGGCGGCGCGGCGGTCGCCGCGGGCGTCGGGATGGCGATCGCGGTCGGCGGTGTAGCCACGGCCCACGCCGAGGGCACCGACACCAAATCGGACAGCAAGTCCGAGAGCACGTCCGCCGAGTCCAACGGCCCCAAGAAGGAGCGGTCGACCGGCCTCGGTAAGGCGGCGGCGAAGCTGGAGAAGCGCGCCGCCAAGGTTGCCCGCGACGCCCGGGAGGCTCGCGAGGCCCGGTTGGAGCGGGTGGCCAAGTTCGACCCGGCCGAGGCGGTCAAGGATCTGCAGAAGCGCTTCGACAAGGCCGCCAAGCCCGCCGACGAGCCCGAGGTCACCGACGCCGAGGCCAAGCCCAAGCGCCTGGACCTGGCCGCCCGAGCGGCCGCGGCCGCGCAAGCGCTGGCGCCGGCCAAGGAGGCCCCCGAGGCCGCCGTCGTCCCGGACGTCGAGACCCGGTCGGGCACCGACGACCTGTTCTCGAATCCGTTCCGCCCAGACGACCCCGAACCCACCCCGGCCGGGATGTTCGGCCCATTCCTCGACATCCGCGAGGCCGTGCTGGACGTGAGCCCCGACGCGATCGACCCGTTTGTCCGCGAGGGTTTCGAGGCCGGGTACCGGGTGAGCCAGATGGTGCCGTGGGTGAACCTGCCCATCCCGCTGCTGCAGATCGCCGCGGCATCGGCGGATCCGGAGCAGAGCGTGCCCCAGGCTGCGATCAACCAGTTGCTGCTGACGCTGCCGCCGGTGGGGATCGCCTATTACGGCTATGACCAGGTGGCCGACCTTCTCAATGTGGAGGACGCCGCGGCCGCGCTGAAGGAAGACTTCTATCGCACGGTGTGGGACACCCTGGACCCGCTCGAAATCCTGCACGAGCGTGGTGAATCCGGCCTGCCCTAGAAAGGTGGCGGCTCGCCGTCGGGCACCGACGGCAGGTCGAAGTACCAGTTGTTCCAGCGTTGTCGTTGCGTGCGACGTTCGTGATTTCGCCGACGTTCGGCTTCAATGGCTGCGGCGCGATATTGGGCGCGGGTCCGGCGACGCCGCGGCATCATCGCGGTCCGGTTCCCGCACCGCTCCTCGGCCGAGCCGCCGGGTTCGGGCAGGTAGCCGGTCGGCGTGCACAGCGTGGGGAACAGCAGGGCACTGCCGGGCATGGTGACGTAGCGGCGACCATCGGGCAGGGTCCAGATGACCGTGCCATCGGGCAGCTGCTCGTCGCGCCAGCCCCAAAAAGTCTTGAGCAAGTGGTGTTTTCGGCACAGCGCCTTCAAGTTCGAGGCGTGCGTCAGGCCGTCGCGCTCGTAAGGAATCGTATGGTCGAGATCGCAATTGGCCGCGGGATGATCGCAGCCGGGCGCCCGGCAGGTCAGGTCCCGGCAGCGTACGAAATCCGCCAATGCGCGCGACGGGCTGTACCGCGGCTCCGGCGGGGCGTCGATGGGCCCGATCACCGGCAGCAGCTTGGCGTTGGCCGCGAGTTCGCGTAGCACCTCGGCCGAGATCAACGCATCACTGCCGGGGATCACCGCCGGCGTCTGGGACGTGCCGTCCAGCGCGCCCTGCTCGGCCACCACGTGGATGACGACGTTGCCCGCCGGTCGCGTGTTCGACCAGGCCGGGCAGGTGTCGCTCCCGCAGGTGCAGGTCAGCCGGTCGGCTCCGGCGACCATCGCGTCGAGCGCATCGGCGCGGCGTTGGTCCCGGGTGCGCGGGTCGCCGTCGCACACGGTGCCCGCCAACTCGTCGAGACGTCGATCCAGCGCCTTGCCCGTGGTGTCGAAGACCTGTCCCACCACCTCGGCCATGCCGTCATCGGTGGCCTGCACCTTCACGTAGCGATCCTCGATCGACTCCTTCGACCGTCGCACCGCATCCGGGTCGACCTTGGCGACGATCTTGTCGATCGCTCCGGCCAGGCGCCGCCGGCTCATCGCGGGCCACCGAGGTGCCCGCGCGGCGATCTGGGCATCGACCTCGTCCAACGCATCGAGATCGGTAATTAGGTGGGTACGGAAGACGATCGTTTGGAAGAGGCGGAAATCGATGTCTCCGGCCTCGAACCTCGCACCCACCTTGGGCAGGCGGTGGCGCATGGCCATGGCGTAACGAAGGTAGCTGGTGCCCAGCCCCAGCCCGATCCGCAACGTCGCGGCCACTTCGGCGGCCACCGCCTCGAACAGATCGATCACCCAGTCGTCGCAGCCACCGAAGCTCTTCTCCCGCTCCTCGAACAGGTCCGCGATCGACACCAGCCGTTCGGCGGCCGCCTGCGCTTCGGCCCGCGACGCCGCCGCGATGCGGTCGACCAGCGCGGTTGTCGCCGGGGTCGGCGGCTTGACCTTGGCCTGTTCGAACATACTTTCGATTGTGGCATGGAGGTGTGACACTTGACGGCATGCCGTCGCCCGGACCGTCGCTGAGCGCCTGGCGATTCGTCACCGTCTTCGGCACGGTGAGCCTGCTCGCCGACGTCGTCTACGAGGGGGCTCGCTCCATCACCGGGCCGCTGCTGGCCTCGCTGGGCGCCACCGCGCTGGTGGTGGGGCTGGTGACGGGCATCGGCGAGGCCGCGGCGTTGGCGTTGCGCGTGGTGTCCGGGCCGTTGACCGACCGCACCCAGCGGTTCTGGGCGTGGACCATCGCCGGTTACGCGCTCACCGTCGTCACCGTGCCGTTCCTCGGCGTCACCGCGACGTTGTGGGTGGCGTGCGCACTGGTGATCGCCGAACGGGTGGGCAAGGCCGTCCGCAGCCCCGCCAAGGACACGCTGCTCTCCCACGCCACGCACGTCACCGGCCGCGGTGTCGGCTTCGCCGTGCACGAGGCCCTCGATCAGATCGGCGCGATGCTGGGTCCGTTGACGGTCGCGGGCATGCTGGTCCTCACCGGCGGCGACTACGGTCCCGCGCTGGGTGTACTCGCCGCCCCCGGCACCGCCGTGCTGGCCCTGTTGATCTGGCTGCGGTGGCGGGTGCCCCGACCCAGCGAGTACGAACCGGTCGACCGCGACCGGCAGGCCGACGGAAGCCCCGTGACGACGCGGGCGCCGTTGCCCAGGGAGTTCTGGCTGTACTGCGCGTTCACCGCCACGACCATGGTCGGGTTCGCCACCTTCGGGGTGTTGTCCTTCCACATGGTCACCCGCGGACTGCTGCCGCCTGCCGCGGTGCCGGTGATCTACGCGGCGGCCATGGCCGCCGATGCGGTGGCCGCGTTGGCGTCCGGCTGGCTCTACGACCGCGTTGGCCCGGTCACCCTGGCGGCGCTGCCCGTCCTGGCACTGATCATCCCGACCGTCGCCTTCACCAACGACGTCACGCTGGTCATCGCCGGCGCCCTGGCCTGGGGCGCCGCGGTCGGCATCCAGGAGTCCACCCTGCGCGCGGTCGTCGCCGACCTGGTGGCCCCGCCCCGACGGGCCACCGCGTACGGACTGTTCGCCGCCGGGATGGGCGCGGCCACCGCCGCCGGCGGGGCGCTGACGGGCTGGCTCTACGACACCTCGGTCCCCGCACTGATCGCCACCGTGGCCGGCGTCCAACTGGTCGCCGTCGCGCTGGCCGCCGTCGCCCTCCGGCGCCGACGCGCGGCCACGACGGCCCGATGATCCCGGCGAAGCCCGGCTGACATCATGGACGAGATGGATGAGATAGCGCCGGTCCGGCAGATCTGGCAGCAGCTCGAGCTGCCGGGCATCGTCGACGTCCACACCCACTTCATGCCGAAGTCGGTGATGGACAAGGTGTGGCAGTACTTCGACTCGGCGGGCCCGCTGACGGGCCGCGAATGGCCGATCCGCTACCGCACCGCCGAGGAAGAACGCGTCCACATGTTGCGCCGCTTCGGGGTTCGCGCCTTCAGCTCGCTGGTGTACGCGCACAAGCCGGACATGGCCGAGTGGCTCAACGGCTGGGCCCGGCAGTTCGCCCTGCAGACCCCGGATTGTCTGAGCACCGCCACGTTCTACCCCGAACCCGGCGCCGCGGACTACGTGGAGACCGCAATCACCCAGGGCGCCAAGCTGTTCAAGTCACACATCCAGGTGGGGCAGTACGAACCCAACGACCCCCGGCTCGACGGGGTGTGGGCAATCCTGCAGGACAGCGCGACCCCGGTGGTCATCCACTGCGGTTCCGGTCCGGCCCCCGGCGACTACACCGGCCCCGATCCCATCCGCAGCTTGCTGACCCGTTACCCGCGGTTGGTCCTGATCATCGCCCACATGGGCATGCCCGAGTACACCGAGTTCCTCGACATCGCCGCGGATCACCCGCAGGTCCGCCTGGACACCACCATGGCGTTCACCGCATTCGCCGAGGCCGCGATGCCGTTCCCCGCCGACCACCTGCCCCGCCTGCGCGATCTGGGCGAACGCATCCTGTTCGGCAGCGACTTCCCGAACATCCCCTACAGCTACGCCGAGGCGATGCGTGCGATCACCGATCTCGGTGTGGCCGACGACGACTGGCTGCGCGACGTGTTCTACCGCAACGGCGCACGGCTGTTCGGCCTGTCCTGAGCGCGTTACAGGGCTACCATCGGGTGTTGTGGCCTCATCCAACCCGGCCGCCGCGGCGCGGCCCGAAGCCGATCCACCGGTCGATCCGCCGATCCCGGTTCCCGACGTCCCCGGCGCCGATGCCGGCGAGCGAGGTCTGCCCGACCGCTCGGATCTGACGCTGGCGCAACGCGCCGTCGTCGACGCCTCCGTGATCGCCGACCTGGGCCTGCGCACCGGTATCGCCTCCCTGGTCGGCGCGGCCATGCTGCCACCGGTCATCGCCGGCGTGCTGCGCGGCAACGACCTGCGCCGCGAACGCGAACACCTGCGGTTCTACGCCGATCTCGCGGCCCAGCGCGACGCCGAGGCGTCGTTCCCGGCCCCCACCGCCGCGCCGCGCGTGTCGATCCAGCCGTCGAACCCCATCGCCCGCCAGATCGCCCACGGCGATGTCCAGCACGTGCAGTTCCAGAGCAGCTACGAGGCGCGCAATCCCGAGATGCGCAACCTGTGGCGCGGACTGAACCGCAACAACGTGGTGCACGCCCAGCATTGGCGGCACGACGACGGCCCCCACCCGACCCTGTGCGTCATCCACGGATTCCTGGGCTCGCCCTACCTGTTCAACGGACTGTTCTTCTCGCTGCCGTGGTTCTACCGCACGGGTTTCGACGTGCTGCTCTACACGCTGCCCTTCCACGGCCGCCGCGCCGAGCGGTTCTCACCGTTCAGCGGTTACGGCTTCTTCTCCAACGGGATGGCGGGCATGGCCGAGGCCATGGCGCAGGCCGTCCACGACTTCCGGTCGGTCCTGGATTATCTGGAGTCCACCGGCGTGGACAAGATCGCGCTGACGGGCATGTCGCTGGGCGGCTATACCTCGTCGCTGATCGCGTCCGTCGAGGACCGGCTGCAGGCCGTGATTCCGAATGTGCCTGTGGTGAACCCGGAATCGGCGTTCGACGACTGGTGGCCGGCCAACAAGCTGGTCGAGTTCGGCCGGCACGCCAGCGGCATCAGCCGGGAGGAGGCCGCGCAGGCGTCGGCCTTCCATTCCCCGCTGAACTACGCCCCGAAGGTGCCCAAGGACCGCCGGCTCATCATCGCCGGTCTCGGCGATCGGCTCGCCCCGCCGGAGCAGGCCGAGGCGCTGTGGGAACACTGGGACCGCTGCGCGTTCCACTGGTTCCCCGGCAACCACATCCTGCACGTCAGCCAGCCGGAGTATCTGCGCCGGATGACGAGATTCCTTCGCCCCGTTATGTTCTGACCTTCTCCGCGCCGGCGGGCCAGCGCAGGTCGGCCAGGTCGGCGGCGGTGGGATTTGCGCCCGGCAGCGGGTCGGCGGCATTCGGCGACAACGCGTCCAGCGCCTCCAGCTGGTAGCCACGCAGCGGGCGCAGGCCCGGCAGCGGCGCGGCGCCCTTCGGCTTGTCGTCGGTGCGGATCGCGCAGGCGGCCGCCACCTGGGTGCCCGGGGTGATCTGCACCGCGGTCCACACCTCCGGCGAGGCGTGCTCCCACAGTTTGACCAGGGTCTCCGGCAGGGCGTCGTTGACGTCCACCGCGTAGGCGGCCACGTAGCTGTCCGACCCGTCCTGGACCGCTCGCCACTTCGCCTTGGCCTGCGGCCCGAGGAGGTCCGGCACGTCGACCTCCGATGTGGTGACGGCCCAACCGAGTTCGCGCAGGTGATCGGCGAGTCGGCGCAACGTCACCTCGGCGGTGTCGCGCAGCGGGATCCGCGGCGAACGCGCCTGCAGTTCGGTGAGATTCGGGGCCGCCGACATGGTCAGCCCGATCCAGGTGGTGCGCCCCGCCGGGGTGTTGCGGCTGGTGACCCGCACGGCCTCGCACCGCAGCCCATACCGGTCCAGGTAGCCGGCGAGCACGTCCAGCGGCAGGTCGCCGTCGCTCTCCGGCAGCACGCGCAGCACCGCGGTGGTCTGCGCGTCGGCCTCGGTGCGCTGGACCAACTGGTGTGCGCCACTGCCGGATTCGCGGGCGCCGATCAGCGCGACGCCCCGCTTGATCATGGTGGTCAGGAACATCCCGTGCCACTGGGCCAGCAGGATGATCGTCACCGCGATGGCGATGCCGAGCGCCCATTTACCGGTGTCGGTCTGCCACGGGTACGACATCGCCGCGGGCACGACCGCCAACGCAATCAGGGTGAGTCGACCGGCTCCCGGCCAAGCAATCCTCACTGGGAGCGTTCCTTTCGTCGGTGCGCCGCGTACGCCGTGGCGGCGACGGCCAGCGCCAGGGCGGCCGTGCCGGCGAACGCGATGTTGCGCGGGGTGTGGTTTTCGGGCGGCGCCACCACGGGGGCCGCGATCTGGGTGGCCTCGGGCGCGCCAGGTGGAGGCGGCGGCAGTTCCCACGTCAGGGCGGCCACCGGGTCGAGCGTGCCGGCACCCACCAGGTTGGACGGGTCCCTAGCGCCGTTGTGGGCGGTGCGGGTCAGCCGCTGAATGACTTGGTTGGCAGGCATTTCCGGGAACCGGCTGCGCAGCAGCGCGGCCACCCCGGACACGTACGCGGTGGCAAAGCTGGTGCCGCTGATGGTGGTCATCTGCCCGCGGTCGGTCGGCACACCGTTGGCCAGGCCGCCCTCACCGTTGCTCAGCGAGACGATGTTCTCCCCCGGCGCCGCGATGCCCACCCAGGGCCCGCTCATGGTGAACTCCGAGGGCTGGCCGCCCGACGTCAGCGACCCCACCGACAGCACATAGGGCTGCCACCAGGACGGCGTCGACAGCGCGCTGGCGGCCGCCCAGTTGCGCGGGTCCTCCGGATTGATCGATCCGCCAAGCGGATTGGAATGGCAGGCCTGACCGCCGGCGATCCCGTTCGGACCGGCGTTGCCGGCCGCGGCGACGATGACGGCGTCCTTGTCGACCGCGGCGTAGCGCAGGGCCGCGCCGAGCGCGGACTGGTCGACGTCACTGCCGGCGGGCAGGCAGGTCGCCGAGGAGATGTTGATGACCCGCGCCCCGAGATCGGCGGCGCGCACGACGGCCCGCGCCAGCGACGCGATGTCGACGACGGCGTGCTCGAGTACCGGGTCACCGCCGGTGGTGCGCGGTGAGTAGCGCGGCGAGGTCTGCCGGATCGCGATGATCCGGGCCTCCGGTGCGACACCGGAGAAGGCATCGCCGTCCGCGGGCTTCCCAGCGATGAGCCCGGCGACCAATGTGCCGTGGCCGTCGCAGTCGGTCAGCCCGTCACCGTTGGCGACGTAGTCGCCGCCGGCCTCGACGTCCGGCAACCGCGGACCCGGCTTGACACCGGTGTCGATGACGGCGACGGTCTGCCCTTCGCCGCGGGAGAACCGCCACGCGCCTTCGAGATTGAGCATCCGTTGGTTGGGCGAGGCGGCGGCCGGATCCGAGCCGGGCAGCACGCCGGTGGTGATGCAGTCACCCTGCTGCTGCATCGGGGCGGCCGGGCCGGTGTTGCCGGCCGGCGGCGGGGTTTCGGGATCGACGGTCGGCGGGACGATCGCCCACGCCGCCGGGCTCATCACCAGCGCGGCCGCACAGCCGGCCGCCGTGGCCCTGAGCCCGCGCCGAAGCACTCGGGTCATCGATTGAGAACCCAGGTGAACAGGCCCACCCCGTAGGCCATGACCGGGATCAGCGAGGCGTCGAGGGCCGCGGCCAGGAAGCTCACGTAGCGGCGCATCGGCAGCGAATAGCTCTCGGGCGAGGCGAACTTCGGGTTGGTGGCGGCGAAGATCCACACCACGGTGACCACGGCGAGCGCCACGACCGCCCACAGCGCCAACTGGTAGCGGCCCTGGATCGCGAAGGTGACCAGCAGCGCCACACCCACCAGGTACGGCTGGGCCAGCAGCCACGCCTTGCAGGCGGCGGTGTCCCAGACGCGGGCCCGCAGCACGGCCGCGGCGGCGGTGGCGATCACGACGTACCAGCCCCACACGCCCGGATCCGACTGCACGGCGATGGCCAACGAACCGAGCACCGACAGGATCACCGCGCCGGCGATGAAACCGGTCTGGTGCGCATCACTGATCCGCACGCGGCGCGGCAGGTCTTCCAGGATCTTCAACGACGGCGCCGACGGGGCGGGGTCGCCCGGGGCGGGGATGACCGGCAACGGCAGCCGGGCCCACATCGCCGACAGGTGTGCGGCCTGCACGGTGACCAGCAGCGCCAACACGATCAGGCCGCAGCCCAGCGCCACCAGCGACACGTTCCAGATCGCCGCGACGGCCGAGGCCACCAGGACGCCGAAGCCGACGACGGTGCCGGCGGTGAAGAAGCCCAGCGAGCGCTCGGAGATGAAGGTGCTGATCAACGACCAGGCGGTCACGCCGGCGGCGGCCAGGATCAGTTGCGGCGGACCGAATTCGCCCGGTACGGCCAGCGCGAACGCCGCGGCGATCGGGACCAGCGCGGCGATCGACAGTTCGACGGCGGGCTGCGGCGAGCGGGCCCGCAGCGCCAGCGCCGCGACGACGGCGACGGCGGCGAGCGCGCTGACGGCGAACAAGCCGGTGACATCACCGGTGAGCAGACGGTGGGCCACCGCGAAACCGGTGCCCGCCAACAGCACGACGATCACCGCGGCGCGGGCGGCGCGCTGGATGTGGGTGGTGTCCCAGGGCCGCTTGCGCGACTCGGAGAAGATGACCGCCGCGTCGGCGACGTCCTCGACGATGCCCGGCGCGGCCGGCCCGGCCGGAACCGGCTGCAGCGCAAGCAGATCGCCGTCGACCACGCCGACCGTGTCCAGGGTGGCGTCGAGCGAGAACGTGGCACCGCCGATCGGCGCGAGGCTCAGCCGGCGGCGCGCGGTCGGCTCGTCACCGCTGTCCTGCGCCTCCTCCTCGTCGGGCAGCAGGCGCAGCACGGCCGGCATGATCTCGCGCAGCGGCACCTGGGCCGGCAGCGCAATCTCGGTGATCCGGCTCTCGGCCAGCACGGCCACGCGCACGATCGGCAGAACCGGAGTGGCAATGGTCGCCCCGGAGGTGTCAGTCATCTATTCGTTCTCTTTCAGCTTCTTTGGGTGGTGAAGTCACGGGCCATGGGTGCCGACGGGAACCATTGGCCGTCGGGCAGCGTCGCCGTGAGGTTCTGCAAGGCCAACGCGATGGCGAACGGCGTGCCAGGCGCGAAGGTGGAAATCCATTCGCCGTCGAAGGCCCGGGTGGGACTCACCAACACCCGGCCTTCATTGGTGTCGACGACGGCGACGCCGACTTCGGCGGTCTGCTGCGTGGCCTCTCGGCGCTGCCCCGCGACGATCTCGACGTATCGCCGCGGGCCGCTGAAGACCGACTGCACCACGGCGTGCGCCGAGGCGGGAACGCCGAGATAGTCCAGCACGCTGGATAATTCGGCGCCGTTACGCAGTTGTTCGTCGGCGCGGGCACCGACTCGGGCCGGCATGGCGAACTCGTCGAACCGCGCCGGGGCGCGGTTCGACAGGCCCACCGTCACCACCGGAACCAGCCCGTACGGTTCGGCGATGTCCATCGCCGTGAAGGTGACCAGTTGCGCGTTGCGCAGCGCGACCACCGTGTGTTCACCGCGGCGCGCGACGATCCCGCGCAGCAGATCCCCCTCGTCGGCCCCGCTCCCGACGAAGCGCAGTTCGAGCCACTGCTCCGGGTGGCAGACCACCCGGATCCAACGCTCGACCGCTGGGTCGATCCTGTCTCCGACCAACACCCCGAGGCGGGTCAGATGCTCGGTCTGGCGCGCATTGAAAGCCGCGCGTTCCGAACCGTCCTGGTACGGCGGCGTGATCGCCAGCACCCAGGGAAAGGTGCCGGCGCCCACGGTATCCGCGATGTACCAGGCGCCCTCGGCGGTCAGTTCGACCGCGTTGGGCGACCTCATGGGGTCAGCCCCACTTAGCGCCTTCGGCGGCGTCGCGGGCCTGCATGGCCATGGTGTTGCTCTCGTGGGTCATCGACATCGCGCGGTAGGCCCGGACGAGCTCCTCCATCGCGGTGTTCCACTGGGCCTGCCAGGCCTGGTAGGTCATACCGGTGTCACCCTGCCAGGCGCCCTGCAGCGCAGCCTGCTCGGTGGCGATGTCCGCCCCGACGGCCTGCAGGGTGCCCGCGTAGGCACCCATGTCGCCGGCGTGGCCGATCATGGCGGGGTAGTTGTACATGATCTGGGACATCAGAAACCTCCGTAGGTGCTGGCGGCGGCGGCGTCCTGCGCGACGTAGCTGGCGCCGGCGTCACCGAGGTTGATCTGGGCGACGTCGAGCAGCGTGTTGACCTTGGCGGCCACCTCGACGAAGCGGGCGTGGGCGGCCTGGAAGGCAGCCGAGGACTCGCCCATGTGGAAGGCCTGCGAGGACATCGCGGCCTGCTCGGCCTGCGCGATGGTGCTGCGCATCAGCGCCGTCTTGGCGCCGAAGGCCGATTCCGAAGCAATGATCTGCGGGATGTGAGCGTCGAGAAGACTCATACTCGGTGTTCTCCAATCTTTGTGAGCAACAGGATGATTCGTGCATTACGGACGTTCAGGTGGTTCCCCCTCTCCCCAGCTGTTGGGCAGCATGGGCGTGGTGGGCCCGTTGCCGAACGTGTCGTCGTCGAGCGTGGTCAACCCGCTCGCCTGACCCACGTCCTCCTTGGCTCCGGTACCGCTGAAACCTCCGGTCGCACCCAACTGTCCGGCGCCCTGGTCGGAGGCCTTGGTGGTGGGTTGCGGCCGGCTCGCGGGCTCCGGGGTCGGTTCCGGCGCAACGCCGGGCCCGTCGTCCATCGTCATGTACTCGTCGCGGTGCCCGCGGTCCTTGACCGCCGCGCCCCGACGCCGACGCGCCCGGCTCTTCTCCCGACTGGATGCCGCGGCGCCCACCGCGGCGGCGGCCGGGATGCCCGACGCCGGCGCCTTGGCGCCGGTGCCCTCGTTGAGCGTGGGCCCGACGCCTTCCTCGGGGTTGCCGCCGTGCACGGCGTAGGCGACGACCTCCACACCCGCGGGCGGCGGCGGTGCGGGGGTACCCGCGGCGGGGGCCGGTGCGGGCGCCGGTGCGGGGGCGGGAGCCGGCGCCGCTGTCGACGGCGCCAGGCTGGCCAGCGGCATGTTGTCGGGACGGTTCGGCGCGGTCGCGGCGGCAGGTTCCTCCTCGGGGGCCACCTCCGCCGGCGGCTCCATCCGCTGGATCAGTTCGTTGAGGCCGACGACGCCCAGCGCGATGAAAATCGGGATGAGCGCCGGCGACGCGGCGATCAGCGACCAGGTGGTCCAGCCGACGGGCTGGAAGATCGCCTGATAGCCGACCGCGAACAGCAGCGGCCACCAGGTCACCAACGCCTGCGCCGGATTGGTCAGGAAGTCGGTGATCAGCTGCTGCAGGTTGCCCAGCGGATCCTTCAGGAAATCGATGATCGGCCCGAACAGCTGATCCATCATGTCGCCGTAGCCGCCGAGCAGGTCCGAGATGATGTTCGAATTCGAGTTCGCCGAACCCGCATCCGCGGCCTGGGCCTGGTTGGCGGTCTGCATCATGTTCGCCGTGGCCATGCCGGCCTCGCCGACGCCGGGCGTCAGGATGAACGGCGCCACGGTGGTCCGCGGGGCCGTGGCCAGCGCGGCGGTGCTGATGCCCTGGTAGACGCTCATGGTGGTGGCCGCCTGCACCCACATCCGGGCGTAGTTGGCCTCGGTCACCGCGATCGGAATGGTGTTGATGCCGAAGAAGTTCGTCGCGATCAGCGCCGCCTTGGTGGCGTGGTTGGCCGCGATCTCCCCCAGCGTCGGCATGGTGGCCAGCGCCGTGGTGTAGGCCGCGGCGGCCGTCTGCTGTTCGGCCGCCATACCCGCGCTGTTGACGCTGGCCTGCGTCAGCCACGCCAGGTACGGCAGGTGCGAGGCGGCGTACTGCTGCGCGCTCGGCCCCTCCCAGGATCCGGCCTGCACCTGACCGAGCAATGCCGTCAGTTCGGCTGCCGCCGAGGCATATTCAGCGCTCAGGCTGCTCCATGCACCCGCGGCAGCCATCAGCGGCCCGGGGCCCGGGCCGCTGGACAGCAGCGCCGAATGCACCTCCGGGGGTGAGGCGAACCAAATGGGTGCGGTCATCAGACGCCGCGGGCAATCATGTAGGTCGACGCGGCCATGGCATCACCGGTGGCGTAGCTGACGCCCGACTCGGCGACACCCATGCCGGCGCGGCCGAGCTCGCTGACACCCTGGGCCGCGACGCCGGAATGCTCGGCGCCCTGGGCGCTGAAGCCGGCCGCGGTCTGCAGCGACACCGGATCGGCCGCCGCCGGGACGACGGCGGTGATCAGCGGGGCCGCCGCGGCGTGCGCCGCCGCCAGCCGCGCGGTCAGTGCCTCCACCGCAGCGCTGGTGGCCGCCAGGCCCTCAGGAACCACACGAAGCGTCATGATGGTTACTCCCTTCCTCGTTGCGAACTCACGCCGATCAACGGATTGACGAGCTGGACATGGGTCGGTGTGTCGGTGTCGTCCAGCAACACCGCGCGGCCGGCAGGCAGCCGCGTGAAGCGATGGCCGCGGACCTTGCCGCCGTCCTGCGGATTGCCGGACAGCATCAAGGTAGTGGCCTGCAACTCGTTCATTCTCCGCATCAGCGGATTGGTCATCAAGGCGTGCCCGGAGCCGGTGGCCCGAGCGGTGACGATCACCCGCAGACCCAGATCCGAGGCCTGCGAGAGCAGGCCGATCAGCGGCGTCCAGGGCCGCTGCCCGACGTAGGGGCCGGAGATCGCCGGGGTGTCCGGGATCTGGTCGACGTCGTCGATGATCAGGTAGTGGGTGTGGCCCGTGTAGGTCCACCGGGCCAGCTCGGCCGGCGACAGCCCGGCCGGCGGGCGACGACCCTCGATGATGGCCGACAGGCCCAGCATCGCCGGGGTGATCCGGTCGATGTTGGCCGTGTATTCGTTGTCCGGGAACAGCGGCTCCTCGACCATGTGCAGCCGACGGTCGATCACCGTGAACGCCACCTGATCGGCGGTGGAGTTCTCCCGCACCGTGCGGATGATGTGCCGCAGCAGCGTGGTCTTGCCGGACTTGGTGTCGCCGAGCACCATCAGCATCGGCTGATCGCGGAAGTCCACCGGCACCGGGGCCAGGTCCTCCTCGCGCTGACCGATGACGATCCGCTCGCCGCCCAGGTACAGCGGGGCGACGTCGGCGGGCGACAGGTCGGTCGGCAGCAGGCGCACCCGCGGGGCCCGGACCTCCGGGTAGCGGGCGTTGATCTCGGCGATGCGGCCCAGTTCCGGTGCGGCGAACAGGAAATGCTCGGCGGCCATGGTCAGGCCGCGACCGGGCTGGTCGTAGGGCACCGCGTCGGCGGGCCGCTGCAGCGCCCCGACCACCCGCACGTTGCTGTCCCGGGCATCGGGCAGCCGCAGCTCGAGCCGCATCCCGAGGCCGTCGCGCATCGCCAGCGGCACCTCCAGCCAGTTCGGCGTGGTGATGATGACGTGGATGCCGTAGGCCAGGCCGTTGTTGGCCAACTCGGTGACGCGGTTCAACATCGGGTTGCGGGTGTTGAACTGGTCGGTGTTGTCGCGGCCGAACGCGTACAGGTTGTCGATCACCAGGAACACCCGCGAGTGTGCCTGGCCGGCCCCGGCCTGCTGACGCTGCTCGAGCAGCTGCTCGAGCTCGCCGAAGGTGCGACGGATCAGCTCGGGCTCCAGCGGTGAGGCGACGCTGCCGACGTGCGCCAGGTCCTCGAGGTTCTTCAGCTGTCCGCCGCCGTAGTCCAGGCAGTAGAACGACACGTCGCGCGGTGAATGCAGCGCCGCGGCCGACAGGATGAACGTCTGCAGCGCGGTCGACTTACCCGACTTGGCGCCGCCGTGGATCAGCAGGTTGCCGGCCGCCGAACGCGCGTCGAAGATCAGCGGATCGCGGCGCATCTCGAACGGCTTGTCGATCTCGCCGAGCGGCCAGCGCAGCTGCCCCTCGCCGACACCGGCATTGCTCAGCACCGTGCCCAGCGCGATCGGCTGATCCAGCGGCTCGAGCCACAGCGCGGGCGCCTGCGGACCGTAGGACGCCAACTGCGTGCCGATGGTGGCGATCAGCTTCTGCGGCGGGCCGCTGTAGGTGCCCTCGCCGTTGTTGGCCACCGGGACCACGACGATGTCCTGGTCGGCGTCGACCTCGGTGGCGGTGAACAGCTGCGGACGCGGATCCGCCGGGACCACGATCGACTTCGGCCGCCGCGGCGGGTCGTAGATGCCGTCGACGTAGGTGCTGCGGAACTTGATGGGCTCGGCGCCGGGGGCCGGCACCAGGAAGCCCTCGCCCTTGTGCTCCTTGCCCGATTCGATGTGGTGCGCGTCCTCGACACCGATGATCTGGCGCGACACCGACGGGCTGGCCACCTTCAGACCGATCCGGTACGACGTGTTCTTGTCGATGTCCTTGATCTTGCCCACGTCCAGGGTCTGCGACGCGAACAGGATGTGGATCCGGAACGAACGGCCCTTGCGCGCAACGTAATCGAACAGCTCGGCGTACTCGGGATGATCGGCGAGCATCAGCGTGAACTCGTCGGCCACCACGAACAGCGTGGGCATCGGGGGCAGGTCGTGACCGGCCTCGATGGCGGCCTCGTACTCGGTCACCGAGTTGAACGCGCTGCCCTGGATCCGGCGGCCCGCGTCGCGCAGCGCGTTCTCGCGCCGCGCCACCTCACCGCGCAGGGTGTCGGCGAACCGGTCGGCCAGCGACTTCTTCTCGGCCATGTTCGAGATCACCGCGACGACCTGCGGGAAGTTGCGGAAGATGTCCGCGCCGGCCTCGCCCTTGAAGTCGGCGTAGATGACGATCAGCCGGTCGGCGGAGTGCGTCGTCAACAGCGACAACAGGATCGCCATCAGCGTCTGGGACTTGCCGGAGCCGGTCATACCGATCATCAGGCCGTGCGGACCCATGCCGCCCTCGGCCTCGTCCTTGAGGTCGAAGTACAGCGGCTCACCGGTGGCGGTGACGCCGATCGGGACCCGCAGTTCGTCCTCGCGGCGGCGCGGCGCCCACAGCGTCGGCACGTCCAGCTGCGTGGCGTCCTGGATGTCGAGCAGCGTGGTGAAGGTCGCACCGCTGGTGGCCGCCGAGCGCAGCCCGGCGTGGGTGGGGTTGGAATCCCACCGCGACAGCAGCCGGGCCAGGTGCGCGGCCTCGTCGGTGGACAGCGCGTCGGCGTGGCTGACCGCGGGCTGCCAGCCCTTGGCGCCCCAGCGCTCGATGGCGCCGTCGGTCAGTTGGAAGATCGGCTTCTCCGGATCCGGGTACTGCTCGCGATGCGGCTGCGTGTCGGAGATCTGGATGACCGTGACGCCGGCCAGTCCGGCCGACAGCACCGACGTCGACAGGTCGTAACCCGGGTCGTCGACGACGATCAGCAGGTGCCGCAGCCCGAGCGCGCCCGGGTCCGAGCCGTCGAACAGCGGCCGCTCGGCCAGCACCGGCCCGATCTTGGAGATCAGCTCATTGGGGTTGGCGGTCAGGAAACGCGCCGGCCCCACACCGTCGACCGCACCCGGGATATCCACGTGCGGAAGCCATTTGAGCCAGGACCAGCTCTCGGACTCCAACTCGGGGCTGGCCAGGGCGATCCCCAGCACACCCGGGTCGTGCCAGGTGGCGGCCTGTGCGATCCAGGCCCGCACCGCGGCGTGCACCTCGTCGGTGTCGCCCACCACGGTGATCCGGGACAGCTTGGTCAGATCCAGGCCCGTCGGCGCGCTGCGCACGGTGCGCTGGGCGTCGAGCAGGCTGCGCAATGCGCTGTGCGACACCGGTTCCAGGTCGACCTCGTCGACGGTGTCCTTGACCCGCAGGGCGGTGTCCAGCGGCACGTCGTTGAGACCCGTGCGGATCAGCAGGAAGTCGGAGTCGTGCGGATCGCGCTCCCACTGCCGCCGCGAACCGGGCACCGTGGCCAGGTCCTGCGGGTCGGGGTGCGACCACTCGAGCGCGGCGCGCTGATCGGCGGCCTGGGCGCGGATGTTGTCCCGCACCACCGACAGGTACCGCAGGTAGTCGGCGCGTTCGGCGTCGATCTCCTCGGTGCGCAGATTGTTGTTGTTCCCGCGGTAGAGCGCGGTGGCCGCCAGCAGCAGCACGAACGGGAAGAACAGCATCTGCGGGGAGATCAGCCGCATGCCGGTGGCGACCATCGCGACGATCATGCCGACGATCAGGATCACGATCATGTACGGCAGGGCCCGGCGCAGCAGCGACGGCGGGACCGCGCGCGGCAGTTCCGGCGGGGCCTCGATGGTGATCGTGCCCTTGCGAACCTCGGGCCGCGGCAGCCGCCGGCGGGCCTCGAAAATCAACCTGCTCATCGGTTCTCCGTCCCGCCCGTGCTGGTGTACGCGGTCAACGCATCGGCCTTCGACAATGCGGGACCCGCGCTGAACAGTGACAGAACCGACCACGGGATGGCCGTCGCGGGCGGGGTCAAGCCCAGCGCCTCAACGGTTTTGGCGAGTTCGTCTTGGTCGGCACCCTCGATGCCGTAGCGCACGCCGGTGTCCGCGACCCAGAACAGCGAACCCGCGAGCGGCGAAGTCGGCTCCTGGCCGACGGTCTGGGTGAAGTACCCGGTGCCGACGGGCAGCGCGACCCGGGCCGCGGTGATGCCGGACCGGCTGGGCGCCAGGTCCAGGGTGCGCACACCGTCGGCGATGGGCAGCGCGGCGCCCGAGAGCAGGCTCAGCGAGCTCGTGCTGGCGTCGACGGCCTTGGTCCACCGCACGCAACTGATGGGCGCCGAATCGGCGTCGGCGATGCTCAGCCGCTGCGCCGGGAAGGCGGCGGTGTCCAGCAGCCGCGACTCCGGCAGCTTGGCGATCTCGTCGGCGTCCAGCCGCGGCGGCTGATCCAGGCCGAAGGAGTTGGTGTTGCGCAGCAGCGTGGCGAGCACCTGCGACACCGGCTGCAACCCGTCGGGCAGCACGGCGTAGTGCGCCAGCGTGTTGTCGGTGCCGTAGGCCACGACGACGGCGCCCACCGGGGCCGGGACGGTCAGCGGGAACCGCGGGGCGCTGCCCGCCTCCGGGATGGCCGGCGCGCGCAGCGGCGCGCCCTCGGGGATCGCGTTGAACAGTCCGGGCGAAATCGGCCGGGGCGCAGGGATGTTCGCCTCGAATCCGAGCGCGGCGGTGACCGCGCGGTCGGCCAGGTCGATCGGGCTGCGCCGACCGTTCCACAGCAGCCAGGTGCCCGCACCGCTGTCGACCAGGATCGCGTGATCCTCGGCCAGCGTCGCGGCCCGCTCGCTGCCTTCGGCGGGCGCGCCGGCGATCACGGTGACACCGGGGGTGGTGGAACCGACGCCGTCGCACACGGTCCAGTCCGCGTCGCGCACGGAGTTCTGCACCATCCGTTCGGGCGCACCGGGAATGCCGACCATGTTGCCGCGCGGCAGCTTGTCCAGCTGCGCGCTGCGCACGCCGGCCGGCTTGGCCGCCTCACCGGCGATCAGCCGCGCCGAGGTGAGGTTGAGCACCGGGTGCAGCCGGTCGTTGACCCGGACGTACATCGCGGAGCTGTCGCGGTCGGTGAGGACCACGCTGTTGCCGACGTCGCCGCCGGGCCGGATCCACGAAAAGACCAGGCAGCCAAGCAGTCCCGTGACCACCGCGAGGACGCCGACGAGCACGCCGCGGGTCTGGGTGCGCAGCGGATCGACCAGCATGCGGGTGTCGTGCAGGGCCACACCGGAGGCCAGCCGGCGCACGACGAAGCGCCAGCCGGTGACCTGATGTTTGGTGACGAAGCCGCGGCGATAGGTGACGCCCTCGGGGTTCTTGTTCTCCGGGGTCCGCGACGCGAAGGACCGGCGGTCCTCGTTGTTCTCGACGTCGTCGTCGCCTCCACCGAGGGGACGACGCTGGGTGCCGCTCATGCGGGCACCGTCAGGCCAAGTCCGCGCAGCAACGGCGTGACCGCGTGACCCACATCGCCGGCCGTGATCGTCATCAGCTCCTCATCGGTGAACTCGTGTGCGCCGCCTGCCGCGGCATCATCCAGATGATCGAGCCGGAACTCGCGCTCCTCCTCGGAACGCTCGACCACGTTGCGGACAAAACGGCCGTTACCGGCGATGTCGAGGCTGCGGCGGTCCACGCCGTTGGCATCGGGCATCGTGGTGGTGGCCAGGTGGTTGCACAGGACCTGCAGGTCGTCGAGGGCGGCCTGCTCGAACACGCTGTCGCGCTGGCTCGCCATCGCGGCGGCGATCTCGACGAGTTCGCCCGGGGTATAGGACGGGAAGTCGATGCTGCGGGTGAACCGCGAGCGCAGACCCTCGTTGGTGTCCAGGAAGCGGTCCAGGTCGGCGCGGTAGCCGGCGATGATGACCACGAGGCGGTCGCGGTCGTTCTCCATCCGCGCCAGCAGCGTATCGATGGCGACCAGACCGAAGTCGTTCTTGGCGCCGGTGGCCACCAGGGCGTAGGCCTCGTCGAGGAACAGCACACCGTCCAGCGCGCTGTCGATGATGGCGTTTGTCTTGGCCTCGGTCTCGCCGATGTGCTGGCCGATCAGGTCGGCGCGGTGCACCTCGCGCACGTTCTCCTTCTTCAGCAGCCCCAGACCGCAGTAGATCTTGGCGACAACGCGGGCGATGGTCGTCTTACCGGTTCCGGGCGGGCCGGCGAACACCAGGTGGTGCGAGCGCTGCGCGACGGCAAGGCCGCGCTCCTGGCGCAGCAGGGCCATGGCCACGGAGCTCTTCAGCCGCGCGACCTGGTCCTTGACCTCTTCGAGGCCGATGAACTCACCGAGTTGTTCCTCGGCCTCGGCGAGCAGCATGGCCTTGCGCTCGTGCGCGCCGGGATCGACGAAATCGGCGTCGCTGGGCTCGGTTTCGGGGTCCCACGGGTCGGTGCGGGCGTCGATGCGGGCCGCGGTGGTGGTGACGATGCCGAACGTCGGATCCGAGAGCGCCTCTTCGACCTGCGCGTTCTCCGGGTTGGCGGCATAGAGGTCCTGCAGCACCTCGGCCGCGTCCTCCTCGAGGCCGTGCGCGCGCAGCGCCAGCGCCTTGGCCAGCGAGCCGTCGACGACGGCGACCTCGATCGGGCCTTCGGGCTCCTCGAGGTAGGACAGCGCGGGCGCGAACATGCCCAACCGGGCCAGCGCGGTGCCCAGGGCGACCTTGACGGCGTGGGCGAACGTGTCGTCGAGGTCCTTGTCGTTGACGACCGGGGTCAGCAGCTTGACGACGTCGGCCCAGCGTTCGGCGCGGAAGTTCACCGCGGCGCGCACCCAGCGGGCGTCCTGCCAGCCCGGGCGGCGCTCCAGGATCTCGGCGACGATGGCGTCGGCGTCGGCGAAGCGCCCGGCGGTCGCCAGGGCGGCGACGTAGGCGAGCCGGAAGTCGTCGGGCTCGGTGGCCCGCAGCTGCAGGTACAGCCCGGTGTCATAGGTGAAACCGAGGGTCTTGACGGGAAGCTCGATCTTGCGCTGCAGGACCCCGGCGGTGTCGACCGTCGCGGCGATGTTCTGCAGCACGTGCGGCGAGGTGTCGCCGGCGGCCGCGAGACCGATCCAGGCGTCGCACTGCTCGTGGGCAATGCGGGTCAAGGCGGTGAACCCCGAGCGGGCCGCGGTGAGATCCGCGGGCCGCTGGCGTTCGTACACCTTCAGACCGAGCGCCTTGGCGCACGTCGCGAACCGGCTGACGACGTCGTCGTCGACCCGGGTGGCGGTGTGCACCGTGAGAATGTCACTCCCGTTTTCTGCGGTTCCCATAGTCATTTCCGGCGGGACGCAGCGCACGGCCACCCCACCCGTTCTCCTAGGCCTCTTACATGGACGTGAAGTAGTTCACGTTAACTTTGCTGAAGTTAGCATTGCATAAGCTAACTGTCGAGATGTTCGGTCCCGCGAGATGAGGGTGCGTGCGCATGTCGCACAACGCGTTGACCTGCAGATTCGTCGCGGCGCCCGAGCCCGGGCCCGGGTATGTGGCCAGAACCACAGCCGCAAGTTCGCTCAAACTGTGCCGGCGCGGGATTTGAGCTGCGGAACGTCAGATCAGCGGCTTGCCGGTACGCACCCGGCGGTCGAGGTCCTTGAGCAGCAGGTTGAACGGGAACTGCCGCAGGAATCCGGGCAGCAGGTTGTTGACGGTGCGCAGCACGGCCATCAGCCGGTCGAAACGGCGTTGATGCTTCGCGTCCCAGGGCAGCCGCATCTCGTCGCGGAACCGCTGCGGCAGGAAGCCCGTGGTGATCAGCAGCCACAGCGCCTCGTGGCGGCGCTGCAGGAAGCGGGGCATCCGCATCCCGCGCAGCCGGTTGGCCGCGATCGGATGGAGGTATTCGCGCACGGCGTCGTCGATGTGGACCTTCTCCAGCGACTCCTGCCAGTACTGCTCGAAGGCCGCGCGGTCGGCCGGCCACATCTGTTCGGGCACCTGCAGGGTGGTCGCCAGCGGCATGCCGTCGGCGTAGTGCCGGTCGGCGGTCTCTTCGTCCATCTCCCCGATGAACGTGCGGTAGATGTCGACGCCGCCCTTGTACAGGCAGGCCCCGACCCACAGCTGCAGGTCCTTGTCGAAGGCGTTGTACTTGACCGGGCTCTTGCTGTCCTCATTCGAGTACACCTGCGCGTGCGCGCCGTTGACCGCGCGGCGGAAGGCGGCCTTCTGCTCGTCGGAGCCGCGGCTGGCCACCGCCAGGTAGGTGAAGGTGGTGCGGGCCCGCTTGATGGGGTGCCGGTCCACCCGGCCGCTCTCGACGCGGCTCTCCATGACGCCGTAGCCCACGCCGGGCAGCGCCAGCTGCATGATCACGTTGGCAGGTCCGGCCAGCAGCGCGACACCCATCAGGCCATCGTCGATGCTGGCCCCTCGGCCCAGCACCGACCCGCGGCGCACCGGTGCGGGACTTACTTCGCTGATCGTCATGGTTCACCCGTCGACTAAATGTGACAACAGTTGTTTCCTGATATTGCCCGAGCCGTCGATTCAGTGTCAAGATGGGGGCATGGCTCGCCCGTACCGCGGGGTCGACGCCTCCGAGCGGCTCGCCCAGCGTCGGCAGCGCTTCCTGGAAGCGGGGCTGGAATTGCTCGGCGGGCAGACCGACCCTGACCAACTCACCGTCCGGGCCATCTGCGCGCAATCGGGCCTGACGGTGCGCTACTTCTACGAGAGTTTCACCGACAAGGACGCCTTCGTCGAGGCCGTCTTCGACACCGTCACCGCGCAGCTGGCGACCACCACGCAGGCCGCCGTCGCCACCGCCTCGCCCGCCGACCAGAACCGGGCGGGCATCACGAACCTGATCCGCACCATCTCCGACGACGCCCGGGTGGGCCGGCTGCTGTTCAGCCAGCAGCTGTCCAACGCGACTCTGCTGCGGCTGCGGCTCAAGCACCAGGGCCTGTTCATCGCGCTGGCCGGCCGCCACATCCAGGATGCGCTGCACGTGGGCGGCAGCAATCGGCTGGCCGGCACGACGCACTTCGTGCTCGGCGGTCTGCAGCAGGCCATCAGCGCGTGGCTGGCCGGTGAGGTGAAGCTCGGCGTCGACCAGTTCGTGGATCTGCTGGTCGACGTCCTCGCCGACCTCAACGACCCCGGCCTGTTCCGCGGCTAAGGCGCCGGCACCCGCCGGTCGGCTTGCGTCTTGGGCACCGTGGTGGTGTCGGAGGCCTCGAATTGGCGGGTCCAGCAGGCGAATTCGAGGGTAATGCCGTCCGGGTCGGTGAAGTAGAAGGACCGCACGTAGACGCCGGGGTGCAGTTCGCGGGCGACCTGCCATTCGCTCTCGTCGTGATTGAGCACCGGCCCCACCCGCACACCCTTGTCCTTGAGCTTGCGCCGGTACTCGTCGAACTTCTCCTCCGGCACGTGGAAGGCCAGGTGGTTCATGGTGCTCACCGCGCTGACGATCTCGCCGAGGCCGGGCAGCGCGTCGGGCGAGGAGACGCCGGGCACCCGGTCCGGGGCCTCAGCGAACCAGAAGAACGCCACGCAGGACCCGCCGCCGGCGTCGAAGAAGAAGTGCTGCCCCATCCCGCCGGGCAGGTCCAGCGATTTGATGAGCGGCATGCCCAGCACGCCGGAGTAGAAGTCCACGGTGCGCGCCATGTCGGCACAGACCAGGGCGGTGTGGTGGATGCCGCCCAGTTCGAACTCGGTGTTGGTGTTGTGCGGCTTGATCATAAACTGAATGTAACATCAGGTTCAGTTGCGCCCAAGAGATCAGCGAGGAACATTTCGGTGACCCAACCGACCCAACCGACCCGGCGGGGCAGGGCGACGCAGGCCGCCATCGACGCGGCGGCCCGGACGGTGATCGCCCGCAAGGGCGTGCTGGCCGCCACCGTGGCCGACATCGCCTCCGAGGCCGGCCGCTCCACGGCGTCGTTCTACAACTATTACGACTCCAAGGAGGCGATGGTCCGCGTCTGGGCGCAGCGCTTCCGCGACGAGGCGACCGACCGCGCCCAGGGCGCCACCCGGCACGGCCTGTCCGACGCCGACCGCGTGCACGAGGCCGCGGCCGCGCACTGGCACACCTACCGACATCGCCTCGCCGAGATGATCGGCGTCTCGCAGCTGGCCATGGTCAACGACGACTTCGCCCGCTACTGGGAGCAAATGTGCGCCGTCCCCACCGAATACATCACCGACATGGTGGTCCGCGCGCAACAGCAGGGCCACTGCCCCGACGACGAACCCCGTCTGCTGGCCCAGGCCATCGTGTCGATGCTCAACCAGTTCTGCTACCTGCAACTGGCCGGCCGCTCCGGCGGGCACGAGGGGGACGTCGACGACGAGGCCTGCATCCGCACGCTGTCCCACATCTTCTACCGCGCGATCTTCAGCAAGGAGCCGTGATGACCACCGAGATCGTCCGCAAGTTCATCGGCATGGACTCCCCGACCGGCGGACGCGCGGGCGCCGGCGGGCACCCCTGCCAGGGCCTCTATCACCACGCCGCGGGTCAGCGCCCCCGCGTCGCGATGATCGCCACGCACTATCAGATCGACTTCTCCGAGCACTATCTCGCCGAGTACATGGCCGCCCGCGGCATCGGATTCCTCGGCTGGAACACCCGCTTCCGGGGCTTCGAGAGCAGCTTCGTGCTGGATCACGCGCTGGTGGACATCGGCGTCGGGGTGCGCTGGCTGCGCGAGGTGGCCGGGGTGGAAACCGTTGTGCTGCTAGGCAATTCCGGCGGTGGCTCGCTGATGGCCGCCTACCAGGCCCACGCCGTGACGGGTGCGGGCCGGGTCGAGTTGCCCACCGCCGACGGCTACGTCGCCAGCGCCGCGCATCCGGGCCGTCCCGACGTGCTGACGGCGTGGATGGACGGCGCCGTCGTCGACGAGAACGACCCGGTGGCCACCGACCCCGAGCTGGACCTGTTCGACGAATGCAACGGTCCGCCGTTCTCCGACGAGTTCGTGGCCCGCTACCGGCGCGCGCAGATCGCCCGCAACGAGGCCATCACCGACTGGGCCGAGGCCGAGTTGCAGCGCGTGCGCGCCGCGGGTTTCTCCGACCGGCCCTTCACGGTGTGCCGCACCTGGGCCGACCCGCGGATGGTCGACCCAGGCATCGAGCCCACCAACCGCACCCCCAACCTCTGCTACGCCGGCGAACCGCGGCGGGCCAACCGCTCCACCCGCGGCATCGCCGCGGCCACCACGCTGCGCAACTGGCTGGGCATGTGGAGCCTGCGGCACGCCCAGACCCGCGCCGAACCGCACCTGGCCCGCATCGAGTCCCCGGCGCTGGTGATCAACGCCGAACAGGACACCGGGGTCTTCCCGTCGGACGCGGCGCGCATCCACGACGCGCTGGCCAGCACCGACAAGTCCCGCGTCGACATCGACACCGACCACTACTTCACGACCCCCGGTGCCCGCGACGAGCAGGCGGATACCATCGCGGCATGGATCAGGAAACGATGGGCCTGAGGGTCCTCGCGCACTTCAAGCCGGGCGACCGGGCGACCGAACGAATCGCCGCCGAATCCGACTGGCTCGACGTCCGCTGGGTCGCCGAGGACGACGACGAGGCGTTCTACCGTGAGTTGCCCGAGGCCGAGGTCCTGTGGCACGTGCTGCGCCCGGTGTCGGGGGCCGATCTGGAGAAGGCCCCCAAGCTCAAGCTGATCCACAAGCTGGGTACCGGCGTGAACACGATCGACGTCGAGGCCGCCGCCAAGCGCGGCATCGTCGTGGCGAACATCCCCGGCGCCAACGCCGCGTCGGTGGCCGAGTGCACGGTCATGCTGATGCTCGCGGCGCTGCGCCGGCTGCCCGAACTGGACAAGGCCACCCGGGCCGGGACGGGCTGGCCCAACGACCCGAGCCTGGGCGACCGCGTTCGCGATCTCGGCAGCTGCACCGTCGGGCTCGTCGGCTTCGGCAGCATCGGCAAGCGCGTCGAGCAGATCGTGCGCTCGATGGGCACCCAGGTGCTGCACACCTCGACCAAGCGCGACGAGCACAGCGTGAGCTGGATGCCGCTGGACGACCTGCTGGCCAAGAGCGACATCGTCTCCATCCACGCGCCGCTGACCGACGCGACCGCGGGCCTGATCAACGCCGAGAAGCTGGCCAAGATGAAACCGGGCGCCATCCTGATCAACACCGCGCGCGGCGGCATCGTCGACCAGGAGGCGCTGGTGTCGGCGCTGCAGTCCGGTCAGCTTGCCGCCGCCGGCCTCGACGTCTACGCCGAGGAACCGGTGCCGGCCGACAACCCGCTGCTCGGTCTGGACAACGTGCTGCTGATGCCGCACGTCAGCTGGTACACCGCCGACACCCTGGACCGCTATCTCGACGCGGCGGTGCAGAACTGCCGGCGCCTGCGCGACGGGCAGGCCCCCTACTTCGTGGTCAACGACGCCGAGCCCGCCTGAGCCACCGGGAACTGACTGCCGAGTAGGCTCGTCGCCAACCCACTGGTTACTGGAGGGAAGGGCGACCGATGCCGATCGCAATCAGTCCTGAGCACGTAGACCTGGCCGATTCGGTGCGCGCCCTGGTGGCGCGCGTCGCGCCCGCCGAGGTGCTGCACGAGGCGCTCGAAACGCCGATCCCCAACCCGCCGCCGTACTGGAAGGCCGCCGCCGAGCAGGGCTTGCAGGGGCTGCACCTGGCCGAGTCGGTGGGCGGACAGGGCTTCGGGATCCTCGAATTGTCCGTCGTGCTCGCCGAATTCGGCTACGGCGCGGTGCCCGGGCCGTTCGTGCCGTCGGCGATCGCCAGCGCGCTGATCGCCGCGCACGACCCGAACGCGCAGGTGCTCTCGGGGCTGGCGGCCGGCGAGACCATCGCGGCCTACGCCATCGACTCCGGACTGACCGCGACGCGGCAGGGCGATGCTCTGGTGATCCGCGGCGAGGTCCGCGCGGTGCCGGCCGCGGCCCAGGCCTCGGTGCTGGTGCTGCCGGTGGCCGGTCTCGATTCGGCGACCTCGGGCGCCGAGTGGGTGGTGCTCGACGCCGACACCCTCGAGATCGAACCGGTGCAGAGTGTGGATCCGCTGCGTCCCGTCGCGCACGTGCGGGCCAACGCCGTCGAGGTCGGCGACGACCGGGTGCTGTCGAACCTGAGCCGCTCGGCGGCGCACGCGCTGATGTCGACCCTGCTGTCCGCCGAGGCCGTCGGCGTCGCCCGGTGGGCCACCGACACCGCCTCGGCGTACGCCAAGATCCGCGAGCAGTTCGGCCGCCCGATCGGGCAGTTCCAGGCCGTCAAGCACAAGTGCGCCAACATGATTGCCGTCACCGAGCGGGCCACCGCCGCGGCGTGGGACGCCGCCCGCGCCATCGACGAGGTCGCCCGCGGCGATTCCGACCTCGAGGGCGCACACATCGACTTCGCCGCCGCCGTGGCCGCCACCCTGGCCCCGGCCGCCGCGCAGCGCTGCGCCGAGGACTGCATCCAGGTGCACGGCGGCATCGGCTTCACCTGGGAGCACGACACCAACGTGTACTACCGGCGCGCACTGGTGATCGCGGCCTCGTTCGGCCGCGCCGCCGACTACCCGCAGCGCGTGGTCGACGCCGCCACCGCCACCGGGATGCGCGGCATCGACATCGACCTCGATCCGGACACCGAGAAGCTACGCGAGGAGATCCGCGCCGAGGTCGCGGCGCTGAAAGCCATTGCGCGCGAGGAACGCAACACCGCCATTGCCGAGGCCGGCTGGGTGCAACCGCATCTGCCGAAGCCGTGGGGGCGCGCCGCCACCCCGATCGAGCAGATCATCATCGCCCAGGAATTCGCCACCGGCCGGGTCAAGCGCCCGCAGATGGGCATCGCGGCCTGGATCATCCCGTCCATCGTGGCGTTCGGCACCGACGAGCAGAAGCAGCGCTTCCTGCCGCCGACGTTCCGCGGCGAGATGATCTGGTGCCAGCTGTTTTCCGAGCCCGGCGCCGGGTCCGACCTGGCCAGCCTCAGCACCAAGGCCACCAAGGTCGACGGCGGCTGGCGCATCACCGGCCAGAAGATCTGGACCACCGGGGCGCAGTTCTCGCAGTGGGGCGCACTGTTGGCGCGGACCAATCCGTCGGCGCCGAAACACAATGGCATCACCTACTTCCTGCTGGACATGGCCAGCGAGGGCGTCGAGGTCAAGCCGCTCCGGGAGCTGACCGGCAACGCGATGTTCAACACCGTGTTCATCGACGACGTGTTCGTCCCCGACGATATGGTGCTCGGCGAGGTCGACCGCGGCTGGGAGGTCAGCCGCAACACCCTTACCGCCGAACGGGTTTCGATCGGCAGCAGCGAGCCGCCGTTCCTGCCCAGCCTGGACAAGTTCGTCGAGTTCGTCGGCGAGGGACACTTCGACCAGATCGAGCAGAACCGCGCCGGGCAGCTGATCGCCGAGGGGCATGCGGCCAAGCTGCTGAACATGCGCTCGACGCTGCTGACACTGGCCGGCGGCGACGCGATGCCGTCGGCCGCGATCTCCAAGCTGCTGTCGATGAAGACCGGGCAGGGCTACGCGGAGTTCGCCGTGTCGTCGTTCGGGACCGACGGGGTACTCGGCGACGAGCAGACCCCGCAGGGCATCTGGGCGCAGTTCCTGCTCGCCAGCCGCGCCACGACCATCTACGGCGGCACCTCGGAGGTGCAGCTGAACATCATCGCCGAGCGGCTGCTGGGTCTCCCCCGCGACCCGTAGCGGTCCGCCGGGGTGGGTATACGCCCACCATGGCGGTGCATATCGGAACCTCGGGCTGGTCCTACGACCACTGGAACGGCGTGCTCTACGAGCCGGGCCTGGCCAAGACCAAGCGGCTGTGGCGCTACACCCAGGAATTCGACACCGTCGAGCTCAACACCAGCTTCTACCACTGGCCACGGGCGGCGGCCTTCGCGCGCTGGCGCGACGAGCTGCCCGAGGGCTTCCGGATGACGGTGAAGGCGCCGCGCGGCCTGACCCATGCCCGGCGGCTGCGCAATCCCGAGCAGTGGATCGAGCGGATCGCCGACAGCTGGCCCGAACTCGGCGATCGGCGCGCCGCGCTGCTGGTGCAACTGCACCCCGCCCTGCAACGCGACGACGAGCGCCTCGACTATTTCCTGAGGCTGCTGCCGCCGGGCACCGCGGTGGCGATGGAACTGCGGCACCCGTCGTGGGACGCCCCCGAGGTCTACGACCTGCTGGAGCGCTACGGCGCGGCGTACGTGGTGATGAGCGGCGCGGGCATGCCGTGCGTGCTGCGGGCCACCGCGAAGCTGGTGTACGTGCGCTTCCACGGCCCCGATGACGCGCCGCTCTACGCCGGCTCCTACAGCCCCGACGACTTGCAGTGGTGGGCGCGGCGCATCGACGAGTGGCGCCGCCAAGGCCGTTCCGTGCTGGCGTATTTCAACAACGACGGCGGCGGCAACGCCGTGCGCAACGCGCGGGATCTGCGGGCCCTGCTCGACTAAGCCAACAGGCCGACGGCCGTGTGCAGGTCCTCGACGAGCGCCGCGAACGCCGCGTCGCGCTTGTCCGACGGGCCACGCAGCACCGACGACGGGTGCGGGGTGGCCAGCAGGTACGGGTCGCTGCCGGGGAGCGCCGCGGCGGCTTCGTCGGACAGTTCCAGCACCTCCCCGCGATGGGCAGTGAGGCGAAAATCGCTGCCCATCAACGCCTTCGCCGCCGTCGCACCCAGGAGCACCACCACCTCCGGTGCCACCGCCGTCAGTTCGGCGAACAGCCACGGGCGGCAGGCCACCACCTCGGTGCGGCTCGGGGTCTTGTGGATGCGCCGCTTGCTGCCGGCGGCCCGGGTGAACTTGAAATGCTTGACGACGTTGGTGACGTAGACGTCGCCGCGATCGACCTCTGCGGCGATCAGGGCCTTGTCCAGCAGCCGACCCGCCGGGCCGACGAACGGCTGCCCGGCGCGGTCCTCCTGATCGCCGGGTTGTTCGCCGACCAGCATCAGTTTCGCCGAGGTGGGTCCAGCGCCGAACACGGTCTGCTCGGCGTCGCGGTACAGGCCGCAGCCCCGGCAGCCCCTGGCCGCGGCGGCCAGCGTGCCCAGATCATGGGATTCGGGCACGAACTCCTGCGCTCCGGGGACCGCCATTGCTTGCGGTTACCCGGCGCGGTGGTCGCTTATCCCTCGCGAACGTGCGCAGACTACGAAAATCGGTCGGCGTGTCGGCCGGGGACGCGCCCCCTCACGCTAAGGAGGGGTGGTCAGTCGAACATCTCCCGCAACTCGCGCTTGAGGATCTTGCCGGTGGGGTTGCGCGGCAACTCCTCGAGGAAGATCACCTCGCGCGGCACCTTGTAGCGCGCCAGGTTCGCCTTGACGTACTCCTTGATGGCGGCCTCGTCGATGGTGGCACCCTCGGCCTTGACCACGAACGCGCGCAGCCGGTGCCCCCAATCCTTGTCCTCCACACCGAGCGCCGTGGCCTCGATGACCTCGGGGTGTCCGCTGATGAGGTCCTCGATCTCGGCCGGGAAGACGTTCTCGCCGCCGGAGACGATCATCTCGTCGTCGCGGCCGCTGACGTAGAGCAGACCGTGCTCGTCGAAGTAGCCGACGTCGCCCGAGGACATCAGGCCGTCGATGATCTGCTTGCCGCCGCCGCCGGTGTAGCCCTCGAACGGGAAGGTGTTGCCGACGAAGATCCGGCCCACCTCGCCCTTGGGCACCTCCTTGCCGTTCTCGTCGTACAGCTTGACCTTCACACCCTTGACCACCGGGCCCACGGTGGCGGGGTTCTTCTGCAGATCCTGTGGCCGCGCGATCGAGGCGAACGCGATTTCGGTTGAGCCGTAAAGGTTGTAGACCACCGGGCCGAGATCGTCCATGGCTCGGCTCGCCAGCTCGGCCCCCAGCTGGGAGCCGGAGACGAACACGATCCGCAGCGACGACAGATCCGGCTTGGGGTCGGTCTTCTCCAACTCGTCGAGCAGACGCGAGAGCATCACCGGCACCACGACCATCGCGGTGACCTTGTGCTTCTCGATGTCGGCGAGCACCGTGGCCGGCTTGAACCGTCGCCGCAGTACCAGCGTGGAGCCGAGCATCATCGCGATGGTGGCGTGCAGGAAGCCCAGGGCGTGGAACATCGGCGCCGGCAGCGAGGTCACCTCGCCGGCCCGGAACGGCACATGCGAGAGCACACCCCCTACCGGCGCCAGCGACGGCGGGGTGCTGCGGTTGGCGCCCTTGGGGGTGCCGGTGGTGCCGCTGGTCAGGATGATGATCTTGGCGTGCTTGCTCACCTTCGGGGCGTGCGCCGTGCTGCTGCGCGCGATCAGCTCGGCCAGGGTCTCGTCGGTCGAACCGGACGGCTCCGGCTTGTCCGGGTTGGTGGCCAGGGCCCGCAGCTTGCCCAGCGGCGGTTCGGCCAGCGCGACGGCCTCGGTGTACTCGTCGTCGTAGATGATGACCTTGGCGCCCTCCCGCTCGGACACCTCCTTGATCTGCGGGCCGGAGAATTCGCTGTTCAACAGGATCATCCGGGCGCCGACCCGCGCGGTGCCGTACAGCGCGATGAGGAACCAGCGGTGGTTGCGGATCAGCAGGGCCACCCCGTCGCCGCCCTTGACCCCCATCGCCAGCAACCCATTGGCCACCGCGTGGGCGGCCCGGTCCAACTCGGCGAAGGTGATCTCGCCGTCGTCGTCAACAATGGCCACGCCGTGGGGATTACGCCGCGCGTTCAGCGCCGGGATCATGCCGAACTCGCCCCATCGACGGATGTCGGCGAGCATTGCCGCCATGTTCTGGGGCGCTTCGATCTTCAGTGCCCCGGCCTCGAACATCTTGCGCGCGTAGTGCAACTCGGCCGCGCCGCGTTCCGCATACTTGCCGACCGATTGCTGCAACTTGGCCGCTGCCAGCAAGGGCAGGTCCGTGAGCTTTGCCATCTTCACAGCCTAAGTGACGGGCCTTGCGCCCCGGCCCGGAATGAAAGTCGATTTACGATGGTCAGCATGGCCAGCGCCGGCGGGAAAAGCAGCGGCAAGCTCGTGCTGGAGGTCGCCGGTCGCGAGGTCCCCGTCAGCAATCCCGACAAGGTCGTCTTCCCGGAGGCCGGGGTCACCAAGCTGGACCTGATCAACTACTACCTGTCGGTGGCCGACGGCGCGCTGCGCGGCGTCGCCGGGCGGCCGATGATCCTCAAGCGGTTCGTCAAGGGCATCGACCAGGAGGCAATCTTCCAGAAGCGGGCGCCGGAGAAGCGGCCCGACTGGATCGAGGTCGCCGAACTGAAGTACCGCTCCGGGACCTCGGCCAAGGAGGCGGTCGTCCGCGACGCCGCGGGCCTGGTCTGGGCGGTCAACCTCGGCTGCATCGACTTCAACCCGCACCCGGTGCGCGCCGAGGACCTCGACCATCCCGACGAGTTGCGGGTCGACCTGGACCCGATGCCCGGGGTCGAATGGCCGCAGATCCTCGACGTGGCGATGGTGGTCCGCGAGGTGCTCGACGACCACGGCCTGACCGGCTGGCCCAAGACGTCGGGCTCGCGGGGCTTTCACATCTATGCGCGCATCGAGCCGCGCTGGCCCTACCGGCAGGTGCGGTTGGCCGCCGAGACCGTGGCCCGCGAGGTGGAACGCCGCGTGCCGGACCTGGCGACCAGCCGCTGGTGGAAACAGGAACGCCAGGGCGTCTTCGTCGACTTCAACCAGAACGCCAAGGACCGCACGATGGCCTCGGCGTACTCGGTGCGGTCGAGGCCCGACGCGCGGGTGTCGACTCCGCTGCTGTGGTCGGAGGTGCCGACGTGCCGGGCCGAGGACTTCACGGTGGCCACCGTGCCCGACCGTTATGCGGACCTCGGCGACCCGTGGGCAGAGATGGACACCGCGGTCGGGGGGCTGGACGGGCTGCTGGCACTCGCCGAGGAACTCGGGCCCGCCGAGAAGGCGCCGCCCAAGGCCGAGCGGGACGCCAACCTGATCGAGGTCGCGCGCACCAAGACCCGCGACGAGGCCCTGGCCGCGCTTCAGACCTGGAAGTCCCGGCACCCCGAGGCGGCGAAGTTGCTCGAACCCATCGACGTCCTCGTCGACGGCATGCGCGGCCCGTCGTCCATCTGGTACCGGATCCGGATCAACCTGCAGCACGTCCCCGACGCCGAGCGGCCCCCGCAGGAGGAGCTGATCGCGGACTATTCGCCCTGGGCGGGCTACACGGGCGCGCAAGGCCGCCGACCAGCGGAGTAGAAGTCTTACCGAAGAATTACCTTCGGCTTCCTACCGCCTTAAAGAGCGGCATTAGTTTCGTCATCAAGAGTCAAGTACTGGCTCGCCGCGTATGACCCGAAGGTAGGTGATGACCGTGTTGCTCGACGTTCGTTGGTTGCGGTTCCGTTTCTTCCACCGGCACTCCACCGCTCGCTAGAGCGGTTTCGCCGGGAACCGGCTGATGTCACGCAGACGCGCGTGGCATCAGCCGTTTTTCATTTCTTCATCTGCTGCAGGAATTGCGGCCAGTCGCCGAACATCGAGCGATTGACCAATTCGATCCGCACCCCCAGCGGGTCCAGGTAGTACGCGAACGGCGGCGGTGCGTCGCCCGCGGCCCGGACCTCCAGCGTGTAACCGAGTTCCTCGAGCGCGGCGCCGGTCGCCGCGACGTCGTCGGCCCAGTATCCGAGGTGATGGGTGGCGTTGCGCGGCGCGCTGACCCACAGCGATCCCGGCACCTCCTGGACGATCTCGAGATGCGGCGACTCCAGGGAGTACGCCAGCTTGAACGGGATGTCCGCCGGGCCGTCGGCCGTCACCACCGGGACGGTGTACTCCATGGTCTGCGTCCACTGATAGCCGCCGGCGGCCGAGAGCCGCTGCAGCGCCGCCTCGAAATCGGTGACCACCACGCCGACGTGGTAGAGGTCGGCGGCGGACAAGGGTGATGTCATAACGGTAACCTTCGGTTTCATGACGGAGCTGCGATGAGCGCGGGCCTGTTCGGACTTCTCGACGACGTCGCCGCGCTGGCCCGACTGGCCGCGGCCTCGATCGACGATATCGGTGCGGCCGCCGGGAAGGCGACCGCCAAGGCCGCCGGCGTGGTCATCGACGACACGGCGGTGACGCCGCAGTATGTGCAGGGCCTGGCCGCCGAGCGCGAGCTGCCGATCATCAAGAAGATCGCGATCGGCTCGCTGCGCAACAAGCTGGTGTTCATCCTGCCGGTGGCACTGCTACTCAGCCAGTTCGCGCCGTGGGCGCTGACGCCGATCCTGATGGTCGGCGCCACCTACCTGTGTTACGAGGGCGCCGAGAAGGTCTGGGGCTGGCTGCGCGGCCACGACAGTCACGGGGCGCCCAAGGCCGCGGTCGGGGGCGATCCGGAGAAGTTCATGGTGACCGGCGCCATTCGCACCGACTTCATCCTGTCCGCCGAGATCATGGTGATCGCGCTCAACGAGGTCGCCAGCCAGGCTTTCTGGCCGCGGCTGATCATCCTCGTGGTGGTGGCCCTGGTCATCACGGCCGCGGTGTACGGCGTGGTGGCCGGCATCGTCAAGATGGACGACATCGGCCTGCACCTGGCGCAGCGGTCCTCGCGGTTCGCCCAGAAGATCGGACGTGCCCTGGTCGCCGGCATGCCCAAGCTGCTGAGCGCCCTGTCGGTGATCGGCACCATCGCGATGCTCTGGGTGGGCGGGCACATCCTGCTGCTCGGCACCGACACCCTGGGCTGGCACACCCTCTACGAGTTGGTGCACCACGCCGAGGAAGCGGTCCGCGGCGCGGTGGCCGGTATCGGCGCCGTGCTGGCCTGGCTGGTGAACACCGCGGCCTCGGCGGTCATCGGACTGGTGGTCGGCGCGGTGGCGGTCGCCGTCATGCACGTGCTGCCGTTTCGTAAGAAGGCCGCAGCCGCGCACTAGCGGCGGATTAGAGATCCGGGTCCAGCGGTGTGCGACGCAGTTGCGGGGCCCTGATGCGACTCCGCCGTTGAGGTTGGCGGGACGGTCTCTGGGCGGCCTCTCGATCAAATGGCGTCCCCTCCGGGTGACGACTATCCACAGGGTGACTGGTGCGGGCGCCCCAGGCTGTGGATGACCGTCAACACACGGTGACGGGTCACGGTCGAGGAACCCCGCGGAGAGCGGCGCAACCTCTGGAACGATCCCACCATCCGGGCAATCATCGATACGACCGGGCGGCATTCGACACCGGGCGAGCGCCGTCTGCTGTACGGCCGTATAGGCCATGTTGTACGCTCGCGCCGTACAGCACTTCGGGGCGATCGGATTGACATGCAACTGAGCTTCGGACCCGAGATCGAGGCGTTCCGCGCGGAGTTCAGCGCATTCCTCGACGCGCACCTGCCGCCGGCGGAAACCACCCACGAGCGGATCAGTTCCAGCGCATACCTGCCGGACTGGGCCCGCCGATGGCAACGCACCATGTTCGACCACGGCTGGTTACAACCCGGGAACGCACCGGAATTCGGCGGCCGCAACGCCGGGATCGTCGAACAGTTCGTGTATTTCGAGGAGCTGGGCCGACGACGACTCGCCCAGACGTTCAACCCCCAGGGTGTCGGCATCATCGCCGCCTCCCTGATCGCGTTCGGCACACCGGAACAGCAACGAAAATGGGCCATTCCGATCCTGCGCGCGGAGATCACCGCCGCCCTGGGCATGAGTGAACCGGGCGCCGGGTCCGACCTGGCCTCCCTGCGCACCCGGGCGGTACGCGACGGCGACGACTTCGTCGTCAACGGGCAGAAGGTCTGGACCTCGGGCGCCCACCACGCCGACGTGATGTTCGTGTTGGTGCGTACCGACCCAGATGCGCCCAAGCACAAGGGAATCAGCGCCCTGATGATCCCCACCGACACCCCTGGCGTCACGCGACGACCGTTCCCCTCGGCCTGCGGCGAAAACGACGTGGACTTCAACGAAGTGTTCTTCGTCGACGCGCGAGTCCCCAGCGGCAACCTGGTCGGGCCACTGCACGGCGGCTGGAAGGTCGCCCACGGTTCGCTCGGGTACGAACGGACGCTGCTGTGGCTCAGCTATGCCGAACGTCTGCAGGAGTACATCGAAGACTGGCGCCCCATCACCGCCCTGGACCGGGACAGCTATGCCCGGTTGGTCATGGACAATCATGCGCTGCGCCTGCTCGGCTCGCAGGCTATTGCCGCGGCCGCCCGCGGTGAGGTCGACGACGGACGGACTTCGGTGCTCAAACTGCTGGGCTCGGAGGCGGCCCAGGCCATCGGCGGCGCGGCGCTGCAGTCCGCCGGAGGGGCCGGGCTGCTGGACCCGACCTTCACCGGGTACCAGCCGTGGCACCAGGACCACTACACCGGTAGCTGGTTCGACCGCTACCTGCGCAGCTTCGCCGGCACTATCGCGGGCGGGACCTCGGAGATCCAGCGCAACGTCATTGCCCAGCGGGCTCTGGGTCTGCCGCGCGGCTGAGTGCCAAGAACCATCAGCGGTGCAGGCGGGCCGCCGCCGAGCGCACCGCCTCGGTCAGCCGCCCGATGAGCGGGCTGTCGAGTTTCCAGCACTGCCAGTACAGCGGGACGTCGAGATGTTGGTCGACGACGGGACGAAAGTCGTCGTCGACGATCTCCTCCGGGTACATCCCCCACCCCAGACCTGCGCGCACGCCGGCACCGAAGCCCTCCGGGGTGGGGATGTAATGCACCGGCCGCGCGATGTCGCGCCGAAACACCTTGCGCACCAACTGGTCCTGCAGGCCGTCGTGCCGGTTCCAGGCCAGCGACGGAGCTTGGGCGGCGGCCTCGGCGGTAAAGCCGCCGGGCAGGTGGCGCGCCAGGTAGGCGGCGCTGGCCACCGGGACATAGCGCATGGCGCCCAGCGCCGTCACCCGGCAGCCCGGCACGGGCGTGCGTTCGGTGGTGACCGCCCCCATCACCACGCCCTCGCGCAGCAGCCGGGCGGAATGGTCCTGATCCTCGATCCGCACGTCGAACAGCGGCCCGGGCAGCTGGGCGAACACGGCGGTGAACCAGGTCGCCATCGAATCGGCGTTGACCGCCAGGGCAATTCGCGGCTCGCGGGCCGGACCACCCGTGGCCTCGGCCAGCGCCTCGGCCTCGAGCAACGCGGTCTGCGCCGCCAGGCGTAACAACGGAACACCGGCCGGGGTTGGGGTGCACGGCTTGTCGCGGACCACCAGCACCTGCCCCACCCGGGATTCCAGCGCCTTGATCCGCTGGCTGACCGCCGACGGCGTGACTTGCAGGCGCTCGGCGGCGGCGTCGAAGCTGCCGCATTCGATGACGGCAGCCAGCGCCGCGAGTTGGTCCGCGCCCAGCCGGGCGCTGGTGTCCGAGCCCTCGATATCAGCCTCCTGTCAGGTCGGCTCCAGTCTGCCGCGCCGCGGGGGAATTTGAAGGATGATGGCTTCATGGCCGACAACCCTGAGGTGCTGCCCGCGGCGTTCATCGGCCACGGCAGCCCGATGAACGCCCTGGAGCTCAACAAGTACACCGCGGCGTGGCGCGCGTTCGGGGCCGCGGTCCCGCGCCCGCGGGTCATCCTGGTGATCAGCGCGCACTGGTACATCAACGCCACCGCCGTCACCGCCATGTCCCAACCCCGCACCATCCACGACTTCTACGGGTTCCCGCGGCAGCTGTTCGAGGTCGACTATCCCGCACCGGGGCTGCCCGATCTGGTCGGCGAGATCCAGGAGATCGTGAAGCCCACCTGGGTCGGCGCCGACCTCGACAGCTGGGGTATCGACCACGGCACCTGGTCGGTGTTGGTGCACGCCTTCCCGGAGGCGTCGATCCCGGTGGTGCAGCTGTCCATCAACGCCGACAAGCCGCTGGACTACCACCTGGAACTCGGCGCCAAGCTGGCCCCGCTGCGCGAGCGCGGCGTGCTGATCGTCGGCAGCGGCAACATCGTGCACAACCTGCGGCAGATGAGCCAGCAGCATCCGGACACCGGCTACCCGTGGGCGCAGCGCTTCGACGAGGCGGCCCGGGAGCTGTTGACGACGGCCCCGGACGAGGCGATCCGGCTCCGCGACCACGCCGACTACGGCGTGGCGGTGCCGATCCCCGACCACTTCATCCCGATGCTCTACACCGCCGGTGCGGCGGGTGCGGCCGGGGCGCCGCTGACCGAACTGGTCGACGGGTACTGCTACGGCTCACTGTCGATGACGTCCTACACGGTGGGGCTGACCGTGCCCACGCCCGACGTTCCCGCCGGGACCGAGCGGGAGCCGTTGGCCGTGCCGGCGGATCAGTCGAATATTTGAATGGGCATGCTGCCGGACCGACGACCACGCAGGAGAAGACATTGACACCACCCGATGCACCGTTGCTCGACGATCCCGGCGCGGTAGCCGAGAACCTTCATCGACGTCTCTTCCGCATCTCCACTTCCCTTCGGCGACACGAGTTCGAACAGATCGCCAACGGCGGCTTGACGCTGACCCAGTGCTCCCTTCTGTACATCCTGAGAGACAAACAGCGCCTGCGCATGTCGGAGCTCGCCGCCCACGAGCGCCTCACCCTGCCGACAGTCACCCGGGCGGTCACTCGCCTCAAAGATCTGGGCTTGGTGACTCGGACCCGCGACCTGTCCGACCATCGCAATATCTGGATCGAGATCACGCCGAAAGGCGTTGAGCTACAACGCTCGGCGGTCGAGAGCCTGATGAACGCGATGCTGAGCGGCATGAGCCCCGCCGAGGTCGTCGCCTTGGACGAGGCCCTGGGGCCGCTGGAGCGGCTCGTCCGCTAGGGGCCTGCTGCGGAGTCGGCAGCTCCCACCGGCGGGCGCACCGCCCGCTCAACGCGTGTTGCGCCTATAGCATAGATTGCTATAATCCACTGATGGGTAGCACACCCGACCTGCTGCGGCAGGTCATGAGCGACACAGGAACCAGCCAGTCTGAGCTGAGCCGGCTCAGTGGCGTGCACCAGCCGAGCATCAGTCAATTCCTCTCCGGAAAAATAGACTTCAGCGACCAACTGCTCGATCGGTTACTCGCCTGCATGGGCTACCGCCTGGAGGTAACCATTCGAGCCGAGCCTGCCAACCTCACCCGCTCAGAGTGGCGGTCGTGGCGAGTGCATCGGCAGCTCGCGACATTGCTGAACACGTCGACGCTCCAAGAATGGCGGCCCTCGATTCTCAGTAACATCGATCGACTTCGGCAATCGGTCTACGGCGAACCGCACCTCCGCCATCTCTCCCATTGGGAACAGTTGACCAACGATGGTGACTTGCAGTCGCTGAAGCGGGCCCTGACCGGACTGGACCGTCAGTCGATCGAGATGCGGGAGGTGACCCCGATGAGCGGGCTGTTACCAGACACGCAACGTCGCGCCGCGCTACAGGCTGCGCACTGATGCGTCGCGACCAGCTCGAGCACGCGATCCGGGCCGCCTGCCAAGTAACAGGGCAAGACGAAGTCATTGTCGTTGGGTCACAGGCAATCTTAGGCAGCTACCCGGAGTACGAGTTGCCAATGCTAGCGACGCGGTCGATGGAAGTGGACATTCTGCCCATCACCGATGACAACAACAGGACCATCGAACTCGCCGACCTCATCTTCGGTGCCGCAGGGGAACTCTCATCGTTCGAGCAGTTGCACGGATTCAGCATCGACGGTGTTGACCTGACGACCTCAGCCCTCCCCGTTGGTTGGCGCAGCCGACTGGTCAAGGTCCAAAACGCGAATACTGCGGCTCCCAACGGCCACCCGCAGTACATCGGATGGTGCCTGGACAAAGAGGATCTCTGCGTCGCCAAACTATGCGCGTTCAGGGAGAAGGACCGCAACTTCGTGGACGCCCTGATCACTGATAACTTGGTGGCCCCGGAGATCATCCTCACTCGACTTGCCACGGTTGAAGACCGATACAACTCAAGCATCGAACGCGCCGTCAATTGGCTGGCAGCTCGGCCCGGTCCACAGCGCTGATATCTGGGTCCATGGCCAGCGCGCCTTTTCCTAGACGCGAGAGTTCGGCCCTCGCCGCCTGCATTAGTACATCTAACTCAGCGTAAGAATATGTAGCTGTACTGATCCCCCACTCGCTCGTACCGTCAAGGCCATGAGTGCTGCGCCGCCGATGGTCTTCGCGACCGGGTTCCTCACGTCGCTGGCCCTGATCGCGGCCATCGGGGCGCAGAACGCTTTCGTTCTGCGCCAAGGCATCCGGCGCGAGCACGTGGGCAGTGTCGTGACGGTGTGCGCGGTATCGGACCTGGTGTTGATCGCTGCGGGCATCGCCGGGTTCGGCGCCCTGGTCGCGGCCCACCCGAACGTCGTGACGGTCGCCAAGCTCGGCGGCGCAGCGTTCCTGATCGGCTACGGGGCGCTGGCCGCCCGCCGGGCGCTTCGTCCCGCGTCGCTCGATCCCGCCGCCGAGGCCCCGGCGCGACTCACCGGCGTCCTCGTCACCTGCCTGGCGCTGACCTTCCTGAACCCGCACGTCTACCTCGACACCGTGGTGCTGCTCGGCGCGTTGGCCAACGAATACCGCGAGGGCCGTTGGTTGTTCGGCGTCGGTGCGGTCACGGCCAGCGTGGTGTGGTTCGCCACACTCGGCTTCGGCGCCACCCGCCTGTCCGCCCTGTTCGCCAGACCTTCGACGTGGCGCGTGCTCGACGGGACGATCGCGGTCACCATGGTGGCTTTGGGCCTCTACCTGGCGTCGTCGTGAGGAGCTACCCCAGCACTCCGCGACCGACGATGGTGGGCAGGTCGAGAAAGGTGCGGATGCCGGGGGCGGCCGCGCACACCGGGGCGATCGCGTGGATGGCGTGCATGGCGGTGCCCAGGCACCCCTGGTCGGTGTCGTCCTCGCCGTTGATGGCGATCCGCGATTCCAGCACCATCGACGGCTGACCCTGCACGGTCACCTTCCAGCCGCGCCCGTTCGGCCAGTCCGGGGCCTGCGCGGCGCCGATGCGGGTGATGTGCTCGACGGTCAGCGCCGGCCGCCCGCCGATCACCGCGGTATAGGAAAACCGTTGCGCGGACACCGTTCCGGCCTCGATGCGGCCGGCCTGAATCTCGATGGGCGCATCGGTGGTCGCCACGCTGCGCTCCCAGATGAAGTCGTCGATGGTGGCGCCCAACCCGTCGGCCACCAGCATCAGCGGCGCCTTGAACGGCAACGCACCGACCGCGGGATCGTCCATGGGCACCGGCTCGTCGGGGGCCTTGCCGAAGCCCATCACGTCGAACAGCACGAACGGCACGTTGTAGGTGGTGTAGTCCATCAACTCCTGGACCCGCAGCGACTCGATCCGCCGGAACAGCCCGGACATGGTCAGCGGCAGCACCTCGGCGGCCCAACCGGGTTGAATCCCGGTGGCGTGGAACGACGTTCCGCCTTCCCGGCATGCCTGCTCCAGCCGCTGGACGACATCGTCGCCGGCGCTCTTGGGGTAGATCCACGCGGTGACCGCCGTCGACACCACGTTCTTGCCGGAGCGCAGCAGCCGGCACACGTCGTCGAGGGCCGCCGGCGGATTCCACTCGCCCTCGGCCATGTAGAGCACGCAGTCGGCGTCCAGGGCCAGGATCTCGTCGGTGTCGGCGGTGGCAACCACCCCGATCTCGCCGAGGCCGCACACCTCGCCGATGTCCCGGCCGACCTTGGCCTCGTCGTAGACGCGGGCACCGACGAGTTCCAGGTCGGGATGCTCGTGCACCGCGGCCACCGCGTGCTTGCCGACATTGCCGGTGGCCCACTGGATTACCCGCAGCTTGCCGGCCATCGTCACCCGGCCGGCTGTGCGGCTTGTTCAGCGGCCTGGCGGGCCATCCGTTCCTCGTAGCGGTCGACGAGTTCGCGGAAGCCGAGCCGGTCGTAGCCGGGGATGGGTTGCACGCCCCACTGGTCGCGCGCGGTGTCCTTGCCCTCGGCCCCCTCGGGCGGCCCGAGCGGCGGGTAGGGGTACTTGCACTCGAGGGCGTCGTCGGAGAACCGGACCTTCAGCAGCTCACTGCAGATCTGGGTGAGGTTCAGCGTCGGATACCCGTAGTAGATCGCCATGAAGGGCAGCGTGAACGCCCCCTCGATGACGAGCGCGATCAGGCACACCAGGACCGCGCGCTTGATCCACTTGTGCATCCGGGCGTAGTACGGGGTGGTGCCCGGCGGCAGGTCCTCGGCCGGATCCTTCTCGTCCGCGGACGACGGGTTGGTAGATGGGGAAGTCACCGATGCTCCTTAGTCCGTGAAGATTTCGCGGTTGACCGTGTGCAGATACGGAATGGCGAGGAAGGGGGTGATGTAGAAGATGTCGTAGAGCCACCAGCCGATGACCGGGAACACCACCCCGGCGAACCGCACGTCGGCGAACATCGTCATGTTGAGGATGTAGACGGGCCAGATCACCACGCCCATCCAGCAGGTGATGATCATCCACTGGTGGCCCCAACGCTTCATCTGCAGGAAGCCGATGGCCGCGGCGACCCGCATCGAGAACACCGTCAGGATGAAGCCGATGACGTAGGCCTTCTCCCCCGGCGCCGAGGCCCCGCCGACCCAGAGTTCGTTGTAGTGCCAGAAATAACCGGCGTCGAACATGTTGCCCCAACCGACCATCAGCACCCGGTTGATCAGCGTGTGGTTGCCGATCATGTCCAGCGCCCAGCCGAGGCTGTTGAGCATGCCGTCGATCAGCACCAGGTAGCCGATCAGGGTGACGATCATGGGCCGCACCGAAAGTCCGGCCTGCTGCGCCTGGCGCTGCAGCCACACCCCGCGCATGAATATCGGGAACCCGATGAGGCCGGGCGCCCACATACCCATCAGGGCGGCGCCGACGATCATCCATTTGTCGGCGCGGCGCTGCGCGAGCTTCGATTCCTCGTGGTGGTCCTCGAGACTCAGTGTGCCACCGGACTTGGGCGGCGCACTCACAGGTACCACCACCCGCGGTCGAACGACATCCACAGCTGGATCAGGAACATCGTCAACAGGAAGCCGTAGATGACGATCTGGAAGACGATGAGCGCCTTCTTGCGGTTCTTTTCCTTCTGGTCGACCATGTGAACTCCCTCCTAGGGTTGAGCCGGGGTGTCGGCGGTGAGCAGGCCGGCGGCCGCGACCTCACGCAGCCCGTCGCTGATGGCGCCGTCGGTGCTCAGCGGGGCGAGGATGCAGGCCTCGGCGGCCTCGAGTTCGCCGGCGCCGGCGGCGATCAGTTGCGCGGCGGTCACCAGCGTCCGCGTGGACGGCGGCTCGAAGTGAAACGCCTCGTCGGCTGTGCGAATGGCGATGGCGCACTGCACGAGTCGCTGCGCGACGGCCAGGTCGACGCCCGTCTCGGAGACCACCGCCTGCGCCTCCCGCTCCGGGGGCAGATAACCCATCGGCAGGGTGACGAAGCGCTGTCGGAACGACGGCTTGAGTTCCTTCAGGGAGCTGCGGTAGGCCGGGTTGTAGGAGCACACCAGCATGAATTCGTCTGGTGCCTCGACGACTTCGTCGGCGCGGTCCAGGTACAGGGTGCGCCGGTGGTCGGTCAGGGAGTGCAGGATGGCCAGCGAATCGTGGCGCGCCTCGACCACCTCGTCGAGGTAGCAGATGGCGCCGCTCTTGACCGCGCGGGTCAGGGGGCCGTCGGTCCAGATGACGTCGCCGCCGGTGACCATGAAGCGCCCCACCAGATCCGAGCTGGTCAGGTCGTCGTGGCAGCTGATGGTGACGACGGGCCGGCGCAGCAGGGTGCCCATGTGCTCGACGAAACGGGTCTTGCCGCAGCCGGTCGGCCCGGTGAGCATGACCGGGATCTTGCGGGTGAAGGCCTGCTCGAACAGCTGGACCTCGCTGCCGTTGGCGTAGTAGGTGTCGTTGCTCATGATGGGTTTCGATGCCTCCTCGGACGGTTATGCGGTGACCAGCTCGCGATGGACATGGGCCAGCACGCGGGGCAGTTCCTCGACGCGGCGAATCCGTTGGGAGCGGCGGGGTCCGAACACCTCCGGCAGCGGATCCACCCGGGTGGGCCCGACGCCCACGTAGTAGACCGACACCCCGGCGTCGTTGGCCTCCTCGACGGCGTGCGCGGCGTCGGCCCAGGCGTAACGACCCTCGTAGCCCTCGTCGGAGATCATCCCGTCACCGATGATGATGAGCAGGCGGCGCTCCGACGGTTGGTCGAGCAGCCGGCTGGTCAGGTGCCGGATGGGTGCACCCAGGCGGGTGTAGCCGCCGGTGGACAGGCCCAGGCCGCTGGGCGGGACGAACCGGGGATCCGGAAAGTCCTTGAGGCAACGAACTTCCACGCGGTGGCGGGTGTTGCCCGTGAAGACGAAGATCCCGTGCCGCTCGCGGGCTTGTTTCATCGCCCGCGACAGCGCATCCGCGCAGGCCAGTTCCAGTTGGAACACCCGGCCCCCGTGCACGCCGAGCGAGGAACTGCCGTCGAGCAGCAGGGCGGTGCTGACGTCCCGGTTGCTGGGCAACAGTTCGCGGAACACCCGAGGCTCGGTGGCCTCACCGGTCCGCAGATCGACGTAATGCCGCACGTAGCCGTCGATGTCGAGGTCAGAACCGTCCTCGAGCCGATTGATCATGGTGCGATGCGTGTGCTCGGCGAACCACTTGCGCAGATCCGCCGAGGAGTTCTTCGACGCGCCGATCCGGGTGTCGCGGGCCAACTCCAGGACCGCGACATGGTCGGGCAGGAAGCTCTTCGTCCACTGGTTCCACTCCGGGTACGGGATACCGGGACGATGTTCGGGCGTCACGTCCATGTCGTTGTCCTGGGGCCGGCTCGGCGGCGGCAGGTTCGGGTTGCGCACGCCGCCGTCGCCGCCGACGGGCACCGAGTAGGGCCGCGGCATCCGCTTCTCCGAGGTGGTCCACGGCATCCGGCCGAACTGCCGGCGCATCTTGTCCATCAGCCCGGTGGGCGCGGTGAACACCGCGGGTAGCCGGCCGAGCAGCGGATCCGGGCTCAACCCCTCGGAGCGCTGGGCCAGTTCGATGGCGCGGCTGACCATGATGCGTGCGTCGGTGTCGGGGTCGGCGGGCGCCAATTCGGGGAGCAGCCGGGCGAATTCGGGCATCAGGCCCGGCCAGCGCGCGGCGATCCAGCCCAGGGCCACCCCGGCCTCGACGATGGTCAGGGCGCGCAGTTCCCGCTGGGACATCTCGTTGAGCCGGTACTCGCCCACCCGGTCCTTGGAGTCCGCGCACTGCAGCGCGATGCCGCAGGTCAGCGTGCGCCGCGTCCAGTCGGAACCCAGCTGCGGGTACGGGACGTGGACGAACCGTCGCGCCGAGCTCAGTCCGAAGCCGCGGTGCTCACCGGTCACCAGGCGCACGCCTTCGCGGCGCTCCTCGCTGAGCGCCACGGCGGTCAGCGCGCAGCTGCGTTCGAGGGCCATGGCCGCGGTGTCGGCGAGTTCAGCCATGGCGGATCAGAACGTTCCGAGGTTGGAGAACATCCAGTACCAGAACCAGATGACCAGCGCGGTGCCACCCCAGGCGCCGACGTAGCGAAGTATCTCCCAGACGTAGTCCCACACTTCAGGGCCTCCCTGTTGACGGATTCATCGGATCTCCAAGCCGCGCACCGTGGATGCGACGAGCTTCTCGAGCAGAACGTCGCGGCTGTCGGGGTCTTCGCCGGCGCTGAGCACGCCGTAGACACCCAGCAGGAAGAACACCGCGTTGGAGAACGGGTCGACCTCCGGGTGCACCGCCCCCTGATCGCGGGCCCGCTCGATCTCGGCCACCAGCAGGACGATCACCGGGTGGTCGGTCCAGTTCTCCGACTCCGGGCGCGACGGCGAAAAGTGCAGGGCCACCAGCTCCTTGAACAGGGGCCGCCCGAAACGCTCCTCGAGGCCCCGCACGAGGGCCACGACCTCGGTCAGCGCGTCGCTCAGTCCGTGCGGGCCGGCGAGGAAGCGTTCGAACTGGGCCGCGACGCGCGCCTCTTCCCGTCGTTCCAGTTCCAGCAGGACGTGTTCCTTGGTGGGGAAATGGAAGTAAAACGTGCCGTGGGCGACGCCGGCGGCGGCGACGATGGCGTTCACCTCGACACCGGCCATCCCCGAGCGTTTGAACTCGGCGATGGCCGCTCCCAGGATGCGTTCCCGGGTTTGCAGCCGCTGCGCTTCGCGCGTGGTCGGCCGGACCTGTGCCGTCATGATGGTTTTTTTGTACTCCCATGACTGACTCCAGTCAATAGATATGTCACGGTGGATGACCGAGATCCTGCTCTAACTAGTGTTTTGCTGCCTGCGGTGGCGGCTGGACATGCACTGGTTGATACTCGTCACTGACATATGTCAGTCGTATAAGTACGTCAGGCAGCGCCGGTAGCCACGGATGCGCGAAAGGCCCTCAGTCGGTGAAGATCTCGCGGTTCACCGAATGCAGATACGGGATCGCGAGGAACGGCGTGATGTAGAAAATGTCGTAGATCCACCACCCGATCACCGGGAAAACCACCCCGGCGTAGCGGACGTCGGCGAACATCGTCATGTTGATGACGTAGACGATCCAGATCACCACGCCCATCCAGCAGGTGACCACCATCCACTGATGCCCCCAGCGCTTCATCTGCAAAAAGCCGATGCCCGCGGCGATCCGCATGGTGAACACCGTGAGGATGAAGCCGACCTCCAGCGCCTTCTCCCCCGGCGCGGCCGCACCGCCGACCCACAGTTCGTTGTAGTGCCAGAAGTAGCCGGCGTCGAACATGTTGCCCCAGCCGTTGAGCAGCACGCGGGCCAGCAGAGTGTGGTGTCCTACCAGGTCAAGGGCCCAGCCGACGGTGTTGATGGCGGCGTCGACGATCACGCAGTAGCCCAGCAGCGTCACCAGCATGGGCCGCACCGTCAGCCCGTTGCGCTGCGCGCGCCGCAGCAGCCAGACCCCGCGCAGAAACAGCGGGAGGCCAAAGATCCCCAGCGCCGCGGTCCCGATCAGCAGGCTGCCGGAGATCAGCCACTTGTCGGCCTGGCGTTGCGCGGCGCGCGATTCCTCCATGTGCTCGTCGAGAGACAGCCCAGTGCGGTTCGCTGCGGCAGCGTCGGGTCGCATGCTCGCTGACTTTAGTCATGCAATGAGCGGATCGACAAGCATCCGCGGTCGATCGCGCCTCAGGCGGCCGGGGCCATGCTGCGCAGCGTGCGCTTCACCAGATCGTCGAGCAACTCCCGCCGCATCGGGTCGTTGGTGGTGATCGCCAGCGCGTACAGGCACAGCAGGAAGAACACCGCGCTGTTCATCGAGTTGACGTCCGCGGCCACCGCGCCGTCCTCCCGCGCGCGGTCGATGTGCGCGGCGAGCAGCACCACCAGCGAGTGGTCACCGCCGCCCTCGGCGGGCGGGCGGGTCTGCGAGAAGTGCAGGGCCAGAAAGTCTTTGAACAGCAGTTCGCCGAGTCGGCGCTCCAGGCCCAGGACCAGGCGGGCGGCCTCGACCAGCGCGGCCTCCAGGTCGTGCCCCTTGTCGAGGAACTTGCCGAACTGCTTGGCCATCCGGTCCTCCTCGCGCTTCTCGAGCTCGAGCAGGACGTGTTCCTTGGTGGGGAAATGAAAGAAGAAGGTGCCGTGGGCAACTCCGGCCGCGGCGACGATGGCGCCGACGTCGGCCTCGGCCATGCCGGCGCGCTTGAACTCGGCCACCGCGGCGCCCATCAGCCGCTCCCTGGTTTGCAGGCGCTTCGTCTCGCGCGCCGATGGCCCGTTGACCACAGCCATGCCGCTCCGTCTCGTTCTACCCCAGCCGTCCTCGGTTCCGTCGCTGTCGACAATATCGCCCGAGCCGCGGAAACCGCGTCAGCGCTGCGCCGCCTCGTAACCGTGGCTCAGCCAGTACACGGTGCGCTCGAGGCCCGGCACGATGTCGGTGATGGCGATCTCGCCGGCGGCGAAGCGACCCAACAAGCCGTAGACGACGTTGGTGACGATGGTCGTCAGGTCGGCGACGAACGCCTCGTCGACGTCGACGAGTACCTCCCCGAAGGCCGGGATGACGGCGTCGAGCCCGCGCTGCACCAGCTGTTCGCCGCCGGGGGCGGCGCGGGCGCGGAAGTAGGCCTTGAGCATGGCGGGGTGCTGCTCCCAGGGTTCGAAGATGGTGCGCAGCACCCGCATCTGGCCGTCGTAGAAGGACTCGCCGTCGGCGCGGGACTGCCCGGCCAGGCCCGCGTAGCGGTTCTCGTCGAGCCACATCTGCAGCGCGGCCAGGATCAGCTCGTCGCGGTTGGCGTAGTGCTTGTAGATGGTCGCCAGCGAGGTGCGCGCCCGGCGGGCCACCTCGCGCAGTTGGACGGCCTCGTAGCCCTCGGTCTCGAGCAGTTCGACGACAATGCCGAGGATGCGCCGGTCGTGACCGGTCGGCGCGTCCCGCTCCTCGCGCGTCGCCGCGCCGGATGACTTCATCGCCCATGACCCCTTGTCTCGCCGGTGTAACCACGTTACCGTACCGGCTGTAACACGGTTACCCACGCAACGAAGCGAGCTGACATGAGTTCTCTGGCCGGCAAGGTCGCCTTCATCACCGGAGTCGCCCGCGGACAGGGGCGCAGCCACGCGCTCCGGCTCGCGGCCGACGGCGCCGACATCATCGGCGTCGACATCTGTTCCGACATCTCCTCCAACGGCTATCCCATGGCCACCCGCGACGAACTCGACGAGACCGTCGCGCTGGTGGAGGCCCAGGGCGGCAAGATTCTCGGCACCGTCGCCGACGTCCGCGACTTCGCCGCGGTCAAGACGGCCGTCGACGCCGGGGTGGAACGCTTCGGCCGCCTCGACATCGTGTGCGCCAACGCCGGCATCGCCCCGACGGCCTTCCGCGAGGTCGGCATCGAGGAGGACCTCGAGATGTGGACCGACGCCGTCGGGGTCAACCTGAACGGCGCCTTCCACACCGCGAAGGCCGCCATCCCCCACCTGCTGGCCGGACAGCGCGGCGGGGCGATGGTGTTCACCAGTTCCACGGCCGGACTGCGCGGCTTCGGCGGCATGCAGGGCGGTGGCCTGGGTTACGCGGCGGCCAAGCACGGCATCGTCGGGCTGATGCGCACGCTGTCCAATGCGTTGGCGCCGTACAGCATTCGGGTCAACACCGTGCATCCGACCGCGGTGAACACCATGATGGCGGTGAACCCGGCCATGACCGCGTTCCTGGAGGCCTACCCCGACGGCGGCCCGCATCTGCAGAACCCCATGCCGGTCGAACTGCTGGAACCCGAGGACATCAGCGCCGCGATCGCCTACCTGGTCTCCGACGCGGCCAAGTACGTCACAGGGGTCACCTTCCCCGTCGACGCCGGCTTCTGCAACAAGCTATGAGCGGGCGCGTCACGGGCAAGCGGGTCCTGATCACCGGCGCCGCACGGGGAATGGGCCGCAGCCACGCCGTGCGGCTCGCCGAGGAGGGCGCCGACCTGATCCTGGTCGACCTCTGCGAGTCGCTGCCGGAGGTCGAGTATCCGCTGGCCACCCGCGAGGACCTGGCCGAAACCGCCCGCCTGGTCGAGGGGTGCGGGCGACGCGCGGTGACCCACGTGGTGGACGTGCGCGACGCCGAGGCGCTCGCGGCCGCGGTCGCCGACGGCGTGGCGCAGTTGGGCGGGCTGGAGGCCGCCGTCGCCAACGCCGGCGTGCTGACGGCCGCGACCTGGGACACCACCACCTCGGCCCAGTGGCGCACCGTCGTCGACGTCAACCTGATCGGCACGTGGAACACGTGCGCGGCCGCGCTGCCGCACCTCGTCGACCGGGGCGGCAGCCTGATCAACATCAGCTCGGCCGCCGGGATCAAGGGCACACCCCTGCACACGCCCTACACCGCCGCCAAGCACGGTGTCGTCGGCATGAGCAAGGCCCTGGCCAATGAGCTTGCCGCCGTGGGTGTCCGGGTCAACACCGTGCATCCCACCGGCGTGCCGACCGGGATGCAGCCCGCCTCGATCCACACCCTGCTGGTGGAGCAACGACCGGACCTGGCCCCGATCTTCGGCAACGCGATGCCGGTGCAGATGGTCGAGGCCGTCGACATCAGCAACGCGGTGCTGTTCCTGGTCTCCGACGAGTCCCGGTACGTGACCGGACTCGAGTTCAAAGTCGATGCCGGCGTCACCATCCGGTGAGCCCGAAACTCGAAGGGAACGCCATGACCAGCCCCACCACCTCGGATTCCGGCGCGGGCGCCCGGGCCTACACCGACGTGATGACCGTCCCGCCGCCGGCGTCCGACGCCACCGCCGGCCTGCTCGACTTCGTGTTCGGCGAGATGTGGCTGCGGCCGGGCCTGGGCATGCGCGCCGCCTGGTGACGGTGACCTGCGTGGCGTTCCAGGACGCGCCGTACCCGATCATGAGCCACGTATACGCCGCGCTGAAGAGCCGCGACCTGTCCTTCGCCGAGATGGACGAGCTGGCACTGCAATTCGGGGCCTACTACGGCTGGCCCAAGGCCGCCCACCTGGCCGCGGTGATCGAGGAGCAGAAGCAGCGGGTGGGCGCGGAGTGGGAATCCGAGGGGCAGCAGTAGGCCGACCGGTTGCGCCGCAGTGGATAATTGCCGAGACCATGCTGCACGGCAGCGCACTGCGAGATTGGCACGATGTCGACAAACCTCACCCCACCGTCGTGGTTCCGGCGGGCGCTGGACCACCGCCCGCGCAGCTTCGAGGTCGACGTCGAAGGCTGTCGGATCCACTGCCGCGCCTGGGGTGAGCGCGGCCGGCCGCTGCTGGTGCTGGTGCACGGCGGCGGGGCCAACTCGGCGTGGTGGGACCACATCGCCCCGTTCTTCGCCGCCACCCACCACGTGATCGCCCCCGACCTGAGCGGCCACGGCGACAGCGCGACCCGGGCCCGATACGGCCTGGGCATCTGGTCCCGGGAAGTGCTCGCCGTCGCGACCGCCGCCGACCCGTCGGTCCGGCCGGTGATCGTCGGGCACAGCATGGGCGGCTGGGTCACCAGCACCGCCGCGATCCGCGAGGGCGCCGAGATCGACGGGATCGTCGTCATCGACTCGCCGCTGCGCGACCGCGCCCCCGAGGAAGACCACCTGCGCCGGGCGCGCGGGAGGCAGGAGGGGTACCGGACCCGGGAGGCGATCGTGTCGCGGTTCCGGCCGGTGCCGAGCCAGGACGTGATCCTGCCCTACATCGCCGATCACATCGCCCGCGAATCGGTGCGGCGCAAGGGGTTGCGCTGGTGGTGGAAGTTCGACCCGGCCATCTTCAGCGGCAGTTGGCTCTCCGAAGGCCCCACCGAGGCGGACACCTTGGAGAACACCTTCGCCCAGATGCCCTGCCGCATCGCCCATCTGCGCTGCGAGCACGGCGCGATCGACGACGACATGGCCGAGCGGATCCGGCAGATCCTGCAACTGCGCGGGCCCTTCGTGGATCTCCCCGAGGCCGGGCACCACCCCATGCTGGATCAGCCCCTGTCGTTGGTTTCCACGCTGCGCACGCTGCTCGAGTTCTGGTCCATCACCTGAACCCGACGTTTCGATCCAGTCCGCGGCGGCTAACCGCAGCGGGTGAGCTTCGATCTGCGGCCCACCGTCGCGCAACACGACCTGGCCCGACGCACCCACGAGTTCGCCGAGCAGGTCATCCGGCCGGTGGCGCTCGACTACGACCAGCGCCAGGAGTTCCCCTGGCCGGTGCTCGAGGAGGCCGCCGAGCGCGGCTTCTACAGTCCGCTGTTCTACCGCGACCTGATCGGCGACCCCACCGGCCTGTCGCTGCCCATGTTCATGGAGGAGCTGTTCTGGGGCTGCGCCGGGATCGGGCTGGCCATCGTCATGCCCGCCCTGGCGCTCTCGGCGATCGGGCAGGCGGCCTCCCCCGAGCAAATGCTGACCTGGGCCCCGGAGTGCTTCGGCAGCCCGGGTGAGCTGAAGCTGGCCGCGCTGGCCATCTCCGAACCCGAGGGCGGCAGCGACGTCCGCAACCTGCGCACCACGACCCGGCCCGGACGCCGACTGGGTCATCAACGGGCACAAGATGTGGATCGGCAACGGCGGCATCGCCAACGTGCACGTGGTCAACGCCGTCGTCGACGAGGAACTCGGGCACCGCGGGCAGGCGCTGTTCATCGTCCCCGGCGCGACGCCAGGCCTGGAGTTGGTGCGCAAGCTCGACAAGCTGGGCTGCCGCGCCTCGCACACCGCGGAACTGCGGTTGACCGACGTGCGCATCCCGGCGGCCAACCTGCTCGGTGGGGCCGAGAAGCTCGAGCACAAGCTGGCCAAGGCCCGCGAGGTGATCGCCGGCGGCGCGAAGTCCGGATCGGCCGCGCTGGGCACCTTCGAGCAGACCCGGCCGATGGTCGCCGCCCAGGCCCTCGGAATCGCCCGCGCGGCACTGGAATACATGACCGAATACGCCAACCGGCGCGAGGCGTTCGGCGCCCCGATCATCGACAACCAGGGCATCTCGTTCCGATCGCGGACCTGGCCACCCAGCTCGACGCCGCCCGACTGCTGACCTGGCGGGCGTCCTGGATGGCCGCGACCGGCGTGCCGTTCGGCCGCGGCGAGGGTTCGATGCCCAAGCTGGCGGCCAGCGAACTGGCGGTCCGGGCCACCGAGCGGGCCATCCAGACCCTGGGCGGTTGGGGCTACATCACCGATCACCCGGTGGAGAAGTGGTACCGCGACGCCAAGCTCCACACCATCTTCGAGGGCACCAGCGAGATCCAGCGGATGGTGATCGCGCGGGCCCTGGGCGCCGCCGACGGCGCCCCGCCCCTGCACGTCGACCTCGAACCCGCCGGCGGTCCGCTCAATCGGTGGTTCGGCCGGGGCGCGCCCATGCGCGGGCGGGCCTCGGAGACGATGCTCGCGGCCAAGGACAAGGTGCCCGCCCCGGTCATGCGGTTGGCCATGAAGGTGCTCGCGCCGCCGCGCCGGTAATCGACCTCCGGACCGGTGCGCGCGCGATGCTGGAACAATCAACAACATGGATGCCCGCGAGCCGCTCGGTCTGCGAGAGCGCAAGAAGTTGCGCACCCGCGAGACCATCCGGCGCGAGGCGTTCCGATTGTTCGAGGCCAATGGCTACCCGAACACCACCGTCGAGCAGATCGCCGACGCCGCCGAGGTCTCCCCCCGAACGTTCTTCCGCTACTTTCCCGCCAAAGAGCACGTCCTCATCGACGACGACCTGATCCCGCCGATCATCGAGGCCTTCCGCTCCGCACCCCCGGAGATGCCGCCGCTGACCGCGTACCGGCACGCCGTGACGAGCACGTTCGCCGCGTTGAGCCCGCCCGAACGGGAGAACGCGCTGCGCGGCCAGTCGATGATGTACTCCGTTCCGGAGGCGCAGGGACTGCTGTATTCGCACTACGTCCGGCTGATCCGGCTGATCAGCGAGGCGCTGATCGACCGGCTCCCACACGTCCGCGACGCGTTCGAGCGCCGGGTCCTGGCCGGCGTCATCGTCGGCGTGCTGCTGTCGGTCTCCGACGGCACGCCGCTGCCCGGGGACCCGATCGCGGCGGGCATGGAGATCCTGGAAGCCCGGTTGAACCTGGGCCCGTTGTAGGTCGCGGCGCTACCCTGACCCGATGAGCAGCCCACGAGTTCCCGGCGGTGTGGTGCACAAGCTTCCCGGCGACCTGCGAACCGCGCTGCTGGGCAACGCGACCGCCTTCGCCGCATGGAAGGACATCACCCCGCTGGCCCGCAACGAGTTCATCTGCTGGGTCGAGGACGCTAAACAGCAGGCCACCCGCGAACGCCGAATCCGGCGCACCCAGGAGGAACTCGAGGAGGGCATGCGTCGGCCCTGCTGCTGGCCCGGGTGCAAGCATCGGGAACGCAACGGCAAGGCCTGACCTCCCCGGCGAGTAAGAACTCACGCAGCGAAAGTGCGAGTAACTCCCGTCGTCAGTTCTGCCTCGGTGCGCCCATAAGCTCTTTGCGAAATTTGATCTTGATGGTAGAACCGAAAAGATGAGGGCCATCCTGAACTTCCTTGCCGCACTGGTCATGGCGGGAGCCGCCGCCACCGCGATCGCTGCGGCACCGGTCGCCGCGGCGGACGCCTATTCCGCGGCCGCCCCGACCGTCAGTTCCTTCCAACCGCAGAGCGCCCCCGGTGGGGACGGCTGCTTCAACGGCATCTGCGGCAGCGGGGGTCCCGGGGGCGGCAGCGGGTGCACCGCCGACGGCACCTGCGGCCACGGCGGGCCGCAGGGCGGGGGCGGCTGCACCGCGGACGGCATCTGCGGGCACGGCGGTCCCGGCGGCGGTGGCGGGTGCGTGCCCGGCATCGGCTGCTTCGAGTGGGGACACTGACACAGCCCGCCGTGCGCCATGATGAGACATGGCCAAATCAGTTTTCATCACCGGCGCCGCCGCAGGGATCGGCCGCGTCACCGCGCTGAAGTTCGCGGCGCAGGGGTACACCGTCGGCGCCTACGACATCGACGAGGCCGGACTGACCTCGCTGCATGAGGAGATCACCGCGCTGGGCGCCACTGCGGTCACCGGCCATCTCGATGTCACCGACAACGACGAGATGATCGCGCGGCTCGACGAATTCGTCGCCGCGGCCGGGGGCCGGCTCGACGTGCTGATCAACAACGCCGGCATCCTCGTCGCCGGGGCGTTCGAGGAGATCCCGATCTCGGTGCAACACAAGATGATCGACATCAACTGCAGGGGCGTGGTCAACGGTCTGCACGCCGCGCATCCGCATCTGCGCCGCACTCCCGGTTCGGTGGTGGTCAACCTCGCCTCGGCGTCGGCCATCTACGGGCAGGCCGAACTCGCCGTCTACAGCGCCAGCAAGTTCTTCGTCCGGGCCATGACCGAGGCGCTCGACGTGGAGTGGGGCCCGCAGGACATTCGGGTGATCTCGATGTGGCCGCTGTACGTGCAGACCGCCATGACCGACGGCGTCAGCATCGGGACCACCAAGTCGCTGGGCATCAACCTCACCGCCGACGACGTCGCCAACGACATCATGTCCGCCATCGAACCCTCCCTGCTGCGGCGGCGCCTGCACCAGGTGCATTTCCCGGTCGGGCGCCAGGCCACGCTGTTCGCAGCGGGTTCCCGGTTCAGCCCGGCGTGGTTGACCCGGCTGCTCAACAAGCGATTGGCCGGCACCGACTAGCGTTCGATTCGCCCTGAGTACAACTGTGTCGACCACCGGCGGCGCGCACTAAATTCGGCCGGCATGAACGAAGACTGGCTCGCCGTCATCGTCGGACTGACCCTGCTGGCCCTCGTGCTGGTGGGCGTCATCCCGGGCAGCGTGATCCCGTGACCGAACAGGACACCCGCGCCGGACAGACCCCGGAGGACGCGCCCGAGTCCCCCGCCCGGTCCTCGGTCGGGGCGATCGCCGTCGGGGTGTTCGTCGTCCTCGTCCTGGGCGCGCTCACCCGTTTCCTGGAGGCCCAGGTCCCGAATTGGGCGGCCGGCAGCTCCCTGGCGGGTGTGGCGAAGGCCGTCGAGTTCCCCGTCTACGCCATTGCCCTGGGCCTGCTGGGCAACGTGGTGCTGACGAAACTGGCCGTGCGAGAGGCGATTTCGGGAGGCTTTCGCACCGAGTTCTTCGTCAAGACCGGGCTGGTGCTACTCGGCGCATCGATCAACCTCAAGTTGCTGGTCACCGCGGCCGGGCCGGCGGTGCTGCAGGCGCTGCTGCTCATCTCGATCGTGTTCGGTTTCAGCTGGTGGCTGGGCGGGCGGCTGGGTCTCGACGACAAGCTGCGCGCGTTGCTGGCCTCGGCCGTGGCGATCTGCGGGGTCAGCGCCGCGATCGCGGCCGCCGGCGCGGTGCAGGCCAAGCGCGAGCAGCTGGCGTATGCTGCCTCGCTGGTCATCGCGTTCGCACTGCCCTCGATCTTCCTGTTGCCCTGGCTGGCCAAGGTGTTCGGCCTGCCCGACGCGGTGGCCGGCGCGTGGATCGGCGGCAACATCGACACCACCGCGGCCGTGGCGGCCGCCGGCGCGATCGCCGGAGAGGACGCGCTGCAGATCGCGACCATCGTCAAGACCACGCAGAACGCGTTGATCGGTATCGTGGCCATCGCCCTGACGGCCTACTTCGCGCTGAAGGTGGAGCGCCGCACCGACGCCGCCGCGCGGCCCGGGATCGGCGAATTCTGGCGCCGGTTCCCCAAATTCGTCCTCGGCTTCATCGCCGCCTCGATCATCGGCACGCTGTACCTGCAGTACGCCGGAGCGGACGGCAAGGCCACCATCGGCGTCGTCAACGACCTGCGCACCTGGTTCCTGATCTTCGCGTTCGTGGCCATCGGATTGGAGTTCTCCCTCAAGGGGATTCGCGAGGCGGGCTGGCGACCCATCGGCGTCTTCGCCTCGGCCACCGTGGTCAACATCGTGGTGGCGCTGGGACTGGCGCTGGTGCTGTTCGGCAATTTCACCGTCACCAACTGAGCCGCGGGCGTAGCCTCGCCCAATGCAAACGCAGTGCAGCAGGCGCGGATTCCTGGCTCTGACCGGCGCCGCGGGGCTGTTGCTCGCGACGGCCTGCGAATCGGGATCCGACTCCGATGCCGCCGACGGCGCGGTCACCATCACGCACGCCTTCGGCGAGACGACCATCCCGGCACGGCCCACCCGGGTGGTCAGCGCGGGGTTCACCGAGCAGGACAGTCTGCTGGCGCTCGGGCTGGTGCCGATCGCCACCACCGAGTGGTGGGGTGAGCAGCCCTTCGCCGTGTGGCCGTGGGCCCAGCCCGCGCTCGGCGGGGCGCAGCCGGTGGTGCTGAGCCTGACCGACGGCATCGACGTCGACCAGATCGCCTCGCTGACACCGGATCTCATCGTCGCCATCAACGCCGGCTGCGACGCGGACACCTACGCGCGGCTCTCCGCGATCGCCCCGACCGTCCCCCAGTCGGGACCCGCACCGTTCTTCGAGCCGTGGAAGGAGCAGGCCGCCACCCTCGGTCGGGCCGCATTCGCCGCCGACCAGATGGACGCCTTGATCGCCGCGGTGGACGACGGCTTCACCGCGGCCGGGGCCGCCCATCCGCAGTTCCAGGACAAGAAGGTGCTGCTGCTGCAGGGCAGCACCTACTGGGAGAACAGCGTCCTGGCCACCAAGCCCGGGTGGCGCACCGACTTCCTGACCCAGCTGGGGTTCACCATCTCCGAGGCCATCGCGCCGTTCGGCCGCGAGCACGACCACCGCGCCTACATCCCGCTGCCCGAGATCGGCCCCGTGCTCGACGACGCCGACGTACTGATCTGGACCACCGAGAGCGACGAGGACCGCGCCAGGCTGCTGGCCGACCCCAACATCGCGGCGCTGCGCGCCACCCGGGAGAACCGCAACGTGTTCACCACCAAGGACCTAACCGGGGCGATCGCGTTCAGTTCGGTGCTGTCCTACCCGCTGGTCGCCGAGCAATTGCCGCCGCTGCTGGCCGCCGCGCTGACGTAGCCACGGGTCACTCGGCGCGGGGCTTCTGCTTGGATGGCCGGGTGAACCACGCAGGAGAACCCACCGAACCCACCGGATTCGCCAGGGTCGGCTCGGTCTACTACCCGACCCTGGTCGCAGTTCTCACCGCGCTGGTGATCATCTCCAACGTCACCGCCACCAAGGGCGTCGAGTTCGGCCCGATCATCACCGACGGCGGCTTCCTGGTGTTCCCGCTGACCTACATCATTGGCGACGTCCTCTCCGAGGTCTACGGCTTCAAGGCGGCGCGGCGCGCGGTCTTCCTCGGGTTCGCGATGAACGCGCTCGCGGCCTTGGTGTTCTGGGTGACGCTGTACCTGCCGGCGGCCGACTTCTACGAGAATCAGGCCGCGCTCGAAGCCGTCGTGCACGCCTACACCCAGCTGATCGTCGCGGGCCTGGCCGGGTTCCTGGTTGGGCAGACGCTGAACGCGTGGGTCGTGGTCAAGATCAAGGAGCGCACCAAGGAGAAGCACCTGTGGGCACGGCTCATCGGCTCGTCGGTGGTCGGCCAACTCGGCGACACCGTGGTGTTCTGCGCCATCGCGGCAAGTGCGATCGGCATCAACACATTTCGCGACTTCGCCGTCTACACGGCACTGGGCTGGTTCTACAAGACGATCGTGGAGATCGTCATCCTGCCGGTGACCTACCGGGTGATCGGCTACATCAAACGGCGCGAGCCCACCTACCAGCCGATGTTATGAAATCTCGCAGGCTCTGAGCCCTTGGTAAGGCTCCTCTGGCGAGGGCGTAAAGCCACGGGACACCGAGGCTACTCGGCGGTAACGTTAGGTCATGAGCGTAACTGTGGATCATCAAATCAAGTCCTCCAAGGAGGCCGCGGTACGTGATTACGGCGACTGCGCCCTACTGATCGAGTGCGGCAGCACCGCCGAGGTGCTCGCCTGGACGGCCGCGCTGGCCGGCGCCGAGTTGCCCGGGGTCCTCGACATCGTGCCGGCCTATCGGACCGTGCTGGTCAAACTCGACGGCCCGCGCTATCAGGCCCCGACCCGGCAGCGGCTGGGCAAGCTGAGCCCGGCCGTCGGCGACGAGCAGCACGGGCCCGGGCACACCGCCGACGTCGTCATCGACGTGGTTTACGACGGCGCGGACCTGGTGGAGGTCGGACGGCTGACCGGACTGGACCCGGTCGGTGTCATCGCCGCGCACACCGGCTCGCTGTGGCAGGTCGGATTCGGCGGTTTCGCACCGGGTTTCAGCTACCTGATCGACGGCGATGCGCGACTGCAGGTGCCCCGCCGCGACGAGCCGCGTACCCGGGTGCCGGCCGGCGCGGTGGGCCTGGCCGGTGAGTTCAGCGGCGTCTATCCGCGCGAATCCCCCGGCGGCTGGCAGTTGATCGGGCGCACCGACGCGGTGCTGTGGGATATCGAACGCCCGGAACCGGCGTTGCTGCGGCCGGGCATGTGGGTGCAGTTCAGGGCGGTTTGAGGAGAACACCATGACCACGTTGGAGATCATGCACACCGGCCCGCTGGCCCTCGTCGAGGACCTGGGCCGGGCCGGCAAGGCCCATCTGGGCGTCAGCCGGTCCGGGGCCGCCGACCGGCGCTCGCACACCCTGGCCAACCGGCTGGTGGCCAACCCCGATGACCGCGCCACCGTCGAGGTCACCCTCGGCGGGCTGATGGCCCGCGTCCACGGCGAGGCGGAGATCGCCGTCACCGGCGCCGACGCGGACCCGATGCTCAACGGAAAGTTGTTCGGCACCAACAGCATTTGCTACGCGCGCGACGGCGACGTCATCACCCTCGGGGCGCCGCAGTCGGGGATGCGCAGCTACCTGGCGGTCCGCGGCGGCATCGACGTCGAACCGGTGCTGGGTTCCCGCAGCTTCGACGTGATGTCGTCGATCGGCCCGCGGCCGCTGCAACGCGGCGACATCCTCAACGTCGGCGCGCACACCGACGAGTACCCGGAGGTCGATCAGGCCCCTGTCGCCAGCATCGAGGGTCAACTGCTGGAACTGCAGGTCATCCCCGGGCCGCGCACGGACTGGTTCGTCGACCCCGACGCGCTGGTGCGCACCGTCTGGATCGCCTCGGACCGCAGCGACCGGGTGGGGATGCGGCTGTCCGGCACGCCGATGCGCTGGCGCTGGCCCGACGGCCACCTGCCGTCGGAGGGCGTCACCCGCGGCGCGATCCAGGTGCCACCCAACGGCCTCCCGGTGATCCTGGGGCCCGACCATCCGGTGACCGGCGGCTACCCGGTGGCCGGGGTCATCGTCGACGACGACGTCGACAAGGTGGCCCAGATCCGGCCCGGCCAGCCCGTCCGGTTGAACTGGGCACGGCCCCGCGGCTGACACCCGGTCGTCATGGCCGCCGATTTGGGCTACAAACGAAGGTGTGTACCCCCAGGTCCTGACCGCCCGCCTGGTCCACACCGCCGACCTCGACGCCGAGACCCGCGACGATGCGCGCCGGCTGCTGACCGAGGCCTTCGACGGTGACTTCACCGAGTCCGACTGGGATCACGCCCTGGGCGGCATGCACGCGATCATCCAGCAACACGGCGTCCTGCTGGCCCACGCCGCCGTCGTGCAGCGCCGCCTGCTGCACCGCGGCCGGGCCCTGCGCTGCGGCTACGTCGAGGCCGTCGCGGTCGAGACGGACCGGCGCGGCCAGCACCTGGGTGCGGCGATCATGGACGCCGTCGAGCAGGTGATCCGCGGCGCCTACCAACTCGGAGCGCTCAGCGCCACCGACGACGCCCCCGGTTTCTATCTGGCGCGCGGCTGGCAGCAGTGGGCGGGCCCGACGGCGGTGTTGGCGCCCGGCGGCATCGAGCGCACCCCCGAGGACGACGGTGCGGTGTTCGTGTTGCCGGTCGATGCCGAGTTGGACCCGAGCGCCGACCTGGTTTGCGATTGGCGCGACGGCGACGTCTGGTAGCGCGGCGTACGTTGGATGGGGTGAGTGACAGCACGCCAGAAGCCTTCCGGCCCAACCGCGAATCCTTCGACAAGCTCTACCGCGGCGAACCCGCGTTCGAGGGCGCACCGCCACCCGGCGCGGTCCCCTGGGACATCGGGCAGGCCCAGCCGCGGCTGATGGAACTCGAGGCGCTCGGCGCCATCTCCGGGGAGGTCCTCGACATCGGCTGCGGGCTCGGCGACAACGCGATCTTCCTGGCCTCCCGCGGACACCTGGTCACCGGGCTGGACGGCTCGGCCGCCGCCATCGAGCAGGCCCGGCAGCGGGCCGCCGACGCGGGCGCGACGGTGAACTTCGGGGTGGCCGACGCCACGGCGCTGACCGGATACGACGGCCGCTTCGACACCGTGATCGACAGCGCGCTGATGCACTGCCTCGAGGAGGGCGACCGCGACGCGTACGCCGCCGGGGTGCACCGCGCCACCCGCCCCAATGCCCGCTGGTTCATCTACTGCTTCGCCGGCGGCACCGTCAACGGTGTGCCCGCGCCGATGCCGGTCGCCGAGGACACGCTGCGCGACACCCTGAACCGCAACGGCTGGCGGATCGATTTCCTGGGTCCCACCACCTATCAGGGCAGGGTGGACGGCTTTACCGCGCCCACCGCGGAGCCACCGGCGGAACTGCTCAGCGGAATGCCGCCGGAATGGCATGAGGAGATGCAGCAGATGGCCGAGCGGATGGCGGTGATCCTGCCGCTGGTCGAGGGCGGTCGCGTCCACCTGCCGTTCACTGTGGTGCACACCACCCGGGTCGGCTGAATCCACACGCGGTGGCAATGGCCGGGTAACACCGGCGAAATATCCGCTGCTTAGACAGGTAACCATGACTGCGCCCGATGCGGGCCCGCTGACCGGATACCGGGTGGCGGTGACCGCCGCCCGCCGCTCCGAGGAGCTCTGCACACTGTTGCGCCGCCGCGGCGCCACAGTGTGCGCGGCCCCGGCCATCGAGATGGTGGCGCTGCCCGACGACGACGAACTGCGCCGCCACACCGAGGCCCTGATCGCGGCGCCGCCGGACATCGTCGTCGCCACCACCGGGATCGGCTTCCGCGGCTGGATGGCCGCCGCCGACGGCTGGGGGCTGGCCACCGAGCTCACCGACGCGCTGGGCCGGGCCCGGGTGGTCTCGCGCGGCCCGAAGGCCACCGGCGCGCTGCGCGCCGCCGAGCTGCCCGAGGAATGGTCGCCGGAGTCCGAATCCTCCCGCGAGGTGCTGACCTACCTGCGCGCCGGCGGCGTCGCCGGCGCGCGCATCGCGGTGCAACTGCACGGCGCCACCGACGAGTGGGACCCGTTCCCGGAGTTCCTCGACGAACTGCGGGCCGCGGGCGCCGACGTCGTTCCCATCCGCGTGTACCGGTGGCGGGCCGCGCCCCTGGGCGGACCGTTCGACGCGCTGGTGCACGGCATCGCCGACGAGCAGTTCGACGCCGTGGCCTTCACCTCGGCCCCGGCCGTGGCGGCCACCCTGCTGCGCGCGGCCGACCTGGGCGTCTCCGACAAGCTGCTGGCCGCGCTCTGCGGTCCCGTGCACGCGATGTGCGTGGGCCCCGTCACGGCGCGGCCGCTGACCCATCTCGGGGTGCCCACCTCGGCGCCGGAACGGATGCGGCTGGGCGCGCTGGCCCGCCACATCACCGATGAGCTGCCGCTGTTGCGGTCGCGCAAGCTGGTCGCGGCCGGCCATCAGGTGGAGATCCGCGGCACCTGCGTGGTGGTCGACGGCGCGATCAAGTCGCTGTCGCCGGCCAGCATGGCCACCCTGCGGGCACTGGCCGACAAGCCCGGCATCGTGGTGTCCCGCGGCGAGCTGCTGGCCGCGTTGCCCGGCGCCGGCACCGACACCCACGCCGTCGAGACCGCCGTGTTGCGACTGCGGACCGCCTTGGGCGACAAGAACATCGTGGCCACCGTCGTCAAGCGCGGCTACCGGCTGGCCACCGAGGACGGTCCGGCGTGAGGGAACTGGTGCTGGTCGCGCACGGCACCCGCAAACCCGGCGGGGTGTCGATGATCGGCGAACTCGCGGCCCGGGTAGGCGATGCGCTGTCGCAGCCGGTGCGGGTCGCGTTCGTCGACGTCCTGGGCCCCACTCCCGCCGAGGTGTTGCGCGGCCTGGACGGCGCCCCGGCCATCGTGGTGCCGGCGTTCCTGGCCGCCGGCTACCACGTGCGCCACGACCTGCCCGAGCACATCGCCGCCAGCGGGCACCCCGATGTCACCGTCACCCCGGCCCTGGGGCCGTGTCCGCAGATGGTCCGGGTGCTGACCGAGCGACTGTGGGAATCCGGTTGGCGGCCCGGCGATTCCGTGGTGATGGCAGCCGCCGGCACCTCCGATCGCGGGGCGCAGCGGGATCTGCGGGTCACCGCGACCCTGCTGTCGGCGGCGCTCGGCGCGCGGGTGGAGTTGGCGTACGCCGCGACCGGCGAACCGCGGGTGGCCGACGCGGTGGCGCGGCTGCGCGCGACGGGTGCCCGGCGCGTAGTGGTCGCGTCCTACCTGCTGGCCGAGGGGCTGTTCCAGGACCGACTGCGGGCCGCGGGCGCCGACCTGGTCACCGCACCGCTGGGTCCGCACCCGGGCACCACGCGGTTGATCGCGGCCCGGTTCCGCCGGGCGGTACTGCCTGCGCTGAGCAATGCCTAGATACAGCCGCTGACGCTGATCCGGCGCCCGAAGTTCGCGCACACGTTGACGTTCGGCGCCGGCGGCGGGGGCGGCGGCGGGGGCGCGGTCTCGTAGTCCTCGGGCAACGGGGCGTACGCCGACGGCGGCGGCACCCAGGGCGCGAGGGCGTCCGCGACGTTGCCGCAGCCGCTCACCGAGACGTGTCGTCCGCCGGCGCCCACGCACACGTCGGCCCGCACGGTGGCGGGCGCGACGACGGTGCCGAAACCTTGGACTCCCGTGGCCAGGGCGACGGCGAAGACACCGACGACGCCGGCGCGGGTCCACCTGTTCATCCCGGCCTCCTCAACTCGCGAGCACAGACAGAATCGCACGGATCGTCGTCGAGATGTGCGAATCTCGGCCGGTCGGTGGATCAGTAACCGATCTCGATCATGCCGTCGGTCCTCGCGCGGGTGGCGTACACCGGGATCGTGACGCCCGGATCCTCGAGGCACACCCCGTCGCTCAGACCGAAGGCCTGCTTCTTGATCGGCGACTGCACCACCGGACGCCCCCCGCGGTCGCCGACGATGCCGCGCGAGAGCACCGCCGCACCGGAGAACGGGTCGACGTTGCCGACGGCGTGCAGGCTGCCGTCGGCGAGCCGGAACAGGGCGGCCTGGGTGCCGTCCTCGAGCAGCACCGCCACGCCGCGGTCGGGGATCAGGTGGTCGTACCGGCAGGCCGCGGTCCAGGTCTGGATGTCGTTGAGCAGCATCACGATTGTTCCTCTCGGGGCGTGAACACAGGCATGCCGATGGGCACCTTGCGGCCGTACCGTTCGGCGAACTGCACGGTGGGGTCCTCGACCTCCGGCGCGTTGACGAAGGACACGAACCGCGACAGCTTGTCGGGATCGTCCAGCACGCCCTTCCACTCGCAGGCGTAGCCGCTGACGTGGCGCGCCATCGCGGCCTCGAATTCCGCGGCCAGGCCCAGGGAGTCACCGCACACCACGTCGCGCAGATGGTCGAGGCCCCCCGCCAGCCCCTCCACCCACGGTGCGGTGCGCTGCAACCGGTCGGCGGTGCGGATGTAGAACATCAGGAACCGGTCGATGTAGCGGATCAGCGTCTCGGTGTCCAGGTCGCCGGCCAGCAGCTGGGCGTGCTGGGGCGTCATGCCGCCGTTGCCGGCGACGTAGAGGTTCCAGCCGTTCTCGGTGGCGATCACCCCGACGTCCTTGCCGCGCGCCTCGGCGCATTCCCGGGCGCACCCGGACACGCCCATCTTGATCTTGTGCGGGGCCCGCAGGCCGCGGTAGCGCAGCTCCAGGTCGATGGCCAGCTGCACCGAATCCTGTTGCCCGTAGCGGCACCAGTCGCTGCCGACGCAGCTCTTGACGGTGCGCAGCGACTTGCCGTAGGCCTGCCCGGACTCCATGCCGCCGTCGACCAGGCGCCGCCAGATCTGCGGGAGCTGTTCGACGCGGGCGCCGAACAGGTCGATCCGCTGGCCGCCGGTGATCTTGGTGTAGAGCCCGAAGTCCTTGGCGATCTGACCGATCAGGATCAGCTGGTCGGGAGTGATGTCGCCGCCGGGCACCCGGGGCACCACCGAATAGCTGCCGTTGCGTTGGATATTGGCCAGGAAGTGGTCGTTGGAGTCCTGCAGGGCGGCCTGCTCGCCGTCGAGGATGTGCTCCGAACTGGTCGAGGCCAGGATCGAGGCGACCACCGGCTTGCAGATGTCGCAGCCGGCGCCGGTGCCGAAGCGCGAGATCAGCGCGGTGAAGGTGCGGATGCCGGTGGCGGTGATGATCTCGAACAGTTCGGCGCGCGACTGACTGAAATGCTCGCAGAGCGCCTTGGACTGCTCCACCCCCTCGGCCTCGAGCAGCTGTTTGAGCAGCGGCACGCAGGACCCGCACGAGGTGCCCGCGCCGGTGCAGGCCTTGAGGCCCGGCACGTCGGTGCAGCCGCCGCCGATCGCGTTCTTCAGGTCACACTTGGTGACGTTGTTGCACGAGCAGATCTGCGCCTCGTCGGGCAGTGCCCCCACCCCGAGAGCCGCTGCGCCCGAACCGGAATCGGCCGGGGCGATCAGGGCCAGCGGGTCGCCGGGCAGCTGGCTGCCGACCATGGGCCGCAGCACGCCGTACGCCGAGGCGTCGCCCACCAGCACGCCGCCCAGCAGGGTGCCGGCATCGTCGGAGAGCACCAGCTTGGCGTAGGTCTGCTTGACCGGGTCGTTGACCACCACCTCGAGGCAGTCCGGGGTGAGCCCCATGGCGTCCCCGAAGCTGGCGACGTCGACGCCGAGCAGCTTGAGCTTGGTCGACAGATCGGCACCGGGGAACTCCGCGGTCCCGCCGACCAGCCGATCCGCGGCGACCTCGGCGGAAGTGTAGCCGGGCGCCACCAGGCCGTAGCAGCGGCCCTCGATGGCGGCCACCTCCCCGATCGCGTAGATGTTGGGATCGCTGGTGGCACAGGACAAGTCGGTGAGCGCGCCGCCACGCTCGGCGATCTGCAGGCCGGCCTCGCGGGCCAGTTCGTCGCGCGGGCGCACGCCGGCGGCAAAGACCACCACGCCCGCGTCGACGAAGCTCCCGTCGCTGAGCACCACCCGCAGCGCATCGCTGTCGGCCGAGCGCCGCACGGGCCGGTTGCGCTGGGCCGGTTTGATCATCTCGGTGCCGAGGTTGGTGTGCACGGTGATGCCCAGCGCGCCGATCATCGTGCCCAGCAGCGCGCCGCCGGCCTCGTCGACCTGCTGGGACATCAGCCGCGAGGACCGCTCCACCACGTGCGCGTCGAGCCCGAATCCGCGCAGCGCGTTGGCGGCCTCGAGGCCCAGCAGGCCGCCGCCGATCACCACGCCCACCGGCGCGGAACCGGCGCCCAGCGCCCGGGTCGCGGCGGCGCGGATGGCGTCGAGATCGTCGAGGGTGCGGTAGACGTGGCAGCCCGGCAGATCCCGGCCCGGAATCGGCGGCACGAACGCGTACGAACCGGTGGCCAGCACCAGCGCGTCGTAGTCGATCCGGGTGCCGGCGGCCGTCGTCACGCACTTGGCCACCGGGTCGATCGCGGCCACCGGGTCGCCGAGTCGCACGTCGACCAGATCGTCGGCGGCGTAGTCGTTGCCGGGCAGCGCCAGTCGGCCCCGGTCCCAGTGCTCGGTGTAGGCGGTCAGGCCCACCCGGTCATACGCCGCGTCGGCCTCCTCGCCGCACACGGTGACCCGCCACCGGCCCTCGGTGTCGCGCGCCCGCAACGCCTCGACGAAACGGTGCCCGACCATGCCGTGACCCACCACGACGCACTTCTGTGACTGCATGGCACCGACGCTAGGAAGCGCGTATTGCCGCGATGTCGTCTCGATGTGAACCGGCCATCACGGTGTCCTCACAACCGCGCGGCAGCGCTGTGAGCCCCGTTCGCTGCCGGCGAACGGCCGATGCGGAACATGAGCGTGGTCGACTCAAGTTATACCGGGTACAGACCGGCGCCGTGCCGGTCGCGAGACTGAGGAGCAGAACATGAGCAGCCAGAATGTGACGCTGTGGGGTCGCCCGGCCTGGAGCGTCGACCGTTTCGTCCGTGACTTCTTCGGCCCCGCCTCGGCCGACGAATGGTTCAAGCCGCTGACGCAGGCGAGCGCGGGCTTCTACCCGGCCGCCGAGGTGGTCAAGGACGGCGCCGACGCGGTGGTGCGCCTGGAACTACCCGGGGTCGACGTCGCCAAGGACGTCACCGTGGAGGTCGAGGACGGCCGCCTGACGATCCACGGCGAGCGCCGCGATGAGCACACCAGCGCCGACGACGACGGCACCCGCACGCTGCGCGAGGTGCGTTACGGCACGTTCCGCAGGTCGTTCGCGCTGCCCGAGCACATCACCGGCGATGCCATCACCGCGTCGTACGACGCCGGGGTGCTGACGGTGCGGGTGGCCGGGGCGCACGACAAGCCGGCGGTACCCGGCGCGCAGCGCATCGCGATCGAAAGCGCCTAGCCCCAGCGGGGGCCTGGCCCGACCAGAGAGCCTGAGCCCCACCAGATTGTCGTCAGGGTCGTGATCCGAAATGGGTCACGACCCTGACGGCATTTTCGGCGCGCTCAGGTACGGGCGCTCAGGTACGGGCGCTCAGCTCCAGCGGCCCAGGATCTCGTTGGCCCGGGCGGTCAGCGCGCCCTGGAAGAACGGGCCGAAGCTGATCCGCCCGACGCCCAGCGGCCCGAACGACGCTGGGTCGTCCTGGTCGGGCAGCGCGATCGCGTTGATCGGCAACGGCAATTCCGACGCCAGGCGCTCGAGCGTGTCAGGGTCGTGACGCCCCACCGGGTACAGGCAGTCCGCACCGGCGGCCGCGGCCTCCTTGAGCCGGGCGATCGCGCGGTCCACGCGGTCGCTCTCGTCGCCGTCCTTGCGGACGAACAGGTCGGTGCGCGCGTTGATCACCACGTGCACGCCGGCGTCATCGGCGGCCTGACGCAGCGCGCGGACCAACGCGGCGTGCTCCTCGACCGACCGCAGCCGCTTGCCCTCGCTGTGCACCGAGTCCTCGATGTTGAGGCCCACCGCGCCGACACGCAGGAGCCCGCCGATCAGATCCTCGGCGGTCAACCCGTACCCGGACTCGATGTCGACCGAAATCGGGACATCGACCTTGGCGGTGATCTGGGCGACCCGGGTCAACAGGTCCTCGAAGGTCATCCCCTCCCCGTCGGGCTTGCCCACCGAATCGGCCACGGGGTGGCTACCCACGGTCAAGGCCACGAATCCGGCGTCGACCGCGAGCGCGGCCGACCAGGCATCCCAGACCGTCGGCAGCACCACCGGATCGCCGGGCTTGTGCAGACCCAGCAAAGTATCGGCGCGCTGCGCCAGGACTTGGTCACTCATTTGTGCTCCTTACTATTCGTGGCCCAGGACGTGATGTGGGTCACGCCCCGATCATGATGTGGCTAGCATCGAGTGCCGTAATGTGATTCATGACACCCTTCAGCCCAAGGAGGTCGCATGTCCACCACGACCGAACTCGCCGAATTGCAAGAACTCATCTTCAACCTGCGCCGCTGCGTGACATCGCTGCGATCGCGCTTCGGCGAGAGCCCGGCGATGCGCCGGATCGCGCTCGACGCCGAACGGATCTTCGACGACGTCGAATTGCTCAACTCCGACGCCAACGACCTCGACCTGTCGCGCTGCGCCCAGCAACACACCGGAGAGAAGATCCCGGTTCCGGACACGCAGTACGACTCCAACTTCTGGCGGGATGTCGATGACGAAGGGGTCGGTGGTCATAGCCGCCAACGGTGAGCCTAACCGCGGCTGACCACCCCCCGCAGCACCAGCAGTACCGAGGGGTGCGCACACCACGCACCCCTCGCCGCCCTCGCCCCTCCCAGCCCAGCGACGCCCGCCGTCGAAGAAGGGAACCGTTGACATGAGCGCGCCCACCGCCGACCGGTCGAAGACCGGCGTCTTCTCGGCAACCCGAGCCAAGATCCCGCAGCGCACGCTGCGCACGGATTTCTGGCTCAAGGCGCCGATCCTGACGAACCTCGGGTTGGCGGCGTTCGTCATCTACGCCACGGTCCGTGCGTTCATGCAGCAGGACTACTTCGTCGCGCAGTACAACTACCTGACCCCTTTCTACTCGCCGTGCCTCAGCGTCGGCTGTATCCCGGAGGCCAGTCACTTCGGCCAGTTCCTGCCCGACGTGTGGTGGCTGCCGTACGCCGCGATCTCGCTGCCGTTCCTGCTGCTGTTCCGGATCACCTGCTACTACTACCGCCGGGCCTATTACCGCTCGGTGTGGCAGTCCCCGACGGCCTGCGCCGTCGCCGAACCGCACGCCAAGTACACCGGCGAAACCCGGCTGCCGCTGATCATCCAGAACTCGCACCGCTACTTCTTCTATGCGGCCGTGTTGATCTCGCTGGTCAACACCTACGACGCGATTCTCGCCTTCAGCACGCCGACCGGCTTCCGGATCGGCCTGGGCAACATCATCCTGGTCGTGAACATCACCCTGCTGTGGGTCTACACCCTGTCGTGCCACTCCTGCCGGCACGTCACCGGCGGGCGGCTCAAGCACTTCTCGAAACACCCTGTGCGGTACTGGGTCTGGACCCAAGTGTCGAAGATCAACACCCGCCACATGGAATTCGCCTGGATCACCCTGGGCACGCTCATGCTCACCGACTTCTACATCATGATGGTGGCGCGCGGCATGCCCGACCTGACCATCATCGGCTGACAACTACATCGACGCGAAAAGGCAAGTGAGGTTTCATGGTTGAGCTCGAACGGCACCAATACGACGTCGTCGTGATCGGTGCCGGCGGTGCGGGTCTGCGTGCGGTCATCGAAGCACGCGAACGCGGCCTGCGCGTGGCCGTCGTGACCAAGTCGCTGTTCGGTAAGGCCCACACCGTGATGGCCGAGGGCGGCTGCGCCGCGGCCATGCGCAACGTCAACACCAAGGACTCCTGGCAGGTGCACTTCGGTGACACCATGCGCGGCGGCAAGTTCCTGAACAACTGGCGGATGGCCGAGTTGCACGCCCAGGAGTCCCCGGACCGGGTGTGGGAACTCGAGACCTACGGCGCGCTGTTCGACCGCACCAAGGACGGCCGGATCAGCCAGCGCAACTTCGGCGGCCACACCTACCCGAGGCTCGCGCACGTCGGTGACCGCACCGGCCTCGAGATCATCCGCACGCTGCAGCAGAAGATCGTCTCGCTGCAGCAGGAGGACAAGGCCGAACTCGGCGACTACGAGGCCCGGATCAAGGTCTTCCACGAGTGTTCGGTCACCGAGCTGATCCTCGACAACGGCGCAGTGGCCGGGGCGTTCGGCTACTGGCGCGAGACCGGCAACTTCGTGCTGTTCGAGGCGCCCGCGGTGGTGCTGGCCACCGGCGGCATCGGCAAGTCGTTCAAGGTGTCGTCGAACTCGTGGGAGTACACCGGCGACGGCCACGCGCTGGCGCTGCGCGCGGGCTCCGCGCTGATCAACATGGAGTTCATCCAGTTCCACCCGACCGGGATGGTCTGGCCGCTGTCGGTCAAGGGCATCCTGGTGACCGAGGGGGTCCGCGGTGACGGCGGGGTGCTGAAGAACTCCGAGGGCAAGCGGTTCATGTTCGACTACATCCCCTCGGTGTTCAAGGGGCAGTACGCCGAGACCGAGGAAGAGGCCGATCAGTGGCTCAAGGACAACGACTCCGCGCGCCGCACGCCTGACCTGCTGCCCCGCGACGAGGTGGCCCGCGCCATCAACTCCGAGGTCAAGGCCGGCCGCGGCTCGCCGCACGGCGGCGTTTACCTCGACATCGCCTCGCGGATGCCCACCGAGGAGATCAAGCGGCGGCTGCCGTCGATGTACCACCAGTTCATGGAGCTCGCCGAGGTCGACATCACCAAGGACGAGATGGAGGTCGGGCCCACCTGCCACTACGTGATGGGCGGCATCGAGGTCGACCCGGACAGCGGCGGCGCGAGCACCCCGGGGCTGTTCGCCGCCGGCGAGTGCTCCGGGGGCATGCACGGCTCGAACCGGCTCGGCGGCAACTCGCTGTCGGACCTGCTGGTGTTCGGGCGCCGCGCCGGGCTGGGCGCGGCCGACTACGTCCGGGCGCTCAAGGACCGGCCGAAGGTCACCGACCAGGCGATCGACGCCGCCACCGAACTGGCGCTGGCCCCGTTCGAGAAGCGCCCGAACCCGGAGAACCCCTACACGCTGCACGCCGAGTTGCAGCAGTCGATGAACGACCTCGTCGGGATCATCCGCAAGGAGGACGAGATCCAGGAGGCGCTGGCCAAGCTCCAGGAGCTCAAGAAGCGCTACGAGAACGTCATGGTCGAGGGCGGCCGGGTGTTCAACCCCGGCTGGCACCTGGCGATCGACCTGCGCAACATGCTGCTGGTCAGCGAATGCGTCGCCAAGGCCGCGCTGCAGCGCACCGAGAGCCGCGGCGGCCACACCCGCGACGACCACCCGGAGATGGACGCCAACTGGCGCAACACGCTGCTGGTGTGCCGGGCCCGGCCGGCCTCGGACGCCGCGACGACGGTGGTCCCCGAGGTCGAGGTGACGGCCGAGGAGCAGGAGCCGATGCGTCCGGACCTGCTGAATTTGTTCGAGTTGTCCGAGCTCGAGAAGTACTACACCGACGCCGAGCTGGCCGACCATTCGGAACGGAGAAGCTGAGATGGCTACGTACAACGCGAGCTTGCGGGTCTGGCGCGGGGACGACACCGGCGGCGGCCTGCAGGACTACACCGTCGAGGTCAACGACGGCGAGGTGGTGCTCGACATCATCCACCGGCTGCAGGCCACCCAGACGCCGGACCTGGCGGTGCGCTGGAACTGCAAGGCCGGCAAGTGCGGATCGTGTTCGGCCGAGATCAACGGCAAGCCCCGGCTGCTGTGCATGACCCGGATGTCGACCTTCGAACCCGACGAGACCGTCACCGTCACGCCGATTCGCACCTTCCCGATCATGCGCGACCTGGTGACCGATGTGTCGTTCAACTACCAGAAGGCGCGCGAGATCCCGTCGTTCACGCCGCCGAAGGATCTGCAGCCCGGCGACTACCGGATGCAGCAGGAGGACATCCAGCGCAGCCAGGAGTTCCGCAAGTGCATCGAGTGCTTCCTGTGCCAGAACGTCTGTCACGTCATCCGCGACCATGAGGAGAACAAGGAGGCCTTCGCCGGCCCGCGGTTCTTCATTCGCCTGGCCGAGCTCGACATGCACCCGCTGGACACCGCCGACCGGCAGCTGCTGGCCCAGGAGGACGCCGGCCTGGGCTACTGCAACATCACCAAGTGCTGCACCGAGGTCTGCCCCGAGCACATCAAGATCACCGACAACGCGATCATCCCGATGAAGGAACGCGTGGCCGACCGCAAGTACGACCCGATCGTCTGGCTCGGCAACAAATTGTTCCGACGCACCTAGTCTTTTCCCCTGGTCCGGCGCCCGCATGGGATCCGGATGGTCGAGCCTGTCGTTGTCCCCACCGCGCTGCGGCGCGGGCGGCAACGACGGGCTCGACGCTTTTTGGCGGGCTGGCGTTATCAGGGATCCCGCGTACCCTCGGGGAAAGCGGCCAATCACCTGCGAAAGGCATCGCCATGGTCATGCGAGAGACACTCAGCGTCAACGATATTCGCACCGCGATTCGCGAACTGTCGATCCGCGCGCAACTCGCCCGCAAGGAGGGCCGGTTCGACGACGCCGACGAACTCGAACAGCGCGTCAACACCTACCGCGAGCAACTCGCGGCGCGCCCCTGAGACCTACTGCCCCAGCTTGCGGAATGCGCTGCGGTGAAACACGATCGGCGCGACGTCGTCGTGCACCGTGATCGCGCTGACCCGCAGTAACACAATGATGTGATCGCCGGCGGGCACCAGTTGTTCGATGGTGCTCTCCAACCACACGCTGGTCCCGTGGATGAACACGGCACCACCGTCGGTGGACTTGGTCTCCAGACCGGCGAAGCGATCCCCGGTCTTGGCGGCCAAAGTCTTGGCGGCCTGATCGTGCGCCTCGCCCAGGACGCTGATGCCCAGCACGGGGCGGTCGGCCAGCTTGGGCCAGGTGGTCGACGAGTTCTGCACGCAGAACGACACCAGCGGTGGATCCAGCGAGACCGGCACGAAAGTACTGGCCGCCAACCCGACGCGGGTGCCGTCGACCTCGGCGGCGATGGCGATGACGCCGGTGGGAAAGTGTCCGAAGGCCTCGCGCAGTGCGGTGGGGCTCAAATCTGTGCTGCTCATAGCGATCCCATCTTCACACGTCACTGTGTCGGGGGCCACCGAGGGGGTCTGAAACGGTAACGTGACGCCATCATGTGGTTTCCGCTTCTGGCGATGGCCGTTGCCGTCAGCCTGGAGCCGTTCCGGATCGGGATGACCGTCCTGATGATCAACCGGCCCCGGCCGGGCCTACAGCTGCTGACGTTCCTGGCCGGGGGCTTCGCCATGGGCATCACGGTGGGCCTGATCGTGCTGTTCGTGCTGCGGCCCGCGCTGGGCTCCGCGCAGTTCACGCTGCCGCGCGTGCAACTGGTGGTCGGGGCCGTGGTGCTGGCCAACGCGGCGCTGGTGGCCGCCAGCGTACTGGCCCGCCGCGGCCACCGAGAATCGCCCGCCTCGCGGGGCCGGTTGCGTCGCGCACTGGATCCGGTCGCGGTGCGCGCCCGGGCGCTGGTGCAGGGCGGCTCGCTGTGGACGGCCGGCATCGCGGGCCTGGGCATCGCGCTGCCGTCCATCGACTACGTCGCGGCGCTGACGCTGATCGTGGCCTCGGGGGCGGCGGCCGCCACGCAGGTCGGCGCGCTGATGCTGTTCAACGTGGTGGCGTTCACGCTCGTGGAGATACCGCTGCTGTGCTACGTCGTCGCCCCCGAGCGCACCCGCGCGACGTTGGCGACGCTGTACGACTGGGTGCGCTCGCGCGGCCGCCTCGGCGTTGCGGCCCTGCTGGCCGTCGCCGGCGTCCTGCTGCTCGGGGTCGGCTACGCCGGCCTGTGAGCCGGTCTGTGAGCCGGCTTGCGAGGGGTCAGGACCCGCCGCCGAGGACGGGCTGATTGTTCAGCATGTACTGCAGCCCTGACAGCAACTGCGACACCGGGTCGCCGGCGCCGCCGAACGCGGCCTGCGTGGCCGGGGCGGTGACCTCCGCCGGGTCGTAGCCGTTGATCGGGTCCACCGTGATGGGCGCGGTCAGCGGGTCGTCGTGCCGCGAGTAGCCGGCATCCACGTAGGGCTTGAGCACGCGGTCGAGTTCGATCAGCGTCTCCTGCGGCACGCCGAGGTACTTGAACGGCAGCACCAGCGGCAGATGTTCCTCGGGGATCAGGTACGTCGTGGTCTTCGCGCCGCGGGAGTTGACGGTGGTGCGGATGTTCTGCGGCGGCACCATGCTCGGGTCGGTGAACGCGACCGCGGTGTGCCCGGTGGCCAGCCCGACGATGGCGTTGGCCACCGAGATCCAGTTGTCCGGCCGGTCCGGCCAGTCGGCGATGCTGTCGTAGGCGGAGACGAATTTGTAAGTGTCGTACTGGCTTTCCACCGGCGGCGGGATGCGGTAGTCCAGCGACGGGACGACGGCGCCGACCGGGAACATCTGGGTCAGGAAGCTCTCGCCGAAGGCGTGCTTGCCGACGGGGTTGCCATAGGTGGCAAAGCTCAGCTGATCCGGCGGCGGCGCGGCCGGGTCGTAGGCCAGCCGGGCCTGCGTTTCATCGAGCACCGACGCACCCTCGGACAGGCCGATCGCCGTTCCCGGGCCGCCTCGCTTGATGGCCTCGATCAGGTTGGGCGCGCCGACGTCGATGGACTCGCCGTAGCTGGGGCCGTCGAGGCCGAGGCCAGGCATGATGCGCTCCCCCAAGGCGCCGATGCCCGGGAACAACCGCTCGAGGGTGTGGCCCTGAACCTGTCCGGCCGGGTAGTCGACGATCTCGCGGTCCAGCCCGGGGAACCAGTCCGCGCCCGTGCGCATGATGTATTCGTCGTACGGGATGCCCAGCACGTGCGCGCCGCCCAGCGCGTAGCCGCGCCCGGGGGTGCCCAGCTGCGGGGTCGGCTCGGCCGCGGCGCCGCTGCCGGCGTCGGTGCCGGCGTCATCGGCGGCCGCCACACCGAGACCCAAATAGCCTGCGGCGCCGAGGGTTGTCATCGCGGTGCCGAATGCGAGTAGTCGTCTCATGCCCTCTCACGCCCCACAATCACACTCGTCGGCAACACTGCAGCGAACCTTACTCTGCATCACCCATCCCATCGGTCGAACTCCCGCCGCCGGTACAGCTCGACGCAGGCCGCACGGCGGATCTTGCCGCTGGTGGTGGTGGGGATCGATCCCGCCGGCACCGGCACCAGATCCGCGACGCTCAGGCCGTGCGCGTTGGCGATCACGGCGGTGACCTCACTCCTGATCGCGTCGAGGTCGTCGGGTTTCTTGAGTTCGACGACGGCAACGAGTTCCTCGGTCCCCTGCACCGGCACCGAGATCGCCGCGACCCGCCCCGCGACGAGGGTCTGGACCGTGGTCTCGATGTCCTCGGGGTAGTAGTTGCGGCCCCGGATGATCAGCACGTCCTTGATGCGCCCGACGATGAACAGCCCGCCCGCGTGGACGAAGCCGAGATCGCCGGTGCGCAGCCACGGACCGGCGGCGGTCCCCGGCGACGGGTCCGACAGGGTCGCGCCGAAACCGCTCTGTTCGGCGGGCGGCTTGCGCCAGTAGCCGTCGGCGACGTTCTCGCCGTGCACCCAGATCTCGCCCACCTGATCCGCCAGGCATTCCTGTCCGGTGTCGCCGTCGACGATGCGCAGCGACGGCGATTCCGGCACGTCGTAGCGGACCAGCTTGGTGACCGTCCCCGCCGCCGCGCCGCGCCCCGGCGGGCAAGGCCGCACCCGCCCGGCCCCGAGTTCGGCGGAATCGAAATGCGCCGCCGGCGCGTTCTCGTCCCAGATGCTCGCCGCGACGAAGACCGTGGCCTCGGCCAGCCCGTAGGACGGGCGCATCATGTGGTCGGCGAAGTTGAAGTGCGCGAACCGGTCGACGAAGCGGTGCAGGGTCGCCGGCTCGACCCGCTCGGCGCCGCTGATGATGCCCAGCACACCACCGAGATCCAGGCCGGCCAGGTCGTCGTCACTGGTCTTGCGGGCCGCCAGGTCGAACGCGAAGTTCGGTGCCGACGACCACGCGCGCGGGTTCTGGGCCAACGCCCGCACCCAGCGCGCGGGGCGCTCCAGGAACGCGACCGGGCTCATCAGCTCGGCGCGGTGCCCGCACAGGATGGGCGCGCAGACCCCCAGCACCAGGCCCATGTCGTGGTAGAAGGGCAGCCACGACACCAGCGTGGTCTCGGCGGGCAGCGGGGTGCCGGCGAAGAAGCTGCGCATCAACTGATCGAAGTTCACCGTGAGGTTGCGGTGCGAGACCATGACCCCGGTCGGGACGCGGGTGGACCCGGAGCTGTACTGCAGGTAGGCCAGGCTGGGCAGCTCGGCCGGTTCGGCGGCGCTGTCGGCGGCGCTGTCGGCGGCGTCGAGGTCCAGGGCGTCGATCTCGACGACCGTCGGCGGGTGGGCCGATCCGGCGCTGTCGACGAAATCGCGGACGTCGGCGACGACCGCCGAGGTGGTCAGGACGACGGCGGGTTCGGTGTCGGCCAGGACCGCGGCCACCCGGTCGTGCCCCGAACCGCGGTGCGGCAGCGGCAGCGGCACCGCGACCAGCCCGGCCTGCATCGACCCCAGGAACGCCAGGATGTAGTCGAGGCCCTGCGGCGCCAGGATCAGCGCGCGGTCCCCGGTGCCGCCGTGCCGGCGCAGTTCGGCCGCCACGGCGCGGGTCCGGCGGGCCAGTTGCGACCAGGTGAGGCTGTGCCGGACACCGTCCGGGTCGCGCTCGTAGTCGGTGAAGGTGAACCCGATGTCGTCGGGGCGCAGGCTGGCCCGACCGTGCAGGATCGACAGGATCGAGGGGGTTCCCGTCGTGGTGGATGCGGTCGTGAGCTGAGTCAGCGTGCTGCCCTGGCGAGGTGTCATCCGCTCTCCTGACCAATGTCGGCCGGTTCCGGCGCCCTCGCCGGCGCCGGCCCGATCTTGCCGGGCCACCAGTTGGCCCGGCCCACCAGCGTCGCGATGGCGGGCACGGTGATGGTGCGTACCACGAAGGTATCCAACAGGATTCCGACGCCGATCACGAAGCCGCCCTGCACGACGATGCCGATGCTGGAGAACAGCAGACCGGCCATCGAGGCCGCGAAGATCAGGCCGGCCGCGGTGATCACCCCGCCGGTGGAGCCCAGCGTGCGGATGACGCCGTAACGCACGCTGTGCGGGGATTCGTCGCGCATGCGGGACACGAACAGCATGTTGTAGTCCGCGCCGACGGCGACAAGGACCACGAACGCCAATGGCGCCACGCTCCAATGCAATTGCTGACCGAGTATGACCTGGAACAGCAGCACGCCGATGCCGATGGCGGCGAAGAACGACAACACCACCGAGCCGACCAGATACCACGGGGCGATCAGCGACCGCAGCAGCAACATCAGAACCAGCAGCACGACGATCAGCGTGACGATGATGATGAACCGGATGTCGCGTTCGTAGTAGTCCCGGGTGTCGCGCAGCGCGGCCGGGAAGCCGCCCATCGAGATCGACGCGTCGGCCAGGGTGGTGTTCGGTTGGGCGCCGCGGGCGATGTCGTTGATGGTGTTGACCTGGTCCATGGCCGCCGGGCTGAACGGGTTGAGCTCGGTCTGCACCAGGTAGCGCACCGAGTGCCCGTCCGGGGAGATGAACGCCTGGGCGGCCAGCTGGAATTCCTTGGCCTGCAGCACCTCGGCCGGAATGTTGAAGCCCGCCATCGAGGAGGCCGCCGCGTCCTGGCGCATGGTCAACAGGAACGTCGAGGCCTGGCTGAGCCCGCCGGCCATCACCTTGATCTGCTCGACGAGTTCGTCGACTCCCCCGGCCACCTGCCGGCTGCCCTTCGCCAGCTCGTCGGCGCCCTGCCGGATCTCGCCCAGGCCCGACTGCGCGCCGCCGGGGCTGTCCAGCCCCAACGCGTGGGTGGCCTTGACGAGGTCGTTGAGCGCGCGGTTGAGCTTGGTCACCGTCGCGTTGAGGCTCTCGCGGTCCTCGAAACCCTCGAGGTCGCCGGCCAGCTTGTTGATCCGGTCCAGTCGGCCGTCGTCCTGCGCCTCCGCGAGGCGCTGGAACTGCAGGCGGGTGTCGCGGCAGGACGGGTTCGCGTCGCACACCGCATTGCCCTGCAGCGCCTGCAGGACCGGGCCGATCCAGCCGAACATGTTCTTGACATTGGCGAAGTTCACGCCCATCGAGTTGCCGAGTTCGTTGACGGCCTGCACCAGCTCGGCGGCGGTCTCGACATCGCGCACCAGCTTGTCGCCGCCGTATTCGGTGCGCACCGACGAGAACGCGTCGAGCAGCGTCTGGAGGCTGGGCGCGATGGCGTTGACCTGCGCGCGCACCTCGCCGAGGGTGTCGGCCAGCGTGTTGGCGCCGGTCGCCAGCTCGGTGAGGTCGTCACCTCGCTCGCCGATCATGGCGGTTCCCTCGGCCAGCCGCGCACCGACGATGCCGGCCTGGAAGGTGGCCCGGAACTCCGGGGGCACCTCGCCCAACGGCCGGGTCACGCCGCTGACCAGCGCGATGTCGGGCAGCTGCGCAATCCGCGACGCCATCTGCTCGAGGTCGGCCAGCGCCTGCGGGGTGCGCAGATCGCGCTCGGACTGCACCAGCAGGTACTGCGGGATGGACTGGCTGATCGGGAAGTGCCGTTCCAGCGCGGCGTAACCGATCGAACTCGGCGCCGACGCGGCGACGGCCTTGCGGTCGTCGTAGTTGAACTCCGCCCCGACCGCGAGGCCGGCCAGCAGCACCAGCACCAGGATGCTGCCGACCAGGTGCGCCACCGGCCGGCGCACGATCCGGATGCCGGAGCGCCGCCAGAACCGGGCGGTCAGTTCGCGCCGCGGGCTGACCCAGCCGCGCGGCCCGGCCAGCACCAGGATGGCCGGCAGCAGGGTCATCCCGGCCAGGTACGCGACGCCGATCCCGATGGCCGCCGAGACGCCGATGGTCCGGAACACCCCCATCTGGGCGAAGTTCATCACCAGGAACGTGATGCCCACGGTGGCCGCCGAGGCGGTGATGACCTTGCCGATCGAGACCATCGCCGACCGGACCGCCTGGTCGTAGTCCGCGCCGCGGCGCAGATAGTCGTGGTAGCGGCTGATCATGAACACCGCGTAGTCGGTCCCGGCACCGGCCAGGATCGCGCTGAGGAACACGATGGACTGGTTCGAGACGCCCGCCCCGGTCAGATACGAATAACCGGCCACCAACCCCTGGGCGATCATCACCGACGCCCCGATGGTCACCAACGGCAGCATCATCGTCCGCGGGTTGCGGTACACCAGCAGCAGCACGCCGAGCACCAGGACCGCGATCGCGATCTCGATGGGCAACCGGTCCTGCTCGCCGGCCACCGTGAGGTCGGCGACGGTGGCCGCGGGCCCGGTGACGTACACCTCCAGCGGGCCCTCGTGGTTGTCGCCGAGGGCGGCCTGATCCCCGACGGTGTCGGTGACGATCTCGTTGACCCGGTTGAACGCCTCGAAGGCCCGCGGGGTGCCCAGTTCGCCCTCGAGGCTCACCGGCAGCACCCAGGTGGTCTTGTCCTCGCTGGTCAGGAACTGTCGCAGCTGCGGTGTGCCGAGGAAATCCTGCACCGAGACGACATCGGAATCGCTGGCGCGCAGCGCGTCGACCACCGTGCGGTAGGTGGTCTCGTCGTCGGGCCGCAGTCCGTCCTCGTTGATGAACGCCACCACCAGCAGGTTGTCCGACCCGGACTCCTGGAACGCCTCGGCCATGTTCCGGGCCGTGACGCTGGACGGCGCGTCGGCGGGCAGGATGACCAGCGGGTTGCGCTCGGCCATGACGTTCAGCGACGGGAACGACAGCGGCAGGGCGATCGCCATCGCGACCCAGACGCCGATGACCACCCAGGGCCATCGCGCCACAAAATCAGCTAGCCGTCGCATATCGCACTCACCCCTGCCCGCGTCACGCTATGCGACGCGCCCCCAGTTCCCGCTGTCGGCGACCAACGCGGCCACCGACCGCATGGCCGCCAAGTAGCGGGCCACCGATTTCCGCGCAACCGGATTGTCGGGGTGCATGATGGCCATTGCCGTGCCCTCGCCGTAGCGGAATATGTAAATGGTCAGCTGATACGAGAAACGGCCATCCGGATAGATGCCGATGTTGTTCGCCAGGCCCATATCGGCGGCGGCCAGAACGGCATTCAGCGGGGCGGCGCCGCCGTGGAAGAAATTCGACACCGGGAAATTCGGCTGCGGCCACTTCAGCCACGGCGCCAACTCCAGCACCCGGTAGTAGGGCACCTTCGCCATGTTCAGATTCGAATCGAAGGACTCCTGCGCGGACCACGCGGCCTCGCCGAAGGACGCCGCACCGATCGGGACGGTGACGGGGATCAACCCGGTGAACCAGCCCTGCGTCATGAAGTTGTCGGTGGCGTTGCGGGAATCCCGGGGGGTCAGGCCGTAGTAGGTCAGGGTGCCGGTCAGTTCGTGCTCCACTTGGGCCAGGCAGGCGAACAGACCGCCCACGAAGCGCGCCCCGGCCGACCCGCACGCGGCGTCGAACCGTTCGGTTTGCGCGGGGTCCAACAGGAACTCGGTGGTCATATCGCTGCGGGTGGCCTCCTGCGGATTCCCCAGCGGCAGCGGGAATTCCGGAAAACCGCCATTGTTGTTCTCGGCGAATTCGATCCAGGCCCGGACCTCGGGGGTATCCACCGTCAGTTCCGCATTGCGTTCGCGTTCGGTAATGCAGAACTCGTCGAAGCTGCCCGCCTCCGGCAGTGTCAGCGCCGTGCCCGTCCCGCTCAGCGCCGAATACATTCCGTTTGCTTCCAGCATTGTCGTACCGATCAGCGTCGCGTCTCCGTGCACGTGATCCATGGCGGCGAAAAACGTGAAATTGTCCTCGTTTTGAATGATTCCGAAGGTGAAGCAGCCCCACTCCAACGGGCTCGGAATGGCCACCACGTGCGCCAGAATCTCGTCGATGCTCAGCGCGCCGTGATCGACCGGGACGAACTCGATGTCGTCCGGGTCCGGCAGGGCGCGGCGGGTGAACCCACCGTCGTCCGCGCGCTCGAACCAGCTGCGGAAGGTGTCGTGTCGGCGCAGGTAGGCGTTCACGGCGTGATCCATGGCCGCGATGTCGCAGTGCCCGGCCACTTCGCAGCTGGCGATGATCTGCCGGGAGAAGTTCAGGCCCGCGTCGGTCCGCTCGCAGTAGTTGCGCAGATGCTGCCCCTGCATGTAGCTGACCGGTACCGCACTGATCGGCGCCTGTCGTGCCTTTTCGGCCGACTCGGCCGTGGGGTGCCACGAGGTGACCGAACCGGGTTTGAGCGCCCACTCATCAAGCGGCCCAACCGTTATCTTGCCAATGCGCAACGCTTGATTCCTCCAGAATCCCTGCTCAACTGACCCTCGATCTGGTGTCAGCTGTCACCGGATCCTCGCAATTTTCATCGGGCCCGCGGCCCTGCGTCGCGGGCCCCGCCCCGCGCCAAACGTAGCCGTATATGCCGGTGGAGAACAATGCCATAGTGTGCGTCGAGGAAGTTAGTTTCGCGCGCGACAAATCACCTGCGGGGGCAAGGTTTGACGACCGGCGCGGGGAGGGACGACGAATCATGGGATCTGCCGAGTATCAGGCTGAGCAGGCACCGCCGCGTTTCGCGATCATCGGCTACGCGGCCCGGTTACCCGGGGCCCGGGACGCCGCCGAATACTGGGACCTGCTGAGCGAGGGCCGCGAGGCGATCTCGGAGGTGCCCGCGGACCGCTGGAACGCCGACGAGTTCTTCGACCCGGAACCCGGCGCGCCCGGCAAGGTCGTCACCCGCCGCGCCGGCTTCGTCGACGACCCCACCGGATTCGACGCGCCGTTCTTCGGGATGTCGACGCGCGAGGTCAGGTTGTTGGACCCGCAGCACCGGTTGCTGCTGGAGACCGCGTGGCACGCGGTGGAGCATTCGGGCACCGCGCCAACGGCGTTGGCCGACACCAACACTGGCGTGTTCGTGGGCCTGGCTACCCATGACTACCTGGGGATGGCCTCCGATGAGCTGACCTATCCCGAGATCGAGGCCTACATGGCCATCGGGACCTCGAACGCCGCCGCGGCCGGCCGGATCAGCCACCGGCTGGGTTTGCAGGGACCGGCCGTCGCCGTCGACACCGCGTGCAGTTCCTCGCTGGTGGCCATCCACCAGGCCTGCCAGGCGCTGCGCCTCGGTGAATGCGATCTGGCCCTGGCCGGCGGGGCCAACGTCCTGCTGACCCCGGCCACCATGATCACGTTCTCCAGCGCCCACATGCTGGCCCCGGACGGCCGCTGCAAGACCTTCGACGCGGCCGCCGACGGCTACGTGCGCGGTGAGGGCTGCGGCGTCGTGGTCATCAAGCGGTTCGAGGATGCGCTGCGCGACGGCGACCACATCCGCGCCGTGATCCGCGGCAGCGCGGTCAACCAGGACGGCGCCTCGGGCGGGCTGACGGTGCCCAACGGCGTGGCCCAGCAGCGGGTCATCGCCGACGCGCTACACCGCGCCGGGTTGACCCCCAGCGACGTCGGCTACCTCGAGGCCCACGGCACCGGCACCTCGCTGGGCGATCCCATCGAGGCCCAGGCCGCCGGCGCCGCGCTGGGCGCCGGCCGCGACCCCGGCAAGCCGCTGCTCATCGGCTCGGCGAAGACCAACATCGGACACCTCGAGGCCGCGGCGGGCATCGCCGGTGTCATCAAGGTCGTCCTGGCGCTCGAGCACGAGACCCTGCCCAAGCACCTCAACTTCGAGAACCCGTCGCCGCACATCCCGTGGGATTCGCTGCCGGTGCAGGTGGTGCGGGAGAGCACCCCGTGGCAGCGCAACGGGGTGCGCCGCGTCGCCGGGGTCAGCTCCTTCGGCTTTGCCGGCACCAACGCCCACGTCATCCTCGAGGAAGCCCCCGCACCGGCCGAGCCCGGGCCGACGGTCATCGACGCCCCCGCGCGGTTCAGCGTGCTGCCGCTGTCGGCGCGCACCCCGGCCGCCCTGGTGCAGATCGCCGAGCAGTACCGCGGCTGGCTGCGCGAGCACCCCGAGGCCACCCTGGCCGACCTCTGCCGGACCGCCGGGACCGCGCGGGCGCACCTCGAGCACCGCGCCGCACTGGTGGTCAACACCCGCGATGCGGCCATCGAACTGCTCGGCGCGCTGGCCGACGACCGGCCCGCGCCGGGCCTGGTGCGTGGCGAGTCCCACGAGGCACCCAAGACCGCGTGGTTGTTCACCGGACAGGGCAGCCAGTACCCCGGGATGGCACGGGAGCTGTTCGACACCGAGCCGGTGTTCGCCGAGACGCTGCGCGCATGCGCCGACGCCGTCGCCGATGCGCTCGAAAAGCCCTTGCTGGACGTCATTTTCGCGATGGACGGCCCGGACAGCGAGGAGACACTGCGGCAGACCTCCTACGCCCAGCCGGCACTGTTCGCCGTCGAGATGGGCCTGGCCCGGCTCTGGCAATCGTGGGGAATCGAGCCCGATGTGGTGCTGGGGCACAGCGTCGGCCAATACGCCGCGGCCTGCGTCGCGGGGGTGCTCACGCTCACCGACGGCGCGCTGTTGATGGCCGAGCGCGGCCGGCTGTTCGGCAGCCTGCCCGCGGGCGGACGGATGGTCGCGGTGTTCACCGCCGCCGAACGCGCCGAAGCCCTGACCGACGAGTACCCCAGCCTGTCGGTCGCCGCCTACAACGGCGCCAACACGGTGTTGTCCGGGCCCACAGCGGATCTGGAGAAAGCCGTGGCCGCGCTGACGGCCGACGGGGTGCGCTGCGACTGGCTCGACACCAGCCACGCGTTCCACTCGTCGCTGCTCGATCCCATCCTGGACGAGTTCGAGGCCTACGCGCAGCAGTTCACTTTTGCTGCGCCACAACGGATCCTGATCGACAACCGCACCGGCACCGCACTGGGCCGCAGCGTGCGCCTCGACGGCGCCTACTGGCGCCGCCACGCCCGCCAGCCCGTGGAGTTCGCCAAGAGCGTGCGCACGCTGGCCGAACTGAACTGCAAGACGCTGCTCGAGATCGGCCCGCGGCCGATCCTGACCGCGGCCGCGCTGGCCGCCTGGCCCGAACCGGCCACCGCGCCCCGCGCGCTGGCGTCCTTGCGCCGCAACGCCTCCGATCACCGCCAGATCATCGAGGCCGTCGCCGACGCCTACGTGCTGGGCCACCTGCCGGACTTCGACGCCCTCACCGCCGCGGCCGGACGCAAGCTCGACCTGCCCACCTACCCGTTCGAGCACCGCCAGTACTGGTACTCCGACAACCGGGACGCCCGCGAGCAGGCCGACCGAGAGCCGCCCGCCATGCGCACCGAGACCCTCGGCCTGCTCGAGGACGGCCGGATCGAGGAACTCGCCGCCCTGCTCGACGACGGCGATCAGCGCACCCGCGAGGTGCTCAGAAAGCTTGCCGCCCACCATAATCAGCAACGCGCCACCCAATCGGTGGCCGAGGACCGCTACGAGATCCACTGGGAGAAGACCGACCTCGGAGTCGGGGACGGCCTCGGCGACGGGGGCGATCCCGCGCCGTGGCTGCTCATCGGTGAGGACAACGCCGCCACCCGCCCCCTGCTCGACCTGCTGACCGCCCGCGGCCGGCAGCATCGGCTGGTCGGACTGCCGGCCACCGACGCCGAGGAGGCGGCGCTGGCCGAGCAGTTGCGTGCCGCGGTCGCCGAGGGCGCCGCGCCGCGCATCCTGCAAATCGCGGCGCTGGACGCCGACCCCGACCCGGGCACGGGCCTGTCGACGCGCGCCCTGCTGCGCATGCAGCACCGCATCCTGGGCGGCACCCGCCGTCTCTTCGCCGCCGCCGTCGCCGCCGAACTGCGCGGCCCGATCTGGCTGGTGACCCGCGGCGCCCAACACGTGCTCGACGCCGACGTCGTGGCCCCCGAGCAGAGCTGCCTGTGGGGCTTCGGCCGCGCGGCCTCCCTCGAATATCCGCAGCTGTGGGGCGGACTGGCCGACCTGTCGTCGGACCCGGATGCCGAATGGCCCCGGCTGCTCGCCGCCGTCTCGGCGCCGCGCGACACCGACCTCAGCGAGGACCAGATCGCGCTGCGCGGCCCGGCGAGCTATGTCCGCCGGCTGGTGCGGCGCAGCGCCGCACCGACGGATGCGCCGACCGAACTACGCTCGGACGCCACGTATCTGGTGACCGGCGGGCTCGGGGCACTGGGCCTCGAGATCGCCGAGTACCTCGCCGCCCGCGGCGCCACGCAGCTGGTGCTGACCAGCCGGCGCGAGCCCGCGGAGGCCGTCGCGCAGCGCATCGACGCGCTGCGCGACCAGCACGGCTGCGCGGTCCGGGTGGTCACCGCCGACGTCGCCGACGCGCACGACGTCGCGCGCCTGCTGGCGCTGGTGTCCGCCGAACTGCCGCCGCTGGCCGGCCTCGTCCATGCCGCCGGCGAGATCGACACCACCCCGCTGAGCAGCCTCTCGGACGACGACGTGGACCGTGTCTTCGCCGGAAAGGTCTGGGGTGCCGCACAGTTGAGCGAGGCCACCGCCGACCTCGACCTCGACTTCTTCGTGTGCACCTCGTCGATCGCCTCGGTGTGGGGCGGGTTCGGACAGACCGCCTACGGCGCGGCCAACGCCTTCCTCGACGGGCTGGCGTGGCGGCTGCGCGCCCAGGGCGTCGCCGGGGTCAGCGTCAACTTCGGTCCGTGGTCGACCGGCATGGCCGACGCGGAGTCGCGGTCCCGCCTCGAGGCCCGCGGCATCCGCACGCTCTCCCCCACCGACGCGCTGGCCGGGCTGGCCGACGTGCTGGTGGCCGCGACCGACGGTCCCGCCCAGGGCGTGGTGGCCCGCGTCGACTGGGCCCGGTTCCTGCCGCTGTATCAGCAGGCCGGCCGGCGGGGCTTCCTCGCGGAGTTGGAGCGGGAGGTGCCCGCCGCGGTCACCGCCGCCGCACCCGCCGGATCTGCCGCCGGGACAACGCAACTCGTCGACCGCCTCACCGCCGCACCCGTCCAGCAGCGCAAGAAGCTGCTCACCGACTACCTGCGCGACGCGGTCGCCGAGGTGACCCGGGTGGATACCTCGGAGATCCGCGAGGACGCCGGCTTCTTCGACCTCGGCATGGATTCGCTGATGGCCGTCGAACTGCGGCGACGCATCGAACAAGGGGTGGGACAGCAGATCCCGATCACCCTGGTGATGGACCATCCCCGGCTCTCCGATGTGGCCGACTACCTGCTCGGCGACGTGCTCGGGCTGGCCCAGCAGGCCGCCCCCGTCGCCGCGCCGACGGCCGCGGCCACCCGCCGCGACGAGCCCATCGCGATCGTCGCGGTGTCGTGCCGGTTCCCCGGCGCGCCCAACCCGGAGGCCTTCTGGGACGTGCTCGCCGAGGGCATCGACGCCATTCGGGAGGTCCCCGAGGACCGCTTCGACATCGACGAGTTCTACGACCCGGACCCCGACGCGCCGGGCAAGACCTACACCCGCTTCGGCGGATTCCTCGACGGCATTGACGGTTTCGATCCCGAGTTCTTCGGCATCTCCCCGCGCGAGGCGGTCTGGATCGAACCGCAGCAGCGGCTGATCCTGGAGACCGTGTGGGAGGGCCTCGAGCGGGCCGGCTACGCACCGGCGGCGTTGCGCGGCAGCCGCACCGGCATCTTCACCGGCGTGGCCGCCAACGAGTACGCGCACCTGCTGTCGGCCGAGCCGATCGACAAGATCGAACCGCACTTCATCACCGGCAACGCGCTCAACGCCATCTCCGGGCGGGTGGCCTTCGCGCTGGGCTTCGAGGGCCCGGCCGTCGCGGTCGACACCGCGTGCAGTTCCGCGCTGGTGGCCGTCCACCAGGCCGTGCAGGCGCTGCACGCCGGGGACTGCGATCTGGCGCTGGCGGGCGGGGTCAACGTGTTGTTGAGCCCGGTCACCGTGGTGGCGGCGTCCCGCGCGCGGATGCTCTCCCCGGTCGGGCGGTGCAAGACCTTCGACGCCTCGGCCGACGGGTACGTCCGCAGCGAGGGCTGCGGCATCCTGGTGCTCAAGCGGCTCAGCGACGCGCAGCGCGACGGCGACCGGATCTGCGCCGTGATCGGCAGCAGCGTGGTCAACCAGGACGGCGCCTCCAGCGGGCTCACCGTCCCCAACGGCGGTGCGCAGCAACGGCTCATCGAGTCGGCGCTGGCGCGCGCCGGCCTGTCCGGCGGCGATGTCGACTACCTCGAGGCGCACGGCACCGGCACCCCACTCGGGGATCCGATCGAGGTGCAGGCGGCCGCCGCGGCCTACGGCGGCGCCCGCGAGGCGGACCGCCCGCTGCTGATGGGGTCGGTGAAGACCAACATCGGGCACACCGAATCCGCCTCCGGGGCGGCCGGTCTGATCAAGGTCGTGCTGGCGCTGAAGAACGGTCTGCTGCCCCGCAGCCTGCACTTCGACAACCCCTCGCCGCACATCCCGTGGGATTCGCTGCCGGTCCAGGTGGTGCGGGAGAGCACCCCGTGGCAGGCCAACGGCCGGCCGCGGCGCGCGGGCGTCAGTTCGTTCGGGTTCACCGGCACCAACGCGCACGTGCTGCTCGAGGAGGCCCCGGCACCCGCCGAGGCCCCGGTGCCCGACACCGACGCCCCGGCGGTGCACGTGCTGCCGCTGTCGGCGCGTTCCCCCGAGGCGCTGGTGAGCCTGGCGCAGCGGTACGACGCCTGGCTGACCGACAATCCCGACGCCGACCTCGCGGACCTGGCCCGCACCGCCGGGACCGGTCGGTCGCACTTCGAGCACCGCGCCGCGCTGGTGGTGGATTCGGTCGACAGCGCGCGCCACGCCCTGGCCGACCTGGCCGAGAACCGCACCCGCCCCGGCGTGGTGCGCGGCGAACACACCCGTCCGCCGACGACGGCGTGGCTGTTCACCGGGCAGGGCAGCCAGTACCCCGGGATGGCGCGCGAATTGTTCGACGCCGAACCGGTTTTCGCCGACACCGTGCGGCGCTGCGCCGAGGCCGTCGAGCCCATGCTGCCGGTGCCGCTGCTGGACGTGCTGTTCGCCGCGGACCGCGAGACCGGGGAGCAGTTGCGGCACACGTCGTATGCGCAGCCGGCGCTGTTCGCCGTCGAGATGGGCCTGGCCCGGCTGTGGCAGTCCTGGGGCATCGAACCCGATGTGGTGCTGGGGCACAGCGTCGGCCAGTACGCCGCGGCCTGCGTGGCCGGGGTGTTCACGCTCGAAGACGGCGCGCGGCTGATGGCCGAGCGCGGCCGGATGTTCGGCAGCCTGCCCGAGGGCGGGCGGATGGTGGCGGTCTTCGCCGATGCCAAGCACGTCGAGCAGATCGCGGGCGAGTTCCCGCGGATCTCCGTCGCCGCCTACAACGGCCCCAACACCGTGCTGTCCGGACCGGGCGCGGACCTCGAGCAGATTGTCGAGAGGTTCGCCGAGGAGGGCATCCGCTGCACCTGGCTCGAGACCAGCCACGCCTTCCACTCCGAGCTGCTGGACCCGGTGCTCGACGAGTTCGAGGCCTACGCCGCACAATTCGAGTTCGCGGTGCCCACCCTGCCGCTGGTGTGCAACCGCACCGGGGCGGTGCTCACCGCGCACAGCCCGCTGGATGCGCCGTACTGGCGGCGGCACTCCCGCCAACCGGTGCAGTTCGCCGAGAGCGTGCGCACCGTGGCGGCGCTGGGTTGCTCGGTGCTGATGGAGATCGGCCCCCAGCCGGTGCTGACCGGTGCCGCGGTGCAGGTCTGGCCCGAGCACCTGGCGGCCCCGCGCGCCGTGGCCTCGCTGCGCAAGGGTGTCGGCGACCGGCGCCAGATCGCCGACGCGCTGGCTGCGGCCTACGCCGGCGGGCACCGGCCCGATTTCGCCGCGCTGCATCGTCAACCCCGCCGGGTGCTGGAGCTGCCCACCTATCCGTTCCAGCGTCGTCGCTTCTGGCCCAAGACCGCGGGCATCACCGTCGACGGGCCCGCGGTGTCCGGGATCCTGGGCAGCGGTAAGGATCTCGCGTCCGGGGACACCGTCTACACCAGCCGACTGTCGGTGAAGTCGCAGCCGTGGCTGGCCGACCACGTCATCTACGGCACCGTCGTGGTGCCGGGTGCGACATATGCGGCCATGGCGCTGGCCGCCGCCGGCACCCCGGCCCGCACCAAGGACGTGTTCTTCTACGAGCCGATCATCCTGCCGGAGAAGAGCTCTCGCGAGGTGCAGCTGACGCTGCATCCCCTCGACGGCGGGGAGGGCTCGACGTTCCAGGTGCACAGCCGTCCGTATGGCGAGCGCGGTGCGGACTGGTCGCTGAACGCCGAGGGCACCGTGGTTCCCGGCGTCGACCCGGACGCCGAAGCCCCGGACGGCAAGGACCCGAAGGCCGACGATCCCGTCGACGAGGCGATCGAACGGCTCGACCGCATGCGGCCCCAGGATCTGTTCGAGACCTTCGCCGACATGGAATTGGCGTGGGGCCCGACCTGGTCGGGTTCGCTGAAGTCGTTGTGGCTCGGCGAGGGTGAGGCCATCGGCGACATCCTGGTCGGGGAGGAATTGGCCGCCGAACTGGGCGCCGAGCCCATGCATCCGGTGCTGATGGACCTGTGCACCGGCGTCGCCTTCCCCGCGTTCCCGGCGCTGCTGGCCGCCGAGCAGGGCGTCAACGACCTGTTCCTGCCGTTGCGCTACGGGCAGGTGATGCTGCGCGAGAAGATGCCGCGGCGGTTCTACTGCCGCGCGAAGTGGCACACCAGCGCGCTGGACGCCGAGACCCAGGTGTTCGATCTGGACTTCCTGGACCGAGATGGCCGACAGCTGGGCGGGATTCGCGAGTTCACCGTCAAGCGGGCGCCGCGCGAGGCGCTGCTGCGCGGACTCGGCGGCGACGCCACCCGGCTGCTCTACACCGTGGGCTGGCACGAGGTGCCCGCCCCCGCGCCCGCCGAGTCCCCCGCCGGCGGCAACTGGCTGATTTGCGGCTTCGACGAACTCGCGGACAAGGTGCCGGGATGCGTTCCCGCCGACCGGATCACCGACCCGGCGCTGCTGGGCGAGCAACTCAGCGCGGCACACGAGCGCGGCATGGCGTTCTCCGGGGTCGTCTGGCGCGCCGCGCCGGCACCGGCCGGCGAGGCGAGCACCGACGCGGCCGCGCGCCTGGAGTCCGAGATCGCGAACCTGCTCAGCGCGGTGCACACCGTGCAGGGCGGGCTCAAGCTGCCCGGCGGGTTGTGGATGGTCACCGAGCGGGCCGTGGCCACCGAATCCGGCGAGCCGGTCGATCCGGTGCAGGCCGCGCTGTGGGGCCTGGGCCGCACGACGGTCAACGAGGAACCCGCGCTGCGGGCCAGGCTGGTCGACTGCGACGGGTCTCCGGAGGCGGTGGGCGTGCTGGCCAAGTTGCTGGCCGCCGGACCGGCCCTCGAGGAGCCGGAACTCGCGCTGCGGCAAGGGAAGTTGCTGGCGTCGCGGCTGTTGCCGTGGGCGCGCAGCGGGCATCTGACCGTGCCGCGCTCCCCCGACTACGCCCTGGCGCCCACCGAGCGCGGCGCGATCGACAACCTGCGGCTCGTGGAGGCCGACGTCCCGGCGCCACAGGACGGCTACGTGCAGGTCCGGGTGGAAGCCGCGGGCCTGAACTTCCGCGATGTGCTCAACGTGCTGGGCCTGTACCCGGGTGACCCGGGCCCGATCGGCGGGGACTTCGCCGGGGTCGTCACGCAGGTGGGCGACGGGGTCGACGGGCTCGAGGTCGGCCAGCGGGTCTACGGCTTCATGCAGGGCGCGTTCGCCAGCCGGTTCAACGTGCCGGCGCAGCTGCTGGCGCCGATCCCCGACGGGGTCAGCGCCGTCGAGGCGGCCACCATCCCGGCGGCCGCGCTGACCGTGCGGCTCGCGTTCGACTGGGCGCAGCTGAAGCCCGGCGACAAGGTGTTGATCCACGCCGCCAGCGGCGGGGTGGGGCTGGCCGCGGTCCAGATGGCCCAGCAGTGCGGGGCCACGGTGTTCGCCACCGCCAGCACCTTCAAGCGCGCGACGCTGCGCAACCTGGGGGTCAAGTACGTCTACGACTCGCGCAGCACGGATTTCGCGGACCTGATCCTGGCCGACACCGACGGCGCCGGCGTGGACGTGGTGCTCAACAGCCTCACCAACGAGGGCTTCCTCGAGGCGACGGTGCGGGCCACCGCCCTCAACGGCCGGTTCGCCGAGATCGCCAAGCGCGACATCTGGACGCCCGAGCAGATGGCCGAGGTGCGACCCGACATCGCCTACGAGATCGTGGCGCTGGACACGGTGACCTTCCAGGAGCCCGAACGGATTCGGAGCCTGTTGACCGAGGTGTCGCAGGGGCTGGCCGAGGGCCAGTGGCGTCCGCTGCCCGCCGAGATCTATCCGCTGGCCGAGGCCCGAGCAGCGTTCCGGCGGATGCAGCAGGCCCGGCACATCGGCAAGATCGTGGTGCAGATGCCGAAACCGCTGCAGCCGCAGGGCGATCGGAGCTACCTGATCACCGGTGGCCTCGGCGCGATCGGCCTGCACACCGCGGCGTATCTGGCGCAACTCGGGGCCGGCGACATCGTGTTGACCAGTCGGCGCGCCCCGGACCCGGACGCGCAGCAGGTGATCGACGACATCGCGGAGCGGTACAAGTGCCGCGTCCACGTCTTCACCGCCGACGTGGGCGACGAGGCCGAGGTGGCCAAGCTGCTCGACCGGATCCGCGCGGAGCTGCCGCCGCTGGCGGGGGTGGCGCACCTGGCCGGCGTGCTCGACGATGCGCTGCTGTCCCAGCAGAGCGTCGAGCGGTTCCGGACCACGTTGACGCCCAAGGCCTTTGGCGCCGACCACCTGGACCGGCTGACCGCGGACGATGCGCTGGACTTCTTCATCGTGTCGTCGTCGGTGTCGAGCCTGTTCGGTTCCCCGGGCCAGGCCAACTACGCGACGGCCAACGCCCTGCTCGACGGCCTGATCGCACAGCGCCGAGCCCGAGGTCTGCCGGCCACCGGCGTCAACTTCGGCCCGTGGGCCCAGGGCGGCATGGCGTCCTCGGAGGCGGCCACCGCCAACATCAGCGCCCAGGGCCTGATCCCGCTGGAGCCGTCGGCGGCGTTGAGCGCGCTGGCCGAGGCGATGGCCAACGGCACCGGGCAGGCGACGGTCATCAAGGCCAACTGGCAGCGGGCCGCGAAGGTGCTCGGGGCCTCCCGTCCGCCGATCCTGGATCTGGTGTTGCCGAGCGCGGCCGGCGAGGTGACCGGCGACAGCGAGTTGTTCAAGCAGCTGCAGGAGATCCCGGTGCCGCAGCGTGCCGGGTTCGTCACCGAGTTCCTGCAGCGGGAGGTGCAGAACTTCCTGCGGCTCGCGCAGCCGCCGGCGGCGTCGAGCCGGTTCCTGGATCTGGGCACGGATTCGCTGATGGCGATCGAACTGCGCAACCGGTTGCACAGCCAGTTCGGCGGCGCGTTCACCATCAACGCGACGGCGGTGTTCGACTACCCGACCATCGGCGGGCTGGCCGAATATCTCGTCGGGCAGCTCCCGGACGCCGAGGCGGAGGCGGCACCCGTGGCGGAACCAGAACCGGCCGCCGAGTAACGGCTCACACCCAGCGGGTGGCCTCCAGCTCCGGGGTCAGCGGCGGACGCAGCGGGACGTCGAGGCCGTCGTAGATGCCGGGCTTCTGTTCGGCCAGCCAGCCGATGGCCCCGAGCAGCCGGTTGGCGGCGGTGGTGTTGCCGCCGTCGGCCCGGGTGCCGCCGGGCACGTCGGCGCGGGTGATGATCGTCAGCTGCGGGTCGCCGTCGATGATCACGCGGTGATCGCCGGCGCCCTCCTCGGGCTGCGGCCAGTCCGGGGCGCAGGCCGGGTCGATGCGGGTGATGTGCTCGACGACCACGCGCTGCCTGCCGTCGACCCAGCCGATCACCTTCAGGAAGAACGCGCCCTGGGTGCCGGCCGCGAAGTGCCCCATGGCGTTGTCGCACGCGTTTTCCAAGGGCCGCCGTTCGACCTCCTCGGTGATCTCGTCGATCTCGAGGCCCAGGCCGCGGCCGATGAGCCGGACGTTGCCGCCCCACACCATGGTCGGGACCGACGGCAGCAGCATCATCGGGATCTCGTCCATCGCGCCGCCGAAGCCGCAGGACACCCGCACCGCGTGCGGCTGGTCGTAGGTGGAGTAGTCGAAGATCTCCTGGCAGCGGATGGTCCGGATCCGGGTGCACAGGCCCGCGGCCAGCACCGCCAGCGCGTCGTTGGCCCAGCCCGGGTCGACGCCGCTGACCAGCAGCGTCGAGCGCCCCGCCTCGGCGGCGTCGGTGAGCCTGTTGACCCAGTCGGGCGGTGCCGAGCGCGGGTCGTAGAGCGAGTACAGCGACGGCGTCACCACGTGCGCGCCGGCGCGCAGGCAGCGCTCGATGTCGGCCACGGCGTCGTCGGGGCGGATGTCGCCGGAGGCCAGGTAGGCCACCGCGTTGCAGTCGCGCAGTACGGCGTCGACGTCGTCGCTGGCCAACACCCCGGTCGGGGCGTCGAGCCGGGCGAAGGTCGCGGCGTCCCTGCCGACCTTCGCCGGCGTCGAGGTGATCAGCCCGACCAGCTGTAATCCCGGGAATCCGGTGGCCGACCGGATGGCCGCGGCGCCCATGTTGCCAGTTCCCCAGATCGCGAGTCGGTGCATGGCGTCAACCTAGCCGCAGCGCGGGTGACGAGCGTCACTGTTGGCGCAAAAACCCGGCTCAGCGGGGGTGTGCGGGGACGTTTTCCGAGGTCGGCCAACCGCTCGGTTGGTTAGTTGCGAGAAATAGCTCGCGCAGGCTTTGCGTTGAAGTTACCGAGCGGTATAGTCAGCACAGTTACTGGTGGGTAACTTATCCCGAGTACCCAACCGAAAAAGCTGAATATCGCACATGCCAGTGGCAGTTCTCACCGAGGAGGAAACGTGAGCCACTACAAGTCCAACGTTCGCGACCAGGAGTTCAACCTCTTTGAGGTATTCGGCGTCGACAAGGCGCTGGGCCAGGGCGCCTACAGCGATATCGACGTCGACACCGCCCGCGAGATGCTCGGCGAGATGGCCCGCCTGGCCGAGGGGCCGATCGCCGAGTCGTTCGTCGACGGCGACCGCAACCCGCCGGTGTTCGACCCGGCCACCCACTCCGTGAAGATCCCGGAGTCGTTCAAGAAGTCGATGCGTGCGCTGTACGACGGCGGCTGGGACAAGATCGGCATGCCCGAGCAGCTCGGCGGCATGCCGATGCCCCGCGCGCTGCAGTGGGCCCTGATCGAGCACATTCTGGGCGCCAACCCGGCCGCCTACATGTACGCCATGGGCAGCGGCATGGCCCTGATCATGCACAACTTGGCCACCGACGAGCAGAAGAAGTGGGCCGAGCTGGCCGCCGAGCGTTGTTGGGGCGCGACGATGGTGCTCACCGAGCCCGACGCCGGTTCCGATGTCGGCGCCGGCCGCACCAAGGCCGTGCGGCAGGACGACGGGTCCTGGCACATCGACGGCGTCAAGCGGTTCATCACCTCCGCCGATTCCGACGACATGTTCGAGAACATCTTCCACATGGTGCTGGCCCGCCCCGAGGGCGCCGGCCCGGGCACCAAGGGTCTGTCGCTGTTCTTCGTGCCGAAGTTCCACTTCGACCCCGAGACCGGCGAACTCGGCGAGCGCAACGGCGTCTTCGTCACCAACGTCGAGCACAAGATGGGCCTCAAGGTCTCCACCACGTGTGAGCTGACCTTCGGCCAGCACGGCGTGCCCGCCAAGGGCTGGCTGGTCGGCGAGGTGCATGACGGTATCGCGCAGATGTTCGACGTCATCGAGCAGGCCCGGATGATGGTCGGCACCAAGGCCATCGCGACCCTGTCGACCGGTTACCTCAACGCGCTCGAGTACGCCAAGACCCGGGTGCAGGGCGCCGACATGACGCAGCTGACCGACAAGACCGCGCCGCGCGTGACCATAACGCATCACCCCGACGTGCGTCGCAGCCTGATGACCCAGAAGGCCTACGCCGAGGGCATGCGCGCGCTGTACCTGTACACCAGCACCTTCCAGGACGTCGACGTCGCGCAGACGCTGCACGGCGTGGACGCCGACCTGGCGCTCAAGGTCAACGATCTGCTGCTGCCGGTGGTCAAGGGCTACGGGTCCGAGCAGGCCTACGCCAAGCTGACCGAGAGCCTGCAGACCTTCGGTGGCTCCGGCTTCCTGCAGGACTACCCCATCGAGCAGTACATTCGCGACGCCAAGATCGACAGCCTCTACGAGGGCACCACCGCCATCCAGGCGCAGGACTTCTTCTTCCGCAAGATCGTCCGCGACCAAGGCAAGGCGTTGGCGCACGTGGCCGGCGAGATCAGCGAGTTCATCAAGAACGAGTCGGGCAACGGTCGCCTCAAGAGCGAGCGGGCGCTGCTGTCCACCGCGCTCGAGGACGTCCAGGGCATGGCCGCCGCCCTGACCGGTTACCTGATGGCCGCGCAGGAGGAGCCCGCCAGCATCTACAAGGTGGGGCTGGGCTCGGTGCGCTTCCTGCTGTCGGTCGGTGACCTGCTGGTCGGCTGGCTGCTGGCCCGTCAGGCCGCGGTCGCCGTCGAGAAGCTCGACGCCGGCGCCACCGGCGACGACAAGGCGTTCTACGAGGGCAAGGTCGCCGTGGCCGGGTTCTTCGCCAAGAACATCCTGCCGCAGCTGACCGCCACCCGCGCGGTCATCGAGAACATCGACAACGACATCATGGAGCTCGACGAAGCGGCCTTCTAGGCCACCACGGATAAGCCACCACGAACCACGACGGCCCCTGCGCGCGCATGCGTGCGGGGGCCGTCGCCAATTCTGTGGGTCTGAGAAATAGGGCGGGTTCGGGAGGACATTGAGTGCGCCTCGTTAGATCTCGCGCGTCCGACCTTCGCCTCTTCGTCGGCACTTTGGATTGGTCACTCCCGAACCCGTCGTAGCGACGATGCTACGCCTGTGGCGTGGCTCACACCAGAGGGAATTTCGGGGGGTGGCTCCTGGAGTCCCCTCGGCCCCAGCAGCACCCATCGCCGCACCTCGAAAGAAGGATGGCCCGTGTTGCCGTCGGGTCGGGGGGTCAGACGGCAACACGGAGCCAACCAGTACATCGATTACCCCGTCGGGAGCGTTACAAACCCGGGGCAGCAAATTTCTGGCTGATTTCTAGGCCTCCAGAATGGCGGTCACACCCTGGCCGCCGGCGGCGCAGATGGAGATCAGGCCGCGCACGGTCCGGCCGCCGGCCTCGCCCTTCTTCTCGTGCAGCTGCTTGGCCAACTGCGCGACGATCCGCCCGCCGGTGGCGGCGAACGGATGCCCGGCCGCCAGCGAGGAGCCGTTGACGTTGAGCTTGCTGCGGTCGATCGAGCCCAGCGGGCCGTCGAGCCCCAGCCGCTGCGTGCAGTACTCCTCGGATTCCCAGGCCTGCAGCGCCGCGAGCACCACCGAGGCGAACGCCTCGTGGATCTCGTAGTAGTCAAAGTCCTGCAACGACAGGCCGTTCCGGGCCAGCAGCCGCGGCACCGCGTAGGTGGGCGCCATCAGCAGCCCGTCGGCGCCGCTGACGTAGTCCACCGCCGCGGTCTCGGCGTCGACGAGGTAGGCCAGCACCGGCAGCCCGTGGTCGGCGGCCCACTGCTCGCTGGCCAGCAGCGCCACCGACGCCCCATCGGTCAGCGGCGTGGAGTTGCCTGCGGTCATCGTGGCGTCGCCGTTGCGGACGCCGAAGACCGGCTTGAGCCTGGCCAGTTTCTCCGGGGAGGAGTCCGGACGCAGGTTGTCGTCGCGGTAAAGCCCCAGGAAGGGCGTCACCAGGTCGTCGAAGAAACCGCGGTCGTAGGCGGCGGCCATGTTGCGGTGGCTGGCGGCGGCAAGCTCGTCCTGGTCGACGCGCTTGATCCCCAGCTGCTTGGCGGTGACGGCGGCGTGCTCCCCCATCGACAGGCCCGTGCGGGGTTCGCCGTTGGTCGGAATCTGCACGCCGATCGAGGCGGGCAGCTTGCCCACCAGCTTCAACCGCTCCAGGTTGGACTTGGACCGGCGCAGGCTCAGCAGCACCCGGCGCAGGTCGTCGCCGAAGGCGATGGGCGCATCGGAGGTGGTGTCCACCCCGCCGGCCGCGGCGACCTCGTAGCGGCCCAGCGCGATGCCGTCGGCGGCCGCGATGGCCGACTGCAGGCCGGTGCCGCAGGCCTGCTGCAGGTCGAAGGCCGGGGTGTCCGCGGACAGGGCGCTGCCCAGCACGCACTCGCGCATCAGGTTGAAGTCGCGGCTGTGCTTGAGCACCGCGCCGCCGATCACCATGTCGAGACGCTGCCCGGCCAGGTCGAACCGCTCGACCAGGCCGTCCAGCGCGGCGGTGAACATGTCCTGGTTGGACGCTTGGGCGTAGGCGCCGTCGGAGCGGGCGAACGGGATGCGGTTGCCGCCCAGCACCGCGACGGGGCGGCGGTTCTTGGTCGGGTTCGATTGCGCGTCGGTGGCCACGGGTATCTCCGTCGAGTCGGTTTGAGGTGGATGCCAATGACGGCCATACTACCGACAGTTCTTACTCTCAAGTAAGTTCGTCTATGACAACTGAGACTGACAGCTGTGACTTCTGACATGACTTCTGACATCGAGAGGTAACGCCGTGGCTCCCAAGCTTCCCAACGACCTGTACGCGCAGGTGGTCCTGTCCGGGCCCGGATCGTTTCTGGCCAAGCAACTGGGCATCCCGCAGCCCGAGACGCTGCGCCGATACCGTCCCGGCGACCCCCCGCTGGCGGGTCCGCTGCTGATCGGCGGCGAGGGCCGCATCGCCGAACCCATGCGCGCCGCCCTGGCCGAGGACTACGACCTGGTGGGCAACAACCTCGGCGGGCGCTGGGCCGACAGGTTCGGCGGCCTGCTGTTCGACGCCACCGGCATCACCACCCCGGCCGGGCTGAAGGCCCTGCACGACTTCTTCACCCCCCTGCTGCGCAACGTCGGCCCGTCCGGCCGCATCGTCGTGGTCGGCACCACGCCGGAGGACACCGACAGCGCCGACGAGCGCATCGCCCAGCGCGCCCTGGAGGGCTTCACCCGATCGCTGGGCAAGGAGATGCAGCGCGGCGCGACGGTGTCGCTGGTGTACCTGTCGCCGGCCGCGAAGCCCGCGGCCACCGGCCTCGAGTCCACGCTGCGGTTCCTGTTGTCGGCCAAGTCCGCCTACGTCGACGGGCAGGTCTTCTACGTCGGCGCGGCCGACTCGACCGCGCCCGCCGACTGGGACAAGCCGCTGGACGGGAAGGTGGCCATCGTGACCGGCGCGGCCCGCGGCATCGGCGCGACCATCGCCGAGGTGTTCGCCCGCGACGGCGCCAAGGTGGTGTGCATCGACATGGCCGCGCCCGAGGGCGCCCCGGACGCGCTCGGGGAGACCGCGACCAAGGTCGGCGGCACCGCCCTGGCCCTGGATGTCACCGCCGACGACGCGGTGCAGCGGATCACCGACCACCTGCTCGAACACCACGGCGGCAAGGCCGACATCCTGGTCAACAACGCCGGCATCACCCGCGACAAGCTGCTGGCCAACATGGACGACGCCCGCTGGGACGCCGTCATCGCGGTCAATCTGCTTGCCCCGCAGCGCCTCACCGAGGGCCTGGTGGACAGCGGCGTCCTCGGCGCGGGCGGACGGGTGATCGGGCTGTCGTCGATGGCCGGCATCGCCGGTAACCGGGGTCAGACCAACTACGCGGCCACCAAGGCGGGCATGATCGGCCTCACCGAGGCGCTGGCCCCCAAGCTGGCCGAGAAGGACATCACCATCAACGCCGTCGCGCCGGGATTCATCGAGACCAAGATGACCGAGGCCATCCCGTTCGCCACCCGCGAGGTGGGCCGCCGGATGAACTCGCTGTTCCAGGGCGGCCAACCCGTCGACGTGGCCGAGGCCATCGCCTACTTCGCCGGCCCGGCCTCGAACGCCGTGACCGCCAACACGATCCGGGTCTGCGGCCAGGCCATGCTGGGGGCGTGATGAGCAGCAGCCTGGTGAACATGGCCCGCGCGGCCATCGGCGCCCTGCCGCTGATCCCGCGCGGCGACGCCCTGCCCGAGCGGACCCTGACCGTCACCGATCTGGCCATCGACCGGGACAACGTCGCGGCCTACGCCGCGGTGACGGGCCTGCGGTTCCGCGACACGGTGCCGGTGACCTACCCGTTCGCGCTGACCTTCCCGACCGTGATGGAGCTGATCACCGGCTTCGACTTCCCGTTCGCGGCAATGGGTTCGGTGCACGTCGAGAACCACATCACCCAGCACCGGCCGATCGCCGTCACCGACACCGTGTCGGTCAAGACGGAGGCGACCAACCTGCGCGAACACCGCAAGGGCCTGCTCGTCGACGTCGTCACCGACCTGCACGTGGGCAACGAGTTGGCCTGGCACCAGGTCACCACGTTCCTGCATCAGCAGCGCACCAGCCTGTCCGACGAGCCCAAGCCGCCGCCGGTCAAGCAGCCGAAGTTGCCGCCGCCGAACGCGATCCTGCGGATCACCCCCGGCCAGATCCGCCGCTACGCCGCCGTGGGCGGGGACCGCAACCCGATCCACACCAGCTCGCTGGGCGCCAAGCTGTTCGGCTTCCCCACGGTGATCGCGCACGGGATGTTCAGCGCCGCAGCGGTGTTGGCCAACATCGACGGCCAGTTGCCGGAGGCGCTGCGGTACTCGGTGAAGTTCGGCAAGCCGATCATCCTGCCGGCGAGCCCCGGGCTGTACGTGGACCCGGTCGCCGACGGCTGGGACCTGTCGCTGCGCAACCTGGCCAAGGGCTATCCGCACCTGACCGGCGAGGTCCGCGCGCTCTAACGGTTCTCCGGCTTGCCCTTCAGGCCGCGCCAGAACAGATTGATCAGCAGCTCGGCGGCCTCGTCGACGTCGACGTCGCCGGCGCTGACCCGGGCGGCCACCGCCTCGCCGGCGCCCACCAGCGCGATGGCCATCATGTGGAAGTCGGTGCCGGGCTCGGGATTCCGGGTGCCGGTGGACAGCAGCCGGGCCACCAGGTCGATGATCCGCTCGCGGCCGTCGCGCACGGTGTGGGCGAACGCCTGCGAGCTGGTGGCCTGCGTGTAGAGGACGATCCACGACGCGCGGTTGGCGTCGATGTAGCTCAGGAACGTCAGGATGGTCTTGCGCAGCATGTCCCGCGGCGGCAGCGTGAAGTCCACATCCGCGCGCACGGCCTCGATGAACCGGCCGAGTTCGCGGTTCAGGCACGCGCCGAACAGGTCTTCCTTCGAGCCGTAGTAGAGATACAGCATCGGCTTGGAGATCTCGGCCTTCGCCGCGATCGCGTCCATCGACGTCTCGTGATAGCCGTTGACGGAGAACACCTCGACCGCGGCGTCGAGCATCTGCTGCTCGCGGACGGCACGCGGCAACCGCTTGGTACCACCTGCCATGCGCCTACCCTTCGCCGAACGATTCGGCAAACATCTTACTGGGCAGTAAGCAGGCGGCGAACTAGCAGCGCGCCGGGCCCTTGATACCGGCCACCCGGTGCAGCGACTCCTCCACCCGAGCCAGCGGCAACTCGCCGCTGTCGACGGCGGCCTCCAGCCGCTCCAGGACCGCCGGGACTTCGGCGGTGCTGACCCACAGGGCGACGTCGACGCCGGCCTGCAGGCTGCGCAGCACGGCCTCGGGCACCCCGAAGCGCTGGTTGATGGCGCCCATCGAGGACAGGTCGTCGCTGAACACCACCCCGCCGAAGCCGGGGCCGCCGTAGTCGCCGCTGCGCAGCAGGCCCACCGCGGGACCGCTGAGGCTGGCCGGCTCGCCGCCGGTCAGCCCGGGCACCTGCATGTGGCCCATCATCACGCCGACCGGCTGGGTGGTCAGCGTGCGGTACGGCACCAGGTCGGTGGCCTGCAGTTCCTCGAGCGGCGGGGTGGTAACCCCGCCGACGTGCGAGTCGCCCGAGGCGCTGCCGTGGCCGGGGAAGTGCTTGAGCACCGGCAGCACGCCGCCGTCGTGCAGACCGCGCGCATACGCTCCGGCGTACTCGGTCACCACGGCCGGATCCGAACCGAACGAGCGGTCGCCGATCACGGTGCCGTCGCCCGCATCCGTCACGTCGACCACGGGCGCAAAGTCCACGGTGATGCCCAGGCCGCGCATCTTCTGGCCGCGGTCGCGCGCAATCGCGTACACCTCGTCGGGGGTCTTGGTCTGCGCCAGCACCCGCGGCGAGGGCTGGCTGCCGATCAGGGCGGACAGCCGCTGCACCCGGCCGCCCTCCTCGTCGGTGCTGACGGCCAGCGGCAGCGGCTGGGCGTTGGCGGCGATCTCGGCCAGCGTGCCGTCGGACAGCATGGACTTGTCCGTCCAGCTGCCGATGAAGATGCCGCCCACACGGTGCTCGTCGACCACGGCCCGGGCGTCGGCGCCGCTGCTCACCCCGACCATCAGCAGCTGAGCCAGCTTGTCGCGGGTCGACAGCGTCGAGAGGTCGCCGCAGACCGCCGGGGCCTGCGGAATCGGATTGCTCAGCGGAACCGAGGCCGGCGAGGACTGGGTGCGCGCCTCCGCCGGGGCCGACGGTGCAGCCTGCTGGGAGGCCGGCGCACACGCCAGCAGCAAGGCCGGCAGCGCGGCCACCGAGACGGCAACGCGGGACAGCGTCGAGGTGAAAGCCATACCTCATGCTGTCATGTGATCCACGCCGGATCGGCGACCGGCCCGCGAGCGACCATCCGATAGGGTTCTTGAACGGGTCCGAAGCGCGCGACACGCCGTTTCACCTGACCCAAGCCGGCAGTAAGGGGATCATGGGGCATGTCTGTCGTGCTGATTGCCTACGACGGAACCTCTAACGCGCGCCGCGCCGTCAATTACGCGGCCCGGTTTCTCGCTGCGAAGCGGGTGGTGGTGCTCACCGTGTGGACGCCCATCCGCTCGGGCCCCGATCCGGTCAGCGTCGATCTGGACGGGCCGCCCGACCCCATCGAGGACGACCCCGAGGAAGAGCACGACATCGCCTATTCCGATGCGTTGCGCACCAATGAGGAGGGCACCAAGCTGGCCGTGACGGCCGGGATGAACGCCGAACCCATGCTGGTGCCCGTGCAGGGCACGATCTGGCGCGCGATCATCAACGCCGCCGACCGCATCGACGCCGACCTGGTGGTGTCGGGGACCCGCGGCACCACCGGCCTGCGCTCGCTGCTGCAGTCCAGCGTCGCCGACCATGTGCTGCGCCACGGCCGGCGCCCGGTACTGATCGTGCCCCCGGGGCACTGAGCCAACCGTGCTAGGTTGGCTGACGACCGAAACCGACCCGCCCGCTGAGGAGCCCACATGACCCGGTTCGTGGTGCCTGCCGCCGCCAGCATTGTGGTCGGCCTTCTGCTCGGCGCCGCAGCGGTGTTCGGGGTCTCGTTGATGGTCCAACAGGACACCAAGCCGCCGCTGACCGCGGGCGACCCCGCGTCGTCGGTGCTCAACCGCGTCGAATACGGCGACCGCAGCTGACCTGAGCGCAACCCCGGTAGCGGCCCGTCCGGGAGGGTCGATCGCCGATCCGCACCCCCCCGCCGTCGAGCCGCTGTCCCGCCGCTGGCTCTGGGTGGCCGGGCTGGTCGCGCTGCTGCTGACCTTCGCGCAGTCCCCCGGGCAGATCGCCCCGGACACCAAGCTGGACCTCACCGCCAACCCGCTGCGGTTCCTGGCGCGCGCCGCCGACCTGTGGAACAGCGACCTGCCCTTCGGCCAGGCGCAGAACCAGGCGTATGGCTACCTGTTCCCGCACGGCGCGTTCTTCCTGATCGGAGACCTGCTGGGGCTGCCGGACTGGGTGATCCAGCGGCTGTGGTGGGCGATCCTGCTGACCGCCGGATTCTGGGGGATCCTGCGGGTCGCCGAGGCGCTGGGCATCGGCACCACCTCGTCGCGGGTGGTGGCCGGGATCGCGTTCGCGCTGTCGCCGCGGGTGCTCAGCACGCTGGGCTCGATCTCCTCGGAGACCCTGCCGATGATGCTGGCGCCGTGGGTGTTGCTGCCGGTCATCCTGGCGATGCGCGGCGGGCACGGTCAGTCGCTGCGCGTTCTGGCCGCCCGCTCGGCCGTCGCCGTCGCGCTGATGGGCGCCGTCAACGCCGTCGCCACCCTGACCGCCTGCCTGCCCGCCCTGGTCTGGTGGGCCTGTCACCGGCCGAACCGCCAATGGCTGCGGTTCAGCGGATGGTGGCTGGGGGCCACCGCGCTCGCGGTCACCTGGTGGGTGGTGGCGCTGGCCTCGCTGGGCCGGATCAGCCCGCCGTTCCTGGACTACATCGAATCCTCCGGGGTCACCACGCAGTGGACCTCGCTGATCGAAGTGCTGCGCGGCACCTACGCGTGGTCGCCGTTCGTGGCACCCAACGCGACGGCCGGCAGTTCGCTGGTGACCGGCCCGATGGCGATCTGGGCCACCACCCTGGTGGCCGCGGCCGGCCTGGCCGGGCTGGCGCTGCGGACCATGCCCGCCCGCGGCCGGTTGGTGACCATGCTGCTGATCGGCGTCACGCTGCTGGCGGTCGGCTACTCCGGCGGGCTAGGTTCGCCGATCGCGGCCTACGTGCAGGCCTTCCTGGACGACGCCGGCGCCCCACTGCGCAACGTGCACAAGCTCGAACCGCTGGTGCGGATCCCGATCGTGCTGGGCATCGCGCACCTGATGGGCCGCCTCCCGCTGCCGGGCAGCGTCCCGCGGCCGGTGTGGCTGCGCGCCTTCACCCACCCCGAGGACGACAAGCGGGTGGCCGTCGGGATCGTGGTGCTCGCGGCGCTGACCGCGGCGACGTCGCTGGCCTGGACCGGTCGGCTGACCCCGCCCGGATCGTTCTCCGCGATCCCGGATTACTGGCACGAGACCGCGGACTGGCTCACCGAGTACAACACCGGGGCGCCGACGCCGGGGCGCGCGCTGGTGGTGCCCGGCGCGCCGTTCGCCACCCAGATCTGGGGCAACAGCCGCGACGAGCCCCTGCAGGTGCTCGGCGAGAGCCCCTGGGGGGTACGCGATTCCATTCCGCTGACCCCGCCGCAGACCATCCGCGCGCTGGACTCGGTGCAGCGGCTGTTCGCCGCGGGCCGGCCGTCGGACGGACTGGCCGACACCCTGGCCCGCCAGGGCGTGTCCTACCTGGTGCTGCGCAACGACCTCGACCCCGAGCACTCCCGGTCGGCCCGCCCGATCCTGGTGCACCGGGCCATCGAGGGCTCCCCCGGGCTGACGAAGGTCGCGGAGTTCGGCGACTTCGTCGGGCCCGGCACGCTGGAGGGATTCATCACCGACAGCGGGCTGCGGCCGCGCTACCGGGCGGTCGAGATCTACCGGGTCGAGCCGCTGCACACCGGCGTCGAAAACCCCGGCGCCCCTTACCTTGCCGATACCGATCAGCTCGCCCGTATCGACGGCGGCCCGGAGGTGCTGCTGCGCCTCGACGAGCGCCGCCGGCTGGCGAACGCCGCCCCGCTGGGACCGGTGCTGCTGACCCAGGACGCCCGGGCCGCGGGCCTGCCCACCGACGTCGTCACCGTCACCGACACCCCGGTAGCGCGCGAGACCGACTACGGCCGCGTCGACGACCATTCGTCGGCCGTGCGTGCCGAGGGCGACGAGCGGCACACCCACAACCGGGTGCCCGACTATCCGAGCCCCGGGGCCGAGCCGGTGTACGGCAGCTGGACCGGCGGTCGGCTGACCACCTCGAGTTCGGCCGCCGACGCCACCGCGCTGCCGCATGTGGCGCCCGCGGCCGGGCCCGCCGCCGCGATCGACGGCGACTCGGCCACCAGCTGGGTGTCCAACTCGTTGCAGGCCGCGGTCGGCCAGTGGCTGCAGATCGACTTCGACCATCCGGTCACCAACGCGACGATGACGTTGACGCCGAGCACCTCGACCATCGGCGCCCAGGTCGACCGCATCGCGATCGAGACCGCCGGCGGCACCACGACGCTGCGGGTCGACGAGCCCGGCCAGCCCGTCACCGTGGCCCTGCCCTACGGCGAGACGCCCTGGGTGCGGATCACCGCCGCCGCGACCCGCGACGGCTCCGGCGGCGTGCAGTTCGGCATCACCGACCTGGCGGTCACCCAGTACGACGCGTCCGGCTTCGCGCATCCGGTCGACCTGCGCCATACCGTGAAAGTGCCCGGCCCGCCGCCGGATTCGGCGGTGGCCCGGTGGGACCTGGGGGCGGAATTCCTGGGTCGCTCCGGCTGCATCGACGGCGCCGACGCGGTGCACTGCGCCTCCGCGCTCGCGCTGGCCCCCGAGGAACTGGTCAACCTCAGCCGCACCCTGACCGTGCCGGAACCGATCTCGGTGACCCCGACGGTGTGGGTGCGGCCCCGCCAGGGCCCGGCGCTCTCGGATCTGGTCCGCCAGCCCGACACCACCCGCGCCGACGGCGACTCCGATTCCTTCGACGTCCTGGGCACCGCCTTCGCCGCGGCCGACGGCGATCCGCGCACCGCCTGGACCGCCCCGCAAGGGGTGGTGCGCAACCACGGCGCGCCGACCCTGACGATCACCCTGCCGGAGCCGACCGAGGTGGCCGCGCTGCGGCTGACGCCGAGCCTGTCGGAACTGCCCACCAACCCGACCCTGGTGGCCGTCGACCTCGGCACCGGCCCCCAGGTGCGTCGGCTCTACGGCGACGGTCGCCAAACCCTGCCGCTGCACCCCGCGCTGACCCGGTCGATCAAGCTCAGCATCCTGGACTGGGAGGACGTGATCGACCGCACCGCACTGGGTTTCGACCAGATCAAGCCGCCCGGGCTGGCCGAGGTGCAGGCGCTGCGCGCGAACGGCACCCCCATCGCGGCCGCCGACGCGCAGCGCAACCGGTCCCGCAAGATCACCATCGGCTGCGGCGAGGGCCCGGTGCTCGCGGTCGCCGGCCGGTTCGTCAACACCTCGGTGAACACCACCGTCGGCGCGCTGCTCGACGGCGGGCCGCTGCCGGCGCGCCCGTGCGAGTCGGCCCCGCTCGAGTTGCCCACCGGTCAGCAGGAGTTGTTGGTCAGCCCCGGCGCGGCCTTCATCGTCGACGGGGTGCAACTGTCCGGCCCGCTGGCCGATCAGGTCCGCCCGGCCGCCACCGCCGAGGCCCCGGCCGAGCGGTGGTCGGCGGATCGCCGCGAGCTGACCGTGCCCGCCGCCGAGACCGAGCGGGTGCTCGTCGTGCCGGAGAGTATCAACCCGGGCTGGACCGCGCGGGCCCCCGACGGCACCGCACTGACGCCGGTGACGGTCAACGGCTGGCAGCAGGGCTGGGTGGTGCCGGCCGGCACGTCGGGCACCGTGACGTTGAGTTTCGCGTCCAACGCCCTGTACCGCGTGGGCCTGGCCGGCGGGCTGGCGCTGCTGCCGATCCTGGCCGCCCTGGCGCTGCTGCCGAGCCGACGACGCCGCGATGATCCGGTGCGGCCGTGGGCGCCGCGGCCCGGCCCGGTGATCGCCGCGCTGATCGCGATGGGCGCGTTGATCTCCGGGGCCGTCGGCGCGGTGGTGTTCGGCGCCGCCGCGGGCCTGCGGTATCTGCTGCGCGCACGCCCGCGCGCGCAGCGGGTGCTGACGCTCGGCGGGACCTCGGTGGCGCTGACGCTGGCCGGTGCGGCGCTGTCGCGCTACCCGTGGCGCTCGGTCGACGGCTACATCGGGCACTCGCCGTGGGTGCAGTTGCTGGCGCTGTGCGCGCTGGCCCTGCTGGCGGCGTCGCTGCTGCGCTTCGACCGAACTCACCTTTCGGCCGAAAGGGCCGAGTAGCTTCCGGCATTACACCGAATCCGGCGCCGCGCAGATGGGCTGCGCCTAGCATTCGCCTTGTGACACAAGTCAACACCGTCCGCGGCGTCATCGACGTCGACACCCTCGGCGCCACCTTGATGCATGAGCACGTCTTCGTACTGTCGCCGGAGATGATGCAGAACGACCCGCAGGTCTGGGGCGACGAGCAGGCCCGCAAGCGCGACGCGATCGCCCGACTGACCGAACTCAAGGCCCGCGGTGTGGACACCATCGTCGACCTCACGGTGATCGGGCTGGGTCGCTACATCCCGCGAATCGCCGAGATCGCCGCGGCCACCGAGATCAACATCGTCGTCGCGACCGGCGTCTACACCTACAACGACGTCCCGATGTATTTCCACTTCACCGGCCCGGACACCGCGCTCGGCGGGCCGGACCCGATGATCGACCTGTTCGTCCGCGACATCACCGAGGGCATCGCCGGCACCGGAGTCAAGGCCGCGATCCTCAAGTGCGCGACCGACGAACCGGGCCTGACGCCGGGCGTCGAACGGGTGCTGCGCGCCGTGGCGCAGGCCCACCGCCAGACCGGCGTCCCGATCTCCACTCACACCCACGCCGCGACCCGGCGCGGCCTCGATCAGCAGCGGGTCTTCGCCGAGGAGGGGGTGGACCTGACCCGGGTGGTGATCGGGCACTGCGGCGACACCACCGACCTCGACTACCTCGAGGAACTGATCGCGGCCGGCTCCTACATCGGCATGGACCGCTTCGGCGCCGACGTGTACCTGCCCACCCCGGAACGCGTCGACACCGTGGCGCGGCTGTGCGAACGCGGCCACGCCGACAAGATGGTGCTGTCCCACGACGCGTCGTGCTTCATCGACTGGCTGCCCGAGGAGATGGTCCCGGTGGTGCTGCCCAACTGGCACTACCTGCACATCCACAACGACGTGCTGCCGGCGCTGCGCGAGCGCGGGGTCACCGAGGAGCAGATCCGCGCCATGCTGGTGGACAACCCCCGCAAGATCTTCGCCACCAGGGGCGGCTACTGATGACCGACCCGAGCACACCGCCGATTCCCACCCAACTCGCCGCACTCGCCCGTGCCGACCCGGACGCCCCCGCCCTGACCTGCCAGGGCCGCACCGTCACGCGCGCGGAACTGGACGCCTCCACCAACCGGCTGGCCCGCGTCTACGCCGAAAAGGGCGTCGCCACCGGCGATTACGTGACAATCCTGATGCCGAACTCGATCGAATGGATCCAGGCCGTCATCGCGTGCTGGAAACTCGGCGCGGTGCCGCAGCCGCTGACTCCGACGCTGCCGGATGCGGAGCTGGCCGAGATCCTGGACCTGCGCGAGCGCGCGCTGCTGGTCGGCCGCCCCGACCCGCGCGGCCAAGTGCCCAGCGTCCCAGCCGATTTCACGCCCGCGCCGGACACCTCGGCGGCGGAGCTGCCCGAGGCGGTGTCGCCGGTGTGGAAGGCGATGGGCTCCGGCGGCAGCACCGGCCGCCCCAAGCTGATCGAGACCGGCGGCGACAGCCGCGTGCCCGCGGCCATCGGCTATCCGCTCGGTGCGGCCGCCGACGACGTGCAGCTGATCAACGTACCGATGAGCCACAACACCGGATTCTCCGTCGCGGTGGCGGGCCTGCTGCTGGGCCAGCACCTGATCCTGATGCCGCGCTTCGATCCGCACGACTTCCTGCGGCTGATCACCGAGCACCGGGTCAGCTTCCTGGCCACGGTGCCCACCATCCTGCAGCGCGCGCTGGCGGCCTACCGCGCCGACCCGGACGCCTACGACCTGTCCTCGATCCGCCGGCTCTGGCACCTGGCCGCGCCGTGCCCGCCGGAGATCAAGGCCGCCTGGATCGAACTCGTCGGCGCCGATGCGGTGTGGGAACTCTACGGCGGCACCGAATTACAGGCGCTGACGTTCATCTCCGGTGCCGAATGGCTGACCCACCGCGGCTCGGTGGGCCGGGTGGTGGCCGGCGAGATGAAGGTGCTCGACGACGACGGCAACGAATGCCCGCCCGGGCAGGAGGGCGAGATCTATATGCGCCCCACCCCGGGCAGCGCGCCCACCTACCGCTACATCGGCGCGACGGCCAAGAGCCGCGACGGCTGGGACTCGCTGGGCGACCTCGGCTACTTCGACGACGAGGGCTACCTGTACCTGTCGGACCGGCGCGTGGACATGTTCACCGTCGGCGGCAAGAACACCTACCCCGCCGAGATCGAGAACGCGCTCAACGCCCACCCTCAGGTGTCGAGTTGCCTGGTCGTCGGCCTCCCGCACGAGGACCTCGGGCAGGTGCCACACGCGCTGGTGCAACTCGCCACCCCCGACGCGCTGGACGCCGACGGGGTCCGGGACTACCTGCGCGACCGGCTCGAACCGCACAAGGTGCCGCGCACCGTGGAGTTCGTCGACCGCCCGCTGCGCGACGACGCGGGCAAGGCGCGGCGCTCGGCGGTGCGCGCCGAGGTCATTTCGCGATCGCCGGCTCCGGCTCGTCGGTGACCGAACTGTCCAGCGGCGGAATCGGTTCGGCGCGGCGGTACTCCCAGCGCCGCAACGCCTGCCGGCACGGGTTCTCCACCAGCGCGTAGCTGACCGCGGCCATCGCGATGCCGAACACCAGCGTCAACACCAGGATCACCGGCATGGCCCCGTTGAACACGAACTTGCCGACCAACGGGAACGCCATCGCCAGCGCCGCGAGGTGCCAGACGAAGATCCCGTAGGACCAGCGGCCGAGCGTCACCATGACGGGGCTACCCAGGAACCGGTGGCTGGTATCGGGCCGGTCGAGCACCAGCGGCGCCAGCAGCCCCCAGGCAATGATGGCCCCCATCGCGGTGCGCACCACGAACTGATCCAGCCGGGCCGGGGTCATCCCCTCGGGTCCGGCCAGCGGCGAGGCCGAGATCAGATACGCCACCACGACGATGCCCGCCATCACCCACCGTCGCCGCGCGAGCCGGTGCATCCAGCCCATCGGGCTGACCGTCCACTCCGCGAGCAGGATGCCCGCGGCGAACCACGACGCGTAGGCCGGCGGCCAGTTCAGCGGGTTGACCCCCTCGGGGGTGTCGATCGGCAGCAGCCCCCAGGCCAGGCTCGCGACCGCCACCCCGGCGATGACGGGCACCCGGGCCCGCACCGGCAGCCGGCGCGCCAGCAGCGCCAGGAACGGCAGCGCCAGATAGAAGGTGACCTCGACCGACAGGCTCCACATCTGGGTCAGCCCCGGCGTCAACGTCAGCGGCACATAGATCTGCGTCAGCGTGAGGTTGGCCAGCCACACCGTCGGGCTCGCGCCCATGGCGTCGGGCAGGAACAGCAGGATGATCACGACGGCCAGCAGGTAGCCGGGCATGATCCGGACGATGCGCGAGCGCAGATAATGCCCGGTGCGAGGACGTTCCCGCAGGTCCCGCGCCGCCGCGGCGTGGCCGCGCCACAGCAGGAAACCGGACAGCGCGAAGAACACCGCCACCGCCAGGTCGAAGCGCGCCCACAACCGGCCGGTGATGCCGCCGGACTGCGCGGTCTGGAACGCCACGTGGGTGATGACGACGCCGATCGCCGCACAGGCGCGCAGACCCTCGACCGCGGGCAGGAAACTGCGCGTCCCGCCCACCTCGGCGGGCCGGCCGCGCCCGCCGGACACCTCACTCACCCGACCTAGTGTGCCGTAACCGCGTCACCGGATACCGGTACCCGCCTGCAAGCATGGAATTCTGGTGTCTGCTGTTAGGGTCGAACGGGTTTGCCTGTGCTGCCCGGACCGGAAGGAAGGTACGCCCACCTTGAACCGTGCAGTCATGTTGCGTATCGGCGCATGCGGCCTGTTGGGGCTGGGCGCCGCCCTGTTGATCGCCGCGCTGCTGCTGTCCACCTACACGGCGGGCAAGATCAAGAAGATTCCGCTGGATCTGGACGCCACCCTGGTCAGCGACGGCACCGGCACGGCGCTGGATCCCGCGTCGCTGGCCGGCGAGGTCTTCGTCATCGACGAGGGCGTGCCGCTGGTGTCCCAGCAGCAGATCAGCGTCGAGACCCCGGCCAACGCCGACGTGGTGACCCTGCAGGTGGGCACCTCGGTGCGCCGGACCGATCAGCAGAAGGACAACGGCCTGCTGCTGGCGATGGTCGACACCGTCACCGTCGACCGGGCCACCGCCATGGCCGTCTCCGACGACGCCCACCCGGGCGGCTCGGTGCAGAAGCCGCGCTCGATGGAAGACACGAAGGCGCCCACCAACATTGCGCTGCCGCACGAAGGGCTGTCGTACCGCTTCCCGTTCGACACCGAGAAGAAGACCTACCCGTTCTTCGACCCGATCGCGCAGAAGCCCTTCGACGCCAACTACGACGGCGAAGAAGACGTCAACGGCCTGACCACCTACAAGTTCACCCAGAATGTCGGCTACGACGCCGACGGCAAGCTGGTCAAGCCCATCCGCTACTCGTCGCTGTACGACAACGACGAGGACGCCGAGGTCACCGCGCGCGCCTCCCAGTGGGGCGTGCCCGGCGAGCCCGACGACCAGGTCACCATGACCCGCTACTACGCCGCGCAGCGGTCGTTCTGGGTGGATCCGGTGTCCGGCACCATCGTCAAGGCCGAGGAGCACGCGAATCACTACTACGCGCGCGACGCCCTCGAGCCCGAGGTCGCGCTGGCCGACTACACGGTGACTTCCAACGAGGAGACCATCGAGGGTCAAGTGGAGGCCGCCCGCGACGAGCGCGACCAGATCGCGCTGTGGTCGCGCATCCTCCCGATCACCTTCACCGCCGCCGGTCTGATCGCGCTGGTGGCCGGCGCGCTGCTGGGCTCGTTCAGCCTGCGCGCCGAGGCCGAGCTGATCGACCCGGGTCTCGACGGCAAGGAGGGCGGCTTCTTCGGCGGGTTCGCCAGCCGGCGCGGCGAGGACACCGGTCCGATGCCGGCCGCGGAGGCCGAGACCGAGAAGCTGCCCGCGCAGCGCCCGGATCTACACCCCGACCAGGGCCCGCCAGACCGCACGTGAGCCCGGCGGGCGCCCCCGTGCCCTGGCTGCGCGCCGCCGTGCCCGGGTACGCGCTGCTGCTGTCGCTGCTGATCACCGCGCCGCTGTTGGCGCCGGGATACCTGCTGCTGCGCGACGCGGTGTCCACGCCGCGGTCCTACCTCACCGATGCCGCCCTGGGCCTGACCGAGGCCGCCCCGCGGGCCCTGCCGCAGGACTTCCTGGTGGCGCTGACCTCGTCGCTCATCGACGGTGGCGTGGTGGTCAAGGCGTTGCTGATCGCCGGGCTGTGGTGCGCCGGGGTGGGCGCGGCCCGGCTGGCCGCCGCGGCGCTGCCCGCCGCGGGGCCGGCCGGCCAGTTCGTCGCGACGACGGTCGCGGTGTGGAATCCCTACGTCGCCGAACGGTTGCTGCAGGGGCACTGGAGCCTGTTGGTCGGCTACGGCGCGCTGCCCTGGGTGGCGGCCGCGATGCTGCGCCTGCGCACCGGGCAGCCGGCATGGTGGGCGCTGGCGTTCTGGATCGCGCTCGCCGGGCTGACCCCGACGGGTCTGCTGCTGGCCGTCGTCGTCGCGGTGGTGATGGTGGCCGCGCCCGGTGTCGGGGTGGCCCGCCGTTGGTGCGCGGCGGGCGCGGTGCTGATCGGGGCGTTGGCCGCGCTGCCCTGGCTGGCCGCGGCGCTGCTGTCCGATTCGCTGTCGGGATATCAGGCCGGCGGCGCGGGCACGGCCGCGTTCGCCGCCCGCGCCGAACCGGGGTTGGCGACGGTGGGCAGCCTGGCCGGTCTCGGCGGGATCTGGAACGCGCAGGCGGTACCGGATTCACGGACAACGCTTTTCGCGGTGGTGGCCACCGCCGCGCTGCTGGCGGTCGTGGCGCTGGGTCTGCCCGCCGCGCTGCGGAGCCGTCCCGCGCTGCCGCTGCTGGTGCTCGCGGGTGCGGCGGTGCTGCTGCCGGCGTTGACGGCGACCGGGCCGGGTCTGGCGCTGGTGCAGGCGGTCTCGGAGGCCGTGCCGGGCCTCGGTGTGCTGCGCGACGGGCAGAAGTGGGTCGCGCTGGCCATGCCGGGCTACGCCGTCGCCGCGGCCGGCGCGGTGCTGACGGTGGCGCGGTGGCGGGTCAGGCCCGCGCTCGCCGCGCTCGGCCTGTGCCTCGTGGTGCTCGCGGTGCTTCCCGATCTGGGGTGGGGCGTTGGGGGCAAGGTGGCCGCGGTGCGCTACCCGCCGGGCTGGGCCGAGGTGGCCGCGCGGATCAACGCCGACCCGTGCCCGGTGGCGGTGCTGCCGCCGGATTCCATGCGCCAGTTCGCCTGGGCGGGGCCGGCCCCGGTGCTCGATCCGCTGCCGCGCTGGCTGCGCGCCGACGTGTTCAGCACGGGCGACCTGACGATCTCGGGGTCGACGGTGCTGGGCGAGGGCGGGACCGCCCGCGCGGTGCAGGAGTTGCTGCTGGCCGGGGCGGAGCCGGCCGCACTGGCCGCGGCCGGGGTGGGCTGGGTGGTGGTGGAGGTCGACGCCGGTGGCGACAACGGTTCGGCCGCAGCCACTTTGGACCGCCTGCCGCTGGTCTACGCCGACGAGGACCTGCGGCTGTACCGGGTCGACGGCGCGGCGCAGCTACCCGGCGCGGCGCATCGCGAAGCGCTGATCGCCGCGCACCTGATCTGGTTGGCGGTGCTGCTGGCCGGCGCGGTGGGCGCGGCCCGTCAGAGTACGCCGCTGACGCGCCGGCCGGACTGAACCGCCGCCAACACGGCGTGCATCCCGGCCGCGCTCTGCCGCCAGGAGAACTCAGCGGTGCGGGCCTGTGCCTTGCGGCCCAACTCGTCGCGCAGCACCGGGTCGCTGAGCATCTCGTCGAGGCGTTGGATCAGCTCGGTGCGGTCGTCGACCAGGATCCCGGTGACGCCGTCGACGATCGAGTCGGTCAGCCCGCCCGAGGAGCGGTAGCCGACGGTGGGCACCGCGTGCTGGGCGGCCTCCAGTACGGCCAGGCCCCAGCCCTCCTTGCGCGACGGCAGCACGTGCACCCAGGCTCGTTGCACCACTTGGTGTTTGGTGATGTCGTCGACGTGACCGTGGAAGGTCACCGCCTCGGAGATGCCCAGGGCCGCGGCGTGGTCGACCAGGCGGCGACGCCACCAGCCGTCGCCGACGACGTCCAGATGCAGCCCCGGGATGCGGGGGCGCAGCGCGGCGACGGCGTCCAGCGCGTCCTCGATCTGCTTGTGCGGCACCAGCCGGGACAGCACCGCCACCCGCGGGGCCGCCGAGCGCGGCGCGGTCAGGGAGGCCGGCGGCGCGTCGTCGAGGCCGTTGCGCACCACGGCGATGCTGCGCTGGTCGACGCCGAGTTCGGCCAGGTCACGCATCGAGGGCAGCGACACCGTGACGTATTGGTTGCGGCGGTGCAGCCACGGCGAGAGCTTGGATTCGACGAACCAGCCGAACCGTCCGGTCCACCGCCCCGCGACCGGCCACTGCTCGCGGTGGCAGTGATGCACCAGCACCACCGCGCGCCGCCCGTAGGCCAGCCGTGCCAAGAACGGGATCCCGTTCTGGGTGTCGATCACCACGTCCGGTCGGGCCCGGCGCAGCGGACCGATCCCGAGGCGCGCGGCCACCATGGCCAGCCCGGCCCAGATGTACACCGAATAGGCGCCGCCGCCGCGGCTGATCTGTACGCCGTCGATGGTGCCGCGGCGCGGGGCGCCCGGGTACCGGGCCGTGCGCAGGGTCACCGCGACGCCCGAGGCGGCCAGTTGCGCGCCGATGCGCTGCAGGTAGGCCTCGCTGCCGCCGCCCTGCGGGTGGCCGGTATCGCGCCAGCACAGCATCAGCACTGAGCGAACGGGCGAGGCGGACATCGGTCCCAGGGTAGACCTGTCGTCGCGCGCCCCTGGCCTGCGTAGGGTGGCGCGGTGGCCATCACCGACCTGTTCGCCCGGCGGGCGTCGCTGGCCCGGTCGGTGCGCCTGCTGGCGGAGTTCCGCTTCGAGCAGTCCGACCCGGCCCGGTTCTACGGCGCGCTGGCCGCCGACACCGCGGACATGGTGGCCCAGCTGTGGGCCGCCACCGGGCAGTCCCCCGCCGGGCAGACCGTGCTCGACGTGGGCGGCGGCCCCGGCTATTTCGCCGACGCGTTCGCGGCCCGCGGGATGTCCTACATCGGCGTCGAACCCGACCCGCGGGAGATGCACGCGGGCACCCCGGCGCAGCGCGGCGACGGCACGTTCGTGCGGGCCTCCGGGATGGCGTTGCCGTTCGCCGATGCCAGCGTGGACATCTGCCTGTCGTCGAACGTCGCCGAGCACGTGCCCGAGCCGTGGTTGCTGGGCCGGGAGATGTTGCGGGTGACCCGGCCGGGCGGGCTGGCGATCCTGTCCTACACGGTCTGGTTGGGCCCGTTCGGTGGCCACGAGATGGGGTTGACGCACTATCTGGGCGGGGCGCGCGCCGCGGCCCGCTACACCCGCAAACACGGTCATCCGCCGAAGAATTACTACGGGTCGTCGCTGTTCGCCGTCTCGGCCGCGGCCGGGCTGGATTGGGCCGCCAACACGGGCGCGCTGATCGCCGCATTCCCCCGCTACCACCCGCGATGGGCGTGGTGGATGACATCGGTGCCGGTGCTACGGGAGTTTCTGGTGAGCAACCTGGTCCTGGTCTTGCGCGCCCCGGAAACCGCGGACTGAAACAGGTTCTCATCGGGGCCCCGGCAGTGGGTATTGTGTGCGCTATGACACAGACTTCGGCAGCTGCCCTCAAGACCGACTACGACAAGCTGTTCATCGGCGGACGTTGGGTCGCACCGTCCTCGTCGGAGATCATCGAGGTGTTCTCGCCGGCCACCGGCGAGAAGGTCGGTCAGGTGCCGCTGGCCACCAAGACCGACGTCGACGCCGCCTTCGCCGCGGCCCGCAAGGCCTTCGACGAGGGACCGTGGCCGCGCAAGACGCCGCACGAGCGGCAGGCCGTGATCGCCAAGGCCGTCGAACTGATCGAGGCCCGCGCCGACGAGTTCAAGCGCCTGCTCACCCTGGAGACCGGGCAGCCGCAGACCATCGTCGACATGATGCAGTACGGCGCGGCCATGTCGACGCTGCAGTTCTACGCCTCGGCGGCCGACAAGTTCGCCTGGAAGGACATCCGCGACGGCGCCTACGGTCAGACGCTGGTGCTCAAGGAGCCGATCGGCGTGGTGGGTGCCGTCGTCGCCTGGAACGTGCCGTTCTTCCTGGCCGCCAACAAGCTCGGTCCGGCGCTGCTGGCCGGCTGCACCATCGTGCTCAAGCCGGCCGCCGAGACCCCGCTGACGACCAACCTGATGGCCGAGGTGTTCGCCGAGGCCGGGCTGCCCGAGGGCGTGCTGTCGGTGGTGCCCGGCGGGCCCGAGACCGGCCGCGCGCTCACCGACAACCCCGAGATCGACAAGTTCACCTTCACCGGGTCCTCGGCCGTCGGCAAGGAGATCGGCAAGATCGCCGCCGAGCGGCTCAAGCCGTGCACGCTGGAACTCGGCGGCAAGTCCGCGGCCATCATCCTCGAGGACGCCGACCTGGATTCGACGCTGCCCATGCTGGTGTTCTCCGGGCTGATGAACTCCGGGCAGGCGTGTGTGGGTCAGACCCGCATCCTCGCGCCGCGCTCCCGCTACGACGAGGTCGTCGAGAAGTTGGGCAACGCCGTATCGGCGATGCCGGCCGGCCTGCCGGACGACCCGGGCACCGTGATCGGGCCGCTGATCAGCGAGAAGCAGCGCGAACGCGTCGAGGGCTACATCAAGAAGGGCGTCGAGGAGGGCGCCCGCATCGTGGCCGGCGGCGGCCGTCCCGAGGGGATGGACACCGGCTGGTTCGTGCAGCCCACGGTGTTCGCCGACGTGGACAACTCGATGACCATCGCCCAGGAGGAGATCTTCGGCCCGGTGCTGGCGGTGATCCCCTACGAGGACGAGGCCGACGCGGTGCGCATCGCCAACGACTCGGTGTACGGGCTGGCCGGGTCGGTGTACACCACCGACAACAAGAAGGCCCTCGAGATCGCGGCCCAGATTCGCACCGGCACCTACGGCGTGAACATGTACGCCTTCGACCCGGGCGCGCCGTTCGGCGGGTACAAGAACTCCGGCGTGGGCCGCGAGTGCGGGCCCGAGGGCATCGCGGGGTACTGCGAGTCCAAGTCCGTGCTGCTGCCTTTCGGCTACACCCCGGAGGACTGACCCAACGCTGGGCGGGCCCCCGCGCGCGAGCGCGGGGCCTACTCAGGAGTTCTCCGCCGGGCGCCGTTACGGTAATATCGTTCTCTGTAAACCAGAAGACTCTTCTCGGCAACTCGAAATCTCGGAGACCTGATGACCGCAAGCAGCAAGGCCGCCATCGTCGCGGCAGCCCGCAGTGCCCTCGGCACCGCCCGCAAGGGCACCCTGGCCAACATGCAACCCATCGAGGTGGCCAAGCCCATCGTGGCCGCCGCGGTCGAGCGTTCGGGCTTGAGCGCCAAGGACTTCGATGACCTGGTGCTGGCCGAAAGCCTGCAGGGCGGCGGCGACAGCGCCCGCTATATCGCGGTGGACCTGGGCTTCGAGGATCTGCCCGGCGCCGCGGTGAACCGGCAGTGCGCCTCGGGCCTGACCGCCATCGCCTTCGGCGCGGGTCAGATCGCCTCCGGTATGAGCAGCGCCATCCTGGCCGGCGGCATGGAGTCCATGTCGAACATGCCGCAGTTCCTCAAGCGCAAGGCGTTCACCTCCGGCAAGGAGGCCGGCGACTTCGAGCGGTGGGCCCCGATGGCCAACCCCGTCGACACCCCGGACGCGCCGCCGTACGACATGTCGATCACCGTCGCGCACAACTGCGCCGTCGAATACGGCCTGACCCGCGAGGATCAGGACGCCTGGGCGCTGCGCAGCCATCAGCGGGCGATCAAGGCCATCGACGCCGGCTCGTTCGTCGACGAGATCGTGCCCATCGAGGTGCCGCAGCAGGACGGCTCGACCATCACCTTCGCCGTCGACGAGCACCCACGCCGCAATTCGTCGCTGGAGTCGCTGGCCGGCCTCAAGGTGCTGCACCCCGAGATCGAGGGGTTCTCGGTGACAGCGGGCAACTCGTCGGGCACCAACGACGGTGCGGCGGTCGTGGCGCTGGCCGCACCGAACACCTCGCAGAACGTGCTGGCCAACATCCTGTCGTGGTCGCAGGTCGGCGTGCCGCCCAAGCGCACCGGCAGCGGCCCCATCTACGCCATCCCGAAGGCGCTGGACCTGGCGGGCCTGAAGATCTCCGACGTCACGCTGTTCGAGATCAACGAGGCGTTCGCCGCCCAGGCCGTGGCCTGCACCCGTCAGCTCGGCCTCGACGAGGAGCGGGTCAACGTGTACGGCTCGGGCATCAGCCTCGGCCACCCGATCGCGGCCACCGGCGCCCGGATGGTCACCTCGGCCATCTACGAGCTGCGCCGTCGCGGCGGCGGCATCGGCGTGGTGTCGATGTGCGCCGGCGGTGGCATGGGCGCGGCGATGGTGATCGAGGTCGCCTAGCTTGCAGTAACCAAAAGCGCCGCCCCGGAACGGATTCCGGGGCGGCGCTTTTGTTGTCTGTTCAGTCGCTGGCGGGCAGCGGCTTGGCCTCCTTGAGGCTCAGCGCGGTGGTGCCCACCGACAGCGTGCCCTGCCCGGCCTTGGTCACCAGCACCTCGGCGCCGGCCTCGTCGACGTAGCGCTTACCCATCGCGGTGCCCTCGGAGAACGCCGGATCGATTGCCGCGCCGGACTTCTCGGCGTCCAGCGCGACCATCGGCGTGCCGCCGCAGCGAAGGTCGTCGAGCGCGTCGGAGGTCTTCACGACGATGACCTGAGTGTCGTCCACCTGACTCTGCAGGCGGGTGCCGTTCTTCACCATTTGCTACCCCTGTGGTTGTGTTGCGGTGTCATTGAGGCTCGCGACGATCTCGCGTCGCAGCAGCTTGCCGGTGGCGTTGGTGGGCAGTTCGGCCCGGAAGACCACCCGGTCCGGGGTCCGCGAGCCCCGCAGGTGCTTGCGGACGTGGGCGCGCAGTTCCTCGGGATCCGGGTCAACGCCGGCGGCCGGCACCACCACGGCCACGATGGCCTGGCCCCACTGTGGATCCTCGACGCCGACGACGGCCACCTCGTGGACGTGATCGTGCTCGATGAGCACATCCTCGAGTTCGGCGGGGGCGATGTTCTCCCCGCCGCGAATGATGGTGTCGTCGGAGCGGCCCGTGATGAACAGGTAACCGTCCTCGTCGAGGGTGGCGATGTCCTTGGTGGGGAACCAGCCCTGCTCGTCGAGCACCGAGCCGATGCCGGTGTACTTGCCCGAGACCTGCTCGCCGCGGACGAACAACTCGCCGGGCTCGCCCGGCCCCAGCACGGTGCCGTCCTCGCTGCGGATCTGCACCTCGATACCGGGCACAGGCTGCCCGACCGAACCGAGGCGCTTGGCCACCGCCTCGTCGGGGTTGCCGTGCGCCTCGCGGTGATCGTCGGGGGTCAGCACCGCAATCGTCGAGGACGTCTCGGTCAGGCCGTAGGCGTTGACGAACCCGACGTGCGGCAGCAGACCGAGGGCCTTGCGCACCAGCGGCAGGCCCACCTTGGAGCCGCCGTAGGCGAGGTTGCGCAGCGTGGGCAGCGGATGGTCGCCGGCCTCGAGCACGGTGACGATCCGGTCGAGCATGGTCGGCACCACCGTCGCCGACGTGACGCCCTCCTCGCCCACCAGCCGCACCCATTCGGCGGCGTCAAAGTTGGGCAGGTACACCATCTTTCGCCCGGCGTACAGGTTCGACAGCGCGGCCGACACCCCGGCGATGTGGTAGGGCGGCACGCAGATCAGCGCGGCGTCGTCCGGTTCGGCGGCGCCGAACTCGACGGTGCCGGTGATGTAGGACGTCAGGTTGTTGTGCGAGAGCTCGACGGCCTTGGGCGCCGAGGTGGTGCCCGAGGTGAACAGCACGACGCCGACGTCGTCGGGATCGGCGAACTCGGCGACCGCCTCGGCGGACTTGGCCGCCGCCAGGAACTCGGCGGACTCCATGGTCGCCGCGCCGGCGTCGCCCACCATGTCGCGGTAGCGCTCGTCGACGATCACCAGCGGCTTGGGCAGCCGCTCGATGAGCGCCTGGATGCCCTCGGCCGACAGCCGGTAGTTGATCGGCGTGAAGGTCCGCGCGGCCCGGGCCGAGGCGAACAACAGCAGCGGCAGCAGCGCGCCGCCGGTGCCCACGTACACCACATGCTCGGCGCCGCTACCGGCGATGACGCCCGCGCCGCCGTCGGCGAGGTCGGACAATTCCTGGGTGGTCAGGCGGGTTTCCTCGGACACCACGGCCACGCGGTCCGGGTCTCCGGACAGCGCCATCTCGAGCAGCAGCGAGATACTCATCGGGACCGTCCGGGAGCGGCGTTATCATAATCGAAGAACATGATTCTCCGATTAAACCACAGCGCGACATAGTGGCAGCAGGACAACCGCCTCAGGCGGCTCGGCGCCAACGGGCGCAGACGAAATCCCCGTTGACCCCGGACTCCACCAAAGCCCATTCCGAGCGCAGTGGCAAGACCCTGGCGCCCGCGCCCAGGCTGCACGGGGCGTAGCTGACGATCATCTCGTCCACCAGACCGGCGGCGACGAACTGCGCGGCGGCCTCGCCGCCACCGATCACCCAGACGTCCTTGCCGGCGGCGGCCTCGACCAGCGTGGGGTGCAATCCGGCGGCGTCACCGGCGAAGGTCCGGACGGGATGGTCGGGCGCGACGATCTCGGGCCGGTGCGTCAGCACCCACGCCGGCTGGCTGTACATCCACTCCCCCGGCTGATTGCGGACGATCCACTCGTAGGTGCTCGCCCCCATCACCACGGCGCCGACCGCGGCGATGAACTCGTCGTAGCCGAACGGCCCGGCCTGGTCGATGGCTCGGGAGGTCAGCCAGTCCAGGCTGTCGTCGGTGTCGACGACGAAGCCGTCCAGGCTCGCGGCGGTGTAGTAGACGGTGGCCATCAGTCGGTTCCTCTCATCCAGTCCAGCGGGTCGCCGCGCCCGGCCGGCACGCCGAGGCGGGCCAGCATCGCGCGAGCCAGTTCCCGGCGGTGCGCGGCATAGGTGAGCACGTGCGCGACGATCCCGAACAGCTGGAAGGACTCCGGTGGGTCGCACAGTGCGTCGATCACGGTGTCGGCGAGCCGGCCCTGCTCGGTGACCTCCACGACCATCGCCGACCACCGGGCGGCGACGATGTCGTGGTGGGCCGCCAACGTCCGCGGGTCCGAGGATGCCGGGTCGGTGGGCGTACGCGGTGGGTAGTCGCGGCCCTCGATGCTGGCCAGCCACACTTCCTTGGTCCAGACGATGGCGCCGAGCACGGCGGCGACGCTGGGTTCCGGGCCGTCCCAGTCCAGCACGACCTGCCCCGGCGAAACATGCTGCACCCATTGCGCTTCGGTGAGCTCGGCGGCACGCTTCAGCAGGTGCTCGGTGTCGGCGAGGTCGTGGGCGATCATCAGCCGGGTCACCCCGGCGGTGTGCTGCTCGCCCGCCTCGCCGTCGATCCACAGCGACTGCGGCGGGTGGAAGTGCAGGCCGTTGGGTGCGGGCAGCCGGAAGCCGCGGCCCGTCGCGGGGACCGCCGACGGCGGGATACCGAAGCTGCGCCGGAAGGCCCGGGAGAACACCTCCGGGGAGGACCACCCCTCGTCGGCGGCGACGGCGGCGACCCCCTCGCCGCGGCCCAGCCGCCAGGCCGCGCGCTCCAACATGATCCGGCGGCGCAGCGCGGCGGGCGGCTCGCCGGTCAGGCGGCGCACCTCGCGGGAGAAGTGGAACTCCGAGACGTAGGAGTTGCGGGCCATGTCCTCGACGCCGGCCGCCCCGTCGCCGGGCACCACCGAATCGAGCAGTTCCCGCAACCGGTCGCGGCCCGGCGGCGGTGACGAGGGTTCGGCGCTCACAGCAGTCGAGTATGGTCCGCTGGGGCGACCAGGGACATGACAATTCCTGCTGTGCGCCCGTGCGATAGTGAGAGCCGGTCGGGGAGGACACGAGAGCAGGGGATGAGCAGCTTCGACGCGCTGTGCGCCAACGAACCCGAACTGGCCGCGCTGCGCGCCTCGATCCGCGACTTCCTGGCCGCCGACCGCGCCGAGTTCGGTTGGGAGCCCGGGGTGGACACCTGGCTGTCGCAGTGGGACGAGGCCTTCAGCGCCCGCCTCGGCGACGCCGGCTACCTGGGCCTGACCATCCCCGTCGAGTACGGCGGGCGCGGCCTGGGACATCTGCACCGCTACGTCGTCACCGAGGAACTGCTGGTCGCCGGGGCGCCGGTGGCCGCGCACTGGATCGCCGACCGTCAGGTGGCGCCCGGGCTGATGACGTACGGCAACGAGGAACAGCGCCGCCGCATCCTGCCGCGCATCGCCGCCGGCCGGTTCTTCTCCGCGATCGGGATGAGCGAACCGCAGTCGGGTTCGGACCTGGCGGCCGCGGCCACCCGGGCCACCCGGACCGACGGCGGCTGGGTGCTGGGCGGCCGCAAAGTGTGGACCAGCGGGGCCCACCTGGCGCATCAGGTGGTGGTGCTGGCGCGCACCAGTCCGGCCGACCCCGACCGGCGGCACGCCGGCTTCAGCCAGTTCCTGGTACCCACCGATGCCGACGGGGTGCAGATCGACCCGATCGTGTCGATGGACGGCGAGCACCACTTCAACGAGACCATCTTCACCGACGTGTTCATCGCCGACGCCGACGTGCTCGGCGAGATCGGCAACGGCTGGCATCAGGTGACCGCCGAATTGTCCTTCGAGCGCAGCGGTCCCGAGCGCGTGCTGTCGACGGTGACGGTGATCCTGGCCGCGATCCGCGCGCTGGCCCGCGCCGATGCGGCCCCCGAGGCCGCCATCGGCGATCTGGCGGCGCGGCTGGTGTCGCTGCGGCAACTTTCGGTGTCGGTGGCCCGCGCGCTGACCGCAGGCGAATCCGCGGCCAATCAGGCTGCGCTGGTCAAGGACCTCGGCACTCGCTTCGAGCAGGATTCGGTGGCGTTGGTGACCGACCTGCTCGACCACCTCGACCCCGACAGCGCCGAGTATGCGCGGCTGCAGCGCATGCTGGATGTCGCCCGGGTGCATTCGCCGATGGTGACGCTGCGGGGCGGGACCAATGAGGTGCTGCGCGGGGTCGTCGCGCGCGGAATGGGGTTGCGATGAGCGCTTGCGCGAAGAGCGGAGAGCACCGATGAGCGAGGCTTTGGCGGGCGGCGTGTTCGCCGCGAATGCGGCCGGATCCGCCGACGAGCACGCCGAACTGCGGCGGTTGGTCGACGACATCGGCCGCCGGTCTTTCGAGGCCCGGATCGGCCAGCGGTCCCTGCCGGAGGCGTTCGACGCCGAGGCCTGGGCCGCGCTGGAGGACACCGGCCTGAGCCGGCTGACCAGCACGCCCGACCTGGAGGCCGGGCCCACCGAGGCGGCGATCGTGCTGCGCGGACTGGCCCGCCACGCGGTGGCCGCGCCGATCGCCGAGACCGATGTGCTGGCCGGGTGGCTGGCGGCGGCGGCGGGACTGCCGGTGCCCGAGGCCGGTCCGCTGACCGTGGCGATCGCCGACGCCGACGGGTCCGCGCGGGACGTGGCGTGGCCGCGGGTGTGCGCGGCGGTGGTGCTGGTGGCCCGCGCCGACGACGGGGTGCGGGTGTCGATCGCGCGGCCCGAGGACCTGGACCTCGTCGAGGGCCGCAACCTGGCCGGCGAACCCCGCGCGACCGTGCGCTTCGCGGCGTCGGCCGACGCGGTGCGCTGCGGTGCCGAGGTCGCCGACGAACTGGCCCGCCGCGGCGCCTGGGCGCGCTGCGTGCAGGTGCTCGGGGCGCTGGACGCCGCGGCGGAGATGACGGTGGCCCACACCCGGGAGCGGCAGCAGTTCGGCCGGGCGCTGAGCAAGTTCCAGGCCGTCCAGCATGCGCTGGCCCAGATGGCCGGTGAGATCGAACGCGGCCGGGCCGCAACCACTTTGGCGGTCGCGGCCGCCGCCGACCACGGCTTCGACAGCCCGCAGGCCGACTACGCCGTGACCCTGGCCAAGGTGGTGCTGGGCCGCGTCGTACCGGAGGTCACCACCACCGCGCATCAACTGCACGGCGCCATCGGCGTGACCCTCGAGCATTCGCTGTGGTCGGCGACCTTGCGGGCGCACAGTTGGATCGGCGAGTTCGGCAGCACCGGCCGGCACGCGCGTCGCCTCGGCCGGCGGGCGCTGGACGCGGGCGCCCGCGGCGACGACGGTGCGCTGTGGGACGCGCTGACCTGGGCGCGCTAGTCGCCAGCTGAGCGAATCGACGGCGGGCGTCGCGATCAATGCCGAGGATTCTCGCTACGTCGCGGCTGGAGCCCTCGGCATTGGTGATGGTGGCTGCGGCGGCGGCGGTTCAACGACCCTGGCGATGATCTCGGCGCAGCCGGGCCCACCTCAGGAGTCGAGCACCTCGGTGATCCGCTGGTGCACGTCGCCGATACCGCCGACGTCCAGACCGTAGGTGTTCATCAGCAGCGCGAGCACCTGCGAGGCGTTCTCGAAACGCACCCGCTCTCCTGGTTCCCCGGGCCGGTGGATCGCGAGGTGGCGGCCCCGCAGATTCCAGCGTGCACCGTCGATGATCATCGAGGCGGTCAGACCGACGACGAAGATCGACGCCGGATGCGTTGACACATACCAACTTCCGACCTGCAGGTCGATCGCGGGCCGCGGGCTGTCGGCGAAGATGTACACCGGCTGCCAGACGTCGCCGATCAACGTCTCCAGGAAGTACTCGTCGCCGCGCACACCGATGCGGTAGGGCTCGTTGGGCGTCTGCTGCACCAACCCCGGGACGAACTCGATGGGCGCGGTCAGCGTCTGCCCGCCGAATCCGACGTCGACCAAAAAGCGCCGCGGATCCCCGGGCACGCGGACCACCAGCAGCTGATGGGTCAGCGGCGTCGTCGGCGCGTCCAGACCCTCGGGGCGCATCCAGACCACCCGCGCGGTCAACGACTCGACGGCGTAGCCGAGCTCCTCGAGCGCGTAAGCCAGCAGACCGTTCTGCTCGAAGCAGTACCCGCCCCGGGCGCGCTGCACCATCTTGGCGCCCAACGCCTCGGCGCTCAGGTCGGCGACCGGGATGCCCATCAGCGGGTCCAGGTTCTCGAACGGGATGTGCGTCAGATGCGCCGTGACCAGCCCGTGCAGCGTCGCCAGGGTGGGTTCGACCGACCCGGCGTGACCGATCCTCGCCAGGTAGGCAGCGACGTCGAGCGCGGGCTGCGACCGGAGCGTCTGGGTGACCATGCCGACCATGATCGCGCCTGAACCTCGGTTTAGGTCAAGCGACTTTCCGACACGGCAGTGTTCGGCTCAGGTGCCCGTCCACTTGGGGGCGCGCTTCTCGGCGAAGGCGACGGCACCCTCCTGGGCATCCTTGGACATGAACACCGGGCCCAGGATCTTCATCTGTTCGGCCCACTGCTCCTCGGGTCCCCAGTAGCGCGCCTCGACGATGATCTTCTTGGTTGCCGCGACGGCCAGCGGACCGTTGGCGGTGATCTTCCCGGCCAGCGCGATCGCGGCGTCGAGCGCGCCGCCCGGCTCGGCCAGCACGCTGACCAGACCCAACTCGTGGGCCCGCTCGGCGGACAGGTTGTCGCCGGTCAGCGCGAGTTCCATCGCGATGGCGTACGGAATGCGCTGGGGCAGGCGCAGCAGCCCGCCGCCGCCGGCCACCAGACCGCGCTTGACCTCGGGGATGCCGAACGCCGAATCACGCGCCGCGACAATCAGATCCGTCGCCAACGCCACCTCGGTGCCACCGGCCAACGCGTACCCCTCGACCGCGGCGATCAGCGGCTTGGCCGGCGGGGACTCGGTGAAGCCCAGGCCGCGGCCCTCGATGTCGCAGCGCTCGCCGCGGGCGAACGCCTTGAGGTCCATACCCGCGCAGAACGACCCACCCGCACCGGTGAGCACGCCGACCGACAGGCCGGGGTCCTCGTCGAGCCGGTCCATCGCGTCGGCCAACCCCTGGCTGACGGCGAGGTTGACGGCGTTCTTGGCCTTGGGCCGGTTGATGGTGATGACCAGGATCCGGTCGCGCTGTTCGACCAGGACTGCGGGTTCGTTCGATTCGTCGCTCACACCCGACATCGTAAACGGTACGGTAAGGCCGTCGGGTGACGACCCGGCGAACTCGTCGACGCCGCCGGGTAACATTCAAACTAGAACACGTTTCAATTCATTCCCCAGGGGGATCCTGTGAGCCCGTCCGACCTCGACAACTCCACCACGGACGACGCCGGGCTCGCCGACCCCGAGGTCCTCGGCGAGATCACCAAGTGGGATCCGGTCCTCACCGAACAGGTGATGGGTGTGCTGAAACCGTTCCTCAAGATCTACCACCGTTCGGAGGTCCACGGCCTGGAGAACTTCCCGGCCGGCGGCGCCCTGGTGGTCTCCAACCATTCCGGCGGGATGCTCGCCATGGACGTCCCGGTGTTCGCGGCGGGTTTCTACGACCACTTCGGCTACGAGCGGCCGGTCTACACGCTGACCTTCGACCTGGTGTTCACCGGTCCGACCGCGGGGTTCTTCCGCAAGACCGGCTTCATCAAGGCCAACCACGACAACGCCGACGAGGCACTGCGCTCCGGCGGTGTCGTGGTGGTCTTCCCCGGCGGGGATTATGACGTCTACCGGCCGAGCACGGCCCGCCACAAGATCGACTTCGGCGGCCGCACCGGTTATGTCCGGGCGGCGCTGAACGCCGGGGTGCCCATCGTCCCGACCGTGGGGATCGGCGGGCAGGAGAGCCAGCTGTTCCTGTCCCGCGGCACCGGACTGGCCAAGGCGCTGCGGCTGGACAAGATGTTCCGGGCCAAGATCCTGCCGCTGTCGTTCGGCGTCCCGTTCGGCCTGTCGGCCGTGGTGCCGCTGAACGTGCCGCTGCCCACCAAGATCGTGCAGCAGGTACTGGAACCCATCGACATCGTCGCCGAGTTCGGCGAGGACCCCGACATCGACGAGGTCGACGCGCACGTGCGCCGCGTTATGCAGCGCGCGCTGGACGAGTTGGCCGCGCAGCGCCGTCTCCCGGTGATCGGCTGAGACGATGGCGAACCGCTCCAACCGCACCCTGCTGCGCGCCGCCGCCGAACTCCTCAACGCCGGCAACGGCGTGCGCCCGCTGGGCCGCAAGGGCTACGGCACCATTCCCGCCTTCGCGTTCGGCTGGCCCACCAGTGAGCTGGCCCCGCTGTACCTGGGCGGCTCGGCACTCGACGCGCTGCGTCGCGGCCTGCGCGGGGACTTCAACAGCGTCAAGGGCCGAATTGCCTTGGTACTGCACAGCATCAGCTGGGCGCTGCTGGTGCTCATCGCGCGCCGCAACGTGGCCTCCAAGCCGCACTTCGAGGAGGGGTTGCGCGACGCGCTGGGCCCCGATTACCAACAGGTGGCGGCCACCTCGGACCCCGCCGCCGGGGCCCGTCGCCGCGCCGGGGTGTTCGGCACGGGCTGGTCGCGGCGGCGCTACGTCACCAAAACCTCCACGGTGCGGTACGGCCCGTACGGTGGGGCCAACCTCGCCGACATCTGGCGCCGCGCCGACCTGCCCAAGGACGGCAAGGCACCGGTGCTGCTGCAGGTCCCCGGCGGCGCCTGGTCGATCGGCATGCGCCGGCCGCAGGCCTATCCGCTGCTCAGCCACCTGGCCGAACGCGGCTGGGTGTGCGTGTCGATCGCCTACCGGGTCAGCCCGCGCAACACCTGGCCGGACCACATCGTCGACGTCAAGCGCGCCCTGGCCTGGGTCAAGGAGAACATCGCCGAGTACGGCGGCGACCCCGACTTCGTCGCCATCACCGGCGGTTCGGCCGGCGGGCACCTGACCGCGCTGGCCGCGCTGACCCCGGGGGCCCCGGAATTCCAGCCGGGTTTCGAGGACGCCGACACCTCCGTGGTCGCCGCGGTCCCGGTGTACGGCCGCTACGACTGGTACAGCGACGAGGGCGCCGGACGCCGCGAATTCCTCGGGTTCCTGCGCCGGCTGGTCACCAAGGTGGACATCCGGACCCACCGCCAGGTCTACATCGACGCCTCCCCCATCGATCGCGTACACCCCGATGCCCCACCGTTTTTCGTGTTGCACGGCGCCGACGACTCGATCATCCCGGTGCCGGAGGGCCGCGAGTTCGTCGAGGCGCTGCGCGAGGTGTCGTCGGACACCGTCGCCTACGCGGAAATCCCGCACGCGCAGCACGCCTTCGACTTCTTCGGCTCCCCGCGCGGGCACTACACCGCCCAGGCCATCGAGCGGTTCCTGTCCTGGGTGCAGGCCCGCCGGCAGGAGGATTCCTAGCCGGCCGGGGCCAGCGCGTTCTCGACGGCGGTCAGCTGTTCGGAAAGTCCTGCGGCGCGGCGGATCTCGACCAGTTCCGCGACCATGGCCGAGGTGACCTCGTGGGCGTCGTCCACCGAGTCGCAGTCGGTCAGCACCGAGATGTTGAGCTGGTCGACGTAGCTCCACACGGTGATGTTGACGCCGCTGGCCGCGGTGATCGGACCCACGCTGTAGAGCTCGGTGACCAGCGCGCCGCCCACCCGGCCGCGCTCACGCGGGCCCGGGACATTGGAGATGTTGAGGTTGAGGACCTTGTTCTGCCCGTCGATGGCGGACAGCCGCTTGAAGGCCGCCTCCATGGCAACCGGCGGCATGTAGTTCGACCAGCGGCTGACCAGCTCCGGCCCGATCAGGTGGTTGCTCTCCTTGGCCAGGATCGCATCGGCGTGGGCCTGCCGGACCCGCTCCAGCGGATCTGCGAGGTGGATCGGCACGGGCATCATGACCCCGGTGAAGTAGTTCCCCGAGATCCGCTCCGAGGAGAAGTCGAAGCTCACCGGCACCGAGGCCAGCAGCGGGTGTTCGGCGTGCCCGTCGTAGTGCAGCGAAAGTTTGCGCAGCGCACCGGCGGACAGCGCCAGCACCAGATCGTTGATCGAGACGCCCAGCGCCGTCTTGGTCTCCTTGATGTCGGCCAGCGCCAGCGAGGCCGTCGCGAACCGGCGCTCGGGAGTCAGCACGTGGTTCATGAAGCTCGGCGGCGGGGTGAACGGCCGGGTCAGATCCGGCGCCAGGCGCCGCGTGCTGCGGCGCACCCGGTTGATGCCCGCGACGGTGTAGGCGATGGTCGAGGGGACCTGGGCCATGTGCCGGAAGTGATCTCGGAACGCCGTGCGCACCAGCTCGGATTTCGTTGGCGGCGGGTCGGTTTCATACAGCGCGCCCTCGTCGACCGGGCCGGCCTGCAGGTCCATGCCGCGGGCCAGTAGGTTGGCCGCCGCGACCCCGTCGGCCAGCGCGTGATGGATCTTATTGACGACGGCGATCCGCTTGCCCTCGAGCCCCTCGACGTAATACATCTCCCACAGCGGCCGCGTGCGGTCCAGCGGGGTGCTCGCGATCTCGGCGATGGCGTCGTCGAGTTCCCGTCGGCCGCCCGGCGCGGGCAGCGTCAGCGGCCGGATGTGATAGTCGAGGTCGACCTCGACGTTCTCCCGCCACATCGGGTGGTGGAACTTGAACGGGATGTCCACCAGCTGATAGCGCAGCGGCTCGAGCTTGTGCAGTCGGCCCTCGATGACGCGCCGGAACTCGTCGACCCCGAAGGTGCGGTCGCCGATGGCACTCAACTCGACGATCGCGATCTTGAGGGTGTGCATGTGCACGTTCGGCGCCTCGGAGTACAGCAGGAAGGCGTCCCACCCGGTGAGTCTCTTCATGCCGCACCCCTCGCTGCTCCGGCCCCCTGCGGGGAACCCTACAAGCGGGGGCGGCCTCAGATGGCCTGTTTGGCTCGCGACACGGCCCGGTCGTGGTGAATCTGGTTGAGGAACAGTCCGATTGCCGTCGCGGCCGCCCCTGTCCGGGCGCCGTCGGTCATGTCGAAACCGTGTCCGGCGCCGGGCAATTCGAGGTAGCCGACCGGTGCGCGCGACACGTCGCGCAGCCGGGCGACGAAGTCGCGGGCCTGGGCCACCGGGATGATCGTGTCGCCGCTGCCGTGCAGCACCAGGAACGGCGGCGCGGCGGCGTGCACCCGCGCGATCGGGGAGGCCTTGCGGAACACCTCGGGGTCGCGGTCCATCCTGCCGTTGACCACGACGCGTTCGAGGAAGTCGACGAAGCGGTCGCGCTCCGGGGTGGAGCGGTCCTCCCAGCAGTAGCGGCCGTAGACGCCGACCACGGCGTCCACGGAGGTGTCCGAGCCCTCCGGCAGATGCTGCTGGTACTCGCGGTCACCGGCGGTGAGCCCGGCCAGCGCGGCCAGATGCCCGCCCGCCGAACACCCGGCGATGGTGACGAAGTCGCGGTCGCCGCCGAAGCGGTCCACGTTGGCCCGCGCCCAGGCGATCGCGGCCTTGACGTCGGCGATGTGCTGCGGCCAGCGGTGCCCGGGGGCCACCCGGTACTCCACCGACAGGCAGACCCAGCCGAGTTCGGCCAGGTGCGACATCAGCGCGTAGCCCTGCAGGGCGCGGCCGCCGTGCACCCACGCGCCGCCGGGCACGAAGATCATCACGGGCGCCGGTTGCACCGGCAGGTCGCGATGCCGCCACACGTCGAGCAGCTGGGTCGGCTCCTCGCCGTAGCGCACCGAGGACCGGTGCAGGTGCCGGCGGTGCTCACAGGCCCGCAGCAACGGCGGCGTCCGATCCGGGGCGGGCCAGGCCACGTCGAGGTCCTGTTCGGCCACGATGCCGCGCAGCGCCGCGGCGGCCACCGCGTGCGTCTGGTCGCGCTCGGCCTGGCGCACCTTGCCCATCCCGGGGGTGAACCAGGACTTGGTGGCCGAACCGATGATCTCCGGCGCGTGCCGGCCGGCCCACATGCTGATGGCCGTGTAACCGCCGAGTTGTTCGAGGTGCTTGCCGATCACGGGGAGTTGCGCGCCCGCGGCGGTGGCCGCCAGCAGGGCGTCCGCCGGGCCGGTGCGCAGCAACGCCTCCGCCCGCGACCACAGCGTCGGTTCGGGATTCCGGGCCTGCGATCCTGCCGTCATGGCGCGACTGTACCTCCGTTGCGCCCGCCGATCGGTGCAGAGTGAGCAAATTTCGCAAAGTGTCTCTCGGTGACACTATTTGGCCTGTCTGTAAACCACGGACGCCCCTGGCAAAGCCGCTTTTCCGGGCCCTTGACACCCGTCAACTTTGCGCCCAGTACTCTCAGTCCGATGAGCGCCGCGCATATCCACCCTGAGCTGCGCAAACTTGCCAGGGTGGTCCCGAAGGCCCCGATCCGGGCCGCCACGCTGCCGCTGTTCCGTGCCGCCTCCCGGCTGCAGAAGAAGTTCCCGGCCCGCGGCGTCACGGTGTTGACCACCAGCGCCGGCGTCGAGGTGCGCCTGCATCGCCCCCGCACCGTCGGTCCGCCCGCGCCGGCCATGCTGTGGATCCACGGCGGCGGCTACGTGCTGGGCACCGCCGCCCAGGACGACGTGCTGTGCCGCAAGTTCGCGCGCCAGCTCGGCATCACCGTCGCCGCCCCCGAGTACGGCCTGGCCCCCGAGCACCCCTACCCGCACGCGCTCGAGGAGTGCTACTCGGCGCTGCTGTGGCTGGCGTCGCTGCCCTCGGTCGACCCGAACCGCATCGTCATCGCCGGCGGCAGCGCGGGCGGCGGCCTGGCCGCGCAGCTGGCGTTCTTGGCCCGCGACCGCGGCGAGATCACGCCGGTGGCACAGCACCTGGTGTACCCGATGCTCGACGACCGCTCGGCCTCCGGGCACAACCCCGGCTTCCGGCTGTGGGATCACCGCAGCAACGTGTTCGGTTGGGACGCCTACCTCGCCGACGCCGACCCCGAACAGGTGGTCCCCGCCCGGCGCACCGACCTGGCGGGTCTGCCGCCGGCCTGGATCGGCGTCGGCACCCTCGACCTGTTCCACGACGAGGACATCGAGTACGCGCAACGGCTCAACGACGCCGGCGTGCCGGCCGAGCTCGACGTCGTCGACGGCGCCTTCCACGGCTTCGATCAGATCGCCGAGAAAACCTTGGTGGCACGGGATTTCTTCGACCGGCAGTGCGAGTTCCTGCGCGGTCGCTTCACCGAAAAACAACCGGAGGCAAGCTCGTGAGCAGCGAGATCAAGGCACTGCGGGAAGCCGTCTCGGGGCTACTGCAGAAACATTCCAGCGAGGCGCGGGTGCGCGAGTTGATGGCCACCGACACCGGCCACGACGAGACCGCCTGGGCCGAACTGAGCGACATGGGTCTGCTCGGGCTGGCCGTGCCCGAACAGTTCGGCGGGGCCGGCGCGGGCCACGTCGAGATGAGCGCGGTGTGCGAGGAGATGGGCCGCGCGCTGCTGTGCGGACCGTTCTTCTCCACCGCCGTCCTGGCGCCCGCGCTGCTGGCCGCCGGCGGGGACGCCGCCGAGCAGGCCCGGGTGCTGCCGACGATCGCCGACGGCAGCGCGGTGGTCGCCCTGGCGTTCGCCGAGGGCACCGCGGCCACCCCGCCCGCCGAACCGGCCACCGCCGCAGCGGAATCCGCCGACGGCTGGCGGCTGACCGGCGAGAAGAACTACGTGCTCGACGCCGGTGCCGCCGACGTGCTCTACGTGCTGGCGGCGACGCCGCAGGGCCCGTCGGTGTTCGCGGTGCAGCGCGGGGCCGCCGGCTTCGAAGCGCTGCCGCTGACCGGCGTGGACCTGACCCGCAAGCTGCACCGCGTCCGGTTCTCGGACACCCCGGCGCGGTTGGTCGGCGAGCCCGGTACCGGCGCCGCGACGTTCGCCGCGGCCCTGGAGGCCGGCGGCGTGGCGATGCTCGGTGAGCAGGCCGGCGGCACCTACCGCGCCATGCAGATGGCCGTGGACTACGCCCGCACCCGATTCCAGTTCGGCCGGGCGATCGGCAGCTTCCAGGCCGTCAAGCACATGTGCGCCGACATGCTGCTCGAGGCCGAGTCCGCGGTGTCGGCCGCGCGGCACGTCGCGGCCGCCTACGACGCCGGCGACGCCAACCGCGCCGCCGATCTCGCGCTGGCCCAGGCCTATTGCGGGGACGCCTACGTGACCGTCGCCGCGACCGGCATCCAGGTCCACGGCGGCATCGGCTTCACCTGGGAGCATCCCGCCCACCTGTACCTGCGGCGGGCCCGCACCGATGCCCAACTGCTCGGCGACCCGGCCTGGCACCGCGAACGTTACCTGCAGCTGAAGGGGGCGTGATGGACGACATTCGCGCACAAGTCCGAGAGTTCCTGGCCGCCAACTGGACCCCCGGCATGGACCGCGGCCAGTGGGCCCAGCTGGTGTTCGACAACGGCTGGGCCGTGCCCAGCTGGGAGCAAGAGTGGTACGGCCGCGGGCTCAGCGACGGCGAATCCCGGGTGGTGGCAGCCGAATTCAAGGAGGCCGGCGCGCCCGGCACGGGCCACGACCGGTCGAACCTGTTCGCCTGCACGCTGCACGACGCCGGCACCGAGGAGCAGAAGCGGCGGCTGATCCCGCCGTCGCTGCGCGGGGAGACCAAGTGGTGCCTGCTCTACAGCGAACCCGGCGCCGGTTCCGACCTGGCCGGGCTGCGCACCCGCGCCGACCGCGACGGCGACCGCTTCATCATCAACGGGCAGAAGGTGTGGACGTCGTTCGCCGCCAAGGCCGACTACGGCCTGCTGGTGGCGCGCACCGACTGGGACGTGCCCAAGCACAAGGGGATCAGCTTCTTCATGTTCCCCATGCGCCAGCCCGGCGTCGAGGTCCGGCCCATCCACCAGATCACCGGTGAGTCGGAGTTCAACGAGGTGTTCATCACCGACGCCGCGGTGCCGGCCGAGAACCTGATCGGCCCGCTCAACGGCGGGTGGGGTGTGCTGCAGACCGCGCTGGGCTACGAGCGGCGCCTGATGGGCGACCTGGCGCGGACCGCCCGGTCCTCCGGTCAGACCGACGCCGGCCGGGACAGCCTGATCACGCTGGCCGCCGACCACGGCAAGATCTCCGACAGCCACACCCGGCAGCAGATCGCGCGGATCGACGGCCTGGTGGCGGCCAACCGCTGGAACAACCAGCGCGCCAAGGCCACCGGCGGGCTGCAGGCCGCGGCCCTGCTGGCGCTGAGCAAGATCGCGATGTCGCGGATCCTGCACGAGACCGCCCGGGTGCAGACCGAGATCACCGGTGCCGAGTCGATGCTCGCCGGCCCGGAGAACCCGGTGGGCGACGGCGTGACGTTCCGCGCACTCAACGCCTACTTCACCTCCATCGGCGGTGGCACCGACCAGATCCAGCGCAACATCGTCGGCGAGCGGGTGCTGGGCCTGCCCAAGGAGCCGGAACCCTACCGCGAGACCGCATTCCGCGAGCTACCGCACTGACCGGTAGACCACCGCACCGGCGATGACGGTCGCGGCCACCAGGTCCGCGTCCAACCGGGCCAGCGCCTGCGTCGGTGCCGCGTGGAGCACGCACAGGTCCCCTGGTGCGCCCGGTTCGATCGCGCGCACCCGGTCCGGTTCCTCGGCGTGGCCCAGGAACATCGCCAGCGCGGCCTCGGCCGAGATCCGCTCGCGCTCGCCGAGCACCACACCCTTGGGCGTGCGGCGGGTCACCGCGGCCCGCATGGCCGCCCACGGATCGCCGGCGCCGAACGGCACATCCGTCGAGAGGGCCAGGCGCACACCGGCATCCCGCAGCGAGGCGACCCGCCACAGCTGCGCGTGTTCGTCGGCCGGGACGTCGGCGCGGTACTGATCGCCGCGCTCGGCAACGAAGTTGGGCTGGGTGACGACGGTGACGCGCAGGTCCGCGAGGTCCGCGACGACGTCGTCGGCGACGATGGCGGCGTGCTCGATGCGATCGCCGGCGTGGCCGCCGGCGGCGCGCAGGGCCGCGAGGGTGACGACGAGTTGGCTTGCGGTCACGCAGTGCACGGCCACCGGGTGGTCGCGGTCGTGGGCCGCGGCGATCCACGCGGTGAGCGCGTCGAGATCCAGGCTGTCGTCGTCGAGGATCTTCTTGGCCGGCCCGAGCGTCAACCCGGCAATGGCGGCGCCGGCCAGGTCCGCCGGCGCCATGCAGTGCAGCCGCTGGCGCAGTGCGCCGGATCGCGCTGCGGCGGCGAGGTTCTCGAGGTCGGGGCGGCTCTGCTCGGGGGTGGCGTCGGTGACGCCGGTGATGCCGTACCGGCTGAACTGCTTCCCGAGCGCGCTCAGCGACGGCGCGCGGTCGGGCAGCACCAACTCGCCGTCCGCGCGGTGGAACCGGCCGTCGGGATGTTCGACCTGACCGATCTCCCGCAGCGCCGCCGTATTCAGCGTCCACAGTGCGCCGCTGCGGTGTTGGACGCGGACCGGCAGCGGCGGGCTCAGCGCGTCGAGCAGGCGGCGGTCCAGCGGGCCGGCGACCGCGTCGTGGTAGCCGACGGCGCGGATCCAGCCGTCGTCGCCGGGGGCCGCGGCGGCCAGGATCGCGGCCAGTCCCGCGGCGTCGCGCACCTCGCCGGGGCCCACCCGAACCGAGGTCGCCGCGGCGGCCGCGGCCCGCAGGTGCACGTGGTGGTCGTGCAGGCCGGGCAGCACGGTGCCGCCGGCCGCGTCGAGCACCTGCTCCCCCGCGGCGGCCGGCAGGTCGGGGCCGACCTCGGTGACGACGTCGCGGACCCGCACGTCGACCACCCGGCCGTCGAGCAGGGTGCCGTTGCGGATCAGCATGGGGTTCCGAGCTTTTCGGCCACCATATCGTCCACGGCGGTGTTGTCGGCGCCGAGAGCGGCCGCGGTCCCGACGATGCGCGGCGGGCGCGGCGTCACGGCGGACTGCCGCGGGCGGGTCGGGCGGTAGCCGGCGGCCAGCTGCGCCATCGCCACCTCGACGAGTTCGCCGCCGCCGCGGCCCAGGGCGTCGGTGACCGCACCGTAGGCCTCGATGCCGGTCAGCGGGTCGGCCAGCGCGTCGCCCAGGAAGACCGGGCCGTCGCCGTCGTGGCCGACCAGGCCGCCGGCGACGGCCGCGTCGTCGCCGAAGGCCACCCGCCCCGCGTGCTGTCCGTCGGTGCCATGGCCGGTGATGCGCACCCACACCCGGCCCGGGCGGGCGGGCAGATCGTGCGGGCCCAGCCCGCGGCCGCCGAGCGCGGTGGGCCGCGCTGACTCCAGCACCACGTCGGCGGCGCGCAGCAGGGCCGCCACCGCGGCCCGGTCCCGGTCGAATTCGGCTGCATAACTGAGCTTTCCGGCGTTCATCCAGTCGAAGAAGCGCGGATCACCGGCCCGGGTGCCGTCGGGGCGGCGTGGGCTCTCCACCTTTACCACCACGGCCCCGGCGCGCGCCAGCAGCTGCGCGCACAGCGGCCCGGCCCACATCGAGGTCAGGTCCACCACCAACAGCCCGGCCGGATCGCGCGGGGCGCCGGGCGGGCCGATCCGCTGCGTGCGGGGTTCGCGCGGGGCGGCCTCGGCCAGGATTGCGAGCGGCAGGTCCAGCAGCGTGGCGCGGTCGCGGACCTGCTCGGCGGTGCGCGCGGCGGCCCAGCGTTCGATGTCGGGCCAGCCGGCGGTGTCGTCGGCCTCGACCAGGGCGGGCACGCAGGCCAGGTCGTCGTCGCGGGACAGCGTCAGCGCGCACCAGCCGTCGATCGTGGGAAACAGCCGGGTGGCACCGCCGGCCGAGATCCGGCCCCGCGAGGCCAGCCCCAACAGGGCGGCGCGGCCGGTCAGCAACTCCTCGGCGTCGGCGACCCGCCGCCGCGCGCGCGGCAGCACCGCATCGTCGAGGACCAGGGCACCCATGGGGCCATTGTCCCGTGTGCTCAGAAAGTCGGTGCTCAGAACATCAAAGCGGTGAACCGCCAGTCGAGCACCTGCCGGTCGGGGTCGCCGGCGGCGTAGACCAGCGAGCGCAGCGTCAGCACGCCGCCGCGGTCGTGCGGTTCGGCGGCCTCGATGTGCAGTTCGCTGTGCAGCGTGTCACCCTCGTGCACCGGGCCGGTGTGATCGCAGGACTGCCAGCCCAGCACCGTCACCAGGTTCGGCAGCAGCCGGCTGGCCTGCGCCAACGCCAGGCCGATGGTGTGCCCGCCGTAGACCAGGCGCTGCCCGCCGACCCGGACATCGTGGTGGGTGGCGGCGATGTTGAGCGTCAGCCGGGCCAGTTCGGGCGCGCTACTGACCACGTCGCCGGTGCTGTGCAGGACCGCGCCGGCCAGCCCCGGGTCGAAGTGCGGGCCCGGGACGCGGCGGCGGAATTCGTCGGCGTTCCAGGACTCGGTGGGGTCGGGCACCGGCAGGTCGTCGGCGCCAATCGGGGACAGGTCGTCGTTGTGGCCCGTCTCGCCGGCCTCGGGGCGCACCGGCAGCATCGCGCAGCGGTGGAAGTCGAGGACCAGGCGGTCGGCGTGGTCGATAGTGGTCATCCGCAGCGCCGCCAGCCCGGTCGGGGCGCGGCCCGGCTTGCTCGAATTCTGCTTGAGGCCAACCACTTCGGTGCGGGTGTACAGCGAGTCACCGATCGACGGGAAACGGTGGAAGCGCAAGCCGCGGTAGAACAGGTTGGCCTTGACCCGCTGGGTCACCAGCGTGGTCTGGCCGATCGCCACGTCGCACACCAGCGCGGGATGCGCCAGGGCGGCCCCGGCGCCGGTCACCGCGTGCGCCAGGCCCTCGTCGAGCGGCAGGCGCATCCGGTCGCCGATGATGGCCTGGTGGGTGGCGGCGGCGCCGGAGGTCAGCGTCATCGACGGCGCCCAGTCGAACACCTGCCCCACGCTCAGGTCGTCGAAAAAGGGACCGCCCTCGATATGGCCGTACAAAGTCACCCGTTCACCCTAGGTGATTTGGGTGCGCTGGGTTGCGGCGGGCGCGACTCAGCGCACCGAAATCGCGAGTCGCGGCGATGCTGCCGAGCATCTTCAGCGCATCTGCACTCGGGCCGGCCGACTCGGCGTCGTAGACCACCAGTTGTTGTCCCGGCGCGGATCGCACATCGAAGGTCTGCATGGTCAGCGCCAGCCGGCCCACTTCGGTGTGCTGAAACACCTTGCTGGACAGTGACTTACCGCGCGCATCGTGTCGCTGCCAAAGCTCGCGGAATGCGTCACTGCTGTTGAGCAGGTCGGTGAGCACGGCCTGCAGCCGCGGGTCGTCGGGCGCGGCGCCGTGATTGAGCCGGAAGCCCGCCACCGAATCCCGGGCGACGGTGGGCCAGTCAACGTAGAACTCGTGCGCGCGCGGCTCCGCGAACAGCAGCAACATCAGGTTGCCCGCGGCGCCGAAGTCGCCGAAGAGCGCCTCCGCCAAGGCATTGGCCGCGAGCACGTCGTAGGCGCGGTTGTACACCAGTGCGGGGTTGTCCGGCCAGGCCGTCATCAGCCGGAGCAGGGCCGGATCGACGCTGTCGGGCGTGCGGGACGCGGCGAGGCGGGGGGCGAGACCGACCAGGCGGAACAGATGTCGATGCCCGTCGTGGTCCAGCCGCAGCGCCGCGGCCAGCGAATCCAGGACCGCGACCGACGGTGAACGTTCCCGGCCCTGCTCGAGTCGGACGTAGTAGTCCACGCTCATCCCCGCGAGCCACGCCACCTCTTCGCGGCGGAGCCCCGGCACCCGCCGGGTACCCGTGCTCACCAGGCCGACGACGTCGGGGCTCAGCTGCGCTCGTCGGCTGCGCAGGTATTCCCCGAGCTCGGACATGGTCCCACGATAGGGGCGTGCCGAGCGCGCTGCCTGGGTGCAGCGCACCCAGGCGCGGTAGGTCCTGGTGAGCCACCGTCAGGCCGCCGACGCTGGAGCGCATGACTGATTCGAAGATTGTCCTGATTACCGGCGCCAGCAGCGGAATCGGTGCCGCCACCGCCGCGCATCTGGCGCGCGCCGGCCATCACGTCATCGCCGGGGCGCGCCGGGAGGACCGGCTGCGCGACCTCGTCGAGAGCACCGACGCGACCGTCGGCGGCAGCCTGTCCGTGCGCCGCCTCGACGTCACCGACCGCGCCGACGTGGCTTCCTTCGTCGACGACGCGGTCGCCAACCACGGGCAGGTCGACGTCCTGATCAACAATGCCGGGGTGATGCCGTTGTCCCGGCTGGACGCGCTACTGGTCGAGCAGTGGGACGCGATGATCGACGTCAACGTGCGTGGGCTGTTGAACGGTATCGCCGCGACCCTGCCGCACTTCCAGGGCCGGGGCCGCGGACACTTCGTCACGGTGGCGTCGATCGGTGCGCACCAGGTGGTCCCGACCGGCGCCGTGTACTGCGCCACCAAGCACGCCGCGTGGGCGATCACCGAGGGCCTTCGGCTGGAACTCGATCCCGCCATCCGGGTCACGACGGTGTCGCCCGGCGTGGTGGAGTCCGAACTCGCCGACACCATCACCGATGCCGACGCGGCGGCGGCGATGAGCATCTACCGGGCCCACGCCATCGGACCGGAGGCCATCGCCCGCGCCGTCGCCTACGCGATCGGCGAACCCGACGACGTCGATGTCAACGAACTGATCCTCCGCCCGACCCGGCAGCGTTGAGCCGTGATTTCGGTGCGCTGGGTTGCGACGGGCGCGACTTAGCGCACCGAAATCGCGCGGCGGATCTCGGCGATGACGCGTTCCGGACGCTCGATCAGGTCCCACCACGTGAAGCGCAACACCTTCCAGCGGTGCAGCACCAAGTAGTTCTGCCGGTTGCGATCCTTGACGAAGTCATCGACGCCGCTGTGGAAGGCGAACCCGTCGATCTCGATGACCAACTTGGAGTCGGGGAACGCGAAGTCGACGACGAAAGGCCCGACCGGGAAGTTCGCGATCCAGCCGGTGATCTGCGCGCTCGTGAGCAACTGCGCCACCAGGCGCTCGGCTTTCGACCGGCTCCCCTCGCCGGCCGCCTGCAGGTTGATCCGCGCTCGCGGTGAGCCGTACCGACCCTTGTTGCGCAGGTGCGTGGCCCACAGCTGGGTGAGTTCGGCGTCGCCCTGGAGCGCACGGTCCATCACCTTCGCGCGGTTCTCGACCGCCGTCAGCTGCAGCGAGGTGACCCGCAGACCGCGCCGTTCCACAATGTCGCGGACGCCGAGGTCACGTCGACGGATCCGGGAACCGGGATGCGGGCGGCTGTGGGCGGTGCGGGGCAAGGTCAGGTCGACGAGTTCGGGTGCGGTGGGCACCAGTCCGTGCCACCACGCGGCGGCCAGTCCGCTGGCCACCGCGTCGGAACCGTGTCCCCACACCGCCGCCCGAATCCGGGCGGCGTCAGTGAAGGGCCTGTCGTCGACGAAGTACACGCCACGCGCGATGGGGCGCCAGCGCCCCGACCGCACCCGTCGATGCACCGCATCCTTGCTCATCCCGGCGGCCCGTGCCTGCGCGAGAGTAATGACACCGTCATGGTTTCGGAGTAGGTCTGCTATCACACCTGTCTACGACGGGAGCCCCGCCCATTCGGTTCCATATTCGGTGATTTCGGTGCGCTGGGTTGCGGTCGCCGCAACCCAGCGCACCGAAATCACTCGATGGCGTCGACGAGACCCCAGGCCAGCGCGGTCGCGGGGTCGATCGTCGCACCGGAGAGCACCAGGTAGGCCGTGCGCCAGCGCCCGATCCGCCGGGTAATGCTCACCGTGCCGCCGGCCCCCGGAATCAGCCCCAGCGCCAGTTCCGGCAGCCCCAGCACCGCGTCGGGGGCGCACACCACCCGGCCGCAGTAGGCCGCCATCTCCAGCCCGCTGCCCAGCACCTGACCGTGCACCTCGGCCCGGAAGGCCTCTCCGAGGCGGGCCGCCAGGGCGTCCAGCGCCAGCGCCGGGCTGTGGCGGGTGCGCGCAAGATGGGCCGACGACGGGTCATCGAAGCTGCCGAACTCCGCCAGATCGCCGCCGCTGCAGAACGATCGGCCGTTGCCGCCGAGCACCACCGCGTCGATGTCGTCATCGAGCAGCGCGAACTCGAGCGCCTCGAGCAACGCCGCGCGGGCATCGGTGCTGAATGCGTTGTGCCGCTGCGGCCGGTTGAACCTGATGTGCAGGGTGTTGCCGTCGCGGTGGAACTGCACCGGGTCGGGCAGGGCGGGCACCGTCGCGGGCCCACGCTCGGCCAGCCAGGCCCGGAACTCCGGTCCGGACTGCAGCGTCGAGTAGGCCAGCGATTCGGTGATCACCCCCGGGAAGGCGGGCCCGGCCACGTCGACGGCGCGCAGCACGTCGTCGCAGACCGCGGCGGCCTGCGGCCAGCGCGCCACCCGCTGTTCCAGCTCGGCGACCGCGGCCGACACCGACGGCACGGTCACCGCCCGCCGGTCCGCGATGGCCGCCTCGGTGAGGGTGAATGTCGCGCGCTGCAGCCAGAATTCGGCCTCGGCAGCGCGGGGATCGCCGACGGCGACCAGCACGTCGGGCGGGCCGGGCGGCACCGGCTCCGACGGCGCGGCGAGGTCGACGACCCGCACTAGGACCCGTATTTCTCGATCAGGCTCTGCTTGTACAGCTTGCCGGTGTCGGTGCGCGGCAGCTCCGCCTCGAACGAGAGGGACCGCGGACACTTGTAGTGCGACAGGCGATCTCGCAGCCAACCCATGAGTTCCTCGGCGAACTCCTCGGTGGCGTCGGCGGGGTCGACGGTCTGCACCACGCCCTTGACGGTCTCGCCCATCTCCGAGTCCGGGATGCCGAACACCGCGGCGTCCATCACCTTCGGGTGGGTGACGAGCATGTTCTCGGCCTCCTGCGGATAGATGTTCACCCCGCCGGAGATGATCATGTGGTGCCGCCGGTCGGTCAGGTACAGGTAGCCGTCCTCGTCGACGTAGCCGATGTCGCCCACGGTCTTCCAGCCGTGCGAATCCCGTGAGGCCGCGGTCTTCTCGGCGTCGTTGAGGTACTCGAAGTCGTAGCCGCCCTCGAAGTACACCTCGCCGGCCTGACCGGGCGGCAGTTCGTTGCCGTCCTCGTCGAGGATGTGCACCGCGGCCAGCAGCGGCTTGCCCACCGAACCGGGATGCTGCAGCCATTCCTCGGCGGTGATCAGCGTGGCGCCGATGGCCTCCGAGGACGCGTAGTACTCGTCGACGATGGGGCCCCACCAGTCGATCATCTGCTTCTTGATGTCCACCGGACACGGCGCGGCGGCGTGCATGACCCGCTCCAACGAGGACACGTCGTACGAATTGCGCACGTCCTCGGGCAGTTTGAGCATCCGGGTGAACATCGCGGGGACGAACTGACCGTGGGTCACCTTGTGCTTCTGGATGGCATCGAGGCAGCCCTCGGCGTCGAACTTCTCCATCACGATGGTGGTGATGCCGCCGGCCTGCACCTGCATCGACCACACCGACGGCGCGGTGTGATACAGCGGGGCGGGGCTCAGGTATACCGCCTCCGGGTGCATCCAGAAGCCGACCAGCGCGGCCATCATGCCCGGCTCCTCGGACGGCGGCACGTGGGGCAGTGGACGTTTGATGCCCTTGGGCCGGCCGGTGGTGCCCGACGAGTACTGCAGCAGATCGCCCTCGATCTCGTCGTCGATCGGGCTGTCGGGCAGGTCGGCGACCGCCTCCGGGTAGCGCTCCCAGCCGTCGAGATCGCCGTCGGCGATGAGCAGCGTCTTGGGCAGCCCGCGCGGCAATTCGGCGCCCAGGCCCGCCAGGGTCTCGCGCAGCGCCACCGACCCGACGATGGCCGAGGCCCCGCTGTTGTCGACGATGTAGGCCGCCTCGGCCGCGGTCAGGTGCGTGTTGATCGGCACGTAGTACAGGCCGCTGCGCCGCGCCGCCCACATGACGGCGTGCATGTGCTGGTTGTTCTCCATCAGGATGGCGACGGAATCGCCTTCCTTCAGACCGTTCTTGCGGAAGTAATGCGCGAGCCGGTTGGCCCGGGCCTCCAGTTCGTCGAAGGTGATGACGGTCCCGGACGGGTACATGACAATGGCAGGTTTGTCGGCGCCGACGTGCTCACGGATCTGCATGGGGAGACTCTACTTCGTCAAGTTTGACAGGTGTCAACGGGCACAACGGGGGTCCGGAAGAGCTTTACACAAACCTGCAGAATTGTCACGACAGCTCGTGCGCGGATTGACCGCCGCGCTTCTCGGGTAGGCAACTGGCTGCGTCTCGCATGCACCACGAAGCCGACCTGAAAGCAGTTATGCCTGAGGAGTTCGAACTCGAGTCCGCGACAAACTTCGCCGTCATGCTGGCCTGGGTGGCCGGGGCGGTGGTGGCCGCCTACTTCGTCGGGGTGGGACTGTCGTGGGCCGCACAGCGCCTCGGCCGGCGCAGCGACTGGATCCGCGACCTCGTCGTGCTGACCCGCCGACCCGTGCGCGCGATGTTGATGATCGTCGCCGCGACCATCGCGCTGGACCGGACCTCCGATGCCGACGCATCCTGGCGCGGCTGGGTGGACCACAGCCTGCGCATCCTGATGATCGCCGCGGTCACCTGGCTGCTGGCCAACCTGGTGCAGGTCGCCGAGCGACGGATGATCGCCCGCTTCGGCGGCGGCGACACCGGCCTGACCGACGCCGACCTGCACCGCCGCAAGGTCCGCACCCAGGTGACGGTGCTGCGCCGGTTGGCGGTGGCCGTCGTCGTCCTGCTGGGCATCGCCGCGATGCTGATGACGTTCCCGTCGTTCGCCGACATCGGGACCACGCTGTTCGCCTCCGCCGGCGTGCTCTCGGTGGTCGCTGGCCTGGCCGCGCAGACCTCGCTGGGCGCGGTGTTCGCGGGCCTGCAGATCGCCTTCACCGACGCCATCCGGGTGGGCGATGTCGTGGTGATCGAGAAGGAGTGGGGCCGCATCGAGGAGATCACGCTGACCTACGTCGTGGTCACCATCTGGGACGAGCGCCGGCTGATCCTGCCGTGCACGTACTTCACCACCACCCCGTTCGAGAACTGGACGCGCAACGCCACCGAGGTGATGGGCATCGTGGAACTCGACGTGGACTTCACCGTCCCGCTCGACGAGATGCGCACCGAACTCAAGCGCATCCTGGCCGCCAACGAGCACCTGTGGGACGAGCGCCTGGGCGTCCTCGAGGTCACCAGCGCCATCAACGGCTACGTGCGGGTGTGGATCACCATCAGCGCGCCGAACTCCAGCGCCCTGTGGGGCCTGCGCTGCGCCGTGCGCGAGGCCATGATCAACTGGCTGCAACGCCGCGAATCCGCCCTGCCGCGTTGGCGTTTCGAGCCCGCCCCCACTCCGGACCCACGGGAGCGACGGGCGGTCACCACGTCGCGGGTGGCCAGCGAGGGGGTGTTCACCGGCAGCCAGGAGGCCGAGGAACGCGCCCGCGCCTTCGAGGGGGACGACGAGCGCGTCCCCGAGTCGGGTAGCCGATTACGCTAGTCCGCCCCCGGCCGCGCCGGTCACGATCGCCTCGGAAGCCCGCACCGAGGAGCCGTGATGACCATCGAACTCGACCGCCCGCCCAGCGTGTTCGACGCCGGATTCCCGTCCGTCGAGTACGACCATCTGCCGCGCCCCGAGGACGCGCACGCGGTCCTTCGCCAGGCCCGGGCGCAGGCACCTATCGCGCTCGGACCGCACGGACCGGAATTGCTGACCTACGAGCTGGTCCACGCCGTGCTGCGCGATCCTCGATTCACCGTCCCGCCCGGATTCACCCTGGCCGCCCAAGGGATCACCGCCGGCGAGTTGTGGGACCGGGTGGCCAGCAGCCTGCTGAGCCTGGAGGGGCAGGCCCACCATCGGCTGCGCCGCCTGGTGGCCAAGGCGTTCGCACCGCGCGCCGCCGCCCGGATCCGGCCCACCATCGCCGGGGTCATCGACGACCTCGTGACGCCGCTGACCGCCGTCGGGCGCTGCGACATCGTCACCGACGTCGCCGAGAAGTACCCCATCCCGGTCATCTGCGCGCTGCTCGGCACCGACCGCGCCGACTGGAGACTGTTCTCCGACTGGACCGACGACATCATGAAGACGTTCAGCTGGGAAGCGGCCGCCGCCGAGCCGACCATCGTGCGCTCGTGGCGGGAGCTGGACGCCTACCTCGGCGACGTGATCGAGGCCCGCCGCCACGCCCCCACCGACGACCTGCTCTCCGAGTTGGTGCACGCCGAGGACGACGGCGACCGCCTGTCCCGCGAGGAGGTCCTGATGCTCGCCTCCACCTTGCTGTTGGCCGGCACCGACACCACCCGCAACCAGGTCGCCGCGGCGGTGGAAACGCTCTGCGAACACCCCGACCAGTGGGCGCTGCTGGCCGCGCACCCGGAGCTGGTGCCCAACGCCGTCGACGAGACGTTGCGCTACTCCCCGATCGGCATCGGCCTGTTCCGGTCCGCACCCGTCGACGTGGAACTCGGCGGAGTGACCATCCCGGCCGGGACACTGCTGCTCCTCAACGGCGCCAGCGCCAACCGGGACCCCGGGGCCTTCGCCGACCCCGACCGGTTCGACGTCACCCGCGAATTCTCTTCTCAGGTACTGACATTCGGCGGCGGCGTGCACTTCTGCCTGGGCTCGCACCTGGCCCGCGCGGAGCTGATCGAGGCGTTGACCGTGATCACCCGACGCATGCCCAATCCGCGCCGCCGAGCGTGCGCCCCGTGGAAGCCGCTGACCGGGGTGACCGGCCCGAGCGCCCTGCCCCTCGAGTTCGACACCGGGTTCTGAACGCGGCCCGAAACGCGGAATCGCCCAATCCCGAACGGGATTGGGCGATTCCGACCAAGCAGTCAGACCAAGGGATCAGGCCAGGCGCTGCTTCAGCGCCTCGAACTCGTCCTTGATGCCGGTCGGCAGCTTCTCGCCGACGAACTCGAACCACTCCTCGATCTGCGGCAGTTCGGCGCGCCACTCCTCGGCGCTGACCTCGAGCGCCTCGTTGACGTCGCCGGCGTCCACGTCCAGGCCGTCCAGGTCCAGGTCGTCGGCCGACGGCACGATGCCGATCGGGGTCGAACGACCCTCGGCCTTGTTCTCGATGCGCTCGATGGCCCACTTGAGCACCCGGCTGTTCTCGCCGAAGCCCGGCCACAGGAACCGGCCGTCGTCGCCGCGGCGGAACCAGTTGACGAAGAACACCGCCGGCATCTTGGACTCGTCGGCGTTCTTGCCGATGTTGATCCAGTGCTGGAAGTAGTCACCGACGTTGTAGCCGAGGAACGGCAGCATGGCCATCGGGTCGCGGCGCACGGTACCCACCTTGCCCTCGGCGGCGGCGGTCTGCTCGGAACCCAGTGTGGCGCCGATGAATACGCCGTGCTGCCAGTCGCGGGCCTGGGTGATCAGCGGCACCGTGGTCTTGCGGCGGCCGCCGAACAGGATCGCCGAGATCGGCACCCCCTGCGGGTCGTCCCACTCCGGGGCCAGCGTCGGGCACTGCGAGATCGGGGTGCAGTAGCGCGAGTTCGGATGCGCGGCCTTCTCGTCGGACTCCGGGGTCCAGTCGCGGCCCTTCCAGTCGATCAGGTGCTGCGGGTCGCCCTCGAGGCCCTCCCACCACACGTCGCCGTCGTCGGTCTTGGCGACGTTGGTGAACACGGTGTTGCCGCCGGCGATGGTCTTCATGGCGTTGGGGTTGGAGTCCCAGTTGGTGCCCGGCGCCACGCCGAAGAAACCGAACTCGGGGTTGACGGCGTAGAGCCGGCCGTCCTTCCCGAACCGCATCCACGCGATGTCGTCACCGACGGTCTCGGCGCGCCACCCCGGGATGGTGGGCTGCAGCATCGCGAGGTTGGTCTTGCCGCATGCCGACGGGAAGGCGGCGGCAATGAAGTAGGCCTTGTTCTCCGGCGAGATCAGCTTGAGGATCAGCATGTGCTCGGCCAGCCAGCCCTCGTCGTGGGCCATCGCCGAGGCGATCCGCAGCGAGTAACACTTCTTGCCCAGCAGCGCGTTGCCGCCGTAACCCGAACCGTAGCTCCAGATTTCGCGGGTTTCAGGGAAGTGGGTGATGTACTTGGTGTCGTTGCACGGCCAGGGCACGTCCTTCTGCCCGGCTTCCAGCGGCGCGCCGATCGAGTGCAGCGCCTTGACGAAGAACCCGTCGTCGCCCATCTTGTCCAGCGCGGCCTGCCCCATCCGGGTCATGGTGCGCATGGAGACGACGACGTACTCGGAGTCGGTGAGCTCGACACCCAGCTTGGGGTCCTCGGCGTCCAGCGGACCCATGCAGAACGGGACGACGTACATGGTGCGGCCGCGCATCGAACCGCGGTACAGGTCGGTCATGATGCCGCGCATCTCGGCCGGGTCCATCCAGTTGTTGGTGGGGCCGGCGTCGATCTCACGCTCGGAGCAGATGAAGGTGCGGGATTCGACGCGGGCGACGTCGGAGGGGTCGGACAGCGCAAGGTAGGAATTGGGCTGCTTCTCGGGGTTGAGCCGCTGGAACGTGCCCGCCTCGACCAGGCCCTCGCACAGCCGGTTGTACTCTTCGTCGGATCCGTCAGCAAACACCACCCGATCGGGCTGCGTGAGTTCGGCAACTTCCGTAACCCAGGCAAGCAGGCCCTGATGTTTGGTCGGCGCGGTGTCCAGACCCGGAATAGTCGCTGAAGTCATGAAAATCTCCTGCTCACGTTGATTCGCGTATCACCCTCGAGGACGCTAGCCCCCATCTGACGGACGACTCGTCTCGACAGCCATCCCTAATACGAGGTTAACGTGGGTGAGCGAACCGCGGACCATCGAGGGCATGTCCGATCACTCACAGGAACGATTCAGACTGGGTTACCTGGCCGGTTCGCCCCCGCAACTGTGACCCAAGTCGCAATCTGGGGTCTCCGGGCGCACCTAACCACGGGATTTTCGGCGCGCCACCCGTCGCACGCGCCCCGCCCGTCGAGCAGACCCCCCACCGGCACCCCGGCCGCTCGGAGGCCGTTCCCCGGGCCGCGCGGACCGGCCGGCGAGCCCGATCGACTGCCCCGCGAGGACGCCGCTCAGTCCGATTCGGAGCCGTGTCCGGCAACCGCCTCGGTCCCCGCTTCCGCATCCTCAGTTACCGAGCGACCGTTGTGCTCGGACCCGGGATCGGGGTCCCCCAACTCGGCGCGCACCGCCGCCAGCGCGGCGCCCAGCGTGGGCGCGGCCGCGTCCCGGGCGGCCCTGGCCTGCGCGCCGGCGGCCTCGTGCGCCCGCAGTTCGGCGTCGATGGTGCGGACCTGTTCGGCCACCCTGACCTGGTCGGCCTCGGCCTGCTGGGACAGCGCCGAGGTCATCGACATCTCGGCGGCCAGCACCCGGGTCGCGACGGTCTGATCCAGCGCCGCGCGCAGACCCGCGGTGCGTTCGCCGATCCAGCGGTCCAGCACGGCCCGGTCGTGCAGCAACGACCGGGTGTTGACCATCCAGACCGCCACCGCCGCCCCGAGCAGCAGGCACACCACGGCGCCCAGCGCGGTCAGCCCCGGCGCCAGATCCGCGAACAGGCGGCTCAGCGTCAAGGCGATGCCCAGCCCGAACCCGGCGCCCACCAACACCGTCAGCCGGGTCTCGAGGCGTCGCGATTTCAGCGGGGGCGGCCCGACGCCCGGCTGGCTGGCCATCGGGGTGGCGCCGGGATCCGCGGGCAGCCCGAGTTCGGCGGCCAGGTCGGTGAGGTGCTCGGTGATGCCAGTGTCGACCTCGTTGACGACGGTGCCGATGCGGCGTTCGACGTAGGCCAGGTACTCGGGCAGGCCGCGGCGGTTGACCGCGCCGGCGTCCTCCTGCAGTTCGGTGCGCACCGAGGTGCAGCGGTTGCGGGCGAAGTAGGACAGCTGCACCCGGGCCTGCTGGATCTGGCTGCGCAGGGCGACCGCCCGTTCCGAGCGGCCCACCCGCACGCCGCGCAGGGCCTCGGCGCGCTCGGTGCGCAACGCCTCGACGCGGGCCTCGCGGCCGGCGCCGTCGGCCGCGATGTCGTACTGGTCGGCGGTGGATTGCAGTCGAAATTCCCACGCCCGCAACCGGTTCCGTCGCGACACGGTGTCGTCGGACAGGGCGGCGTCCAGTTCGGTGAGCAGGTCCTCGCAGCGCGGCGCGCCCAGGTCGGGCGCGGCGGCCACCGCGACCCACGGCACCCGCGCATACCGCGGCGCGTGCGCGGCCAGCGTCTCGCGGTCGGCGGCGAGCACCTCGGACCAGTTGCGGTGGGCGTCGACCTTGGTCAGCGCGCAGATCACCACGTCGGTGTGGGCGGCGGCCAGGTCCAGCACGGCGCAGTCCGATCGCGTCAGCGGCGCGGCGGCCGAGGCCACGAACACCACCGCCACCGGGACCTCCCCCGGCCCCAGCTCGTCGGCCTCGACGAACTCCACGTCGGGCCGCCGATCCGCCAGCAGCCGGGCCACGCTGGTGGACCCGGCCAGCCAGGGGCCCGTCACCAGCACGACGTCGCGGCGGCGCACCCCGGGCGCCCGGACCTCGGGTGCCAACGTCGTGACGAACTCGTCGACGGCGCCCGTCATCGTCGTCCGCCGGTGAGCCGCAGCGCCCCGCGCGCGATGTCCAGCCCGCAGTCGCGGTGCAGCGCCGAGACCGGTCCGGCCGCGTAGCGGCGCCAGTGCAGGGCCGACGGCACCCCGCCGGCATCCAGCCCACCGACCACGTCCGCACCCACGACGTCGCCGGCGGCGGCCATCCGGGCCAGCACGACGTCGTCACCGGCGAGCAGTTCGGCGGTCGTCACGTCGGTGATGGCCCGCGCCGCGAGCGCCTCGCACGCGGCCACGATGCGGCGGTAGCGGGCCGCGGCCCCGGCGGTCTCGATGGCGGCGCGCAGCCCGTCGAGGCCGCTGACGGCCGCGAGCAGCCCGCGCAGCTGCGCGGCGGTGGCCCGCGGGGTCTCCCGCAACGCCACGACGGCGTGCGCGATGCCGTAGGGCTCCAGCGCCTCGAGCAGGCGTCGCCGCCGCGCGCCGGGCAGCGGATGCGGCGCGGTCACGAAGTCGTCGGCCGAACTCAGCTGCGCCGGTTCGGTGACCAGGAGCCCCAGCGCGGCCAGCAGGTCGTCGTCGAGCACCGCCGGGTCCGCGGCGGCCAGGGCGGTCGGCGCCACGAAGGCGTGCACCGGGACCCCGATGGCGGCGCCCAGCGCCTCGGCCTGCCGTCGGGCCCGCTGCATCGGGCCGCCGCGCGCCAGGCCGGTCAGGTCCGCCTTGTTGAGGACGACGAGATCGGCGCCGTCGGCCAGCGCCCGCCGGTCCTCGGGCTTGCACACCTCGGCGAGCACGTAGATCCGCACATCGGCACGGGCCTCGGGTTCGATCGAATGGCCGTCGGCGCGCAGCGCGGCCGCGGTCGCGCTGCGTCCGACCCCGCGGCGGCCGCGCACCGCGAGGCGCAGCGGCGCGGCCACCTCATCGGCCAGTTCATCGGCCAGCGCGGCCAGCTCGGGATCGTCCGTCTGCGCCGCGCAGCGTCTCAGCGCCTCGGTGAAGATCTGCTGCCCCTGTCCGCTCATCCCGGTGCCATCGTGGCACCTGCGCGTGCCCCGCGCGAGCCACTTCCCGCCGGATTGTGCACAGCTCGCAGGCAACTGTTGGGTATCAATCCGTCCCGCGATGCGGGCCTCGATGCGCGCATGGGAGACGATATAGGGATGCGTGCGCAACCTGGAACCGAACCGGCGGAGCGTTCCGCCGAGGCGGACGACCGGTCAGCAGCACCTCAGCACCGCCGGGTGACCAGTTTTCGGACCCGCCGTTCGACGTTGAGCGACGCCCAACACGCCACCTGGAACCGGCGGTGGCCGGAGCTGGGCGTCGTCGCGCGGACCGGGCACGAGAACCCCGAGCGACTGGACACCGCGGCCTGGTTCGGCCGCGAGGCGCCGCTGGTGCTCGAGATCGGCTGCGGAACCGGCACCTCGACCCTGGCGATGGCCCAGGCCGAACCGGACATCGACGTCATGGCCGTGGAGGTCTACAAGCGCGGCTTGGCCCAGCTGCTGGCCGCCATCGACCGCGAGCAGGTCACCAACATCCGGCTGATCCGCGGCGACGGCGTCGACGTCCTCGAGCACCTGATCACCCCGGCATCGCTGACCGGGGTGCGGGTCTTCTTCCCCGACCCGTGGCCCAAGGCACGGCACCACAAGCGTCGGCTGCTGCAGCCCGCCACCGTCGCGCTGATCGCCGACGGCCTGCGCCCGGGCGGGATCCTGCACGCGGCCACCGATCATGCCGACTACGCCGAGCAGATCGCGGAGGTCGGCGACGCCGAGCCCCGGCTGCGGCGGATCTCGGCGACGGACCCGCTGCCCATCTCGGTGCAGCGCCCCACCACCAAGTACGAGTCCAAGGCGCACACCGCCGGCAGCGCGGTCACCGAGCTGCTGTGGGAGCGACTGTGACCATGACCGACACGGACGTGAGCGCAGCGCAGGCCGACATCGACGATGACCTCGATGCCGCCCCCGATGAGGCCGACATCACCGAGCCCATCGATGACGATTCGCTGACCGCGTCCGAGGCCCCGCCGGTGCTGCGGGTCCTGTTGGTCTGGGACGCCCCGAATCTCGACATGGGGCTGGGGGCGATCCTCGGCGGCCGCCCGACCGCCGCCTACCGCCCGCGTTTCGACGCGCTGGGCCGCTGGCTGCTGGGCCGCACCGCGGAGATCTCGGCGGATTTCCCGGGCCGCACCGTGGAGCCCGAGGCCACCGTTTTCACCAATATCGCCCCAGGTAGCGCCGATGTCGTCCGGCCCTGGGTGGAGGCGCTGCGTAACGTCGGTTTCGCTGTCTTCGCCAAACCGAAAGTTGACGACGACAGCGATGTCGACAGCGACATGCTCGACCACATCGCGCTGCGGCGCTCCGAGGGGCTCGGCGCCCTGTTGGTGGCCTCGGCCGACGGTCAGGCGTTTCGGCTCCCGCTGGAGCAGATAGCCAGGGATGACGGCACCGACGTGCAGGTCCTCGGATTTCGTGAACATGCCAGCTGGGCGCTAGCGTCGGATACCTTGGAGTTCGTCGACCTGGAAGACATTCCCGGTGTCTTTCGGGAGCCGCTCCCGCGAATCGGCCTAGATTCGCTACCGGAAGAGGGGGCGTGGCTGCAGCCTTTCAGGCCGTTGTCCTCGCTGCTTGCGTCTCGGGCATGACTGCAACCGCCTGCTGATGGACAACTTCACAAACTTTCATAGCCAGTGTGCGCCGAGCGCATACCCAGACTTTTAAAGAGCGTTAGGAGATTACGTGTTCGCCTGGTGGGGCCGAACGGTATTCAAGTACCGATTCATCGTCATCGCGGTCATGGTCTCGTTGTGCATCGGCGGCGGCATCTTTGGCATGAGCCTGGGCAACCACGTCACCCAGAGCGGGTTCTACGACGACGGCAGCGAGTCGGTGAAGGCCTCGGTGCTCGCCGATGACGTCTACGGCCGCGACCGGCTGAGCCACGTCGTGGCGATCCTCGACGCGCCGGAGGGCAAGAAGGTCAACGACCCGGCCTGGGCCAAGAAGATGGCCGAGGAACTGGACCAGGTCCAGGAGGACAATCCGGACCAGGTGCTGCAGTGGGCCGGCTACCTCAAGGATCCGACCGCCGATCCGGACAAGTCGGGCTTCAACGCCGAGGACAGCACCCGGACGTTCATCATCATGCCGCTCAAGGGCGACAACGACGACGAGATCCTCAACAACTACAAGGACCACGTCAAAGAGGACCTGGAGCAGGTCAACGACGGCAACATCGAGCTCGCGGGCCTGCAGCCGCTGGCCAACGAGCTGACCGGAACCATCGCCGAGGACCAGAAGCGCGCCGAGGTGCTGGCGCTCCCGCTGGTCGCGGTCGTGTTGTTCTTCGTGTTCGGCGGCGTGATCGCGGCATTCCTGCCCGCCATGGTCGGTGGTCTGGCGATCGCCGGCTCGATGGGCATCCTGATGCTGGTCGCCCAGTTCGGGCCGGTGCACTACTTCGCACAGCCGGTGGTGACGCTGATCGGGCTGGGTATCGCGATCGACTACGGGTTGTTCGTGGTGAGCCGATTCCGAGAGGAACTCGCCGAGGGCTATCAGACCGAGGCCGCGGTGCGACGCACCATGATGACCGCCGGTCGCACGGTGGTGTTCTCCGCGGTGCTCATCGTGGCCTCGCTGGCCGGCCTGCTGCTGTTCCCGCAGGGCTTCCTGAAGTCGCTCACCTACGCCGGCATGTCCTCGATCATGCTGGCGGCGATCCTGTCCGTCACGGTGCTGCCGGCGGTGCTGGCGATCCTCGGTCCCAACGTCGACGCGTTCGGGGTGCGCACCCTGCTGCGGGTGCCGTTCCTGCGCAACTGGGGCTTCTCCCGCGCCATCATCGAATGGCTGGCCGAGAAGACGCAGAAGACCAAGACCCGCGAGGAAGTCGAGAAGGGCTTCTGGGGCAAGCTGGCCAACCGGGTGATGAAGCGGCCGCTGGTGTTCGCGGTGCCGATCATCGTCATCATGGTCTTGCTGATCACCCCGCTGGGCAACCTCGCGCTGGGTGGGATCAGCGAGAAGTACCTGCCGCCGAACAACCCCGTCCGGATGGCGCAGGAGGACTTCGACCGCACCTTCCCGGGCTTCCGCACCGAGCAGCTGACGCTGGTCATCGAGAATGCGACGCCCGAGCAGATCGATCAGATCGCCTCGCGCGCCGCACAGATCCCCGGCTTCAGTGCCGACGAATGGACCGAACGCGCGGTCGCACCGGACCCGGACAACCCGAACGCGACCGCGGAGAAGACCCGCGACGACGTCACCGTGTTGCAGAACGGGCTGGAGGTCCGCAACGACGCCGCCAAGAAGATGGAGGAGTTGCGCGCCATCCCGCTACCCCAGGGGGTGTCGCTGTCGGTCGGTGGTGTGCCCGCGCTCGAGCAGGACTCCATCTCATCGCTGTTCCACAAGTTGCCGCTGATGATCGTCATCCTGCTCACCACGACGACGCTGTTGATGTTCCTGGTGTTCGGATCGGTGGTGCTGCCGATCAAGGCCGCGGTGATGAGCGCGCTCACCCTCGGGTCCACGCTGGGCATCCTGACCTGGATCTTCGTCGACGGGCACGGGTCGAGCTTCCTGAACTTCACGCCGACACCGTTGACCGCACCGGTGATCGGTCTGATCATCGCCGTGGTGTACGGGTTGTGTACGGACTACGAGGTCTTCCTGGTGTCCCGAATGGTCGAGGCCCGCGAACGCGGGATGTCGACCACCGAGGCCATTCGGATCGGTACCGCGACCACCGGCCGGTTGATCACCGCCGCGGCGCTGGTGCTGGCCGTGGTCGCGGGTGCGTTCGTGTTCTCCGACCTGGTGATGATGAAGTACCTGGCGTTCGGCCTGCTGTTCGCGCTGTTGTTGGACGCCACCGTGATCCGGATGTTCCTGGTGCCCGCGGTGATGAAGATGCTCGGCGACGACTGCTGGTGGGCGCCGCGCTGGATGAAGGTCCTGCAGAACAAGATCGGCATGGGCGAACTGCACCTGCCCGACGAGCGCAAGCACATGGTGGACCCGGGTCCCGAGGACGACGGCGCCCTGGTCGGCGCCGGTGCCCCCGGTCCGGACCGCCGGCCGCCGCACGATCCCACCCATCCGGCACCGGAGGGCTCCGCCCGGGCGCGTTCGGAGGCCCGGACCCGCGCGCTGCCGGAGGCCCCGTCGGGTGCCGGCACCTCGCGGATCCCGAGCCCGCCGAGCCCGCAGTCCGAGCCCGACAGTGAGGCTCCGACAACGCGTTTCAGCTCGGCCCGCAACGCCATGCGCAACGCGGTGACCAACGCCATCAACACCGGCGCGGCGGCCACCCAGCGCCAGGCCCCGCCCGGGCCGCCGCCCGGACCGCCGGCCGGTGAGCGCGAGATCGAGTCGTGGCTCGGAGAGTTGCGCGGCCGGCCGGGAAGCCCCGGGCCGCAACAACCCCCGCCGCCGCCGGCGCCGTCGTCCGAGCCGACCCGGGCAATGCCCCCGGGCGGGCGTGGCCCGTCACCGTCGGATGCGACCACCGCGATCCCGGTGCAGCGTCCCGGCGACGACGAACCGGCCACCCGGGCGATCCCGGTGAGCAAGCCGCAGCAGAGCGACACCGAGGCGGCGACCCAGAAGCTCAACGCGCCCAGCGAGGACGACACGAAGCCGCCGCGGCGCGGTGGCGGGCTCAGCGCGGCGGACCTGCTGCGCCGCGAGGGTCGTCTGTAGGCGGTTCAGTCCGTGGCGGGTGGGGACTTGGACTCCCCGGCGGGAGCGTCGGAATCGGAGTCCGGAACCTCGTCGGGCTCGGCGGTGATCACCGGCCCCGGTTGATGTTCCAGCGCCAGGGCCTGGCGCTCCGTTTCGGCCTCGGGGTCCTCGGCCAGCAGCACCCGCACCGCGCTGTTGAGGAACGCGATGATCGGGACGGCCAGCAGCGCGCCGATGATGCCGGCCAGCACGCCGCCGGCGGCGATGCCGAGCACCACGGCCAGCGGGTGGATCGACACCGCCCGGCCCATCACCAACGGTTGCAGCACATGGGATTCCAGCTGCTGCACGGCCAGGATCAGCCCGAGGGTGATCAACGCGTACACGAACCCCTTGGCCAGCAGCGCCACCACGACGGCCAGGAACCCGGTCACCACGGCGCCGATCAGCGGCACGAAGGCGCCCAGGAACACCAGCGACGCCAACGGCAGCGCCAGCGGGATGCCCATGATCGCCAGGCCCGTCCCGATCCCGATGGCGTCGACGAGCGCCACCAGGAACGTCGCGCGGACGTAACCGATCAGCGAGTGGAATCCGGCGCGGCCGGCCTCGCGGACCCGCTCCCGGTACTCGACCGGGAACACCTTGGTGACGAAGGCGAAGATGTTGCGGCCGCCGTGCAGGAAGAAGATCAGCGAGAACATCACCAGCAGCGCGCCGGTGATGATCTCGGTCAGCGTCGCCGCCGTCGACAGCGCACCGCTGGTGACGCGCGACTGGTTGTTGCGCAGCGCCTCGATGGCGGTGTCGCCGGCGTGGTCGATCTGATCGCGGCTCAGGTGGATGGGGCCCTCGATGAGCCAGTCGGTGAACGTGTCGATGCTGCGGGTGACCTGTTCGACCAGATCGGGTAGGCCCTCGATGAATTGGGTGATGACGAAGGCCATGATCCCGCCGATGATCGCCATTCCGCTGAGCAGCACCACGGCCACCGCGCCGCCGCGGTGGAAGCCCCGCTTGTCCAGCCAATCCACCGCGGGCAGCAGCAGCGCGGTCAGGATGACGGCGATCAGGACCGGCACCACGATCAGGTCGACCTTGATGAGCACCCACACCACAGCAACCGCGCTCGCGAGGATCACCAGCAGGCGCCACGCCCACGCGGCCGTCTTCCGCACCAGCGGACTCACGGCCTCGTCGGCGGCATCGGACCGGATCGGCATGGCGCCAGAGTAATCTCCCGTCGCGGCATTCGCGGTGCACCGCGCACAACCCGGCCCGCAAACTCGCCGACCGTGATTGGATCGGCGAATGGCACCCCGTGCGCTGTCCCGTCTGCTCCCGTTGTCCGCCGCGCTGCTGACCGCGGCAACCGTCGCGGCCTGCGGCGGGTCGTCGCCGGCCCCGGAATCGGAGACCGCCACGCCCACCGTGCCCCCGGCCGTCGCCACGCCGCTGGTGGGATCGGCGGTCGCCGAGCCGATCCCGGTGGCCGCCACCGACGGTCGCACCCACCTGGTCTACGAACTGCTGCTGACCAACACGCTGTCGGGCAACGCCACGCTGAACTCGCTGACCGCCCGCGCCGGGGACCGCAACCTGCTGACGCTGGCCGGCGACAACCTCAAGTACTGGACCCGCGCCCTGGGCAACAACGACGTGCCGACCAACGTGCTGGCGCCGGGCCAGAGCGCCATCGTCTGGCTCGACGTCGTCATCGACGGCGGCGCCGCCCCGCCCACCGACATCACCCACTCGGTGGATCTCAATGTCAGCAAGCCCTTCCCCGGCGTGGTGCCGCCGCGGCTGACCCAGGACGTCGCCCCCGTGACGGTGTCCGACGCCAAGCCCATCTCGATCGCCCCGCCGCTGGACGGCCCGAACTGGTTGAGCGCCAACAGTTGCTGCGACATGACCGCGCACCGGATGGCCGTCAATCCGATGAACGGGCAGCTGTGGATGTCGGAGCGCTTCGCCATCGACTACGTCCAACTCACCGACGACCACCGGCTGTTCACCGGGGACCCGACCAAGCTGGCGAGCTACGCCTACTTCGGCACGCCCATCCACGCCGTCGGCAGCGGCAAGGTCATCACCGTGGTCGACAACCTGCCCGAGCAGGTGCCCTCGAAGACCCCCGTCGGGCTGCCGCTCGAGCAGTACGGCGGCAACCACGTGGTGCAGGACCTCGGCGACGGCAAGTACGCCTTCTACGCCCACCTCAAACCCGGCAGCATCACCGTCAAGGAGGGCGACGAGTTGACCGCCGGCCAGCAGATCGCCGAGATGGGCAACTCCGGCAACTCCGATGCACCGCATCTGCACTTCCACGTGATGGACGGTCCACACCCGTTGGCGTCCAACGGGTTACCGTTCGTGTTCGACTCGTTCCGGCTCGATCAGCGGGTGGCCTCCCTGTCGGGGCTGGACCGGCTGTTCACGGGCCAGCCGGCGCCGCTGCAGCCCGGCTTCGCCGTCCGCGACGAAACCGAGGTCACTCCCCTGGTGCTCGACATCATGAATTACGCTGTCGCACAGTGACCGAGAAGAATGTGAACCCCCGCCATGTCGCGGCCGCGGCGGCCGCCGACACCGCAGCCATCCTGGCGTTCTGCGCGCTGGGTCGGCGCAGCCACGACGAGGGCGTGCACGTCGCCGGCCTCAGCAAGACCGCCTGGCCGTTCCTCAGCGGCACCGCCGTGGGCTGGTTGCTGTCGCGCGGTTGGCGGGCGCCGGGCGCCCTGCGGCCGACGGGCCTGGTGGTATGGCTGTCGACGGTGATCGTCGGAATGGTGCTGCGCAAGGTCAGTTCCGCCACCGTCGCGGCGCCGTTCGTCGCGGTCACCTCCGCGGTGACGGCGGTGCTGCTGCTCGGGTGGCGCGCCGCTACTGGCGTTCGCTGACCAGCGTCAGGATCACCCTCAGTCCGCCCAGCGGGCCGTCGGCCAACTCGACCCGGCCGCCGTGCAACTCGGCCTGCTGCGCCACCAGCGCCAGGCCCAGCCCGGAGCCGCCGGAAGCCGCGGTGCTGCCGCGCACGAACCGGCCCAGCACCGCATCGTGTTCCTCCTCGGGCAGTCCGCGGCCGTTGTCGTCGACGATGATCTCCATCCGGTTGCCCTCGCGCCGCGCGGTCAGCACTACGCGGGTGGCCCGTCCGTGCAGCACCGAGTTGCGCACCAGGTTGTCGACCGCCAGGCGCAGGCCGCCCGGCCAGGCCAGGATGACTCCCTCTGCGGGCGTGGCGAATTCGCAGCGCACCTCGATCTCGGGTCCGCCGGGGCGGGCGTTCTCGCGCAGCACCCGGTACAGCAATTCCTCGAGGTCGACGAGTTCGCGGTCCTCGTCCTGGGCCAGCTCCCCGGACGCCAACTGCCCCAGGGCGGTGATGGTGGCCTCGATCCGTCGCTGCGCGCGGGACAGGTCGGCGACCACCTCGGCGCGCTCCTCGGCGGGCAGGTCGTGGATGCGCAGGGTGTCCAGGTCGGCGCGCATGGCGGTCAGCGGGGTCCGCAACTCGTGGGCGGCGTTGGCCGCGAAATCCTGGGCCGCCTGCAGCGAGCGGGAGGTGGCCTCCTGCGCGGCGGCGAGCCGGCGCAGCGTGTCGATCATGGCCTCGGACAGGTCCTCGGCCTCCTTGACCCCGCGCACCGGGTCGATCCGATCCGAGCCGCCCTGGCCCAGCCGGCGGGTCTGCTCGGTCAGCTTGCGCAGCGGGCGGGTCGCCGCGCCGCCGAGCAGCCAGCCCAGACTCAGCGCGATGAGCAGGGCCAGCACGCCGATCCCGATGTACATCGGCACGCGGGCCCGGCTGAGCAGGATGCTGTCGGCGCGGATGCCGACCGACATCATGACGCCCTGCGGCTCGATCGGGAGGGTGCGGACCCGGTAGTCGACGCCGTTGACCGTCACCGTCTCGGTGCCGGGTGGCAGTTTGGGCAGTTGCAGCCCGCGCTGGAAGATCACCTGGCCGGTGCTCAGCGACCGGCCGGTGGACAGCACCGCGTTGCCGGGGGCGCCGACCTCGGTGCTGGCGTCGACGATGGCATCCAGGCGGCGGTCCAGCTGCTCGGCGTCGTTGCCCGCCAACGCGATCGAGGTCAACACCATCAGCGCGGCCACCACGGCGGCGGCCGCGATCGCCGCGGCGATGGCGACGCGCACCCGCAGCGAAGCGCGCAGCCGCGGCCACCAGCGGGCGAACACCGCGCGCATCAGGCCTCGGCCCGGAGCACGTATCCGATCCCGCGGACGGTGTGGATGACCCGCGGCACCCCGTCGCGTTCGAGTTTGCGGCGCAGATAGCTGATGAACACGTCGGCGACGTTGGTGTCGACGTCGAAGTCATAGCCCCACACCAGCTCGAGCAACTGCTGGCGGGACAGCACCACCCCGGCGTTCTCGGCCAGCACCGCCAGCAGGTCGAACTCCCGCTTGGTCAGGTCGGCCCGCTCCCCGGCGACGAACACCAGCCGCCGCGCGGTGTCGATGGTCAACGGCCCCACCACCATCGCGTCGGTCTGTTCCTGGCTGTGGCTGGCGCGGCGCAGCAGCGCGTGCAGCCGCGCCACCAACTCGCCGAGGTCGAACGGCTTGGTCAGGTAGTCGTCGGCGCCGGCTTCCAGCCCGGCGATGCGGTCGTTGACGGTGTCGCGCGCCGACAGCACGCAGATCGGGATGTCGTTGCCCAGCGCCCGCAGCGCGGTCACCACCGCGACCCCGTCGAGTTCGGGCATCTGGACGTCGAGCACCAGCGCGTCGTGGGTCTCGGTGGACAGCAGCCGCAGGGCTTCCTTACCGTTGGCGGCGACCCGCACGTCGAACCCGGAATGCCGCAGTCCGCGCGAGACCGACGTGCGCACGTCCGGGTCGTCGTCGACCATCAGTACCGTGCGGCCCGCCTCCCGCGCGGGATCACCGGACCCCGCGGACACTGCTAGTTGTTGGCCGCAGCCGGGTCGACCTCGTGGCCGCAGCGGTTCTTGAGGTCCGTCAGGGGCTGGCGGATGCCGGTGAGCTCGGCCTTCACCTGCGGGTTGGCGTCCATGTAGGTCTGCACCTCGGACTTGATGGTCTCGCGGTCCTGGCCTTCGAGGCCGGTGAAGAAGTCGTTGACCTCGGGGTGGGTGAACAGGTACGCCGAGGTGGAGGCGGACACCCCGGCGGCGACGCCGGCCAGGTCGGCGGCCGTGCAGTTCGGCGGGGCGGCGACGGCCGAGGAGGCGCCGAAGAGCATCGCACCGGTCATCGCTCCGGCACCCAGGGCACCGAGAACTACGCGACGGGCAGCAAGCATCATGGTCGGACTCCTTCGGAGGTGGGTTGAGTAGCCGTCACCAATCCAAGCAGATCGGCGGCACTCTTTCCTGCCCAACCGGTTGATCTGAGTCGAGAATGCGCTACTGCGCCGTTCCGGCCGGCGTCCGCGGGGTGGCGGGCACGGCGGCCCTCGGCCCCGGCGCCGGACCGGTGCCCGTCGTGGCCCCGGTCCCCGTCGTGGCTGCGGCACCCGCGCCCGGGGTGGAGACGGCCTGCGCGGCGCCGGCCAGTCCGCCGCCCTGCTGCGCGGCCTGCATCAGGCCCATCACCTGCGGCAGTGAGATCGGCAGCTTGCACTTGTTGGCCAGCGAGGACAGCGGCTTCTGGATGCCCTGCATGTCCTCGGCCACCTCCGGGTTGGCCTCGAAGTAGGTCTTCAACGCGACCAGCGACTGCGGGCCGGCGGGCTGCTTGGAGATGGTGGTCAGCGCCTGGTTGGTCTCGGGGTGCGTGTCGAGGTAGACGCCGGTGTTGTTGGCCACCGTGCCGATGGTCCGGGCCACCGAACTGGCCGCGCACGGGTCGGGCGCCGCCGACGCGGAGGGGCCGAGCAGCAGGACGGCCGCGACACCGCCGAGCGCGGTCGCGGTGAGCGCGGCGCCGGTCTTGCGACGGATCGAGGGTGCGGTTTTACCCATGGGGAATCAAACTCCTTACGGTTCGCGAACATCTATCGGTTCGCGGACCGCCGACGTTTCATTGCACGGGTCACGAGCTTCGGCGATCGGGCAGCGGCCAGGGTCGATGTTGCCATCCTGGCCCCGCACCTGGCGAATTCGTGATCTTCCGCGAGCACCGCAGAGTCAGCGCAGGTCCCCGGTGCTGCGGTAGGCTCGCGACCACCCAATTCGGCCAAGGATCGGGGATCCACCATCCAGCAATTCATGATGCGCCTGAGCGGCAAACTGCGCAGATTTCGCTGGTTGGTGCTCACGGCCTGGCTGCTCGCGCTGGTGCCGTCGATCTACCTTGCGCTGTCGAATTCGGGCAATCTCACCGGCGGCGGTTTCGAGGTGGCCGGCTCCCAGTCGCTGCACGTGCAGTATCAGCTCGAGGACCATTTCCCCAGCGAGGGCGCATCCCCGCTGGCGCTGGTGGCCGCGCCCCGCGCCGACGCCACCTACGCGGACATGAACGACGCCGTCGCCACGCTCGAGCGCATCGCCGGCGAGGTGCCCAGCATCACGATGGTCCCCAACCCGCAGCAACCGCCGCCGCGCCCGGACCGCCCCTACGTCGTCTCCCTGCAACTGGACTTCGAGAACACCGGCGCCGTCGACGTCGCCAACCAACTGCGCGACAAGGTCGGCGTTGCCGACGAGGAACCCGGCGAACTCAACGACGGGCGGGTCCGGCTGTACGTCATCGGCCAGGGCGCGGTGGGTGCGGCGGCGGCCGAGGCCACCAAGAGCGACGTCGCCGAGGCCGAGAAGTGGAACCTGCCGATCGTGCTGATCGTGCTGCTGGCGGTGTTCGGGTCGCTGGCGGCCGCGGCGGTCCCGCTGATGGTCGGCATCTGCACCGTGGTGGTCACCATGGGCGTGGTCTACCTGCTGTCCACGGTGGTCACCATGTCGGTGTTCGTCACCTCGACGGTGTCGATGTTCGGCATCGCGCTGGCCATCGACTATTCGCTGTTCATTTTGATGCGCTTCCGCGAGGAACTGCGCGCCGGCCGCGACGTCAAACAGGCCACCGACGCGGCGATGGCCACCTCCGGGCTGGCCGTGGTGCTCTCGGGCATGACCGTGATCGCCTCGGTGACCGGGATCTACCTGATCGACACCCCGGTGCTCAATTCGATGGCCACCGGCGCCATCCTCGCGGTCGCGATGGCCGTGCTGACCTCGACCACGCTGACGCCGGCGGTGCTGGCGTCCTTCGGCCGCTCGGTGGCCAAGCGGTCGCGGGTGCTGCACTGGGGCCGCGGTTCGGAGGCCACCCAGTCGAGGTTCTGGACCCGCTGGGTGGGCGGGGTGATGCGCCGGCCGTGGCTGTCGGCGATCGCGGCCACGGTGTTCCTGGTGCTGCTGGCGGTCCCGACGTTCTCGATGGTGCTCGGCAACAGCATGCTGCGCCAGTTCGACTCCTCGCACGAGATCCGCGGCGGGGTGGGCGCGGCCGCCGAGGCGCTGGGCCCCGGCGCGCTGGGCCCCGTGCGGGTGCTCGTCACGTTCCCCGACGGCAACGCCTCCTCGCCCGCCAACACCGCCGTCGTCGACGGGGTGGCCCGGCAGATGGACGCCGCGATCAACATCGCGTCGGTGGCGCCGCCGGTGTTCTCCGACGACGACCGCAGCGCGCTGCTGTCCGGGGTGCTGTCGGTGGACCCGGAGGACACCGCGGCGCGCAGCACCGTCGACTGGTTGCGCGAACAGTTGCCGCAGACCCCCGGCGCGGAGAACGTCTCGATCGACGTCGGCGGGCCCACCGCGCTGATCAAGGACTTCGACGACCGGGTGGCCGAGACCGAACCGTGGGTGGTGCTGTTCGTCGCCGCGATCGCGTTCGTGATGCTGCTGATCGCGATCCGCTCGCCGGTGCTGGCCATCAAGGGCGTCATCATGACCGTGTTGTCGGTGGCCGCGGCCTACGGCAGCCTGGTGATGATCTTCCAGTGGGGCTGGTTGGAGGCGCTCGGCTTCAAACCGATGGGCTCGATCGACAGCACCATCCCGCCGCTGGTGCTGGCGCTGACCTTCGGCCTGTCGATGGACTACGAGATCTTCCTGCTCACCCGGATCCGGGAGCGCTTCCTGCAGACCGGCGACACCCGCGACTCGGTCGCCTACGGGGTGAGCACCAGCGCGCGCACCATCACCAGCGCGGCGCTGATCATGATCGCGGTGTTCATCGGTTTCGCGTTCGCCGGCATGCCGCTGGTGGCCCAGCTGGGGGTCGCGTGCGCGGTGGCCATCGCCGTCGACGCCACGGTGGTGCGGCTGGTGCTGGTGCCCGCGCTGATGGCGATGTTCGATCAGTGGAACTGGTGGGTGCCGTCGTGGCTGGCGCGCATCCTGCCCGCGGTGGACTTCGAAAAGCCGCTGCCCAAGCTGGATCTGGGCGATCTGGTGATCATTCCCGACGACATCTCCTCGCTGGTGGCCCCCGGCGGGGATCTGAAGATGGTGGTCAAGTCCGCCGCGCGGCTCAAGGACATGGCCCCGGACGCGATCTCGGTCGCCGACCCGCTGGCGTTCTCCGGCTGTGCAGGCCTGGCCGGCAAGGTCAAGGGCGGCGACGGGGCGCGCAGTCCCCGGCTCGGTCGCGGCCGCAGCGCCGCCCGCGCCGCGCGGCCGGTGCACCCGGTGACCGTGTGGCGGGGCCGGCTCGAGGTGGCGCTCGACGCGCTGGAAACCGTGGCCGACGTCGGCTACGACGACGTCGAGGTGCTGCATCGGCAGATCCCGCTGGAGACCACCACCGTGCAGCTGCCCACCGGGGACCGGCTGCAGATCCCGACGGGCGCCGAGACGTTGCGGCTCAAGGGTTACCTGATCATGTCCCGCAACAGCAGCCACGATTTCGCGGAGTTCGCCGAGCTGGTCGATGTGATGAACCCGGACACCGCAGCGCTGGTGCTGGCGGGTATGGACAGGTATTACTGTGGGCACACGTCTGATCGACGATGGGTCGCCACCCAACTCGTTCGTCGGCTCGCCGATCCCATGCCGCACGACGCGGACGACGACGAGTGGTCGGGCCCGGCGGGGACCGAGCGGTGGGACGAGGTCAGGCAGCGTTGCCTGTCGGTGGCCGTGGCGATGTTGGAGGAGGCGAGGTGACTTTGGCCGCGAGAGAGACGGGCAACCCACGCCCGGACCGCGGGCGGGCACCCGCCGCGCGCGGGCGCCGGCCGGAGGATCGCCCGGTGGAGTTCTGGCCGACGTCGGCCATCCGGTCCGCGCTGCAGAACGGCGACATCACCGTGTGGCAGCGGATCGTCGTGGCGATCAAGCGCGATCCCTACGGCCGGACCGCGCGGCAGGTCGAGGAGGTGCTCTCGCACCGCGAGTCGGTCGGGGTGTCCAAGGCCCTCGACGAGGTACTCGTCCGCAGCCGGGAACATCTCGAGGCCACCGAGCGCGCCGAGGCGGCCCGGCACATCCGGGTGCTGCTGGACCGCTCCGGGCTCTCCGAGCAGGAGTTCGCCTCGCGGATCGGGGTGCCCACCGAGGACCTCGAGGTCTATCTGAACGGGAAGATCAGCCCGCCGGCCTCGCTGATGATCCGGATGCGCCGCCTGTCCGATCGCTTCGCCAAGAACCGCACACCGCCGCCGGGAGGCTGACATGGACATCGCCCAGATCGTGCGCGACACCAAGACCATCGCGGTGGTGGGCGCCTCGGCGAACCCGGCCCGCCCCAGCAACGAGGTGTACCGCTATCTGCGGGCCACCGGCGATTACACGCTGTACCCGGTGAATCCGACGATCACCGAACTCGACGGCGACCAGGCGTACGCGAGCCTGGCCGATCTTCCCGTCGTCCCCGACCTGGTCGACGTGTTCCGCCGCACCGAGGAACTGCCCGGCGTGCTGGCCGAGGTGCTGGCCCTGCCCACCCGGCCCAAGACGCTGTGGCTGCAGGAGGGGCTGATCGACGAGGCGGTGGCCGCCGAGGCGCGCGCCGCCGGGATGTCGGTGGTGATGGACCGCTGCCTGAAGGTCGAACACGCGCGGTTGCGCTGAGAGCGGCTCTCAGGCCGGGGCTACATCAAGACGGGGCGTTGATGGGCGCCACGTCGACCACCAGCCAGCGGTCGTCCGGCTTGGCCAACGCCACCCGCAGCGCCAGCACCGCCCGGCTGGGCTGCTGGCCGGGCGCGTTCTGCGTCGAGCGCAGCACCACGGCCACGCTGGCCGCGTCGGGACCGATCACTTCCACGCCGGCCGAGATGGTCTGCGCCTGCGCCGAGATGTTCTTGCGGGCAAGGTCTTCGGTGGACTTGCCGAAGTTGGCCTTGAACGCCTCGGCCTGTTCGGGGGCCATCAGGTCGGCCGCCCGGTTGATCGACGACGTGGGGTCCTGCGGGGAGAACGTGGCGGTGGCCTCCGACACCGCGCTGGCCAGCCGCACCACCTCGGCCGAATCCTGGTTGAGCCGCTCGTCGGGCAGCGTCAGCCCGGTGTAGCCGACCAGCACCGCCGCGGCCAGGGACGCGGTGGCCAGCGCCACCGTCGTCAACCGCAGCCCGGCGGCGTCGTCGTCGGTGCCCACGGTCACGCCGTCGCGGCGCCACAGCACCGCGTTGACCACCATCGCCTGCACGATCAGCACGCACAGGATCGAGCACACCGACACCCACCACAGCGGCCAGCCGAGGAACACCCCGATCAGCAGCAGGCCGGCGATCGCGGCCAGCGGCGCGACGAGGTCGAATGCGATGACCCGCAACACATTTCTCATCGCACGGTCTCCAGCTGCGAGATGAGCAACTGCCCGTCCACCTCGGAGACACCCAGGCGCAGGTTCCAGCGCACCGTCTGCGGCTGCCCGCCGACGTTCTCGCTGACCGACGACGCGATCACCAGCACCGTGTCGGTGCGCGCCGACATCTCCGGCGGCAACGGCGAGGGCGGCGGCGGGGTCCCCGGCTCGCGGTCCAGGTCGTGGTGCAGGGACTCGAAGGCGACGGCTTCGATCCGCCCCGTGGTGCGCGACTGCAGGGTCTGGACCACCTCGCGGTAGGGCCGCACCGCGGCGTCGAAATCGGAGTTCAGCTGGCCGACGGTGCCGTCCTGCAGGGTCTGCAGGCTGGCGTCGACGGTGCCGGCGTTCATGTTGATCAGCACGTTGGTCCAGTCCACGGCGGCCTGCATCACCTGGGTGCGGTGGTCGAGTTCGGCGGCCTGGTCGCGGTGCCCGGACCAGATCATGGCCGCGAGCACGGCCGCAGCCACGGCCACCACCGCCAGCACCGCCGAGGCGATGCCGTAGATGGAGAGGGCGGGACCGGTGGCAGCGTCGTCGACTGTGTCTTCGGCGGCATCGTCGGCGGCATCGTCCCCATTGGGCATGGGCGTGAGGGTACCTTGCCGGGCTCATCGGGAATCGTGGCCGCTGGTTTCTGGTAAGGATGGCAGTGTGACGGTAGAAGCTATCCGCTCGGGTCTGGACCTGAGCCATGTCGACGACCATGCCCGCCCGCAGGACGACCTGTTCGGCCACGTCAACGGCCGCTGGCTGAGCGATTACGCCATCCCGGCCGACCGGGCCACCGACGGCGCCTTCCGTTCCCTCTACGACCGCGCCGAGGAGCAGGTCCGCGACCTGATCACCGAGGCCGCCGCGGCCGAGGCCGCCCCGAACACCGATCAGCAGCGCATCGGTGACCTGTATGCGAGCTTCCTGGACGAGGCCACCGTCGAGCGCCGCGGCGCCGGGCCCCTGCTCGACGAGCTGGCCCCGATCGACGAGGCCGCCGATCCCGACGCCCTGGCCGCGGTGCTGGGCCGGTTGCAGCGCACCGGCGTCGGCGGCGGCACGGGCCTCTACGTCGACACCGACTCCAAGGACTCCACCCGCTACCTGCTGCACCTGAGCCAGTCCGGTCTGGGGCTGCCCGACGAGTCCTACTACCGCGATGCCGCGCACGCGGAGATCCTGGCCGCCTACCCCGCGCACATCGCCGCGATGTTCGCGCTGGTGTACGGCGGCTCGGCCGACGAGCACGCGCAGACCGCCGCCGCGATCGTCGCGCTGGAGACCCGGCTGGCGGCCGCGCACTGGGACGTGGTCAAGCGCCGCGACGCCGACCTGACCTACAACCTGCGCCGCTTCGCCGATCTGCCCGCCGAGGCGCCGGGCTTCGACTGGGCCGGCTGGGTGGGCGCGCTGGGCACCAGCGGCGAGCAGGCCGCCGAGGTCGTGGTGCGTCAGCCCGACTACCTGACGGCGTTCGCCGCGCTGTGGGCGGACGAACCGCTGGACACCTGGAAGAACTGGCTGCGCTGGAAGCTGATCCACGCCCGCGCCGGGCTGCTCACCGATGACATTGTGGCCGAGGACTTTTCGTTCTACGGCCGCACCCTCAGCGGCACCGAGGCCATCCGCGAGCGTTGGAAGCGGGGCGTGTCGCTGGTAGAGAACCTGATGGGCGACACGCTGGGCAAGCTCTACGTCGAGCGGCACTTCCCGCCCGAGCACAAGGCCCGGATGGACGTCCTGGTGGCCAACCTGCGGGAGGCCTACCGGGTCAGCATCAACGACCTGGACTGGATGACGCCGCAGACCCGCGAGCGCGCGCTGGTGAAGCTGGACAAGTTCACCGCCAAGATCGGCTATCCCAAGCGGTGGCGCGATTATTCGGCGCTGGTGGTCGACCGCGCGGACCTCTACGGCAACTACCGGCGCGGCTACGAGGTGGGCTACGACCGCGAGTTGGCCAAGCTCGGCGCCCCGGTGGACCGCGACGAGTGGTTCATGACGCCGCAGACCGTCAACGCCTACTACAACCCGGGGATGAACGAGATCGTCTTCCCCGCCGCAATCCTGCAGCCACCGTTCTTCGACGCCGAGGCCGACGACGCCGCCAACTACGGCGGCATCGGCGCGGTGATCGGCCACGAGATCGGGCACGGCTTCGACGATCAGGGCGCCAAGTACGACGGCGACGGCAACCTGGTCGACTGGTGGACCGACGCCGACCGCGCCGAATTCGGGGTGCGCACAAAGGCGCTCATCGAGCAGTACGACGAGTTCGTGCCGCGGGAGCTGTCCGACGGCCACCGCGTGAACGGCGCGTTCACCGTGGGCGAGAACATCGGCGACCTCGGCGGCCTGTCGATCGCGCTGCTGGCCTATCAGCTCTCGCTCGGTGGCAAGGAGGCCCCGGTGATCGACGGGCTGACCGGCCTGCAGCGGGTGTTCTTCGGCTGGGCGCAGGTGTGGCGGACGAAATCCCGTGACGCCGAGGCCATTCGGCGCCTGGCGGTCGACCCGCACTCGCCGCCGGAGTTCCGCTGCAACGGCGTGATCCGCAACATGGACGCGTTCTACGAGGCCTTCGACGTCAGCGCCGACGACGCGCTGTACCTCGAACCCGAGCAGCGGGTGCGCATCTGGAACTGACGCGCGATTTCGGTGCGCTCAGTTGCGGTGACCGCGACTGAGCGCACCGAAATCCCGTTAGAACATCTGCCAGTCGGAGGCACCGTCGGGCAGGTCGTAGATGCCGCCCTGGGTGTTCTTGATGACCACCGGGTCACCGCTGCCGAAGTTGTCGTAGAACCACTTGGCGTTGGCGGGACTCAGGTTGATGCAGCCGTGGCTGACGTTGCGCTTGCCCTGATCGCCCACCGACCACGGGGCGCCGTGCACGAAGATGCCGCTGTTGTCGATGCGGACGGCGTGCTCGACGTCGACCTTGTAGCCCTCGGCGGAGCTCACCGGGACGCCGTAGGTCGACGAGTCCATCACCATCTCTTCGAACTTCTCCAGCACGTAGTAGGTGCCGTTGCGGGTCTCGTGCTTGCCGTCGTGCTTGCCCATCGACACCGGGAAGGTCTTCTCCAGCTCCCCGTTGCGCATGATTTCCATCTGCTTGGTGCTGTCGTCGATGGTGGCCACCAGGTAGTCCCCGGTGCGGAAGCTGGACTTGGTGCCCGCGGCGTCGATGGTGACGGTGGTGTTGGCCGGCCAGAAGTCCTGCGGCCGCCAGCGCAGCTGACTGTCGGTGACCCAGTAGAACCGGCCGGGCACCGGCGGGTTCGACGTGATCCGGATGGCGTCCTGGGCCATCTGCCGGTCGGCGATCGGCACGGCGAAGTTGATGTAGATCGGCTTGGCCACGCCCACCATGGAGCCGTTGACCGGGTTGAAGGTCGGCGGCCGGAACGGCGGGGTGCCCTCGAACGGCACGTCGCTCTGGCCGGCGGCGGGAGCACCGGCCGGTCGGGCCGGGTCGACCCCGTAATTGTTCACCGGTTCGGGCGCCGCGACAGGGGCCGCCGGCGGCGGGGGCGCGAACGGGTTGAACGGCGCGGGCGGTGCCGGCGGCGCGGGGGCCGGCGGGGCCGGCGGCGGAACCGGGTCCGCCGCGGCGGGCGTCACGGTGGCCGCGAGCAGCGTTGCGGCGCCGAGGGTGGCGATCAACGCGCGGGCGGCCCGAGTCCGGGAAATGCTCGCCAAACGGCTGGGCATAGACAACCTCCAAGTCATTTGCTCGCTCCAGTGTCGCACAGCAGGTACCTCAGCTACCTCATCGCGACCTGGGCACAACGGGTCCGGGCTCCGCGCACACGGAGTCCGGAACTGTCACCCATATCGACATGACCACGGGTTTTGTTACCCTTGCCGGCGCTGGTTCGGCGCGTCGAACAGGCCGCGGCTGGCGGCCACCCCCGCCGAGGCCCCGACCACCAGCAACGCCGATATGCCGACCATGACGGCAATGCCAGCGGTGTCGTAGAGGAATCCGCCCGCCAGCGAACCCGCCATGATGCCGGCCTGGAACGCCGCCACGTACAGCCCCGAGGCGGCGTCGGAGTCCTCCGGGGCGACCCGCATGGCCGCGGACTGCAGCATCGGCGGCAGCGCGGTGGCCATCGCGCCCCACAGCGTGATCGCGACCGCGCCGAACAGCAGCACCGCCGCGCCCCCGCCCGGGGCCGCCCAGGTCGCCAGCCCGGTCAGCACGAGCAGGGCCGCCGACATCCCGGTCAGAGCGGCCAGCATGGTCGGCTTCGGTCGCCGGTCCAGTGGCCGGGCCAGCAGCGCCATGGCGGCCAGCCCGGCCACGCCGTAGGCCACCAGCAGCCACGCCAGCCGCGCCCCGGACACCCCGATGACGTCGCGGATGATGACCACGATGAACGTGTAGGCGATGAAGTGCGCGGTGACCCCGACGACGGTCAGCCCGCACAGCGTGTGCAGCCGCCGGTTGGGTCGCCGCCGGTTGGACCACCGACGGCCGGCCGCGCTCACCCGGCCCGGTTCGGCCGGCAGCACCGGGATCAGCAGGCGCGCGGCCACCGTCACGGCCGCGGCCGCCAGGGCGATCACCGCGAACGCCGGCCGCCAGCCCCACAGCTGGCTCATGGCCGCCGTGAGCGGGCTGCCCACCACCAGGGCCAGCGCCGAGCCCACGTACACCGCCGTCGTCGCGCGCCCGGCGTGACTCGGCGGCACCAGCCGCACCCCGATCGGCGCGATCACCGACCACATCAGGCCGTGGGTCAGCGCGCTGGAGATCCGACCGGCGCCGAGCACCAGGAAGTCCGGTGCCAGCGCGGAGACCGTCTGCGCGACGGTCAGGGTGGTCAGCGTCAGCAGCAGCACCCGGCGGCGCGACCAGTGCGCGGTCAGGCGCACCAGCGGCACCGTCATGACCGCGGCCACCAGCGCGTAGCCGGCCACCAGGGTGCCGACCATGGCCTCGCTGACCTGCAGGTCCCCGGCGAGCGCCGGCAATGCCCCGACCGGCGCCAGTTCGGCAGTAACGTAGATGAAAGCGGCCGCGGCCAGGACGGTCAATTGCACGGCGACGCGCGGCGTCCAGGGACGTGCAGCAGTGGGCGCGGCGGTCGGGATCATCTTCTGCGCCACGGTAACGCCCCGCCCCGTCTTTGCGCGGTTGCCGCGCATCGACACGACCCGTCAGGAGATCCGATGGTGGCAATCCCGTCCGACTACGAGAACCTGCTGGAACGTCCGCTCTACGGACATCTGGCGACCACCCGCCCGGACGGCACGGTGCAGGTCAATCCGATGTGGTTCGAGTGGGACGGCGAGCGGCTGCGGTTCACCCACACCACCAAGCGTCAGAAGTACAAGAACGTGCAGGCGCACCCGGAGGTGGCGATGTCGGTCAACGACCCCGACTCCCCCGCCAAGTACCTGGAGGTCCGCGGCGTGGTCGAGGAGATCGTGCCCGACCCGGAGGGCAAGTTCTACGTGCGACTCAACGACCGCTACGGCTTCCCGCCGATGGACGGCGGCCCGCCGGACGCCGCCGACCGCGTCATCCTGGTGGTGCGCCCGACCCGGACCAGCAAGCAGTAGGACTCAGGACCGGACCAGGCGGGCGATCGCCGCGGAGGCCTCGGCGATCTTCTTGTCGGCCTCGTCCCCGCCGGCGGCGACGGCGTGGCTCACGCAGTGCCCCAGGTGCTCGTCGAGCAGGGCGAGCGCCACCGACTGCAGCGCGCTGTTGACGGCGCTGATCTGGGTGAGGATGTCGATGCAGTACTTGTCGTCGTCGATCATCTTGGCGACGCCGCGGACCTGCCCCTCGATGCGGCGCAACCGCTTGGCGTAGTTGTCCTTGTTCGGCGAATAGCCGTGCGGCCCCGATTCCTCGGTCATGATCCGTCCAGCATCGCTTGCATCTGGGCGATCTCGGCCTGCTGGGCGTCGATGATGGTCTGCGCCAGCGCCTTGGCGTCCACGTTGGCGCCGCCGGCCAGTTCGTCCTCGGCCATCTCGACGGCACCCTCGTGGTGGGCGATCATCGACTCCAGCCACAGCGTGTCGAACTCGGGGCCGCTGAGGCCCTCCAACTTGGTCATGGTGGCCTCGTCGACCATGCCGGCCATCTGGGAGTGGTCGACGTGCCCGGAGTCGTCCCCATGCCCGTCATGGGAGTCCTCGGGGTTCTCCTTCCACTGCACCAGGAACGCCTTCATGGTGTTGATCTCGGGTTCCTGCGCGCCGGCGATCTGGTCGGCCAGCGCGAGCAGTTCGGGGTCGGTGCTGCGCTCGGGCACCAGCGCCGACAGCTCCAGCGCCTGCTCGTGGTGCGGAATCATGTTGGTGGCGAAGGCAATATCTTCGGAGTTGAAGCCGGCGGGCTCGCCGGTGACGGTGATCGTCTCCTCGGTCTGCGCGTGGTCGGCGTGACCGTTGTCGGTCGCGGTGTCGGAGGAATTGCTACACGCGGTCATGAAGATGGCGGTCGCGAGGGCCGCCAAGACGGCGAAAAGACGGGTGCGGGTCATGAACCCCACCGTACCGCATACCCCCAGAGGGTATGGGGAAATGATTTGGGCCGAGATTGCCCGGCGGTCCATACTGGCAGGCATGCCCTCAGATGCCCAGCCTGACATCAAGCCCAGAAGTCGCGACGTCACCGATGGCCTGGAGAAGGCCGCCGCCCGCGGGATGCTGCGCGCGGTAGGCATGGGTGACGACGACTGGGTCAAGCCGCAGATCGGCGTCGCGTCGTCGTGGAACGAGATCACGCCGTGCAACCTGTCGCTGGACCGCCTGGCCAAGGTGGTCAAGGAGGGCGTGCACGAGGCCGGCGGCTACCCCATGGAGTTCGGCACCATCTCGGTGTCCGACGGCATCTCCATGGGCCACGAGGGGATGCACTTCTCCCTGGTCAGCCGCGAGATCATCGCCGACTCGGTGGAGACGGTCATGCAGGCCGAACGCCTGGACGGTTCGGTGCTGCTGGCCGGCTGCGACAAGTCGCTGCCCGGGATGCTGATGGCCGCCGCCCGGCTAGACCTGGCGAGTGTGTTCCTCTACGCCGGCTCGATCATGCCGGGCCGCGCCAAGCTGTCCGACGGCAGCGAGAAGGACGTCACGATCATCGACGCCTTCGAGGCCGTCGGCGCGTGCTCGCGCGGGTTGATGAGCCGCGAGGACGTCGACGCCATCGAGCGCGCGATCTGCCCCGGCGAGGGCGCCTGCGGCGGCATGTACACCGCCAACACCATGGCCAGCGCCGCCGAGGCGCTCGGCATGTCGCTGCCCGGGTCGGCCGCGCCGCCGGCCCCCGACCGGCGTCGGGACGGCTTCGCCAAGCAGAGCGGGATCGCCGTCGTCGAGTTGTTGCGCCGCGGCATCACCGCCCGCGACATCCTGACCAAGGAGGCCTTCGAGAACGCGATCGCGGTGGTGATGGCGTTCGGCGGTTCCACCAACGCGGTGCTGCACCTGCTGGCCATCGCCTACGAGGCCGGGGTGAAGCTGACGCTGGAGGACTTCACCCGGGTGGGCAACAAGGTGCCGCACCTGGCCGACGTGAAGCCGTTCGGCGCGTACGTGATGAACGACGTCGACAAGATCGGCGGCGTGCCGGTGGTGATGAAGGCGCTGCTGGATGCGGGCCTGCTGCACGGCGATTGCCTGACCGTCACCGGGAAGACCATGGCCGAGAACCTCGCCCACATCGCGCCGCCGGATCCCGACGGCAAGGTGCTGCGCGCGCTGGCCGAGCCCATCCACCCGACCGGCGGCATCACGATCCTGCACGGGTCGCTGGCGCCGGAGGGCGCGGTGGTCAAGTCGGCCGGCTTCGACTCCGACGTGTTCGAGGGCACCGCAAGGGTTTTCGAGCGTGAGCGCGCCGCGCTGGATGCGCTCGAGGACGGCACCATCACCGCCGGCGACGTGGTCGTCATCCGCTACGAGGGCCCCAAGGGCGGGCCGGGCATGCGCGAGATGCTGGCCATCACCGGTGCCATCAAGGGCGCCGGGTTGGGCAAGGACGTGCTGCTGATGACCGACGGCCGGTTCTCCGGCGGGACCACCGGTCTGTGCGTGGGCCACGTGGCGCCCGAGGCCGTCGACGGCGGGCCGATCGCGTTCCTGCGCGACGGCGACCGGATCCGTCTCGACGTCGGCCAGGGCACCCTGGACGTGCTGGTCGACGCCGACGAGTTCTCCTCCCGCAAGGGCGATTTCGAGCCGCTGCCGCCGCGCTACACCACCGGTGTGCTGGCCAAGTACACCAAGCTGGTGGGCTCGGCCGCCGTGGGCGCGGTCTGCACGTAGCTGCGAGGACTGCCGGCGCCTCGGTGGGGCTGCCGACGGTTCGATGCGCGCGGTGAGTCGCAGGGGCGCATCTTGAGTCCCAGGGGTCACATCCGCCCCTGTTAGGACGGGGTGGTTCGGCTGGCGCGCGTCAGCACTTGATGACGGTAATCAACAGGAGTACCAGTCCCCTCCCGGGGCCCGTGGGGCCGGCGTTACGCAAGTAACCCAGTGACGCCTATGCGTCGGGCCGCACGATGCGGGCCGGCGCCGGTTCCTCCGGTGCCTTGGTGGGCACGACGATCGCCGGAGCGGGCTGCTCGGCCGGTGCGGGCTGCACCGGAGCCGGCTGCACCGGAGCGGGCTGCGCGGGGGCAGGCTCCGCGGCGCGCACCGCCTTGACGGGACGCCGCACCCGCTGCCGCGGTGCCAGGACGGCAATTACCAAGGCCGCCAGGGCCAGTGCCGCCAGCGCCACGTCGAAGGTGCTGGTGATCTGCTGCACCAGGGTATTGCCGAAGACCTCGCTGGGCTCGCCCGGGCCCAGCGGTTCCACCCGCGGCACCAACACCACGCCGACCACCAGCCGGCACACCGTGGCGGCGAACAGGCCGACGAACGCCGAGATCATCAGCCGTCCCGGCGCGCCCCGGCCCGCGCTGTTGATGAACAGCCACAGCGCGAGCACCGCGGTCAGCAGGTCGAAGGCCATCAGCGCGGTGCCGTTGTACGGCGGCGACGGCAGATCCAGCACCCCGGACAGCGTGACGTCGGCGATGCGCAGCACGGCCGTGCCGAAGCACCACACGGCGATCAGCAGCAGCCCCTTGCGGGCCGCGCCGCGCCAGGCCGCCGCGGGCTGGCGCGTCCCGAATACGGCTGCGGCAGCGATGATTGCGGCCGCCGCGGCCCAGGCCAAGAAGCCTTCGAAGCCGACACCCGAGGTCCCGGTGGTCTGCGCGATCCCCCGGAAGGCGTCCAGGTCGCGGCCGACCGGCAGCACCCACACGAGGACGCCGGCGACCAGCGCCGAGGCCCCGAGCAGGACCGTCGCCAGCCGCGCCTCGAGGTACGTCGAGCGCAGCCAGCGATACCCGATCACCACCGGGATCACGGCCACCAGCGCGTAGAGCGTCGCGGTGATGGCCGTCGCTAGGTTGGCCGTGCCGACGTCCGGATCGCCGATCCCGGGCAGCACGAACCGGGTGCGCCAGTACAGGTTGAACACCGAGGCGGCCACGCCCAGGACCAGCGACACGATCGCCAGGCGTTGCACCACAGCGCCTTTGATTGCCGGGGCCGCGGCCAGCAGAGCGCCCGCAACGCCCACCCAGGCGCCGGGACCGACGCCCGGCGGGATCGACGCCGAACCGCCGTAGCGGACCGCCTGCACCACGGCGAACAGCACGAAGCCCAGCACCACAACGAAATACGGTGCGGTGAGCGCCAGCCGCAACCGCGGGATCGTCAACGCCGTGACCGCCATCGCCGTCGCCACGACGAGGACCAGCCACACCCAGCCCGGGGTCCCGGGGATGCCGAGGCCGGCGTGGATGTTCCACGGCAGCAGCAGACCCAGGATCAGCAGGACCGCGGCGGTGACTCGTATGGGTGCGGTGGCGTTGTCTGTCACGGGATCTCGCTCGCTATTCGTCCTCGGAGCCCAGCGACCCACCGCCGAAGGAGGGCATCTCGACGGTGGTCGGGACCGTCACGGCGGGCACCTCGACCGTGGCGGGGGCGCGTTCCACAGGCGGCTGGGTCACGGGCGCCTGGGTGACCGCCGGCGCGGTTTCCGGTGCGGGGGCCACGGTGGGGAGCGTCACCTCCGGTTGCGGTTCGGGGACGACGGGTTCAGGCGCGACCGGCTCGGGTGCCACGGGCTCGGGCGCCACCGTCCGGGTGGGCACCTGAGTCTGGGTCGGCTCTTGCGTCTGAGTGGGCACCTGCGTCGGCGTCGGGGTGGGCGTCTCGACCTCGACACTCGGCTCTTCTGTCGGAGTGGGTTCCGGCGCAGTCCGTTCCGGGCTCGGCGCCGAGGTGGTCGTGGCGCTCGGCTCGGGGCTGGACTCGGGACTTGTCGAAGGGCTCGGCGACGGACTCGTCGTCGCGTCCGGGTCGGCACTGGTCGTCGCGTCCGGATCGGCGCTGGGCTCCGTCGTCTCGGTCGTGGATTCCGGGCTCGGGATGGTCCCGTCCGGATCGGTGACCTCCTCGGCGGTGGCCTCCTCGGCGGCGTCGGTGACCGGCTTGTCCGGGGCGGGCTCGGCCTTCTCCAGCGTCGCCGCGTCGGGATCGAGGAGCATCTCGCTGAGCACCTTCGGTGTCTCCGCGGCATCGGTCGCACCGGGCAGCGTGTCGATCAACCCGGTCCCCGGCGGTAGCTCCTGGGCCCTGACCAGCGTGGTCTTGCCGGTGTCGAACAGCGACGGCGGGATCACGTTGGCCGCGGTCCCGGACGTCGTGCTGAACAGCGCGCCCTGATCCTTGGGCACCACCGCGAGCACGCCGACGTCGTCGAGGCTGCGATCGAGCACCGACGGCACCGCCGCGTCGAACGGGATGAACTGCGGCAGGTTGGCCAGGAAGTTCAGCAGCTCGATCATCGAGATGACCGAGAAGTCCGGGATCAGCCGGGTGGCGAAATCGGCGAAACTCGGGAATGTCGGGGTGATCCCGGGGTTCAGCGGCGGCGCCGGGAGGTTGGGCACCGGAATGTTGGGCAGCGCGGGGGCGGCAGCATTGGCCAGACCGACGGTGCCGTCCTTGTAGACGTTGACCATCGCCGGTGCGGCCTGCACCGCCTGGGTGGCGCCGTCGCGGGTGGAGCTGAGCATCCGCATCTCGAAGGTCCGGACCTCGTTGGTGGTTCCGGGGGGCGGAAGCTGTTCGATCATCGTCCAGTTGGGCCCGTCGGGCTGCGCGCCCTGCCCGGGCGCGACGGGAAATGCCTTGCCCGGCACGGCGTCCTCCTGCAAGCGGATGGCCTGCTGGCTCGCGGTGGGCTGGACGGTGACGGCGAGGCTGACGGCCAGCGTGGCGAATCCGATCACCGCCAGCGAGCCGACGGAGCTGCCGATCAGCATCTGCCGGCGACGCACCTCGATATCGGGTTCGGCCTCGTCGGCGGAGTCGTCCCCGTAGGGCTGGTCGTACTCGTCGTAGAGGTCGTCGTAGGCCGCGCCGGGATCGGTGAGATCGACCGCGTCCTCGTCGCCCGCCTGCGAATAAGCCAACTGCTGGCCCACGACGGTGTCGTGTTCCAGCGGTGTGGCCGCGGTCTGCGGATCCTGCGGCACCACGGGCGCGGCCATGGTGGCGTCCTGCGGCACCGACAGCGCGGCGCCGGCCCGGGTCTGGTCCTGGGCGACCCCGGCCAGGGCGGCCCCGCGGGCCAGCGCGAACTCCGAGTCGTCCGGGAAGCGCAACGGCACCGGCGAGGTCTCGATCACCTCGGCGGGCAGGCCATCGTCGTCGAGGGAACCCATCACGATGACGCCGGTGGCCTCGCCGGGCTCGGTGGCCAACCGCTGCAACAGGGTTCGGTACGCCGCGTCGGCGTCACCGGCGGCAATGGTCTCGACGGCGATCTGCGAGGTGGCCCCGGTGGCGTCGACCATCGACAGCGCAACGGTCTGGCCGTCGTTGACCAGGGTTGCCACGGGGTCCGCGCCGGCCAGCGTGCGCACGGCCGCGGTGGCGGCCTCCTGGATAGGGACGACGGCCACGTTGGTCAGGTTCGCCTCGGCCAGCGCGTTGACCAGCTCGGTCGCCTGATCGGCGTCGGAGCTGCACAGCGTGGTGCCGACGAGGTCGTGGCCCGCGCCGGTGAGCGCCGACGCGGTGGCGGTCAGGGTCGAAACCACCGCGGACAGCGGCTCGGTGGCCAGGTCGATCTCGAGCTGGTCGATGGTGGCGTTCGGCGCCGCGGCGTCGAGCAACGCGACCCGCGCCTCGGCGGGGTCGACGAAAACCCCAAGCGTGACGTTCATGCAAGGCCCCTCTCAAACCGCGGCGCTCCCCCGTCCTGCCGCGGCGTAACTTCTCCTACTGTAGGACTTCGCTCGAGAGGTACCGATGGTTACCAAAGGGGCGTTCTGCCGTCAGCGAACCAGCGCGATGGCGAACCCGTCCCAGCCCTTGCCCCCGACGGTCTGCAGGGCTGCGGCGTCCAACCGCGGATGCCGGCCGATCTCCTCCAGCGTCTCGCGCACCGCGCGCGCCTGCGCGTCGTCGGCGGCGGGGTCCAGGATGCGACCGTTGCGGATGACGTTGTCGACGACGATCACGGTGCCCGGCCGGCCGAGGTCCAGCGCCCACTGCAGGTAGGCGAGGTTGTTCTCCTTGTCGGCGTCGATGAACACGAAGTCGAACTTGCCCGACAGCGTCGGCAGCGTGTCCAGGGCCGCGCCGACCACGATCTCCACCCGGTCGGCCATCCCGGCGCGCGCCAGGTTGGCCGCGGCCACCTCGGCGTGCCGTGGTTCGTACTCGAGGGTGACGACGCTGCCCTCGGGCCCGACCGCACGGGCCAGGCAGATGGCGCTGTACCCGCCCAGGGTGCCGATCTCGAGCACGCGGCGCGCGCCCGACATGCGCACCAGCAGGCCGAGGAACTTCGCGGCCTGCGGGGTGACCTCGATGCTGGGCAGGCCGGCGGCGGTGCTGTCGGCCAGCGCGGCCGCCAGCGCCGGATCCTCGCCGAGGACCACCCGGTTCAGCAGTTCGTCGACTTCTTGCGGGGTCGGTGTGTTCACGCCGCCGAGGTTAGTCGGGACCGGTTAACGCACCCCTTCCTTGGCATAGACCACCCGCAACACGTGCCCCACCTCCGGACCCATCACCACCTCGGCCAACGCGACGAACGTCGCGGTGAACTCGGGGCCGTGCGCGGGTTCGGCCGTGCTGAGGTGGTGGGAGATCTCGTGCAGCAGCACCAGTTCGCGCAGCGCCCAGCGCGATGTTTGCTCGGGGACGGCGATGGTGGCCGCCCCGTCGCTGATCTCGTAGTGGGCCGCGGTGCTGCCCCGCCGGGCCCGCACCGCCAGCGCCGCGACGGGTCCCCAGCGGTCCCGCACCGCCGGCATGGCCAGCACGTCGTCGACATAGCGCTGGACCGAGTCCACCGAGCTGAACCGGGCCTCGGGCGGCAGCGTCAGCGGTGTGCCGAAGAAGTCGATGGCCCGCGAATGATGTTGCGCCGCACGGTCGAACATGGTGCGCACGAACTGTTCGGCCGCATAGACCTTGGACCGCTGAGCGTCGCGCGCCATCAGCGCTGCAGTTTGGTCCGCGCGCCCGGCAACTCGGGACTCGCACCCAGCCGGGCGTGCTTGCCCGCGCGGTCCCCGGCGCGGCGCGCCGCCGACGAGTACCCCGCCGAGGCCCGCGACGCCTGCCAGGTGCCCCGTGCCTTGGACGTGGCGCGGTAGTGGTCCTTGAGCTCGATCTCCTTGTTGCGCAGGGCGATCGCCGTCCCGGGGGCCTGCCGCTCGTCGCGGGCCGCCTCGCGCTGGGCCTCTTCGCGGGCCTGCGCGAGCCGCTGCCCGATGCGCGCCCCGAAGGCCAGCTGGAAGTTCAGCCGGGCGGTGATGGTCGGCGTCGGCCGGTGCGCGCCGGTGGCCAGGTAGGCGTCGCAGGTCCGGACCATCTGCACCACCAGGCTCGCGTACAGGGCGTGAGTGGCGTCGAGATCCTCGGCGAACCCGTAGGCATAGACGTAGGCCGAGTTCGAGGCCACGTCGCAGCGCACGTCGTTGGCCGCGGCGATCAGCGCGAACAGCTGCACATAGGTCCGCAGCCCCTTGGTGCCGGCCTCGCCGATGGTGATGGTGCGCTGCGTCGGGGTCTGCGCCGCTTCGCGTTTGGCGGTGTGCGAACGCGCGACGGCCAGGTCGATCGAGGTGGCGGTGGCCAGCCGCTGCGCGGCGGCCATGAACGCCTCGGCCTCGTGGGTGTTGTCGGTGCCCTCGGCCTGGCGCAGCAGCGCGGCAATGCGGGCGAGCATCTTGTCGTCGGTCATGGCTGGAGGCTATGGAACCAGTACGACTTTTCCGCGCGCGTGCCCGGTCTGCAGATAGCGGTGCGCCTCGGCCGCCTCGGCCAGCCCGAAGACCTTGTCGACGGTCACCCGCAGCTGCCCGGAGGCCGCCAACCGGATCAATTCGGGCCGCGACGCGTCGCGAATGGCCCGCCCGTCGTCGGCCCCGGACAGCGCCGCGATGCCGAGTTCACCGGCCCGCGCGAACCCCGCGATGGTCGCGATCCGGGCGCGGTCGGCGACCAGTTCCACCGACGTGTCCAGCGCTTCGTCGGTGCCGACCAGGTCCAACGCCGCATCGATCGGGGTGTCCAGCGCGCGCAGCCGCTCGATCAGCCCCGGGCCGTATTCGACGGGTTCGGCCCCGTAGTGCCGCAGTTGATCGTGCCGCCCGGCGCTGGCCGTGCCGATCACCCGCGCCCCGCGGGCGGTGGCCAGCTGCACGGCCATCAGGCCCACCCCGCCGCCGGCGCCGTGGATGAGCACGGTGTCGTTTGTCCCCACCCCGGTTTTCGTCAACAGGTGCCAGGCGGTGCCGCCGGTGAGCAGCAGGCCCGCGGCCTCCTCGAACGTCAGCGTGGCCGGCTTGTGCCCGACGTCGGCGGCCTTGGCGACCAGCTTGTCCGCGTACGCGCTGCGGACGTTGGTGACGATCACCGCGTCACCGGTCTTCAGCGGACCGGTGTATCCCTCGGCGCGCGCGGGCGCCTCGACGATGACGCCGGCGGCTTCCATGCCCACCGGCATGGGCAGCGCGTCCGGGTCGTCGCCCATCTGCCCGCTGTACAGCTTGTAGTCGACGGGGTTGGTCCCCGCGGCCCGGACGTCGACGACCACCTGACCTGGGCCGACCGTCGGTAACGGGATGTCGTGGATGGCAAGAACTTCCGGTCCGCCGTAACGTTCGGCGACGACGGTCTTGGTCATATACCCGAGCTTAGTCACGGGTGTGCGGGGGTCGGATCCGCGGCAGAACCAACTACCCGACGAACCCGTCCAACGCCGCGGTCAGCTGCGACGACAGCGGCCCACCCGAGGCGTACTTGGCGACGTTGTCGGTCGGGTCGTCGCGCAGCACGTGGTTGACACCCTCGAACTGCACGAACGTCAGGTCGGTGTGGCCCAGCGCCTCGGCCAGCGGCCCCACGGCGTCGCACCGGGACTGCCCGTCGGAATCCGAGCAGGTCAGCAGCACCGGCATGCCGTCGGGCAGCGCGGCGGCCTGCGCCAACGGGTCGATCGCGTCGGCCTCGACGACGGCGGTGACGTTCGACGGGTTCAGGATGGCGCTCAACCCGTCGGGCAGCGGTTCGGCGGCCACCGCCCCCTCGGTACGGGCCTGCCGCACCGCGGCGGCCCAGGCCGCCCGCACCGCCTCGGCCTGCTCCGGCGACTTGGCGCCCTGCTCGACGGCTGCGGCGACGTCGTTGCCCACCCGGCTGGTGATCAGGTCCAGGTAGCGGCCCGGCAGCGGCTGCAACAACGCCACCGACTCCGGGCGGACATCGGGCGCGCCGGCCAGCGCCAGCGCATGCGTGGCGCCCTCGCCGTGCCCGTACGCCGACAGCCGCAGCGGATCGGCCTCCGGTTGCTCGGCGAGGAAGTGCAACGCCGCCCGCGCCCCCGCGGTGTAGACGGTGCTGCCGACGGCGGCCGGGTCCGACGCGTACGGCCCGAGCCCGGTGGCGCCGGTGCCCACCTTGTCGTAGCGCAGGCTGGCCACGCCGCGGGCCGACAACTCCTCGGCGAGTTCGCGCATGGTGCCCACCGGTCCGGCCACGGCGTTGTCGCCGTTGCGGTCGGTGTTGCCACTCTCGGAGATCAGCAGCGCGGCCGGGCCGGGTTCAGCGCCGGGCTGATGCCGGTAGGTGCCGTGGATGGTCAACCCGTCGGCGACGAAGCTCACGTCGTCCTCCACCCACGTCGACCCAGGCTCCGCGTCCGACCCGCAACCGGCCAGCAGCAGAGCGCAAACGGCCAGTACCGCAGCAGGTCTCGCCATACCAAGTCTCACAGCCGCGCCTCGATCCAGGACACCACGTCGTCGAGCACCCGGTCGCGCTCGGGCTCGTTGAACACCTCGTGGTACAGCTCGGGGTAGATCTTCAGGTGCACATCCTCGGAGGCCATACAGTCGACCATCCGGGTACTGCCCCTGGCCGGGATCAACCGGTCCGCCTCGCCGTGCACCACCAGCAGCGGCTTGCTGATGGCGCTGGCCCGCTGCGGCATCGACTCCCCGACCAGCAGCAACGCCCGCGCCACCCCGGCCGGCACCTTGCCGTGCCACACCAGCGGATCGGCGTTGTAGTCGGCGACCACCTTCGGGTCCCGGGAGACGAAGTTGGCGTCGAGCTGCTGCACCGGAACCCCGGGCAGCACCGCGCCGACGGCCTTGCCGACGAACCGCAGCGCGGGCTTGACGTCCTCGTGCGTGGCGATCGCGGGACCCGACAGCACGATCAGCTCGTAGTCGGCCGGGTGCTCGGAGGCGTACGCGAAGACGATGCCGCCGCCCATGCTGTGCCCGAGCACCACCTTGGGCAACTCCGGATGTTCGGCCGCGGCGATCCCGACGAGCGTGCCGAAGTCCCCGGTGTACTCGGCGAGGTCCTTGACGTAGACCCGCTTGCCGCCCGAGCGGCCGTGGCCGCGGTGGTCCAGCGCGTAGGTCACCAGCCCGGCCTGACCGAACCGCTTAGCCACGTGGTCATAGCGGCGGGCGTGCTCGCCGAAACCGTGCGACAGCACCACCACGCCGCGGGGTTCGACCTCGGGAGTCCAGGTGTCGTAGACGATGCGGACACCGCCGACGCCGTCGAAGGTCCGTTCGGTGCGAACCGACTCTATCTGCATGGTTGCAGCGTATCCAGCTTTTGCCGTGCTCCCCGCCAAGAATGGCAAGGATTCCCGTGCGGCTATGCCGCAGTTGGGGTGCTTCCTGCTTCGACGCCCACTGCCGCAATAGGTTGCGGACTTACACGGGCTCCACAGGCGTTTAATCTCTCCGCCCGACTGGCGGCGAGAATGACTTTGGCGGCGTTGTGGTCTCGATCGTGAATCACCTCGCACGAGGGGCACCTCCACTGCCGGATCTGCAGCGGAAGTTCGTCGAGCACATGCCCACAGTCCGGCGTCGAGCAGGTTTTGCTCGAGGCCAGCCACCGCGACACCGCGTGTACGGTGCGCCCGTAGCGGTCGGCCTTCTCGCCGATGATCCGCACGAACTGACCCCATCCCGCATCCGAGATCGCGCGCGCCAGGCGGCGGTTTTTGACCATGCCCACGATGTTGAGGTCTTCGACGTGGATCACTTGGTTGTCACGAACCAACGCCAAAGCCTGCTTGTGGTGATAGTCCCGCCGAGCACGGGCAACCTCGTTGTGCGCGATCGCGACCTTGCGCCGCGACTTGTCCCTGTTGGCTGATCCTTTCTGCCGGCGAGACTTTTCCCGCTCCAACCGAGCCAGCTTGCGTAACTTGCGCCGCAAGTGCTTCGGATTCTCGATATCGGATCGCCGGCCATCGGTGGCCGCGGTCGTAGCCAGCCGGGCGATCCCCAGATCCACGCCGGTCTCCCGATCGACCACCGGCAAGGGCGTGGGGGCAACCTCGACGACGAAACTGGCGTAATAGTGGCCGTCGGGTTCGCGAATGATCGTGACACTCGACGGCTCCGAGGGCAGATCGCGAGACCAGCGCACCCGCACTTCGCCGACCTTGGCCACGAACAGCCGGCCATTGGCCCTGACCGAGAAGCCATTGCGGGTCAGCCGGAACGACTGCCGGTGATCCTTGCGCGACTTGAACCGCGGCCGACCCACCCGCCGACCCCGACGTCTCCCGCTGGCCGAGTCGAAGAAGTTGCGCCAGGCCCGCCGGGAATCGTTGACCGACTGCACCAACGCCACACTCGATACCTCGCTCAACCAGGCCCGCTCCTCGGTGGTCTTCGCCAAGGTGATGACCCGACGCTGGATCCCGCTGTCGGACACCTTCACCCCCGCGTGATACGCCTCGTCGCGGACCCGCAGCGCGTCGTTGAACACCACCCGAGTACACCCGAACACCCGCGCCAACATCGCCTGCTGGGCCGGCGTCGGTTCGATGCGATACCGATAACGCAACTGCATACCGCCACCGTAAAGATGCCCACTGACAACGACGAGCCACCGCCGCTCCCACCACAACGTGCCGCTGCTGCACACCCACCCTCATCGAGGGTCAAGCAATACATCGACGGACAAGCCCGACCACCCTGACTGGCAAGCCGCGCACGCCGAACAACGAGATGGCTCACCCCGGACCGAAGTCAGAGGCTTTGCACCCAAGAATCCTGTCAGGGTTCGCGCGTAAGCTCTGCCGGTGTGAGCGTGCTCGCCGAAGATCCGGACACCTTCCTCAGCGATGCGCAGCAGTACCACCGGGAACTCCTGGCGCACTGCTACCGCATGACGGGATCGCTGCATGACGCCGAGGATCTGGTCCAGGAAACCTATCTGCGGGCGTGGAAGTCCTACGCCCGGTTCGAGGGCAGGTCCTCGGTGCGCACTTGGCTGCACCGCATCGCCACCAACACCTGCCTGACCGCGCTCGAGGGCAGGCAGCGCCGCCCGCTGCCCACCGGGCTGGGCGCCCCGAGCAGCGACCCGGTGGCCGAACTGGTCCCGCGCGCCGAGGTCCCGTGGCTCGAGCCGCTGCCCGACGACTCGGACCCCTCCGACATCGTCGGCTCCCGCGAATCGGTGCGCCTGGCGTTCATCGCCGCGCTGCAGCACCTGTCCCCGCGCCAGCGCGCGGTGCTGGTGCTGCGCGACGTGCTGCAGTGGAAGGCCGCCGAGGTCGCCGAGGCCATCGGCACCTCGGTCCCGGCGGTCAACAGCCTGCTGCAGCGGGCCCGCGCCCAGTTGGCCGCCGTCGGCCCCAGCGAGGAGTCCACGCTCCCGGCCCCGGACAGCCCCGAGGCCCAGGAACTGCTCACCCGCTACATCGCGGCGTTCGAGGAGTACGACATCGACAAGCTGGTGACGATGTTCACCGAGGAAGCCATCTGGGAGATGCCGCCGTTCGTCGGCTGGTATCAGGGCGGTCCGGCGATCGGCGCGCTGATCCACCACAACTGCCCGGCCGAGAAGCCCGGCGACATGCGGCTGATCCCGCTGACCGCCAACGGCCAGTCGGCGGCGGCAATGTACATGTGGGACAACGACTCCGGGAAACACGTGCCGTTCCAGCTGCACGTCCTGGATATCGTCGACGGTGCCGTCGCGCACGTGGTGGCGTTCCTGGACAACTCGGATTGGGCGAAGTTCGGCCTGCCCGAATCGCTCTAGCGCACCGACTCCCACACCTGCCGCAGCGTCGCCGCCGAGGCCCGCAGCCCGTCCAGTTCCGCACCGGCCAGCGGGATTTCGAGGACCTGACCCGCGCCGCGGCCGGTCACCACCGTCGGCAACGACAGGCACACGTCGTCCAGGCCGTAGACCCCTTCCTGCAGCGTGGATACCGGCAGCACGCGGTGCTGGTCGCCGATGATGGCCTCGATGATCCGCGCGGTGGACAGCCCGATGGCCAGGTTGGTCGCGCCCTTGCCCTCGATGATCTCGTAGGCCGCGTTGATGACGCCCTGGGTGATCTCGCGCTGGGCGGTCTCGTCGAACAGGGGCACGCCGTCGCGGGTGAAGTGCGTCGCGGGCACCCCGCCGATCGACACGCTGGACCACAGCGGGATCTCGGAGTCGCCGTGCTCACCGACGATGTAGCCGTGCACGTTGGACACCGACAGATCGGCGCGCTGGGCGATCAGGTAGCGAAACCGGCTGGAGTCCAACACCGTTCCGGTGCCGAAGATATGGCCGGGGCGCGCGTCGACGGCCTTGGCGGCGGCGTAGGTGACGACGTCGACGGGGTTGGTGACAAACACGATGATCGCGTCCGGGGAATGCTCGAGCAGTTGCGGGGTGAGCTGCTGGGCCATCGCCACGTTGGTGGCCGCCAGTTCCAGCCGGGTCTGCCCCGGGTCCTGTTTGGCGCCCGCGGTGACGACGATGATCTCCGAACCGGCCGTCACGGCGATGTCGTCGGAGCCGTCGACTGGGCAGTGCGGCACGAACTGCGAGCCGTGGTTGAGGTCGAGCACCTCGGCGCGCACCTTCTTGGCGGCGATGTCGTAGAGCGCCAGCGCGCCGGCCGAACCCCGGATCAGGCACGCGTAGGCGATGGCGGTGCCGACGCTGCCCAGTCCGACGATGGAGACCTTGTCACTGCGTTGCACAATCACCCGACCATCTTCGCGGAATTGCCGCGATATGGCCGGGTGATGCGCGGAACGACTACTTCGGTGGCATCCGGATGCCGCCGTCGACGCGGACGACTTCGGCGTTCATGTAGGAGTTGGTGAGCAGCTCGATCACCATCGACGCCAGCTCGTCGGGCTTGCCGAGGCGGTGCGGGAACAGCACCGATTCGCCGAGCTTGGCCTTGAACGCCTCCGACGCCTCACCCTCGCCGTAGATCGGGGTGTCGATCAGGCCCGGGGCGACGGTGTTGACGCGGATGCCCGAGGCCGACAGGTCGCGCGCGACTGGCAGGGTCAGCCCGACGACGCCGCCCTTGGACGACGAGTACGCGGCCTGGCCGATCTGCCCGTCGAAGGCCGCGACGCTGGTCATGTTGACGATCGCGCCGCGCTCACCGGTGTCGGTGGGGTCCAGCCGGCTCATCGCGGTGGCGGCCAGCCGGATGCAGTCGAAGGTGCCGACCAGGTTGATGGCCAGGACTTTCTTGTAGGCATCGAGGTTGTGCGCCGAGGCGAACTCGCCGTCCTTGCCGATGGTGCGCTGGGCCCAGCCGATGCCGGCCGAGTTGACCAGGGACCGCAGCGGGCCGAGGTCGACGGCGGTGTTGACGGCGTCCTCGATCTGCTCGGTGCTGGTGACGTCGACGGAGACGAACGCCCCGCCGATCTCCTTGGCGAGCTCTTGCCCGCGGTCTGCCTGCAGGTCGGCGACGACGACCCTGGCGCCCTTGGCGGCCAGCTGGCGGGCCGTGGCCGCACCGATGCCGGACGCGCCACCTGTGACGATTGCGCTGGTTCCGTTGATATCCACGGCCACAGACTACGACCGCGCCGCGCGGGGGCGGCCTCGGGCCTCGGTACCCTGGCCCCAAGCCCGAGGAGTGATTTTTTGATGACCGCACCCGTGATCGATATCCGGCGTGCCGACGACCGTCTCCATACCGCCGTCGACTGGCTGGACTCGCGGCATTCGTTCTCGTTCGGCCAGCACTACGACCCGGCCAACACCCATCACGGCCTGCTGTTGGTCAACAATCACGACGTCGTCACCGCCGGTCAGGGCTTCGACACCCACCCGCACCGGGACATGGAGATCGTCACCTGGGTGCTGCGCGGGTCGCTGGTGCATCAGGATTCGACGGGCAACTCCGGGGTCATCTACCCGGGCCTGGCGCAGCGGATGTCGGCCGGCAGCGGCATCCAGCACTCGGAGAAGAACGACTCGTGGCGGCTGACGGGCGAAACCCATGACGAGCCAGTCCATTTCGTGCAGATGTGGGTGATTCCCGACGAGTCCGGGGTGCCGCCCGGCTATCAGCAGCTCGAGATCGACGACGAGTTGTTGAGCGGCAACCTGGTGACCATCGCCTCCGGGCGCCCGGAGCATCGCGGCCAGACCGCGATCGGCATCCGTAACAAGCACGCGGCCCTGCACGGCGCGCGGCTGCCGGCCGGCCGGTCGGTGCAGCTGCCCGAGGCGCCGTACCTGCACCTGTTCGTCGCGCGGGGTTCCGTGACCCTCGAGGACGCCGGGGTGCTGGGCACCGGGGACGCGGTGCGGTTCACCGCGACCGGTGGGCAGCAGGTCACCGCCGTCGAACCTGCCGAGATCCTGGTATGGGAGATGCATGCGAGCTTGGGCGCGTAAGAGCTGGGTGGTGCTGGCCGGCGTCGCGCTGTCGGCCGCCCTGGTGGCGGGCTGCGGGAGCGCACCCCCGCCGGAGGAGCCGCGTGCCGTGCCGTCGCCGACGGCCGCGCCGCCGCCGCCCGGACTGGTGCCGGTGACCGTCGAGGTCCCGGAGAACATGCGCCAGCAGCCGTTCACCCAGCCGCGCGAGGCGTTGGTGCCCGAGGGCTGGACCATGTCGGTCTACGCCCGGACCTCGGGTCCGCGGCTGTTGGCGTGGGCGCCCGACGGGGTGCTGCTGGTCTCGGTGCCGTCGACGGGCGAGGTGCTGCGCATCGGCGACGATGGGGAGACCTCGGTGCTGCTGGGCGAGCTGACCGAGCCGCACGGCCTGGCCTTCGACGGCAACCGGCTCTACGTCGCGGAGAGCAATCAGGTGTCGGTGTACAGCTACGCCGACGGGCAGGCCACCAATCCGCAGGTGATCGCGCCCGGGCTGCCGGATGGTTCGCTCGAGGACCTGCGCGGGATCTACGAGCACGCGCTCAAGAGCGTGGTGCTCGGTGCCGACGGGTCGGTGTTGTTCTCCATCGGGTCCACGGGCAACATCTCGGCCGAGGACCGCGACGCCGAGCCGCCGCGCGCGACCATCATGCGGATCCCGCCCGGCGGCGGGGCGCCCGAACCGTTCGCGACAGGGGTGCGCAACGGCACCGGCCTGGCGGTCGCCCCCGACGGTGGCGTGTGGACGGCGGTCAACGGCCGCGACAACGTTCCCGAGCCCGAGACCGGCGAGGTCCGCACCGGGTACGTCAACGACAATCCGCCGGAGGCGCTGGCGCTGCTGACGCCGGGCCGCGAATTGGGTTGGCCGTTCTGCAATCCCGTGGGCGGGCCCACCGACCTGGGCTTCGCGCGCGATGCGCAGACCAATCCCGACGGCAGCCGAATGGACTGCGCCGCTTTGCCTCCCATCGAACGCAGCCTGCCCGCGCACTCCGCGCCGCTGGGCATGAACTTCGTCGAACTGCCCCCGCCGTATGGCCCCGGGGCGCTGATCGGCGTGCACGGCTCATGGAACCGCACCCCGCCGCGCGCCCCGGAGGTGGCATTCTTCGCTTGGCGCGACGGTGTTCTGGGGGAGCAGCAGACCCTGGTGGGTGGGTTCCAGTACCCCGACGGCACGCGCTGGGGCCGCCCGGTGGCCGCCGTCGTCGGCCCCGACGGCGCGGTGTACATCAGCGATGACTACGCCGACGCGGTGTACCGCCTGGCGCCGCCGGCCTAGTTCTGCGGGACAGCTCATTGCGCCTTAAATCACCCTTTGTTTCATGAACTTCGAGGTGTTCACGTTGGGCTGCCCCAAGACAGCACCTCTCAGCGCAACAACGGCGAGTTCTATAGCTGGTCGATCGACCAGGTAATCTGCAGAGTCATCCGCCCGTGCCCGCCCCGCCGACCAGCGTCGAGGCGTAAGCCTAATGCCTCTGGTAACACCCATCATCTCTATCGTTGACTACGCGTCGTGACACGCGTGCAGTACTCATGTAAATCGATCATTCGATCAGCCCGGTGGCAACTCACGCGAGATTGGCGGTTTCCAGATGCAATCCGGCAGTGACGACAGGCCGTTGCGATGAGCAGGGACAAGCGGGTGGTCATCGATCCGCACCTATGCGAGGGACACGCCTTGTGCCTTGAAACAGCACCCTCCGTATTCGACCTCCCCGAGGACGACGTGGCGACCTGCGTCGCGCAACCCTCCGGCGACAGCTGGCAACTGGTTTACGCGGCCATTGACGCCTGTCCGCGAGGCGCCATCAGCATCACCGTGGACTGAGGCCGCCCGTCCTCGATGCTCGCAGCCCATTCCCGTCGACTCATCCGTGAAAGGATCACTCCGGCCATGACCGCTCTTGCCTCCGCCGACTTCTTCTCCGACCCGGCGCTCGCACAGTCACCAAGCTGCTGTCCGCCGCGGTGCAGGTACTCGGGGACCGCCCCGAATACCAGCAGAAGTTACGCAAAAACCCCGAGGGCATACCGACATTCATCGAAGAGGCGCTTCGGATGCACGCTCCGACAAAGGTCGACTTCCGTCTGGTCCGCAAGACGACGGAACTGGGTGGGGTGTCGCTACCGGCCGGTACCATCGTGATGCTGTGCCTGGGTGCGGCCAACCGAGATCCCCGCAAGTTCGAGGATCCGCATGAGTTCCGCCCGGAGCGTAAGAATGTCCGCGAGCACGTCGCGTTCGGGCGCGGCATCCATACCTGCGCGGGTGCGCCCCTGGCCCGCGTCGAAGGACAGATCACCGTGCGTCGGCTACTCGACCGCATGAGCGAGATTCGGATCGATGAGTCGTTCCACGGCCCGGCCGACCAGCGGAACTACGTCTACGACCCGACCTTCCTGCTTCGCGGCCTTTCCGAGCTACACATCGAGTTCGACCGCGCCTCGTAGCTCCAACCCCTCACTCGATATCAACGACAAAGGTTGCAACAGATGACATTTCAGGCAGTGCTCGACGAGATCCGACAGCGTCCGGGCACCGGCGAGACCATCCCGATCATCGATCCGGCCAGCGAGGAGCAGGTCGGCGAATTCACGGACGGCGGCGCGGCAGCAGTCGACGAAGCGGTAACCCGCGCACGTGCCAGTTTCGAATCCGGCGTGTGGCAAGGGCTTCCCGGGTCGGAGCGGGCCAAGGTTCTCTGGCGCGTTGCCGATCTGATCGATGAACACGCCGACGCGCTCGCCGAAATCGATTCGAAGAATACGGGTATGCCGTTGATGCAAGCCCGCGCAATCATGGGCACCAGTGCGGAGATCTTCCGTTACTACGGCGGTTGGTGCACCAAGCTCAACGGCATTGCCCACGACGTGCAGCAGACCGGTGGCATCACCGGCGTCTTCTCCAACATGCACGGCTACACCCTCACACAGCCCTATGGCGTCGTCGGGCTGATCTTTCCGTGGAATGGTCCGGTGTTCAACGCGTGTACCAAGCTGGCACCGGCCCTGGCCGCCGGCTGCAGCAGTGTGGTCAAACCCGCGGAGGAGACGCCGTTGTCGGCGCTGTTGATCGACAAGCTGCTCGCTCAGGCGGGCGTGCCCGAAGGTGTGGTGAATCTGGTCACCGGCTACGGGCATACGGCCGGTGCCGCGATCACCGAACACCCCGGGATCGAGAAGGTAGCCTTCACCGGTTCGACCGAGGTCGGGAAGCGGATCGTGCAGGCCGCCAGCGGAAACCTCAAGCGGGTGAGCCTGGAACTCGGCGGCAAGTCGCCGGTGTTGATCTACGACGATGCAGATCTCGACACGGCCATCCTGATGGCGGCGATGGGTATCTTCATCCACTCCGGACAGGGATGCATCTGCGGCTCGCGCATCTTCGCCCAGCGTCGTGTCTATGACCGTGTCCTCGAAGGCATTGCCAACCTGGCCAACACGGTGAAGCTGGGCGGCCCGGCCGAGGACGATGCGTTGATCGGTCCGCTGATCAGCCAGAAGCAGCTCACCCGGGTGCTGGGCTTCATCGATGAGGGCAAGCGGGACGGCGTCGAGGTGGTGGCCGGCGGACATCGGTTGGATCGAAAGGGCTATTTCGTTCATCCGACGGTACTGACCGACGTGGACCCCGTCATGCGGCTGTTCCAGCAGGAGATTTTCGGACCGGTTGTGCCGGTCCTGCCCTTCGACGAGGACGACGAAGTCGTGAATCTGGCCAACGATTCTGACTACGGGTTGTCAGCCGCTGTCTGGACCAAGGACGTCGGCAGGGCCCACCGGCTTGCCAAGCGTCTGGAGTCCGGTACGGTCACCGTCAACTGCCAGATGGTCTTCGACCACTCGATGCCCTTCGGTGGCTGGAAGCAGTCCGGCTGGGGTTACGAATGGGGCCGCGAAGGTGTCGAGGCGTTTCTGCAGACCAAGAGCGTCTACGCTCAGCTCTGAGGGCGCCGCAGACCGAGGTAGTCCCGGAGCATTGCGCACTGGCTGTCGAAAAACCTTGTGGCAACGCCGGTGTGCGGGGCAACAGCATCGAATCCGTGAAACGCGCCTGGGACAACGGTGAGCCTGCAGTCAACGCTGGCGTCGCACAGACGCCGTGCATAACTGCAGGCCTCATCGCTCAACAGATCCAGCGCGCCAACCCCGATCCACGCCGGAGCTACACCACCCAGATCGCCACGGCGCGCGGGTACCGCGACATGCGGATCGGCACCACCAAGGTAGGCGGTCCAGCTCAGCGTATTGCTTGTGTTGTTCCACAGTCGGCGCAGCGTGGCGTCGGGGTCTGGGCGCTGCGAAGTCCGATCGTCGAGCATGGGATAGAGCAGGATCTGCGCCGCGATGTCGACCTCACCGCGATCACGAGCCATCAAAGCGAGTGCGGCGGCCAACCCCCCGCCTGCACTCGCCCCCGCGATCGCCATGCGCCGAGAGTCCACCTCCGGATGCGCAGCCAACCAGACCAGCGCCTCATAGCAGTCGGTCAGAGCGGCTGGATACGGATGCTCCGGCGCGAGTCGGTAGTCGACTGCCGCGACGATGATCCCCAACTCGTGGGACATCCGTCGGGCGAGGCGGTCATCCATCGCCGCATTCCCGAGGACGTAGCCTCCGCCGTGGATCCACAGCAGCGCAGCGCCGCTGGCCTCGGCGGCCACGGCTGGCCGATGCACCCGGACGGTGCCGCCTGATGTCAGCGTGCTCAACGAGGTACCAAGGTGAGCGCCGGCTCGTCGGGGAATCCGGCGGAAGATCCGCACCGACGTCGGCGTCACCAACGCGGTAGGCAGATACCGACTGGGCCGGCGCAACTCCGGGTGATATTCGCGGGCCGCGATTCGTTGCCGCAGCGCCCGGGCAGCCACGGCGCGCTGCTAGCCCAACCCGATGCGGATGTTCTTGACCTGCAGGAACTCCTGCAGCCCTTCCAAGCCGCCGGTGCGACCGGCACCGCTGTGCTTGTAGCCGCCGTAAGGCCCCTGGGGAGATATCCGACTGCCCTGGTTGATCCACACCGAACCGGACTCCAACTGCCGGGCCACGGTGTGGGCTCTGTTGAGATCGTGGGTGTGCACGAATGCGTTCAGACCATATGAGGTGTCGTTGGCGATGCGCACGGCCTCGGCATCGTCGCTGAAGGGGATCACCGAGACCACCGGCCCGAACGTTTCGGTTTGGGCCAGCACGGAGCGGTTGTCGACGTTGCCCAGCACCGTGGGCGCCAGGTAATACCCTTTCGCGAGTGCGCCTTCGGTGATTCGATGCCCGCCGGTAAGTAGCTCACCGGCTCCCTCGGCGACAGCCTGGTCCACCGCTGCGTGGATACGTTCCAGGGCCGCACCGGAGATCACCGGACCGAAACCGGTTGTCGGATCAAGGGGATCGCCCACGCGCGCCGCACCGACGACGTCCAGGAACCGCTCGAGGAAAGCGTCGTATACATCGTTGTGCACCAGGATGCGACTCGCACACGCGCAGCTCTGACCGGCCTGCATCAGCGGGCCCTGGTGCGCCGACCGCGCCGCGGCCACGTCCAGGTCGGCGTCGGCGAAGATGAGGTTGGCCGACTTCCCGCCGAGCTCGGTCACCACCGGGGTCAGATTCTCGGTGGCTGCCCTGAGCACGGCGCGGGCGGTCTGCCCACCACCGGTGAAATGAATCTTGCCGATTCCGGGGTGCCGCACCAATGCCTCCCCACCGGCGGCGGCGGCAGGCACGACGTTTACCAGCCCCGGCGGCAGGCCCGCTTCCAGACACAATTCGCCAAGGCGCAGTGCCGCCAGCGGCGCCACCTCAGATGGCTTGAACACCACCGCATTCCCAGCGGCCAGCGCCGGTGCCACACACGATGCGGCGACCACCAGAGAGCCGTTCCACGGGGCGATGACCCCCACGACGCCATAGGGTTCGCGCTCGATGAAGTTCAGATCGGGACTGCCGCTGACCGGTGTGCTGGATCCGAGCGGCTTGTCGACATAACCGGCAAAGTGGCGCAGGAACTGTTCGACCATGATGGCATTGCCCGCATACGAGATCGGTACGCCGTAGTCGTGGGTGTTCAGTTCGGCCAGTTCGCCGAGATGGCCGTGTACCACGTCGGCGAGGTCGATCAGCAGATCACGGCGGCGGTCCACCGTCAGCGCCGACCATTCACGTTGCGCATCGCGGGCCGCCGCGACCGCGCGATCCACCTCTTCGGCCCCGGCCAACGCCACCGTGGCGTTGGTTTCGCCCGTGCCGGGATAGATGTGTGAATAGTGGTCGACCGATGTCGAGGTGATCCGGTCCGACCCAATCAGCAAGCCGGCGATCGAATCCGGGAGAGCCGAGGTCATGAGATGACCGTCGCCTCATCGGCCCACTCTTGGGTTACCCGTTGCTTCTGCTCACCGATGACCTGGTTCAGGTGCGAGCCCTTGGGCCAGCCATAGTGCGCGGCGAAATGCAAGGCCAATTCGTCCATTTCGGAAAAGGACAGGTCTTTGCTCTTCAACGCAGCGTAGACATGACTCAGGATCGGGTACGGGGCGTCCTGGAATGCGACACAGGCGACGGTGATCAGGCGTCGCTCCTTCATACCCAGCCCCGGCCGAAGCCACATCTCGCCGAACACGAAGTTCAAGATCCCCGCTCCCTGAAACGGATTGTCCCGGATGGGCGCGAAGGGCAGGCAGTTGATGTCCTTGAACGACTGCTCCCCTACGGCCAGCCGAGCCTCCGGATCGCTTGGCGTGGCCAAGGGCAACAGAGGCTCCGGTGAGGGCACCGGCAGGCCCCGCTCGCTGTGGATGCGTGCCCATTCTTCGTCGACGACCTGGTTGAAGCGTGACGCCTTGGGCCATCCTCCGTACACCGCGAAATGCAGTACCGTTTCCTGCATCTCGGCGATGGTGACGTCACCGCTGTTGAGCGCGGCATATACGTGGTCGCGCAGCGGGCCCTCAGCATCGGCCGCCGCCGCGCACGGCAAGGTGACGAACCGGCGTTCGCGACGAGTCAACCCGGACCGCTGCCACACCTCTGCAAACACGAAGTCGAGCAGATGCATGGTCGTCGGAGACTCATCCGACGGTGCCGTCACAGTCATGATCTCTGCGTAGGCGCGGCGGCCACGCTCAAGTCGTTCGGGGGCGTAGGTGGTCACGTCAAGCTCTTTTCATCAGATTGTTGTTGTTCGAAGTCAACGGATGCTGACGCCGGCATCGACCTTGAGTTCGAGGCCGGTGACATGGCGGGCCTCGTCAGACACGAGGTAGAGCACCGCGTTGCTGATGTCGACGGCCTCCGTCATCACGATCGGCAGCGCGTTCTGGAAGATCGGGCCCAAATCGGCACGCTTGTCGTGCAGCAGCGTGTGCAATGTCTCTGGCTGCATACCGGTGGCCACTCCGGTGGGCAGCACCGTATTAACCCGGATATTCACCGCCGCAAGCTCATTGGCCAACGCCCTACTCATCCCGATGACACCGAACTTGGACGCGGTGTACGGGGTGTGCAGCGGAGAGCCCTTGATCGCGGCCGCCGAGCTGATGTTGATCAGGCTGCCGCCGCGCTCGAGCAAGTGCGGTATGGCCGACCGGCAGGTGTTCCAGGTGCCGATCAGGTTGACATCGACCACGGCACGCCACTGCTCCGCCGTGGTGGTGTCCCAGGTTCCCCCGGTCAGCACCCCGGCGTTGGCCACGGAGGCATCCAGGCCTCCCAATTCCTCCACCCCCTGGTCCACCGCCGTCCGAAGATCTTCCTCATCACGTACGTCGACAACCTTCGTAACGGCGCGCCGCCCCAACGCTTCGACCAGGCGTGCGGTCTCTGCGAGTTCGTCGGCAGCAGCGAGCGGATACTCGATCATCGGGACGGACTCACAGATGTCGACCAGGATGAGGTCGGCGCCCTCCTCGGCCAGCCGTACTGCGTGACTCCGCCCCATACCGCGCGCTGCCCCGGTGATCAGGACCCGTTTACCCTCGACGCGCCCTCTCATAGCTTGTTGCAGAAGCCGGCATCAACGGGGAAGGTCACACCGGTGATGTATTTGCCCTCATCAGAGACCAGGAACGCGACCGCGGCGCTGATGTCTTCGGGTTCGAGCATCGAGACCGGCATCGGGTTCTGCAAATGCGGGCCGCCGTCGGGGTAGTGCTCCAGGAACGCCGTCATGGCGGGGTTGGTTGCCATCATGGTGTTGACCGCCGTCGGATGCACGGTATTGACTCGGATGCTGTGGGGTGCCAGAGCATTGGCCAAAGTGCGCATCAGCCCGACGATGCCGTGCTTGGACGCGGCGTATCCCAATCCACCGCCCTGCATACCGCCGAAGCCCACCAGCCCGGAGGTCGAGCTTGTGAACACGATGGACCCGCCGCGCTTACCGTCGATCAGGTGCGGCATCGCGGCTCTGGCGGTGTGGAAGGACCCGACCAGATTCACGTCAACCACGTCGGTCCACATCTGGAGCTCCTCCTCGATCGTCAGCTCGCGGAATCCCATCGCCGCAATACCCGCGTTGGCACAAACGATGTCCAACCGCCCGAAGTGGTCGACCCCCGCATCCAGCGCCGACTTGAGCGCTTGGAAGTCACGGACATCAGCCACCGAACCCAACATCTTGCCGCCCGCCCCCTCCACTAAGGCGATCGTTTCGTCGAGCTCGGCGCGCGAGGCCATCGGATATCCGTTGGACTCGATGTCAGCGCAGATGTCCACGCCAATGATGTTGGCGCCGTTGGAGGCGAGCCGGACGGCATGACTGCGCCCTTGCCCGCGACCGACACCGGTGACAAATGCGACCTTGCCGTCTAGAGAACCCATCATTCCTCGCTTCGTTGCGCATGCCACGACATTCCGAGTAACTGCGTTACTCGGGTTAGAGTAACCACGTTTTCCGCAGAAGGGCAAGGGCGATGGACGGGAAAGGTACGCAACGGCTCGACGGTGACCGGCTGCTCGATGTCGTCGTCGAGCTGTTGGAGTCCACGGGCTACGACTCGGTCCAGCTCCGAGAGGTCGCTCGCCTCGCGCGTAGCTCGCTCGCGACCATTTACAAGCGCTACCAAACCCGCGACGACCTCATCCTGGCCGCGCTGGAGTATTGGATGCAGCAGCACCGGTACGCAGGGATCACCGTCCCAGCGCGGGAACCGGCGCCCTCCCTGCACCAGGGGCTGATGGAGCTCTTCCGCGCGATCTTCGAGCCGTGGGAGCGTCACCCTCAGATGCTCATGGCCTTCTTCCGGGTGCGGTCTTCGCCCAAGGGACAGCAGCTATTTCGATTCGGGCTGGACTTCGTCCTTCCGGCGGGCATGGCGGTGCTCGCCGATGTCGAGGACGAGTTCGTTGCCAATCTCGACTCCATCATTTCAAGTTTGATCTACGGACTGTTGGGACGCTTTACCGCCGGCGAGATCGCCGTCACCGACATCCTGCCCATCCTGGATCAGACGGTGTATTGGCTGACCAGGGGTTACGAAGCCCAGGCCGCCGATCCGCTTGACGGGGGAAATACCCAACCCGTCGGCGACGGCGATCTGTCGTCTGCCATGAGGCTGGGACCAGTGTGACCTGATTTTTGCCAGGGTGATGGGACCACCTGGATTGCCCTTTATGGGACCACCGACGCGCCGCGTCGGTGGTCCCAGCCATTTGTCCGTTCGATCGCCGTGACAGCTCAAGTCAAGGAGGTCGGCGGACATGCTTTTCGGGAGGTCAGTGTGAATGAGAGCAGGACAGTGGTGCGGGTGGCCATACGGCGGGGGCAGTGCGACGAAGTTCATGCCCAGCGACCCCCAGCGCACTGATCGGCGTGCACGACTCAAGGAACCGCACGCCGCCGCGCGCCCCGGAGGTGGCGTTCTTCGGTTGGCGCGACGGCGTTCTGAGCGACCAGCAGAACCTGGTGGCGGCTTCCAATACCCCGACGGCACGCACTGGGGCCGCCCCGTTGCCTCTGTCGTCGGCCCCGATGGCGCGCTGTATGTCAGCGACGACTACGCCGACGCGGTGTACCGGCTGGCGCCGCCGTCCTAGCCGCGCTCAGCCCCGCAGTTTGAGTGCCTTCGCGGTGTCGGCATGCATCTCGGCGTCAATGCACTTACCGTCCTGGAACTTCATGATGTGGGCGAATTTCCCTTCCGCCGAACCCTTGTCGTTGGTGAGCGTTTGGGTACCTCGCACTATGACGTAGTCGCCGGCCTCGATGAACTCCGTGGGTTCCACGGTCATCGAGGTCCAATGCTTCGGAATCTCGGCGAGCATCTGCATGACGGCCCCGACCCCGGTGAACTCCCCGCCGGGTTGGACCTCCTCGGAGCTCCACCAGTGGATGTTGTCGGCCCAGACCCGTTGCATCCCCTCCGCATCACCGGCGGCGAATGCCTTGTATCCCGCGCGCGCGGCCTCGATATTGGTCATTTTGACCCCCCCTAGATCAAAAGTCACCGACAGATGGTGACAGCGAAAATTGTCCGCCCGCGAGGCCGCTCAGCGGAAGGTAGCGGACTACCCCATTTACGACGCTGCGCTAACTTGTCGATCAGTCCTGGCAAACCTGAACGGGCAGAACGTGATTCGCCAGCCTCCGAATCGAAACCGATTCGTTATCAAAGTTGACAGTGTGGCGCCTGTGATTATTGTGATTCCTGTCGTATTCCGCGGGCACTGCCGAAAGGGGCCACCGTGAAGACCCCTGCCGCCGTGATTCGGCGCCTCGCCGCAGCCTGTGCAGCCGCCCTGACGTGTGCCTCGGTGGCGCTCGCGGCCGGGCCCGTCGCGCATGCCGCCGACGCCCGCGAACTGCTGGCCAGCGCGATCGCCAACACCCGGGGTTCCTACCTGGTGTACAACTTCGGCGGCGGCGCCCCCGCCCCCATGCTCAACGCCGGCGGCAACTGGTACGAGATGAGCAACGGCGGGCATCTGATGATCATCAAGTCCGCCTCGCAGCGGCTGACCCCGCGACTGCTGGTCGACACCCATCAGGGCTATCAGGCGCGCTGCGAACGCACCCCGGGCGCGCGCACCGGCGAGGGGCTGTGGCAGGCCGCGGAGATCTACACCCCGATCGCCGCCTGGCAGCAACTCGGCCAGCCGACCATCGCCGTCAACGCCAACTTCTTCGACGTCCGCGGGCAGAAGGGCGGCTCCTGGAAGACCACCGGCTGCAGTTCGCCGCTGGGCGCCTACGTCGACAACACGCGCGGCCTCGGCCGGGTCAACGCCGCGGTCACCGGGACCATCGCCTACGCCGGCAAGCAGGGCCTGTCCGGCGGCAACGAACACTGGACCGCCCTGACCACGATGATCCTGCCGGTGGCCGGGGCGCCGTTCGTCATCTCGCCCAAGTCGCCGACCGACTACGACGCCGCCGGCCCGGTGATCCAGGGGCTGATGGACAAGGGCACCCGATTCGTCGCGGTCGCCGGCATCGGACTGCTGGCCCCGGGTGACACCGGACAGCTCAACGACGGTGGGCCGTCGGCGGCGCGCACCGCGATCGCCTACTCCCGCGAGAAGGACGAGATGTACGTCTTCCAGGGCGGCAGCTACACCCCGGACCAGATCCAGGACCTGTTCCGCGCGTTGGGCAGTGACACCGCGATCCTGCTCGACGGCGGCGGGTCCTCGGCCATCGTGCTGCGCCGCGACACCGGCGGCATGTGGGCGGGCGCGGGCGCGCCCAAGGGGTCGTGCGACACCATGCAGGTGTTGTGCGACTCCAAGGAGCGCGCGCTGCCGAGTTGGCTGGCGTTCAACTGATTTCACGCTAGCCATCGGGGTCGGCCTCGCTGTCCGGGGCCATCAGGTTCTCCGGGTGGTGGTAGTCGTTCACCCGGGGCGACCCGTCATCCAGATGCGGCGGCGGTATCCATTCGCAGCGGCCGTCGGCCCGGATCCGGGTTTGGAACCCGCCGGGTTTGACCTTGCGGTTATCCGACCCGCACGCCAACGTCAGCTCCTCGATGTTGGTGTTGCCGCCGTCGATCCAGTCCCTCGCGGCGTGGTGGACCTGGCATTGGTAGGCCGGGGCGGTACAACCGGGCGCGGTACAGCCGCGATCGCGGCTGTAGAGGACGATGCGCTGCCCCGGCGACGCGGTGCGGCGGCTGCGCCCGAGGTGCAGCGGGATTCCCTTGCCGTCGAAGATCGCCAGGTAGTGATGGGCGTGCGAGGCCATCCGCAGCACGTCGGCCATGGGTAGCAGCGAACCGCCCGCGGTGACGGCCTGCCCCGCCGCGGATTCGAGGTCCTTCAGCGTGGTGCTGACGACCACCGTGACGGGCAGGCCGTTGAGTTGTCCCAGATCCCCGGTGGACAGCGTGATGCGTCCGGAGGCCAGCAGGGCGTCGTGGTTGCGCTGGGCCGGGGTCCGCAGATCACCCTTGACCTGCGCGTCGCTGGGAGCCCCTTCCACACAGGGGGTTTCGTCGTCGAGGTTGCACATCCCGGGCGCGGACAGCTTGGCGAAGATCGCTTCGAGCACCGCGCGCGCCTCCGGTGTGAGCTGCCCGGAGATCGGGGACATGCCGTCGGCGCCTTGGCGACCGAGGGTGACGCCGCGGCGGCGGCGCCGGTCGGCGTCGGTGTAGGTGCCGTCCTGGTCGATGATCGCCTGCAGCCGATCGGCGACCTTGCGGAACGCCTCAGGGTCCAGGTTGGCCGCGTGACGGGCCAGCTCACGTTCGGCGGAGAGCTTCGTCTCGAAATCCACGCTCACCGGCAATTGGGTGAAGAACTTGCGGATCTTCGCGATGTGTTCGGCCCCGATGGCACCCTCGGCCTGACCGCGGGCCACGTTCGGCATCAAGGGCTCCAGCGGTTCGCCGGTCAGCGCGATCCGCGGTCCGAGGTCGGCGGCCTCCTCCACGCGACGCTTGGCATCGGCGGGACTGATCCGCAGCCGCATCGCCAACGCCCGCGGCAGCTTGGCCCCGAGTTCCTCGGCGGTGGCCTCGGCGGCCAGCCGGTTGATCAGCCGATGCTGCAACACCGGCGCCTTGCGGGCCAGATTCTCCCGCCGCGCCAGCACCGTCAGCATGTCCGCCGTGTTCAGCGCGTCGAGCTGGACCGCCGCGAGCTTGTCCTGGACCGCCTCGTACTCGTCGAGCAGGGCGATGATCCCGTCCCGATCCGAGCACGTCGCGGTGGCCATACTCGAACAGTAGTTCGACCCACCGACAAAAATCGGATGCGGCGGCGCAGCTGAGCCCACTACCCTCGCCGCCATGGGTACTACCGCGATCGCCGTCATCCGGATCCGTCGCTTCTAGCGGCGGTCCGACCTCTCACGCTCCGCCGCTCCGGCCTGCCAGCCGGGCGGGTTTCGTCCTGCCCGGAAGATCCCATCTTCGCGGAGCACCTATGCCCACCTATCGTGCCGGCCGTCACGAACACGGCCAGAACTTCCTGAACGACACCGCCACCGTCCGCACCATCGTCGACGCCGTCGGGCGGACCCACGGACCGTTGATCGAGATAGGTCCCGGCCGCGGCGCACTGACCTTCGAACTACAGAAGCTGCGGCGCCCCCTCACGGTGGTCGAGATCGACGACCGCCATGCGCGGTGGTTGGCATCGCGACTGAAAAACCATGTGTGCGTGGTCAACGACGACTTCATCCAATGGTCGTTGCCCGCACATCGGCACGTACTGGTGGGCAATCTGCCCTTTCACCAGACCACCGCGATGCTCCGTAAAATGCTGCACGCCCCTGCGTGGACGGATGCGGTGCTGCTGGTGCAGTGGGAGGTCGCGCGCCGACGAGCCGGTATCGGCGGGGCGACCATGATGACCGCCCAGTGGTGGCCATGGATGGAATTCACTGTGCACCAACGTGTCCCGTCGTCGGCATTTACGCCGAGACCGTCGGTGGATGCCGGGCTGCTGGTGATGTCGCGACGGACCACGCCGTTGCTCGATCGCAAGCACAGCCGTCGGTACCGCCAGTTTGTCCATGCCGTCTTCACCGGGCGCGGTCGCGGCCTGCCGGCGATCCTGAGCCAGGTGTGCGCTCACAAGTCCATTCGGGCGTGGCTATCTCGCGAGAGGATCGGGGCGTCCGCGCTACCCAAAGACCTGTCGGCGGGCCAGTGGGTGGAGCTGTTCTCGATCGCGGAACTCAGCTGAGCACCAAGGCTTTACGAGCCGCGTCGTGGGTCTGGTGGGCGTATCCGCTGCCGAACATCGCCACGTGTGCCAGGAGCGGGTAGAGCTGACGCATCCGGATCCGTTCCCGCCAGCCCGCTCGCAGCGGATGTTCGCGCTGATAGCCATCCACGACCGCGTCGAGGTGCGGACAGCCGAACAGGTGCAGCATCGCGAGGTCGGTCTCGCGGTGGCCGCCGTAGCAGGCCGGGTCGATCAGCACCGCGGACTTCGTGGTCCAGATGACGTTGCCGTTCCACAGGTCGCCGTGCAGCCGAGCCGGGTCATCGTCGTCGTCGTAATCGCCTGCGCCGCAGCGCGCTATCACCGCTTCGATGTCGACGATGGCCTCGCTGCGCAGCGCTGCCCGGGCCAGGTCGAGCATCGGCGTCAGGCGCTCGTCGGCGTAGAAGCGGCCCCAGCTGTCGTGCAGTCTGAAGGTCATCGGCAGCGGGTGTTGTAGCGGACCGAAGAAGCCCGGGCCATCCCAACCGTCCGGGGCCGCGCCCCAGGCCCGGGCGCCGGCGTCGTGCGTCGTGGCGAGGGCTTTCCCGAAAGCCCGCGCGGCGTCCTCGGTGGGCGGTGCGGACTCGAGCCGCACCAGCGTCAGGCTGGTGTCGTCCTGGGCGACCACCTCGGCGCAGGGGGCACCGTGCGCCTCGGAAAGCCAGTGCAGGCCAGCGGCTTCGCAGGCGAAGAATCCCGGCGGCGCGGCCAGATTGCGCTTGGTGAACGTCTGCACCTGATGAGTATGCAACGCTGCGCAGCGTCGATGATGCGCACCACCTCTCGCGTGGCGTCGCGATGAGTTTCGCTCTCCGGTGCAGTCTGACCGGCATGGGCAAACTCATCTATGGCTTCAACGTGTCGGTGGACGGCTACATCGCCGATGCACAGGGCAACATCGACTGGTCCGAGCCGAGCGAAGAACTGCATCAGTACTGGAATGACTTCGAACGGGAGACGGCCCTATCGTTCTACGGCCGGCGGCTCTACGAACTGATGTCCGCGTATTGGCCGACGGCCGACCAGGCCCCGGACGCCGACCCCATGATCGTTGACTACGCCCGCGTCTGGCTCGACATGCCCAAGGTGGTGTTCTCGCGCACCCTGGAGTCCGTCGACTGGAACTCCCGCCTGGAACGCGGCGATCCGGTCGAGGTGGTGACGAAGTTGAAAGCCGAGACCGAGGGCAACCTGGAGGTGGCCGGCGCGACGCTGGCCGCACCGATCGTGCGGGCCGGGCTGGTGGACGAATACCGGCTCGTGGTCGCGCCCACCGCCGTGGGCGGCGGCACCCCGTTCCTCCCGTCGTTGCCGTCGTGGATCTCACTGCGGCTGTTGGAGAACCGCACCTTCCCGGGTGGCACGGTCCTGCTGCGCTACGCGGCGAGACGCGATTGATCGGCTGACAAGAAGTGCCCCTGCCGAAGCAGGGGCACTTCTCTCGTGTGTTGAGGTCAGTCGTCGGAGTCGGACGTGTCGGCCTTCTTCTCCTGCTTCTTCGGGGTCACGGCCTTTTTGACCTTCTCCGCGGTGTCCTTGACCGACTTCTTGATGTCGTCGCCGGCCTTCTTCACCGCCTTCTTGGCCTTGTCGCTCGCCTTCTTCACATCAGCCCGCACATCGTCGCGAGCCTCCTTCAGATCCGCCCGCACCTTCGCGATCGACTGCTGCGCCCGCGTCTTGGACACCGGCTTCGAGTCCACCGCCGCGTCATCGGCGGCGACCTTGAGTTCCTCGACAACGCCGGCAACCTCTTGATCACCAGTGGCGAGTCCGTCGGCGAACTGGCCGGCGGCCTGCTCCAATCCCGCCGAGACGTCGTCGACGACATCCTTGACGGGCTTGATCGCCTGCCCGACGGGCCGTTGTAGATCCTCGAGCTGCTTCTGGCTGAGCGTCACTTCCTCCGGCAGGTGCTGCTCAACTTCACCCAACAGGTCAGACACCCCGGCGCCCAGTTCACTGCTGACCTTGGTAATCACGTTTCCCGGCACGGGTATCGCTTTCGCGAGAGCAGTGGAGACTTCCTCTGGCACCTCGATGTCCAGTTCAGCGAGTAGCTCTTGCACCCGTCCCACGGTCCGCCAGCCGACGTCGGTTAGTTCGGCGCCGATTCCAGCGCCCAGCACTGCGATCAGATCGCCGGCGAGTTGTGCACGCTCCGCCCGGGTCAGCGTTTGTGTGCCGAACAGAAGGTGCTCGTGCATCTCGTCGTACGTGCGGTCGTAGGTGATGACGCCATCGGCGTCGACGTTACGAACCACGTCCGTATAGGCGATATTGGTGAGCACCTTCAGGAACGGTTCCACGGCATCGGACAGCGGGGTGTTCACGTCTTCGCCGGTAGCAGTGCTGAGCAATCCAGCGACCAGACGTGACGGCGCCAACAGCGGCAACTGCTCCTGCGTCAGGGTCCCGTAGATCGTGCCGTCCGGAGCGACGTACATCTCGAGGCCCGGCGCCCCCTCGTCGAGATTGAGCAATGACGCTCCAAGGGTGAGCACCAACAGCGACGCCGCGGCAGAGTTCGCCCACGCCACCGGATTCGCCGTGACAGGCGCGTCCGAGAGCGGGTCGTACTCCCAAGTCAGGTCCGTCTTGAGTGTCACAACAACAGGATTGCCATCGAGATCCTCGATCGTCGCGAGCAACGTTGCAATGTCGGTGAGGTCTTCCGGCAGACCGCCCTGCCCCGTCAACAGTGCGGCAAGGTCGAGGCCTTCCAAGCCTTCGGGCAGCACGTCCTCCCGTTCAGGCGACACCGGATTGACGCCGTTCACTTCTTCGTAGATCGGCGCGAACCGGGAGTACAGGCCGCCGTTGGGCCGTCCGGGGTTGCGCAACAACGTCAGGGTAAGCAAGGTGACGTCGATGACGCCGCCGGGGATAACGTCGACCGCAGGGCCTTCACCGGGCTTGTCGGGATACGGAATCGACCCCTGACTCAAAAGCCATACGCCTGGCGACGCCTCAATCAATAATCCGGTGCCCACACCCACGTTGGAAAAATTGCGGACGAACTCGCGCGCCGCCGGATCGTTCTCATCGATGATCACGATCTTGCGCGGACCCGTTTCCGCGGTGCCGACTTCCACGTCGCCGCGGCGAACGGCATCGATGAAGTTCTTGTACGCCACGCCCGCCGCAATCGACCCGTCGCCGTAAGCGATGATGTTGGTGTTCGACAGGTAGGTCGTCCAGTTCAGCAGCGGCGCAGCCACTCTCGCCAATGCCTTGTCGATCCCGCCTACCTGGGAAATGTAATCATTGAGGGCGAAAACATCATCGACGCTGAGCCCACCCAGATTGTTCAGGTCGACTCCGGGGTCGCTCGGCGACACCCACCGGCCGTTGCTCCAGCCGGTGGCTGTTCCCGTCGCTCTCCGGTTGAGGATATTTCCACTCCAAGTAACGTCCGAGTCCGCGTTGGCCGGGTTGAACCACGTCGCCCACCGCGGTGCCAAATCCTCTTCGGAGACGGGGTCCAGCCCCCAGGCGATCAGCGGATCGGTGTCCTTGCCCGCGCGAATCGCCGCTTCGATGGCAGCCGCGTCCGACGGAAGCGTCGAACCCTCGCCGATCCCCATCCAGTCCGGGAATCCCACGAAGTACGTGTTGCTCGATACCGCGTTGGCGATCGGCGGCGTCAACCCCACCGACACCGCAGTGGCCACCGCTGCGCCGACCAGGACGGCCTTCTTCGTCTTGGTCCCGTCGATACGACGACGCCGCGCTCGCGCGGTTTCCCTCTTTGCTGACTTGAACGTGCGCATACAACTCCCCCATACGTTATTTTGGCCAGCAGTGACCCCACGCCACTGCGCCTCAGGTTTAGCTAAGGTTTGGCCGGCCCTGCGCCGGCCAGGAAGCCGGCTATCCGCCGACTCTGGAAAGTTCTGTCCTGCTTGATATTCAGCAGTCCAAGCGGATCACGAGCGGCCCGACGGCCACACGTCCCGCCTGCCCCCTCAACAGCTTCGCTTCAACGTCGCCCCCGACCCCTCAGGTAATTCTCAGCAATGTGGCCATGAAGCTACCTGGCAACTCTGACATCCGCATCCGCAATCGATAGTTAGTGTGGACAATTTGTGCGACTGCAAGGAATTTCACCCACCGGCGACCGCCGCGTCGACGCCCGATTTGATTGCCTCAGCAACGACATCATCGAACTGGCCCGGATCAAGGACCGATTGCCAGAATCAACGTTGGTGCAAAATTTGCCAGGTAGCACCCCTCAACCAAGCGGTCGAGCGGGTAGCCGCCCACCGGTGCTCCCCGTCCCGGGGTGCATCACTCCGGACAGCATCCAGCACTGAGCCACCGGCACAGCTCGCCGAGGAACCTCGGCGAAATTTGGTCACGTTTCGACACGACGGTGACATTTCAGCAAGCGGCATGCGCGTCGCCCCAAGCCCGCCTCAACGACAAAAGAAGTGCCCCTGCCGCGGGGCAGGGGCACTTCTTATCTGGGTAGTTGGTCAGTCGTCGGAGTCGGACGAATTGTCGGCCTTCTTCTCGGACTTCTTCTTCGGGGTCACGGCCTTCTTGACCTTGTCCGCGGTGTCCTTGACCGACTTCTTGATGTCGTCGCCGGCCTTCTTCACCGCCTTCTTCGCACGGTCACTGGCCTTCTTGACATCAGCCCGCACATCATCGCGAGCCTCCTTCAGATCAGCCCGCACCTTCGCGATCGACTGCTGGGCCCGCGTCTTGGACACCGCACTCGAATCGGACTGCGAACCGGCGGCCTCGTCGACAAGCACCAACTCGCTGTCGGCACCGTCGGTCGGATCCAGCTCGCCCTGGTCCTCGGTGTCGGTGGAGGCGACGGTCTCGGCGGCCGGCTTGGCCGCCTTGGCCTCGTTGCCCGAGTCACGCTGCCCCGAGACCAGCTGCGTCTGCTGCTGCTCGTTGCCCGAGGACGGCGCCTCGATCTCCTTGTGCTCGGTCAGATCCACCGCATCGGCCACCTCGGTGAGCACATCGCTCACCCCCGAGCCGAATTTCGAGCTCACCTCGGTGATGGCGTTGCCCAGCACCGGCACCGACTTGACCCACGCCTCCCGCAGCTCGGACGGCAACTCGGCATCGATCTCACCGAGCAGCTTCTCCACCCGCGCCAGGAAGCGACCGTTGACGTCGGTGATCTCCGCACCCAGACCCGCGCCCAGGATGGCGATCACATCGCCGGCCAGCTGCGCGCGCTCCGCCGGAGTCATCGTCTGCGTACCGAACAGCGTGTGCTTGTGCATCTGGTCCAGCGTGCGCTCGTAGGAGATGGTGCCGTCGGCGTTCTCCACGCGCTCCCAGTCGGTGTAGGCCACGTTCGTCAGCGTCTTCAGCAGCGGCTCGAAGGCGTCGGCGAACGGGGTGTTGATGTCCTCACCGGTGGCGGTCTCGATCGCCCCGGCCAGCAGGCGGATCGGCGACAGCAGCGGCAACTGGTCCATGGTGACGGTGCCGTAGATGGTGCCGTCGTCGGCGACGTAGTGCTCGAAGTCAATATCGCTGTCTTCGTAGTTCACCAGCGCGGAGGCCAGGTTCACCGCCAGCAGCGCGGCCGCGGCAGAGTTGGCCCACGCCAACGGATTCGCGGTCACCGGAGCATCGGAGAGCAGGTCGTACTGCCACGTCAGGTCCGTCTTGATGGTGATGACCATGGGCTTGCCGTCGGCACTCTCCAGGATGGCCACCAGGTTGCCCAGGTCGTCGATCTCGAAGTCCGGTACGCCGCCCTCGCCGAGCAGCAGTTTGGCGATGTCGAGGCCCTCCAGGCCCTCCGGCAGGACGTTCTGGCTGTCCGGGGACACCGGGTTGTTGCCCGTGAGCTGCTCGTAGAGCGGTGCGAAGCGGGCGTATAGACCGCCGTTGGCGCGGCCCGGGTTACGCAGCAAAGCCAAGGTGAACAGGTGAAGGTCGATCACCCCGCCCTCGACCTCGGTGTAGGCCGGGTAGAGCGGATTGCCGTCCTCGTCGGTCGGCATGTCCGGGAAGTTCAAGTCGTCCGGCAGCGGGTAGGACGTGATGACCTCGTCCCAGCCGCCGTCGCCCGCACTGTAGTTCTGCTCGCGCACAACGCGGTTGCCGTCCTCGTCGGTGGTGATGACGATGTAGCGGCCGTCGGTCTGCGGTTCGCCGGCCTTGATCTCACCGGACTGCACCGCGTCGATGAACTTCTGGTACGCCAGCCCGGCGGCGATGGCGCCGTCGCCGTAGCCGATCAGGTTGGTGTTGTAGACGTACGCGGTCCAGTTCAGCAGCGGGGCAAGGAATCCCAGATCACCCGACAGGTAGTAGGCCAGATCCCGCGTGCTCATCCCGGCCAGCGCGCCCAGGCTGGACAGATCTCCTTCGAGCAGAGCCTCGAGGTCCAGGTCCTGCAGTCCGATGATGTCGTTGGTCGGAGAAACCCACTGCCCGAGGGTGTTGGTGGTCCAACCGCCCGGGATCCAACCGTAAACGGGTCGGGTCTCGGAAATCTCCTGCGGGATGCTCGGATCGATCAGCGCCTCGGCGCGCTCGTCCCAGCTCGCGCCGGGCAGTCCGAACATGGTGCGGTCGAAGTCGTAGTCGACGTTACCGACGTCGATGGTTCCCATTTGATCGGTCAGCCAGTTCCAGGCGCTGTTCCAGAGGGAGTTACGGTTGGGCACCCACGACGGCAGCGGGTTGCCCGGCTTCGTCAGTCCCAACTCCGCGGGGTCGATCTCCACCGGATATGAGCCCTCGTACACGCCCGTTTCCAAGAAGGCGTCGAGAGCCTCGGGGTCACCCTTGAACGGGTTGTCGATCGTGACGGTAGTCGTGATCGGCGCGCCGAGCGACTGGCCGCCGATCTGCTGGCTAGACCAGTTACCGAGCAGACTCCGAAGACTGAGTCTGGTGCCAACGATAGGGACCGTGTATCCGTCGTTCCACCAGCCGGGTTCCTGCACCGTGTAGGAGAGGGTGATGTTGATCTTGTCCGCCTCGAGAATCGCGTCGCGGTCCTCTTGCATGACCTGGGCCAGGGCGGCCTCGAACGCAGCCTGATACGCCGGGTTGTCGACCATCACCTCCTCGGTCCCTATCTGGCCCTCGTGGCGCGGCGTGTAGTACTGGTCGCGCTCGGAGTTGGTCAGTTCGTCGAGATCCAACTGACCTATCAGTGCCGCAAGATCGCCGGCGGACAGGTCACCGAGGTCAATGTCGCCCAGGTTCAGGCCACCGAGGTTCGGGTTGTACCACTGCACCCACTGGGGGTTGAGCGCGACACCGCCGGTCCCCCACCCGACCAAAGTAGCCAGTGGCTCAGTGCGGTCGTTCAAGATCGCGTTGTAGATCGCCTCGGCGTCGCTGTCGATGTTGTTGATGCCCAACCAATCCGGTGCCCCGACGATGTAGGTCGCGGCCTCCGCCGAGAACGGGACGACGCTGATGGCCATGGCGCTCACCGCGGCCAGACCGCTCAACGCGACCTTCTTGGTCCTGGCGCCGCCGAGCCGACGACGGCGCGCTCGCGCGCTCTCCTTGTTTGCTGACTTGAACGTGCGCATACGACGCCCCCTTCTCGTTGGTGGTGCTTGCTCGGCTGAGATGGGACTATTCATCTCAGCTTCAGCTCAGGTTTTCGCGGTCTTGGCCGCGATCCAGCCACGCTTGGCGGTGACTTGGAAAGTTCTGCCCGACTTGATATTCGGTGATGGACAGCGGCGCGGGAGCGGTCGCACACCGCTCGGGCCGCGCAATGCTTTAGTCGCTTCTCATCGAATCTGACCCGACCCCTCAGGAAAATCTCAGCTTCTACTCACCCCGAAGTTACACGGTGAGCACGACGCTTGCATCCGCAATCGGCGGTTGCTGGTAATTTTTGTTGCATACGCAAACACCGGGGATGACGCCGGCGTAAATGCCATGCCTCAGACGCCGCCATTGCCGCGAAATCTACTGGAACACCGAATAATTGCTAGCTTCACTGGCGTATGAGGTTTATGCAGTTCATCAGCAAATGATGGAGATCCCACGCCGTTTGCCTGTTTTGCATGACCCGGCGCCAAGTTGCTGGAAGCTTTCGTGACGCAGGTTGCGGCCGACAGCATGGCACGGGCCAAATATTGGGAAAAACTTGCGTCTGCACGGACCCGCAATGAACCCCGTAATCCGCTCACACCACTGCACTCGACGCCAAGGGCCCGCGCTCCGCACCCTGGTAGCCCACTACCCACGCCACGGGGCGCCACCGCCCACGCTGGGTCAGACCTGGCTCGAACACGGCCACAGCACCTGAGGAGCAACCCGTGACCACCATGACGCCCGACGCAGCGCAGCGCACCGACCACGACTTCTGGCACCGCAGCACGACGGACCACACGCCGGCCGAACGCGCCCTGGTGGCGCGGATCGATCTGCCTCGTCACGGCCTCATCGAGTACGTCGACGCCAGGCGACCCGGCGCTGGGGGCCAGGTGGTCATCGTCGCGGTGGACAGCCCCGCGGCCGAGCGTGCGCGCTTCCTGGTCGAGGTGGCCGGCGCGACGCCGCTGGAGGTGTTCACCGCCCTGGCGCCGGGCGACGAACCGGCACCGCCGCGCCTGCTCGAAGATCACTTGTGCCGCGCCCGCGCCGATACCGCGCTGCCCGAGCAGCCCCGCGCGTTGACCACTTCCGCCGTCTTCACCACGCACCAGCCGGTACGCACGACGTTCTATGAGATCTACTCCGACCATTGTTCGGACGACCCGTTCGGCTGCGCCTACCCCCATACCTTCTGGAACCATTGGGCTTTCGTCGACACTGCCCTCGACGGGGACACCCTGGCCATCGAGGACAACATCACCGCCCCGGACGGCTACGGCTTCATCGACGGCCGTATCAAACGCTCATTGGGGCTGACGTACTTCTCCCGCCATCGCACTGGCACGCCGCTGCGGGTGTGGCTCGAGAGCGGTCCCGACGGCGACCTGCCGCTGATCTGGTCGGCCACCTTCGACGAGCCCAGCTTCGTGTGGTTCCGCACCTCCCAGCTCGCCGTCACCAGGGGCGGCACGCACCTCCATTGGTCAGGTCTCAGCGGTGCCGGCAACCACGTGCGCCTCATCGGTGCGTGGGGACCGACCTGAGCCAAAGAAAAACACCGCCCCGAACCGGTGGCTCGAGGCGGTGTCTCCCTGTTTGCTTAGGCGGCGTCCTTATTGGTGTCCGCCTTCTTCGCGGACTTGTTGTCGTCGTTGTTCTTCTCGCTGTCCTTGTGGCTACCGCGCAGCTTGCTCAGACCATTGTCGACGTCCTTCTTCAGTCGGTCGACACGGTTCTGCACGTTGGCGCCCACCTGCTTTGCTGCGCCTACCACGTCACCCTCACGCAGCTCCTTGCCGACAAGCGCCGTGCGCTCGTTGGCCTTGCGAAGGCTGTTCTGCGTCTTTGTGACTCGCTTCTCCGCACGGTCACCGGCTTCGTCGGCGGCCGCCTGCAGTGCCTTGCGCGGGTTGAGGGCGTCCGCGACCTTCTCGGCACGCTCAGCCAGCGCAGTATTGGCAAGGAAGTCCGCGCCGGTGCCGGCTTCCGGCACAGTCGGGGCTTCTTCTTCCGCAATCTCGGCATCAGGCGCTTCCTCACGGGCGGCCGCGACCGACACCTTGTCCTGGTCCTCGTTGGCCGAGAGCGCGGAAAGTCCGCTCAGGCCCTCGGCCGCCCCGACGGGGTTTCCACCAATCAGGTTGTTGAAGGCACGGTTGCCATCCATCAGCGGGCCGGACAGATCGATCCCGAGGTCCCGGATGCTGTCGCCTGCATCGGCCAGCAGGTTGTCGGCTTGCGCGGCGGCTTGGTCGAGTTGCTTGGCGAAGGAAACGAGGGCCGCATTGCTGTCGACCGCGTCGAACAGCGGGTTCAACTGGCTCTTGAGCTCAAGCAAGGCGTCGCGCAGGAAGCCGGCGACCGCCACGGTCAACGCGTTGCGGTATACCGCATCACCGATGGCCGAGCTGCCGAACAGCTTCAGCTCCTGGTCCTCCGGCCTCAGGAGGTTGCCGGTGATACCGGTCTCCACACCATCGCCGATGAGCGCATTGAACAGGGCCTGCGGAGCCTGCAACCCGGCTTCGAAGCTGACCGGGTTGGTCCAGAACTTCGCCTGGGTGCCGCCCTCATCGAAGCCGCGGACAAACGTCGGGATCTGACCGACACCGGCGCCGGTCAAATTCACATCCTGGTAGCCCATGGCGACCAGCTGGGTCAGAAAGCCGTTGAATGACTCGCTGCCCGGTGTGGAGATGTCGAAGCCGGGCAGGTAGCTGATGGTCCGCGGCAAGAACTGGAACGGTTCGAGCAGCGGCAGGTTCCCGGAGTCGTAGGTGATGTAGAGGTTGCCGTCCTGGCCCACATTGTCGTGGAAGAGCTCGGTGATGTCGCCGGCGGCCAGCAGTTGCAACACGGTGTCCAGGCTGATGTTGCCGCTGACGATGTCCTCGACCACAGCGGCGAGTTGCTCAACGTTCTGTGGGATCAGGTACGTCGGCATCAGCGCGCCGGTAGCGGAGTTCGCCCACGCGACCGGATTGAAGATCGTGGACGGCGCGTCCGACATGATGTCGTAGGCCGCGGTGATGTCCCAGAAGGTGACGTTGCCGTTGCCCTTAGTCCCGTCGACGTTGGACATGTTGATGCCCACCAGGCTCGAGAGCGGAGTCAGCATCGCCAGGATGCCGCCACCCGGCCGCGACGTGTTTCGGATCGGGATGATCAGGACGACGGTCTTTGCGAACTGCTCTTCCTTCAGGAACGACGGCGCGGTGATCGCGGCGTTCGTGCCGCCGAGACCAAAGGTGGGGATGATCGCGATTCTGTCGGCCGAGGACGAGAAAAGTTCGAATAAGTCGATGTCAATGTCTGGGAGCGGCCAGGGTAGGTCGAGATCGACGCCGACATCGATGACCTGCCCCGGAACGTTCAGCGGGACCATCTGCAGGAGGTCAATGACCGCCTCGATGTTGTCGGGCAACAATGCACCCGGGATGACGTCGAGCAGACCAGTGTTCAATTGCGCCGATTTCAACACAGTGAGCAGCAACTGAGTACCGGCATCCCCTTCGAGGCCGGCAACCGCGTCGTAAGTTCCTGCGGGTCCCAGTGCAGGTACCGCGATCTCCGGAAGAGCGAGTTCGATGCCGCTATTGAGATCGGGCAGCAGTGGTATCAGAGCCCGCAGTACCGTGTTCAACGAGTCGGGGATCAAATCCGGCGGCAGAAGTGTGATCCCCTCCTGCGCAGCTTCCAGAGTCGCAGCCAGGGCGTCTAAGGTCGCCCGGAAGGACTCACCCTGCTCACCGGGGATGAGCGCGGCGACCGACCCGAGTGTCCGCAGCGCACCCTCAGGGGTGCCCGCACCAAACAGCCGGGCGATCTGAGCGCCCGGCCCCACCGGGTAGATGCCGATCGACGCCGACAGCGCCACGTCCTGGCTCAGCGACGTCGAGACCGCCTGGTCGCGATCGGCGAGCACAGCACTCGATGCGGCGGTGGTCCCACCAATGGTCAAGGCCGCCGTCGCTGCAACAGCCGCGGCGGTGACGGCGGCGGCTTTGGCCTTCGCCAAACGGGGCGGGGTGGGAACCGAGTTCGTCATGGACACTCCTGCCGAGGCTGTGATCTTCGTTACAAGTTTGAGACACTGTAGCAAACCATCTCAGGCGGCTCTCAGCATCGCAGCGTTTTGCTCAGGAAAGTCGAAATCGCAGGTCTGAGCATCGTTACCGATGGTTAAACAGTTGATCAAGCGGTTCACCACCACGCGGAGTGCTTACAACCGCAAAAAATCAGCAAAACGAGACCGTCGAGTGCGAAATTCGTAGCCGCGATCTACCGCCGTGCCAGCCGGTTTGTGGTGCTACAGAGAGCGGAAAGCCGGTCTGGCACCTCGAAATCCGCAGCGGTCCCGATCCATAGTTCGGGCAAACGTTTTGGCATCCCCGACGCCGCCGGCCACAGCGCGAAAGAAACGCCGGCGGTCACGAGCCCGTCGGCCAGAAGATGAGTTCGTCCATTCCCCACGGCTTCTACCCCGCCGCCGGATTCACCGGACCCACACATGAGCGTCACCTCCGGCCTTATCGACCGGAGGCGACGTCCTCCCCCCCCAATTTTTGTGCGAAGGCTAGGCGACCGATCCCCTGACCTGAGCGCGCCTTGACATGGCCCCCACCATGCCTCCGGTCAGTCGGTGTGAGGTCGAGGCTGTTTCCATCTCAACCCTCCTGCCTGACGTTCTGAGCTGCATTCGCAACACGACGAAGTTAGCAAACTGTTCAGGTATATCTCAGCATTAACAGGTTTTTCTCAGGAACTTCTAAAATAGCTGGCAGCAACCCCTAATCCGCACCCCCGAGGCGCGATCCGCAAACTTGAATCATGCCAAGCTGACCCCAGAGTAAGGATGCCAGCAAAACTTCTAGCGGCACGAAATCCGTAGCTGTAGCTACGGCTGGCCGAACAACTTCCGCACCAGCAGGTCGGAGACGAATGACGGCACGTTCTTCATCACGGCCAGCTGCAGGCTCGGGACCAGGCCCATGGTGTACCGCGCGTTCGGGCGCTTGGCGGTCAGCGCCTCCTCGACCACCTCGGCGACGGTCTGCGGCTGCACGGCCACCCGCTGCGACAGCGGGATCATCTTTCTAAATCCCGCAACGTGTTTCGCGTACAGCACGCGCTGTTCGGCGGTCATGGCCGACTCCAGATCGTCGGCGGTTTGCGGCGCGGTCTCCCACATATCGGTCGCGGTTTGCGCCGGCTCCACCACGCTGACGTCAATGTGCCACGGCTGCAACTCCATTCGCAGCGCGTCGGCGGCGGCCTCGAGGGCGAACTTCGACGCGCAGTACGCGCCGAGCAGCGGAACCGAAATCTGGCCGTTCACACTGGAAATGAATACAACTCGTCCGCGGGCGGCGCGCAGCCTCGGCAACACCGCCTGCGTCACGGCCAGCTGCCCCACCACGTTGACCTCGAGCTGGCGGCGCAGATCGTCGAGGGCGACGGTCTCCAGGGGTCCACCCACCACGATGCCCGCATTGTTGACCACCGCGTCCAGCCGCTGCGGCAATCCGTCATCCAGGGCCGCGATATGTGCGGAATCCGCAACGTCGAGCATGATCGGGCTCACCCGCGGCAGGGATCCGATGGCCGCGGCATCGGCCTCGCTGCGCACCCCGGCGACGACGTCCCAGCCCAGCGCCCCAAGGTGCGCCGTGATCGCCCGGCCGATACCACGGGCGGCTCCGGTCACCAGGACAGCAGGCATGGGACCGACACTAGCCGAGCCACGGATTCCGCAGGCCGACGATGAGACTCACGAATCCACCGCCGGGCCGTACCGGAAAATGAGCAGCGCCGTCAGCACCACGGCCGCGGCCAGCGCAATCACCGGCGCCACGGTGAACCGCGTCATCGTCGCTCCCACCGCGGCGCCGGCCAGCATCGTGAAAACCACGGTGTAGCGCAGCCTTTCACGCTCCCCCGTGCCGCCGGCCAGCCGGGAGTCCACGCCCAGGCCCACGATCGTCGACGTCAGCACCGTGGTGCTCAGTTCCTGCACCCCGAACTGGCGTGCGGCCGCGTTCTGCGAACCGAAGGCCAACGCCAGGCCCGCGATCAAGATCAGCTTGCTGTTGTCGTTGTAATCCAGCACCCCGGCGCCGGCCAATCCCGCCAGCACCATCAGCAACACCGCTTCGACGCCGAACGTCACCGTGAGCCACAACCGCGTCCGCTGCGCCAGGTGCCGGGCGAACCGGCCACTGAGGACCGTGCCGGCCAGGAATCCCACGAACGCCACCACGGCCGCAGTCAGGTCCACGCCGGAATGCGGCACGAACCAGAAGCCCAGAAAGATCACGTTGCCGGTCATGTTGGCGACGAAGACGTGGCCGAGAATCAGGACGCTGACGGCGTCGACGAGGCCGGTCGCAAAGGTGAGAAGTAGCAGCGCTGCGGTGGTGAGTTTCTCAGACACCGGGGAGGCGACGGCCATAGCGCCAGTATCGCCTGCCCGGTGTCCGCCCCCGACCTGGTTTGGACGAATCGGGACGATCCGTCCTCAGCAGCTCGTACCAAAAAATGTACACGGGTGTGCCCACAAATATTGACGCTCCCAGACATTTATTCTCAGCAGCTCAGATTGGTCGAATCCGGTCAAACCTCACACCTGGGGTCAGCAGTGACCACAATCACCCGGGCACGATTCTTTCATTAATTAGCACCGCTACTAAGGTCGTCCGAATGGGTCGGGATCCCCTTGCTGACAGTGCTGCACATGCCGATGTCCGAGTCGAGGACTACGTCCGCGCCGACGGCACCATCGCGATTCCGGACGGCATCACGCTGACCTCCTTCCTGGATCGCAACCGCGCGATCTACGGTGATCAGCCGTCCTACCGATTCCTCGACTACTCCAGCGACGCCGACGGCCGCGTCGTCGAACTCAGCTGGAACGGACTGTGGTCCCGGGTCTGCGCCGTCGGCGCCCGCCTCCAACAGCTCACCGCCCCGGGTGACCGGGTGGCGATCCTGGCCCCGCAGGGTGTCGACTACGTCGCCGCCTTCTTCGCCGCCATCCACGCCGGCACCGTCGCGGTGCCGCTGTTCGCGCCGAGCCTCGCCGGCCAGAACGAACGGCTCTCGGCGGTCCTGGCCGACGCCAAACCCACCGTGGTGCTCACCACCAGCGGCGCGGCCGAATCGGTGCGCAAGGTGCTCAAGTCCATCGCCGCCGCCGAACGCCCCCGCGTGATCGCGGTCGACGCGCTGCCCGACAGCGTTGCCGAGATGTTCTCGACGCCGACGCTGGGCACCGACGACGTCGCCTACCTGCAGTACACCTCCGGGTCGACGCGCACCCCGGCCGGCGTGCAGATCACCCACCGCAACGTGTGCACCAACGTCATCCAGATGATCCTGGCCGGCGAGCTGGACATGAGCATCCGCAGCGTCAGCTGGCTGCCGCTGTACCACGACATGGGCCTCATCATGATCATGTTCCCGGCGCTGTGCGGCGGGCACATCACGCTGATGGACCCGATGGCCTTCGTCCGCCGGCCCTACCGCTGGATCAAGCAACTCGGCATCGAAGCCGCCCACGGACGCACCTTCGCGGCCGCGCCGAACTTCGCCTACGAACTCGCCGCCGAACGCGGACTGCCGCCGCAGGGCGAGACGCTGAACCTGACCAACGTGGTCACGCTGCTCAACGGGTCCGAGCCGGTCACCCTGACCTCCATCGAGAAGTTCACGACGGCGTTCGCGCCCTACGGGCTGCCCGCCACCGCCATCAAGCCGTCCTACGGGATGGCCGAGGCCACCCTGTCGGTGGCCAGCATCGCCCCGTCGGCCGCCGCGCGCGCCCGCCACTTCGACCGCGAACAGCTCAGCGCGGGCCGGGCGGTCACCGTCGACGCCGCCGCCCCGGGCGCGGTCGAGCACGTGTCGTGCGGCAACGCCATCCCCAACCAGTGGGTGGTGATCACCGACGGCGACGGCAACGAGGTCCCCGAGGGCACCGTCGGCGAGATCTGGCTGCACGGCAACAACGTCGGCCACGGCTACTTCGGCCGCACCGACGAGACCGAGCGGGTCTTCGGCAACAAGCTGCAGACCCGCCTCGAGACCGACAGCCACGCCACCGGGGTCGCCGAGAACGGCTACTGGTTGGCCACCGGCGATCTGGGCACCTACGTCGACGGCGAGCTGTACCTGACCGGACGCATCAAGGATCTGGTCATCCTCGACGGCACCAACCACTACCCCACCGATATCGAGACGACGGTCAGCCTCGCCTCGCCCGCGGTGCGCGCCGGCTACGTGGCGGCCTTCTCGGTCCCCGGTGAGCGCGGCGAGCAGCTGGTCATCGTCGCCGAGCGCGCCGCCGGGGCCGGACGCGTCGAACCCGCCACGGTGGTCGACGCCGTGCGCGCGGCCGTCTCGCGGCTGCATCAGGTCCGCATCGCGGACTTCCGCTTTGTCGCCGCGGGCACCATCCCGCGCACCACGAGCGGGAAGCTGGCCCGAAGCGCCTGTCGCAACGAGTATCTGGCGGGCAAGTTCGACCGCTACGCCACCGCGTAAGTCCTCAGATCTGGGGGGTCAGATCCAGGTTGGTGATCGAGGTCATCCCGTTGACCAGCCACTGACCCGAGTCGCGCTGCAGCGTCAGCCGATACGAGATGTACTTCATCGACGGGATGTTCTTGCTCAGCGGGCTGGTCGAGGTGGAGTTGGTGTAGACGATCGCGGTGGCCTCCGAGCCGTCGAGGCTCTCGACCGCGGCGCCCACCACCTCGGTGGAGTTGGTGACCTGCGCCTGCTTGTTGGTCGGCACGATCGCGTCGATGTACTTGCGGTACTCGGCCTGGAAGTCCCCGGCGAGGTAGCGCGCCGACCGGTTGGCCAGCTGGTCCATGTTGTCCGGGGTGTAGGTCCACAGCGTGGTGATGGCGTCCGCGGCGGTCCGGGCGATCTGGAGCTTGGTGTGCACCGTGGCACGCTCGGCGATGTAGGGCTGGGCCATGGCGCCGGCGAAGCCGCCCGCCGCGACGAACAGTGCCGCGGCGATCCCGATCACGATGCCCGCGCGACGGCCCGGGGGCCTGCGCTCGACGAGCACCACCGGTTCGTCGGGGTCGGGTGCGGTTTCGGTTTCGGTTTCGGTTTCGGGGACGGTCTCCTCGGCCGGTGCCGCGGCTGCCCGTTGCCGCTTCCCCTGCGGGACGCGGGGGGACTCGTCGCTCAGATCACCTGAGCCAGGTCGCTGATCTTCCATTGGTCCCCTTCCTGAATCGTCGTGACCACCCAGCGGTTGCCATTCTCCACCCGGGCACCGTCAGGCATGGTGGTGACGGTCTGGGTGACGACGACGACGGTCGCGCTGCCGTCGGCGTTCCACCGTTCCACGCCGGCATCGAGCACCTCGCCGACCGTCGGCTCCGAGCGTGCCACCGCGACGGCGATCTCGTTGATGCGGGCCTGATAGTCCTCGGCCAGCTTGCCGGTCGACTGCGCGAGCACGCCGTCGGCATAATCGTTGGCGTTGAACGGATCCGGCGAGGTGAACTGCGTCATGAACGAGCGCACATGGCTCAGCGCCTCGACCGTGCGCATGGACTCACGGTGCTGCTGTTGATGGGTGAACAGCACCAGCGCGCTGACCGCGACCGCGGCGACGATCAGCGCGATCGCCGCCGTCAGGGCCAACGACAGGATGCGGGTCCGCGGCGGCGGGGCCGCCAGCTCGGCGAAAGCCTTGGTGCCCTCGGTGTTTCGGCGCGGACTCATCCTCCACCGCCCGGCTGGTTCGGACTGGCCAGCACCGTGAGGTTGTCGACCTTCCACTGGTCTGCGCCGGTGCGCACGAACTCGGCCTTCACCGTCGCGGTGATGGTCCGGTAGTCCGGCGGCGTGCCGCGCTGACCCTGCAGCAGCACGAGCATGGTGCCGCGGTCCGCGGTGGCGCTGAGGACCGCGGCGTTCGGCGCCCAGTAGTCGTTGTCCACCGCCCCGGCACCCTCGATGTTGCGCTGCTGCTCCTCGAGTTGCGGCCGGTAACTGTCGGTGACCACCGCACGCGCGCGCTCGAAGTCCTCCCGCAGCGTGGCGGCCTGATAGCTGAGCATGTCGGTGACCAGCTTCGGGCCCTGCACCGCCAGCTGCTCGTGGGTCTGCGCCAGGCGCAGGTCGTGCCGATAGACGGTGCCGGAGCTGAGCGCCGCCGCGCCGACGGCCACCACCGCACCCAGTGAAACCACCTTCACCGCAGTGCGTTTGGCGCCGTGCGGCTTGGGTTCGACCACCCGGACCTCGGTGCGCGCGATGATGTCGGCGACGGTGCGGTTGCGCCGGTCCCACAGCGGCCACAGCCACCCCAGCAGCAGCGCCGCGGTGTCGATGAGGTGCGCGGCGTCGCGGGCCAGCAGCCGCCACGGCCCCACCCTCGCGCCGTCGCGACCCACCACCGCGATGCCGAACAGGGCCCGGCCCATGCTCCAACCGGTCAGCGCGGGAAGCAGCAGCCGGTTGACGGCCACCGCCAGCAGCACCGCGGCCGCGGCGAGCACCGTCGCCCACCACAACCATTCGCGCTGCGGGGTCGACCACGCCACCAGCACCAGCGTCGCGAACACCGCCAGGCCCACCAGCACGTCCAGCGCGAAGGCGCCGGCCCGCGCCGGCCACGACGCGAGCCGCACCGAATCGGTTGTCGCCGTGGCGGTGTCGAGCTCGTCGTCGGCCAACAGCTCCGTCACCTGGTCACCTGGTCGAGCTGGGCGATCTTGTAGGTGCCGCCCTCGGGGGCCATCTGCACCCGCAGCCGGTACCCGGTCTCCTGGTCCTGCACCGTGCTGTTGCTGACCTTGACCCGCAGCGCGACGAGGACGTCGACCGTGCCGTCGTCGTTGTGGCGTTCGGCGGCCGCGCGGATGTTGGACACCTGCACCTGGGCCTGCGCCGCCTGGTAGGCGTCCACCAGGACCCCGCTGTAGAGCACCGCCTGGGCACCGAAATCGCCTGTGCCGCACTCGATGATCTTGCGCTGGCTGGCCTCCATGGTCGCCAGGTCCGGGGCCTGGGTGGCGATCACACAGTCCTTGGCGGCCTGCACGGCCGCGGCCTCGTTGGCGTTGCGGGTCTGCATGTCGTCGTCGGCCAGCCGCGCCAGGACACCCACCCCGGCGAGCACCAGGGCCAGCACCAGCAGCGTGGCGGCCACCCCGATCACCCAGCCGCGGCTGTACAACCGGGAACGCTGCCCGGGCGCCGCGTCAGCATCGGTGGATGCGATCGGATCGGAAGCCTCGGGCAGAGCGTCGTCGTCCTCGGAACCTTCGGACCCGACCTCGTCATCGGTGATTGAGGCACCCTCGTCCTCGGGTGGGGTCAGCCGGCCGGAGCCAGCATCTCCTTCCATCCGTCGTCTCCTGTGTTGGTCGAACTGTCGACGGTGTATTTCACTCCGTCGGGCCCGACGACTTCACCACTTTGCGGGTTGTACACCGCGGAGGTGCTTGATGTCGGAGTGTAGATACACGGGTTGGGTTGCTGGCCACTGCACTGCACCGTGCCGCTGCCCGGCGGGGACAGCGGATCGCTGACGATGGGCGGCGGCGGCAGCTTGTCGGCCGGCAACGGGTTGAGCCCGTTGTTGATCGACGGCGCGGGGATCACCCGACCCGGATCCACCGGCTGATCGCAACGCGCACCCGGGGCGGGGCAGTTCAGCATCTGGTTGGGATCCCCGTACCAGGGGTTGGTCCCCAGCGGCACGTACGGCTCGTCGGAGCGGCACTCGCGCGGGGTGGCCGCGCGCTTGCCCGGCACGTCGGCACAGGGATAGTTACGCGCGCCGCGCACCACGTTCGGCGCATCCTTGGGGATCTTGCAGTAGGTCCCGCTGGGCAGCGGCGCGGTGGTGGTGTCGGCCGGGGCCCGCCACTCGGTGGCCGGCAGGAAGCCGGTCAGGCACGGCGGCGGCTGGTTGATGGTCAGGCTGAAGTTCAGCGCCGCGGCGTTCTCGAACGGGGCAGCCACCGCCTGGGCCACCGACGCGCCCTGCGGCAACACCACCAGCGTCTGCTCGAGGCCCTTGTTGTAGCGCTTGAGCATGTCCAGGACGATCTCGAGGTTGGCCAGCGTCTGCGGCAACGACTCGCGCACGTCGCTGAACACCGCCGTGACCGCGTCGGCGGTGGGTGCGGCGTTGGTCAGCGTGGTGCGCAGCACCTGATCCTGCGACGCCATCTGCGAGGTGATGCTGTTCAGGTTGCGGGCCCAGCGGGCGATCTCGTCGCCGGAGTTGACCTGGCTGTCCAGGATGGGTGCGGAGTTGTCGACGATGACGTTGATGTCGCCGATGTGCTCGCGGAAGTCACCGACCACCGCCTGGGTGCCGTCGACCAGCCGCTGCAGGGCCGGGCCCAGGCCGCCGACCGCGATCGCCGTCTCGTCGAGCAGTGCGGAGATCTTCTCCTTCGGCAGCACGGCCAGACCGCGGTTGGCGGCGTCGAGTGCCGGGCCGATCTCCTGGGGCACCGTGCCGTTGGTGATCGTCTGCCCCGGCGCGAAGTACTGATCGCCGCCGCCCTCGGACACCAGGTCCAGATACTGCTCACCGATGGCCGACACCGAGTGCACGTTGGCGGTGGCGTTGACCGGGATCCGGTAGTTCTCCGAGATGCTCAGGGTCGCCAGCGCGCCCCGCTCGGTGGGCTCGATCCCGGTGACCTTGCCGATGGTGATGCCGCGGTAGGTGACGTTGGCGGTGCGGTACAGACCGCCGGAGGCGGGCAGATCCGCCTTGAGCTGGTACTGCCCGATGCCGGCCACGCTCGGCAGCTTGAGGTAGTACCAGCCGAGTGCCACCAAGGCCACCAGCGTCAGAACGGTGAACAGCAGCAACTGAATTCGAACGACTCGGGTCAGCACGGCAACTCACTCCCCTCTCTCGACGAGCGGGCCACCGGCCACCGAGTTCGGATTCGGGGTGAACCGGACGTCGGGGATCATCGTCGCCGGGTCGCGGCCCCACGACTGCTCGAGCGCCCGCAGCATGCCCGAGACCCCGGTCCCGGTCAGGAACGCGTTGTCCAGCGTGCTCAGCGTCAGGTCGAAGGTCACCGAGGTGTTGATGTAGTCACCGCGCACGACCTTCGGCACGTTGTCGATGTTGAACGGCGCGGTCAGCAGCAGCTTCAGCGACTCCACCAGGTACGGGGAGGCCTTCTCCAGCTGTCCCAGCGGACGCTGCAGCAGTTGCAGGTTGGTCTCCAGGTTGCCCCGCGCGGCCGACAGCGTCTCGTCGGTGATCGCCGAGAACCGGCCCAGCGAGGTGACCGCGTCGGCGAACACGTCGCGCTGATCGGCGAAATACTGGATCAGCGGCGGGATCTCGGTGAGCACCCGGTCCAGCGTGTCGTTGCGCTCGGCGACGATGGTCAGCAGTTCGTTGGTGCCGTCGATGGCGCGGGTCAGATCCTCGCGCTGCGCGTTGAGTTCGCGGGTGAAGGTCGCCAGCTTGCCCAGGAACGCCCGGATCTGTCCGGCGTTGCCGTCGAGGATGTTGTTGACCTCGTTCTGGATCACCTCGAGGTTGGGGATGCCGCCGCCGCGCAACACGGTGGCGATGCTGGCCAGCGTCCGCTCGGTGGTCGGATAGGCCGTCGAGTTCTTCAACTCGATGGTGTCCCCGTCGCGCAACCGCTCCGGCGAGGGATCCTCCGGCGGCGCCAACTCGACGTGCTGGCTGCCCAGCAGGCTGGTCTGCCCGATCCGCGCCGTCGCGTTGGCCGGCAACGTGACGTCGGATTCCATGTCGACGGTCAGCGTGGCGATCCAGTTCTTCAACTCGATGTCGCGCACCGAGCCGACGTTCACGTCGGCCACCCGGACCTTGCTGTTGACGTTGAGCGCCAAGGTATCCGGCATCTGGACGTAGATCCGCATGTTGTCCGCGCCGGTGCCCGGACCACCGGGCAGCGGGACGTTGGCGATGCCGCGCCAGCCGCACGACGACAGCGTCACCACGGCCACCAGCAACACCAGACCGCGCCAGGCGACGCGACGGGTCATCTGCAGTGTGCGCATCACCGACCACCCGCCTCAGCCGGCAGCGGCGGGCCCGCGGGAGCCGGGGCCGCCGGCCCGGGCCCCTGCTGGGCCGGGTTGGTGCCCGGCAGCTGCTGGGACACCGGCAGCGGGCCGGGGACCACGCCCGGGTCCGGACCCGGCGGCGGGCCGGGCTGCGGATACCACGGCGGCGGCAGCGGGTTGTTCTGGTCGTAGGCGTTCGGCGGCGCGCCACCGCGCGGCCCGCCCGGGGCGGGCACCGGATCGGGGCCACCCATCAACGCCGCCAACGAATCCGGGGTCAGCATGTTCTTGGTGAACTGCTGGACCTGCAGCCCCTGCATACCGGGCGCCACCACCCAGCCGGGTTCGTGGTTGCCGTGCGAGAACAGCGTGTCCCGGGAGAAGATGCCCGGCACGGTGGTGTCCTTGTAGCCCGGCGGCGGGCGCAGCCGCTCCTCGGAGTAGGCGACGGTCTTGGGCTGGGTGGCCGCGGTGGACACCTGGTTGAGGCCGAACGGCGGGTAGTTGAACTTGATCGCGTCGAGCACCGGGGCCAGGTACTGCGCGCACAATTCCGCGGACTCCTGGTAGCCCAGCCGGCTGCCGGCCTGGATCGAGCTGCAGATGAACTGCATCGGGTTGGCGAAGCTGGCCACCACCGGGATGGCGCTCAGCGCGCCGCTGGTGGGCTCGTAGGTGGTGACCAGGTTGGCGGCCAGGTTCGGGAACACGTGCAGCGCGGTCTCCAGGCCGTCGCGCGGTTCGGGCTGCAGCAGCGCGGTGGTGGCCTCGCTGAGGTTGTTGACGTTGTGCGCCAACACCTCCCCGTTCTGGTCGACGAAGTCGCGCGCGGTGCTGAGCAATTGGTCGACCTGCCCCAAGGTGTCGGCAAGTTCGGAGTCGGTGCGGTTGAAGCTGTCGGTGAACTCGGCGAGGTTCGAGTTCAGCGCGACGAACTGCTGATCGCTCTGGTGCAGCGCGTTGACGAACAGCGCCAGACTCTTGGCGACGGCGAAGAAGTCGCCGCGGCCGTCGTTGAGCGCGGTGATGGCCTCCGACAGCGACGTCAGGGTGGTGTTGAGCTGCTCCCCCTTGCCGGCGAAGCCGTCGGCGAAGGACTCCAGCACGTCACCGAACGGGCCCTTGGGCTGCTCGGGGGTGGGCCCCAATTGGCTGACGATGTCGGTGATCTGGTTGCGTAGGTCGTCCCATTCGACGGGCACCTGGGTGCGCTCGATCGGGATGACGGCGTTGTTCTTCATCACCGGGCCGCCGGTGTAGGCCGGCGAGAGCTGGATGGTGCGGGAGGCCACCAGGCTGGGATTCAGGATCGAGGCCGTCGCGTCCTCGGACACCTTGTACTTGTTCTGGTAGTGCATGGTGACCCGCATGGTGTCGCCCTCGGGTTCGATCTTGTCGATCGCCCCGACCCGCACACCCATGATCTGTACCTTGTCGCCGGGGTACAGCGCCAGCGCCTGCGGGAAGTAGGCCACCACGGTGTTGGTGGTCAACCGTTTGTACAGCTGCCAGCCGACCAGCCCACCAACGAGGCCGAGCACGATCAGCAGCGCGCCGATCACCACCGCCGTCCGGGAGACGTTCGGCAGCTTGATCTTTCGGAAGTCATAGATCGTCGACACCGCCTCAGGTACCTCCTGTGTCGGGGACGAGGAACGGCGGGTTGCCCGGCAGCGGCGCTACGGTGTTCGGCGACAGTTGCTGCTCGGGACCCGGCGGCGGGGTGCCCTGCTCGCGCGGCACCGGCGGCACCGCCACCGGCGCGGGACCGGGGCCCGGCGCCGGCCCCAGCGGCAGGGTCCGGGAGTTCAGGGGGGCGTCCGGCAGCGGCACCGGGGTGCCCGGCAGCGCGGGCGACGGCTGACCCGGGATCGCCGCGATCGGCAGTCCCGGCGCCGGCGGCCCCGCATCCGGGTTCGGCGCCGAGGTCTGCACCCCGGTGGGGCCCGGATAGTTCGGGCCGTACGGGTTGTCGCCGAACGGGCCGACCGTCAGATCGGCGCACGGCAGCGGGTTGCCGGGCGACGGGATGCCGTCGGCGGGCGGGGTGTAGGAGCACGGCGAACCGGGCGGCACGGCCGGGCCGGGATGATCCGGGGTGCCCTCGAGGACGCGCGGCGCGGCCGGCGGGGCACCGTTGGCGTGCCGCTCGCCGTTGGGGTCCGGGAACTGGAAGGCCGGCAGACCCGCGTCGCGCCAGAACTTCTCGGGGTCGATACCGCGATTCTTGAATGCCGCGTCGATGAACGGTTGCAGCACCTGACCGGTGAGCAGATTGACGACCATCACCTTGAAGTACGGGCCCGAACCCAGCGCCTCGGCCAGCGAGGGGGTGAACTTGCTCAGCGTGATCAGCACGTCCTGTAGGTCGAACTTGTGCTTGACCAGCAGGTCGGTGACGATGCGCAGTTGCTCGAGCAGGTGGTTGAGGTTCGGGTTGTCGTTGATCAGGCCCTGGAACTGCGCGGAGACCAACTGCACGTTGGCCAGCAGGTTGTCGATGGCCTGGCCGCGCTGGTTGACCGCGGCCAACAGCGTCTTGCTGTTGACCAGCAGGTCGTTGACCTGACCGCTGCGGTCCCCGAGCACCTTGGCCACCTTGTTGGCGTTGGCCAGCAGCTTGGTGAACTGCTCGTCGCGCTTGCCGATGGTGTCGGAGAACCAGGCCACCCCGTCCAGCGCGGCGCTCAGGTGCGGATAGGTCTGATCTACGGTCTCGGACAACACGTTCAGCGACTGCTTGACGGTCTGGATGTCCCAGCCCGCGGCGGCCTTGGTGACGTCGAAGAACGCGTCGTAGATCTGGTACGGCGTGGTGCTCTGGCCCAGCGGCAGCTCGCCGTTGGCGCGCAGGATCTCGCTGCCGCGCGGCTCGACCTCGAGGACCTTCTTGCCCAGGATGGTGTCGGTCCGGATGGCGATCCGGCTGTCGGTGCCGATCTGGTTGGGGCCCAACGAGAAACCCATCACCACGTGGTCGCCGTCGATCTTCAGCGAGTTCACCGTGCCGACGTCCATGCCGGCGATGCGGACCTTGTCGCCGACGAGGATGCCGCCCGAGTCGCTGAACTGCCCGTAGTAGTTGGGCTGCGCGAACAGCATCGGGACGCTGGAGAAGCTCTGGCCCACACCGATCACCAGGATGGTGATCATGATGCCGACCAGGCCGTTGCGGATCCGGTTGTCGCCTTCGAGAGTCCTCATTGTGGTGTGCACCTACCCGTCGGCTGGGTGAACACCTTGACCGTGCGCACCGGCCCGCCCGGCTGCGCGCCGTTGAGCTTGAGTGTCAGGTCGCACAGGTAGTAGTTGAAGAAGTCGCCGTAGACGCCGCCGGCACGGCCGATGATCTTCAGCGCCTGCGGCAGCTTGGTCAGCACGTCGTCGACCTCGGCCTGCTTGTCGACCAACGGCTGCGCGACGTTCTCGAGGTGGGCGATGGTGTCCTTGAGCACCGGCCGGTTGTCGGCCAGCAGATCGCCCAGCGTGCCCGCGGCGCTGCTGATGTTGGCCGTCGAGTCGGCGATCGGGTCCGCGCGGTTCTTCAGCCCGGTGATGAGCACTTCGAAGTTGTTGACCGTCTCGTCGAACTCCTTCTGGTGCTTGACGGTGGTGTCCAGCACCGTGTTCAGGTTGCTGATCACCTCGCCGATGGCCTGGTCGCGGTCGGCCAGCGCCGAGGTCAGCTGGGCGGTCTGGTCCAGGATGTCGCTGATGGTGCCGCCCTGGCCCTGGAACACCGTGATGATGGACTGCGCGATGTTGTTGACCTTGTCCGGGTCCAGCGCGCGGAACAGCGGCTTGAACCCGCCGATCAGCGCGTCGAGGTCCAGCGCCGGGGTGGTGCGCGAGGTGGGGATCAGCCCGCCGGGCTCGAGGATCCGGTCCGAGCCCTCGCCCTGGCCGCGCTGCAGGTCCATGTACCGGTTGCCGATCAGGTCCTGGTAGCGGATCTGCGCGGTGGTCGACTGGTACAGCGGCAAGTTCCGATCAACGTTGAACTTGACGCGAACCTTCTGGCCGCCGTCGATGAGTTGCACCTTGTCGACCTTGCCGACCTCCACGCCCGAGGCCCGGACGAACTGACCGGCGCGCAGTCCGCTGGCGCTGTCGAATTCCGCTGTGTAACTGCTGGTTCGGTCGAAGCGGATCTGGCCGAACACCACGATGATGATTCCCGTGAAGAGCAGCAGCACCGCCGAGAAGGCGCCGAGCTTGATTGCGGTTCCGGTGATTTTCATGGGTTGATCGTGTTCTCCCCGCCTTGCCGGCCCCAGACGTATTCGGTGAGGATCGGTTGGCCGAGTTCCAGGTGGTTGTACGGCGCGATCGAGGCGCCGGTGTCCATCACCAGATACGGTGCGGGCCACAGGTCGCGGTCGATGCTCTGCCAGCAGCCGGGCGCGCCGCCGGGGCCGCCGCGGGCGTTGACGCGGGGCAGGTTGTCCGGATACACGTACGGGTTCTCCGCGCCCAGGAACGTGGTGTTGGTGTTCAGCGAATACCCGTTGCCGCCAAGGGATGCCGCGACCTTGGGCGCCACCCCGGCGTAGTTGCGCACGGTGCAGAACAGCGACGGGCTGTAGGTGTCCAGCGTCTGGGCCGTGGGCACCAGGTCCTCGGCGCCGCGGACCAGGTACGGCCCGCCGCGCTCGAACACGTCGGCGGCCGTGTTGCCGAACCCGGCGGCCGCCAGCAGCGCGGCGTCCAGGTCGCCGCGGCGCTCGTTGAAGGTGCGCGACGTGGTCACGGCCCCGTCCAGGGCGGTCCACAGGTCCGGCGAGGCGTCGGTGTAGACCTCGGTGAGCTTCGCCAATTGCTGGACGTCGTAACGCAGTTGGGGCATCCGCGGGTTGACCTCGTCGAGAATCGCGTTGCCGTTGACCAGCGACTCGCCGAACTTGTCACCCAGACCGGTCAGCGATTCGGCCGCCGCGCTCAGCGTCAGGTTCAGCTTGATCGGGTCGATCTGCTCGGAGATCGAGGTGATGGTCTCGAACAGCGTGTTGAACTCCGTGGTCACCCCAGAGACGTCGATGACGTCGTCGGCGCTGATCCGTTGGGCCACCGGGTCCTCGGGCGAGGTGAAGGACACGTACTTGTTGCCGAACACCGTGGTGGCCTGGATGTTGGCCTGCACGTTGGCCGGGATCAGATCGATGTAGCGGGGGTCGACGTCCAACGTGAGTTGCGCCTTGGTGGTGCCGTCCTGCTCCAGCGCGTTCACCGCGGCCACCCGGCCGATCTGTACGCCGTTGAACGTCACCTTCGAACCGGGGTCCATCACCAGGCCCGCGCGCTCGGCGACCAGCGTCAGCTCGGTCTTGTCGTCGAAACCGCCGCGGAACTGGATGTAGAGTACCGTGCCCACCAGCGCGGTGACCAACGCGAAGACCAACCCCGCCAGCTTGTACGGCGGTGTGCGCGGCTTGTTCTCGCCTGTGCGGACCTGATCCATCCGTGTCGTCATGGCGTCACACCGTCAGGTTGAAGTTCGGGTCGGTGCCATACAGCGCCAACGAAGCGAACAGGACGACCACCACGATGGCCACCAGCGAAGTGCGCATCGACTTGCCGACGGCCTCCCCGACGCCGACGGCGCCGCCGCTGGCGAAATAGCCGAAGTAGCAATGGTTGAGCATCACGATCACCGACATGATGATCACCTGCAGGAACGACCAGAACACGTCGTCGACGCGCAGGAACGTGTTGAAGTAGTGCGAGTAGGTGCCCACCGACTGCGCGTAGAACACCGTGGTGACGACCTGCGCCGAGAAGAACGACAGCAGGATGGCCATGGCGTAGAGCGGGATGATGACGACGGTGCCGGCCAGGATGCGGGTGGACACCAGGTACGAGATGGACTTGATGCCCATCACTTCCAGCGCGTCGATCTCCTCGCTGATCCGCATGGCGCCCAATTCGGCGGTGGCGCCGGCACCGACCGTGGCGGCCAGCGCCTGCCCGGTGACGATGGGCGCGACGACGCGGACGTTGGCCAGGGCGGCGAAGAAGCCCGTGAACGCCTCCACGCCGATGTTGCCCAGCGAGGCGAAACCCTGGATGGCGATCAGCGACCCCGCGCTCAGCGTGACGAAGCCGATGATGGCCACGGTGCCGCCGATGACGGCCATTGCGCCGGTGCCCATGCCGATCTCGGCGATCAGCCGCAGCACCTCGCGACGGTAGTGGCGCAGCGCGTGCACGATGGAGCCGATGGCCTGCAGGCAGAACCAGGCGACGTGGCCGAGGCTGTCGAGGAACCGGGCCGGCGCGCTGACCAGATTGGTGACGTCCCCGTAGGCCCGGGGGAACCGGCTGCGCAGGATCTGAGTGGTCGACACGGCTTACCCCTCAGTTCCCGGTCCCGAAGCGGACACCGATGGTGGTCAGCACGACGTTGACGGCGAACAGCGCGACGACGCACAGCACCAGCGTCTCGTTGACCGCGGTGCCCACGCCCTTGGCGCCGCCGGACACGGTCAGGCCGCGGTAGCAGCCGACGAGCCCGGCGATGAGTCCGAACGTCAGCGCCTTGATGACCGAGATGATGACCTCGGGCAGGCCCGTGATGAGCGTCAGCGTCGCGACATAGGCACCCGCCGAGACGTTTTGGATGTAGACGCCGAAGATGTAGCCGCCGACCAGGCCGATGGTGATCACCGCGCCGTTGAGCAGGAATGCCACGAAGGTCGAGGCGACCACCCGGGGCAGCACCAGGCGGTGGATGGGGTCGATGCCCAGCACCTCGAGCGCGTCGATCTCCTCGCGAATCGTGCGGGCGCCGAGATCCGCGCAGATGGCCGTGGATCCGGCGCCGGCGACCACCAGCACCGTCACCAGCGGCCCGAGCTGGGTCACCGCGCCCAGGGCCGCACCGGCTCCGGAGACATCGGCGGCACCGAACTCGGCCAACAGGATGTTCAGCGTGAAGATGATGAGCACCGTCAGCGGGATGGAGACCGCGACGGTGGGCAGGAAGGCCACCCGCATGAGGAACCAGCTCTGCTCGATGAACTCGCGCCATTCGAACGGGCGGAGCACCGATTTGCCGGTGAGCACGCACATCCGGAAGAACCCGCCGACCAGTTCCAGAGGAGTGCGCAGTTGGTCCCGCACATAGCCGGTGAGGTTCGTCGATGCAGTCACTCGACCGCCTTCTGCCGGCCACCGATCAGAACGCCCCGGGCGTGGCGGGGCAGCAGCTGGCGGTTCCGCACGCCCCCTCCTTGGCCCGATCCCGTCAATGTGATCGCTGGCTTCCTACTCTCCAGTAGTAAGGCAGCCCACAGGAATGTACCCGATACCGCTTGTCCCCGGTATGCCATCGGCTGTATTAACCCTCAATTGAGACCCTCGACAATTTGTCCTCGGCGTCAATCCGTCCGAATTCGCAAGGAAACCGGGGATTTCAAGGCGGTTAGCCCTATGCCCCGGTCTCGTTGCCGGCGCTAAATTGCTCCCGCAGTTCGGTTTTCAAAACTTTGCCGGACGGGTTGCGCGGCAGCGCCTCGACGATCTCCAGCCCCTTCGGGTGCTTGTAGCGCGCGAGCCGCTCGTTGAGGAACTCCGCGAGATCCTCGAGGCGGAGCTTCTCCTCGGAGACCGCCGCGACGGCGATCGGCACCTCGCCCCACTTCTCGTGCTTGCGGCCGATCACGGCCACCTCCACGATCGCGGGATGCGCGGCCAGGACGTTCTCCACCTCGGCGCAGTAGATGTTCTCGCCGCCGGAGATGATCATGTCCTTCTTGCGGTCGACGACCCAGATGTAACCCTCGTCGTCCATCCGGACCAGGTCCCCGGAGTGGAACCAACCGCCGGCGAACGCCTCGGCGGTGGCCTGCGGGTTGTTCCAGTAACCGGCCATCAAAGTGGGTGCGCGGTAGACGATTTCGCCGACCTCGCCCACCGGCACGTCGTTCATGTTCTCGTCGACCACGCGGGCGGCCACGGTCGGGATGACCCGGCCCACCGAGCCCAGCTTGCGCAGCGCGTCGTCGCCCAGCAGCATCGCCGTCACCGGGGACATCTCGGTCTGGCCGAACGCCGCCAGGATGTTGGAGTTCGGGAACACCTCGGCCATCTCGCGCAGCAGCGTGTCCGATGCCGGCGCGGCGCCCCAGGAGATGACGCGCAGCCGGAGGTCGCGCGGTTGCGCGCGCTGCACGGCGCACACGGCCTGCCACTGCGCGGGCACCAGGAAGACACCCGTGACCTTCTCGGCCTCGAGCAGGTCGAGCAGTTGGCCCGGGTCGAAGGCGCCGAGCGGATTGATCACGATGGGCCGGCCCAGGGTCAGGCCGACCAACAGGTTGCCCACCCCGGCGATGTGGAACAGCGGCACGCCGATGAAGCCGACGTCGTTGTTGAGGTCCGCGCCGTTGGTGAACAGCATGGTCATGGTCTGACCGGTCAGGTTGGTGTGGGTCAGCACCGCGCCCTTGGGGCGGCCGGTGGTGCCCGAGGTGTACATGATCAGCGCCGGGTTGTCGTTGGGAACGTCGGCGGCGGGCTGGGTGTCACCGTCTTCGACGAGCAGGTCCTCGTAGCCCAGCAGGCCGTCCTCGGTGGGCGAGTCGGCCACGATCACCGTCTCGAGCAGCGGGGCCAGCTCGCGCACCGCGGTCGCGACGCCGGCGAGCACCGGTTCGGTGATGACGACGCGGGCCTCGCAGTCCTGGACCAGGAAGCCGAGTTCGGGCGGGGTGAGGCGGAAGTTCACCGGGACCGCGATGGCGCCGATCCGGTTGGCGGCCAGCATGGCCTCGATGAACTCGGTGCGGTTGAGCATCAGGATCATCACCCGGTCGCCGAACCCGACCCCGCGGCGCCGCAGCGCATCACCCAGGGCCGTCACCCGCGCGTCGAGTTCGCCCCAGGTGGTGGTCTTGCCGAGGAACCGCAGCGCGGTCGCCTCGGGCTGCATCTGGGCGTGCCGCGTCAACTGGGTCACCCAGTTCTGCCGACGAGCCAGGTAGGGCTGCTCGGCGGGCGTCTGACTGGTCGCACCTTCGGCCAACTGCGCGGTCAACGGTCGCTCCCTCTTGCTCGGACTTGCGGGAATCTTACATTTGATCAAACATTGAGTTGCACTGGTCACACTATGAGTTCAGCGGCATTCAGACAAGCCCAACCGGGCGGGAAAGGTCACCGTGAACGCACCGGCCCACGCCAAGCCCGCCGCGCGTCGCGCGCTGCGGCGCGAACAGCTCTCCGAGGAGGTCGCCGCGCATCTGCGCGCCGCCATCACCTCCGGCGAGTTGCGGCCCGGGACCTTCATCCGGCTGGATGAGACCGCCGCGGCGCTCGGGGTCAGCATCACCCCGGTGCGCGAGGCGCTGCTGACGCTGCGCGGGGAGGGCATGGTGCGCCTCGAACCGCACCGCGGCCACGTTGTGATGCCGCTGAACGAAGTCGACATCGAGGACATCTTCTGGTTGCAGGCGACCATCGCCAAGGAACTGGCCGCCTCCGCCGTCGCACACATCACCGACGAACAGATCGACACCCTCGTCACGCTCAACACCGAACTCGCGCGCGCCGTCGGGGCCGGCGACGTGGCTGCGGTGCAGGCCGCCGAGTTCGCCTTCCACCGCGCGTTCAACCACAGCGCCGAGCGGACCAAGCTGGCCTGGTTCCTGCTACACGTCGCGCGCTACATGCCGGCCAAGGTGTACGCCTCGGACCCGGACTGGGGCGCCCAGGCCGTCGCCAACCACGAGCAACTCATCGAGGCGCTGCGCCAACGCGATGTGGACACCGTCGTCGAACTCACCGAATGGCAGTTCACCGACGGCGCGCGTCGGCTCACCGGCCTGCTCCGGGACAGCGGGATGTGGGACTGACCCGCTATTCGGCGCTGTCCTCGTACCCGTCGTCAGACAGGTCGACGACCTCGCGCTGCTCGCTGTAGTCCACCGGATCGGTCTCCAGCGGGATCTCGGTGACGGGCTCGTCGTCGTCGATGTCGGAGTCGTCGAGGCCGGACGTCTGTTCGGCCACGTCGGCGGGATTTGCCTGCGGAAGCGGATCGGAGTTCGGCATACCTACGACTGTAGGCCGAAACCCCGGCGGGGGTCAGCCGGCCAGTGCCTCGGCGCGCGCCTTGAGATTGTCGGCCAGGTGCTCGAGGGCCTCGTTGGCGACCTTCTTGACCATCATCGCCGGCACCGGGAACGTGGTCTCGACGTCCATGTCGACGGTCAGCAGCGAAGTCGGCCCCATGCCGACCACGGAGAACAACTGCTCCTGCTTGGAGAAGTGCTCCCCCTGCTGCATCACGGTCTGGATCTGGTTGGGCGCCGGGTAGTAGACGGCCTGGATGTAGGTGCCCTCGTTGCCCTGGATCAGGGTGTCCAGGCGCAACTGACTGGGCCGGCCGTCGTCGTAGCGGTGCAGGATCCAGCAGCCCTTGACCTCTTCGTTCCACTGCGGGTACGCCTCGAAGTCCGCGACGATCGACAGGATCGACGCCTCGTCGGCGGCCACTTCCAGGGTCTTGCTCACGATGGGCATTGGCAGAGTCTATTTCGTCGCCGAGAAGTAGCTCAGTGACGGCTCTACTCGGGCGATGTGTACGCCGGCTACTTCTCGGCCTACTTCTCTGAGCTGGCCAGACCCAGGCCCAGGGGCGACTCGGTGCGGACGTTTTCGTCGCGGATCAGGCCGCGCAACAACGCCAGGCTGAACTCCGCGGCGATCTCCTTCTCGCTGCGCCGTCCGTGCGGCCGCAGCCAGCGGTAGGCGCCCAGGGTCATGCCGATGTAGCCCAGCGCCAGCACATGGGAGTCGCACGGGTAGAACTCGCCGCTGGCGATGCCGCGGTCGATCAAGCCGTGGACGTGCTCGTAGACCTGTGTCTCGGTCTTGCGGACCTCGGCGACCTGCTCTTCGGTGAACCACTCGGCGATGTAGGGCTGCTCCTGGAAGTACACCGCCGCGCCCTCGGGGTTCTCGGCGATCTGGTTCAGCAGCCGCAGGGTGTATTGGTAGAGCGCCTCGCGCGCGGTCCACGACGGGTCGTCGTGGACGGCGGCCAGGGTCCGCTGACCGGCCCGCTGATAGATGTCGAACAGGATCAGCGACTTGCTCGCGTAGTAGTGATAGACCGTCGCCTTGTTCAGCCCCACCACGTCGGCGACGTCATCCATCCGGGTGCCGTGATAGCCGCGGGCGGCGAACAGTTTGGTGGCTACGGCCAGCAACTCTTCGCGGCGGGTCTGGCCGTTCTCTGGCGGCATTCTCTACTCTCTGCGTACGGCGGGGAAACCCCGGGTAACCAATCAACTAGTTGGCCAGTGTAGGCAATGGGCCTGATCCCCGCTGCGCGGGACTCGCTGCGGGCTACACTTCGCGCATGGATCCGAATCCCGACTACGACGCCAGCGACGAGATCGAGTACTTCTTCTCGTGGCTGCCCTGGGCGCTGCGCGGCAACTATCCGCCCCCGGCCTACCCCCCGGTCTAAATCGCCGGCGTGCGCGCGACATCGCAATGCTGGCTCACCGACATGGACGGCGTCCTTGTCCGTGAGGAGCACGCGTTGCCGGGTGCTGCCGAATTTCTGGCGGCACTCATCGACAACGCCCGGCCCTTTCTGGTCCTGACCAACAATTCGATCTTCACCCCGCGCGATCTGGCCGCGCGCCTGGTCCGCTCCGGGCTGCACGTGCCCGAGGAGTCCATCTGGACCTCCGCGCTCGCGACGGCGACCTTCCTCGATGCCCAATTGCCCGGCGGCTCGGCCTACGTCATCGGCGAGGCCGGGCTGACCACCGCGCTGCACGAGGTCGGCTACACCCTGACCGACGTCGACCCGGACTTCGTCGTCCTCGGCGAGACCCGCACCTACTCCTTCGAGGCCATCACCAAGGCCATCCGGCTGATCGGCAAGGGCGCCCGGTTCATCGCCACCAATCCCGACGTGACCGGCCCGTCTGCCGAGGGCCCGCTGCCGGCGACCGGATCCGTCGCTGCGATGATCACCAAGGCCACCGGCTACGAGCCCTACTTCGTCGGCAAGCCCAACCCGATGATGTTCCGCAGCGCGATGAACCGCATCGACGCGCACTCGGAGAGCACCACCATGATCGGCGACCGGATGGACACCGACGTGGTCGCCGGCATCGAGGCGGGCCTGGACACCATCCTGGTGCTGACGGGTTCGACCGTCGAGGCCGACATCGCCCGCTATCCGTTCCGCCCCGGCCGGGTACTGCCGTCGATCGCCGACGTCATCGAGTTGGTCTGAGCTCGGCTCCCCACGCAAAACGCTCGGCCGGAATACCCGGCCGAGCGTCGGTCGCGAAGTGCGCGAAAACTACTCGGCGGCCTTGACTTCCGCGTTCAACTCGGCGTCGACGGCATCCAGGCGCGCCTGCGCCGCGGCCAGCACGTAGTACTCGGCCTGCTCCAGGGAGTAGATCGCGAACGCGATCGCATCCTCCGCGTCGTCCTCAGCACGGTCGGCGGCCCGGTCGGCGCGCTTGGCCTGATGCTCGGCATGCCGCTTTCCGGCTTTCTCCCGCAGCGAGTCAAAATCGTCAGAGACCGAACGCTGCAGTTTGTGCCATCCCTTGGCGACGTCGTCGGCGTCGGCCTGCACCTGCGCCTCAGCCTCCGCGCGACTCCGCTCCAGGGAAGCCTTCACCTCACCCTCGCGCTTGGCAACCCACTCCTTGTCCCGCTGTTCGGCAGCGCGCGCGGAATCCTCGAGCGACTTGGTCTGCTCGCTGAGCTTCGCCAGTTGATCCGACAGGGCCATATCAGTACCTCTCGTCGTTGTTATACAACATTTTTCAACCCGACCGTCCATCGAAACGGTCAAGCATCATGGTTGAAGCGTCAGTCCGCCGCGGGCACCAGCCCGTACTCTGCCAGCAATTCGCCGACCTCATTGCCGGTTACCTTGTCGATCATCCGTTTCCGGAGGATCTCGGGAACCGGAATGTCGACCTCCTTGCCATCGCGCAGATGCAGCGTCGCGTTGAGGAGGCTACGAACGTCGTAGGTCGACCCGTACACCTCCGGCACGCCCCGCTCGACACCAAGTAGCCGGTAGGCCGCTTCCATTCCGGTGCGCACCGAATACTCGGTGGTGAAGATGCAGTCGCGGGTGGTCTCCGCGAACTGGCCGATGAAGGCGAAGTTCACCGCACCGTCGGGCACCACCTGCGGCCGGTCACCGGCCTTACGGGGCATGAAGAACGACGTGACGTAGGGCATCATCACCGGCACGGCTTTGGCCGCGGTGGCTGCCAGTTCCGGGATCTCCTCCTCGGGAACTCCCATGTGGTACAACCACTCCTGGGTGATCTCCTCGCCGGTGCAATCCTGCATGGGCTTCTTGACGTAGTCGCCGGGGGTCTCGACGAACAGGCCGTACACCCACACCACGATCTGATCCTTGGGTTGCTGCTTGAAGTGCGGCTGCCGGTTCACCGTCCAGCTCATCAGCCAGCTCGAGTCGCGCGCGGTGACGATCCCCCCGGTAACCACCCGGCCGGAGAACGGATCCCGCTTACAGATCTTGCGGATGTACTCCGGGATACGGTGATCCAGGGTGGTCACCGTCGCGGACTCCCATTTGGTCTTCGGGATGTGCGCACCGAACACGTCGGGATGCCCGAACGACGGATCCTTTTCCGCGATGCGCCGCCACAGATCCCAGGCCGGCGCCGGACCCGTGTTCAGTTTGGCCGGAGTGTGATGGTCGCCGTCATCGGAGTTCTCGGTCAATGACCCGATGGTGGTCAGCACCAGATCGTCGACCCCGAGGTCGACACCTCCGGCCACGCCCTCGGAAATCCAGTGAATCCTGCTGGCCTGCTTTCGATTACCGTCGAAGACGAAATCGATATCGGTGACCTCGGTCTCGAACCGGAAGGTCACGCCCTGATCGAGCAGCCACCTATACATGGGCAACACCAAGGACTCGTACTGGTTGTACTTGGTGAACTTCAGCGTCGACATGTCGGGCAAGCCCTTGATGTGGTGGATGAAGCGGTGCAGGTACAGCTTCATCTCCAGCGCGCTGTGCCACTCCTCGAAGGCGAACATGGTGCGCCAGTACAACCAGAAGTTGCTGTCCAGGAAGTCCCGGCCGAACACCTCGTCGATCCGCTTGTTCTCCATCTCCTCGCGGGTCGCGAGGAACACCTTCAGGAGTTCGTGTTGCACCTTGGCGCCGATGTCGAACTTGCCGTCGGTGTGAGCGTCCCGTCCCTGCTTCTCGGTCACCCGGCAGAGGCTGGAGTTGGGATCATCCTTGTTGAGCCAATAGAACTCGTCGAGCACGCTGTAACCGTCAACCTCGAGCGACGGTATCGACCGAAACAGATCCCACAGGCACTCCATGTGGTCTTCCATCTCGCGGCCACCGCGGATCACAAAGCCCTTCTCGGGCATCTTGATTCCGTCGAGTGCCCCGCCGGGGAGCTTCAACCGCTCCAGGATGGTGATCTGATCACCGCGCATCTTGCCGTCGCGAATCATGAAGACCGCGGAGGCCATCGACGCCAGACCGGCACCGACGAACCAAGCCGTCTTACGTTCGACACCCTCCGGCGCACGGGACTGGACGAACGAATAGTAGTTTCCTGCAGTGTATTCCACGACTAAACTCCTCCGAGACTGAAGACAGCGCGATACGCCCCCGAACCCAGTGGTTTCAGCGACCGAGGCGCTCCTTCACCACGTCCACGCCGTCATGGCTCAGGCGGGCCAGCACCGCCGCCCGGGACACCGGATCCAGCGCCGCGATCATGGCTTCGATGTCCGCCGCCGTCGCCTTGACCGTGGACCGTTTCCGGCCGAACAGCCGCAGCACGACGACGAGCAGAGCCGCGCCTGCGGCGGCGATGACAGTCCGGGTGAGGGTCGATTCGTTCACGTGTTTCTCCTGTGGTTCAGTCGATTTCAGCCTCGAGTGTCGGCGGTGGCCTATGCCGCTGGGGCGGCTCGGCCGATACCGCTGCGCAACTTCAGCGCCTTCACGATCTGCCCGATACCGACGACGATGAGGCAGATACCGGTCACGATCGCCAGCAGGACGATGGAATCTATCGGCGAAGCCAGGACGATCATCCCGGCCAGGACGGTGATCACGCCGAGGAAGATCTGCCAACCGCGGCCAGGCAGATCCGGATAGCTGATGCCGAGGACGGTTTCGGAGACGCCCTGGAAGATGAACCCGACACCGATCCAGATCGCCAGGAACAACACGCCGAGGCCTTCGCCGAAGTTCCGAAATGCCAAGACCGCCAGCACCACCGACAGCGCGCCGGTGATGAAGAACAACACCCGGGTGCCCGCCGACTCGTCGGCGCCGAAGGCCGCCACCACCTGAGCGATACCGGACACCAGCAGGTACACCCCGAACAGCACGGCGGCGACCACGATCGAGATCGTGGGCCAGACCAGCAGCAGGATGCCCAGGACCAGGGCGAAAACGCCCCAGGCCAATGCGGTCTGCCAGAGCGCACGCAACAAACGGGGGGTGATCAGCGACCCGGATAACGACATACTTCTCCTCCGACGACTACCTCTGACAACGGGCACCCCGCCCCGCGATCGCGCATCAGGGGCAAAGGTCCGGCGCGGGCAAGTTGCCCGCGCCGGTATACATTTCGGATCTTACGTCGAATCCACGTTTTGTTCTGCTGTTCTGGCAAACACGATTTCGCACATCGGGGTGTGTCCGACCACAATTGTGGCAACGCGGTCGCGACCCTTCTATGCTTCGAGCGTGAGCTCAGTCGATGGCGACAACCAACTCGTCGAGCTTGGTGGACTGCTGGAGTCCCGAGTCTCCGAGATCGCCCGCAGCGTCGTCGATTCGGTTCGGACCGGGGTCGCGTTCTACCGCAGCAACGACATCGTCACGGATGACGATCTGTTCGAGACCGCGGCGGGCCATCTGCGCCTGGTGTTCCAGGCGTTGCAGAACGGCGCCACCTTCGACACCACCCCGGCCTCGACGACCGGCCGCAAGCGAGCCACCGCCGGCGTGCCCATGCCTCCGGTGATGGACGCCTTCCGCGTGGCAAGCCACCACGCGTGGACCCTGATGGTCGAGTTCGCCGGCGATCATCCGGAGATCAGCGGCCCGGCGCTGTTGCGCGCCACCGAGCGATTCTGGGAGGGCCAGGATCGCTACACCGCCGCGATGACCGCCGCCTACCACGAGCAGGCCACCCATCAGGTCCTCGAGGACGCCGCCGAACAAGCCGCGCTGACCGAGGCCCTGTTGCAGGGCCGTCCACTCGGCGACCACAGCCTGTGGGATGTCGCCCAGCTGTTGGGGATTCCGGCGCAGGGGCCCTACGTCGTGGTCGCCGCCACGGTGCCGCAGGTTGGGAGACAGGCACTTCCGCGGATCGGGGCATTGCTCCGCGACATCGACATCTTCTCGGCCTGGCGGCTACTCCCCGATCTGCAGATCGGCATCGCGCACATTCCCACCCCGGCGGCGCTGGGCGAGATGGTCGAGTTGCTGCGCCAAGTGACCACCACCCGGGTAGGGGTGAGCCCGGTGTTCGCCGACCTGGCTGACACCGCGCGGTCCTTGCGCTATGCGCGGGTGGCGATGGCCTCCCCGACCGCGCACGATCCGGTGGGCGTCTTCGACGACTCGATCCTGGGCGTGGCGGCCGTCAGCGCTCCGGAGGTCACCCGCAAGATCTCCGAAGTGACGTTGGGCGCGTTCCATGATCTGCCCGCGGACGAAAAATGGACCTTGCTCGACACTTTTGCGGCCTGGCTGGACCACGACGGGTCGCCCCAGGGTGCCGCCGACGCACTCTTCTGCCATCCCAACACGGTCCGGAACCGGCTTCGTCGTATCGAAGAACACACCGGAAAGTCACTGAGCAGTCCGCGCGAGCTTGCCGAACTGTGCCTGGCCTTCGAGGTCGCCGCGCGCATCGGCGAACAACGCCCCACCGACCCGTCAACCGACTAGAGAAAGTTGCACACCATGTCAGCTGCCATCACCAAGGTCACCGTCCTGGGCACCGGGGTGCTCGGATCGCAGATTGCCTACCAGAGCGCGTTCAAGGGCTGCACCGTGACCGCCTACGACATCAACGACGACGTGCTCGCCACCGCCCGGAAACGCTTCGCCACGCTGTCCGAGACCTATGCGCGCGAGGTTCCGGACGCCAAGGACGGCGCCAACGAGGCCGCCCTGACCCGGTTGACGCTGACCTCCGATCTGGCCGCCGCGGTCAGCGACGCCGACCTGGTGATCGAGGCCATCCCGGAGGTCGCCGACCTCAAACGTCAAACCTTCCAGAAGGTCGGTGAACTCGCGCCCGCGAAAACCATCATCGCGACGAACTCGTCCACCTTGCTGCCGAGCGAACTCAAGGATTCGACCGGCCGACCCGACCGATTCCTGGCCCTGCACTTCGCCAATCGCGTCTGGCAGCTCAACACCGCCGAGATCATGGGCACCCCCGACACCGACCCCGCGGTGTACTCCCGAGTCGTCGAGTTCGCCAAGGCCATCGGCATGGTGCCCATCGAATTGCACAAGGAGAAGGCCGGTTACGTCCTCAACTCGCTGCTGGTGCCGTTCCTGCACGCCGCGGCGGAACTGGCCGCCGGCGGTTACGCCGACCCCGCCGACGTCGACACCACCTGGCGGATCGGCACCGGTGCGCCCCTGGGGCCGTTCCAGATCTACGACATCATCGGCCTGAACACGCCCTACAACATCATGGCGCACGGCGATGCCGAGTCTCAGCAGTTGGCGGCCTGGCTCAAGACCAACTACATCGACAAGGGCAAGCTGGGCGTGGAGTCCGGCGAGGGGTTCTACAAATACACCTGACCCCGGGTGCCCCGCCGACTGCTCGAGGTGCTCGCGCTCATCTCGCGGACGGCCGATCTGGAGCGGATGTCGGTGGCGGCGATGGCACAGATGCTGCGTCACCAGGGCGGGCTGCGGACGGTGCTGCCGACGCGCGGCGGTGCGCAGGACTCCCTGTTCGTCGAGGGTGTCGGCACGATCGTCGAGCGCCTGGCCGCCGACCTCGGCCCCGCGCTGCGCACCGGACACCGCGTCACCGCGATGGTGCGCGATGAACAGGGCGTGCTGCTGCATACATCGGCCGGCGAGGTCCGGGTCCGGCGCGCGATCGTCACCGTGCCGCCGCCGCTGGCCCGCCACATCACCCACGAACCCCCGCTGCCACCCGCGCGAATCGCGCTCGAACGCGACACCTACATGGGGTCGGTGTACAAGGCCCTGGCCGTGTACCCGATGCCGTTCTGGCGGGCGCGCGGCGCCGGGGACGCCATCGTCCTGGACAAACCGGGCCGGGCGGCCTTCGACACCACCGCCCCGGGCGGGCCGGGGCACCTGTGTTTCCTGATCGCCGGACCGGAGGCCCGCGAACTCGACGGGTTCAGCGCCGACGCGCGCCGCCGGTTGCTGCTCTTCCCGCTCGCGGACCTGTACGACGGGCGGCCCGCGAGGTCATGGAACTCGGATAGGCCTCACCCGACTGCACCGATACAGACCGGCACCGGGAGTAATGGGGTGCGCAACCGGTGATCGGGGTTTCCTACACTGACAACTTTATCCTCGCCCTGAACCACACCAGATCGGACCGAAATCGATGATCATCGGGATCCCCCGCGAGTCGCTACCTGGCGAAACGCGCGTCGCCGCCACCCCAGCGACCGTCGCGCAGTTGATCAAGCTCGGCTATTCCGTGCTGGTCGAGGCGGGCGCGGGCGCCGCCTCGAGCTTCGCCGACGCCGCCTATGTGGAGGCCGGCGCCGAGGTCGGATCGGCGCAGCAGGCCCTGGGCTCCGAGGTGGTACTCAAGGTCAACGCCCCCAATGACGAGGAAATCGCGGCGCTGCGCGACGGCGCCACCCTGATCAGCCTGATCTCCCCCGCGCTCAACCCCGAACTCGTCGAGCGTTTGTCCACCCGCGCCATCACGGTGCTGGCCATGGACGCGGTCCCGCGCATCTCCCGGGCGCAGTCGCTGGACGTGCTGTCGTCGATGGCCAACATCGCCGGCTACCGCGCCGTCGTCGAGGCCGCCCACGTCTTCGGCCGGTTCTTCACCGGTCAGGTGACCGCGGCGGGCAAGGTGCCGCCGGCCAAGGTGCTCGTCGTCGGGGCCGGGGTGGCCGGGCTGGCCGCGATCGGCGCGGCCGGCAGCCTCGGCGCGATCGTGCGCGCCACCGACCCCCGCCCCGAGGTCGCCGACCAGGTCAAGTCCCTGGGCGGGGAGTACCTGTCGATCGAGTCCCCCGAGGCCGAGGTCTCGGCCACCGGCTACGCCAAGGAAATGGGCGACGACTACAAGGTCCGCGAGGCGGCGCTGTACGCCGAGCAGTGCCAGGACGTCGACATCATCATCACCACCGCGCTGATCCCCGGACGCCCGGCACCGCGCATCATCACCGCCGAGATGGTGGCCTCGATGAAATCCGGCAGCGTGATCGTCGACATGGCCGCGGCCAACGGCGGCAACGTCGAGGGCAGCGTCAAGGACCAGGCCGTCGTCACCGACAACGGCGTGACGATCATCGGCTACACCGATCTGGCCGGGCGGCTGCCCGCGCAGGCCTCCCAGCTCTACGGCACCAACCTGGTGAACCTGCTCAAGCTGCTGACCCCGGAGAAGACCGGTCAGCTGGTCCTGGATTTCGATGACGTCGTGCAGCGCTCGGTCACCGTGATCCGCGACGGCGAGATCACCTGGCCACCTCCGCCGGTGCAGGTCTCGGCCGCCCCCGCCGCGGCGGCCGCCGCACCGGTCATCGAGTCCGCCCCCAAGCAACCGATCTCCACGGGGCGCCGGCTGGGCATCGCGTTCAGCGCCGCGGCGGTGATCTTCGTGCTGCTGGCGCTGTCGCCGGCCGCCCTGCAGGTGCACCTGACGGTCTTCGCGCTGGCGATCGTCATCGGCTACTACGTGATCGGCAACGTGCACCACGCGTTGCACACCCCGCTGATGTCGGTCACCAACGCGATCTCCGGGATCATCGTCGTCGGCGCCCTGCTCCAGATCGGGCACGACGACCACGTGATCACCGCCCTGGCTTTCGTGGCGATCCTCGTTGCCAGCATCAACGTCTTCGGCGGCTTCGCGGTCACACGCCGCATGCTCGCGATGTTCTCCCGCAGCTAGCCGCCCGCTGGCCCTAATCCGATCGGAACACATCCATGCTGGAACAAATCGCTACCGCGGCCTACGTCGTCGCCGCCCTGCTCTTCGTGCTGGCCCTGGCCGGCCTGTCCAAACACGAGACCTCCCGCGCCGGCATCAGCTTCGGCATCGTGGGTATGGCCATCGCGCTGATCGCGACCGTGGCGCTGGCCATCAACCAGCAGATCCAGCCGATCGGGCTGGCGCTGCTGGCCGGGGCCATGATCATCGGTGCCGCCATCGGCCTGTGGCGGGCCCGCATCGTGGAGATGACGGGCATGCCGGAGCTCATCGCACTCCTGCACTCCTTCGTCGGCCTGGCCGCCGTGCTGGTCGGCTGGAACGGCTACCTGCACATCGAGGCTCAGCCCGACGGCGCCGACGCGGTGACGATGGCCGCCGAGGGCATGCTGGGCATCCACTCCGCCGAGGTCGTCATCGGCGTGTTCATCGGCGCGGTGACCTTCACCGGCTCGATCGTGGCCAACCTCAAGCTCTCGGCCAAGATGAAGTCCGCGCCGATGATGCTGCCCGGCAAGAACCTCATCAACGTCGGCACCCTGGTGGTGTTCGCCGCGCTGACGGTGTGGTTCGTCATCGACCCGCAGCTGTGGCTGCTCGCCGTGGTGACCGTGATGGCGTTGCTGCTGGGCTGGCACCTGGTGGCCTCCATCGGTGGCGGCGACATGCCCGTGGTGGTCTCGATGCTCAACAGCTACTCGGGCTGGGCCGCCGCCGCGGCCGGCTTCCTGCTGGGCAACGACCTGCTGATCATCACCGGAGCGCTCGTCGGCTCCTCCGGTGCCTACCTGTCCTACATCATGTGCAAGGCCATGAACCGCTCGTTCATCTCGGTGATCGCCGGCGGCTTCGGCATCGAGGCCGGGCCCGCCGACGACAAGGACTACGGCGAGCACCGCGAGATCACCGCCGAGGGTGCCGCCGAGCTGCTCGGCGGGGCCGACACGGTCATCATTACCCCCGGCTACGGCATGGCCGTGGCTCAGGCCCAGTACGGCGTCGCCGACCTGACCCGCAAGCTGCGCGAGCGCGGCGTCGACGTCCGCTTCGGCATCCACCCCGTCGCCGGCCGCCTGCCCGGCCACATGAACGTGCTGCTGGCCGAGGCCAAGGTGCCCTACGACATCGTGCTCGAGATGGACGAGATCAACGACGATTTCGACAACACCGCCGTCGTCCTGGTCATCGGCGCCAACGACACCGTCAACCCCGCCGCCTCCGAGGACCCGAGCAGCCCGATCGCCGGCATGCCGGTGCTCACGGTGTGGAACGCCGACAACGTCATCGTGTTCAAACGCTCCATGGCCTCCGGCTACGCCGGGGTGCAGAACCCGCTGTTCTTCCGGGAGAACACCCAGATGCTCTTCGGCGACGCGCGCGATCGCGTCAACGACATCCTCGCCGCGCTGTAAGCCGCGCTGGGCCCGCCCACCTGCTCCGGGCGGGCCTCGGCGGGTGTCATATGGTGGGTGGCAGTGACCAACCAATCGGTTGGGAGCAGGTCGAACCGAGAGGTCATTCGATGGATTTCGCGATGTCAGCGAAGGGGCAGGAGTACCACGAGCGGCTCACCAACTTCATGGTCGAGCACGTCTTTCCCGCCGAGAAGGCCTACGACGAGTACCGAGAAGAAAAAGGACCGAAGGACTTCACGGTCCCGCCGGTGGTCGAGGAACTCAAGAAGATCGCCCGCAAGCAGGGCCTGTGGAACCTCTTCCTGCCGAAAGAATCCGGGCTGACCAACCTCGAGTACGCGCCGCTGGCCGAACTGACCGGCTGGAGCACCGAGATCGCCCCCGAGGCCATCAACTGCGCGGCGCCGGACACCGGCAACATGGAGACGCTGCACCTGTTCGCCACCGAGGAGCAGCGCAAGCAATGGCTCGAGCCGTTGCTGGCCGGTGAGATCCGCTCGGCGTTCTCCATGACCGAACCCGCGGTGGCCTCCAGCGACGCCCGCAACATCCAGACCGAGATCGTCCGTGACGGCGACCACTACGTGATCAACGGCCGCAAGTGGTGGACCTCCGGCGCCAACGACCCGCGCTGCAAGGTCCTGATCGTCATGGGGCGCACCAACCCCGAGGCGGCCAGCCACCAGCAGCAGTCGATGATCCTGGTGCCCGTCGACACCCCCGGCGTCCAGATCCTGCGCTCGACAAGCGTTTTCGGCTGGCAGGACCAGCACGGCCACGCCGAGATCGTCTACGACAACGTCCGCGTCCCGGCGTCGAACCTGCTGGGCGAGGAGGGCGGCGGCTTCGCGATCGCCCAGGCCCGCCTGGGACCGGGCCGCATCCACCACTGTATGCGGGCCATCGGTGTGGCCGAACGCGCGCTGGCGCTGATGGTCGACCGCGTCCAGACCCGCATCGCGTTCGGCAAGCCGCTGGCAGAGCAAGGCATGATCCAGAACGCGATCGCGTTGTCGCGCAACGAAATCGACCAGGCCCGGCTGCTGTGTCAGAAGGCCGCCTGGGTCATCGACAAGGAGGGCAACAAGGCCGCCCACGGCCTGGTGTCCCAAATCAAGGCCGTCGCACCGCTGATGGCGTGCAACGTGATCGACCGCGCCATTCAGACCCACGGCGGCGCCGGCGTCTCCGACGACACGGTGCTGGCCCGGATGTACGGCTGGCAGCGCGCCATGCGCATCTTCGACGGGCCCGACGAGGTGCACCTGCGCACCATCGCCCGCCACGAGCTCGGCCGGGAGAAGAGCCCGCTCGCCGCGGCGGTCATCCCCCAGTGACCACCGAGCTGTCCGGCGGCTGGAACTTTCGCGACGTTGCCACCTCGACCGCGGGCGCCGTGCGGCCTGGCCGGCTGTTCCGCTCCGGCGAGCTGACCAAGCTCGACGACACCGGCGTGGCGCAGCTGGCCGAACTGCGCGTCACCGACGTCGCCGACCTGCGCAGCGGCCGCGAGGTCGAGCGGCACGGCTCCGACCTGGTGCCCGACGGCGTGTTGGTGCACCTGCTGCCGTTCGTCGAGGTGGTGGCCGCGATGGACGGCGACGAGGCCCCGCACGAGCACGCGTTCCAGCGCCTGATGACAGAGAAGCCCGACGACGAGTCCACGGTCGATGCGGCCAAGCGCTACATGACCGAGGAGTACATCCGGTTCGCCAAGGCGCCGGGGGCCGCGACGGCGCTGCACCGAATGGTGACGCTGCTGTCCGACGGGTCCTCGATGCTGACGCACTGCTTCGCCGGCAAGGACCGCACCGGGTTCTCGGTGGCGGTCATCCTCGATGCCGCCGGCGTGGACCGCGAGGCGGTCATGAACGACTACCTGTACAGCAACACCGCGGCCCCGCAGCTGCGCGAGCAGATCGTCGCGATGATCCGCCGGCGGTTCGAGGGCGAGATCCCGGCCGAGATCGCCGAATTGACCGAGGCCCGGCTGTCCGACGACGTGCTCGGGGTGCGGCCGGAATACCTGGATTCGGCACTGCGCGTGGTGGAGGCCGAATACGGGTCGGTGCAGGGCTATCTGCAGTTCACCGGGGTCACCGAGGATCAGCTGGCCAAGCTGCGTTCGGCCCTGCGCGGCTGATCGTCCCCGCGATTTCGGTGCGCCCAGTTGCGGTTGCCGCGACTGCGCGCACCGAAATCCTTGGCTTCGGGCTCGGTCGCGGCGGTCTCCGTCGCGCTGGCGTCCTCTTTCGGGGCCTCCTTGGCGGCCTTCCCGGCGGCGGCCTCCTCCTTGGCGGCGGTCCCCTCCTTCGCGGCTTCCTCTTTCGCAGCCTTGAGTTCCCCTCGCAGGATCTTCCCGAGCCGGCGCGGCTCGAGCTTCTCCAGCTTCCGGCGTTGCGGCTTCTCGCTCACCGGTTCCTCGGAGGGCGGTTCGGGCTCCGCGACGACCTGCGGCTCGGCGGCCACATCCGCGTCCTCCCGGGCTGACTGCGCCTGGCGCTGCACCCCGAACGGGCCGTCGGCCGGGGTGGTCCGCAGCGGCCGGAACATCGGACCGTCGGCGGCCTCGGCGAGGCCGTCGTCGAGGCCGGTGGGCACCGCCGTCGCCACGGTCACCGCATCCTTCACCGAGGGGATCCGCAGCAGCCGCGCCCGCGCGGGCGTGCCCGGGCTCAGCGTCCGGTCATAGCCCAGCTCGACGATGGCGCGCAGCGGCGCGTCCAGCGCGGTGAGGATGGGACTCGGCACAATTCCGTTGAACAACTTCAGGATTGGCAGCCGTTCGGTGGGAATCAGGTAGTAGTGCGTGTCGCCGTGGATGCCCTGGTCGATCACCGACGGGTCGTCGAGCGACTCGAGGTAGGAATCGTGCTCGGTGAAGAAGCCCGCCAGTGCGTTGGCGGTCGCCAGCAGGTTCAGCGGATACAGCGGGAAGTCGGCGGCCGGATCGTACTGCTTGGCGATGTCGATGGTCAGCAGCTGCTGCTCACCCGCCGAGTTGGTGCTGTCGGTCGGGGTGGCGCCGTCGAACGTGACCCCGAGGATGGGGTTGTACAGCCCGCGGAACCGTTGCAGCACACCGCCGTTGGGCCGTCCCGGGTTGCCGATCAGCACGAACGCCACCTGCGGCGCACCGGCCCAGTCCAACGGCTGATAGTGCGCGATGAGGTCGCGCTTGGCCAGCGTGGCGATGCGTGCGCTCTGCGAATACCCGAAGACCACGAACATGCCGTCGGCCGGCGGCGCGTCACCGACAGCGCTGTTGTGCACGCATCGGGTCCGCGCGATACAGGAATTCAGGTTGGTCAGTCCGTCGGCCACCGAGTCGTCGAACGTCTGGTTGCCGTTGGCCGGCCAGAAGTGCTCCGGGCTGTAGACGGCGACGCGGCCGGTCAGGGTGTGCGGGTCCTCGGGTGTGCTCCACCGGGTGACCGCGGGCCCGACGTAGTTGTCGCCCATGGCGCCGAGGTACTCGGTGACGAACTCGTCGGTGTCGGGGTGCAGCAGTGGGTGGCCCGTCCCGCCCATCATCAGGGCCGTGACCGCCGCCAGCGGCGCGAACGTGCCGATGGTCCAGGCCCACAGCGCGGACAGAGCCGCCCCGAAGATGACCGCCAACGCGGACAATGCGCGAACAACAGACCCCATGCCCCCGACCACCACAGTTCTCCCGGGCGGGCAAACCGTGGCTCCCCCGCCGCAACCCCTGGGCTAGGTGTAGCAGACGAGAGCTCTAACCGTGGCAAAATCTGGGGCTTTGGCGTGATCGTCCACGCTCAGCATGGGAAATCACGCCGAAATCACCAGAAGGCGACGGCGCAGGCCCAGACGATCGTCGAGGCCAGCGCCCCGGTGAGCTCCACCCCGATCGACAGCAGGGCGCCCTTGACGGCATGCACGGTGGACACCCAGGCGCGGGTGACGTCGCGCCCAGAGGCCAACTCGGCGACGAACACCCCGGCGACGAAGCCGATCAGCAGACCGATGATGGGGATGACGAAGAACCCGACGATGCCGCAGACCGCCCCGATGATCAGCACCGACGTGCGGACCTGGGCCTGGCGCATGCGCTTGACGGGCCAGAGGTACTTGATGACCTCGGAGGTGAGGAACAGGGCCGTGACGATGCCCAGGGTCACCCAGCCCACCGTGGTGCGTTCCACGATGGCCCACACCGCGATGGAGCCGAACACCAGCAACGCGCCGGGCAGCACCGGCAAGATGATGCCGGCCAGCCCGATCGCGATGGCCAGCGCGACCAGCGCGATGCCGAGAGCGCTCACGGCTCCAGGACGAGCTTGCCGAATACGCCGCCGTCGTCGAGCAGTTGCAGGGCCGCCGACGCCTCCGCCAGCGGGAAGCGCACCGGCGCGGGCGGTTTCATGCCGCCGGCCACCAGCGCGGCCAGTCCGGTGGCCACCATGTCGACGGTCTCGGGGTGGCGGCGGATGTACTCGCCGTAGCCCACGCCGAGGATGCCGACGTTGCGCAGCAGCAGCCGGTTGACCTTGATGGTGGGGATGCCGCCGGCGGCGAAGCCGATCACCAGCAGCCGACCGTCGGTGGCCATGGTGCGCACCGCGTCGTCGAACGGGGCACCGCCCACCGGGTCGACGACGACGTCGACGCCGCGGCCCTCGGTCGCGTCGCGCACCGCCTGCGCCCAGCCCTCGGTCAGCGGGATCACCGCATCCGGGCCCAGCGAGCTGACGAAGTCGACCGCGCTCTCCCGGTTGACCGCGGCGATCACGCGGGCGCCCATCGCCTTGGCGATCTGGATGGCCGCGGTGCCCACGCCGCCGGCCGACCCGAGCACCAGCACCGTCTCCCCGGGCTGCAGCGCGGCCCGGCGGGCGTAGGCGAAGTACATGGTGTTGTAGTTGACCAGGAGCGAAACCGCTTCTGCGTCATCGAGTTCCGGCGGGCTCGCGGACACCGACGCGGCGGGCACGGCCACCTGTTCGGCGTAGCCGGCGATGCCGCTGGAGGCCGAAACCCGGTCGCCGACACTCCAACCCGAGCCCTCGGGCGCGGCGGCCACCACCCCGGCCACCTCCATGCCCGGGATGAACGGCGGCTCCAGTTTCAGCTGGTAGGCGCCCTTGGTCAGCAGCAGGTCCGGGTAGCACACCCCGGCCGCCCGGACGTCGATGACGACCTGGTCGGGCGCCGGGGTGACGTCGGGCACGTCCGTGTAGGACATGCCCGACGGCCCGGAAAGTTCCTGTACTACACAGGCTTTCATGCGTCGATCAGCGCACGCTGAAGGAGGCCAGCTTGGCGGCCGACAGGTCGTCGATCTCCGACCAGCGCGCGGCGATGTCGTCCACCGACGGCGCGGTGCTGAAGGTCACGCCCTCGTTCTGGAACAGCGCGGTGCGCTGCACCTTGCCGCCGCCGACGATGAATATCGACGCCGAGTCCGGCACCTCCTCGGTGCACAGGTAGGCCACCACCGGCGCGACGAACTCCGGCTTGAGGTTCGCGAGCACCTCGGGCGGCAGGATGTCCTCGGTCATCCGGGTCGCGGCGATCGGGGCGATCGCGTTGGCCTTGATGTCGTACTTGGCGCCCTCCTGGGCCAGCGTGTTGATCATGCCGACCAGGCCCAGCTTGGCGGCCCCGTAGTTGGCCTGACCGAAGTTGCCGAACAGCCCGCTGGTGGAGGTCGCGACCACCACCCGGCCGAAGCCCTGCTCGCGGAAGTGCGGCCAGGCTGCGCGGATCACGTTGTAGCCGCCGTAGAGGTGGACCTTGAGCACCGAGTCCCAGTTGTCGTAGCTCATCTTGTGGAACGTGCCGTCCCGCAGGATGCCGGCGTTGCTGACCACGCCGTCGACCTTGCCGAACTCATCCAGCGCGGTCTTGATGATGTTCTCCGCGCCCTCGGGCTCGGCGACGCTGTCGTAGTTGGCGACGGCCCGGCCGCCGGCCGACTTGATCTCCGCGACAACCTGGTCGGCCATGGCCGAACCGGAACCGCTGCCGTCGCGGGCTCCACCGAGATCGTTGACGACGACGGCGGCACCCTCCTTGGCCAGCGTCAGCGCGTACTCGCGACCCAGGCCGCCACCGGCACCAGTGACGACGACAACACGATCCTGCACTCCGGGCATGAACTTCCTCTCTCGATCCTTACAACGCGATTTGGTACGGGTTGGGCGCTCAGAACAGCCGTCGCGCCATCTTCCACGCCTTCTCTGTATACGGCGGGTAGATCATCGAGATTAAGTCGGGTCGGGTTGGCTTGGTCATCACGGTCTTGCGGTGGCTGAATTCCTCGAAGCCGAACTTGCCGTGGTAGGAGCCCATCCCGGACGGGCCGACCCCGCCGAACGGCAGCTTGGCGGTCGCGAAGTGGAACAGCAACTGGTTGATCACCATGCCGCCGGCCGGCACCTCGCGGATGATCCGCTCGCGGATGGCCTTGGTCTTGGTGAACAGGTAGGCCGCCAGCGGCTTGGGCCGGGCGTTGACGAAATCGATTGCGTCGTCGATGGATTGCACGGTGACGATGGGCAGGATGGGGCCGAAGATCTCGTCGGTCATCAGCGGTTCGGCCGGGTCCGGGTCCACCACCAGCGTCGGCTGGATCTTGATGTTCTCCGGGTCGGAGCCACCGCCGAGAACCACGTTGCCCTTGGTCGCGGCCAGCGCGTTGGTCAGCCGCGCGAAGTGCCGCTCGTTGACAATCCGCTTGCCCTCGGGGTTCTTGGACTCGAACTTGGTGACGGCCTTGGTGATCTCGTCGACCAGCTTGTCCTTGATGCTCGCCTCGGCCAGCACGTAGTCCGGGGCGATGCAGATCTGCCCGGAGTTGATCAGCTTGGTCCAGGCGATGCGCTTGGCCGCGATCTCGATGTCGGCGTCGGCCGCGACGATCACCGGGCTCTTGCCGCCGAGTTCGAGGGTGACCGGGCTCAGGTGCGCCGCGGCGCTCTCGTAGACCTTGCGGCCGATCTCGGTGCCGCCGGTGAAGAACACCCGGTCGAAGCCCTGGTTGATGAGTTCCTGACTGACCGAGCCGTCCCCCTCGACGACCACGACGGCCTCGGGGTCCAGGTACCGGGGCACCAGGTCGGCCATCACGGCCGAGGAGGCCGGGGCCACCTCCGACGGCTTGAGCACCACGGTGTTGCCGGCGGCGATCGCGCCGACGGCCGGGCCCAGCGTCAGGGCGAACGGGAAGTTCCAGGCGCCGATGATCAGCACGGTGCCGAACGGCTCGTACTCGACCCAGCCCCGGCCGGGCAGCTGCGAGGACTCCAGCAGCCGGTAGCGGCGCTTGGCCCACTTGCCGACGTTCTTGGCGGCGTTCTTGGCCTCGCCGGCGGTGCTGGCGATGTCGGCCAGCCACGCCTCGAACGGCGCGCGGCCGAGGTCCTCGGCCAGCGCGTCGGCGATCACCGACTCGTTCTCGAGGACCAGCTTCTCCAGCGCGCGGAGCTGCTGTTTGCGCCATTCGATGCTGCGGGTGCGGCCGGTCGCGTAGGCCTTGCGGACGCCCGCGACGACGGCCGGAATGTCCACGGGGGTCGTCGCAGGTGCGGATTCTTTGGAAATTTCGGTGGTCACGGCATGCCCTTCCTGGCGTTGCGGAGGCTTTGCGTCCTGGGCGCCATGGTAGCCAACCACCCGGTTGGGCGACAGGTCGCGGTCGGGCCGGCCTGCGGGATCAGCCGCGCTCGGCGACCACGAAGTTGGAGAACGCGTCCTGGTCGTCGGTCATCGGCACGCCGTCGACCCAGCGCTCGAGGCGGCGCATCTCGTCGGTGGCCGCGGTGGCGGTGGCGGTCCAGCCGTGCGCGTTCAACCACTCGTCGAGTTCGGCCCGGTCCGGGTCGTTGTAGACCAGGTCGGCGATGTCGAGGTCGGGCCGCTGGATGTCCAGCGCCTCGGCGACCCGCTCGAAGCGCTGCTGCATCTCCTCGCGGCGGTCTTCGGAATGCTTGCCGGCGGTCTCGGCGGCGATCCGGCTGCCCGGGGCGCTGAGCGCGCCGATGTTCTCGAAGAGCCGGTCCTGGGCCTCGGCCGGCAGGTACATCAGCAGCCCCTCGGCCAGCCAGGCGGTGGGCTGGGTCCGGTCGAATCCGGCTTGTTGGAGTTCGGCCGGCCAGTCGAAGCGCAGGTCGACGGCGACTTCCTGGCGCTTGGCGGTCGGGTCGGCGCCGTGTTCGGCCAGTTTGGCGGCCTTGTACTCGAGCACCTTGGGCTGGTCGATCTCGAAGACCCGGGTGCCCGTCGGCCACGCCAGCCGGTAGGCGCGCGAGTCCAGGCCGGAGGCCAGGATCACCATCTGGCGGATCCCCGCGGCGGCGGCCGCGGTGAAGAACGCGTCGAAGAAGTGGGTGCGCACGGCCTGGTAGTTGCGCATGTGGCGGAAGATCGCGGCGGCCTCGACGTCCACGCCGGCCACCCGCTCGATGACGTCCTCCTCCAGCAGGTTCTGCCAGGGCAGGCCGGAGACGCCGTCGACCAGCAGGCGCGCGTACGGGTCGTCGATCAGGGGGTCCTGGCTCTCGGTGTCGGCCGCGCGGGCCGCGGCCACCATGACGGCGGTGCTGCCGACGCTGGTCGCGATGTCCCAGCTGTCGTCGTCGGTGCGAAGTGCGCCCATGTTCAATCCCGTCCTACAGCGACAAATTCGTGAGCCATTCTACCGAATAAACTTAGACTACCTATTTGTCGGCGGGCGCCCGCGGAGCAGACGAGGCGAAACCTGTTGTCGCACAACGCGACAAAGCCCCAGTGGGATTTGTCACTCGGCCGGCTTGAGATGCCACAGCCGGTTCTCCAGCAGCAGCTTGAGTTGGTCGGCGATTTGCTCCAGCTGTTCGTGGCTGCCGACGAAGCCTGCGTAGAAGCCCATCCCCCACAGCACCGCGACCAGCATCTCCACCAGCGACGCGATATCGGTGTCGGTGGTCAGCTCCCCGGTCTCGATGGCCTCGTTCACCGCCCAGGTCACGAACTTGCGGGAGGCCTCCAGCCCGTCGTTGTCGTCCTGCCGCAGTTCCGGATGCCGCTGCGTCTCGAGCACCGCCGCGACCAGGAACGCCGCCGCGGAGCGGTCCTCGGAGTCCGCCTGCACCGCGGCCATGATGAAGGCCTCGAGCCGTCCCACCAACGTCGTCGCCGCCCCGGCCCGCTCGACCCCCGCCGCGATGACCAGCGCGTTGGTCCGGTCCACCACCTCGGCGAACAGCGCGCGCTTATTCGGGAAGTAATGATTGATCGCGGGGCGTGTCAGATCAGCGCGGAGCGCGATTGCCTGGAAGGTCGCAGCGTCATAACCCAATTCGCTGAAAACCTGGCGGGCGGAGCGCAAAATTCGCTCCCGCGTCTCCGCCGCTTTTGCTGCGGGGGGTCGGCCCGGGCCCCGGCGGCTAGCGGTATGCGGCACAGTCAAATTGTGCCATAGGTCACCACCGGATCGATTCGGAGGTTCACTGCGGGTCCGAATATGACGAATCCGTAAGCGGATCCACCTGCGGCCGAGGAATTCCGGCTTCGCCGAGGGGATTTGCCGACTGTTTCAGCAGCAAACGGACCCAGTCAAATGACGTCGGGACCGACGACCATTACGCCGGCGCCGCGGCGGCGTCACGATCCGGTAATTCGCGGAGTAGCCAAATATGCCCCGGCGCGGTCGGGCCCGCTTTGCCATTATCGAAGTGGATGCGCGCGGCCCCTCGGGCGAACTAGGGTTCACCAAATGGCGGCAGTCGTCTCCCGGGAAGCATATTTCGAGGCCGGTCTGGAAGTCCTGGCCGATTTGGGCTACGGCGGACTGAAGTTGGCCCAAGTATGCGGGCGCCTGGGCGTCACCACCGGCTCCTTCTATCACTACTTCCCCAGCTGGTCGGCCTACACCACGGACCTGGTGGAGCACTGGCAGAACGGTTTGACCGGACAACGGGTGGCCCGCCTGCGCGAGGACCCGGATCCGCACCGCCGCATCGACGGCGTCTTCGAGGTCGGGCTGAACCTCCCGCACGGCGCCGAGGCCGCCATCCGGACCTGGAGTTCGATCGACCCGAAGGTGCGCAAGGCCCAGGAGGTCGTCGACGGGCAGCGCTTCGAGGTGCTGCGCGAGGCCGCGTTCGAGATCCTGGGCAACGACCGCCAGGCCCGGGTCTTCGCCAGCAACGCGGTCTACCTGCTGGTGGGCTACGAACAGTGCACCCTGCCCCCGGACCCCACGGGCCTGGAGTGGATCGCCGGTCAACTGCGCAACGCGTTGGATGCCGGGCGGTTCGCGACAGTGCCCGAATAATGCTGCGTTACGCCAGGATCCTGCGCCGGCACCTCATCGATCGGTTCGAGCACCGCGACCCGGACCGCGATGCGCTGCGTCGCGCGGCCCGCGCCGGGTTGGTGATTCCGCTGTCTGCGGGCGTCGGGTTCCTCGTCGGCGGTGGGCAGACCCCGATGTACGCCATCTTCGGTTCCATCGCGCTGCTGATCACCGTCGACTTCCCCGGCAACCGCGCCGGGCGCGCGGTGTCCTACGCCGGGCTGGGCCTGATCGGCGCCGCGCTGATCACGCTCGGCACGCTGGTATCCGGGCACGCGGTGCTGGCGGTGACCAGCATGTTCGCGCTCGGGGTGGTCGTCACCTTCGCCGGCGTACTGAGCACCGCGATCGCCGCCGGACAACGCGCCACCCTGATGACGTTCGTGTTGCCGGTCTGCACCCCCGTCGGCCCCATCGACGAGCGCCTGCTCGGTTGGGGCCTCGCGCTGGCGGTGTGCGTGCCGGCCGCGCTGTTCGTGTTCCCGCCGCGCCACCACGACGATCTGCGCCGCCACGCCGCCCACGTCTGCGCCACCCTGGCCGACCGGCTCGAGGGTCGGGCCGGCGCCAAAGACGTCAACACGGCGATGAACACGCTCTACGCCCACTACCTCGACGGCGACTTCCGCCCGGTCGGGCTGACGGCCGGAAGTCGCGCGCTGGTGCGGGTGGTCGACGACCTCGGTTGGCTGGCCGACCGCACGCGCGACGACACCGCGGCCACCCTAGGGGTGATGGCCCGACCGTCGGTGCGGGTGCTGCGCGCCTGCGACCGGTTGCTGCGGATCACCCGGGTGACCGACCGCGAGGCCAGCCGCGACGAACTCGACGAGGCCCTGGCCGAGTTGCGCTCGGTGGCGCGCGGCCGCTACCGCGAGGACGTGGCCGAGGTGCTGCGCTCCGACTGCGACGAGAGCGCCGTCGCGGTCGGCGCGCGACTCCTGGAGCGCCGCACGTTCGGCGCGACGGTGATGACCACCGGGCGGGTGATCGCCGGTGCGGCCGCGGCCGACGCGCGCCCGGTCCTGATGCGGGTGCTCGGCCGGCAACTGCCCGAGACCGGCGCCGCCGTGCGGGTGCTCTCCGAGACCCAGGCCGTGGCCACCATCCCGTCGGGCTACCTGGCCACCCGGGCGGCGGTGGTCCGCAACAGCATCCGCACCGGTCTGGGCCTGGCCGCCGCCGTCGCCACCACCCACCTGTTCCCCGTCGAGCACGGCTTCTGGGTGGTGCTGGCGGCGCTGTCGGTGCTGCGCAGCACGGCGCTGACGACGGGGACCAAGGTCTTTCGCGCCGTCATCGGGACGGTGGTGGGCTTCGTCATCGGCGCGGTGCTCATCGAACTGCTCGGCGTCGAACCGGCGGTGTTGTTGATCGCGTTGCCAGTGGTGGCGTTCATCGCGGCCTACGTGCCCGAGATCGCGTCGTTCGCCGCCGGGCAGGCCGCGTTCACCATGCTGGTGCTGATCGTGTTCAACCTCATCAACCCCAGCGGCTGGCAGGTCGGCCTGGTCCGGATCGAGGACATCGTGGTCGGCGGCGCGGTCGGCCTAGTGGTGTCGCTGTTGCTGTGGCCACGCGGCTCCGGCCGGGCCGTGGTGGCGGCCATCGACGCCGCCTTCGAGGTGGGCACCCGCTATCTGCGCACGGCGGTCTCCCGGGTCACCCATGGCACCTCGGCGGTCGCGGTGGACGAGCTCAGCCATCAGGCGCTGACCGCGTCCCGCACGGTGGACAGCGCTGTGCGGCAGTATCTTTCGGACAATGGCGGGGCGCCGGATCGGCGCGCGCCGGTGATCCGGCGGGCCAACCGCGCCATCCGGCTGCGCGGGGCCGCCGACCTGATCGCCGACATCCCGACCCTGCCTTCGCGCGGGTCGTATCCGAACACCCGCACCGTGCTGGACGCACACGCCACCATGGTGACCGACCGGATGACGGGCCGCACCGATCGTCCGCTGGGATCCACCGGTCTCCCAGAGCATTTCGTGACCGCGCTGCGCGCCGAGGCCCACGAGGCCGAGCACCCGGTGGCCGACGCGCTGCCGCTGGTGACGGTCGCAGCGAATCTGGGCGAGCTGCAGTTGCTCTACCCTGCGTCCTAGGTCCAATCGCCCTAGGTCCAATACGGTGGGATCGTTCTTGCACCACGGTTCGCTGCTCTGCACGCGGCTCCTCGATCAAATGGCGTCACGTTGTGTTGACAGTTACGCACAACCTCGGGGCGTTTGCGCACCGCACGCCAGTCACCTGTGGATATCCGTCACCCCAGGGTGACGGCATGCGGTCGAGGGCCGCCCGGAGACAGCCCCGGATTCCTAGGGCTGATCTCCCCGGTTGCTCGCCACCTGCTGGTCATAGAAGATCCCGAGGCGGTCGATCCGCCACAGCTGGCCGTACACGATGAACGTGGCACCGAAGATGGTCGGCCACACTGCGAGCATCGTCAACCCCCAGACCAGCAGCGCCGCACCGGTCAGCGCGCCCACCGCCCAGAATCGTTGCACCACCCCGAAGCCGGCGGGCATGGCCGAGCGATCCTGCACCCAAAGATGTTCGCCGAAAATACCTTTCGATGACCAGGCCGTGGGCGTGTCAATGGGGGCGAACGCCCGGGGATTGAGCCACAGCCAAAGGACCAGTAGGGCCACCGGCAACACCGCCCACCAGCCGATCCAGACGCGACTCCAGATCGCCAGGATGAGCAACGGGATCGCGGCGAACCGGGTCCAGACGCTCCAGGGGTTGGCGTGGCGTCGCCAAGCATCCTCGCTCATACCGACCGCGCGGGCATACCGCTGCAGGACGTTCATGCCTCCACCATGGCAGAGCGGGTGGCAACGAACCGGCTCAGCCCGCGACCGCCAACGCCCGGGCATCCTCCTCGCCGAACGAATCCTCCAGTTGCAGCGGCGAATAGTCGACGTCGATCTCCTCGAGCGGACGACCGCGGGCGCTGCTGATGGTGCCGAACCGGCGCATGCCCTTGTCCATGGAGTACTGCGTGAACTCGTCGATGTCCAGGCCGAACGGGATATCCGGGGCGTACAGCGCGAAGCTGTCCTGGGTGAGGCCGAGCGCCAGCGGGAGCAACTCGTTCATCCGCGTCTCGAACACGGCCCAGTTGGCGTCGTCGGCGGCGACGTGCCGACGACAGGTGAAGGTGCCCCACGCCATGTGCCGCCGCTCGTCGTCGCCGATGCGCCGGACCAGCTCCTGCATGCCGGGCAGGATGCCGCGCGCCACGCAAATCTTGTGCCACGCATAGTATCCCGTCAACGCCAGCATCCCCTCGACGACGTGGTTGTACACCACCGAAGCGCGGACCTGGGCGGCCGGCGACGGGTCCTCGACGAGCGCGTCGAGCGAATTCGGCAACTCGTCGAAGAACACCCGCCGGTACGACGGCAGGTCGTCGAAGTAGCTGTGCAGATCCTCGGTGATCCCGACAGCGTCGAGCCACATACGGAAGACCTGGGTGTGCTTGGCCTCCTCGAAGGCGAACTGCGTCAGGTACATCTCGTCACCCAGGCGCCCCTCGTCCCGCATCGCCCGCATGAACGGCTGGATGTCCTTGGTGACCGCCTCCTCGCCGGCGATGAACTGCGCGCACAGCCGCGTGGCGTAGTCACGTTCCCGGTCGGTGAGCGACTCCCAGTCCGCCCGATCCCGGGAGAAGTCGATGTCCGCGGGGTTCCAGAACTTCGCGTTGCCGCTGGCAAACAGCCGCAGCGGCAAGCTATCCCAGTTCAGCCCGCCGGCTTTCAAGGAGCCGAATTGTGAGTGCGCCATGGGCTGACCTCCTCGCGACCAACCCATCCTACTGTGACGCACACCACAGTCAAGACATCAGCCGGCGCGGTGCGGCATCAGCGCATCCGGCGGGATGGCGCCGAAGCGACCGGCCTGGAAATCCTCGAGCGCCGTGATGACCTCCGACTTCGAGTTCATCACGAACGGCCCGTAGTGGAACACCGGTTCGCGGATCGGACGACCACCCAACAGCAGCACCTCCAGCGCCGGGCGATGGGAGTCCTGACCGCAGTCGGCGGCGACGGTGATCCGGTCACCGGGCCCGAGGACCGCGAGTTGGCCCTGCTGAATGGGGTGCCGCACCGGCCCCACCGATCCCCGGCCCGACAGCACGTACACCAGCGCGTTGAAGTCCCGGCTCCACGGGGCGTTCAGCTCCGCGCCGGGCTCAACGGTGGCGTGCGCCAACGTGATCGGGGTGTGCGTGGCACCAGGACCGCGCTGCACCCCGTCAGCGGTGTCGAACTCCCCGGCGATCACCCGCAGCAGCGCGCCGCCGTCGGACGACGACAGCAGTCGCACCTCGCCACCCTCGATGGACTGGTAGCGGGGCGCGGCGAACTTGTCCGCGCGGGGCAGGTTCACCCACAGCTGGATGCCATGGAAGGCGCCGCCGCTCTCGACGAGTTCGGCCGGCGGCGTCTCGATGTGCAGGATGCCCGATCCGGCGGTCATCCACTGGGTAGCGCCGTCGGAGATCAACCCGCCGCCGCCGTGCGAATCCTGGTGCGCGAAGCGGCCGTCGATCATGTAGGTGACCGTCTCGAAGCCGCGGTGCGGGTGCCAGTCGGTGCCCCGCGGTTCGCCGGGCTGGTATTCGATCTCACCCATCTGGTCCATGTGCACGAACGGGTCCAGGTCCGCCGCGCTGACCCCGGCGAACGCGCGGACGACGGGAAAGCCCTCGCCCTCGTAGCCGCGGGGGCCGGTGGTGATGGAGCGCACCGGGCGCTCGGTGTCGTCGGCCGCCGGTGGGCGGACCCGCGACAGGGTCAATGTGTCTGCGGTGACTGCGGGCATTGGGCACCTCCATTTGTCAGAGTCACCCGGTATAACCGGACCACAGTCCGATTATTCCCCCGGCGCGGTCAGCCCAACACGTCGAGCGCCGCGGCCCGGGCCCCGGCGGCGTCGGCGGTACCGAGCACCGCCTCGGCGGCGCGGCGGCACTGCTCGAGGGTCACCGTCGACAGCTTGGCCCCCACCGCGGTGACCGCCGCCGCGGCCGCCGACAGCGAGGTGATGCCCATGCCCACCAGCACGCAGGCCAGCAGCGGGTCGGCCGCCGCCTCGCCGCAGACCCCCACCGGCTTGTCCACCGCCACCCCGGCCTTGGCCGTCATCGCCACCAGCGCCAGCACGCCGGGCTGCCAGGGGTCGGTCAGGGTCGCGAGTTCGGCCGACATCCGATCGGCGGCCATCGTGTACTGCGCCAGGTCGTTGGTCCCGATCGACAGAAAGTCGACGTGTTCGAGGATCCGGTCGGCCAGCAGCGCCGCGGCGGGCACCTCGATCATCACGCCCGGGGTCAGGCCGTGCGCACGCACCTTGCCCGCGAAGTCACGGGCCTCCTCGGGGGTGGCGATCATGGGCGCCATCACCCACGGCGCATTGCCGGTCTGCTCGGCGGCCGCCGCGATCCCGGCGAGCTGGTTGTCCAGCAGCGCGGGGTTGCCGAACGACACCCGAATCCCGCGCACGCCCAGCGCCGGGTTGGCCTCGTCGGGACTGTTGGCGAACTTCAGCGGCTTGTCGGAGCCGGCGTCCAGGGTCCGGACCACCACCTTGTGCTCCGAGAACGCCTGCAGCACTTCGCCGTAGATCCGGGCCTGCTCCTCCACCGAGGGCTCGGTGTCGGAGTTGAGGAAACACAGTTCGGTCCGGAACAGCCCAATGCCCTCGGCCGGCGTCTCGCGGGCGGCCCGCGCGCCCGCGCCGTCCTGCACGTTGGCCAGCACCGCCACGGGATGCCCGTCGGCCGTGGCGCCGGGGCCGGTCCAGTTCGCCATGGCCGCGGCGGCCTCCGCGGCGCGCGCCACCGCGGCCACGGCCTCCGCGGTGTCGGGGTCGACGGTGAGGCTGCCCCGGGTGCCGTCGATCAGCATCAACCGGCCGGCGTCGACGTCGTCGAGGCCCGTCACCGCCACCACGCACGGGATGCCCAGCTGCCGGGCGATGATCGCGGTGTGGCTCGTGGGCCCGCCCAGCGAGGTCGCCAGCCCCACGATCAGCGCGGGGTCCAGCCCCGCGGTGTCGGCCGGGGCGAGATCCTCGGCGCACAGGATCGACGGCACGTCGGGCACCGGCACCCCGGGTTCGGGCAACCCGGCCAGCTCGGCGACCACCCGGTCCCGGATGTCGCGCAGGTCGGTGACCCGCTCGGCCATCAATCCGCCCATCTTGGTGAACATCTCGACGAACTGCTCGACGGCCTCGGCGGTGGCGCGGATCGCGGGAGTGCCCTCGCCGATGCGTTTCTCGGCCGCGCCCAGCCAGGCGCGGTCGGTGGCCAGTTGCGCGGTGGCGCCCAGCACCTCCGACGCGGCCCCGGTGGCGTGCGCGGCGCGTTCCCGCAGCCGTTCGGCCACGGCCGTCGCCGCGGCACCGAAGCGGGCGGTCTCGTCGGGGCGATCGGCCTCAGCCACCGCGCCGGGTGTGGACAGGTCCTCGGGGGCGGGCGGGCGCCCGGGCCGGATCACCGGGGCGTAGGCGACGCCGGGGACCACGGGCACACCGGAGAGCGCGGCAGGAGTCGTGGGAGTCATGTGAACCAGGTTACATCGAACCGTTGACAATTCAACACAAATAGGCGTAAAACAACACATAACAACATCGGTACCGCGACAGCCTCCGGGCATCCCCACCGAACGGCTGCCCCAAACCTAGCTCCCACCCCCGCCCGCCGTCCGCTAGTTCCCACCCCCGCCCGCCGTCCCAGTCCTTGGAGCCCGACGTGTATCCAGAGGAACGTCAGCAAGCCATCGCCTCGCTGGTGATCGCGCGCGGCCGGGCCTCGGTGACCGAACTGGCCGAGACCTACGCGGTCACCACCGAGACCGTGCGCCGCGACCTGGCGGCCCTGGACCGCGCCGGGTTGGTGCGTCGCGTGCACGGCGGCGCGGTGCCGGTGCGCGCGCTGCACGTCGTCGAACCCGGAGTGGCCGAGCGGGAGGGCACCCGCGCGGGCCACAAGGACGCCATCGCCGCGGCCGCCGTCGAGTTCTTCCCGCTGGCCGGCGCCAGCGTGCTGTTCGACGCCGGCACCACCACCGCGCGCATCGCCGCCCGCCTGCCCGCCGACCGCGAACTGGCGGTGGTCACCAACTCGGTGCCGATCGCCGCCCGGCTGGCCACCATTCCGGCGCTGAGCCTGCACCTGCTCGGCGGACGCGTGCGCGGGGTGACCCAGGCCGCCGTCGGCGAACCGGTGCTGCGCACCCTGGACTCGCTGCGGGTCGACATCGCGTTCATCGGCACCAACGGCATCAGCGTCGGCCACGGCCTGTCCACCCCGGACAGCGAGGAGGCCGCCGTCAAGCGCGCCATGGTGACGTGCGCGAGTTACGTTGTGGTGGCCGCCGATTCGTCCAAGATCGGACGTGAGGACTTCATCAGCTTCGCCGCCCTGGACAAGGTCGACACGGTGATCACCGACGACGAGATCAGCGACGTGGACCGCGAGGCGCTGACCCAACACGGAGTAGAGGTGGTAGTGGCATGAAACCCCGCAACCCGGTCGTCGTCACCGTGACGCCGAATCCGAGCATCGACCGCACCATCGCACTCGGCGGCCCCCTGACCCGCGGCGCGGTGCACCGCGTGCAGTCCGTGTCCGACGAACCCGGCGGCAAGGGCGTCAACGTGGCCCGGGTGCTGACGCTGGCCGGCATCGACGCCTGCGCGGTACTGCCGGCCCGGTCCGACGATCCGTTCCTGTCGGTGCTCAGCCCCACCGGCGTCGGCTACTCGGCGGTCCCGGTCACCGGCACCGTGCGCACCAACATCGCTGTCACCGAGAACGACGGCACGACAACGAAACTCAACGAACCCGGCGCCGAGCTGGATGCGGCCTCGATCGCGGCCCTGACCGACGCCGTCGTCGGCCAGGCCGCCGGTGCGCACTGGGTGGTGATGTCGGGATCGCTGCCGCCCGGGGTCCCCGACGACTGGTACGCCGAGGTGGTGGCGCTGCTGCGCGAGTTGCCGTGCAAGGTCGCCGTCGACACCTCCGAGGGGCCGTTGGCGGCGCTGGCCGCCGGCTTCGAGCGCGCCGCCCCGGATCTGATCAAGCCCAACTCCGAGGAACTGGCCAGCCTGTCCGGCGCCGACCCTGCCGCGCTGGAACAGTCTGTGCAACAGGGTGATCCCGAGCCCGTCGTGGCGGCCGCCACCGCGTTGATGGACCGCGGCGTGGGTGCGGTGCTGGCCACCCTGGGGGCCGCGGGGGCGGTCCTGATCAACGGTACCGGCGCGTGGATGGCCGCGGCCCCGCCGATCACGCCGCGCAGCACCGTCGGCGCCGGCGACTCCTCGCTGGCGGGCTACGTCCGCGCGGCCATCGGTGGCGCCGAGGAGCCCCGCCGACTGCAGATGGCGGTGGCCTACGGCAGCGCGGCGGCCGCGCTGCCCGGTTCGGCGCTGCCCTCGCCCCGACAGATCGACCTCGACGCCGTGCAGGTGGTCTCCATCGCCCCCGACCGCTGAGCCGACATTCGCCGATCGCCAACGCCGACGAGCCCTTCCGACAAAGGTGAAGCCATGACGAACCCGCCCATCACCACCGCAGATCTGGTGCTGCTCGACGTCGACGCCGGAGCCGCCAAGGACGACGTCATCGCGCGACTGGCCGGCACGCTCGCCGAGGCCGGCCGCGCCACCGACGTCGACGGCCTGGTCGGTGCGACGATGGCCCGCGAAGCCCAGTCCGCGACCGGACTGCCCGGCGGCATCGCCATCCCGCACTGCCGCTCCCCCTACGTCGACGCGCCCACCATCGGCTTCGCGCGGCTGGCCCCGCCGGTGGACTTCGGGGCCCCGGACGGCCCGGCCGACCTGGTGTTCCTGATCGCCGCCCCGGACGCCGGCGGCGCCGAGCACATGAAGCTGCTGTCCAGCCTGGCCCGCGCCCTGGTGCGACCGGAGTTCGTCGCGTCGCTTCGCTCGGCGGCCACGGCCGACGAGATCGTGGCGCTGGTCGATTCCACGGTGAACCCCGCCCCGGCCGAGCCCGCCAAGCCCGCCACCGAACCCGAACCCGAGGCCGCCCCCGCGAAGAAGACCATCGCGGCAATCACGGCCTGCCCCACCGGGATCGCGCACACCTACATGGCCGCCGATGCGCTCAAGCTGGCCGCCGAGCGCGCCGGCGTCGACATCGTCGTCGAGACCCAGGGATCCTCCGGCAGCACCCCGATGGGCGCGTCGACCATCTCCGGCGCGGACGCGGTCATCTTCGCCACCGACGTCGGGGTCAAAGATCGCGGCCGCTTCGCCGGCAAACCGGTGATCGCCTCCGGGGTCAAGCGCGCGATCAACGAACCCGACGCCATGATCGCCGAGGCGATCGCCGCCGCCGACAACCCGAGCGCCGCCCGCGTCGATGGCGACGGCGCCGGGGCCGGAGACTCCGACACCGAGGGCTCCGCGGACGTCGGCTGGGGCACCCGCACCCGGCAGATCCTGCTCACCGGCGTGAGCTACATGATCCCGTTCGTCGCGGCCGGCGGCCTGCTGATCGCGCTGGGCTTCCTGTTCGCCGGCTACGACATCGCCAACCCGCCCGAGGGTTTCGACACCTCGCTGGGCAACCTGATCGCGCTGGAGAACACGCTGACCAACCTGCCGCCCGGCGGCATCATGCAGTACCTGGGGGCGGTGCTGTACACCCTCGGCGGCCTGGCGTTCGGCTTCCTGATCCCCGCGCTGGCCGGCTACATCGCGTTCGCCATCGCCGACCGGCCCGGCCTGGCGCCGGGCTTCACCGCCGGCGCGGTCGCCATCTTCATCGACGGCGGCTTCATCGGCGGCATCGTCGGCGGGCTGATCGCCGGGTTCGCCGCGCTGTGGATCAGCCGGATCAACGTGCCGCAGTGGTTCCGCGGCCTGATGCCCGTCGTCATCATCCCGCTGTTCGCCTCGCTGATCGTCGGCCTGCTGATGTTCCTGCTGCTCGGGCGGCCGCTGGCGGCCATCCAGGAGGGCCTGACCAGCTGGCTGCGCGGCATGACCGGGACCTCGGTGATCATCCTCGGGGTGATCCTGGGCCTGATGATGTGCTTCGACCTGGGCGGCCCGGTCAACAAGGCGGCCTACGCGTTCGCCACCGTCGGCCTCAACGTCGCCGACCCGTCGTCGCTGCGGATCATGGCGGCCGTGATGGCCGCGGGCATGGTGCCGCCGCTGGCGATGGCGCTGGCCACCACGCTGCGGCCGCGGCTGTTCAGCGAGCCCGAGCGGGAAAATGGTCGCGCCGCATGGCTGTTGGGCGCCTCGTTCATCTCCGAGGGCGCCATCCCGTTCGCGGCCGCCGACCCGCTGCGCGTGATCCCGTCGATGATGGCCGGCGGCGCGGTGACCGGCGCGCTGATCATGGCGTTCGACGTGACGCTGCGCGCCCCGCACGGCGGCATCTTCGTGTTCTTCGCGATCGGCAACCTGCTGTGGTTCATCGTCGCGCTGGTCGCCGGGACCGTCGTCGGGGCCCTGGCGGTGGTCACCGCCAAGCAGTTCTCCGCGCCCAAACCGCTCCCCCAAACCCAACTTTCGGCCGCCTAGTTCGAGTAGAAATCTCCATAAGGGCGATTTCGGCACAACCCACGAAGGAGCACACCCGCATGCACAGCAAGACCGTGACCGTCGGATCCGCCGTCGGCCTGCACGCCCGGCCCGCCGCCATCATTTCCGAGGCCGTCGTGAATGCCGGTGTGCCCGTGACGCTGTCGATGGACGGCGGCGAACCGGTGGACGCCGGGTCCGCGCTGATGATCATGACGCTGGGCGCGGGCAAGGGCGCGTCGGTGACCGTGGCCTCCGAGGACGAGGCCGCGCTGAACACCATCGCCGACCTGGTCGAGCAGGACCTGGACGCTTAAGCGCGCTCGCAGATCAGCAACGGGATCTCGCGGTCGGTGTTGCGCTGATAGCCGGCGTAGCCGCGGTAGGTCTTGACCACCTGCGGCCACAGTTCGGCGCGTTCGGCGGTCGTGGCCGCGCGGGCCCGCATCGGCACCTGCGTGCCGTCGACGGTCAGCGTGACGTCCGGATGGGCCAGCGCGTTCTTGTACCAGTCCGGGTGGTCCTGATGGCCGCCCTTGGAGGCGACGAGCACGATGCGGCGCTCGTCGTGGATGGGGCTGGTCAGCAGGTTGGCGTACGGCTTGCCCGATTTGCGCCCGACGGTGTGCAGTTCGACGGTGCGCATGCCCATCAGCGTGCGGGGGAACCGCCCGCCGGTGAGCGCCAGCAGCGCTCGATGCCCGTTCTCGAGTACCCAGGCGCCGGCCTCGGCGACGCGATCGGATTTACGCATGTGATCCCCTCCTGGGGCACCACGCTAATCGACGCCGGCCTCCGGGCGTAGGTCCAACCGGCGCAGCAGTTGCGCGTTGAGCGCCACCACCACCGTCGACAGCGACATCAGCAACGCGCCCACCGACATCGGCATCACGAAGCCGACCGGCGCCAGCACCCCGGCGGCCAGCGGCACGGCGATGAGGTTGTAGCCCGCCGCCCACCACAGGTTCTGCTTCATCTTGCGGTAGCTGGCCTTCGACAGCTCGATCACCGACAGCACCGACCGCGGATCCGAGCTGGCCAGGATGACCCCGGCCGAGGCGATCGCGACGTCGGTGCCCGCGCCGATGGCGATCCCGACGTCGGCCTGCGCCAGCGCCGGGGCGTCGTTGACGCCGTCGCCGACCATCGCGACCACGCGCCCGCCGGCCTGCAGTTCGGCGACCTTGGCCGCCTTGTCCTCCGGACGCACCTCGGCGAACACCCGGTCCACGCCGAGTTCGGCGGCAACTGAATCCGCCACGGCCTGCGCGTCGCCGGTGATCATCACGACCTCGCGGTCCAGCCGGTGCAGCGCGTCGATGGCCTGCCGCGACTCCGGCCGGATCTCGTCGGCCAGGGCGAGCACGCCCAGCACCCGCCCGTCGGCCAGCACGTGCAGCACCGTCGTCCCGGCCGGCATGGGGTCTTGGGAGGCCGGCAGCCCGGTCTCCTCGAGCAGCTTCGGCCCGCCCACCCGGATCTGTCGGCCGTCGACGGTGGCGGTCACGCCGACCGCCGCCGACGAGGTGAACTCGGTGGCCGCCGGGATCGAGAGCCCGCGCTCGCGGGCCGCGGTGACGATGGCCCGGGCCAGCGGATGCTCCGACGGCAGTTCGGCGGCCGCGGCGAGTGCCAGCACGTCGTCCCCGCCGGTGGCCGCGACGACGACGGGTTGCCCCTTGGTCAGGGTGCCGGTCTTGTCGAACAGCACCGCGTCGACGGTGCGCATCTGCTCGAGCGCCAGGCGGTCCTTGATCAGCACCCCGCCGCGCGCGGCGCGCTCGGTGGCGATGGACACCACCAGCGGGATCGCCAGGCCCAGCGCGTGCGGACAGGCGATGACCAGCACGGTGATGGCCCGGATGACGGCCTGATCCGGCAGGCCGATGAGGCCCCAGACGATGGCGGTGAGAATCGCGGAGACCAGCGCGAACCAGAACAACCAGCCCGCGGCCCGGTCGGCCAGGCGCTGCGCGCGCGACGACGAGTTCTGCGCCTCGGCGACCAGGCGCTGGATCCCGGCGAGCGCGGTGTCGTCGCCGACGGCGGTGATCTCGACGCGCAGGGCCGAATCGGTGGCGGTGGTGCCGGCGACCACGCTGTCGCCGACGCCACGCCGCACGGTACGCGATTCGCCGGTCACGATCGACTCGTCCATGTCGGCGGCGCCGTCGCGGATCCGCCCGTCGGCGGGGACCCGGCCGCCCGGGCGCACCAGAACGAGGTCCGCGACGCGCAGGTCGACGGGCGCGACGGTCTCGAGGGTGTCGCCGGTGATGCGCTCGGCCTCGTCGGGCAGCAGCGCCGACAGCGAATCCAGCGCCGAGGTGGTCTGCTCCAGCGAGCGCATCTCGATCCAGTGGCCCAGCAGCATGATGACGATCAGCAGCGCCAGTTCCCACCAGAACTCCAGCTCGTGGTGCAGCACGCCGAGGCTCGCGCCCCAGGACGCCAGGAACGCGACCGTGATGGCCAGCCCGATCAGCAGCATCATTCCCGGTGCGCGGGAACGTATTTCGCTGACCGCGCCGGTGAGGAACGGTCGGCCGCCCCACACGTACATCACCGTGCCCAGCACCGGGGCCACCCAGCGCGCACCCGGGAAGTCGGGCAGTTGGTAGCCGAGGATCATCGCGAACATCCCCGACATCGCCACCGTCGGGATCGCCAGGACCAGCATCACCCAGAACAACCGGCGGAACTGCGCCACGTGATCGCCGTGATCCCCGTGGCCCGCGTGCCCCGCGTGCTCACCGTGCCCCGTGTGCCCCGCGTGCTCGGCGTGCTGCGGGTGCGCGGTGTGACTGTGGCCGGACATGCCGCCCACCCTATACCCCTTGGGGGTATTTCGAGACGGTCTGCGGCGCCGAGATCAGCACCAGGGCTGTTCGCCCGGCGCGGCAACAGCCCTGGTAGCAACTTCGCGCACCGCCCCCGCGGACGCACTAGCATTGCCCCACATGGCGCAAGCCGACACCGGCGGCGCCGGCCGACTCGGGGCATTCGTGCGGAACTCCGGCTACCTGCGCAAGTGGCTGATCCTGGGCGTGGCCATCGGCATCATCGCCGGCCTCGGCGCCGTGGTGTTCTTCCTGGCGCTGCGCTACACCACCGAACTGCTGCTGGGCGGCCTCGGCGGCTACGACGTCCCCACCGCCCGCGGCGACGGCAACAACCCGGGCTCGCCGGGCTTTTCGCGGGCCTGGGCCATCCCGGTGATCACCACGCTGGGCGCGCTGGTGTCGGCGGCCATCGTCGCGAAGTTCGCCCCCGAGGCCCGCGGGCACGGCACCGACGACGCGATCGAGGCCGTCCACACCGACCCGCGCGCCATCCGCGCCCGCGTCGTCGTCGTCAAGATGGTCGCCAGCGCGCTGACCATCGGCTCGGGCGGATCCGGCGGCCGCGAGGGACCGACGGCGCAGATCTCCGCGGGCTTCGGCTCCCTGCTGACCCGCTGGCTCGACCTCGCCGACGACGACGGCCGGGTGGCGGTCTCGATGGGCATCGGCTCGGGCATCGGCGCCATCTTCGGCGCGCCGCTGGGCGGTGCGGTGCTCGCGGCGTCGATCATCTACCGCCGCGACTTCGACTACCGCGCGCTGATCCCCGGCTTCATCACCTCCGGCACCGCCTACGCGGTGTACGGGGCGTTCCTCGGGTTCGAGCCGCTGTTCGGCCAGCTGGTAACCAACTACGCGTTCGACCCCGCCCAGCTGCCCTGGTTCGTGCTGATCGGGATCGTCTCGGCCGCAATCGGTTACCTGTACGCCCGAACCTTCTACGCCACCGTGAACCTGGCCGGGCGGATCACGGTCCCGGGCGGCGCCGTACTCAAGCCGGCGGTCGGCGGGCTGCTCGTCGGGCTGCTGGCCTTGGCCATCCCGCAGATCCTGTCCAGCGGCTACGGCTGGGTGCAGCTGGCGGCCGTCGAATCCACCCTGCTGGCCATGCCGCTGTGGATCGTGCTGGTGTTACCGGTGGCCAAGATCGTGGCGACCTCGCTGTCGATCGGCACCGGCGGCTCCGGCGGCATCTTCGGCCCGGGCATCGTGATCGGATGTTTTGTGGGCGCGGCCCTGTGGCGGCTGGCCGACCTGGCCGGGGCGCCCGCGCTGCCCGCCGGGCCCGGGGTGTTCATCGTGCTCGCGATGATGGCCTGCTTCGGCAGCGTCGCCCACGCGCCGCTGGCCGTGATGATCATGGTGGCCGAGATGACGGGCTCGTTCTCGGTGCTGCCGGCCGCGATGATCACCGTGGGCATCGCCTATCTGCTGATCATCCGCACCGACGTCGGGATCTATCAGGCCCAGCGCCTCGACCGGGAGACTGCCGCAGCCGAACGCGCAGGTAGATAGCAAACGTCACTTTCCGGACACAAATTTGCGAACACGGTCGTGATGCAGGTCAGCGCCTGACATCGTATTGCTCCTCACGCCATCGAGCTAAGGAGTCCCAGATGTCCCCTCCGACGATGTTCCACCGGCTCAGCGCCGAGTTCATCGGCACCTTCTGGCTTGTCCTCGGCGGCTGCGGCAGCGCCGTGTTCGCCGCGAAGTTCCTCTCCGACGACATCTCCGTCGGCATTGGATTCCTCGGCGTAGCACTGGCATTCGGCCTGACGGTGCTCACCGGTGTGTACGCGTTCGGCACCATCTCGGGCGGTCACTTCAACCCCGCCGTCACACTCGGCGCGGCGCTGGCCGGCCGGGTCGAATGGAAGGCGGTCCCGGGCTACTGGATCGTCCAGGTCCTCGGCGGCCTGGTCGGCGGTCTGATCATCTACGTGATCGCCTCGGGCCGAGCGGGTTTCGAGGCCACGGGCAACATGGCCGCCAACGGCTACGGCGACAACTCGCCCGGCGGCTACTCGATGACCGCGGTCCTGATCGCCGAGGTGGTACTCACCGGGGTCTTCCTACTGGTGATCCTCGGCTCCACCGATGACCGCGCGCCGAAGGGCTTCGCCGGGCTGTCCATCGGCCTGACGCTCACGCTGATTCACCTGATCTCGATCCCGATCTCGAACACCTCGGTGAATCCCGCACGCAGCACCGGGGTGGCCTTCTTCAACGGCGACGGCGCACCCGGCCAGCTGTGGCTGTTCTGGGTGGCCCCGCTGGTCGGTGCCGCCATCGCCGGCATCGCGTACCCGTACCTGTTCGGCCGCGCCGAGCAACTCGCCGAGCGGCCGGTGCGCGACGACGAACTCGACGCGCAACCGACCGCTTAGACAGCGCGACGGCCGGTGGCGCAACGAACTCGTCGCACCACCGGCCGACCGACAGCTACTTGGACTTCGCCTTCTTGGCGGCGCCCTTCTCGGTCTTGGAGCCCTCGTGGGCCAGCTGGCCACCCGCGTTCTCCAGATGTGCGCGGACGAACCACTGGAACTTCTCGAGCTCGGTGGAGTGGCCGATCAGGATGTCCTGGGTGACCGGATCGGCCTCCTCGACATCCGTGATGGCCTTGCGCAGGTCCTCGATCACGCCGTTGTAGACGAGGTCCAGGGCCGCCAGGTGCGCCGCCACGGTGTCACGCTTCACCGAGTAGTCGTCCCAGTCGCGGTCGCGGATGATGGCCCCCGGCGTGCCCTCCGGCGAAAAGCCCAGGGTGGCAATGCGTTCGGCGACCTCGTCGGCGTACCCGCGAACGAGCGTCACCTGCGGGTCGATCATCTCGTGCACACCGATGAAGTTCGGCCCCACCACATTCCAATGCACATGCTTCAGTGTCAGATGCAGGTCGTTGTAGACGCTGAGCTGACGCTGCAGCCGCTCGGCGATCTGCGCGGCCTCCTTTTCGGAAAGGCCGGGGACGGTGTAGCTGCTGGGCATCGTTCCTCCTCAAAATGTCGGTTGTCGGCATACCCCACTGACGCCGATGTCAACCACTCTAAAGTTCGCGGACGTTCTGCACAGGGAGACGAGCGCCCCGCCGCGGTTCATACGCCAGGCCGCTGACCTGTAACAGGCGCACCACCCGATGCCGGTGCGGGCGCATCGGTTCCAACAGTTCGACCATGCCGTCGTCGTCCACGGGATGGCCCAGCAGCGTCCAGCCGATCATCTTGCAGATGTGATAGTCGCCGACCGACAACGCATCCGCGTCGCCGAACGCCCGTTGCGCCACCTCGGCGGCCGTCCACACCCCCACGCCGGGCAGGCTGGTCATCGCCGCGCGGGCCGCCGCGGCCGGCCGGGACGCCAACCGCTCGAGCGAGTCCGCGCGCCGCGCGCAGGCCACCACGGTGCGCGCCCGCCCGGGATCGACGTTGGCGCGGTGGAACTCCCAGGACGGGATGCGGGCCCACACCTCGGCCGCCGGGAACACCCGCATCCGGGCCGGCGCGGGACCGGGCGCGACGGTGCCGTACTTGCCGACCAGCGTGCGCCAGGCCCGGAACGCGTCGACGCCGGGCACCCGCTGCTCGATCACCGCCGGGATCAGCGCCTCCAGCACCCGGTCGGTCCGGCCCAGCCGCAGGTGTGCGGCCTGCCGGGCGGCCCGGGCCACCGTCGGGTGTGTCGGGTGGAAGTCCGACCAATCGTCGTCGGCGCCGAGGTAGGCGGGCAGCGCCGCGAGGAACTCGGCGGCCCCCGCGCCCCACGCGTGGGCCCGCACCGCCGCGGCGTCGGTGCGCTCCAGGCGGGCGGTCACCGGGCCCGTCGGCAACAGGCTGGTCCGCCAGATCGCCCCGTCGGCCCCCACCTGGTACGTCGGGTCGGCCGGCCCGCGCCGGTGCGGGGCCAGCGTCGCCGCCGGGTGCACCGGTCCGGGGAACGTGACGACGCGCGTCAGACCGTCTGTGTCGATGTCGGCCAGAGTAGCCACCGTTGACGACACTGACGGCAACGGACAGGATGAGCGGCGTGACGACGCCGTTCGACGACCCGCAGGCCGAGCAGGCGTGGATGTTCCTGCAGACGCTCAGCGACGACGGCGACCTCGACGAGGGGTTCGCCCTGCTCAGCGACGACTTCACCTATTGGAGCAACGGTCTGGGCCGCACGCTGACCAAGGCCGAACTCCGCGAGATCACCGCAGGGGCCCGCGACACCATGGTGTTGCACTTCGATCTGCTGCGCTGCATCAACGAGGGTGAGACAGTCGTCGTCGAGGCGCAGGCCGACGGCGCCAACAGCGCCGGAGAGCGCTACGACAGTCCCGTCGCGTTCATCTTCGACATGCGCGACGGTCTGATCACCTCGCTGCGGGAGTACTGCGACACCCGACTGTTCGAGAAGGTGTTCGGCGCTATTCCGCGGTGACGGTGATGACGGCCTTGTCCGGGTAGAACGCGACATGGTCGGCGATGGCCGCGACCGCCGGGTAGGGCTGCGCATAGAACCAGACGGCGTCCTCGACGGTCTGCGCGCCGACGACGCTGTAGTACCCCGCCTCGCCCTTGTACGGGCAGTAGGTGCTGGTGTCGGTCCGGCGCAGTCGCTCCCGGTCGACGTCGCGCAGCGGGATGTAGTGCACCGCGGGATAGGTCGACTCCTGCAGCGTCAGCGCCGCGCTGCTGTCGGCGATGACCTCGCCGTCGACGCGGACCACCACGCGCCCGGCGGTGGGCGTGACGGTGATCGGGTGTTCGGCGGTGGGTTCTTTGACGGGACGCTCGGGCATGTGAAGTGCAACACCTGCGCGCCACCGCAATTCCCGACCCACCCAGAGTTGGGGTGTTGTACCGGTTTCGCGAGCCGCCCCGCGAACAAGTCACCCCTCGGCGCGGGCCTTCCGGCGGGCCGAGCGCATGTCGGACCAGAACCGGGCGGCCGCGCGGATCGACTCCTCGACGGGGCGCGGCGTCCAGTCCAGTTCACGGCGGGCCTTGGTGCAGTCGACCGGGGCCTCGGCGCGCATGAGCCGCACCGATTCCAGGGTCAGCTGCTGATCGGTGCCGGTCAGCCGGGCTCGCACCGAGCCCAGCGCGCCCATCGCGTACAGCAGCGGCACCGGCACCGAGCGCCGCGGCGGGGCCACCCCGGACTCCTCGGCCGCGATCCGGATCACCTCGCGGTTGGTGATCATCTTCTCGGAGATCAGGTAGCGCTGGCCCACTCGGCCGCGCTCGCCGGCCGCCACCATGGCCCGGGCGGCGTCCTCGACGCCGACGGCCTCCAGCGCGATCTTGTCGAGCACGAACGGCAACTTCCCGAACACCGTGCCGGCCACCAGCGCGCCCTGCGGGGTCATACCGTGGTCGCGGGCGCCGTAGGTGGTGGACACGCACATCGCCACCGCGGGCACGCCCCGCTCGCGGGCGTAGCGCAGCACCAGGTCCTCGGCCTGCACCCGGGACCGGACGTAGGCGGTGAGCTTGCTCCGATCGACCACGTCGTCCTCGGTGGCGACGCGGCCCTTCTTGCGGCCGACGGTCGAGTAGCTGCTGGTGAACACGAACATCTTCAACGTGCCGGCGGCCGCGAGTTCGGCGGCTACCTCAAGCACGCCGCGTAGGCCGTCGACGTTGGTGCGGAACAGCGGCGACGGGTCGCGCAGCCACGCCCGCGCGTCGACCACGCAGTAGTACACGACCTCGCAGCCCGTCATCGCCTCGCGGATCAGGTCGAGGTCGAAGATGTCGCCGACGAACCGGGTGAGCTCGAGGTCGTCGATGCCCGCGGTGTTGGCGCCGGCGCGCACCGTGACGCGCACGTCGGCCCCGTCGGCGACCAGTTGCCGGACCACGTGCGAACCCAGGAAGCCGTTGCCGCCGATCACCAGCGTGGGCGCGGTCATGACGCGGCCCCCGCCGGCTGCCCGTGCTTGCGGTACCAGGCGGCGGCCTCCTCGTCGAGGGTGCCGAGTTCCTCGGCCTTGCGACACCACTTCAGCGCGGCGTTGAGGAAGCGCAGCGGGTTGTAGACGTCCTCCTGCCGGCACCATTTGCCGTCGCCCGCGTAGGTGACGATCGAGATGTTGGTGGCGCTGATGATCGTGCCGTCACCCGGGTCGCGCATCGGGTTGTCGAGCTCGCAGATCACCCGGGCGGTCGGTTCGTCGATCACGGTCCAACGCGCCGGGAACGCGGTCATGTAGCTGCCCGGGAACACCGACATGGTGGCCCGGATCCAGGTGCGCACCTGATCCTTGCCGCGCATGGTGCCGGCGGCGTGCTCGATGTACTCGACGTCGTCGGTGTAGTGCTCGACCCAGGCGTCCCAGTCCTTGGTCTCGCCGGCCCGGGCCACTGTCTGTTCGAACGTCGCGAACGCCGCGACCAGCTCGTCGCGAGAGAATGTTGGGCGTGTCACACCCTGACTAGAACACGTTCTAATGTGGTTTGTCGAGCCTGGTCGTGAGCACGGCGCGGTCGCCCAGCGGGGCCTGCAGCGGCACCTCCAGGGTGCCGGCCACGGCGATCTTGATACACGGCCGGTTGACCGCCTCCGGCAGGGTGCCGCCGAGCAGGTCGACGATCACCGCCTCGGGTGTCTCGCGCACCGAGGTGTGCACGCCGTAGCACTGCGGCGTGCCCGTCATGAAGGACACGACGACGGCGTCGGCGCGCTGGGCCCGGGTCCAGGACTCGATGTGCAGCGGATGCAGGTCGATCAGCGACTCGCTGTCGGCGAACGGCTGCCCCGGGATTCCGGGCGCACCCTCCGGGACCGGGACGGTTTCCTCGGCGGCCGCCGTCGGGGCGGTGCACAGTGCGAGCAGCAGTGCGGCCAGGGCGGTGATGATGCGCATGGCTCCAACGTAGCGGGAACGCGCACAATGGAAGACGATCCACCCTTGACGACCTAGAGGAAGGACGCACGCATGGCGTCGCATCAGAAGGCGATCCTGGCCGGAGGCTGCTTCTGGGGTATGCAGGATCTGATCCGCAAGCAGCCCGGGGTGGTCGCCACCCGCGTCGGCTACACCGGCGGACAGAACGACAATCCGACCTACCGCAACCACCCGGGCCACGCCGAGGCCATCGAGATCGACTTCGACCCGGCGCAGACCAGCTACCGCGACATCCTGGAGTTCTTCTTCCAGATCCACGACCCGAGCACCAAGGACCGCCAGGGCAACGATGTCGGCACCAGCTACCGCTCGGCGATCTTCTACCTCGACGACGAGCAGAAGCGGGTCGCCGAGGACACCATCGCCGACGTCGACGCGAGCGGGCTGTGGCCGGGCAAGGTGGTCACCGAGGTGACGCCGGCCGTCGACTTCTGGGAGGCCGAGCCCGAGCATCAGGACTACCTCGAGCGCATCCCGAACGGCTACACCTGCCACTACCCCCGGCCGGGTTGGAAGCTGCCCAAGCGCTCCACCGTCTAGCGCACCCACCGCGAGCGGGCGCGTCCCCGGCCGACTCGCCGCGAAATTCACGTGGTTTGCGCACGTTCGCGCCGAAACTTTATTCAACCAAAAGGTTGACAACACCCCGGCCAGCCGCGCACACTCGAATCGTATTCAACCAAACAGTTGAGGAAGCAATGGCCGATCGTTTGTCCAAGGTATTCGCCGCATTGGCCGATCCCACTCGTCGCGACATGGTCGCCCGCCTCGCGGTCGGCGACGCCACGGTCAGCCAGCTCGCCGAACCGTACGACGTGAGCATCCAGGCAGTCTCCAAGCATCTGAAGGTGCTCGAGGACGCCGGCCTGGTGACCCGCAGCCGGGAGGCCCAGACCCGCCCGGTGCACCTGGAGGCCGAGGTGTTCGACCTGATGACCAAGTGGATCGAACGCTATCGCCGCCAGGCCGAGGAGCGCTACCGGCGCCTCGACGCGGTGCTCGCCGACATGCAGGACGGTCCCACCGAGAAAGGACAAGTGTCATGACCACCGAAGCCACCATCGAGGCCGCCACCGACCTGCCGGTCATCCGCATCACCCGCGACTTCCACGCCACCCCGGCGCAATTGCTGCGGGCGCACACCGATCCCGAACTGTTCGTGCGCTGGGTCGGCCCCGAGGGGATGGTCAACCGCATCGTGGAATGGGACGCCCGTGACGGCGGCTGTTGGCGCTACATCGCCAGCCAGGACGGCCAGGACTACGCGTTCCGCGGTTGCTTCCACACCGTGGGGCCGGACCGCATTGTGCAGACCTTCACCTTCGAGGGCATGCCCGACGACGTCTCGCTGGAGACCCTGCGCTTCGAGGACCTCGGCGACGGCCGGACCCGGTTGCATGCGCAGTCGCTGGTCGACAGCTTCGAGGGCCGCGACGCGTGGCTGGCCTCCGGGATGGAGACCGGGGTCAACGACGGCTACGCCAAGCTGGACAAGCTGGCCGCCGACGGTGCGCTCTGAGTCAATTGCCGTGCGCGCGTAGCTGATACAGCCCATGGGTGGTCGCGACGACCTGCCCGTTGGCGTCGGTGACGACGGCATCCAGCGTGTAGTCGGCCTTGCCCCGGCTTTCGGCCTCGGCCGCGACGCGGGCGATGGCCTCCTCGGCCATGGTGGCCTCGGCGCGCAGATCGCTGGTCGCCATCCCGACGAACTTGATGTCGACGTTCTTGACCAACGGGAAGTACTTACCGGCGTCGAAGCTGGTCAGCGCGATGACGCCGCCGAGGATCTCGGCCACGGTGAACTGCACACCGGCGTAGATGACCCCGAAGTGGTTGCCGTTGCCCTCGAGCGGGACGCTGGTGGCGGCGAACCCCCGGCGCGCCTCGACGATCTTGACGCCCATCCGGTGGGCGGCCGGGATGGTCTCGGCCATCCGCTGGTTCATCATGTCGACGATCGCATCAGTCACGCCCACGATCGTCGCATGCCCCCTCAGCGGCGGCGCACCGAGATCCGGCCACCCTTCTTCGGGGTGAACGCGACGCCGCGGGAATGCCACTTCTCGCCGGGCGCGGTGGTGGTCTGGATGACGAAGTGGCGCAACACGGTTCGCAGCACCACGTCCATCTCCATGTTGGCGAACGCCGCGCCGACGCAGCGCCGGGTGCCGCCGCCGAACGGGATCCAGGCGATCATGTTGGGACGTTCGCCGACGAACCGCTCGGGGTCGAACCGCTCCGGGTCGGGAAACTCCTCGGCGTTGACGTGGGCCTGGCCGAGCGCCACCGTCACCGAGTAGCCCCGCGGAATCCGCCACTGCCCCAACTCGATCGACGGCGCGTAGACGTGCCGGCCGGAGAAGTCGATGACGGTGCGGTTGCGCTGCACCTCGAGGATGGTCGCCTGCCGGTACTGGTTGTCGTCGGTGGCGGCCTCGGCCACCATTTTCGCGAGCACCTCCGGATGACGGGAGATCCGCTCGAAGGCCCACGCCAGGGTCGAGGCGGTGGTCTCGTGGCCCGCGGCCAGCAGCGTCAGCAGCTCGTCGGCGATCTCGCTGGTCGACATCGGGGTGCCGTCCTCGTAGGTGCTGCGCAGCAGCAGCGCCAGCACGTCGGTGCGTTCCTCGAAGCGCGGATCGGCCTTCGCCTGCTCGATGAGCACGTGGACCGTGTCGTCGTACTGGCGGCGGTAGTTGGTCAACCGGCCCCACGGGGTGAAGCGTCCGTAGTCCCGCGCCGGGCTCGGCAGCACCGCGATGCGCGAACCCAGCGTCACCCACGGCGGGATGATGCGGCGCAGCGTGGTCAGTTCGCTGCCGGCGGCGCCGAAGATGGCGCGCAGGATGATGTTCAGGGTGATCCGCATCATCGGCTCGAGGGTCTCGAACTCGCGCTGCTCGGGCCAGGACGCGGTCTCGGCCAGCGTCTCCTCTTCGACGATCTTCTCGTAGTTCTTCATCGCCTTGCCGTGGAACGGCGGCGTCAGCAGCTTGCGGCGGCGGCGGTGTTCGGCGCCGTCGAGCGCGAACACCGAACCGGGCCCGAACACCCGGCTCAGGTTCGGCTGGATGTTGCCCAAATCCTCTGGGCTGGCGGTGAATACCTGCTTGGCCAACGCGGGGTCAGTGACCACGATCATGTTGCCGAACAGCGGCACCCGCAGCCGGAACGCCTCGCCGTGGCGTGCGGTCATCGCGGTGACCACCTGACGCCGGAAGAAGGCGTAGCCCAGGCCTTGCAGCAGCGTGGGCACGAATCGCGGGGCGGGCGGCAGGTTGATCTCGGCCGCAATGGGCTCGACGGTGGTCTCGGTCACGACGGCCTCCCAGCTCCACGGCGGTACTGCTGCGTACCGCTTCGATGTGGAGTACGGTACCGGTTAGTACCAGGTGCCGCAAGAGTGGTTGGGGGAAAATCGCGTCATGACCATCGGCACCGTCGCCCCGACCGAGGTGAGCTCCCCCGGCGGCGACCCGTTCCGGCGCCGACTGTTCGACGGTCTGGTCGGCTCCATCAACGAGCGCGGTTACCGGGAAACGACGGTCGCCGACATCGTGCGGCACGCCAAGACCTCCAAGCGCACCTTCTACGCGCACTTCGCCAGCAAGGACGACTGCCTGCTGGAACTGCTCGACGACGACAACTCCCGGACCGTGGCCGGGATCCGCGCGGCGGTGGACCCCGAGGCGGACTGGCGCGTCCAGATCGAACAGGCCATCGACGCCTACATCACGGCCATCGAGGCCCACCCGGCGTTGACGCTGACCTGGATCCGGGAGTTCCCCGCGCTCGGGGACGCCGTGCGCCCGGTGCAGCGCCGCGGCATGGACCGCTTCATCGACCTGCTGATCGAGATCACCGCGGGCCCCGGCTTCGCCCGGGCCGGCCTGGGCCCGGTGCGGCGGCAGACGGCGCTGATCCTGCTGGGCGGTCTGCGCGAACTGACCGCGCACACCATGGAGGACGGCGAGGAGATCCGCGGCATCACCGAGGCGGCCGTGCACGCCTGCGTCGGCCTGATCACCGGGCGCTGAACCGCCCGCTGAGCCGGGTGGGCAGCACGAACGCCCACGGCCGCGCGAAACCCAGCCCGACCAACTCCGCACCGCGGACCTGCGCGACGGTGACCCGGCGGATCTGCCCGGAAGACGGCTCGTAGCAAGCGAATCCGTCGTCGCGCCACTGGGTCAGCAACACCCAGTGCCGCGGTGCGACGTTGCCCACCAGCATCGGGACCGGCCAGCCGAGCAGCACCGCCTCGCGCACGTCGAGCAGTCGGTCGCGCCGCCGCGCCCACCGCCAGCGGTAGCGCACCGCGCTGTGGGTGCTCAGCGCCGCGGCCATCGCCATCGGCGTGGTGCCCAGCGCCCGCGGCCAGCAACGGTTGAGCCGACGGTGCAACCGACCCTGTTCGGCGGCAAACCATTCCGGGGCGGCCAGCCGCGCGGCATAGTCGGCGTCGAGGCGCGCCGCGGCGACGATCGCCACGGTGGGACCGCAGGTGACGCCGTCGCGTTGCCGCAGGGGCGGCCAGTGGACCGGGGGCACCGCTCAATTCTGCGCGCCGCTGACGTGCGACCCGGCATTGCGGGGCAGTCGGAGCGTCTCGATCAGGGTCACCGCCATCACCGCGCCCAGCACCAGATACGTCAGCGAGTACGACGTGAGCAGGCTGACCACCAGCGCGGCCAGGGCGACGCCGAGCCCGGCGGCCAACTCCTGCACCGAGGCGTTGAGCGTGTTGGCGTGGGTCAGGTCGTCGCCGTGCACATCGGCGAACGCCAGCGAGTTGTAGGCGGTGAAGCCGATCGACCGCAGCGCGCCGCTGATGTACAGGATCACCGCGATGACCGCGACGGGCATCCCCGGTTCCAGCAGCGCCAACAGCCCGAAGCAGGCCACCGACGCGAGTCCGTTGAACCACAGTACGTTCCGGATTCCGAGCCGTCGCATCAGCGGCGTGGTGATCGGCTTGATAGTCAGGTTGCCCATGAACAGCGCGGCGACCATCAACCCGGCGGCGAACGGGCTCCAGCCGAACTCCAGCTGGAACTGCAGCGGCAGCAGGAACGGTACGGCCGTGATCACCAGCCGGTACAACGATCCCGCCGAGACGGTGATCCGCAGGGTGCGCACCCGCAGGACGCGCAACTGCACCAGCGGGTCCGCCGCGCGCAACAGGTGCCAGAGCGCACCCCCGAGCAGCAGGACGGCCAACGCCATGCCGAGGCCGACCCGCAGCCAGTCGGTGCCGCTGATCCGGATGTGTTCCAGCGCGATCAGCCCGATGCCGAGTCCCAGCCCGAGGGCGAGGGTGCCGCGCCAATCCAGCTGCCGGCGCTGCGGCGCCGGTTCGCCGCGAATCAGCTTGAGCGCCAACAGGAAGCCGACGATACCGATCGGCAGGTTGATCAGGAAGATCCACCGCCAGGACCCGACGGTGGCGATCGCACCGCCGAGCACCGGCGCCACCACCGGGGCGGTCAGGGCCGGCCAGGTCAGCAACGCGATGGCCCGCACCAGGTCGGACTTGCTGGAGTGCCGCAGCACCGCGAGCCGGCCGACCGGGACCATCATGGCCCCGCCGACGCCCTGCAGGATGCGCGTGGCGACCAGCATCGGCAGCGTGGTGCTGGCCGCACAGCCCACCGAGGCCAGCGTGAAGATTAGAATCGCGGCGAGGAAAACCCGTCGCGCGCCAAACCGATCGGCGAGCCAGCCGCTGACCGGGATGAGGACCGCGACCGTCACCAGGTACGCCGAGATCGCCACGTTGATGTCCACCGGGGGCACGCCCAGCGACTCCCCCATCACCGGGATCGCGGGCGTGATGATCGTCGCGTCCAGGATCTGCATGAAGAAGACGCCCGCGACCAGCAATGCCATTGCCCTGGGGAAGGGTTGGCTCTCGGGTACGGCTGTCATGTCAGGTGCGTCGACGCTTTCTCTCAGCCCCCGAACAAGAGATCAGGACCGCGAAAGTGTAGCCGAGACCACGACGAACAGCAGCGCGAGCCGTCCGCTCTCGATGGCGCCGTGGCGCCGGTCAGCCGCCGACGAGTTGCAGCCCCGGGGCGCCGCGCAGCACTGCCAGCGCCGCCGCCAACGAGCCCGCGGCCGGCAGATCGCCGGCGGCGTCGCAGACCCGCAGCATCCGCGCGACGGCCGGGCCCGTCACCAGCACCCACGCGGCGTCGATCCGGATGCGGCGCAACGCCGAAACACCCGGCGTACCAAAGAACGTCAACTCGCTGAGGTCCACCACCAACTGATCACACCCGGAAACCAGATCCTGCACGTAATCGCAGAAGTCGTCGGCGTTGGCGGCGTCGATCTCGCCGTGGGCGCTCACCGCGACGACCCCGGTGTCCAGCCGGCGATGACTCAACCGCACGGTCCGGTAAACGATCGGTGCGTCGGATTCGAAATTAGCTGTTACAGACATCTTGTGCCCCGTCAGTAGACGAAATTCGTACTACGGATTCGTCATGTCGAGGTGTGGCGGCGGCAGGAATTTCGGCCTGCTCGTCACCTCGATACTGCTGACGGTTCCGGGCGGCTGTGAGACTCAACCTTCACCCAGGCTAGCCCAGTTGGCGGCCGATGGAGAATTCCTCACTGTTTTCTCAGCTGCGGTCGGGACGGGTCCGCGGGTGTACCGCGCGACTCACAGGGGAACTCGCTACGTTAATGCCCTGCGCAGCGCGCGCATGCGAATCAAAGAGGTGGGTGAAGCACGAGGTGACGAGTTCATCGCCGGCGCCGAAGACCGAGGTGTGGCCGGGTAAGGCCTATCCCCTGGGCGCGACGTACGACGGGTCCGGTACCAACTTCGCCCTGTTCAGCGAGGTCGCCGAGCGGGTCGAGCTGTGCCTGTTCGACGCCGACGGCACCGAGACGCGGATCAAGCTGCCCGAGGTCGACGGGTTCGTGTGGCACGGCTTCTTGCCCGGGGTGGAGTCCGGTCAGCGCTACGGCTACCGCGTGCACGGCCCCCACGACCCGGCCAACGGCCACCGCTGCAACCCGAACAAGCTGCTGCTCGACCCCTACTCGAAGGCCATCGACGGCAACTTCAGCTGGGATCAGTCGCTGTTCGGCTACAACTTCGGCGATCCCGACAGCCGCAACGACGAGGACTCGGCGGCCAGCATGCCGAAGTCGGTGGTCATCAACCCGTACTTCGACTGGGGCAACGACCGGCCGCCGCAGCACGAGTACGCCGACACCGTCATCTACGAAACCCACGTCAAGGGGTTGACCCAGACCCACCCCGAGATCCCCGAGCAGGCCCGCGGCACCTACGCGGGCATCGCGCATCCGGCCATCATCGAGCACCTGCAGTCACTCGGGGTGACCGCGGTGGAACTCATGCCGGTGCACCACTTCGCCAACGACTCGACGCTGATCGACAAGGGCCTGAACAACTACTGGGGCTACAACACCATCGGCTTCTTCGCCCCCGACGCCAAGTACACCTCGAGTACCACCCCGGGCGGGCAGGTGCAGGAATTCAAGGTGATGGTGCGGGCCCTGCACGAGGCCGGCATCGAGGTCATCCTGGACGTGGTCTACAACCACACCGCCGAGGGCAATCACCTGGGTCCCACGGTGTCCATGCGCGGCATCGACAACGCGGCCTACTACCGCCTGGTCGACGACGACAAGCGCTATTACACCGATTACACGGGCACCGGTAACAGCCTCAACGTCGGGCACCCGCACGCGCTGCAGCTGATCATGGATTCGCTGCGGTACTGGGTGACCGAGATGCATGTCGACGGATTCCGGTTCGACCTCGCGGCCACCCTGGCCCGGGAGTTCTACGACGTGGACCGCCTGAGTACGTTTTTCGAACTCGTGCAACAGGATCCGACGGTCAGCCAGACCAAGCTGATCGCCGAGCCATGGGACCTCGGCCCCGGCGGCTACCAGGTGGGCAACTTCCCGCCGCAGTGGACGGAGTGGAACGGCAAATACCGCGACACCATGCGCGACTTCTGGCGCGGGGAATCCGCCAGCCTGGGTGAGTTCGCCTCCCGGCTGACCGGGTCGGCGGACCTCTACGAGCACACCGCCCGTCGTCCGGTGGCCTCGATCAACTTCGTCACCGCCCACGACGGGTTCACGTTGCGGGATCTGGTGTCCTACAACGATAAACACAACGAGGCCAACGGCGAGGACAACAACGACGGCGAGTCCCACAACCGGTCGTGGAACTGCGGGGCCGAGGGCCCGACCGACGATCCGGGGATCACCGAACTGCGGGCGCGTCAGCAGCGCAACTTCCTGACCACGCTGCTGCTGTCCCAGGGTGTGCCGATGATCAGCCACGGCGACGAGTTGGGCCGCACCCAGCACGGCAACAACAACGGGTACTGCCAGGACAACGAGATCACCTGGGTGGATTGGGAATCCGCGGACGAGGGGCTGCTGGAGTTCGCCCGCAAGGTCTCCGCGCTGCGCGCCGACCACCCGGTGTTCCGCCGCCGTCGCTTCTTCACCGGCCGCCCGGTGCGACGACGGGGGTCGACCGGACTGCCGGACATCTCCTGGTTCCGACCGGACGGCTCGGAGATGACCGAGGAGGACTGGGATTCCGGCTTCGGCAAGTCGATCGCGGTGTACCTCAACGGCCAGGGCATCCCGGGGATGGACCGTCGCGGGCATCGGATCACCGACGACTCGTTCGTGCTGTGTTTCAACGCCTACCACGAGCCCATCGAATTCACCTTGCCGCCCACCGAACTGGGCGCGCAGTGGCGGGTGGTCACCGACACCGCGGTCCCCGAGAACGGGCACGGCGAGACCACCATGGCCGCGGGCAGCATCGTGATCGTCGAGGGCCGCGCGCTGGTGGTGCTGCAGGCCGCCGACGAGGAGTAGGTCAGCCGGGGTCCGGGCCGGTGGGGCGGTTGCGGAAGTAGGCCGCCACGAACGGCGCGATGGCCAGCACCATCAGCATCCGCACGATCTGGGCGGCCGCGACGAACGTGACGTCCGAACCGGTGGACTCCGCGGTGCCCATGACCGCGTAGATGCCGCCGGGCGTGGTCGCCAGGTAGGCGTCCAGGGGGGTGGCGTCGGTGGTGGCCGCCAGGATCGCGCCGAGGCCCGCGCAGCCCACCAGGGTCACCACGATGGTCAGCATGGCCGTCGGCACCATCCGGCCGATCGACTTGAGGCTCTCCAGGGTGAACTTGAGCCCGACCTGGACACCGATCGCCAGATAGCCCAGGCCCGCGATCACCACCGGCACCTGCGCCCCGGCGAAGTACGGCACCAGCGTCAGCGGGGCCGCCACCAGCAGCGGGCCCAGCAGCGCCGGCGACGGCATCCGCAGCAGCTTCCCGGCCAGCACGCCCCCGCCGATGGCGATCGCCACGAACGGCAGGTCCACCCGCCAGTCCCCGCCGACCACCCCGCGCGCGCCGCGCTGATCCGAGGCGCCGAACAGCAAGGTGACCACGACCGGCAGGGTGAGCAGCACGATCAGCAACCGCAGATACTGCAGCACGGCGATGACGCGGGAGTCCGCGCCCAGGTCGTCGGCCATCGCGGTCAACCCGATGGCCCCGCCGGCGATCGACGAGAACGTGGCGGTGGCGGGGCTGGCGCCGCGCCGGATCAGCAGGGTGCCGCACAGCACGCTGACCACCAGCGCGAAACACGAGATCCCGATGACGATCAGCCAGCGCGCGCCGAGGTCCACCAGGGTGTCCCACTCGATCGCGGACCCGACGATGGCGCCCACCACGGCCTGCCCGGCGTGGAACCAGGACACGGGCAGCCGCAGCGGCGCCGCCGGCCGGGCCAGCGCGTAGAGCAGCGCCCCCAGCAGGCCGCCGAAGAGCAGCGGCGTCGGCAGCGCGATCGCGATGAACCCCAGCGAGACGACCGCGACGGCGACGAGCAGCAGCAGCCAGCGGCCGACGGCGGAGGCCACCGGCGGCGTTACCGGGCTACGGCGAACAGGTCTGCGGCCCCGGCGATCTCGTCCAACCGCCAGGCCACATCCCACAGCCGGCTCGGGTCCTCGAGCCGGCTCGCCAGGCGCACCACCTTGTCCTGCAGTTCGGCGTCGGTCATCGGGGCGGCCGCGCTGGCGGTCGCGTGCTCGATGGTGAACTCGACCTGCGCGCCGCCGGTCAGGGTGGCCGTCAGCCCGCAGGAGTCCGGCGCCCGGTCGGGATTGGTGTTGACCGTCACCCGTCGGCGCAGCGCTGCGATGGCCGGGTCGACGGCGGTCTCGTCGCTGAACTCGGCCGGTCCGCCGGCGTCGCGCAGCAGGCCGACCGCGAAGCAGTGGTAGACCGAGAACTTGCTCTGCAGACCGGTTTCCGGTTCCGTCACGCCCATCACGTCGAGCACCCGCGGGTGGACGTCGAGGGTCACCGACTCCACGGCGCCGGCCTCGACGCCCTCGGCGCGCAGCCGCTTGCCGGCGTCGATCACCGGGTGGCTGACGATACCGCAGCTGTACGGCTTGAGCGCGTTCTGTTCGACCAGCCAGCGCGACCCCAGATCGGCCATCGGCGTCCAGTCGACGTCCTCGGCCATCAGCGCGGACATGCCGCGCCGGCCGGCCAGCGGCTCCGCGGGGCCGGTGAAGCCCTGCTCGGCCAGCAGCGCCGCCTCGACCCCGGTCGACGCGGCGCGGCCGACCTGGAAGGCCTTGGTCATCGAGCCGAGTTGTTCGGTGTGCCCGGCGGCCTGGGTCGCCGCGATGGCGATCGCCGCCGCGGTGCGGGTGGCGTCCAGGCCCAGCACCCGGGCGGCCGCACACGCGGCGCCGATCGGCCCGGTGGTCGCGGTGACATGCCAGCCGCGGTCGAAGTGGCTGGGCCACAGGGCATCACCGAGCCGGCTGGCGACCTCGACGCCGGCCACCACTCCGGTCATCAGCGTCGCGCCGTCCGCGCCCACCAGTTCGGCTGCGGCCAGCGCCGCGGGCACGATCGGCGCGCCGGGGTGCAGGATGCAGCTCAGGTAGGTGTCGTCGAAATCCTCGACGTGCGCGGTGAGGCCGTTGACCAGCGCCGCCCACGGCGCGGTCAGTTGTTCGCTGCGGCCGAGCACCTGCGCGGTGCCGCGCTGGCCGAGATCCGCGGCGGCGGCCAGCACCGCCTCGGCGGCCGGGTCGTGCGCGGCGCCCACCGACAATCCGATCACGTTCGCCGCGGTGCGGCGCGCGGCGACCCGCGCCGACTCGGGGATGTCGCTCCAGTTCAGCTCGGCGACAAAGGAACTGATTCCGGTGGTGATATCGGTGCTCATGCGGGGGTGCCTTCCTGGTCGGTACGGGCCGCGGTGTCGGCCAGGGCGCGGAACCAGCCCTGGGCGCTGGGTGCCGCGGCGACCGTGCGTGCGGTCTCGACGATCTCCTTCTCCCGGCCCGGCAGGGTGCGTTCCACCAGCGCCAGCACCTTGTTGTCGAGTTGGTCGTCGGTCAACGGCACCTCGAGGCTGCCGCGGGCGTTCTGCACCGCGCAGGTCTCGGTGCTGCCGTCGGCCAGGGTTGCCGTCACAGCGACTGCGGCCCTGGCCACCTCGGGGTCCGGTTGCAGCTGCACCTTGGCCCGCATGGCGATGACGGGTGCCGAGCGCACGTGCGCGTCGTCGTAGGACCCGAGGGTCACCGGACCGTCCAGCACGCCGCAGGCCACGCCGTGCACGGTGGAGAACCGGGCGGCCAGCCCGTCGGCGGGATCCGGATTGCCGGTCAGTTCCACCACCAGCGGGTGGCAGCGCACCTCGACGCGCTCGACCTCGCGTCCGCCCACCGCCTGATGCAGCGCCTCGGCGGCCTCGATCGCGGGGTGGCTGACGATGCCGCACGGGTAGGGCTTGTAAGTGTTGTCCAGCAGTTCCCAGCGCTGCCCCCAGCCGTCGACGAGCTTGGCCACGTCGAGTTCCGGTGCCAGCACCCGGAAGTAGCCGCGGGGTCCGTCCAGCGCCGTCGGCGAGGCGGTGAGCCCGTGCGCGGCCACCGTCGCCGCGACCAGGCCATTGGCGGCGGCCTTGCCCGGGTGCAGCGGCTTGTTCATGGTGCCGAAGCCCTCGCGGTGCCCGATGGTCATGCTGGAGGCAACGCCTATCGCGCGGCCGGTGGCCTCGGCGTCGAGCCCCATCAGCATCGCGGCGGCCATGGCCGCGCCGATCGGGCCCACGGTGCCGGTGATGTGCCACCCGGCGTCGTAGTGCGACGGCGACATTGCCACCGCGACCCGCAGCTGCAGCTCGATGCCGACGGCGAAGGCGCGCAACAACTCCTCACCGGTGCGGTCGTGCAGCCAGCTCGCGCCCAGTGCCGCGCCCAGGGTGGCGGCCCCGGGGTGCACGACGGTGGCCAGATGGGTGTCGTCGAAATCGTCGAGGTGCGCGGCGAAGCCGGTGATCAGCGCCGCCGACGGCGGGTCGAAGGTGTCGGCGCGCCCTGGGACGGGCACCTGTCCCGGCGCGCCCGTGCGGCGCATGCCGGCGGCGACGATGTCGGTCTCGGCGGTGGCCGCCGCACCGATCGTGGTGCCGACCACGTTCAACAGGGAGCGGACGGCCTCGGTGCGCACCGGGCCCTCCACCTGGTCGGCGACGGCGAGGGCCTGCGCGGCCAGTTCGGTCAGATCGATCATGTCGGGTCCTTCTGTGTCGAGGAGTCCTGTGTCGAGGCGTCCTGTGTCGAGGCGCCCTGGAAGAGGTCGGGGAGGTCGGCCCAGCCGGCGGCGAGTACGGTCTCGGCGCGGTCGCCGACGCAGTCACGTACCTTCTGCGCCAATTGATCTCGGCTGACCGGGCGGCCCGGCGCGCCGGGCGGGATGTCGATCTCCCCGCTGTGGGTTTCGCCGTCGGAGGTCGTCAGCTGCACCCGGACCACGTCGTCGAGCAGCCCGTCACCGCCCGGGGACAGGTGGACGGTGACGTTGCGGGTGAGCCGGGCGACCTCGGGGCGATGCACGGCGTCATCGGAGAAGCTGTGGAATCCCGCGAACCGGTCGATGACGCCCACGGCCAGCGCGTGTTCGAGACAGAACTTCGCCTCGAGACCGGAAGTGGGCCGGTGATGCACCAGGGGCTGCACCGCGGATTCCTTGAGCCACACGTCGATTCGGTCCACCCGGCTCGGATCGAGGTCGACGGCCACCTCGGCCGCGCAGGCGATGGGCCGTTGCAGCGCATAGCAGCACGGGTAGACCTTCACGGCCAGCCCGCCCGGGATCATCTCCGGCGAACCCAGCGCCAGGTCGAACGGCGGCTCGGAGACCAGCGCCAGCCACGCGTCGACCACCCGCAGGTCGGCCGAGGCGCCGTCGGCCGCCAGTTGGGCCGCCCGGATCCCGGCGTCCACCGCCAGGCCCACCTGGATGGCCTTGCCGTCGCTGCCGAAGGCGCGCTGCACCCCGCCGGCGCTGGACACCGCCAGCGCGATCGCGGTAGCGGTCCGCTCCACGTCCATGCCCATCGCGGTGGCCGCGACCGTCGCGGCGGCCATCGGGGCGGTCGTCGAAGTCGCGTGCCAGCCGCGCGAGTAGTGGTCCCAGCCCAGGGCCGCGCCCAATCGGGCCATCACCCCCGCGCCGGCCAGGTAGGCGCGCGCATCGCCGCCCGTGGCCGCCGCGGCGGGCACGCACACGGTGCTGATGTGGGTGGTCGACGGCAGGTGCAGGTCGTCGTAGTCGATGACGTGGGCCTGGGCCGCCCAGCGGGCCGCGGCCGGCAAGCCGGCGACCAGCGTGGTCAGCGGATGATCGGCGCCGGCCAGCGCCACGGCGACGGTGTCGATCAGCGCGGTCTGGGCCAGTTCCAGGTCCGCCGGACTCGGTACCGTCTCGACGGCCCAACCGGCCAGCGATTCCGCGGTGGTGCGCAGTTGCGCGGGGACCCCGACGGTCATCGGCGGGCCTCCGCGAGTGCGCCGGCGGTCAGCCGGCCGGTGATCTCGCCGATGTCCGCGCAGCCCTCGAGCGACCACAGCCGTTCCATGAGTTCGCCGGTGGCCGCGGCGTCGAGCACCGGTTCCATCAGGTCGACGGCCTTGGCGGTCACCTCGTCGTCGGTCATCGGATCGTCCACGGTGCCGCGCACCGCACCGATGTAGCGCTGCCGGGTGCGGCCGTCGGCGAGGGTGACCGTGACGTCGGCGGTGCGCACCCCGGCCTTCTCCGGGTCGGGCACCAGATCGGTGCGCTGGCGCAGCGCGGTGATCACTGGGTCGGTCATCCGATCGTCGTCGTGGGCCATCGCGAAGGTGAACGCCCGGTCGACCAGCGTGCCGGCCACCAGGTACTGGCAGCAGATGTCGGGCATCGAGCGGTTGTCGACCACCCGACACAGGTCGTGCGGCAACACGATTCGGATGTTGGCGACCTGCGCCGGGTCGATGGGCTCTTCCTCGACGAGTTCGAGCATCGCCTGGACCGCGGCCTGCGCGGGTGAGCCGACGGCGAACTTCTTGATGTTGGTGTGCATGATCTCGTAGCGCTCGCCGAGGCCGTCGGCCAGTTCGTCGCGGCGGACCTCGGCCGACAGGGCGTCCAGGAAGTTGGGCACGCCGCTGAACACGTCGTCGACGCCGTCGCAGCCCGAGGCGACCATCGCCGCGGCGCGCACGCCGTTGGACGCCGGCATGCCCGCGAACACGAACGCCTTCTCCACGTGGTTGGGGTCGCGCACCCAGCTGGTCACCCCCGAGGCGCTCTGGGCCGCATACGACAGCGCGTGGCGGGCCTGCTCCTCGGTGAAGCCGTACAGGGTGCTGGCGGTGGCGGCCGCGCCGAACAGGCCGCAGTAGGCGTGGGTGCTGCGACCGCTGGAATCGGTGTTCAGCACCGGCTTTCCGAGGCTGAGCACCACCCGGGTGCCCACGTCGTAGCCCGCGGCGACGGCGCGCAGCACCTGCTCCCCGCTGCTGCGGCGCAGATCGCCGACGGCCAGGGCGGCCGGGACGACGGCGCAGCCGGGGTGGCTGATGGAGCGCGCGTGCGAGTCGTCGGTCTCGTCGGCGTGCGCCGACATGCCGTTGGCCAGGGCGGCCTCGACCGGCGCGGCCCGCCCACCGCCGATGAGCACGCTGGCGCCGTCGGCCACGTCGGCGACGTAGGCCAGACCGCGCTTGCCGGGCGGCAATTCGGCGCCGGAGACCATGGCGGCGATGGTGTCGATGACGTGGTGCTTGGTCTTGTGGAGCACTTCCGGCGGCAGCGGGGTCGATGCGGCGGCGCTCAGGAATTCGGCGAGGCGGCGGGTTTGCGCGCTGATCTCGGCAACCATCTGGGGTCCTTTCGGGGGTGTCGGCGATGTATTCGAAGTCCGCTGGTCAGGCGGAAAGTCGCTACATGTACGCACCGCCGTTCACCGAGAGCACCTGCCCCGTCACGTATCCCGCGTCCGGCCCGCACAGGTAGGACACCGCGCCGGCGACGTCCTCGACCGCGCCGATGCGCCCGACCGGATTACCCTGCTCGGCCAGGTGCCGGTAGTGCTGCGCGGCGGTGCCGTCGTCGCCGAGGCCCGGGCGCCGTTCGGTGTCGATGTGTCCGGGCGAGACGGCGTTGACGGTGACGCCGGAACCGTCGGCCTCGTGGGCGCAGGCCTTGGTGAGTCCGATCAGGCCGGACTTGGCCGTTACCACCGGAACTCGGCCGGCGGCGCCGGACTGTCCCGACATGCCGGCGATGTTCACAATGCGGCCCCACCCGCGTTCCCGCATGCCGGGCAGCACCGCCCGGGTGGTCAGGAACGCCCCGGTCAGCACGGTGGCCAGCACCGCGTCCCAGTTCTCGACCGTCATCGACTCGAGGGGTCCGTGCGCCCGGATGCCGGCGTTGTTGACGACGGCATCAACGGCGCCCCAGGCATTTTCGACGTCGTCGATCAGGCGGCGCACGTCGTCCTCGACGCCGATGTCACCGGCGAAGGCGCGCACCGCCTCGCCGGCCCCGGCCGCCGCCAATCCCTCGGCCGCCGCGACGACGCTGTCGCGGTCGCGTCCGGTCAGACATACTCGCCAGCCGTCGGCGAGAAGCCGGCGGGCGATCGCCAGCCCGATGTTGCGGCTGGCGCCCGTCACAATTGCGGCCCGCACCCGGGCCTCCTCTCTAGTTGTACTGCTCGGCCGGTTCGGGGTCGGGCGTGCTCGCGCCGCGGCGCTTGCGCAGACCCGAGACCGCCATCAGCGCCAGGGCGCCGATCAACAAGGCCCACAGGATGTTCACGACGACCGACCCGAAGAAGTAGCTCGGCCCGTCGGCGAGTTGCAGACTGCGCAGCAGATACTCCTCGGCAAGCGGGCCCAGGATGATGCCGAGGATCAACGGGATCACCGGATATCCGTTGAGCCGCAACAACAGACCGATGACGCCGAAGAACAGCGCCAGGCCGACGTCGAAGATCGAGTTGCGGATGGCGTACACGCCGACCATCGACATGAACAGCACGGTGGGCACCAGGAACGACAGCGGCACCTTGGTCACCGACGCCAGCGGTCCGGCCAACACCACGCCCAGCGGGAGGATCAGGATGCTGGCGGCGATCAGCGCGATCGCCACCGCGTAGACCTCGGCGCTGTTGCTCTGCAGCACCCGCGGTCCGGGCTGGATGCCCTGCAGGTAGAACGCCGCGAGCACGACGGCCATGGTGGCGCTGCCCGGGATGCCGAGCGTGAACGTCGGGATCAGGCTGGAACTCGCCACCGCGTTGTCACAGGCCTCCGAGGCGATGATGCCCTTGTGGCTGCCCTTGCCGAATTCCTCGGGTGTCTTGGAGCGCCGCTTCTCGAACGAGTAGCTGATGAAGTTCGCGACCGCCGCACCCAGGCCGGGGATGAGCCCGAGGATGATCCCGACGCTGCTCGAGCGCGCCACCGCGCCCGGTTCCTTCAAGGTGGCCTTCACGCCGTCGATCGCGTCGCGGGTCTCCTTGCGCAGCCCGCCGGAGTCCACGGCCTGCTCGCGCTGCCGCTTCTGCATCAGCGTGGAGCCGACGAGCATCAGCATCTCGCTGATCGCGAAGACGCCGATCAGCGCCGCCAGGAACGGAATTCCGTCGTAGAGCTGCAGTTCGCCGAAGGTGAACCGGGTCTCGGCGGTCCCGGGACTGACCCCCACGACGGCGAGCAGCAGGCCCAGCAGGCCGACCAGCAGCCCCTTGCGCGCCGACCCGCCCATCAGGGACGAGGCGACCACCAGGCCGAGCACGATGATGGCGAACATCTCCCGCGCACCGAATTTCAGCGACAGCGCGCCGAGCGGTTGGAGCAGGAACAGCACGAAGAATCCGCTGATGACGCCGCCGAGGACCGAGGCCATCCGGGCGATGCCGATCGCCAGCCCCGCTTGACCGCGTTTGGCCAACGGGTAGCCGTCCAGGGCGGTGACCGCCGAGCCGGCCTCACCGGGCACGTTGAACAGGATCGCCGGGACCGCGCCGCCGAATTGCGCTCCGGCATAGATGCTCACGATGAGCACCAGGGAGTTCTCCAGCGGCAGGGTGATGGCGAACGGGAGCAGCAGGGCGGCGGTGTTGGAGGTGCTCAGGCCCGGCAGCACGCCGACGACAAAGCCCACCGAGACGCCGACCACCAGCCACATCAGCGGCGCGGGCTGCAGCAGCAGTCCCAGGCCCGCGGTGATGTTGTCCAGCATCAGAATCCTCTGGCAAGGGGTAGGGGGACGCCGATCAGCATGGTGAACAGCACGTAGCCGAGGCCGATCAGCACCAACGGAAAGACAATCAGGACAAGGGGTTTACGCACACCCATGATCAATAGGCCGCCCAGGACCAGCAGGCCGGCGGCCGGGTAGAACCCGATGGGCTTGACCAGCCAGATCGACAGCGCGATCAGCGCGATGAAGCCCGCCACCCGCCAGGCGACCAGCCGGCCGTACTCGGGGTCGGGTTCGTCGCCGGCGGCGCGCTCGCGCAGGTCGGCGACCAGGTTCCAGACCCCGACGAGCACCAGCAGGCCGGCCAGCGCCCGGGGATAGCCCTTGTCGGCGGGGTTGAGATCCACCGACATCATCCACGCCAGCACGCCGATGACGATGGCCATCCCCCCGGGCGCGGAGACGAGGGCAAGCCTCGCCCCCGCGCTGCCGGTGTGGTTCTCGGTCGCGGTCAAAGGATCAGCCGCCGAAGGCATTCGGGTTCGCCTCGAGGAGTTGTTCGATGTCGGATTGCGACTGCGTGGCGAGTTCCTCGACCTCGTCCGGGGTCAGGTAGGCGACCTTGGACTCCTCGCCGAGGTCGGCCAGGGTGCTCAGGTAACCCTCGTTCTCGACCGAGGTCTTCAGGGCGTCGACAAGCATCTGGTAGCGCTCGGGGTTGTTGTCCCGACACTCGGCCGAGGCGAACACCACGTAGTTGGAGGCGTTGGCCGGCAGTTCCACCCCGAGTGCCTCGTTGATGGGCGGCGCGTCGTCGGTGACGTCGGGCCACTTGTTCTCGGGCTGGCTGACGGCGATCACGCGGGTGTCGTCGGCGATGGCCAGGCTGTTGAACACGCCGGCGTGGGTGGCGTCCACCTCGCCGCTGACCAGCGCGGTCCGCGAGGGCCCGCCGCCGTCGTAGCCGATGATGTTGAGGTCGATACCCAGGTCGCGCTCCATCTGGAGCAGGGCGATGTAGTTGTTGCTCTGCAGGTCAGAGACGCTGATCTTGATGGCGCCGGGCCGGGCCTTCGCGTCGTCCACGAACGCCTGGATGTCCTGCCACGGCGCGTCGTTGCGCACCCGGATGACGCCGGGTTCGATGCTGATCCCGCCGACCGGGGCGAAGCTGTCGAGGTCGTAGTCCACGGACTGGGTCATGTAGGAGAACATCAGGTGCGGCACGCCGTGGGTGACGACGCTGGTGCAGTCGGCGCCGTTGGTGAGCATGGTCTGCGCGCCGATGGCGTAGCCGCCACCCTCCATGTTCTCGACGGTGGTCGTGGTCCCCAGCGCTTCGGCGAAGAACGGTTCCAATTGCCTTGTCGTGGTGTCGAATCCGCCGCCCGGGGCGCTGGACACGACCCAGCGCAGCTTGGCGCCGGAGAAATCCGTGCCCTCGGACTCGGAGGCGCAACCGGAGAGCGCCAGGGCGACCGTGGCGGCGCCGACCAACATGGTGCGGGTGGTGTGACGTGTCATTCGATATCCGATCGTCTGTGATCTGGGTCGCGGTCTAGTTATGGCCGTACATTTCTGAGTCAACATTTCAGTGGATGTGAATCTTCTAATGTCTGCGCAGTTCAGCCCAACCATCAGGCCGCCTGATCCGCATGCGCGCAGCACAAAGAACGTACGGCCATTTGCGCAAGCTTTCCGCGTAGCGGGAAGGCCATCCGCGCTACGGGAACGTTAGGGGTGCGGCCCCATGTGTGTCAAGCGTCACCTCGAGCCGGCGGATGGGCGCCCGGTCGCACCCGGGGGCAGGTAGCCCAATTCACCGGAGATGTCGGCGGCCGCCGCCAAGATGACCGGCAACATCCGGTACATCCATTCCTCGGTCACCCGCATCGCGGGGCCGGTAACGCTCATCGCCGCGACCACCGTGCCGGTGTAATCCCACAGCGGCACCGCGATGGACCGGATCCCGGCCACTCGTTCCTCGAACGAGAACGTGTAGCCGTGCTCCCGGACCAGGGCAATCTGCCGGGTGAGTTCCGCGCGGTCGATGACGGTGCTCGCGGTGATGCTCTCGAACGGCCCGGCGAGCACCTCGGCGATGGTCCGCTCGTCGGAGTAGGCCAGCAGGACGCGGCTGGGCGCACCCTGGTACAGCGGAATCGATTGGCCCCACTCGGTATACGTGCGTCGCAGCGGCTGGGTGCTCTCCACCTGGTCGACGACGAAGCGACCGCCGTTCTTGGCCACGTGCAGACCCACCGTCTCGCCGGTGCTGTCGCGCAGTCGGGTCATCACCGGCCGTGCGACCGCGGTGAGGTTGCCGGTGTCGCGCGCGGCGGCGGCCAGTTGCAACACGCGCGGGCCCAGCGCGTAGTTCGGACCGACCTTGGTCACCAACGCATGCGTGCACAGCGACGCCAGCACCCGGTGCACGGTGCTGGTGCTCAACCCGGTGGCGCGCGCGATGTCGCTGACCCCGAGCCGCAGTTCACCGTGGGTGAACGCGTCCAGCACGGCCACCGCGCGGTCGACTGCGGCGATCCCGCTCTGCGGCACGAACGAGGTGTCGCCGGTGTCGTCGTCGGCAGGCCGCATCGAATTCCTCTTGCTCAACTGCGCGTGCGGCGCAGGCTGGATCGGTAGCTGTACAGCGAGGTGACGAACCGGGACACCGCCAACTCGACCGCCGTACCGGTGATCGTCCGGTAGAGGCGATCGATGCGCAGCATCGGCTCGCCGGGCTCGCAGTCCGTCGCGGCGACCACGCGTTCGTCGGCCGTCGCCACCGTGATGGTCTGGTCGGCGCCGCCGATCGGGTCCGGCAACACCGGGTCGAGCAAGCCGATGATAGTTCGCGAACTCCGGGCGCCCTGCTGCACTTCCGGGACATCGTCGATCAGGGCACCGAACTCGGACGGCAGGTAGACGTCGGTCACGCAGAACGGAATGCCCAGGTGCAGCCGCCGAAACGACAACGTCGCGACGACGTCGCTGGACAGTCCGAGCCGGCCGGCCGCCTCGATGTCGATACGCCGCGACAACGACGACAACACCTCCATCTCGGTGTCGACGGACAGACTCATCAGGTCCTCGACGGTGCCGAAGCGGCGCAAGTACTGCGAGCCACCGCCGGCGGCGAACGTCCCGCGCCCCGGCGTGCGGGTCACCAACCCATCGGAGACCAGTTCCTGGTAGGCGCGACGGACGGTCTGCCGACTGACCCCGTGTTCCTCGGCGAGTTCGGCCTCGGTGGGCAGGCGCAGTTCGGCGTCCGGGGAGCGCAGCACGGTCAGGCGCAGCGCCTCGGCAATGCGCTGGTAGGCCGGAGCAGCGCCGGAGTCGGCGGTCATCGGACGACATACCTCCCCTGTTGCGTCGGACCAATGCGATATGTACGCACCCTCGCCACCAAATGTCAACCTTCGCGAGCGTGCGCGCGAAGGTGCGCTGTCCTGCGCACACGCGCCCGACCCGGGCGCATGTCCCAGGGTTCGGCGGGACTGTCACCCTCATTTGTACATACCTTTGCGAACCGCCGCCGCGCGCGGTTCGGACGCTGGCCAGACGCAGAATATTGTCTATATTCGATGGGTGAACACTGCCGCTGACCGCAAGCGGAAGCCCCTGCTCCGGCTCAGCGACGTCGCGGCGGCCCACGTGCGCGAACTCATCGTTTCCGGCCAGCTGCGCGCCGGGGAGTTCATCCGCCCCGAGACCGTGGCCGACGAACTGGGTATCAGCGCGACCCCGGCCCGGGAGGGGCTGCTGCTGCTGCAGACCGAGGGGTTCCTCACCATCGAACCCCGCCGCGGCTTCTCGGTGACCGCCCTGTCCAGCGAGGACATCCGCGACATCTACGACGCCCAGGCGCTGCTGGGTGGCGAGCTCACCGCGCGCGCCACCCGGCTGATCACCCCGGAGCTGCTGGACCAGCTCGAGGCCACCCAGGCCGAGCTCGAAAAGGCCGCCGCGGAAAAGGATTACGAGGCCGTCGAGCGGCTCAACCACCGATTCCACGAGGCCATCTACCGGCTGGCGGGCTCCCGCAAGATCCGCTGGCTCATCAAGACCACGCTGCCGTATGCCCCGCGCAAGTTCTTCGCCGCGGTCGAGGGCTGGCCGGAGGCCTCCGCGCAGGACCACCGCGCCATCATCGAACACCTGCGCTCCGGCGACGAGGAGGCGGCCCGGGAGGCCATGGCGCGCCACGTCCGCAAGGCCGGCGCCCTGCTGGCCGAGCACCTCGCCGCGAGCGGAACGCTGGGCTAGCGGCTCAAACCCGTTGCGCCACGGCCAGAATGCGGCGCGCACGGTCCACCACGGGCAGGTCGATCATCCGCCCGTCGACCGCGGCGGCGGATCCGTCCGCGGTCTCCGCGGCGGCGACCACCTTCGTCGCCCACGCGATGTCCGCCTCCGACGGTGCCGCCGCGGCATGCACCGCCGCCACCTGGGCCGGATGGATGCACAGTTTCGCCGACATGCCGAGTCGCCTGGCATAGGTGAAATCGTCGGTGACCGGGCCGGTTTCGGTGAACACCGTGGTGACCCCGTCGATCGGCGGCGCCACCCCGGCCAGCACGGAGGCCAGCACCAGCGTCGAGCGGTGCAGCAGCAGCGCCTCCCGGTCCTCGGGATCGACACCGAGTTCGTTGGCCAGGTCGATGCTGCCGAACGCCACCCGGGCCACGCCCGGCACCGCGCAGAGTTCGGTGGCCGCGGCGACCCCGGCCGCCGTCTCGATCAGCGGAACCACCGCGGCGCCCGGTGCCAGCTCGGTGATCGGCGTGATCTGCTCGACGCGTTCGGCTTTCGCCAGCATGACCGCGGGACGGTGCGCCGCGACCAGCGCCAGATCCTGCTCGTGCCACGGGGTGTCGGCGGCGTTGATCCGCACCATCGCCGAGTGACCGGCCGACAGCCACTGCCCTACGTGCGCGCGGGCGGCGTCCTTGTCGGTGCCGGCCACGGCGTCCTCGATGTCGAGGATCACCACATCGGGCTGCGCCGCAACGGCTTTGTCGAACCGCTCCGGTCGGTTACCGGGCACGAACAACAGCGACCGCGCCGCGCGGACGTCGTCGGCGTTCATCGGCCGAGTTCTTCGAGGATCGCGGCGGTGTGCTCGCCGAGGCTGGGCACCGGCCCCATCCGTGGTTCGGCCCCGAGCTCGACCGGCGGCAGCAAGGCCCGAACCGGACCGCCCGGGGTCTGCACGGTCCGCCAGCGATCCCGCGCCGCCAAGACGGGATGTTCGAGGAACTCGTCGACCGTGTTGACCCCGGCGAAGGCGATCCGCGCCGCGGTCAGCCGCGCTTCCAGTTCGGGGGTCGGCAGGCTCGCGAAGACCTCGGCGATCACGGCGTTCACCACGTCGCGGTGGGCGACCCGCAGGGTGCTCGAGGCGAACCGGGGATCCTCGGCGACGTCGGGTCGCTGCAGCACCCCGTCGCAGAACCTGGCCCATTCCGGCTCGTTCTGGATCGCGATCAGCACGGTGTGACCGTCCTCGGCGTCGAACGGTCCGTACGGCGCGATCGTGGCGTGCTGCGCGCCGAAGCGCCCCGGCTGGCGGCCGGCGCCGGCAGTGAAATGGGCTGGCTGACCGACCCATTCGGCGAGCGCCTCGAACAGCGACACCTCGATGGTCGCGCCCTCGCCGGTCTGTTCGCGGCGGTACAGCGCGGCCAGCGTCCCGCTGAAGGCGTACATGCCCGCGGCGATGTCGGCGATGGACACGCCGACCTTGGCGACCTCATCCGGGGTGCCGGTCAGTGACACCAGCCCCGTCTCGCACTGCACCAGCAGGTCGTAGGCCTTGCGGTCCGCCCAGGGCCCCGAACTGCCCCAGCCGGTGACCGAGACGACGATCTTGCGCGGGTCGCGGGCGCGGATCTCCTCGGCCGAGAGCCCCAGCCGGGCGGCCGCGCCCGGACCCAGGTTCTGCACGATGACGTCGGCCTTCTCGGCCAGTTCGTGCAGGATCTTGTGCCCGGCTTCGGATTTGACGTCGATGGCCATCGACTCCTTGGAGCGGTTGAGCCAGACGAAGTAGCTCGATTCGCCGTTGACCGAGTCGTCGTACTGACGGGCGAAGTCCCCGGAACCGGGCCGCTCGACCTTGATCACCCGCGCGCCCAGATCCGCCAGTTGCCGGGTGGCGAACGGGGCGGCCACCGCGTGCTCGAGGGAGAGCACGGTGACGCCGCTCAGCGGAAGCATTGCCGGGTCGGCGGATTGGGCCGCCGTCACAGGTCCAGACCGCCGCGCTTGACGAGCTGCTTGGCGATCACCCCGCGCTGGATCTCGTTGGTGCCCTCGCCCACGATCATCAGCGGGGCATCCCGGAAGTAGCGTTCCACGTCGTATTCGGTGGAGTAGCCGTAGCCGCCGTGCACGCGCACCGCGTCCAACGCGATCTCCATCGCGACCTCGGAGGCGAACAGCTTGGCCATCCCGGCCTCCATGTCGACGCGGGCGCCGGAATCGAATTTCGCTGCGGCGGTGAGCAACAGCGCCCGGGCGGCCGACAGCTTGGTCCCCATGTCGGCGAGCATGTTGCCCACCGACTGGTGCTGCCAGATGGGCTTGCCGAAGCTCTCCCGCTCCTGGGCGTAGCGCAGCGAGTCCTCGAACGCGGCGCGCCCGACCCCGGTGGCCCGCGCCGCCACCTGCAGCCGACCCACCTCGAGGCCCTTCATCATCTGGGCGAAGCCGCTGCCCTCGGCGCTGCCGAGCAGCGCATCGGCCGGCACCCGGCAGTCGGTGAAGTTGAGCTCGCAGCTCTCCACGCCCTTGTAGCCGAGCTTGGGCAGATCCTTGGAGACCGTGAAGCCCGGCACCTTCTCGACCAACAGGATCGACACCCCGCGGTGGGCCGGTTCGGCGGTCGGATCGGTCTTGCACATCAGCGCGACCAGTCCGGCCCGCCGCGCGTTGGTGATCCACGTCTTCGAGCCGTTGATCACGTACTCGTCGCCGTCGCGGCGCGCGACCGTGCGCATGGCCTGCAGGTCCGAACCGCCGCCGGGTTCGGTGAGCGCCATGGTGGTGCGCAACTCGCCGGTGGCCATCCGCGGCAGGTAACGCTGCTTCTGTTCCTCGGTGCCGAACATGGTGATCAGCTTCGAGACCACGGTGTGCCCGCCCATGGCGCCGGCCAGGCTCATCCAGCCGCGGGCCAGTTCCTCGGTGACGGTGACGTAGCAGGGCATCGACACCTGCCCGACGCCGTACGGTTCCGGGATCGCGAGCCCGAAGATCCCGATCTCCTTCATCGTCTCGATGAGTTCCTCGGGATACGTGTTGGCGTGCTCGAGTTCGCGCGCCACCGGTTTGACCTGCTTCTCGACGAAGTCGTGCACCGTATCGACCAGCGACTGCTCTTCCGCGGACAGCACCATGCCGCCACCTCCAATCTCCATAGAAAATATTCTATGGAGAATAGAACAAGGGCCGCAACCGGTGGGTGGCCCCTCCGAGTAGACACTTTCCGTTGAATGTTCACTCCCGCCCGGCGATCGGTTAACCTCGGCGAATGCGCAATCCGCACGCCGGCGAACCATTCACCAGTTCGGATGCCGAGATCGCCGCGGCGCTGGCCGACGTGTCAATCCCCACCCTGCTGCTGTCGTGCGTGCACATGAGCGGCGATACCACGCTGCTCGACGGCCCGCTGCGGCCCGCCGGACTGTTCCTCAACGAGGTCCAGGGCTATATGTCCGAGGAGGACAAGGCCGCCGCCCGCGCCGTGGCGCTCGACATCATCCGCGACTACCGCGACCGGGGCTGCCCGGAACCCGCGCCCATCGATCCGCAGCTGCTCAAGCGGATGATGGACTGGCTGGTGTGCGCCGAGGTGCCCGACGAGTATGTTCCGATGATGCTCGAGGAGATGGGCCTCGACGGCCGCGACGCCCGCGGGGCGGGCCATACCTCGAGTCGGGAGTCCCGCGCCGAGTTCCCGGTCGTGGTGATCGGATGCGGGCAGTCGGGCCTGCTGGCCGCGATCCGCTTGCAGCAGGCCGGCATCCCCTACACCGTCCTCGAGAAGAATGCGGGTGTCGGCGGAACCTGGTGGGAGAACACCTATCCCGGCGCGCGGGTGGACGTCGGTAACCACTTCTACTGCTACAGCTTCGAACCCGATGATCACTGGAGCGAATACTTCGCCCGCCAGCCCGAACTGCAGAGCTACTTCCAGACCGTGCTGGAGCGCCACGGCATCGGTGACCACGTGCGGTTCAACACCCGGGTGCTCGATGCCACCTGGGACGAGGCCGCGGCAACCTGGACGGTGCGGATCCAGGGCGCCGACGGCGCCGAGGAGACGCTGCGAGCCCGGGCGGTGATCAGCGCCGTCGGTCAGCTCAACACCCCGCACATCCCCGAGTTCGCGGGCGCGGAATCGTTTGCGGGACCGGCCTTCCACACCGCGCGCTGGGATCACGACGTCGACCTCGCGGGCAAGGACGTCGCCCTCGTCGGCGCCGGCGCCACCGGCTTCCAGGTGGCGCCCGCCATCGCCGACAAGGTCAACCGCCTCACGGTGTTCCAACGCACTGCGCAGTGGATGTTCCCCAATCCGAACTACCACGAGTCCGTCGGGCCGGGCGTGCAATGGGCGCTGCGGCACCTCCCGTTCTACGGCCGCTGGTACCGCTTCCTGATCTTCTGGCCCGGCTGCGATACGGGCCTGGCCGCGGCCAAGGTCGACCCCGACTGGCCCGATCAGCAGCGCGCGATCAGCGCGGCCAACGACCTGGCCCGGATGATGTTCACCGAGTGGATCACCAGCCAAGTCGACGGCGACACCGACCTGCTCGAGAAGGTCCTGCCCGACTATCCGGCGACGGGCAAGCGCACCCTGCAGGACAACGGCAGCTGGCTGCGTACCTTGGGCCGCCCCCACGTCGAACTGGTGCGCACCCCCATCGACCACGTCGAGCCCGCGGCCGTCGTCACCGCCGACGGCACCCGCCACCCGGCCGATATCCTGGTGTACGCCACCGGTTTTCGCGTCAACGACATGCTGTCCTCGATCCGGGTATACGGCCGCGACGGTGTCGAACTGCACGACGCCTGGGGTGAGCGCCCCGCGGCGTACCTGGGCATCACCGTCCCGGGGTTCCCGAACTTCTTCTGCATGTACGGCCCCGGCACCAACCTGGCCAGCGGCGGCAGCCTGATCTTCCACTCCGAATGCCAGATCCGCTACATCATGGGATGTCTGGACCTGCTGCTGGCCGCGGGTGAGCGCGCGATGACGCCACGCCGCGAGTGCTACGACGACTGGTATGCGCGCTGCCAGGACGAACTCGCCACGCTGGTGTGGTCCCAACCCAGCATCGAGCACAGCTTCTACAAGGACGACAACGGCCGGGTGCATTCGCTGAGTCCGTGGCGTCTGGTCGATTACTGGGCCTGGACCCGCACCCCGGATCCGGCCGACTTCGAATTCGCTTGACCCCCGCAGCGCCGCGGGCTACCAAGGAGAGTAATGCGCACCGTAGTGATCGACGCCCCAGGTCAGATCCGTATCGATACCCGTCCCGATCCGGGTTTGCCCGGGCCCGACGGCGCCGTCATCGAAGTCAATGCCACCGCCATCTGCGGTTCGGATCTGCACTTCTACGAGGGTGACTATCCGATGCTGGAGCCGGTGGCGTTGGGCCACGAGGCCATCGGCACCGTCGTCGAGAAGGGCGCCGACGTCCGCACCGTCGAGGTCGGCGACCTGGTGCTGGTCTCCTCGGTCGCGGGCTGCGGCCACTGCGTCGGGTGCGCCACCCACGACCCCGTCAACTGCCTGGGCGGTCCGCAGGTCTTCGGCGCCGGGGTGCTCGGCGGTGCGCAGGCGGACCTGCTGGCCGTACCCGCCGCCGATTTCCAGCTGCTCAAGATTCCCGACGGCCTCGACACCGAGGAGGCCCTGCTGCTGACCGACAACCTGGCCACCGGCTGGGCCGGCGCGCGGCGCGCCGACATCCCGCCCGGCGGCCCCGTCGTCGTGCTGGGCCTGGGCGCGGTCGGCCTGTGCGCGGTGCGCAGCGCCATCGCCCAGGGTGCGGGCACCGTGTTCGCCGTCGACCCGGTGGAGGGCCGCCGCGATCGGGCCGCGCTCAGCGGCGCGACGCCCGTGGCACCGCCGGCGGTCGAGGCCGTCATAGAGGCCACCAAGGGCCGCGGCGCCGCGTCGGTGATCGACGCCGTGGGCAGCGACGCGACCATGAGCGCGGCGCTGTCGCTCGTGCGGGCCGGTGGCACGGTGTCGGTGGTCGGCGTGCACGACCTCAACACGTTCCCGTACCCGGCCACCATGTGCCTGCTGCGCAGCATCACGCTGCGCGGCACCACCGCACCGGTGCAGCAGACCTGGCCCGAGCTGATCCCGCTGATCCAGTCCGGTCGCCTGAACACGGCCGGGATCTTCACCCATTCCATGCCGCTGGGCGAGGCCGCGGCCGGATACGCCGCCGTGGCGGCCCGCACGTCGGACTGTGTGAAGGTGACGCTGACGCCGTGAGTTGGGTGTCGGCGGCGTTGTCCGTGCTGCGCGGCCGGGACCAGTTCGCGCAGGCGGCGCTGCCGGCCGGGTCCCGTTCCGACGGCAAGCTCGCCGACCTGACCGGTCCCGGGATCACCGACCGCTGGGGCGTGACCGCCACCGACCTGGGCGCTGTCGTTCGTGCCCGCAACGGCAAGTTGGTCGCGGTGTTCGGCGATACCTTCGCGGGGCGTCGGGTTGGCAAGGGCGACTGGCGATCCCCGGTGATCCTGATCGGCGAGGGGGATGCGACCACCCCGATCGTGTGGGAGCGCGCCGGCGGACCCGATCCGGACTACGCGCGGCAGTTGCGGTTCTACATCCACGACCACGGCCCGCACTGGGCCCGCGGCGGCATCAGCACGGTGCTGCCATCGGATCTGCTGCGCGTCGACGACATGCTCTACCTGCACGTGATGGTCAATCGTGGTCTGCACCGGGTCCTCTGGACCGAGATCTGGTCGTCGGCCGATGATGGCCTCACGTGGGAGCACATGGGTGAGGCGGCGACGTTCGGGGCCGATCTGCACGACGGTCACGCCCAGTTGTGGTCCTGGGACTACGACCCCGACGACGGCTGGGTCTACATCGCGTCGACGGGATTTCAGCGCGACAAGGGCATCATCCTGCGCCGGGTCCGACCCGCCGACATCGGCGATGCGTCCGCGTACCAGGCCTGGGGCCGACGGCGGGGCCAGTGGTCCTGGAGCCCGCACGCGAGCGTGTTGTCCCCGGCCGACGAACGCTGGGGCGAGTTGTCGCTGCGCCGGCTGGACACCGGGCAGTGGGTGCTCGGCGGCTTCCTCGCGTCCGAATATGCCCTGGGTTACCGCACGCTCGGATCGCCGACGTCGCCCCTGACCGCAGCCCCGTTGCAGCGACCGGTCTCGGGCTGCAGCTGGCCCGGGGAGAGCCACGTCGATTGCCGGGTGGCCCAACTCTACGGCGGCTACCTGCTGCCCGGTTCCCGGCTGGATGTGCCCGGCGGGGTGGGGTTGGTTGTCTCCCATTGGCATACCAAGCGCGGCTGGCCGTATCGGGTGATGCAGTTCCGGGTCACGCTGCGAGACACCACCGGCGACTCCATCGAACCGATTGCGCCGCAGCAGGACCCCTGATCTGGCTCGATTGGAGGTCTCAGAATGGCGGCGGGTCGGTCGCATCGTCTGGCCCCTCTCGGGTGCAGGGATCTGGTTGTGGTTGTTCCGCTCGGGGTGAATACCCTTGGCGTGCTTGGGCATTGTTGCCGCGTTCGGTTTTGAGGCGTTGGGTTTGGTCGGCTTTGCGGGTGCGTCGGCGTCGCGGCATTTGGAGGCCGCGGTCGGGGTTGGTGGTCTCGGTGGGTGGTGTTGGTGTTGGGAGGGTGGCGGTGGTGGTGTCCCAGTTCGGGAACGCGATCTTGCTGCCGGGGTGGGTGGTGTAGGTCTTGCCTGCCGGTGTGGTCCAGACGATGGTGCCGTCGGGGTGTTGGGTTTCAGACCATTCGGTCCAAAACGTCTTCAACAAGTGGTGTTTTCGACACAGGCAAGCCAGATTCGACGGGTGGGTCGGCCCGCCTTGACCATCAGGAATCGTATGGTCAAGATCGGCGCGTTCGGCGGGGGTGTGGCAGCCCGGGAAGCGACACGTCATGTCGCGGGCGCGGACCCAGGTGGCCAGCGCCGCGGAGGGGCGGTAGCGCGGTTCGGGGGCCTCGGCGGGGGTCCGCAGGGGTTTGACGGTGGCGCCGGTGTCGACCAGTTCGGCCAGCAGTGGTGCGGGGACGATGCCGCCGCCCTGCAGGACCGCGGTGCGGTTGCGGGAATTGGGTTGCGGGGTGGGGTCTTTGGGGGCTGCGGGCTCGACGGGATTGTTGTCGGGGGTGTCGTCGGGGGTGTCGTCGGCCTTGGCCTTGGGCTCCGCGCATTCGGACGGTGGGGCAGCGTGTCCGTCTTGCGGGATCTCGCGTGCAGTGTCGCCGGTGTCGGCCGCGGTCTCTGCGGACTCGACGCGCTCGTCAGCCCTAGCAGCACCCTCGACCGTCTTGGCGGTGCGCCGCGCTTGGGCTTCGGCTCTGGCCGCGGTGTTGGCGGCTTGGGCTTGCTGGACGGCGGCCTGGTCGGCGACGACGTGGACGACGATGTGTTCGGCGCGGGTGTCGGGGGCGGTGGTGGCCGGGCATTCGGTGTTGCCGCAGCGGCAGGGCAGTCGATCGGCGCCGGTGATCAGCAGCGCCACGGCATCGGAGCGGCGCTGGCCGGTGGTGCGGGGATCGTTAGCGCAGACGCTAGTGGCCATCGCGCGTAGCCGGCGGTCGAACAGGGCGGCGTCGACGTTGGTGAGGCTGCCGTACATCGAGGTGGTGCCGGTGGTGTCGTCGCGTTTGCCGAACTGCACATCGCGGTTGCGGTTGGCGTCGCGGTGCTCGATGACGGCGTCGGGGTCGTGTTCGGCGAGTACGGCGTCGATGGCGTTGTCCAGGGCCTTGTCCGACAGCGTCCCGAACCGGGTGGCTTTGGCGGCCAGTTCGGCGTCGATGGTGGCCAAGAGGGTGGGGTCTTCGACGAGTTTGGTGCGCCAGGCGATCGTGGTCGCAGTGCGCAGGCTCAGCTCACCGTTGGCCAGCTTGGTTGCGGTCTTCGTTATCCGGGTCCGCAACGCATGGGCCAGGTGCATCTGGGTGGAGGCCCGCCGGTGGGTCAGCCCGAGGGCGGCGGCGACTTCGGCCGCGACACTGTCCCAGCCGTCGCAGGCCCACAGTTCGCGTTCGTCGTCGATGTTGAAGAGGCGGCGGTCCATGAGTTCGGCGATCGCGGCCAGCCGGCTGGCGGCGGCGCTGTTCTCGGCGCGGGCGAACCCCGAGATGGCGTCCACAACCCTGGCATCGTCGGCCGAAGCCAACTCCTCAGGATCCGCCAGCAACTCGCACATACGTTCGACAGTAAGCCGACCTCAACCCCGGCGCACCACCGAAACCACCCACCTGTGGATCAAAACGACACTGTGGATAACCCACAGCGCGACACTGTGGATAACCCCCGGGTCACCCCGAAAGGTGATCGAGAACCGCGTGTGCCGCGGTGATCCGGGCCGAGTTCGGGAAGTTCTTATTCGCCAGCATCGCGATGCCGATCCGCTGCTCGGGGACGAAGACCACGTACGCCCCGAACCCGTCAGTGGATCCGGTCTTGTTGAACAGCGTCGCGGTGGACGACTGCCCCTCGGGCGCCGGGTTCACGGGCTGCGCCTCGAGGCTGACGGTGGTGGAGTTCCCGGCCAGCAGGTCATCCAGGCTGACCGGATAGCGGTACTGTTCCCAACCCAGCCCCTGCGTCATGGCGCCCAGTTCAAAATGGCCGTCGTGCGTCGCCTCCACGGCCCGGCGCAGTTCCGGGTCGAGACCGGTGGGGTCCATGTTGGCCTCGACGAACTCGATGAGGTCCGCGGCAGTGGTCTTCACGCCGTAGGCCTGCGCGTCGAACACGCCGGGGTTGACCCGGACCGGCTCGCCATCGCTGTTGTATCCCCAGGCGTAATGCCCGATTTCGGATTCGGGTACGTCAATGTAGCTGTGCCGCAATCCCAGTGCGGGAAACAGCTGCCCCTCGATCAACGCCGTGAAGTCCTCGTCCAGGGCCGCGGCCGTGGCGTGGCCCAGCAGGCCGATGCTCGGGTTGGAGTACTCGCGCAGCTGTCCCGGCGGTGCCGTCGGGCGCCACTGCTGGAAGTAGGAGATCATCTCGGCTTCGTCGGTGACCGTGTCCGGGAACTGCAACGGCAGGCCACCGGCGGTGTAGGTGGCCAGGTTCAGCAGTGTCGCGGCGTCGATGGGGTGTCCGCCCAACTCCGGCACGTAGCGGCCGGGGTGGTCGTCGAGCGACAACTGCCCGCGCTCCTGCGCCAGCGCGGCCAGCAAGGTCGTGAAAGTCTTGCTCACCGAGCCGATTTCGAACACGGTGTCCGCGGTGACCGCCTCACCGGTATCGGTGGAGGCCACGCCGTACTCGAAAAGATGCGATTGCCCGTCGACGCTGACCGCCACCGCCAGCCCCGGCACGTCGTACTCGTCGAGCAGTGGACCGTAGGCGGCATCCACCGCCGCCGCCAGCCCACCCACGGCAGGTTCGGTGGTTTCGGGATCGTCGCGGGACGCGGGCGTACACGCAACGGACAGGAGCAGCAGCGCGGCGGCCACCGCGGGCAATAAGCGTCGATCAAACACCAAGACACGGTACAACTTCCACTCGGCGCACCGCGGGCCCACCGGAGCTCAGATCACCCGGCCTGGAACTCGTTGAACGCCTCGATGAAATCGCTGGGGATACCCGCGGAGCCGCAGCGGTTCTGCAGATCCACCAGCGGGGCGGTGATGTTCTTCAGCTCCATGTACTCCCCCGGGTTGGCGGTGAAGTACGCCCGCACCGTCTCGCGGGCCTGCTCACGCGGTTGCGTACGGGCGGTGCTCAGCGCCTGATCGGCCCCGGGATGGCCGGCCAGGTACTGGCTGGCGGCCCCGGACACCGAACTGATGGTGCCGGCCGCCTCGCTCACCATGCACGGCGCCGCGTTGGCCACCGGCGTGGCGAAGCCGGCCAGCGCCAGGCCGGCAACGGCACAACCGGCGAAAGTGGTGCGTCTGAAAGTACTCGAGGTCATGTTGGATTCCTTCGGTCGCGGATGGGGATGTTCTTACCCCTGGCCGAAATCGGCGAAACACCACTCACTTGGGCAGACAGTCGGCGGTCGTGACGATGTCGGCGCCCATGTTGCGCTCCATCATCTTCAGCGCCGCCGCACCCAACTCCGCGTCGATGTGGGCCACACCGTCGCGCGGCACGATCACCTCGAAGTGGCGCACGTAGGCGTCGAGCGCGCTGTAGAGCACGCACTGCTCGGTGACCTGACCCACGAAGATCAGCCGTTTGGCCTCGAGCCGGGACAGCAGATACTCCAGCGCGGTGGCATAGAAGACGCTGTGCCGGACCTTGGTCAGGAAGCGGCAGTCCGGCCGCGGCACCACCGGTTCGACCAGGTCGGGCCGGGCGCCGTCGAGCGCGGCCCGGACGATGTCACTGGGCTGGGCGGTGAAGTCGCCGTAGTTGTCGTTGACGTAGATCAGGTCCACGTCGTCGCGCCCCAGCGCCGCGTCGATCAGGCCGGACACCGGTTCGACGATCTCTGCGACGTTCGGTATCAGCAGATCGGCATCGGGATGCCGGTAGGCGTTCATCATGTCGATCACCAGAACCGCGGTATCGGTCACTGGGTACCCTCCTTTCTCAGCGGCGGCGCGGCCATCGGTTACATACCCGCCCGCGGCGGGTAACCGGCGCTCGTGTCCGAGTATCCCGAGGTTGAACTCGTCGCGCCGACCGACATCGTCAAGGGCGACGTCATCGAGGATCCCGCACGTCGTCGCTGGTTGACCGTCCACGAAATCAAGATGCTCACCGACGCGGTTGACGGAGCCTATAGCTTCTATGGCAGTGGCCCGGACGACCGCGTCACCTATGAGGGCTCCGAACTGGTCAGACGACGACGATAGGCGATTCACCATCTCGAACCACGAACCCCCGGCGAGGTTGGCACCGCTGGGTCTCCCGCGCCGGGTCGGCGCCTGCCTGTTCGACCTCGACGGTGTCCTGACCGACACCGCCAGCGTGCACCGCAACGCCTGGAAAGCGATGTTCGACGCCTTCCTGGCCGAGTCGGACCCCGCGCAGCGGCCCTTCGACGACGACGACTACCGCGCCTACGTGGACGGCAAGACCCGGGACCTGGGCGTGCTCAGCTTCCTGACCAGTCGGGGCATCGAACTGCCCGAGGGCAGCGCCGAGGACGGTCCGGCGGCGGCGACCGTGCACGGTCTGGCGAACCGGAAGAACGCCGCCTTCCAGCAGCTGCTGCACACCGACGGGGTGACCGTCTTCGAGGGTTCGCGGCGCTACCTGCAGGTCGTGCGCGACGCCGGGGTGGCCATCGGGGTGGTGTCGTCGAGCGCCAACGCCGCCGACGTGCTCGAGCTGGCCGGGCTGACGCCGTTCGTCGACTGCCGGGTCGACGGCGTGACCATCCGCACCGAGGGCATGCCCGGCAAGCCGGCGCCCGATTCGTTCCTGCGCGCCGCCGAGTTGCTCGGGGTCACCGCCGCCGAGGCCGCGGTCTTCGAGGACGCCATCGCCGGTGTGCAGGCCGGCCGCGCGGGACAGTTCGCCGTGGTGGTGGGCGTGGACCGGGTGGGCGACCCGGATGCGCTGCTGGGGCACGGAGCCGACCTGGTGGTCGCCGACCTCGACGAATTGCTGGCTCCGTGCTGAGCGCCGACGACAGGTTCCCGGTCGAGCCGTGGCAGCTGCGCGAGACCAGCCTGGACCTCGACCTGCTCGCCCGCTCCGAGTCGCTGTTCGCATTGTCCAACGGGCACATCGGATTACGTGCCAACCTCGACGAGGGCGAACCGTACGCGCTGCCCGGCACCTATCTGAACTCGTTCGTGGAGGAACGGCCGCTGCCCTACGCCGAGGCCGGCTACGGCTATCCCGAGATCGGGCAGTCCATCATCGACGTCACCAACGGCAAGGTGATCCGCCTGCTGGTCGACGACGAACCGTTCGACCTCCGCTACGGCGAACTGCTCGAGCACGAGCGCACGCTCGACCTGCGCGCGGGCACGCTGACCCGGGTCGCGCGCTGGCGTTCGCCGGCCGAGAAGAAGATCGCCGTGCGCTCCACCCGGTTGGTGTCCCTGGTGCACCGCAGCGTCGCGGCCATCGAGTACATCGTCGAGGCGGTCGACGAATTCACCCTCGTCACAGTGCAATCGGAGCTGGTGGCCAACGAGGACCAGCCCGAACCGTCGGCGGATCCGCGGGTGGCGGCCGTGTTGCGGCATCCGCTGGAATCGATCGAGCACGAGGGCTCGGGTCAGGAGGCGGTGCTGGTGCACCGCACCCGGGCCAGCAACCTGACCATGGGCGCGGCCATGGACCACCTGATCGAGGTGCCCGGCCGGGTCGAGGTGTCTACCGAGACCAGCCCGGATCTGGCGCGCACCACCGTGATCTGCGGGCTGCGGCCCGGCCAGCAGCTGCGGATCGTGAAGTTCCTGGCCTACGGCTGGTCGAGCCTGCGCTCCCGGCCAGCCCTGCGCAGCCAGATCGCGGCGGCGATCTCCGCGGCCCGCTACACCGGCTGGGAGGGCCTGGTCAAGGAGCAGCGCGCCTACCTCGACGACTTCTGGGACAGCGCCGACGTCGAGGTGGAGGGCGATCCCGACCTGCAGCAGGCGGTGCGCTTCGGCCTGTTCCACGTGCTGCAGGCCAGTGCACGCGCCGAGCGGCGCGCCATCCCGGGCAAGGGGTTGACCGGCACCGGCTACGACGGGCATGCGTTCTGGGACAGCGAGGGTTTCGTGCTCCCGGTGCTGACCTACACCGCCCCCGACGCGGCCGCGGACGCGTTGCGCTGGCGGGCTTCGACGCTGGAGTTGGCCAAGGAACGCGCGGCCGAACTCGACCTCACCGGGGCGGCGTTCCCGTGGCGGACGATCCGCGGCGAGGAGTGCTCGGCGTACTGGCCGGCGGGCACAGCGGCCTGGCACATCAACGCCGCCGTAGCGATGGCGTTCGAGCGGTACCGGGTGGTCACCGGCGACGATTCGCTGGAGACCGAATGCGGGGTGGCGGTACTGGTCGAGACGGCACGGCTGTGGAATTCGCTGGGCCACCACGACCGGCACGGGGTGTGGCACCTCGACGGGGTCACCGGTCCCGACGAGTACACCGCGGTGGTCAACGACAACCTGTTCACCAATTTGATGGCGGCCCAGAATCTCGAGGCCGCGGCCGGCGCGTGCGAACGCCATCCGCAGACGGCCGCCGAGTTGGGCGTCACCGACGGGGAGATCGCCAGTTGGCGCGCCGCGGCCAAGGCCGTCCACATTCCCTACGACGACGAACTCGGGGTGCATGAGCAGCACGCGGGATTCACCCGGCTGCGCGAGTGGAACTTCAACGGCGGCAGCGACTATCCGCTGCTGCTGCATCAGCCCTATGTGCGGCTGTACCCGTCTCAGGTCATCAAGCAGGCGGACCTGGTCCTGGCGATGCATTGGCTGGGCCACCTGTTCACCGACGAGGAGAAGGCGCGCAACGTCGACTACTACGAGAAGCGCACCACCCGCGACTCGTCGCTGTCGGCGTGCACCCAGGCGGTGATGTGCGCCGAGGTGGGCCACCTGGAACTGGCTCACGCCTACGCCACCGAGGCGGCGCTGATCGACCTGCGAGATCTGCACCGCAACACCGGCGATGGTCTGCACATGGCCTCGCTGGCCGGCGCCTGGACCGCGCTGGTCGACGGGTTCGGCGGCCTGCGCGACGACGAGGGCATGGTGACGTTCAAACCCGCACTGCCGAAACGCATCTCGCGACTGGTGTTCCGCCTGCGTTGGCGAGGTTTCCGGTTGACCGTCGACATCGACCACGAGAACACCACCTACACGCTGCGGGACGGCCCCGACGGTCGGATGCGCATCCGGCACTGCGACCAGGAGCTGGAGCTGACCACCACCGCGCCCGTCACGGTGCCCGTGCAGCGGCGCGAACCGCTGCTGCCGCAGCCCACCCAGCCCCCCGGGTGCGCACCGATCTTCCTGCGCGACTGACAGCGGCGACTGACACCGGCGCCCGACACCGCCGACGTGGGCAGCGCCACACCGCCGGATTCCGGGCGGCTGGTTTGACCCGCGCCGTGGCCGGGAAATCCCCACCCCATCGGGGACCCTCCCCACACGCCCTCGGGCGTATGTGTCTACACCGAGAGGAAATCGGCATGGCTGACAGCAACAGCGGGCCCGCGGAAGGCGTCAAAGGCGTCGTCGAGGGCGTCAAGGGCAAGGCCAAGGAGGCCGTCGGCGCGATGACCGGCCGCGACGACCTCCAACGCGAGGGCAAGGCCCAGCAGGACAAGGCCGAGGCCCAGCGCGAGGCGGCGCAGAAGGAGGCCGAGGCCGAGAGCGCCCGGGCCGCCGCCAAGGCCAACGAGGCTCGCGAGAAGGCCGAGCAGGACTAGCCCCTACCGCCGGCTGTGACCGAGGGCCCGCTCCCACGTGGGGGCGGGCCCTCGGCGCGCCCGGGGTTTCCCGAACCCGCCGCGGGGGTAGCCGAGGGACCATGACCGACACTCTCAAGGCGCTGGCCCTGGTCTGCACGCTCAAGCCCAGCCCGGCGCCCTCGAGCAGCGTGTTGATCGCCGAGCACGTCTTCGAGCACCTGCGCCGACAGGACGTGGACTGCGACACCGTGCGTTGCGTCGACTTCGACATCGCCCCGGGCGTGGAACCCGACATGGGCGGCGGCGACCAGTGGCCGCAGATCCGGACCAAGGTGCTCGACGCGGACATCCTGCTGATCAGCACCCCGGTGTGGCTCGGGCATCCCTCGAGCATCACCCAGCGGGTCCTGGAACGCCTCGACGCCGAACTGTCCAACACCGACGACGCCGACCGGCCCGCGCTGGCGGGCAAGGTGGCCATCGTCAGCGTCGTGGGCAACGAGGACGGCGCGCACAAGGTGATCGCCGACGTGTTGCAGGGCCTCAACGACGTGGGCTACAGCGTCCCGGCGCAGGGCAGCACCTACTGGAACGGGCGGGCCATGGATTCGGTGGACTACAACGATCTCGACGAGGTGCCCGACCCGGTGGCCTCGGCGACCGCGGCCGCGGCCCGCAACGCCGCGCATCTGGCCCGACAACTCAAGGCCACCAAATACCCGGCCTACCAATGATCTTCGGTTTCGCAGAGAGGATGAACGATGGGTGACACCGCCAAGGACCCTGTTGACCACGCCCGCACCACGCGTCCCCGCGCCGGGGAGGCCATGAAGGACGGCACCAACCTGCCCGGCATGGTCGTGACCGCGCTCGGTGTGGTCGCGACGGTGGTCTGTCTGTTCCTGTTCGCCGCGGGGAATTCGACCGCCGGCGTCGTGGCCGCCGTCGCGGCGGTGGTCCTGCTCGCGGCCGGGCTGGGCTGGCTGTACCTGTCCAAGCGCCGGGTCCGCCAGTTGCACGACGAGTGGCGCGAGGACCACCCCGAAGCGGACACGCCACCGCTGACGAACTGAGTCGTCCCGAACTGCGTCAGTCCGGCGGTTCCTGCACCTGCCCGGAGGATTCCGGGTCGGGCAGGTCCTCGTCGGGTGTCTTGTCGGCCTGCTCGACGCGGCGCTGCTGCGCCTTGTCGTCGTCGCCCTCGTCGTCGTAAATTCCACGTCCGCGCGGCATCTCGTCCTCCTTCGTAGGGTCGCCCCCCGATATACCCGGTTTTGGCCGCCCGAACCCCGGGCACCCTGTGCGGAAGCAGCACCGCAACAGATCGGAGGGCAGTGACGATGCCGAATTCGTCGATCAAGAACGAAAAGATGTACGAGGACCTGCGCGAGGAGGGCAACTCCAAGGAGAAGGCCGCGCGCATCTCGAACGCGGCAGCAGCCCGCGGGAAGTCCGCCGTCGGCCGCAAGGGCGGCAAGTCCGGCTCCTACGACGACTGGACGGTGCCCGAACTCAAGAAGCGGGCCAAGGAACTGGGGATGTCGGGCTATTCGGATCTGACCAAGAACAAACTCGTCGCCAAGCTGCGCAACCACTGACCGCAGCGAAGCATCGAAGGAGGAGCGCCATGACCCCGGAGAACCGCGAGTCCGAGACCGATGTCGAGCCCGATCCCAAGGTGGCACGGTCGCGGGCCGGGAAGGACGAGGACGGCGCCTATGTCGGCCGGGCGTCCTCCGACGACGACTTCGACGCGGGCGAGACCGGCGCCGAGGCGCGCAGTCGCCGCGACTGAGCCCCGCGACTCACGCGATGTCGACCACCAACGGACGATGATCCGACAACGGCGCCGCCGGGGCGGCACAGCGCATGCTCCGCAGCCCGGCCGCGTCGGTGAGGATGTGATCCAACTGCCGGCGCGGGGCCTCGGCCGGGAACGTCTCCGCGCGGGCCAGGGGGCGCATGCCGGACCATCGCCGCGCCGTCGACGGCACCATGTTCAGATCGCCGGCGAGCAGGCGGGGGCCGGGCAGTTCGCGCATGGTCCGCACCAGTTTGCGCAGCTGCCAACGGTTGGCCCCGGGGATGAACGACAGGTGTGCGGTGGCCACCGACAGCGGCCCCAGCGGCGTGTCCAGCCGGGCGATCACCGCGGTGCGCGGTTCCTCCTCGACCAGCGCCACGCGGTTGGGCTGCCGCAGAAACATCGGGACCCGCACGGGCATTCGCGGCAGCCGCACCACCCGCCAATCGCTGACCGGGTACCGCGTGAGCAAGGCGATCCCGTACGCCGCGGTGCCCGGTTGTTCGGCGCCGGTGGCCGCCATCCAGGTGGCGCCCGGGGTCCCGGCGATGGCCGCGACGAACCGGTGCGCGACGGCCCCCATGGCCTCGGCGGCCACCGCGGTCAGGTCCGCCCGGTGCGAACGGTGCTGATGCAGATCGACCTCCTGCAACGCCAACACATCCGGGTCGAGTTGCTCGACGCAGGCGCGCAACCGGTCCGGGTGCACGCCGTCGCCGACCGTGCGGCCGTGCAGGATGTTGAACGTCGCGACTCTCATAGCCCCTCTCATTGCCCCCGACTACCCACTTCCCGGCGGAGCCGATCATGACCGACGCCGACAACCACGCGCTGCGCGAGGCCCTGCGCGGTGCGGCCTCGGCGCTCAAGGCGCATGGCCCGCCCTTCGCCCTGGCGGGCAGCTACGGGCTGTGGGCCTACGGCGCGCCCGAACCGGTGCACGACGTCGATTTCGTGGTGGCCGAGTCCGACACCGAGGCCGCCGCAAAGACCCTCGACGAGGCCGGCTTCGTCGTCGAGCGGCCACCGGAGGACTGGCTGTTCAAGGCGCACCCGCCGGAGGCCCCCGAGGTCACCGTCGACATCCTGCACCGGGTGAACGGCAGCCCGATCGGTCCCGCCGAACTCGCCGAGGCACAGCTTCGCGACGTGCTGGCCATCCGGATGCCGGTGCTGCCGCCCAGCGCCATCCTGGTGCAGAAACTGCGCGCGCTCGGCGAGCACGACTGCGACCTCGCCGCGCTGCTCCCGGCGACCCGCGCCATCCGCGAACACCTGGACTGGGAGCGCATCGAGACCGACACGGACGAAAATCCCTACGCCGCAGCCTTTCTACTACTCGCGCAGCGGCTCGGGCTGCGCGACAAGTCGTGAGGCGTCAGGACGTTCGGGCGTTCGGCGTTGGCCCGGCGGCCCCCACCGCGACGATCAGCTGCGCCACCGCGGCCACGACGAGCACCCACAGCGCGGGTGTCCATGACGAGGTCCATTCGTGCAGCAGACCCGCCGCGAACGGCCCCACCGCGGCCAGCAGATAGCCGCCGGCGTTGGCCATCGCCGAGAGCCCGGCCGCGGTGCGGGCATCCACCGCGTGGTGGGCCATCAACTGCAGCGCCACCGCCAGCGCCCCGGCACTGCCCGGCGCGGCCAGCAGCAGCCACAGCAATGCGCTGCCGTCGGTCAGCACCAACCCCAGCGCACCCACCAGCATCGGGATGCTGACGCCCAGGGTCACCATCAGGTAGCGGCCGGTGCGGTGCAGCAGCCAGCTCGCGATCAGCCCGAACGGCGCCCCCACCAACTGGTACAGCAGCAGGTGCAGCGCGGCGTCCTCGGTGGCCACGCCCCGGCTGATCTCGATGCTGGGCATCCAGTTCACCACCAGATAGAAGGTCAGCGACTGCAGCCCCATGAACCCGGTGACCGCCCACGCCACCGGCGAACGCAGTTGACTTGTCCGGCGCGGCTGCGGCCCCAGGAACGTCTCCCCCGGTTCCTCGCGGCGCAGGAACCACACGCCCGCGACCAACGCGGGCGGGACGGCCCACAGCAGCAGCGTGCGCCGCCAGTCCCCGGTGAGGTCGGTGAAGGCGATCGCCAGCCCGGAGCCCAACCCGGCAAAGGTGCTGATCACCAAGGCATTTGCGCCGGAGGCGAGCGCGGCGTGGCGGGCGTAGTCGCGCCGGACCAACACCGGGACCAGCACGTTGCCGATCGCGATGGCCCCGGCCAGCAGGACCGTGCCGACCCACAGTCCCGGGACGCCGGCCACCGAGCGCACCACGATGCCCACCACGAGGGTCAGCGCCATCCACCGCGCGACGGCGGCGGGTCCGCCGTAGCGCAGCGCGATCGCCGCGAACGGCGCCACCACGGCGAACAGCAACAGCGGCAGCGAGCCCAACAGACCCAGGCTGCCGTAGCTCAGCCCCGTCGTCGCGTTGATATCGGGCAGCAACGGGCCGATCGCGGTGATCGCCGGGCGCAGGCAGGAAGCCAGCCCGAAGATCGAGATGGCGACCAGCGCCGTCGTGCCGAAGGAGCGGGAGGCGGTGCTCACCGCGGGGCGCCGTGGCTAGCCGGAATTCCAGTGGCCACGGTGGACCACCTCGTCGAACGGTCGGCGGTCGGGCTTGCGGATCGGTGCCAGCGGCCGGTCCGCCGGGTGCCCGACGCCGAGCATGTACGCGACCACCCGGTCCTCCGGGATGCCCAGGATGGCCCGGGCCTTGTCCTGATCACCCACCGACGAATGTCCGGTCCCCACACCGAGGTCGGCGGCCGCGATGGCCATCGCCATCGCCGCCTGGCCCAGGTCGAACCGGTCGGTGACCTTGCGGCGCTCATCCGGCGGTACCGGGGTCACCAGGACGATGGCCGCGGGGGCGCCGGCGATGTGCTTGGCGCCCTGCCAGACCGTCGAGAGTTCCTGCAGTTTGGCCGGATCGGTGACGATCACGAAATCCCACGGCTGCCGGTTCTGCGCCGACGGCGCGCGCCAGCCGGCCTCGGCGATCCGCAGCAGATCGTCGTCGGCGACCGGATCCGGCCGGTAGGTCCGCACGTTCCGGCGGGCTCGCAGCGCATCCCAGGTTTCCATGACTACCGAACTCTCCGTTCCTCAGTGCCGGTCCCGACCCTCACAGGTCCAGGACCAGACGCGGCGTGCGTGCTCGTGACACACAGATCATCATGCAGTCATTGGCGCTTCTTTGCTCCGCGGTCAGTACCGAGTCGCGGTGATCGGGTTCGCCGTCGAGCACCGCGGTCTCGCAGCTTCCGCACGTGCCCTCCGCGCAGGAGTACAGCGGGTCGACGCCGGCCTCCTCGACCACCTCGAGGATCGAGCGGCCCGGCGGCACGGTCAAAGTCAGTCCGCTGCCGACCAGTTCGATCTCGAAGGCCTCGGCGCGCACCGGTTCGGTCAGCGGCTTGGCGACGAACCGCTCGACGTGCAGCGAGCCGAGCGGCCAGGCCGCGCAGCGTTGTTCGACGGCGGCCAGTAGCGCCTCGGGGCCGCAGCAGTACACCAGCGTGTCCGGGCGCGGCCGGCCCAGCAGCGCCTCGAGATCCAGCAGCCCGGTCTCGTCGCTCGGGTTCACCGAGACCCGCTCGCCGTGTGACTCGAGTTCGTCCAGGAACGCCATGGTCGCGCGGGAGCGGCCGCCGTAGGCCAGCTGCCAGTCCGCACCGGCGCTGCCCGCCGCGGCGATCATCGGCAGGATCGGCGTGATACCGATGCCGCCGGCGATGAACAGATAGCGCGGCGACGCGATCAGCGGGAAGTTGTTGCGCGGACCACGGATTCGCACCGTGTCCCCGACCTGCAGGACCTCGTGCACCCGCTGGGATCCACCGCGGCTGCACGGTTCGCGCAGCACCCCCAGGCGCCACCGCCGGGTGTCGGCGGGGGCCCCGCACAGCGAGTACTGGCGGACGGTGTCGTCGTCGAGGATCAGGTCGACGTGCGCCCCGGGGGTCCACTCGGGAAACGGGGTGCCGTCGGGCCGAGTCAGCGTCAGCGCCGCCACGCCGAGGGCCGGCGCGGTCTTGGCCGCCACCCGGGCGTCGAACTCGGGTTCCTGCTGCGTCATCTCGGGTTACGGGACGAGCAGCAATTTGCCGACGGTGGACCGGGATTCGAGGGCGTCCCAGGCCTCGGCCACCTCGGCCAGCGGAAACTCGCCGCCGATCACCGGCTTGACCAAGCTCCAGGTCGCCATATCCAGCAGCTGCGCGGCACGACGGGCCACGTCCTGCTCGTCCCCGGAGTAGTCCCGGCCGGCGGTGCGGGTGAGGAAGAACGAGCCGCCGCCGAGATCCTTGGCGCCGATATCCGCCTCCTGGCCGGACGCGGCACCGTAGAGGACCATGGCCCCGCGGGCCCGTAGCGTGCCCATCAGCGGTTCTGCCACACCGGATCCGACGGCGTCGTAGACCGCTGCGACACCGTCGGGGGCGTTCGCCCGGATCTCCGCGACCATGCTGTCGCCATAGGTCACCATGTGGGCGGCACCTGCACGCACACCGACTTCGACCTTCTCGGGCGTCGACACCACTCCGATGACCCGCGCACCGCGGGCGACCAGGAGTTGGGTGAGCAGCACACCGACCCCACCGGCGGCCGCGGTCACCACCGCGGTATCGCCGGCGTACAGCGGCCACGCGTCGTGGCTGAGGTAGTGCGCAGTGGCACCCTGGAACAACAGCGCGGCAGCCGTCTGGTCTGACACCGCGTCCGGGACGAGCACGAGGGCCGACGCCGGCGCGACAACGACTTCGGCATAGCTGCCCGGCACTTTGGACCAGGCCACCCGCTGCCCCGGGGCGAGCCCCTCCACGCCAGCGCCGAGCGCTTCGACCACACCGACGCCTTCGGATCCTGGCACGCGATGATCGGCGAGCGGCACCCGTCCTCGCCGCTGCATGATCTCCCAAAAATTGACGCCGGCGCGGGCCACCCGGACCCGCACCTGCCCGGCCGCCGGTGCCGCGACGTCAACCTCGCGCAGTTGGGGGGTGAACGTCTCGTCCAGGACTACCTGTCGCGCCATGGTCAACCTCGGTTCATTCGGGCACGCCGGTGTCGAACACGGACATCAGTTGCGCCAGTGTTCGGTAATAGCCGACGAGCGTGGTCAGTTCGATGATCGCCTCGGTGCCGAGGACTTCCGCGTAGCGCGCGTAGTCCTCGTCGGACACCGCGCCTGCGGTCAACAGGATGCCGCACAGATCGGCGGCCGCCTGTTCGGCCGCGTCGGCGGAGGTGAAGGTGCCTTGCGAGAGTTGTTCGAGTTCGGCGTCGCTGAAGCCGACGGCGCGGGCGACGCGCTCGTGGGCCCACCACTCGAACTCCGAGTCCAGGGCCGCGGCCACCAGCAGGATCCCGATCTCTCGGATCCGCGCCGTCAGGCCGGTGCGGTAGCGGATCGCCGCACCCAGTTGCTGCAGCAGGTCACCGATTCCCGGTGCGTGCAACATGATTCCGAACGGCCCGTTCAGCGAGCCGTCGTCGGCCACCACGGGAAAGTGCTGCGTGCCCTTGAGTCGATCACCGCCGGTGATGCCGTCGTAGACGACCCGCTGCGCCTCGGTGAGCTCCGCCGGGGTCAGCGAGCTCAGCCGCCGGCTCACGGATGGGCCTGCGGGAAGGGGAACGGGTAGGCGGGCGGAGCGTAGCTCGGTTGTCGTTTACCGACGCGACGGCCGAAAACCAGCCAGCTCAGCACGAATCCGAGCAGCCCGCCCAGCAGCGCCTGCCCGTAGCGCTCCTTGATCATCGGCACCACGAACGACATCACGTCCATGCTGGCCTCACCGGACGCCGGGGCGGCCGCCGGCGCGAAGGCCGCCGCCGGGCCCGCCGATGCCGAGGCGGGCGCGGCCCCGTTGGTGGCGGCGGCCGGCTGGGTCAGCAGCTGGGAGATGTTGGTGACGAACTGACCGATGAGCCGGTTGCTCACATCGGCGATCGCCCCGCGGCCGAACTGCGCCATCCGGCCACTGATGTCCAGATCGGTGTCGATCAGCACCCGGGTGCGGGTGTCGGTGACGGGCTCGAGCCAAGCGTGCAGCTTCGCGTTGGCCGCGGCCTGCCCCTTGGGGTCCTTCCCGGAGGCCAGGATCACCGCGCTGTGGGTGGCGTCGTCTTTCTCGGCGAACCGCGCGGTCCCGCGGAAGTGGGCCCCGATGGGGCCCACCTTGATCTTGACGTTGCCGAGGAAGTTCTCGCCCTCGATCCCGTCCAGCGCAGCCCCCGGCATGCACGGCATGATCCGTTCGAGGTCGGTCAACAGATTCCAGGTCTGTTCCAGATCAGCGTCGATCTCGAACTGGTTCTTGAGCTGCATCGCCATGCCGGGGCCTCCGTCTTCCTGGTCGCGGTCAGCCCGCGAGTCCCTCGATCACCTCGTCGGCGCCGCAGTCGAAGAACGCCATGATCCGGCAAGGGCAGGCCTCGCCGCCCTCGATCTTCCACGGGAACGCGCCGATGATGGCGCGCTGGTTCAGCACGCTCTTCAGGTCGCCGCCGACATTTTCAGCGTGGATGCAACCGTCCTGGAACGCCAGGTGGTGCATGGGGAAGATGTCGGAGGTGATCTCGCGGCCCGACATGTGGTGGGTGTAGGTGTACTCGCCGAGGAATTCCTTGTAGGACATCCCGACGTGCTCCTCGAACTTGGCCAGCAGGTCCGGGCGCATGTTGCGGATCGTGGTGTTCATCGGGTGGTCGCCGGAGCCGGCATCGATTCCCCACCAAGCGATTTCCATCTCGGCCATCCAGCGGGCCAGCCGCACGCTGCCGCCCGGGTGCATGGTGAAGTACCGGACCAGGTCCTGCTTGGGCATGCCCTGGTAGTAGTCGATGAAGCCGGTGTGGATGATCAGGATGTCACCCTTGCGCACCTCCACCTTCGAGGTGATGTGCTCGGGTTCGATGAGTTCCCAGTCCTTTACCTCGTCGGACACGTCGACGATGGCGCCGGGGTGGATCAGCTTGGTCAGCGGCAGCGACGCCATGTCCAGCCCGCCGTCGGTGCCGTGCATGGGGCCGTCGAGGTGGGTGCCGGAATGCAGCGAGCTCTCGATGCGCTGGGAGACAATCTGATTCGTCTGCAGGTTCTGGGTGTAGTACATCTTGCCGCCCGGGTACCCGACCCAGCCCGGAGTGTGGATGCCCCATGGATGGGTCAGATCGACTACGCGCATGTGATTTCTCCGCTTCCGACGAAACTCAACTGTATTGAATCTGATTCTATGTCACTGAAATTGATTTGACCAGACTGCGCAGCAGATCGGGCCGGATCGGCACCGAGACAATCGCATCCGGAATCCGCAGCGCATCGTCGACGGCCGAGGCGATCGCCGCGGCGACCGCGGTGGTCCCGCCCTCGCCCGCACCCTTGACACCCAGCGGGTTGATCGGACTCGGGGCGTCCTCGGTGACCAGCGTTTCCACGTCGGGCACCTCGAGCACGGTCGGGACCAGGTAGTCCATGAACGTGGTGCACTGCGGGGTGCCGTCCTCGCCGTAGAGGAACTCCTCGTAGACCGCGCCGCCGATGCCCTGGGCCACACCGCCGGCGATCTGCCCCTCGACCAGGGTCGGGTTCAGCGACCGCCCCACGTCGTAGCCGACGATGAACCGCTCGATCGCCAGATTCCCGGTGCCCCGGTCGATCGCCACCACCGCGGCGTGCAGGCCGTAGGGGTAGGTCATGTGATCGGAGCGGAACCAGCCGTCCGCGCTCAGGCCCGGGTCCTCCTTCATCTCCCCGGCCCCGACGGGTTCGAGCAGCGCGGCGATCTCCCCCAACGTCAGGGTGCGCGACGGGTCCTCGATGACGGCCACGGCCCCGTTGTCGATCTCGACCTCGGCCGGGCTGACCTTGAAGTGGTGCGCGGCCACGCGAATGGCCTTGTCCGCCAGCGCATCGGTGGCGTTGGCGGCCGCCGAGCCGGCCATCACCGCCAGCCGGGTGGCGAACGCGCCGCGGCCGAACTCGAACTGATCGGTGCGTCCGCGCACCACCCGGATCGTGTCGTGCGGGATCTGCAGCCGGTCGGCGACCACCTGGGCCAGCACGGTGTCCACGCCCTGGCCCACCGAGGACGCGCCGCAGGTGATCGTGACCTTGCCGGTGATGTCCACCGACACCCGGGCACCCTCGAACGGTCCGATGCCGCTCTTCTCGACGAAGTAGCCGAACCCGAATCCGACGAGTTCGCCTGCGGCGCGGCGCCGTTCGACCTCGGCGCGAATGGCGGCGAAATCGAACCGGGCCGAGACCTTGTCGAGCAGCAGCGGGTAGTCGCCGGAGTCGTGCACCAGGTGGGTGCCCATCGCCTTGATCGGCCGCTCGTAGGGCATCTGGTCGGCGGGGATGAAGTTCGTGCGCCGCAACTCGGCGGGATCCATGTGCAACTCCCGGGCGATCTTGTCGACCAGCCGCTCGCGGGCGAAGGTGCCCTCGTAGCGGCCGGGCGACCGGTAGGTCCCCGCCGGGGTCTTGTGGGTGAGCCGCACGTGCGCGGTGGCGCGGAAGTTCGGGATGACATACGGGCCCGGCAGCATCGAGGCCGTCAGCGAGGCCACCGTCGCACCGTGGGTCCGCACGTAGGCGCCCTGGTCGAGGATGAAATCGGCGTCGAGCGCCTCGATCCAGCCGTCGGCCACCCGGACCAGCGCCCGCAGCCGATGATGCTGTCCCCGTGAGTGATTCGTGGCCACCAGGTGCTCCTGGCGGTCCTCGATCCACTTGATCGGCCGGCGCAGCCGCATCGCGGCCAGCGTCACCAGCACGTCCTCGGGGTAGAGCTCGCCGCGCGGGCCGAAGCCGCCACCCACGTGGGTCTCCCGCATCACCACCTGATGCGGCGGGAGTCCCGCCATGGCCGCCACGGCGTCGCGGTTCCAGAACGGCACCTTGGCCGCGCCGTCGATCACCAGGAGTTCCTCGGCCGCGTCGTAGCGGGCCACCAGGCCGCGGCATTCCATCGGCACCCCGGTGTGGCGGCCGATCCGGGCGTCCATCTCGAAGATCCGGTGGGTCCCGGCGGCCACCAAGTCGTCGGCGTCGGCGAACGCCGCGTCGACGTCGCCGTACTCCTCGACGAAACTCGTCGCCTCCGAATCCTGTTCCGGCAGTTCCTCGCCGGTGCCGGCGGCCCAGGTGGCCTGCTCGGCGTCGACCCAAACGACCGGGTCCAGGTCGGCGTCGACGCGCGCCTCGAGGGACTCGATGTCCATCTCGACGAGCTCGGCGGCGTCCTCGGCGACGTAGGCGGAGGTGGCGAACACCACCGCGACCGGCTCGCCGACGTAACGCACGAACCGCCGCGCCAGCACCGGCTGCCGGTAGGGCAACAGCTCGGGCCGCGGCGTCAGCCGAAAACCGATGGCCGGCAACGCCTCGATGTCGGCGTGCGTCCAGGCCGCCACCACCCCGTCGACCAACAGGGCCGCCGACACGTCGACGGATACCAGGCGACCGTGGGCGATCGGCGAGCGCACCACCCGCATGTGCAACTCACCCGCGTTCGCCGTGTCGGCGGCGAAGCGGCCCGCCCCGCGGAGCAGGACCGGGTCCTCCAGACGCCGGGCGCGCGCGCCGATCATGCCAAGGTCTCGGGGACCGCGTCGTCGCCGCGCATCACCCGCTGCGCGCACAGCGTCGACTTGAGGATGTTCTGATACCCGGTGCAGCGGCACAGGTTCGACGACAGCACCTCGCGCAGTTCGTCCTCCTCGGCGTCCGGGTGCTCCTCGAGGTAGCCGGCGATCAGCGTCAGGAATCCCGGCGTACAGAAGCCGCACTGCAGACCGTGGTTGTCCCAGAACGCCTGCTGCACGGGGTGCAGGACCGTGTCGTCGGGTGCCAGCCCCTCCACCGTCCGGATCGAGGCGCCCTGCGCCTGGACCGCGAACATCAGGCAGGCGCGGATGGGCTGACCGTCGAGCAACACCGTGCACGCGCCGCACACGCCGTGCTCGCAACCCAGATGCGTGCCGGTCAGCCCGCAGTCCTCGCGCAGCGCATCGGCCAGGGTGCGGCGCGGTTCGACGTCGATGTCGTAGCGATCACCGTTGACGTAGAGGCGTAGTGAACTCATCGTGTGCTCTCCTGCGGTTCGAGTACCGATCCGGTGGACGGGCCGTCGGAGTCGACGGGGTGGCGGGCCGCGCCGATGTCGGTGCCCGCGCGGATCGCCGCGCGGACCCGGTGCGGGGTGGCGGGCAGGTGGAAGACCCCCACGCCGAGGGGACGCAGCGCGTCGCTGATGGCGTTCGCGATGGCCGCGGGCGCACCGATGGTCCCGCCCTCGCCCACCCCCTTGGCGCCGGTCAACGTCGCGGGTGACAGCGTGGCGATGTGGGCGATCTCGATGTCGGGGACCTCGGCCACCGTGGGCGGCAGGAAGTCCATCAGCGAGGTCGTCACCAGCACACCGCTGTCGTCGTAGATCAGTTCCTCGTACAGCGCGTTGGCGATGCCCTGCACCACGCCGCCATGGATCTGACCGTCGACGACGGCCGGGTTGATCAGCCGGCCGGCGTCCTCGGCCACCAGGAAGCGGGTGATCTCGACCTGCCCGGTGAGCGGGTCGACCTCCACCTCGGCGACGTGGCAGGCGTTGGCGAAGGTGCCCGACGGGTCGTAGGTCGCGACGGCCTCCAACGCGGGTTCGCCCTTGTCGGGGATCAGGTGGCTGGAATGGTAAGTGTCCCTGGCCAGCACGGCCAGATCAACGGAGCCCGATCCGCCGCGTAGGCGGGCCGCGCCGTTCTCCAGCACCACGTCGTCGGCCAGGCCGCCCAGCCGGTCGGCCGCCAGCCCGCGCAGCCGTTCGGCGAGGTCCTTCGCGGCCATCACCGACGCACCACCGGCGATCACCATCGACCGGCTCGCGTAGCTGCCCCAGCCGTACGGCGTGGCGTCGGTATCGCTGGCGATCACCCGGACCTGGTCGGGGCGCATCCCGAGCTCATCGCAGACCACCTGGGCCAGCGTGGTTTTCAGCCCCTGCCCGTGCGGTGCGGCGCCGATGCGCAGCGTCAGCCCGCCGGAGGGATCCATGGTCAGGATGACCCGTTCGAAGCCTGGGGTGATGACCGGCGCCGCCTGGGTGGGGTGCAACTCGAAGGGCTGGGAGCGGGCCGCGAACGCGGGCGTGCCGTAGCCGGTGCGCTCGGCGAAGCAGGAGAAGCCGATGCCCAGGTAGCGGCCCTCGGCCAGGGCGGCGGCCTGCCGCCGCGCGAAGTCGTCGAGGTCGGCCAATCGTGCCGCGACCGCCAGGGTTTCGCGGTGCGAGGCCACGTCCAGCACCAGGCCGGTGGGCGCGCGGTGCGGGAACTCCGCGATGAGGTTGACGTCGCGGATCGCGACCTTGTCGATGCCGAGTTCGGCTGCGGCGCAGTCCATCAGCCGCTCCATGGCGAGCACCTGCATGGGCCGCGACACCCCGCGGTACGGCGCTATGGGGCACTTGTTGGTGGCCACCGCGCGCGAGCGGACGTCGTACTCGGCAACCTTGTAGGGCCCGGGCAACTCGGCCAGGGCCATCAGCGGTTCGACCGCCCAGGTCACCGGGTAGCACGAATAGGCACCCACGTCGCAGATCAGATCGCCCCGCAGCGCCAGCAACTCGCCCTCGGCGTTGAACGCGCCGGCGATGTCGTACACCTGTTCGCGGCTGTGCCAGGCCGCCAGGAAGTTCTCCTCGCGGGTCTCGATCCAGGCCAGGTCGCGGCGCAGTCGTCGCGAGGCCCACACCAGCGCGACGTCCTCGCGGGCCAGCGTCATCTTCGCGCCGAACCCGCCGCCGACATCCGGGGACACCACGCGCAGGTCGTCCTCGGCGATGCCGAGGCAGTCGGCGATGCCGGTGCGGGTGACGTGCGGCATCTGCAGCGTGGCGTGCAGCGTGCTGCGCCCGCTGTTGCGGTCGTAACCGGCATGGGCGGCACGGGCTTCCAGCGGCATCGCGCTCTGGCGTCCGGAACTCACCCGGATCGACACCACGGCGTGCGCCCCGGCGAACGCCGCCTCGGCCCCCGGCGTGCTGACCCGCCCGTCGACCATGGTGTTGGGAGCGTTCTGATGGTCGGCCGGGACCGAGTCGTGGATCAGCGGGGCGCCCTCGGCCAGCGCGTCGATCGCCGACAGGACCGCCGGCAGCGGTTCGATGTCGACCTCGACGAGTTCGGCGGCGTCCTCGGCGGCGGCCTCGGTCTCGGCGACCACGAACGCGATCGGTTCGCCGACGAAGCGGACCACGTCGGTGGCCAGGATGGGCGTGCCGACCGTCACGAAGTCGGTCCGGTGCAGCGCGGCCCGGATCGGTTGCACGCCCGCCAGATCGGCGGCGCTGAACATGGTGACACCGGGGGGCGCGCTGACCGAGACGATGCGGCCCGAGGCCACCGTGCTGCGGATGAAGCGGACGTGCGCGCAGGCGGTGTTGCGGGACGCGATGTCGGCGACGTAGTTACCCCAGCCCCGCACGATGGCGGGGTCCTCGAGCCGCGGCAGGGCGCGCCCGGTCCAGGTGGTCGGTTCGGTGGGGGCGCCGGCCATCATGCGCCGACCGTCGTCCCCAGTGCGCGGGGCAGCAGGGCGCGCACCAGGTCGCGCCGGTACGCCGCGTCGCCGTGGGTGTCGCTGGGCGGGTCCACCTCGTCGGCCGCGGCCTCGGCGGCCGCCACCAGCGCCGCGTCGGTCAGGGCCTGGCCCACCAGCGCCTGTTCGGCGGCCGCGCTGCGGAACGGCACCTCGCTGACCCCGCCGATGCTCACCCGCGCCTCGCGGACCACATCGTCGACCACACGGACCGCGGCGGTCGTCGTGACGATGCCGAAATCACCGGCGCGCCGGGCAAATTCGGCGATACCGGTGCGCCAGGTGTCGTCGAGGGCCGGCAGCGACACGCTCAGCAGCAGCTCGTCGGGCTCGAGCGCGGTGGTGAAGATGGATTGGAAGAAGTCCGCGGCGGCGATCGTGCGTTCGCCGCGCGCCTTGCTCACCGCGGTCATCTCGGCGTCGAGCAGCGAGGCCACCAGGCACCATTCGGAGGCCGAGTCGCAGTGCGCGATCGATCCGCCGAACGTGCCGCGGGTCCGGATGGGCAGGTGGCCGACGTGGGCCGCGGCGTGGCGCAGCAGCGAACCGAGCGGGCCCGGCACGGAGTTGTTCTGCACCTGCAGGTGCCGGGTCCGAGTCGCGATGACGACGCGATCGTCGACCGTGCGGATTCCGCTCAGGCCGGGGATCTGGTTGATGTCGACGAGCGTGCCGGGGCTGGCCAGCCGGAAGTTCATCATCGGCACCAGGCTCTGACCGCCGGCGAGCACCTTGCTGTCGTCGGGATCCTCGGCGAGGATCGCCAGCGCCTCCGCCAGGCTGGTGGGCGCGCGGTACTCGAAGGAGCGAGGCTTCACCAGGCATCCCCTCCGTAGGTCAGGGCGTACACGTCGGTACGCCGGTCTTCGCGGGGGCGGATGCGCTCGCCGCGGATTCGTGCGGCCCGGACCGCGTCCAGATCGATGTCGACGAGCGCCGAATCGGCCGCGGTCCGCGACAGCGGCCCGGCGAGCACCTCGCCGTAGGCGTCGCAGGCCACCGAACCGCCCAGCGTGGCCGGACCGCCGCGGGCGGCACCGGCCACCTGCGACACGGCCACCACCGCGACCTGATCCAGATTCGCCTGTGCCAGAACGGAATCCACGTGTCGGGTGCCGCCCGTGACAGGCACCGTCCGGTCGAATCCGCCGACCCACGCCGCGGGTGCGAGCACCACCTCGGCACCCCGCAGCGACATCGCCCGCAGCACCTCGACGAAGCGCAGGTCGTAGCAGATGCAGACGCCGATCCGGCCGAAGGCCGTGTCGGCCACCGGCAGTCCGAGGTCCCCGGGGGCATACGCGGCCTGCTCCTGGTCGAACAGGTGCAGCTTGCGGTAGTGCAGGACCGGCCCGTCACCGTCGACGACTACAACCGTGTTGAACACCTCGCCGTCGGCGAGTTCGGCGAAGCCGTACGCCGCCAGGCCGCCGAACTCCCGCGCCTGCGCGCTGAACGCGGCCGCGGTGGGCCCGTCCAGGGGTTCGGCCACCTGCCGCGCGAACTCGGGGTCCACCACGTAACCGCTGATCGCGAGTTCGGGCAGCACCACCAGGTTGGCGCCGGCACCGAACGCCGCACGCGTTCTGGTCAGGGCGGTTTCCCGGTTGGCATCGACCGCGCCGACGGCGACGTCGATCTGCTCGAGGGCGACTCTCACAACCGCCATAGGTGCGCTTACGTCCGTCACACGCCGAGCGTAACATTCAATCCAGTCGAAGTCATTAAGTCAGATTGAAAGAGAAGTTCGCCGCTGCCGACGGCGCCCGGCGTCAGCTCTCGTCGAGGTTCACCCAGACCGCCACCGCGCGCTCGCTGCCGGTATTGGCGATCCGGTGCGGCCGGTCCGACGAGTACGCGATGACGTCGCCGGGCTGCAGGACATGCCGCTGGCCGTCGAGTTCGATGGTCAATTCGCCGCTGATCAGCAGGCCGAACTCGCGGCCGTCGTGATGGGTGGCCGTCGGCCCGCTGGCCCCACCCAGGTCGTACTCGTTGATGGCCAGTTCCAGGCCGGCCGCGGCGTCGTTGTGGGCCACCCGCCGCGTCGTGCCCTCCCCGAGACTCACCACCGTCTGCTCGTCGAGCCGGGTGACCGGGGAGGGGTCGGCACCGTCCTTGTGGGCGAACAGGTCGTACATGTGCACCCCGAGCGCCGAGGCGACCGCCACCAAGGTGCCCACCGACGCGGTGGAAACGCCGCGTTCCAGCATGCTCAACATGGACACGCTGACCCCGGTCCGCTCCGCGACGTCGCGCAACGTCAGCCGCTGCCGCAGCCGCATGGCCCGGATCCGGGCCCCGACGAGCAACATCGTCTGCTCGGCGGCGTCGGCGTCCCGCTCGGCGAGCGCGTTGTCGGCCGAGGCGCGTTTGGTGGTCTTCGGGCTGCGGTCGGAGCCGTCGTCCTTACCCGATTTCGCGGAGGTCCGCGCTCCGGAGGCAGCGGCGCTGCTGCGCCGCCCTGCCGGTGCGGTGGTTCGAGTTGGCGTCATCAGGGCTCCGAAGGGGCTGGTAGACGGGGAGTCTGTTTCAGCTTAGGTGAACGTCCACCATATTCCTGCGACTCGCGGCCGGAAGTCCCGCCCGAATCGGCCGCCCGGCCCGAGTCTGCGCACGTCGGGACCGCTGGAGTGCGCGACACCCGCCGGAAAGCTCCGGCGAGTGTCGCGCTCCGCCTCGAAAGCCCGCGGATCAGGCGCCGTAGGGTCCGTACGTCTCGACCTTGGCCAGCGACGCCAACCGCTGCCGGTACAGCAGGCTCGCGGCATCCGGCACCTTGATATGCAGTTCTTCGCGCAACGACTCCGGAAGCTTCTCGGGCCGTTGACTCTCCACGATCCGGCGATCCTGCTCCATGATCGTGGTGGTGAAATCGCCGAACTTGCTGTCGGGTTCGTCGTGGGAATGGTTGCGCGCGATGATCACGAACAGTTCGGTGGTCGCCTCGGCCCGCGGGACGGTGAACTGGGTGAGGATGGTCTCCCGACCGGTACCGATCTCGATCTTCTTGAGGTGGATGGTGAACGGCACCACCAGGGTGTATTCGTAGCGGACCTTCTGGCTGCCGCCCGCGCCGTAGAGGTCGCTGGGCTCCTCCTGCTCGAGCCAGTAATGCAGGCCATTGCTGAGCTTTTCGACCGTGTACGGCGTGATCTCGGCGTTCTCCTCGGTCCCCAGCAGGCCGTTGTGGACGTACGGGAAATGCGAGAAGTCCATGAAGTTCTCGACGGTGCGCGCCGCGGCCGCGTTCCACACCTCGCGGTAGGCGAAGAAGGACTTCCAACTGGGCAGGTCGTAGACGTCCCCGGGGTAGCGCGGGATCTCGTCGCGCGGTTCCTCCATCGCCACCCAGACCAGGCCGTACCGCTCGCGGACCTGGAAGGCCGTGGCGCGCGCGGTCGACGGGATGGCCGCATCGGCCGGCCGGGACGGGATGCGCACGCACGCGCCGGTGCGGTCGTACTGCCAGCCGTGATAGGGGCAGACGAGGGTGCCGTTGCGCACCCAACCGAGCGACAGGGCGGCCCCGCGGTGGATACACAGATCGCGGAATGCGGCCACGCCGTTCTCGTCTCGGTAGGCGACGATGTAGTCGTCGAGCAGACCGAAACGTTTGGGCTGGTCGGTGATGTCGTCGACGGCGGCGATGGGGTGCCAGAAGCCGGCAAGGGCGGATTGGGACACGGGTGGGACTCCGTTTCGAAGCGGGAAGGGATCGGAAGATTTCACGGCGTGGGCAGCGCGCTGCGCCGCCCGCGACCGCGAGGTATCTGCCGCCAGTCCCCGCCGTCGATCAGACCTCGACGAAAGAGTGCGAATCGCGAGACCACCCGCATCCCTCACCTCCGGAGCATCATCTTCAGCGTCACTCAATAACCGGCCGTGATCAGCGACAACCCTCGCGGCCGCGGTGCCGAGTTTCACTGTGGTACAGCGGAATCTGCTGGCCGGCGCCCACGATGGTCGCCCGCCTTTCAATGTGCCTGAATTTTAGGTCAGTGGGATGTGAACCGCAACACAACGCCACAAATCCCGGCCCGCATCGGCTAGGTCAGCCGAACCGCAGTTCGGCCAACGATCGGATCAACCGAGCGCGCCGCGGCAGCTCCCAGGTGGCCTCCGACCGGTCCAGCAGCGCCGCCGACAGGCCCGCCCCCAGCGCACCCTCGATGTCGTTGACGTAGGAGTCGCCGACCATCAGGCACCGCCCGGGCTCGACCTGCAGGGCGGCGCAGGAGAATTCGAACGCGCTGCGGTCGGGCTTGGCCCCGGGCAGCTCCGAGGAGGCGAACAACGGTAGGTCCAGGCCGGCGAGGAAGGTGGCGTCGACCTTGCGCTGCTGATCGGCGGCGTCGCCGTTGGTCAGCAGGCCCACCCGCAACCCGGCGTCCAGCGCCGCGCGGACCGCGGCCTCGGCATCCGGGAAGGCGCGCCACGCCGAGCGGTAGCGGGACCAGTACGCGTCGAACATCGCGTCGGCCTCGTCGTCGCCGAGTCGCACCGGGTCCAGCAGGGCCCGGATCCGGGCCCGGCGCTGCTCGAGCTTGGTGAGTTCACCACGCTGATAGCGCGCGTAGTACCGGCTCTCGAGCACCTGCCAGGCGGCCGCGAGCTCCTCGGGGGCCAGGGCCAGCCCGACATCGGTCCCCCAGTGCCGCAGCGCATCCGCCGCGGCGCCGCGGTGATCCAGCAGCGTGTCGTCGAGGTCGAACAGCACCGCCTCGCAATGGACTTCGCTCACCCGCCGGCCGCCGTTGCCATAGCGCCTCCTTCGCCGAGAGTGCAATAGTCCGAGGGAACTTCATCCAATCTAGATGCACGCAGCGCCCGGCGGCACCCGGCCCGCCCCGAGTAAAGTTCAGTAGATCAGAAAAGTTGTTTGACTGTATTGAAACTGATGCTAGCCTTGCGCCGTGGCTGAACAGCAGACGACGACGCCGGGTATGCGAGTCATCACCCGCGACGAATGGGGCCCCGACCAAGGACTGATCGAGGGCGGCACCTGGTTCGAGATGGTGGGCCCGGCCTCGGGCGCGAAATGCCGTGGGCTCTACGACCTTCAGTTCGAGCAGGACGGTCGGTCGAAGCTGCTGACGCACCCCACCGAAGCCGCGTATTACGTTGTCGGCGGGTCAGGTTCGATCGTGCACGACACGACCGGCGACGCCCAACCGTTGGCCGAGGGCTCGATGGTGCACGTGCGTCCCCACACTCCGTACCGGCTGACCGGCGCGGCGGGCACCCGCCTGGTCGGCGGCCCCTGCCCCGGACAGGATTCGATCACCGGCGCCCCCGTCATCCCCGCGCCCGCCGCGGACACCTGGCCCGTCATCTCCGTGCACCACCGCGACAAGCCCGGCCTGATGGTCCCGTTCATCTCGCAGGACGCCCGCCTCGTGGTGTGGCTCGGCATCGGGGCCGTAGCCGCCAACATGAACTACGTCGTGCTGCAACCGGGTGAGCGCAACAAGGAACACGTGCACGCCTACTCCGAGGACACCATCCACATCCTGGAGGGCCGCGGCACCGCCGAGAACGTCACCACCGGTGAGAAACTCGCGTTCGGCCCCGGCGATACCATCCACATCGAGATCGGCTTCTGGCACGCCGTGGCCGCCGACCGTGGTGAGCGCATCGTCAGCGTCGGTGGTCCCTGCCCCGCCGATGTCGACATGCTCCGCGCGGCCGGCGTCGACGTCGACCAGATCGAGCTTCCCCCGGACGCGGCACTCCCGGTACCTGGAGCCGTGTCCGGAAGCTGAACCGCAGGCAACTACCGGAGACGTTGTGCAGCGAAGGGAGTCTGGCTCATGTACGACGTGCTGGACGACCTCGTGAAGTGGTGGTCCGCCGGCGAATCCGTCGGCGTGGGCACCGTGGTGGCCACCTTCAAGTCCGCGCCCCGTCCCCCGGGCGCCTCGATGCTGGTCGGTCCCGACGGCAGCGCCGCCGGTTCGGTCTCCGGGGGTTGCGTGGAGGGCGCGGTCTACGAACTCGCCCGCGCGGTCGTCGGCACCGGGGAGCCGGTGCTCGAGCGCTACGGCGTCTCCGACGATGACGCCTTCGACGTCGGGCTCACCTGCGGCGGCATCCTGGACGTGTTCGTCGAGAGCATCGACCGGCGGACGTTCCCGGAGTTCGGCGAGCTGGTCGCCATGGTGCGCGCCGAGCAACCGGTGGCGCTGGCCACCGTCATCGCCCATCCCGAAGCCGAGCGGGTGGGTCGACGGCTCATCGTGCCGGCGAACGGGGACCCGATCGGGACGCTGGGCTCCGCGCACGCCGACAATGCCGTCGCCGCAGACGCTTTGGGGCTGCTGGCCGCGGGAACCAACGCGACGCTGCACTACGGTCCCGACGGCCAGCGCCGCGGCGACGAGATGGGCGTGTTCGTCTGGGCCTTCGCGCCGAAACCCCGGATGCTGGTGTTCGGCGCCATCGACTTCGCGGCCGCGGTAGCCCGGGTCGGCACCTTCCTCGGCTACCGCGTGACGGTCTGCGATGCGCGGCCGGTCTTCGCCACCAGGAGCCGCTTCCCGGGGATCGACGACGTGGTGGTGCAGTGGCCGCACCGCTATCTGGGCGCCGAGCACGCGGCCGGCCGCATCGACGCGCGCACCGTCATCGCGGTGCTCACCCACGACCCCAAATTCGATGTTCCGCTGCTCGAGATCGCGCTGCGGATGCCGGAGCTCGGATACATCGGCGCCATGGGGTCCCGGCGCACCCACGAGGACCGGCTGGACCGGCTGCGCAGCGCCGGGCTCGCCGAGGCCGAGATCGCCAGGCTGTCCAGTCCGATCGGCCTGGACCTCGGCGCGCGCACGCCCGAGGAGACCGCGATCAGCATCGCCGCGGAGATCATCGCCACGCGGTGGGACGGCAGCGGACGGCGGCTGGCCGAGACGCGCGGGCCCATCCACCGACATGCCATCCACCGACATGCGGAAGCGCGGTGATTCCCCCTGGTTCCGTACCCCTGGCTCACCTGAAATCGCCTTTGTACCAACCCACCCGGAGGTGTTTGAATTGCTGACGCAGATGAACTGCCGCCTGCCCGATGGCTCCTGGAAAGAGCTGCCCGCCGAGGAGGTCTTCGACCTCTGGCTCGACCCTGAGCACACCGCGGTCGTGTCGATCGACATGCACCGCGGTCACGTCGGACCCGAACCGGAACTCCCCTGCCCCGCACCGCGAGCCCGCGACCGCATCGCCGCCCACAACGTGTTCCACTCGGCGGCACGGGAACTGCAGGTTCCGGTCATCCACGTGCAGCACTGGCAGCGCCACGGCGGCATTGACGACCTGAACTCCAAGGCCCACAACCGGCGCGCGAACTGGCGGGTGCTCTACCCGCTTTTCCTGCCCGAGAACCAGCTCACCGACGAGCTGAACTGGGAGGGCACCAAGTGGCTCGACCTGATGGTCGAGGAGGATCCGCGGGACTACTACATCCGCTCCAAGAAGCGCCTGTCGGCCTTCTACCCCACCGACCTCGAGTTCCTGCTGCGCCAACTCGACGTGCACAACGTGGTCCTGGACGGCACGCTCACCGACTGCTGCGTGCTCAACTCGGCGTTCGACGCGGCCAACCGCGACTTCCGGGTCATCGTCCCGCCGGACCTGACCGCCGGGCTGTCGGAGGAATCCGAGGAGCAGGCACTCGCCGTCATCGCGCGGCACCTCGGCCTCGTCCTCAACGCACCGGCGGTGGTGCGGGAGTGGGCCGCCCGCCGCGAGGCACCGGTCCCGGCGGGCTTCGCCGAGGCCGAGACCGCCGGCGAGGTGGTCGCGGCCACCCGCGCGGCCACGGTGTAGTTCGCTCACCAGGCAGTCCGCGGCCACCCGTTGGCATTCGAAACCATTCGAGGAGCACTGAATGTCCGATCTGGCTGAGCCCACGCCGCCCCGCAGCGCGGGACGTCCGATCCTCACCGTCGGGTTCGACGAGCGCCTGTCGCCGCCGCGCACGGCGCTGTTCGGCCTGCAGCACCTGCTGGCACTGACCGGGATCTGGCTGTTCCCCGCGTTGATCGGCGCTGCCCTCGACCTGTCGCACGAGCAGACGGGGTGGCTCACGCAGGGTTGTCTGTTCATGACCGGACTGATCACGGTGCTGCAATCGAGTCGGTTGCTGCGGCTGCCGATCGTGCAGGGTCCGACGGCGGCATTCATGCTCGCGATCATCGCTGCCGGCAGCACTTTCGGCCTGGGCACCGCCTTCGGTTCGATGTTCGTGGCGGGGCTGATCTTCGCGGCGCTGGCGCTGCCGCTGCGCAGGCTCGGCCTGTTCGGACACATCGCGAAGCTGGTCGCCAACCCGATCCTGCTCGGGACGCTGCTGCTGATCATCGGCGCCCAGTTGGCCTCGATCGGGCTGAGCGGGTGGTTCGGCACACCCGGGAACCCGGGGCACGGCTGGCCGTTCTTCCTGATCAGCATCGTGACGGTGCTGGCGGTGATCGGCTTCGCCGTGTTCGGCGGCGACACCATCGTCCGGCGCGGGGCCATCTTCTGGGGCATCGTCATCGGCACCGTGGTCGCATTCCTCACCGGGGTGTGGTCCCTGCCGGCCGTCACCGGGACCGCGCTGGTGGCGCCACCGCAGTTGCTGCCCTTCGGGTTTGGCGTCGCCTGGCCCGCGGTGGTGCTGATGCTGATCGCGTTCCTGCAGGCCGGCGCCGAGTCCGCGGGCATGTACCAGCTGGTGGGTAGCTGGGGTGGGCAGCGGGTGGATGTCGACCGCACCAACCGCGGCCTGTTCACCGAGTTCGCCGGCACCGCGGTGGGTTCGCTGTTCTGCGGCATCGGCACGACCTCCTACCCGGAGAACGCCGGCATTGTCCGGATGTCCGGGATCGGCAGCCGCTTCGTCACGCTGACGGCCGGCGCGGCCGCCCTGGTGCTGGCGTTCGTGCCGGCCGTCGGGCTGTTCATCGCGGGGTTGCCGTTGCCGGTGCTCGCCGCGGCCTCCACCATCCTGTTCGGCATCATCGCGCTGTCCGGGGTGCAGATGATGAACAACGTGCACTGGGACGAGTTGAACCTGATGGTCGCGGCCCCGGCGTTCATCATCGCCCTGGGCACCGCCCACCTGCCCGAGGACATCCTGGCGGTGCTGCCCGACTCGGTGGCCAGCGTCGTCACCACACCCATGATGGTCGGCGTAATCCTGTTGTTCGTACTGCATCTCGTGCTCAACGTCGGCGTGCGGCGGCTGTTGAACCGCCCCGAGGCCACCGAGCCGCCCCTGGTGGTCCCCGCCATCGGGACCGAGTGATGACCGCGCCCGCCCGGTCCACGCTCTTCGCCCCGGCCACCCTGGGCCCGGTGCCGCTGCGCAACCGGTTCATCCGCGCGGGCACCGGCGAATCGATGGCCGACCCGGCCGGGCGCATCGGCGACGAGTATGTCGCCCTGCACGAGAACCTGGCCCGCGGCGGTGTCGGACTGGCCTTCACCGGGCACATCTTCAGCCACCTGCGGGGCCGGTACGGGGATCTGCAGGCGGGCCTGCACCAGGACTCCTCGATCCCGGGCTTCGCCCGGGTCACCGAGGCCGTGCACCGCCGGGGCGGGCGCATCTTCGCCCAGATCGCCCACGCCGGCAGCCAATCGATGTCGTTCGCCACCCGGCCGCTGGCGCCGTCCGCGGTGGACAACGTCATGACCGGCCGTCGTGTCGAGGCCGCCACCGACGACGAGATCCACGAAGCCATCGACGGTTTCCGCCAGGCCGCCCGGCGGGCCGTGGAAGCCGGCTTCGACGGGGTGCACCTGCACGGCGCCAACGGGTATCTGATCAGCGAGTTCCGCTCGCCGCTGACCAACACCCGCGACGACGACTGGGGCGGCACCCGGGAGCGGCGCGACCGCTTCCCGGTCGAGGTCATCCGGGCCATCCGCGCCGAACTCCCGGCGGGCATGGGCCTGACCATGAAGGTCGGCCTGGCCGATCTGGTCGACGAACCCGGCGGGCTCACCGTTCCGGACGCGATCGAGGGGGTACGGTCCTTCGTCGCGGCCGGACTCGACGGCGTGGAGGTGTCGTCGAACCTGATGAGCGACTACGTGAGCGCCTCCATCCGCGGCTATGTCGCGGTCGATCGTCGCCGCGCCCTCGAGGATCTGCTCTTTCACCGGCTACACAAGAAGCCCGAACCCGAGGCCTACTTCCTGCCGTTCGTCGACGCGCTGCGCGCGCAGGTCGACACCACCATCATCCTGGTCGGCGGCATGCGCCGGGTCACCACGATGGCCGCGCTCGTCGAATCCGGTCGGGCGGAATTCATCTCGATGGCGCGGCCCTTCATCCGGGAACCCGACCTGGTGCAGCGGCTGGCCGGCGGGCAGCGCACCGCCCCGGCATGCGTGTCCTGCAACATCTGCCTGATGCACGACGAGCACCACGCGCTGCGGTGCTGGCGCACGCCGCGGATGAATCTGCTCCGCCACGCCAAGTACCGCTTCAGCGGCGGCTTCAAGGGCAAGGGATCGGGCCGCAAGCCGGCCGCCGGCGACCGCTAGCCGCTCAGGAGGTGCGGCGCACGCGGCGGCCGAACGGGGCGCGGTGGTCGCGGAGCCGGTCGCGGTCCTCTTCGGTCAGTCCGCCCCAGGTGCCGTAGTGCTCGGGGAAGGCCAGGGCGTGTTCGCGGCATTGGCGTAGCACCGGGCAGCTTTTGCAGATGGCCTTGGCCATGTCCTGTCGGGAACGCCGCCGCTTGCCGCGTTCGCCGTCGGGGTGGAAGAACAGGGCGAGATCGTGTGCCAGGCAGGCGGCCTGGTGTTGCCATTCCCAAGATTCCGACATTGTCTCAACCGAAGAAGTGGTCAATGGGTTCTCGAATCAGTGTGCGACGCCGAAGAACAACTCTTCGAGTGCGCCTTCTTCCAGCAAGTCGGTGGCCGCCATCGCGGGCCCCAATGTGCCGTCGGACATGAAGTGCACCTTGTCGACGGCGGGCAGGCAGATCCGGGGGTGTTCCTCGATGATCCACAGCACCCCGGCGCCGCCGTCGCGCAGGCGCTGGATGTCGACGATCCGTTCGGCGACGATCAGCGGCGCCAGGCCGGTGGTCGGTTCGTCGAGCATCAGCAGCGACGGCGAGCTGACCAGCGCGCACGCGATGGCCAGCATCTGGCGCTCCCCACCGGAGAGGGTGGCGGCGGCCTGCTTGATCCGTTCCTGCAGGCGGGGGAACTGTCCGAGGACCTCTTTGGTGATCGCCCGCGCTTCCGAAAGGCTGCCGCGGCAGGAGACCTGGAGGTTCTCCTGCACCGACAGTTCGGGGAAGACGTTGCCCTGTTGCGGGACGAAACCGATGCCGAGTTCGGCGATCCGGTTCTGCGGGACCGCGCCGAGATCGTTGCCCTGGAAGGTCAGCGACCCGCCGACCACCGGCAGCGAGCGCGCGATGCACTTCATCAGCGAGGACTTGCCCGCGCCGTTGGGGCCCACGATGGCGACGATCTCGCCGGCGGCCACCGTGAGGTTGGCGTCGCGGACGACGGTCAGCGGTCCGTAACCGGTGCTCAGGTTCTTGGCCTCAAGCAACATCGGATTCGGCTCCTCCCAGATAGATTCGCTTCACGTTGGGGTCATCGCTGATCTGCTCCGGCGTGCCGGAGGCGATGACCGCGCCGGACTCGAGCACGTGGACGCGCGCGGCCAGTTCCAGCACGAAGCTCAGGTTGTGGTCGATCACCAGCACACCGATGCCGCGGGCGGCGATGTCGCGGATGACCTCGGACAGGGTTTCGATCTGGTTGACCGTCATGGCCGCGGCGGGTTCGTCGAGCAGCAGCATCCGCGGTTCGAGCGCGAGCTGGCGCAGGATCTCGACCAGCTTGGCGTCCCCGGGGGACAGATCGGCCATCGAGCGGTCACCGAGGTGGGCCGCATCGGCCTTCTCCAGCTGCGCCCAGGCGGCGTCCAGTGCCTCGCGGCGGCGACGACGGTCCTTGCGCCAGTTCACAAACGGCGACCACGGGTAGTCCAGGTCGGTGCCCGCGGTGGCCAGCGCGACGTTCTCGACGACGGTCATCGAGCTGAACCCCACCGGCGTCTGGAACGTGCGCACCAGCCCGGCGCGGGCCACCTTGTAGGCGGGTAGCCCGGTCAGGTCCTGGCCGTCGAACCGCACCCGGCCGGTGTAGGGAGTGCCGAAGCCGGAGATCACGTTGAACAGCGTGGTCTTGCCGGCGCCGTTGGGGCCGATCAGCGCGGTGATCTCGGCGGTGGAGATCGTGATGTTCACCTCGCGCAGGGCGCGCACCCCGCCGAAGGACTTGTTGACGTCGGTGATCTCGAGCTCAGGCGTTGCGGTCATGTGCGCTCCCGGTGAGGATCGGATCCGAAGCCGGCGCCGCCTCGGCGGTGCCGGCGGGTTGGGGTCCCGGCCGCTGATAGCGGCGTCGCAGCCGGGCGAAGGTGCCCGCCTCCGACAGCAGCCCGGCCGGCCGCCAGCGCAGCACGATGATGAGCAGCAGCCCCACCAGGGCCGGGTGCGCCGCGGCGTGCAGGTTGGCGAATTCGGCTGGGACATGGACGAGTCGGACGAGTTCGCTCATGCCGGTGAGCAGCAGCGCGCCCAGCACCGGCCCGAAGCGGCTGCCGAGCCCGCCGATCACCAGTCCGGCCCACAGCGTGAAGGTCAGATGCGAACTGAACACCGAGGGCACCAACGCGCCCAGCATCCAGGCGTAGGCCGGTCCCACGAACAGCCCGCACATGACACCGACGGTGGCGTAGGTCGACAACCGCAGCGTCTTGATCTTCTTGCCCATCGCCATCGCCAACGGTTCGTTGTCGCGGGCGGCGCGCAGCGTGGCCCCGTAGGACGACGTCGCCAGCCGCGAGCAGATGCCGAAGACCACCGCGGTCAGCGCCATCGTCAGGATCAACCGCACGTAGGGGTAGCCGTCGATGGTGAACTGGAACTCCCACGGCTTGACGATCGTGGTCAGCCCGAATGTGCCTCCGGTGAGGCCCTTTTGGATGACGATGAGCTGACGCAGGATCTCGGCGAAGGCGAACGTGGTGATCAGGAAGTACTCGCCGCGCAGTCGTAGCGCCGGCCAGCCGAGCAGCAGTGCGACCAACCCGGTGATGACACCGGCGCCGAGCATGCCCAACGGCCAGGACAGGCCCAGCCCCGGCACCGAGGCATCCGGGGCGGTGGTCAGCAGCACATAGGAGTAGGCGCCGACACCGATCAGCCCGGCGATCCCGAGATCCCACATGCCGCCCCAGGCCGCCTCCAGGTTCAGCAGCTGGGCCGCCATGGCGAAGACCAGGGCCAATGTGGCGATCGTGACGAGGAACTCGATGGAGATCATACCGCCGCCTCCTTGCGCGACTGGAAGGAGAACAGGCCCTGCGGACGGACCAACAGCACTCCGATGAGGATGGCGAAGGCGACGATCGGGCGGTAGGCCGTGTCGATGACCAGCGCGCTCATGTCCATCACGATGCCCAGCACCAGCGCCGCGGCGATGACGCCGAGGATGTTGCCCGTGCCGCCCAGAACCGCTGCCGCCAGCACCAGAAGGATGTAGCCCCAACCGGATTCGGTAGACACCGAGCCCAGGATGCCGGTCATGATGCCCGCGATCGCGGCCAGCGCACCCGAGATCGCCCAGACCGTGCTACTGACCCGGCCGATGGCCACGCCGCGGATCTGGGCCAGCTCACGGTTGGAGGCCACCGCTCGGATGTCGCGGCCGACGCCGGTGCGACCGAGCAGCAGCCACAGCCCGCCGATGACCACCACGGCCACCAGCAACATGATGATCTCGCCGGGAGCGACATGGAACGGTCCGATGTGCTGCGCGGCCCCCAATTCGATGGAGAACACCCGTAATTCGGTGCCGAACAATGCAATCATCGCCGCATATGTCAAGAACGCCAGGCCCACCGAGGTGAACAGCAGCACGTTGGCCCCGCGATGCTTGACCGGGTCGAAGAGCACCTTGCCGCACGCCACGGCCAGCGCCGAGGTGATCAGCACCGACAGGCCGATACCCGCGGCGATACCGAACATTTCGCCGAGGGCCACCGCCAACAGTGCGCCCAACGCCATGAACTGGCCGTGCGCGATGTGCAGGAAGCGTTCGGTGTTACGCAGCAGCGCAAAACCCGACGTCGCCACCGCCAGCATCGCGCCGGTCAGTAACCCGAATAGCAGGTTGTCCAACGGTTTACCTTTCCATCGATCGGTCGAACCCCCCGCAGCCGCGCCGGCCCGGCGCCGTGATCACTCAGGACGCAGCGCGGGATCCACTTCGACCTGCTCGCCCGGCGTCCACACGCCGTCCTGGACGGTCAGCACCGCCAGGATCGGCGACTGCAGGTTGCCGAACTCGTTCATGTCGAGGTTGCTCGAGGCCCCCTCGAAGTCGATGTCCTCGCCGTTGGCGAGCGCTTCCTTGCCCTCGGCGAAGGAGTACACCTTCTTGCCGGGCGCGCTGGCGACGTCGATGATCTTGCCGGCCACTTCGGGGCCGTTGGTGCTCTGGGCGGCCTCCATGGCCAGCGCGAACAGGACGTACTGGTCGTAGTTGTTGGCGTCGTACATGCCGGGTTCCGGCACGCCGCCGGTCGCGGCCTGGAAACGCTCCGCATACGACTTGTAGGCGGGGCTGTCGAGGTCGAAGGCGGTCAGCGCCGCGGTGAGCTGATCGGCGTTGGGCAGCGCCGCCACGTCGTCGGTGATCAGGTCCGGGGAGACGTAGATCGGCACGTCGTAACCGCGCCGGGCGATCTCGCGCAGGATCGGGATGCCCGCCTCCACACCGGTGCCCAGGTACAGCGCATCGGGCTGCCCCTCGAAGGCCTTGGCCACCTCGCTGTTGTAGGACGCGGCCTTGGGCTCGACGGTCACCGAGTTCACGGTGCCCCTGGCCCTGCGGAAGGCCTCGGTGGCCACCTCGGCCGGGCCGGACGCGCCCTCGGTGTTCTGCACGATCATGGCGAGGTTCTGCACGCCCGCGTCGCGGGCCACCTGGGCGATGATGATGCCGGCGTCGCTGTCGGAGGCCGCGACGCGGAAGGAGAACTTGCCGCCCTTGTCGTCGAGGAAGGTGGTCCCGCACGACGAGCAGATGTTGGGCAGCTGCCGCTGCTCGATCTGATCGAAAAGCGCTACCTGACCGTCGGATTCCAGGCTGCCGAGCACCGCGGCCTTGTTCACCGACGTCAGCTTGGAGAAGCCGGACACCGCCCCGTCGACCGTGGACCGGTTGTCCTCGGTGACCAGCACGACGTTGCGGTCCATGACGCCACCGGCGTCGTTGATCTCGTCGATGGCGATCTTGGCCGCGGCGATGGCCGGCGGGGTGAACGGCGCGTAGTTACCGGTGACCCCGATCAGCTGCCCGAAGACGATGTCACCCGATGACGAGGCCGCGCCCCCGTTCGACCCGCGGTCCGAGCCGTCGGCGCAGGAAGTCAGGGCCAGCGCGAGGGCCGCGCCGACCGCGATCCCGCGGCAACAGGATTTCAATTTCATTTCATGACCTCCGACACTGAGCTGATGCTGCGACCGTTCGTGACCGCGACCGTTTGCGGTGTGGCTGAGCGTACAATGGCATTGAAACTATGGCGCCTGGTTGCGTAACAACCACGTAAAACTCTGCTCCATGCCCTTGGAAGTTCAAACCGATTGAAAGGATAAGGCAGTGTGATTCAGATCGCAAGGGCCCGCGTCGTGTGGCTGAATCGACCTTACCGGCTGCGGCCACCGTACTATCTGTGACCTACCCAACACCGGCCTTTTGATCCGACTGAACAAGTTTCTCGGGCACAGACCGGCCGGCGATCGGGCGGCACCCAGCCCCCGGGCGCCGCCGCCGACTCGACTGTTGGTGCGGAGCAACACCTTTCGCCGGCCCGGATCGCCGTGTAAGCTACGCTGAAATTTCTGGCCCAATTTTCATTGCCATTGACAACTCGGGGGAGACACACGTGAGCGGTTCCGGAACAGGCGCGCTGCTGGGCGTTCAGGCGGCGTCGGAGTTGATGAACCGCGAACTCGGCACGCGCATTCGGCGAATCCGGACCGAACGCGGCCTCACCCTCGGCGACGTCGCGCAGAGCACCGGCCTGAGCGCATCGATGCTGTCCATGCTCGAGCGCGGGAAGACCGGTGTATCGGTGGGGTCCCTGGTCGCGGTGGCCTCCGCGCTGGGCGTCGCCATCGGTGATCTGTTCCAACCGACGCGATCACCGGAACTCTCGCTGGTGCGCTTCGATCAGCAGCAGGAGTTGAGCATCGGCCCCGGGATCAGCCGGCGCGTCATCCAACGCAGCCGCACGCACGGCCTCGAGGTCGCCATGTTGACGCTGGCCCCCGGCACTCACACCGGCGCCGAGCTGGTCCGACACGAAGGTCAGGAGATCGTGCTCGTGCAGGAGGGCACCCTGACGGTCGAGATCGCCGACAGCAGTAGCGAACTCGAGGTCGGTGACTCCATCCGCCTCAATGCGGAGGTACCGCACCGTTTCGTCAACCGCGGCAGTTGCCGGTCGCGAGTACTGCTGGTGGCGCAGGCAACATCTCAACCCCGAACCGGGCACTAGCCCAGAGAGTCCGAAAGGAACCGACCATGAGTCAGACAGTGCGCGGAGTGATTTCCAGGAAGAAGGGCGAGCCGGTGGAGCTCGTCGACATCGTGATCCCCGACCCGGGTCCCGGGGAGGTGGTCGTCGACATCATCGCCTGCGGGGTCTGCCACACCGACCTGACCTACCGCGAAGGCGGCATCAACGACGAATACCCCTTCCTGCTCGGCCACGAAGCCGCCGGCACCGTCGAAGCCATCGGCGACGACGTCACCAACGTCGCCATCGGCGACTTCGTCATCCTCAACTGGCGCGCGGTCTGCGGACAATGCCGGGCGTGTAAACGCGGCCGCCCGCACCTGTGTTTCGACACCCACAACGCCACCCAGAAAATGACCCTCACCGACGGCACCGAACTGACCCCGGCGCTGGGGATCGGGGCCTTCGCCGACAAAACCCTCGTCCACCAAGGCCAATGCACCAAGGTCGACTCCAACGCCGACCCGGCCGTGGCCGGCCTGCTGGGCTGCGGCGTGATGGCCGGCATCGGCGCCGCCATCAACACCGGCAACGTCAGCCGCGACGACACCGTGGCCGTCATCGGCTGCGGCGGCGTCGGCGATGCCGCCATCGCCGGAGCCGCCCTCGTCGGCGCCAAACGCATCATCGCCGTCGACACCGACACCACCAAACTCGACTGGGCCCGCGACTTCGGCGCCACCCACACCATCAACGCCCGCGAACTCGACCCCATCGAAACCATCCAGGACCTCACCGACGGCTTCGGCGCCGACGTCGTCATCGACGCCGTCGGGCGTCCCGAAACCTGGAAACAAGCCTTCTACGCCCGCGACCTGGCCGGCACCGTCGTCCTCGTCGGCGTCCCCACCCCCGACATGACCCTCGAAATGCCCCTGGTCGACTTCTTCTCCCGCGGCGGGTCGTTGAAGTCGTCCTGGTATGGCGACTGCCTCCCCGAACGCGACTTCCCCACCCTGGTCGACCTCTACCAACAAGGCCGCCTGCCCCTCGACAAATTCGTCACCGAACGCATCACCCTCGACCACGTCGAAGACGCCTTCCACAAAATGCACGCCGGCGAAGTCCTGCGCTCGGTGGTCGTTCTCTGAGACGGTGCGCATGGCCCGGGAGCAGTACACTGGCGTACCCGCTCCCCGATACACCCCGCCATGCGCACTGAATTCCACGAACGACTCGACGCCCTGACCACCGAGGCCAGCGCCATGTGCGCCCTCGCGGCCTCGGTGATGCGGCATGCGAATACGGCGTTGCTGCGGACCGACGAATTCGATTCGGCGGCAATGCAGTCGGAACTGTCCGACCTGCACGCCAGGAATCGGCATCTGGAGCGCTCCGCCCTGGTGACGTTGGCCTGCGAAGCGCCGGTGGCCAGCGATCTGCGCTTCGTGGTGACGGCGTTGCACATCGGCGCCGATGCCGACCGGATGGGCGATCTGGCCGACCACGTCGCGCGGGTGGTCGAACGTCGGCACCCCGAACCCGTCGTCACCGACGCCGTCAGCGGCTACTTCATCAAGATGGGCCGCAACGTCGTCGACCTGGCCGAGGCCGCGGCGGGGATGGTGCTCGACGGCGACACCGCGCGCGCCGATCAGATCCGCGAAACCGACGAGTTCGTCAACGAATTGCATCGGCGACTGTTCGCGGTGCTGATGAGCCCGGATTGGGACGGCGGCGTCCAGCGTGCCGTCGACCTGATCCTGCTGGGCCGGTTCTACGAGCGCTTCGGTGACCACGCGAAGGGCATTGCGAACCGAATTGTGTTCCGCACCACGGGAATCAGCCCGCTGCGGTCGGACACCGACTCCTAGCTGTCGACTCCTGGCGCTCAGCCGCAATCCCCCGCCGATGTTTAGCCCGGCGTGGATCGAGGAACCCGACCGCCAGCGAATCGACTCGCGGTTCGTCCACAATCCGCACCAGCGCGCTGGGAAGGAGTGCAATGGCTGACAACAGCGGTCCCCAGGAAGGGATCAAGGGCGTCGTCGAGGACGTCAAGGGAAAAGCAAAGGAAGCCGTCGGCACGGTCACCGGCCGTGATGACCTCACCGAAGAGGGCAAGGCTCAACAGGATAAGGCCGACGCCCAACGCGACGTCGCCGAGAAGGAAGCCGAGGCGGAATCGGCTCGCGGAGCGGCGAAAGCCGCTGAGAAGCGGCAAGAGGCCAACCAGTAGTTCGGCCCGCTCGGTACAGGCATCTGAAGGCCCGGCACATCGGCTGGGCCTTCAGTGCTGGCCGGGCCCCAGGTAGGGGGTAGAAGTGAGCGAGACGCCGACGCGCGACCCGGTCAACGCCGTGCTGAATTGGGTGCTGGCGCTGACGACGCTGCTGGGCGCCGCGGGCGTGGTCGTCCTGGCCTACGTGCAAGTGCTGGGGACCGCCGGCTGCGCCGATCCGGACTGCCCGCGGCCGGGCTTCGGCGAGGCCGGTTTCACCCTGATCGTCTACGGCGCGCCCGTCGTGGCGGCGGCCACCGTGGCGCTGTCCTTCCTGACCGCCCGCAAACGCAACGGGATCCTGGTGCCGATCGGCGGGTGGCTGCTGATCCTGCTGGCCTTTCTGATCCTGCTGATGACCTCGCCGCGATGAGTTTGCTGACCGTGCCGCCGCAATAGCAACCGAACTGTTATCCGTACTGTTCGACACCGGTATCGGTGCCCTCGGAGGCACCATTGCTACTCAGCAGTAACAGAGCTGTCGGAAAGGACCACTATCGTCGCGCCCATGGACGACCTTCGATACCTCGACCTGAACGGCGACCGGATCTCCTACTGGGATTCCGGGGACGCAGACCGGCCCGAGACCCTGCTGTTGATCCACGGCATGTCCGGCAGCGCTGCGGCCTGGCGCCACGTCGCGCCGTTGCTGGCGCAGCGGTATCGCGTCATCGCCCCCGACCTGTTGGGGCATGGCCACTCGGACAAGCCCCGCGGGGACTACTCGCTGGGGGCGTCGGCGGTATGGCTGCGGGACTTCCTGGACGCGGTGGGTGTCGCGCGCGTGACCGTCGTCGGGCAATCCCTGGGCGGCGGGATCGCCATGCAGTTCGCCCACCAGCACCGGGAGCGGTGCGACCGCGTGGTGCTCATCGGCAGCGGCGGTGTCGGCCCGGAACTGAACTGGCTGCTGCGGGTGCTGTCCACCCCCGGTGCGGAATACGTGCTGCCGGCCGTGACGCCCAAGCCTGTGTTGGATGCCGGCAATGTCGTGCGGGACTGGCTGACCGCGGCCGGTGTGCGCTCGCCGCGGGCGGCGCAGTTGTGGAACACCTACGCCAAGCTCTCCGATGCCGGCACCCGTCATGCGTTCCTGGGCACCCTGCGCTCGGCCGCCGACGCGCGGACCACAGGCGCCGTCAGTGCGCTGAACCGGCCGCAGTCCTCGGCGCAGATGCCGGTGCTGTTGGTGTGGGGCGAGCAGGACCGGGTCATGCCGGTCACGCAGGGCCACGCCGCGCACGAGGCCCTGACCAACAGCCGACTCGAGGTGTTGGCGGGGGTGGGTCACTCACCGCACGCCGAAGCCCCCGACCAGGTCGTCGACCTCATCGGGGACTTTCTCGCCACTACCGAGCGGCGTTCGGTGATGCTGACCCGCTGTTAGGCGTCGCTCAGAACGCGATGAACAGGATCTCGTCGCGCGAGTACTCGTGACCGGGGTGGTTCTCCGACAGGTGCTTCTGGGTCTTCTCGACCAGGTCGTCCTCGTCGGTGCCGACGATGGACTCGCCACACGGGCAGTTCAGGTGAGTCTTCATGCGTATGTGTCTACCTCACCGGAGCCATCTGCGGTAGACACGGAGTCGGCGTGGGCGAACATCGACAGAACGGTGATCCGACATGTGGGATTTCGAGACCGACCCCGAATACCAGGAAAAGCTGGACTGGGTCACCGAGTTCATGCGCACCGAGGTCGAACCGCTGGACTTCGTGGCGCTGGATCCCTACGACAAGAAGAACCCCGACGTGCTGGCGACGCTGCGGCCGCTGCAGCAGCAGGTTCGCGAGCGTGGCCTGTGGGCCGCGCATCTGACCTCGGAGTTGGGCGGGCAGGGTTACGGGCAGGTGAAACTGGCGCTGCTCAACGAGATTCTGGGCCGGTCCCGCTGGGCGCCGTCGGTGTTCGGCTGCCAGGCCCCGGATTCGGGCAACGCGGAGATCCTCGCGCTGTTCGGCACCGACGAGCAGAAGCGGCGCTACCTGCAACCGCTGCTCGACGGCGAGATCAGTTCCTGCTATTCGATGACCGAACCGCAGGGCGGCTCCGACCCCGGCCTGTTCGTCACCCGCGCCGAGCGGGACGGGCAGTCGTGGGTACTCAACGGCGAGAAGTGGTTTTCCTCCAACGCCCGCCACGCCAGCTTCTTCATCGTCATGGCGGTCACCAATCCCGAGGCGCGCACCCGCGACAAGATGTCGCTGTTCATCGTTCCCGCCGAGACCCCGGGGATCGAGATCGTCCGCAACGTCGGCGTCGGCACCGAGGGGTCAGGGTCCGCCGATCACGGCACCCACGGCTACGTGCGCTACACCGACGTGCGGGTGCCGCTGGATCATGTCCTCGGCGGGGAGGGGCAGGCGTTCGCCATCGCGCAGACGCGCCTGGGCGGCGGCCGGATCCACCACGCCATGCGCACCATCGCGATGGCCCGGCGCGCCTTCGACCTGATGTGTGAGCGCGCCGTGTCGCGGCAGACCCGCCAAGGGCCGCTGTCGAATTTCCAACTGACACAGGAGAAGATCGCCGACAGCTGGGTGCAGATCGAACAGTTCCGGCTGCTGGTGCTGCGCACGGCGTGGTTGATCGACAAGCATCAGGACTATCAGTTGGTGCGCCGCGACATCGCCGCGGTGAAGGTCGCGATGCCCCAGGTGCTGCACGACGTGGTGCAGCGGGCCATGCACCTGCACGGCGCGCTCGGGGTGTCCAACGAGATGCCGTTCGTCAAGATGATGGTGGCCGCGCAGTCGCTGGCGATCGCCGACGGGCCCACCGAGGTGCACAAGCTGACCCTCGCGCGCCGCACGCTCAAGGAGTACGAACCCGCCGACCCGGTGTTCGGGTCCGGCCACCTGCCGACCCGGCGCGCCGAGGCCCAGGCCCGCATCTCCCCTTAAGCGCGAGCCTTCCCCTCAGCGCGAGGGCGCGTGTTCCGGGCCGACACGCCGGGCAAGTTCCCGGGTCTGGGCACGCTCGTCGCGCGGTGTGCGCGCCGGTGTGCCACGCTTCTCGCCGACATGTCTGCACTCACCCCACCCCAGATCCGATGAACGCGGCCCTGCTGTTCCTCGCCGGAATCTGCGGCGGGCTCACGGGCAGCATCGCCGGACTGGCGTCGGTGGCCACCTATCCCGCGCTGTTGGCCGTCGGCCTGCCGCCGGTCACGGCCAACGTCACCAACACGGTCGCGGTGGTGTTCAACGGCATCGGCTCGGTCCTGGGTTCGCGCCCCGAACTCAAGGGGCAGGGCGCGTGGCTGTTGCGGGTCGGGCCCTTGGCCGCACTCGGCGGCGCGGCGGGCGCGCTGTTGCTGCTGTACACCCCGCCCGAGGGTTTCGAACGAAGCGTGCCGATCCTGCTCGGGGCCTCGGCGCTGGCGATCCTGCTCCCCCGACGCCAGCGCCCACCCGACGACAAACCGCGACGACGCCGGCGGGTGTTGATCCTCGAAGGCCTGGCCGTCCTCGCGATCACCGGGTACGCCGGCTACTTCGGCGCGGCGGCCGGGGTGCTGCTGCTCGCCCTGCTGCTGCGGGCCGGCGGCGCGACCCTGGCGCACGCGAACGCGTCGAAGAATGCGTTGATGGGCATCGCCAACCTGGTCGCGGCCATCCTGTTCGCGGTGCTGGCCCCGGTGGCGTGGGCGGCCGTGCTGCCGCTGGGCCTCGGTTGTCTGCTGGGCTCCCGCCTGGGCCCGGTGGTCGTGCGGCATGCGCCCGCGACCCCGATGCGTCTGCTGATCGGCGCGGCGGGCCTGGCCGTGGCCATCAAGATCGGGATCGACACCTACTGACGCGCGCGAGGGTGCGCAGTCCCGGCCGAACACTCGGTGTGTCGGCCGGGGACGCGCCCGTTCGCGGCAAAGGGGGTGCCCCCAGGCCGCTCGCGCCAGATCAGAAGATGTAGCGAAGGATGCTCTCGGCGACGCAGGCCGGCTTGCTGCCGCCCTCGATCTCGACGGTGGTGGACACCGTGAGCTGCAGGGCGCCGTCGCCGAGGTCCTCGGCCTTGACCAGCGTCGAGGTGGCGCGCACCTTGGCGCCCACGGGCACCGGCGACGGGAACCGAACCTTGTTCAGGCCGTAGTTGATTCCGAGCTTGACACCCTCCACCGCGAAGATGTCGTGCATCAGCACCGGCAGCAACGACAGCGTCATGTAGCCGTGCGCGATGGTGCTGCCGAACGGGCCGTCCTTGGCCTTCTCGGGGTCGACGTGGATCCACTGGTGATCGCCGGTGGCGTCGGCGAACAGGTTGACGGCGTCCTGGGTGATGACCTTCCAGTCGCTGGATCCGAGCTCTTCGCCCTGGGCGGCAACCAGTTCCGCTGCCGAGGTGAACTTCCGCATGCTGATTCCTTTCTAATTGGTTGTGCTACTTGATGTTTCACGGGAGGCGATGAGGCCCTCCTGGACGATCGTCGCGCAGACGCCGCCGTCGTCGCCGATCAGTTCGGCCGTCACCAGGCCGCGTCCACGGGAGGCCGCCGGCGACCGCGACTCCAGCAGGTTCCACCGGTCGGCGTGGATACGCCGGTGGAACCAGATCGCGGCATCCAGCGTGCCGCTGCGGTGGGTGCGGGCCTGCATCGAATGACCGTGCACTCGCAGCGCGGGGTCGATCATGTAGACGTCGGTGACGAACAGCATGGCGCAGGTGTGCAGCAGTGCATCCTCGGGCAGCGGAACCGTTGCGCGCCACCAGAGTCGGCGCACGAAGTCCGCGCCCGCACCCTCGTCGGCCACCCGGATGTCGAGTTCGTCGAGCGGCAGGCCGGGCGCCGTCCCGGCCGGGCCGGTGCGGTCGACTCGCTCCGGGTCGGGCCGGCCGTCGCGCACGCCGTGCTCCGGACCGGCCATCGCGCGGGAGAACGACACGCTCGCGACGGTGAGGATCTTGCCGCCCTGGCGCGCGACGACGCGACGGGTCATCACGGTGCGCCCGTCGTGGGTGCGTTCCACGCTGTACTCGGTGGGTTCGACGGGATCGCCGGTGCGCAGGAACTGCAGGTGCAGGCTGGTGGGCGCGATGTCATCGTCGAGCGTCAGGCTCGCGGCCGCCGACGCCAGCGACTGCGCGAGGAACTGCCCGCCGTAGGCCCGCTTACCGGCCGGCCCGTGCCCGCGGCCCACCCAGACGTCGGGGCCCGCCGGCTCCAGCTGCAGAACCTTCAGCAGCGCGCTCATCGCCGGTCGGCATCCGACGACGTTGCCACCACGCGGGATTCGAGTAGCCGGCCGAGCTCGTCGGCCCCCACGCTCTCGGCGAGCACCGCCTCGGTGTCGTCACCGAGTGCCGGCGCGGCGACGGCGGGGTTGTGCGCGCCGTCGATCATCAACGGCAGCCCGGGCGCCAGGTGCGCGCCGATGCGCGGCTGCTGCAACGTGGTGAACAGCGGATTCTCGGTCACCTTCGGGTCGGTGCCGGCCTCGGCGAACGTGCGGTAGCGCTCCCACAGGATCGAGGTGCCCGCCAGTGCGGCCGCGATCTGCTCGCCGGTGTGCTCGGCGAACCAGACGCTGAACAGTCCGGTCAGCGCGTCGCGGTGCCGGTAGCGCTGCCCCTCGTCGGTGAAGTCGGCGTCGAGCGCCTCGGCAAGGGCCGCAACGGCTTTGGTGGTGCCGGTCAGCTCGGTCAGGTCCCGGAAGTGCCGACCGGTCAGGGCCACCAGCATGAAGGAGACGCCGTCGCTGCTGGTGAAGTTGGCGCCGTACTGGCCGTAGAGCGAGTTGCCCAGGCGCTGGCGTTGCGAGCCGGTGATCATCGGCTCGGTGAGGAAGCCCATGTTGCCGGCCGTGGCCAGCGCGACGTCCTCGAGCGGCAACCGGATCCGAGTGCCCGCGCCGGTGGCGTCGCGGTGCCGCAGCGCGCTCACGATGCCCAGCGCGGCGTACAGGCCGCAGGCCAGGTCCCAGGCCGGCAGCACGTGGTTGACGGGCCCCGACTGGGTGGCCGGGCCGGTGACCAACGGGAAGCCCACCCCGGCGTTGACGGTGTAGTCCACCCCGGTGCCGCCGTCGGCGCGACCGGAGACCTCCAGATGGATCAGGTCGGGCCGGCGGGCCGCCAGCGCGTCGTACCCGTGCCAGTCCCGGCCGACGACGTTGGTGATCAGGATGCCGCCCCGCGGGCCGCCTTCGGCGATGAGCCGGGCGATCAACTCCTGACCGTCGGGGCTGCGCATATCGACGGCGACCGAGCGCTTGCCCTTGTTCAGCCCGGCCCAGTAGATGCTCTCGCCGTCGTCGGTCAGCGGCCAGCGGCGGTAGTCCGCGGCGCCGCCGATGGGGTCCACCCGGATCACCTCGGCACCGAGCTGGGCCAGCGTCATCCCGGCCAGCGGCACCGCCACGAAACTCGAGATCTCGACGATCCGAACCCCGGCCAGCGGAGTGGCCGAGCTCGACGTTCCGGTCATTGCGTGCCCTTTCTGGCCCGACGTCGTTTCGTCGTTAGTCAACCAGTACCGGAACGACGGCTGACATACCGGTGCTCCCGACGCCTATCCTTTCCTCGTGAGGTCTCGGATTGACGCGGCGATTGATCGGGCGCTCGATGCCCGTCAGCGGGAGGCCACCGAGGAGGTCGACCGGATCCTGTCGGCGGCGCTCGGGGTGATCGAGAAGACCGGCCCGGCCCCGCCGAAGGTCAGCGACATCGTCGCCGCGGCCGGCACCTCCAACGCCGCGTTCTACCGGTATTTCACCGGCAAGGACGAGCTGCTGCTGGCGGTGATGGAGCGCGGGGTCAACATCACCGCGGCCTATCTGGAGCGCGAGATGGCCGCCTCCGACGATCCCGTCGCGAAGATCCGGACCTGGATCATCGGGGCGCTGGGACAGGTCGGCGAGCCGCGCCGGACCGCGCGCAGCCGTGCGGTGCTCAGTCAGTTCAGCTCCGTGCCGGACGGGCAGATCACCGCCCCGATGCGCGACCTGCTGGTCCGCCCGCTGGGCGATCTGGGCTGCCCCGACCCGGCCCGGGACGCCGACGCGCTGTTCACCACGGTCAGCGGGGTGCTGCGGCGGCACGCGGCCGCCGAGACCCAGCCCGGCCGCGACGAGATCGACCATGTGGTGTCGTTCTGCCTCGCGGCCATCGACACCGACGGGACCCAGCGATGACCATCTCGCCGGCGCAGATGTCGCTCGACGGCCGGGTCGCGGTGGTCACCGGCGGCGGGGCCGGCATCGGTCGCGGCATCGCCGACGGGCTGCGCGCCTTCGGGGCGCAGGTCGCGATCTGGGAGCGCAACCCCGAAACCTGCGCGGCCGCAGCGGAGTCCATCGGCGCGCTCGGCCTAACCGTCGATGTCCGCGACGGCGAGCAGGTCGATGCGGCCCTGGCGCGCACCGCCGACGAGCTCGGCACCGTCACGATCCTGGTGAACAACGCCGGCGGGGTGTTCCACTCACCGCTGCTGGAGACCACCGAGAACGGTTGGGATGCGCTGTACCGCAGCAACCTTCGCCACGTCCTGCTGTGCACCCAGCGGGTGGCCCGGGCGATGGTCGCGGCCGGTCGACCCGGCAGCATCCTCAACGTGACCTCCATCGAGGGGGTGCGCGCCGCGCCCGGCTACGCCGCCTACTCCGCGGCGAAGGCCGGCGTCATCAACTACACCCGCACGGCCGCACTGGAATTGGCCCCGCACGGCATCCGGGTCAACGCCCTGGCACCGGACATCACGCTGACCGAGGGCCTCGCGGCGCTGGCCGACGAGGACCATTCGGAGCGGCTGGCGCAGGTCGTCCCGGCCGGCCGTCCCGGGCACGTCGACGACCTCGCCGGGGCCGCGGTGTTCCTGGCCTCCGACCTGGCCGGCTACATCACCGGGCAGACTCTGCACGTCGACGGCGGCACCCAGGCGTCCAGCGGGTGGTACCACCATCCGGACACCGGCGAGTACATCCTCGGACCGCGTTGAGATGCGGTTGCTGCTGATCTCCGACACGCACGTCCCGACCCGGGCCAAGGACCTGCCGGCCCCGGTGTGGGAGGAGGTCGATCGCGCCGAGGTCGTCATCCACGCCGGGGACTGGATGGCCCCGAGCCTGCTCGACGACCTCGAGGCCCGCGCCGCGCGCCTGATCGCGTGCTGGGGCAACAACGACGGCACCGACCTGCGGGCGCGCCTGCCCGAGCGGGCCGACGCCACCCTGGGTGGGGTGCGGTTCACCGTCACCCACGAGACCGGTGCGAGAGCCGGGCGCGAGGCGCGGATGTCGCGGCGCTACCCCGACACCGACGTGCTGGTCTTCGGCCACAGCCACATCCCGTGGGACACCACCTCGGCCACCGGGTTGCGGCTGCTCAACCCCGGCTCCCCCACCGACCGGCGCCGGCAGCCGCACTGCACCTACATGACGGCGACCGCCGCCGACGGCACGCTCTCCGACGTGCACCTGCACCGCCTGCCCTGAGCGATTTGGGTGCGCGCAGGCGCGCCCACCGCAACCAGGCGCACCCAAATCGATAGGCACTCAGGCGCGTTGAGCGGCAGCGATGAGTGCGGCCGTATACGGATGCTGGGGCGAGTGGAGCAATTCCGCGGTGCGTCCGTGCTCGACGACGCGCCCTTGCTGCATGACGACTACGCGTTGGCAAGCTCGCTCGACGAGAGCGAGGTCGTGGGTGATGTGCAGAATCGCTACTCCTGTGGAGTCGGCGAGATCGCGGATCAGGTCGACCATGTCGCGGCGCAGCGCCGCATCAAGCATCCGGGTGGGCTCGTCGGCAAGTACCAACCCGGGCCGGGTCACCAGCGCCCTGGCAAACGCGACGCGTTGCCGCTCTCCGCCGGAGAGCTGGTGCGGATACCGGGTGAGGTAGCGCGAATCTAGGCGAACGGCGGTCAAAGCATCGCCGGCTATTTCCCGGCGTTCCTCCCGGGTACCGATGCGGTGGATGACCAGCGGTTCGGCCACTATGTCAGCGACACGCAACGTGGGCGGCAGAGCCGCATAGGGGTTCTGGAACACCAGGTGCAACCGCCTTCGGTGGCGTCGAGCGACCCGCCGGGGCAGTCCAACGAGATCGACCCCGTCCAGCCGGATGCTCCCGGAGTCTGGCGTCACCAGTCCGGCGACAGCGCGAGCGACGGTCGACTTGCCGACACCAGATCCACCGACTAGACCCACCACTTCCCCCGCTGCGATCTCCAGATGGACGCTTTCGACGGCGCGAATCTCACCGAAGCTCACGCTCAACCCTGTGACATCCAGGGTAGGTGTCTGCGCCTCCATCACCGTGACGCTTCCGCAGTCGTCAGACGCGGCACCGCGTTAACCAGACCCCGGGTGTAGGGATGCGCGGGTTCGGCGAGTACTCGTGCGGCGGGGCCGACCTCGACGATTCGCCCGTCCTGCATCACCGCGATTCGGTCGGCGATCCGCTCGACGACATTCAGATCGTGCGACACGACCAACAACGCAAGATGCAGCCGGCGACGAAGTTCGTTGAGTAGTTCGAGCACCTCGACCTCGATGAGAGGGTCGAGCCCGCTTGTCGGTTCATCCGCGATCACCACGGCCGGGTCGTTGGCCAGCGCCATCGCGATCACGACGCGCTGGCACATGCCTCCGGAGAACTGGTGCGGGTACTTTCCAGCTCGCTGGGGGTCGAGCCCCACCAGTTCGAACAGCTCGTCAGCGCGGGCTCGCGCTGCGGCTCGCGGGACCGCTCGGTGCGCGCGGATAGCCTCAACGAGCTGGGCGCGAACGGTACGCACCGGGTTGAGCGCACTCATCGCCTCTTGCGGGACGAGCGCGATCCTGTCGCCGCGCAATGCTCGCAACTCGTCGCCCGAGAGTGTCGCCAGGTCCCGGCCCTGCACCGATACGGCGCCGCCGCTCAATGTCGCCGCCGGAGGCACCAAGCCGATTGCGGCTGCGGCGACGGTGGACTTGCCGCTTCCGGAGGCCCCGACCAAGCCCACCAACTCACCTGGGCCGACGGTGAGGCTCACTTCGTCCACGGCGGTGACCACACTCCGGTCCGACCGGTACTCGACCGTCAACTTGTCGATCGCCAGCGGCGGCGCATCCAGATTGGGAGGTTCCGCAGCGACGGCTACGGCCGATCGGGGCGGCACACGGTCGCGCAGCGACGGCCGGGCACGTTCCTCGAAGGCATAACCGAGCAGTGCGAACGCCATGACCGTGATCGCGATGGCGAGGCCCGGCGGGATTACCCACCACAACCACGCGTCGGTGAGGAACGCACTGCGGGCATGCGCGATGGAAAGCATGGCACCCCAACTTTTGGCCGTCGCGTCACCGAGTCCGAGGAAAGACAGCGATGCCTCCAGTAGGATTGCGGCCTTGGTCGCCAGGACGAATTGCGGCACCAGCAGCGGTGCAACTGCCGGTAAGACGTGTCGCGGCAAGACGTGACTCGCTCCGGCACCCATGGCGCGCAGCGCCTGGATATGGTCGTGTTCGCGCAGGGACAACACCTGCGCTCGCAACTCGCGCGCGACCCCCGCCCAGATCACGGCGCTGATGACGAGGATCTGGGTGATCAGGCCGGGTCCGGCGAACACCCCGATGACGATGGTCAGCGGCAGCACCGGCAGTGCCAACACCACGTCGACAAACCGCATCAATGCGGTATCGACCCAGCCGCGCAGATAGCCCGCGAGCAGCCCCACGGCCGCGCCGATGATCGTCGCCGCCAGGGCCGCAACGATTCCGACAAGCAACGAAATCCGCGAACCGTAGATCAGCTCGGACAGGAGATCGTGACCCACGTCGTTGGTGCCCAGCAAATGCTCGGCCGACGGGGACGCAAACGGGCGACCCACCCGATCGGATGGGTCGTAGGGGGCCAACAGCGGCGCCATAGCGGCGACCAACGCCAACACCCCCAGGATCGCAAGCCCCACTATCGCGAACCGTCGAGAGCTGTTGTTCCCCACGTCAACGGGGCCGCTCATGGCACCGCCACCCCAGACGCACGCTGTTCGGGCCGCACCCGGGGGTCGAGTATCGGATAGGTGAGGTCAGCCAGCACATTCGCCGCCACGATTCCGACTGTGATGACCAGGAAACCGCCTTGAAGCAGGGGGTAGTCCCTCGCTGTGACCGCATTGAACATCAACCGGCCGATACCCGGATAGGCAAACACCGTCTCGACGACGACACTGCCGGACAATAGGGCCCCCACCGCAAGGGTCACGTTGGTATACACCGGCAGCAACGCGTTACGCCATGCATGGCGGAGCACGATCCGCCGCTCGGAGAGGCCCTTTGCCCGGGCGAGGCGGACGAACGGCTCATCCAGGACGGTCACCATCGCAGCTCTGGCCAGCAGGAAGAACCCACCGAGCGTCGCCACCACCATGGTGGCCACCGGCAACACCATCCGAGCGGCCACGTCAGCAAACCACCCGATACCCCTGCCGTCGATCGCCGCGGCTCCGTAGGAGGGGAAGACGCCGAGTTGAACTGCGAATACTGCAACAAGGATCATGCCGATCCAGAAAGCCGGCATCGCGTCCACCAAGAGAACGGCGACGACTGCGCCGGCGTCACGTCGGGTGCCCCGCCGCCACGCTGCCCAGGCACCCAAGAGGTTGCCGATGAGGAAAGCCAGCAGGATCGATACGGCGGCCAGCGCAACGGTCCAAGGTAGGTAGTCCAGCAGGATGTCGACCACCGGTCGGTTGAACTCCACCGATGTGCCCAGGTCGCCCCGTACCAAATCGGCCCAGAACGCGCCGTACTGTTCGAGGATGGGCCGGTCCAACCCGTAGTTTGCGCGGAGTTCTTCCAACAGTTCCGGTGCCAGATCACCGTTCTCGCCGTAGAGGTAGACGATCGGATCGCCCTGGGAAAGATGTGGCAGGGCGAAATTCAGTGTGGCCGCGGCCCACAACACCAGCGCGTACTGGCCGATCCTCGCCAGTAGCCGGCCGGACTTCATCCCGCCGGGGCCATCTTCCGCGCTTCGTCGGGGAGATACAGGTGCCTCACGGCGTCACCACAGCGTTGGCCGCCTCGGCGGTGTCGCGCGGAATCAACGACCATTTGTGCATGATGCCGTACCCCGGTGAGTCGACGAACCCGGCGTAGCTACCGGTCCGGTAGGCGAAGTACTTGTCGGGGTGGTAGAGCGCAACCACCGGCGGTACCTCGTTCAACAGTCGCTGGATCTCGAAGCCGGCCTCACGCCGATCTTCCAACGTGGCGGTCTGCTTCCAGCTGTCGATCTTTTGCTCGAGTTCCGGATATGGATACTCGTCGAGGTTCCAGGAGGAGCCCGAGAACAGGCTCAGCACGTACTGCGTGGGGTCGGCCACGGTGTGGGGCACTCCATCCCGTACCAGCAGGTCGAAGGTCTCCATCTCCTTGCCGGAGGCGGCATGCCGCCCGGCGTCCAGTGGCCTCACCGCGACTGCGAGGCCGACTTCCCCGAGCTGTTCGGCAACCACCTCGGCAGCACGCACCTGCGTCGGTTCGGCGCCGTTCACCTCCACAGTGAGCGCGATGGGGCTGCCGTCGGGACTCTCCCGCAGGCCGTCTCCGTCGACGTCGCGGTAGCCGGCTTCATCGAGGATCGCGCGTGCTCGATTCGGGTCGGTCGGCGTGGAGGCCTCTGGATCTGCCCACGGCGAGTCGGGATGCATCCGTCCCAGCGTCGCCGCGCGGCCACGACCCAACACAACGACCTCGAGCAGCTCCTCCTTGTTCAGCGCCAGTGACACCGCGCTGCGAACCCTGTCATCGGCGAACATCGGTCTCGTGTAGTTCATCCGGAGGTCGACCTGCTCCAGCGGGGTGGTGTTCACGACCTCGACCGTCGGGGAGGCCTCGAACACGTCCAGCAACTCAGGCGGAACCTGACGGGCGGCCACGTCGATCTCACCCGAGCGCAGTGCGGTGAACGTGGCGGAGGGGTCTTCGATGACCGTCATCACCAGCTCGTTGACCCGCGGCGCGCCACCGAAATACTCGTTGAACGCGGTGAACCGGTAGCCGGTGATGGGGTCGTACTCGGCAAGCCGGTAAGGGCCGGTGCCAACCGGCAGCGCGGTGACCTCCTTGACCGTCTCCGGCGGGATCTGCGACCAGATGTGTTTGGGCAGGATCGGGAGATCGGCAAGCGTCACCGTGCCCAGCTCCGGGCACGGGAACGCGCACTCGAAACGGACGGTGTCTGCATCGATCTGGGTCGTCGAGGTGATCTCGGGAATAGTCGTGACGTGGTGGGTCCAGCGTCCGGTGTCGGCCTCTTGGGCATAAGCGAAGGTGAACTCCACATCGGCGGCGGTGAACGGCTCACCGTCATGCCAGGTGACGTCGTCGCGGACGGTGACCTCCCAGGTGCTGGGGTCGACCATGGTGACCTCCGAGGCCAGCCACGGCTGCGGGTCGTCGACGAACGGGGACGGCGCGACGAGCTTGTCGTAGACCAGCTCGCTGATCCATTCCTCGTGCTCGACGAAGATGTTGACCGGGCCGACGTCCAGTGGGATCGCCACGGTGAGCCGGTCGAGCGCCTCCGGGCCTGTGCCGGGTCCTGCGCCCTTATCTGCACATCCGCCCGCCAGGAGCGCCGACACGGCGATCGCCGCGGCCCACCGGCGCTTCATCGCAGACTCCCGGGCAGCAGGGTCGTTGTGACCCAGGGCAGGAATGCGGCCAGGAACCGCGCACTGGCGGGCGCCCGGGTGTGGCCGTAGTGAGCGAGAGGATCGATGGTGCTGACCATCAGCGTGCCTCCTGAGGTCGGTCGGTGCAGGTAGGCGACGGCCGGCCCGTCCGGCGCGGCGAGCAAGATCTCGGCCCCGTCGGGCGCTTCGAGCACACCGTGGTGGTGCAGGGCCTGCGCCGCAGCACCTACCTCAGTGCCCAACCACGCCCCGCCGACGCGGGTCTTTCCGGCCCCGCCGACGGGACGGAAGGTCCAGCGCAGCGAACGCGGCCATCCCCCCTGCTGTTCCCCGAACATCAGCACGATCCCCCCGCGACCCAGCAGCGCTTCGAGCTGCGGAGCCAGTCGGGACAACCGGCGTTTGGGGGTGCCCTCGGGCACCCAGACTGCTGCCGCGTCGTCGATCGAGTTTCCCGTCGCACCCGTGTAGACCACCGCATCGAGATGCGCCCGGTGCCGGGGCTCGGCGAATGTCGCGGTTTCTGCGGCCGATCCGCTGGTCAGCGCAACGAGGCCGGTCATCGGCTGGTGCCCGCGATCCATTGGACCAGCTGCGGCATGATCCGTGCCGCCGTGGTGGTGGTGACACCGTTCGCGATCAGGTTGTTGCCACTGTGCACCAGAACCGTGCCGGCCCCCGCTCTCGCGACGTAGGCGCCCGGTGTCCCGTCGCCTCGCCACGCGATCACCTCGGCTCCCGCGGGTGGACGATGCCAACCGTTGGCGTAGAGAAATGAATGCCCGAGTTCTTCGGGGTCAACACCAGAAAACACGGGGTGGTCGGCGAGTCTCGGCGGTCCCGTCGTGTCCGCTTTGTCTTGGTGCCATTCGAATGTCGTGGCCTCGGGCAGCCAGTCTTCGGCGAGCTGACCGCTGAACACGACGGCGCCACCACGGCCGAGAAGGGCGGCGATGCGCTGTTTCATTCCGGCAAGCAGCAGTTGGTCGGCGCGGCCCGCGATGACGAGACCGGCAAACCCCTCCAGGTCGGCGTCGGGCAAATCGTCCATGTCGACCAGCGTCACCGGCATCGCGTCGAGCGCGGCATCGCGGCCGTCGACCCCGCCCGCGAGGGTCCATAATCGGCCGATCTCATCCCAGTCCGTCTCGGCTCCCTCGCCCTGAGCAGGCGTCGGGTGCACCGCGATGGCTACCTCATGCAGCCTGAGGTAACAAGTCAAGTCAATTCCTTAGGTTAGGCGAGCCATACCTATCCTGTTTAGCACGTGAACAGGCGCCCTGGCCACCCCTTCCTAAGAACGAAAGGTGCTCAGACGCAATAGAACTAGCGCGCACAGACCTCGGACAGGTACCTCGCGTCGAACATGTCATCAATCTGGGTTCGACCGGAAATCGTTGCGGCACAAATCGAACGCCGAAACGAAGAACAAACTGGTGCTCGCCGACAGCAAGGCCGAACCCAAACCTCGCCACTTGCACGGTCAGAGCGCGGAAGGTCGGGCGCCGCGACGCACCATCGATGGGACGGCCGCGGCCCCCGACCAATAACTCACTGCCCCAACAAGTCCAACGCTCGGCGGACAGCTTTCAGCGCTGAATCACATCACCGAACGGTGGCGTCGTAGACCTCCTCGGCCGGGTGACTCAGAAGACGTTGTGCCATATCTTTTTTAAGCCAGACCAGGCGCTCTTCTTCTTCAGGACTGCGCCCTTCTTTTCGTGCCAGCGTGATGAATTCGTCGGCAACCAGCCCGGGACGCAACGTGAGATCGACGGTGCGGCCCCGGTACTTCAGCCGGAAAAGATACTTTCCCTTCGGACTCTGCAGAACATCGTCACCAGCCAGAGCGACGTCGACGTCGTAGCGCCCTCCGGTGACAACCCGGGTGACTATCTCGAATGCGTCACGGCCGCCCGGGCCGGGAAAAGCGGTTTCGATCGAGAGATCACCCCGTTCGGGCGCTTTGCCGTCGTCCAGCAACGGGAAGCCACGCTCCATGACCTTGAACGCATGGGCCACCCCACCCGGAAAGCCGAAGCCGTGGTATCTCAACATCTCACCGAAGGTGAACTGGATTGGCTGGCCACCCTCGGTGACTGTCAGAGGCGCGGTATCAGGGTATGACATGTAATTCCTTCTTGTGTGTCATGGGATTTCACGTTGTCGAACGTCGCTACGCCGACGGCCGACGGCGCGCGGGGAACAGCAGGAACTAAGCAATCGCATCTCCATCCGGCAGGCATGGATTCAGGACGGACGGCCGCGCAGCTCCTTCCCAGGCATGCCCATACCGAACCAACTGCGAGATAGCTCTGCCTCAGAGGTATTATGCCAGACGTGGCCGCCCACGCAGAAGTCGCAGCAGACATTTTCGACACCGTCGGGCGCTTCCGACGCCAAATGCGCCGCTCAGCCGGGCGCGCCTTCGACTCCGCTGGATTACCCGAGTCGCAAGCCGACCTAGTGCGGCTCATCGGCCGACAGCCCGGCATCTCGGTCAGCGCCGCCGCGGCCGAACTGGGCCTGGCGGCCAACACCGCCTCCACGCTGGTCTCAAAGCTGTCCGGTGACGGTCTGGTGCTCCGCGAGGTGGATCCGACGGACCGGCGTGTGGGCCGGCTGCGGCTCAGCACCGACGCGCAGCGCATCGCCGACGAGACCCGCCAAGCCCGGCGCGCAGCCCTGGCGGGGATTCTCGATCAGCTTTCCAACGATGAGATCGACGTGCTTACAGAGGGATTGGCCGTTCTCGGCAAGATGACCAGAATCCTCAACGACGAACAACCTCGATGACTGACGCGCTGGCCATCGACTGCCGCAACCTCACCCACCGCTACGGCGATTTCACCGCCGTCGACGACCTGAGCCTTCAGGTCCGTCGCGGAGAGACTATGGGACTGCTCGGCCCCAACGGGGCGGGTAAGACGACGGCGGTGCGAGTGCTGACCACCCTGACTCCCCCGCAGCACGGCGAGGTGCTGATCTTCGGCCTGGACACCCGGCGCCAGACCATGGACGTCCGCTACAACATCGGCTATGTCCCCCAACAACTCTCGATCGAGTCCGCGCTGACCGGGCGGCAGAACGTCCGGTGGTTCGCTCGCCTGTACGACGTGCCCCGCCGGCACCGCAGCCGTCGCGTCGAGGATGCGCTGGCCGCGATGAACCTCACCGAGGCAGCCGACAAGCCGGCCTCGACATACTCGGGCGGCATGGTCCGTCGTCTCGAACTGGCACAGGCACTGGTCAACCAGCCGTCGCTGCTGATCCTCGACGAACCGACCGTCGGCCTGGATCCCATCGCCCGCGACGACGTTTGGATGCAGGTACAGCAGATGCAAGACGACTACGGCATGACGGTGCTGCTCACCACGCACTACATGGAAGAGGCCGACGCCCTGTGCGACCGCGTCGCACTACTGCATCGGGGTCAGCTGCAGGCGGTCGGCGCCCCCGACGAGCTCAAGGCCACGGTGGGACCGCAGGCCAGCCTCGAGGACGTCTTCCGGCACTACGCGGGCTCGCAGCTCGACGACGACACCTCCAAGCGCGGCCTGCGTGAAATCCGCTCCAGCCGAAGGACCGCCCGACGTGTCAGCTGATTCCCAGCCGGCCCACAACTTGATTCGCGCCCCGCGCGGTTGGCGCCGCCTGCGCGGCTGGGCGAACCGGGTCGGTGCCCTCACCCTCGTCGAGTTGCAGAAACTGAGCCATGACCGCACCGAACTGCTGATCCGCCTGATTCAACCCGCGCTGTGGCTGCTGATCTTCGGGCAGACGTTCTCGCACCTGCGCATCATCGAGACGGGTTCGGTGTCCTACCTGGCGTTCCTGGCGCCTGGAATCATCGCGCAATCCGCGCTGTTCATCTCGATCTTCTACGGCATCCAGCTGGTGTGGGACCGCGACGCGGGCATCCTCGCCAAGCTCATGGTGACCCCGACGCCGGCCGCGGCGCTCATCACCGGCAAGGCAGCCGCCGCTGGGGTGCGCTCGATCGTGCAGGTGATCGGAGTATTGGCCATCGCCTACCTGATGGGCGTCGCGCTGACGACCAATCCGCTGCGCATCCTGGCGGCGATGGGCGTGGTGGTGCTGGGTTCGGCGTTCTTCGCGTGCCTGTCGATGACCCTGGCCGGGCTGGTCCGCAACCGTGACCGGTTGATCGGCATCGGTCAGGCCATCACCTTTCCGCTGTTCTTCGCCTCCAACGCGCTGTACCCGGTGGAGATCATGCCGGAGTGGCTGCGCTGGCTCTCCGCGGTCAATCCGCTGAGCTACGAGGTGAACGCGCTGCGCGGCCTGCTGCTCGGGACGCCGTCGAACATGGTGCTGGACCTGGCCGTCCTGGTGGTCGCCGCGGTCCTGGGCGTCATCGCGGCCTCGGCGCTGCTGCGCCGCCTGGTCCGGTGATTTCGGTGCGCGCGGGCGCGCTCAGCGCAACCCAGCGCACCGAGGTCAGTAGAAACAGTTGACAGATCGTTGGGTTTTCCCAACACTTGGTTGCATGAGTCCGGTTCGACGGGGCGAGGCGCTCCCGATTTACAACCGTCTCGGCGTGCTGCGCGCCGAGCGGCAGATGAGCCGGGCCGACTTGGCGAACCGCATCGGGGTAAACCCGCAGACGGTCGGCGCGCTGGAACGCGGCGACCACTATCCGAGCCTGGACCTGGCGTTTCGGATCTGCGCGGTGTTCGACCTGCCGGTCGAGGCGGTGTTCTCCCGCACCGAGTTCACCCCGCTGTCCGCCGAGGTGTACGGACGCAAGCCCGCAAACTGAGGAGACGACATGCCCGACCAGGCCACCGTCGACAACCGCAATATCCTGCAGCGTTACCAGGACTACCGCACCAGACGCTTCCTCAAATACGAACAGAACTGGGCGACCTCGCTGCCGCGCTGGCGCACCCGCCGGCGACGCCGTTCGTTGGTGCTCGCCGTGGCGCTGTCGTTCCTGGTGATGGCGACGACGGCCGTGCTGTGCGCGGTGGGGTTCAAGACGGCCGCGCTGCTGTGGCTGCCGGCCTGCGCCCTGTTCTTCCCGGCCTGGATCGCCCTGCAGATCGCCTCCGGCCGCCAAGGTGATGCCCCCGAGGCCGCGCTCGACGAGTTCGAGATCGCCCAGCGCAACAGCGCCCGCTCCATCGGCCTGACCCTCACGCAGTATCTGATGCTGATCCCGATCGCCTACCTGCTGATCGGCTCGATCCATGGCCTCGGCCCGGGTGAGGACGTCGCCTACGCCGGCGCCCTGATGGTCCTGACGGTGCTGCTGATCGGCGGCTGCTCCCCCGCGATGATCCTGGCCTGGGTGCGGCCGGATCCCGTCGCCGAGGACTGATCGCCTCGGCCGTGACCGCCGCGGCGCCCCCGATCTGCTAGCCCCGCGTCGGCCTGCACGAACGCGGGTCGTCCCGCCCTTTCGAGGCTGAGAAACACGCCGCAGCGGGTCACAACGCGGTGACGATTCGGCCTCCGGCGTGAATCTCAATCGTTAGTCAACCGCGACCGCGCGCAGCGGTTCGACAGGCGGTTCGTTGGAAATCCCATGGTTCACTTGCGTCACACAGGTAACACATCCTTGTAATTACGACCATGGAGGAGCAGTCGTGAAGTTCGTTCGGAAGTTGCGCGGTACGGCAAAGGAATCCCTGCGCCGGCTGTCAGTCGCCGCCATCGCGGCCGCCGCGCTGCCCGGCCTGCTCGGGGTTGTCGGGGCAACGGCACCGGCAGGGGCGTTCTCGCGTCCGGGACTGCCGGTCGAATACTTGATGGTCCCGTCACCGTCGATGGGGCGCGATATCAAAGTCCAGTTCCAGGGCGGCGGACCGCACGCGGTCTACCTGCTCGACGGTCTGCGGGCCCAGGACGACTTCAACGGCTGGGACATCAACACCCCGGCGTTCGAGTGGTTCCACAACTCCGGGTTGTCGGCCATCATGCCCGTCGGCGGCCAGTCCAGCTTCTACACCGACTGGTACCAGCCGTCGCAGGGCAACGGTCAGGACTACACCTACAAGTGGGAAACGTTCATGACCCAGGAGCTGCCGGCCTGGTTGGCCACCAACCGCGGTATCTCGCAGACCGGCAACGCCGCCGTGGGTCTGTCGATGGCCGGCGCGGCCGCGCTAACCTACGCGATCTGGCATCCGCAGCGGTTTGTCTACGCGGGCTCGATGTCCGGCTTCCTCAACCCGTCCGAGGGGTGGTGGCCGACGCTGATCGGCCTGGCGATGAGCGACGCCGGCGGATTCAATGCCAACAGCATGTGGGGTCCGTCGTCGGATCCGGCCTGGAAGCGCAACGACCCGATGGTCAACATCAACCGCCTGGTCGCCAACAACACCCGCATCTGGATCTACTGCGGCACCGGTAACCCGTCGGACCTCGACGCGGGCACCAACGGCGGTAATCTGCTGGCCGCACAGTTCCTGGAGGGCCTGACGCTGCGGACCAACGTCACGTTCCGCGACAACTACCTGGCCGCCGGTGGCACCAACGGTGTGTTCAACTTCCCGGCCAACGGGACCCACAGCTGGGGCTACTGGGGACAGCAGCTGCAGCAGATGATCCCGGACATGCAGCGGGTGCTCAACGGCGCGCCGCCCGCCGCCTGATCGATGATTCCCCCTGTGGCCCCCGCTCCGGCGGGGGCCACAGTCATTTCCGCCCAAACTCACTTTTGGGCCACAAAGTGCTAGTGCCGTACGGCATTTCGTCGATCTCGCCGACGGGACCTCAACTGTCGCGCAGCCGTTGTCGCAGGCCCGTGGCCCGCACCACTCGTCGCGCGAGGGCCGCGCGGACCTCGGCCTCGGTGCCCACCACCCGCACCTTGGACTTGGCCCGGGTAACCGCGGTGTAGAAGAGCTCACGAGTCAGCAACCGCGAGTCCTCGGACGGTAGCAACACCGTCACCTCGTCGGCCTGACTGCCCTGGCTCTTGTGAATGGTCATGGCGTGCATGGTCTCGACGTCGGCCAGTCGGCTGGTGGCGAAATCCTGGACCTTTTCGGCGCCGGCGATCGCCACCCGCAGCGCACCGTCGGCGAACACGGTCACGCCCATGTCCCCGTTGTACAGGCCCAGCCCGTAGTCATTGGCCGTGACCAGTACCGGGCGGCCCAGATACCAGTCACTCCACAGGGACTCGCCGGTGTGCTCCGAGAGCCAGCGTTCGACCTGGCGGTTCCACTGCCGGATACCGACGGTGCCGTCGCGGTGCGCGCACAGCAGGCGGTGCGCCTCTACGGCGGCGAAGGCGCGCGGCACATCGCCGGCCGCGGCGGCCGCACGGACCTGCAGCGCGTGCGGGACGAGGATCTCCCGCAACCGTTCGGTCGGCGCGTCGGTACAGACGAACTCGACGTGCTCACCGCCGCCCGCCAGGAGCTCCAGCACGCGATCGGCGTCGCCGTCCCGAATGGCGCCGGCCAGCAGACCGATCTGCGCCCCGAAGCGGTGCGCTGTGGTCAGCTCCGCGATCTGGCCGTCGGTCCGCGCGCCCAGGCCCTCCACCAGGTCCGCCAGCACCGCCCCGGCCTCGACCGAGGCCAGCTGGTCCGGGTCGCCCACCAGGATCAGCCGGGTGTCCGGGCGCAGCGCCTCGAGCAGCCGGGCCATCATGGTCAGCGAGACCATCGACGTCTCGTCGACGACGATGAGGTCGTGCGGCAACCGATTGCCGCGGTGGTGCTTGAACCGCGTGGAGCTGTCCATCCGGGCGCCCAGCAGCCGGTGCAGCGTGACCGCCTGCAGCCCGGCCAGCCGCGCGCGATCGGGCCCGCCGAGGTGGCCGATCTCCGCGCGCACCGCTTCCTGCAGCCGCGCGGCGGCCTTACCGGTGGGTGCGGCCAGGGCGATGCGCGGCTGCCGCGCCCCGGCCCGCTCGGCCTGCTCGGCGACCAGGGCCAGCAGCCCGGCGATGGTCGTGGTCTTGCCGGTGCCGGGGCCGCCGGTGAGCACGGTGATCCACTGCGACAACGCGATTCGCACCGCCTGGCGCTGCTCCTCGGAGCCGGGCCGGTGGAACACCCGGTCCAGCCCGTCGGCCAGCACCGCCTCGTCGACCGGCGGCGGGAGAGGTCGGGCCGCCACCAGATCGGCGCACACCTGCTCCTCCTCGCGCCAGTAGCGGTCCAGGTACAGCAGCCGCTCTTGCTCGAGGTGCAGCACGGTGTGCTTGGTGAGCAGCGGGCTGCGCCGCAGGTCGGCCAGCCACGCCTCGGGGTCCGGCCACGCCAGCTCGGGCTGCTCGCCGTCGTCGAGGTCGTCGGCCACGCTGCGCAGGTCCACGCACACCGAACCGAACCGCAGCGCGCGCACCGCCAGCGCGACGGCCAACGCGACGGCTTCGCTGCTCTCCTCGGCCTGCATCGTCAGGCGGGTGGCCACGTGGACATCCGCGGAGTCGAGCACACCGGCCTCGTTGAACGCGCGCAGCAGTCCGCCGGCGTTCACCGCGCGCCGCCAGTGCAGCGCGTCGTCGGGCACGGGCACGGGCACCGTCATCGCGGCACCGCCGCACCATCGAGGAGATCGGACAGAGCCAGTACCAACGACACCGGCGGCCGCCAGCTGAACACACCGGCGCGGTGACCGTCGACCACCGGGGTCGACGCGCCGCACATACCGCGCAGGAACAGGTACAGCACCCCACCGAAGTGCTGTTCGGGCTGGTAGTCGGGCAGCCGCCAGCGCAGGAAGCGGTGCAGCACAACGCTGTACAGCAGCGCCTGCAGCACATAGTCGGAGTGCAGCATGGCCGCGGCCAGCTGGGGATGGCCGTAGTCGGCGGCCACCGGACGCGCGCCCTCGCCCAGCCGGTTGGTCTTGTAGTCGACGACCACGAACCGGTGCCCGACGACCGGGTCCGGGATGCGCAGTACCGCGTCGATGGAGCCCGACAGATAACCGCGCAGGGTGGCCGCGGACAGGGCCGGGGCGCGCAACTGCTCGGCGTAGCCGCGCAACGGGTCCTCCGGGCTCAGTTGCGCCTCCAGCAGGTCGCCCACCTGGGCCAGCGTGACGGTGGTCAGCTCATCGGTGAGATCCCCTCCGGTCAACGGGATTTCGAAATCCAGCTCACGCAGGCGATCGTGCAGGCCGATGTCGCGCAGCCGCAGATCGGCCGCGAGCGGCCCCAGCGGGGTGTCGTGCAGGGGCACCAGCGCCGCGGCGATGTCGGCGACCTCCGCGTCGACCGGCCACCAGGCGAAGTGCCGGGCGACGTGGTCGGCCAACTCCTTCTCGAGATCGGCCGCGAACGGATCGGCGGTCTCGAGCACCGCGTGCACCAGCGAACCGAAGGTCGCACCCCCGGGAAGCTCGGCCATCGGCGACAAAATCCCGTCGGTCACCGGGTTTTCCGACGACGAGCCCACCGCGCCGTCGACCTCGTCGTCCTTGCCGGCCACCTCCGGTTCGCTGCCCACCCCGGTCGGGGCCTCGTGCGAGGCCCGCACCAGTGCCGAGTACGACGTCCGCCGCCAGGTCAGATCGACGTGCCGGTCAAATGTCCTGACCGCCAGGCCCGCCGGCGGATCCGGCGGGCGCAGCGGCGACGCGGCGGCGATGACCGCCTCCTCGACGACCGGGCCACCGGCGTCCTGCCACGCCGTGAACAGGCGCCGCGCCGCGTCGTCGGTGATGCCGGCCTCGCATTTGTCCGGCACGATCGGTGCACCGGGCCGACGCCCGCGCAGCAGCCGGGACAGCCCGCCGTTGACCTCGTTCCACGACGGCGCCCACCACGCCACCACCTGTCCCTTGGCCCGGGTCAGCGCCACGTAAGCCAGGCGCAGCACCTCGCCGGCGGATTCCGCGGCGGCGCGCTGCGCGGCCTCGGCGTAACCCGGGCTGCCGGGACCGCCGATGTGCAGGCACCGATGTCCCTCCTCGTCGTGGAACAGCACCCGGTCGTCGGCCTTGATGTGGCGGTCGAACATGAAGGGCAGATAGACCACCGGGAACTCGAGACCCTTGCTGCCCCAGTACGTCATGATCTGGACCGCGGCGGTCTCGCTGTCCAGCCGGCGGTTGCGTTCCGCGCCGGTGTCGGCCGCCCGCTGCCCGCGCAGCAGTTCGGCCAGCGCGGGCAGCGACAGGTTCTCCCGGTGCGCGGCCGCCTGCAGGAGATCGGCCAGATGCGTCAGATCGGTCATCAGCCGCGCGCCGCCCGGACCGGCCAGCACGCGGCGTCCCATCCCGGCCAGGTTGGCCGATTCGAAGACCGCCGCGACGCCCAGCCGGCGGACCCGATCGGCCCAGTCCCGCAACGTTTCCGCGATGCGGTCGGTCAGCGCGTCGCCACCGGCGGCCAGGCTGCTACCCGTCTCGCCGAAGAAGCTGGTCAACGCCGCGGCGCGGACCAACGCCGGACGGTGGGTCTGCTCCATGGCCTCGATCAGGCACAGCCAGTCGGCGGCCGCCTCGGAACCGAACACGTCGGCGTCCCCCGAGTACACCGAGGAGATGCCCAGCGCGGCCAGCGCCTCCCGACACGGCGCGGCGTCCCACCGGTTCTGCACGATCACCGCGACGTCGCGGGCCGTCACCCGCTCGCCGTCGAAAGTCGTTTCGTGGCTGAGCAATCCGGCGATGTCGGCGGCCAGGTCCTTGGCGATGTACGGGCGCAGGTCGCCGATCGGGATGGTGTCGTCGTCCTGTTTGCGGAATTGCGGACGGCCGACGACCCGCAGCCGGAACGGGTCGTTGCGCGGGGCGCCGGCGAGCCGCTGCGTCTGGTGGTGGGCGCTGACGTCCCCGACGACGATGTCCGCATCGCCGAGTTGCGCACAGCGCAGCACCGCGTGCACGGCGTCGACGAGGGGTTTGTCGCTGCGCCAGTTGGTGTCCAGCGTGCGGCGCTCGCCCGCACTGTGGGCCGCGGCCAGATAGGTGACGATGTCGCCGCCGCGGAACGCATAGATGGCCTGCTTCGGATCGCCGATCAGCACCAGGGTGCTGGCACCGGCGAACGCCCGCTCGATCACCTGCCACTGGATCGGGTCGGTGTCCTGGAACTCGTCGACGAGCACGATGCGCCAGCGCCGCCGCATCCGGGACCGCGCGGGCGCGTCATCGGCGCGCAGGGCCTCGGCCAGCCGGCTGAGCAGATCGTCGTAGCCCTGGACCCGCAGCCGACGCTTGCGGGGTTCGATCTCGTCGAGGACGCGGCGCACGAAGTCCAGCCGGACCGCGGCGTCGCTGTCCGGTGCCGCCTCGACGGGACGGACCTCCGTCCCCGGGTTCCCGACGGCGGCGCGGGCCAGCTCGAGCGCCTCCTCCCGGGTCATCGGCGGGAGCGTCTTCTGCTGACCGAAATGCGACAGGTAGACGTCGTCGACGATCTCGGCGATCAGGTCATCCAGCGAATCCACCAGCTGCACATCGGGATCGCCGTCGCCGGCCACGCCCAGCGATTTGAGGACGATCTGGCAGAACTGGTGGGTGGTGGCGATGGTCGCGGAATCGAAGTCCGCCAAGGCATGCCGCAGCCGCCGGGCCCGGGCGGCGAGTTCGTCCGGCGCGGCGGCCAGCAGATGGGCGATGAGGTCGTTGGCGGGCGCGGCGCCGGGCGGGGCGTCGAACGCCTCGACGGCCTCCACCAGCTGCGCCCGGATTCGCTCCCGCAGTTCCCGGGTGGCGGCGCGGCTGAACGTGATCAGCAGCATCTCGTCCAGGGTCGCGACGTCCTCGGCGAGGTAGCGGGTGACCAGCGCCGCCAGGGCGAACGTCTTCCCGGTGCCGGCGCTGGCCTCCAACACCGTGGTGGAGTTGCCGGCGGGTAGCGGCCCGAACAGGTCGAAGGGCTTCATCGGCCCACCCGCTGTTCGGCGGCCAGCAGCGGGGACCAGACCCGGCGGGCCAGGGCGCCGAGCCGGGTGGTCTCCCCGGCGAACTCCTCGCCCGGTGCGGGCGGACCCAGCAGCACGTCCAGCGGGGCCCGCGAGCCCCAGGCCCGGGCGTGCGCCGCGGCGTCGTCGTCGCCGGGGTACCGGCCGGACTTCCACGCGTACAGGGCCGCGCGGTTCGGGTCGGACCCGTTGTGGCGGGCGGCGGCCCACGCGTAGGACGTCTTCAGCGGCAACGGAACCGGCTCGCAGCGACCCGCGTCGTAGATGGCCACCAGCTGGGCCAGGAGCGCCTGCGCGGGCCGCTCGGGCCGGCCGAACGCCCGCACGGCGACGCCGTTGCCGCCGCGGCGGCCGATGCAGATCGCGGTCCAGTCCTCCTCCGGCGCGGCGGCGACCAGCGCCAGCAACCGGATCCAGGCCTGCAGAACGTGTTTGGCCGCCAGGGTCGAATAGGTGACCGACACGTAGCGCTCGGCGTACACCGGGTTCACCGTGCCCGTCAGCCGCCGACCCGCGCCCAGGTCCAGATCGACGTCGACGGCCCGCGGGTCACCGGACCGGTACTCGAAGGCGGTGGCGGCCAGCCGTTTCGCGAGTTCCTGGGTGCGCTGCGCCTTGCGCCACCCCAGCTGGCCGGGCGGCAGGCGACCGCGGCGCCACTCGGCGTGCAGGGCCCAGTCCGGATCCCGGCCGCGCAGCAGGTCGTCGAGCATCCGGTCGCCGACGGCCCACGACGCCAGCTGGTCGATCTCCACCGGGATCGCGTCCTCGACGGCGTCGGCGTCGAACGGCAACGCCACCGAGAAGTTTCTAAAGAAACCCTTGACCGGGTCGTTGAAGAAGCTCAACAGGTCCTCGAGCGCGACGTCGCCGGGTTCGGGTGCGGCCAGCGGTGCCGACAGGAACCCGGTCGCCGGCTCGGTCGCCGGGGCGCGGGCGGCCTCGGCGGCGACCAGCGCCGTGGGATCGAAGGTGAACGGCGTCGGCTCGCCCAGCGCGCCGGGGGTCACGTTGCGGCTGTCGAACGGCTGCAGCGGGTGGTCCACCAGCACGTGCTTGCGCACCGGCGCCGGCGTCGTGCGGTCCAGGGCGTCGAGGATCTCGGCCAGCGGCACGCACGGTGGCCGGGACTGCCCGGTGTACTCGTCGGCCCCGGTGTAGGTGATCACCAACTTCTCCCCCGCCGCGCTGATGGCGTCCAGCAGGAGCTGGCGGTCCTCGGACCGGATGTCGCGTTCGCCCACCACGGGATCGCGGGCCAGCACGTCGTCGCCGTCGGGCGCACCGACCCGGGGGAACACCCCGTCGTCGAGCCCCACCAGACACACCACGCGATGGGGCACCGAGCGCATGGGCACCATGGTGCACACCGTCAGGCCGCCGCTGCGGAAGTTCGCCCGGGTCGGCCGGCCGGCCAGCCGGCGCTTCAGCAGCGAACGGATATCGTTGAGCCGCAGCAGGATCGACGCCTGCGGTCCGGCGTCGGCGACGATGTCGGCGAACTCGCTGTGCAGCTGACCCGACTGCCAGCCGTCAGCCGCGCCGACGCGGGTGAGCCGGCCCACCCCGTCGGTGAGCAGACCCAGCCACTCGGCCAGGGTCCGCGTCCCGGTCAGCGCGTCCACCGTCCACTGCAGCCGGTCGACGAATTCGGCGAAGCGCCCGGCAAGTTCGACGCGGTTGCTGCCCACGTCGTCGAGCGGCAGGGTGATGCCCAGCCAGTCCTGGGAGTCGTCGGACATGGCGACCCCGCACAGCACCCGGTCCACGCCGAAGCGCCAGGTGTTGTGCACGAACGCGCCGACCCCGAACGGTTCCCGGTGCGCCTGATCGAACCCCCACCGGATGCCGGAGTCGCGCACCCACTCGGTGATGGTGTCCAGGTCGTCGTCCGTGAAGCCGAACCGGGCGCGCACCGGCGCGGCCGCGGCGAGGTTGAGCACCTCGCCGGCGGTGGCGCGCCCGCCGACCAGATCCAGCAGGCTCGCGGTTACCGCCAGCAGGGGGTTGGTCTGCACCGGGGAGCGGTCGGCCAACCGGACCCGGAGGCGGTGCGCCGGGTGGCCGGTCCCGTCTGACCCCGCGCCGGCGTCACCGAGGCCGAAGCCCGCCACGATCAGCGGCGCAAACGTGTCGATGTCGGGGCACATCACCAGGATGTCGCGGGGTTCCAGCGTCGGGTCCTCGGCGAGCGCACCCAACAACACATCCCGCAGCACATCGATCTGGCGGGCCGGTCCGTGACAGCCGTGCACCCGCACCGAACGGTCATCGGCGCAGAAGGTCCGGCCCTCCGGGCGCACCGCATCGGCCGCCAGATCCGACTGCAGCCAACCCAGGAGCGTATCGGGTTTGGTTGCGCCGCCGAGGAACCCGTCGTCGACCGCGGTCTCGGGCAACGACTGCTGCAGCTCCCGGACATCGCGGCCGAGAGTGAGCAGCAGCGGGTGGCCGGTCTCGACGAGATCCACGTCGCCGCGGCGTACCCGCCCGGTGCGGCGCCCGGCCAGCGTGGCCCACAGGGCGTCGCTGGGATGCGGAATCCACAGGTGCACGTCGTGGTGGGTAGATACGGCGTCCAACAGCTCGAGGTCGGTCGCCGCCAGCCGGGTCTGACCGAACAGCGAGAGCCGCGGCGGCAGCGCCGCGGGCCGCTCCCGCAGCGCGGCCAGCGTTTGTTCGTGGCGCACGTGCGGCGGGTCGGCCGGCACGCGGCGCACCAGCTGGCGCCACAGCTCCGGCTGCCAGGTGAGGTCACCATCCAGGGCGGCGCCCAGGCCATCGGTGTCCGCGCCGTTGCACCAGTCGATGAGCAGCTGCGGGCGCTGGGCGGCGTAGGACGCGAACAGGCCCGCCAGCCGGCGCGCCACGGCGTATCGGCGGCCCAGCCGCAGCTCGGCCTCCTCCCCGCTGCGCCCGTGCCCGAGGTGCTCGGCCAGCGGCCGACACCAGGGTTCCTCGGCCGCGGCGTCGACGACCTCCAGCAGCGGCCAGACCATGCTGTCCGGGGACCACGGGTCGGCCTCGGCGGTGCCGGTGAGCTCGGCGATCAGCGAGCGCGGGGAGCGGAAGGACACCCCGGCGCACACGCCGTCGGCGTCGCGCCCCCGCGCTGGCTCGTTCCCGCCGCCCCGCCCCAACACATGCGAAAGCCGCTGCGACAACCACCGTTCCACCCCGCGCGCGGGCACCAGCACCAGTTCCTCGGCGAACGGATCGGCCAACGGCGTGGCCAACAGCCGGCCGAGCCCGTCGGCGAGCAGATCCGTGCGTTCGGCACGGTGCAGGTGGAGCGCCATCGCAGCCCAATGTAGAGCCTGGCGCCGACAGCGGGGCGGGGCCGCCCGGATCCGGCAGGACCGCAGAATCCGGCAGCCGGCGGCGCGTTCGGTTGGTAGCTTGGGCAGAAGGAGGCCCCCGATGACTGCCCACATCACCGAACGAAAGCCGGCCGCCGAGCACGTCGCGGTGCGATGCGTCGATTCCGATGTCCATCCCGCACCCAAGCGCGGTGAACTGGTCCCCTTCATCCCCGAGCCCTGGCGCAGCAAGTACTTCCTGACGCATCAGTTCGCCGAGCAGATCTACTACGACGCGCCCGATTACGCGCACGCCTTCGCCATGCGGGTCGACGCGTTTCCCGACGACGGCGAATTCGCCTGCAGCGACCCCGATCTGGCGTTCCGCCAGCTGATCATGGAGGCCGGTTCCGACATCGGCATCCTGGAGCCGGCCGCCTATCCGTGCCGGATCCCCGAGGCCGAGCATGCGATGAGCCAGGCGCTGAACTCCTGGCAGGACGCCTGCTGGCTGGACCCGCACAACAACTGGCACCAGCGCTGGCGCGGGTCGATCTGCGTCGGCATCGAGGCCCCGCAGTTGGCCGCCGCCGAGATCGAGAAGTGGGCCGGCCACCCCTACATGGCGCAGGTGCTGATCAAGGCCGAACGCCGCCCCGCCTGGGGCGACCCGATGTACGACCCGGTGTGGGCCGCGGCCACCAAGCACGACATCACCGTGTCGTGTCACCTGTCGCGCAGCCACCACGAGGAACTGCCCATCCCGCCCGTGGGATTCCCCAGCTACAACCACGATTTCATGGTCACCTACTCGCTGCTGGCGGCCAATCAGGTGATGAGCCTGGTCTTCGACGGGGTCTTCGACCGCTTCCCCACCCTGCGGATCGTGCTGGTGGAGCACGCCTTCACCTGGATCCTGCCGCTGATGTGGCGCATGGACGCCATCTACGAGGCCCGCAAGCAATGGCTGGACATCAAGCGCAAACCCAGCGAGTACGTCAAGGACCACATCAAGTTCACCACCCAGCCGCTGGACTACCCCGAGGACAAGACCGAACTGACCCGGGCCTTCGAGTGGATGGAGTGCGAGAAGATCCTGTTGTTCAGCTCCGACTATCCGCACTGGACCTTCGACGACCCGCGCTGGCTGGTCAAGCACCTGCCCGAACACGCCCGCGAGGCCATCATGTTCCGCAACGGCATCGAGACCTACAAGCTGCCCGACACCGTCCCGGCCCTCGAGGGTCAGACGCGGGTCTTCTGACTCAGGCGGTCCAGACGACCGGCAGGCGCTTGACGCCGTGCACGAAGGCCGAGCGCAGGATCGCCGGTTCCGCCACGGCGACGATGTCCGGCGTCTCGCGGTGCAGTTCCTCGAACAGCACCCGGATCTCGCGACGGGCCAGGTTGGCGCCCAGACAGAAGTGTGCGCCGCCGGCACCGAAACCGATGTGCGGGTTCGGGTTTCGGGAGACGTCGAACGTCCGGGGATCGGCGAACGCGGCCTCGTCGCGGTTGGCGGAGTTGTACCACATGGAGATCTTGTCGCCGGCCTTCATCGGCACCCCGCCCAACTCGAGGTCCCGGGTCAGGTTGCGCCGCATGAAGATGATCGGTGAGGCCCACCGCACGATCTCCTCGACCGCGGTGGGCGCCAACCGGTCGAAGTCGTTCCACCACTTCGCGCGTTCCTCCGGATAGCGGGTCAGCGCGACCATGCCGTGACTCATGGCGTTGCGCGTGGTTTCGTTGCCGGCCGCCGACAACAGGATGAAGAACGAGCCGATCTCGGCCGACGACAACCGTTCCCCGTCGACCTCGGCCTCCACCAGGTTGGTGGTCAGATCCTCGGCGGGGTGCGCACGCCGCGCTTCGGCCAGTTGCACGCCGTACTCCCCGAGTTCGAGGACCACCTTGACGATCTCGTCGAATTCCCCGGAGGCCTCGTCGTCGCCGATGCCCATCAGCACCGAGGTCCAGTGGAACACCTTCGCCTCGTCCTCCTCCGGGATGCCCATCATGTCGCAGATGATCTGCAGCGGCAGCGGGCCCGACAGGGACGCCACGAAGTCGGCGCGGCCGTCGGGGTGCGCGGCCCGCATCTCGGCCACGAGTCGTCGGGACCGGTCCCGCACGCTCTGTTCGATCCGCGCGATCACCTTCGGGGTGAAGGCGCGGTTGACGATGCCCCGCAACCGCAGATGGCGGGGATCGTCGAGGGTGATCGTCGAGCCTAGGTACTCGGCGATCTCCACCGCCACGTCGTTCAGCGAGGTGCTGGTCGGACTGGAACTGAACAGGTCCGGATGACGGCTGACGAACTGCACGTCGTGGTGACGGGACAGCGCCCAGTGACCGGCGCCGGCGGGAAACCCGCCGAACTCGGGCACCTCGAAGAACTTGATCGGCGCCTCGCGCCGCAGCGTCGCGAACGCGCCGTCGCGATAGTCCCCGTCGAGGCCCCAGAACTCGATCTGAGCCAGGTCGATGTCCGCCAGCGGGACCTCCGGCGGCGGCTTGCCATTCTCCCGCGGGCCGATGGCAGCGTCGATTGTTGCAGTCATGATCCAACCCCCCGCGTCAAAATGTGACACTCCTCACTTCCACTCGCCAAGTACCACCGCCAGCAGGGCCTTCGCCGAGCATCCGGGCGTGTCGTTGCGGCGAAATCCAGCGCGACGGGTGTATACGCCTGTGAAACGGGAGACAAGTGGGGTTCGGTCTGCCACCCTCGTACGGATGAACCCGACTCTGAGCCTGCGGCGCCGCCTGTTCATCGCCGTGGCCGCGCTGGCGTTGGTCGCCGGGGCGGTCGCCGCCGTGGTGGCGCTGGACCGGGCCCGGGATTCGTTCATCGCCGAGCACAACCGGCCGCTGGGCGTCGGCGACTGCGTGGTGGTGGGCGCGACCGACGCCGACCCCCAGAGCCCGGAGGTGCAGGCCCGGCGGGCCGAGTGCCACGCGGATCCCAGCTACACGGTGGGCGCGATCGCCACCTCGACCGGTGAGTGCCCCAGTTCCGAGTATCAGCACTTCCCGGGGCCGGCCGCCGACCGTGTCACCGCCAGCCTGTGCCTGGTGCCGAATCTCGTTGCGGAGCACTGCTATCGGCTGGGCGTGCCGATCGGCCTGGTCGAACGCGCGGACTGCGCGGGCCAGCCCGCCGATCCCACCGACGGGCTGCTGGTGCAGGTCACGCGTCGGCTGGAGGTGCGCGATCAGGACGCCTGCCCGGCGGTCAGCGGCCAGTACGCCTGGCCCTATCCCTCGCCGGCGCGCACCTACTGCACCGTGACGGTCTTCTGAGCCGGGTCCTAGGCCGGCGCCTCGACGACGGCCTTGATCCGGTTCAGCGTGGTGGTCATGTCCCGGACGTTGCGCCGCTTGCGCAGTTGGCCGCCCAGCAGGCCGAAGATCTTGGTGAAGATGCCCTCGGCCATCCGGAAGGATTCGGTGACGTCGGTGCCACCGCCCGCGGGGGCCAGCTGGTAGCGCCAGTTGTTGACCGCACGGTCGCCGAGCAGCACCTCGAAACCGAAGTCCCGTCCGGGCTCGCACGAGGTCACCCGGCAGGTGGTCCAGTAGACCGGCCCGATCTCGTTGCGGCGCACGTGCCCGCGGAACTTCGCGCCCACCGCGGGCCCGGTGGCCCCGTCGAGCCATTCCGCCTCGAAGGTCTCCGGGCTGAACTTGCCCGTGTTGCGCACGTCGGAGATCAGCTCCCAGATCTCGTCGGCGGGTGCGTTCATGTGTACAGTCACCGAAGCGTGCATCGGCATCTCCCCCATCGGTAGCAGTTGTCAGTCCGGCGGCGCGGTACCGGTCAGTGTGGCGATCGACCGAAGCGGTATGGGCAGCCAATCCGTACGATAGCGAGCCTCGTAGGCAGTTTCATAGACCGCTTTGTCCAATTCGTAGGCCGCCAGCACGGGTCCGGCCTGCCGCGGGTCGAAGCCGGCGACGTCGGCGTACCCGTCGCAGAAGGCGCCGCGGCCTTGTCCGCTCCAGTCCAGCGCCGCGGCGAAATCCTGGTCGTCACGGCCCACCAGGGGCTGAGAGGCCGCGTACTCGTAGGACCGCAGCATGCCGGCGACATCGCGCAGCGGCGAGTCGGGCCGCCGCCGCTCCTCGAGCGGCGCCCCCGGTTCCCCTTCGAAGTCGATGACCAGCCACGACGACGGCGTGCGCAGCACCTGCCCCAGATGCAAGTCCCCGTGCACGCGTTGCACGACAATCGACTGTCCGGCAACGCTTTTGAAGATATCGGCAATGGTCGACTGGTACGGCAACAGTTCCGGGACTGCCGCGCACGCCGAATCCAGCCGCGCCAGCGCCGAGTCCACCGCGAAAACCCCCGAGGCGGTGCCCAGTTCGGCCGCCAACGCGGCGTGCACCGACGACACGGCCTGACCGAGCCGAAACGACGTCTCGGTGAAGTCGCCGTCCTCGGCGTCGGTGTAGCGGCGGGTGGCGGCCGCGGTGGCCAGCGCCCACCCCTCGGCCGCCCCGGCGGCGAAGGCGGTCACCATGCCCAGCGGACACGGCTGCCCGTCCCAGGTGGTCTCGAACGACGCCAACAGCCGCGCGACGTGGCGGTTGCCGGCGTTGCCGAGCACCCGGTTGAGTTCGATGTCGGGGTTGATGCCGGTGTTGACCCGGCGGAACACCTTCAGGATGGCCTGGTCGCCGAACACCACGCTGGTGTTGCTCTGCTCGACGCCGGTGAGCCGCGGCGCCGCCCCGACGGGCAACTCCACACCCGGTTCGGCGCCGAAGGCGACCGCACCGCGGGTCGCCCCGGCGGCGCACAGTTCGAGCAGGTGGCGGGCCGCCGCCGAGTCGTACAGCGCGTCGTAGGCGGTGCGCCCGCGCACCGTGCCGATCGTCGACGCCCCGGGGAGGTCTGCGTGCTCCCCGTCGGCCCACAGCACGGGCACCTGATACCGCTCGGCGTCCCCGTCGGCGTAATGCACATCGAGCAGCACCAGTTCGAGGTCCTCGCGCAGCGCGGTGACCGCCGCGGCGCTCACCTCGGTGAGGCGCTGGTTGCGGCCGGCGTACCACCGTTGCCGCGGCAACCATTCGGCGAACGGCAGGTCGGTCGGGGTCATGGCTTCCATCACCGCCTCGCTTACCCGCACACGCGGGTACTCAATCGCATCAGGCCCCGGCCCGGGCCCCGAAAACCGGGTCCTGTTCCGGACGCCCGCGAACATCGTTGCGCCCGTCGGGGTTTGCTGGACGCGCTGCCCCTTGAAAGGACTATATCGACAGGCTAAATTTCTTCGGTTCCGTATCGCTTCGTGCATACCTTGCGCAACCACGCTTCGACACCGGGCATTCGCCCACGTTGTTTACCATTCCGCGCGCCCGAACGCGCGGCCTAACGAGAGCAGGAGAACCGTGGGAAACGGTCAGCCAGATGAAGGTGAAGCTCAGGTCATCGTCAGCGTCGCCGACGCCGCCGTGCACATGTTCAACGCGGCCATCGAGGACCTGCCCGAACCGGCGGACCCGGAATTCCCGTCGCGCGCCGCGGTGGTGCTGACCGGTCTGCGCAAGCTGGTCGCCTCGTTGACCAAGGCCGCCGAGCGCAATCGCGCCACGCCCGCGGTGATCATCTCGCTGAGCGGGGTCCGCACCACCTACGACAACCTGATGGAACGGGCCGCCGAGGGTCCGGGATCGACTCTGGGACAACGTCTTTACGTGTCCCGCACCCGCGCCAAGCTGACCGCCAAGGAAGCCGCGAACGGTGCCGGCCTGCGCGCCGACCTGATCCGCGCCATCGAGGAAGAGGAACCGACCACCGAGGACGAGACGGCCGCGGTCAAGGAACTGATCGCCGCGCTCGGCGGTTAGTTCGGCACCACTTGGTTCGATACCACCAACACGGGCGCCGGGTCGACCCGCACGTCGACCCGGGTCCCCGGGACCAGGCGTCGTGCCCGGGCCCCGGACATCTGCGCGACGACGTGGGCGCCACCGACCAGCCGCACGCCGACCCGCGAGACGGGCCCGAGGAAGGCCACGTCGGCGACGACGGCCTCGCCCTCGGGTGTCGCGGTCAGCTGCACGGCTTCCGGACGCACCAGGGCCGTCCCCACGCCCCGCACCGAACCCCGCAGCACCGGCACCCGACTGCCCAGCACCCGCACCGTCCCGTCGATCACCCGCGCCGGGATGCGGTTGCTCAGCCCGACGAACTCCGCGACGAACGGGGTGGCCGGCGCCGCGTAAAGCTGCACCGGGCCGGCGATCTGTTCGAGCCGTCCGCGGTTCATCACCCCGACCCGGTCGGCGACGGCCAGCGCCTCCTCCTGATCGTGGGTGACGAACAGCGTGGTGGTGCCGACCTCGGTCTGCACCCGGCGGATCTCCTCGCGCAACTGAACGCGGACCTTGGCGTCCAGCGCCGACAGCGGCTCGTCGAGCAGCAGCACCTGCGGTTCGACCGCCAGCGCCCGCGCCAGGGCCACCCGCTGCTGTTCACCGCCGGACAGTTCGGTGGCGAACTTGTCCCGATGGGCCGCCAGCCCGACCAGGTCCAGCATCTCCAACGCGCGGGAACTCCTCGCGGCCTTGGCCTTTCCGCGCAGCTTGAGCCCGAAGGCGACGTTCTCCAGCACGGTCAGGTGCGGGAACAGGCTGTAGGCCTGGAACACCATGCCCATGTCGCGCCGGTTCGGCGGGACGGCCGTGATGTCCTTGCCGGCCACCGCGATTCGCCCGGCGGTGGGCTCCTCGAGCCCGGCCAGGATGCGCAGCGCGGTGGTCTTGCCGCAACCCGACGGGCCGAGCAATGCCACCAGTTCGCCGGGGGCCAGGTGCAGGCTGAGCCCATCGAGGGCACGGACGCTGCCGTACGTGCGGCTCAGCCCGACGATGTCGACGCCCACCCCGGCGCTCATGCGGGCGCCCCCACCGTCGTCTCCGCGGCGCGCCGGGCCCCGCGGGCACGGCGGGCCAGCAGCGACAACGTCAGCAGCAGCGCGAAACCGAACAGCAGCACCGCCAGCGAGGCCGCCACCGAGGTGGGCCCGTCGCTCTTGCCGATGGCCACGATCTGCACCTGCAGCGTCTCGTAGCCGGACAGCGAGGCAATGGTGTACTCGCCGAGCACCACCGCGACCGAGATGAACGCCGCCGACAGCACGCCGGCCCAGATGTTGGGCAACACCACCCGCACCAGCGTCGTGGTCCAGCCGGCCCCCAGCGAGCGCGCCGCCTCCGTCAGCGTGGCCAGATCGATCCCCCGCAACGCGGAATCCAGGGCGCGGTAGGCGAACGGCAGCACCAGGATGACGTAGACGAAGGTGAGCACCAGGGCGGACTCCCCCAGCAGGTAGGTCACCCACAGGTAGACGTTGCGCAACCCGACCACGATCACCAGCGCCGGGATAGCCAGCGGCAGCAGGCACAGGAACTCCATCAGCCCGTTGGCCCAGGGGGCGCGCAGCCGCACCCAGGTCATCGTCGGCACCAGCAGCACCAGCATCACCGCGACGGTCAGCAGCGCGATCAGCACCGACACCACGATCGCCGAGTACAACGCGTTGTCCGCGAACAGGTTCGACCACGCCGCCAGCGTGCGACCGGCGCCCTGCAGGTCGCGGGTGGAGAAGTCCGCCATGGCGTAGAGCGGAAAGAGGAAGAACAGGCCGAACAGGACCGCGCACACGGTCCGGACGGTCTTGGTGCGCGTGCTCGTCGGTGTCATCGTCGTCGGTGTCATCGCAGCCACCGTGCCGTCCGCCGCATCAGCTGGTTGTAGCCGACCATCACCACCGCGACGACGACGATCATCTCCAACGCCAGGGCGTAGGCGAAGCCGGCCTGCCCCAGCACCACCTCGCTGGTCAGGGCCGAGCGGATCAGCAGCGGCAGGATCGGGCTGCCCTGGCTGACCAGGGCGGCCGCGGTGGCGTAGGCGGCAAAGGCGTTGGCGAACAACAGCAGCGCCGAGGCCAGGAACGCCGGGGCCAGCAGCGGGAAGCCCACCTCGCGCCAGTACTGCCAGGGGGTGGCGCCCAGGCTCACCGCGGCCTCCCGCCACTGCCGGCGCAGGCCGTCCAGTGCGGGTAGGAAGACGATGACCATCAACGGGATCTGGAAGTAGGTGTACACCAGGATCAACCCCGGCAGGCTGTAGAGCCAACCGCCGCCGGCCAGGTCCAGGCCGAACAGATCGGCCGCCCACACGGTCAGCACGCCGTTGAGGCCGATCGTCGCCAGGAAGGCGAAAGCCAGTGCCACCCCGCCGAATTGGGCCAGCACGGCGCACAGCGCCAGCGCGGCCCGGCGGAACATCGAGGTCGCCGGGCAGGACACGATCAGCCAGGCCAGCACCGCGCCGAACACCGCCCCGAGGGCCGCGGTGCTCGCCGAGAGCAGCACGCTGCGCCCGAGCGCGAGCAGCGCCGTCTGGGAGAACAGCGCTCCGATCCGGTCCAAGGAGAACTGGCCGTCGGAGATGAACGCGTTGACGACCACCGTGACGGTGGGGACGATCAGGAAGATCCCGACGAACAGCAGGAACGGCAGCAGCGGGAGCCCGGTGCGAACCCGGCGCCCGACGGTGGAATCAGCCAATTGCCTTGGCCCAGTTGACCGCCAGGTATTTGGTCGCGGCCTCGGTCTGCTCCTGGGTGGGCACCGTGACCATGCCGTCGATGGGTGGCAACCGGTCGAAGGCGGCCGGGTCGAAGGTGGTGGCGTGGATCATCGCGTCGGCGCGCACCGGGCGGACCCCGCCCTGGGCGAACAGGTTCTGTCCCTCGTCGCTGAACAGGAATTCCTGCCACAGCCGGGCGGCGGCCGGGTGCGGAGCGTCGGCGTTGATCGCCTGATAGTAGAAGCCGGCGACGGCGGCGTCGTTGGGCACGAAAACCCGCCAGGTCGGCACCTTGTCGCTCTCGATGCCGTTGAGGTAGTTCCAGTCGATGACCACCGGGGTCTGTCCGGAGGCGATCGTGGCCGGCGTGGGATCCACCGGCAGGAAGTTGCCGGCCTCGTTGAGCTTGCGGAAGAACTCCACGCCCGGGGCGATGTCGTCGGCCGAACCACCCTGCGACACCGCCGCCATCAGGACACCGGAGAAGGCAGCCCCGGCCTGGGTGGGATCGCCGTTCAGGGCAACCTTGCCCTTGAACTCGGGCCCGAGCAGATCGTCGATGCTGGTGACGTCGGGAACGGAGGTGGAGTCGTAGCCCACCGACATGTAGCCGCCGTAGTCGTTGACCCAGGCGCCGTCGGGGTGCTTGAGCCCGGCGGGGATGTCGGCGAACGTCGCGACCTGGTACGGCGCGAACATCGCCTCGTTGGCCAGCGCCACGGACTGCCCCAGGTCGAACACGTCGGGCGCGGTGCTCTTGCCCTGCTGCTGGCGGGCGGCGTTGATCTCGTCCTGGCTGGAGGCATCCGGCTGGGCGGAGTTGACCTTGATGCCGTACTTGTCGCTGAACGCCGCGATGATGGCTCCGTAGTTGGCCCAGTTCGGGGGCAGCGCGATGACGTTGAGTTCTCCCTCGGCCTGGGCGGCCCGGATGAGCGCCTCCATGCCGCCGAAGTCCTGCGCCGAGGTGGCGGTCGCGGCGCCGCTGTCGCCGGTGGATCTCTCCGGGGGTGCGCAACCGGCGGCCAGCAGCAGCGCGAGCGCCGCGGCGGCCAGCACCAGCGGGCGGGGTGTCTTCATGACGAGAACCTTCCGGGGAGCACTCGACGGCGTGCTGTCGCGGCGATGACGACCTGTCGAACACGAACCGACATGCCGGGTGAAAGGTAGTCGCTGCACCGGCCGGCCGCCAGTACCCGGGCCCGTAAAACACGAAATCCCCCAGCTTGCGCTGGGGGATTTCGCGTTACGGACTGATCAGATCAGGTGCGACTGCAGGTCCGGGATCATGGCCTGCAGCTCCCGGCCCCAGTACGCCCAGTTGTGCGTACCGTTCTCCGGGAAGTTGAACACACCGTTGGTACCGCCCGCGGCCAGGTAGTTGTCGCGGAAGGTGATGTTGGTGCGAATGGTCAGGCCCTCCAGGAAGGTGGCCGGCAGGTCGCCGCCGCCCAGCTCGTTGGGCTGGCCGTTACCGCAGTAGATCCAGATGCGGGTGTTGTTGGCGACCAGGCGGTCGATGTTGACCATCGGGTCGTTGCGCTTCCAGGCGCTGTTGGGGTCCTCGGTCTTGCCCCACATGTCGTCGGCCTTGAAGCCGCCGGCGTCACCCATGGAGATGTTGATCAGGAACGGCCACCAGCCCTCGGACGGGTTCAGGAAGCCCGACATCGAGCCGGCGTAGGTGAACTGGTTCGGATGCCAGATGGCCAGCGTCAGCGAGGCCGAACCGGCCATCGACAGGCCGATCGCGGCGTTGTTGGTGGTGCGCACCCCGCGGTTGGCCGACAGCCACTGCGGCAGCTCCGAGGTCAGGAAGGTCTCCCACTTGTAGGTGCGGGTCGGCCCCTTGTTGCGGGCCGGCGCGTACCAGTCGGAGTAGAAGCTCGACTGACCGCCGACGGGCATGATCACCGACAGGCCCGAGTCGAGGAACCACTCGAAGGCCTGGGTGTTGATGTCCCAGCCGTTGAAGTCCTCCTGGGCGCGCAGGCCGTCGAGCAGGTAGACGCCGGGTGAGTTCTCCCCGCCGCTCTGGAACTGGACCTTGATGTCCACGCCCATCGAGGGCGACGGCACCATCAGGTACTCCACCGGCAGACCCGGCCGCGAGAACGCACCCGCGGTGGCGGTGTTCCCTGCGAGGCCGATCAGGCCGGGAAGCGCGGCTGTCGTCACTGCGGCGACGCCGAGCCGGCGGGCCCATTTCCCACGCATCTTTTGAATGAACTTCATACTTGTATCCAGCCAATCTGTGTGTACGACGTAATTCCCGCCGTGTCTTGGACCCAGCCGCATTCCACCGCGGCGGACAACGTCTTCATCGCGGCAAACGGCCTATTCATTACGTCATCGATTCGACACATGAGTTTCCCCTCGACGGGTGACCCTACCTGTAGACCACCCGATTCGATAGTCGAGGGGGTGTCGAAACAGCCAATTCTGCAGCTTAGACCACGGCCGGCCGGCTCCGTTGCCCGCTCCGGATCGGCGCCGAAAATATTGTCTTGACCAGCACCAACAGGGCGCGTCCCGTGTCCCGGGACAGTCCCCGCCGGGGGTGATTCTCAAGCCCTGGACGTCGCGGCGCGCCCGGCCGAACAGATTGCCGCTCGGACCGGGGTATCGCTATGCGCTATTTCAACTCGAAACGAGATCTGCAATTCACCGATTACCACGCGGATTCGTCCCATACTGAACCGATGGCTGTCGACAAGCCGCCCATCCTGCTTCTGCACGGGGTCTTCGGGCGCCCGTCGCTGCTTCGGCCGTGGACCGACTTCTTGACCGCCGCCGGCTACGCCTGCCACACGCCGACGCTGCCCGGTCGCGACCCCGCCGACGAGCAGGTGCTGCGCCGCACCGGCATCGCGGACTGCTTCGAGGTGGCGCTGCGCGCGTTCGACGACATCGATCCCGAACCCGGCACCCCCGGGCACAAGCCCGTCGTCATCGGGCACAGCATGGGCGGGCTGCTGGGGCAGAAGCTGGCCGCGGTGCGCGATCCGGCGGCGCTGGTGCTGCTGGCCTCGATCCCGCCGGGCGTGCTCTGGCCGCAGCCCAAGGTCATGCACAACCTGCTGCCGGTGCTGCCGGCGATCCTCGCGGGCCGGCCGATGCTGCCGTCGGAGCGGACCATGCGCTCGGTGCCGCTGAACACCCTCCCGCGCGCCGAGCAGGACGCCCTGCTTCCCCGCCTCGCCCGGGACTCCGGTCGGGTGTTCCGGGAAATGTCGATGGGAGCCGGATCCACCCGGGTCGCCCCCGAGCATGTTCGCTGCCCGGTGCTGTGTGTCAGCGCCGGCGAGGACCGCAACGTCGCGCCGTGGATCTCTCGGCGGATCGCCCGGCGCTACCGCGCCCAACAGCAGGTCCATCCGGGCCTGCCGCACTGGATCATCGCCGAATCGGCCGTCGACCAAGTGGCCCCGCCGGTGCTCAACTGGCTCGAGCGGACGCTGCGCCGCGCCGAGCGCTGATCGCCTATGGTGCGAAGGTGGCCAACCGTGATCATGGCGACCCCGGCGACGCGCCGACCGTCCCTCCCCCGCTGACCGAGGTCGTCAACCCGGCCCGCCCGTCGGCGGCCGAGGAGGCCCGCACCATCGCGGCCGCCACCAACGCCGGCGTGCTGGCCAGCCTCACCTCGTCCGGGGATCCGTGGGCTTCCTTCATTACTTATGGTCTGCTCGACGGCGCGCCGGTGCTGTGCGTCTCGCACATGGCCGAGCACGGCCGGAACCTGGCCGGCGACCCGCGCGCGAGCATCGCCGTCGTCGCCCCGGCCACCGAGGCCGACCCGCTGGCCAATGGCCGCATCACGCTGGCCGGCGTCGTAGAACGCCCGGCCGGGGCGGAACTGACCGCGGCGCGCGAGGCGCATGTGGCCGCGGTGCCGGCTGCCAAGTACTACATCGAGTACAGCGACTTCACCGTGTGGGTGTTGCGGGTCGAGCGGGTCCGCTGGGTGGGTGGCTACGGCCGGATGGACTCCGCCACCGGGCGGGATTACGCCGCGGCCCAACCCGATCCCGTCGCCGCGCACGCGGGCGGCGCCGTCGCCCATCTCAACGCCGATCACGCCGATTCCCTGGCGCTGATGGCGCGCACTCTCGGCGGGTTCCCCGACACCGACACCGCCGAGTGCACCGGCGCCGACCGCTACGGCCTGGACCTGCGGGTCAGCACGCCGCGCGGGGTCGCCTACACCCGCGTCGGCTACCCGGCGCCGCTGAACTCGGCGGCCCAGATGCGCACGGCAGCAGTCGAATTGGTCGGTCTGGCGCGCGAGCGCAGCTAGCCGCTCTACGCTGGTCGGGTGACCGAGGGAATCGACGAGGCGGTGCTGCGGGCGTTCAGCGACGCCCGGGTGGCGCGGCTGGCCACGGTCGACGCCGACGGCCAACCGCACCTGGTCCCGATCGTGTTCGCCGTCGGTGACCGACACGTCTTCACCGCCGTCGACGGCAAGCCCAAATCCAGCACCCGGCTGCGGCGGCTGGCCAACATCGCCGACCGGCCCGCCGTCAGCGTGCTCGTCGACCATTACAGCGAGGACTGGGCGCTGCTGTGGTGGGTCCGCGCCGACGGCCGGGCCACCGTGCACGACGACGGCCCCGTGGCACACCGGGGCCGCGAGCTGCTGCGCGCCAAATACCCTCAGTACGAGTCGGTTTCGCTGGACGGCCCGGTCATCGAGATCGAGGTGCAGACCTGGGCCTCGTGGACCGGCCGCTGAACTCTGATTCAGTTGCCGGCCACGACGCGCACCGGCACGCTCGAGTAGCCGTTCACGCTGGTCATGGCGACCCGCTGAAGCTTGTCGACCTCCACCACATAGTGCGGCATGAAGTCGAGCAGGTGGTCGAGGGCGATCGTGCTTTCCGAGCGGGCCAGCGCCGCGCCCAGACAGCTGTGGATGCCGTAGCCGAACGCCAGGTTCTGCGCCTCGGTGCGGTCCCGGTTGATGTCGAACTGCTCGGCGTTGGTGAACGCCCGCTCGTCGCGGTTGGCGGCCGCACCCACCAATAGCACCGCGCTGCCCGCCGGGATGGTGACGCCGTGGCGCTCAACATCTTTCAGGGTGTAGCGACAGTCGTACTGCACCGGCCCCTCGTACCGCAGCAGCTCCTCGACCGCGGCCGGGATCTTGCTGCGGTCGGCCCGCAGCTGCTGCCACTGGTCGGGGTGCCGGCCGAACACCACGGCCGCCGTGCCCAGCAGCTTGGCGACGGTCTCGGCGCCGGCGGCGCCGAGCAGGGTGCAGAAGCCGGCGATCTCCACGTCGTCGAGTCGCGTCGCGGTCCCGTCGTCGCGTTGCACCTCGACGGCGCACAGCGCGCTGATCATGTCGTCGGCCGGCTGCTCGCGGCGCTGTTGGATGATCTCGTAGTACAGGACGCCGGTGTCCATCATGGCCTGCAGGCCGGCCTTGTCCATGGTGCTGCGGCCCGCCGGGCGTTGCAGCGCGAGCTCGAGCCAGATCCGCACGTCCTGGCGCCGCGACTCCGGGACGCCGAGCATGGTGGTGATCACCTCGACCGGGAACAGCGCCGAGAAGTCCGCGACCACGTCGAAGTTGTCGGGGTCGGCCGCGGCGAGGTGATGGGTGATCCGTTCGCGGATCACCTGCTCCTGTTTTCCGATGGCGCGCGGGGTGAAGACCTTGTTGACCAGGCTGCGCATCCGGCGGTGCTCGGGCGGGTCCATCCAGATGATGGACGGCTGGTGGGCGTGTTGACCGGACTGGATCTCCTCGAGCGTGACCCCGCGCGACGACGAGAAGGTCTCGAAGTCCTTGAACGCCGGTGCGACGTCCTCGTGCCGGGTCAGCGCGTAGAAGTCGTACTTCTCGCTGTAGTAGACGGGCGCCTCGTCGCGCAGCCGACGGTAGGTGTCGTAGGGATCGTTGAAGTGCTGCTCCGAGAACGGATCGAACACCACTGCCGGCTCCACCACGAAACGACCTGCCTGTCTGGACCGCTGTCCTGAGTGAAAACAAAGCGTGACATTTTTGCGTCGATCTGTAAAGTCACCGATGGAGTCGGTCCCGCCGGACCGCTCCCGCTCTGCCGAATCAGAAAGGCCACTCCCTTGGGCATCGTGACCACCACCTCAGCAACGTCGTTCCAGCATGCGCCCGAAGTGGTGTACGACTTCGTCACCAACCCCAACAACTGGACCAAGACGTATCCGGGCAGCAACTACGTCGGCAAGCTCGACGACCTGCCGTTGAAGGTCGGCGACACCTGGGAGGAGGCCGGACCCGACGGGGAGCACATCTACACCTGGCACCTGGCCATCGCCATGCGCCCCACGCTGTGGATGTTCAACTCGGTGGGGCGGCTGGGCCACGACCGCGACGGCAACGGCGGGTTCGAGGGCCGAATCTCCGTGCAGTACCACTTCACTCAGCCCGGTGCCGGCACGCTGTTCAGCCGGACGATGACCATCGAGGCCTACCGCGACGCCCCGATGCCGGACAAGTTCTTCCGCATCGTCAACCCCGCCTTCATCGACCGGTACCACGACGCGATCACCCGCGAACTCGACGGCGTCCCGGTCAGCTAATCGGCGGGTAGCTGATCGGCGGGTGAGCTAACCCGCAACCACCGCTTCCGCCGGGCGCGCGGCGGTGAAGAACGCCGCGGCCACGGCGGTCACGCTGATCACCGCGGCGGCCACGAAGGCGGCGTGCACGCCGGGCATGTCCGGGGCCCCACCCGAGACCGACGCCCTCGCCATGACCGTCACGAACAGGGCGGTTCCCGCGGCACCGGCGACCTGTTGCAGCGTCGTCATGATGGCGCTGCCGTGCGAGTACAGCCGTTCCGGCAGGGCACCGAGCGCGTCGGTCATCAGCGGGGTGAACATCAGCGACAGGCCCAGCATCATGATCGTTTGCAGGCCAACGAGTTCCCAGAGGGGCGTGGTCTCCGACAACAGCGCGAAGCCGCACAGCGACAGGCACAGCAGGACCGAACCGGGCACCACGAGGAGTCGGGCCCCGTGCCGGTCGTAGATCCGCCCGACGATCGGCCCCGCGAGGCCCATCAGCAGCCCGCCCGGCAGGGTGATCAGCCCGGCGACCAGGGCGCTGCGGCCCAGCACGTCCTGGACGTAGAGCGGCACCATGATGATCGCGCCGAACAGGCCCATGAAGCCGATGATCACCAGGCCCACCGACACCGAGAACCGCCGGTAGGTGAACGGTCGCAGATCCAGCAGGGCGCGATCGGCCCGCTGCAACCGCACCTGGCGGGCCCCGAAGACGACCATCGCCACCGCGCCCACCGTCAGCGGAATCCACGCGGGCACGCCCCGACCGCCGTGCCCGCCGAGTTCGGAGAGCCCGAACACCAAGCCCGCGAAGGCGATCGCCGACAGCGGCACCGAGGCGGGGTCGATCGGGGCGGGTTGTTCGCGCTCGTCGGCCACCCGCAGCCACACCAGGCCCGCGGCCAACGCGAGCAGGGCGATGGGCAGCACGATCCAGAACATCCACCGCCAGTTCAGCGCGCCGAGGATGAAGCCGGACAGGGTCGGTCCCACCGCCGGCGCGACGGCGATGACGATCGAGATCGTGCCCATCGTCTGCCCGCGACGCTCGGCCGCGACCAGCGTCATGACCGTCGTCATCAGCAGCGGCACCATGACGGCGGTACCGCACGCCTGCAGGATGCGCCCCGCCAGCAGCACCGCGAAGCCGGGCGCCAGGGCGCAGACCAGCGTGCCCGCACAGAACAACGACATCGACCCCACGAAGACGCCCCGCACCGGGAAGCGCTGCAGCAGCGAACCGGACATCGGGATCACCACCGCCATGGTCAGCAGGAAGCCGCTGGTCAGCCACTGCGCCGTGCGGGCCGTGATGTCCAGGTCGGCGATCAGCGCGGGCAGCGCGACGCTCATGATCGTTTCGTTGAGGATCATCACGAACGCGGAGAACACCAGCACCGCGATGATCACGGCGGCGCGCGGCGGGGCGGGTGGTGACCCCTCGGATCTCGTTCGCGTGATCGGCGCGGTACTCATTGACCTACTCCCTGATAGCCGCACTTCGTTAGTGCGGCTATCCAGGTTAAGGGTGCGACCCCCGGTGGGGAAATCGAATTTCTGTCCGTCCGGCGGCGCGCCGGGGCCGCGTCCCGCGTGTCTTAGGCTGTCCCCGTGGTCGCCTTCGCCTATGTCATCGCCGGATCGGAAGCCACCGGCGGCGCCGGGTTACAAGCCGACCTGCGCACTTTCCAGCAGCTCGGCACCCACGGCATCGGCACCGTGACTTGCATCGTGTCGTTCGATCCCAAGGCCGACTGGGGGCATCGATTCGTCCCCGTCGAGGCCCAGGTGATCGCCGACCAGATCGAAGCGGCGACCGCGGCCTACGACCTGGACGTGGTCAAGATCGGCATGCTGGGCACTCCCGCCACCATCGACGTCGTCGCCGAGGCGCTGGCCGGCCAGACCTGGTCCCAGGTCGTGGTCGACCCGGTGCTGATCTGCAAGGGTCAGGAGCCCGGCGCCGCCCTCGACACCGACACCGCACTGCGCCGCCGGATCCTGCCGCTGGCCTCCGTCGTGACGCCCAACCTGTTCGAGGCCCGCACGCTCGCGGGTATGGACGACATCGCCACGGTCGAGGATCTCGTCGAGGCGGCGCGGCGCATCGCCGACCTCGGACCGCGCCACGTGGTGGTCAAGGGTGGCGTCGATTTTCCCGGTGCCGACGCCGTCGATGTCCTCTTCGGGGACGGCGAGGTGGAGATCCTGCGGGCACCGAAGATCGGCAGCGCCCGCGTCGGCGGTGCGGGCTGCACGCTGGCGGCGGCCATCACGGCCGGCCTCGCCAAGGGCGCAGGTGTCTCCGAGGCGACGCATCAGGCCAAGGCGTTCACCACCGCCGGGATCGTCGGCCGGATCAGCGGCCACGCCCCGTTCGACGCGGTGTACCAGGGCGCGCCGGCCCAGTAGCGCGGCTAGCCGTGCAGGGCCTTGCGCAACGCGGCGCCCTGCAGCGCGAACAACTGCCGGCTGACCTCCCAGCCCGGCAGCATCGAGTCAAACCCGTGGCAGGTGCCCGCGAACACGTGCAATTCGGTGCCGACCCCGGACCACAGCAGCCGCAGCGCGTAGTCGATGGCCTCGTCGCGCAGCGGATCCAGTTCCGAGCAGCTGAGGAAGGTCCTTGGCAGGCCGTCGAGGTCGTCGGTGCGGCCCGGGACGGCGGCCGCGGGCAGCGCCCCCGAGTAATGCCGCCACATCTGCTCGGCGGCCGGTCCGTCGAAGCCCGGGGTGGTGGTGAACTCCTCCTTGGACGGGCTGGGCCGGTCGTCGAGCACCGGTTGGTGCAGCAGCTGGAACACCACCGGGGGCAGCGCGCCGCGCGCCGCGGCCTGCGCCAGGCCGGTCGCCAGGGCGCCCCCGGCGCTGCTGCCGGCCACCGCCACCCGGTCGGGATCGATACCGAGTGCGGCGGCGTTGTCCACGGCCCAGCGCAGCACCGCGGCCGCGTCGTCGTAGCCGGCCGGGTACGGATGCTCCGGGGCCAGCCGGTAGTCCACGGAGATCACCGTGCACTCGGCGCGCCGGGCGAACTCCACGCATTGCAGATGGTCGGTGTCCAGATTGCCGAGGACGAAAGCGCCGCCGTGGCAATACAGTACGGCCGGGGCGGGGGTCGGGCCGCCGCGGTAGATCCGAACCCCGATGGTGCGCGCGTCGACCGGCACCTGCTGGTCCACGATTTCGACGCCGGCGGTGTCGAGTTCCGCAGCCGCCTGCCGACGACGCTGGTCGATCGATGCGCGCACGTCCGCCAGCGCCTCCGGCGCCAGATTCGTGCGGAACTCCGCGAACGGGCGCAGCGCGGGGTCGAGCCGGGCGATCGGCTCCACCGGGTTCACTGCGACACCGCCGAATGCGGCTGTACCGCAAGCGGTTCGGGTGTCCCCTGCGGATCGAAGCTGTAGTCGCGCAGCCGCAGCCGGCGGGTCATCGTCCAGAAGGCCCGCGCGCTGCGCGGCCACTGAGTCACGACGCGGCCGTTGGCGGCCCGGAAGTAGTTGCTGCACCGCGTGGTCCACACCGTGCCGACCATCCACCGGTCGATCTTGGCGATGTAGTCGGCCGTCGCCTCGCGACGCACCGCCAGGTACGACTTGCCCCGGCGACGCATCTGCTGCAACGCCCGCACGATGTAGCGGGCCTGCGCCTCCAGCACGAAGATCACGCTGTTGGACCCGACGTTGGTGTTGGGGCCGTACAGCATGAAGAAGTTCGGGAAACCCGGTACGGCCATGCCCATATAGGCGTAGGCGCCGTCGCTCCAGGTGTCCCGCAACGTGACCCCGCCCTCGCCGCGCACCTCGATCTGGCCCAGGTAGTCGGCGACGGCGTAGCCGGTGGCGCACACCACCACGTCGACGTCCAGTTCGGTGCCGTCGGCGGTGACCAGCGACCGCGTCCACAGCGCCTTGGCCGGGGAGGCGATCACCTCGACGTTGTCCCGGGTCAGGGCCTGCAGGTAGTCGGTGGCGAACACCAATCGCTTGCAGCCCAGGGGGTGGTCGGGGGTCAGCCGGGCCCGCAGGTCGGCGTCGGGCACCGTGGCCTCGAGCGTGCGCAGCGCGACCCCCTTGAACTCCTGGGTCTTGTCACTGCCGTTCTCGATGACCGAGATGTTCGACTCGCTGCGCAACCAGAGCCGGGTGCGGTAGACGCGCTTGGCCAGCGGGACGTGTCTGAAGATCCACTTCTCCCGGTCGGTGTAGGGCCGGTCGGGCTTGGGCAGGATCCAGGTGGGTGAGCGCTGCACGGAGTAGACGTGCGCGGCCTGCCGGGCGATCTCGGGCAGCACCTGCGATGCGGTGGATCCGGTGCCCAGCACCGCGACCCGCTTGCCGGCGATCTGCACCGAGTGGTCCCATTTCGCGGTGTGCATGACGGTGCCCGCGAAGGGCTCTTCCTCGACGAGATCGGGGGTCAGCGGCTGATTGAACACGCCCACCGCCGACACGACGACGTCGAAGACGTGCTCGGTACCGGTGGCGCTGCGCAGCCGCCAGGCCCGGGTCCCCGGCTCCCAGGTGGCCGCGACGATGTCGGTGTTCAACCGCAGATGCGGTGCCAGCTGGTGGCGGCGCGCGGAATCCTCGAAGTAGCGCAGGATCTCGGGCTGGTCCGACCACAGCCGCGACCAGTCGGGGTTGAGGTCGAAGGAGAAGGAGTACAGGTGCGACTTCACGTCGCACGCCAGCCCGGGATAGGTGTTGGTGCGCCAGGTGCCGCCCACGCCGTCCTCGCGGTCGAAGATGGTGAAGTTCTCGAATCCCGCCTTCTTCAGGAAGATCCCGAGCGCCAGACCGCCCGGCCCGGCTCCGATGACGCCCACCGACAGGCTCTTCGCCATTGCACTCATCCCATCTGCAGCGTTTGACCGCCGTCCACCACGAGTTCCGAACCGGTGATGAAGGAGGCGTGTTCGGACACCAGGAAGGCCACGGCGTCGGCGATCTCGCGCGGTTGGCCCAGCCGCCCGCTGACGGAGGTGGCCGCCAGCTTCGCCTGGGTGCGGTCGTCGAGCATCGGGGTCTCCACCGGGCCGGGCAGCACTGCGTTGACCCGGATGCCGGTGCCGGCGAGTTCGGCCGCGACGATCTGCGTCAGCCCCCGCAGCGCCCATTTGGAGGAGCCGTAGGCGGCGTGGTTGGGGAACGCCCGCACGGCGCCGGTGCTGCAGGTGTTGACGATCGCGGCGCCGTGGGCCTCGCGCAGCGCCGGCAGGCAGGCCTGGATGCCGAGGAACGGCCCCAGCGTGTTGACGCGCCAGGCCCGTTCGAAGCCCTCGCGGGTCTCGTCGCCGAGGGCGGCGCGGTGCAAGACCCCGGCGTTGTTCACCAGGGTGGTCAGCAGGCCCAACCGGGCGGCGACCTGCTCGACCGCGGTGCGCCACTGCTCCTCGGAGGTGACATCCAGCGGCACCGCGATGACGCCCGGGTCGTCCAGCGCCGCGACCGTGGCCTCGAGTTCGGCCTCGGCCACGTCGCAGGCCGCCACGGCGAAGCCGTCGCGGCGCAGTCGGGCCACGATCGCCGCGCCCTGTCCGCGCGCGGCGCCGGTGACCAGGGCGATCCGGTCGGTACCGGTCATCTCAGGCGTACCCCTTCTGCGGCGCCGCTTCCGGCCCGCCGCCGGCGTCGCGCAGGTGATCGGCGGCGCCGCGGCGCAGCGCCTGGGATTCCGAGGCCAGCGTGATGAACTGAAACCCCCACTCGGCCACCATTTTTCCGATCCGCCCGTCGCCCGCGTGAATGCCGGCGACCAGGCCCGCGGCGGCCGCGGTCTGCTGAATACTCTTGATGGCGTCGGTGACCTCGGCGGTGCTCCACATCGCCGAGACCGGGTGCCCCATCGAGACGGCCAGGTCGGCGGGTCCGACGTAGATGCCGGCCAGACCGGGTACGGCGCAGATCTCGGCGACGTTCGGCAACGCCGCGGCGGTTTCGATCATGGCGTAGACGTTGGCCCGGGACTCCAGGGCCGCGGTGTCCGTACCCAGGGAAGGCCGCAGCGGTCCGAAGCTGCGGACCCCGGCCGGCGCGTACTTGGTGGCCGCCACGGCGCGGGCGGCCTGTTCGGGGGTCTCCACCATGGGGATGATCACCGCGTCCGCACCGGCGTCGAGGACGCGGCCGATCGGACCCGGATCGGCCGACGGCAATCGGACCGCGGTGGCGATCGGGAGATGTTCGAGGCGGCGCAGCAGCAGGGCCACATCGGTGTCGCTCAGGAACCCGTGCTGGGTGTCGAAGCCGACGTAATCGTAACCGGCCGTGACGAATTCCTCGGGTCCGAACAGGGTCGAGCCGATCACCCAGCCGCCCCAGACCGGGCGGTGGTCGGCCAGCGCTTCCCGCAGCCGACCGGCGGCGCTCATCGCTGCGCCTCCGCGATGGCGATCTTGACCCGCTCGGGCACCGGCCGACACGCCAGCTCGAACGCCGACTGCACGTCGTCCGGGGCGAAGGTGTGGGTGATGTAGTTGGGTAGCAGATCGGGGTGCCGACGGGCGAACTCGTCGGCGTCACGGAGCACGCGGGCGCGGTCCAGGGTGACCCCGGAGCGCAGCGTCAGGTTGTTGCGCAGCATGGTGCGCATCGAGATGGGGTAACTGTCGTCGTCAGGCACACCGAAGTAGAACACGGTGCCGCCGAAGGCCGCAGCCGCTATGGCGTCGTTGAGCGTGGCGACCTGATGCCCCACGGCCTCGATGACGATCTCGGGTCGGTCGGCCGCATCGAGGTGCGTGACCCAGCGGTCGCTGGTCGCGCGCACCGTCGTGTCGACACCGAAGGGCGCCGCCAACCCCGCGCGGTCCACCGGGTCCACGCCGATCACCTCGGCGGCCCCCAAGGCCTTTGCGACATAGGAGAACAGCAGGCCGATGGAGCCCTGACCGAGGATCGCCACCCGGCGCCCGGCGATCTCGGGCAGCTGTTCCAGCGCGTAGAGGACGCAGGCCAGCGGCTGTAGGCCCACCGCGTACGCCGGACTCAGCGCCGGATCGTAGGACGCCAACCCGTTGCCGTCGGCGATCACCTGTCCGGTCAGCCCGTCGAATCCCGACGCCCAGCCGACCACCCGCTCGCCCGGTCGATGCGCGGGGTGCCGGCTGGCCAGTACCTCGCCGACGATCTCGTGGGCCGGGAAGCCGTTCATCTCCGCGGCGCAGGTACCGGTGTCGCCGGGCAGCCGCCCCTGGGTGCCGCGGAAGCCGGGCAGGTCGCTGCCGCAGATGCCGGCGGCCAGGAAACGCAGCAGGACCTGTTGGTCGGCAAGCGATTCCGGGTCGGGTTCGGGAAGTTCGCAGCGTTCGAAGGTGTAGGGCGCCACCAGGCGGTAGGACCACACGGGCTAGACCTCCACCGGGATGGAGTTCCAGCCCCACTGGAAACTCGACGGCGGTCGTGAGGCGGCGTCGGCGTCGATCCGGAAGTCCGGCACCCGCTTGAGGAACTCCTGCAGCATGATGGTGATCTCCAAGCGGGCGACGTGCACGCCCAGGCAGAAGTGCTGGCCGTGGCCGAAGGACAGCAGTCGTTCGATGGGCCGGTTCCAGCGGAACGTGTCCGGATCGGGGTACTCGCGCTCGTCCCGCGCCGCCGAGGCCAGCAGGGTGATGATCCGCTGGCCGGGTTGCAGCGTGGTGCCGTGAATGGTGTACGGCCGCCGCACGGTTCGCGCGAACCACTGCGCCGGGGCGCTGTAGCGGATGATCTCCTCGCGCGCCACGGGCACGTTGGCCTCGAGGTCGGCCCGCACCGCGGCGAGTTGCTCCGGGTGGGCGCTGAGGTGCCACAGTCCGGTCGCGGTGATCTTCGGCACCGTCTCGGTGCCGCCGATGAACACCCCGAGCATCTGGGTGGCCGCCTCGACGTCGGTGAACGTCGTCCCGTCCGGCAGCGTGAAGTTGATCAGGCTGTCCGCGATGGGGACGCTGCCGTCGGCGCCGGCCGCGCGGCGCCGTTCGATGATGGGGGTCAGATACGACAGGTAGCCGGGCCGGGAGTTACCCACCTCGACGCCCTGCCCGGGTTGCGCCAGGCTGCCGGCGTTCACCGTCGCGAGCACATCGCCGGCCAGATCCACCGGCAGGCCGACGAATTCGCACACCATCGAGGCCGCGACAATGCCGCCGTAGTCCTGGGTCAGGTCGAAGCGGCCGCGGGGCAGCAGTTCGTCGAGGCGCTCGTTGGCCAGGGCGCGGATCCGCTCGGCCAGCTTGGCCGCCGACCGCGGCCGGAACTGCGCCGAGGTGCAGCGGCGCACGTTCTCGTAGATCGGCGAATCGAAGTTCGCGTGAAACGGCATGGGGTGCAACGGCGGATCCGGAACCGGCCCGTCGTTGTGGTGTTCGAGCACGGTGGCCGCCGGCAGCGTTCCCTCCGAGGCCACGAAGGTGCCGTCGGTGAGGCCGAGGACCTCCCAGATGTCCTCGAACCGGGACAGCGCGTAGGTATCCCACTTCGGGATGTAGTACACCGGATGCTCGTCGCGCAGCACCCGGTAGTAGGGCAGCGGGTTGGCCATCACGTCCGGATCGAACGGATCGTAGGAAAGAACCTGTGCGGTGGGCTGATTCATGAGGTCACTGCAATGGCGAGGGGGGCAGGGCGGCCAGAATGGAATCCTCCCAGCCGTCGCGCAGTGCCGGCGCCACGCTCATCCAGGTGACGATCTCGGCGGGCGGCTGATCCTTCCACGACGGGTAGTGGTTCTCGAAGCAGTCCCAGTCGCCGTCGAGCGCCCAGTAGTGGATGACCTCGTTGAACCGGAAGGTGGTGATGAACGAGCCCAGCCACCGTTTACCGGTGGACTCCGACCACGGCACGTAGAGCCGTTCCAGTTCCCGGATGTAGTCGTCCTGCCGGCCGGGCTTGGTCTGCATGATCTCCTGGATCACCAGGCCCGCACCGAAGTTGGCCTCCTGCAGCTGGGCCAGCGTCTTGTTGTACTTCCCGGCGTACATGATCCGGCCCTCCCCGCGGGCCCCGATCCCGGCGAGGTACTGCTGCCACCGCGCGGCGGGCTCGGCGTGGCTGCCGCCGCGGGCCTGCTCCCGGCCGATCCGGGCGTAGTCGGCGAACGCGTCGATCTCCCAGATGATCGTGACCTGCGGCCAGTGCCCGTTGTACGGGGTGGTTTCCCAGAGGGTGAACAGCCGGGCGCCGAGCTGCTCCATCATCGGTTGGTAGATCTCGGTGAACGCCGCGGTGAACTCGTCGCTGCGCCCCGAGCCCAAATCGATGGTCTCGTGGAGGTACAGCAGCGTGTGGCCGTAATACTTCTTCATGCTCATAACCGGGACCCTGTTGACAGTGACACCCAGCGAGCGTGACACTTGTTGCGTGTTTTGTAAAGGTGAGCGAGGCGGTTCGGTGCAATGGAGTTGACGCTGACGAAGTTGGCCGACGGTTTCTGCTTCGGCGAGGGTCCCCGCTGGTTCGAGGGGCTGCTCTGGTTCTCCGACATGCTGGGCTCGGCGGTGCACACCGTGACCCTGGGCGGGGCGATGACAACACTGCCCATGGCCGGCCACGACCCGTCGGGCCTGGGGTTCTGCCCGGACGGCTGCCTGCTGGTGGTCTCCAGCGAGAAACGGCAGGTCCTGCACTACGACGGCGAGGACGTCACCGGGTTCGCGGACCTCTCCGAATTGGCCAGGGCGAACCTCGGCGACATGGTCGTCGACGCCCACGGCCGCGCGTACATCGGGTCGCAGGCACGCGGCGACGGGGTGATCATCCTCCTCGACCGCGACGGCAGCGCCCGGGTGGTGGCCGAGGACCTCGACTTCCCCAACGGCATGGTCATCACCGACGACGGCGCGACCCTGATCGTCGCCGAGTCGGTGGGCCGGCGGTTGACCGCCTATAGCATCGACGACGCCGGCGGTCTCTCCGAGCGCCGCGTGTTCGCCGACGGTCTGGACGCGCCGCCGGACGGGATCGCGCTCGACGCCGAGGGCGGGGTCTGGGCGGCCATGACGCTGGGCCACCGCTTCGACCGGATCGAACAGGGCGGCGCGGTCACCGACCGGATCGAAGTGGGAGACCGCATCGCGATCGCCTGCGCGCTGGGCGGTCCGGAGCGACGGACGCTGTTCCTGCTGTCCAGCACCGACGCCTACCCCGAGCGGCTGCGCGGCACCAAGAACTCGCGGCTGGACGCCGTCACCGTCGACGTGCCCGGGGCGGGGTGGCCGTGATGTCGGACTGCTACTACGAACTTGTCGACGCCGACGGGACCCACGGGGAGCGGTTCGCGGCCACCGATCTGGTGCGCAGCACCTGGTCGGCCAGCATCCAGCACGGGGCGCCGGTGTCCGCGTTGTTGGCCCGCGCGCTGGAGCGCTGCGAACGGCGCGACGACACCCGGCTGACCCGCGTCGTGGTCGATCTGCTGGGCGGCGTCCCGGCCGAGGGCGACATCTGGGTGCGGTCGAAGGTGGAGCGGGCCGGCAAGCAGATCGAATTGGTCAGCGCCGAGATGCTGGGGCCCGGCAAGGACGGCACCCCGCGTCCGGTGGCGACCGCGACGGGCTGGCGCATGCAGACCCTCGACACCGATGCGCTGCGGCACGCGCCGGCCGGCCCGCTGCCGCCGCTGTCGGCGGCCAAAGCCCGTGACATGCGCAAGGATTGGGACCGCAACTACGTGCACAGCCTGGACTGGCGCTGGCTCACCAGCCCGCTGGACGACGGCCCCGGCGAGTCCTGGATCCGGCCGCTAGTGGACCTGGTGAAGGACGAGCAGCTGACGCCGCTGCAGCGGTTGTTCACCGTCGCCGATGACGCCAACGGGTTGGGCAACAAGCTGGACATCCGCAAGTGGACGTTCATGAACACCGATCTGGCCGTGCACATTCACCGGATCCCCGAGGGTGAGTGGACCGGCATCCGCGCCGAGACCAGTTACGGCCCGGACGGAATCGGGGCGACGCTGGGCACGCTGTTCGACGAGCAGGGACCGGTGGGGGCCATTCAGCAGTCGGTGTTGGTGCGCCCGCGGCCCACCAGGTAAGCGCGACACCTGCCCACCCCTCCCCCCACCGCGAGCGTGCGAGTCCCCGGCCGACACGCCGCAGAATCTACGTGTTTTGCGCACGCTCGCGCTGGGGTGGCTCAGGGAAACTGGGTGTCAGGGGAAATAGAGCGCTCCGGCGGGGCATTCGGCAACGGCCTTTGCCATCCGCTCTCGATCGCTCTCGGGACGCTCGGGCTCGGTGATCACCACGTAACCCTCGTCCTGGACCTCGAAGACGTCCTCGGCGATGGTCTCGCAGATCCCGTGGCCCACACACTTGTTCAGGTCGACGGCGATGCGCATACCGGCCCCGCTACTGGATGTGCGCCGGCAGCCGCTTCACGCCGTGCACGAAGCTGCTGTACAGCAGGTCGGGTTCGCCGAACTCCACCCGCTTCAGCCGGGTCAACAACTCCCGGAACAGATGGCGCAGTTCGGTTTTCGCCAGCTGATTGCCCAGGCAGAAGTGCGGGCCCCCGCCGCCGAAGCCCACCTGCGGGTTCGGCGAGCGGGACAGGTCGAACTTGCCGGGGTTGTCGAACACCGCCTCGTCGCGGTTGGCCGAACAGTAGAACAGGCCCACCTTGTCGCCGGCCGAGATCAACTGCCCGCCCACCTCGACGTCCTCGGTGGCGAACCGCGCGAACTGCAGCACCGGCGTGGCCCACCGCACGAATTCCTCGGTGGCCAAACCGATCCGGGCGTCGTAGTCCTCGAGCAGCCACTGCTTCTGCTCGGGGTTGGCCGCGAGCGCCATCATCGCGTGGGTGGTGGTCTGCTTGGTGGTGTCGTTGCCCGCCGAGGCCAGCAGGATCAGGAATGCGCCGATCTCCTCGTCGGTGAGCCGGTGCCCGTCCACCTCGGCGTTGACGATGCTGGTCATCAGGTCGTCGCCGGGGTTGGCCCGCCGGAACTTGGCCAGTTCGACCCCGGTGTTGGAGATCAGCATGATCTCGTTGATGGTGTCCATGGCGCGCTCCTCGAGCGTGCTGTACTCGTCGTCGCTCATGCTGAACAACTTCTCGGCGGCCGCGGCCAGCGCGGGCTGATCGGCCTTGGGCACCCCGAGCATGTCGGAGATGGTGGTCATCGGCAGCCGCGCCGAACACGCCTCGACGAAGTCGACGTCGCCGACCCCGACCAGGTCGTCGACGATCTTGACCGCGTTGGCGTGGATCTGCTCGTCGATGCGGCGCAGGTTGCGCGGGGTGAACGCCGAACTGATCAGCCGCCGGTAGGTGGTGTGCTGCGGCGGGTCCATCACCAGGAAGAAGGCCGCCACCTGCTGCATCTCGGCGGGCATCGGGTCCAGGGCCACGCCCCGCGCCGAGGTGAACAGCTCCGGATGCTGACTGGCGAAGACGATGTCCTCGCGCCGGGTCAGCGCCCAGAATCCGGGCTCTTCCAGGTCGAACAGGGTGGGCAGCGGCGGATGCCAGCTCAGCCCGTCGCCCTGGCGGAGGCGGGCGAACGTCTGGTCGCGCACGTCGAACGGTTGGCTCCAGAAGTCGTGCGAGGTGATGTCGTGCGAGCTGTACTCGCGGGCCTTCGGCGCGTCGGCGACCGTCACTGGATGTCTCCCTCCTGGCCGCGCGTCACGGCGGCGACTCCAAAAAACAGCGTGACACTTTAGGGACGATTTGTAAATATCGGGCACCCCGCTCATTGCCTCGCGCGCGCAGGCAATTTCGGCGACACTGACCGAATCGTTTTACAACGGCACAGCAACTTGTAACGTTAACGGGTGGCGGACACCGGCCCGCCACCAGCTACCGGCGAGGGGGTCACGGGTGAAGGAATCGACGCTGCCCGATCACGACGACCCCGCCGACGAACAGAACTCCTCGCGGCAGCGCATCCTGCACGCGACCGCCGAGGTGTTGGCCCGCAACGGGCAGACCAAGCTCAGCCTGTCCGAGGTGGCCGCCCAGGCCGGGGTGTCGCGCCCCACGCTGTACCGCTGGTTCGCCTCCAAGGACGACCTGCTCTCCGCCTTCGGCGCGTTCGAACAGCGGGGCTTCGACGCGGGCATCGCCGAGGCCACCGCGGGTCTGCGCGGCAGCGAGCGGCTCGATGCGGCGCTGCGCTACATCGTCTCGTTCCAGCGGTCGTACTCCGGGGTCCGCCTCATCGATGTCGAACCCGGCGCCGCGATCGCGCGGCTGGCCAGGGTCATCCCGGTCATGCGCTCGGGCCTCGAGCGCATGCTGCCCGGCCCCAACGGCGCCGAGAAGGCCGCCACGGCGGTGCGGGTCGCGGTGTCGCACTACATCGTTCGCAGCGACGACGCCGATCAGTTCCTCGCCCAACTGCGGCACGCGGTCGGCATCAAGCCTTGACGCGCTGCGCCGGCGGCGAGTAGTTCGGCTTGCCCAGCCCGAGGGCGTGGGTGGCGATCATGTTGCGGAACACCTCCAGCGTGCCGCCGTAGATCCCGGACGGTCCCGACAGCCGGAACACGTGCTCGGCGGCGCCGTCGTCCGCCGCCCCGGGCGTCTCCGCCGGTAGCAGACCGGCGGTGCCGAGAAGGTCCATCAACTCCGGGGCGATCTCGCGCATGGTGGCCACGATCGCGACGCGCCCGTACATCTCCGGGGCGCTCAGCGCGGCCTCCATGCGCGCGACGCTGCGACCGAGCCGGTATTGCACCGCCTCGTCATCGATCCGGCGAGCACCGTCCGGGCCCGTGGCGCCGACGACGGCGGCCGTGCGGTCCACCGCCTCGGCCATCAGCAGCGCGTGTTCTGACATCATCGCGATCTTCTGCAGACCGTCCGAATCCTGTTCCATCACACCGTGTTCGGCGTCCAGTGCGACCCGCATCACGGTCCAGCCGCCGTTGATCTCGCCGATGCGGTAGCGGTCGTCGACCCGCACATCGCTGTAGTAGACGATGTTGGTGCGGTCGCCGTCGATGGTCCGCAGCCCCTGGATCTCGATGCCCGGGGTGTCCAGCGGCACCAGGAACATCGTCAGGCTCTGATGTTTGGGCGCCTCGGGCGCGGTGTTCGTCAACAGGAACACGAACTGCGCGTTGTGCGCGTTGGAGGTGAACATCTTGGCGCCATTGATGATCCAACCGTCGCCATCGCGCACCGCACGCGTCTTGCAGGTGGCCACGTCGGAGCCGCCGTCGGGTTCGGTGTAGCCCAGGCACAGCCGGATGTGACCGGACAGGACGCCGGGCATGACCTCTCGAGCCAGTTGGTCGTCGGCGAACTTGGCCACCACGTGGGCCACCATGGCCGTGGTGCCCCAGTGGAACCACGGCGTGTGCGCGCGGCCGATCTCCAACTCCCACATCCGGCGGCGCAGTCGACTGAAGCCGCCGGCGCTCTCGTCGTTGAAGTCGGCGGCCAGCAGGCCCCGCTCGCCGAGGCCCAGATGGACGGTCTCGTCGAAGTTCTCGCCGGTCTCCCGGTCCCGACGGATAACCTCATCGGTGACGAGTTCGGCCAGACAGGCCCGCAGGTCGTCCTGGAACGCCTGATCGTCCTGCGACAGCGTGACGCGCGAGAAGTCCACTCAGCGAGCGTGACAGTATTTGCCCAAATTGTAAAGACCGCGTTAGGCTTGCGCCCGTGACAGACGGAGCCCTGATACGCCCGGACGGTCGGCGATGAGCCTGGTTGCCGGGCGCGGCCCGTTCGGCAGCGATCCGGCGGGCTGGTTCTCCGCCCCGGTCCCCGCCGACGTCGTCTTCGTCGAACCGCACCCGCGCCGCGTGCGGGCGCTGCTCGGCGAGACCGCCGTGATCGACACCGAGGATGTGTTGCTGGTGCACCGGCTGGGCCGGCCGCTGAGCTACGCCTTCCCGGCGGCCGAGATCGCCGATCTGCCTTGCGAACCCGTCGCCGAGGCCCCGGGCTACGTCACGGTGCCGTGGGACGCCGTCGACGGTTGGTTCGAGGAGGGCCGCCGGCTGGTGCACTACCCGCCCAACCCGTACCACCGCGTCGACTGCCGCCCCACCCAGCGGGGTCTGCGCGTCAGCGTCGGCGATACGACGCTGGTGGACACCACCGACACCGTCATCGTGTTCGAGACGTCCCTGGAACCCCGGCTCTACGTCGACCCCGCGGCGGTGCGCACGGACCTGCTGCACCGCACCGAGACCACCAGCTACTGCAACTACAAGGGGTACGCGACGTACTGGGGCGTCACCCTCGCCGACGGCACCACCGTCGAGGACATCGCGTGGAGCTACGACGACCCGCTGCCGGAGTCGCTGCCCATCAAGGGCTTCCTGAGCTTCGACGCCGAGCGGGTGCAACTGCTCGCCGAGCTGCCGGCCTAGTCCCCGGGTGTGTCGAACGCATCGGGACCGCGGCCCCGGTGTTGAGATGAGGGGGTGTCGACGGCCGAGCCCACCGAGACCCGCATCCGGGGACGGGTGTGGCGCGGCGGCGAGGCCCAACCGGACTTCGACTTCGAGGCGGTCTCGGACTATCTGCGCGACGAGGACACGCTGGTGTGGGTCGATCTGTTCGATCCCGACCACGAAACCCTGAAGGACCTCGCCGACGAGCTCGGGCTGAACATCTGGGCCGTCGAGGACGCCGTGGCCCCGGCCGAGCGGGTCAAGGCGCGGCTGGACGCCACCCACACCTTCTTCACCGTCTACGCCGTCGACATCGTCGCCGAACCCGACGATCCCACCCGGATGGTGCTGACCAAGCACCGGATCTCGGCGTTCGTGCTGCCGCAGGCGTTGGTGACGGTGCGCCTGCAGCCGCACTTCGAGATCGAGCAGGTGCTGCGCCGCTGGGACGACCTCGGCGGGCAGCGCCACGGCCCGGGCGCCCTGGTGCACGGCCTGCTCGACGTGGTGGTCGACGGGCACTTCGCGGCGGTCCAGGTGCTCGACGACGGCATCGAAAGCCTCGAAGACCTGCTGTTCGACCCGCCCACCAAGATGCCGCACCTGCAGCGCCGCACCTACCAGCTGCGCAAGATCCTCGTCGACCTGCGCCGCGTGGTGCTGCCCATGCGGGAGGTGATCAACACCATCCAGCACCACCGGATCGACCAGCACCGCGCGCCCGAACTCGACCCGCTCTACGCCGACCTCTACGACCACGTGCTGCGGGTCACCGAGTGGACCGAATCGCTGCGGGACATGGTCACCACGGTGTTCGAGACCAACCTGTCCCTGCAGGATGCGCGGCTGAACGCGGTGATGAAGAAGCTCACCGGGTGGGCCGCGATCATCGCCGTCCCGACCGCGATCACCGGCTTCTACGGACAGAACGTGCCGTATCCGGGCTCGGAGACCTTCGGCGGGTTCCTCGTCAGCACCGGCGCCATCGTGGTGATGAGCGTGATCCTGTTCGTCATGTTCAAACGACGGGATTGGTTGTGATTTCAATTGCCCCGGCCATCCCGACCCCCGCGGCGCTGCCCCGGCCCCGGCGCGCGCCCCGCGCGCACACCATCTGTAACAAAGCGGCGATGATCAGCGACTTTCCTCAGTAGTACCGCCGGTTCACTACGATCGGTGATTCCGGGGATGACGAAAGGATGACCACCGTGCGGCAGGCATTCGGTTACGTCTTGGCTTTGCTGGGGGTTGTGACGCTCACCCAGACGGCGTGGGCCGCCGTCGGCACCGCGGCCGTGCCCACCCCGACCGCCGACGTGAGCGTCGTCGACGTGCAACCGCGGATGGGCTCGCAGGTGGGCGTCGCGCATCCGATCGTGGTCACGTTCGGCGAACCCGTCGCCGACCGCGCCCGCGCCGAGCGCTCCATCCGCGTCGTGTCGCCGGCCGCGGTCACCGGCGAGTACGACTGGATCAGCCCCAACACCGTGCATTTCGTGCCCGATGACCTGTGGCCCGCACACTCCGAGATCAAGCTGCTGGCCGGCGGCATGCCGATGAGCTTCCGCACCGGCGCCGCAGTGACGGCCGTCGCCGACATCTCCGCCTACACGTTCACGGTCAGCATCGACGGCGAGGTCGTGCGCCAGATGCCGGCCTCGATGGGCAAGTCCAAGTTCCCGACGCCGCAGGGCCGGTTCACCGTCCTGGGTAAGGAGAACCCGGTGGTGATGGATTCCCGCACCATCGGCATCCCGCTGGACGACCCCGAGGGCTACAAGCTCACGGTCAACCACGCCGTGCGCATCACCTGGGGCGGGGTCTACATCCACTCCGCGCCGTGGTCGGTCGGCTCGCAGGGCTACGCCAACGTCAGCCACGGCTGCATCAACCTCAGCCCCGACAACGCCGCCTGGTACTACAACAACGTCGGCATCGGCGACCTGGTCACCGTGCAGGCCTGAGGCCGCGACGGTTTGGCCGGGCTGCCCTACGGGCACTCGGCAAGGGTGCAACCGAACAACGATGACGCACCCGACGAGAACATGCTCGAACAGTCCGAGAGCCTGGATTCGGACCTGGTCCGCAACGACGACGGCGACGAGGTCGCCGATCCACCCGAGAAGTGGATCCCCGCGGACGACCACCGGACCCTCGATCAGCGGATCGCCGAGGAAGAGCCCGACGTCGCGCCGGGCGACATCGACCCGGGTGATGCCTCCGCGCGCCGGGGGCCGGTGACCACCGTTTCCGATGACGAACTCGACCGGATGACGCCGGAACGGCACGGCCGCGACGCCGGTCAGGTCGACGGCACCCCCGAAGACGGCGACTCGTACTACACCATCGTCGAATAGGGGCCGCGGCGATGAGCGTCGATTCGCTGCGCCCGGACGACACCGGACAGGCCGGAGAGGGTACCGCGCAGTTCGAACTGCTGCAGGAGTTGCTGTGGGCCTACGGCCCGGGCGGGCAGGAGGACGCGGTCCGCGACATCTGCCGTCGGGAGCTGAGTCCGCTGGTGGACGAGGCCTGGGTAGATCCGGCCGGCAACGTCGTGGGCCTGCTGCGGGGCGCCGCCGGCGAGGGCGGTCCACCGATCCGCGTGATGGCGCACATGGACGAGCTGTCGATGCTGGTCAAGCGCATCTTTCCCGACGGCAGCCTGCACCTCACCCACCTCGGCACGATGTATCCGGGCAACTTCGGGCTGGGACCGGTGGCGGTGCTGGGCGATCAGGAGATGCTGCGCGGGGTGTTGACGCTGGGTTCAGAGCACACCACCGCCGAGAGCCCGCGGATCTTCGCGACCAAACCGGATCAGGGCGGCAAGGCGCTGGATTGGAGCGACGTCTACGTCTTCACCGGCCGCACACCCGAGCAGTTGCGCGACGCCGGCGTCCGGCCCGGCACCCGGGTCTGCATCGACGCCAGCAAGCGCGGTCTGGTCGCCTTCGGCGACTTCGTCGGCTGCTACTTCCTGGACGACCGCGCGGCCATCGTGGTGCTGCTCGAGACCGCGCGCGAACTGCACTCCGGCCGGCGGCCCGACAGCGACGTCTACTTCGTGTTCACCACCAACGAGGAGGTCGGCGGCGTCGGCGGCTCCTACGCCAGCCGCACGCTGCCGGGCGAGCTGACGCTCGGGGTGGAGGTCGGCCCCACCGAGGAGGAGTACGGCACCACCGTGGCGGGCGGGCCCATCGTGGTCTACAGCGACGCCGAATGCGTGTACGACAAGCCGATCGCCGACCGGCTGATGGACATCGGCGCCCGGCTGGGCCTCGACCCGCAGCCCGCGGTGGTGGGCGCCTTCGAGGCCGACCCGTCGCACGCCAAGGCCACCGGACTCACCGCCCAGGCCGGGCTGCTGTGCCTACCCACCCTGAGCACGCACGGCTACGAAGTGATTGCGCGCCAAGCGATCCCGTCGGTCACCGAGATGCTGACCGAGTTCCTGCGGCAGCCGCGGTAGGGGCGGATCAGGCCACCACGCGGAACTTCTCCAGCGATGAATCGGCGGGGTCCGGCAGCGTCATCCCGGCCGCCAGGCCGCTGCGCAGGTAGGCGATCACCGCGTCGTTGAGTCGCTCGCCCGGCACCACCGCCGGGATGCCCGGCGGGTACGGGGTGATCTGCTCGGCGGCGATGCGCCCGGCGGCCCGGTCCGCGGGCACCATCTCGGTCTTGCCGAAGAACGCGTCGCGGGGCAGCATCACCGTCTCGAGCTGCAACTCCCCCGGGTCGGGCAGCCGGATCTCGGGCGGCGTATCGAAGTCGTCGGCGGCCGTGCGCCAGGCCGTCATCGCCTGCACCAGCCGCTCGATGGTCGCGTCGTCGTCGGCGAAGGACATGGTGGCCAGCACCCGGCGGTGGTCGCTCATCCCGACGTCGAGTCGGCAGTGCTCGCGCAGCCAGTCGGCGGCCTGATAGCCGGTGGTCCCGGTGTCGGCGACGTCCATCAGGATCTGCAGGCGGTCCAGGTCGGCGGAGGCCTCCACCCCCAGCAGCTCGTCCTCGAGGACCTTCAGGCCGGGGATCTCGTCCAACCGGGCCCGCACCCGCGTGGCCCGCTCCAGGGCGTTGCCCAGCAGCGCGGTGCCATGCTCGACCATCTGCCGCCGCCAGCCGTCGAGCGCGCAGTAGAGCATGACGTTGGGGCTGGTGGTCATCAGCAGATCGGCGCACGCGGACAGTCGATCGCGGTCGATCAGGTCGCCCTGCACGTGGAACACCGAGCCCTGCTCGAACCCGGCGCCCATCTTGTGCACACTCACCACGCACACGTCGGCCCCGGCATCCATGGCCCAGGTGGGCAGCTCATCGTGGAACGGCAGGTGCGCACCCCACGCCTCGTCGAGGATCAGCGGCTTGCCGCGCTCATGACACACCTCGGCGATCCCGGCGATGTCGGCGCAGGTCCCGTACGGGCTGGGGCTGACGATCAGCGCGCCGGCGGCATCCGGGTTCTGTTCGAACGCGTCCCGAACCTGTTGCGGCGACGGCGGATGCGACATGTGATGTTCGGCGTCCCAGCGCGGCGTGATCCACGCGGGCCGGACACCGGAGAAGATCAGCCCCGCCACGATCGACTTGTGGCTGTCGCGGGCCACCAACAGACCGCCGTCGACCCCGCCGGCGACGGCCAGCATGGCGGCCTTGACCGACAGCGAGCTACCGCAGGTGGAGAAGAACGCGTACTCGGCGCCGACGGCGTCGGCCATCAATTGTTCAGCGCGCGAAAGATATCCGTTGCTGGAGTGCCAGTCGTCCAGCCCGCCGGAGGCCAGCACGTCGTTGCGGAACGGCTGCGGTCCCATGACGTCCAGGACGCGCGGATCGATCCCGCGGCCCTGCCGATGCCCCGGCGGGGTGAACCCGTAGCGGTCCTCGCGGTGATACTTCGCCAGCGCGTCGAGCAGCGGGGTCTGCGATTGATCCATGCCGTTGCACCTACCCGGTGTCCCGAGTCGGTAATCGCCAGGTGGGTCAGCGCGCCGCCAGGTCGGCGGTGGCCGGCCCCTCGAGCAGTCGACCGTCGGGGCCGAAACGCGACCCGTGCAGCGGGCACTCCCACGCCAGGTCCACCTCGTTCCAGTTGAGCACCCCACCCAGGTGCGGGCACACGGCCGACACCGAATGCTGCGCCCCGTCGACGCGGCTGTGCGCGGTCAGCCGCCACGGCGGGCCGCTCACCATGCCCTGGCCGTCGGCGACGTCGTCGCGACCCAGATGCGGGGTGGCCCATCCGCGGGCCAGATGGAACCCGACCTCCAGGTTGGCCTTGGCCGCGGCGCCGAGGCCGGCCAGTTCGTGCGGGCTCCAGCTGGCGAAGGCCGCGGCCCAGGGCAGGTGTCCGCCCAGCACCCGCCCGGACAGCGCGAGGCCGGCCGCCACCGCGTTCGCCATCCCCCACTTGTCGAACCCGGTGGCCACCAGGATGCCGTCGGCGCCGGGCAAAATCGGTCCCACATAAGGCAATTCGTCGGCCGGGGAGTAGTCCTGCGCCGACCACAGATGGGTCTGCACCGCGCCCGGGAAGAAGGTCTTGGTCCATTCGGCGAGTTCATCGAGGCCCGGCCGCTCGTCGCCGCCGCGCCCGACGGTGTGCCCGGCCCCGCCGACGATCAGGTGTTCTTTTCCGTCCGCCGAGCGCGCGTAGCGGACCGAGCGGGTGGGCGAATCCGTCGACAGGAACATCGACCGGGTGATCTCGCCGGGCACCTCGAAGGCCAGGCAGTAGGACCGCTCGGGCACCACCCGGGCGAAGAACCCGCCCCGGTCGAGGATCGGGATGCCGGTCGCCAGCACACAGTGCTTGGCGGTGATGGTGACGTGTCGGGCGGGCTCGCCGCCGCGGACGTTGACCTTGATGCGCACCGGACCGGTGCCCGACACCGACTCCGCGCGAGCCCCCTGCAGGCAACGCCCGCCGTGCGTTTCGAGTTCGGTGATGAGGCTGTCGAGCACCGGCAGCGGATCCAACTGGGCCTGCTCCGGGAGCCGGACCCCGCCGTGGAACGGGAACGGCGCGTCGGCCTCGTCGGCCCAGCTGACCGGCAGTCCGGCCTCGCGGGCGGCGCGCAACTCGGCGCGGGCGTCGTCGAGACCGGCAGCGGATTGCGCGTAGGTGTAGGCGTCCTCGGTCTGGGTCGACAGGCCGTGGCTCTCGCAGTAGCGCAGCAGCCAACCGAGGCCCTCGCGGTTGCCGGTGACGTAGTCGCGCACGGTCTGGGCGCTGTGCTTGGACCGGATCCGGGACAGCTTGGTGCCCTGCAGCAGGCTGACCTTGCCGGTGGTGTTGCCGGTCGTGCCGTCGCCGATGCGACGGGCCTCCAGGACGACGACGTTCTTCCCCGCCCGCGCCAGCAGCACGGCGGTGACCAGACCGGTCATTCCGGCACCCACCACCGCGACGTCGACGGATTCGGCGGCCCGGACCTCGGTTTCGCTGGCGGGGCGCTCGGCGTGACCCGCTGTCCATAGTGACGGCACAGCTGTCGAACTACCCGTTACGGCACCTGGTCAACCCTCGTTTGGCCGGGCGGCCGTCGGGTATGCCGCCGGCGCCGAGCCTGCGGATTCATCCGCAACATGCCGTGACGGGGGATGAAACCGCAGGTTCGACGGCCCTTGGACCCGCCCGCCTCAGCTCTCGGTGATCGCGTGCTCCGGGCACGCGCCGATGGCCTCCCGCACCGCGTCGTGATGCTCGGGTGGGACATCGTCCTCGATCGCCTCGGCGTAGCCCCAGTCGGTGAGGGTGAACACCTCCGGGCACACCGCGACGCACACGCCGTGTCCGCGGCACAGCCCGTCGTTGACCGACACCTTCATCGCTGCACCGCGCTCATCCGCCGGCCGCCTCCGGTTCGGCGGGCGTGACCTCGAGGTGCAGGTCGATCAGGCCGCGCAGGATGAACGTCGGCACGTAGTTGAACCGCCGAGCACCCTCGGGGCCGTGATGCTCCTCGGAGAGCCGAATGTCGCTGGTGCGGTCCAGGATTCGCTCCAGGCTGACGCGCGCCTCGGCGCGGGCCAGCGGGGCACCCGGGCAGCTGTGCGGGCCGCGCCCGAAGGCCAGGTGGCGACGGGCGTTGCTGCGACCGATGTCGAGGGTGTTCGGATCCTCGAACTGCGCGGGGTCCCGGTTGGCCGCACCGTTCATCACCATCACGGTGGCGCCGGCCGGCACGTCCACGCCGCCGACGCTGGTCTTGCGCTTGGCCAGCCGGAAGTCACCCTTGACCGGGCTCTCGAAGCGCAGGCACTCCTCGATGAAGTTGGAGATCTTGCTGCGGTCCTTGCGCAGTTCCCGCTGCAACTCGGCGTCCTCGGCGATCAGCTTCAGCGCGGTCGAGATCAGCCGCACGGTGGTTTCCTGACCGGCGGTGTAGAGGTTGGCCGCGATCCGCACGACGTCCATCACCTCGGGGGTGGAGCCGTCGGGGAACTTCGCGGCGGCCATCTCGGTCAGCGCGTCGTCGCGCGGGTTGGCGCGGCGATCGGCGATGTAGGCCGAGAATTTCTCGTAGAGGTACTCGAGCGGGCTGTGCGACATCGACTTGTTGTCGGTGCCGCCGACGCCGCCGGCGCTGTGGTTCATGTGGCGGGAGAACTCGGGGCGGTCCTCCTCCGGGACGCCGAGCAGGTCGGCGATGATCCCGAGCGTGAACGGCACCGCGAAGCCCTGGATGGCGTCGCCGCCGCCGGCGGCCAGGTACGGCTCCAGATAGGCGTCGGCGTGCCGCCACATGAAGTCCTCGTTGGACTTGAGCCGCTTCGGCGTGATGAGGCCCATGAGCAGCGCGCGGTGCTCGGTGTGCTTGGGCGGGTCCATCACCGTGACCTGGTCACTGAACGGCAGCTGCTCGCGGTACTCCTCGATCAGGTCGCTGACGTCCTCGGCCACCCCCTCGATGGGGACCGGGAAACCCGGGAAGGGGCCGGTCACCGCGGTGCAGGAGGAGAACGTGTCGGCGTCGGAGAAGACCGCGACGGCCTCGTCGTATCCGGTCACCACCAGCACGTTCTGGTGCGGCTCCCGGCGGACCGGACAGCCGTTGCGCATGGCCTCCATGTACGGGTACGGGTCTGCGACCAAGCTCGGGTCTTTGAAGAAATCCAACTGTTCCAGTTCGGTCATCGTGTTCGCTTTCAGGTCATTCGGGCTGCATCGAGCTTTACGATCGACTAGTAAGTTACTATACGATCGTAAAGTTGGTTTAGGCAATCATCGTTTGGCGCAGGAGGGCGGTACATGGGGTCACCCGCAGCCGATGCCGAGGCGCCGGCCGACCCGGCGCGCCCGGACACCCGCCAGCGCCTGATCGATGTCGCGGTCGAACTGTTCATCCGGCACAGCTTCGCGGGCACCTCGCTGCAGATGATCGCCGACGAACTCGGCTTCACCAAAGCCGCCATCTACCACCACTTCCGGACCCGCGAGCAGCTGCTCGACGCGGTCGTCGGTCCCATCCTCGACCGGCTCGAGACCGCCATCGTGGAGGCCGAACAGCTTCGCGGCGCGCACGCCCGCGCCGACTACCTGCTCACCGGCTTCGCCGAGTTGGCCGTGCAGAACCGGGTGGTCGCGGTCCTGGCCGCCGACCCCGCCGTCGCCAAGATGCTGCGCGCGAGTCGCAAGTGGGATGCGCTCATCGAACGGCAGATGGCGCTGCTCGCCGACGTCGACCCGGGTCCGGCCGGCATGGTCAAGGCCACCGTGGTGCTCGCCGGGGTGGCCGGCGCCTCCGGGCCCATGGCCGCCGCCCTGGACCGCGACGAACTGCTCGGCTACCTCATCGACACCGGCCGTCGCGCCCTCGGCCTGCGCATACCCCGCGCCAAGCACTGACTTCTCCCCCAGTCCAAGCACCACTCGAAAAGCCCACATCGGAAGGAACACTCATGTCCACGACGAACACCCCCAGGGTCGCGCTGGTGACCGGCGGCGGATCAGGCATCGGCAAGGCGATCGTCGAACGCCTCAGCGCCGATGGCCACCAGGTGGCCACCCTCGACCTGCAGCCCTCGGACGCCCCGCACTCCTACGTCGCCGACGTCACCGACCGCGCCGCCATCGACGCGGCGCTCACCCGCATCCACGACGAACTCGGCACGGTGGGCATCCTGGTCAACGCGGCCGGACTGGACGGCTTCAAGCCGTTCCTCAAGATCTCGTTCGAGGACTGGCAGCGGGTGGTCAACGTCAACCTGCACGGCGTGTTCCACATGATCCAGGCGGTGCTGCCGGAGATGATCGAGACCGGCTGGGGCCGCATCGTCAACATCTCCTCGTCGAGCACACACTCCGGCACGCCCTACATGTCGCACTACGTCTCGGCGAAGTCCGGCGTCAACGGGCTGACGAAAAGCCTTGCGCTGGAATACGGTCCGGCCGGAGTCACGGTCAACGCCGTGCCGCCCGGCTTCATCGACACCCCGATGCTGCGCAAGGCCGCCGACAAGGGCTACCTCGGCGACATCGACAAGACCATCGAGGCCACCCCGGTGCGCCGGATGGGCCTGCCCGAGGACATCGCGGCCGCGGTGGCGTTCCTGGCCTCCGAGGAAGCCAGCTACATCACCGGGCAGATCCTGGGCGTCAACGGCGGGCGCAACACCTGAGCCGAAACCGGCGTCGAGCGTGGGACTTTCACGCTCGACGCCGGTATTGCTCTCAGTGACTCAGGACGGGAAACCGCTGAGGATGACCCCGTTGCAGTCGGCCGCGGCCTGACGCAGCTTGACGGCGGCCTGGTACTGATCGGAGTTGTACCACTCGCGTGCGGCCTCGACGGACCCGAACTCCAGCACCACGGTCTGCGAGCCGTGCCAGGTGCCCTCGAGCACCTCGGGCTTGGTGTCGACGGCGACGATCTTGGCGCTGCCCATCGCCGCCCCCGCCAGCTTGGCGTACTCCTTCATTCCCTCCGGGTCCTTGATGTCCTCGGTGATGATGATGTAACCCTTGGCGGCCAACTGACACTCCCTTGCTCGTGGCGGCACGCGAGAATGCCGCTCTCTGAATCGGGGCATGAGATTTCCAGACTTGGCGGTGCCCGTCAATGACCGGCCAGTTTCAGTCGGTCAACCCGGCCAATCTGCGTGACGGAAATCGACTTTCGAAATACACCCACCGAGTCGCGTGGGTGCGCCCGCCGCTCACGAACTGGACTCGCGGAAATATGGCACTACCTTCTTAGGTTGCGTATCCTGCATAGAGGAGGTGTGGACGGTGACCGACATCTTTGTTCTCGAGCCTGCGGGCGACCAGGACAGCGATCGAATCCCCGAGAACTTGCCGGTGAACAGCCCGGCACGCGGGCCATTGGAGCGCGCCCTACGCGACGCCGGACTGGCCATCGTGCCCCTGGACTCTCTTATCGGCTCGCCATCGGCACCTGGCGATGACCGCCATCCGCTGCGGGCATCGGTGGCTGCGGTGGTCAACGCTGCCACCGAGGAGGAACTCGACAGGCTGCACTCCGCGGTCACTGTGGACCCCGACGACGACCTGGACGTGACATTTTGGGGGACGGCGCCAGACTCGGTCTCGGTTACGCAGGCGGCCTTCTCCGACCTGCAGGAGCAATTCGCGGCGCGGCGGCAACTCTCAGACGAGAGCATCAGCCGGGACGAGGCTGCCCGACTACTCGACGTGACCCCACAGAGCATCACCGCCAAGCTCGCCGCACACAAACTCGTCGGGATCAAAGTCGGCCGGGAATGGCGCCTGCCGCTGTGGCAGTTCGATCCCGACGCCCCCTCCGGCGCGCTACCCGACCTCGACGTGCTGCAGTCGGTGTTCCCCGGCGGAGTGGTCAGCCTCTCGGCCTGGATGCAGCGCGAACAACCTGAGTTCGGGGGCCGTACGCCCCGAGTGGAGATGGCGTTGCGAGGCAGCGCACCCGTGATCGCTCTCGCGCAGGCGCTCACCGCTGCTGCATGGTGAAACAGCTCGAACCGCCCACACGACCTCTGCCCAAAGTGCGGGCACGCTGGACATGGGCAGCTCGACCCAATGCCAGCCGATGGCAATGGTGCCGGGTGTATCACCGCGGGCCGCACACCCCTGACGGCACAACATTTCGCCAGTTCGGTCCGCTCCACAGACTCGACCACCACCAAGCGGCCAATCCGCCACAACTCGATCCAGAGGGACGCCGGGTCCTCTATGTGGGCGCCGACCTGGCGACTTCGGCCAGCGAAGTGTTCGGCGAGGCAGGCATTGCCGAGGTCTGCCCCCGCTACCGAGTATCGGTGCTGGCGCCCTCCACGCCCGTCCCGCTGTTCGACCTCACCAAACCTGGGGCTGCTATGACGATCGGTGCGCTGCCCACCCTCGCCGACGGCAACGAAGCCCGTGAACTGACCCAACAGTGGGCCCGCGCAATCTACGAAGATCAACCCGCCGGCCCCACAATCCGTGGTGTGCGCTACCGCACCGCCTACAACTTCGGCCACTCCCTCGCGCTTTGGGATTGCGACGACCGGATCGCCGTCGTCCATGACAGTGCCGGCCGCCAGCAGGACCACGCCCTGCGACATCCTGGGATCTTCGCCCGGTTCCAAGTCGAAATGCGCAAACGCCACATCAGCGTGGCGACCGTGACCGAGAGCGACTGCACACTCTGCCAGCCCCGATAAACCCCAACGAGACCTGGCTCACACTCTTACTAGAACGTGTTCTAGATTGGACCCATGAGCGACCGGGCGGACTTCGATCTCTCGACGGTGTTCGCCACCGTCGCCGACGAACTGCCGGAGCAGGAGTTCCTGGTCTGGCGCGACAAGCGGTTCACCTACGGCGAGAGCAAGGCGCGCATCGACGGTGTGGCGCACCACCTGGCCGCCCAGGGGCTGGGCTGTCACACCGAGCGCGACCAGCTGCCCGGCCACGAGAGCGGGCAGGACCACCTGGGGCTGTACCTGCGCAACGGCAACGAATACCTCGAGGCCATGATCGCCGGGTACCGCGCGCGGGTGGCGCCGTTCAACGTCAGCTACCGCTACGTCGACGAGGAGTTGGTGTATCTCCTCGACGACAGCAAGGCCACCGCGCTGGTGTACAACGCCGAGTTCGCGCCGCGGGTGGCCGCCATCCGCGACCGGCTGCCGGCGCTGCGGGTGCTCCTCCAAGTGGCCGACGAGTCCGGGAACGACCTGCTACCCGGTGCGGTCGACTACGAATCCATCACCGGCACAACGGCTCCCACGGCCGGACTGCCCGCCCCGTCGCCCGACGACCTCTACATCCTCTACACCGGCGGCACCACCGGCATGCCCAAGGGCGTGCTCTGGCGGCAGCACGACATCTTCATCTCGGCGATGGGCGGCCGCCCCTTCGGCAGCGACACTCCGCTGGGGTCCTACGCGGAGTTGGCCGAGCGCGCCAGATCCACCGGCGGCGCGATGTCGCTGCTGATGCTGCCGCCGTTCATGCACGGCGCCGCGCAGTGGGCGGCCTACAACATCATCACCATGGGCGGCCGGATCGTGATCCCCGACGACGTCGAGCGGTTGCGTGTGGCCGATGTTCTGCGACTGGTGGAACGCGAGAAGGTGCTGAGCGTCCCCGTCGTCGGCGACGCGATGGCCCGGCCGCTGATCGACGAGATCGAGGCCGGCGACTACGACCTGTCGTGCCTGATCTCGGTGACCAACGGCGGGGCGCCCATGTCACCGGGGGTGCGCGACCGCATCCGCGCGGCGCTGCCGCACGTGCTGCTGCTCGACGCGGTGGGGTCCTCGGAGGCCGGCCAGCAGATGAACACCGTGGCCAGCGACGAGGTGCCGTCGGCGGTGTTCAACCCGCAGGCCGACACCGCGGTGGTCTCGGTCGACTACGACCGGGTGCTCACGCCCGGCAGCGGCGAGGAGGGCTGGCTGGCCCGGCGCGACATCATCCCGCTGGGCTATCTGGGCGACGAGGCCAAGACCGCGCGCACCTTCCCCACCATCGACGGCGTGCGGTGGTCGGTGCCCGGCGACAAGGCCCGCTACCTCGACGACGGGCGCATCGAGTTGCTCGGCCGGGACTCGGTGACGATCAACTCCGGCGGCGAGAAGATCTTCGCCGAGGAGGTCGAACGGGCCGTCGCGGCGCATCCGCACATCTACGACGTCGTGGTCGTCGGCCGTCCCTCGGAGCGCTGGGGCAGCGAGGTGGTGGCCGTGGTGCAACTCGCCGAGGGCACGTCGGTCACCGACGAGGAACTCGTGGAGGCCTGCAGCCGCAGCATCGCGCGCTACAAGGTGCCCAAGCGCTTCATCCGCACCGACAAGGTGGTGCGCTCGCCCGCGGGCAAGGCCGACTACCGCTGGGCCAAGTCGGTCGCCACCGCCGCCGCCGACGCCGAGAAGTAGCTGCCGTACACATCGCCCGAGAGCCGGCGTAGTCGCGCTACTTCTCGGCGCGGATCAGGCGCAAGATCAGGCCGTCACCAACGGACGGCCGGCGGTCTCCCGCACGGTCAGGACCGTCACCAAGGAGATCACCGCGGCCACCACGATGTAGTACGCCGGGGCGATCGCATTCTCGGTGGACGCCGTCAACCAGGTGACGATGTAGGGCGTGGTGCCGCCGAACACCGCGACACACAGGTTGTAGCCCACTCCGAAACCGCTGTAGCGGACCCGGGTCGCGAACATCTCCACTCCCGCCGACACCGCCACCGAGATGTAGACGCACTCGATGACCGCCAACCCGATGTGCGCGGCGATGGCCGCGGCCAGCGAACCCGAATTCAGCAGCAGGAACAGCGGATAGGCGAACACCGCGAAGCCCACCGAGCCCGCGATCAGCATGGGCCGCCGGCCGATCCGGTCCGACAGCGCGGCCAGCGGCAGGATCAGCACGATGGCCACCAGGCAGGCCGCGGTGATCGAGACGAAGGCGCCGGTCTCGGAGAACTCCAGCGTCCGGATGAAGTAGGTGGGTAGGTAGGCGAACACCACGTAGTAGCCCACGTTGAAGATCACGAACATCCCGATGACCTGCAGGATCTGCCGCCACGACGTCCGAATCGATTCGCGCAGCGGGGAACTCGCGATCTCGTCGTTCGCGCTGAGCTCCTTGAACTCCGGGGTGTCGTCCAGCTTCAGCCGGATGTAGAGGCCCACCAGCCCCAGCGGGCCCGCAATCAGGAACGGGATCCGCCAGCCGTAGGTGCTCATGGCCTCCGCGGACAGCCCCGCCTCCAGCAGCGTGACGGTGATGGAGCCGAGCAGAAAGCCCAGTACGCCCGACCACACCATGAAGGTGATGGTGCGGCCGCGGGTGCGATCCTCGGCGAACTCGGCCAGATACACCGCGCCGCCGCCGTATTCGCCGCCGGCGGAGAAGCCCTGCAGGCAGCGCATCAGCAGCAACAGCAGCGGCGCGGCGATCCCGATCGCCTCGTAGGTCGGCAGCAGGCCGATGGCCAGGGTGGCCGCCGACATCAGCAGGATCACCAGCGCCAGCACGCGGTGCCGGCCGATCCGGTCGCCGAGTGGGCCGAAGACGAATCCGCCCAGCGGCCGCAGCAGGAACGCCGCGGCGAAGATCGCGAAGGTGTTCAGCAGCGCCGCGGTGTCGTTGCCCTCCGGAAAGAAGTTCGCCGCGATGAACGTCGCCAGGAAGCCGTAGATGGCGAAGTCGAACCATTCGACGGCGTTCCCGATCGACGCCCCGGTGATCACCTTGCGCAGCGTGACCGTGTCCGCATCGCCGACCTGCGTCATGAAAACCACCCTCTCGCTGTCCGAGAAGGCAGTTTACAAACTCAGGCGGGCGCCGGCTGCCCCAGGAACTGCCCGTCGAGGAACTGGCCGTAATCCGGCAGGACCGCGCCGGCGTCGATGTTGCCGACCTGCTTGGCCCAGGTGCCCTTGGCGTTGAGTTCCTCGGCCAGCGACGGCTCGAGTTCCAGGCTGAAGTCGTACTCCGCCAGCACACCGCTGACCAGCGCCGGGTCCAGCTGCGTGGCGTCGGCGACGGCGGCCACGCTGCCTTCGGTCCCATTGGCCAGGTCGGCGCCGGCGGCGTCGAGGGCGGCGAAGAACGCGGTCAGGTCCTCGGCCTTGTCCGTCGCGGTGGCCTCGGTGGTGAGGTACAGGCAGTGGTCCACGAAGCTGCCCCCGCTGTCCTCGAGCACCGCCGCGTTGTCCCCGAGCGCGGCGATGACCTGCGCCTGATAGGGCTGGAAGATGGATACCGCGTCGACGTTGCCCTGGGTGGCGGCCGTGACGATGGCCGACGGCGCCACCTGGACCTGCTCGGCGCGCACCCCCGCCTGCGCCAGGACGCTGTCGGCGAAGAACGCTCCGCTGGTGCCCTGCGGCGCGCCGACCCGCTTGCCCTCCAGGTCGGCCAGGCTGGCCACCCCGGAATCCTTGCGCGCGACGATGCGCCCGCCGCTCCAGCGCGCCCCGTCGGCGACGACCCGCAGTTCCGGGGACTTGAGCACCGCCGCGGAGGTGGGTACCGCCGCGGCCGTGGTCACGTCCACCTGCCGGGCGGTGAGCGCCTGCAGCGCCTCGACTCCCGTGGAGAAGTTGACCACCTCGACGTCCAGCCCGCGGTCGGCGAAGTAGCCGGCCTGCTCGGCGACGGGGATGTGCGACCACGACGGGTCCACCACGAAGCCGACGACGAGTTTGCCGTCCGCGTCGTCGGATTGGGCGGTGCACGCCGTGGTGCCGGCCAGGGCGGCCGCCGCGGCCACCGCGAGTGCGATGACGGACTTGCGGGTGAGGATGGACATCGATTGTGCTCCTAGCTGATCGGTAACGGGTGGATGTTGGGTTCGGCGTCGGAGCCGAGTTCGTTGTGCAGCCGGCGCCGCAGGTCGCTGTAGCCGTCCAGGTCGGCCAGCCGGTCCGCGGGGCGGGGTCGGGGCAGCGGGTTGTCCAGGGCGCTGCGGACTTCACCGTCGCCGAGCACCACGATGCGATCCGAGAGCCGGATGGCCTCGTCGACGTCGTGGGTCACGAACACGACGGTGCGCCGCAGGTTCGACCACAGGTCGACCACCAGATCCTGCATCCGCAGCCGGGTCTGGGCGTCCAGCGCGGCGAACGGTTCGTCCATCAGCATCACCTCGGGCTCGCCGGCGAGCAGCCGGGCCAGGCCGATGCGTTGGCGCATGCCGCCGGACAGCTGGTTGGGTTGCTGGCCGGCGACCTTCTCGGACAGCCCGACGGCGGCCAGCAGCTCGCGCACCCGGCCGCGGCGTTCCCGCGCGGGCACCGAGCGGGCGCGCAGCGCGAACAGCAGGTTGGCCTCCACGCTCATCCACGGGAAGAGGATGTCGCGTTGAAAGGCCATGCCGCGCCGCGGATCCGGCTTGTCGACCACCGCGCCGTCGTCGGTGACCCGGCCCTCGCTGGCCGACAGCAGCCCGGCCAGGCAGTACAGCAGCGTGGTCTTGCCGCAGCCCGACGGCCCCACCAGCACGGTGAAGGAGCCGTCCGGGAACTCCAGGTCGATCCCCCTCAGCGACGGGGCGGCCGCGCCGGGATGGCGGACCACCAAACCGTCTGTGCGCAGGGTCATCTCATCGCTCCTGAGCCGCCCACCGGGTCACCGGCGCGGTGAGGCGGGCGAGTAGTTGGTCGACGACGGCTCCCAGCAGGCCCAGCACGACGAGGCAGAAGATCAGCCGGTCGGCCTGGGAGAACAGCTGCGATTGGTAGATCCGGTAGCCGAGGCCGTGGGTGGTCCCGGTCATCTCGGCGACCACGATGAGCACGAACGCCATCGCCGCGCCGACCCGGAGTCCGGCGACGACATCCGGTGCGGCCTCCGGGATCACGATCCGGGTCAGCGTGTGCCACCGCGACGCGCCGAGGCAGCGGGCGGCCTGCAGGAAGTCCGCGGGGGTGGTCGACAGCCCGGCGTGGCTGTTGATCCAGACCGGGACGAACACGCCCAGGGCGACGACGCTGATCTTGCTCTCCTCGCCGAGTCCGAACCACAGGATGGCCAGCGGTACCAGGCCGATGGTGGGGATCGGCGCGAACAGGCGAAGGACCGGTTGCACGATCGCGCGCCCGGCGGCGGTGGTCGCGGTGAGCACGGCGATTCCGAATCCGGCGGCCGCGCCGATGCCGAAACCCGCCACCGCGCGCGACATGCTGGCGGAGATGTCGGGGATCAGGTCGCCGCCCACGAGCAGTTGCCACCCGGCGGCGCCGATGTCGGCGACGGTGGGAAACAGTGCGCGCGGGAAGATTCCGGTGGCCGCGACCGCCGACCAGACCAGCCCGACGATCAGTACGCCGACGGCCAGCCCGGCACCGCGCCCCACTCTGGTGCCGGTCACGGTCACCGGCTTGGTCAGGACGCTCACCTTTGCCGCCGGTCGATCGCGTCCCGGGCGGCGACCACACCGGCGGGCACCCAGTCGGTGGGCACGGACTGCGAGCGGTACACCAGCCGGGTGCGGCTGAGCCGGTCCACGCCGGGCACGCGCAACGTCTTCACCTCGGGCTCGCCGGCCACGCCCTTGCCCTCGTACGGGCTGAAGTACTCCCAGACGATCTGCCCGTCCGGGGTCACTTGGAAGAGCCGGCCCTGCATGCCCTCGGTGATCAGGGTGTTGCCGTTGGGCAGGCGCTGCGCGTTGCTGACGAATGAGCTGAAGAAGCTCCACGACGGCAGGCCGGAATCCTCGGCGGTGTACTGCCACACGATGTTCTCGGTGGCCGGGTCGATCTCCAGGATCCGGGACCCGGCGTAGATGCCCAGTGGGGCAGGCGGATAGCCGGCGCCGCCCTGGTTGTCGAAGACCAGCAGGTTGCCCGCCCCGGGCAGGCCGTCGGCGATGAAGTGCGGGTTGTGCTGCCCGGAGAACTGATCCAGCGGGCGCGGCAGCGTGTGGGTGTTGATGCGCTGGTGCTCGGCGCCCGGCGTGGCCGGCAGGTCGGGCCCCAGCCGCCACACGATGGCCTCGGTGCGCCGGTCGATCACGGCGATGATGTTCGCCTTGCGGGCGCTGATCACGATGTTGTCCGGCTGGAACACCGTGTCGGGGTCCGCCCGGTGCCAGCGATTCGGTCCGATGGTCTTGGCGCTGTTGAGTTCCAGGTAGCCCCAGGGGTTCTCGGGGTCCCGCTGGGAGGCCTGGCGCAGCAGTTCGAAACCCTCGGCGGAGAAGCCGAACTCCGCCAGGTGGTCACCCGCGCGCCATTCCCAGACGATCTCCCCGGCCGGGGTGACCTCATAGAGGCCCTGATCGCCGATCACCGCGTCGCCGAGGTCGGCCACCTGCCGCGGAATGGTCACCAGCAGAAGATGATTGCCGTTGGGCAGCAGCTCCCAGTCGTGGTTCTGCCGCGCCGCGCCGCCCGGGGCCTCGGCGCCCCATTCCCACAGTGTCTCCCCGGTCCAGGACAACCGGCCCACGCTGCGGTTGGCGTAGATGCCGCCCGGTGACTCCGGCAGCAGCGACAACTGCACGCCGAGGTCGCCGATCCGCCCGTCGTTGAGGGCCGGATCGAGCAGCCGGGCCGGGACGCCGGCGTGCGGCCACTCGTTGTGGACCGCGCCGGTCAGGTCGATCAGTCGGGTGACGCCGTCGGCACCGGTGAACAGGACGAAGCCGTCCGCCGTGCGAGCGGGGTCGTGATAGGTGACGCCGTTGAGTTGTACCAAAGCCATGCCGAGCAATCTCCCGCAGCCGCGGCGCCCGGAACACCCTTGCGATCGGGCTGATCTAAACGATTAGCGCGGCCGCGGTGCGCCCATACGCTCGCGTCTCGACCGACAGACAGGGAGGGGGCGGTGGTGAAGCGGACGACGATCGTCGACGTGGCCCGGCAGGCCGGAACGTCGACGGCGGTGGTCAGCTACGTGTTGAACCCGGGCACCAAACCGGTCTCCGATGCGCTGCGTGGGCGCGTCCTGCGGGCCATCGCCGAACTCGACTACCGACCGCACCGGCACGCCCGTGCGCTGCGCCGCCGCGCCGAATGGGCCCAGGTCGGGCTGTTGATCCCCGACCTGACGCTGCCGTTCTACGGGACGTTGGCGGCCTCGATCGAGTCCGAGGCCCGCGGCCGCCGCCAACTCGTGCTGACCGGCAACACCGGTTTCGACGTCGCGGTCGAGCGGGAGTTGGCGCGTTCGTTCGTCGACGCGGGGGTCGACAGCCTGCTGGTGGCCGGGGTGTCCGACGGGCAGACCGTCGCCCAGATCTGCCGGGACGCGCGCACGCCGCTGATCTGGGTCCACCACAACCGCAACACTTCCGGGCCGCAGGTCATCTGTTCGGACCATGTCCGCGCCGGGGAGTTGGCCGCCCGGCACCTGGCCGAGACCCACGGTTGCGCGTCGATCGCCTTCGTCGGCGGCTTCTCCGACGAGCACGTGCAGCACGGGGATCGCGACACGGTGCGGGAACGCTTCGAGGGGTACCGCGCCGTGGTGGGCGCCGAGGTCCGGCACGTCACCACCGACCTGACCCTGGACGCCGCCTATCGCGCCGTGCGCGCCGAACTTCGCGAGCGTGGGGCGCCGGACGGCATGGTGGTCGGCACCTTCTTCCAGACCGCGCCGGTGCTGCGGGCGCTGGCCGACGCCGGTCTGCGCGTGCCCGACGATGTGCAGGTGGTCGGGTTCGACGCGGATGCCCGCAACAAGTACGGACTGATCACGCTGACCGCGGTGCAGCAGGACGTCGGTGAGATCGCGCGTCGCTCAATCGCTCTGGGGCACGAGACACCGGCGTCCGGTGCGGCCCCGGCGCGCGTCCCGGTGCGGCTGGCGCCGGCCGAGAGCTGCGGCTGCGCGGCTCAGGCGGGCGCCCGGTAGACCCCCTTGCCGGTGCCCAGCGGCAGGTCCAGCGTGGTGTGCAGGCCCGGTACGGCCGCGATGACGTCGGGGATGGCGTTGACGATCCGACCGGCGGCGGCCAGGATCGCGGCGTAGTTGTGGTCGCCGCGACTGCTGCTCGGGCAGATGTCGACGGCGTACGACGGCTCGCCGGTGATCTCCACCCGGTAGGAGCCGCCCGGCTGGGCGGGTTGGGCCCAATCGGGCCGCAGGTCTTCCCGCAGCCGGGTGATGTGCTCGACGACGATCGCGGGGTGGCCGCCGACCAGCCCCCGGATCTCGAAGCGCAGTGCGGCCACGGTGCCCTTCTTGATGCGGCCCACCGCCACGTCGAGGTCCTCGGGGGCGGGTTCCTGTTCGACGGCGTCGGTGATCTCGTCCACCTCGATACCGAGGCCCGCCGCGAGTTGGCGGATCGCGGTGCCCCACGCCAGCGACAGCACGCCGGGCTGGAACAGCAGTGGCAGCTCACCGATCTCGTTGCCGAACCCCATGACGTCGAACATCACCTCCTTGCCGTCGTAGGAGGCGTAGTCGGCGATCTCCATGGTGCGGATCTGCTCGATGCGCTGACAGGTGCTCGCGAACGCGAACGGGATCAGGTCGGTGACGAACCCCGGGTCCACGCCGGTGATGAAGATGCTGGAGTTCCCCTGGCGCGCAGCCTCTTCCAGCCGTCCGATGGCCTTGTCCGGCACGAAGTCCCACGGGTACTGCCACGTGACGGGCGCTGAGCCCACGACGTCGATCCCCGCGGCCAGCGCCGCCATCACGTCGGCGGTCGCCTCCACGGGCCGAGTGTCGCCCATCGCGCAATACACCAGGCAGTCCGGCTTGGTGGCCAGCGCGGCGTCGAGGCCCAGCGTCGCCGCCACCCCGGTCTGCACGTCCAGGCCCGCGAGTTCGCCGGCGTCCTTGCCCACCTTGTCCGCGCTGGAGACCCCCACGGCGGTGAGCTCGAAGCGCGGATCCTCGATCAGTTGGATCAGCGCCAGCCGGCCGCAGTTTCCGGTGCCGAACAGCGCGACGCGGATGGTCATTCGATCTCCTCACGAGTGGCGGTCTTCGGGGAAGTATGCGCGATCTCGAGGAAAATTGGAACAGGTTCTAATTTCGGTCGCGGCGTGCGGTAACCTGACGCCCCATGGGACGCGTGACCGGAAAAGTCGTACTGATCAGCGGCGGAGCGCAGGGCATGGGCGCGGCGCACGCGCGGATGCTCGTCGCCGAGGGCGCCAAGGTGGTCATCGGCGACATCTTGGACGAAGCCGGTTCAGCGCTGGCCGACGAACTCGGGGACGCCGCGCGCTACGTGCACCTCGACGTCACCCAGGCCGATCAGTGGGACGCCGCGGTCGCGACGGCGGTCGGCGCGTTCGGCGGTCTGACGGCGCTGGTGAACAACGCTGGCATCGTCGCGCTGGGCAAGATCGGCAAGTTCGACATGACCGAGTGGCAGAAGGTCATCGACGTCAACCTCACCGGCACCTTCCTGGGCATGCAGGCCGTCGTCGGTCAGATGAAGGCCGCCGGCACCGGGTCGATCATCAACATCTCCTCCATCGAGGGTCTGCGCGGCGCCCCCATGGTGCACCCGTACGTCGCGTCCAAGTGGGCCGTGCGCGGGCTGGCCAAGTCCGCGGCACTCGAGTTGGGCCGGCACAACATTCGGGTGAACTCGGTACATCCGGGCTTCATCCGCACCCCCATGACCGAGCACTTCCCCGAGGACATGGTGACCGCCCCACTGGGCCGGTCCGGCCGCTCCGAGGAGGTGTCGACGTTCGTGGTGTTCCTCGTCAGCGACGAGTCGTCGTTCGCCACCGGCGCCGAGTTCGTCGTCGACGGCGGCCTGGTGACCGACGTCAACCACAAGGACAACGTTTTCTAGCCCCTCTTTTCCAGCGCGAGCATTGCTCCTATGTCAAGCGGCGGCGGTTTGGTGGGTGTGGTGTCGTGATTGTTCGTCGGCGTGGAGGCGGTTGTAGACGACTCGTGCCAGGCGTCGTTTGAGGCAGCGCAGTGCCTCGGCTTTGGTTTTGCCGTCCTGGTCGATGCGTTTGCGGTAGTAGGTCTGGCCGGGGCTGTCGGCTAGGCGGGTCTGGGTGAGGGCGATGCGGTAGAGGGCGGCGTTGAGTTGTCGGTTGCCTGCTCTGCTCAGACGTACCCGGCCGGCGGTGTTGCCTGACCAGACCGGGATGGGGGCGGTGCCGGTGTGGCAGGCGAACGCGGCTTCGTTTTTGAAGCGGGTGATGCCGGCGGTTTCGCCGACGATCTTGGCGGCGGTCAACTCGGCGCAGCCGGGCAGTGCCAGCAGCTGGGGGGCCACTGCCCGCACCGCGGTGCCGATGCGCTTCTCGAGTTCGTTGATGCTCAGGGTGAGCCGGATGATGTCACCGAGTTCGTCGGTGGCCAGCTCGGCGAGTAGCCCGTCGATGGTGGCCAGCCAGGCGGCCATGGCGGTCTGGGCTTTGGCGCGGGTGAGTGCTTTCTTCTTCAAGATTTGGGTGGGGTCGAGTTCGTGGATGCGGCCCAGCAGTCGGTTGATCGTCGAGGTGCGTTGGGCGACAAGGTCTTCGCGTCGATCGACGAGCAGTTTGAGTTCGCGGGAGACCTCGTCGTGAGCGGCTACGGGCAGATCCGGGTGGCGCAGGACTGCGCGGGCCACGGCCAGCGCGTCGATGGGGTCGGATTTGCCTTGGGTGCGTGCGCCGGCGCGTTCGTGGGCCATCAGCTTCGGTGCGACCCGCACGACCTTCTGACCCGCCGACAACAGGTCCCGCTCCAGGCGCGCTGATAGATTGCGGCAGTCTTCGATACCCCACAGCAGGTCCTCACCGAAGTTGGTCTTGGCCCAAGCCAACGCCTTGAGATGGCCTTCGGTGGTGGCGGGGACGGTCTTTTCTCCTGCTTTGCGGCCCCGGTCGTCGACGGCGACGAAGGTGTGGCTGCGCTTGTGTACATCGGCTCCAAGAACCACCATGGAGGTGCCTTCTTTCCTCAGATGTGGATGGGTAGAAGGTTGGGCCGGCCGGCGGACACATCTCAGTGGGGGCGATGCCACGCTCCTATCAAGTCACGCCGGTCGGTCCTTCCCACCTGATATCGGCACAATGCTCGCTAGCCAACCCCGAAGAGCAGCAGTGCGCGTCTGAGCCAGACACCAGGTGAGAAGAACCCAACCACCGCAACGCGGCAATCACCACAGTGACACTGAGTGCGCGTCCCCGGCCGACACGCCGAGGAATCTTCGTGTTTTGCGCACGCTCGCGCCGCAGGAGGCTGGGGTCAGCGACCGTCCTCGGTGAGCCGAAGCCGATGCGCGGCAGGCGATCCGAACAGCGCCCGGTTCAACGTGGCCCGCTTCAGGTAGGCGTGCACGCCGGCCTCCCAGGTGTAGCCGATGCCGCCGTGCAACTGCATGGCCTTGCCCGCGACCTGCACCGCCATCTCGCCGGCATAGGCCTTGGCCATCGCGGTCGCCCGCCCGGCGTCCGGATCCCCGCCGGCGACGGCCGCCACCGCGGCGCTCACCAGCTGGCGTGTCACCGAGATCTGCACCAGCATGTCGGCGCAGGCGTGCTTGACCGCCTGGAAGGACCCGATGGGCCGGCCGAACTGCTGACGCACACCCAGGTACGACACCGTGGCGTCAAGCATCGCCTCGGCCAACCCGAGGCTGTCGCAGGCCAATCCGAGGTAGGCGCGGTCCCGCACGGTCGCCAACCCCGACCCGGGATCCCCCGCGAAACTCAGCATCTCGACGGCGGCGCCATCGGCGGACACCGTTGCCAGCGAGCGGGTCTCGTCCACGACGGGTTGGTCGACCACGCTCACTCCCGCCGCGTCGGTCGCCACGGCGGCGACGACGAGGGCGCCGTCGGGACCGGTCACCGGCGCCAGCAGCCAGGTGGCCGCACCGTCGACGACATACGGCACCGAACCGCTCAACCGGCCATCGGCGTCCAGGGTCCAGGCCGGGTCGACGGCGCGGTCCTCGGCCGAGACCCCGACCGCCACCGTGGCCGACCCCTCGGCGACCTCGGCCAGCAGACGGTCACGAAGAGCGTTGGGCTGCAGCAGGTTCAGCAGCCCGACCCCGATGACGGCGCCGCCCAGATAACCGCTGCGGGCGGCCGCCCGGCCGAGCTCCTGGCAGATGACGACGGTCTCGCGCACGGTGGCGCCGGCGCCGCCGAACTCCTCGGCGATCTCCAGTCCCGTCCAGCCGGCCTGGGCCAGCAACGGCGCGCCGACCTCGCCGTCGGCCTCCTTGCCCAGCAGATCGGCGGCCACGGCGCGCAGTTCGTCGTGCAGCTCGCTGAAGTCCAATTCGGTCACTGCACACTCGGTTCCCGCGGCAGTCCCAGGCCGCGCTCGGCGATGATGTTGCGCTGGATCTCGCTGGCACCACCGGGGATGGTCCATTCCCACGATCCGATGAAATCCAGCACCCAGGCGCCGGATTCCCAGCCGCTCGACATCGGTTTGGTCAGCACGGTGTGCGCCCCGACCCCGCCGATCTGCACCCCGAAGTCGGTCATCCGCTGCAGCAGTTCGCTGTAGAACAGCTTCACGACCGAGGCGTCGGCGGCACCGGCGGTCCCGGCCTCGCTGCGCTCCACCAGTTCCCGGCACATTCCGCGCAATCCGGCGATCTCGATCTCGAAGGCGCTGACCTGATCCTGCACCCGCGAATCCGGGTTGTCGCGGCACGCCTCGACCAGCCAGCGGAAGCCGGCGTTACCCAACCGTTCCGCGAGTTCCAGCATGGTCATTCCGCGCTCGGCGCCCAGCGTCGCCTGCGCCACCTGCCAGCCCGCGTTCTCCGCTCCCACCAGGTTGGCCGCGGGGATCTCGACGTCGTTGAGGAAGATCTCGCAGAAGTGCGACTCGCCGATGGCGTTGCGGATCGGCCGCACCTCGATGCCCGGGCTCGTCATGTCCATCAGGAAGTACGAAATGCCCTTCCGTTTGGGCGCTTCCGGGTCGGTGCGCGCCAGCAGCAGGCACCAGTCCGCGTGCGCACCACCGCTGGCCCACACCTTCTGCCCGTTGACCACGAAGCCCTCGCCCACCCGCCGCGCGGTGGTGCGCAACGCGGCCAGATCCGAGCCGGCCTCGGGTTCGGAGAACCCCTGCACCCAGATCTGCCCGTCGAGGATCGCCGGCAGATGACGCTGCCGCTGTTCCTCGGTGCCGGCGACCAGCAGGGTCGACGCCGCGTGGTGGATGCCGACGAAGGCCAGCACCAACCGCGGCGCGTCGTGGGCCGCGAGTTCCTGGTACAGGACCACCTGTTCGGCCACCGACATGCCGCCACCCCACTCGGCGGGCCAGTGCGGCACCGCGTAGCCCGCCCGGTGCAGGGTGGCGAACCAGTCCTTCTGGAACGCAACGAATTCCGACTCGGTCACCGCGGCCTGCTCCCGGCGCCAGTCAGCCGGGACGTTGGCCGCGCACCAGTCCCGCACCCGCTTCCGGAACTCGCCCAGGTCGCTCATCCGGCGTACAGCCCGGTCAGGCCCCGCCCGTCGATGCGGGCGGTGAGCAGATCGCGGGTCGCCGACAGCCCGAAGGGCAGGCGCCGCAACGGCTGGCTGTAACGCGACAGCCACGACAGCGTGGTCTCGTCGCAGAACCCGACCGCGCCGTGCAGCTGATGGCAGACCCGGAACACCACCTCGGCCGCCTCGATCGCGGCCATCCGCAGCGCGAGCGCGTCGTCGAGCGCCTCGGCCGCCGACGTCCCCGACGACGGTCCGGCGCTCCACAGCGCGTGTTTGGCCAGGATCTCGAGCCCGCCGCGTTCCACCTCGGCGTCGGTGAGCTGGAACTGCACGCTCTGGAACTTCGACAGCGGCTGACCGAACTGCTGGCGCAGCCGGACATGCTCGATGGTCAATGCCAGTGCGCGGTCGAGCATTCCGAGCAGCGTCCAGCACGGCAGCACCAGCCCGAGCGCGACGTCGTCGGGTGCCTCCGCGCTGGTCGAGGACAGCTCCAGTTCGGCGACGAACCCGGGGCGGGCCGCCGAGGTACCGACCACGGTCCGGCTCTGCCCCGACAGGGTGACCGCCGTCCACGGCAGCCGCACCCCCACGACGGGGGCCGACGGGTTGGTGTCGGCGACCACCAGCAGTCCGGCGGCCTCGCCGGTGGTCGGCCGCGACAGCCGCTCGGCGACCGGATACGGCAGCGCCCAGTATCCCGCGCTGCGGCACAGCGCCGCGGCGGCCTCCAGGCTGTCGGAATCCGCCCGCGGCTCCAGGTCCCAGGCGCCGAGGTCCTGCAGGACCGCACCCACCAGCGCCTCGCGGGCCGCGGGTTTGGCCTCGGCCTGCTGCAGCAGTTCGTCGCCGCCGGCCGACTCGAAGGCCCGCAGCGCCTGCCGGCCGAACTCGTCGGCCTCGGGGCTCAGGTCCAGGATCATGATGCCGCCAGCAGCGCTCGGGACAGCAGGATGCGTTGCATCTCGATACTGCCGGAGGACACCGTGGACGCCTGCGAGTAGCGCCAGTGGTCCTCGACCTCGTCGCGGAACCGACGCACCCCGGGGTCGTCGACGTCCGCGGCCGCGATGATCTCCATGAGCACCTCCGCGCTGTCCTGATCCAGCTTCGTCACCGCGATGCGGTACCCGGAGGCGTCCCCGGGCCGCACCTGCCCCTTGCTCTGCAACTCGACCAACCGGTACGCCAGCAGGCGGGCCCGCCGGCAGTGCACCAGCATCCGGGTCCACCTGGCGCGCAACTCATCTGGCAGCTCGGCCCAGGCCGCGCCCAGGGCGCGCGGCGCGTCGTTCAGCAGCTTCTCGCAGCGGGCGTACCGCGCGATGCCCACGCGCTCGAAGGACAGCACGTCCTGCACGATCGACCAGCCCGCGCCGATCTCGCCGAGCACGTCGGCCTCGGTGACCCGCAGATCGTCGAAGAACACCTCGTTGAGGTGGTGCGGTCCCATGATGCAGCGGATCGGTCGCACCTGGATGGCCGGGTCGGACATCGGTACCAGGAAGATGGTCAGGCCCTGCTGCTTCTTGTCCTCCTTGGACGTGCGCGCCAGCAGGAAGCACCATTGCGCCATGGTCGCGTACGAGGTCCAGATCTTCTGCCCGCTGACCAACCAGCCGTCGCCATCGCGGCGGGCGGTGGTGCGCAGCGAGGCCAGGTCGGAGCCAGCCTCGGGCTCCGAAAAACCCTGGCACCAGATGACTTCGCCGTTGGCGATCGGCGGCAGGTGGCGCTGCTGCTGCTCGGGGGTGCCGTGTCGCATGATGATCGGCCCCACCCAGTTGACGCCCATGTACTGCGCGCCGCGCGGTTCGTGGTGCGCCCACATCTCCTCGCGCACCACGGTCTGCTCCCACACCGAGGCGTCCCGGCCGCCGAACTCCGCCGGCCACGACATGCACAGCAGACCCTGTTCGGCCAGTGTGCGGCAGAACTGCTGCGCGGCAGCCAGATCCGCGGGGTCGTCGGTGAACGCCCCCATGAAGTCCTCGGGCAACTGCTCGGCCACCAGGCTACGCAGCTGACCGCGCAGCGCCGTGGCCTGCGCACCCATTTCGAAGTCCACTTCGTCCCCTATCCCGAACCCAGCGCGGGTTCGGCGTCACTGTCGGCTGTCCGGGGCGCGGTGCTGCGCGCGCCCAACTCGTCGAGTACCGCGGCGGTGTCGGCGCCCAGTTCCGGCGCCGGGCCCCGGACATGCCCCGGGGTCCGCGAAAACCAGGTCGGCACACCGGGAAACCGGATCGGGCCGTGCGGCGTCTGCACCGTCTCGAACAGCCCGACGGCGTTGAGGTGCGGGTTGTCGAACAGTGCGTCCGGGGTGTGGATCGGTGCGGCCGGGATCTCGAGTTCCTCGAACAGCGTCAGCCATTCCTCGGTGGTGCGCTCCTTCAGCGTCTCGGCCACCAGCCCGTACACGGTGTCGATCTGCTTGGCCCGAAGCTCGAGCGTCGCGTACAGCGTCGGGTCCTTTTCGACCCAGCAGGGCCGGACGGCGCCGACGAAGGCGTTCCAATGCTTGTCGTTGTAGATCAGGGCGGCGATGTGACCGTCCTTGGTCTCATACGGGCGACGGTTGGGGGCGACGGTCCGCGGGTAGACGGCCGGTCCGAGCGGCGGGTCGAACATCGCGCCGTTGGCGTGTTCGACGAGCATGAACGACGCCATCGTCTCGAACATGCTGACCTCGACCTCTTGGCCCTCCCCGGTGCGCTCCCGGTGGAACAGCGCCATCATGGTCGCGTAGAGCGCGGTCAGGCCGGCGACCTTGTCGGCCATGATGGTGCCCACGTAGTTCGCCTCGCCGGTCAACTGTTCCTGGACGGCGGGCAGCCCGCATTCGGCCTGGATGGTGTCGTCGTAGGCCGGGCGGTCGGCGGCCGGGCCGCGGCGGCTGTAGCCGTAGCAGTTGGTGTAGACGATCGTCGGGTTGATCGCGGCCACTTCGTCGTAGGAAAAGCCCAGGCTGGCAATCGCTTTGGAGCGCATGGAGTGGATGAACACGTCCGCGGACTCGATCAGGGCCCGCAGCGCGGCCTTGCCGTCGTCGGTCCGCAGGTCCAGCACTGCGCTGCGTTTGCCGCGGTTGACGTTGACGAACACCCCGCTCATGCCGGGGGCCGGGCCCACCGAGATGAACCGGGTGTTGTCGCCCTGCGGCGGTTCGATCTTGACGACGTCGGCGCCCATGTCGGCCATGATCTGGGTGCAGTAGGGACCCATCACCATGGCGGTGAGGTCGACCACCCGCACGCCGGCCAGCGGCCCCGCGGCGCTCATCGCTGCACCGCCTGGGCCGCCATCCCGAAGCTGTACCGGATGTGGTCGGCGTGCCCGTCCGGCACGACGGGGAAGATGACCGGATCGGCGGTGTCGCGGATCTCGGCCAGGTTCTCCGCGACGTCCTCGATGGTCCAGGCCTGCCGGTACACCCCGCGCGTCTCACCGATGTAGGCGCGCGCGACGCGGCCCGCCAGCGCCACCATGATTTCGCCGGTGACGGAGCAGGTTTCGTGCGCCAGCCAGCCGACGGTCGGCGCGACGAGTTCGGCGCCCATCGGCGGGTAGGCCGACGTGTCGAGGCCCTCGGCCATCCGGGTGACGGCCGCCGGCACGATCACGTTGCTCACGACGTTGGACGCCGCGCCCTCGAGCGCGGCGACGTTGGACAGCCCGATGATGCCGGCCTTGGCCACGCCGTAGTTGGCGACGTCGTGGTTGCCGTACAGCCCGCCGATCGAGGACGTCAGCACGATGCGCCCGTACCCCGCCTCGGTCATGGCCGCAAAGGCCGGCCGGACAACGTGAAAGGCCCCGCGCAGGTGCACGTCGAGCACGGCGTCGAAGTCCTCGTAGGACATCTGCGCCAGCGGTGCGCGGCGCACATTGCCCGCGTTATGGATCAGGATGTCGATGCGGCCGAACTCGCGCAGGGCCGCCTCGATGATCGCCTGACCGCCCTCGGCCGTCGCCACCGATTCGGTGCAGGCCACCGCCTGCCCGCCGGCCTCGGTGATCTCGCCGACGACCGCGCTGGCCGGGCCGGCGTCGGCACCGTCGCCGGTGAGCGTGCCGCCGACGTCGTTGACCACGACCTTGGCCCCGCGGTCGGCCAGCAACAGCGCGTACTCGCGGCCCAGCCCGCGGCCGCCGCCGGTGATGACGGCCACCCGGTCATCGAATCTCAGGGCAGCACTCAACGAATCTCCAGCCCGTCGAGGTCACCCTTGTCCCGCCACTGCGCGATGAGTTCGTCGAAGGCGTAGAACCCCGGCGAGTAGAAGTCACCCAGGAACGCGCCGTTGCGTTCGGCGCCGCCGCGGCCCTCGTTGTTGTAATAGCCGGGCGTGCAGGACAGCTCGAAGGCCGAGTTGTCGATCGCGAGTTCCCGGACGGTCGCCACCCACGCGTCCTGGCCCTCCTGGGTGGGTTCCACCAGGGTGGCGCCGCGGTTCTGCGCCTCGGCGATCAGGTAGGCGATGTGTTGGGCCTGCTGTTCGAACATGGCCGTGGTGTTGGCCGACACGCCGCCCTGGATGAACCCCATGAAGAACTGGTTCGGGAAGCCGCGGCTGGTCATGCCGTGCAGGGTCTTGTAGTCGTCGCGCCAGTAGTCGAACAGGGACAGCCCGTCGCGGCCCACGATGCGATCGATCGCGAAGCGGCGGCTGATCTCGGTGGAGATCTCGAAACCGCTGGCGAAGATGACGCAGTCGACCTCGTACTCCACCCCGTTGGCGACGATCCCCTTCTCGGTGAGCCGCTCGACGCCCTTGGACTCCGACACGTCGACCAGGGTGACGTTGGGCCGGTTGAAGGTTTCCAGGTAGTGCTCGCTGGAGGTGGGTCGCTTGCACATGAAGCGGTAGTACGGCTTGAGCGCCTCGGCGGTATCCGGGTCCTCGACGACCTCGGCGACCAGGCGGCGCAGCCGCTCCATGATCTTGAAGTCTTCCTCTTCCCGGAACGCCATGATCTGCTCGATGGTCGCCGAAGCGGGATCGGGCAGAGCCGCGATGCGCGCCGTGAGGTTGCGGCCCAGTTCGGTCCAGAAGTCGCACACCAGGTCCGGCTCGCCGAAGACCACACCCACGAACGGCGACCAGTTGTGGAAGTTGCGTTTGCGCTCTTCCTGCCAGCCCGGCTGCAGGGTGGCCGCCCAGGCCGGATCGGTGGGCGGGTTGGTGCGGGCGTCGACCGAGGACGGGGTGCGCTGGAAGACGTAGAGCTGCTGGGCGTCGCGGCCCAGGTGCGGCACCAGCTGGATGCCGGTGGCACCGGTGCCGACCAGCGCGACCCGCTTGTCGCCCAGCTTGTGCAGCCCACCGTCGGCGTCACCGCCGGTGTAGTCGTAATCCCAGCGCGCGGAATGGAACACGTGGCCTTTGAAGTCCTTGATGCCCGGGATCCCCGGGAGCTTCGGACGGTTGTAGGAGCCCTGCGCCATCACCACGAACCGCGCCCGGATCTCGTCGCCGCGGTCGGTGCGGATCGACCAGCGCTGCGCTTCGTCCTCCCACTGCAGTTCGCGCACCTGGGTGGAGAACAGCGCGCCGTCGTAGAGCCCGAAGTGCTTGCCGATGTTGCGGCAGTGCTGGAAAATCTCCGCGCCGTCGGCGAACTTCTTGCTCGGCATGAAGTCGAGTTCTTCGAGCAGCGGGATGTAGCAGTAGGCGTCGTTGTCGCACTGGATACCGGGGAACCGGTTCCAGTACCAGACACCGCCGAAGTCGCCGGCCATCTCGATGACCCGGATGCCCTGCACCCCGGCCTTCTTCAGGTAGGCCCCGGCCAGCAGGCCGGCGAACCCGCCGCCGAGGATGACGACGTCGACGTCCTCGGTGATCGGGTCCCGTTCGACGGGGGTGCTGTAGGGGTCGACCTCGTAGAAGTCGGCGAAATCGCCCTCGAGTTCCAGGTATTGGTCGCCGCCCTCGGGGCGCAGCCGCTTCTCACGCTCGACGCGGTACTTCTCTCGGATCGCGTCGATGTCGATGTCGGTGGGGGTGTCGGTGGGGCCGCAGCCGGTCTCGGTCATACGGTCGCGTTCTCCGGGAGTGCGGCCGGATGCAGCGGCGCCGGCAGGTCGTGAATCGCGGGCAGCACCTCGGCCGCGAACAGCTTGGTGCTTTCCATCGCGTCCTCGTACGGCATGGTGCCGAACTGCGGGACGATGGTGACCTCGGAGAACGAGCAGGCCTCCTGGGCCGCCTTGAGCTTCTCGAACACCACGTCCGGCGTGCCGATCAGCAGGTTCGAGGCGTGATATCCTGGCGGGCCGCCCTTCTTCTGGTCGCCGACCTGGGACGCGAGCACCGCCGTCGCGGTGGCCTCCCGCGCCGCGTAGGCCTCATAGCCCTTGACGCCCTTGAAGTTCGACGAGTCGGCGAAGCCGTAGTGGACGTTGACGTCGCGGTTGGCCGTCCAGATCCACTCCTCGGTCAGCGCCGCCAGCTTGTCGTCCTCCTTGGCCGTGCAGTACATGAACATCACGTTCTTGGGCTGACACGGTTCGAAGCCCTCCTCGGCCCGGAAGGTGTTGACCTTCTTGACCTCTTCGCCGGCATCCCAGATCGGCTTGTTGCCCACGAACAGCGGCACCATGCCGCGCCGGGACAGGATCTCCAGCGACTCGGCCGTCGACGACGAGCTGTAGATCCGGGAGAACAGGTCCTTGCTGATGGGTTCGGGCCGCAGCGACATCTCCGGGAAGGAGAAGATCTCCCCGTCGTAGGAGAAGCGTTCGCCGGAGAAGGCGAGTTCCAGGATGTCGAGGGTCTCGTTGAACCGCTGGCGGCTCTCCTCGCGGGGCACGCCGACCGCGGCGAATTCGCTCTTGGAGACGCCGCGGCCGATGCCGATGGTGTTGTACCGGCCGTTGGAGACGATGTCGAGGTAGGCGATCTGATGTGCCAGCCGCACCGGGTTCCACCACGGCGCGACGGCCACGAAGGTGCCCAGGCTGACCCGCTCGGTGCGACCGGCGAAGTAGGTCAGCGCCTGAATCGGGTTGGGCGTCATGCCGTACGGGGTGCCCTGGTGCTCCGGGAACCAGATGCCGTCGAAGCCCAACGGCTCGGCCAGATCACCGAGGGCCAGCGCGGCCTGCACGCACTGGTGGTCCGGCGTCTCCGGTGGGGTGCTGAAGTTTCCGGCCATGACGCGTTCCCAGTCGCGGGAGTTCTGCGCTCCGGTCCCCAGATTGACTTTCATTTCTTCTCCTTCGTGGTGATTTCGGTGCGCCCGGTGGCGCTCAGCGCAACCCAGCGCACCGAAATCGCGGGCCTAGAGTTCGCGGGGTTCGCCGGTTCCCATGTACTTGGACAGTTGGTGGTGCAGGTTGACGGTGCTGCGTTCGCGGTAGGGGTTGGGTCTGGTGCCGGGGAATCCCAGCGACTTCATGCCCTGCTGTACCGCGGCCATGTTGGAGAAGTCCTGCGGCAGCACCGAGAGCCAGTTCGGGCTGTCCTTGGGGGTGTACTCCCATTCCGTCTGCGGCTCTTGCCCTTTCGGGTACAGCTCCAGGGTGGCGACCTCGAAGATGCACTTGTTCGGGTCGTAGCTCGGATGCGGCCTGGCGCTGTAGCACAGCGCGGTGGTGAGCCCCTGGCCGATCTGGAAGTTGGGGAACAGCTGCCAGGCCGTGCCCGCCTGGCCGAGGATGTCGGCCGGGATGGTGGGCCAGATGACCCCGCGAGCCTCGTCGTCGCGCCGGGCCGAGGCCAGCCAGTGCTCGAGCACCTTGTCGGGCGGGGTGTCCTCGGGCAGTTCGTCGACCAGCCGCTTGGCCGCGTTCACCAGGGTCTCGGTGGTGGTCGCGTTGGTCTGCTCCCAGGTGTACATCTGCATCTCCGCGGTGGAGACGCGCGGGTCGTCACCGGTGCCCAGCCGGATCTTGGACTTGGTGGCCTCCATGTCCTTGGGCGCGTCGTAACCGATGTTGCTGTGCTTGCCCTGCGCCTTGGCCCAGCCCTTGAACTCACCGAACTTGTTGAACTCCGGGTGGGTGGTGAACACGTGGTAGGTCTCGTTGAAGGCCTCCAGCGCCACCTTCCAGTTGCAGTCGAAGTACAGCCATTTGCGCCACTTGTAGCGCATGTTCTCCAACCCGAACGGGTCCAGGATCTTGGCGGCCGGGAACAGATAGTCGGCCAGCGGCTCGCAGTCGGGGTCCATGTTGACGAACAACCAGCCGCCCCACGTGTCCACGCGGACCGGGGCCAGGTGGGTGTTCTCCGGGGTGAGCGCGCCCTTCCAGTCGTCCTGTTCGCGGATGTGCGTGCACGCGCCGTCCAGCCCGTAGGTCCAGCCGTGGAACCCGCACACGAACGATTTGCGGGCGCGGCCGCAGGCGTTCTTGGCACCGTCGGGGGCGTCGACCAGGCGGCGGCCCCGGTGCATGCACACGTTGTGATGGGCCTTGAAATCCTCCGCCGACGAACCGGTTCCGGTGCGCACCACCAGGATCGAGTCGTCGAGGACGTCGTAGGTGAGGTAGCTGCCGACCTCCTGCAGCTCCTCGACGCGGCCCACCTGCTGCCAGACCTTGCGCCACAGCCTGTCCCGTTCGGCGCGCGCGTATTCCGGCGAGGTGTAGGCCTCGACCGGGATGGTCACCGGGTTGGACAGTTCTTCGGCCGAATCGACGTCGATCCTCGTGTCATCCATGGCGTTCACATCGGAGGTCATCCGCTCCTCGCTTTCGCTCGTAACCAGTGCGTCATCAGGACTCCCACCGGGTGATGGCTGCGCGGAAGGAGTCGTCGGCAAGAAACAGCGACGTGTTGTCGGCGCCCAGGTGGGTCCACCGCAGGTTCAGCCCGCCGTCGACCAGCAGGGTCTGACCGGTGATGTAGCTCGACAGCTCGGACAGCAGGAACAGGATGGCGCCGGCCTGCTCTTCGGGTGTGCCGCGACGGCCCATCGCGATGGCGCGGCGGTCCCGCTCGGGGTCGGCGGCGACGTAGGTTCCCGATGCGGGGGTCTCGGTGACGCCCGGTGCGACGGCGTTGACGCGGATATCGGACTGCGCCAGTTCGGCGGCCATGGTGCGGGTGGCGGCGACCACCGCGGCCTTGGCGGTGCCGTAGGCCACGTGGAACGGCGCGGTGTTCATCCCGCTGATCGAGGACACCGAGACGATCGAGCCCGGCAGCTGCCGGTCGCGCAGTTCGGCGGCCACGGCCTGGCTCATGAAGAACATGGTTTCGAGGTTCTGGGTGAACAGCGCGCGCCAGTCCGCGCGGCTGACCCGGGTGCTGGGCATCCAGGTGTTCGGCGCGGCGCCGCCGGCGACGTTGACCAGGCCGTAGAGCTCGCCGTCGGCGGCGCGGGCGCGCTCCAGCACGGTGCCGATGCCCTCGTCGGTCGCGGCGTCGGCGGCCACCGGGACCACGCGCAACCCCTCGGCGATCAGCGGCCCGATGTGCTGGTCGAGGTTCTCCTGGGACCGGCTGACCGCGATCACGGTGGCCCCGGCGCGCGCCACGGTGCGGGTGACCGTGGTGCCGATGCCGCCGCCCCCGGCTCCGGAGACGACGACGACACGGTCCTGCAACCCCAGCAGATCGGCTTCCACGACTACCGCACCCGCCTAATTGTCCGGACAATACATCGCTGTGCACTCATTTGAGAACATCATTCTCTACCTCTTCACCGCTCGTCAAGGGCGGATTGCAAAATTGCCCGCCACTATTGTCTGGACTTATCCGGGTTGCTAATGTCCGTCCCGTGAACGCCTTGCCGACCCGCTCCGGCCAGTTTTCGTCGACCCCCGAGAGCGCCGTGGGCTGGCGCGTCGAGCGGCTGACCGCGCCGAGCCGGTTGTTCGGCGCCAACGGCCTGCGCACCGGCCCCGACGGCCGCGTCTACATCGCGCAGGTCACCGGCAGCCAGATCAGCGCGCTGGACCTCGGCTCCGGGCAGCTGGACGCGGTCAGCCCCAAGGGTGGCGACATCGTCGCGCCCGACGACGTGGCCTTCGCCGACGACGGCACCCTGTTCGCCACCGAGGTGATGGACGGCCGGGTCAGCGCGCTCGAGAACGGCCGCGCGCGGGTGCTGCGCGACGACCTGCCCTCGGCCAACGGCATCACGGTGCACCGCGGTCGACTGTTCATCGGCGAGTGCCGCGAGGGCGGGCGGCTGTTCGAACTCGACCCGAGCACCGGCGCGGCCCGGCTGCTGCTCGCGGACGTGCCCTCCCCCAACGGGATGGAGTTCGGCCCGGACGGGCTGCTGTACTTCCCGGTGATGGGCGCCAACGAGATCTGGCGCATCGACCCGGACCAGGCCGGGCCCATCACCGCCGAGAAGGTGGCCGGCGACCTCGGCGTCCCGGACGCGGTGAAATTCGACCAAGACGGTCAGATCGTGTCCACCCAGGTGGCCAGCGGCCAGGTGCTGCGCATCGATCCGCGCAGCGGAGCGCAGACCGTGCTCGCGTCGCTGAACCCCGGGCTGGACAACCTCACCTTCGCCGACGGCCGGCTGTTCGTCTCCAACTTCACCGGGGAGATCACCGAGATCCTCGACGGCAGCACCCGCACGCTGCTGCCCGGCGGGCTGAACTGGCCGCTGGACCTCGCCGTCGGGGCCGACGGCGGGTTGTACGTCGCCGACGGCACCTACTTCTACCGGCTGACCGACGGCGCCCTGCAGACCGTCGGCATGCTGTTCAGTCCCGGCTATCCGGGCTTCGTCCGCGGCGTCACCCCGTCGGGCCCGGACCAGTTCGTGGTGACGACCTCCGGCGGTCAGGTGGCCCGCTACCGGCCGGCCGACGCCGAAACCGACTATCTGGCCGACGGATTCGACCAGCTCTACGGCGTGAGCCTGGCGCCCGACGGCGCCGCGGTGGTCGCCGAACTCGGCACCGGCCGGGTGCTGTCGGTGCGCGACGGGCAGACCACCGTGCTGGCCTCCGGGCTGACGGATCCGGTGGGCGTGCTGGTCGACGCAGGCGGCACCGTGCTGGTCACCGAATCCGGCGCGGGCCGGGTGGTCAAGGTCGACGGCGGCCGCGCCGAGACCGTGCTCGACGGGCTGGTCAGCCCGCAGGGCATCGTGGAGTCCAACGGTCGGCTCTACATCGTGGATGCCGGCAGCAAGGCCCTCATCGAGTTCGATTCGGGCACCGGCACACAGCGCACCATCGCCGCCGGCCTGCCGCTGGGCGCCCCGCCCGGGGTGAGCCCCAAGCCGCTGTTGGGGATGCCGCCGTTCTCCGGCCCGCAGGGTCCGTTCGCCGGGATCGCCGCCGGTCCCGACGGCACCCTGTTCGTCTCGGCCGACGGCGACGGCAGTGTGCTCGCCGTGCGCCCCGCCGACCGGTGATCCGATGACCGAGGCCCGCGCCACCGATCCCCGCTACCTGCAGGTGGCCCGCGCGCTCCGGCAGGACATCGTGGACGGCATCTATCCCGTCGGCTCCCAGCTGCCCACCGAACACGCGCTGTGCGAACGGTTCTCGGTCAGCCGCTACACGGTGCGGGAGGCCCTGCGCCGGCTGCGCGAGGACCATCTGATCTCCTCGCGACCGCGCACGGGAACACTCGTGGTGCCCCGCACGTCCACCAGTTCCTATGCGCAGGACGTGATGTCCATCGACGACCTGATGGCCTTCGCCACCGGCGCGCGGTTCGCCATCCACGCCAACAAGATGCTGACCATCGACGCCGACCTGGCCGACCGCACCGGACTTCCCGTCGGCGAGGAGTGGCTGGCCGTCGGCGGCTTCCGGCAGGTCGAGGGCGCGCCGAATCCGGTGTGTTTCACCGAGTACTACATCAACCGCGCGTTCGCCGCGGTCGGCCGGCTGCTGCAGCGCCACCACGGCCCGGTGTTCCCGCTGATCGAAGACATGTTCGGGCGCAGCATCGTCGAGGTGCACCAGGAGATCGCCGCGGTGCTGATGCGCTCGGATCTGGCGGCCCGCCTCGATGTCGACCCGGGCACCGCGGCCCTGGAGTTGCGGCGCACCTACAAGACCTCCGACGGTGAGATCGCGCAGGTCACCATCAACACCCATCCCTCGTCGCGGTACCGCCACTCGATGACCCTGCGCCGGGTCGAGGGCTGAGGCCATGACCATCGAACACCCCGCCGCCACCCTCGCCGACGCGCTGCGCACCGCGGCCGACCGCAGCCCCGACCGGGTGCTGGTGGTCGACGGTGAGGTGCGGCTGACCTGCGCGGAGTTGTACCGGCAGGCCTCGGCGCTGGCCCAGTCGCTGCTGGCGCGGATGCCGGCCGGGTCGGTGGTGTCGTTCATGCTGCCCAATTGGCATGAGGCCGCGGTGATCTACCTCGGCGCCACCCTGGCCGGGATGGTGGTCAACCCGATCCTGCCGTCGCTGCGCGACCACGAACTGAGCTTCATCCTCGACGATGTCGGCTCGCGGATGATCTTCATCCCGCCGACCTTCCGCGGGCACGACTACGCGGCGATGCTGCACCGGGTCACCGCCCCATTGGGCGCCGCGCCCGAGGTGGTGGTGGTCCGCGGCGACGGGCACACGCCGTACCCGAGCCTGTTCGCCGACACCGCGCGGGTCGACCTCCCCGCCCTGGACCCGGACGACACCCGGATGGTGCTCTACACCTCGGGCACCACAGGTCGGGCCAAAGGCGTTCTGCACAGCCACAACTCGCTGCACGCGCTGATCACCCAGCTGCGCGAGCACTGGTACATCGAACCGGGCGACAGCTTCTTGGTGCCGTCGCCGATCGCCCACATCGGCGGCTCCATCTACGCGTTCGAATGCCCGCTGCTGCTCGGCACCACCGCGATCCTGATGGACCGGTGGGAGCCGGACGCGGCCGTGGCGCTGATGACCGCCGAACGCTGCTCGCACATGGCCGGTGCCACCCCGTTCCTGGTGAACCTGCTCGAGGCCGCCGAGCGCGCCGGCACCCGACTGCCCGACCTCAAGGTGTTCATCTGCGGCGGAGCCTCCGTCCCGCCGTCGCTGATCCGCGACGCCACCGCCTATTTCGAGCGCGCCGTGGTCAGCCGCGTCTACGGGTCCACCGAGGTCCCGGTGACCACCGTGGGGTCGATGCGCCGCGGCGACGTCGACCACGCGGCCGAGACCGACGGCCGCCCCGGCATCGCCGAGGTGATCCTGGTGGACGGCGAGATCCGCGCCCGCGGCGCCCAGATGCTGCGCGGCTACCTGCATCCCGCCGACAACGACGCGGCCTTCGACCCAGACGGCTACTTCCGCACCGGGGACCTCGGCGCGTGGGTGGACGACGACTACCTGGTGGTGACCGGCCGGGCCAAGGACATCATCATCCGCAACGGCGAGAACATCTCCCCCAAGGAGATCGAGGACCTGCTGATCGCGTTGCCGGAGATCGCCGAGATCGCCGTGGTAGGTCTGCCGGATGCGCGCACCGGGGAGCGGGCCTGCGCGGTCATCGTGCCCGGCGCGGGCGACGCGCCGGATGTCGAGCGGTTGCGGCAGGTGCTGCTCGGCCACGGAGTGGCCAAGTTCAAGGTCCCCGAGCAGGTGGAGATCTGGGAGCAACTGCCCAAGAACGACGCGGGCAAGGTACTCAAACATCGGATCCGCGCGACGCTGACCGAAGCCGTCGGGACGGCATGAGAGGGAGTTCGCAATGCAGGTGGCAATAGTCACCGGTGCCAGCAGCGGCATCGGATTCGGTTGCGCGACAACGCTGGCCGAACAGGGCATCGCCGTGCTCGGCACCGGACGCGATCAGGAACGCCTACAAGCCCTGACCGAGGCCGTGACCGCGGCCACCGGCGATCCGGAGCGCATCGCCACGGTGGCGGTGGATCTCACCGCCGACGACGCCCCGGCGCGAATCGTGGAAACCGCACTGCAGCGGTGGGGACGCATCGACTTCCTGGTCAACAACGCCGGTGTGGGCAGCCCCAAGCCGCTGCACGAGACCGACGACGAGTCCCTGGACTACTTCCTGGGTCTGATGCTGCGCGCGCCGTTCCGGTTGGCCCGCGACGTCGTGGGCCACATGCAACCCGGGTCGGCGATCATCAACATCACCTCGACGTTCGCGGTGGTCGGCGGGCTCCGCGGCGGCGCGTACTCCGCGGCCAAGGGCGGGCTGACCGCGTTGACCACGCACATCGCCTGTCAGTACGGGCCCCAGGGGATTCGCTGCAACGCCGTGGCCCCCGGCGTGACCGTGACCCCCATGGTGGAGCAGCGTCTCGAAGACGAGCGGTTCCGCAAGATCAACACCGAGATGACCCCGCATCAGCGGCTGGGCCGCGTCGAGGACATCGCCGCCACGGTGGCCTTCCTATGCTCGCCCGGCGGCAGCTTCATCAACGGTCAGACCATCGTCGTCGACGGCGGCTGGAGTTCCACCAAGTACCTCTCGGACTTCGCGCTGAACTCGGAATGGGTTCCGCGGTGAACGTTTTCACCATGCTGGACCAGGCCGCGACCCGGTATCCCGACGGGGGCGCGCTCTATCGCGGCGAGACCCGCGTCGCGACCTGGCGCGAACTTCGCGACCGGGCGTTGCGCCTGGCCGCCTCGATCCGCGGCGCGGCCGAACCCGGCACCCGCATCGCGGTGGCCAGCGAGAACCGCACCGAGATCGTGGAGCTGATGTTCGGCATCTGGGCCGCCGGCTGCGTCTTCGTCCCGCTCAACTTCAAGCTGCACCCGCGCGAGATGGCCGAGATCCTCGAGGACTGCGCCGCGGCAACGGTGTTCGCCTCCCCCAAGATCGGCGCGGAACTGGCGCCGCACACCGACGTCCACCTCGAGATCCTCGACACCGCCGCCTACCGGGACCGGTTCGAGGCCGCACCCCAGCCGCCCGCCGACGTCGACCCCGCCGCGCTGGCCTGGCTGTTCTACACCAGCGGCACCACCGGCCGCTCCAAGGGCGCGATGCTCTCGCACCGCAACCTGACCGCGATGACCGTCGCGCACCTGGCCGACATCGACGACCCGGACCACGGCTGCGCGCTGGTCCACGCCGCGCCGATGTCGCACGGTTCGGGGCTCTACATCCCGGCCTACGTGCTGCGCGGCGCCCGGCAGGTGGTGCCGGCCTCCGGCGCCTTCGACGCCGACGAGTTCCTCGACCTGTGCGCGGCCCATCCGGGTTCGGCGGCCTTCCTGGCGCCGACCATGGTGCAACGCCTCGTGGACACCGGCCGCGGCGCGCCGGCGAACCTGCGCACCATCGTCTACGGCGGCGGCCCCATGTACGTCGAGAGCCTCAAACAGGCCATGGCCGCGTTCGGCCCGATCTTCGCCCAGATCTACGGGCAGGGCGAGTCCCCGATGACCATCACGGGCCTGCGCCGCGACGACCACCAGAGCGGGGACGACGCGGTCCTGGGCTCCGTCGGCGCGGCCCGCTCCGGCGTCGAGGTCGCGGTGCTGGCCGAGGACGGCACCCGGGCCGCGCCGCACGAGATCGGCGAGATCGTCTGTCGCGGAGACGTTGTCATGGCCGGGTATTGGAACAACCCCGCCGCCACCGCGGAGGCACTGGCGGGCGGCTGGCTGCACACCGGCGACCTGGGATCGTTCGACGACCGCGGCTATCTGACGCTGCGCGACCGCTCCAAGGACGTGGTGATCAGCGGCGGCTCCAACATCTATCCCCGCGAGGTGGAGGAGGTGTTGCTCGAGCATCCCGCCGTGCGGGAGGCGTGCATCGTCGGGGCCCCGGACCCCGAGTGGGGTGAGGTGGTGGTCGCGTTCATCGTCGGCGAGGTGGACCAGACCACGCTCGATGCGCACCTGCTCGAGCGCATCGCCCGGTTCAAACGACCCAAGCGGTATCTGTTCGTCGACGACCTGCCCAAGAACAGCTACGGCAAGGTCCTCAAGCGCGAGTTGCGCGCGCAGCTGGCCTGAGCGCTACAGCCCCGAGTAGCCGGCGCCGCCGACGAAGAATCGTTCGGTGCGGCCCGCGGCCGGTGCCGCGGCCAGGGCCAGCGCGCGGTTCTTGAATGCGTGGGCCGCGGCGGTCAGTTGGTGTTCGACCACGACGGCCCGGTAGCCGACGCCGGCCGGCAACTCCGCACCCCAGAACGTCACCTCGGTGTCGCCCCGGCGCAGCGCGGTGCGCACCTGGCGGCCGATCCGCTCGTCGCGGGCGAACATCTGCGCCGACACCGCGAGCCCCTGCGGCTCGTGGCCCTGGGACTCTGCCAGCGTCGTCTCCAGGGCGAAGGCGCGCGCACCGAGGATGGACAGCGGCCGGACGTCATCGGGGTCGGGCAACAAGACGTTGACCTCCCAGCCGGCCATCACCCGGTCGAACAGCCAGCCGCCGGACGTCGTCACCGCCTCGAGCACCGAGGATGCCACCACGGTGAGCTGGTACTTCAGCGAATTCTCGACGGCGGGGTACTCGTCGTGCGCCAAGGTCGCAGGCATCACTGAAATCCTCCGTAAGGGCTGACCGAGTTATCAGTCCATCGAGCGTGACACTTTTCTGGCGATATGTAAAGGCTCGATTTGGTCTCGGAGCACCCGGCGACCCTTTACAGGTTCGTGAACTACTGTCAATCGAGGAGGACCGCGGCCGATCCGCGCCGAGCCCTCCGCCCCACATGCCCGCGTGCACCGAATCCGTTCCACATCAACACCATTCGTTTCCGGGAGGCCCCGTGACCGCAACGCTGCACGAGCCCAACACGCCGCTGGGCCGGTTCGGTATCGAAACGTTGTCCGACGCCGGTCACCGCTACGTCGCCACGCTGCCGGCCGCGCGGTGGACCAATCCGCACACCGGCCGGCCCAGCCTGGCCCCGCTGGCGGTGCTGGTGGATTACGTCGGCGGCATGGTGAACCACCACCGCCGCGCCCCCGACGAATGGACGGTCTCCAGTGAGCTCGCGCTGGAGCTGGTCCCCGGAGCCGCCGACCTGGTCGCCGCGGCACCGGGATCGAAGATCGTGGCCAGCGCGCGGCCCGTCGGCCCCAAGGGCCGGACCTGCCTCGGTACCTGCGAGCTCACTCTCGAGCAGCAGACGATCGCGGTCGGCTCCGTGCGCTCGGTGCACATCTCCATCCCCGCCACGGTGGCGACGCAGTCGCACTCGTACCCGCCCGCGGACCCGCTGCGCTCCGGGGAGTTGGCCGAGCTGATGTGCGTCCGGGTCGGCGACGCCGGACCCGACGACGCCCTGCTGTGGCAGGCGCCCAGCCCGGTCCTCGACAACAGCATGGGCGTGGTGCACGGCGGGGTGGCCGCCGCGGGCTGCGAACTGGTGGCCGCCGCGGCCCTCGACGGGGCGGGCACCGAGCCGGAGACCGCTTTGCTGACGGTGTCGTACCTGCGTCCGTTCCGGTCCGCGGCGACGTCGCACTACCGGGCGCGGGTGTCGGGGGCCGGCGGCCGCCGGGGCGTTGCGGAGGTCGAGGCGATCGGCGGCGACGGCCGCACGGCGCTACAGGCGCGGGTGACCGCTTATCGTTAGGCCATCGCCGACGACGGGTTGCTCACCTGGTCGAACCGCATCCGCACGGTCGTACCGGTGGCCGAGGAGTCGATGACCATCTCGTCGGCCAGGGCCTCCATCAGCGGAATGCCCCGGCCGCGCAGTTGCGGATTGCCGTCGTCGCGCGGCTCCCGCCAGACCCCCTCGTCGGTGACGGTGACCAACAGGGAATCCGTGGCCGGATCGCAACGCACCGTCAGCGTCACCGCACCGGGTTGACTGTGCCGGCGGTAGGCGAACTCCGCGGTGTTGGCGAGCGCCTCGTTGACCGCCAACACCAGGTCGGCGTGCCGGTCCGCGGAGAGCCCGAATCGGCGCAGCCAGCGACTGAATTCCTCGCGAAGACGGCCAACGCTGACGGCGTCGGCAACTTCGCTGTGGTAGCGGGATTCGGCGGCGGGCATGGCGGAGAGGTATTACCCGGTTTCGCCGGCCACTACGCAGCCAACTTTGCCAACGCTTCATCCAAGGTCGGATACACGTCGACGATGTCGGCAACTCCCACGAGTTTCAGCGGACGACCGGTGACCGGACCGTCGGCAACGACGGCAAAGACGACGCCCTCGGGCGTCTGCTGGTGGGCGGCGATCAGCACGCTCATGCCCGCGGAGGCCAGGAATTCGACATCGGTGAGGTCCACCACCAGGGCGGCCGGCTTCTGGGCCACCGCGGCGTTGATTCGTTCTTCGAGCTTCGGGGAGGTCAGCATGTCCACGGTCCCGGCGGCGGACACCACCACGACCCGGTCGATCCACTTCTCCTCCACCACACACTCGGGCGGCAGAATCACCTCGTCGGTGATGTTCGATTCATCTGGCATCAGGACACCTCACTGTTGTTGCGCACATGCGTTTGCGTCACGTCTGCAAGGCTGCGGGTTGAACCTGGCACTGTCGTTCTGGAGAACAATACTGTCCTGTCCACAGCTGCCGCGCGGTAAGGGTTGACACGGGCGCTCTTCCCCGACGTTGCGGTCATCTTTTTGGCTTTACCTTTACGATCGGGTCCATCATACGTTTATCGCCACTCCCGACCCCGTAGGACCGACGCCGTGAACCGACCTTCGACCTCCGCAACAGCGGTGGACGCCGTCGACGACAATTCGACGCGACAGCGGATCCTCGCGGCCACCTCCGAGGTGCTCAGCCGCAGCGGGCAGGCCAAGCTCAGCCTCTCCGACGTCGCCCAACAGGCCGGGGTGTCCCGACCCACTCTGTACCGCTGGTTCGCCTCCAAGGAGGCCCTGCTGGACGCGTTCAGCGTCTACGAGCGGCAGATGTTCGAGACCGGGATCAGCCGCGCGACGACGGGGCTGCGCGGCACCGATCGTCTCGACGGGGCGTTGCGGTTCATCGTCGAATACCAGCACTCCTACTCGGGGGTGCGCGCGGTCGATATCGAACCCGAGGTGGTGATCGCCCGGTTGGGGCAGGTCATCCCCGTGATGCGGGCCCGATTGGAACGGCTGCTGACGGGCCCGAGCGCCCCGGTCAAGGCCGCCACGGCGATCCGGGTCGCGGTGTCGCACTACATCGTGCGCAGCGACGACGACGACGGTTTCCTGGATCAGCTGCGCCACGCGGTGGGCATCAAGCCGTCCCGGTGACGATGCTCAGCTGAGGATGATCGCGCCGCCGAACATCTCCAGCAGCACCCCGGTGCGCCACCACACCAACGCCACGAACATCGCCAGGAACCCCGCGGTCACCGCGGCCGCCACTGCGTTGCGCTGCCGGGCCGGCGCGTAGACGAACGCCGCGGCGACCAGCGCCCCGGCCGCCAGGCCGCCGAGGTGGCCTTGCCAACTGATCTGGCCCGCGCCGGCCAGCGGCGCCACGAACGTGATGACCAGGTTCAACCCGATCAGGATGACGACCCAGCGCACGTCCAGATTCAGCCGGCGCCCGATCACGAACGTCGCCCCGAACAGGCCGAAGATGGCGCCGGAGGCACCCGCGGTGGCGGTGTTGATCGGCGACAGCAGGTAGACCAGCAGCGAACCGCCGAGCGCGCTGAGCCCGTAGAGCAGCCCGAACCGCAGCCGGCCCAGCGCCATCTCCAGCGGCGGGCCCACCACGTACAGCGCCCACATGTTGAACAGGATGTGCATGGCGCCGTAGTGCAGGAACGCCGAGGTCACCAGGCGGTACACCTCGCCGTCGGCGACCGCCGGCGGCCACAGCGTGAGTTCGCGCTCGAGCTGACCGGAGGCCATCTGCAGGATGAACATCACCACGTTGATCCCGATCAACGTGTAAGTGACCACCGGCTGCCCGGAGCCGTGCAGGCGCCCGCCCAGCTGGGTGCGGGGCTGCCGGACACTGGCCGCCCCGGCGCGCACGCAGTCCACGCACTGATGCCCCACCGCGGCGGCCCGCATGCAGTCGCCGCAGACGTAGCGCCCGCACCGATTGCACTGGGCATAGGTGGTGCGGTCAGGGTGCCGATAGCAAACCGGGGCCGGCGCCGGCCGGCCCGGGACGCTGGGGTAGCTCATGCCCATAAGGTACTGGGCCGCCGGGTCGCCAACGCCCCCCGGCGCCGGCGACGGTTGGTTAGCATCGGCGCGGTGCGTCGATCCATCATGGCTGTCCTGGGAGCCGTCGTCGTCCTGCTCGTGAATCCGCTCGCCGTGCCGGCCCATGCCGACCCCGTCCCGGTCACCGAGGTCCTGGCGCGCGCGGTGCACGACCGAGGCATCCCGGGAGCGGTTGCGGTGGTCCGTACCGGACCCGACGTCGTCCGCCATGTCGCGGGCTACTCCGACGTCGCGACGCGGGCCGGTTTCGCGCCCGACTCCCATGTGCGCGCGGCCAGCATCACCAAGACTTTCGTGGCGGCCGCGATTCTGCAATTGGTGGGGGAAGGTCGCGTCGATCTTGATGCTTCGGTGGAAAGCCTTCTGCCGGGCCGCATCCGCGCTCCCGGGGTCGACGCCGATGCGATCACGGTTCGGCACCTGCTGCGCCACCAGAGCGGTCTGCCCGAGTACTTCGACGCGGCGACGCCCACCCCGTCCGCGCCGCTGACCGCCGACCAGATCCTCGACCTGGCTCTCGACAAGCCTTCCGAGTTCACCCCCGGCACCCAAATGCGTTACACCAACACGAACTACACGATCGCCGGGTTGATCATCGAGGCAGTCACCGGGCAGCCCGCAGCCGACGAGATCACCCGGCGCATCATGGTGCCGCTGGGCCTCGACGGCACCTACTTCCCCGCCCTCGGCGACACCGGACTGCGCGTCCCGTTCGCGCACGGCTACGAACTGGTGGACGGGCGACAGACCGACGTGACGGCGTTCCACGGTTCGGCCGCCGGCTTGTCCGGATCGCTGATCTCCACCGGTGAGGACATGGCGGCGTTCATCAGCGCGCTGCTCGACGGACGCGTCGTCGAACCCGCCCAGTTGGAACAGATGAAGGACACCATCGCGTGGCCCGACCGCGGTCCGCGGTATTCCTACGGGCTCGGTCTGGTGGCCCTCACGCTGTCCTGCGGCATCACCGTGTGGGGTCACGGCGGGGACATCGAGGGCTACCACAGCCTGATGGTCAAACAGCCCGGCGGTGCCGCCGTATCCGTGACGTTCACCCGGGGCTCCGCGCGTGCGAACGATCCCCGCGAGCCGCTGGCCGAGGCCGTCTTCTGTGCGGAACCCGCCTAGTCCTCGGCCTCGGACTCGGGCGCCTCGACCAGCAGCGCCATCCCGTGGTGCGGCGGCATCTCGACGGCAAAGCTGTGCAGATCGTCGATGGTCGCGAAGGCGTTGCCGCTGAACATGTCCGACACCGTGCCGCCGGGGGGCAGGGTGTCGGAGCGCACGGTCCCCGCGATCGGCTCGTCGGCGAAGTTCAGCACGGTGAGCTGATACTGCTGGGGATCCTCGAGCTGATGCACCATCACCAACATGGCCCGGTGCGACACCTCCGGGATGTCGATCTGTCGGCTGGTCGCGATCCCGTAGTGTGACCGCACCCGCAGGATCGCCTGGAGCTGCCGCAGGAAGCTCGCCTCGTCGGCCAGCTGTTCCGGGATGGAGCCGTAAAGACTTTTGCCCCTGGGCATTCCGGCCATCGATGCGCGGGCCTCGGGGTTGACGCCCATCAGGTCGTGCGCGGCCCGGTGGATCCAGCGGGTGTCGCCGAACCGCAGCAGCTCCGCGACGTCGGCGGCCGGCAAGGTGAGCATTCCGCACAGGTCCCAGCCGGACAGCGCGAAAACCCCGGGCTGCAGGGCGTTGAACATCGCCAGCAGCAGGTGCGCGCGGCGCACCCGATCCACCTCGGCGGGGTCGTCGAGCTCGTCAAGGTCGGTGATGCCCAGCGTCGCGGTGATCAAAGAGGCTGTGGTGCAGGCGATTCCGTTGGTGGTGAAGACCCGGTTGTAGGGGGCGTGCTCGCCGGTGAACTTCTCGGTCAGGTCGGTGCGGACGATCTCACCCAGCTCCTCGCCGGTGACCTCGGCGTTCTTGTAGGTGTAGTGGTCGTCGCGATGGCCGGTGGACCAATGCACCAGCTCGTAGGTCAGTTCGTCGTGGTTCTGCAACGCATGCACCAGCGACGCCGGGTCGACGCCGAGTTCCAGCGTGGTGCGCAGGGTCAGCCGCAGGAACTCGGTGTCGGCGGTGGCGAAGGCGTGCTGATAGGCGGGCCGGTTGATGAAGTCGTAGGACAGGTCGGCGCCGTCCTCGCCGATCTGCTTGATGTCGTCGATGGTCAGGTTGAGTTCCTGGAAGGTGAACCCCCCGAGCTTGCGCACCATGCTGGCGATCAGGTGGTTGGCGGCCTCCGACAGCGGATGGCCCTCCGACCAGCCCGGGTTCTCGTCGGCCGCGGTCTTCTCCGCGCCCAGGAAACCGTTGGCGTCCAAGCGCAGTCCGCCCGAGCCGAGGTCGGTCAGGGAATGCAGCGCGTCGCCGATCACCAGCCGCATCCCGGCGAACGACGGATCCAGCCAGTTGATCGAGGGCTGCCCGTCCTTGAAGTAGTGCAGGTACACCCAGCGACGTTCCACCCCGTCGACCCCGAGGACCGGGCGGGTCACGCTCCAGTTGGTCTCCTTGACGCCCTCGGCGTAGAAGATGACCCGTTGCAGCCGGCCGATGATGTATCCGGCCTTGTCCAACCAGTCCTCGCAGGCCGCGTCGATGTTGACCGAATCGGCGCCGGCCGGCACGTCGGGCAGGTGCTCCCAGTCCCGCGGATCCACCTCGACCATGTGATAGATCCCCGGATAGTCCGCGTACTTCATCTCGGCCAGACGGAAGTCCGCGCCCTTGCCGGTGTGCCCGGGCACGATGTCGTCGATGATGGTGCCGCCGTACCAGTTCGCGGTGCCGCACAACTGCCGGAAGTCGTCCTCGGTCCCGAACGCGGGATCGATCTGGGTGCTGATCCGGTCGAAGTGCCCGTCGACGCTGGGGGTGTGCGCCCACCCGGAGATGCCGCCGGCGCGTTTGACCGGGCCGGTGTGCACGGCCTCGATGCCGATGTCGGCGAACGCCTTCCACATCGCCTCGTCCGCCATGGCCTTGAGGAAGGATTCGTCGGGCCGGGTGATCAGCGACAGCGGGTAGGCGGTGAACCACACCGAGGCGGTCTCGACCGCGCCGCGCGGCATCGGGGTCGCATAGGGGTTCTGCCACATCGAGCCCTGACCGGAGAACTGCTGGCTGATGGTGTTGGCGTCGGCGAGCATCGACTGCGACAGCAGCCAGGACACGTAGGCGGGATTGTCGGCCGCGGGCGCGCCCTCCTGGCCGAGGGACTTGCGGGTGAACGCCGCCTTGACCCGCGGGCGGTAGCGCAAGGTACGCGGTCGCGCGGGATGCAGGTGCTCGTCGAAGGTGAGCTCCGGGGATTCGCTGGGCTGCTCTGGTTGATCTCCGGGCACCGATTCCACCGGTTGCGACATGGAGCTCCTTCCGTTGCCAATCCGAACCGCGTGTTCCAACGAGACTACGGACGGCCGGCCGCCGATGCCCTGGCTCGCCATCGCACCCGGGCAGTATTGCCACACCGGCGGTGGGTCGAAACGCCACGGCGGCAGCGAATCCGCCGGGCGTCCCCCGCCCCGGCGAGGGTGGCGCCGAGCCTTTACAACCGCGCGTGCCGATGTCACGCTGAGCGCATGACAGCGCCCGGGGCGTCCGACGCTCCCGCCCGCGCGGACGCCACCCATACCGACACCGTGTTCACGTTCTGCCGGATCTGCCTGGCGTCCTGCGGCGTCGAGGTCGCGGTCGCCGACAACCGGGTGCGCAAGATCTCCGCCGACAAGCAGCACCCGCACAGTTGGCGGGATTTCTGCGCCAAGGGCCGCAACGCCCACCAACTCGTCGAGCACCCCCGCCGGATCCGCACGCCGATGAAGCGGGTCGGGAATCGCTACGTGGCGGCGGGTTGGGACGAGGCCATCGCCGACATCGCCGCCCGGATGACCGCGCTGATCGCCAGCGACGGACCGGACGCCGTGGGCGTCTACTACGGCAACCCGGCCGGGTTCTCGTCGTCCAACCTGATCTTCCTCAACGGCTGGCTCGACGGGATCGGGACCGGCAGCCGCTACGCGGTGGGCTCGGTGGACCAGAACGCGCTGCACGTGGTGGCCGAGGCCATGTACGGCTCGGCGCTGATGGTGCCGGTCTCCGACATCGACAACTGCGACTACTTCCTGCTGGTCGGCACGAATCCCGCTGTCAGCGCGTGGAATTGGGTGGAGACCGCGCCCGGCGGGTGGCGCCGCGCGCTGGACCGGCAGCGCGACGGGGCCAGGATCGTCGTCGTCGATCCGGTGCGCACCGAGAGCGCCGACGCGGCCGACACCCACCTCGCGGTGCGGCCGGGGCAGGACTGGGCGCTGCTGCTGGCGATGGTCAAGGTCATCCTCGACGAACGCCGCGAACACCGGCAGGACTGCATGCAGCGGGTCACCGGGATGGCGGCGCTGCGCGAGTTGGTCGACGGCGTCGACGTCGACGACCTGGCCGCCCGCTGCGACGTGCCACGGGCGCTGATCGAACAGACCGCGCGCGAGTTCGCGGCGGCCCGCGGCGCGATGGTGGTGACGCGGACCGGGGTGTCGCTGCACCTGGCGGGCACCGTCGGCGAATGGCTGGGCCACGTGCTCAACGTCATCACCGGTCGGATGGACCGCCCCGGCGGACGCCGGTTCGAGCCCGGCTACCTCGACGCGCTGCGGTTGGCGGGTCTGGCGAAGACACCCGATCACCGCAACCGGGTCTCGGGGCGGCCGATGGTCGCCGGCGCCCACACCCTCAGCGACCTGCCGGCCGAGATCACCACGCCGGGCCGCGGCCGGATCCGGGCGATGGTGATCGACGCCGGCAACCCGGTGGTCTCCGGACCGAACGGTGCCGCCCTCGACGACGCCCTGGGGCAGCTGGATCTGTTGGTGGCCATCGACCTGGTGCAGCGTGAGAGCCACCGGCACGCGCACTGGTTGCTGCCCGCGGTGCACTGGTTGGAGCGCGACGACTTGCTGGCGCTCACCAGCAACATGCACGACGAGCCGTTCGTGCAGTACGGCGCCAAGGTGGTGGACCCGCCCGCCGACGCCCGGCCCGAATGGCGGATCTTCGTCGACCTGGCCCTGGCCATGAAGACCCCGCTGTTCGGTGCCCGCGGGCTCAACGGGTTCATCCGGGCCACCCGCGCGCTGGCCCGGCGCACGGGCCGCCCGGGTCTGGAGTTCGGTCCCGGCTGGCTGGACCGGATCATCGTCGCGGCCTCCCGCAAGGTCGGCGGGCGCCGGCTGCGCTGGCGCGATCTCACCGAGAATCCGCACGGCAAGGTGCTCGGCCCGCGTGAGTTCGGCCACTTCCGCGCGGCGCTGCGCACCGAGGACAAGCTGATCCGCATCGCGCCCGCCGAGTTGGTGGCCCGCGCGCGGCAGCTGCTGGCCGACCCGGCGCCGCGGCCGCCGGCCGGCTTCCCGTTCCAGCTGGGCAACCGCCGCAACCGGCACTCGATGAACTCCTATCTCAACGAGCTGCCCGGACTGCATCCCGGCGGGCGCGGCAACCGGGTGCTGATCCACCCCGACGACGCCGCCGAGCTGGGCATCGCCGACGGCGACCGGGTGCGGGTCTTCTCCGCGGTCGGCGAGGTCGAACTGGACGCCGAGCTCAGCGACCGGCCCCGGCGCGGGCTGCTGGTCATGGATCACGGCTGGGGGTCGCGGGTGTTCGATCCGCGCGGCGGGGGCGCGCCGCAGTCCTTCGGCGTCAACCGCAACCTGCTGATCGACGGCAACCCGGTGGATCCGCTGTCCCAGACCCCGGCGCTGAGCTCGGGCTACGTGGGAGTTCGACGATGTGCGGCCGAATGAGCGCCTACACTGACAACTTATGAGGTCTAAGCAAACCGTGGGGCTGGCCGCCGCGCTGGCCCTCGTGGGCTGGTGCGCCTCGGCAGCGATCGCGTTCGCCGATCCCGAGGGCGAACCGGCCCCGGGTCCCCCGCCGGGCCCCCAGACGACGTTCGCCGGGGACGGCACCTACGCCGTGGGCTCCGAGATCATGCCGGGCACCTACAGTTCGGCCGGCCCGGTCGAGGACGGCGCCTGCTACTGGAAGCGGATCAGCGGCGAGAAGCTCGTCGACAACGCCCTGAGCAAGAAGGCGCAGGTGGTCAAGATCGAGGCCGGTGACACGGCCTTCAAGACCAGCGACTGCCAGCAGTGGAGCAAGATCGACGACTGCCTGCCCGGCTGCGGCCCGCAGGGCGCCAGCCCGGCGGCGATCCTCGGCCAGCTGGGTCAGCTCGTGCTCGGCAATCCCGGCGCGGCCGGCGGCGCCCCACCCCCGGCCGGCGGCCCCGCCCCGGCCGCCTCGAACCCGACGGCCCAGCCGGCCCCGTCCGGGGGCACCGGCACCGGTCCGGCGCCCGGACCTGCGGTCGGCGCCGCCGAGGCCGGCTGATCCCATTTAGTAGGGTTGCGCGCGTGAGCACGCCGCCCTCGCGCGTCCGCCGATTGCGCGGCGCCCTGATCGGTGGTTGTTCGGCACTGGTCACCGCCGCCGCGCACGCCGCGGCCGGAGGCGGACTTCCCGGCGGGGGCACCCTGATGGTGCTCACCATCCTGTCCATCACCGTCGGCGCCGTCGCGAGCCGGTTCACCGTCGAGGACCGGCGCGGCCAACTCGGCGCGCTGGTCGCGGCCCTGGCCGTCGCGCAGGCGTTCGGCCACCTCGGCCTGGCACTCACCGCCGCGCACGCGCACGGATCGCTGCTGCCGTCGCTGCCGATGCTGGCGCTGCACGCCGCGGCCGCCGTCGGCCTCGCCGCGTTGATCGCCGCGGTCGAGCACCTGTACTCCGTGTGCGAGTCGGTGCTGTGCTGGCTGCGGCTGATCCTGGTCGGACGGGCCCGCCCCGCGGCCCGCCCCCGCAGGTACCGCGCGAGAAACATTGTCGCGCAGTCGGTTCTGTTGTACTGCGGGATGGGCATGCGCGCCCCGCCCCGCTTCGCGTCGCTCGGCTGAGCCGAATCCTTCACCGCCGCCGGATGTTCCGGCGCGCAGTCTTTGGCACCACCCGATCCGATCGGCGTTGTGCTCCCATTTTTCGACGCAAACGAAAGCGCACCATGACCACCACCCAACCCGAAACCCCCTCGCGCGACGAGCACGGTCCGCCGGGCGGTGCCGCACCGACCGGTGCCGCACCGACGCCACGCCCGCACGGCTTCTCCGCGCTGCTGCGCCGGCTGCATTTCTACGCCGGGGTGTTCATCGGCCCGTTCATCCTGATCGCCGCGGTCACGGGCCTGATGTACGCCCTGATCCCGCAGCTCGACACCTACATCCACCGCGACCAACTGACCGTCGAACGCGTCGGCGAGCAGCGGCTGCCGCTCGCCGAGCAGCTGTCCGCGGCCCGCGCGGCGCACCCCGAGGGCAGTGTGGAGAGCATCCGTCCGCCCGGGGCCCCCGACGAGACCACCTGGGTCACCCTGGCCGTCGACGACGTGCCGCCGGACTACCAGCGCACGGTGTTCGTCGACCCGTACAGCGGCGAGGTGCGCGGCGCGCTGACCACCTACGGCCAGTGGCTGCCCACCCGGGCCTGGTTCGACGAGTTGCACCGCAACCTGCACCTGGACGCCGTCGGCCGGCACTACAGCGAGCTGGCCGCCAGCTGGCTGGGTATCACCGCGCTGGCCGGGCTGTGGCTGTGGGTCGGGCATCGCCGCCAGACCGGGTCCTGGCGTCGGATCGCGGTGCCCGACCGCACCGGCAAGGGCCGCCGTCGCACCCGGTCCTGGCATGCGGTGATCGGGGTGTGGATCCTGCTGGGTCTGCTCGGCCTGTCCGTCACCGGGATCACCTGGTCTCGGTACGGCGGTGCGTCGATCGACGCGGTGCAGCAGGCGTTCGACAGCAAGGCACCCGCGGTCGACACGACCCTGAGCGGCGGCGCCGCACCGGCCGGCGGGTCGCACGCGCACCACGGCGGATCCGTCGTCGGCGGTGCGGATTTCCTGCACGGCGCCGATACCGCGCTGCACACCGCCCACGGTGCGGGGCTGGTGGAACCGATGTGGATGTACCCGCCCGCCAACGCCGAGGAGGGCTGGCTGGTCGCCGAGAAGAAGCGCGACTGGCCGAACCGCCACGACGCCATCTCGGTGGATCCCGACACCGGGGCGATCACCGACCGGGTCGACTTCGCCGAGTGGCCCGTGCTGGCGAAGCTCACCCGGTGGTCCATCGACACCCACATGGGCATCCTGTTCGGGGTGCCCAACCAGATTGTGTTGGCGCTCATCGCCATCGGGCTGATCGTGCTGATCGTGCACGGCTACCGGATGTGGTGGCAGCGCCGGCCCACCCGCGGCTCGGCGTGGGCGGTGGGACGCCCGCCGCTGCGCGGCGCGATCCGCAGCCTGTCCCCGTTTGCGAAGGCGGCGTTGCTGGTGGCGGCCGTCGCGGTGGGCTGGTTCCTGCCGTTGTTCGGGCTGAGTCTGCTCGCGTTCGTCGTCGTCGATGCGATCATCGCCTGTGTCAAGCGCCGCAGGCCCGACCCGGTCGCGGCGGACTGAGCGAAGGAGTGACGATGCCCGACGGCGACCTACCTGACGATCACCTACCCGATGATCACGTCGAGTTGCTGCGCCGTCGGGCACTCACCAAGGATGCGGCCCGGCCCGAGGCGGTGCAGCGCCGGCACGCCGCCGGGGCCCGCACCGCCCGGGAAAACATCGCCGACCTGGTCGACGAGGGATCCTTCGTCGAGTACGGCCGGTTCGCCATCGCCGCGCAGCGCGCGCGGCGCCCGGTGGACGAACTGATCGAACGCACCCCGGCCGACGGCCTGCTCGCCGGCACGGCGCGGATCAACGGCGCGCTGTTCGGCCCGCAGCGCAGCGCGTGCGCGGTGCTGTCCTACGACTACACCGTGCTGGCCGGCACCCAGGGCGTGTTCGGGCACCGCAAGAAGGACCGGCTCTTCGAGCTCATCGAGCGGATGCGGCTGCCGACGGTGTTCTTCGCCGAGGGCGGCGGCGGCCGGCCCGGCGACACCGATTATCCGACGGTTTCCTCGCTGGAGGTGCGCGCCTTCAAGCTGTGGGCCGCGCTGTCCGGGTGGGTGCCCCGCATCGCGGTGGTCAAGGGGCGCTGCTTCGCGGGCAACGCCGTGATCGCGGGGGCGGCGGATCTGATCGTGGCGACCGCCGATGCGTCCCTCGGGATGGGCGGCCCGGCGATGATCGCGGGCGGCGGCTTGGGCGACGTGCCGCCCGACGAGGTGGGGCCCATCTCGGTGCAGGAGCCCAACGGCGTGGTGGACGTGGTGGTCGCCGACGAGGCCGAGGCGGTGGCGGTCACCAAGCGGCTGCTGTCCTACTTCCAGGGGAGCACCGAACCCGGTCCGGCCGCCGACCAAACCCCCTTGCGCACAATACTTCCCGAGCGCGCTCGGCGCGCCTATCCCGTCGACCCGATCATCACCACGCTGGCCGATCAGGACAGCGTGACCTTCCTGCGGCCGCGGTTCGCGCCCGAGATGGTGACCGCGTTGGCCCGCATCGACGGGTGCCCGGTCGGGTTCATCGCCAACAACACCCGGGTGATGGCCGGTGCCATCACCGCCGCGGCCTCCGACAAGGCGGCCCGCTTCCTGCAGTTGTGCGACGCGTTCGGGCTGCCGGTAATCTCGCTGGTGGACTGCCCGGGCTTCATGGTGGGCCCCGACGCCGAGGCCCAGGCGCTGGTGCGGCGCGCGTCGCGGCTGCTGGTGGCCGGCGCCGCCCTGGACGTGCCGTTGATCGCGGTGATCCTGCGCCGCGGCTACGGCCTTGGCGCGCAGGCCATGACGGGCGGCAGCCTGCAGGAACCGCTGCTGACCGTCGCCTGGCCGGGCGCGCATCTGGGTCCGATGGGGCTCGAGGGCGCGGTGCGGCTGGGCCTGCGCAAGGAGCTCGAGGCCATCGACGACGCGGACGAACGGGAGGAGCGCGTGCGCCAGGCCACCGCGGCCGCCCAGGAGCACGCCAAGGCGCTCAACGCCGCGCAGATCCTCGAGATCGACGACGTCATCGACCCCGCCGAGACCCGGGAGCTGATCATCGCCACGCTGACCGCGGCCGCGCACCACGAGCGCGAGCCGCGCCGGCGGCCGCGGTTCGTCGACACCTGGTAGCGACCTGAATCACACCCCGGTCTTTCTTGACAGGTGTTGATTCAATATCGTGGCTCAGATGAGCACCGCTGCCGACTCCGAACGGGTCGCCGACCTCGCCCGGCAGGTCGTCGCCGACCACAACCCGAAATCCGTTCCCATCCCCGACTATCTCGGCGCCTGTTACGACGCCGGACTTTCCTGGGTGCACTTCCCCGAGGGGCAGGGCGGCCTGGGCGTCTCGCGCGGCCTGCAGGCCGTGGCCGACGGGATCCTGCAGGGCGCCGGCGGTCCGGTGCCGCTGGGCCTGAACCCGATGGGTTACGGCATGGCCGCGCCGACCATCCGCGAGCACGCCCAGTCCGACGACCTGAAGAAGTCCTGGCTGCGGCCGTTGGCCACCACCGAGGACATCTGGTGCCAGCTGTTCTCCGAACCGGGCGCGGGCTCCGACCTGGCCGGCCTGGCCACCTCGGCCGTTCCCGACGGAGACGACTGGGTGATCAACGGTCAGAAGGTGTGGACCAGCCTGGCGCACCGCGCCCGCTGGGGGCTGCTGCTGGCGCGCACCAACCCCGATGTGCCCAAGCACAAGGGCCTGACCTACTTCGTCATCGACATGCACGGCCCGGGCGTCGAGACCCGGCCGTTGCGGCAGCTCACCGGGCAGGCCGAGTTCAACGAGGTGTACTTCACCGACGCGCGCATCCCCGACGCGCACCGCCTCGGCGATGTCGGTAACGGGTGGGCCGTGGCGATGACCACGCTGATGAACGAGCGCAGCGCGCTCGGCGGCAGCGGAAGCCGGCGCGGCGCCGGCACCATCTCCGATGCGGTGGGGCTGTGGGCATCCCGCCCCGATCTGCACACCCCGGTGCTGCGGGACCGGCTGACCCAGCTGTGGCTGCGGTCCGAGGCGCAGCGGTTGACCTCGGAACGGTCCCGCGCGTCGGCCGGGGTCGGCGGCCCCGGCCCGGAGGGCTCCATCGGCAAGCTGGTGGGCGCCGAACTCAACCAGCACATCTACCAGTGGTGCATGGATCTGCTTGGGCCCGAAGGGGTTCTGTACCACAACTACAACCTGCTGGACGAAGAGGATTCCGAGGCGGACTGGCGCGGCCCGGTCCAGCAGCGGTTCCTGCGCAGCCGCGCGAACACCATCGAAGGCGGCACCTCGGACGTGATGCGCAACATTCTCGGCGAACGTGTCCTGGGTCTGCCGGGCGACCTGCGTGCCGACGCCGGCATGCCGTGGAAGGAGATCCCCCGTGGCTGAGTTCACGTTCAGCACCGAGCAGCAGGAGCTGCGCAAGGCGGTGCGCAGGTTCGCGGCGGACAACTTCGACGAGGAGACGGTCCGTCGCCTGATGGAGTCCGACCCGAGGTTCGACCCGAAGGTGTGGGCCCGTCTGGGCGCCGAACTCGGCGTGCTGGGTCTGGCCGTGCCCGAGTCCGCGGGCGGTGTCGGCGGCACCCTGGTGGATCAGGCCGTCGCCGTCGAGGAACTCGGCGCCGCGCTGGCCTGCGGTCCGCTGTTCGGCACGGTGTACCTGGCCATTCCGGCGCTGGTGGCGGCCTCGGCCGGCGCCGCGCGCGATGAGCTGCTGCCCGAGTTGATCGAGGGCCGCAAGACCGCCGCCTTCGCGGTGGCCGATCAGGCCGGGGCCTTCGATCCCGCCGCGGTCACCCTGACCGCGACCGACGGCGACGTGACCGTCAGCGGCACCGTCGCGCGGGTGGTCGACGCCGACGCCGCCGACGTCATCCTGGTGGCCGCCAACGGATCCGGCGGCGTGGGGCTCTACGCCGTGGACGCCGCCGCGGCCCAGCGCACCAACCTGGTGACGCTGGACCTGACCCGCCCGCAGGCCGACCTCGAATTCGCCTCGGCCCCGGCGCAATTGATCGCCGGGCCCGACGAGGCCGAGCGCGTCATCACCCACGCCCTGCAGGTCGGTTCGGTGCTGCTGGCCGTGGAGCAGGTCGGCGCCAGCCAGCACCTGCTCGACATCGCCGTGGAGTACGCCAAGACCCGGCTGCAGTTCGGTCGGCCCATCGGCTCGTTCCAGGCCGTCAAGCATCGGTTGGCCGATCTGCTGGTGGACGTCGAGCATGCCAGATCGACTGCCTACCACGCGGTCTGGGCGCTGACCGACGGCAGCGACGACCCCGCGCTGGCGGCCAGCATTGCGCAGGCCACCTGCTCGGCGGCGTTCAGCCGGGTCGCCCGGGACGCCATCCAGACCCTCGGCGGCATCGGGTTCACCTGGGAGCACCAGGCGCATCTGTACTTCAAGCGCGCCACCACCGATGCCGCGCTGTTGGGTTCGGCCGAGCAGCACCGGGATCGGGTGGCGAAGCTGGTGCTGGACACGGCCGCGGTCGAGCGGGTGCCCGAGGTCGCAGTCGGCTCACCCCGCTGAGCTCAGTCCCGGGATAGCGGGGCCATCAACGCAGAACCTGCACTGGCACACGGTTGTATCCCGCGACGTTCTGCATCTGCACGCGCGCCAGTCCGTCCCACTGCACCTCGTAGCGGGGCATGAAATCGAGTAGCCGTTCCAGCGCGATCGTGGTCTCCAGCCGCGCCAGCGCCGCACCCAGACAACTGTGGATGCCGTAGCCGAAGCCGAGATTCTGCGCTTCGGTGCGGTCGCGGTCGATGTCGAAGAGGTGGGCGGCGGTGAAGGCACGCGGATCGCGGTTGGCGGCGGCCTTCATCAGGAACACGGGCTTGCCGGCCGGGATGGTGATGCCGTGCAGGTGCGCCTCCTTGAGCGTGAAGCGCACGTTGTAGTGCACCGGGCCGTCGAAGCGCAGCATCTCCTCGACCGCGGCGGGAACCTTGCTGCGATCGTCGACCAGCTTCTGCCATTGGTCGGGGTTCTTCGCGAACGTCACCATGGCATTGCCGAGCAGCTTTGTGACGGTCTCCGCACCCGCCCCGCCCAGGAGTGCGGTGAAGCCGGCAACTTCGACGTCGTCGAGGTTCCGGACCTGACCGTCCTCGCCCAAGATCTCAGCGGTGATCAGCCGGCTGATCATGTCGTCCTGCGGGTTGGCCCGACGCTCCTGGGCCAGCTGGTAGTAGTAGGTGCCTGATTCGATCGCCGCCTGGGCGCCGGCCTCGGTGAAACCCATGTTGCCGGGCTCGCGGACCAACGAAATGTCGATCCACTCCCGGACCATCTGTCGGTAATCCTCGGGCACCCCGGCCATCCGGGTGATCACCTCGACCGGGAACGGGCCCGAGAAATCCTGGACCACGTCGAAGTTGTGCGGATCCGCTTGCGCCAGATAATGGTCGACGAGCTGTTCGACGGTCTCGCGCTGCGACTGGATCGCGCGCGGGGTGAACGCCTTGTTCACCAGGCTGCGCATCACCCGGTGGTCCGGGGGATCCATGAAGATGATCACCTTCCCCTGCGGACCTTCGCCGGCCTGCACGGTGGCCAGGTCGCAGCCTTGGGACGAGGAGTACGTCTCGTGGTCCTTCAGCGCCGCGGCGACGTCGGCGTGCCGGGTCAAAGCGTAGAAGTCGGATTCCTCGCTGTAATAGACCGGCGCCTCGTCCTGCATCCGCAGGTAGATGTCGTACGGATCGTTGAAGTATTCGTCGGAGAACGGGTCGAAAACTACCTGCGGCTTGGTCATGGATCTTTCTCGGGTCGAGGGGTGAACGTCGGTCAGCCGACCGGCTTGGCCTTGCGCTCGAACGCATCCCGGTCGGCCTGGGGGCGCAGCGGATTCAGGGCGTAGACCACACAGAATTCCTTGCCGGCAGGGTCGGCCATGATCACCCACTTACCGGGGTGCTCGACGAAGGAATCGTCGACCACGGTGGCGCCGAGTCCCTTGAGGCGTTCCACCTCGGCTTCCAGATCGTCGGTGTGGATGTCGAAATGTATGCCCGCCTCGCCGGAGTGGGCGTTCTGGACCACGACGCGGAAGTCGTCGGAGGCGCCCTCGAGGATCCGGTAGTCGCGACCGCCTCGGGGCCGTAACGCTTCGGCGTCGAGCGCCCCGGCCCAGAAGTCGGTGGTCTTCTCGAAGACCTCGGCGGGCGCGTCGATCAGGAAGGTGCTGAGCAGTATGCGATGCATGTGGTCCTCGGATCAGGGGACGAAGGTGGGCATGGCGGCCCAGCCGCGGACCGCGGCTGTCTCGGACGGCACGGCGTTGGGCCAGTCGACCTCCCACTCCGGGAAGCGTTTGAGGATCTCCTCCATGGCGATGCGCAGTTCCAGGCGGGCCAGCGCATTGCCCATGCAGAAGTGCGTTCCTGCACCAAATGTCATGTGCCCCTGCTGTTCCCGGTGGATATCGAAGACATCCCCGTTGTGGAACCGCCGCGAGTCGCGGTTGGCCGCGCCCACCAGCAGCAGCATCGCCGAGCCCTCCGGCACGGTGTGACCGTAATACTCGACGTCGCGGGTGACGTAACGGGCAAGCTGCAGCGCCGGCGGCTCCCAGCGGAGGATCTCCTCCATCGCCCGCGGAATCAGGTCCGGGTTCTGCACCAGGTCCCGTCGCTGCTCCGGCACCTCGGCCAGGGTCTTACCGGCCCAGCCCAGCATCCGGGTGGTGGTCTCCGAGCCGGCGGTCGCAATGACCGTCAGGTACAACAACAACTCATCGCGACGCAGCTTGCGCACCGTGCCGGTCTCGTCCTCGAACTCGGCGTTGAGCAGGTCGGTCATGATGTCGTCGGACGGATTCTCAGTACGCCAGTCGACGAACTCGGCAAACACTTCACCGGTGGCCAGCGAGTCGACCTTGTCCTTGTTCAGAGTCTCTTCGCCGTGGTCGGTGATGGCTTGCTGCCGGTCCTCCGGGATACCCAGCAGCATGCCGATCACGCGCATCGGCATCTGCTCGCCCAGATCGTTGACGAAGTCGAAGTTCCCAGTGCCGACCAGCGGATCCAGGCATCGCGTGGTGAACTCCCGGATCTGCGGCTCGAGCGCGAGCACCTTGCGGGGCGTGAAGACCCGCGACAGCAGGTTGCGGTGAATGTTGTGGATCGGCGGGTCCTCGAAAATGAGCGTGCCGGGCGGCATCTCCATGCCCGACTTGATGAGCTCCAGCAAAGCCCCGCGGCCGGATATGAAGGTCTCGTGGTCGATGACGCCCTTGTTGACGTCGTCCCAGCGGCTCAGCGCGTAGAAGTCGTGTTGCTCGTTGTAGTACAGCGGCGCCTCCTCCCGGAACCGCGCGAAAACCGGGTAGGGGTTCATGTTGAGGTCGATGTTGTACGGGTCGTAGTACAGATCGACGTCGGTGGGAACAGTCATGCGATCGACTCCAAGAAGTGGGCACGCGGAAAGCGACTCAGGACATCGGGTTGGCTGCGGGTGCGATTTCCTGAACGCGACGAAATGTGCTGGGCACCTGCTTAGCAGACCCGTTATCGTCCGGTCAAGGATTTGTCGAGAATTCGACCGCCGTAACGAGGAGTGCGGTGCGCCGGCCAGAAGCTCGGAACGCTCGACACCATGGCCGGAAACCGGCTGGCTGCCAACATATTCGGCGACTCCCGATTCGAGCCATCCTGGATGAGCCTGCACACCGAGACGCTGCGGGGAGTAGTGTCGCGGACCAGTTCGGTCCACACTGGAGGGAAAAGGCATGTCTGAGTTGCGTTTTGACGGCCGGGTCGCGATCGTGACCGGCGCGGGCCGCGGTATCGGGCGTGGTCACGCCCTGTTGCTGGCCCAGAAGGGGGCCCGCGTGATCGTCGCGGATTACGGAGTCGATGCGACGGGCAACGGGACGTCCTCCGCCCCGGCCGACCAGGTGGTGCAGGAGATCAAAGATCTCGGCGGGGAGGCCGTCGCGTGCTGCGCCTCAGTGGCCGAGGAAGACTCGGCGACGTCGATCATCGACACGGCCATCGACACATACGGCCGACTGGACATCGTGGTGAACAACGCGGGCATCCATGACCCGGCGAACTTCGACGCGCTCTCGCTCGGACAGTTCCGCAGCATGCTTGACGTGCACTTCTTCGGTGCGCTCTACCTGATCCGGGCCGCCTGGCCGCACTTTATCTCGGCCGGATACGGCCGCATTGTGAACACCGTCTCCGAGGCCATGCTCGGCGGCGTTTCGGGCCTGACCAGCTACGCATCGGCCAAGGGCGCCGTCTACGGGCTGACGCGAAACCTTGCCACCGAGGGACTTCCCGCGGGCATCCGGGTCAATGCCGTTGCGCCACGCGCCTACACGCGACTGTCGGCCGACCACTGCGACAGCCTGTCGCAGCTCTACGGATTGCCCGAGGAGAAGATTCAGCAGGTCAACGCGAGCATGCCGCCCGAGTTGTGCGCCCCGGCAGTCGCCTATCTGGCGCACGAGGACTGCCGACTCAACGGCGAAATCCTCCAGGTCGGGATGGGTGGCGTCGCACGGATGGCTTTCGTCGCCACGAAGGGGCTACGCGAGACCGGATTGACCGCGGAAAGTATTGCAGACAACATCGACACCGTGCTGGCCATCGACGGCGCCCAAGTCCCGACCACCGACGACATCTTCGGTGCGCTACGCGCAAAGTGATGCTGACAGAACGCCTTTGAGCAGCGCTTTCAACCCTCGGTGAGCCGCGGCCGTTGCCCGGTGAGCGATTGGGCGTGCTCGAGTATCCGGGCGCGCGTACGTGGCTGCGCGACGGCGAGCAGGCAGATGTCAAAAGCGTGCAGAGCGCCCGCGCGCAGCCCGGCGTCGTCGAGTTCGCCGGCGGTCCACCGACGTTGCAGATGGAACAACACCATCGCGGCATGCTCGGCCAGCAGAGCCGGTTCGATGTCGTCGCGCAGTGCACCCGCCCTGGTCGCGGCACCGATCTCCGCGACGATCAGATCCCACCCCGTCCAGCGCACATTGACCAGGTCAACCAGACGATCGTCCATGACGACGGCACGGACCACGGCCTTGGGCACCTCTGCCACCGTCTTGTCGATCGACACGGCGATCGCTTCCCAGATGCGTTCGATCGGATCTGTCGCCGACAGGTGGTGAACCGCGACGTCGATGCCGTCCAAGGAACTTTGGACCAGCGCGGTGAGCAGGCCATCCTTGTCGCCGAAGTGGTTGTAGAGCGTGCGGACACTCACCCCCGCTTCGTTGGCCAGCCGCCGCATCGAAAGTTGCTCGAGGCCGTGCGTCTCGATGTAGGTGCGCGCGGCGTCCAGCACGTGTCGACTCGTGCGCTCCTGAACCCGCGACTTCATGCCAAAAACCCTAGTCAATGCGTCGAGCAGACCGGGCGGGCCCCGATATTTGCCACGATAGGGCAAAAGTAGAACACCGTTGCAAAACGGTCGGTTGTCGTTTAGCGTTTTCCTTCGAACGCCCAGACCGCCGCCCTGCAGCGGTCTCCGCAGGGCTTCTCCAGCCGCCCGGACGAGGGGAACGCATGTCGCTAGATCAATCCGAAACTGTCGGCAGCCTTGCCGCTGACCAGCGCTACGTCACGGTGTCGATCGACAGTCACGTCGGCCCATCGGTCAAGGACCAGCTGCGCCCATACTGCGACGCGAAGCACCTCGATGATTTCGACCGTTTCGTCGCCGAGATGGAGAGTCAGGGCCTGTTGTCCTGGCGGTCCTCGGAAGCGAAATCCGGTGCGAAACAAAGCTGGTCGCTGGGGAAGTCCCAAGCCGAAAGAGGCAAGACGCAGGCACAAAAACTCGAGAAGGCCGAGGCGGAGAAGTTCGGCAAGCAGGCCGGTATCCGCAACGCCGACCAGGTCGGAGCCCGGTTCCTGCAACGCAGCTACGAGCACAGCCTCGCGCCGGGCCTCCAGGACCATGACGCGCGCATCGCCGACATGGACGCGCAAGGCGTTGCCGCCGACGTCATCTTCCACGGTGGGCTCAACGGCCAGTCGATCCCGTTCTCGACCACCGGCCTGATCAGTTGGGGCGACACCGCCTACGACTACCTCGAGAAGGTCGGGGTCCGCATCTACAACCGGTGGCTGGCCGACTTCGTGTCGCTGGCCCCGGAACGGCACGCCGGCATCGCACACATCCCGATCTCCGACCTGGACGCCTGCGCCAAGGAGGTCGAGTGGGCGGCCGAGGCGGGCCTGAAGGGCATCAACCTCCCCGCGCCGCGCGGCGACTTCCCGATGCTCAATGACCCTGCCTGGGAACCGCTTTGGGCCGCCTGCAACGAGACCGGCATGTCGGTCAACACGCACGGCGGCGGCGGCGAGCACTACCCCTACGAGGGGCAGGGCGCCCAGATGATGTACATGATGGAGACACCGTTCCGGACCCGTCGGGGTCTGTGGGTGATGATCTTCAGCGGGGTGTTCGAACGCTATCCGAACCTGAAACTGGTCCTCACCGAGCAGTGGGTGGACTGGGCGCCGGCCGCGATGGCCGACATGGACGGGCTCTACCACGGCCCGACCGGGGCCGCGATCCGCGCGAAGCTGCCGAAGCCACCGTCGGAGTATTTCCGTCGAAACTGTTACATCGGGGCAAGTTTCATGTCGAACGCCGAGGCGAAGCTGTCGGTCGAGCACGACCTCGTGGACAACGTGATGTGGGGTGACGACTACCCGCACGCCGAGGGGACGTTCCCCGACACCCGCGAGGCCATGCGGTTCACGTTCTCCGATATCGACCCCAAGTACACGCAGAAGTTCCTCGGTGAGACCGCCGCGGACCTGTACGGCCTCGACCGCGCGAAACTCGCCGAGGTCGCCGCGCGCATCGGCCCCACCGTCGGCGAGGTCGCCACCCCCTACACCCTGCCCGAGGATGCCGTCGTCGGCCTCTATGCCTTCCGCACCGGGCCGGGCATCTTCATCTGAGCCGGCTCCGCAACCACCGGTCGATGCCCAATCCCGCTGCCTACCAGGAGTTTATCCACCATGGATGAGATTACCGGCCTGAAGTCTCCGTGCCGCTTGGTCACCCCCGAGGAGGTCGAGCATCTCAACCAGCACGGCTGGGTGAAACTCAAGCGCTTCGTCGATCCCGATGTCCTGGCCAGGATGCTCGAACTGGCCCAGGACAAGATGGGCGCCGATGCCGACAGCAATCCGATGAAGGCCGACATGGCCCCGGCCGCCGACGGCGAGGCCAAGGGCGCCCTGGCGTACTTCAACGCCGAGCGCAGCGGTGGCCTATCCAACCCCGTGCTGCGGCCGCTGATCGACGAGATCGGCAAGAGCGCGACGCGGCTGTTGGGCCGACGGAACAACGACGGGACGCCCGTCGGAACCCGCTACTATTCGGACTTCTTCGTCCCGAAGCTACCCTCCACCAAGTCATCTCGGCACGGCGGCAACGGCGCCACCGCCTTCCACCAGGACTACATTACGTTTGCCGTCGACCGAACCGGCGGTATGACCTTCTGGATTCCGCTCGAGTCGTACGGACCGGAAGCCGGCACCATGTCGTTCGTCAACGGGTCGCATCGCGCCGGGGTCATGGGTGACTACACCACCTACGGCGGCGGGGACGCGCTCGAGACGTTCCCGGAACTGCGCGAGCTCGAGATGAGCGAGCAGATGGACTACGAGTTGGGTGACATCACCGTGCACACCCACCTCACCATTCACGGCGCCGGTGCCAACATGATGGACCGCCCCCGGTGGGGCTATCTGTTGATCGTCCAGCCCGCCGACGTCTGCTGGAACGGATCACCGTGCCCCAACTTCGACACCAGCGAGATGGTGCCGTGGCAAGCATTGAACGACGAACGGTTCCCGCTGATCGGCTGACCAGTCGATCACTTTGCGCGCCGCTGACCACCTCGCCCATAAGGATGCCCCGTTGACTACCGCCGCACCGCTGCCCAACAGCAACTTCATGCAGGCCTGCTGGGTGGTACCCGACCTGCGCCCCGCCATCGAAACCTGGTCCCGAACAACCGGTGTAGGCCCTTTTTTCTGGTTCGACGGGGTCGATTGTGTCAACGGACGACACCGTGGTGTGCCGGCCGAGTTCCCGACGGTGACCGCCGCGATCGCCTACGCCGGCGATCTGCAGATCGAACTCGTCAGCCAGGACAACGACGACCCCGGGGTCTTCCGCGACCTGTTCGGCAGGGGGCAATCCGGCCTACATCACATGGCATTGGTGTGCACCGACTACGAATCCGAGCGCGACGCCTACATCGCGGGCGGTGCCGAACTGGCCTTCGAGGGGCAGGTGGGCAACAGCCGCACCTGTTGGGTGGACACCACCCCCACGCTCGGATTCATGATCGAGTTGCTCGAGCCGAGTCCGGTCCGCGAGAAGGGATTCGCCGCGATGCGCGCCGCCGCCGAAGCCTGGGACGGCGTCGATCCCATCACCAGGTTCTGAAATGGCCGCACCCAGCCGGCGAGAACCCCGGTCCCGCTGATGGAGAACATCGAGCCGGCAACGTTTCCGCAGACGTTTCCGCAATTGCTCGCGCAGGTCGTCACCGAGCGCGCCGACCACCCCGCGCTCCTGGTCGCCGACGAGGCGCTCACCTACCGGGACCTCGACGAGCACACGGGCCGGATGGCGCGCGCGTTGCTGGCGATCGGCGCCGGCAAGGGCACCCGGATCGCGCTGCTGGCCCCCGACAGCGTGCTGCTGCTCACCACTTTCTATGCCGCCCTGCGCATCGGTGCGCTGGTCACCCCGATCAGCACGCTGACGACCCCGAGCGAACTGGCCCACATCGTCCGCACCAGTGATGCACAGATCCTGATCGCTGTGCGGCGCTTCGGTTCTCGCGATTTCGGCAAGAACCTGGCAGCGGCCCTGCCGGGCGTCGATCAGGCCGCCGCGCACGCGCTCCGCCTCGAGGTCGCACCCTATCTGAGGTCGGTGTGGTTCGACGACGTGACCGGCCTGCCGTGGGCCGGGTCGATCGCGGACCTGCACGCCCGCGGCGAAGGGCCGGCGGCTCCGGACGCCGCACTGCTCGCGGCGGTGGAACGCGAGGTCGTTCCGGGCGACGACGCCTTTGTCGTGTACACCTCGGGATCCACGGCCACCCCCAAGGCGGTGGTGCACGGGCAGTGGGCGACCGCCCGCCAGCCTCCCGTCCTGGCCACCTACTTCGACGTGCAACGCGACGACCGCACGCTGTCGCTGCTGCCGGCCTTCTGGATGGGCGGCATCTCGGCGGCCCTACAGGTGCTGAGCACCGGAAGCACCTTGATCTATCCGACCGCTCCGGACATCGACGTCATCCTGGACACCATCGAACGGCACGCCGTCACCAACATCGTCATCTGGCACCTGCTGGCCAAACTGCAGGCGGCAGCCAACGATCGCGGGATCGACCTCAGCGACATCAAGATCACCACCGGCCCGACCTGGGACGAGCACGGCGACCCCATCCCCCGCCACCTCCAGACCCGGATGCTCGGGATGTCGGAGAGTTTCGCGCCGCACAGCGCTGAATCGGTGACCACCCGACTGCCCGAATCCAAGGCCGGCGCCGCCGGACGCGCCGTGAACGGCATCGAGCGCCGTGTCGTCGACCCGGAGACCGGAATCGAGGTGGCCCCCGGCGAGGTGGGCGAGCTGCAACTGCGCGGGGGCGCGCTGATGACCGGCTTCTACAAGGTGGCCCGCCAGGCGGTGTTCACCGCCGACGGGTTCTTCCCCACCAAGGACCTCGTCCGGATCGACGACGACGGCTATGCGTTCTTCATCGGTCGGATCAGCGACATGATCAAGACCAACTCCGCCAACGTGTCTCGGCTGGAGGTCGAGGTGGCGCTGAACGCCCTGCCGCAGGTCGAGCTGTCGGTGGTGGCGGGGCTCCCCGATCCGGAACTCGGCGAGCTCGTCGTGGCGGCGGTGGTATGCGCCGAGGGCAGCGATCCGACCGAGGCCGAACTGCAGGCGGCACTGCGCGAGACGCTGTCCGGCTACAAGGTTCCCCGGCGCATCGTCTTCATCAACCACGACGACATACCGAGGACACCCACCGGGAAGGTGCGCCTCTCCGAGGTGGCCGACATGGTCGCGGCACACCTCGAGGCGCGGGCACCGCTGGACCACGCGGCTTCGGCCGCGGGCTGAAATCACCGACAGGAGAAGCAACATGACCGAGCAGGCGGCGCAGGATGCGCCACCCAAGGCCAGCCCTTCCGCCGAAGACATCGTGCTGTACGAGAAGGACCCGAAGACCAAGATCGCGACGATCACGCTCGACCGCGCCGATGAACTCAACGCGATGACCATCGACGCCCAGCACCGCTACGCCGACCTGATCCACTACGCCGGTGTCGACGACGACGTGAAAGTGCTGGTCATCCGGGCCAACGGGCCCAACCTGGGCAGCGGGGCCGACCTCGCGGAACTGATGGACACCATGGCCGGCCGCGGCGAGGGCACCATGAACCACGCCGTGCGCGTGCCCGAGGACGCCGATGTGGTGTACCCGCCGGAGGGCACCTACCGCCGCCGCGCGACCACGGTCCAGTACTACACCGACCCGAGCGCCGGCATGCGCAGCCTCCAGGACTTCAAGAAGATCAGCATCCTGGAGGTGCGCGGTTACTGCTACGGCTGGCACTTCTATCAGGCCGCCGACGCCGACATCGTGATCGCCTCCGACGACTCCCTGTTCGGCCACGCCGCATGGCGCTACGCGGGATTCGCGGCCCGGCAGTGGCAGTGGTGCAACACCATGGGTGCGCGCAAGTTCATGGAGATGGTGTTCACGGGACGGCCCTTCACCGCCAAGGAAATGTACGACTGCAACTTCATCAACGCCGTCGTGCCCTTCGACGAACTCGAAGCGATGACGGAGAAGTACGCGCTGGCCTGTTCGCGGAGCCGGCCCACCGACACCGTGTTCGCCCAGAAGACCTTCTTCGAGATCTACAAGCAGCACCAGGGCGAATACATGGGCAGCGTCGTTGCCGGATTGCTCGAATCCACGCTCGATGCGCTGCGGCCTGACCCCCAGACGAACTCGATGGAACTCGACGAAGCGACCCTGGGCCGCCTCACCGACACCGTCCGTGACAACGACGGGCAATTTCCCCCGGACTGGCGATTGAGCCGGCGGGGCCGGGCTGCAACGTAGGGCGGAGGGCGACCATGCTGGAGATCACCAACGCCAAGCTGTTCGACGGACGAAAGCTGCTGCCCGGCAGGCACAGTGTCACGGTCGAGGGGAATACGATCACGGCAGTTGACGGACCTGCCCCGGCGGCATCCGGATCGCCGTCGACGACCGTCATCGACGCCCAAGGCATGACGTTGCTGCCGGGGTTGATCACCAGCCATCTGCATTCGGACTTCTTCAAGTTCAACATCGCCGACGGCGATCGGCTGGGCAAGGAGCGTCCGCCGGGTGTCCTGATGGCGATCGGCGTTCGGACCTGCCGCGTGCTGCTGGAGAGCGGGTTCACCGGGTTCGCCGGGGCGTCGTGCTCCAACGACATCGACGCCCAGCTCAAGATGGCCATCGCCGAGGACATCATTCCCGGTCCACGGATCCGCGCCTGCGGGCACCACCTGGGCACCACCGGCGATATGAACAACGGCGGACGGTGGTGGAAGGCCTACCAGACGCCCGGTACGGACGTCTGCGCCGATGGCCCGGATGCGTTGTGCACCTTGGTCCGCCAAGAAATCAACCGGGGCGCCGAAACCATCAAGATCTTCGCCAGTGCGGGGCACGGACAACCACACCGGACCACCCGCAACATGTCTCGCGCGGAGATCGCATCGATCATCGAGACCGCGCACGAGCGCGGCGCCAAAGTCCGTGCGCATGTCGCCGACAAGGCGATGATCATGGAGTGCATCGAACTCGGCCTCGATGTCGTCGACCACGGTGATGAGATCGATGACGAAGTCATCGCGGCCATGGTCGAATCGGGAACCTTCTGGGTGCCGAGTCTGATCTTTCTCCGGAGCGTCCTCGAACTCGGCTACGGAGAGGCCATGGGCGTGCGGCGCGAGCAGTACGACCACGTGCGCGCCATGCTGCCGGCCGCGCAGGCAGCCGGGGTTCGCATCCTGATCGGCGATGACTACAGCGGGGTGTTCCGCGATCTCGTGGCCGACGATCCGCTCGACCACCAGGTCGGAAACTACGGACGCGAGTTCGCCTACTACGCCCAGATCGACGGGTTGACCACCGAAGACGTGCTCGGTTGGGGAACCCGCAACGCCGGCCAGTTGTTGGTGGATCCGCCGGCAACGGTCGGCGTGATCGAACCCGGCGCGTTGGCGGATCTGATCATCGTCGACGGCGACCCCGTCGAGGATCCGTCGCTGTTGGCACGGCCGCGCGAGGCTTTGCGGACCGTGATTCGCGACGGTGTCCCGGTGATCGACCGGCGGGGCCAGAGCACCTCCGACCAACCGCACGTGGAACTGGACAGCCTGTCGGCCCGGTAGCCGGCACGACATTGCAGAGACGAGGAACAGTGTCCACAGCAGCACCGCAGAAGGTTGCGTTCATCACCGGCGCCGCGTCGGGAATCGGTCGCGCCGCCGCCGAGTCCTTCGTCCGGCGCGGCTACGCCGTGGCGCTCGCCGACGTCGACGAGGAGGCCGGCGCCAAGACCGAGGCCGAACTCAGCGCCTGGGGCACCTGCACTTTCGTGCCCTGTGATGTCACCGACGACGCCGGGGTCGCGCAGGCCGTGGCGCATACGGTCGCCGTGTACGGTCGTCTCGACGCGGCGTTCAACTCGGCTGGGGTGGATGGTGAACACGGGAAACTGACCGCCGAGGCCACCATGGCGAACTGGAACCGGGTCATCGCCGTCGACCTCACCGGCACCTGGTCGTGTCTGCGCTACCAGATCCCCGCGATCATCGATTCCGGCGGCGGAGCCATCGTCAACTGCGCCTCGGTCGCCGGCCTGCGGGCGGCCCCCACCGTCTCGGCCTATACCGCCGCCAAACACGGGGTGGTCGGACTGACCCGGGTCGCCGCCCGGGAGTACGCGAGCGAGGGCCTGCGCGTGAACGCGATCTGCCCCGGCACGGTCGATACGCCGATGTTCCGCGAATCGATGACCCCCGATGTGGTCGAAACCCTGCTCGCCGCAGCACCTATCGGACGGCTGGCCGAGGCCACCGAGATCGCCGACATCGCCCTTTGGCTGTGCGCCGATGCCCCGGGGTTCCTCACCGGTCAGGCAATCGCCGTCGACGGCGGCATGGGGGCCTGAACGATGAGCCAGCGCACAACGGAGACCGAACGCCCGGATCCGCCGGGCCCATCGAAGGGAACAGCCCAGTGTCCACCGACCAGTTGACGCCCACCGGCCACGTCTACTACGACCCCTACGATCTCGACATCAACCGCGACCCCTATCCGACCTTCCGTCGGCTCCGCGATGAGGCGCCGCTGTATTACAACGAGCGCCACGACTTCTACGCCGTCAGCCGATACGACGACGTGGCAAAGGGATTGGCCGACCGCAACACGTTCAAGTCCGGTCGCGGCAACATCCTGGAGCTGATCAAGTCGGGCATCGAGATGCCGCCCGGCCTCGTCATCTACGAGGACGCGCCGACGCATGCCATCCACCGCAAACTGGTGTCGAAGATGTTCACCCCCAAGACCGTCGCCTCGCTCGAGCCCAAGATCCGGGCGTTCACCGCGGCGTGCCTCGACCCGCTGGTGGGGTCCGCCCGGTTCGACATCATCAGCGAGTTCGCCGCCCAGATGCCCATGCGGGTGATCGGCATGCTGCTCGGCATCCCGGAAGAGGATCAGGAACACATTCGGGACCGCAGCGACGCGAACCTGCGGGTGAAGCCCGGAAAAGCGATGAAGTTCAAGGAGAACAGCCTGGTCCGCGGCGGGGTGTTCGCCGAATACCTCGACTGGCGGGTGGACAACCCGTCCGACGACATCATGAGCGAGTTGCTGCACCTTGAGTTCGTCGACGAGACCGGCACGCAGCGGCGCCTGACCCGCGACGAGATTCTGGCCTACGTCCAGGTGGTGGCCGGCGCCGGCAACGAAACCACCACCCGACTGATCGGCTGGACGGCGAAGGTGCTCGCCGAGCATCCCGATCAGCGTCGCGAGCTCGTCGCGGACCCGTCCTTGATCCCCAACGCGGTCGAGGAGCTTCTGCGCTACGAACCGCCGGCCCCGCACATCGGCCGATACGTCGCCGCCGACGCCGAATTCCATGGCCAGACCGTTCCTGCGGGCAGCGCCATCCTTTTCGTCGCCGGCGGGGCCAACCGCGACGAGCGGGTGTACGACGACCCCGACCGGTTCGACATCCACCGCAGGATTCCGTCGCTGCTCACCTTCGGGCTGGGCGCTCACTTCTGTCTCGGCGCGGCGCTGACTCGACTCGAGGGCCGGATCGCGTTGGAGGAAATGTTGATTCGCTTCCCGGCGTGGGAGGTCGATCTCGACGCCGCGGAGATGTCGCCGACATCCACCGTCCGCGGATGGGACACGCTACCGCTTGTCGTCACTTGATTTGTCATAGCGTGATTCGTCATAGCGTGATATCGCGCCGGTTCGATTCTGATTCATCACTGGAACAAGGAGAACAATGAGTGCCGAGGAAGTAGTGCGCGCCGAGATCGCCGCGTGGGGCCGCAATGACGTCGACGAGGTCATGAGCCATTTCGCGGACGATGCCACGTTTTTCATCGGGCCCGAATATCCGGAACTGGCCGGCCGCGACGCGATCCAGCAGATCATGAAGGCGTTCTTCGCCCGCGGAAAGTGCGTGGACCTCGAGATCCGCCATCTGGCCGTCACCGGGAACGTGGTGCTGATGGAGCGGTTCGATCACTGGATCGTCGAGGGCAAGCAGAAGAGCTGGCCGGTCATGGGCGCCTACGAGGTGAGGGACGGCAAGATCACGGCCTGGCGCGAATACTTTTTCACCCCGCCGGAGGACTGACGCCTCAGCTATGTACCATTCGGTCCATGGCTGAGCTGCATCCGTTCGACCGGGCGATGACCTTCGAGCCGGCCGACGGGGCGCTGCGCGGCCGCACCCTGCCGGAGTGGGCCAACATGGTGGGCCCGTTCGGCGGGATCACCGCGGCCGCCGTGCTCCGCGCGATCGAGACGCACCCCGACCGGCGCGGCGAACCGCTGGCCCTGACCGTCAACTACCTGGCCCCGATCGTCGACGGTGAGTTCCGGATCGCCGCCCGCGCGGTCCGCACGAATCGGTCCAACCAGCACTGGCAGGTCGAACTGTCCCAGGACGGGGAGCCCAAGACCACCGCGACCGCGGTGTTTGCCGCCCAGCGCGACACCTGGTCGGACTCCGAACTCATGATGCCCGAGGCGTCGGCCCCCGAGAGCCTGCCCGCCCCGGACGCACCGGCCATGGTGGTCTGGATCGGCAACTACGACCTGCGGTTCGTCGAGGGCGCCATCCCCGGGCCCGACGACGGGCCCAACCCCTCGTCGACCACCACCCTGTGGGTGCGCGACCGGCGCGGCCGGGCCCTGGACCACGCCGCGCTGGCCGCGCAGTGCGACATCTTCTACCCGCGCACCTTCTTGCGACTCGGCGCGTTCGGGCCCGCCGGGACCATCAGCTTCACCGTGTACTTTCACGCCGACAGCGCCGAATTGGCCGCGGTGGGCGACGATTACGTACTTGGCAGCACCCGGGCCAACCGGTTCACCGGCGGATACTTCGATCAATCCGCCGAGCTCTGGTCGCGTTCGGGGACACTGCTGGCCACCACCCACCAGCTGGTGTACTACAAGGCCTGACCGGTCTCAGCGCAGGACCGCGTCGATGGCGCGGTAGATCCGCTGCTCGCTGACCGGCTTCGGCGTGCCCAACTGCTGGGCCCACAGGCTGACCCGGAACTCCTCGATCTGCCTACCGATCTCGCGGACCTCCGGTGCCTGCGCGCGCACCGGCGAAAGCGCCTGCAGCAGGTCGTGATACGCGTCCTCGACCGTGTGCACGCGCAGCATCCGCTCGCGGTCGGCCGCCGGCGCCTGCGGCAACCGTTCCAGCCGTCGAGCGATCGCGGTCAGGTAGCGCGTCAGGTCGCCGAGGTGGCCGGCCCCGGCGGCGCTGACGAACCCCGCCGGCATCAGATCCGCGAGCTGGGTGCGGATATCGGCGACGGCGTCGGCCTGCGCCGCATTGGGCTGGTCTGGCAGGGCGACCCGGACGTCGTGGTAGGCGGCCAGCACCCGCTGCACGCGGGCGAGCAGGTCACGCGTCCGCGAGCCCAGGCCGGCCGCCACCTGCTTGCGCAGCGCGGCGAAATCGTCACGGGTCCAGGCCGGTTCGGGCACCAGGGCGGCGATCGCGGCGTCCGCGCAGTCCTCGATCAGCGCGGTCAGGGAACCGTTCGGGTTGTTGCCCAGGATCAGCCGGGACCGGGGGTCGAGTTCGCGTTCGAGGGCCTTGATCGGCACGGGCACGACCAGGCGCAGCAGCGCGCGGGTGCCCTCGCGCATCGCGGCGCGCTGTTCTTCGGGGGTGGAGAACACCCGCACGTCCACCGCGGGGCCGGCGGCGACCAGCGCCGGGTAGCCCCGCACCGGGTTGCCCCCACTGACGGATTCGACGGTCTTCGGCAACGTCTCGAGGTCCGCGGGCCAGTCCCGCAGACCGGTCCGCTCCACTCCGTCGGCCACCGCCCGGGCCACCGCGGCGCGCGTCGTTCCCGCCAGGTTCTCGCGCAGCGCGTCGATGTCCTTGCCGCGGGCCACCTCGGCGCCCTCGGCGTTCTCCACGGCGAAGGTCATCCGCAGGTGGGCCGGGATCTTCTCCAGGTCGAAGGCGGAGATCGGCACCACCACCCCGGTGCGCCGGCGCAGCGCCCGCTGCAACGCGTCCAGCAGCGGTTCGCCTTCCGGGGCCAGCTCGGGCAGCACCGCCCGCGCGGTGTCGGGGGCGGGAACAAAGTTGCGCCGCAGGTCTTTCGGTAGCGACTTGATCAGCGCGGTGACCAACTCCTCGCGCAGCGCCGGGACCTGCCAGGCGAAGGTGTCGCCACCGAGGCGGGCCAGCACCTCCAGCGGGACGTGCACGGTCACCCCGTCGTCCTCGGCGCCCGGTTCGAACCGGTAGGTCAGTGGCAGCGCGACGTCGTCGGCCTTCCAGACGTCCGGGTGCTCGTCGGCGTCGTCGCTGCGCAGCAGTTCCTCGCGGGTGAAGGTGAGCAGCTGCGGGGTGCGGTGCCGCTGCTTTTTCCACCACGCGTCGAAGTGGCGGACCGAGACGATGTCGGCCGGGACCCGGGCGTCATACAGCGCGTAGATCTCCTCGTCGGTGACCATCAGGTCGCGGCGCCGCGCGCGTTCCTCCATCTCGGCCAACTCGTGGCGCAACGCGGCGTTGTCCCGGAAGAAGTGGTGGCGGGTCTGCCATTCGCCGTCGACCAGGGCGTGGCGGAGGAACATCTCGCGCGCCAACTCCGGGTCGGTCCGGGCGTAGTCCACCTGGCGTCGGACCACCAGCGGCAGCCCGTAGAGGGTCACGCGCTCGTAGGCCATCGCGGCGCCCCGCTTGGCGCTCCAGTGCGGTTCGCTGTAGCTGCGCTGCACCAGATTTCCGGCGATGGCCTCGACGGTGTCCGGGTCGATGCGCGCGGCGATGCGCCCGTAGAGCCGGCTGGTCTCCACCAGTTCGGCGACCACCAGCCAGCGTGGCGGCCGCTTGGTCAGCACCGATCCGGGTGCGAGCATGAACCGCGAGTTGCGGGCGCCCTGATATTCGCGGGAGTCGCCCTCCCGCATGCCGATGTGCGACAGCAGACCCGCGATCAGCGCCGCGTGCACGCGGTTCGGGTCGGTGGCCGCACCGGCGTTCTCCCCGGCCCGGATCCCGAGGCCGGCCGCGATGCTGCGCAGCTGACCGACCAGGTCCTGCCACTCCCGGATCCGCAGGTAGTGCAGGAACTCCTCGCGGCACATCCGTCGAAACGCGTTCCCGGATCGGGCCTTTCGCTGCTCACCGAGGTAGTTCCACAGGTTCAGGTACGTCACGAAGTCGGAGTTCTCGTCGGCGAAGCGCGCGTGTTTCTGCCGGGCCGCCTCCTCGCGATCCGCGGGGCGTTCGCGCGGATCGGGGATCGACAGCGCGGCGGCCAGCACCAGCACCTCTTCGACACAACCCTGTTCGTCGGCGGCCAGGATCATCCGGCCCAGGCGCGGGTCGACGGGCAGCTGCGCCAGGCGTCGGCCCAGATCGGTGATGGCGCCGCGGGCGTCGAACGCGCCGAGTTCCTGCAGCAGTTGCACGCCGTCGCGGATGCTGCGCTGATCCGGCGGGTCCAGGAACGGGAAGCTCTCGATGTCGCCGAGCCCGAGCGCGGCCATCTGCAGGATCACCGCGGACAGGTTGGTGCGCAGGATCTCCGGATCGGTGTAGCGGGGTCGGGCCGCGAAATCCGGCTCGGAGTACAACCGGATGCACACGCCGGGCGCGGTGCGCCCCGAGCGCCCGGCCCGCTGATCGGCCGACGCCTGCGAGATGGGTTCGATGGGCAGCCGCTGCACCTTGGTGCGGCGGCTGTACCGCGAGATCCGGGCGCTCCCGGGGTCGACGACGTAGCGGATGCCCGGGACGGTCAGCGAGGTCTCGGCCACGTTGGTGGCCAACACGATTCGTCGGCTCAGGTTGCTGGCCGGCCGCGGCGCGAAGACCCGCTGCTGTTCGGCGGTGGGCAGCCGGGCGTACAGCGGCAGCACCTCGAGGTCGCGGGTGCCGGTGTCGGCGGCCCGCAGCGCCTCCGCGGTGTCGCGGATCTCGCGTTCCCCGGACAGGAACACCAGCACGTCGCCGGGTGGTTCGGCGGCCAACTCGCGCACCGCATCCAGGATCGCCTCGGTCTGATCGCGCACCTCGGTGCGCACGATGTCGTGGTCGGGGTCGTCGGGATCGACCGCATCCTCGGCGTCCCCGCCGACGGCGACCTCGAGGGGCCGGTAGCGGATCTCGACGGGATAGGTCCGGCCCGACACCTCGACGATCGGCGCCCCACTGAAGTGTGCGGCGAAGCGCTCCGGCTCGATGGTCGCCGAGGTGACGATGACCTTGAGATCCGGGCGCCGCGGCAGCAGCTCGCGCAGATAGCCGAGCAGGAAGTCGATGTTGAGGCTGCGCTCGTGCGCCTCGTCGAGGATCAGCGTGTCGTAGCGCAGCAGCCGGCGGTCCCGCTGGATCTCGGCCAGCAGGATGCCGTCGGTCATCAGCTTGATCAGGGTGCGGTCGCCGGCCTGGTCGGTGAACCGGACCGTGTACCCGACGGTCTCGCCCAGCGGGGTGCCCAACTCGTCGGCGATGCGCTGGGCCACGGTGCGCGCGGCCAGCCGGCGGGGCTGGGTGTGGCCGATGGTGCCGCGGATCCCGCGGCCCAGTTCCAGGCACAGCTTGGGCAGCTGGGTCGTCTTACCGGAGCCGGTCGCGCCGGCCACCACGACCACCTGGTGGGCGGCGATGGCCGCGGCCAGCTCGTCGCGGCTGGCGCTCACCGGCAGGTCGGGGTAGCTGATCTCCGGGACGGCGTCGCGGCGCGCGGTCACCAGCGCCGCGCCGGTGGCGATCTGGTTCTCGATCTTGTGCAGTGCGTCCGGCGTGGGGTTGCGCAGTCCCTTCAGGCGCCGGCCGAGGCGCGCGGCGTCGCGGATCGTCAGGTCGTCCAGGCGGGCGCGCAACTCGCGCACCGCCTCGCGCGAAGGGTCGGACACTCAGTCGAGAGTAGGCGGCGACCAGTACGCCAGCATGTCTGCGAACGTGTCGAAGGCGGCCTTGTTGACGTTGTAGGTCGCTTCCAGATGGATGCTCAGCGGGAAGCCCAGCTCGCCGACCCCGTCGATGACGCGCTTGTACAGGTCCACCATCCGCTGGCGGCGCTGCACCGGCTCGGCGGCGGCCAGTTCCTTGACGAAGGCCTGCTCCTCGGCCACCGCGGCATTGCCGGGGTCCTGGATCAGCCAGTTGATCAGGCCGATCCGGGACTCGACCTGCGGCACGAACCCGAAGGACAGCAGGATCTCGGGCCGGTGGTCGGTCTCGGCGGCGAACTCCGTCAGGAACTTCACGATGGCGTCGGAGTACAGCAGCTGGGTCAGCGCGTAGGTCGCGCCGCGGTCGCACTTGAAGTTGAACCGGCCGAGTTCGCTGTCGCGGGTCGGGATCAGGATGGCGCCGCGGTTGGGCACCTCGTCGGCGAACAGCGACAGCGCGTCGGTGGGGGCGACCCCGGCACCGTCGCCGTCGTTCATGGTGCGCGGAACCCCGACGAAGGCGATCCCCTCGATTCCGGCTTCGCGCAGGTCACGCACGCGCTGCCGGAGCGGATCCTCCTCGAGGAAGGCCGTGACCTGGGTGCACAGGCCGCGGACGCCGGGCAGCTCGGGCTTGATGACGTTCCAGAAGTCCAGGACGTCCATCTTCGGCTTCATCTCGATGGGACGGCCGTCGTCCTCCTCGATCATGCCGGGCATCATCACGTGCCCGATCCGGCCCTCCAGCCCGGTGGCCGAGGCCGCCTCGCGCACCTTGTGCGCCTCCTCGACGGCACGATCGCGGCCGAGCTCGGCGTTGGGCGGCACGAGTTCGAGCGCAACGGTGTTGAGGGTCACAGAAAATAGCTCCTAGGACGGCTTGCCGGTCGGTGTGGCCGCATCGCCACCCCCGGCGGCCGGGGATCGGCACCTCAAGACACGATAGTCGCCCCGGTTCTCAGCTGGCGGACGACCTCAGCGGCGGGGGTGCGGCCGCACCGGTGACGCCGGACGCCTCGAGGTCCATGATGCGGTCGAGGTTGTCGGCCACATCCTCGATCGTGAGCGACGGCGTCGACACGCCCTGGCTGACCACCATGGCCATCCGCGCGACCCCGCCCATGCCGGCCTGCAGCACCTCACCGTTGAGCGGACACGACTCGTGCGCCAGGAACGCGGCGGCCGGGGCGACGAGCTCCGGCGGCATGCCGGCGTTGATCTGGTCCATCACCTCGGTGCTCAGCGACAGCACGGCGGCGACCTTGTCGGCGTGCGAGGCCGACATCCGGGTGAAGGCGCGCGGCGCGATCGCGTTCACCGTGATCCCGTGCGGGGCCGCCTCGGTGGCGAGGTTACGGGTGAGCCCGAACACCGCGCCCTTGGCCGAGCCGTAGCTGCTCAGTTCGGGGATGCCGCCGAGCATGGCATCCGAGACGGTGTTGACCACCCGCCCGTAGCCGGCGGCGACGAGATGCGGCCAGACGGCCTGGGTGACGAAGACCGTGCCGAAGTAGTGCACCTCGAACATGGTTCGGATCTGCCCGATCGTGAGGTCGCCGAAAAGCGCCGGATCGTGGATGCCGGCGTTGTTGACGACGGCATCGACGCGGCCGTAGGTGTCCAGGGCCGCCTCGACGACGGCGCGGGCCCCGCGTTCCTCGGCCACCGAGGCGTGACACGCGACGGCCTGTCCCCCGGCGCGGGTGATCTCGTCGGCCACCTGTTGGGCCGGCGTCGCCGAGGAGCCCGCCCCGTCGATGCCCGCGCCGTTGTCGGCGACCACCACGGCCGCGCCGCGCGCGGCGAGCAGCAGTGCGTAGCCGCGGCCCACGCCGCGGCCGGCTCCGGTGACGACGGCGACGCGGCCGTCGAAGCGCAGTTCTGCCACGGCCTGGCCTACTGCGCGTCGAACAGGACCGGGACCGAGGTCGGTGAGCGGAACACCTGTCCACGGATGTGCGGGTCGTCGCCGTCCGGATCCAGCCGAAGGTTGGGCAGCCGGTCCAGCAAAAGGTTGATGGCGGTGCGCATTTCGAGCCGCGCCAGGTGCATCCCCAGGCACACGTGGACGCCGTGGCCCCAGCCGAGGTTGCCCTTGGGGGTGCGGAACAGGTCGAACGCGTTGGGGTTGGGGTAGCGGTCGTCCTGGCGGTTCGCCGAACCCAGCATGGGCATCACCGTGGCACCCGCGGGGATCTGCACACCGCCGAGCACCGTGTCGCGGGTGGCCACCCGGGTGATGGTGAGCAGCGGCGCCTCCCAGCGCACGCCCTCCTCGATGGCCTGCGGCAGCAGCGAGCGGTCGGCGCGAATGGCCTCCAGCTGCATCGGATCCGACAACAGCGCCAGCAGCAGGCTGCCCAGCGCCCGATAGGTGGTCTCCACCCCGGCGGGCAGCAGCAGCCGCAGGAACGAGAAGATCTCCTCGTCGGCCAGCTTCTCACCGTCGATCTCCGCGGCGGCCAGCGCGCTGATCAGATCCTCGCGCGGTTCGATCCGGCGCGCCTCCAGGATGGGCGCGAAGTAGTCGCACAGCGCCGCCGAGGCCGCCAGGCCGCGCTCGGGATTCATCAGCCAGCTCAGCAGCGAGATCGACCAGCGCTGGAACTGTGGATAGTCCTCCTCCGGCAGACCCAACAGCCCCGCGATGATCTGGCTGGGGTAGTCGAAGGTGAACTCCTTGACCAGGTCGGCCTTGCCGTTCGGGGCGAACTTGTCGATCAGGCTGTTGCCCACCCGGCCGACGAGTTCGTCCTCCCAACGCGCCAGGGCCTTCTGGCCGAACGCCTTCTGCACCAGGGCGCGCAGCCGACCGTGCACCGGTTCGTCCATGCCGAGCATCACCTTCTCGCCGAGCACCGGGCCGAACGCGGCGATGACGCTCGCCGAGGAGAACGTCTCGTTGTCGCGCAGCATCTGCTGCGCCTCCTCGTAGCGGTACACGATGAACATCGGCAGCGATTCCTCGTGCGGCAGCGCCCCGGAGGTCTCCAACCGCTGGACGGGTTCGGAGTCCCGCAGCCGAGCCAGCTCGGTGTAGGGGTCCCGGACGTCGCCGGAGATCGCGTCGTCGAACGAACCGAAGTCCTCGAGGTCGTCGAAAAGCTGTTCCATGCTGCTCCTTTGGGCTGTACAGGCCGTGCGCAGAACGCTATTGAGCCGGGTAGGCCACCGATTTCACCTCGGTGTACTGGCTGAAGCCGACGAGGCCGTTCTGTCGGCCGACGCCGCTGTCCTTGTAGCCGCCGAACGGGGTGTCGGCCCCGTAGCCGGCGGTGCCGTTGAGTCCGATGAACCCCGCGCGCAGCCGCTTGGCGACCGCCAGTGACCGGTCCAGCGAGCCCGACATCACGTTGCCGGCCAGACCGTAGGGACTGTCGTTGGCGATGCGCACCGCGTCGTCCTCATCCTCATACGGGATCACCGCCAGCACCGGGCCGAAGATCTCCTCCTGCGCGATGACCATGCTGTTGTCGACATCGGTGAAAAGGGTTGGGCTGACCCAGAATCCCTTGTCGAAGCCCGTCGGCGCCTCGGTGCTGCCCACCAGCATCGTCGCGCCCTCGTCGACGCCCTTGCGGATGTAGCCGAGGATGCGGGCCTGCTGCTTGGCCGAGATCACCGGGCCGCACAGTGTGCCCGGGTCCTGCGGGTCCCCCGCGGCGATGTTCTCGTAGATGCCCCGCAGGATCGCGATGCCCTCGTCGTACCTGGAGCGCGGCAGCAGCATTCGGGTGGGGGCGGCACAGCCCTGGCCGGCGTGCATCAGCGGGCCGATCCCGATCAGGCAGGCCGTGTTGAAGTCGGCGTCGTCGAGCACGATGGTCGCCGACTTGCCGCCGAGTTCCAGGAACAGCCGCTTCATGGTGGCGGCGCCCTTTTCCATGATCCGCTTGCCCACCGCGGTCGAACCGGTGAAGGAGATCATGTCGACCTTCGGCGAGGTCGTCAGTTCCTCGCCGACGAGGTGGTCCGAGGCCGTGACCACGTTCACCACACCGGCCGGGATGTCGGTGTTCTCGGCGATCAGCCGGCCGAGCCGGGTGGCGTTGAACGGGGTGTCGGGGGCGGGCTTGAGGACCACGGTGTTGCCCGCCGCCAGCGCCTGGCCGAGCTTGTTGATGCTGACCTCGAAGGGAAAGTTCCACGGCACGATGGCCCCGACCACTCCGACCGGTTCGTGCCAGACCTTGCGGGTGGTGTTGACGCCGGTCACCGACACCACGGTGTCGCCGAGGTCGGTCTCCCACGGGAAGGTGTCGATCAACCCGGCGGGATACTTGAGCCCGTCGGCGAACGGGGCGTCCAGCTGCGGACCGTGGGTCACCGCGCGCGGGGCGCCGACCTCCCGGATCAATTCCTCGCGCAGGTCCTCGATTTCGCCGGCGATCGCGTCGTGCAACTGCAGCAGGCAGCGTTTGCGCAGCGCGTGGTTGGTCGACCAGTCGGTCTCGTCGAACGAACGGCGGGCGGCGTCGATGGCCCGCCCCATGTCGGCGATCGAGGCGTCGGCGACCTCGCCCAGCACCTCCTCGGTGGCGGGATTGATGTTGGTGAACACACCCGCCTCGCCGTCGACGAGCTTGCCGTCGATCAGCATTCGGGACTCGTAGGGCGCAGCGGCCTCAGGCATCGTTCTCACTGTTCTGTTCGGGGCTGTTCTGTTCGGGGCTGTTCTGTTCGGGGCTGTTCTGTTCGGGGTCCTGGCGGGCGGCCTGGCGGCGTGCAGCCACCTCGGCGAGCCGAATCAGCACGGGTTGCGGAACGACCTTCGCGGCCAGCGCCATCGCGCGCTGCGCCGCGGTCAGCGGCACGGCGCCGCCACGCATCGCGCCGTGCCGCGGGATGCCCATCATCACCCGCGTCATCTGGTGCAACCCGGATGGTGGAAGTAACCGGTTGGCGACCAACAACATTCGCGCGTCCGGTCCGACCGCGGACTTGGCGAAGGGTTTCGCACTGTCCAGCGCCTTGGCCAGGCCCGCGGCGAAGTCCTCGGGCGAGCGGGCGGCGTGCTTCATCATGGCCCGCCCGCGCTTGTCCATCGTGCGGTGGTGCGGGGCGTACGGCCCGTCCAGGTCCCGGTCGTCGGTGGTCCCGGCGTCGGTGATGATGTCGGTGTCATAGGTCCCGGTGACCAGCACCGACACGCCGATCCCGAATGGCGCCACCTCCCCGGCCATCGCTTCACCCCAGCGCTCCAGCGCCCCTTTGACTGCCGAATACGGTGCGGTGGCCGGCATTCCACGCACACCGGCCGCGCTCGAGATCAGCACGATGCGACCATGGCCGGCCTCGCGCATGGCAGGTAGCAGCGCCTTGGTGAGCGCCACCGGACCGAAGACGTTGGTCGCGAACATCCGCTCCCAGAGTTCCGGGGAGGTCTCCTCGACCATTCCGGCCGCAGAGATGCCCGCGTTGTGCACCAATGCATGGGGTGCGCCGACGGCCTCCTCGATCGATTTGGCGGCGGCGGCGATCGACGCCGCATCCATCAGGTCCAACTGGACGCCGATGAGCCGGTCGTCGGACTCATCGACGCCGAGGGCCTCGCGCAGCAGCGGCACCCCTTTCTCCGGCGATCGCATCGCCGCGACCACGCGCCACCCGTCGCGGTGCAGGCGCACGGCCGAGGCGAACCCCAATCCCCGTGACGCACCGGTGATGACAACCGAACGCGGCTCACCCATTCGCATTCTCCGGTGCGCACCGATCACCCTTGGAACCCAGCTCGACGTCGAGGTCTTGGAACGGCCCCTGCTGCCAGGTGGCCCATTTCCCGACCGAATACGGTCCCTCGGCGCCATTTGCCCGGTAATAACCCTGCGGGTCATAGACTTTCGCCTCGGGATACGGCCACGGACAGGCAACAGCGGTGGCCGCGCCGCTGGCCTTGATCGCCCAGAACCAACTGCCGTAGGCGAAATAGGCGACGTTGATGATCACGAACATCACTAGGAAGGTGCCGAGCACCGGCTTGCTCGGGAACAGCCGTGCCCGGGCGGCGAGCTTCTCTGCCACGGATTTGCCCGTGTCGTCGCGATAGCAGAGCACCGCGGCCGGAACCATCACGAAGGTCACGGCCAGCGATTCCCAGATCAGCGGGAACTGGAACGTGGTGCCGGGGAACAGCGTCCCGAACGGGATGGCCTGCGAGTAGATGTAGAGACCGGTGCGGACCAGGCTGACCTCGAGGATGGCGTCGAAGACGAACCCGATCACCAGTGTGATCGAGCCCAGGCTGATCAGTGGATGCCGGGACACGAACGCGGTGGGGCCGTACTTGGCCTGCAGCTTGCGGACGATCCAGATCGCCGGGAAGAACGGTGCGAAATAGAAGGCGACGTAACCGAACACGATGAACGGCTCGACGGTCGGGGACAACATGATCAGCGGCCAGTTCTCGGGCCAGTGGATCAATTCGGGGTTGTAGACCGCGAACGGGGCCCAGTTCATGATGGGGTCCTGCCACACGATCAGGGTGGTGCACAGGAACATCAGCATGATCGGGCTGCCGGGGTCGCGCCGCCAGCCGCGCACGAAGATCGCGACCAGGATGACCAGCAGGATCACGGTGCCGATCTGGTGCACCCACAACCAACCGTCGAAGCCGAACAGGAACTCCACCGGGCGCGGTCGGCCCTCGACGTCGGGGTTTGCCACCCGGGGGTGGACCTCGGTCCGGGCGAAAGCGATGAACAGGCTGAAGAACGCCAGCAGGGCGAAGGCCCCCGCCCAGCGGCCCCAGTTCGGTCCGGTGCGTTTGGCCGACCCCTTACCGGCCGCCGGCCTCTCCGTGGTCAGCGGCGCGTACTCCTCGGTGGTCACGGTCGGCCCCGGGGCGGTGTCGGCAGCATCAGCAAGGTCATCAGGTGTCCTCTCCGAAACGATCGACCAGATGCGAGTTGATGCCGTCGGCATCGAGGGTCCGGGCCACCAGGTACCCCGAACCCATCCAGGCCCGGCGGGTCCATTTCCCCAGGGAGACACGGGTTCCCGGAGCTCCGGAGGCGGCGGGCATCATCTTGACCCGCTCGAGCGCCTCCTTGACCCCGCGCGGGCTCAACGGGTGGGCGTCGGTGAAGGCCCGCACCAGGGTGGCCGCGACGTCGTGGTTGACCACCGACACGCAGTACTCGGGCCGGCTGCCGTCGTACCGCGCGGCGTACCGATCGAGCCAGGCCTGCCCCACCGGGTTGCCCTCGTCGTACTGGTCCACCCCGACCCAGCCCAGGAACGCGTTCCACATGATCGGGTTGACCCAGGCGTTCTGGAACGCGGTGGTGGTGAAGCGCGGCGGATCCCAGTCGACGGCCTCGAGGGCGGGATTGATGAACACGATGCCGAAGCCGAAGCCGAGGTGCACGATGGCCTCGGCCTTGGCCTCGTGCAGCGTGGCGACCGCGGCGTTGATGTCCTGCGCGGTCTGCGCGATGGCCGCCTCAGCGACAATCCGAATTCCCTTGCGGGCAGCGGCACTTCGCAGGTTCTTCAGATAGCTCTCACCGATGAGGTTCTGCTCGACGAGCACCCCGATCTCCTTCAGGCCGCGCTTGGCCACCAGGTCGATAAGGAAGATCGGCTCGTCGGTCATCGACCCCTGCGGGAAGGCGAAGGTCCATTCGCCAAGCCAGTCGTCGGTGCCGGTGACGCTGATCGCCGGCACCTTGAACCGTTCCTCGATCGCCTCCCGCAGCGGCACGCAGTTGTCGGTGATGTTCGGTCCGAAGACCACCAGGCAGCCCTCGTCGACGAGCTCGCCGTACGCGTCGATGACCGCTTTGACCGAACCCTTCGGCAGACCCTCGACCTCGCGGTAGATCATCTGCACCGGCCGGTCCATCAGGCCCTGCTCGACGGCCTCCTCGAAGACCAGATCGAAGGTCCGGGTGAACGAGTTCAGCAGTTCCTCCGGGAATCCCGGGGGCAGGGTGAAGTCCATCAGATAGCCGACCTTGATGGGCTCTGCGGTGCTCTCGTAGGACATCTGACCTCCGTGGGCGGCGCCGGTCACCGGCGCGTGGGATACGAAACCTAATATTTGTTTAGACCCTAGCGGCGGTGCCGCCGCAGATCAATGGCCTGGCGCCGCCTCACCCAGGTAGATGTCGATCATCTCGTTGAGCCCGCGGGTCACCGCCACGTCGTCGGTCAGCGGTCCGGCGATGGCGACGCGAGCGGCCTCGGCGATGGACAGGCCCTCGGCGATCAGCCGGCCCGCCGCGATGAGCACGCGCGTGGAGGCCACCTCGCGCAACCCGCCGGTCTCGAGACGCCGGATCGCCTGACCGAACCGCACCAGTTCCACCGCGGTGGCGCGGTCCACGCCCCCCTCGTGGGCGATGATCCCCTCCTCGACATCCGGTTGCGGGAAACCGAACTCGATGGCGACCATGCGTTGCCGGGTCGAATCCTTGAGGTCCTTGAGCACGCTCTGATAGCCGGGGTTGTACGACACCACCAGGCCGAAGCCCGGGGCGGCGTCCAGGGTGACACCGAGTCGCTCGATCGGTAGTTGGCGGCGGTAGTCGGCGAGCGGATGCAGAACGACTGTGGTGTCCTGGCGCGCCTCCACGACCTCGTCGAGGTAGCAGATCGCGCCCTCGCGCACGGCACGCGTCAGGGGCCCGTCGACCCAGACCGTCTCGTCACCGCGGAGCAGGTAGCGGCCGACGAGGTCGGCGGTGGTCAGGTCGTCGTGGCAGGCCACGGTGATCAGCGGCCGGCCCAGGTCGTGGGCCATGGCCTCGACGAAGCGGGTCTTACCGCAGCCGGTCGGGCCCTTCAGGACCAGCGACAGGCCCTGGCGGTAGGCCGCCTTGAACACCGTCTCCTCGTTGCCGACCGCCTGGTAATAGGGGCGGGCGCTCTCGGTCTGCGGACGCGCACCGTTCTGGTAGGCAAGCCCGGACTCGTTCGACATCTAGATACCTTTCGTCGCATCCGCCCCTCCGCCGCGCGGATGCGCAACGACAGAACAGAAGTTTGTTTTAGTAGTTGGCCGCCGCGAACGGGATCGGCCGTCGGTACACCAGCACTTCTCCGGAACTTGTCATTGACTCCTACCTTTTCTCGAAATCCGTCATGCCACTCGACGGCGAACTTCGGCCGAACGCACGGCCGAGCGGAACATGGGCCCGATGACCGTGGCCAGGTGATCGGGCTGGGCGATGGTGGCGTGCGCAGTACTGCCGAACACCCGGCGCAGCGCGGCGACATCGGTGCTCGCGCCGACTGTCAGGCACACACAGCCGGTGCCGCGGCGGCGGGCCTCGGTCAGGGCTCGGCGCGCATCGGCTGCGCCGTAGGCCTTTTCGTAACCGTGGTCGTAGGCGAGGCCGTCGGAGATCACGACCAACAGCCGCCGCGAGGTTCCGCCACGGTCCTCGAGCACCGCCGACCCGTGCCGGATCGCGGCGCCGAGCCGCGAGTACGCACCGGGTTCGAGGCTGTTGAGCCGCCGCAGGATCTGCGCGTCGAGGTGGTCGTCGAAACGCTTGACCGGCACCATGTTCACCGCCGTGCGCCCCGACGAGTAGTAGCCGTAGAGCGCCACCCGGTCGCCGAGATCGTGCAGCGCGACCATCAGGTGCGCGACCGCCACCCGCTGCTGCTCGTGGACGGTTCGTCCGACCGTGCCCGGCTCGGCCGTCGAGCCCGAGATGTCCAGCAGCAGCAGGACGGACAGGTCGCGCTGGCGGCGCAGGCTGTCGAGGTACACCGCCTCGTCGGGCACCGAACCGGCCCGGACCTCGACCCGGGCCTCGACGGCGGCGTCGACGTCGATGTCGTCCCCCTGCGGCTGACGGTGCCGTCGGTGCAGTCCCATGCCGAGGCGCGCCAACGGACGCCGCACGCCGACGGCCCCCTCGATGGCCTGCGTGGCCGACGGTTTGATGGTCGCCGCGACCTCGCGCACGGTGCACCAGTCCGGTCGGTAGACGCCGCGCTCGGCGTCCCACTCCGGGTACTTGAGCCCATCCTTTTCGACGTCGACCACTTCCTCGGTGTTGACCGTGGCCAGCGACGACACCGCGTACGCGCCGCGGTTCGCCGAATTGATCCGATGCGTCGGAGCGTCGGCACCCGGCGGCCCACCGCCGTTGCCCCCGGTCTTGCGCGCCGACGAGAGGAGCTTCTTGAGCAGCTTGCCGATGGCCCCGCCGCCACCGACCGGGCTGCTGAACAGGTCGGGATCATCGGAGTCGTCGACGGCGTCCTCGTCGAGTTCCTCCAGGTCGGGGTTGGACTGCTGCCGCGGCACGTGCCCCACCTGCTCGTGGTCCACCTGCCGGGCGGCCGCGGCGGCCGCCGCCAGGACCTTCTTGGGCCGTAGGACCCCGAAGCTCGGCGGGGCGCTTTGCAGCTTTTCGCGGCCGCGGGCCAGCGCGAGCGAGGTCGCGGTGCCGTCGCTGACCCCGCCCACGGTCGGGTCCGCCAGGCCCAGCAGCCGCCCCGGCAGCATGGTGGTGTTGGCCACCAGCGCGCGGTGTCCCTCGACGGCGAGGTACCTCTTGGCCACCCGGGAATGCCGCACCAGGGGCTGGATGACCTCGGGATCGAGACTGCCGGCGGCGATCAGGGAGGCGTGCACGGCGACGGCGGCGGTGCGCTCCCCCGGCGGCGCCGACGGATCCAGGAAGATGGTTCGCCCGTCCGTCCACGACGGCTCGCCGGCCGACAGCGGCGAGACCCCGACGGGACGGCCCGCCAGCGCCGAGGCCAACATGCCGAGGGCCTGCACATGGGAGTTGCCTGCGCCGTCCCGAGGATCGTTGTCCACTCGTGCCTCCAGCCCGCCGGACGGGTTCGTTGACCAAATATCTGTTCCATCGTAAAGTTCCACCGCGGTCGCGGTCAACGAAAAAGTTGAATCCGCCCGCGCCGGCCGACCGGTAGAACGACAGTGGCTCAGCACAATTGCAGCCACCCGACCAGGGAGCACCGCGATGATCGACTTTGCCGGCCAGACCGCGATCGTGACCGGAGCCGGCCGCGGACTGGGCCGGCTCTACGCCCTCGACCTGGCCCGACGCCGAGCATCGGTGCTGGTCAACGACCTCGGGGGCAGCATGGGAGGCGAGGGCACCGACACCAGCGTGGCCGATCAGGTGGTCCAGGAGATCACCGCGGCCGGCGGACGCGCCGTCGCGTCCTACGACTCAGTGGACAGCCCGGCCGGCGGCCAGGCGATCGTCGACGCCGCGGTCGCGGAGTTCGGGCGCGTCGACGCGGTGATCAGCAACGCCGGCATCTTCAACAGCATCCCCTTCGACCAGTTGTCGCCCAATGACTGGCGGCGGATGCTGCAGGTCCATCTCGATGGCGGCTTCTACCTGAGCCAACCGGCATTCAAGGTGATGGCCGGGCAGAACTACGGCCGATTCGTGTTCATCTCGTCGTCGGCGGGCAACTTCGGTCAACCGCTGGAGGCGCACTACGCCGCCGCCAAGACGGGGTTGGTCGGGCTCTCGAACGTCATCGCCATCGAAGGTGCCGCCTACGGGATACGGTCGAATACCGTTCTACCCACCGGCTTTTCGCGAATGGTCACCGAAACGGTGGGCGATGAGAAGTTCCTGGCCGAGTCGGGGTTCATGCGCGCCATCCGGCCCGAACTGGTGGTGCCCCTGGTCACCTACCTGGCGAGTGCGGCCTGCGAATTCACCCATCGCAACTACTCCGCCTGCGCGGGCCGCTACGCCCGGGTCTTCGTCGGCCTGGCCGAAGGCTGGCTGGCCGACCCCGCCGACGACCCGAGCGCCGAGGACATTCGGGCGAACATCGATCAAGTATCGGACACCGAGCGGTTCACCGTTCCCGAGTCGATCGTCGACGAGGTGCTCGAGGTGTGCGGTCGGCTGGGCATCAGCGCGATGCCCGGCGGGGCCGAGGTGGCGTTCCCCGCACCCAGCACCGCCTAGGACGGAACAAATATTTGGCTTGGCGCCTCGGTTGCCGCGGCGCGGCGGGTCGAGGCGGGCGCCCCGTCGGGCCCGACATCTACACTCGGTCGCGACGTCGTCGGCCAAGTGGAGAGGGAATGGCGTGGCAACGGTGCCCGTGATCGCACTGACCGGACATCTCGGCGCGGGTAAGACCACGCTGCTCAACCACGTGCTGCGCACACCCGACGCCCGAATCGGAGTGGTCATCAACGATTTCGGCGAACTCAACGTCGATGCCGCGCTGGTGACCGGGCAGGTGGACGAGCCGGCTTCGATCGCCGGGGGCTGCATCTGCTGCCTGTCCGACGAGGGCGGCCTCGACGACGCGCTGGCCAAGCTCGCCGACCCCAAGTTGCGCCTCGACGCCATCATCCTCGAGGCGAGCGGGCTGGCCGAACCCGTCGCGGTGGGCCGGCTGATCCGGTTCAGCGGCGTCGACAACGTCCGACTCGGCGGTGTCGTCGACGTCATCGACGCCGCGACCCACTTCGACACCGTGGACCGGGATCCGACTCCGCCGGCCCGATATTCGGCCTCCTCGCTGGTGGTGGTCAACAAGCTGGACCAGATTCCCGAGGCCGAACGCGCCGGCGTGTTCGAGCGCATCGAGGCCCGGATCCGGCAGTCCAACGAGGCGGTCCACGTGGTCGGCGCCGTGGGGGCCAAGATCGATCCGGCGCTGTTGTTCGACATCGCCGGCGCCGAGGACCAGTCGAGCCAGTTGTCGCTGCGGGAACTGCTGCTCGAGGACGCGGCCGACCACGACCACGCTCATGTCCACCCCCACGACGGCGCGCACGCCGCCTCCGTGACCGCCACCAGCACTGGCGATGTCGATCCGGGCGCCCTGCTCGACCTGCTCGAGGACCCGCCCGCCGGGGTGTACCGGATGAAGGGCGTCGTCGCGGTCCGCTCCCGGGATCGCTCGCGCCGCTACCTGGTGAACACCGTCGGGGCGACCGTGCACATCGGCGCGGCGCCACCGAAGGCGCCGAGCAACTCGCTGGTCGCCATCGGCACGGGACTCGATGTCGACGAGGTGCGCGCGCGGGTCGAGGCGGCGGTGCGGCCCGTGGACGGTCCGGCGCCGGCGGCGGGGTTTCGTCGGCTGCAGCGTTACCGCAAGCTCAGCATCTGACCCATCCCGCTCTCACTTTAGGGCCTGAGGGTGGGCTTGCCGCAAGGCCCCGGGGGCGGTGCAAAATCGCACGGCACCGACACGAAGGGGGACTGAGACCGGCATGACAGAGCAATCGGAGTTCTACAGGGTTCACGAGTCGGGCGCCTTCCTGCACGGCACGAAGGCCGACCTCCGGGTCGGGGATCTGCTGGTGCCGGGGCGCCCGTCGAACTACGAAGAGGGCCGCATCGCCAACCACATCTACATGACGAAGGTGCTGGCTGCGGCGGTCCTGGCCGCGGAGTTCGCCGCCGGCCCCGGTCGCGAACGCGTCTATGTCGTCGAGCCGCAGGGCGACGTCGAGGACGATCCGAACGTGACGGACAAGAAGGCCCCGGGCAACCCCACCCACTCCTACCGCAGCCGGGAACCGGTGACGGTCGTCGGGGAGATCACCGACTGGGTGGGGCACTCCCCCGAGTTCCTACAGGACTTCCGGGATCGGCTCGAGGACCTTCGCCGCCAAGGACTCGCTGTCATCTACGACTGAACAGGCGCGGCGCGGCCGGTAGAATCGCCGCTAAGAATCCTGGTGCCGAGCGCACCGATGGGATTGCTGCGCCAAGGCAGGACGGAGTCGGTAACCGTGCAGGAAGCGGTGAGCAACACGGTGGCGGCGGGTGTGGCATCGGACGACGCCAGTCGGCGCACCGAGATCCTGCAGACCGCCAACACGGTGATCGCCAACTCCGGGCTGCGCACGTCGCTGCAGCAGATCGCCGATGCCGCCGGGATCCTGGCCGGCAGCCTGTATCACCACTTCGAGTCCAAAGAAGCGATCCTCATCGAGTTGATCCGGCGCTACCACGCCGATCTGGACCGCATCGGACAACGCGTCCTCGAGGGACTCGACGCGCCCAACCCGCCGCCCATCGACGCGCAGATCACCGACTTGGGCTGCGCGATCGCCGCGTGCGCGGTGGAACACCGCGCGGCCCTGCAGATGTCGTTCTACGAGGGCCCCAGCGCGGATCCGGAACTGATGGAACTGACGCGACGGCGGCCCACCTCCATCCAGGCCGCGATGCTGCAGATCCTGCGCGCGGGCAAGTGGAGTGGCTACATCCGCGCGGACGTCGACCTGCCGATCCTGGCCGACCGGATCTGCCAGACCATGCTGCATGTCGGGCTCGATGTGATCCGTAACAACGCTCCCAGCGACCGGGTGGCCACGGTGTTCTGCCGAATCCTGTTGCAGGGCTTGGCCGCCGGTCAGCCCACCGACCCCGACCTGGACCGCTCCGCGGCGTTCGCCGCGGCCGACGAGGTGGTGAACACCTGGCACGACGCCGATCTGGATCTGGAGAACAAGGCCGACCGGGTGCGGGCGGCCGCGCGCGCCGAATTCGGTCGACGGGGCTACGAGACCACCACCGTGCGCGACATCGCGGCCGCCGCCGGGATGGGGACCGGCACGGTGTACCGGCTGATCGGATCGAAGGAAGACCTGCTGATGTCCATCATGCTGGCATTCGGCCAGCGGGTGGGGGCGGGCTGGACCGCGGTGCTGAAGTCGCGGGCCACCCCGGTGGAGAAGCTGGACGCGCTCAGCTGGGTGAACATCAATGCGCTGACCCGGTTCCCCGATGAATTCCGCATCCAGCTGGCCTGGATGCGGCAGTCACCGCCGGACACCCCGAACCCCGGCGCAGCCTTCTCGACCCGGGTGCGGCAGATGAAATCCCTGCTGTCCGAGGGGATTCGGTCCGGCGAGATCGACATCGAGCATCCCAATGCGGAGACGCTGGCCCGCTGCGTGATCGGCGTGCAGTGGATTCCGGAGAACATCTCGCTGGAACTGGGCCCGCGTGGATCGCTGATCCACGCCCGCGACACCGTGATCCGCGGCGTCACCACCCGAAAAGACTGATGCTCAGCCGACCGGGGTCAGGGTCAACGGCATCTCGATGACCACCGGCCGGTTGATGCCGCACGCACCGCTGGGACCGACCGTCTTGTCCCAGCCCATCAGCACGCCGGGCCTGGCCCGGTCCGCCCAGAACCGGAAGCCCTGCTTGCCAGGTGCTTTCGTCCCGTCCGGACAGGTCAGCCAGTCCGGCACAGTGTGTTCGACCCACCAGTCTCCCCCGCGATAGGTCAGATCCGCCTGCCAGCCGTGGTCGCTTTCCACCCGGCCGGTGCAATCCAGGTAGTTCTGGCAATGGGAACTGATGGTCCACGTACTGATCAGCGAGGGCCGCAGTTCGAAGCGTTCGTTGGTGGCCGACCACTGCCCGTCCGACACCGCGGTGTAGACCCCGTTGACGGCGACTTCGTCGTCGGCGGAGGCGGGGGCCGCGGACATCCCCGCCAGCGAGGCGGCCAGCGTGGCACTGCCCAGTGCAGCTGAGATCCGTGCGATCATGCCGGCCCCTTCGGTAGGATCAGGGCGCGCCAATCATCCGGCGCGCCTGCCAGATTGGACTGCTCATAGGTCAACCCGTCGGTACCGAGGTGACGTCCGGTGCGCGGATCGTACTCCGCGACGGCCACCGCCGGCCCGATGTCCGCCTCGCCGTGGTTGGCGCTGGGAACCGCCGGACCGGGCAGCGGGGTCCCCTCGATGGGGCCGAAAAGCTGCGTGTCCCCGGCCCGCTCGTCGAGCGGGATACCCTGGCGCACCAGGTTCGGATCGATCGGTGCCGGACCGAGCGCATGCTGCCGCATGGCCAGCGGCATGAATTCCTTGTCGCTCTCGCAGATTTCGACCGTCGGGGCCCGCTTGCCCGGCCGGGTCATGCACGGGATGTTCCGCGCGCCGCGCACCGCGATCGGGGAATCCTGGGGAAGCTTGCAGTACAGCCCGTCCGGGGTGTCGACGGTCGTGGTGTCTGCGGGCGAGCGCCATTCCGAGGGCGGCAAGAATCCGACCATGCAGCCGGGCGGGTCGTCGACGGAGATCCGGAAGTCCCCGACCGGCATGCCGGTGGCGTTGCCCTTGGGCATGGAGGATTGGTAGTAGCTGCTCACCGGCGGCAGCAGGACGAGCAACTGCTCCAGGCTCGGGCGGTAGGCGACGGCCACCTGGCCCACGCTCACCAGGTTCGCCAACAGCACCGGCAGGGTGGGCTTGACCTGGTCGAGCAACATCGAGACATCCTGCGCCAGTGCCGGTCCGCTCTCCAGGATGGTGCGGATCTGCGGATCGTTGTCGGTGAGTTGTCGCGTGACCCCGGCCAGGCTCTTGGTCCAGGTGCGGGTCGACTGCTCGGAGCGAACCTGCCCGTCGAGCAGGACCGCGCCGTCGCGCACCAGTCCCCGAAGGTCCGTCCGCACGGCGCTGGAGTCCGCGGCCACCGTAGCGGCGGAGTCCAGCAGTGAGCCCAGGTCGAAGTCCGCACCGCCGAGCGCCTGCGCCGACTCGTCGAGCAGCGCCGCCATGCTGTCCTTCGGGATACTGCCGACCAATGCGCTGACCTTGTCCAGCATCGGGCCGACGGGTTGCGGGATCCTGCTGTTCTCGAGCGGGATCACCGACCCGTTGCGCAGATAGGGCGGTTCAGCGTCGTCGGGCAGCAGATCGACATACTGCTCGCCGACCGCCGACATGCTGCGGACCTCGGCCACCACGTGCTCGGGGATCCGCGGCCGGGTCTGCAGGGACAGCGTGGCTTCGACCCGGCCCCCGTTGAGGTCGACCGCGGTGACCTTGCCGACCTCCACACCGCGGTAGGTGACGTTCCCGAACCGGTAGAGCCCGCCAGCGGCAGGCAGTTCGAGGGTGACCGTGATCCGGCCGATCCCCAGCAGGGTCGGCACCTGCATGTAGGTGTAGAGCATGGTGGCCACGCCGATCACCGACGCCACCGTGAAGACGATCAACTGCACGCGCACGAACCTGGTCAGCATCACCCACCCCCGGGGAACTCGGCCACCGGCGGGGGCGCAACCTCCGGCGGCGGTGCCGGGACCGGCGGCGGCGCCAGCGGGGCGGTCAGCGGATTCGCCGCGTAGTACGCGTCGTACCCCGGGTCGCCGGGGGCCGGCACCAACGGCAGATCCGAGTTACCCCAACGGGTTCCCGCCGCCAGGCCGCGCTTGAGCCGATGCTGGGTCAGGTCGATCACGATGAACAGGTTCATGTAGTCGCCCCGGATCCCGCGGTCGATCAGGTTCTGCCCCATCGGGTAGACGGGAGCGAAGGCGAGGGCGTCTCCGAGGTCTGGTCCGACATCGGCCAGTGACCGGATGGTCGGGTCGAGGTTGCGCAGGTTGCGCACCAGATCGTCCTGGGTCTGGTCGATGAGGCCGCGGGCGGTGTCAGCGAAGACGCGCAGCTTGTCCAGCGCGGTGGTGAACCGTGTCCGTTCGCGGTTGAGGACCTCCAGCGCGGGCGGGATGCGCTGCAGGGCCGTGCTGACGACATCTCGTTGGGTGGCCAGGGTGGCTGCCAGGCGGTTCATCGCCGCGATGGAGGCGATGACACTCTCGCGTTGCTCGTCGAAGACGGCGACGAAACGGTCCAGGCGCGCCAACAGATCTCGCGCCTCGTCCCGATTGCCGGCCAGGGCGGTGCCGAGGTTGTGCACGATGTCGCCGATCTGGCCCAGGCCGCCGGCGTTGACCACGGTCGACAGCGACGCCAACGTCTGTTCGGTCGAGGGATACGCGCTCGACCGACTCAGCGGCACGGTCGCGCCCGGGGCCAGCCGACCGGCCGGCGCCTCGCCCACCGGGGGATCCAGCGCCAGATGCATGGAGCCCAGCAGACTGGTCTGCCCCACGGTGGCCGCCGCGTTGGCCGGCACCGTGACGTCGGAGCGCACCGATACCTCGACGTCGGCCTGCCAACTCTGCAACCGCATGCCCCGAATGCTGCCCACCACCACGTCGTCGATCAGGACCGGCGAATTCGGTTCCAGCGTGCCGACGTTGGCCAGTTGGACGTGGTAGGTGACGCCGTCGGAGCCGCTGGCGACCGCGCCCGGCAACGGCAGCGAGTTGACCCCGCCAAACGCGCAGCCCGGCAGCAGCGCACAACAGCCGACGGCGGCCAGACGACGAAGCAGAACCGAGATCCTCATGACGGTGGACTCCCCGGTGCGGCATCGGGTGCCGGTTGCTCGGCGGGCAGTAGTACCTCCGGTAGCCGGGCCGGGGCCGCCATGCCCGGCGGCGGGGGGACGTCGCCCGCGCCGGTGTAGGCCGATACGGCCGGGACCGGTTCCGGTGGCGCCGGCGGGGGGCCGTCCCGCAGATGCGGTTCCGAGTAGATGATCTGGTGCGGGGCGGGTTGGGCGGTGAGCAGCGGGTTGAACGGGAACGGCAGGTAATTGAAGTTCATCCTGCGCAGCCCCGGGCCCAGCGATTTCTTGCACAGTTCGGCGGTCGCCGTCGCCGTCACGTTCTCCAACGCACCGATCTGGCCGCAGATGAACTTCACCGGGTCGGCGAAGTTGTTCAGCGTGAACACGCCGCTGGCACCGCCGGTGCGCGGGTCGAACATGTTGTAGGAGTTCGCGAATGCGGTCGGCGCCACATGCAGCACCTCTTCGAGGCTGCGGCGGTTGTCCACCAGGGTCTGGGTCACGTTGGCCAGCCGCTGGACCTGCTCGACGGTTTGGTCGCGGGTGCCGCGCACGAACCGGGTGACCTCGCCGATCACCTCGGAGATGTTGCGCAGGGCCAGATCCAGGTCGGAGCGGCTCCCGTCGAGGACCGCCGACAGGGTGGCAAGCCGGTCCTGGAACTGCACGATCTGCTCGTTGCTGTCCCGCAGGGTGCGCACGAAGGTGTGCAGGTTCTCGATGATGTCGGCGAGGTTTCCGCTGCCCTCGGCGAGGATCCGGCCGGCACCGGACAACTGCCGCAGGGTTTCGCGCAGCTTGGCGCCGTTGCCGCCCATGGCGTCGGCCGCGCTGTCGACGAACCGGGCCACCGAGGTGTCCGACACCGTGCCGGTCGGCCCCAGTTCGGTGGCCAACCGCATCATCTGGTCCTTGACCTCGTCCCATTCCACCGGGACCGCGGTGCGGTCGGCGGGGACCACCGCGCCGTCGGGCATGGTCGGACCCGAGTCCAGATACGCCGGCGCCAGTTGCACATATCGCGCGGCCACCAGGTTCTGCGCCACGATCACGGCCTTGGCGTCGGCCGGGATCGGGACGGAACGGTCGACGCGCAGCGTGGCTCGGGCGTGCGCCCCGTCGGGCTCGATCCGCTCGATGGTGCCCACCTTGACCCCCGCCACCCGCACGTCGTCACCGGGATAGACGGCCGTGGCCGAACTGAAGTAGGCGGTGATGGTCATCGGTCGGAACACGGTGGCGCGCACCAACACCGCGCAGCCGGCCAGCAGCAGCACCGCCAGGGCCAGCGCCAGCGGCCCCCGGGCCCGGGCGCTCATCGGGGATGCTCCGGAATTCCGTTGTAGGGGAAGGGGAATTCGGCGCGCGGGCCAACGTCGTCGGGCGGTTGACCCGCGTTGACGCCGCGGCGGAAACCGAAGGCGTAGTCCAGGAACGGCTGCAGCAGCGGCGGCAGGTCGAGGTTGGGGATGAAGGCGGTGTAGAACGGGCCGCTGGCCACCGTCTCGCCCAGTGTCACCTGGTACTTGGCCAGGCCGGGCAGGGCCTTGGCGATGCTGTCGCGGTTGTTCTCCAGCATCTCGGTGACGGCGTTCATCTTCTCCAGGGTCGGGGCCAGCTCGTGCTCGTTGTCGGCGACCAAACCGGAAAGCTCCTGTGCCACAGCCGAGCTGGCATTGATCAACTGGACGATCTGCTGGCGGCGCTGCACCAGGATGTCGAGCAGGTCGTTGGCGTTGAGCAGCAACGTGTTGACCTGTTGGCTGCGGTCCGACAGGATCCCGGTGACGGTTCCGGTGTTGGCCAGCAGTTCGGTCACCGTGTCGTTGCGCCGGTTGACCGTCTGGGACAGTCGGGCCAGGCCGTCGAAGGTCGGCCCGAGTTGCGGTGCGATCTGGTCGATGGTCGCGGCCAGGGTGTCCAACGACTGGTTCAAGGACTCGGTGTTGGTGCCGGCGACGTTGGTGGTGAGGTCCCCCACCGCCTCGGTCAGCGAGTAGGGCGAGGAGGTGCGCGCCAGCGGGATGACCTCCAGCGGCCGCATGGTGGATTCCCCGTCCGACTCGAGCACCAGTAGCCGTTCGCCGAGCAACGTTCCGGTTCGGATGTGGGCGGTGGTCATCGAGCCCAGCGGCACGTTGCCCGACACGGTGAAACTGACCTGGGCGCGGCCGTGTTCGAGCGCCACGTCGGACACCGACCCCACCGTCACCCCGGCGATCTTCACGTCGTTGCCGGGGATCAGGCCGCCGGCCTCGGCGAAGGTCGCCTGGTAGCGGACGGCGCCGGCCCAGTCGAGGATTCGCTGCGGCTGCAGTCCCACCGCGATGATCAGCGCGACGAGGACCGCGCCGATGAGGCCGGTGCGGATCAGGCGGGGGCCGCGGTATCGGTTCATTCGGTCTCCGCGCAGCGGCCGGTTTCCTGGGTGAAGACCGGGAATTGGGCGGTCCGGTTCTGCAGGTCCGAGATGCGGATCGAGATCGAGCACAGGTAGTAGTTCACGAAGCTGCCATAGGCGCCGATCCGGACGAGTTTGCGGTAGTTCTCCGGCGCCTTCTGCAGAGCCGTTTCGATGCGGTGCTTCTTGGCGTCCAGCGCGGGCGCCAGGCGGTTGAGTTGATCGACGGTGCCGGCCAGCGGGGGTCGGGCTTCGCGGAGCAGGTCGAGCAGCGTGCTGGTGCCGCTGCTGAGCGCGTCGACGGCGGCGCCGATCGGCTCCCGCTCGGCGGCCAGGCCGGTGACCAGACGTTCCATTCCATCGGCGAGTTCGGAGAACTTCGTGCCGTCGCGGGCCACGGCGCCCATCGCCACATTCAGGTTCTCGATCAGGTCTTCGAGCAGCTGACCGTTGTCCGCGAGGGCCGTGGTGAACGTCGAGGTCCTGGCGAACAGCGACTCGGTGGTGCCCGCCTGCCCCTGCAGGACCTGCACCAGCGACGAGGTCAGCGCGTTGACGTCGGCGGGGTCCAGCCCCTGGATGACGGGCTCGAGCCCGCCGAGCAGCGAATCGAGGTCCAGCGCAGGTACGGTCCGCTCGACCGGGATCTGGGCGCCGGCCGGCAGCACGGTCGTAGGCCCGGGCCCGTCGACGAGTTCCAGGTACCGGTCGCCCACCAGGTTGAGGTAGCGCACGACGGCCTTGGTGCCGGTGGTCAACACCACCGTGCTGTCGGCGTCGAAGTCCACCACCGCAGTTTTGTCCGCGGTCAGCCGGACCGCGCTGACCTGTCCCACTCGGATGCCCGAAATCCGGACGGTGTCACCGGTTTCCAGGCTCGACACGTCGGCGAACTCGGCGCTGTAGCGCGTGGTGTCACCGCCCCGGTACTCGCTGAAGATCATCACCATGAAGGCGGTGAGCACGGCCATGACCACGGCGAAGATCCCGAACTTCCATGCCGTGCCCCGGGTTTGGTTCATCCGGGTTGTCCGATCTGGGCAGAGTTGCGCGGCGGTCCGTCGAGCGGCCCGAACAGCGCCTGCTTGAGGGCATCCGAATTCCAGGTGATGCGCGGGTTGTCGTAGCGCCACGGGTTGGCGCCGGTGTCGGTGACGAGATAGGGCGGCCGGGTTTCGAACGGAACCACCGGCATGTTGGTGCACTGGGGCCCGCCTTTGGCCGCCACCTTGGGCAGGTTCTCCGGATACCGCCAGCGCTCCTGACCCCACAGGAAGCCGGTGAGCACCTGGGCGCCCGGCACTTTCAGCGGCGGGGCCTGTGCCATGACCAACAGGCCGCCGAGCCCGCAGGTGAGGGCCGGGTGGTACTGGTTGGTCAGGTCGGTGACCGGTGCGAACAGCCGCAGCGTCTCGGCGAGTGCCGCCTGGTTGGTCCCCAGCACGTCGTCGCCGATGTCGGCCAGCCCGATCACGCTGACCAGCAAGGCGTCGAGGTTGTGCTGCTCGGCGACGATGCTGTCGCTGATCCGGCTCGCGGCGGCGGCGGCGGTGTCCAGTAGATCGGGAGCGACGTCGGCGAAGGTGGCCGAAACCGAGGGGAGCACTGCGATGTCGTGCGCCAGGCTGGGCAGCGCGGGCTCGAGTTCGGCAAGAACGGCGTCGAAGTCGGCGATGGTCCGGCCCAACTGCTCCCCCCGCCCGTCGAGAGCCGAGGACAGCGCGCCCAGGGTCTGGTTCAGCTTCTCCGGTTCGATGACGGCCAGCACCGACGACAGCTTCTCGAAGAGCGTGTTGATCTCCACCGTGACCCGCTCGGCCCGTACGACGTCACCGGGCCGCATCGGGGTGTCCGCGGCGTCGGTCGGCGGCAGGAACTCGATGAACTTCGCGCCGAACACCGTCGAGGAGGCGATGTCCACCCGGGCGTTGGCGGGGACCATCGCGAGTCGATCCGGGTCCATCGCCAGTTGGATCGCCGCGGTGCCGTCGGGTTGGCGTTCGATCGCCGCGACCCGACCGATCTGGACGCCGAGCATCTTCACCTTGGCATCCGGGTTCAACACCAACCCGCTTCGCTCGGCGAGAACGGTCAGCGGGGCACTGGGGATGAAACTGCCGCGAAAGAGCGCCGCGGTGAGCGCCACGAGGGCGACGAGGCCCAGGACCGTCACCAACCCGACGAGGGGCCGAATCAGGTAATCGCGCCGCTCCGGCCTGCCGGGGTGAAACATCCGCGGCCGACCTAGCCTGTGCATTCCACGCTTCCCCCGCTCCTCGTCACCGCGTCGCCGTGCGGTCTGGTTGTGCGTCTACGTCGCGCCCGGCCGTATCGACCTGCGCGCGTGGATGTTTCGCCGAAGTGGACGTGTGCGGTCTCCATCGGTGAGGGGGTCCCGGCCGAAGTCCGGAACCCCGAGGGGCTGAGCGTGCCGAGACTACGACAGAAACAGATGTTTGGTCAATACCCCTTCCGCCCAGTGCGTTCGGCGGTCGACCCGGCGCGACACCGGGGGACCCCTGGCATCGCCGAGGTCATCTTATTTACGCATGTGTAGCCGCCGGACCAGGCCGCATACGCCGCTTCCGGAGGGGATGCCGACGCCACCCGCCGCCCTGGCGCAAACGGTCACCGCAACAAAACTTAGGGTAGATGCGTCGCGCCGCTACGGTTCGCCGAACCGCTCGATCAGTCGCGACGACTCGCCGTCGTCCTCGAGTTGGCGGGCCACCAGGTATCCCGGACCCATCCACCCGCGGCGGTTCCACTGCCCGAAAGAGATCCTGGTGCCCGGCGCGCCGGAGGCCGCGGGCACCATCTTCACCCGCTCCAGGGCCTCCTTGACCCCACGCGGACTCAGCGGGTGCGCGTCGGTGAGCGCGTGCAGGATCGTGACGGCCACGTCACGGTTCACCACGGGCACACACCACTGCGGGCGGCGGCCGTGCCGCGCCTCGAACTCGTCGAGGAACGCCTGCCCCACCTGGTTGTGCTCGTCGTACTGGTCGATCCCGGTCCAGCCCAGGAACGCGTTCCACATCACCGGATTGATCCAGGCGTTCTCGAAGGCGGTGCCGGCGAACCGGGGCGGGTCCCAATCGAGTTCGGCCAGTGCCGGGTTGACCAGGACCACGCCGAACCCGAAGCCCGCGTGCACAATCGCGGTGGCCTTCGCGTCGCGCAGAGTGCGCACCGCCGCGCCGACATCCTGCGCGGTCTGCGCAATGGTGGCCTCGGCGACAATCCGGATACCGCGCCGCCGGCAGGCCTTGCGGAAGTTCGCCACGTAGGCCTCGCCCACCAACGAGTTCTCCATCAACACACCGACCTCGGTGTGACCGCCCTTGACCAGGAGGTCGGCCCAGAAGATGGGCTCGTCGAAGTGGGAACCCATCGGGAACGCGAAGAACCACTCGCCCAACGCCTCATCGGAACCGGTGACACTGATCGCCGGGACCCGGAACCGCTCGTTGAGTGCGTCCTTGATCGCCACCGCGTTGTCGCCGATGTGCGGCCCGAAGATCACCAGGCAACCCTCGTCCACCAACTCCTCGTAGGCGTCGATGACGGCCTTGACCGTGCCCTTGGGCAGACCCTCCACCTCGCGGTAGACGATCTCGATCGGGCGGTCGATCAGGCCCTCCTCGAGGGCGGCGTCGAAGACCATGTCGAAGGGGATGGTCAGGTCGTCGCGGCGATCCTGCGGATAATCGTCGGACAGCAGGAAGTCCATCAGGTAGCCGATCTTGATGGGTTCCGCTGTGCCCTCGTAGGACATCTCCACTCCTCCCCAAATCTTTGTTCTGGGACGCTACTGGGCGGTGTACGCCAGGGTCAACGGCACCGTCCGGATTGCCGCCGAGATCAGTCGGTTGAACTGCTCAGACCACTGGTGCCCGAAGACAAGGAACCAACCGGAGCCGGCTGTGGCCCGCTGCGCAGATCCGGCGGCGACGGCCTAACGTTTGTTGCACCGGGGCGTGCGCGGGGCTCGGATCTGATAACGTTTGCCCTCACTGCGGGCTCTGGCAGCAGTGGTGTCATAGGCGCTGGATGGGACGTGTGCGCGCCCATCGGCACGACTTCGGCCGCCTGGGAGGTGTGGTGTCGCTGCAGCACTCCGCCGATGACCGGGCACCTTCGACAGCGTCACCGGTCGAGGACGCCGATCCGCTCTCGCGCGAGAGTTCGCGTCGCGCCGAGATCCTCACCACCGCCGAGGCCCTGATCGCCACGACGGGCCTGCGCACGTCGCTGCAGCAGATCGCCAGCGCCGCGGGGATCCTCACGGGAAGCCTCTACCACCACTTCGCCTCCAAGGAGGCGTTGCTCATCGAACTCGTGCGCCGGTATCACGCGGATCTGGCCGAGGTCGGCGCCGCGGGATTGCGCCGACTCGACGCCGCCGACGCCACCGACGTCGAGGACAGGATCATCGAACTCGCGGCGGATATCGCCCGCTGCGCCGTGCGCAACCGGGCCGCGCTGCAGATGTCCTTCCTCGAAGCCCCCACGGAGAGCCAGGAATTAAAGGACCTGCTGAGTCGGCGGCCCGTCGCGATCCAGGACGCGATGGTCCAGACGCTGCGGGCCGGGCGTTGGAGCGGATACCTGCGGGCGGATCTGGACCTGGCCCCGCTGGCCGATCGGATCTGCCAGTCGATGCTGCACGTCGGCCTCGACGTCATCCGGTGTGACGCGCCCGCCGACGACGTGGCCCGGGTGCTGTGTCAGATCTTGTTGCACGGCCTGGCCGCGCAACCCGCCGAGGACCGCCGCCTCGACCGCTCGGCCGCCCGCGCCGCCGCCGACGCCGCGCTGGCCCAGTGGGGCGACAGCGCCGATCCGGTGGCCGCCGCCCGGACCGACCACCCCCCGTCGAACGGCGAGGCGAAGGCCGACCACATCCGCCGGTCGGCGCGTACGGTGTTTGCGCGCAAGGGTTTCGAGCTGACCACCATCCGTGACATCGCCGCCGAGGCCGGTCTCAATGCCGCCACGGTGTACCGGGTGATCGGCGCCAAGGACCGGTTACTGGGGTCCATCATGCAGGCCTTCGGCGACAAGATCGGCGCGGCCACGGTGGCCGCGCTGGAGTCGGATTCCACCACCGTCGAGAAGCTCGACGCCGTGATCTGGACCCACATCAACGCGGTCCTGCGGTTTCCGGACGAATGGAAGATCCAGCTCGCCTGGATGCGCCACGCCCCATCCGACAACCAGAGCCCCGCGCACTCCTTCGGGCAGCGCATGCAGGATCTGGCGGAACTGCTGGTGCAGGGGTTGGACGACGGCGACCTGCGGGTCGAACCGCGGCCGCCGCTGGATCTGCTGGCCCGCTGCGTGATCGACGTGCTGTGGGTACCGGAGAACCTGATCCGCGATCTCGGCGCCGAGGGCGCCCTGGGGATGGCCCGCGACGACGTGATCCGGGGCGTCGCCAGCCGCGCCTGACCCGGATCACGCCGTCCGACTCACGTCGGCAGCTTGGCCGCCAGATCGAGCACCGTGACGGTGTCGGTGCCGGTCTTCTTCAACCGCTCCGAGGAGCGGAAGCCCAGGTCCACATCGGTGGCCTGGGCGCGCAGGGCACCAACCGTCAGATCCTCCTTGCGGTGGTGGGCGAACATATCGAAGCTGTAGAGCCGCAACGCATTTTGATGGGTGATCTTGTCCACCTCGACGTCGGGGACCCCGTCCAGATACAGCGACAGCGACTCCGGTGCCAGCGGCCAGGTCGAATCTGAGTGCGGATAGTCGCATTCCCAGGTGACCATGTCGAGGTTGAGCTTGTGCCGGCTCTCGACGCCGAAGCCGTCGTCGATGAAGCACAGCGCGATCCGCTCCAGAAAGACCTCGCTGGGCAGCTTGCCGCCGAAGTTCTGGTGCGTCCAGGCCCGGTGCATCGTGTACACGCGGTCGATGCGCTCGAGGAAGTAGGGCACCCACCCGATCCCGCCCTCCGACAACGCAAAGGTCAGGTCGGGCCACCGGCGTAGCGTGGGCGACCAGATCAGGTCCGCGGCGGCCTGCACGATGCTCATCGGCTGCAGCGTCATCATCGTGTCCACGGGGGCGTCCACGGATGTGATCACCACGCTCGACGACGACCCGATGTGCAGGTTGACCACGGTGTTCTCGTCGCTGCACGCCTGCCAGAACGGATCCCAATGCGGATCGTGCAACGACGGGTAGTTCAGCTTGGTCGGGTTCTCCGAGAAGGTCACGGCGTGGCAGCCCTTGCGGGCGACCCGCCGCACCTCGTCGGCCATGAGTTGCGGATCCCAGATCGGCGGCAGCGCCTGCGGGATCATCCGCCCCGGGTACGCACCGCACCATTCGTCGATGTGCCAGTCGTTGTAGGCCCGCAGCACGGCGAGCCCGAGATCCTTGTCCTGGGCGCGGGCGAAGTACTGGCCGCAGAACTGCGGATACGACGGGAAGTTCAGGGCGGCCGCGACCCCGTTGGCGTTCATGTCGCGGATGCGTTCGTGGATGTCGTAGCAGCCCTCGCGGATCTCGGAGAGCTTGGTCGGCTCGGCGCCGTACTCGTCGGGCGGCCGGCCCGCCACGGCGTTGAGGCCGACATTCGTCGCCTCCTGCCCCTCGAAGACCCAGGCGTCGGTGCCGTCGGCGCGCTGGATCAGCTTGGGTACGTCATCCTTGTACTTGTCCGGGATGTGGCCCTCGAACATGTCCGGCGGTTCCACCAGATGATCGTCGACCGAGACCAGCACGAAGTCATTCATGTTCATGGCGGACGACGCTAGAGTGAAACAGATATTAGGTCAATAGTTTGGGCGTCGCCAAACCTGGAATGCTGGCTGAACCCGGTTACTACCTCGCCATTGACCACAGCGGCCGGACGCCGCTAGTCTGGCCAGAACAAACGTTAGGTTTTCTCGGATCACCTCCGGTGGTCGGCAGCGAATGGAGCAGGAGCGCCTTGTGACCGACTTCGACACGATGGATTTCTTCACCGACGAGACCCTGGTCCCGGACCCGTACCCCTACTTCGACCACCTGCGCTCGAAGTGCCCGGTCACCAACGCCACGCCGTTCAACGTGCTCGCGGTGACCGGCTACGAGGAGGCGCTGGCCGTCTACAAGGACCAGTCCTTCTCGTCGTGCGTCTCGGTGGCCGGGCCGTTCTCGGGCCTGCCGTTCGGGCCGGGGGATTCCGACGATGTCTCCGAGCTGATCGAGCAACATCGCGGTCAGGTGCCGATGGCCGAGCACATCACCACCGAGGACCCGCCGGTGCACACCCGCACCCGCGCGCTGCTCAACCGGCTGATCACCCCGAAGCGCCTCAGCGAGAACGAAGACTTCATGTGGCGGTTGGCCGACCAGCAACTGGACACCTTCCTCGAACGCGGGACCTGCGAATTCCTCACCGACTACGCGAAGCCGTTCTCGCTGCTGGTGATCGCCGACCTGTTGGGCGTGCCCGCCGAGGATCACGAGGAGTTCAAGGCCGCGTTCGCGCTGTCCCAGGTCGGCGAGCTGGGACAGGAGGCGCCGACCGACCACAATCCGCTGAGCTGGCTGAACGAGAAATTCTACGGCTACATCGAGGACCGCCGACGCACACCGCGCGGCGATGTACTGACCGAGCTGGCCCAGGCCAAACACGAGGACGGCTCGACACCGGACATCGAACACGTGATGAACCTGTCGACGTTCCTGTTCGCCGCCGGCACCGAGACCACCACCAAGCTGGTCAGCGCCGCGGTGCGCATCATCGGCGAGAACCCGCACTTCGAGACCGAGCTGCGCGACGACCGCAGCAGGATTCCGTCCTTCCTCGAGGAGACGCTGCGGGTGGAGAGCCCGGTCAAGGCGCACTTCCGGATGGCGCGCACCACAACGAAGTTGGGCGAGGTGGAGGTGCCGGCCGGCACCACGGTGATGGTGTTGCCCGGCGCGTGCAACCGCGACGAGCGAAAATTCCCGGATCCCGACACCTTCCGGCCCGATCGCGCTAACGTCCGGGAACAGATCGCGTTCATTCGGGGCGTGCACTCCTGCCCGGGAGCGCCGCTGGCGCGCGCGGAGGGCCGGGTATCACTGAATCGGATCCTCGACCGGATGCGCGACATCACCATCTCGGAGGAGCACCACGGAGCGGCGGACAACCGGCACTACAGCTACGAGCCCACGTTCATCATGCGCGGGCTCAGTGAACTGAACATCACCTTCAAACCGCTCGACTGAACCGACAGCAAAGGGAACACATATGACCGGAAAGCTCAGCGGCAAAGTCGCTTTCATCACCGGGGCGGCGCGTGGTCAGGGCCGCGCACACGCGCTGGCGATGGCGCGCGAGGGCGCCGACATCATCGCGGTCGACATCTGTCGCGACATCGCGTCCAACCCCTATCCGCTGGCCACGCCCGACGACCTGGCCGAGACCGAACGCTCGGTCAAGGAACTCGGCCGCCGGATCGTGGCCCGCGTCGCCGATGTCCGTGAGCGCCACGAACTCCGGGATGCCCTGGAGGCGGGCGTGGCCGACCTGGGCCGGGTCGACATCGTCGTCGCCAACGCCGGCATCCTGCCCATGGCGATGGGCAACCCGGACCCGATGGGCTTCGTCGACGCCTCCGACGTCGACCTGGTCGGCGTGATGAACACCGTGGCCGTCGCGGTCCCGCACCTGCCCGACGGCTCGTCGATCATCGTGACCGGTTCGACGGCCGGCATGATCCGCGGCACCACCACCAGCCCGGACATGGGCCCCGGCGGGGCCGGCTACGGCTGGAGCAAGCGCGTGGTCATCGAGTACGTGGAGGAGATGAGTCTGCACCTGGCGCCCAAGATGATTCGCGTCAACGCGATCCATCCGACGAACTGCAACACGCACCTGTTGCAGAACGAGGGCATGTACGGGGTGTTCCGCCCGGACCTGAAGGCCGAGGGCAAGACGGCCACCCGCGAGGATGCCGAACCGCTGTTCTCGCTCTTCCAGGCGATGCCCATCCCCTACGTCGAACCGGAGGACATGGCCCACCTCGGGGTGTTCCTGGCCAGCGACGAGAGCCGCTACATCACCGGTCAACAGATCCGGGTGGACGCCGGGTCGCTGCTCAAGTGGCCCAACGGCCCCGGCGGCTAGGCCGCGGGCATAGGTCCAGGAGATCTTCGCGGGATTCAGTCCTGCCGGTGCAGGAAGCCATGCAGGATGGCCTGCACGAGTTCATCGACGATGGCTTCCCGCGGCGGCGGACTGTTCCCGAAGAACGTCGAACGCAGGGCCACCATCCCGACGATCATCGCCACCGTGGAGTGCGCGGGCAGATCCGGCTGCCCCGAATGCATTCCGCGCAGACTCATCCCCTCGCCACTGATCCCGCCGAGCAGCGTCAACGCGCGCCGGATGTCGGCGATGCCGGCGCTCTCGATGTCCTCCTCGCTGAGGCCGTCGGCGGCGACCAGGGTCAGCAGCAGGCCGCGGTGGTCGACCAGGACGTCGTAGAGGCGGCCGACGAACTGCCGGGCCAGTTCCTTCTCGTCGGTCTCCTCGGGGACGACGGCCTGCCACGTCGCGCCGAACTCGTCGACGAAGTTGGTGAACGGCAGCACCAGTGCCTCCCGGAACAGCCCGGCCTTCGATCCGAAGTGGCGGAACAACAGGTATTCGGTGACACCGGCCGCCTCGGCGATCTCACGCGTCGTGGTGCTGCGATAGTCCCGGCGGGCGAACAGGTCACGCGCGGCCTCGAGCAACAACCGACGGGCCTCGCCGGGCGCCCGACGCGGGGCCGACTTCTCTCCCGTCGACCGTCTGTTGGTCGAACGTCCCTGGGGCACGGTGCATCACTCCTCGAACCGCCCGGCGCGGTTGACCTTTCACGATAGGCCCATGCTTGACCCAGCCCGGTTAATAGTGTCCACTATTACACATCGCATTGCCCGCCAAAGGAGGCAGCCGTGGGCGCAATTGTCATGCTCGGCACACTTTTTGGACTGATCGTCCTCATCGTCGGACTGGTGCTGTACTTCGACCCGGAGGCGCGCGGCGCCCAGGCCCCGGAGGTTGACCAGTGAACGTCAGCGTCGATTTCCTGATCACCGCCGGCGTCACGTTCGCCTACGTGGGCGGCCTGGCGTTCCTGTTGATCGGCATCTACCTGAGCTACCGGCGCGGCCGACTGCATCCGCTGCTGCTGCTGTCCATCTCGGCGATCTCGTTCTCCTGGATCGAGGCGCCCTACGACTGGGCGGTGTACGCGCAGTTCCCGCCCGCGCTGCCGCGCATGCCGTCCTGGTGGCCGCTGGACATGACCTGGGGCGGGTTGCCCTCGGCGGTGCCGGTCGGCTACATCGCCTATTTCGTGCTCCCGGCCGTCATCGGCGCCGCGCTGGGCCGGTGGGTGGCCAAGAAGTTCCAGTGGCGCCGGCCGCAGACCCTGCTGGCCGTCGGGTTCGCCGTCGGCTTCTGCTGGGCGTTCGTGTTCAACGCGCTGATCGGCGCGCGCCTCGGGCTGTTCTACTACGGGTATGTCATCCCCGGCCTCGGACTCTGGGAGGGCACCAAGAACCAGTACCCGATCTACGACTCGATCGCCATGGGCGTGCAGATGATGACCTTCACCTACCTGCTGGGGCGCACCGACGCCCAAGGCCGCAACGTCCTGGACATGTTGGCCGACAAGCTGTCCAAGACCAAGCTGCAGTCAGCACTGGTCTCGGTGGTGGCGGCCATCGTGGTCGGGCACGCGGTCTACGGTTCGGTGTTCGCACCGCACCTGGTGACCAAGCTCAACGGCTGGGTGACCTCGGGTCCCACCGAGCAGCTGTTCCCCGGCGTCCCCAACCAGCCGCAATGACACCTTGCGCCGCGGCTCCCGCGGCCGCCAGTATTGGAAGACGGAAACCCCAGTGACGATTGATCCGATGACCGACTTGTATTACGACCCCTTCGATTTCGAGATCGACGACAACCCGTACCCGGTGTGGAAGCGCATGCGGGCCGAGGCTCCGCTGTACTACAACGAGAAGTACAACTTCTACGCGCTGAGTCGGTACGACGATGTGGCGCAGGCACTGCCGGACTGGCAGACCTACCGTTCGGGCCGGGGCACCACCGCCGACATCTTGTTCAGCGGTATCGAGGTGCCGCCCGGCATCCTGCTGTTCGAGGACCCCCCGCTGCACGACCTGCACCGCCGCCTGCTGTCGCGGGTCTTCACGCCGCGACGGATGTTGGCGGTCGAGGATCTGGTCCGCGGATTCTGCGCGCGCGCACTGGATCCGCTCGTCGGCGAGGACGGGTTCGACTTCGTCGTCGATCTAGGCGCGATCATGCCGATGCGGACCATCGGCTATCTGCTCGGCATCCCCGAGGAGGGCCAGGAGCAGATCCGCGCCCGCACCGACAAGAACATCTCGGTGGGCGAGGACGTCGGCGACGTCAGCGCGACGGTGTTCGCCGAGTCGCTGGCCCTGTTCGCCGAGTACATCGAATGGCGGGCCACCCACCCGTCCGACGATCTGATGACCGAGTTGCTCAACGCGGAGGTCGAGGAACCCGACGGCACCCGGCGGCAACTCGAACGCACCGAGGTGCTGGCCTACACCGCGATGATCGCCGGTGCGGGCGGGGAGACCACGGCCCGGCTCATCGGGTTCATGGGCGAGCAGTTGGGCAAGCACCCCGATCAGCGTCGCGAACTCGTCGCCGATCCTTCGCTGATCCCCTCGGCGGTCGAGGAGACGCTGCGCTACGACCCGCCGTCGCCCGTGCAGGCGCGCTACGTGGCCGCCGACGTCGAACTCTACGGACAGGTCATCACCGAGGGCTCGTACATGCTGCTGATCAACGGATCGGCCAACCGCGACGAGTCCCGCTACACCGACCCGGACCGCTACGACATCCACCGCAAGGGCGGACATCTGAGCTTCGGGCAGGGCATCCACTTCTGCCTCGGCGCGGCGCTGGCCCGGCTCGAGGCGCGGGTCGCGTTCGAGGAGGTGCTCAAGCGCTGGCCGGACTGGGAGGTCGACTACTCCCGTACGCGCATGGCGCACACCTCGAGCGTGCGCGGCTGGGCACAACTCCCGGTCCGGACGCGCTGAGCCGCGCCTTCAGTCGAAGGCGTGGCGCGGCAACGTGTTCGGCATGTCCAGCGAACTCAGCAGGCCGGTCTTGGCCGCCACGACATACGGGATGGCGTTGACCACCCGCATGGCGGTGGCCGTCATGGCGGCCCGACCGGCGCCGTGCCCCTCGGCGGCCCCGAGCGTCATGGCGCAGTGCACATCCGGGTCGCCGTCGATGTCCACCCGGTAGGTGGCGTCCGCATCCGAGGTCGGCCACTCGGGCGCGACGTCGCGCGCCATCCGGATGATGTGTTCGACCACGATGCGTTCGTCCCCGTCGACCACGCCCCGGGCCCGGGTGCGCACGGCGCCGCAGGTGCCGGCGGGGATGGTGCCGAACGCGACCTCGAGGTCCCGGTCGGTGACCGCGCGGTCCAGGCTGCCCCGCACCTCGCTCACCTGGGCGCCGAGCGCATCGGCCATCAGCGCGATCGGTGCGCGCCAGGCCATCTCGATGAATCCGGGCGTCTCGAGCATGGGTTGGAAGTCCAGCGGTCGGCCGAATCCCATGCCGTCCATCATGATGTCGGCCACCGGGTAGTGGTCGTTGAGGGCGACCTCGGTGACGGTGATCCGGCGGATCGACTTGGACTGCGTGGTCAGCAGCAGCGCCAACTGATCCGACCCGAACCCCGGGAAGATCCCCGACACGTAGAACGACGCGTTGCCCGCGGTCGCCGCGGCCGCCAACTGCTCGCGCCACTGCGGAGAGTAGAACGACGGCGGGTACACCAGCGTGGTCGACGAGGTCGAGACGACGTTGATGCCGGCCTCCAGCAGGCGAACGTAATCCGGGACGGCCGCGGCGTCGCGTTCCGGCCCGCTGGCGGTGTAGACCACGCAGTCGGGTTGCAGGGCGATCAGCGCCGCGGCGTCGTCGGTGGCACGGATCCCGGTCGGTGCGCCGCCGGCCAACTCCCCCGCATCGCGGCCCACCTTGTCCGGCGAGTGCACCCACACGCCCACCAGGTCGAGGTCCGGACGGCGGCCGATGGCATCGATGGCGATCGACCCGACTCCGCCGGTGGCCCAGACGACGACTCGCAGCGGTGCTGTCATGTGATCTCCCCAATCATGGTGTCGGTCAGGTGGTTTGCCGAGCGGCCGCGCTGGCTGCCGCGGCCCGCTCCAGGTAGGGCCAGGCGATCTCCGGCGGCATGCCGCCGCACAGCGGGAGCAACGGCAGCGGCCGGCCCGCGCGCAGGTACTCGACCGCCTCCGCTTCGGTGAGGATCCGGTACGGTCCGCCCGGCTCCCGCAGTTCGGCGACGGTGCCCGCCCGCGAGATGCTCGCGACCGTGTCGTCGTCGGGCCGGTAGCTCGCCGCCGCGATCGCGTCATGCAGCAGGTACTCGCCGATCTCGTGCCACGCCTTGTCCACGTCGTCGGCGACGAAGACCGCGGTCGGCGCGCCCGGCACCGGCAGCTGCACCGGTCCGGGAGTGGTTCCGGCTGCCCGGCAGCAGGATTCGTAGTACTCGACGAGTCCCTCGTCGGCCGTCTGGGAGATGAAGCCCAGCCCGTGGCGGGCCGCGCGGCGTGCGGCGGCGCGGCTGCCGCCGGCGATCACCACGTGCGGGCCGCCCGGCGTCGCGCATTGCGGCGTCACCCGGAAGGTGCGGCCGCCGTGCTCGACGGTCTGCCCGCGCAGCAGCGCCAGCAGCACCGGCAACTGATCGTCGGCCACGGCGCCGCGTCGCCGGTAGTCGAGTCCGAACAGGTCGTATTCCTCGGCGCGATGTCCGACGCCCAGCGCGTAGGACACCCGGCCGCGGCTGAGGATGTCGAGGACGGCCATCTCCTCGGCGAGCCGGACCGTGTCCCACAGCGGCAGCGGCACCGCGGCGAGCAGGATGGCCAACTGCGTGGTTCGCGCGGCGATCGCCGAGGCCAACAGCAGCGGGGTGGGCAGGTGGCCGTCGTCGGCGCCGTGGTGCTCGGACAGCACCGCCAGCACCGCACCGCGGGTCTCCGCCCAGGCGCACATGTCCAGGGCGGCCGCGTACAGGTCGGCGATCCCGGCGCCGCCGGGCGCCCGCATGTCAAACCTGAAGATGAGCATCGGGACCCGCCGTCGTCACAGGCACCGATACTAACCTAATTTTTGTTTCGCTAGTGTCGTTCTGAAATGTTGAGTACAGGGGAAAGCCTCCCGTCCGGCAGCAAATATTAGGTGTTCGACGCGGACTGCGACGTTCCCGGGAGCTGCGTCGAACGCGGCAGCGCCCGCCGCCGGGTAGCGTGCGGACGACGACGGTACCCGGCGCCTTCCCCGCAGGACCGGGCCCAACACTGGCCGAAGAGGACGCGCATGAACGACGCCGCCACCACTGGTCCGACCCGCGAGCTCGCGCTGGATCTGTACCGCAGCGCGGCGGTCATCCTGGTGGTCATCGGCCACTGGCTGCTCTCGGTCATGACCTACGACGACGGGACGTTCGGCCGGGACAACCCGCTGGTGCTGATGCCGTGGACGCAATGGATCACCTGGTTCTTCCAGGTGGTTCCGGTCTTCTTCGCGGTGGCCGGGTTCGCGAGCGCGGTGTCGTGGGCGCGGTTCGAGGCCGAGGGCAGCGCGACCCGGCAGGAGTGGCTGCGCCGCCGGGTGAGCCGGGTGCTCGGTCCCACGGCGGCCTACGTGGTCCTGGTGTTCATCGTGATGGCCGTGTTGTTCGCCGCGGGGATCAGCGGATCGGTGTTGGCCCTCGGCGGCTGGGCCGTCGCGATGCACCTGTGGTTCCTGGCCGTCTACCTGATGGTGGTCGCCCTGACACCGGTGGCGGTCGCCGCGCACCGGCGCTGGGGGCTGGCCGTACCGGCCGTGCTGGCCGGCGCGGTGATCGTCGTCGACGTAATCGGCATCGCCACCGAGGTGCCCGAGATCCGGATGCTCAACTACTTCTTCTGCTGGGCGGCGATCTACCAGCTCGGGATCGCCTGGCGCGACGGTCTTTTGCGACGCGGACTGCTGCTGGGGATGGCCGCCGTCGCGGCGGTGGCGCTGCCCATGCTGGTGACCTGGGGTCCGTATCCGATCGCCATGATCGGCGTGCCCGGGGTGCGGGTGGAGAACAGCGCCCCGCCGTCGGTGGCGCTGTTGGCGCTGGCCGCCGTGCAGATCGGTGTGCTGCTGGCGATCACCGGTCCCGTCAACCGCTTCCTGCGGCGCGGGCGGTGGCCGAAGATCATCGGGGTGGCCAACAACAACGTGATGGCGCTGTACCTCTGGCACATGCTGCCGGTGGTGATCGTCACGCTGGTCGGCTACCCCACCGGGTTGCTGCCCCAGCCGCCGACCGGTTCCGGCGCGTGGTGGCTGGCCCGGCTCGAGTGGGAGCTGATCCTCGCGGTCGTCACGGTGGCGCTGCTGGTGCTGCTGTGGTGGGGCCGGGCCATTTTCGCCGCGCCGGTCCCGAGCTTCGGGGTGCCGATCCCGGAGTCCGTCGCCACCGTCGGGCTCTACCTGGGGACGACGGCCGCGGCCGTCGCGCTGGGCCGGCTGGCCGCCGGCGGCTTCGCACCCGACGGTGAATTCCCCGTCGGCACCGCCGCGCTGTTCCTCGGCGGGCTGATCCTGGTGGCGATCCGGCCGCGCAGCCGGGTGAAGGATCCCGCCTGAGGCCGCTGCTGAGCCTTGGTGCCGAGATTGCCTCAAGGGCTGTTGCCCGGAGCTGCTCACGACCCTGGCAGCATTTTCGCGGCCCCGGCCCACGCGACCTTCTCAGGCCGGCTCGATCTGGCTCATGACCATCTCCATGAACGGCCGATAGAGGTTCTCGTCGTCGAGATGGCTGCCGAGGGTGACCCCCTCGTTGGTGGCGATCAGCAGCTTGGCCAGGACCTCCGTGGGCACCCGCGAGCGGCCGCCGACCTTCTCCAGATGCGCGTCGATGTAGTGCGCCAGCGAGCGGATGGTCTCTTGTCGACGCTCGGCGAGCGCCGCCCGCGCCTCCGGATTGCGCAGCAGGAACAGCGTGAATTCGTAGCCCAGCGCGGCCCGCTGCGCCGCGCCGATGCTCAGCTCCTGCCAGCGGCGGGCCAGCTTGTCGACGTCCAGGTCACCCAGCGAATGGAACGACTCGACGATGTCGGTGAATCCGTCGAGGAACCGTTGCAGCTGACGCTCCATCACCGCCAGGAACAGCGCTTCCTTGGTGCCGAAATGGGAGTAGATCGCCCCGCGGGTGTAGCCCGCCGCGTCGGCGATCAGTTCCAGCGAGGCCCCGGCCAGGCCCTGTCGGGCGACGACCTCCTCGGCCGCGTCCAGCAGCAGGTTCCGAGTGTGTTCGACCCGCCGTTCCCGCGTCCACCGTTCAGCCACGCGCCCATCCTCCCAGGACCGTCACCGCCACAGGGCAGCACGCCACGCTCCCTCAAATCCAACCTTGTATGTCGGATACAGTTCTGTATATTGCTCGTGTGCGCTGCGCCACAGCCCCTCGAAAAGCGCCCCCTGGAGACACTGTGATTGGCGGTCGACGGTAATGACGACGAGTACGGCACGCGACCTGTACTACGACCCGTGGGATGTCGCGCTCAACGCGGATCCCTACCCGATGTTCAAGCGGTTCCGCGACGAGGCGCCGCTGTACTACAACGAGCCGCACGACTTCTACGCGGTCAGCCGCTTCGAGGACGTCAACCGGACCCTGGTGGACTACCGCACCTTCAGTTCCGCGCGCGGCGTCGTCCTGGAGATCCTGAAGTCCGGCATGGAGATCCCGCCCGGGGTGCTGATCTTCGAGGATCCGCCGATCCACGACATCCACCGCAACCTGCTCTCGCGCGCCTTCACGCCGAAAAAGATCAACGCGTTGGAGCCGATGATCCGCGAGTTCACCGCACGGTGCCTGGATCAGGTGCCGGCCGGCGGCACCTTCGACTTCGTCAAGCACCTGGGCGCAATCATGCCGCTGCGCGTGGTCAGCATGCTGTTCGGCATCCCGGAGCACTTCCAGCAGCGGGTGCAGGAGGACGGCGACCGCCACGTCCGGACCGAACGCGGCGGCCAGATGACCGACAATCCCGACGGCGCCATCACCAACGGGGAGGTGTTCGCCGACTTCATCGACTGGCGCGCCACCAACCCGTCGGACGACCTGACCTCGGAATTGCTCGAGGCCGAGTTCGAGGACGAGACCGGGGTGGTGCGTCGGCTGCGCCGCGACGAGTTGCTGATGTTCATGAACGTGGTGGCCGTGGCGGGGGCGGAGACCACCACCCGGCTGATCGGCTGGACCGGAAAGCTGCTGTCGGAGTATCCCGATCAGCGCCGCCTGCTGGCCGCCGACCGCTCGCTGCTGGGCAGCGCCATCGAAGAGATCCTGCGCTACGAACCGCCGGCGCTGCAGGCCGCGCGCTACGTGACCCAGGACGTCGAGATCCACGGCCAGGTGGTCCCCCAGGGCAGCGCCATCCTCACCCTGATCGGTGCCGCCAACCGCGACGAGCGCCGCTTCGGCGACAACGCCGAGAACTTCGATATCACCCGAAAGGGAAAGCAGCACATCACCTTCGGGGTCGGCGCCCACTACTGCCTCGGCAACGCGCTGGCGCGCATCGAAGGCAGAGTCGCCCTCGACGAGATCCTGAACCGCTTCCCCGACTGGGAGGTGGACCTGGACAACGCGGTGTTCTCCTCGTCGTCGGCCGTGCGCGGCTGGGACAGCATGCCCGCCCGCGTCTGACCCGCCCACCACCGGCCATCTCGCGGCCGACCCGCGGTCGTGATAATTGTAGAGAACGGCTGATCATGAAAACCGGGGTATGACAGCTACCGCAGGCGCAATCGCGGGGGTCGCAGAAGGGACGCTCCGTGATCTGCCCGCATTGCAGCATCGAACTGCTGTATCGCAGTCGTGGCGACGGCAGATGCGCCAGGTGCAGGAAGCGCTTCGCCCTCGAACCCCGCGGAGCCCCGCTGCGGCTACACGACCTGCGGGTGCGTGCGCTCAGCGACCGCCTCCGTGACGGTCGCGACCTGCGCTACACGCTGACCCAGTTCCGCTACGCCGCGGCCCGCCGACGGCTCCCCGAACTGAACCGGGTCGCCAACTGGGCACTCACCATCTGGTGTGGGGTGCTCCTCTGGGGGACGTTCATCCTGGCGCTGGTCAGCGGCCTGGCCGTGCTGACCGTGATCGGCATCGGGGTGGCGTTGCTGGTCGGCGGCATCGCGCTGAACCTCGCGGCGCGCCCGGTGCTGCGGCGGTTGACCACCGTCCGCATGCCGCTGACCGCCGAACGCCTGGTCACCGACGTGCTCGAACCCTGGCAGAAGGTCTACCAGCAGTGGCCCCCGGGGATGATCGACGAGGACCAGGTGCCTATCCCGATGCCGGCTTCGCCCCGGTACGCGCTGGTGTGCCCGAATCGCAGCGTGCTGGCCTGCCTGGCCGCCAACGGTGTACCGGCGGCCTACGACATGGCGTTGCTGGAAGACCCCCGACAGGTGCCCGCCGGGTTGCCGGTGCTGGTGCTGCACAACGCCAGCCTGCCGGGCCTGGCCCTGGCGCGCGACGCGCGGCAGTGGTTCGGCCCGCGGGCGCGGGTGCTGGGCATCGCCCCAAAGATGGTGATGGACAACGAGGGCGCGATCCGGTTGCGGGAGCGGCCCACTCGCCGGGCCGACCGGGCTTTCCTGGCCGGCGAACCGGTGTCGGAGCGCGAGGTCCGGTGGCTGGCCGCCGGCTGGTGGTCGCCCGTGGCGGCGATGCCGCCCGCGGCCCTACTGCGCGCGGTGTCTCGCGCGGTGGAGCGGATCGACGCGCAGTGGGACCCGGAACGCGCCCAGGCCCGTCGGGTGGGCTTCCTGTCCTGGCCGGCGGCATGAGACGCCTACTTGCCGACCGCCTGCTGCGCGGCGCGATCCGCCGCGCGGGCGCCCCGGGCCGGTTGCGCTTCACCGAGCGACAGCTGTTCTACGAGATGTGCCGCGGCCTGCTGCCGGCGCACCGACTGCCCCGCCGGATCGGGTACTCCCCGCCAACGCTGCTGTCCCCGGAGGTCTTCCGGGACGCCGTGCACCGCCACGGACCCATCGACGGCCTGCTCACCCCCCTCGCCGCGGCGCCGCGGCCACTCGGCCGACACACCCCCGAGCCGGACCTGTTCGACTACGGCCTACCCCGGCTGCTGGTCTGCCAGTCCCACGCGGTCGCGGAGATGTTGCGCGCCAATGGGATCCCGATGGAATCGGCGTGCCCCGTGCTCAGCGCGGCCGAACTGCCCGCCGATCCCGGCCTGACTCGGATGTTGCGGCAGGCCGGTACGGCCACCGTCTACGTCCTGCACGATGCCGGCGTCGCCGGACTGGCGCTGCCGGGAGAACTGCCCCGGCTCACCGACATTCCGGACACCGCCAGGGTGGTCCCGATCGGCCTGCGGCCGGCGCAGGTCTGGCCGCTGCACCTGCCGCACCAACCAGGCCCGGCCGGGTACGCCGCGGCGGCGGATCCCAAGGAGCAGGCCTGGCTGCGGCGAGGTCGGACCGTCGAGGTGGAAGCCGTGCCCCCGGCGGTGTTGCTGCGCAGCGTGCACCGGCTGGTGCGGGGCGTGGCCCGGCCCAGCACCGGACTCGTCGATCTGCAACGCGCCCGGCACGCGGGCTTTCTGACCTGGCCCACCGGATGAAGGAGCCGACAGTGCCCGAACGTGGCAAGGACGCCCGCGAGATCGGCTACGCCGACGAATTGCTGGCCGGCGGTACCGTGCACCGACGCTACTCCGACGGCCGTCAGGAGTGGCGTACCCGCACCCCCGGCGGCGCCGTACCGTGGCGAGATGATCAGGGCCGCAGCGGGGTCGACGAACCGCTGGGCGACAAACTGATCAAGCGCACCTTCTCCGACGGCTCGGTGGCCTACGGGCGCGAAGCCGGGTTCGGTCGCACCCTGTGGCGCGACGGCACCCTGACCGTCAACCGATCGTCCTTCGGCGGTCGCCTCGGCGGGATCCTGGCGGCGGTCACCGGCGCGGTCGTGGTGGGCGGTCTGGTCCTGCCGCCGGAATCGCTGACCCCGCAGGAGGAGCAGGCCCTGCGGGACGAGACCGCGGCGGACGCGGGCGGCGACGGCGGCTCCGGCGACTACGGGGACTGGGGTGGCCCGGGCGACGACGGCGGCGGCGACTTCGGCTGAGGAGAACCATGTCTCGATGGTGCGCATTCCTGACGACCGCGGATCCGGCCGACCAGCTGCGGGCGGTGGGCGCCGCGGCGGTCACCGCGGCCGGCGACCACGGACTGGGCCTGCTCGACGAGCCGGGCGCGGCCACCGGGCCGCACCGCGTGGGGCGGTTCACGGCCGTCGGCGAGGTCACCCTCTACAACCGGGCGCGGCTGCGCACACTGCTGGGCGCCGATGCGCCCCCGGCGGACTGCCCGGACGCCGAGTTGCTGCTGCACTGCTACGCCCGGCTGGGCACCGCAGGGCTCGCGGCCGCCGACGGCATGTTCGCCCTGGCCGTCGCCGACGGCCGGGACCTGCTGCTGATCCGCGACCACGTGGGGGCGCGCACGCTGTTCGTCGCCCGCGCCGGCGGGGCGTGGGCGGCCGCGACGTCCCTGCGGGCGCTGCGGCGCTGGCCGCAGTTGCGGACGGGGCTGCACCTGCCGGCGGTGCGGTCCTTCCTGACCTTCGCGTACCTGCCGGACCGGGCGACCCTGCTGCGCGGCGTGCACGAGGTGCTGCCGGGCCGCTGCGTGCGGCTGCGCCCCGACGGCACCTCGACCGAGGAAACCTTCTGGGAGCCGGCGGAAGCCGACGCGCCGGGCACCGCGGCCGAACACGCGCTGCGGCTGCGTGAGCTGCTCGAGGAGGCGACGGTGCGCCGGCTGCCGGCGGGCCCCGCCGGGGTGCTGCTGTCCGGGGGCATCGACTCGAGCCTGGTCACCGCGCTGGCGACCAAGCTCCACGACCAACGCGTACACACCTATTCGATTGCCTTCGACGGTACGACGCCCAACGAACTGGCCTATTCCGGACTCGTCGCCACCCACTGCCACACCGACCACCGCGTCCTGACCGTGTCCGGCGACGCCGTGGCGGCGCGCTTGGCGCAGACCGTGGCCCTGCTGGACTGCCCGGTGGGCGACCCGCTGACCGTCCCCAATCTCATGCTGGCGCGGGCCGCCGCCGACGACGGTTTGGACACCATCCTCAACGGCGAGGGCGGCGACCCGGTGTTCGGCGGTCCGAAGAACCTGCCGATGCTCATCTTCGAACTGTTCCGCGACGACCCCGCCCCGACGGCGCGGGCCCGGGCCTACCTGGACAGTTACCGCAAATGCCTCGACGACGTCCCGGTCCTGCTGTCCGCGGGCGCGCTGACCGAACTCGAGCACGCGCCGCCGCTCACCGACGTGTTGCTGCCCTACCTGCAACCGGGCCGGATGAAAACGCTGTTGAATCAGCTGCTGCACACCAACTTACGCACCAAGGGCGCGCACCACATCCTGCCCAAGGTCGAGCGGCTGACCGCGGCCGCCGGGGTCCAGGGCCGGTCCCCGCTGTTCGACGCGGCGATGATCGACTACGCGTTCAGCATCCCGCCGCGGTTCAAGCTCGCCGGCACCGAGGAGAAGTGGATCCTCAAGGAGTCGGTGCGTGATCTGCTGCCCTCGACCATCGTGGACCGACCGAAGAGCGGGATGCGGGTCCCGGTCCAGCAGTGGCTGACCGGTCCGCTGCGCGACCTCAGCCACGACCTGCTGCTCGGGCCGTCGGCGCGGACCCGGGACATCTTCCGCGCCGACACCCTGCGGGCCTGGCTGCGCGGTGACGGCACCCTGCTGCCCCGCCAGGGCGGCAAGGTCTGGCTGGTGCTCACCCTGGAGATGTGGTTGCGGGCCTACGACGTTCAACCGTGAGAACCACCGGACACCCACGCAATTGACAAGAGTTCGACCAGAAGAGGTGCGATGCCCGAGGGCATGAAGATCCATCCGGACGACGGCAACGAGGTCCACGACCTCGCCACGTTCACCGACGCCGGGCGCAACGTCGTGACGCCGGTGGCGCAGTTCCCGCCCGAGGTGGCGCAGGTGGTCGTGGAGACGTTTGCCGCCATCGTCACCCGCGCCAAGGCCAGCCCGGCGGCCTGTGCCCCCGACGAGGACGGGATCGTGCGCTCCCAGACGTTCGAGGAGGGCGACGTCTACATGGTGGAGAAGCCGTTCGACGGCTACTTCGCCGACCGCTACATCATGGACTTCTACGACGTGACCGAACGCGATATCTGCTCGCGGATGCACTGGCACACCGGTCTGCGGTTCGTCCGCTTGATGACCGGCCCGGACACGCACATCCGAGTGGGCAGCCTGTCACCGTTCCGCGTCACCGAGGTCCCCGGCGTCACGCCGTTCGTTCCGGAGAGCTTCGTCGACGAGATCTCCGACGGCGCAGCCGATGCCGTTCGCCGGACCCGGTACAACGTGATCGTGCCGCCGAATTCGTTTGTCGACATGCAGGTTCCGCGCGGGGTCAGCCATCAGTTCAACGCGGTGGGTCCGCACGCGGTCATCGATTCGGTGCACCCCGAGGAATCCCTGGAGGTGCTCCGCGAGCAGATGTCGGGCTACCGGATGATGGCCCAGACGGTGTTCCTGGCCGAGGAACTACCGGCGGCGTCGACGTGCCTGGGCACCGGGCCGGACCCGGCCTAGCGGTACGCCCCGTCGCGCAGGATCTGCTGCAGCCGGTCCAGCGGGTCGCCGGACTCGGGGTGCAACCGCCGCTCGCTGGGCGCGTTCTCCTCGGCGCCACCGGCACCGGCCGACCCGCCGGCCGGCGGGGGTGGCGGCGGTACCGGGGGTGGCACGAGTGGCACCGCCACCGTGCGGAGCTTGGCCTCGAGCCGCGGCAGGGTGTCGTGGCGCACCGCACGCCGCTGCGGATCCGGATCGGCGTTGTCGGCGAAGCAGCCCGGCGGTGCCTGCTCGGCGACCTCCCGGGCCTGCGAGTACAGCGCGGTCGCCGCTCGGTCGTCGCGCGCCCATCCCGCCCGATCGCCGCGGCTCTCCTGCACGAGCACCAGGTTGACCCGCACCGGGCAGTCCGCCGTGGCCGGAGTGTGCGCCAGGGCATCGGCGAACGACCGCTCGGCGTCCTCGAGGCGGTCCTCGAGCACGGCTTGCGCCCCGGCCGCGAAGTGTGCCCGCGCCGGCTCGATCACGTTGAGCACCGACAGGATCCGGGCGTCGGTGCTCAGCGCGGCCGCGTCGCGGCGCTCGAAACTCGACACCGCGGAGTTGCCCGCGAGCACCACCGAGACGCACTTGAGCACGACCAGCACGACGAGCACCGCCACCGGGGCCGAGTAGACGAGCAGACGTCGCCGGGTCGCCGTCATGCCCGCACCTCCTCGTCGGTGGGCATCGGCGCGGAGGCGCCCAGTTCGCGGCGCAGCCCCCGCAGCACCAGGTAGAGCTCGGCCAACAGCAGCAGCGCCGCCAGTCCGGCCGGGACCCAATACAATTCGGTGCGTTCCGCGGTGCTCGGCGGCGACTCCGCGTCCCGACCGGCGCCGTCGCCGAGCGCGGCCGCGTCGAGCGGCGTGTCCGCCGCGCGCGCCAGGTAGGGCACCCCGATCTGCGCCGCGACGGCGCGCAAGGTGCCCCCGGCCGGGTTCGCGGCCTGCGCGCCGGCACCGTAGCCGAGCAGGGCCCCGCCGTCCACCGCATCCTCCGGCAGCACGATCTCCCGCTGCGGCACTTCGGCTTCCGGCGCCCCCGCCCCGAGGTAGAACACCAGGTTGTCGGCGCGGGGGTACTGCTGGGCGGCGCTGATCAACTGGTAGCGCAGCACGGTGCCGGCCGCGCCCGCGTTGGCCCGCGCGATGTTCTCCGCGGTGCGCGGCTGCGGGCGTACCGCGTCCAGCACCGGGCGCAGGCTCCAGGTGTCCGCCGACAGCGGCCACCGCAGGTCGGGTTCGGCGTCGAACTCGATGACGGCGAAACGTGCGCCCGGATGACGGTCGAGCAGCACGTCGATATCGTTGCGGGCCTGGGCCATCGGCGCCGCCATCCCCGGTGACCGGTCGAGCAGCACGAACACGTTGGGGGCATCGGCGCCGGCCGCGCGCGCGGCCGCGGGCTCCTCCCCGACTACCGGGCGCAGCGCGGCGACCAACAGCAGGACTCCCGCCGCCGTCACCGCGGCCCACCGCCACAGCGCGCTCCGGCTGCCGCCGTGCCCTTTTCGGGGCAGCACGCGGAATCGGGCGCCCAGGAAGACGACCGCCAGCAGGGCGATCACCAGCGCCGGCAACACCGGGTGCACGCTCATGATCGCCGCACAACCGGCCACAGCGCCAACGCCACCAGGGCCAGCACCGCCAGCACCAGCGCGACGTCCGGGGTCTCGGCGCCCACCGCGGTCCCGGCGTCGTCGGCCGCGGTCGGGGCCGGCCGGTTGTCCCTGATCTCGGCCAGCCGCGGGGCCACATCGCCGGTCGGACCGGCCGAAAGCCCGCCGGTGTCCCGGACCAGGGCGTCCAGGCCGGCGCTCGGGTCGCCGGTGTACACGACGTTGACCTGCACACCCGCGGTCGTGGCCAGTTCACGCAACCGCTCCGCACTGAGCAGCGACGGCGTGGTTCCGGTGGCCCCGAAGCTGCCCGGGCCCACGTACACCAGGGACCGGCGCTGCCCGGCCGGCTCCTCGAACGACGGGAATCCGGTCAGGCACATGGCCAGCACGTCCTCGACGGTGGGGGTGTAGTCGACATACGACACCGGGGACACCGCGGCCTCGCTGCCCGCATAGGATGTGAATTGCGCTGCGGCGTACTGATAGTCGCGGGTCAGCGGCACCACGCGCATATTGGCCGCGGTCAACCCGATGCGCGCGGTCCCGAGCGTCCCGATGCGCTCGGCGACATGGTCGAGGGCGCGGGCGACGGCCGGTTCGTCCGGCGATTCCCCGACGCAGACCATGATGTCCTCCGGTTGCGCCGCGGCCGAGGTGCCGCCGAGGTGTGGCCATCCGGACGGGCGGGCGGTGGCCACCAGCGCGGCCGCGAAGCCCACCGCGACCAACGCGAGGACGACCACCAACGACACCCGCCGCCGGCGCACGGCCCGCACGTACTCCGGGAGCCGGGTCAGCCGGTCGACGTGCGCCAGGAGTCGAAGCTCGCGCCGGTCGGCGGCGTCGGGTAGCAGCATCGCCGCGGCCACGCAACCCGCGAGCAGCGCCAGGCCGAGGATGACGACGCCCCACCACATCAGGTCCATGCGCGGATCAACTCCTCGGCGCTCGCCCCTGCGGCCGCGACGTCGACGTCGGAGTCGGCGTTGAACTGCACGTCGTTGAGATCAGCGAGCAGCGGTGCGGCAGCGGCCAATTCGCCGGCGGCGAGATCGGACAGTTGCAGGTGCCGGGCGCGAACGCCGGTGAACTGATGCAGGAACTCGCGCAGTTCCCGGCTCAGCGCGGCCCCGGCCTGGGCGGCGTCCAGTTCGCCGGCGCGGTGGCGGCGGCCGATCCCCCGCACCGCGCCGACGGCCCGCCGTTTGAGCAGTTCACCGCGCAGGGCCCCGACCACCGGCACCTCGGCCAGCCGTCGACCCGGGCCGGTCAGCGCGAAAACCGCGCCATACCAGGCGATCAGCCCCAGGGTCAGCAGGATCGCCAACCACAGCCACCGCGCCGAATAGGGCGACGGGGCGATGAGGTACTGCAACAGCTCATCGGGCACGGGCGAGCACCCCGGTCATGGTGGTCAGGGCGGCGCGGATGTCGCCGCTGCCACCCAGTCGTGCGTGCGGCACGCCGCAGGAGTGGAGGAACTCCGACAGCGATCGGCGCCGTTCCTTCTCCGCGCGCCGGTAGGCTTCGACCACCGTCGAACCCAGCACCGCCCCGCCCGGCACCCGTCGTCCGCTGCCCAGGTCGTACCCGTACCGATCGTCGGAGACCGAGGTGACGGCCGGTTGGTCGATGACCAGACCCCAGATCACGTCGTGGGTGGCGGTCAGCGGGCGTAACACCGCCCCGAGGCGGTCGTCGACGTCCGGTTCGTCGGAGACGACGAGGACCAGCATCGGGTGGCGGTAGTGATGGGCCACCCAATCGAGTTGCGTGACAACGGCGCTGGGCCCGGGGCGGCCCCGGCCATGGTCGTGGAACCGGTGCAGCATGCTCTCGAGGTGCGTCTCGCCGCGGCGCAGCCGGATGTCCACGCAACCGCGGGCGTCGCCGAAGACCATGCCGATCTCGTCGGACCGCTGCAGGGTGATCAACCCCATGGCGCCGATGAGATGCGCTGCCACGTCTCGCTTTCGCTCACCCGAGGGCGTGACCGCGGCGAGGTTTCGCCCGGCGTCGGCGACCACCAGGATCTTGTGATGCTTCTCGGAGACGAACCGCTTGATCAAGGTGTGACCGGAGCGGGCAGTCGCCTTCCAGTCGATGTCGCGGACGTCGTCGCCGGGCACATACGGCCGCAACTCGTCGAACTCCAGGCTGCGGGTGTGGATCAGCGCGTAGCGCCCGCCCTCCAGGAAGCCACTGGTGTCGCGTCCGAAATGGACCCGGGCGCGGTCGAGGTGGGTGCCCATGATTCAGGGCACCGGCACGGCGCGCAGCACCGCGTCGACGATCACATCCGGCGTCACCCGCTCGCTGGCGGCCTGGAAGCCCAGGATGAAGCGATGCCGCAGCACCCGGTGCGCGAGGCGCGCAATATCCTCCGGCACAACGTGATTGCGGCCGCGCAGCACGGCCATGGCGCGCGCGGTGCGGCAGAAGGCGATCGTGGCGCGGGGGCTGGCACCGTACTCCACCAGCCGGGCCAGCTGCGCCGGCAGGTGCTCGTCGGGATGGCGGGTGACCGACACCAGCGTGCTGGCGTACCGGACCAGATCCGGGGCCATGTGCACGGCGCGGGTGACCTCCTGGGCCCGCCGGATGTCCGCCACGCCGACCACCGGGGGCGCGGGCCGATCGGGGTCGAAGACCCCGGCGTCCATCCGGGCGATGACCTCCACCTCGTCGTCGACCGAGGGATAGCTGACCAGTTCCTTGAGCATGAACCGGTCGGTCTGGGCCTCCGACAGCGGGTAGGTGCCCTCCTGGTCCACGGGATTCTGGGTGGCGATGACGAGGAACGGACGCGGCATCGGGTACTGGACGCCCGCGATCGTCGTCTGCCGCTCCTCCATCGCCTCGAGCATGGCGCTCTGCGTCTTGGCGCTCGACCGGTTGATCTCGTCGAGCAGCACGATGTTGGCGTGCACCGGTCCGAGTTGGGTGACAAACGAGTTGGTGGCCGCCTCGTAGATCTGCGTGCCGATGATGTCGCTGGGCAGCAGGTCCGGGGTGCACTGGATGCGCCGGAACTCCCCGTCGATGGATTCGGCGACGACGCGGGCCGCGGTGGTCTTGGCCAGCCCGGGCACGCTCTCGATGAGCAGGTGCCCACCGGCGAGCAACGCCACCAGCATGGACTCCCGGAGGTGCCCCTGACCGACGACCTTCGCCGCGAACGACGAGGCCACGGCGTTGACGACGCGTTGTGCCTCGGCCAAGTCGCGCTGGCCGAGCTGCATACCTGCTGAGGTCATGTGTCCTTCCTGAGAGCAACCCGACCACGGCAAGGAGTACCCCGATGCGGCGATCTCATGCGGAGCCGACCAATCCGTGGCGCTCGGGACCGACGCCGACGAGAACCGCAACCTCAGCGCGAGGTCACAACGAAATCCGTCGCCGAAACCCCTCGCAGAAGGCGGTGCGGTCCGTTCCAGCGAACCTCCACGGCCCCCGAACTGCGGGGATATTCACCGCACCAAAGCCTGCCCACGATGCGAAATCAGTAGTAATCTGGGCTTGGTTGAGCTTACAGCCGTGGGTCGCAACGAACGTCCGTGCCGCACCCGGCAGGCCAGTGCCGTCGCGGCCCATTTCACAGGCTTACGCGCAGGGCAATGAGGGGTGGCTCAGACGATGGCTCATTTGAATATTCGGTCCGGTGGTCTCCGATGACCAGCCCCACCGGCACCATCCGGCTGTATCGGCCCGACCCGGGATCGATCCGGGAATCCAAACGCTGCGGCCGGGCCACCTTTTCCGTGCACCCCGTCTCGACGAACCGGATCCGCATCGCGGCCTGCGGCGACGTCGACGCCGTCAACGGTCGCGCGCTGGGCCACTACGTCGAGGCCCACACCGGGGCCTCCCAGCAGTTGATCCTCGACCTGCGGGCCGTCGACTTCTTCGGAACAGCCGGGTTCACCGCCCTGTACTACATCAGCGTGCAGTCCACGCGACGCGACGTCGACTGGATGCTGGTGGGCAGCCCGCCGGTACGTCGGCTGCTGGGCATCTGCGACACCAACGGCGAGTTGCCGCTGTGCTCGGACGTCGACCTGGCGATCGCGCGGCTGAACCAGGTGGCGCAGTACCGACGTCGCATCGCCTCGGCCGGCTGACGGCCCGAGGTTACGCCGCGCAGTCGCCGGGGTACACCGCCACGATATGAACCAGCCGAGCAGGGTCCCCCGGTGAGCGACGACCACGGACCCTTCGAAAAGATCGCCGCCGCGCTCGACTATCCGATGTTCATCGTGACCACCCGCGCGGGCACGACGCGCGGCGGTTGCCTCGTCGGCTTCGCCACCCAGACCAGCATCAACCCGCCGAAGTTTCTTGTCGGCCTGTCCCGCAAGAACGCGACCTTCCGACTGGCCGAAGACGCCACCCACCTGGCCGTGCACCTCGTGGCGCGCCAACACCTCGGCCTGTCGGAGTTGTTCGGCACCGAGACCGGCGACCGCACCGACAAGTTCGCCCGGTGCACCTGGCACGAGGGACCCGCCGGGCTACCGATCCTCGACGACGCCGCCGCGTGGTTCGTTGGCGAGATCTCCGAGCGCTTCGATCTCGGCGACCACGTCGGCCACCTGCTGCGGCCGATGGCCGGCGAATCGCCCGACGGACTGCAGGACTGGGTGACCTTCGCCGACGTCCGCGACCTCGATCCTGGTCACGACGCATGACGGACCTGCAGACCGCGCACGTCGAGGCGAGCGCCGAGTTGCGGGATTTCTACCGGGACGCCCCCGCGGGGGTGCGGGCCAACATGATCTTCAGCGCCGACGGGGCGGCGGCCTTCGGTGGCCGCGCCGGGCCGCTGTCGTCGCCGGCCGACCAACGGCTGCTGCGCGAATTGCGCGGGTACGCCGACGTGGTCCTGGTGGGGGCGGGTACGGTCCGCGCCGAGCGGTACGGTCCCGTCCGGCTTTCCGAGGATCTGCTGACCGAGCGTCGGGCACAGCGACGGCCCGCGCTGCCGCCCATCGCCGTGGTGAGCCAGACCGGCCGACTGCCCGACAGCATGTTCACCGACCCCACCCAGCAGGCGATCCTGATCACCAGCGCCGTTGCGGCCGAGCAACATCGGTTGATCACCGACTCGCGCCGCCGTGTGCTGATCGCGGGCCGGGACACGGTGGACATCGCCGCGGCCCTCGCGGCCCTTGCCGACCAGGGCATGCCCCGTGTCCTGTGCGAGGGTGGGCCGACGCTGCTGCACGAGATCGTCGAGGCCGACCTGCTCACCGAGATCTGCGTGACGCTGGCACCACAACTGGCGGGCAGCCAACCCGTCGGAAGCGCCGCCCCCAGTCGGCTCTCCGTCCCGAGCCAGCTACGGCTGCGTCACGCGCTGATCCACGACGGCTACCTCTTCACCCGCTACTCGCGCGACGAAGCCTAAAGGTGGTGTCGGGGAGTGCATTAGAGCCCCTCCCGGACGCCCGCGGCAGCTGAAGAATAGCGGAAAAAAGTGTTAGCACTCTCAGCATCGGAGTGCTAATCTGGGCGGCGTAGCGCAGTAAGAGGCCCGCCACGGGGGCAGGCCCGAGTGTTCGAGGAGGTGGACTGCTGTGCTTCGTTTTGATCCGTTCAGTGACCTTGATGCCATGACCCGGGGGCTACTGTCGAGCCAGACCGGATCGAGTCGAACCCCCCGCTTCATGCCGATGGACCTCTACAAAGTCGGCGATCACTACGTGCTGACCGCCGACCTGCCGGGTGTCGATCCCGGTTCTGTGGATGTGAACGTCGACAACGGCACCATGACGCTCACCGCGCACCGCACGGCCCGCTCCGAGGAAACCGTCCAGTGGCTGTCCAACGAGCGGTTCTTCGGCACCTACCGGCGCCAACTGTCCCTGGGCGACGGTATCGATTCCGAAAAGATCAGCGCGACATACGAAAACGGTGTTCTGACGGTGACGATACCGCTGGCCGAGAAGGCCAAATCCAGACGCATCGAAGTCAGCCACGCCGGCGACGCCAGATCCATCGAACCCGCAACGGTCGACGCCGACACCTAACAAGTCACGGTGGCGGGTGCCCCTCGGCTTCGGCCGAGGGCCACCCGCCGTCATCGTCGACCCACGAATATCAACCCGACATTCTCATCGCCGCCGCTTGCGCGCGGATGGCGCACAACCGCAAGGGAGGTTCCGGTGACGGCGTCGGGGGATCTGGACGATGACGGATCCCCCGCACGCGTGGGCAACTTCAGCCTGCGCCTGGACGACGGCGTGTTCAACTGGTCACCGGAGATCGCGGCGATGCACGGGTATCCCCGCGAAACCATGACGGTGACAACGGAATTCGCACTCTCCCACAAGCATCCGGAGGATCGTCCGAAGTTCGCCGCCCTGCTGGACCAGTTGTCCACCTCGGCGGTGCCACTGTCCAGCCGGCACCGGATCATCGACCGCCGGGGCCACGTCCACCACGTCCTGGTGGCCAGCACCCGTCTGCTCGACGAGACCGGCGCCGTTGTCGGCGCCGACGGCTTCTACGTCGACGTGACCGGGGCGGCCAAGGACCAACTGGCGCACGCCCTCAATACGGCCGTGGCCGACTTCAGCACCCACCGCGCGGTCATCGAGCAGGCCAAGGGCATGCTGATGCTGATCTACAACATTCCCGCCGACCGGGCGTTCGACATTCTCCGGTGGCGTTCCCAGCACACCAACATAAACTCCGGTCGCTCTGCGAACAACTCATCGAGAAGCTGGTGCTCCAGCCCGTGATCGGTGAGGTGGACCGCACGACGGTCGACCACATCCTGATGACCACCGGGCTCACCGAGGGCACCGCGCAGAACTGAACCGGCCGGGGACCGGTGCAGGAATCGCACGGTGACAGCCGTTTTCGCGCCCGCCGCGACATCCCGAAACTGACGCGTTTGCCCAGCGCACAGACGGGTATCCGGCCACGAGGCGTCGCCGCGGCGCGCCCTCAGCCCCAAGGCGCCGATGCGTCGGCGACCCGCACCACCATCTGGAGGAAAAATGCCCGCCAAGCAGAATTCCGCGTCCGATCCCGACGCCGTCGAACCGGGTATCGATGCCCAGGGTGCCGTCGGTTCCGGTCACAGTCGCGTCCTGACCACCGCGCAGGGCGTCCGCATCCCCGACACCGACCATTCGCTCAAAGCCGGCGAACGCGGACCGACGCTGCTCGAAGACTTCCACATGCGCGAGAAGATCACGCACTTCGACCATGAGCGCATCCCGGAGCGGGTGGTGCACGCGCGCGGGGCCGCCGCGCACGGCGTGTTCGAGTCCTACGGCACCGCCGCGCCGTACACCCGCGCCGCGTTCCTCGCGACCAAGGGCGCCAAAACCGAAGTCTTCACCCGGTTTTCGACGGTGGTCGGGTCCCGCGGGTCGGCCGACACCGTGCGGGACACCCGGGGATTCGCCGTCAAGTTCTACACCGACGAGGGCAATTTCGACCTCGTCGGCAATAACATGCCGGTCTTCTTCATCCAGGACGGCATCAAGTTCCCCGACGTCGTCCACGCCGCGAAACCGCACCCGGACCGCGAGATCCCGCAGGCCCAGTCCGCCCACGACACGTTCTGGGATTTCGTCTCCCTGCACACCGAGGCCACCCACCACGTGTTCTGGCAGATGAGCGATCGCGGCATCCCTCGGTCGTTCCGGACGATGGAAGGCTTTGGCGTCCATACCTTCCGGTTGTCCAACGCCAAGGGTGAGACCACGTTGGTGAAGTTCCACTGGAAGCCCGCCGCCGGGGTGCACTCGCTGGTCTGGGAGGAGGCGCAACTGGCCGCCGGTTTCGACCCGGACTTCCACCGCCGTGACCTCGCCGACTCCATCGAAGCCGGCGCGTTCCCCGAGTATGAACTGGGCATCCAGGTGTTGCCCGACGACGGCACCCACACCTTTGCGGGCATCGACCTGCTGGACCCCACGAAGATCGTGCCGGAGGAACTCGCCGAGGTGCAGCCGATCGGCAAGCTGACCCTCAACCGCAACCCGACGAACTTCTTCGCCGAGACCGAACAGGTCGCCTTCCACATCGGCAACCTGGTGCCCGGTATCGAGCCCACCGACGATCCGCTGCTGCAGGCGCGGCTGTTCTCCTACCTGGACACGCAGTTGATCCGGCTGGGGGGACCCAACTTCACGCAGCTGCCGATCAACCGGCCGCACTGCCCGGTCAACGACATGCTGCGCGACGGCATGCACCAGATGGGCGTGCACACCGGGGTGGCGCCGTACCGGCCCAACAGCCTCGACAAGGGGCTGCCGGAGGTCGCCACCGCCGCCGACGGCGCCTACGTGCCCACCCCGCGGGAGGTCAGCGGGCCGGTGGTGCGCGCGCAGCCCGCCTCGTTCGAGGACCACTTCAGCCAACCGGCTGCGTTCTACCGCAGCCTGACCGAGGTCGAGAAGCGCCACCTCGTCGAGGGGTTCACCTTCGAACTGGGCAAGTGCTACGAGCAGTCGGTCAAGGAACGCGAACTCGAGGTGCTGGCCAACGTCGACGCCGACTTGTGCCAACAGGTGGCCGCCGGGCTCGGTCTGCCGGCGCCCAACGGGGCCCCGCCCGCCGACGTCACGCTGTCGCCCGCGCTCTCCCAGGTCCCGGCCGAACCCGGCCCGATCATGGGCCGTCAGATCGGCATCATCGCCGACGCGGGCTGCGATCTCGCGGAGCTCTCGCAACTGGTCAAGGCGTTGTCCAAGCTGGGCGCGGTGCCGTTGGTGACCGCGCCGGCCGGCGGCACGCTCAAGAGCGGTCGCCGCAGCGTCATCGTGGAGCGGTCCTTCCTCACCGCCCGGTCGATCGAGTTCGACGCCGTCGTCGTCGCCGGCGGAATGGCCAGCGCGCCCGACATCAAGGTGGTGCTGCTCCTGCAGCAGGCCTACCGACACTGCAAGGCGTTGGGCGCCTGGGGAACCGGGCTGGATCTGCTCACCGCGGCCGGCATCACGAAGGACGATCCCGGGGTGCTCGTCGCCAAGGAAGCCGACCGTGGCTTCATCGATGCGCTGACCAGTGCGGTGGGGCTGCACCGGGTCTGGGAGCGGGAAGAGCAGGTGCTCGCCTCGACCGCGCCGCCGGTCCGTCCCGCGGCGGCCGCCAAACGTTCGCGCCGATGAACGCCGCCGAGATCGCCGCACTCCCGTTTCGCGCGGGGGCCGCCCTGCGGCACGCGCGGGTGTTCCATCCCGACGGCGTGCTGTGCGGCGGCCACCTGCGCCGGGTCGCCGACGAGGGCGACGGCCTGCCGATCGCCGGTGGTGAAGTGGTGGGCCGGATCTCGAAGGGAGTGGGCACACCCGGCGGGGTGCCCGACTTCGCCGGTCTGGCGTGGCGGACCCGCTCGGTCGCCGGCGGTCGGCCCTGGGACGTCCTGATGGTGTCGGCCAACGCGCGTGTCCTGCTGCGGCCGACCACCTCCTGGACCTCCGCCGAGTTCTCGACGCTGATGCCGTACGGCTACGACGACGAGGTGTACTGGCTGCGGGCCCGGATGACGTCGCCGACCGACGTCGCGGGGCTGGGCCTCGACGTGGTCCGTGAGCACCTGCACGCCGCGCCGATCACCTTCGAGGTCGAGCAGGCTCGAGGCCGCGGCGAGTTCACCCGGATGGCGGTGCTGGAATTCGACCGCGCGCTGGAGGGAAAGTGGCCGCCGGAGGACGTGGCCTTCGACCCGACGCTGAACGTCGCCCCCGGTGTCGAGCTGCTGCCGCGCTGGCTGACGGCGGTGCGCCGGCGCGCCTACCGCAGCAGCCGACAAGGCCGCGACGCGTGACAACAGCCTGTTCACCGCCGGTTATGGCGTTTCGGAAGCGCCGATCTGGGTATCTTTCTGCACATGCTCACCACGGTTGATCCCCGCCTGCCCGAAGCGGCCGGCGTCGTTTCGGCAGAAATCCTCGACGCGCTGCGCGGTACCGACGGCGAACGTCGGCTCGGCCAACTGGGCGCGGCGGTCGCCGATGCCGACCCGTACGGGCTGGATCTGCAGCTGGCCCTCTACGTGTGCTACGAGCTGCACTACCGCGGATTCGCCGACATCGATCCGGAGTGGGAGTGGAATCCGGCGCTGCTGGGACTGCGCGGACAACTCGAGCGTCGGTTCCTGTCCGCGGTGCGCGACGAGGTCGGCCCCGTCGAGGACGGCGCCACCGCCGCCGACGAGATGGCCAAGCTCGCGATCGAGCCGGCCGAAGAAACCGGCGTGTCATATCTGTTGCGCGACACCGGAACCTGGGATCAGCTGCGCGAGTATTTCGTGCACGGCTCGCTGTACCACCTCAAGGAGGGCGACCCGCACGCGTTTGCGATCCCCCGGCTCACGGGGCAGGCCAAGGCCTCCTTCGTGGCCATCGAGTTCGATGAGTTCGGCAGCGGCCGGGGCCACCAACTGCATCAGCAGCTGTTCGCCGATCTGATGGACGCCGCGGGCCTGGATTCCCGCTATCTGGGCTATCTGGGCGAGGTTCCCGGGGTGACGCTGGCGGTGGTGAACCTGATGTCGCTGTTCGGGCTGCACCGGCGGTGGCGCGCCGCGGCCGTCGGGCACTTCGCCGCCACCGAGATCACCTCGCCGCCCGGATCGGCGCGGTTGGTCCAGGCGATGGAACGCCTGGGCGCCCCGGATGCCTGCGCGTTGTTCTACCGCGAGCACGTCGAGGCCGACGCGGTGCACGAGCAGGTGGTGCGTACCGATGTGGTGGGCACCATGGTCGAGGTGGACCCGCGGCTGGACCGCGACGTGGTGTTCGGGATCCGGGCCCGCGATGCGGTCGAGGGTCGGTTGGGTCGGCATCTACTGGACAGCTGGGCCGACGGCCGGACCTCGCTGCTGCGGCCGCTGGCCTGACGGCCGCTCAGTTGGCGACGGCGTTATCGGCCTGCGCGGTCACGGTTCTCGCCGGCTTGGCCCGGCGACGATGGCTGGTGTCGCACAGCGGGTAGTTCTTGCTGCGCCGGCACGCGCAGATGGCCACCATGAAGCGATCCGATTCGACGGTGCTGCCGTCCGGCATCTCGATGCACACCGGTCCCTCCACCATGATCGGACCGCCCGGAACAATCCGGACGGTCCGACGGGGGTCGGCGGTCACGACTTGTCCGCGCGGATGACGACCAGTTCCTCGGTCCGTCGCCCCGGCTCGAGCAGTCGGGTGCGCTCCAGCCACGGCGCCCGGGCGGTGAGCACGGGTCCGAAGGGGATGGCCTGTCGCGCCACGACATCGGCGTCCAGTTCGGCGTCGCGCAGTTGCTGCAGCGACCGGTCCACGCCGGAGAACTCCGAGTGCACCAGGAAGAACGAACCGCCGGGGGCCAGGAACTCCGCGACGGTCTGGCACAACGGGTCGAGGATGCTGCGGCCGTCGAACCCACCGTTGTAGGACAGCGGGGGTCCGGCCACCGGCGGGATCTGCTCGCGTTCGTCGTCGAAATCCGGCACGTAGGGCGGATTGCTCAGGATCACGTCGTAGGGCCCGAACTCGGCCGCGCGGGTCCACGGTCCCAGGTGCACCGCGACGTCGACGCCGGCGACGGCGGCGTTGGACTTGGCCGCCTGCACCGCGTGCGGACACAGATCGAAGGCCCGCACGCTGCCGGCCCCCGCAGCGGCGGCGGCGATGCCCACGACGCCCGATCCGGTGCACAGGTCGGCGACGCCGGCCTGGGCCAGAATACCGCTCTCAGTGGCGGTATCGATGAGCAGCTGTGAATCCTCCTGCGGCGGATAGACTTCTGCGGGCACATTTGAAGGCCAGAGATCACTTCGCGCGGTCGTCACCGGTGCTCACTTTCGTCATGCCGAATCATTACTCCCAAATGCCCCCTCTCGGAGGCGATCAAACGTCAATTTCAGTCGCCCCGTCGATCGCGCGCAGGCGTTTGCCCAGATCAGCCTTGGGGTATCTGCCGAATAGTTCGAGCGAGGGGACCAGGACAGTGTCTGTAATCAGGAAGTCGTCGGCCGGCCGGGACCGGGTCTGGGCGGTCATGGCCGACGGCTGGACCTATTCGCAGTGGGTGGTCGGCAACAGCCGGATGCGGGCCGTCGACCCGCATTGGCCCGCCCCCGGCGCGGCCATCAAGCATTCGGTCGGGGTGTGGCCCGCCGTCATCGACGACGAGACGGTGGTCGAGGAATCGATCCCGGGTGAGCGCCTGGTGCTGCTGGCGAAGTTCGGTGCACTCGGCGCGGCCCGCGTCACCCTCGAACTGCGCGACAGCGACGACGGCGGCTGCGAGATCGAGATGCACGAGGTCCCGGCGCAGGGACCGGCCAACCTGGTGCCGGACAAGCTCGCGGAGCTCGCGGTGCGCATCCGTAACCGGGAGTGCACCTGGCGTCTGGCGGCCCTGGCCGAGCGGCTCGGGCCGCAGGAACTGGACTGACGCGCGGTTCACAGCGAGGACAGCACGTAGGACAGGAAGAAGCCGCCGGTGGTGGCGAACGCGTTGAGCGGCTGACCGTGTTCGAAGGCCTCGGGCATGAGGGTGTCGGCGACCGAGGCCAGCACTGCTCCGCAGGCGAACGCCAGCGCCAGGGCCACGGTCTCGGGGCGCAACACCCCGGCGACGAAGTAGCCGCCGATCGCGGCGGCGGCCAGCAGCGCCGCGGCCACTGACCAGGTGATCATCACCGCCTTCGCACTCATCCCGCCCTTGCGCATCTCGACGCTGCCGGCGAGGGCTTCCGGGAAGTTCGACAGGAAGATCGCCACCAGCAGCGCGAACGACGCGCCGCCCACCAACGTCACACCGAGTGCCAGGTTCTCGGGAACGCCGTCCAGGGTGACCGCCGCCAGCAGCGCCAGGCCGACGCCCCCGCGGGCCGCCGACTTCCCACCGGACTTCTGGTTCTCGACTCGGCGTTCCAGCAGCCAGTCGATCGCGATGAACGTCGCCGCGCCCGCGAGCAGGCCGAGGCCGGCCCGCCAGGGCCCGCCCATCTTGAAGGAGTCGTCGAACAGTTCGAAGGCCAGCGCGGCGATCAGCGCGCCGCTCGCGAACGCCAGCAGCACCCGGACCAGCTGTCGCGGCGGGGTCCACCGCGCCCCGATGGCCGCGCCGATGATCAGCGCGCTCGAGGCACCGAAGCCGAACAGGAGGGCCTTCAGCATCGGCCCGCCATCAACACCATGACGCTCACGCCTCCCAGCACTCAGCGGCCCGATGCCGATTCGAAGATACCGGCCGATTACCCGAATCCCCGCAGGTCAAACGGCGACCGGCCCGGGCGGGGACGCCCGGGCCGGTCGAAAGCGCGTCGGTCAGCTGATGCCGACCACCTCCTGCGCGATGGCTGCCAGGCGGGTCTGCGCGGCCGAGACCACGCGGGCGCGCTCCTTGTGCGCCTCCTCGTAGGCGATGATCACGCGGATGTCGGCGGGCTCGGTGAGCTCCTTGACCGCGGTCGCCGCCTCGTTGACGTTGAGGTCGTCGTAGTCGGCGATCGGCAATTCGTCGGCGTCCAGCACGCCGACCGCACCCCGCGCGGAGTGGATGACGTCGGCGGCGCCGTCGGCACCTTCGCGGCGGGTGATCTTCTCGGCGGTGTTCAGCGCCGAATCACGCGCCCCGGCCAGTGTCTTTGCCGCGATATCGCCGGTGCGCGACCCGCGGTCGACCAGGTCGGCGATGGCCGGGCGCACCGAGCGCACCGCCTCGGCGGCCCGCTCGACGCCGCGCGCCGACCAGGTCAGCGGCAGGTTCACCAGCTTCACCGCCCCGCCGGCCGCGGCCTGCAACGGGGTCCGGCGCAGCGCGGCCGGACCGCCCAGGGCGTCCTCGGCCAGCACGGTCGTCAGCCAGTCGACGGTCGCGGAGTGGGCGGTGATCAGCCGCTCCGCGAGCGCCTCGATGTCCTTGTGGCCGCCGGCGACGGCCAGCGCCTTGACGTAGCGCGACCGGTCCAGCAGCTGGTTCTCCAGCGCGAGGTCGCCCAGCAGCGCCTCGTCGAACGGCTCGGCCTGCTCGGTCAGCGCCTTGACCGCCGCGGCGGCCCGGCCCAGGAAGGGTCCGATGACGTCCGGGAAGCCACCCAGGTCGCGGATGGCCTTCTCGATGGCCTCGGCGCGGATACGACCGTTGTGGGCGTTCTGCTCGAGTTCGGTCCGCACGGCCTCGGTGCGCGCCTGCGCCACCCGGGTCTCGGCGACCTGGATCTCGGTGTGCGTCAGGTCCAATACCGTGCGCAATTGCGCCAGCAGGGTCGCGGTGTCGATCTGCGTGGTTGTGTTCTTCGTGCTCGTGGCCATTCGTGTTCCACCCCTTGGGATCGAGTTTTCTGTCGTCAGTACCGCCGGCTCTGCGAGCTGGGGCCCTCGTCTGTCCGATTACCCGACGCGCGGGCGGCGTTAACCGGATCTGCCCGGTGTGAGATTGCCCTCGATCCGGTGTAGGACGGCGTCGGCGTGGGCACCGCCGGCGGTGTTTGTCCCCGGGCGGGGCGGGAACTCGAACCCAGACACCGACGAGAAGAGTTGAGATGAGCATCTGCGCGACCTGCGGCAACGACTACGACAAGGCCTTCACGGTCACCTGGCACGACGGCAAGGAGGCGACCTTCGACAGCGTGGAATGTGCCGCCGTGCACCTGGCCCCCGAGTGCGGCCATTGCGGCTGCCGCATCCTGGGCCACGGCATCGAGACCGACGACGGCATCTTCTGTTGTGCGCACTGCGCCCGCAAGGACACCAACGCCGACGTCAACGACCGCGATCCGGTGCCCGCCGGCGGCTGAATCCGGCGCTGCGTGACGCTACCGACGGAATAACGTCACCGTTATCAACGTTTGTCCCATTTGTCACACGGGTAACTCTGGTCACAGTGCACAGCCGCACTGCTTCGGACCGAAGAAAGCGACGAATGGAACATCACGATGAACACCGTTCTGTATTACCGCGTCAACGGCGCGATCTATGAGACCAGCGCCTACACCGCCGCCGACATCGACCAACTGATCCGCGATCAGGGTCTACAGAGCCTGACCAGCACCGACCGCCAGTTCGACTTCTGGTTCAGCCCGAGCACGCGCGGCTGCCAACGTCGCGTCAACCGTGCGGCCACCGAACTCCTTTTGACCACATCGACATTCAGCGCCAAGTCGGTGCCGCTACTGCGCGGCAGCGTCGTGGTCGCCACCCATGACGCCGACGGCGATCTCGACGGGCTCAGCTGGCAGCAGCTGGCCCTCGTCGCCGAACGCCATCGCGCGCTGACCCCGCGCGAACGACGGGTACTCAATCGACGCATCCGCCGCGCCAACCCCCCGCGCCCCGCGACCGGGCTGAGACTCCCCGCGACCGGGCTGGGCTCCCCCGCGACCAGGCCGGGCTCCCCCGCGACCGGGCGCGTCCCCGGCCGACACACCGTGCCCAACACCGGTTCTGCGCACATTCGCGCCAACATTCATTGATCAAATCGATCAATCGCACGTAAATGTGTTCTTGTCCTTGATGGATCCGACACTTACCGTCATTAGTGTCGACCATCACAGGCAGAGCCCCCGGCCCGCAGTAGGCGCCGCGCGAGATCTGCACTGAGTCCCTACGCCGCGACAGGTGGTCGTAACCCGACCCCCGTCGTGTGCAGAGGAAGGCTCCCATGACACTCGCCCCGCCGATTCGCGTGCAGTCGGTCATCGATGACACGCCAATGAATGTGAAGCGTTGGGGCGTTGTCGCGCTCTGCTTCGTCATCGCCCTGCTGGACGGCTTCGACACCCAGTCGATCGCGTTCATCGGGTCCTCGATCGCCGAGGAATTCGCCATGTCGACCGCCGCGATGACGGCGGTGATCACCGCGAGTACCGTCGGCATGGCACTCGGCGCGATCACCCTGGGCTCGGTCGGCGACCGGATCGGACGTAAGCGCGCAATCCTGTTGGCGCTGACCATCTTCGGGTTCTTCTCCTTCCTCGGTGCCTTCGCCCAGGCGCCGTGGCAGATCATCCTGCTGCGCTTTCTCATCGGCCTCGGAATGGGCGGCGCCACCCCGTCGCTGCTGGCCCTGGCCGCCGAATACAGCCCCGTGCAGTCCCGCAAGATGTCGATGACGCTGGTGCTGCTGGGCCTGCCCGGCGGCGCGATGCTCGGCGGCGTGGTCGCCGCGGCCTGGCTGCCCGTGCTCGGCTGGCGCGGCATCTTCCTGCTCGGCGGTGTGCTGCCGCTGATCCTGCTGCTGGTCGTCGTGCTGGCCCTGCCCGAGTCCCCGAGCTACCTGGCCACCCGCGGCGATGCCGCCAGCCAGACCAAGGCGCGCAACCTGTTACAGCGCATGACCGGCGCGGCCATCCCCGCGGGCACCGTCTTGCAGGCCGATCAGGATGACGACGAGAACGCCGGATCCATCCGCGCCCTGTTCGACAGCACCTACCGCAACTCGACCATCACCATCTGCGCGATCTATCTCGCCAATTGGGTCGCCTGGTTCCTGCTGCTGCAGTGGACCCCGACCGCGCTGCACCAGGCCGGATTGTCCAAGGAGCAGGCCGCCTCCGGCACCATCGTGGTCAACGGCGCCTTCATCCTGTTCTCGTTCCTGGTGGCCGCGCTGCTGTCCCGGGTGGCGATCCGGACGCTGTTGCTCGGCATGTTCGGCGTGGGCATCCTGGTGGCGCTGGGCCTTTCGGTCAGCGGCTCGAACTGGACCCTGACCTTCCTGTTGATCGCCCTGGCCGGCTTCGGCATCGGTGGCCAGCAGCTGGTGCTGAACTACCTGATCGCCGAGACCTATCCGACGCAATTGCGGGGCACCGCAACCGGTTTCTCCATCGGTGTCGGGCGCACGGGTTCGATCATCGGTTCCTCGCTCGGTGGCGCGCTGCTGAGCAGCGTCGGCGTGGGCGGCTACTTCGGCTTCATCGCCGTGCCGCTGGCCATCGCCGCGCTGGCGACCTTGACACTGCGTTCCCGGCAGCGCAACGTGTCCCCCGAGGACCACCACGACGAGGACCTCGAGCTGGCCGGACAGGACCGGTAGGCAGCGAGCCGAACCAGGAGGCACCCCTTCGATGGGCGATTACGGACACGACCTCCTGTTCGGCACCTTCGTCACCCCCATCAACCGACCCCCTCAGCAGGCCGTCGAACTCGCGGTGCTCGCGGATCGGGCGGGCCTGGACCTGGTGACCTTCCAGGACCACCCGTACGTGCCGAAGTTCCACGACACCTCGACCCTGCTGGCCTATGTCGCCGCGTTGACGCAGCGAATCCGGTTGGCCGCCAACGTCACCAATCTGCCGCTGCGCCCGCCGGCGGTACTGGCCCGCAGCCTCGCATCGCTGGATCTGCTCAGCAGCGGCCGAGTGGAACTGGGCCTGGGTGCCGGCGCCTTCTGGGATGGTGTCGCCGCGATGGGCGGGCCGCGACGCACCCCCGGAGAGTCCATCGAAGCCCTCGAGGAGGCCCTCGCCGTCATCCGCGGCATCTGGGACGACGACAACCGCGACGTGCTGGCGGTCGACGGGGAGCACTACCAAGTACGCGGCGCCAAGCGTGGTCCCGCCCCGGCGCATGACATCGGCATCTGGATCGGCGGCTACCAGCCCCGGATGCTCGGGCTGATCGGGCGCCTCGCCGACGGCTGGCTGCCGTCCGTGCAGTACCTCGACAACGGCGTGGCCGACCTCGCGGCGATGAACGCGCGCATCGACGAGGCGGCCCGGCAGGCCGACCGCGCCCCGACGGCCGTGCGCCGACTGCTCAACATCGGCGGCCGCTTCGCCTCCGATGGCGGCGGTTTTCTCGATGGACCACCGCGGCAGTGGGCCGAACAGTTGACCGAGGTCGCCCTGACGTACGGCACCAGCGGATTCATCCTGGCCTCCGACGACGCGGCCACCACGGAGCGCTACGCCGCCGAGGTGGCGCCGGCGGTCCGGGAACTGGTGGCCGCCGCGCGCTAGTTTCAACTACCGGGAATCCGGGGAAACCGGCTGCCGGAGAAGGGCGGTTGCGCGGTGGATGTTCCTGGCTGGGTGTGGGCTCTGACGATCGCCGGAATTGCCGGCCTGCTCGCCTTCGACTTCGTCTTCCACGTGCGCAAGCCGCACGTCCCCACGCTGCGTGAGGCCGCGGTGTGGTCAGCGCTCTACGTCGGCATCGCGGTGCTGTTCGGGGTCGGGGTGTTGGTCTTCGGCGGGGTGGAGCCCGGCTCGGAGTACTTCGCCGGCTACGTCACCGAGAAGGCCCTGTCGGTGGACAACCTGTTCGTCTTCCTGGTCATCATCGCCAGCTTCCGGGTGCCCCGCGAGGACCAGCAGAAGGTGCTGTTGTTCGGGATCGTCTTCGCGCTCATCGCCCGCTCCGGCTTCATCTTCCTCGGGGCCGCGCTGATCAACACGTTCGCCTGGGTGTTCTACGTGTTCGGCCTGATCCTGTTGTTGACCGCCGGCGGCCTGCTCAAGCCCGACGACAGCGAGGAGTCCCGCGGCGCCGACAATTTCGTCATCCGCGCGGCCAAGAAGCTGATCCCCACCAGCGAGCACTACGACGGCGACAAGCTGACGACCGTCGTGGACGGCAAGCGGATGCTGACGCCGATGCTGCTGGTGATGGTCGCCATCGGCGGCACGGACATCCTGTTCGCCCTGGACTCGGTCCCGGCGATCTTCGGTCTCACGCAGAACGTTTACCTGGTCTTCACCGCGACGGCGTTCTCGCTGCTGGGCCTGCGCCAGCTCTACTTCCTGATCGACGGCCTGCTGGACCGGCTCATCTACCTGTCCTACGGCCTGGCCGCGATCCTGGGCTTCATCGGCGTCAAGCTGATCCTGCACGCGCTGCACGAGAACAACGTGCCGTTCATCAACGACGGCGAGCCGGTCACGGTCATCGAGATCAGCACGAGCATGTCGTTGACGGTGATCATCGGCGTGCTGGTGGTGACCGTGGCCGCCTCGTTGCTCAGCCCCAAGGGCAAGGCGCAGACGGCGATCTCGAATGCGCGCCGCTACGCCACCGCCTACCTCGATTCGGAATACACCCACGACGCGGGGGAACGCGAACGCATCTTCGGCGAGTTGCTCAAACAGCGCGACCGGATCCTCGAGCTGGGCCCGAAGTACCGCCAGATGGTGCGCGACGAGGCGGCGTTGATCGACCTGCTCGACCGGGCCGCGGCCAAGCACGACGAGGCCGTCTCGCGCGGGCGCGCCGAACCTTTCATCCGCCGCGGGCTGACGTGAAACCGCGGCTCGTCACCACTGGCGGTGCACCGCGCCGAGCGACCGCGTACAGTGCTGCGTTGCTGTGCGGTTTCATCCGGCGCCTGCCGGGGAACAAGACTGAGATTGCCGACGTTGTGGGACCGAGGCCAAGTGCACATGGAGAGGACAAGAGATGGCCACTGACTATGACGCACCCCGCCAGAAGGAAACCGAAGAGACGGTCGACGAGTCCCTGGAGGCTCTGGCGAGCCGCCGCAAGGACGCCGCGACGGCCGTGATCGACGTCGACGAGTCCGCCGATTTCGAGGGCTTCGAACTGCCCGGCGCCGACCTTTCCGGTGAAGAGTTGACGGTGCGGGTGGTTCCCAAGCAGGCCGACGAATTCACCTGCAGCAGTTGCTTCCTCGTGCATCACAGCCATCGGCTGGCACGCCGGGTCGACGACCAACCGATCTGCGCCGACTGCGCCTGATTCAGCCCAGCCTGACTCAGCTCAGATAGGCCAAGCTGGCCGCGATCGCGGCCTCGGTGCCCGTGCGCAGCGTCGGCTGGATCGCGGGCGCAAATTCCGGATTGTGGTTCCCGACGACGTTCATCCCGGGAAGAAAACCGCCGTTGCCCCAGAACGTGTACGGCACGCCGAAGGCGTCCGGGATCCGGCTGAAGTCCTCCGAGGCCGGGACCGCCTCCAACTCGTGGACCCGGTTCTCGCCGAACGCCTGCGTGAACGCCGTCGTCACGGCGTCGGTGACGGCCGGATCATTCGACGTCAGCGGGAACGTGGCGATGCTTTCGATGATCGGTTCCCGCGGCGAACCGGAGGCCTCGCACTCACCGCGCACGATCCGCTCGACCGCGCCCAGCATGGTGTCGCGCACCGCCGGGTCGTAGGTCCGCATGTTCAGCAGCAGCTCGGCCCGGTCGGCGATGACGTTGGGCGAGTTGCCCACCTGCACGGATCCGACGGTGAGCACACCGAAATCGGCGGGGGCGATCTCTCGGGAGACGATGGTCTGCAACCGCAGCACGATCGCCGACGCCAGCACCGCCGGGTCGACCCCGAGTTCCGGCATCGAGCCGTGCGATCCCTTGCCGAACACCGTCACCTTCAGGCTGTCGCCGGCGGACAGGGCGGGCCCGGATCGGGTCGCGACGTGCCCGGCCTCCGGCGCGGTCAGCACGTGTTGGGCCAGGCAGACGTCGGGTTTGTCGCCGGCCAGCTTGTCGACCAGCCCGTCGTCGACCATGGCCTGGGCACCCTTGCCGGTCTCCTCGCCGGGCTGGAACAGCGCCAGGTAGGTGTCCGACCATTCGCTCTTGTTACTGGCCAGCAGCGCGGCGGCGCCGAGCGCCGACGCCACGTGGGCGTCGTGGCCGCAGGCGTGCATCTTGCCTTCCTCGGTGGAGGCGTAGTCCAGCCCGGTCGCCTCGGTCACCGGCAACGCGTCCATGTCGGCGCGGAACAGCACGCGCCGGCCCTCACCGTTGCGGAAGATGCCGACCACGCCACCGCCGATCTGCAGGATCTCGTCGGCGCCGATCTCCTCGAGCTTGGCGGTCACCTTCGCCGCGGTGCGCGCCTCCTCACCCCACACGTCCGGATGTCGGTGCAGGTCCTTGTAGAACTCCTCCTGCCACCCCTGGATCTCGTCGATCCCGTTGGTGGCGTTGCCCAGCTTGGCCGGGGTCACCGACGGGTCCACCGAGGGCGCGGCGCCGGCCGGGGAGTCGCCGTTCGCACCCGAGGTCGACGACTGCTCAGAGCCACAAGCGGCGAGCAACGCCGCGACCGATAGGACGCCGACGCCGCCGAACACCTGGCGGCGCGAGACGAATCGGGGTGCCAGGACGGGGATCTTGGGTACCAGCCTGACCTGGTCCCAGCCGCACATGTGACCGGCGTGGAACTCCTCGGGAGTGGCCATCTCGGTTCCTTCCTCATGATCCGCATGCGGGGTTGTCGGCGGTCGGGATGGTCACGAAGGTGATCGTAGCCGGGTCCAGGGCCAATTCACCGGCCTCGACGGGCGCGCCCGCCAAGTCGGGCAGCGTGTCGTTCGGGCCGAGGGCCAGCGGCTGCCCGTTCAGGTCCACCGTCCGGGAGTCGAGCGGGTCCGCGGCCAGCGTGTAGCGCTGCCCGGCGACCGGCAGGTCCAGGGTCGATGCGGCGGTGCGGTCGTTGTTGATCGCCAGCAGGGTCACCGCGCCGGACCGGTCGGGGTGGCAGTGGGCGTAGAGGTGCATGCCCTGTTCGATCGGCATCCCGGAGTCCAGCACGGTCGGTCCCATCAGCCGCTGCCACAGCAGCGCCGCCCAGTAGTTGGGCTTGGGCGTGAAGTCGGTGTCGTCGAGCAGCCCGTAGTCGCTGGCGACCAGCGTGTTGTGCGCAACCACCTGCACCCCCTCCTTCGCCAGCCGGCCGAGCTGATCCAGGTAGCGGAAACTGTCGAGGAAGGTTGAGGCCCAGGGATTTCCGCCGCAGGCGGCGTCGGCGGTCTCGGTGTTCCACAGCGGCTTGTCCGGCGCGTGCTGATCCCGCAGGCCGCCGTAGAACTCGCGGGTCTGGCTGGTGCGGGCCAGCCATTCCTCGCTCAGCGCGTCCTCGGGCGTGGTCTGCGCCATGCCCTGTTCGGCGCAGCGTTGCGATGCGGCGCCGTAGTGGTGGTAGGAGAACACGTCCAGGCCGGGACCGGACGCGGCCAGCAGATCCTCGGTGGGAATGGTGCCGCTGACGCCGTAGGTCATGCCCCACGGCGCGGGGGTCTCCCCGACCGAACTGGGGCCGACGACCGTCATATCGGGCGCACTGCGGGCGGCGAAGTCCTGGAAGGCGTCGAAGTCCCGTCCGTAGGCCTCGGCGTCGTAGCCGGCCGGGGCACCGCCCATGGCGGCCGCGTTCGGTTCGTTCATGAACTCGGCCGCGGCGATCTGCCCGCCGACCGAGCGGGTGTAGTCCAGCCAGCGTTGGGCCACCTCCGGCGTCCAGGTGCCGTCCGCGTCGCGGGTGCCCGGGCTGACCGCGAACGAGGTCAGGATGTCGGCGTCGACCGCGTCGGAGAAGTCGACCACGCCGCGCCACTGGTCGCGGGTGAGTACCCCGTCGAAACCCTCGGGCGGCTGCTCGGGCGGCTGCTCCTCGGCGGCGAAGTAGGTGGTGTTGGCCCAGGTGCCGCTGACCCGGACGTAGGCCGGTCCGAGCGCGGCGGCCAGGGTGCGCAGCCGGGGATCACCGAGGTCCAGCGGCGGCCGGTACTGGTAGATGTCCGGGTCCATGCCCTCGGGCGTGTAGGCCGGGGCCGGCGTCGCCGAGGTGGTGGGCGAGGCGTCGGCGGTCGCACCGTAGGGCTTCCAGAAAGCGCCGCCGGTCACCTCGAGCATCTCGACGTTGTAGGACTGGTATCGCTCGTCGACGGTCCCCAGCTTTTCGAATTCCGCCGGTTGCAGGGCGTTTGGCGATGCTTCCTCTTCGGTGTCCGATGGCGATCCGCAACCCGCCGCGCCCAGCGCCACAGCCGCAACGACCGCGCCAACCCACCGCAACCTCATCGTTGGCATGGTCGGCGTATGTCCGGGAATGCGGGACTCTAAACCCCGCGGCGACGCAGCGTGATCGGCAGGCCGTCGGCCGGGGTGGGCCCGGTCCCCCAGGTCAGCTGCATCCGGTAGCTGTCGGGCACGCGCCATTCGTGGTGCCGCAGCAGCTGATGCATGATCTTCTTGACGTTCATGTCGGCGAAGTGCTGGCCGATGCACTTGTGCACCCCGCCGCCGAACGGCGCGAACGCGTACCGGTGGACCGCGCTCGCGTCGGCGCCGGCCAGGAACCGGCCGGGATCGAACCGATCCGGGTTCGGCCACCAATCGGCCAGGCGCATCGACCCGTAGACGTTGATGGCCACCTGCGTGTTGCGCGGGATGTAGTGACCGACCACCTCGGTGTCCTTGACGGCCTGCCGGAACAGCGTGCCGGCCGGGGCGTACATCCGCAGGATCTCCTTGACGGCCGCGTCGAGCACCGGATAGCGCGCCAGGGAGTCGATGTCGATCTCGTCGTCGGCGTTGTCGAGCACCTCGTCGCGGAGGTGGTGTTGCCACTGCGGGTTTCGCGCCAGTTCGTAGACCAGCATGGAGAGGGCGATGGCGCTGGTGTCGTGCGCCGCCATCAGCAGGAAGATCATGTGGTTGACAATGTCGGCGTCGGTGAAGCGTTCGCCGTCCTCGTCGCGGCTGCGGCACAGCATGGAGAACAGGTCGGTCCCGTCGCCGGCGCGGCGGGCGGGCAACTGGTCACCGAAGTACCGTTCGAGGCGTTCGCGCGCCCGCAGGCCGCGGGCCCAGGCACCACCCGGGACGTCGGCGCGGACAATGGCCTGACCGCCGCACACGGTCGCGTGGAAGTCGGCCGCCAGTTGCTCCGATTCCGCACCGATCTGGGCGCCGACGAAGACCTCGGCGGACTGGTCGAGCAGCAGCCGCTTCACCGAGGGGTAGAACGGAAAGCGTTGGGCGCTGGGCCAACTCGTGACGGTCCGGACGATACCGGGCCGCATCAGGTCCAGGTAGCCGTCCAGGGCGCTGCGGGTGAAGGCTTGCTGCATGATGCGGCGGTGGTCGCGGTGCTCGTCGAAGTCCAGCAGCATGATGCCGCGGTGGAAGAACGGTCCGATGACCGGTGCCCAGCCCTTCGTGCTGGAGAACGCCTTATCCTCGATCCACTGATGGATTGGGTGGCTGTGCTGGGGGTGGCTGTTGATGGTCGACTTTGGCGGTGAGCAGGTGGTATCGGCTGGTCTGCTCCAGCTTTTCCTGTGTGCTCCGGTTGGGCCTTTCGGCAGATGATCAGGTTGATGTGGGTGCAGGTGGGCTGTATCCGATGGTGTTGCGCCACAGTGTGAGCCAGTGCTGTGCCCACGGCCAATGCTGTGGTAGGTGCAGGATCGGCCGGCGTTGGGGGCGGGCCAGTCGGGCGGGGATGGTGATGAGGCGCCGCCGCAACGTTGATCCTCGTGCGACTGCGTGGGCGCCGCCGGCCAGGATGCCGGCGGCGTGCAGCAGGTTGTGGGCGATCGCGGCGCACAGGATCCAGGCCGAGTTCGCCCCGAAGCGTCCTGAGGGCATGTGGGCCAGGGGTCCGTCGATGAGGTCGGCGAACACGGTCTCGATGATGGCGTGGCGGCGGTGGGTGATGTCGGCGGTGTCGACGGGTTCGTCGGTGTCGGTGAAGAACGGGTGATACCGCCACACCGGGAATAGTGCATCTGGGTAGCGGGCGTCTTTGACGCGGCGCACGATCAGCCGGGCGGTGACCGGATGGTTGGTGGAACCAAAAGCGGTATAGGTGGTTTCGGCGACTTCGGCGTCAGAGATCCATGCGCCGGTGTCAGGATCGCGGACGGCGCCGGGGTATTTGACCGGGGTCCAGGCATCGTCGGGAATCGAGGCGATTGCCGCAGCGACGGTGGTCGATTTGGTGAGCACGAGTGAGAACCGTGCGCCGGCACGGCGGCAGGCTGCCACGACGGTGCTGTTGCCGTAGGCGGAATCACCGCGGACCAGGATCTGGCCGGTGACCCCGGCGCCGCGGGCGGTCGCCACGGCCTGGGCGATCATGCGGGCTGCGCCCTTGCCGGAGTTGGTCTTGCCTGCGCGCAGCCGTGCCCCGGTGATCACCGGGGCGGCGGTGGCGGTGCTGATCGTTGTGATCAGTGGCGAGAGGCCTTTACGCAGGATCTGTTTCCCGGCGATCTTGGTGTGTCCGTAGGAGGCGCCCTGTTTGGCGTGGCCGTAGACCGGGCGCAGCAGTGAATCGACGTCGATGAACACCCGCTCTTCGGCGCCGGGCAACAGATCGACGCGTCGGTACAGTTCGGCCAGGTGCTCCCGCAGAACTGATTCGAGTTGTCGGGCATGGCCGAAGGTGAACTCCCGCAATAGGGTTCCGATGGTCGAGGGTGCGTACACACCGTCGAACAACGTCTTCATCCCGCCTGAGCGCACGATATCGAGGTCGTCGATACCGTCAGCGCCGGCGCACATCCCGGCGATCAGCGTCGTCAGCTTCGGCGCCGGGTTTGCCGACCCGGATTTGATTCGCGGTTCGGCGATGCGAACCTTGTCGGCCAGCAGCCTTGACAGCCCGGTCTGGGTGGCCAGTGTCATCACCGGCACCAACCCTGCACACGACACGAGATGGGCATCATCGAAGACCGCCGACGACGCGGTGAACCTGTGGGACACTTGCACCGGAAGTGCCTTTCCGAGTTGTGCCGATAAGTGCGTAAGGAACACTCATCATCACAGTTCAGAGGGCACTTTCCTCATTCCGACACCCCATGACCAGCCAGTTCATCGGTGGAACGAGGCTTATCCTTGTTGATCCACGCGGTCTCCAGCGCCTCGGGCCCCATCAGGGAGACCACCCGGAAACCGACCCCGCCGGCCCACCACACCGGGCCGTAGCGCTGATAGCGATCGCGGGCGAACTGCAGCGGATCGGCCAGCGTGCTCAGGATGTGACCGAGGACCGGGAAACCGTAGGTGCCCAGCACCGGCCGCAGCCCCGATCCCGGGGGTGGCGCGGCCAGCGGACGTTCGTGGCTGGGATAGCGCGCGGTCACCGCGGCCGCGGCGGATTGCAGTCGGTGCTTGGCCGTGGCGTTCACCGGTGGCAATAGGGCGGTCATGCTGACCTCCTGCGAGTCACGCAATTCTGGTACATTTCGGTTCCAGATTGTTGGTACAGAACGGTGCCAGATAGGTGAGACGGTTGTCAAGGAATGACGCCCCGGCGGCGCGGAGTTATCGCGGTCAGCCCGCGGCCGCGCGGCGCGCCGAACGCCGGGCTCGCCTGATCGACGCCGCGATCGACTTGATGACCGACGGCGAGTGGCGCCTGGTGACCGTCGAGAAGCTGTGCGCGGCAGCCGGTCTGAACAAGCGCTACTTCTACGAGGGCTTCACCGACCTCGACGCGGTGGCGGCCGCGTCCATCGACGACATCGCCGAGGACGTGCAAACCGCGGCGCTGGCCGCCCTGGGCGCGACCGACGAGGTCGAGGAGCAGGCGCGGAGCGCGGTCGCCGCGGTGGTGCGCACGCTGACCGAGGATCCCCGTCGGGCCCGGGTGCTGCTCGGCGGGGTCGCGGTGGGCTCGACGGCCCAGCATCGGCATCGGGCCCGGGTGATCCGCCGCCTGACGGCGGTGCTGGTGGGGCACGCGCGCACGGTGCACGATGTGCGCCTCGAATCCGATCCGCTGGCGCAGGTGGCGCCGGCGTTCATGATCGGCGGGACCGCCGACGCCGTGCTGGCCTACCTCGACGGCCGCGCGCGCGTCACCCACGACGAACTCGTGGAGAGCCTCACGACGCTGTGGCTACTCACCGGGGAGGGGGCCGTCGCCCTCGCCCGGCAACGCGCGGACGACCCGGCCTGAGTGGCCTTACCGCTGCGGCACCAACTCGTCGGCGTACTGCGCCACCAGACCCGCCTTCAGCAGCTTCCCGGACTCGGTGCGGGGCAACTGCGCGGCGAAGGAGATGGAGCGCGGGCACTTGTAGTGCGCCAGCCGGTCCCGCAGCCACGCGCCGAGCTCTGCGGCGAACTCGCCGGTGGCCGACGCCGGATCCACGGTCTGCACCACGGCTTTCACCGACTGTCCCATGGCCGGGTCGGGGATGCCGAACACCGCGGCGTCGAGCACCAGGGGGTGGCTGATCAGCAGGTCCTCGGCCTCCTGCGGATAGATGTTGACCCCACCGGAGATGATCATGTGGTGTCGGCGGTCGGTCAGATACAGATAGCCCTCGTCGTCCAGGTAACCGATGTCGCCGACGCTGACCCAGCCGTCGGCGTTGTGCGCGGCCGCGGTCTTGGCCGCGTCCCCGAGGTAGCTGAACCGGGCCGCCCCCTCAAAGAAGATCTCGCCGGGCTCCCCGGGCGGCAACTCGGCTCCGTCCTCGCCGAGAATGTGCACCCGCCCACCCAGCGGGCGACCGACCGACCCCGGGTGGGCCAGCCACTCCTCGGCCCGGATGAACGACGCCCCAACCCCTTCCGAGGAGCCGTAGAACTCGTCGACGATGGGACCCCACCACTGCATCATCTGCCGCTTGATCTCGGTGGGGCACGGCGCCGCGGCATGCACCACGCGTCGCAGGCTGGACACGTCATAGCGGTCCCGGACGGCCGGGTCGAGCTTGAGCATCCGGACGAACATGGTCGGGACGAACTGCCCGTGGGTGACCCGATAGCGTTCGATGGCGGCGAGGGCCTGCTCGGCGTCGAAGCGTTCCAGCACCACCGCGGTGCCGCCGAGCGCCTGCACCGACATCGACCAGTACGACGGCGCGGTGTGATAGAGCGGCGCCGGGCTCAGGTACACCGCGTCGCCGTCGATGCCGGCCGCGTTGAGCAGCGGGCTGAGCATGATGCCCGCGGCCTCCGGCGAGCACTGCGGCAGCTCCCGCCGAATCCCCTTGGGCCGCCCCGTCGTTCCCGACGAGTACTGCAGCAGGTCGCCCTCGGACTCGTCGGCGATCGGCGTATCCGGGTGCCGGGCCACGCATTCCGGATAGCGCTGCCAGCCGTCGAGATCGTCGTCGGCCAACAGTCGCAGATCCGGCAGCCCGTCCGGTAGGTGCGCCGCCAACTCGGCGCACACCGCGCGCCGGGCCCGCGCGGAGACGATGCCCTTGGCCGCGCTGTTGACCAGAATGTAGGCGACCTCGGCGGCGGTCAGGGCAGTGTTGATGGTGGTGTAGTACAGCCCGCAGCGACGGGCCGCCCACATCACCGCGTGCATGTGCTCGTTGTTCTCCATGAGCACCGCGACGGTGTCCCCCTCGCGCAGTCCCGCCGCCCGGAAGTGATGGGCCAGGCGATTGGCCCGCGCCTCGAGTTCGGCGAAGCTGATCCGGTGGCCGGCGGGATGCAGGATCACCGCCGGCCGCCCGGAATCGACCCACTGACGAATCTGCATCGCTAGCGCGTCGCTGCCTCGGTCACGGCTGCACCGGGCACGGCGGGTTCGGGTCGATGCCGCACATCCCGTGGTGCACGTAGCTCGGAACATCCTCGGCCGGTTGGATATTGGCGTGCTGGTTGATGAAGTTGAAGCCCAGCATGAACACCATCATGATCAGGTTGAACACCGCGGTCAGCGCCAGGATCCGGATCACCGGCAGCCAGCGCGTGGAGCGGATCTGGTCGATGCCCTTGTCGGTGATCATCATGCCGTCGTTGTCCCGGAAGCAGTAGATGCCGATGGACAGCACCGTCACCACCCCGCCGAAGAACACCCCTTCGTACAACGGGAATTGGTACATGGTGCCGGTGAAGATCGACCAGTCGTCGTTGACCCGCAGGTAGTGCCACGCGCCGATCCGATGGAAGAACTGCTCCAGCGTGATGCACAGGAACGTGAACAGCGCGATCATGAACACGATCACGCCGGCCTTGTTGATCCGCGGGAACCGCTTGCGCACCGTCTCGATGAGCTTGTCGATACCCATGATCGCCAGCGGTGTCAGGACGATGTAGCTGGCCAGGAAGTAGATGATGGGCTGCGGGTTCTCGTTGCCCTTCTCCACCCACCCCGGGATGAACTCGCCCCAGGTGCCCATGTTGAAGAAGCCGCCGTTGTAGCCGAACACGGGCCGGACCGCGTTCACGCCGACGTCCTGCCAGGCCGCCAGCAGCCAGGCGAAGACGAACACGCCGAGCGTGGGGAACTGCCGCTCGCGGCGCATCTTTCGGATGATCCACCAGAACAGGACCACGCCGAGCACCAGACAGCCGATCTCCCAGAACCGGATCCAGGCCATCGTCGAGCCGGGGATCTCGTCGGGTCCGTTCGGCGACGGCGCGAACCGGTCGGAGAAGACCCACCGCAGATACACATAGGTCTGGAAGATCACGAACACCGCGCCCAGGCGGGCCAGCCAGACGATCGGCGGCGCATCCTTGGCGCCGGTCCAGAGCCGGTCGAAGTTCTCCGACTCGGGTCTGGTGGTTTGTTCTGTGGTCACTGCACCGCTCCAATCTGTCCGAACAGTTCGGCTGTTTGTGCGCCGTAGAATCTCCGGCGCCGTGGGCTCACCAGAAACCCTGGTGGCGAGAGGAATCCGAGGTCGGGTAGCCGAGTGCGCTCGGCCAGCATCTCCCGGGCCTGCGCGCGGTCCCCGCAGACCGCCATCGCCCGCAGCATCTCGTCGCTGACGTGGCGGCCGAGGTTGCGCGGGTCCCCGCCGGTGAACTCGGCGCGGATGGCCGCCACCTGGTCCTGCCAGCCGTGCAACTCGACCAACGCGTCATAGGTCTTGACGGTCAGGTAGAAGCCGATCTGTCGCTTGGCTTCCTCGACCGCGCGCTCGGGGTTCTCGTCGTCGACGGCGGTGATCACCCAACCCCACCGCAACAACTCGGCGCCGTCGCGGCCGGCCCGCTGCGCACCGAGGGCCAGTTGCGGGTCGACGACCTCGTCCCACCAACGGTCGGTGAACAGGCCGTGGCCCAGCACCCCGTCGGCCACCGCGCCGGCCGTGCGCAGCATGTGGATGTTGAAGGCGCCCAGCAGGATCGGCACCTCGAGGCGGCCCAGCACCGGTGCGCGCACCGCCGCGTCCAGCGAGTAGTAGTCGCCGTCGAACCGGATCCGCTGGCCGTCCTCGGCCTCGAGGAACGCACGGATGCAGGTGACGAGCTCCCGCATCCGCGGCGCCGGGTGTGACGAGTCCACGCCGAACCAGTCCCGGTTCATCCGCGCCGTCCCGGCACCGAGCCCGAGGAAGACGCGGCCCGGTGCGATCTTGTGCAACTGGCGCATGGCGGCGGCATGCACGAACGGGGACCGCGCAAAGGCGTAGGCGATGCCCGGCCCGGAGCGGGCCACGGTGGTGGCGTGGGCCATCTCGGAGGCCGTCACATACGCGTTGGCGTCGGCGAACTCACCGGCGCAGAACGCTTCCGCGCCGGCTCGTTCGGCGTCGGCGGCCAATTCTGCGCCCGGCCACGGCAATCCCCACCTCATCGGCACGCCCCGTCAGAACTTCAGGCTGGCGCCGGCGTCGACCTTGAGTTGCACACCGGTGACGTACCGCGACTCGTCGGAGGCCAGGTAGCAGACCGCGTTCGAGATGTCCTCGGGCTCCACGAACGGGATCGGCATGCCCTGCATCATCGGGAAGGTCAGGATGGCGTCGTCGAGGCCCGGATGTTCGAGGTCGGGCCGGAACATCTTGTACATCTGCTCGTTGTGCAGCATCGGGGTGTTGACGTTGGTCGGATGGATCACGTTCGCCCGGATCGACAGCGGGGCCAGCTGACCCGCCAACGCCATCGTGTACTTGTCGATGAATTGCTTGGCCAGGTTGTAGCCGGCACCGCCGGTGCCCTGCGGGCCCATCGCCCCGCCGGGCCCGGCCTTTTCGGCCAGCAGACCGGCCACCGAACCCACCGTGATCACCGACGCCCCGGCCGTCAGGTGCTGCAGCGCGGTGTGGACGGTGTTGACCACGCCGAGGAAGTCGACGTCGAAGGCGTTCGCGAAGGCCCCGATCGGTTGTCCGTCGCCCAGCGGACAGATGCCGGCGTTGGCCACCACCACGTCGAGCTTGCCCAGTTCGGCGACAGCGGCGGCCAGCGCGTCCTGCAGCGCGGCCCGGTCACGGACGTCGACGGCGGCGGAAACCACGCGGTGCCCGGCCTTTTCGACCTCGCGGCAGGCCTCCTGCAGATCGTCCTCGGTGGCCAGCGGGTAGCTGTTGTGTTCGATGTCGCCGCAGATGTCGAACAGGATCACGTCCGCACCCTCCTCGGCGAGGCGCACGGCGTGGCGGCGGCCCTGCCCGCGCGCCGCGCCGGTGACCAGTACGACCTTGTCCTCAACTCGCCCCATCTGACAGATCCTCACTTCGCGTTCGTTGGTTGGTTGCTTGCCTGCAATTGCGCGCGCAGCAGGTGCTTTTGCACCTTGCCGCTGGCGGTCCGGGGCAGTTCGTCGACGACGACGATCCGCTCCGGGGTCTTCTGCCGGGCCAGTCCGCACTCGGTGAAGTGCTGGGCGGCCTCGACCAGGCCGAACCGCTGTCCGGCGTTGACGACGACGAACGCGCAGACCCGTTCCCCGTAGGTGGCGTCGGCCGCGCCCACCGCGGCCGCCTCGGCGATCGCGGGATGGCTGCTGAGGACGTCCTCGACCTCTTTCGAGGAGATGTTCTCGCCGCCGCGGACGATGATGTCCTTTTTCCGGTCGGTGATGGTCAGGTAGCCCTCGGCGTCCAGTCGGCCCACATCGCCGGTGCGGAACCAGCCGTCGACCATGGCCGCGGCGGTGTGCTCCCCGCCGGTGTACCCGACGAACTGATCGGGGCCGCGGGTCAGAATCTCACCCGCGCACCCACTTTCGACATCGCGCCCCACATCGTCGACGATGCGCACCTCGGTGCCGGGGGTGATCCGGCCGTCGGTGTCGGCGCGCTTGTCCAGCGCGTCCTCGGGTCGGCCGGAACTCACGGTGGGGTGTTCGGAGGATCCGTAGCAGCGGAAGGCGCCCGCGCCGTGCTTGTCGGCCCGGCGGATCAGGGCGCCGGCCACCCCGGCGGCCCCGGTGGTGAACTCCCGCAGGCTGGACAGGTCCAGGCCGTCCCGTTCGGCGACGTCGAGGATGCCGCCGAGATGGATCGGCGCGCCGCCGGAGGCCGCCACGCCGTGCTGGTCGATGAGCCGCGCCGCCAACTCGGGGTTCCAGGCATCCATCGCCAACGTGGTGTTGGCCCGGCAGAACATCCGCAGGATGCCCAGCGTCCCGGCGATGTGTCCGGACGGGAACAGCGACAGCGTGGTGAGTTCCGGTCCGGCCGCGCGTATTTCGTCCATCGACCGGATCTCACCGAGCAGGCTCGCGTGCGTGTGCTGCACGCCCTTGGGCTGCGCCGTGGTGCCCGAGGTGTACACGAGCAGACATCGGTCGGCCGGGTCGACGGGCACCGGGTCCGAGCCGATGGGTGCGACGTCGGTCAACTCGGCGTAGGACACCGTGCCCGGCAGCGGATCCCCGACCAGGATGCGCAGGTCCACTCCCCCGGCCTCGGCCACCGCGCTCAAGGTGGCGCCGGCGTCCCGGTTTCGCAGTTCGCGGGCGAGGATCAGCGCGCGCGCACCGGACTGCCGGACGATGAACGCCACCTCGGCGGGGCCGTAGATCGGCACGATCGGCAACACCACCGCACCGCACAACCAGGTGGCGGCGTGCGCGACGAAGCACTGCCGCCAGTTCGGCAACTGCAGGGCCACCACGTCGCCGGGGCGCACCCCGAGATCGGTCAAACCGGCCGCCATCCGGCGACTTTCGTCGAACAACTCGCCCAGGGTGGTGCGGTCGGGGTTGACGGCGCTGTGGATCTGCACGGGCGTGCGGGGGTACTGCCGCGCGGCGGCGCGGATCTCGTCGGCGACGGTGGCGGTCAACATGACAGGAGCACACATCCCGCGATCGGGCCGCCGCCGGCGGAGACCACGGCCACCTCGGGCCGGCGCGGCAGCGCGGTCGGGCCGGCGCGGCCCCGAAGTTGTTGGCACGCCTCGTGCAGCACCCAGTAGCCGTGCATCCGGCCCGCCGAGAGCTGACCGCCGTAGGTGTTCAGCGGAAGCTCGCCCGTCGGGGCGATGCGCTCACCACCGGCCACGAACGGGCCGCCCTCGCCGTCGCCGCAGAAGCCCAGCGCCTCCAACCAGGCCAGGGTCAGATAGCTGAAGCCGTCGTAGAGTTCGGCGACATCCACGTCGGCGGGCCGCAGGTCGGTCTTCGACCACATGTCGGCGGCGGCGTCGGTGGCCGCCATCTTCGGATAGTCCGGCCGGCCCGTCCAGCCGCCGGTTCCCGGGGCGCCGCCGGTGGCCTCGACGGTCACGGCCCCGTGCGGGGTGTTGGCGCGGTGCTCGGGGGTGGACACCACGACCGCGATGGACCCATCGACGGGCACGTCGCAGTCCAGCAGGCCCAGCGGTGACGAGATGGGGCGGGCGCTCAGGTACTGCTCCATGGTGATCGGGTCCCGGTACACCGCAAGCGGATTGCGCGCGGCGTTGCGCCGGGCATTGATCGCGATCCAGCCGAGCTGTTCCTTGGTGGTGCCGTAAAGATCCATGTGTCGTCGGCAATGCAAGGCCAGCCAGTTGGCCGCCGAGTAGGCGTGGGCGGCCAACAGCTGGCCGATCTCCCCGGCTCCGGCGGCGGCCTTCTTGGCCGCATCCGACTTGGCCCCGGCGCGCTTCGGCGGCCCGGCGTCGGCGGTGCCGCCCATCATCTGCACCGTGCGATAGACCAGTACGTGGCGGGCACGTCCCTCGGTGACGGCGTCGCAGGCCTGCACGACGGGTTGCAGCAGGCCGCTCGGCCCGAACGGGTCGCCGAACTCACCGACCGCGCCGAGACCCAGGTGGGCGGCCGCCTCGTCGGCGGGCACATCCCCCAGCGTGCTGACGCCGTCGATGTCGGCGGGCGTCAGGCCCGCGTCGGCGATGGCGGCGGTGGCGGCCTCCGCGGTCAGCGTCAGCGCGGGGATCCCGCTGCGGCGCTTGACCTGTGAGATCCCGGTACCCGAGATCACGGCGGCTCGTGCTGAACCCACCATCGATTCCCTTCAACGGTCAATCAAGTTAATTCAGTGTACTCTATGGGGGTGACGCATTCTCCCGAATCGCCGGCCTTGACCCCCGCCCCTCGGGTGCTGCCCGAACTCGACGACACCTCCCGTCCGTTCTGGACCGCCGGTGCCGCGGGCGAACTACGTATCGCGCATTGCCCCACCTGTCGCCGCTACCTGCACCCGCCCCGCGCCACGTGCCGGGACTGCGGCGCGGACCTCGAGTTCGAGGCGGTGTCGGGCAACGGCACGGTGTTCACCTACACCGTCGCCCACCAGCAGTTCAATCCCGCCGTCCCAACACCTTTCGTCATCGCCCTGGTCGAACTCGACGAGCAGTCCGATCTGCGCCTGGTCGCCAACATCGTGGACGTGGAGCCCGCCGCGGTCACCACGGGCATGCGGGTGCGGGTGCGCTTCGAACAGCACGACACGGTGTTCGTCCCGGTCTTCGCACCCGCCCCCTGAACCCACCGCGGCCTCACTTGATGAGCGGGTCCCGGGGCAACCCGAGGATCCGCTCCGCGATCTGATTGCGGGTCACCTCGGAGGTGCCCCCGGCGATCGTCATCCCCCGGGAACCGAGCACCAACAGGCCGGCCACCTTGGCGGGAGCGTTGAGCAGCGCGACGTCGGGTCCGTACAGCTCGGCCGTCTGGCGGGCCCGGTCCACCACGTGCTCGGCGATCAGCAGCTTGGTCACGTTGCCCTCCGGCCCCGGTTCGGAACCGGCGACGCTGCGGGCCACCCGGCGCAGATTGAGCAGCCGCAGCGCATGTTCGTCGGCCAGGAACTGCCCCGCCCGTTCGGCGGCGCCCGCCACTCGTTCGCCGTAGCGCTGCGTCACATCGACGATCGCGGCCACCGCACCCTTGCTGGCGGAAACCCCGCCCCCGCCGATGCTCACCCGCTCGTTGCCCAACGTGGCGCGCGCGACCCGCCAACCGTCGTTGGGGGTGCCGACGACATCGTGGTCCGGCACGAAGACATCGGTGAGGAAGACCTCGTTGAACTCGGAGGCCCCGGTGATTTGCCGCAGCGGGCGCACCTCGACACCCGGTGCGCTCATGTCGATGATCATCATGGTGATGCCGGCGTGCTTGGCCGCCTCCGGATCCGTGCGGACCGTGGCCAGACCCAGCTGGCAGTATTGCGCACCGCTGGTCCAGACCTTCTGCCCGTTGACAATCCAGCCGCCCTCGGCCCGCACCGCCTTGGTGCTCACCGCCGCGGCGTCGGAGCCGGCGCCCGGCTCGGAGAACAGCTGGCACCACACCTGCTCCCCGCTCAGCGCGGGCGCCACCAGGCGCTCGATCTGTTCGGGACTGCCGTGCTGGATCAGGGTGAGGACGTTCCAGCTGGTGATGCCGAGGTCCGGGCGGGTGATCCCGGCCGCGGCCATCTCCTGCTCGATGACCAGCTGCTCCACCGCATCCGCGGCCCGGCCCCACGGCTTGGGCCAGTGCGGCATCAGGTAGCCGGTCTCGATCATCCGTTCCCGCAGCCGCTTGTCGTCCAGGTCGGCCCACGACGCGAGCTCGCGCCGGGTCTCGCTGCGCACCTCCTCGGCCTCCGGGGGGAGGTCGATCGAGTTGGCCCGGACCACGCCCTTGCCCGTCAGTTCGTACACATCGGCGGGGGCGCGCCGGCCGCCGAACAGGCCACGGGTGGTCAACGCGCGGCGCAGATGCAGGTGCGCGTCGTGCTCCCAGGTGAAGCCGATCCCACCGTGCACCTGGATGTTCAGCTCGGCGTTGTGCACGTAGGCGTCGAAGGCCAGGGTGGCCGCCGCGGCCGCCATCAGCTCGAATTCCTCGTCGCCGGAGCCGTCGACGCCCGCCCGTGCCGCGTCCCACACCGTCGCGGTGGCCTTCTCCGCGGCCACCAACATGTTGGCCAGGTGGTGCTTGATGGCCTGGAAGGTGCCGATGGTCCGGCCGAACTGCTCGCGGACCTTGGCGTAGTCGACCGCCGCGGCCAGGCAATCCTGCGCTCCGCCAACGGCTTCGGCGGCCGCGATGGTGCGCACCAGGGCCACCGCCAGCGCGGCCCCGCCCTCGATGACGTCGGCGCCGGCAAGTGCGACGCCGGCGAGGTCCACCCGGCCCGAGCGCCGGGTGGGGTCGAGGTTGGCCGGCACGTCGAGGGTGAGCCCGGCGGCGCCCGCGTCGAGGACCAGGACGTCGTCGCCGGCGATCAGGAGCAACAGATCCGCCAGGCCGGCACCGAACACCACCGGCCCGTCACCCGAGACCCGGTCGCCGTCGACGGTGACCTGCGCGTCCAGTCCGACCCCGGCGGTCACCGTCCCGTCGACCAGGCCGGGCAACCACCGCGTCCGCTGCTCGGCGCTGCCGGTCGCGGCGATGATCGCCGAGGCCATGACGGTGGGGACGAAGGGTCCCGGCGCGACGGCGCCGCCGAACTCCTCGACCACCGCCACCAACTCCGGAAGGCCGACCCCGGCGCCGCCGTACTCCTCGGGCACGTGCAGTCCGAGCCAGCCCAGGCCGGCCAGCTCGGCCCAGAAGTCCGGACGTTCCTCGGTTTTCGCCTCCAACAAGGCGCGTGCCGAGCTGCGCGCTTTGCGCGCCTCGAGGAACGCCCGTGCGACGTCGGCTAGTTCGCGGTGGTCTTCAGTGATTGCGATGCCCAACGGTCCTGATCTCCTTCGGTGGATTCTTCTGCGTGCGAGAGCGGCGGCCAGCTTCGACGGCGCAACGCGCCGGAGGCCGTCCGGGTCAGATAGTCGTCGCGCTTGATGCCGCGCCACAGCTGCGCCACGTAGTCGTGCTCCGAGAGCGCGCCACGACCCGCCAGGTCCGCGAGCGCGGCCCGACCCTCGGACACCGACGCCGGTGTCCTGTTCAAAAAGCCTGCCAATTCGGCGATTTCGGCGGCATCGACCTCCGCGCCCACCCGGTCCACCTCAGCGAGGAACTTCACCAGGCGCGCGGCACCCTTGACGTAGCGGATCGCCAGCACGTCCTCGGATCGCTCGACCGCTCCGGACAGTGCGGCCGCCGCCGCGTCGTACACCGAGGTGTACTCCGAGACGCGCTCGTCATCGGGCAGGTCGACCCAGACCTCGGGGATGCCGACCACGTGGGCCAGCGCCTCGACCAGCAACCGGCGGTGCAGCATGCCGTAGATCAGGCTGTTGCCCGCGTCCGGCGAGCCCGCCGGCGCCGAGGCCCGGACGTCGACGGTCGCGGGGCTGATCGAGGCCAGCCGGGTCTCGGCGAACAGGCGGTAGTACCACACCCGGTCTTCGTCGATCCGGTGCCCGGAGAGCCGCTCGTACTCGGCGAGGCGGGCCGGGAAGTCGGTGAAGGTGTCCTGCACCGTGCGCAGTGACAACCAGGCGATGTCATCCATGGGATCGCCGAAATGTGCCAGTTCCCAATCCACTATCGCGGTGACGGTGCCCCCGGAGTACATGAAGTTGCCGGGCCCGGTGTCACCCTGCACCAGGACGGTGGGCCCGTCGTAGTCGGGGATGTTGCGTTCCAGCCAGTCGATGCAGAACCGCAGCAGCGGCGCCGGCTTGCCATAGCGGTCGACGCGGGCGCGCATGGCCGCGATCTCCGCGCGCACATGGTCGGCGACCGGGCCGGCGGGGCCCAACCCGGGGATGTTCAGCGCACCCGCGTCGATGCGGTGCAAGGCGGCCAGTTTGGCGATGAAGTCCTGCGCCGTGCGGACCTGCTCTCCCTCATCCTTGATCAGCCGGAACCAGGTGTCCCCGCCGACGCGCTCCATCAGCACCGCCTGGGCCACGGGGTGCGCGGCCAGCACGCGCGGGACCTGCACACCGTGCCGGTGCAATTCGGCGATGATCTCCGCCTCGATCTGCAGCGGATGAAAGGCGCCGCCCGGGGTGGGCTCGCGCGGGTCATACCGCAGGAACAGCTCGCGCGGTCCCGCCTCGGTCTCCGCGTCGACGAACCAGGCCTGTCGGCTGGCGCCGCCCGACACCTGCTTGGTGTCCACCCGGTGCGCACCGGTGACCTCGCCGATCCACGTGCGGATCTCCTCCGGAATCACCCTGGGCTGCTTGCTCATTTCCTCGTCTTCGTCTTGGCCGAGTTGGCCATCCATCGCTGCACCGCGTCGCGGTGTTCCTGGGTCATGCTGCACCGGACCATGCGCTCACTCTCGAGGGGCAACGCCTCCTCGAGCGGGAGGCGCCGGGCGTCGAGCACATTGTTCTTGGTTCCGGCGTAGGCATAGGTGGGGCCGGCGGCGATCTCGGCGGCCCAGCGCAGCGCCGCCGAGGGCAGCTCGTCGTCCTCGACCACCCGATTGAACAATCCGAGCCGCGTGCCGGCCTCGGTGTCGATCGGTGCATCCGTGATCAGCAACTCCAGCGCCTTGGACGGGCCCACCAGGTGGGTGAGGAACCAGGCACCGCCGAAATCGCCGGAGAAGGCCAGCTTCGACCACCCCGGGACCAGCCGCGCCGAACGCGCGGCGATGCGCAGGTCCGCCGCCAGCGCGATACTCATGCCCGCACCGACCGCCGCCCCGGGCAGGGCCGCGATGGTCACCTTCGGCATGGCGTGCAGCAGCGTGACCATGCGGGCGTGCTCGGTCAGGAGTTCGGCGCGGGTGCGCACCAGGTCCTCCGGATCGTCGGTGGCCACCAGCTTGGCCGACCCGCCGTCGCGCACATCGCCGCCCGCGCAGAACGCCCCGCCGGCGCCGGTGATGAGCACCGCACCGATGTCGTCGTCGGCGGCGAACCGTTCGAGCAGACTCGGTACGGCAGCGTAGATCTCGACGTGCAGGGCGTTGCGCCGGTGGGGGCGGTTGAGGGTGATCACGCCGACCCGGTCGACGATCTCGGCCCGCACCGTGTCGGTGCCGGTGTCCACCGTCGCGGCGGCCCCGCCCACCTGGGTCACCGCTTGGTACCGTGCGCCAATTCGTTGTGGCGCTCCATCATCGCCACGGCCTTGCGGCGAGTGGCCTCGTCCGGCAGTGGCAGCACGACGGGTCCGAGTTCCCGGCTCGGCAGCGCGACCGTCGCGGTTGCCGGCGCGGTGACCTCGCCGCGTTGGCTGGTGGCGCGGAACTCGACATCGACGACGCCGTTACCGTTTTCGATGCGCTTGCCGACCACCTCGCCGGTGATGAACTGGGTATCACCGATGTAGTTGAACTTGCGCATCTCGTCGTGCTGGCGCACCAGCCAGCCGTCGTCACCCATCCAGTCGGTCAGGTAGTGGGTCAGCCAGCACTCCCGCATCACGCCGTAGTCGTAGGCCATCGGATTGCCGATCGACTGCGACCACTCGTTCTCCCAGTGCAGGCGCTGCGCCACGTCGGGGATGCCGGCGGCGTTCTTGATGTAGAACTTCGGCACGCGCTGCCGATTCTTGTAACCCACTCGGGCGCCGCCGATTCCGTACGGACCGAACCCGTAGCCGCCCGCATGGAAGGAGATCATGTCGGTCAGCGTCAGCGGCCCCTTCACCATCTTCGGCAGGGCCTCACCCACCTGGACGTCCTCGTAGTAACGCGGTTCGGCGCCGCGCGGCCCCTCGGCCGCGTAGATCTCGTCGATCTCGGCGATCTGCTCGTCGGTGTAGGTCCCCGGCTCGAGGTTCATGTACTTGCCGCGCTCGCGGGACTTCTTGCGTTCGGTGGCGATCAGGATGGTGCGCTCGATCGCGACGACCTCGGCGCGCTGGTTGATGCGCACCACGCGGCGGATCCGGATGACGGAGCGACCGGCATACTCGCTGTTCTTGACCTCGGTGGTCTCCATGCCGCCGAAGCCGAACAGCTGATCACCCGGCCGCACCGGCAGGAACCACTCGGTGTCCTGCCCGGAGACGAAAAGGTGGATGCCGGAGAACAATCCCCGGGTCGCCTTGCGGATGTCCTCGGGAATCGGGTCCCCGAGCATCTTGCGCGACAGCGCGCAGTGGATCATCGGGGGCGCGATCGGACCACCCCAGCGGGTGTCCCGGGCGTAGTCCGGATCGACGTACAGCGGGTTGTCGTCGCCGTAGCCGATGGCGAACTGGCGGATGGCGTCGGTGCTCAGCTCGCGGTGATGTTCATCGATGCTGATCGGGGCATCGATGCCGAGCAGCAGCTTGGCCCGCTCGATGTCCTCGTCCTTGATCGCGTGATCGAAGTCGTGGGTTTGGTCGGTCTGCGTCATCGTCTGCTCTTCCCGGTGATCTCAGTACATCCGTATCGGTAGTTTGGTCAAGCCCCGCAGCGTCACCGTGGGCTTGTAGCGCAAGGTCTCGGCCGGCACCGCCAGTTCCCAGTTGTTGAACCGCTCCAGCAGTGCGGCCAGGGCGATCCGGCCCTCCTGGCGGGCCAGCTGATGGCCCAGGCAATAGTGAATTCCCGAGGCAAATGACAAGTGCTTGTTGGGCTTTCGCGTCAGATCCAGCGCCTGGGGGTTTTCGAAATGCGCCTCGTCGCGGTTGGCCGAGGTGATGACCCCCAGCAGCTGTGAGCCCTTGGGGATCGGCACGTCGGCGATCTCGAGATCTTCCATGGCCACCCGCGCGGCGCCGTCGGCCACCGGCGAGGTGTAGCGCAGCAGCTCCTCGAGCGCCGTGGTCTCCAACAACTCCGGCTGAGTCCGCAACAGCTCCAACTGATCCGGGTTCTGCACGAGCTCCAGGACGCTGTTACCGATCAGGTTGGCGGTGGTGTCGTGGCCGGCGAGCAGCAACAGGAACACCATCGCGACGGTTTCCTTGTGGGTGAGCCGGTCGCCGCCCTCGTTGGCCCGCGCGAGTTCGGAGATCAGACCCTCGCCCGGGTTGATCCGCCGATCCTCGATCATCTCCGCGAACATCTTCGACAGCTTCATCATGGTCGCCGCACTGCGCAGCCTGGCGCTGGGCTTGCCGGTGTCGGTGCCCAACTTCTCCACCATCACGTGGAACCGGTCGCGGTCCTTGTCGGCGACGCCGAGCATGGTGGCGATCACCGCCAGCGGCAGCCGAACCGCGTAGTCGTGGACCAGGTCCACCTCGCGTTTGACGGCCACCTCGTCGGCCAACTTCTCCGCGATCTTGGCGATATCGGGCGCCATGGTCCTGACGAGCTTCGGGGTGAACGCCTTGTGCACCAGCGTGCGCAGGCGCTTGTGGTCGGGGTCGTCCTTGAACACCATGGTCTGGGTGAGCATCCGGATGCTCGGGGGCAACAGCCACGAGTACTTGCCCGCCGAGGTGTTCTTGATGATGTCGGTGGAGAACCGTTCATCGGTGAAGAGGAAGTTGACGTCGTCGTAGCGGGTCAACAGGAAGCCACCCTTACCGGGCAGCGTCAGCGGCGCGGTCCCCCAGGACACCGGGGCGTTCGCACGCAGATACGCATAGCGCTCATGTGGAGTGTCGAGCATCTCGCGACTACCGAGATGGGTGATCTCCAGCGTGCCAACTCGTTTGGACATAGTTACTCCCATCGAAGCCCCAACTCACGCACGTCCTTCTTCAGTTCGAAATCGCCACACCAGAGTTCCTCGGGTACACCGACCGACCGGCGGTAGGCGGCGGTGGGCCGGCTGGGGCTGTCGACCCCTGGGTTCCGGTGCTCCATCGCGCTCTCCCGCATTACCCGTCATTCGGCGTCGGTTTATTAGTACACTGATTTCCATGATTCCCGCTACCCCCCGCGACGAACTGGACCCCGAACCCCCGGGCATCGGCTCGTTGGAGGCCATCGAATTCGGCGTCGAGGACCACGTCGCCACCATCACTTTGAACCGGCCGGACGCCCTGAACGCCATTTCGGGCCGAATGGCCGCCGAGTTGACCTGGGCCTGGGAGACGGTGCGCGACACCGACGACATCCACGTCGCGGTGCTGCGGGCCGTCGGCGACCGCGCGTTCTGCACCGGCGTCGACGTCAAGGGCGACGGCAGCTGGTTCTTCCGGAGCAACGTGTGGAACACCTTCGACCCGGGGATGCTGGTGTCCCCGAAGATCCATCACCGCTGCTGGAAACCCGTGGTCACCGCGGTGCACGGGTTGGCCGCCGGCGGCGCCCAGTACCTGATCAACGAGTCCGACATCGTGATCTGCTCCGAGGACGCGGCGTTCTTCGACCCGCACGCCAACGGCAGCATCGTCTCCGCGCTGGAGCCGATCGGGATGCTGCACCGCGGCGTCCCGCTCGGGGAGGTGCTGCGCTGGGCGCTGATGGGCACCGAGGAACGCATCTCGGCGGAGACCGCGCTGCGCATCGGGCTGGTGTCGGAGGTGGTGGCCCGCGACGATCTGTGGGCCCGAGCAAACGACATCGCCGGCCAGATCGCGGCGCGCAACCCGCAAGCGATCCAGGGCACCATCCGCGCGATATGGGAATCTTTAGACATGACGCGTTCCACCGCGCTGCAGAACGGCATGGCCTACACCCACATCGGCAACCCCCCGCTGGCCGAGCGGCGGGCCGCGCCGCGCCGCAACGGGCGGCCGGCCTACCGGTGACGCAGTGAGTCAGGACATGATCGCGCCGCGAATCGATTCGCGGCAGGCCAAACTCGCCGGGCGGGCCGCCGAGCAGATCGTCGCCGACGTCATCGAGCTGGGCTGGCCCGTCGGGCAGGTCCTCGGCTCGGAGGCGGAACTGCTGGAACGGTACGGCGTGAGCCGGGCCGTCCTGCGCGAGGCGGTGCGCCTGGTGGAGCACCAGCGGGTGGCCCGCATGCGCCGGGGCACCGGCGGTGGCCTGGTGATCGACGAGCCCGACATCGACGCGGTCATCGGCCCCGCGATCATCTACCTGCTGCGGGTCGACGCCACGCTCGACCAGATCTTCGACACCCGCATCCTGCTCGAGGAACTGGCCGCCGAACTGGCCTCGCAGCGGGCCGGCGAGAGCGATCTGGCCCTGCTGCGGCGGACGCTGGAACGCGAGGCGGCCGGCGAGGTCCCCGACTACCGCCTGCTGCATTCGCACGTCGCGGCGCTGACCGCCAACCCCGTGCTGGAACTGTTCGTCGAGACCTTCGCCCGGGTGAGCAACTTCTACTTCGCGGACCGCGCGGCGCTGCCCGAGTCGGTGGTCCGCGACGTCTGCCGGGCGCACGATGCCATCGCCAAGGCGATCCTGACCAACAATCCCGGCCTGGCGCGCGAACGGATGCGCCGCCACCTCGGCGCCGAGGCGGACTTCATCCGCGCCCAGCCCGACACCGTGCAGCGGCTGGACCCCGCCGTCGCGCTGGCCGGCTCGCTCGGCGACAAGCGCGGCGAGGCCCTGGCGCGTCAGCTGTTCACCGAGATCATCAGCAGCGGCGCCGCCCCCGGCAACTTCGTGGGGTCCGAGACCGCGTTGATGGACAAACACCAGGCCAGTCGGGCCGTGGTCCGCGAGGCCATCCGGATCCTGGAGTACCACCAGATCGCGCTGACCCGGCGGGGTCCCGGCGGCGGCCTGTTCGTCGCCGAACCGGACAGCACCGCGCTCGCCGAGATCATCGCCATCTACCTGCGGCGGCGCGGCGTCAAACTGCGCCACATCAGCGACCTGCGCACGGGCCTGGAGCTGGCGGTGACCGAGCGTGCGGCCGAGCAGCTGCGCGCCGCCCCGGCCGCCGAGCTCGAGGCGATGGCCGCGGACCTCACCCAGGCCCTGCGGGCCGAATCCGAACTGGGCTTCGCGCTGGCGTTCAGCCGCGGCGAGGATTTCCACTCGGTGCTCGGCGGCCTCACCGGCAACCCGGCTCTGCAGTTGTTACACCGGGTCACGATGCGGCTGGGCTGGCAGTTCTTCTCTCAGCTGGCCACCGCGAACCCGCGGGTCAACGCCATCTCGGAGCCGGCGGCCATCGAGCCGGCGCACCGCGACATCACCGAGGCGCTGCGCGCCGGTGACGCCGAGCTGGCCGTGATGCGGATGCGGGCGCACATGAACGCGACCGCGTCGCCGCCGACCTGAGCGCCGCGCCGCCCTGCCGTCGAACCCTGCCGTCGAACCCGGGTCTTCCCAGATTCGATAGTTGAGGATACTGTTCTATCTAATTGAATGAGGAGGGTGGATGCAGCATCCGTGGGATCGACGCCTCGGGGTGTGGTGGATCGCCGAAGATCACCCGGAGGCCCCGGCCATCGTCGCGTCGCCGAGCGGTCGGACGCTGACCTTCGCCGAACTGACCGCCGCGGCCCACCGCGTGGCCAACGCGCTGCAGTCCCACGGCCTGCGCCCGGGCGACGTGGTCGCCTACGCCTTGCCCAACGACGTGGACGCGGTCATCTGGCAACTGGGCACCAGCGAGATCGGGTTGCGCTACCTGACGCTGAACACCGCGCTGTCCCCCGAGGAGTTCGCCGCCATCCTGGCCCATTCGGGTGCGGTGGCCCTGGTCGCGCACGCCGACTACCTCGACCGATTCACGGCCGCACCCACCGACATCGGGCTCGAGATCGTGGTGGGCGGGCCCGCCGCCGGATTCCTCACCGAGGCGGACTTCCTGGCCGCTGCGCCCACGACACCGCCGGCCGAGCGCACCCAGGGCGACGCCATCCGGTACTCCTCGGGCACCACCGGCAAGCCCAAGGGCATCGTGCGCCCGCTGGACGGGCGAGATCCGGGCGAGGCCGCCAACGCGCTGGCGGTCTTCGGGCGCGCATTCGACTTCCGCCCCTTCGACGGGGCCCACCTGGTGTCGACCGGTATGCACCACGCCGGCTGCCAGAGCTTCTACCTGGGCGCCCTCAACGTCGGGCAGGCCCTGGCGATCCTCGGCAAGTTCGACCCGGAGCAGACCCTGGCGGCCATCGAGCGCCACCGCGTGACGTCGGCCTACATGGTGCCGACCCAGTTCGTCCGGATGCTCAAGCTGGACGCGGGAGTTCGCAACCGCTACGACCTGAGCAGCCTGCGGTCGGTGGTGCACTCCGCGGCGCCATGCCCGACCCAGGTCAAACAGGAAATGATGGATTGGTGGGGCCCGGTCATCTGGGAGACCTACGGCGGCACCGAGGGGCCCGCGACCGTCGCCAAACCGCACCGCTGGCTGGCCAAGCCCGGCACCGTGGGCCGCCCGATCCGGGGCGTGCGGGTGAAGATCCTCGACGACGACGGTCACGAACTGGGCCCCGACCAGATCGGCGATGTCTACATCGAACGGACCGACGGGCAGAGCTTCGAGTACCGCAACGACGCCACGCTGACCGCCTCGGTGCACCGCGGCGCCGCCTTCACCATCGGCGACGTGGGGTATCTCGACGAGGACGGCTACCTGTTCATCTGCGACCGCGCCAAGGACATGATCATCAGCGGCGGGGTCAACATCTATCCGGCCGAGGTGGAAGGCGTGCTGGCCAGCCACCCCGCCATCGCCGATGTCGCGGTGATCGGCGTGCCCGACCCCGAATGGGGTGAACAGGTCAAGGCGGTCGTCGAGTTGCTCGACGGCACCGAACCTTCCGACGCGCTGGCCGACCAGATCATCGGCTACTGCCGGGACCGACTGGCGAGCTTCAAGTGTCCCCGGACCGTCGACTTCGATGCCGCCCTGCCGCGCACCGAGGCCGGCAAGTTGGTCAAACGCCAGATCCGCGACTCCTACTGGGCCGGCGCGGGCCGCCAGGTCTGAACCCTTCACACAGGAAGGCAGCACTACCCGCCATGAGCGACACCATCCCCATGCCCATCCCCATCGTCGGCTATCTGGAACTGGCCGACCCGCCCCATCTCAACGTCGCGGTCTGCACCAACTGCGCGGCCTACTACTTCGACCGCCGCGATGCGTGCGCGTCGTGCTTCGGCACCTCCTTCGCCACCAAGCCCGTGGCGACCACCGGCACGCTGGAGACCTTCACCGTGGTCGAGGTGGCCGCCCCCGGGGTGGCCGTCCCCTACGTCGCGGGCGTGGTCGACTGCGACGGCATCTCGGTGCGGGCCAACATCGTCGACGTCGAGCCGAACACCGCCGGGGTCCGGTTCGGAATGCCCCTGCAACTGACCACCTTCGACATCGGCACCGACGACGAGGGCCGCACCGCGGTCGGGTTCGGATTCCGGCCGGTCGCTTCGGGAGAGGACGCGCGATGAGCTCCGACGTTTGGATCCTTGGCATCGCCATGACGAAGTTCGGCAAGCGGCCCGACCGCGACGCGGTAGGACTCGGGGTCGACGCGGCCGGCGCCGCGCTCACCGACGCCGGGGTCAGCGTCGCCGACATCGACATCTTCGCGGCGGGCAACCTGCTGGGCTCGCCGGGCTACGGGCAGGCCGTGCAGAAACAACTCGGGCAGACCGGGATCCCGGTGTTCAACGTCGCCAATGCGTGCGCCACCGGCGCCACCGCCCTGCGGACCGCGATGCTGGCCATCAAGGCCGGCGAGGCCGACCTCGGACTGGCGCTGGGCGCGGAAAAGCTGGCCGGCGCCGGCATGCTGGGCGCCGGCAACAAGGCCCGCGGCGACGCGAAGAGCTGGCAGCCCAGCGGTCGACTCGACGCGGTCACCACCCTGGAGGGGCAGATCGGTACCGATCTGATGCCCGGGGTGTTCGCCCAGATCGGCATGCAGTACCTGCATCGGCACGCCTACTCCGGCACACCGCTGGAGTTGTTCGCCCGGATCAGCGAGAAGAACCACTTCCATTCGACGTTGAATCCGTTGGCCGCCCACACCAAAGCGATGTCGGCCGAACAGATCATGAACGACGTCATGATCGCCTACCCGAACACCCGGCCGATGTGCTCGGCCAACTGCGACGGCGCCGCAGCCGCGGTCCTGGCCAGCGACGAACGCCTGCGGACGCTGTCCCCCGAGCAGCGCCGTCGCGCGGTGAAGGTCAGCGCGTCGGTGTTGACCACCGACCCGTGGGAACAGGCGTGCCAGGTGCTGCCCAACGTCAACACCGTCACCCGCAACGCCGCCACCCAGGCCTACGAGGCCGCCGGCGTCGGTCCCGAGGATCTGGACCTGGTGGAACTGCACGACTGCTTCGCCACCGCGGAACTGGTGCACTACGACAATCTCGGGCTGTGCGAGCCGGGCGGGGCGGTCGACTTCTTCGACAGCGGCGCCCCCTGGCGCGACGGTCGACTGCCGGTGAACGTCTCCGGCGGCCTGCAGTCGAAGGGCCACCCGATCGCGGCCACCGGTATCGCCAACGTCTGGGAGGTCTGCCAGCACCTGCGCGGTGAGGCCGGCGACCGCCAGATCGACGGCGCCCGAGTCGGTTTGGCCCATGTGATCGGGCTGGGGTCGACCTGCGGGATCCACATTCTCGAGAAGGCGGCCTGAGCCCCTTCCGCGATCCTCGCAACTAATCCCTAAATTAGTATCCTCTACGTTAGGATGGCGCAATGGTGCGTGCAGCCCCGACCGGGCCGGCGTCCGCGGCGACGCAGATCAGCGCGGACCCCCCGTTCGAACCCGCCGACGACAATTTCCACCGGTCGCCGGACGACAATCCGTACTGGGCCGAGACCACGTGGTGGTCGTTCAACGTGCCGGAACGCAAGATCGGCGGCTGGTTGCACGCCCAGTTCAACACCAATCGCGGCACGGTGACGTGGCGGGTCTACGTCTGGGATCCCGCCGGCGCCGCCCAGCCCGACCTGCGCTACTTCCGGATGGCCACCGACATCCCGGTCGACGATCCCACGCCAGACCTGCGGGACATCACCGTGCCCGGCGGCGGTTTCAGCGTCACGATGCTCCGGCCGCTGCGCGACTACGAGATCGCCTATGCCGACGACGCGTCGGACTTCGCCCTTCGGCTCAGGTTCGAGGGGGTGCACGATCCCCGCCGTTTCACCCCCGGCGAACCACCGTTCATGGAACACACGCACCTGGACCAGCTGGGGCGCGTGACCGGTGAGCTGAAGCTCGACGGGGAACGTATCCCGGTGGACTGCTACTCCATTCGGGATCGCTCGTGGGCCCCGCGCGGTGGTCCCCGACCGCCGGACAAGGCCGCCAAGCCCGCCGATTCGGGGGCTCCCGCCCCCTCGCGGGTCCGTCATCCCGGCGGCGCGCGGTGGCGCGAGATCGAGCGCGAACGGGGCCGCGGCCGCATCCAGTACATCTTCGGCCACTCCGGGCCCGACACCGGGTTCCTGGCGTTCGTGCGGGTCGCCGACGCCGATGCGGGGGGCTGGGCGCCGCTGAACCACGGCTGGCTGCTGCAGGACGGCCGCTTCGAACTGCTCGACAAGTCGACCAGCCGGATGAAGAACTACCGAGACCCCGACACCGGGTGGAGTTCCCACATGCAGGTCGAGCTCGTCGACGTGTGCGGACGCACCCTGACCGCCGAGGGGATCGCGGTCAGCCACATCTGCGAGAGCGGCGGCGGGGCCACCGCGCTGATGCGCTGGGATCTCGGCGCCGAGATCGGGTGGGGCGAGGACCAAGACATCTGGCATCCAAAGCATTTCGCCCGAATGCGGGATGCCCTTCAAGCTGTGCGCTGAGCCGGCCACGACAAGAACAGGAGAACACAGTGAGCGGACCGTTCGACGGTATCCGAGTCATCGAGGTCGCGTCGTGGACCTTCGTGCCCGGGGCGGGTGCCATCATGGCCGACCTCGGCGCCGACGTCATCAAGGTCGAACCGCCCACCGGGGACCCGCAGCGGGCGCTGCGCAACGCGCTCAACGCCGACGATTCGACCCCCAATCCCTTTCTGCAGGTGCCCAACCGGGGCAAGCGCAGCATCACGCTGGACCTGCAGACTCCCGCCGGGCTGGACACCCTGCTGCGGCTGTCCAAGACTGCCGACGTCTTCCTGACCAGTTACCTGCCGAAGGTTCGGGCCAAGCTCGGTATCGACGCCGAGAACCTCCGCGCGGCCAACCCGCGACTGGTCTACGTGCGCGGCTCCGGGTGGGGACGCATCGGCCCCATGGCGGACGCGGGCGGTTTCGATTCGGCCGCGGCCTGGTCGGCCGCCGGGGTCCAGAACAAGCTGACCGCCCCGGGTGCGGCCGAACCGGCGGCCCAGCCGGCGGCGTTCTTCGACCTGCAGGGTTCGAGCGCCATCGCCGGCGCGGTGGCCATGGCGCTGTTCCGGCGGGAACGCAGCGGCGAGGGCGCGGAAGTGGACGTGTCGCTGCTGGGCACCGGGATGTGGACGATGAGTCCCGACCTGGCCGCGGTCGCCGCCGGCTCGGGCGAACTGCCCCGCCAGTACCGCAACGAGGTCGCCAATCCGATCGTCAACACCTACCGCACCTCCGATGACCGGTGGATCAATCTCGTTTGCCTGCAATCGGATCGGTACTGGCCGGAGCTGTGCAAGGTCATCGACCGGCCGGAGCTGGCCGAGGACGAACGGTTCACCGACATCGGCGCTCGCTACGTCAACCGCGCGGCCTGCATCGCCGAACTGGACAAGACCTTCGGCGAACGCACCTTGGCGCAGTGGCGCACCGCCCTGGCCGGGTTCTCCGGCGTCTGGTCGGCGGCGGCCTCCTTCGAAGAGGTCTGCGCGCATCCGCAGGTGGCCGAGAACGGCTACCTGCCCGAGGTCGCCGGCGCCCAGGGCGCCCCCTTCCGCGTGGTGGCCCCGCCGTATCAGTTCGACAACGTCCCGTCCGCCCCGGCCGGCCCGGCCCCGGAACTCGGCCAGCACACCGAGGAGGTCCTGCTGGACTGCGGCTGGGACTGGGACGAGATCAGCGCGCTGCGCGACGGCGGCGCGCTCGGGTGAGAAAAATGTCAGGCGAACAGGTCGATCACGGACTCGCTGCCCAGCGTGCCCCAGAGCATCTTGCGGCCGGCGCGGTCCATGTGCTCCAGCCACAGCTTCCTGGCGCCGTCGGCATCGCGGGCCTCGATCAGATCGATCAGCTGCCGGAACGAGCGGATGGTGTTCTTGAACTGCTTCTCGATCACGGCGGTGTCGGTGGTGGAGGCGACCGCGCGTTCCATGTGGCGGGTGACGACCTCCCGCAGCACCGCCCCGATCAGCGCGACGGTGGTATTGCCGGCCCGCTCCAGGAGCAGGTCGTGGAAGCGGAACGTGGCCGCCGACCATTCGCCGAGGTCGGCGCTGTCGGTCCCCTCGGCAACCAGCGCCGCCAATGCGTCGGCGGCGCCGGTGAGTTCGGCAATGTCCTCGGCCGCGGCGCGCCGCGCCAGCATCTCCGCGGCCGCCGGCTCGAACACCTTGCGCGCCTCGTACACGTCGGCCAACGTGGCCCCCGACATCTGCAGGAGCAGTCCGAAATCCCGTGCAGCGACAGATGTTCGGGGCGACGAGACCAGGACGCCGCCGCGCGATCCGCGGCGGACGATGATCAGCGATTCGCTCTCCAGGATGCGGAACGCCTCGCGCAGGGTCGGCCGGGATACGCCGAATTGCTTGACCAGTTCGATCTCGGTGGGCAGGGCATCGCCCTCCTTGAGCACGCCCCGGACGATCTGGCTGCGCAACTGATCCGCGATGAGTTCGGCCGTCTTCGGGGCCCGCACCAACTTCGATCCGTCACCCGTTCGCTTCACATCAGCCATCAGCCATCCGTCCCTCAGCGCATCAATCGCCTAAATGATGCCACTCAATGCGAATACTAGGAGACTCGATGACCTCGACCGAATTGACCACCCGCAAACTGTTCATCGACGGTGCGTGGACCGAAGGCGCCACCGAGGAGGCCTTGTCGGTGGTCAACCCCGCCACCGAAGAGACCATCGCCGAGGTCCCGCAGGCCAGCCCCGCGGACATCGACGCCGCGGTGGGCGCGGCCCGCCGCGCCTTCGACGACGGCCCCTGGCCCCGGATGAGCCCCCTGGAGCGGGCCAAGGTCCTCGCCGACATGGCCGATGAGCTGTCGCGGCGCCGCGCCGAGCTGGTGGAGCTGAGCATCGCCGAGGCCGGTTCCACCCGGATGCTCGCCGACATCCTCCAAGTCGGCACTCCCATCGATCATTTCGCGGACCTCGCGCACCGGGTGCTGCCCCAGTTCGCGTTCGACGAGCCGGCGCGGCCGGTCTTCGGCAACGGCATCGGTCAGGGACAGATCCTGCGGGAGCCCTACGGGGTGGCGGCGCTGATCACCGCGTTCAACTTCCCGTTCCTGCTCAATCTCGCGAAGGTGGGGCCCGCGCTGGCTGCCGGCTGTACCGCGGTGCTGAAGTCCTCGCCCTACACGCCGCTCGAGGCGCTGGTGCTCGGCGAGGTCGCCGAGGCCGCGGGCCTGCCGCCCGGCACGCTCAACATCGTCACCGGTGACATCGACGCCGGTCAGCGGCTCACCCAGCATCCGGACGTCGACATCGTCAGCTTCACCGGCTCGGATACGGTGGGCCGCAAGGTGTACGCCCAAGGCGCCGAGTCCATCAAGAAGGTGGTACTCGAACTGGGCGGCAAGTCGGCCAACATCATTCTCGACGACGCCGACCTGGACAAGGTGCTCGAAAGCGTGCTGGCGGGCATCATCACCCACGCCGGGCAGGGCTGCGCACTGCTGACCCGCATCCTGGTGCACGAGTCGCTGCACGACGAGTTGATCGCCCGGATCGTCGGCGTGCTGGGCTTCATCGGGGTCGGGGACCCGTCGGACCCGGCCACGGTGATGGGCCCGCTGATCCGCGACGTACAGCGGCAGCGGGTGGAGGAACTGATCGCCTCCGGCGTCGCCCAGGGCGCCGAGATCGCGTTCGGCGGCAAGCGTCCCGCGCATCTGGACCGCGGCTACTACCTCGAGCCGACGCTGTTCGTCGGGGTCGACAACGGAATGCGGATCGCCCAGGAGGAATTCTTCGGGCCGGTCGGGGTGGTCATCCCGTTCCGGGACGACGCCGACGCCGTCCGCATCGCCAACGACAGCCGGTACGGTCTGGCCGGCGGCGTCTGGTCCGCGGACCCGGTCCGGGCCGCCGAGGTGGCGCGCAAGCTGCGGACCGGCATGGTGGTCATCAACGGCGGCGGCGGTGGCCTCAACCCGGGCGCACCGTTCGGCGGCTACAAACAAAGTGGTATCGGTCGCGAGTTCGGCGAGTTCGGGCTCTCGGAGTACCTGCAGCACAAGGCCCTTCAGTGGCCGGTCGGCTGACAAACTGAGGACGACGGCGATGCGGCGGCGGGGCAGCACAGCGAGGGCGGCGGCACTGGTGATCGCGCTGGGCCTGTTCGCGGGCCCGGTGAGCCCTGCCCGCGCCGACCTGCCACCGCCACGACCGCCCGGCGCGCCGAACTACATCGAACGGGTGGCGTGGGAGTACCACGGGGAGCGCGCCACCCTGCGGATCTTCCCCACCGCCTGGGGATGGTCGGCGGCCGGGGTGTTCACCAACGGCGCCCAGAGCTACGACGCGTGGGCCGAGTTGCTCCAGCACGCCCCCGAGGCGAACACGCTCACCATGCAGCGGCAGTTCTTCTGCCATTGGCAGCTGGCCACTTTCACCAACCCGGGCAAGGTGGGCACCTGGAACCTGGAGCCCTGGCGGGAGGTGGTGACCAACACGATGCTGGTCAACTCCGGCTGCAACCCCGGCGGCCCCGACGACGTCCTCAACTGGTGATCGTCCTCAACTGGTGATCGCCGCGAACTCCGGTCTGATCAGGTCTTCCACCGCCGACCACGGCACGGTGATCATCCGCGGGCTGCGGCCGAATTGGCCCGCCGGGAAATGCATTTCGATACCCGCATCGGTCGGCAGCCAGAACCGGAAGTTGCGCTTCAGCGGCGCCATGGACGGCCCGTATTCGGCCCAGCCGCCCAACGGCGGTTCCGGATAGCTGGCCGGCAGGATCTGCTTGGTCAGCTCCGACAGCCGCGCCAGGCCGGCGCGTTCGTCACCGAACAGATTCGCCCAGACGATCTGGATCCCGCTGCGGGAGTCGAAGACCCGGGTCGCCACGGTGTCCACCGGCATGTTCGGCAGATCGGTCGCATCGTATTGCCCGGTGAACAACGCCGAGATGGTGATCGGCCGGAACAGCAGGCGACCCTGGGCGTGGAACGTCCACGGTGAGGTCTTGCTGGCGCTCGCCGCGTACAGCCAGACGTGGCCGTCCGCCTCGTCGTCGAGGATTCGGTTGATCGCATCGGTGACCGCCGGATCACCGCCGGCGACCTTCTCGTAGTTCACCGTCCAAGTGCCGATGCCGTTCGGGCTCATCCCCGAACGCACATCCGGCACCACCGCATAGGCGACGCCGTTGGACACCGTGTCGGCGCGCGCCGGGTGCGCGGTTCCGAGCACGAGAGCAACCATGGCGACGACCAGCGCGGCAACGCCGGTCAGCCGAAACATGTTCACAGACTGGGCCATTGCCATCTCCCGGGGTGTCGGCGTGCTCATCACGGTCCGCTCGGCGGCGGCGGTACCGGCAGGACGGGGCCCGCGTAGGGCAGGTCGATGGTGTAGGGGCCCTTCGGGGTGGGATCGGCGCGCCGCAGCGGATCGTGGCCTGCGGGCGGCCCGGCCTCGACGCCGGGCGGTCGCGGGGCGTTGCGGGCACCGCGCACCAGGTACTTGGGGTCCGGGTTGGGGCAGTAGGTGTAGAGGTACGGTTCCGGATGGTCGGCGACCGACGGCGGGGCGTGCGGCAGGTTGTAGTCACACGAATAACGTTGGTACAGGCTGACCGCACCCCACACGCCGCCGTCGCGGAACGTCGAGCCCAGCGCCTCGAGCGCCGAACCGGCGCGGTACTCAGGGAAGAAGAATTCGTTCAGCGCGGGGACCCGCAGATACGCCAGCTGCGACACGGTGGTCAGGTTGCCCAGCAGTTGCACCATGGTCGGCGAGTTGTCGGCGATCAGGGCGTCCAGCGCTCCCATGGTCTGCGGCCCGCGGTCGAGCAGGGTCCGGTAGCCCCCGTCCATGCGTTGCACGCCGCCGAGGATCGACGACAGGTCCGATGAGGTGGACGCGAGGCCGGGGCTGACGTCGCGCACCGTCGACAGCATCACCTTGCTGGTGTTGACCAGGCTCACCGTCTCGGGCAGCACCGAGTCCAGCGTCGACACCAGCAGCGCGCCGCCGTCGAGGATGGCCGACAGCTTGTGCGCCCCCTCCGGCCCCACCCGCAGTTCGTCGAGCACCGCGGAGAGCTTGTCGGGGTCGATCTGTTCGAGGGTGCCGTCGAGGTTGCCCAGCAGCTGGGCCAGCGTCACCGGGGTCTGGGTCCGGTCGCGGTCGATCACGCTGCCGTCGACCAGGTACGGCCCGGCGTTGCTGGTGGCCCGGAAGTCCAGGTACTGCTCACCGGCCGGCGACAGCGCCGAGACCCGCACCGCGCTGTCGGCCGGGATCTGCGCCTCGGGTCGCAGTGCCGCGACGGCCATCACCCCGTCGTCGGTCAGGTCGATCGACTCCACGCGCCCCACCGCGACGCCGCGCAGGGTGACGTCCTGCCCCGGCAGCAGCCCGCCGGTCTCGGCGAGGTGCACGCGCACCAGCTTCTCGGCGGCCCCCGGGTTGATCTTCAGGGTGCCGAACAGCAGGTAGACCACCCCGACCACCAGCATCACCGCCAGCGCGCACGCGGACAGCCCCAGCCTGCGCTCCCGCGCGTACCGGAGCGCGGCCAGCAGGCGCGCGGTCACGGCGTGCCTCCCGGGGCGGGCCGGGGCGGCGCCGGCGTCAACGCGCCGGGCGAGGGACCGATGAGGTTCGGCGGTGGCACGTTGCCGGGTGGCGGCGTCGGTGCGCCCCAGAACTTGTCGCGGACCTTGATCAGTTCGTAGGTGATGCTGCCGACCATGTTGCGGAAGTCCTCCCGCGTGGGACCCCGGCTGCCCGGGTCGGCGGGATGGTAGGGGTCGGCGAACGCCCCGACGGCCATGTCGGCCAGGTCGATCGAGACGTGCGACGAGGTCGAGTTGGTCAGTTTGAGGATGGGACCGAACAGCGAGTTGAACGTCGCGAGCGAGGCGCCCGGGGCCGTCGCGGCCGCGTTCAACGCCTCCGAGAGCCGGTTCATGTCCGCCATCATGCTGCGCGAGTCCTCGCCCCGGATCGACGGGAACTTCGCCAGCTGCAGGGTGATTCGGTTCAGCTGCGCGGCGAGGTCGACGATGTTGCCGGTGCTGTCGGCGAGGCTGCCCAGGGCGGGGCCGGCCGCCGAGATCGCCTCGTTGATGGCGTCCTGACGGGCCGACAAGGTCTCGGCGACCTCACCGGTCTGTGTCAACGCGGCCTTGACGGGTTCCGAGCGCGCCGACAGGCTCCGGACCAATCGGGTCGATTCGTCGAGGAACTGTTGCAGATCCTCGCCCTTGCCGCCGACGGCGGCGCCCATCCCGTTGATCACCTTGGTGAGGTTGCGGACCGCGCCGCCGTTGACCAACAGCGCCGCGGTGCTCAGCACCTCCTCGACCGAGGCCGCCGACGCGGTGGACTTCAGCGGGATCATGGTGTCCGGGGCCAGCGGCGCGGCACCGAAATCCGTATCCGGGGGCGGGATCAGCGAGACGAACACGTCCCCGAGCGGGGTGGCCGAGCGCAGTTCGGCGCGGGTGCCGGCCGGGATCTGCACATCGGAGGCGATCCGCATGGTCACCACCGCCGTGTAGTCCCGGGCGGCCATCGACTCGACCTCGCCGACGTCGGCGCCGGCCAGTCGCACCTTGGCCTTCGCCGGCAGGTTCAGCGCATCGGTGAAGGTGGCGGTGATCGGGTAGGTCGTGGCCCCGGCCGACGGGGCCGGCAACGGCACCCGGTCCAGGCCCATCGAGCAGGAGGTCAGCAGGGTCGCCGTGGCGGCCGCGGCGATCACGGACCGCAGGGTGCGGCCCATCCGGGCCGGCGAAGCATTGGTCATGATCCCAGTCCCGCCAATCCCTCGAGCATGCTGGTCACCCCGAAGTCGGGGCCGAAATCGGTGATCGTGCCGGTGGCGCAACCCAATTGCCGCATCCCGAGCAGGTTGCACAGCTCCTTGGTGGCCTGCCCGTTGAGTTCGACCTTGTCCAGGGTGGGATGCGCTCGGATGGCGTCCTTTTCGTGGTCGATCATGTTGTAGACGTTGTCGAGGACCATCGGTGCGAGGTCGAGCACCTCGCCGAGTTCGCGGTGGTACTCGGCCAGCGCCCGGGTGACGATCTCGGTGTTGGTCGCCGTCGACTTCAGCGTGTCCCGGTTGACCTCCAGCAGGTCGGCGGTCCCGGCCAGCACCTGGTTGACCTGGGCGCCCGTGGAGCCGGTGCCCAGCTGCTCGTCGGCCACCACGGCGCTGAGCTCGCGGATCGCCGTCCCCAATTCCCTGATGGTCTGGTCGTTCTCGGTGGCCGCGGTGCTCAGGCTCTCCAGGTTGGTGACGATGGTGGTCAGCGCGTCCCGCGTCGGCGTGCCCCGCTCCTTGCTGAGCTCCAGCGCCGTCGACAGCTCACCGAGCGCCGAGCGGATCTTGGGCCCGTTGCCGCCGGTCATCGCCGCGCTGACGGCGACCAGATCGGCGATGGGACCATCGCCCTGACCGTTGCCCTGCATCTTGACCGCGAGTTCGTCGACCATGGCCAGCACCCGGTCGAATTCGACGGGGGTGCGGGTGCGCGCCAGGCTCAGGCTGTCGTTGTCGGCCAGCGTGGGCCCGTCCCGGTACACCGGGGTGAACTCGATGTGGCGGTCGGTCAGGATGGAGGTCGACAGGGTGACCGCCTGCGCGTCGGCCGGGATCTTCACCCCACCGTTGATGTGCATCGTCACCTCGACGTAGTCGCCGCGCGGCGCGATCTTCGTCACCTTCCCCACCGGCATACCGAGGATCGCGACGGCGTTGCCCTCGTAAAGCCCGCTGGCGTTGTCGAATTGGGCGGTGATCGTCATTCCGCGATCCAGACTCAGCGGACCGCTCGAGCAGCCGCACGCCATCAGCGCCATGACCAGGATGACCATCATCTTGACCGGCACGCTGCTCCTTGCCCGCCGGCTGTCCCGACCGCTCATGCACAGTCCTCGAAGTAGTTGGGCAGGTTGAACTGTTGGGCCCGCCCGCTGATGGCGCACATCCAGGAGTCGATCATGGTTCCGCCGGAGGAGGTGAAGTCGAACTCGTTACCGCTGCCGGTGGCGTTGGCGAAGTTGCGCACCGGAACCGGCAGGATCTGCAACGTGTTTCGGAACAGCTCGTCGTTGCGGCCGACCGACGACAGCATGCCCTCGAGGTTGGCCAGCAGTTCGTCGATCTGCCCCCGGTTCCCGATCAACACCGGCTGCAGTTGATTCACCAGCTTGGTGGTGGCGTCGAACAGTCGCACCACCAGCTCGCGGCGGGCCGCGAGGTCGGTCAGCACGGCGTGACCCTGGTGCACCAGCAGACCCAGGCTCTGCTGTTGGCTGCCCAGCAGTTCGGTCACCCGCTGCGTGCTGCGCAGCAGATCGCCGATCTCGTCGCGCCGGGCCGTCATCACCGAGGAGAGGTGTTCGACGTTGTCGAGGGCCGCCGGCAGGATCTCGGGGGTCCCCTGCAACTGCTGGGACAGCGCGGTCATCGAGTCGGCGATCCGTTCGGCATCGACGTCCTCGAACGTGACGGTGGCGTCGCGCAGCGCGGTCTGCAGGTCGTAGGGGACCTCGGTGTTGGCCAACGGGATTCGGTGTTCGGATAGCTCCCCCGCCCGCGCGGGCTGCAGGTCGACGTAACGCGCCCCCAACAGGGTGGTCAGCTTGATGGCCGCGCGGGTGTCCGCCCCGAGGTGCAGGCCGCGGTCGACCTCCATGGTCACCCGGACGTGGTCGCCGTCGAGTCGCATGCTCTTCACCGCGCCGACGAACACGCCCGCCACCGTCACCTGGTCCCCGGCGCTGAGACCGGCCGCCTGGGCGAACTCCGCGACGTACTCGGTCTTGCCCAACCCCAACCGTCCCAGTCCCAGCGCCCCGCCCAGGACCAGTGCGATCACCGCGACCGCGATCACACCCAGGCGCAGCTTGCCGTGCGATTCGACCGGACGGCGCAGCACTTCCCGCATCGACGTCATGGCGCCCCTCACCGGCACTTCGCACTGTGTTGGGGCACACCGGCCGGGGTCGCGTTCTCCACGATCGCGGCGATCAGGCTGTCGATGCGGGGGAACTGGCTGACCGTCAGGTCGCACGCGTAGACGTCGAGGTAGGACCCGCCCTGGCTCATCCTGGCCAACCCCTTCAGCATCAGCGGGGTGTTGAACCCCATGTAGGCGAAGGCCTGTTTGTCGGCCATGAAGTGCTGGGCGAAGCCCGGTTCGCGGTCGAGCCACTGTTGCAGGTCGGGTTGCACGTCGGTGATCACGTTGCCCAACCGCTGCGCGACGATCGAGGACTGGTCCAGCGAATCGACGAACTCGGCGCGCCGCGCGGCCAGGCCGCCGAACAGCGCCTTGGTGGACGCGATGGTGGCGTCCACGTCGCCGCTGCGGTCGGCCACCGACCCCAGGACCGAGTTCAGGTGCGCCAGAACGCCGTCCAGGATCTGATCGGTCCCCGAGTACTCCTCGGCCATCCGGGTGGTCTCGGCGATCAGGGTGGTGACCGCGCCGGCGTCGCCCTGCATGGCCCGCATGACGGCGGTGGTGAGGTTGTCGACCTGGTCCGGGTTCAACAGCGCGAACAGCGGCTCGAAACCGTTGAGCAGGTTGGAGATGTCGAACGACGGCTCGGTGCGCTCGACGGGGATCACCGCACCGGCGGGCAGCACCCGCGGATCGCCGAAGTCCCCGAGCGCCAACCCCAGGTAGCGCTGACCGATGATGTTCTGATAGTCGATGGACGCCTTGGTGTTTCCGTAGAGCACCTGGTCGGACTGGACCCGGAAGTCCACCCGCGCCCCGCCCTCGTCGACCAGGCTGATGCCGTCGACCCGGCCCACCTTGACCCCCGCCATGCGCACCTCGTCGCCGACCTTGATGCCCATGACGTCGGTGAACACCGCCGCGTAGTTCTTGGTCGCGCCGTCGACGTTGCGTTGCAACGTCACGAATACCGTCCAGACCAGGGCGAAACACACGACGACGAAGATGCAGAGTCCGATCAGCGGGCGCCGGTAGCTCCTCATGGGCCCACCCCCGGCGCGGGCGCCTCAGCCGGCAGCGGTCCCGGCGGCGGCACGGGTCCCGGCGCCGCCGCCTCGGGGTCCGGCACGACCTGCACGGTGGTACCCCGCAGGACCGGACCGAGCAGCAGTTCGGAGGCCGGATTGGGTTCCGGACCGAGGATCTCGCTGAGCTGCGCGCGTTCCTGCGGGCTGCCCACCGACCCGACGTTGCCGCCCGACATCTGCGGCGCCACCGGATAATTGCCGGGCTGCAGGTTGCGCGGGAGCACCGGCGGATCGGCGGTCAACGGCGCGGTGTGGCAACTCGGGCCCTCCAGGTCGCCGTAGCGCGGGCAGTCCTGGCGGGTGTACATCTTGTTCGGGGTGATGACCAACAGGAACTTGCCCACGGCCACGTTGCGGTCCGGCTTCCACACGTGCGTGAAGAAGCGATCGGTGACGTCCTTGATCCGGGTGACCATCGGCGCGAACTCCTTTCCGCCGTCGGCAAGCACCCCGAGCACCGGGGTCATCTGCGTGGTGATCACGATCATGCGGTCGGTGTTGTTCTCGAAGGCCTCCCCCACGGTGCCGAAGGTGCTGTGCCCCGCCGACAGGAAGCTCATCAGTTCTTCGCGCTGTTCGGCGACGGTACGCATGGGCACCGCGGCCCGGTGCACGGCCTCGAGCAGGTCCGGCGCCGCGGTCTGCAACCCCTGCAGCGCCTCCGAGAGGGTCTGCAGCGTCGGTTCGGAACCGTCGTCGGCGATGACGGCGTTCATCTCGCGGACAATGCGATTGGCCCCGGCGCCGGCGTGCGACAGTTCGTCGCCGCGCCCGCTGGTCGCCTCGGCCACGGCGGCGAGCACGCCCACGCTGTCGCGGGATCCGGGCCGCCCGATCGCGCCCATCACGTCGCGCAGCTTGGTCAGCGCGGTCTGGAACTGCACGGTGGCCAAGCTGTCGTCCTGCCGGATCTCCGCGCCGGGTTCCAGCATCGGTCCGGGTCCGTTGTCGACCAGCTGGATCGACGACACCGCGAACACGTTGCTGGGCACCACCCGAGCGGTGACGGTGGCCGGGATGGCGTCGGCGAAGTGCGGATCGAGGCTGAGCAGGATCTCGTTCGGCCGGTGCTGCGAGGCGGGGCGCACCCCCTCGACGGTGCCCACCAGGGCGCCGCGGAACTTCACGTCCGACCCGGACGGCAGGCCGTCGCCCACGTTGTTCAGCAGGGCGAAGACCTCGACGCGGTTGGCGAAAAAGCCCTCCGACTTGGCGATGGCGGCGGCGGAGAGCAGCACCGCACCGAGCAGCAGCGCCAGCCCACGCAACAACAACCGACCATCGGAGATCTTCCGGGACGCCGACTCCAGCTGCTGTGTCATCAGCCGCCCAACCTTGCGCCGGACCCGATTCCCCACAGCCCAATGGTGAGAAGGAGATTCGCGATGATCATCACCGAGATGCTGGCCCGCATGGCGCGCCCGGCCGCGATACCGACGCCCTGCGGGCCGCCGGTGGCGAAGTAGCCGTAGTAGCACTGGATGGTCGAGGTGATGGTGACGAAGACGACGGCCTTGATCACCGAATAGACGATGTCCGATCCGGTCAGCACCAGCCGGAAGTAGTGGTCGAAGGAGCCGGCGGAAACCCCGCCGGCGAAGGTCACGATGGTCTGCACGGCGGCGTAGTTGACCACCAGGCACAGCACGTAGAGCGGGATGATGGCCACCACCGAGGCCAGCAGCCGGGTGGTCACCAGGTACGGGATCGGGCGGATGGCCAGCGATTCGATGGCGTCGACCTCCTCGGAGATCCGCATCGACCCCAGCTGCGCGGTGAACCGGCAGCCGGCCTGCGCGGCGAACGCCAGGGCGGCCATGATCGGGGCCAGTTCCCGGGTGGACACCGTGGAGGACAGCAGCCCGGCGGCGGGTTCCATGCCGAGCAGGTGCAGCGCTTGATAGCCCTCGATACCGACGATGGCCCCCGCGGTGGCGCCCAGCACGATGATCACCCCGGCGGTGCCACCGCCGACGACGATGGAGCCGTTACCCCAGGTGACGTCGGACAGGATCGCCAGGAACGCCTTGCGGTACCGGGTCAGCGCCACCGGGATCGCCGCGACGGCGTGCCCGAAGAACGTCAGCAGATGACCGAGCCGGACCCCGAGGCCGGCCACCGTCGTCGCCGCGACCACCAGCGGCCGCACGCCCCTGGGGTAGTAGGTGGCCGCCACTACAGGGCCGCCTTCGGGAACAGCAGGACATACATCTGGGTGAAGACGACGTTGGTGATCATCAACAACAGGATCGAGGCGACGACGGTGGCGTTGACCGAGTTGGCCACGCCGGCCGGGCCGCCCTTGGTGCTCAGGCCCTTGTCGCAGGCGACGATCGCGACGATCGCGGCGAAGACCACCGACTTGATCAGTGTGAGCACCAGGTCGCCGACGGTCGCGAAGGAGGCGAAGGTCCTGACGAAACTGCCCGGTGCGCCGCTCTGGACGAACGTGTTGAACAGGTAGCCCGCCAGGAACCCGATGAAGCAGACCAGACCGGTCAGACCCAGCCCCACCAGGATCGCGGCGGCCAACCGCGGCACCACCAGCCGCCGGATGGCCGAGATACCCAGCACCTCGAGCGCGTCGACTTCCTCGCGGATGGTTCGCGAACCCAGGTCCGCGCAGATGGCCGAGCCCACCGCGGCCGCCATCAGCAGCGCCGCCACCAACGGCGCGCCCTGTTTGATGACCGCCAGGCCGCTGGCCGCCCCGGCCAGCGACGTCGCGCCCACTTGGCCGGCCAGCAGCGCGAATTGGATCTGCAGGGTGACACCGATGGGGATCGCCACGCACATGGTGGGCAACATGGCGGTCGAGGCCATGAACGCGGCCTGCCGGACGAACTCCTCGAACGGGAACCGCCACTTGACGATGTCGACGACGAGATATTGCAGCGCCCGGAGGCCGAGCATGGTTTGGCTGCCGACCGTCTCCAGCGACGCCATCGGGTGGCGACGGACGTAGCCGCGGGTCCATTCGGTGATGTCACCGACCGGTGACGGGGGCTGCTGCGTTGTCACCCTTGACCTCCGCGTCCCTGCATCTGGTTGACCAAGCTTGTCGTTGGCGCTCAGCGCCATTGCGGCCGCTGGTCGGCCGGCGGGATGTCGACCGACCCGAATCGGCGCTTGAAGAACTCCTCGCTGCGCTCCTCCCGGCGGTAGCGGTCGCCGCTGGACCGCAGCAGCGCGATGCGCTCCTCCAACGCCCGCACGCGCTGCGGGTCCGGATTCGATTCGGACCGCGTGCGGTCCAACTCCGCGGTGAGTTCGGCCAACTCCTCGGCCAGCCGCGCCGCGACCTCGCCGAACGTCAACAGGTCGTAGTCGTCGGTATCCGGGCGGGCGACAACGGATTCGGTGTCGGCCGGGCCGGGTTCATCGGCGCGCTGCGACCCGCCGGCCATTACCGACCGCCGTCGAGGCGCAGCAATTCCCGGGCATTGAGTTCCACGATGCGGTGTACGTCGCGATCGTTCACGTCGAGCAGGTTCTCGGCGATCCGCTTACGGCTGTTGGGCCAGTTGGAATCCGAATGCGGATAGTCCACCTCGACCAGGATGTTCTCGATGCCGATCTGATCTCGCGCGTTCACCCCGTGCACGTCGTCGATGAAGCAGCCCCAGAAGTGCTTGCGGAACAGGTCCGAGGGGCGGTCGGTCCGGCTGATTGGCTGGTACCAGCGGTGCCGCTCCCAGGTGTAGTCCAGCCGTTCCAGCAGGTACGGGATCCAGCCGATGCCGCCCTCGGACAGCATGAACTTCAGGTTCGGGTGGCGTTGCAGCATCCCGGAGAAGACCAGGTCGGCGGTGCTCCACATCAGGTTCGTCGAGAACGTCGCGATGGCGACGGCGAACGGCGCCATGTCGGTCGGCGAGGGGTTCTGGAACGAAAAGCCGGGGACGTACCCGCCGGACCCGAAGTGCAGGCACACCGGCATGTCGGCCGCCTCCAGCGCATCCCACAGCACCTCCCAGTGCGTCGGGTGGTGGAACGACGGCAGGCCGAGCGGTACCGGGCTGTCCGGGAAGGACACCGCCTTGGTGCCGATCTGGGCCAGCCGCTCCACCTCGGTGGCGGCCAACTGCGGATCCCAGGTCGGCAGGATTCCCAAGGGGATCAGGCGATCCGGCGCGCCGGCGCACCACTCGTCGACCTGGAAGTCGTTCCACGCCCGGACGCATTCGAGCGCGAGTTCCTTGTCCTTGGCGCGCTGGAAGACACCGCCGCCGAAGCCGGGGAAGGACGGGAAGGACAGCGCGCCGTGCACGCCGTCGATGTCCATGTCCTTGATCCGCTCGCCGGGGTCGTAGCAGCCGGGGATCATCTGGTCGTATCGCACCGGCTCCATGCCGTACTCCGAGGGTGGTTTGCCCGCAACGGCGTTGAGCCCGATCTGCGGGTAGAGCTGTCCCTCGTAGCGCCAGACGTGGTGGCCCTCGGCGGTCTCGATGATCTGCGGGCCCTCGGCGCGGTGCGCCTCGGGCAGCCGGTCCTGCCAGACCTGCGGATGTTCGATGACGTGGTCATCGACCGAGATGATCTTCATCCAGTCCTGTAATGGCATCAGGTCTCCTCCACTTCGAATCTGTCGTCGGCGCCGGGCATTGCCGGTTACCGAAAGTCATTGGGCCTCAGCGCGGCAGGCCCAGCGCGCGCTCGGCGATCACGTTGCGCAGGACCTCGTTGGTGCCGCCGGCGATGGTGAACGCGCGGGCATACAGGAAGGCGTCCTGCCACCAGCCCAGATCCTGGACGTGCGCGTCGCCCTCCACTCGGACCCCGTCGTGGCCCTGCAGTTCCAGGCCGTACTCGTGCAGCGCCAGGTTGATCTCGCTGAACAGGATCTTGGACACCGGGGCGTCGCCGGTGTCGGCCTCACCGTGCAGCGCCCGACTGTCGCCGAACGCCGAGACCAGCGAATTGACGTGGACATCGGCGACGAAGCCGCCGATGGCCTGCCGCACGTCGTCGCGCTCGATCGCCGGGCCGCCGTCGAGCACGACCTCGTTGGCCAATTTCCCGAGCCGATCCAGCGCCCCGAACAGCGAGGCGCCACTGCCGGCGCTCGATCGTTCGAGGGCCAGGCTGGTGGTGGTCACCGCCCAGCCCTGGTCGACCTCGCCGATGACCCGCGTTGCCGGGATCCGGACCTGGTCCAGGAACACCTCGTTGAAGTCCGCGGTGCCGGTGATCTCGCGCAGCGGGCGCACGGACACCCCCGGCGTCGTCATGTCGAGCGCAAAGGCCGTGATACCAGCGTGTTTCGGTGCGTCGGGGTCGGTGCGAGCCAACAGATAGCCAAAGTCCGCGTACTGACCGTTGGTGGTCCACACCTTCTGCCCGTCGACCACGAAGTCGTCGCCGTCGCGGCGCGCCCGGGTCCGCAGGCCCGCCAGGTCGCTACCGGCGTCCGGTTCGCTGAACAGCTGACACCAGATGTGTTCACCGGAGCGGATCCGCGGCAGGAAGAAGTCCTTCTGCTCCGCGGTTCCGGAGGCGATGATGGCCGCGGCGGCGAGCAGACCGCCGCCGACCGGGCCGGCCGCCCCGACCCGGATCAGTTCGTCGGTGACCGCGGACTCGAACAGCGGGTGCGGATCGGTCAGACCGCCGTACTCGACGGGCCAGTGCACGCCGAGCAACTGTTCCTCGAACAGCCGTCGCGTCCACTCCCGCAGCGCCGGTACCTCGTCCGCCTCCGGCGCCCGGACGCCGGTGCGCGGGTTCCGCGGCGGCGCCTGCTGCGCCGCCAGATCCCGGACCCGACGTCGCACTTCGTTCAGTTCCGTGTCCTGCCCGAGTTGCACGAAGCTCTCCCCAGCGTTGTCGACCGACCCAAATTTAGCTTAATCAGTATCCTGTATCTTTGGGGAGCGTTTTGCAATCCCCAGGCGCCACCCATCGACCTCAGCAAGGAGCAGCCCGTGGACTTCGCGCTCACCGACGAGCAAAAGGGCCTCGTCGATTCCACCCGGTCGCTGCTGACCGCCAAGTCCTCGATCGCCGGGACCCGGAATCTTATTGACGGGCCCGACGGTTTCGATGCCGCGCTGTGGCGGCACGGGGTCGAACTCGGCTGGCCCGCGTTGGCGGTCGCCGAGGCCGACGGCGGCCTGGGCCAACAGAGCATCGACCTGGCGCTGGTGGCGGTCGAACTCGGGCGCAGCCTGGCCAGCACCCCGCTGATCCCGACCGCGCTGGTCGCCGACGCCCTCGGCCAGTCCGACAACGAGCAGAAAGCCAAACTGCTGCAAGCGATTTGCGAGGGCAGCCTGGTCGCGTCCTGGGCCGTCGCCGAGTTCGGTCGGCCCTGGGGTCCCACGGGTATCGCGACGGTGGCACGCCCGCACGCGGGCGGCTACGTGCTCGACGGCGCCAAGGTCTCGGTGCAGGACGCCGACAGCGCGCAGTTGTTGCTCGTCGATGCCCTGTTGGACGACGCCCCGGCCCGTTTCCTGGTGTCCACCGACGCCGACGGCGTGCGGATCGCCCGCCAGCAGACCCTCGACGTGACCCGCAGTTACTGCGACGTCACGCTGGGGCAGGTCAAGGTGGACGCGGCGGCGCTGCTGGCCCAAGGGGATTCGGCGCACCGGTCATTGGCGCGCACCATGCAACTGAGCACCGCGCTCACCTGCGCCGAACTCGTCGGCATCGGACAACGACTCCTGGACATGACGGTCGGCTACGTCAAGGAGCGCGAGCAGTTCGGCCGGCCGGTCGGCAGCTTCCAGGCGGTCAAACACAAGTGCGCCGAGATGCGCATCTGGGTGCAGGCCAGCACCGCGGCGACCTATTTCGCCGCCATGACGCTCGACAGCGCGCACCACGACACCGAGCGCGCGGCCGGCATCGCCAAGGCCTACGTGTCCGATGCCATCAACCGGGTGGCCGGTCACGCGCTGCAGCTACACGGCGGGATCGGGTTCACCTGGGAGCACGATCTGCATCTCTACCTGCGGCGCGCCCGGGTGAACTCGGTGCTGTCCGGGGACGCCCGGTATCACCGGGAGCGGTTGTGCGCCTCGTTGCAGGCCGAGCTCGCCGGGGCGGGATAGCGGCCGGTTCAGCTGCCGCTCTCGAGCGTCAGCACCGAGATGTCGGGCCGCGCCCCGATGCGCACCGGCGGACCCCAGAACCCGGCACCGCGCGAGACGTACAGCTGGGTGTCGTCGACCGTCGAGAGCCCGGCCAGCGACGGCTGCACCCCGGCGACGACGTAGTGGAACGGCCACATCTGCCCGCCGTGTGTGTGCCCGGACAGCTGCAGATCGACCCCGCGTTCGGCGGCCTCGGCAACCATGATCGGTTGGTGCGCAAGCAGAATGGTCGGCCCGGACGGGTCCACCCCGGCCAGCGCCCGCTCGAAGTCCGGGCCGTCGGACTTGGTCTCCCCCGCGATGTCGTTGACGCCGGCCAGATCGAAGCCGGCCGCGCCGCGGCGGATCGCGGTGTGCTCGTTGCGCAGCGGGGTCAGGCCCAGCCGCTCCAGCTCGTGCAGCCACTCCATGGTGTCCTCGACGAAGTACTCGTGGTTGCCCGTGACGAAGAACGTGCCGTCCTTGGACACCAAGTCCCGCAACGGTTCCGCGGCGGCGCCCAGCTCGGCGACCGTTCCGTCGACGATGTCGCCGACGACGGCGATCAGATCCGGTTCGGACTCGTTGATCATCCGGACAATCCGCTCGGTGTGCCGGCGGCCGGCCAGCGGGCCCAGGTGGATGTCGGAGACCACCGCGATCCGAAAGCCGTTGAACGCCGGGTCCAGCCGGCCCAGCCGCACCGGCACCCGCAGCAGATCGGGCGGGCCCAGGGCGTTGGCGGCGCCCACCCCGACCAGGCCCACCGACGCGACCCCGGCGGCCACGGCGCTGGTGCGGGCCAGGAACAGCCGGCGATTGATACCCGACGGCTCCGGGTCGGTGCCCCGCTCCGCCGGGTCGGTGCTCGGTTCCTCGGGCGCCGGCGGGCCGCGCCGCACCCAGCTCCGCAGCAGCAGCCGCACGGGTTCCAGCACCAGCAACGTCAGGAACAGATAGGCCAGCAGCCCGAACCAGAAGTAGCCCGGCCATGCCAACCAGGCCGATTCGCGCAGCCCGAGCATCCGCGGGCCGATCAGCGTCGCGGCCAGCAGCACCGCCAGCGCGATCAGCAGCACCGTGAGCAGGCGGCGCGTGCGCCCGGGCGCGGTGGTGTCCTTGACCAGCCGTTTCCACAGGTAGAGGTGCATCAGCCCGAGGATCGTGCAGAGAACAACGATGAACATGGACTTCCTTCGCTCGGACCGCCCAAAGCCTAGTTGGAGCTGAGGCGGATGCCCCATTGCGCACACCCCCCCGGGGCACACGATGGATTGGTGCCGGCGTGGGGGCGTCGGCGATCGACAAGGGGGAAATTCCGATGACCGTAAAAGAGGACACCGCGCAGGTCGATCCCGACAAGCTGATGGCCTTCGTGTTCCGCGCCGTCGAGGAAGCGGGGGCGGCGCTGAACTGCGCGCTGGTGGTGATGGGCGATCGACTCGGCTACTACCGGTGCCTGGCGGAGCACGGTGCCAGCACCGCCGCCGAACTCGCCCAGCGCACCGACACCGAGGAGCACTACGCGCGGGAATGGCTCAACGCCCAGGCCGCCGGATCCTTCGTCGCCTACGATCCCGAGACCGGTCGCTACCATCTACCGCCCGAGCAGGCCGTGGCCCTGACCGACGAGACCAGTCCCGCCTTCGTCGGCGGCCTGTTCCAGATCGCGCACGGGACCGTCAACGACGCGGACCGGATCATCGACGCCGCCCGCACCGGCGCCGGTTTCGCCTGGGGCGACCACGGCCCCGACGTCCACGTCGGCTGCGAGCGATTCTTCCGGCCCACCTACAACGCGCATCTGATCGGCGACTGGCTACCGGCCCTGACCGGGGTGGTGTCCCGGCTCGAGTCCGGTGCCGCGGTCGCCGACATCGGTTGCGGGCATGGATCTTCGACCATCCTGATGGCACAGGCCTTTCCCCGGTCGACGTTCGTCGGGGTGGATTACCACCGCGCGTCGATCGACACGGCACGGCGCCGCGCCGCCGAGGCCGCGCCGGCGGCCCGGATCAGTTTCGAGGCCACCGACGGGGGCGCGGTCGCCGGCGGCCCGTTCGACCTGGTGACCATGTTCGACTGCCTGCACGACATGGGCGATCCCGTGGGGGCCGCCCGACGGGTGCGCGAGATCATCGCCGACGACGGCACGTGGATGATCGTCGAACCGGCGGCCGGCGATCGGGTGGAGGACAACCTGCATCAGATCGGCCGGGCCTACTACGGCTTCTCCACCCTGTTGTGCACGCCGTCGTCGTTGGCGCAGCCCGTGGGATTGGCGCTGGGCACCCAGGCCGGCCCGGCGCGGATCGAGGACGTGGTGACCCAGGCCGGTTTCACCCGGTTCCGGCTGGCCGCCAACACCCCGTTCAACAACGTCTTCGAGGTGCGGCCTTAGCTTTGGCGCTGCCCGATCCGCACCGTCAGGTTCTGGCGCTCGCCGCCGCGCACCACCACCATCGGCTGCTGCTGGCCGGGTTGGGTCCGGCGCAGGGCGCCCAGCAGATCCTCGACGCTTTCCACCGGGGTGTCCGCGAGACTGACGATCACGTCCCCGGGCCGGGCCCCCGCGGTCGCCGCGGGACTGCCGGGTTCGACGCCGCGCACCAGCGCCCCTTCACTGACCGGCACGCCGAGCCGCTCCCGGATGGCCGGGGTGAGGCGACCGGTGGTGACACCCAGGTACGGGTGGGTGACCCGGCCGCCGTCGAGCAACTGCTCGGTGACCGCCAGCACCGTCGAGGTCGGGATCGCGAAACCCAACGACACCGCCCCGGCCGCGGGCGGAATGTAGGCCTCGTTGATGCCGACGACGCGCCCGTCGACGTCCAGCAGCGCACCGCCGGAGTTGCCCGGCGAGATCGAGGCGTCGGTCTGGATCAGGTCCACCAGCGACGAACTCTCGACGGCCGAACCGGGGATGTTGCGGTTCAGCCCGGAGATGACGCCCGCGGTGACGGTGTTCTCGAAGCCCAGCGGGCTGCCGATGGCGATGGCGATGTCGCCGGGGCGCGGCAGCTCGTCGCGATACTCCGGCACCGGCAGATTGCGGCGCTCGGTGCGCACCACGGCCAGATCGGTCACCTGGTCGGTGGCCAGCACCTGTCCGGGTGAGCTGACGCCGTCGGCGTAGCCGATCGTGACCTCGCGGGCGTTGCCGACCACGTGCGCGTTGGTGACGATGACGTCGGGCCGCAGGACCACGCCGCTGCCCACCCCGTCGCGCAGTTGCACGGTCACCACGCTGGGACTGACCCGCTCGACGACGTCTGCGTAACCGGCGCTCGACGGCGGGCTCGCCGCCGGCGCGGGCGCCGGCGCGGTGGTGGTCGGCTGCTCCTGCGCCTCCGGTTCGGTGGTGGTGGGTGCGGCACAGCCCGACACCGCGAGCAGCACCGCGGCGCCGGCAACGAGGGTCCTGTTCAGCTTCACTCGTCGCACGTTACCGCGATGACCGCGCCCGCGAGCGGGCATTTACTTCCAGGCGAACACCGGTTGTTCGAGGTCGGCGACCGGATCGTGGCGACCTTCCAGACACAGCCAGCGCAGCTGCAGCAGCACCGCCCCGGTGGGCGCATGGATCAGGTCGTTGCCCAGCGGCACCTGGACCACCGGGCGCGGACTCTCGGGAATGGTGATGAACCGCGGCGAGTCGTCGCGCTGCAGGTTGTGCAGCCCCACCCGGTAGGCCGCGACGACCTCGTCGGGGGCCGGCCGCGGGTCCAGCCGCCCGCCACCCCAGACCACCACCGGGGTGATGACGTAGCCCGACCGCGTCGGATAGTCGTCGAGCAGTCCCAGCACCGACGATTCGGGCAGCCGGATGCCCACCTCTTCGTCCAGTTCCCGCAGCGCCGCCTCGAGCACGGTCTCCCCCGGGTCCACCCGGCCGCCGGGCAGGGCCCACTGCGCCGAGTGCGAGGACAACCGGGTTGCCCTGCGGCACAACAGGAACGCGGCGCCGCCGGAGACGTCGACCATGCGGCCGTCGAGGCCGAAGTCGGGTAGGGGCCGGCCCGCGTTCCACTCGTCCACCGGAACCGGGTCCACCCGGTCCTCGCCCACCTCGGAATCGACGAGCACCACGGCCACCGCCGCGTGCCGCTTGGTCGGGTCGGTCAGGACGCGGCGGTCGTGGCGGGTCAGATGCTCGCGGACCCGTTCCCGCAGCCCGTCGTCGTAGCTGATGGTCACCGTTGCACCTTAGGACGGGCTGTCTCGACACGATCACGGGTCCATACCGGTCCGGCATCACAGGTCCCATACGAACCATTGATCACTAGCGTCACAGCAGCCCACCGTTGACGTTCTCGCCGCGTCCCGTCCCCGAGAGGTTGCGCATGTCGTCGCGTCAACGAACCGTACCCGCATCGCTGGCCACCTCGGCCGTCGTCGGCCTGTGCGTGGCGATCGGTGTCGCGCCGATGGCCGGGGCCGAACCGTGCACGGGCGCGGCCGCGGCGGCGCGCCCCCTGCCCGAGCAGGCCTTCCAGATCCCGAGCCCGTCGGCGCTGGCCCCGTTCCGACGTCCGATCGGACACAAACCGCCCGGCGCCAACGAATCGGCCCCGCTGCCCAAGCTCGGACAGCTGCCGCTGGCCATCCTCAAGGCCCTGATCCCCAAGTCCGCACAGGTGGAACAGCAAGCGGCGGTGCGCCCGTCGCCGAATCCCGCCGGCGCCCAACCGGTCCAGCCCGTCGCACCGCAACCCGCGCCGCAGCCGGCACCGGCGGCCCAGCCCGTCCCGTCGGCCCCGCCGGGCACCTCGATCGTCGGCTGGGTCACCGGCCCGGACAGCCCCAACGAGACCATCAAGCGGTTCGCCGTCACCGGCACCGATCTCGGGATCATGTGGGACAACGGCGATCCCGCCAATCGCCAGGTGCTGATGGCGTTCGGCGACACCAACGGCTACTGCAACATCCCGGGCAAGCAGTGGCGCTACAACGTGTTGTTCCGCAGCCAGGACGGGTCGCTGGCCAACACGGTCGCGGTGCCCAACGGTGTCGTCGGCAACCGGTACTCGGGCTCGCCGGTGTGGCGGCCCGGCATCTCCAAGCAGATCATCAACACCATCGGCCGGACCAAGGACGAGACCGGGGTGATCCCCACGGCCGGGATCGCCGTCGGCGGAAAGCAATTCCTCAACTTCATGTCCATCCGCAGCTGGGACAACCCCGGCTCGTGGTCCACCAACTACTCGGCGATCGCGGTGTCGCAGGACAACGGCGAGAACTGGGGCGTGTACCCGGGCACCATCCGGCCGCCCTCGGGTGGCCACGAGAACTTCCAGATGGGCGCCTTCCTCAAACCCGGGCCCGGCGACCCCTATCTGTACTCCTTCGGCACGCCGAACGGCCGCGCCGGCGCGGCGTACATCGCGCGGGTGGCGCCCAACCTGGTCCCGGACCTCACCAAGTACGAGTACTGGAACGCCGGCAGCAACTCCTGGGTCCCGAACAATCCGGCCGCCGCCACCCCGGTGATCCCGGGCCCGGTGGGTGAGATGTCGGCGCAGTACAACACCCATCTCGGGCAGTACCTGGTGCTGTACTGCAACGGGGCCAGCAACGACGTCGTGATGCGGACGGCCCCCGCGCCGCAGGGGCCGTGGAGCCCCGAACAACGGTTGGCGTCCTCGGCGGAGATCCCGGGCGGCATCTACGCGCCGTACCTGCATCCCTGGTCGACGGGCAAGGAGCTGTACTACAACCTCTCGCTGTGGTCGGCCTACAACGTGATGCTGATGCGGACCGTCCTGCCCTGACCGAAGCCGGATCAGGCAGGCTGGTCACCAAGATGACCCCGCCCGCTGCCGTCCCACTCCTCGACGACCCCACCGACCTGTCGGCCCTGCGCGCCCAGGGCGCCGATCCCGACGAGTTGTTCACCGCGTTCGCCGCGTGGGCCGAGGCCAGCGGGACCACCCTGTACCCGGCGCAGGAGGAGGCGCTGATCGAGCTGGTCAGCGGGTCGAACGTGGTGCTGGCGACCCCGACCGGATCCGGCAAGTCGCTGGTGGCCACCGGCGCGCTGTACGCCGCGCTGGCCACCGAGCGCCGCAGCTACTACACCGCGCCCATCAAGGCCCTGGTCAGCGAGAAGTTCTTCGCGCTGTGCGAGGTGTTCGGCGCGGCCAACGTCGGCATGCTCACCGGCGACGCCGCGGTGAACTCCGACGCCCCGATCATCACGTGCACCGCCGAGGTGCTGGCCAATATCGCGCTGCGCGAGGGCGCTGACGCCGACATCGGCCTGGTGGTGATGGACGAGTTCCACTTCTACGGCGATCCGGACCGCGGCTGGGCCTGGCAGGTGCCGCTGCTGGAACTGCCGCGGGCGCAGTTCCTGCTGATGTCGGCGACGTTGGGCGACGTGACGTTCCTGCGCAAGGACCTCACCCGCCGGACCGGGCGGCCGACGGCCCTGGTCGCCGGCGCGCAACGGCCGGTGCCGTTGTTCTACAGCTATGCGACCACGCCCATGCACGAGACCATCGGCGATCTGCTGGAGACCAAGCAGGCCCCGGTCTACGTCGTGCACTTCACCCAGGCCTCGGCGCTGGAACGCGCGCAGGCGCTGATGAGCGTGAACGTCAGCACCAAGGACGAGAAGAAGGCCATCGCCGAGCTGATCGGCGCCTTCCGCTTCTCGACGTCGTTCGGCAGCACGCTGTCGCGGCTGGTCCGGCACGGCATCGGGGTGCACCACGCCGGCATGCTGCCCAAGTATCGGCGGCTGGTCGAACAGTTGGCGCAGGCCGGCCTGCTCAAGGTCATCTGCGGCACCGACACCCTGGGCGTCGGCATCAACGTGCCGATCCGGACCGTGGTGTTCTCCGCGTTGTCGAAGTACGACGGCACCCGGACCCGGCTGCTCAGCGCGCGGGAGTTCCACCAGATCGCCGGGCGGGCCGGGCGCGCCGGCTACGACACCGCCGGCACCGTCGTCGTGCAGGCCCCCGACCACGAGGTGGAGAACCTCAAGCAGTTCGCCAAGGTCGCCGACGATCCGAAGAAGCGTCGAAAACTGGTGCGCCGCAAGGTTCCCGAGGGCATGGTGCCGTGGAGCGAGTCGACCATGACGCGGCTCATCGATGCCGCGCCGGAGCCGTTGACCAGCAACATGCGGGTGTCGACGGCGATGATCCTCGACGTCGTCGACCGCCCCGGCGATCCGTTCATCGCGATGCGCCGCCTGCTCACCGACAACCACGAACCCCGCAAACGTCAGTTGCAACTCATCCGGGAGGCCGTCGGGATCGCCCGCTCGCTGCTGCAGGCCGGGGTGATGGAGCGACTCGACGAGCCGGACGCCGATGGGCGCCGGTATCGGCTGACGGTCGACCTGCCCGCCGACTTCGCCCTGAACCAGCCGCTGTCCACCTTCGCCCTGGCCGCCGTCGACGTGCTCGACCCTGAGTCGGAAACCTATGCGCTGGATGTGGTTTCGGTGATCGAGGCCACGCTGGAGGATCCGCGGCAGATCCTGTCCGCGCAGCTGAACAAGGCCCGCGGCGAGGCCGTCGCGCAGATGAAGGCCGACGGCATCGAGTACGACGAGCGCATCGAACTACTCGACGACGTCACCTACCCCAAGCCGCTGGACGAGTTGCTGCAGCACACCTACGAGCTGTATCTGCAGAGCAACCCGTGGGCCGCCGACGGGCGGCTGTCGCCCAAGGCCGTCGTCCGGGAGATGTGGGAGCGGGCCTTCACGTTCCGGGAGTACGTCAGCGTCTACGGCCTGACCCGCTCCGAGGGCGCGGTGCTGCGCTACCTCTCCGATGCGTTCAAGGCGCTGCGCTCCGGCGTGCCGGCCGCGGCGCGGACCGAGGAGCTCACCGACATCGTCGAGTGGCTCGGTGAGCTTGTGCGCCAGGTGGATTCGAGTCTGCTCGACGAGTGGGAACAGTTGACCAGTCCGGATCAGCCGCACGATGTGCCGGTCGCGGTTCCGGCCCGCCCGCGGCCGCTGACCGGCAACGAGCGGGCTTTCACCGCGATGGTGCGCAACGCGCTGTTCCGCCGGGTCGAGCTGTTCGCCCGCGAGCGCTGGGACGAACTCGGCGACCTCGACTCGGGCTCGGGGTGGACGGCCGACCGATGGGCCGACGCGGGCGACGACTACTTCACCGAGCACGACGAGGTGCGCACCGGCGCCGACGCCCGGGGTCCCGCGCTGCTGATCTTCGACCGCCGGCCCGAGGCCTGGCGGGTGCGGCAGATCCTGGACGACCCGGCGGGCGACCACGACTGGGGCTTTGACGTCGAGGTGGACCTGGCGGCCTCCGACGAGGAGGGCGCGGCGGTGCTGCGGGTCATCGACGTGGGCGCGGCGGGCGGGTCGTGACACCGGCGAACATCACCTTCTTCGCGCCGCTCGGAGCCGGGCATGTGAATCCGACGCTGGGGTTGGCCGCCGAACTGGTCCGCCGCGGGCATCGGGTGTCCTACGCCGCGACCCGCCGATTCGAGTCGCGCATCGTCGAGACCGGCGCCGCCTTCGTGCCGGTGGTCTCCACCTGGGAGTCCCTGCCCCGCGACGTGCCGCAGATGCACGGCGCCGAACTGGTGCGCGCGATGTCGCTGCTGCTCGACGAGACCAAGGCCATGGTGGCGGCGCTGGGTGGTCTGCCCGCCCCGGACCTGGTGGTGCACGACGGTCCGCTGGCCTGGTGGGGCCGAATCCTGGCCCACCGCTGGGGCGTTCCGGCGGTGGAGACCTGGCCGAACTTCGTCAACAACCAGCACTGGAACATGCGCGGCTACGCGAAGCTGAACCCGCTGAGCCCGCGACTGCTCCTGGTGGTGCTGCGGCTGGCCCGGATGCTGCGCCGGGAAGGCATCCGCGATGTCGGCGGCTTCTTCCGGGGCGACACCGCCGCCGATCGCATCGTCACCGTGCCGCGCGCCTTCCAGCCGGCGGGTGACACGTTCACCGACGGCTACCGGTTCGTCGGTCCGGTGCTGACCGACCGGCGGTTCCAGGGCGACTGGGAGCCGCCCGGCCCACACCCGGTGCTACTGGTCTCCCTCGGTACGGGCTACAACGATCGCCCCGACTTCTTCCGGATGATCGTCGGGTCCGCGGCCGGCCGCCCGTGGCACGTGGTGCTGGCGATCGGCGATGCCGTCGACCCGGGCGCGCTCGGCCCCTTGCCACCGAATGTGGAAGTGCACGAACAGGTTCCGCAGCTCGCGATCCTGCGGCACGCGCGGGTGTTCCTCACCCACGCCGGGATGGGCGGCGCGCTCGAGGGGCTGGCCCACGAGGTGCCGATGGTCGCCGTACCGCAGATGGCCGAGCAGCGCGCGAACGCCGACCGGCTCGTCGAACTCGGACTCGGCCGGCAGCTGGACCCGGCGCGGATCTCGGCAGCGGGCCTGTGGGAGGCCGTCGACGGGGTGGCCGCTGACCCCGGGATCCGCGACCGGCTGGCGTGGATGCGCCGCGAGATCGATGATGCGGGCGGGGCGGTGGTGGCCACGGACGCCGTCGAAGCCGTGCTCGGGTAGCAGTCCGCCCGAAAGAAGTCCGCCCGAGATTGCGTCCACGGCTGTGCCGACGCTGCGGGAACAACCATGGCTGCAGTTTCGACGCGGTGCAACGGCTCACTCTGTGCGATCGCTCGAAGTAGGTGGTGATCCCGTGCCACGGACGTCGTCGCGCCGGGCTCGACCGACCTCCTGATGTGGACGACGTATGTTGGGCACATACATCGTCACTACGGAGGTCCTATGTCGGTGACACGAATCGACCTCGACGACGAGGCGCTGGCCGCAGTCATGCGGATCGCAGGCGTGCGCACCAAGGACGAGGCCGTGAACCTCGCGATCCGCGACTACGTCGAGCGGTTTCGGCGCACGGCGGCGCTCGCCCGCTCGCGCGAACAGTCGAAAGGCTGGGACTACGAAGGCTGGCTCGCCGCAAGGACGGGCGACAAGGCCGTCGGGACCGGCGAACCCCAGCGCACTGCGCGTCGCCTACGCCGCTCGTAGGATCCGCATCGCTGCGCGGCTAGCAGTCCGCCCGAGGTTGCTTCCACGGCTGTGCCGACGCTGCGGGAACAACCGTGGAAGCAATTTCGACGCGGTAAAGCGGCATCGTCACCCCCCCAAGCGTTGACAGGCAAGCAGCCACTTGCCTAACGTGGAACACGTGGGTGATGTCTTCAAGGCCTTGGCCGATCCCACGCGCCGCGCGATCCTCGACGAACTGACCGACCGCAACGGGCAGACGCTCTTCGAGATCTGTGCGCGCCTGACCACCAAACACGGGCTGAACTCGTCACGCCAGGCGATTTCGCAACACCTCGACGTCCTCGAGAATGCCGGACTCGTCGAGACCAGGCGCGATGGTCGGTACAAGTTTCACCACCTCAATACGGCGCCGCTCGAACCAATCGTCGCGCGGTGGCTCAAGAATTCCGGCGGGAGGAACAACCATGCGAATCAACCTGACGAGCATCCTCGTTGACGACCAAGACAAGGCGCTCCGGTTCTACACCGAGAAGCTCGGCTTCGAACCCAAGCACGACATTCCGATGGGCGGCCCCCGCTGGATCACGGTGGTGTCGCCGGAGAATCCCGACGGCACCGAACTCGTCCTCGAACCGGACGGCCACCCGGCGGTGAAGCCGTTCAAGGCCGCGTTGGTCGCCGACGGCATCCCGTTCACGTCGTTCGCGGTCGATGACGTGCGGGCCGAGTTCGAACGACTGCGTGGGCTGGGCGTGCGCTTCACCCAGGAACCCGCCGATATGGGGCCGGTGACCACGGCCGTGTTCGACGACACGTGCGGCAATCTCATCCAGATCACCCACCAGGGCTAAGTTTTCGAAATCTGCGCGGCTACGAGGCCGAAATTGCGTTCACGGCTGTTGAGACGCTGCGCGAACGACCCAGGATGCAGTTTCGACGCCGTAGAGCCGTACAGCTGGAAAGAACTCAGGCCTCCGGGATCTCGAAGTCGAAGTTCTCCCGCGCGAACACCTCGGCCTCCGGCCCGCCGCGCACGCCGGTGTCCAGCGCGTCGATCGCGGCCAGCTCAGCAACGGTGAGCTCGAAGTCGAACACGTCGAAGTTCTCCGCGATCCGGGCCGGCGTCACCGACTTCGGGAACACCTGCCTGCCCTGCTGCAGATGCCAGCGCAGCAGTACCTGCGCCGGCGTCTTGGTGTGCGCGTCGGCGATGGCCCGCACCGCGGGGTCCTGCAGCGGGGAGGTGTGCGATCCCTCGAAGTAGGTGGTGATCCCGCCCAGCGGTGACCACGCCTGAGTGAGGATGCCGAGTTCGTCGGCGCGGGCCACGCTGTCCGACTGCCGGAAGTACGGGTGCAGCTCGATCTGGTTCACCGCGGGCACCACCTCGGTCTCGGCCAGCAGCCGGTCCAGGTGTGCGGGGCCGAAGTTGGAGACGCCGATGGCGCGGACCTTGCCGTCGGCGTGGAGCTTCTCCAACGCGCGGTAGGCGGCGATGGTCAGCTCGAACTCGCCCGGCATCGGGTGATGCAGGATCAGCAGGTCGATCTGGTCGACGCCGAGCTTGCCGGCCGCCTTGTCGTAGGCGTGCAACGTCGCGTCGTAGCCGTAATCGCTGATCCAGACCTTGGTTTCGATGAAGATGTCGTCGCGGTCGACCTCGGCGGCCGCGATCGCCTGCCCGACCTCCCGCTCGTTGCCGTAGGCGGCGGCGGTGTCGACGTGGCGGTAGCCGATCTCCAGGGCGGCCCCGACCGCGGACACCGTCTGCTCCGGTGTCGCCTGGTACACACCGAAACCCAGGACCGGAATGTGCACACCATTGTTCAGCTCATACGTCGGGATACCCATGGCTCGAAGCTAGCCCAGAAACACCGTGGCGTCCCGTCGAGCGTCGCCGCTTCGAAATCCCTTGCAAAAAGCGGATATCCGCCCCGCCGAGATTGCGTCCAGGGCGGTGCTCCCGAAGTAGGAGCAACCCTGGCCGCAATTTCGACCCGGTGCAGCGCTCAGCTACGACGCGGTGAACCTACTCGTTGTCCTCGATCGCCTTGGCCAGCTTGGGTGCCGCGTAGCGGATGTGGTCGCGGGCGCGCTGCTCGGCCAGGTCGGCATCCCCGGCCGCCAGCGCCTCGGCGATCTCCCGGTGCTGCTTCCAGGCCAGGTCGAACATGTCGGGTACCTTGCGCAGCACGCCGACCATCGAACGTTCGACCACCGACCACATCGGGACCATGGCCCGCCGGAAGTACGGATTGTCGGTCGCGTCGAGCACGGCCCAGTGGAAGGACCGGTCCAGTTCGAGCAGCAGCCGGGTGTCGTTGACGCCGCCGAGGGCCTCGTGCCGGTCGAGCACGGCGAAGATCGCCTTGAGTCCCTCCTCGGGTCGGGCCAGCGCGACCTCGCGGGCGGCCTGGGCCTCGAGGGCCTCACGCACCTTCGACGCCTCCTCGACATCGCGCCGGGACAGCGAGCGCACCGCGACCCCGCCGGTGGGCAGCGGTTCCAGCAGGCCCTCGACCACCAGATCGGCCGACGCGGCGCGCACCGGCATCCGGCTGACCCCGAGCTGCTCGGCGACCCGGACCTGGTTCAGGCGGACGCCGGCGGGGATCTCCTCGAGCACGATGGCCATCCGCAGCCGGTCCCGAACCGAGGTGACCAGGGCGTTGGAGTCCCGGGGCGGCAGCGCGCTCAGCGCCGAGAAGCTGGAGTCCTGACGTTCGGCCGGACTCGTCTCGATGGGCGAATCAATGCTCACGACGCACTCCTCGGGGCTGTCACAGTGATCTGCATGGTGGATCCACGAGCCATTATGGCCCTACCGCCTCACGACTGGCCGTAACGCTCGAGTTCCGCGGCGTTCCACGGGCCGACCGCTTGCCGCGGCGGCACCGCGGCCAGGCCGCCGAGGAAGTCGGCGGACTTGGCCTCCCGGGAGACGACGACGTCGACCACGGCCGGCGCGTTGTCCAGCGCGCGCTTGAGCGCGTCGGCGAGGTCCTCGGCGTTCTCCACCCGCTCGCCGTGCGCGCCGAGGCCCTGGGCCAGCAGGTCGTAGCGGCAGCCCGGCAGGTCCACGCCGACCAGGTTGTTGTCGAAGCGCTCGACCTGATCGTGGCGTTCGATGTTCCACGCCTCGTTGTTGACGACGACGAACACCGCCTTGGCGCCGTGCCGGACGGCGGTGTCCACCTCCACGGCGGTGAAGCCGAAGCTGCCGTCGCCGATGACCGCGACGACGGGCTCCTCGGGGCGTAGCAGCGCGGCCGCGGTGGCGAAGGGGACGCCGACGCCGAGGCAGCCGAGCGCACCGCAGTCCAGGTAGTCCACCGGCTTGAGGCCCACCCGCGCGAAGGACAGGATGTCGCCGCCGTCGGCGATGGCCACGGACTGCTCGGTGAGCAGGTTGTTGACGGCGCCGACGACGAAGTTCGGGGACATCCGCCCGGTCGAATCCGGGTTGGGGTCGGCGAGCTTCTCGGCCAGCTTCGCGGTCCGCTTCGCGTTCGAGTCGCGCATGTCCTGCAGCCAGGCGGTGTCCGGGGCGGCCGGCGTCGCACCGGCTTCGGTCAGCGCGGCCAGCACCGAACCGGTGCTGCCGAACACCTCGACGTCGCCGCGGCGGTTCTCGCCGAGTTCTTCGAAGCAGGTGCCGATGCGCAGGAACCGCGCGTCCGGGGAGAACACCGCCGGGGAGCCGTAGCCCAGCTGGAAGTCCAGCCGCCGGCCCAGCGTGATCACCAGGTCGGCCTCGCTCATCGCGCGGCCGCGCACCGCGGGCACGAAGGCGGGCGAATCGTCGCGGACGACGCCGCGGCTCTCCCCGGAATCGAGGTACAGCGCCTGCGCGGTGTCGAGGAACTTGTGCACCTCGGGCCCCGCGGACCGCACCGAGCGCCCGCCGATGACGACGATGCGCGACGCGGCCCGGATCGCGTCCGCGGCCCGGGCCAGGGCGACGGGATCGGCGGCGACGGTCTGGGCCGTGCGGGGTTCCATGGCCAGCGCCGGGATGTCGGCGTCGTGGACGATCTCGTCGAGCAGTTCGGTGGGGAAGTCGATGTAGGCGGGGCCGGTGGCGCCGTTGGCCGCCCCCAGCGCGGCGGCGATGGTCTTGTCGAGGCGGCCAATCACGTGGTGGCGCTCGGAGACCTGTTCGACGAGGCGGCAGATGGGTTCGACGATGCCGGCCTGGTCGATGTCCTGCATGGCGCCCATCCCGGTCTGCGGGCGCGGCGGCCGGCCCGAGATGACCAGCACGGGGCTGCGCGACACGTAGGCGTTGGAGATGGCGGTGACGGCGTTGGTCAGGCCCGGCCCGGCGGTCACCATGGCGACGCTCAGCTCGCCGGACAGTTCGGCGGTGGCGTGGGCCATGTAGACGGCCGCGGCCTCGTGGCGCACGTCGACGACCTCGATGCCCTCGCGTGACACGGCGTCCCACAGCGGCTGGATGTGGCCACCGCAGAGGCCGAAGATCCGGCGCACACCCTGCGCCTTCAGTCGTTGCGCGATGAGTTGGGCGACGGTCGTTTCGCTCATGAGGGGCACCAATCTGGGGGTAGTCGGCGGATCTGCTCGGCGTATTGCAAATCCTGGATCCAGAGTCCATAGTAGCATTCGTCACATATTGGTCGGAGTAGACGCACAAGCCACATGGGCGCCCTGACCGCCGCGGAAGGACTTATGAGCGTGAACGTGAAGACAGAAACTCAGCCCGTGCTGGACCCCTTCACTGGCAGAGAACGGGAACTGTGGACCCTGCCGGCGGTCCTGCGCGAGGCGGCCGCGGCGCAACCCGACAAGCCCTGCGTGCGCACCGTCTCCGGGGACGGGCTGACCTATGCCGAGATGCTGGACCTCACCGAGCGCCGGGCCGCGGGCCTGACCGGGCTGGGCGTCACCAAGGGCGACCGGGTCCTGCTGCTGATGGACAACTCGATCGACATGATCGCCTGCTGGTTCGCGATCAATCTCATTGGCGCCGTTGAGGTCCCGGTGAACACCGCCAACCGCGGCCCGAGCCTGGTGCACGCCGCCAACAACTCGGGCGCCCGGGTGGCCATCATCGACGCGAACTATGCGGGCGTGCTCGACGAGGTCGCCGACGAACTCGAGACCCTCACCGCGGTCGTCATCCGCGGGGCCAGCGACGCGCGCCCCAAGGACATCGTGGTCGCCCTCGAAGATCTGGACCGCTCGCCCAACGGCGCGCAGCCCGTGGCGGTGTCCCACCGCGATCCCGCCGCCATCATCTACACCTCGGGCACCACGGGTCCGGCCAAGGGCGTGGTGGTCCCGCACGGGCACATGTACACCTTCGCCGGGCACCTGGTCGAGCAGTTGCGCATCGTCGAGGACGACGTCTACTACATCTGCCTGCCGATGTTCCACGCCAACGCCCAGTTCATGCAGGTGCTGCCGTGCCTGATGACCGGGGCCACCGTGGTGCTCGCCGACGCGTTCAGCGCCAGCGGCTGGCTCGACGATCTGCGCGCGTGCGGCGCCACGGTCACCAGCCTGCTCGGGGTCATGGCACAGTACGTCTTCAACCGCCCCGCCGGTCCGCACGACACCGACCACGGCGTGCGGCGCATGATCACCATCCCGATCCCGGCCGTGATCGCCGAGGAGTTCGAGACCCGGTTCAACACCACGTGTGTGGAGGCCTACGGGATGACCGAGATCTGCCTGCCGCTCTACCGCCCGATGGACGAACCGCTGCGTCCGGGCAGCTGCGGCAAGGCCCTCGACAAGTGGTTCGAGGTCGCGATCGTCGACCCCGAGACCGACGAGCCGCTGCCCGACGGCGAGACCGGCGAGATCGTCGTCCGCCCCAAGGTCCCGTTCACGACGTTCCTTGGCTACCACGCCATGCCGGACCGCACCGTGGAGGCCTGGCGCAACCTGTGGTTCCACACCGGCGATGCCGGCCGACGGGATTCCGACGGCTACTACTACTTCATGGACCGCCTCAACGACCGCATCCGGCGCAAGGGCGAGAACGTCACCGCCTACGACATCGAGGTCGCGCTCACCGAACTGCCCGAGGTCGAGGACTGCGCCGTCATCGGCAAGCCCGCCCGCGAGGGCGAGGACGACATCAAGGCGTTCCTGGTCCTGGCCGACGACGCCAAGGCGCCCGACCTGGTCGCCGTGCTCTCGCACTGCGTGAAGCGGTTGCCCTACTTCGCGGTGCCGCGCTACCTCGAGGTCCTCGACGACTTCCCCAAGACCTCCACGGGCAAGGTGCTCAAGCGCGAGTTGCGCGCCATGGACACCACCCCCGCGGAGTGGGACCGCGAGCAGGCCGGATGGACCGTGAAACGCGGCGTCGACCACCTGGTTCCGCTCGAACAGAAGTAGCCACACAGTCCCCGAAGGTGCCCCCATCCGATGTCCGGATGGGGGCATTTTTGGCTCTCGGGACGGCTGCTCGTGAGCAAACACCGGCCGAACCTGGCCCGCCCCAGAGCCACCCGGATGCCCTCGGACAACAGGTGTCAACTGCTCCGCACGGTGATTGCTGTCGCAAATATCGAACGTGCCAACCGTCACTTTGAATCTCCTTTTGTTATTGACGTCACACCCGCGCGGGCATAGTCTTTGTAAATCCTGGATCCAGGCGCCTGGATATGACACCCCTCAGTCAACGAGCGCGAAGCCGCTCAGGAATCGACCCTCGGGCCATTAGGAGCGCTGACATCACGTGAGCACCATCGATCTACCCTCGGCCGGCCACGAACCCGGCGTACCGCCCCGCGGCACCGATGCGCAGTCCGGTGGCAGTTCCCTTCGCAAGGTCGGCGCCGCCAGCCTGCTCGGAACCACCATCGAGTACTACGACTTCTTCGTCTACGGCACGGCCGCCGCGCTGGTGTTCCCGACGGTGTTCTTCCCCGACGTGAGCCCGGCGATGGGCACCCTGGCGTCGTTCGCGACGTTCGGCGTGGCCTTCTTCGCCCGCCCGGTCGGATCGATCCTGTTCGGCCACTTCGGCGACATCATCGGCCGCAAGCGCACCTTGGTGTGGACGCTGCTGATCATGGGGCTGTCGACGGTGTTCATCGGCTTCCTGCCCGGCTACGATTCGGGCGCCTTCGGCCTCTTCGAGAACGGCATCGGATTCTGGGGCCCGGTATTGCTCGTGGCGATGCGCTTCCTGCAGGGCTTGGCGTTGGGCGGTGAATGGGCCGGCGCAACCCTGTTGACGGCCGAATATGCCCCACCCCAACAACGCGGCCGCATGGCGGTGTACCCGCAGTTGGGGCCGGCGTGCGCGTTCTTCCTCGCCAGCGGCACCTTCTTCGTCGTGTCGCTCACCGTCGGCGACACCAGCGACACGTTCATCAACTACGGCTGGCGCTTCCCGTTCATCGCCTCGCTGCTGCTGGTGATCGTCGGACTCTGGATTCGGTTGTCGGTGCAGGAAACTCCGGTGTTCAAGGAGCATCAGCGCACCCGCAGCACGACCAGCGCACGCGAGAAACTGCCGTTCGCCGCGGCCATCCGCAGCCAGTGGCGCCAGATCCTGATCGCGGGCCTGGCCATGTCGACGGTGTTCACGATGTTCTACACCGGGTCGGCGTTCATGACGAGCTACGGCAGCACGACGCTCGGCTACAGCCGGACCATGATCCTGGGCTGCGGCATGATCGCCGCGGTGGTGCTCGGCTTCGTCACCGCCGCCGCGGCCATATACTCCGACCGGGTGGGCCGCAAGAAGGTCATCGCCGCGGCCTACGCGGGCACCGTGGTGTGGTCGTTGATCCTCTATCCCTTGGTGGACACCGGATCTCCGATCGCCTTCCTGATCGCGGTGGTCGTCACCCTGTCGGTCTACGGCGTGGCCAACGGCCCGGCCGGCGCGCTGCTGCCGGAGATGTTCGAGTCCCGATTCCGCTACACCGGTGCGGGCCTGAGCTACAACCTCGGCGGCATCTTCGGCGGCGCCATCCCACCGCTGATCGCGGCGAGCATCATCGCCAACCACGGCAGCATCTGGGTCGGGGTGTTGCTCTCCGCGATCTCGGCGATCAGCCTGCTGTGCGTGCTGGCGCTGCCGGAGACCAAGGACAACGACCTCAACGACAAGGACCTCAACAGCAAGGTCACCGAGAAGGCCGGCCATCGGTAACCGACACCGCCTTCACAGCACCGGCAGGGGATGGGAAATCCTCTGCCGGTGCTGTCGTTTGCACCGGCCGCGAACGAGAAAATTCACAGAATTTGCAATTCACACGTTCAACGCTGTCAATACTTCGCCGAGTTACTCCCTTGCCGGTCAGGGCGGGTATTGGGAGCCTCGAAGCATGACCGGAGAACCCAGTGCTTCGCTGAATCGCGTCGCGATCGTCAACCGCGGTGAGTCGGCCATGCGGTTCCTGAATGCCGCCCGCGAGTACGGCATCGAGCGCGGCACACCGCTCGAGACCGTGGCGCTCTACACCGAGGCCGACGCCGCGTCCTGGTTCGTCCGGGCCGCCGACCACGCGATCAACCTGGGCCCCACCATGGTCACCGATCCGGAGACCGGTGCGCGTCGGCACACCTACCTCGACACCGGCATCGTCGAATCCGCGCTGGTGCTCAGCGGCGCCGACGCCGTCTGGCCCGGTTGGGGTTTCGTCGCCGAGAACCCCGACTTCGTGCGGATGTGCGACCGGCTCGGCGTGCAGTTCATCGGCCCCACCGCGGCCTCGATGGACATGCTCGGGGACAAGATCGCGGCCAAGCGGATCGCCGAATCCGTTGACGTACCGGTGGTCCCGTGGAGCGGCGGGCCGGTGGACACCGTCGAGGAGGCCGTCGAGCACGCCAAGCGCATCGGGTTCCCGGTGGTGCTCAAGGCGGCCGCCGGCGGCGGCGGCCGCGGCATCCGGCTGGTCCGCAACGAGATCGAGCTGCCCGCCGCGTTCAAGAGCGCTCGCGCCGAAGCAGATTCGGCCTTCGGCGACGCGACGCTGTTCGTCGAGGCGCAGATCACCGGCGGCCGGCACCTCGAGGTCCAGGTGGCCGCCGACAATTCCGGGAACGTGTGGACCCTCGGCCTGCGCGACTGCAGCGTGCAGCGCCGCCGGCAGAAGGTCCTCGAGGAATCGGCGCCGGTCGACATCGACGACGCCCTGCAACAAGCGATCCGCGAGGCCGCCCGCCGCATGTGCCAGGCCGTCGACTACACCAACGTCGGCACCGTGGAGTTCCTGTTCCAGCCGAGCACCGGCAGTTTCTACTTCCTCGAGGTCAACACCCGGCTGCAGGTCGAGCACACCGTCACCGAGGCGGTCACCGGCGTCGACCTGGTCAAGCTGCAACTCGACATCGCCCAGGGCGCACAGCTGGCGCCGGACTCCCCCGAGGTGCGCGGGCACGCGATCGAGGTCCGGCTCAACGCCGAGGATCCCAAGCGCGGCTTCACCCCCGCCCCCGGCCGCGTCGTCGAACTGCGGGTCCCGCAGGGCCCCTGGATCCGCACCGACGCCGGGGTGGCCGAGGGCGACACCATCGCCTCCGAATTCGACTCGATGATCGCCAAGGTCATCGCGTGGGGCCGCGACCGGCCCGAGGCGCTGGCCCGGCTGCGCCGCGCGCTCGGCCGCTCGCAGGCCGTCATCGAAGGCGGCACCACCAACCGGCGCTTCCTGATGGCGCTGCTCGACAACCCCGAGATCCAGCAGGGCAATGTCGACACCACGTGGCTGGACCGCGCGCTGGACGAGGGGATCCTGCTGGACTCCCCCGACGCCCCGCTGGCCATGGTGTGCGCCGCGGTCGAGGCCTACCGCACCGACCACGCCGACGCGCTGGACCAGTTCGCCGGCAGCGCCGTGCACGGCCGGCTGCACCCGTTGAGCGACGAGACCGCCGCCATCGACCTCGAGTACGAGGGCGAACGCCGGTCGTTCCGCGTTCAGCAGCGCAGCCCCAACAACTTCGACGTCGAGATCGACGGGCTGCGCATCGCCGCCCGGGTCGAGGAACTCGGCCAGTTCGAGCGCCGCATCAGCGTGGCCGGCCGGGAGCTGTCGCTGGTCGTGGTGCCCAGCGGGCCGCTGATCACCGTCGAACTCGACCACAGCGTGTACCGCATCGTCCGCGGGCACGGCGGGTTGATCCGCGCCGAATCGCAGTGCGTGATCGCCAAGGTCGCCGTCGAGGTGGGCGACGAGGTCAATCCCGGCGACGTGCTGCTGATCACCGAGGCCATGAAGATGGAGTCCCCGCTGATGGCGCCGTTCGGCGGCCGGGTCAGCGAAATCGTCGCCGGCGCGGGCACTCTGGTCGGCGCGGGCGATCCGATCATCCGGATCGAGGCCGTCGACGACGAGGGCCCCGCCGACACCACCCAGATGTCGTTCGCCGCCCTGGCCCATAACCCCGCCCAGCTCAACCAGCACGACGAGGACCGCGACGTGCTGACCCGGCTGGTGCTGGGTCAGGACCTGTCCGGCAGCGCGGTCGGCGACGCGCTGACCCGCGTCGGCGAGCTGTCCTTCACCGCCGGACTGCACGTCCTCGGCATCGTCGCCGACCGCATGGCGCTGTTCGCCGGCGACCCCGAACTCGACAACGGGGCCGGGCGCCGCCCGATGCGCACCGATCTGCTGCTGGTGGCGCTGCGCGCCCCCGACCGGATCACCGAGGTCGCGCCCGCGGACTTCGTCGCGCGGTTGCGGCAGATGCTCGCGCACTACGACGTCACCGAGATCAGTCAGAGCACCGAACTCACCGATGCGCTGTTCAACATCTGGCGCGCCGAGTCCCGGCTCGGCCGGATCGCCCGGATGAGCGCCGGGGTGCTGGAGACCTGGCTGGAGTCCGACGATCACGACCCGAACCGCTCGGCCGAGCTGGTCGACGTGCTCGACCGGCTGATCGACGCCTCGGAGGCCGCCTATCCGACGGTGACCGACCTCGCCCGCGCGGTGCGCCACCGTCTGGTGGAGGCGCCCGCCATCGAGGCGCTGCGCGCCGCCGACGAGAAGGTCGCCGAGGGGCTGCTCGCCGACGCGGGGGCCGGCGCGCGGGAGGCCGCGTTCGCCGGGCTGCGTCGCCTGCCCGAGCCCATCGATCACTACCTCGCCGCGCAGACCGCCGATCCGGCCCGGGCCGCGGTCGCGCTGCGGGCGCTGGTCCGACGGACCCACCGGCACCGCACCCTCGACGACTTCGAGGTTCTGACCACGCCCGAGCCCATCGTCGGGGTCCGGACCGGGCGCCGCGACGGGATCGGGCGCATGGAGATGCTGGCCTTCGCCGGCCCGTCCGCGCGGCTGGCCGATCTCGTGGCCGGTGCCGCCGAGTACCTCACCGCCGGGCACACCGAGGCGCTGGAGATCGAAATCATCCTGCGCGACAACGAAACTCGAACAGACGTGGCCGCCGCCGTCGAGGCCGCGTTGCCCGCGTTGCCGCCGGGGTGCCCCGAGGTCAACGTGGTCGTCACGTGGTGGCAGGGCAGCCGCGACGACGAGCGCGGGTCGCGCCGGCACTGCGTGTTCGCCGGGGCCGACAGCCGGTTCACCCGGGTCGACGGGACCGCGGGTATCCATCCGGCCACCGCCGACCGCGTCGAACTGTGGCGGTTCAACCAGTTCGACATCAGCGCGGTGGACGCCCCCGACGGCATCCACCTGATCAAGGCCGTCGCCAAGGAGAATCCCCAGGACGAGCGGCTGCTGGCGGTGCTGGAGGTCTTCGATCTCGACGGCGACGCCCATGTCACCAATCAGCTTGCCCAGGCGGCGATCGCGATTCGGCGGGCCCGCGCGCTGCTGCCGGATCCGTCGGTCTCGCTGAGCAACCGCATCATCTTCTACGTCGAACCGCGCTGGACGCTGACCGACGCGCAGTTGCAGTCGCTGATCGTGGACCTGCTGCCGCTGACCCGCGGGCTGGGCCTGGAGAAGGTCATCGGCCGGGTGCGGGTCGGCGACGCCGGCTCCGGCGATCTGGTCGACGAGGTCATCCACGTCACCACCCCGCCCACCGTGGGCGTCATGGTCGGCCGGACCAAGCCGTCCCCGACCCCGCTGCGGCCGATGTCGGAGTACCGCCGCCGGGTGGTCGCCATGCAGCGCCGCGGCCTGGTGTACCCGTACGAGATCGTCGAGTTGCTGGTCGGCACCGGCGCCACCCACACCGAACTGCCCACCGGCGAGTTCACCGAATACGACTTCGTCGGTGAGCAATTCGAGGTGGTGGACCGCCCCCGCGGCAACAACACCGCGCGCGTCGTCACCGGTGTGATCGACAGTCACGCCGCCTCCGGCGCCACGTTCCGCCGGGTGCTCATCCTCAACGACCCCAGCCGCGACCTGGGATCGCTGGCCGAACCCGAGTGCCGTCGCATTGTCGCGGCGCTGGATCTGGCGACCGAACTCGGTGTGCCGGTGGAGTGGTACGCGGTGTCCTCGGGTGCCCGCATCGCGATGGACAGCGGCACCGAGAACCTGGACTGGACCGCGGCGGTCCTGCGCCGGATCATCGAGTTCACCCAGGGCGGCGGCGAGATCAACGTGATGGTCGTCGGCGTGAACGTCGGTGCCCAGTCCTACTTCGACGCCGAGTCGACCATGCTGATGCACACCTCCGGCGTGCTGATCATGGTGGGCAACAGCGCCATGGTGCTCACCGGCAAGCAGGCGCTGGAGTTCTCCGGCGGCGTTGCGGCCGAGGACAATGCGGGCATCGGCGGATACGCCCGGATCGCCGGTCCCAACGGGCAGGCGCAGTTCTGGGTGGCCGACGTCGAGTCCGGGTGCGCGTTGTTGTTCGCCCACTACGAGTCCTCGCAGTCCAAGGGGGCGCGGTTCGACACCGCCGATCCCGCCGACCGGGACATCAGCGGGTTCCCGCACCGCAACGAGGCCGGCGGCACCTCCTTCGCCTGCGTCGGCGAGATCTTCTCCGCGCAGCACAACCCGGACCGCAAGCGGCCGTTCGACATTCGTTCGGTGATGTCGGCGGTGATGGATCAGGACGCCCCGGTGCTGGAACGCTGGCCGGGCTGGGAGGACGCCCAGAACGTCGTGGCCTGGGACACCCGCCTGGGCGGGTTCGCGGTCTCGCTGATCGGGATCGAGTCCCGCAACCTGCGCCGGCCGCTGCCCCGTCCCGCAGACGGCCCCGACACCTGGACCTCGGGCACCTTGTTCCCGCAGTCGTCGAAGAAGCTGGCCCGGGTCATCAACGGCGCCAGCGGCAAGCGGCCGCTGGTGATCCTGGCGAACCTGTCCGGTTTCGACGGCTCACCGGAGTCCATGGCCAAGCTGCAGCTCGAGTACGGCGCCGAGATCGGCCGCGCCATCGTGAACTTCCGCGGCCCCATCGTGTTCAGCGTGATCTCGCGCTACCACGGCGGCGCCTACGTGGTGTTCTCGAAGTCGCTGAACGCCAACATGGAGGTCTCGGCGGTCACGGGTTCGCGGGCATCGGTCATCGGCGGCGCCCCGGCCGCGGCGGTGGTGTTCACCCGCGAGGTCCGCGAACGAGTGCGCCGCCATCCCGAGGTCGTCGAACTCGAACGGCAGATCGCCGCCGAGAGCGCCGACGAACAGCCCATGCTCCAGCACCGGCTGCACCAGCTGACCGCACAGGTCACCACCGAGATCCAGGCGATCGTGGCCCGCGAGTTCGACGACATCCACACCGTCGAACGCGCGCTGCAGGTCGGCTCCATCGACCACATCGTGGCGCCCCCGGATCTGCGTCCCTACCTCATCTCGGCCGTGCAACGCGGACTCGAGCGGAGCACGAGCGAAACCGTTCTCAGAAAAGGAAACTGACATGCAGAAAGTCGTCATCACCGGGCGGGGCATCGTGTCTTCGCTGGGCAACTCGGTCAAGGAATACCTCGACGGGCTGCGCAACAACTCCACGGGCATCCGCCCCATCCAGTGGCCCAACGAACCCGAGCCGGCATGGTTCGGCGCCGTCCACGACTTCGATCCCACGCCGTGGATCAACGAAAAGGTCATCGACGGCACCGACATCTTCGCGCAGTTCGCGCTGGCGGCCGGCGAGCAGGCCCGGATCGACTCCGGGATCGAGGAATTCGACGAGGACCGCACCGGTGTCGTCGTCGGCACCAGCATGGGCGGCACGCGTTCGCTCAGCGAGGCGCAGCGCGACTACGAGCAGCACGGCGCGCAGGGCATCAGCCGCAAGATGATGCTGCGCATCCTGACCAACATGGCGGGATCGCAGCTGGCCATGCGGTATTCGCTGCACGGTCCGCTGCTCACGGTCGCGACCGCGTGCGCATCCTCGATCGACGCGATCGGCAACGCCACCCGGTTGATCCGGCTCGGCGAGGCCGACGTGGTGCTGACCGGCGGCTCCGAAGCGGTGTCGCGCGGCCAGGGCGACTTCGCGCCGGCGTACTTCATCGGCCAGGCCCGCTACGGGATGCTGTCGGGCAGTAAGGACCCCAAGCGCACGCTGACCCCGTTCGACAAGGATCGCACCGGCATCGTGATCGGCGACGGCAGCGCCATGTTCGTCATCGAGAGCGAGGAGCACGCCCGCGCCCGCGGCGCCCGGATCCTCGCCGAGATCGTCGGCTACGCCGCCCTGGCCGACGGGCCGCACCCGTCGGCCCCCGACCCCAGCGGCAAGTGGGAGGCCAAGGTCATGCGCAAGGCGCTGGCCAACGCCGGCATCGAACCGACCGACATCGGCGCGCTGTACGCCCACGCCACCGGCACACCGAAGGGCGACGAGGCCGAGATCCGTGCCATCAACGCCGTGCACGGCGGTCGGGATCTGCCGGTGACGGGCATCAAGGGCCACACCGGGCACACCGGCGCGGCCTCAGGCGCCATGAGCATCATCGCCGCCCTCGAGACGTTCGAGAGCGGCCTGCTGCCCAACGCCGCGGGCACCGACACCGTCGACCCCGAGGTCGACTTCCGGGTCATCACCCACCAACCGGCCGAGGTTGCGGCCGAGCACATCCAGATCAACGCGTTCGGTTTCGGCGGTCAGAACGCGTCGATGATCCTGCGCCGGCCCTCGGCCTGACCGCGCACACACTCTGCAGTTCTCACGAAAGGGATAACGATGGGCAATCTGAGCTACGACTTCTCCGAGAAATCGGTCATCATCACCGGCGCCGCGCGCGGCATCGGGCTGGAACTGGGCACGTTCTTCGCCGACGCCGGCGCGCGCACCTACATGGTGGACGTCGACGGTGACGAACTCGAGATCGCCGCCAAGCAGGCCGGCGGCACGGCCGTGGTGGCCGACGTGGGCAAATCCGCCGACGTGAAGGCCGCCGTGGACCGCGTGGTCGAGGAGACCGGCCGGGTCGACATCGTGGTCAACAACGCGGGTGTGCTGCGCGACAAGGTCGTGTGGAAGATCAGCGACGAGGACTGGGAAGAGGTCCTAAATGTCCACGCGGGCGGCGCTTTCCGCTTCACCCGCGAATGCGTCCCGCACTTCCGAGAGCGCTCCTTCGGCCGGATCATCAACGTGACCTCCTACACCGGGTTGCGCGGCAACACCGGTCAGTCCAACTACGGCGCGGCCAAGGCCGGGATCATCGGCTTCACCAAGACCGTCGCCAAGGAACTCGCCCGCTTCGGCGTCACCGTCAACGCGATCTCCCCGAACGCCGAGACCCGCATGGTGGCCTCCATCCCGGCGGACAAGAAGGCCGAGTTGGCGGCCAGCATCCCGCTGGGCCGCTTCGCCCAGCCCAGCGAGATGTGCCCCGCCGTGGGCTTTTTGGCCTCCGAAGAGGCCGGCTACATCACCGGGGTGGTTCTCCCGGTCGACGGCGGGTTCTCGATGTGAGTGCCCTGACCTTCGATTCCCTGGTCGAGCAGACCGATCTGGACCTCGGCACCGGCCGGTGGATGACCATCGACCAGAAACGCATCGACGCCTTCGCCGACGTCACCGAGGACCCGCAGTGGATCCACGTGGACACCGAGCGCGCGGCGGCCGGTCCGTTCGGCAGCACCATCGCCCACGGGTACCTGACCATGTCGCTGATCGCGCCCGTGCTCAACGACCTGTTCGTGGTCGAGGGGGCCAAGGCGTCGATCAACTACGGCGCCAACAAGGTTCGCTTTCCCGCGGCCGTGCCGTCGGGGTCCCGGCTGCGCGGGCATCTGAAACTGACCAAGGCCGAACGGGTGGCCGGCGGGGTGCAGGCCTTCCTGCAGGTGACGATGGAGATCGAGGGCGGCGACAAGCCCGCCTGCGTCGCCGACATCCTGATCCGGCTCAGCGACCAAGGATGACTGCACCGATGACATATGAAGCGGGTGACGCGTGATGAAGGCTTTCCGGATCCACTCCTACGACGGACCACAGTCCTTGGTGCTCGACGATGTGCCCGAACCCGAACGCACCGACGACGTCGCGGTGGTGCGGGTCATGGCGATCGGGGTCAACTTCCCGGACCTGCTGGCCACCAAGGGGCAGTACCAGGTCAAGCCGGAACCCCCGTACACCCCGGGCTGCGAGGTGGCCGGCGTCGTGGAATGGGCGCCCGAGGGTTCCGGTTGGAGCCCCGGTGACCGGGTCATGGCGTTCATCTGGCAGGGCGCCTACGCCGAGTACGTCGGGATCCCGCTGAATCATCTGGTGGCGATCCCCGACGCGATGGGCTTCGACACCGCGGCCGGATTGGTGGTGAACCACCACACGGTGCACTACGCGCTGGCCCGCCGCGGTCAGGTGGCCCCCGGCGAATCGGTGCTGGTGTTGGGCGCGGCCGGCGGCATCGGCACCGCCGCGGTCCAGGTCGCCAAGGGCCTGCGGGCCCGGGTCATCGCCGGCGTGGCGAGCGAGGCCGACATCCCCGTCGCCGAACAGGCCGGCGCCGACGACGTCATCCTGCTCGACGAGGGCTACGCCCAACAGATCAACGACCTCACCGACGGCAACGGGGTCGACGTCATCCTCGACCCGCTCGGCGACTGGCTGTTCAACGAGGGCATCCGCGCCCTGGCCTGGGAGGGCCGGATCCTGGTGGTGGGCTTCGCCGCCGGGGACATCGCGACGCTGCGCACCAATCGTCTGCTGCTGCGCAATGTTTCGGCCGTCGGCGTGGCCTGGGGTGCGACCCTGGAGAAGGATCCCGGGCTGCTGTCCTGGGGTGCCGAAAGCCTGCACCGGATGTACGCCGAGGGCAGCGTCAATCCGCAGATCGGGCACCGGTTCTCCTTCGGTGATCTGCCGCTGGCGCTGCAGAAGCTCGACGCCCACGAGATCCGCGGCAAGGCGATCATCGACCTGACCGGGTCGGCGGGTAGCGCGCCGTGACCGACCAAGTGAGCGCCACCGATGCGCTGACCGATCAGCAGCTGGCCGGCGTCGAGGCGCTGCTGCGCGGCATCGACCCTGACCTGGTGCCCGACAAGCTCAGCGCTTCGCTGCTCTCGGGTGGCCGGTCGAATCTGACCTTCCGGCTCGACACCGGCGCCGCGCCGCTGATCCTGCGGCGGCCGCCGCTGGGGCATGTCCTCGAGACCGCGCACGACATGGGCCGCGAGTACCGGGTGATGTCCGCGCTGCACCCGACCGGATATCCGGTGCCGAAGACGGTGTGCCACATCGAGGACAGCGACCTGCTCGGGGCGCCGTTCTACGTGATGCACCTCGTCGAGGGCACGGTGTTCCGCGACGATGACGACCTGGCGCGGTTGAATCCCGCCGATGCCGAGGCGCTGTCGTTCGGGTTCATCGACGCGCTGGCCGACCTGCACCTGATCGACTACGACGCGGTCGGGTTGTCGACCTACGGCCGTCCGGCCAACTATCTGGAACGCCAGATGAATCGGTGGACAAAACAATTGGCGGCCTCGAAGTCGCGCGAGGTCGAGGGCTTCGAGGAGCTCGGGGCCCGGTTGTCCGCGCGCGTTCCGAGCACCGCGCGCTCGACCATCGTGCACGGTGACTTCCGGCTCGACAACGCGATCATCGACGAGGCCCGGCCGGGCACGGTGCGCGCCATCCTGGACTGGGAGCTGTCCACCCTCGGTGATCCGCTCACCGATCTGGGCCTGTTCTACCTGTACTGGCAGGGTTGGAGCGGGCTGGACAACCCGATCGCCGGCACCCCCGCCGACATCAGCGGCTACCCGTCCTGGGAGACGCTGGTGGAGCGGTACTCGGAGCGCACCGGCACACGGCTGCAACATTTTTCGTGGTACCGGGCGTTCGCCATCTTCAAGTTCACGGTGATCTGCGAGGGCATCCACTACCGCTTCTCGCAGGGCGCCACCGTGGGCCCCGGATTCGAACGGATCGGGCAACTGGTCCCGCCGCTGGTGGCGCGCGGCCTGGAAATTCTCGACGACGACAGCTAGGAGCAGGTCATGGATTTCTCGTTGGACAGCCGCACCGAAGAACTGCGCGCGGACCTGCTCGACTTCATGGACACCCACGTCTACCCGGCCGAGGCGGCGTTCGCCGAGGCCGAGGCGGGTGAGGGTTGGGAGCGGCCCGCGGTGATGGCCGACCTCAAGCGCGAGGCCCGCCGCCGCGGCCTGTGGAACCTGTTCCTGCCGCACTCCCCGCTGGGCGCGGGGCTGTCCAACGTGCAGTACGCGCCGCTGGCCGAGATCACCGGGCGCAGCCCGAACATCGCGCCGGAGGCCCTCAACTGCGCCGCCCCGGACACCGGGAACATGGAACTGCTGAGCATGTTCGCCACGCCCGAGCAGAAGACCCGCTGGCTGGACCCGCTGCTGGCCGGCGACATCCGCTCCGCGTACTGCATGACCGAACCCGACGTCGCGTCGTCGGACGCGTCCAACGTCACGCTGCGCATCGAAGCCACCCCGACCGGCTACCGGCTCAACGGCCGCAAGTGGTGGAGCACCGGCGTCCTCAGCAGCGACTGCAAGCTGCTCGTGGTGCTCGGCCTGAGCGACCCGGACGCCGACCGGCACTCGCGGCACAGCGTCGTGCTGGTGCCCAGCGACACCCCGGGCATCAAGATCCTGCGCGGCCTGCCGTCGTTCGGGATCTTCGACCGGGTGCACGGCGGTCACGGCGAGGTCGTCTTCGACGACGTCGAGGTGGGACCGGAGGCGCTGCTCGGCGAGCGCGGCAAGGGCTTCGCGCTCGGGCAGGCGCGGCTGGGCCCGGGCCGCATCCACCACTGCATGCGCCTGGTCGGCATGGCCGAGCGCGCGCTGGACCTGATGTGTCAGCGCGCGGTCTCCCGGGTCGCGTTCGGCGCGCCGCTGTCGCAGAACGCCGACGTGCAGCGGGTCATCGCCAACGCCCGGGTCAACATCGACCTGGTCCGCACGCTGGTCCTGCGCACCGCCTGGCTGATCGACACCGTCGGCGCCAAGGGCGCGGCCACCGAGATCTCGGCCATCAAGATCGCCGCACCCCGGATGGCACAGGACGTCATCGACGACGCCATCCAGCTGCACGGGGCCGGCGGCCTCACCGACGACTATCCGCTCGCGGCGCTGTTCACGACCGCGCGCGGGATGCGGTTCGCCGACGGTCCCGAGGAGGTGCACCGCATGGTGCTGGCGCGTCGGGAACTCAAACGCCACGCGACCGGGTAAACCTACCTGTGAATTTTGCAAATTTGCCCCCTCGCATCCGTACTACTCTGGACGAGTGGACAAGATGTTCGCCGGGGTCCGGCTGCGCAGGCTCCGGGAGGAGCGCGGCCTGACCCAGGTGGAACTGGCCCGGATCCTGACCATCTCGCCGAGCTACCTGAACCAGATCGAACACGACACCCGGCCGTTGACCGTGACGGTGCTGGTGCGGCTGTCCGAGGTCTTCGGCATCGACCCGTCGTTCTTCAGCACCCGCGACACCGCGCGCCAGCTGGCCGAACTGCGCGAGGCACTGCCGGAGGCCGCGCCCGGCATCCCGCTGGCCGCCGCGGACCTGCGCCAGCTGGCGACCTCGATGCCGGAGGTCACCGACGCCGTGATCGCGCTCTACCGGCGCTATCGCGATGCGATGGTGCACCTGGAGGCGCTGACCGACAGCCGCACCGAGGCCCCCGCCCTGATGCCCCACGACCACGTCCGGGACTTCTTCTATCGGCACCAGAACTACATCGACGTGCTCGACCGGCAGGCCGAGAAACTCGCCGGCCGGCTCGCCGACGACGGCGGCCGGGACACCCGGGGACGGCTGCGGGACCACCTCGAGACCCGGCACGACATCCGCGTCGTCACCGCGGCGCGCCAGGGCGACAGCGAGATGTACAACTTCGACGCCGACAAGGGGCTGCTGACCCTGGCCGCCGACCTGCACGCCGGCCAACAGGCGTTCCGGATGGCGACGCTCATCGCCCTGCTGGAGGCCTCCGACAGCATCGACAGCGTGCTCGACGCCGAGGTCTGGCCGGATGACACCACCCGTGAGCTGGCCCGCCTCGGGCTGGCGCACCACTTCGCCAGCGCCTTGATCCTGCCCTACACCGCGTTCTACACCGCCGCCGAACAGAGCCGGTACGACGTCGAGGTGCTCGCCGAGCAGTTCGACGTCGGCTACGAGACCATCGCCCACCGACTGAGCACGCTGCAGCGCACCGGCATGCGCGGCGTGCCGTTCATCTTCGTGCGGGTCGACAAGGCGGGCAACGTCTCGAAACGCCAGTCCGCCACCAGCTTTCATTTCTCCCACACCGGCGGGACCTGCCCGTTGTGGAACGTCTACGACGCGTTCGCGACGCCGGGGAAGGTCGATGTCCAGGTGGCCGAGATGCCCGACGGGCAGCGCTATCTGTGGGTGGCGCGCACGGTGATCCGTCGCCTCGGCGGGCACGGCACGGTGGCCAAGACCTTCGTCGTCGGGCTGGGCTGCGAACTGCGCCAGGCCAGCCGGCTGGTGTACAGCCGGGGGTTGGACCTGACCAATCCCGAGGTCACGCCGATCGGGCCGGGTTGCCGCACGTGTGACCGGCTGCGGTGCCCGCAGCGGTCGTCGCCGCGGGTGGGCCGGCCGCTGCTGGTCGACGCCTCCCGCGGGCGTTTCGTGCCCTATCCGACGAAGACGCCCGCCGTCCCCGGCGAGGCCTGAGGCCGCCGCGGCGCGGGTCTGCCCTACCGTAGGGCGACCGTGCAGATCGGAGGACGCCACCCATGACCGACACCGCACCGGCGACCGAGGTCCAGTTCGTCGGCGCCGGCCCCGGTGCCGCCGATCTGCTCACGCTGCGGGCGGCCCGGCTGCTGGCCGCGGCCGACGTGGTCCTCTACCCAGGCACCTACCTCGACCCGGGAGTGCTCGAGAACTGCTCGCCGGCAGCCGAACTCGTCGACACCCAGGATCTGGACCTCGACGTCATCGTGGCGCGGATCGTCACGGCCGCGCGCGCCGGACGCCGCGTCGTGCGCCTGGTCTCCGGCGACCCGACGATCTACAGCGCGGTGTTCGAGCAGACCCGTCGGCTGGACGCGGCCGGGGTGCCGTGGGCGCTGACGCCGGGGGTGCCGGCGTATGCCGCGGCGGCCGCCCGGGTGGGCCACGAACTCACCGTGCCACTGGTCGCCCAGTCGGTGGTGCTGACCCGGACCCAGCAGCGCTCCACGGCGATGCCCGCCTCGGAGTCGCTGGCCGCGTTCGCCGCCACCCGGGCGACGCTGGTGCTGCACCTGGCCATCACCCGCACCCGGGCGCTGATGGACGAACTCGCACCGTCGTACGGCCCGGACTGCCCGGTCGTGGTCGTGTATCGCGCCTCCCAGCCCGAGGAACTCGTCCTGCGCGGCACCGTCGCCGACATCGCCGAGCGCGTCGAGGCCGCCGGACTGCGGCAGGCGGCGGTGATCCTCGTCGGCGACGCCCTGGCACCGCGCGCCGATCCGCGCGCCGGGGAGAGCTTCCTGTACGACCCCGCCCGGGACCGCACCCGCCGAACCGATAGCGAGCCGTGATGAACCTCTACGACATCATTCACCGACGCCGCGATACCCGCCGCGAATTCACCGGCGCCCCAATCGCTCCCGAGCTGCTCCAGCGGGTGCTGGCCGCCGCGCACGCGGCGCCGTCGGTGGGGATGTCCCAGCCCTGGGACTTCGTGCTGGTGCGGTCCCCGCAGACGCTGGCCGAGTTCCGTGATCACGTGGCCGGGGAGCGCGAGGTCTTCGCGGCCGGCCTGACCGGCGAACGCGCCGAGACGTTCGCGCGGATCAAGATCGAGGGGATCTGCGAGTCGGGGCTGGGCGTTGTCGTGGGCTACGACCCGACCCGCGGCGGCCCGCAGATCCTGGGCCGGCACGCCATCGACGACGCCGGGCTGTACTCGGTGATCTGCGCGATCCAGAACCTGTGGCTGGCCGCGACGGCCGAAGGCCTTGGGGTGGGCTGGGTTTCGTTCTACCGCGAGGAGTTCCTGCGCGAGCTGGTCGGCTTCCCGGAGCGGGTTCGCCCGGTGGCCTGGCTGTGCGTGGGTCACATCGCCGAGCGGCCCGAGGTGCCCGACCTGGAACGCTACGGCTGGCGGGACCGCAGCCCACTCGAGTCGGTGGTTCACGGGGAGCGTTACGGCGCTGCGGGTTTGACGCAAGAGGGCTTGGTGTAGGCCCACTGGGTGACCGCGCGCGCCGGCGTCCAGCCGGTGAAGGATCCCACCGCCGCCGCGCGCTCGACGTGGATGCGGGTCAGTTCCCCGCCGTGCTCGGCGTAGCACCGCCCGAGCAGCGCCTCGGTCTCGACGGTCACGCCGTGCACCACCAGCCGTCCGGCCGGGGCCAGCGCGTCGAGGCAGGCCTGGAGCACTCCGTCGCGGGTGGCGCCGCCGCCGACGAAAACCGCGTCCGGCGTGGGGAGTTCGGTCAGGGCCTCCGGCGCCCGGCCGTGCAGGACCTGCAGGGCCGGTACGCCCAGCGCGCGGGCGTTGCGACCGATCCTTTCGGCGCGGGTCGCGTCGGCCTCCACGGCCACCGTCCGACAACTCGGGTGGGCCCGCATCCATTCGATGCCCACCGAACCGGCGCCGGCCCCGACGTCCCAGAGCAGCTGGCCGGGGATGGGCAGCAGCCGGGCCAGGGCCGCGGCCCGCAGATCGCGTTTGGTCAGCTGCCCGTCGTGTTCGAACATCTCGTCGGGAAGCCCGGGCGCCCAACCGGTCTCGACGGGTCCGGCCAGCTCGACGGCGACGATGTTGAGCCGGGGCGCGGGCCCGTCCAACTCGGCGGCCGTGGTCGCCCGCACGGTTTCGGCGCTGCCGCCCAGGTCGCCCAGGACCACCAGCCGGCTGGATCCGTAGCCGCGCGCGACCAGGAGCCCGGCCAGCTGAGCGGGGGTGTTCTCGTCGGAGGACAGCACCAGCACCCGTCGGCCCGGGGCCAGCTCCCGCAGAACGGCGTGCGGGTCGCGCCCGACGACGCTCACCACGGCGGTCTGTTCCGCGGACCAGCCGAGCCGGGCACGGGCCAGCGCCACCGACGACACGTGCGGCAGCACCGTCACCCGATCGGCGCCCAGCATCGTGACCAGCGTCGTGCCCACCCCGCTGACCATCGGGTCCCCCGAGGCCAGCGCGACCATCCGGGCTGCGCCGTGCGACTCGACGAAGGCGAGCAACGCGGCCCGCAGCGGCGACGGCCACGGCGCGCGGCGTTGCCCGTCGATCGCGGGCAGCAGGTCGAGGTGCCGCGGGGCGCCCAGCACCACCTCGGCGGCATGGATTGTGGCGCGGGAGGTTTCCGAGAGGCCCGCCCAGCCGTCCGCCCCGATGCCGATCACGGTGAGATGCAGATCGTCGACCGCCACGGCGGCGATGCTAGCGTGACCGCGTGCCACAGGGACAGCCGTCGGTGGTTCCCGACGACAGCCTCACCACCCGGCAGCGCCGCAACCGGCCGCTGCTGATGGTGCACACCGGCGACGGCAAGGGGAAGTCGACCGCGGCCTTCGGGCTGGCGCTGCGCGGCTGGAACCAGGGCTTTCGCATCGGGGTGTTCCAGTTCGTGAAGTCCGCGAAGTGGCGCATCGGCGAGCAGACCGTCCTGGAACGCCTCGGTGCGCTGCACGCCGAGACCGGCGAGGGCGGCCCGGTCGAATGGCACAAGATGGGCTCGGGCTGGTCGTGGAGCCGCAAGGCGGGCTCGGAGGCCGATCACGCCGCCGATGCCGCCGAGGGCTGGGCCGAGATCAAGCGCCGACTGGCCGAGGAGGCCCACGGGCTCTACATCCTCGACGAGTTCACCTACCCGATCAATTGGGGCTGGATCGACATCGACGACGTGGTGCAGACCCTGGCGCAGCGGCCGGGCCATCAGCATGTGGTGATCACCGGCCGCCGCGCCGACCCGAAACTCATCGAGATCGCCGATCTGGTCACCGAGATGCAGAAGATCAAGCATCCGATGGACGCCGGCCAGAAGGGGCAGCGCGGCATCGAGTGGTAGGGCGCGTCACGGCTGGCGCGCAGCGTCCCCGCGCGGCCCCCGGTGCCGGCGCGGCGCATCCACGGCGACCTTCGATTGCACCGCGTCAACGTTCAATGACGGTTATCCACAGAATCCAGGAAAGTTCCGGCCCTGCCTGTGGAAGCCTGTCAGCACCTGATGACGCGTTCCGCTCGAGGGGCCGAGCAGACAGGCCCCATAACTCAGGCCTCAAAGCTTGAGAACGCGCCCCGCCACCACCAAATGCACCTCGTCGCAGACCGCGGCCACCCGCTGGTTCACCGTGCCGAGCAGATCGCGAAACAGCCTGCCGGAGCGGTGCTCTGGCACCACGCCGAAGCCCACCTCGTTGGTCACCAGGACCACCCGCGGCGCCTCGACCAGCGCCGCGCACAGCGCCTCGAGGCGCACCGCGACGACGGCCTCGATCTCCGCAGTGGCGGCCTCCCACAGGCCCCCCTCGTCGAGGATCGCGGTCAGCCAGGTGCCCAGGCAGTCGACAAGTACCGGACCGCGGGCACCGCGCAGCGCCTCCTCGACGGCGCCGGTCTCGACCGTCGACCAGCCCGCGGGACGCCGCGACCGGTGCAGCGCAACGCGCGCATCCCAGTCCGGGTCGCTGCCGTCGGCCCGCCGACCCGGCGCCACATAGGTGACGTCGGCGTCCTCGCCCAGCAGTCCCTCGGCATGCCTCGACTTCCCCGAACGCACGCCGCCGGTGACCAGGATTCGCACCCGGTCATCGTAGGCGGCGCTGCTCCTCCAGCCAGGCCAGCGCCACCTCGACGTCGGAGACCACGGGGACGTCACCGGGGACGCGGGGGCGGGCGACGATCACCACGGGCACGTCCAACTGGTCGGCGGCCAGCATCTTGGGCCAGGTGTATTCGCCGCCGGAGTCCTTGGTGACCAGGACATCGGCGCGGTGTTCGCGCAGCAGCGCCAGTTCGCCGGTCAGGTCGTACGGGCCGCGACTGCGCAGCAGCCGCCAGCGCGGCGGCAGGTCGAAGTCCGGTTGATCCACGACGCGCGACAACACGGCCTTGTCGCGCAGCGCCGGCACGAACCGGGCCAGTTGCTGGCGGCCGATCGTGAGGAACGGTCGCTCCCCCAGCCGGGCCGCCTCGGCGGCGGCCTGATCGTGGGTGTCCACCCAATGCCACGACGGCCGCGCCCGCTCGGCCCACCCGGGCCGCTGCAGGCGCAACAGCGGCCGGCGCACCGGCCCCGTGGTGCACGCGGCGACGGCGTGGGCCGACATGGTGACGGCGAACGGATGGGTGGCGTCGATGACCACGTCGTAGTCGGCCAGCGCGGCGCGCAGACCGTCGATCCCGCCGAAGCCGCCGACCCGCACGGGGCCGGCGGGCATCTTGGGGTCGGCGACCCGCCCGGCCAGCGAGCTGGTGACCTCGACGTCGGCGGCAACCAGCCGCGCCGCCAACGCGCGGGCCTCCGAGGTGCCGCCGAGCAGCAGGACTCGCGGCGACATCACGGCGCTCCCGGCGGCAGGAACGGCAGCGCACCGACGCCGCCGGTGATCAGTTCCAGCAGCGCATCCACGTCGAGGTGGGCTTCGACGAGATCGCCCAGCAGGTCCAGGCGGCGCTCACGGGCGGCCGGGAAGCTGACCCCCGACGGCGCCAGTCCGAGGGTCTCCCGCAGGAACGCCGCGCGCAGCTCGTCACCCTCGAGCGAGCCGTGCCACATGGTGCCGAACACGTTGCCCGAGCGCGCGCCGCCGAGGAACGGCTCCGCGGTGGCGCCGCGGTCGATGCGGCCGTGGTGGATCTCGTAGCCGGCCGCCGGCACCCCGAACTCGGTATCCCGCGGCAGCCGAAGGACTTTCGCGGCCCCGAAGGTCGTCTCGACGTCGAGCAGCCCCAGCCCTGGCACCTCGGCGGCGGCGCCCTCGACTCCCGCCGGGTCGCGAATCACCGTGCCCAGCATCTGGAATCCGCCGCAGATGCCCAGCAGGGGTTTACCGGCCGCGGCGTGCGCGGTCACCGCGCGGTCCAGGCCCCGGGAACGCAGCCAGGCCAGGTCGGCGAGGGTCGCGCGGGTGCCGGGCAGCACCACCAGGTCGGCGTCGTCGAGGGCACGCGGGTCCGCGGCGAACACCACGTCCAGACCCGGTTCCAGGCCCAGCGCGTCGAGGTCGGTGAAGTTGCTGATCCGCGGCAACCGCACGACCGCCACCCGGCGCGCGCCGGTGTCGGCCGACCGGCGCGACTGCAGGTCCAGCGCGTCCTCGGAATCCAGCCAGACATCCGGGCGCCACGGCAGCGTGCCGTAGACGCGGCGGCCGGTGAGGCGCTCGAGGTCGCGCAACCCCGGCGCCAGCAGCGCCGGATCGCCCCGGAACTTGTTGACGATGTAGCCCGCCACCAGCGCCTGGTCCTCGGCCGACAGCAACGCGACGGTGCCCAGGAACGCCGCGAACACCCCGCCGCGGTCGATGTCGCCCACCACCACGGTCGCCAGATCGGCGTGCCGGGCCAGGCCCATGTTGACGTAATCTCCTGCGCGCAGGTTGATCTCGGTGGGGCTGCCGGCACCCTCGGCGACCACCACGTCGAAGCGCGCCGCCAGATCGTCGAAGGCCGCGTGCGCCGCGTCGGCCAGCGCGCGCCGCCCGTCCATCCAGTCCGCCGAGGACACCGCGCCCCAGGGCTGCCCCATCAGCACGACGTGGCTGCGTCGATCGCTGCCGGGCTTGAGCAGCACCGGGTTCATCGCCGCTTCGGGCGCGGCGCGCGCCGCGCGGGCCTGGACCCACTGGGCCCGGCCGATCTCGGCGCCCTGTCCGTCGGCACCGACGCAGACCATCGAATTGTTGGACATGTTTTGCGCCTTGTACGGCGCCACCTTCAGGCCGCGACGCACCAACGCCCGGCACAGGCCGGTGGTCACCACCGTCTTTCCGGCGTCGCTGGTGGTGCCCGCGACCAGGAGCCCCGCCATCAGTTCTTCCGCACCAGGAAGAGGTCCATCACCCAGCCGGCCTCGGCCTTGGCTGCCGCGCGGGCCTGGACGACGGCGTCACGCACCTCGCCCAGGCGCCCGGCGACCAGCCGCTCGCCGGCGGCCCCGAGGTTGGCGCCCCACCACAGCGTCCAGTCGTCGAGCCCGGTCAGGTCGAGTCGCTCCGGCGGCGGATTGAGCATCGCGACGATGTTGTCCAGCCCGGCCGCGACGGCCTCCTGCAGCCGACGTCCGGTGGTGATGTGCACCGGACGCCCCACCTCGTGCAGCACGATGCGGTGTCGGGCGGCGAGCAGTTGTGGGGCACTGATCCCGGGCAGCACCTCGAAGTCCAGCGCCACCCCGAGGTCCCGGACCCGTTCCATGACCCGGATCGTCGAGTCGTACAGCGACGGGTCGCCCCAGACCAGGAACGCGGCGGTGCCGCCGCGCTCGCGCAGCACCTGCGCGTAGCGTTGCGCGCGGGCCTGATGCCAGTCGGCGACGGCACCTTCGTATCCCGTTGCGGTCAGTCCGGTTTCGCGGTTGCGCGGCGGATCAGGCACCGTGATGATCTCGACCGGGCCGTCGGGGCCGGGATGCGCGGCGAGGATCTCGCGCCGCAACCGCAGCAGGCCGTCGTCATCCCCGTCGCCGCCCTTGTCGGCGGCCAGGACGTAGTCGACGCCGCGTAGCGCCGCGGCCACCTCGGGGGTGACATGCTGCGGGCCCATCCCGACGCCGAGGATCCGGACCATGACCGGCTCAGTCATGCCATGGTCCTCTCGGTCGGCGGTGGGAACGCCTATGAGTATGGCCCGATTGCGCTCAACCGTTGGCGGCGGCCACCCGGGCTCGTTCCCGCATCGAGGCGACGACGCCGCCGTCGTTGAGGATATCGGTCCCGGTGAGGTATCCGGCCTTGTCGCCGACGCAGAACGCGAACAGTTCGGCCATCTCCTCGGCCTTGCCCCAGCGCGGGACCGCGGCGTCGGTCACCATGGCGCCGGCGCCGGCCTGCTCCTCGAGTCGGCCCATCTCGGTATCGACCGACCCCGGGGACACCGACACGATGCGCAGTCCGCGCCCGTTGAACCGCTCGGCCTGGGCGCTGGAGTACCACCGGACGAACGTCTTGCTCACCGCGTAGGCGATGCCGGGCTGCAATTCCTCCGGGACCACGCCGCAGGCCGCGAGCATGTCGGACATGAAGCCGGCCTGATCGTCCAGCGCGGCCGGGAACTTGTCGGTGGGGACCATTTCCTCGGGCAGCAGGTGGGAGGCCATCGACGCCACGTTGACAATCGCCGCGCCCTCGGCCGCCGCCGCGAAGAACGCCTCGTTGACGTTGACGGTGCCCAGCGCATTGGTGCGCATCACGTAATCCGCGGTGCCCATGCTGGGACTGACCCCCGCGGTGTGCACCACCGACGCGAGGGCCCCGAGGCCGGCGGCGGTCTCGAAGACGCGGTCGACGGCCTGCCGATCGGTGACATCGCAGTTCAGGGCCGTCGGGGCGATGCCGAGGTCTTTCAACGTGGTCACCGCCGCGTCGAGCCGGTCCTGGCGGACATCGCAGAGCACCAGGGCGTGGTCGCGACCGAGGATCCTCGCCGTGGCCACACCCATGCCGCCCGCGCCGCCCGTGATCACCGAGACTCGATTCATGGCGCTTACGGTAATGCATTCCGCTACCCCACCGATTCCAGCGGTATCGGCGGGCTGATGAGCCGGAACTTCGAGTTGGTGCGCTCCATGAACCGGCGCTCGAAGGTGCCTTCGATCTGCCTGCCGTCCAGTTTCCCCGTCAGCACCAATCGGTCGTTGTCGGGCTGGGTCACCCGCAGGACGTTCGGGGGCGAATCCGACTGGAGTTCACGCAGTTCCAGCCGATCACCGTCGACCTCGAGGTGCCATTTGGTGGTGTAACCCGACGGCTCCTGGCTGACGAACTTGACGTGGGTGAAGCCGGGCACCGAACTGCGGTCGGTGATCGCCACGTTGGTCCACGGCGACGGACTCGTCTGGTTCAGCGTTGATTCGCGGCCATCGACGGTGAATGACGTTGCGCGCCAGACTCCATCGAGAGTCGAACTGGGCGTGTGGTAGGCGATGTACGCCATGACACCAAACGGTGCAGTGATCGCCAACATCATGGCCGGGACGCCGGACTTGGCAACCACTCCGGTCCGCCGTAGCCAACGCCTGTCGGCCCCGAGCGGCGTCCACAGCTCCACCGGGCGGGTCCCACCGCGATTGAACACCACGCGCGCAAGGTTCGACCAGTACGGCGCCGTGATGGCGACTGCCATCAAGAACAACTGGGCGGACACCAGCTTGACCGGTACGTCGAAGGTCATATTCAGTAGGAACACCTGCACCGTGGATATCACCGCGCAGACCGCCCCGAGCAGCCAAGTTCTGTTCCACAGCAGCAATACTCCCGACATGAACTCGACCAGCCCGATAGCAACCGAGTAGGGCTCGGAGGCAGCGACGAAGCCCCACAAGGTGGCGAACAGGCTGGTATCGCCCACCAACTGCAGCTGCTGATGCGGCAGCGCCATGTACCCCATCTGAATGGGGACCACCTTGCCCGCGCCGTAGTAGATCAGCACCAACGCCAATCCGAAGCGTGCGAAGACCAGAAGCGACGCGGCCAGACTCCGGTAATTGGGACGCCGCCGGTCCAGGAAAGTCCACACGGCAGTGATCAGTAGCGCCACCACTATCCAACCGAGGCAGAAGCACCATGTCCACAACATGTCCGAGCCGGCGGACTTGGTGATCTCGACGCCGCGACCCAGAGCCACATAGCTGCCGATCTGCGCCAGCAGCCAGATCGCCGGTTCCAATGGGTACTGGCCGACACCTGCGTGCACCACACTCGCGGATACCGTGACCAGCAGCGTCACACCACCGGTGACGACCACCATCCCACCACCGATGGTGAAGAGCAGTCGGAAACCCAGTTTCTGAAGCCACGTCCACTCCGGAACCGCTTCGGCAGCATCAGGTGGTTCCGCGGTGTCGAGCGGCGAGTGTGCAGTGCTCGTCACGGCACCTCAGATCCCACAACGTCTGACCGCGAATAAGAACGCCCCAGCAACTGCCGTTCCAGCACACATGCTCTGCGGAATGCAGGGAATTGACGGCGCATCTTGAATGCATTCCGCCCGAGTTCATCGATAACCAACCGGACATCTGACATAGCTACACCTCCGTTCGGCGCGCTGACTCTTGCCGCGAAACATTAACGGACTTATTGGCGGCACGCCCGCCGAACTCTGTTTCGAAGCGAAGTACCCGACGGTTCTACATGTGCCCAGATTCGTTCTTCGACAAACAGATTGGCAGTACTGACTGCAATAGCGCCGGCGCCTCCACGTCGAACTCGACGGACGCGAGATCCCGTCACCGCCGACCCCAATTGGTAGCTGAACACCGCCCTGCAATTTGTCAGCGCGCGAATAACCGGGCCGCTACCCCGAGGAATCCCACGAATTGGCCCCTCTGCAACAATTCGTACAGTTGCCAGTTTTCGTGAGTGCGGACAAATTCGACCGGCACATTGCCAGCTATCGTGCAACATATTGCGCTGGTGCCGGTCGGGACCAATGGGGAAGGGTGGCACTCGGCAGGCGTCGCCGTCGCCCGGCGGTTGGGCACGCTCACGCCTGGTCTTCCGCAGATAGGCGAAGTACGCCTTGACTGCGGGAATGCCGAGGTTCGGGTTCACGATGTGCGCGAGGATGCTGATGTTGCGGCTGACGGCCATCAAACCGGTGAAGACCACCAGGTGCGAAAATGGTTCCGCTGTCTGGAATTTACGACGCAGGTCCGGTGCGTTTCGCTCGAGCTTCTCGACGTTCAACAGATTGCGTGCCACTGCTACCCCCGTTCGATGCGTGATCCATCGCTGCGCAACTAGCGGCCGCGCCGGGGCCGGATGCGTGGTTTCACCGTGGGGCTGTCGCGGCTGTTCACCGTTCGCGACCTGAGCGCAACACCGGTCGGCATACTTGGCAAACAAGCTCGATTGTGCTGAAACAACCTGTTACGGCTGGCTTCTCGCATGGACGGCCGCTCCGCAGGTACCGGCCAACCGAATGGGCACCGCCGCGACGGACGACTTCAGTTGCAAGCGCATGGGGTAGCGAAATGAGTGCGCACACAGGTCCGATTCGGCGAGCGCCGCGTTCGACACCCGCGCGCAAAGAAGCGAATACTCTGCAGGGAGAAGCAAGTTGGATGTTGATCTAGAGAGCTAGGGCAATCATGGCGTGTGCGTGCGAAGAATCGGGACAACCGCTCTGTGGCTGGTGCGTGGAGGCCATCGAGCAGGGCGTCCTGCCCGCTCGCCACAACTGTCTCAACGGCTACTGCACCTGAGCGAGGGGACGATCTGTCCCGCGGCTCAGAGCAGTCCGGCGCCCGTGACCAGCTGCCAGATCCCGACCACCACGAACAAGGTCACCAGGATGTGGGTGCGGTGCGCCTCGGCCCAGGTGTGCACGGGCTGCAGTACCGCCTGGGTCTTGTTGGGCGCCAGCAAGGAACTGCACAGCACGAATTCGAGCACTCCGAGCATCACGACAACGAAGGCCAGCACAGCGAGGATCTGCGTGCCGATGGCCGCGCCGGAGCCCACGATCATGGTGTTGACCACCAGGACGAGCGAGAGCGGTGCGATGTAGCCGAGCCCGAACAGCACGGACACCCATACCGCGCCGCCATCCCAGGCCTCCTGGGCGCGGGTCAGCAGGCGCTGGATCGCCGCTATCGCCCTGGCGATCGTTGCCTTGACACCGCGGCCGGGCGCAGGTGCGCTCTCGGCCGACGCATCCGCTCCCGGGCCGGGCGTGGAGCCGGTACCGGTAGCCCCGACCAACGCCGGTTCCTTTTCCCGTTGCTGCACTCGTCGACGCGCGACCATCACCGCGGCGATCACCAGAGCGAAGACGCCCATGCCGAGTTTCATGGGCTGGATGCCCGAATTCGGGTCCGGGGCCGCCAGTGCCAGCGCGAAGGATTCGAACGAAGGGACCAGGTGCAGCGCCAGCAAGGCCCCCACCCACAGCGGCACGTTGACCAGTAGACATCCCACCCAGTAGCCGAACAGATTCGCCACCGGCCGTGGACGGGTCAAGATCACCAAGATCAGGGCAAGCAGTAACGGGTTGAGTGCCACCAGAAACGCCAGACCCAGAACATCAGCCCACAAGGCCGTCACCCCCTTCGATCATTAGCGTTCCGTTACCTATTACGTGCGCTCACTTGTTCCACTGGTCTCCACCGCCCCCGGCAGCAACCCGAGATGCTGTAGGTCCGTTACATATTTCACGATGTTCTTCGGTCCGATGTGGGGAATGTCGTTATCGGCGCCGACTTTCGCCTCCTGCACCGCGGCGCGGAAGCGCACCGCGGGGGCGTACGAACCGCGCGTCGGTTCCGGCGCCTGCAGCTCGCCGGCCTGCTGCTGGAGCATCGTCAACATCTGCAGCACCGAGTTCTGCCGTTGGTTCTCCGGCAATCCGCGCAGGCCGGCCTCGAAGCGCCGCAACCACTCGCCGAAGTCCGGGATCCGTTCGATGGGGTAACCGGCCTCGACGAGCCAGTCGATGTAGGTGTCGATGCCGATACCGTCGTCGTGCGGGTTCATGACGTGGTACGTCTCGAACTCCGGCGAACCCCCGCCGGCCGCCGACCGGGCCACCCGCCAGCCCAGCGCGGTGATCGACTGAGCGACGAAATCGACTGGTAGTCCGTCGAAGTGAGCGCGTTGACGCGCGCCGTCGTCACCGAGTTGGTAGAAGGACTCCGGCGCGACACCGGTGGCGACGATGCTGAGCACCATGCGCGAGACAGTGTCGGCGACGTTCACCTGCCCCGGGTAGATCGAGTCGACCATGATCATTCCGGAGCGGAACACGGCCACCGGCAGCTTGCAGTGGTCGTAGGCCTCGCGCAGCAGGACCTCACCGGCCCATTTGCTGTTTCCGTAACCGTTGGCGTAGCTGGCCTCCACCGTGCGAGTGGAACTGATCAGGCGGATGTCGGCGTCCTCGATGAACCTCGACGGTTCGACCTGCCGCCCGACGTCCGATGTCGAGACGAAGTTGTAGGGCTTGAGCTTGGTGGTCAGCGCGAACCGGATGAGCTCGGCGGTGCCGACGACGTTGGGGCCGAACAACTCGCTGTACGGCAGGACACTGTTGACGAACGCCGCGGAATCGACGATCAGATCGACCCTTTCGGTGAGCTCCTGCCAGGTCTGTTCGTCCAACCCGAGATTGGGCTCGCCCTTGTCCCCGGCGATGACCTGCAAGCGGCCGGCCGCCAGTTCGTCGAAGTGCCGACGCAGGGTCGGATCGGTGTCGAAGGTCGCCTCCAGCCGCCGGCGCGCGTCCTCATCGGACTTGCCGCGCACCAGGCAGATGACCCTGTCATCGGAGCGGCGCAGCTTGCCGAGCCACTCCAAGAGCAGGTAGCGGCCGAGGAATCCGGTGGCGCCGGTGAGCAACACCGTCTGGACGTGCCCGGTCGGGCGGGGCAGCGTCGTCGCCGTGCGCAGGGTGGCGGCGTCGATGAACTTGTCCAGCTTCAGGTCGCCGGCCCGGACCTCGTCGACGCCCTCGCCGTGCACCGAGGCGAAACTCACCCCGCCGGGTCCGTCCGCGGAGCCCGAGCTCACCCCGCGCTCGAGATACCGGGTCAATCCGTGCACCGTCGGCGCCTCGAACAGCATCCGCACCGCCAGGTGCGCGTCGAGGGCGGAGTTGACGGCGGCGATCACCCGCATGGCGGAGATCGAGTCGCCGCCGAGGTCGAAGAAGGAGTCGTCGACGCCCACCCGTTCGATTCCGAGTACCTCGGCGAAGATCTTGGCAATCGTCTTCTCGGCGGCGGTTTCTGGGGCACGGTATTGCACCGCACTCTGGTACTCGGGCGCCGGCAGGGCCCGGCGGTCGAGCTTGCCGTTGACCGTCAGCGGCACGCTGTCGAGCGCCACGATCGCCACCGGGACCATGTAGGCCGGCAGCCGATCGGCCAGGACGGAGCGGGCGTGGGCGGGATCGGCTGTGCCGGTGATGTATCCGACCAGCCGCTTGTCGCCGGGGCGATCCTCACGGGCGAGGACCACCGCCTGTTCGACGCCGTCCACCTGGGCCAGGGCGGCCTGGATCTCGCCGAGTTCGATGCGGTAGCCGCGGATCTTGACCTGTTCGTCGGCGCGACCGAGGTACTGCAGTTGCCCGTCCTCGCCCCAGCGGACCAGGTCGCCGGTGCGATACATACGTGTTCCCGGCGCCCCGAACGGGCAGGGCAGGAACCGCGACGCGGTCAGGCCGGATCGGTGCGTATAGCCCACGGCGATCCCGCGGCCGGCGAGGTACAACTCCCCGACGACGCCGGCCGGAACGGGCCGCAACCACTCGTCCAGGACGAAGGTCGCACCGCCGGGCACCGGTGCGCCGATGGGGACGACGTCCGCGCCGGCTGTCAGCGGCGCGCTCATCGCGGCGTAGATCGTGGCCTCGGTCGGCCCGTAGGCATTGATCATCACCCGACCCGGAGTCCAGCGATCCGCCACCTCGGTGGGGCAGGCTTCCCCGGCCACCACCAAGGTGGTGTCGTCCAGGCCCTCCGGCGACAACATCCCTACCGCGGACGGGGTTTGGTACAGCACGCTGACGTTCTCGGCGACCAGCAGATCGTGCAGATCGGTCGGTGATCCGGCCACCGATTCCGGCACCACGACCAGGCGCGCGCCGTGCAGCAGCGCACCCCAGATCTCCCACACCGACACGTCGAAGACCAGCGAATGCCATTGGGACCACACCTGACCCGGACCTGCGGGCAGGTCGGCGTGCAGCGAGGTGAGGACCTGGGTCACGTTGCCGTGGGTGACGGCGACGCCCTTCGGCATGCCGGTGGTGCCGGAGGTGTAGATCGTGTAGGCGATATCGTCGGGCGCCGGCAGCACCAGCGCGGTGTGCGGATACATCGCGGCCGGCGGCAGGTCATCGATTTCGACGACCGCGACATCCGAACCGTCCAGCAGGGAGCGAAGTTCCGTGGTGGTGAGCGCCGCGATCGGGGCGGCGTCGGCCAACATGAACTCCAGCCGCGCCGGCGGGACGGCCGGATCGATGGGCAGATATGCCGCACCGGTCTTGAGCACCGCGAGGATCGCGACGATGGCATCGGCGGAGCGTGGCATCAGCAGCGCCACCGACTCGCCGGGCCCGGCGCCGTACACCGTCAGCAGGTTGGCCAACTCGGTGGCGGCCTCATCGAGTTCGCCGTAGCTCAGTTCGCTGTCCTCGAAAGCCAGTGCCACCGCGGAGGGGTCACGCTCCACCTGTCGGGCGAAGGCCTCCGGGATCGATATCGGTGCGGTCACGGGCTCGGTCAATACCGCGCGGTTGGCCCAGGCATCGAGCCGGCCGCGCTCGCCGTCGTCGAGCAGGTCCAGCGTCGAGAGACGGCGGGCAGGGTCCTCGACCATGGCGGCCAGCACGCGCTGGAACCGCTCGATGAGCGTTTCGATGGTGGCGGTGTCGAAGGCGCCGGTGTCGAATTCGACGCGCAGGCCCAGTTCGTGTCCCGGCAGGGCCATCACCGACAGCGGGTAGTGGTTGTACTCGCGGTTGGTGAAGTCGGTGACCGCCAGTTCCTGCACACCCGTGAACGCACTGGTATCAATCGGGTAGCTCTCGTAGAGGAACAACGTGTCGAACAGTTGGTCATGCCCGGAGACGTGGTGAATGTTGTTGAGCGCCAGGTGTTCGTGCTCGAGGGTGTCGTTGTGGCCCAGCTGCAGCTGACCGAGCAGATCCGCCACGGTGGTGTGGGCAGTGGTACGGGCCCGTACGGGCACGGTGTTGATCAGCAGTCCGACGATCGAATCCGCGCCGACCATCTCCGCCGGTCGGCCGGACACCGCGGTGCCGAAGGCGACGTCGCGCCGGCCGGTCATGGTCATCAGCAGCTGCGCCCACGCGGCCTGCAGCACGGTGTTGACGGTGGTGCGCTGCGAACGGGCGAGTTCGCCGAGGGCGCGGGTGGTTTCGGCGGACATCCGGTAGGACTCGACGCCCCGCGGTCCGGCGGCACCCGGTGCCGCCACCAGCGTCGGCGTCTCGAAGCCCTCGAGCGCCGCGCGCCAGGCCTCCTGCGCGGCGGCGCGATCCTGCGCCGCATGCCACGTGACGAAGTTCCGATACGGAGTCGGTGCCGGCAGCCGCTGTCCGAAGTAGCTGGCGAAGATCTCCTGCAGCAGGATCGGCAGCGACCATCCGTCGATGACGATGTGGTGGAAGGTCAGGACGAACCGGTACTGGTTGCCCGCGGTCCGGATCAGCGCCGCCCGGAAGGTCGGCCGTTCGGCGAGGTCGCACACCGCCGCCCGTTCGGCAGCGCACAGCTGCTGCACCTCGTCGTCGGGGGTCAGGTCGTCGCCGCGCAGATCCAGGTAGCGCCAGGCCATCATCGGTTCGGCCGGGATGATCTGGACGGGTTCGCCGAACTGGTCGCTGAAGCGGGCCGCGAGGTTCGGGTGCCGGTTGACGACGGTGCGCAGCGCGTCGCGCAACCGATGCTGGTCCAGCACGCCCGTCACCGTGATGTCCAATTGCACGGCGTACACGTCGTTCTCGGTGCCGCGTGCGAACGTCGAATGGAACAGCAGGCCCTGCTGGACCGGCGTCAGGGGCAGGATGTCGGCGACCCGGAATTGCTCGGCCAACTCGTCGATCTGAGCCTGCGTCACCCGGGCCGGCAGCAGGTCGGAGGGCGTGAATCCGCCGCCGCCGCTGCGCACGTGGGCGCAGATGCCGGTCAGCGCCTCGAACCAGAGCCGGCTCAGCGTGGCGACCTGGTCCTCGTCCAACACCGATCGGGCGTACGTCCAGCCGGCCTGCAGGACCGGGCCGCTGTCGGTGTCGAGGGTGCCGGCGTTGAGGTCCACGGTGTGCATCAGCGGCATGGGCACCGCCGAGGCCGCGCCGGTTTCCGTCAATGCGTCCTGGTCGAGGCGCCAGAGTTCCTCGGAGAGGTCGGTGGCCCCGGCGCCCAGACGGCCGAGGTAGTTGAAGCCGACGCTCGGGTCGGTGCCGGCCAGGTTGACATCCGGATTCAGGTAGCGCAGCAGTCCGTAGGTCAGGCCGTCGGGCAGCGCGCGCAGTTGCTCCTTGGCCTCCTTGATCGTCGTCCCCAACGAGGTGGCGCCGCTGGCCACCTGGTCCCAGCTCAGCCGTCCGGTCGCCAGGGCGACCGGGTACTTGGTGGTGAACCAGCCGACGGTCCGGGACAGATCGATGTTGCTGCCGACCAGGTCCTCGGCGCGGCCGTGGCCCTCGACGTCGACGCCGATCGGTCCGGTGGTGCCGAGGAATTCGGTCCAGGCCAGGCCGAACGCGATGAGCAGGATGTCCTGGACGCCGGCGTGGAACGCCGTCGGGACCGGACCCAGCAGCTGGCGGGTGGTCGCGGCGTCCAGCGCGACGGTCAACTGTCCGGCGGTGGCGTAGGTGTCCACTCCCGGCTCCGGCGACGGCAGCACCGCCGGCGCGGCCGCGACCTCGCGCCAGGCGTCGGCGGTCGCCACGACGGCGGGATCGGTGGCGTAGTCCGCGAGCAGCGCGCTCCAGCGCGCGAACGACGTGCCCCCGGCCGGCAGCGATACGGGCTGCCCGCCGTGATGCTGGGCCCAGGCAATATTCAAGTCTTCCAACAGGATCCGCCACGACACCCCGTCGACGGCGAGGTGATGGATCATCAGCGCCAACTGACGGGTCTGCGGCACCCACAGGGCACTGACCATCGCACCGGCCGCCGGATCGAGTCGCGACCGCGCAGCCGCGACCGCCTCGTCCGAGAGCGCCTCCACGGTCACCACACAGTTCGGGGACTGCACCGCGCCCACCTCGGGCACCTGCAGGGACCATTCACCGTCGGTGCTCTCCTCGACCCGGAGCCGCAATGTGGCGTGCCGATCCAACAGCGCCTGCACCACGACGTGCACATCGGCCTCGGTGACACCCTCGGGTGCCTGCAGCACCAGCGTCTGGTTGAACTGATCAACCGGACCGTCAACACCGCTCAGCCACTGGATGATCGGGGTGGCCACCACCGGTCCGGTGCCGTCGTCGGCCTCGGCTCCGGTTCCGTCGCAGAACACCGCGACCTGGGCCAGCCTGGCCACGGTCTGCTCGACGAACAGATCCCGCGGCCGGCACTGCACACCGGCGGCCCGCGCCCGCGCGACCACCTGCATCGACAGGATGCTGTCGCCACCGAGATCGAAGAACGAATCGTCCACCCCGACCCGCTCCACGCCCAGCACCTGGGCGTAGATGCTGGCCAGGATCTCTTCGACCGCATTGGTGGGGGCGCGGTATTCGCCTGCGCCGGCGTGGTATTCAGGCGCGGGAAGCGCGCGCCGGTCGAGTTTGCCGTTGACCGTCAAAGGTATGGCGCCCAGCACCACGACGGCGGCGGGAACCATGTAGGCCGGGAGACGTTCGGCCAGCGCGGTGCGGGCCGCGGCCGGATCCGCGGTGCCGGTGATGTAGCCGACCAGCCGTTTGTCACCCGGGCGGTCCTCGCGGGCGATCACCACCGCCTGATCAACCCCGTCCAGGCGGGCCAACGCCGTTTGCACCTCACCCAACTCGATGCGGTAACCACGGATCTTGACCTGCTCATCGGCGCGACCCAGGTACTCCAACTGGCCGTCGTCGCCCCACCGCACCAGATCACCGGTCCGATACATGCGCGCCCCCGGCCCACCGAACGGGCACGCCACGAAGCGCGAGGCCGTCAGACCGGACCGCCGCGCGTACCCCGAGGCCACACCGCCGCCGGCGATGTACAACTCACCGACCACCCCTTCGGGGGCGGGCCGCAGCCACTTGTCGAGCACGAACAGTGCCGCACCGGGCACCGGGCCACCGATCGGAGCCACCGGGCTGCCCGATTCCAACGGCGCACTCATCGCCGCGTAGATCGTCCCCTCGGTGGGGCCGTAGGCGTTGATCATCACCCGGCCACCGGTGGCCCACCGGTCCACCAACTCCGTCGGGCAGGCCTCCCCGGCCACCACCAACGTCGCCGACTCCAACCCCTCCGGCGACAACATGCCCGCCGCCGACGGCGTCAAACACAGCACGCTGACCTTCTCGGTGATCAGCAGATTCCGCAGGTCATCCGGCGAACCGGCCACCGTCTCGGGGACCACCACCAGCCGCCCGCCATGCAGCAGCGCACCCCAGATCTCCCACACCGACACGTCGAACACCAACGAATGCCACTGCGACCACACCTGCCCCGGGGCGGCAGGCAGATCCGCGTGGAAACCCTCCACCAACTGGGTCACGTTGTGATGCGTCACCACAACGGCTTTGGGCACGCCCGTCGTCCCCGACGTATATGTCAGGTACGCCAGATCATCGGGCCTCGGCAGGGGCAACGCCGCAGTCGGTTGCCGCTGCACCTCCGGGTCCTCGATGTCGATGACCGCGATGTCGGCCGCCGCCAGCCGGGGAGCCAGGTCCGCGGTGGTCAGCGCCGCCACCGGCGTCGCGTCACCCAGCATGAACTCGATCCGGGAGTCCGGATGGGCCGGATCGATCGGGAGGTAGGCCGCGCCCGTCTTGAGCACCGCCAGAATCGACAGGATGGCTTCCGCCGAACGCGGAATCAACATGGCCACGGTCGCACCCGCGCGCGCACCACGGTCCGCCAGCAGATGCGCCAACCGGTTGGCGGACTCGTCCAGCTCCCGATACGTCCACTGGCGGTCCCCACACACCAGCGCCACCGCTTCGGGCGCCCGCTCCACCTGTGCGTCGAACAGTTCGGTGATAGAAGCGGCATCCGACATCGGTTCGGTCAGAACCGCCCGGTTACCCCACTCATCGAGCAGGTCGTGTTCATCATCGTCGAGCGCATCGAACGACAACAACGTCCGGGTGGAATCCACACTCATGATTGCTCCCTTGTGTCTGTCGTCATCTCTTCGAGTACCCAACGCAACGTGATCAACATCGGCCGGACCAGGATCTGGGTTACATCGCCGGCCGGAATCGGTTGTCGCCCAATGGACGAGAGCCACACCGTTGTGGCATTGCAGGATCGGCCGCCGCACCTACACCGCTGAGACGCTGCACAACGTCGAGCAGCGCGCACCGCAACGCCGCGGCGCGTGGCCGTACGACGTCGGTGTCGTCAGTGGTTTGGCGAGCCCCGGGTCATCCGCCGCTTCCGGCGCATGCGGGTGGCCGATCGGCTGGGGCGCGGATCGGCGGGCGGGTTTGCCAGCTCAGGACGCTGCCGCGGGAGCCAACCCTGCGGCCGTCTGCGGTGCGGCCCCGGTGACATCGGACTCCGAGGAGTGCAGCAAACCGCGAGCCGGGCCGACTGTCGGGAGCAGACCCGGCGACGGCATCGTGCGCGGCGTCCGACCCGGGGACGTAGCCCTTCCGATGGTCGAACAGTCCGCTTACGCTGCCACTCTCGTGGTCTAACCAGTTGGTGTTCACGCCCCTCCAAGATGTCACCGGACATCCCCGGCCCATGCCAAACATACTGGAGGTAGAACGTTGCTGCTTGCCATTCTTGCGAACTTCCGCAAACGGGCAAATGTGGCTAATAAACCTTGTGTGGCTTTCTAATTAACCATTGCGTGAGCCCTGCCGCAGTTTATCCAGCTCATCTCGGAGATTGCTGGCGGGCCGGAAGTGGCGGGTTCTTATAACAATCTCGTAAGTGCAGTTACAGCAACGATCAAACAAAATCGGTCGATCATCGCCAAATCCGCGAGATCCACCGCAGGAGTGGGTAAACGGGCCAACGTCGCGAGCCGCGCACTACAGTCCGGTTAAACACCACGGGCGGACTGCGCCCCACTGGCGCCACAGGACACGGACGCGGACGTAGAGAGTGAAAGGTAGTCGGGCTCAGTGAAGTTTGCGATGGCATGTTACGGGAGTCGCGGCGACGTCGAACCCTCCCTGGCTGTGGGCTCCGAATTGGCGCGGAGGGGGCACGACGTGCGAATCGCGCTGCCGCCCGACCTCATTGGATTCGCCCGGACGACCGGGCTCCCGACGGTGCCGTACGGCCCGCCCGTCGAGGTCATGTTGAACGAGGACTTCGCCAAGAACTTCTGGGCGGGCTTCCTTCGTAACCCGCTCGGATCACTGCGGGACATGTGGGCGCCGATCGCCGAACACTGGCAGGATGCGAGCGCCACCCTGACCGAACTCGCCGTCGAGGCCGACCTGTTGTCCACCGGTCTGAACTTCGAACAAGCTGCGGCCAACGTTGCCGAGTACTACAACATCCCCCTGATCGCGCTGCATCACTTCCCGATGCGCCCCAACGGCAGGCTGGTGCCCGCTCTGCCGCCGGCGTTGGTCCGCACGGCCGGGGTGATTTCGGAGTGGCTGTTCTGGCGCTCCACGCGCAACGTGGAGGACGCGCAGCGTCGCCTGTTGGAGCTGCCGAGGGCCACCCGGCGTTCCTCTCGACGAATCGCCGAGCACGGCTGGCTGGAGGTGCAGGCCTATGACGAGTCCTGCGTGCCTGGGCTGGCCGACGAATGGGCCGACCTGGGCCGGCGCCGTCCGTTCGTCGGCGCGCTGACGATGGAGTTGGGGACCAGAACCGACGCGGCCGTTGCGTCGTGGCTGGCCGCGGGTGAACCGCCGATTTGCTTTGCGACAGGTAGCATTCCCGTCGAATCCCCGGCGGATACCGTCGCGATGATCGCCACCGCCTGCGCGCAGCTGGGCGAACGGGCGCTGGTGTGCTTCGGCGGGACCGACTTCTCGGAAGTTCCCGAATACGACCACGTCAAGGTGGTCGGGACCGCCAACTACGCCGAGGTGTTCCCGGCCTGCCGAGCCGTCGTCCACCATGGCGGTTCGGGTACCACCGCCGCGAGTCTCCGCGCGGGAGTGCCGACGTTGGTGCTCTGGAGTACCGCCGATCAGCCCTATTGGGGCAATCAGGTCAAACGACTCGAGGTGGGCACAGCTCGCCGTTTCTCGGCCACCACCGCGAAAACGCTGGTGACCGACCTACGTCGAATCCGCACGCCCGAATATGCCGTTCGGGCGCGGGAATTCGCCACCCGGGTCACCCGATCGGCCGACGCCGTCGCGCAAGCCGCGGACCTCTTCGAATCCGCGGCCGTCGCGCAGCGTGCGGCCAACTGAACTCAGTACTTGTTGCAGCTGGCGAACATCTGCTGGATCACCGGGAAAGCCTGATCCGCTCCGGGGTTGCCCTTCACCTGTTGGATCAGCCGTTCCCGCTCCGCCGGCGAGGACCCCGTGAACGTGCGGAGGAACTGCATGTTCGGTGGGGATTGTTCCAAGTACTCGGCCGCGACCGGGTTCTCCGTCCGCAGCGCGGTCAGGGCCTGATCGTAGGTGCACGTGGTGTTGATCATCGGTCCGAAGTCCGGGTCGGCGGCAGCAACCCCCGCTCCAGCGGTCAAGGACAACGCCACAGCGCTGCCCGCGATTGCCAGTTTGGTCAATGGCCTGTTAATCATCTGGTGGTCCTTCCCTTCGGGAGCCGACTCCAAACATCGGCTCCATCGTCGTGAGTCAACTCAAGGTGAATCGACTCGAGCCTCCTCGCCTCCGAGCAGGCCGAGCAGTTCGAGGTCGGTGGCGTACTGGACGATGGTCTGCGAGGAGATGTGTGGAATATCGTTGTCCAGGCCTATTCTCGCGGCCTGGACAGCCGCCCGGAACCGGTCGGTGGGCCCGTAAGACCCGCTTGTCGGCTCCGGTGCCTGCAGGTTACCTGCGTTACGCGACAACACAAGGAGCAGCAGCTGCAACACCGAATTCTGGCGTTGCCGTTCGGGTAAGGCCTGCAGCCGGATCTCGAACTGCCGCAACCACTCTCCGAAGTCCCGAATCCGCTCGATGGGGTATCCGGCGTCGATCAGCCAATCGACGTACTCATCGATGCCGATACCGTCGTCGTGGGAGTTCATCACGTGGTAGGTCTCGTAGCCGTCACGCACCCAGCCGCCCAGGGTGGCGATGGCCTCCGCCACGAATCCGACCGGAAGCCCGTCGAAGTGAGATCGTCGCCGCTTGCCGTCCTCGTCGAACTGGAAGAAGGACTCCGGCGCGACACCGGTGGCGACGATGCTGAGCACCATCCGGGTGACGTTGTCGGCGACGTTGAGCTGTCCCGCGTAGGTCGAGTCGACCATGATCATTCCGGAGCGGAACACCCGTACCGGCAGCCCGCACAGATCGTGGGCCTCGCGGAGCAAGACCTCGGCGGCCCATTTGCTGTTGCCGTAACCGTTGGCGTAGCCGGTGTTCACGGCGCGCACCGGGCTGATGCTCCGGATATCGGCGTCCTCGGTGAACAGCGCCGGCTCGATCTGCTGGCTGACGTCGGCGGTCGACACGTAGGAGTAGGCCTTGAGCTTGGCGGTCAGGGCCAGTCGGATCAGTTCGGCGGTGCCGACGACGTTGGGACCGAACAACTCGCTGTACGGCAGCACACCGTTGACGGTGGCTGCTGAATCGACGATCAGATCGACGTTCTCGGCCAGCTGACGCCAGGTCTGTTGGTCCAACCCGAGGTCAGGCCGGCCCTTGTCGCCCGCGATGACCTGCAAGCGTTCGGCCGCCAATTCCCGGAAATGGCGGCGCAGCAACGGGTCTGTGTCGAACTTCGCCTCGAGTCGTCGGCGCGCGTCCTCATCGGACGTGCCCCGCACCAGGCAGATGACCTTGTCGTCGGAGCGGCGCAGCTTCCGCAGCCACTCCAGGAGCAGGTAGCGGCCCAGGAATCCCGTTGCCCCGGTGAGCAACACCGTCTGGACATGGCCGGTCGGTGCCGGCAGGGTCGGCGCGGTCCACAACGTGGTGTCGTCGATGAATTTGTCGAGTTTGAGATCGCTGGCCCGGACCTCGGTGGCGCCGACGCCGTGGACGCCCGCGAAGCTGGGCCCCTGGGTCTCCGATCCGGCGAGCGCGGCATCTTCGATGCGGTCGAGTTGCCGGCTCAATCCACTGACCGTCGGCGCCTCGAACAGGGCATGCACGCCGAGGTTCACATCGAGGCCGGAGTTGATGGCGGCGATCACCCGCATGGCGGACACGGAGTCGCCGCCGAGGTCGAAGAAGGAGTCGTCGATCCCGACGCGTTCGATGCCCAGGACCTGGGCGTAGATGCCGGCCAGGACCTCCTCGGTCGCGCTCTGCGGAGCCCGGTACTCCCGATCACTGCCGGCATATTCCGGTGCCGGCAACGCCCGCACGTCCAGCTTGTTGTTCGCCGTCAGCGGCAACGACGCGAGCACCACCACCGCCGCCGGAACCATGTACGGCGGCAACCGATCCGCCAACACCGACCGGACCGCCACCGGGTCCGCCTCACCAGTGATATAAGCCACCAGACGCTTATCCCCGGGACGGTCCTCCCGCGCGATCACCGCCGCCGCGTCAACACCGTCGACCGCGGCCAACGCCGCGTGGATCTCGCCGAGTTCGATGCGGTAGCCGCGGATCTTGACCTGTTCGTCGGCGCGCCCGAGGTACTGCAGCTGCCCGTCCTCGCCCCACCGGACCAGATCGCCCGTCCGATACATGCGTGTTCCCGGCGTCCCGAACGGGCACGCCACGAACCGCGACGCCGTCAGGTCCGAACGACCCACATACCCGACCGCCACACCCTCACCGGCGACATACAACTCGCCCACCACACCGGCGGGCACCGGCGTCATCCACGAATCCAACACGAACAACGCCGCGCCGGGCACCGGAGCACCGATCGGCACCTCCGAATCGCCCGCCGACAACGGCGCGCTGATCGCCACGCACATCGTCGTCTCGGTCGGGCCATAGGCGTTGATCATCAACCGCCCGGGCGCCCACCGATCCACGACCGACGACGGACACGCCTCCCCCACCACCGCCAACGCCACCGACTCCAGACCGTCGGACGGCAACATCGCCACCGCCGACGGCGTTTGCGTCAACACACTGACCTTCTGAGAAACCAACACGTCGTGGAAGTCCTGCGGCGAACCCGCCACCTCCTCGGGCACCACCACCACACGCCCGCCGCGCAGCAGCGCACCCCAGATCTCCCACACCGACACGTCGAACGCCAGCGAATGACACAGCGGCCACACCCCCGGATACGGCAACCCCGCATCCAACGACACCATCAACTGCGTCACATTCCGATGCGTCACCGCCACACCCTTAGGCGCGCCGGTGCTGCCCGAGGTGTAGATGAGGTAGGCGATGTCGTCGGGCGCCGGCAGCACCAACGCGGTGTGCGGATACATCTCCGCCGGTGGTGGATCGTCGATCTCGATGATCGCGACATCCGAATCCTCGAGGCGCGCCCGAAGTTCGGTCGTGGTGAGGGCAGCGATCGGGGCGGCGTCGGCGAGCATGAACTCCAGCCGGGCGGCCGGTACGGCCGGATCGATGGGCAGATAGGCCGCACCGGTCTTGAGCACCGCGAGGATCGCGACGATGGCCTCGGCGGAGCGCGGCATCAGCAGCGCCACCGACTGTCCGGGCCCCGCGCCGTACACGGCCAGCAGGTTGGCCAACTCGGTGGCGGCGTCCTCGAGTTCCCCGTAGGTCAGTTCGCTGTCCTCGAAAGCCAGTGCCACCCCGGCGGGGTCGCGCTCCACCTGCGCCGCAAAGACTTCCGGGATCGACACCGACGCGGCCCCAGGCGCACTCAAGACCTCGCGATTACTCCACTGGCGAAGTCGGGTGCTTTCCGCGTCATCGAGCACGGCCAACGACGACAGCCGGCGGGCGGGATCCTCGGTCATCGCGGTGAGCACGCGCTGGAACCGCTCGAAGAGGACATCGATGGTGGCGGTGTCGAAGGCCTCGGTGTCGAACTCGACGCGCAGGCCCAGTTCGTGGCCGGGCAGGGCCATCACCGACAGCGGGTAGTGGTTGTACTCGCGGTTGGTGAAGTCGGTGATCGCCAGTTCTCGGACCCCGGTGAACGCGCTGGCATCCACCGGGTAGCTGTCGTAGGCGAAGACCGTGTCGAACAGGCGCTCCTGCCCGGTGATCCGATGTATTTCGGTCAGGGCCAGGTGTTCGTGTTCGAGGGTGTCGTTGTGCGCGAGTTGCAGCTGGCTGAGCAGGTCGGCCACCGTGGTGTCCGGGTTGGCATGCGCCCGCACGGGCACGGTGTTGATCAGTAGTCCGACGATCGAATCGGCCCCGGCGAGTTCCGCGGGCCGCCCGGACACCGCGGCACCGAAGGCGACGTCGCGCTGGCCGGTCATGCTCATCAGCAGCTGCGCCCACGCGGCCTGCAGCACGGTGTTCGCAGTGGTGCGCTGTGAGCGGGCCAGTTCCCCGATGGCGCGGGTGATCTCGGCGGACATCCGGTAGGACTCGACTCCGCGTGATCCCGCCTGGGCCGCCGGCGCCACCAGCGTTGGGGTGTCGAAGCCCTGCAGTACCGCCTGCCACGCGTGCCTGGCGGCGTCTTGATCCTGCTCGGCCAGCCAGGACACGAAGTTGCGGTACGGCGTCACCGGGGGCAGCCGTTGCCCGAAGTAGCCGGCGAAGATCTCCTGCAGCAGGATCGGCAGCGACCATCCGTCGATCACGATGTGATGGAAGGTCAGCACGAAGCGGTGCTGATTGCCCGCGGTCCGGATCAACGCGGCGCGGAAGGTGGGGCGCTCGCCGAGGTCGCAGACCGCGGCGCGTTCGGCGGCGCACAACTGCTGCACCTCGTCGTCGGGATTGCGGTCGTCGCCCCGAAGATCGAGGTAGCGCCACGCCATCATCGGCTCGGCCGGGATCACCTGGACGGGTTCGCCGAACTGCACGCAGAATCGCGCCGCCAGGTTCGGGTGCCGGTTGACGACGGCGTGCAGGGCGTCCCGAAGCCGGTGCTGATCGACGATGCCGGTGATGGTGATGTCGGGCTGCACCACGTACAGGTCCAGTCCGGTGGCTTGCGGCAGGGTCGAGTGGAAGAGCAATCCGTGCTGCAGCGGCGTCAACGGCAGAACGTCGGCGAGCACGTACTGCTCCTGGAGGACCTCGATCTGGTCCTGGGTCAGTCGAGTCGGTGCCAGATCGGAGGGCGTGAATCCGCCGCCGCCGTTGCGCACGTGGGCGCAGATGCCGGCCAGCGCCTCGAACCACAGCCGGCTCAGTGTGACGATCTGCTCTTCTTCGACCGCGGACTGCGCCCAGGTCCAGGCCGCCTGCAGTACCGGTCCGTCGTCGGTGTCGAGGGTCCCGGCGTTGAGGTCCACGGTGTGCATCAGCGGCATGGGCACCGCCGAAGCCGCACCGGTCTTGGCCAACGCGTCCTGATCGAGGCGCCACAGCTCCTCGGCCAGGTCGGTGGCCCCGGCGCCCAGACGGCCGAGATAGTTGAAACCGATGTCCGGATTCGACTCGCCCAGTTCGACATCCGGGTTCAGATAGCGCAGCAGTCCGTAGGTCAGGCCGTCGGGCAGCGCACGAAGCTGCTCCTTGACTTCCTTGATCGCGCGGCCCAGGGTGGCGTCTCCCGAGCGGATCTGATCCCAGCCGAGCCTGCCCGTCGTCAACGCGACCGGATACTTGCTGGTGAACCAGCCCACGGTGCGCGACAGATCGATGTTGCCGCCGAGCAGATCCTCGGAACGGCCATGACCCTCGACGTCGATACCGACAGGTGTTGCGGTGCCCAGCAATTCGGACCAGGCCAGGCCGAAGGCGATGAGCAGGATGTCCTGGACGCCGGCGTGGAACGCCGTCGGGACCGGACCCAGCAACTGGCGGGTGGTCGCGGCGTCCAGCGCGACGGTCAACTGCCCCGCCGTGGCGTAAGTGTCCACCCCCGGCTCCGGGGACGGCAACGCCGCCGGTGCGGCCGTCACCTCACGCCAGGTATCGGCGCTCGCCACGACGGCGGGATCGGTGGCGTAGTCGGCCAGCAATGCGCTCCACCGCGCGAACGAGGTACCCCCGTCCGGCAACGCCACTGGTTGCCCGCCCCGATGCTGGGCCCAGGCGATGTTCACGTCTTCCAACAGGATCCGCCACGACACCCCGTCGACGGCCAGGTGGTGGATCATCAGCGCCAGCTGACGGGTCTCGGGCACCCACAGCGCGCTGACCATCGCACCGGCCGCCGGATCCAGCCGCGACCGCGCCGCGGCCACCGCCTCATCCGACAGCGCCGCCACGGTGACCACACAATCCGGGGCGGACACCGTGCCCGGCTCAGGGATCGACAACTCCCAGTCGCCGGCGGAGTCGTCGACATGCAACCGGAGGGTGGCGTGGCGATCCAGCAGCGCCTGCACCACGACATGCACATCGGTCTCGGTGACCCCCTCGGGCGCCTGCAGCACCAGGGTCTGGTTGAACTGGTCGACCGGTCCGTCAACACTGTTCAACCACTTGATGATCGGAGTGGCCACCACCGGACCGGTCCCCTCATCGACCTCACCGTCGGCGCCGTCGGCCACAACCGCCACCTGGGCCAGCCGGGCCACGGTCTGCTCGACGAACAGATCCCGCGGCCGGCATTGCACACCGGCGGCCCGGGCCCGCGCCACCACCTGCATCGACAAGATACTGTCGCCACCAAGATCGAAGAACGAATCGTCGATCCCAACCCGCTCGACACCGAGCACCTGGGCGTAGATCCCGGCCAACAGCTCCTCGATGGGCGTAGTCGGCGCCCGGTAGTCCCCAGATTGCTTGCGATATTCCGGCTTTGGCAGGGCGCGCCGATCCAGCTTGCCGTTGACCGTCAGCGGGAACGTATCCAGGGCCACCACCGCGGCGGGCACCATGTAGGCCGGAAGGCGTTCGGCCAGTGCGGTGCGGGCCGCGGCCGGATCCGCGGTGCCGGTGACGTAGCCGACCAGTCGTTTGTCGCCCGGGCGGTCCTCGCGGGCGATCACCACCGCCTGATCGACCCCATCGAGGCGGGCCAACGCGGTTTGTACCTCACCCAACTCGATGCGGTAACCACGGATCTTGACCTGCTCATCGGCGCGGCCCAGGTACTCGAGCTGACCGTCGTCGCCCCAGCGCACCAGGTCACCGGTGCGATACATGCGCGCCCCCGGCCCCCCGAACGGGCACGCCAGAAACCGCGACGCGGTCAGGCCGGACCGGCGCGCGTAACCGAGCGCGACGCCGTGGCCGGCCACATAGAGTTCACCGACCACGCCCTCGGGGGCCGGGCGCAACCACTGATCGAGGACGAACGCCGCCGCACCCGGCACGGGGCCGCCGATGGGGGCGACATTCTCACCGGCGGTGAGGGGTTCGCTCATGGCGGCGTAGATCGCCGTCTCGGTGGGGCCGTAGGCGTTGATCATCACCCGGCCACCGGTGGCCCACCGGTCCACCAACTCCGTCGGGCAGGCCTCCCCGGCCACCACCAACGTCGCCGACTCCAAACCCTCCGGCGACAACATGCCCGCCGCCGACGGCGTCAGACACAACACGCTGACCTTCTCGGTGATCAGCAGATTACGCAGCTCCTCCGGCGAACCGGCCACCGTCTCCGGCACCACCACCAGCCGCCCGCCGTGCAGCAGCGCACCCCAGATCTCCCACACCGACACGTCGAACACCAACGAATGCCACTGCGACCACACCTGCCCGGGTCCCTCCGGCAGGTCCGCGTGGAAGCCCTCCACCAGCTGGATCACGTTGTGATGGGTCACCGCAACGGCTTTGGGCACGCCGGTGGTCCCCGAGGTGTACGTCAGATACGCCAGGTCATCGGGCCGCGGCAGCGGCAAGGAACTGCGGGGCCGGTCCTGCGCGACGGACTCATCGACCTCGACCACGGGCACGTCGGTCCCGTCCAGGCGGGCACGTAGGTCCGTCGTCGTCAAGATCGCCGTCGCTTCGGCGTCGCGCAACATGAACTCGATCCGGGAATCCGGATGGGCGGGGTCGATCGGCAGGTAGGCCGCCCCGGTCTTGAGCACCGCCAGGATCGACAGGATGGCCTCCGCCGATCGCGGAATCAACATGGCCACCGTCGCACCCGCGCGGGCACCGTGGTCCACCAGCAGGTGCGCCAGACGATTGGCCGACTCGTCCAGCTCCCGATACGTCCACGACCGGTCGCCCCACACCAGCGCCACGGTTTCCGGTGCGCGGTTCACGTGCGAGCCGAACAGTTCGGGTATCGACTTCGGCGTCGGTCCCGGCTCGGTCAGAACCGCCCGGTTACCCCACTCATCGATCAGGTCATGCTCATCGTCGTCGATCGTGGAGAACGACAACAACTTCCGAGTGGTGTCAACGCCCATGGCTACCCCCTTGTGACTCCCCTGCTCATCACTGATCCCCCGTGGCCGCCGTCATGTTCTCCAGTACCCGGCGGAAGCGCTTGACCAGTTTCTGGATGCGCGCCGAGTTCAACACGCTGGTGTCGTATTCGACCCGCAGGCCCAACTCGTGACCGGGCACGGCCTGCACCGACAGCGGGTAGTGGTTGAACTCGCGGTTGGTGAAATCGGTGATGGTCAGTTCGCGGACACCCATCAACGCGGCCGCGTCGATCGGGTAGTTCTCGTAGACGAACATCGTGTCGAACAACTGGTCGTGGCCCGCGACGCGGTGGATCTCGTGCAGCGCCAGATGCTGGTGCTCCAGCGTCTCGGTGTAACCGTTCTGCAGTTGGTTCAACAGGCTGGCGATCGTGGTCTCCGGGGTGATGGTCGCGCGCACCGGCACCGTGTTGATCAGCAGACCCACCATCGATTCGGCGCCCGTCAGATCCACGGGCCGCCCCGACACCGCGGTGCCGAAGGCCACGTCGGGTTGGCCGGTCAGCCACATCAGCAGCTGCGCCCACGCGCCCTGCAGCACCGTGCTCACCGTGGTGTCACAGGATCGGGCCAATTCACCGAGCTTCCGGGTGGTTTCGGCGGAGACCTGGAAGGACTCCACCCCGCGCCGGCCGAGCGCCAGACCGGGCGGGCCGACCAGGGTGGGCGTCTCGAATCCGTCGAACACCCCGCCCCATGCCGCACGTGCGGCGTCGTTGTCCTGCTCGGCGAGCCAGGTCACGAAGCGGCGGTACGGCGTCGGGGCCGGCAGCCGTTCCCCGAAGTAGCCGGCGAAGATCTCCTGCAGCAGGATCGGCTTCGACCAACCGTCGAGGACGATGTGGTGGTTGGTGAGCACGAACCGGTGCTCGTCGGGGGCGGTGCGGATCAGCGCGGCGCGGAACGGCGGCTGGCCGGCCAGGTCACCGACCGCGGCCCGCTCGGCCGCGGAGACCTGCTCGATGCGCGCCGCCCGGGCACCCTCGGACTCCGCGGTCAGGTCCAGGTACTGCCACGGCAGGGCGGGCTCGGCCGGCAGGATCTGCACCGGTTCGTCGAAGAGCCCGTGGAAGCGGGCGGCCACATTCGGGCGACGCCGCAGTACGGCTTGGACCGCGTCGCGCAGGCGGTCGGCCTCCAACGGCCCCGTCACGCTGACGTCGAGTTGGACCGCGTACAGATCCTCGCCGCCCTCGGCGTCGACGGTGTGGAAGAGCAGGCCCTGCTGCAGGGGGGTCAGCGGCAGCACGTCGGCAACGCGTTCGTGCCGGGTCAACTCGTCGATCTCGTGCTGGCGGAGCTTCGCCGGTGCGACGTCGGACGGGGTCAGCCCGCCGCCGCCGGCCCGGACGTGCGCGACGATGCCGGCCAGGGCCTCGAACCACAAGGTGGCGATCCGGCTCACCTGTTCGTCGTTCAGCGCCGAGGGCGCCCACGTCCAGGTCGCATGAAGCTGCGGGCCGTCGTCGGTGTCCATGGTTCCCGCGTTGAGTTCCACGGTGTGCCCCAACGGAGTGGGCACGGCCGATCCGGCCGCGGAGATCGCCACCGCGTCCTGATCGATGCGCCACAGATCCTCGGACAGGTCGGCGGCACCGGCCCCCAGTCGGCCCAGATAGTTGAAGCCGATGGTCGGCTCGGCCCCGCCGAGGTCCACGTCGGCGCTCAGGTAGCGCAGCAGTCCGTACGTCATGCCGTCGGGCAGGGCGCGCAGCTGCTCCTTGCCGGCCTTGAGCACATCTCCCAAGGCGGGCTCACCGGAAGTGATGTCCGCCCAGCCCAATTCGCCGAGCGAGAGCGCCACCGGGTATTTGGTGGTGAACCAGCCGACGGTGCGGGACAGGTCGACATCGGCCAGTTCCTCCTGGCGGCCGTGGCCCTCGACGTCGATGCCGATCGGCGTGCCCGCGGTGCCCAGGTATTCGGTCCAGGCCAGGCCGAAGGCGAGCAGCAGGATGTCCTGGACCCCGGCGTGGAACGCCGCGGGCACCTCGGACAGGAGTTGCGCGGTGGTCCCGGTGTCCAGCGACAGCGACAGCTGCCCGGCGCCGGCATAGGTGTCGGTGGCCGGTTGCGGGGCGGGCAGCGCGGGCGGCACCGCCACCACCTCACGCCAGGCATCGCCCGATGCGAGGACCGGGGCGCTGTTGGCGTGCTCGGCGAGCAGCGACGACCACCGGGCGAACGAGGTTCCGCCCGAAGGCAACTCCACCGTTTGTCCGCTGTGGTGCTGGGCCCACGCGATGTTCAGGTCTTCCAGCAGGATGCGCCACGACACCGCGTCGACGGCCAGGTGGTGCACCAACATCGCCAGCTGGCGCGTCTGCGGCACCCACAGCGCGCTGAGCATGGCACCGGTCGACGGATCAAGGCGTTCCCGCGCGACCGCGAGCGTGTCCACCGTCAGCTCCTGGACCGACTGCACGCAGTCGCGCGCCGACACCGCCCCTGCCTCGGGCGCCGTGAGTACCCACTGGCCGTCGGCGTCGTCGACCCGCAGGCGCAGCAGGGGGTGGCGATCGAGCACGGCCTGCAGGACCACCAGGACGTCGTCCTCGCCGACGCCCTCGGGGGCCTGGAGCACGACCGTCTGGTTGAACTGATCGACCGGGCCGTCGAGGCTGTGCAGCCACCGCATGATCGGGGTCGCGACCACCGGGCCGGTGCCTTCGTCCACGACGGCATCCGCGCCGTCGGTGAACGAAACCACCTGCGCCAGGCGAGAGACGGTCCGCTCCACGAAGATGTCGCGCGGGCGGCAGACCAGGCCGGCCGCCCGGGCTCGCGCCACGACCTGCATCGAGGAGATGCTGTCGCCGCCGAGGTCGAAGAACGAGTCGTCCACGCCGACGCGTTCCACGCCGAGGACCTGGGCGTAGATGCCCGCCAGCAGTTCCTCGACCGCGTCGGCCGGTGGCCGGTACTGGTCGACGTCCTGGTACTCGGGCGCCGGCAACGCGCGGGTGTCGAGCTTGCCGTTGACCGTCAGGGGCAGCGCGTCCATGGCCACCACCGCGGCGGGAACCATGTAGGCGGGCAGCCGCTCGGTCAGGGCCGCGCGCACCTTCACCGGGTCGGCACTGCCGGTGACATAACCGACCAACCGCTTCTCGCCGGGCCGGTCCTCGCGGGCGATCACCGCGGCCTGCTCGACACCGTCGAGCGCCGCCAGCGCGGCGTGGACCTCACCGAGTTCGATGCGGTAGCCGCGGATCTTGACCTGCTTGTCGGCGCGGCCCACGTACCGCAGCTGCCCGTCGGGGCCCCACTGGACCAGGTCGCCGGTCCGATACATCCGGGCGCCGGGGCCACCGTACGGACATGCCACGAACCGGGTGGACGTCAGATCGGACCGGCCCAGGTACCCGCTCGCCAGACCGGCGCCGGCCACATACAGTTCGCCGACCACACCGACCGGGACCTGCCGCAGCCAGCCGTCCAGGACGAAGAACGCCAGGTGGTTCAGCGGCACGCCGATGGGGCTGACATTGCTGTCGACGTCCTCGTTGCCGATCTCGCGGTAGGACGCGTGCACCGTCGTCTCGGTGATGCCGTACATGTTGACCATGCGCGGCCGCTCCGGGTGGGCCTGCATCCACTGGGAAAGGCGCTGCGGTTCAAGGGCTTCACCGCCGAAGACCACGGTCTGCAGCTTCAACTGTTGCCCCAGCTCGGGCTGCAGGGCATCGGCGGTCTGCAACGCGTAGAACGCCGAGGGGGTTTGGCTGAGCATGCCGGCTTCCTCGGTGACCAGCAGCGCATGGAGGTCCTCCGGGGAGCGCACGACGGAGTCGGGCACCACCAGCAGCCGACCGCCGTACAGCAGCGGGCCCCAGATCTCCCAGACCGAGTAGTCGAAGGCCAGTGAATGGCACTGTGTCCACACCAGTTCCGCGGACAGATCGGATTCGAGTGCGGCCAGCAACTGGGTGACGTTGCGGTGGGTGACCGCGACGCCCTTGGGTGTGCCGGTGGTTCCGGAGGTGTAGATGATGTACGCGATGTCATCGGCCGCCGGCATCGGCAGGGCGGTGTCGGGCTGGGCGTCGATGCTCGGGTCGCCGAGTTCGACGACCACCATCTCGGGCAGTTCCGCGGTCAGCAGTCGCGGCCGCATCTCAGCGGTGGTGATCGCCGCCTTCGGGGTGGCGTCGCCCAGCATGAACTCGACGCGGGTGTCGGGGTGAGCCGGGTCGATGGGCAGATAGGCGGCGCCGGTCTTGACCACGGCCAGGATCGCGACGATCGCGTCCGCGGTGCGGGGCAGCAGCAAAGCCACCCGGTCACCCGCGCCGATCCCCTTGCCGGACAGCAGGTTCGCCAGACGATTCGCGGACGCCTCGAGATCCCCGTAGCTCAGTGAGGTGCCTTCGTAGGTCAGCGCCGGCGCTTCGGGGTTGCGGGTCACCTGTTCGGCGAACATGGCCGGGATGGACTGCAGCACGGGTGCGGGTTCGGTCAGTACCGCCCGGTTGCCCCACTCGTCGAGGCGGGCGTGCTCGGTGTCGTCGAGCAGGTCGATCGCCGACATCCGCTGTGCGGGATCGACGACCATGGCCGCCAGCACCTGCTGCAGGCGGTTCACCAGCGCGTCGACGGCGGCCGAGTCGAACACCTCGGTGTCGAACTCCACCCGCAGGCCCAGCTGGGTGCCGGGCATCGCCACCACCGAGAGCGGGTAGTGGTTGTACTCCCGACTGGTGAAGTCGGTGATCCCCAGCTCCCGCGCCCCCAGCATCGCCTCGGCGTCGATCGGGTAGTTCTCGTAGACGAACAGCGTGTCGAACAACCGCTCCTGGCCGGTGATGCGGTGAATCTCGTTGAGCGCCAGGTGGTCATGTTCGACGGTGTCGTTGTGCGCGCCCTGCAACTGATCGAGTAGTTCCGCGACGGTGGTGGTCGCGGAGATGCGAGCCCGGACCGGCACGGTGTTGATCAGCAGACCCACCATGGTCTCCGCGCCCGCCAGCTCCGCCGGACGGCCGGATACCGCGGTACCGAACGCCACGTCGTGCTGGCCGGTGAGCCAGGTCAGCAGCTGCGCCCAGGCCGCCTGCAGCACCGTGTTGACGGTGGTGCGCTGCGCGCGGGCGAGTTCCCCCAACGAGTGGGTGATGCCCTCGGGCACCTGATAGGACTCGACGCCGCGCTGCCCGGATTGTGCCGGCGGCGCCACCAGAGTGGGGTTCTCGAAGCCGTCGAACACCGCACCCCAGGCCGCGCGGGCGGCCTCGTGATCCTGGCGGTCCAGCCAGCTGACGAAGTTGCGGTACGGCACGGCGGCCGGGAGCCGCTGCCCGTAGTAGGCCGCGAAGATGTCCTGCAGCAGCACCGGCAGCGACCAGCCGTCGATCACGATGTGATGGACGGTCACCAGCAGGCGGTGCTGGTTCGCGCCGCTGCGGATCAGCGCGGCGCGGAACAGTGGTTGGTCGCCGAGCTTGCACACCGCGGCGCGTTCGGCGGCGCCCAACTTCTCCAGTCGCTGCTCGGGCGTGTCGGTGCCGTCCGTCAGATCGACTTCTTGCCAGGCCATTTCGGGATCCGCGGGGATGATCTGCACCGGTTCGCCGAAGTCCTCGCAGAATCGGGCGGCCAGGTTGGGATGGCGAGCGACCACCGACTGCACGGCGCGGCGCATCCGCTGCGGTTCCAGCTGACCGGTCAGGGTGATGCCCAGTTGCACGGCGTAGACGTCGTCGTTGCCCGCGGCACCGGACTCCGCGGCGCCTTCGGCGAAGCTGGCCTGGAACAGCAACCCGCGCTGCAGCGGGGTCAGCGGCAGCACGTCGGCAATGCGGTAGCGCTGGGCGAGCGTGTCGATCTCCGGCTGGGTCAGTTGCACGGGCGCCAGGTCCGACGGGGTCAGCCCGCCGCCACCGGCCGCGACGTGCGCGCAGATACCGCCCAAGGCGTCGAACCAGAGTTGACTCAGCCGCGTCGCCTGGTCGCGGGTGAGCGCCGACGGGGCCCACGTCCACGCGGCCTGCAGGCGCGGCCCGCCGTCGCTGTCCATGGTGCCGGCGTTGAGTTCCACGGTGTGCGCCAACGGCATTCCCACCGCGCCGGCCACGTCCGTTGTCGACAGGCTGTCGTCGCTGATGCGCCACAGGTCCTCGGAAAGGTCTCCGGCACCGGCGCCCAGGCGACCGAGGTAGTTGAACCCGATGGTGGGCTCGGCACCGGTCAGTGCGACGTCGGCGTTGAGGTAGCGGAGCAATCCGTAGGTCAGCCCGTCCGGCAACCCGCGAAGCTGTTCCTTGGCGGCCTTGATCACCGCACCCAGCGCGGTGTCCCCGCCGCGCACCTGATCCCAGGTGAGTTCGCCGACGCTCAGCGCCACCGGATACTTGGTGGTGAACCACCCCACGGTGCGGGACAGATCGATGCTGTTGCCCACTTCCTCGACTCGGCCGTGGCCCTCGACGTCGATGCCGATGGCCGCCCGGGTGCCGAGGAATTCCCGCCACGCCAGACCGAACGCGATCAGCAGGATGTCCTGCACGCCGGCGTGGAAGGCCGCCGGCACCGCGCCGAGCAGGTGCCGCGTCGCCTCGGCGTCCAACGACACCGAGAGCCGTCCGGCCTTGGCGTAGGTGTCTTCGTCGGGGTCGACGGCCGGCAAGGCCGGGGCCGTGGACAACACGCGTCGCCACGCATCGGCGTGGTCGACGACTTCCGCGGTCTTGGCGTACTTGGTCAGCAGCGAGGACCACGACGCGAACGACGTCCCGGTGATCGGGAGGTTCGGCGTCTGACCGCTGTGGTGCTGAGCCCAGGCGATGTTGAGGTCTTCCAACAGGATTCGCCAGGAGACCCCGTCGACCGCGAGGTGGTGGATGATCAGGGCCAGTTGCGCCGACGCGGGCACCCACAGTGCGCTGAGCATCCGCCCGGCGCCGGGGTCCAGCCGCGACCGCGCCGCCACCACGGCGTCCTCCGACAACGCATCGACCGTCGTCAGGCAGTCGGCGGCCCGCACCGCACCGACTTCGGGGATCAGCAGTGACCAGTCCCCGTCGGCCTTGTCCGTCTCGGCGTGTAGCCGCAGTGTGGCATGCCGATCCAGCACGGCCTGCAACACGATCTCGACGTCGTCGCGGTGTACCCCGCGCGGGGCCTGGATCACCAGCGTCTGGTTGAACTCGTCGATCGCGCCGGCGTTTCCGCGCCACCAGTGCATGATCGGTGTCGGCGACACCGGTCCGGTGCCTTCGTCGACGACGGCGGCCTCTCCGGAAACCACCTCGACCACCGAGGCGAGCCGGGCCACGGACTGTTCGACGAAGATGTCGCGGGGGCGGCACAACACACCGGCGGCGCGGGCCCGCGCGACCACCTGCATCGACAGGATACTGTCGCCGCCGAGGTCGAAGAAGGAGTCATCGATCCCGACCCGCTCCACCCCGAGGACTTGGGCGAAGATCCCGGCCAGCACCTCCTCGACCGCGGTTTCCGGTGCGCGGTAATCGCGCTCGCCGCCGGCGTATTCGGGTGCGGGCAGCGCACGGACGTCCAACTTGTTGTTCGGTGTCAGCGGCAACGAATCCAACACGACCACAGCCGCAGGCACCATGTACGGCGGCAGCTGATCTGCCAACTGGGCCCGGGCCCCGGCCGGATCGGCACTGCCGGTGATGTAGGCGACCAGCCGCTTGTCGCCCGGGCGGTCCTCGCGGGCGATGACGGCCGTCGCCTCCACTCCGTCGAGTGCCGCCAGCACCGCGTGGATCTCGCCGAGTTCGATGCGGTAACCGCGGATCTTGACTTGTTCGTCGGCGCGGCCGAGGTATTGCAGCTGACCGTCCTCGCCCCACCGGACGAGGTCGCCGGTGCGGTACATGCGGGCTCCCGGCTCACCGAACGGGCAGGCCACAAACCGTGACGCCGTCAGGTCCGAGCGCCCGATGTAGCCCGGTGCCACACCGTCACCGGCCACATAGAGCTCACCGACAACCCCTGCCGGTACCGGCTGCATCCAGGTGTCCAGGACGAACAACGCCGCCCCCGGCACCGGAGCGCCGATCGGGACCACCGAATCCCCCGCCCGCAACGGCGCACTGATCGCCACACACATCGTGGTCTCGGTCGGTCCGTAGGCATTGATCATCGTGCGCCCGGGCGCCCAGCGGTCGACGACGGTGGCCGGACACGCCTCGCCGACCACTGCCAGCGCCGTCGACTCCAATCCCTCCGACGGCAGCATGGCCACCGCTGACGGAGTCTGGGTCAGCATGGTGACCTGCTCGGCGACCAACAGTTCGTGGAAGTCCTGCGGCGAACCCGCCACCGTCTCCGATACCACCACCAGCCGGCCGCCGCGCAGCAGCGCACCCCATATCTCCCACACCGAGACGTCGAACGCCAACGAGTGACACAGCGGCCAGATGCCGGGGTAGGGCAAGCCCGCGTCCAACGTCGTCATCAACTGGGTGACGTTGTGGTGGGTGATCGCTACACCCTTGGGTGCGCCCGTGGTCCCCGACGTGTAGATCACGTACGCCAGATCATCGGCGCGGGGCGCGGGTAGGGGGTCGTCGGCCTGCTCCGCCACCGCCGGGTCGTCGACGTCGATGACCCGGATGTCGTGGCCCTCGAACCGGGCGCGGAGTTCGGCGGTGGTGAGCACGACCGCCGGCGCCGCATCGGCGAGCACGAACTCCAACCGCGAATCCGGCACCGACGGATCGATCGGCACATAGGCCGCACCCGTCTTGAGCACCGCAAGGATCGCCACCACGGCGCGGTCGGTTCGTTCACTCACCAGCGCGACGCGCTCACCCGGGCCGACGCCGGCGGCGGCCAACAGGTGCGCCAGCCGGTTGGCGTCCGCATCCAACTCGCGGTAGGTCAGGGAGTTGCCCTCGAAAGTCAGCGCTGCCGCGTCCGGAGCGGCGGCCACCTGCCGACCGAACAGCTCGGTGATCGAGATCGGGTCCGCAGCACCGGTCAACGTGTCCTGGTTGCCGATGGTCGCGAGTTCGGTGCGCTCATCGCCGGCGAGCAGATCCAACGACGACAGCGGAAGGTCGGGATCTGCGGCCATCGCGGTGACGAGACTTTGGATGTGGTCGGCCAACTCGGCGACTTCGAAGCTCGCGAACGGCTGACCGGCGCCCGCGGTGCTGAGGAACAGCTCGTCGCCGGCGCCGATGAAGAAGAGCCCGAAGCTGCCCGTCGGGCCGTGGTTGGTGTACGACACCGACACCTGCGCGCCCGCGAGGTCAGCCGTGAGTCGGGAGGGGATGAAGTTGACCGCGATCCGCCGCGAGGGTTGCCGCGGGCCGCCGACGGTCCCGTCGGGGCCCAGTGCGTGGACCGGAAAGCGCTGATGTTGCAGCAATTCACGGATGCGGGTGTCGACGTGGCGGCAGAACTCGCCGACCGTCATGTCCGGCGGGGACTGCAGCACCAACGGCACCACGCCGGCCAGCATCGCCGGCAGGGATTTCGACTCCGAGCTCACCCGCCGGCTGACCGGGAAGTCCAACGCCACTTCAGAGCCGTAGCCCGACCAGGCCCGGGTCATCAACGCGACCGCGGCGGTGGTGACCGTGTAGCGCCGGATGCGCAGGGTCTTGGACAGTTCCTTGATGTGGCGGACCGCCGCCGGATCGATGGGGACCGACGCCGACGGCGCGTAGGCGTTGCGACCGGCGACCGGTGGTGAGGGCGGCTGATCTAGGCCGGCCTCCGGAGCAGGATTGCCCACCCAGTAGGCAAGGTCGTCCTGATAGTCGGCGGAGGCTTCGTAATCCGCCTCACACGCAACGAAATCCTGCAGCGAGCCGAAGTAGGCCGGCGCGCCGGCCTCGCCCGTGGCCAACGCCGTGTAGATGGACGCGATCCGCCGGCTCACCAGAGCCATTCCCAACCCGTCGACGGAGATGTGGTGGCCGAGTCCGAACAGATAGAACTCGTCGGGGCGGGTGCGGAACAGCGCGAACTTCACCAGCCGCCCGGTCAGCGGCAAGGGCGTGTGTTGAATTGCCGACGCCTGTTCGAGGACGGCCTGTACCGGATCCTCGGCATCGCTGACGTCGTAGAGGGGGAGTTCGATATCCGAGTAATCGAGCGACCTCTGGAACACCTGACCGTCGACCTCGAAGAAGGTCGCCCGCGCCGGTTCGGCTTCCTGCAGGGCTTGGCGTACCGCTTCTTGGAGCAGGCCGTGGTCGACGGCACCGTCGATCCTGCCCAGGAGGCCCAGCTGCCATTCCGTACCGGCCAAGCCGCTTTCCTGCGAAAGCCAGATGTCCAGCTGTCCTCGCGACAGCGGAAGTGCCCTGGGGTCAGGTTCCATTATGTAATTCCCCACACCATGAGTTGACTAGGAAAAGAAATCGACCGCTTGTTAAAGAGCCCCACCCTGCGCCAAACGATCACGCAGGCTCTTCGGTCGAATATCAGTCCAATTCTTTTCGATGTATTCCAGACACTCCGCACGCGGCGCCTCCCCATGGACCACCGTCCAGCCTGCCGGAACGTCGGCAAAACTCGGCCATAGGCTGTGCTGCTCTTCGTCATTCACCAACACGAAGAAGCTGCCGTTGTCGTCGTCGAACGGATTAATGCTCAACTTTTCTCCAAACTGCCCGGGAACACGCGACCTACCCCAACATACGGGAGGACCCAGGATAACGCCCGATGTATCCGCCAATTCTGCGGGGCCGCAGCCTTTTTCAAATTATAGTTAGTCCCGAACAGCAATTTGCTGAAATCACTTTCGCACTCGCTTTTGTGAGGTCGTTGCCGCGTCGCGCTGCCCCACGACCCTTGCGAAATCTTCGTCCCTATGAGGGCTATGTGGCCGCATCCTCAGCCTTGACCCGCACGGGCGAGCTCCCCGCACCCACCTCCGCCGGGCCGCCAGGCAGTCCCGAGGCCTCCGACGCACCGGGGCTCCGCGCAGCGCAGCCGGCGCGCGGACGCTACACCCGCTCCAGCCGGTCCCTTTTGGGCCACCTTCGTCGACGTGCCGCAGACCAAGCAAACACCGGCTGAGCACCGAAATCCTGACGCCCTGCCGAGGGCAGCGCGGACGAATTCCTCAGTCGGATTGTGGTTCTGGGTGGCTCTTCGGCGGCGCACCCGGCGACGAACCACGCGGCAGCACCATCATGAACACCGGGATCTTCAAGGTGACTCCGCCGACAGGTGCCCGAACGGTGAAGGACACGACCTCGAGTTCGAGGCGCCGACCCCGCTGCGTCTCCATCTCCAGACGACCCGGCAGACGCTTGGGCTCAGCCAGCCAATCCAGGCCGCGTTCGATGGACTCCACCAGGCTCATGCCGGCGACTATACCCGCGGATGCGGCATCGCATCGGACGACTTCCGACCCGTCTTCGCAGTCCCGACACCAGTTGGTGTGAAGTGCAATGTCTTTCACGAACCCCGACGAATGGCCCTGGCGTCGGTCAGCCTGCCGGCTTGATCAGCAAACCTTGACCAGTGGGCAACATGCATATTGAAACGCCCAATTCGTCCGCCACCTCATCCATGGCAACGCGCTGTTCGTCTCGGCCGCGATTGGCGTAGTCGTCCAAGAGCACGAAGGCCCCGGGGGTGAGACAAGGCCAAAAGTACCGCAATGCAGCCACTTCGGGCGGCGCACAGTTCATGTCGATATGCAGGTAGGCGATGGAGTTTGCGTCGACCTCGGCCAACGTCTCCGGCACCGCACCGACGATGATGCGCTGGTTCTTCCATTCCGCGAAGTTGGCCCGCACACTATCTGCTCCGTCAGCGTACATACCCCTGCGTAGATGCTCCTCGCTTTTGGCGAGTGCACCCGACTCGCGTTCGGCCGCCGAAACAAAGCGCGGATCAAGACCCGCGAACGTGTCGAGCAGGTAGAATGTTTTGTTCAGCCGATCCCAGTCGAGATGTTCCATGATGGCGCTGCTCAAGAAGCCATAACTGACACCGCATTCGACAAAATCACCGTCAAGATGGCTTGCGCTCGAGGCCGCCCACAGTCCGACGTGCACGCGCCATTGCCATTGATACCAATCTTCATCACCAAGCGCGCGCGCACCGCGCTGATAGGCCCGCTGAAAATCAGGATCATCCACGAAAGCATGGTTGTTGAAGCAGATCAGCGCATCATTCGAGTACACGTTGGGGAGCAGAGTCCGCGCGAGCCAGTATTCGGCCCGCACTGCCCGCAGCCACAGACGAGTGCGCAGCGACAGTTTGTTTACCACGACGCCCCCTCCGCGACCGCAAGCGTGGCGAGCAGTGGCAGCGCAGACGTAAGCGTTTGGTGCGCCCAGCAGGGCTGCTCTGGTCGAAACGCCATATACAGGCCTCTCTTTCAGAAAGCGAGTTCATGGACAGCAGAATCGGTCAGCGGCTGGCGTTTTACTCCGTCTTGATTATCAGTCCTTGGCCGGTGGGTAACGCACAGATCGGCACGCCGAGTTCAGCGGTCAGTTCGTCCATGGCCCGCCGCTGTTCATCGAACCCCCGATACGAATAGTCGTCGAGCAGAACGACAGCGCCCGGCGTCAAACGCGGCCAAAAGTACCGTAGTGCAGCAACTTCCGGTGGCGCACAGTTCATGTCGATGTGCAGGAAAGCCACGGTGTCGGCATCGACCTGGTCAAGGGTCTCCGGTACCGCGCCAACAATGATGCGCTGGTTACGCCATTGCGCGAAATTGGCCCGAACGCTGTCCACCCCGCTGACGTAGGTGCCATGGTGCAGACTCCGCTCGCTCTTCTTCATGGCCCCGCCGACGCGCTCTCCGTCGGTGATGAACCGCGGATCGATACCCGCAAAAGTGTCCAGCAGGTAGAACGTCTTGCCGAGCTGATCCCAATCGAGATGCTCCATCACCGCGCTACTCAGGAATCCGAAGTTCACTCCGCACTCGACGAAGTCGCCCTCCAGCCGACTCGCGTTCTGCGCGGCCCACAAACCCACGTGCACCCGCCAATGCCACTGGTACCAATCGGGGCCACCTACTGCCTTTGCACCACGCTGGTATGCGCGTTGGAAGGCCGGATCTTCCAGAAATGCGTGGCTGTTGAAACAGATCAAGCCGTCGCTTGCGTAAACGTTCGGTAGGACTTTTCGCGCCAGCCAGTACTGACTGCGTACCACCTTCGACGCCAACCGTGCACCAACTGAAAGTGTGTTTGCCACAGGTCCTTCCGAGTCTTCCGACAGAGGCTCAACTACACTCTGACGGTCATTGCGCCCTTAACACAAAAGCCGTCTGATCGCCTCGACCTTCGCGGTTGAGGCGATCAGATTGCCGTTCCCAGCGCCACATTTGCTTCATGCCGAAAAGGCGGATTAGCTCCCGGAAATTCGCGATCTCAGGCAGCGCGATGTCGCGCCGGTATGCCTCGCTGCCAAAGAACTGTGACGAGTTCGAGTCGTCCCACACCTCTTGCACGCGCATGCCCACTGCACCGGCCGCCAACTCCATCCCCCGCCTGGAGGGCACCAGGGTGTGCCGAGGAGCGTCGATCAGGCACCAGTGTCTCCCGTAGACCTTCCACGCTTCCGATGATGTCGTCGGCAGGCGCACCAAGCAGATTCCGCCGGGGACCAGCCGTACACATGCTGCCCTGAGAGTCGCCACCGGGTCAGGTACGTGCTCCAACGAATGGTTGAACATGATGAGGTCGAACTCGCCGGTCACTTCGTTCATGAACTGCTTCGCAATGGGTACGCCCGAGGACGTGGCGACGTCGGTCTCGATGAACGGGTCGGCTCCGGCAAGATTGGTGAAGCCGACCTTGGCCAAACGCTCGAGCAGCGTTCCGTTACCGCACCCAACGTCCAAGATTCTGGCGTCGAGCGGAATCTCCAGACGACCAAGCATTCGGACGACGTCGCCGCTCGCATCCCGTGAACCGATCAATGATCGAATCCCTGGCGGCAGCGCCGCGATCATGCCACCGACCAGGCGACTGCCCCTGCGTAGTGCGAACCGATCCTGCTGTTTGGTCAACCAGGGCAGCAAACCGGCTTCTGCTGGAGAATCGTAAGAGTAGTACTTGCGGGGGTAGTGGCGAGCTAGTTCCTCCCCGTCGAGCACGTTCAGTATCTGCAATGTGTCGCATTCGGAGCAGACGAAGTACTCGAACAATTCCCGGGTGCCGTAGTACATCTCGCGGACGGTGATGACCTGGTGCGGCCCCGCCGCACCACATGCCCTGCATTCCTCCGATACTTCGCTCATTTGTTCTCCCGGTGAAGTTGTGTTGCGCTGGGCCCGCAGCCCAGTGTGCTGATTGCGCGGGAACGGCTATGCCGGGCGCCGACGGGTCTCACGCGAGACGCCTCGAACCGGCGAACTCTTCCACCACGTCGGCCGCGTGGACCACGCTTTCGGCAGGTGAGGTCATGCGGTCCGCAAGGTCGCGGGCTCTGGTGGCGTATCCCGGATCGAGGATGCGGTGCAAGTCCTGTGTCATCGTTGCACGGTTGCTTTTCGAGAAGCGGCGCGTGGTACCGATTTTCATCTTCTTGATCTGTCCTCCCCAGAGCGCCTGATTGGCGTCCATCGACAGGACCAGGGTGGGTACTCCCGCCCGCATGCTCGCGGCCGTCGTGCCGGATCCGCCGTGATGGACCACTGCCCGGCACAGCGGGAAGATCGCCGCGTAGTTCACGGCGCCAACCACCTTCACATGTTCAGCGTGCGACACTTCGCTGAAGTCGCTCCATCCGGCACACACCAGCGCGCGCTCACCCAACTCCGCGCACGCCGAGGAGATCATCTCCACAGTGTCCTCGGGTGACTCGACGGGCATACTGCCGAACCCGAAGCAGATCGGCGGCGTACCGGTCGCGATCCATGCTGCCACCTCATCGTCGGCCTCGGTCGACATGGTCATCGTCAACGCACCGACGAAGGGTCGCTGGTCGCGACATTCGGCCCATTCGACCGCCAAGCCCGGGAAAGCAGCCGCATCGTAGGCCTGGATCTCCAGAGAATTCCGCGCGGTGATCCGCCGTGAGGTCGGTCCCGTTGCCCTGGGCAGACGGAGGTCTCGCCGCTGTGCGTCCTCGACCTTCTTGTTCAGTCGCCAACCCACCCAATCAAACGCTTTCATCGACCATCGGCCGAGCTTGGCCGGCAAGAAGGTGACGAGCTGACCATTGGGCCGCATCGGGACGTGATGCAGGGTGGCCAACGGAATATCGTGGTACTCCGCGACGTTGGCCGCGGGCTCCTGGTAACTCTGCCCCGCCAATATCACATCTGCACCGTCGGCCGCGGTCTTCAACGTCGCCGCCATCTGGGCCCACGCCGTGTCGCTGAGCTCCCACATCTCACGCCACAACCGCCGGATATCGCCCACCCGCCAAAACTTGTGCAGCGCGAACTTCCAGAAGTTGCGGTAGACGTCGAGCCACGTCTTCGTGTCCAGCCCGTATGCCACCGTTTCCAGCCCGGCTGACTCGGTGAACCCCATCAGATCCGGGGGCACTGCCATCAGCACGGTGTGCCCCCGGCGTTGTAACTCGCGACCCACGAAGATCGAAGGCTCGATATCGCCACGGGTGCCGTAGCTGGCCAGGACGAACTTCATCGCGTACCCACCCCTCTCGCCCGTGGCCTCGACGACCGCACCATCCTCAGCATCGGCATGGCCATCAATCCTTGCGCCAGAACACCCCGGTGCCGTCGATCTCGATAATCTCGGCCGAGATGCCGTGCTTGGCACGGTAATCCGTGACGGCTTGTCGACATCCGTCGATGGCGTGGTAGTCGTCGACGATGCAGAATCCGCCGGGTGACAACCGCGAGTAGAGACCGTCGAGCGCCTGAATCGTGGATTCGTAGAGGTCGCCATCGAGCCGCAACACCGCGATCCGGTCAATCGGGGCGTCGCCCAGCGTGTCTTTGAACCAACCGGGCAGAAAACGCACCTGGCCGTCCAGCAACCCGTACCGCTCGAAATTCGCCCTGACGTCCTTCTCCGCGACCGCCAGAATCGGCGCCGCGAGATACAGTCGGTCACCCTTGTCGGCCTTGTACTTCGCCGTATCCGGCGGCGGCACACCGGCAAACGAGTCTGCCAACCAGACGCATCGAGTCTGATCGCCGTACGCCGCCAATACCGCCCGCATCAGGATGGATGCCCCGCCACGCCAGACGCCGCACTCGACCAAGTCACCCGGTACGTCCTCGGCCAAGACTGTCTCGACGCACTGTTGAAGACTGGTGAGCCGCTTCATGCCGATCATCGTCAGAGCGTCGGCAGGCCAATCCAACCCCAGATCGCGCTTACGTCGATCAAACGGACGCTTACGCGCCAACATGATGTTGCCGACCTTGAAGATCGGGCGATGGAGCTTGCTCCATCCCACCGGCACCAATTCATCGCTTCCATACCTGGTCAGATCCTGCCGGAGCAGGTCCAAATAGGCGGATCGGCTATCACGCTCAGTTACGGTCAAAACTGTTCCCTATCTCGATACCTGCGACCCACTGCCAACCCTAACCCCGCAACCTCACGTTAGCGGGCTTTCTGAAATTGCCCGCATCCGTTGTCGCGGCGCGGTTTTGGGTGCTCATATGAGTTCCGTGCGGCAGAATGCATTTTGGGCGAACGTTTCGGATTCCACCAACTCCTGCACGATTAGGTGAAATGCGCATTTACGCGCTTGCTGGCAAATAATCCCACTCGGCCCGACAGCCAAGACGCTAGCTGAAGGAGGCCCTGGGTAGTGGCTTCGAATCTTTTGCTCGATGCACCACCACCACGGAATCGAACACCTCGATCCGATCGATGATCGTCGCCGCGAGCGGCACCTGCATTTCCCTGACCCGCTTAGGATGCCCTTCCATCAGATGGAAGACCGACTTCATCTGCATGTAGTGGGCGTGCATCGCATCCATCAGCCACTTGGTGAAGTCGATGAACGATTCGGGTTGATCCCGGTAGGGCGTCCAGTAGTTGGCACAGACATCCTCGACGATGTAGACGCCGCCGGGCTTGAGCCGGGGGAAGAGGTACTGGAACGACGTGATCATCTGGTGGGGCGTATGGCCACCGTCGTCGAGCACCGTGTCGAAGGTACCGAACTCCTCGAGGACGCTGCTCAGGAAGGCGGTGTCGGTCTGGTCCCCCACCCGCACATGGATGTCCCGTGCGGCGTCGTCGTACTGGGTGACCTTCGGGTTGATGTCGAGGCCCACGATGGTGGCGTCAGGCAGGTACTGCCGCCACATCTGCAGCGAACCGCCCCGGTCCACACCGATCTCGAGCATCCGTTCTGTATGGCCCAACGCCTGCTCGTAGATGGGTAGATAGTGCCGGAGCTTATGGATGTCGCCGGTGGTCTCGAAGATCCGTCCGATCGCGGAGTCTTCAGGAGGACCATCCTCGGCGCGCATGCCTACCGGGCGCGCCAAATCCGGGCCCAATACCTCGAGCATCCGCCGCCGACCCCGGAAGGGATAGCGACGGGTGATGAACGGCGCCTTCGGTTGCAATGCCAGGCGGAAGAGAGCCATAGTCACGAAATCCCCTGTTGATGAATAGAAGTCAGATCACATCGATATCCGGTCAATGCCTTGGGGTGAAGACTACCCGCGATATCCGGCAACCCTGCCAGATGCTGTTCTGGGCCTACGGCTGGGTGGCCGCGTCCCGATCCAGTCGGCATCCGCGGTCCGAATCAGAGCCCGGGCTCGGTGGCGGCGCGCGGACTCACCCCCAGAGGGTCCGTCGACGACAGGAGACGTTTGCGCTTCATCCGGTTCTTCAGATCCAGTGCGCGCTTCTCGACCAGGAACCAGCTCGCCGCGGCCATCGGCAACGTCGCGGCCGTGGAGACGACGAAGAACACGAACGGATTCAGATTGGACAGGCCCGCGACCGCCAGCAACTGCTGGATGGGGAACGCGTAAATGTACATTCCGTAAGAGATGTCGGTACGCACGTTCATGCGGTTGCTCTTCACGAGGATGCCAGAGACGACGACGGCATACGCCAAGGGCAGCCCACCGATCAGGCGATAGTCGGGCATGGTGCCGGCCACCGCGACGATGGCGGCACATACCGCGACCAGTGACCACCGCGCTGGGATGACATCGCGCCATTGGTAGAGGGCAGCGCCCGCCGAGAACATGATGGCGGTGCGCATGGCCAGCTGCGGAATCGTCCACTCACCGGGGAATGTCAGCGGCGGCAGCATTGCCGCCCCGGCTGTCGCCAGCACCAGGATCACCGGAGACACCCATCGGAACTTGGCGAGTCCGACAATGCCCAACCCAGCCACCGCGAGATAGCACATCAGCTCCCAGATGAGGGACCACAACGAGGCATTCCAGATGCCCGCGAAGGGGATATCGGCTGGCGTTCCGGCCACATCGAATTGGAGGTGGATCACTCCGAGGTTCTTCAAGACGTAATCGACCGGCGCACTGGACAGCAGCAGCTTCATCGGTGATCCGCCCTGGATGGCTACGCTGAGCGGAGCGATGACGAACGCCGTCAGCAACAGGCAGACGTAGAAGCCAGGGAGGATCCGCAGCGCACGAGCGAGGACATAGTCGCGCACGTGGGGATCGCGTAGCCAACTCGCAGTGATGAGGAATCCGGATAGTGCGAAGAACCCGTCGACTCCCACCGAGAAGAGCAGTTGCAGAACCGCCGGGGAGTACACGACATGGCCGGTCACCGGGAACGAGTGGAAGAGGATCACTTCGGTCGCCAACACGAGTCGAAGCGCATTGAGCGCATTATTTCGCGGATCGAATGCAATCCCGAGCTTCATCCGCCTCCCTAAGCTTCCGATATCGCCGGGTCATAGTATCGCCAGACCAATTCGGGCCGTGCAGGTTTCACGGACTTGATCGATTGACTGCGGGGAGATCCATTCGCCATTGATGTTGATGTGCGTCAGTGACCGAGGTCAGCGCTCGATCAAGCAGGCCATTCCGGTTGCTAGGAGTTCTCGATCCATTCCAGAAGCGCCGGCAGACCATCGGCGAGCGACCACTTCGGCCGCCAATCGAGGGCGCTGATTGCGGGCTCGAGTTCGCAACTCGCTGCGCGTACGTCACCGTCACGAAACTTCGGGACCACCACGGGCTCCGGGGCCGAACAGATGCGGGCAACTTCGCGGGCCAACTCGTGGATGGTGGTTGCGTTTCCGGAACCGATGTCCAGGCAGCGCTGTCCGCGCGCGGGTGAACGGACTGCGCTGAACAGAGCCTCGACGACGTCATCGATGAAGACGAAGTCGCGCACGATCCGGCCGTCCTCGTAGACCTCCAACGTCTCACCGGCCCGCGCCAATCGCGCGAAGAGCGCCACGATCCCGGTATACGAATTGGTAAGTGACTGCCCGGGTCCGTACACGTTCTGCAGTCGCAACACACTGAGGTTGGTGTCATGCGCCGCGGCCCAGGCGGCAAGTAGGTGCTCCTGTGCAAGCTTCGTCGCGGCGTAGATATTGGTAGGTCGCGGCTCAGTGAGGCTGGCACGGCTGGGAATTGGTATCGCGGGGCCGCCTTCGGGCCCCTGCGGGTCCCAACTGCCGGCCACAAGCTGGGCATGACTACGCGGCAGCGGATAGAAGGTTTGCGCTCCGACCCGCCAGGATCCTTCACCATATACGGCCCTTGATGACGCCAATACCAGCTGCTCGGGGACCATGCCGGAGCGACTCAGCGCGTCCAGTAGCTGAGTGGTTCCCACCACGTTGACCGAGCCGTGGCGCGTTGCCTCGGAAAGAGATTGCGCTGTACCGGTTTCAGCTGCCAGATGGACGATTTGAGAGGGCTTGAACAGGCGAAGCACGGCGTCCCAGTCCGGGGCATGAGTGACATCACCGGTGAACAGTCGCACCGACTGCGGCAGGCTGATGTCCCCGCTCCCGGAGTGCACCTGTGGATGCAAGACATCCATCACGGCAACGTCGTAGCCGGATGCCACAAGAAGAGACGAAAGCGCAGAACCGATGAACCCTGCTCCGCCGGTGATCAGTACGGACCTAGCCATTTGTCGGTGACACCTCCCGTGCGACTGCAGAGTCAGACAGCAACCGCACGCGCCCAGGGGTGCAGTCCAGGTCATGGTAACGGCGGTACGTTAGGCGGGAATACTGAGGTGCCGGAAGTCCGCTGGCGGGTGTCTGCGTCCCGCCGCCGGCATTCCCACTTTGACTCTCGAGGCGGTAGGAGCGTGCGTAGAGTGACGGCCGACCGAATGTAAGGAACTGAGGCGCTGATTCACGTCCAGGCAAGGGGGCCGTCATGGAGGGGTTCGCCGGGAAGGTGGCCGTCGTAACCGGAGCCGCCTCCGGAATCGGGCAGGCGATAGCCGTCGAACTGGCCCGTTCTGGCGCGAGACTGGCGATCAGCGACATCGACAGTGTCGGCCTGGCTAGCACCGAAGCGATGCTCAAACACCTTGGTGCGCCAGTCAAATCTGACCGCCTGGACGTCACCGAGCGAGAGTCCCTGCATGCCTACGCCGATGCGGTGCACGACCACTTCGGTACGGTTAACCAAGTCTACAACAATGCTGGCATCGCATTTGCCGGCGACGTCGCATCCTCACAGCTCACCGATATCGAGCGGGTGCTACACGTCAACTTCTGGGGTGTCGTCAATGGGACAAAGGCGTTCCTACCCCACCTGATCACCTCGGGTGATGGCCACGTTGTGAACATCTCGAGCTTGTTCGGGTTGTGCGCGGCGCCCGGCCAGGCCGCCTACGTCGCCTCGAAGTTTGCGGTCCGCGGGTTCACCGAGGCCCTACGTCTCGAGATGATCCTCAGCGGACATCGGGTGAACGTCACGGCTGTTCACCCAGGCGGCATAAAAACCGGACTCGCCCATCATGCCGACGGAGTGCCTGGTTTCGACAAGGCCCTGAGTATCAGGGTATTTGACAAAGCGGCGATCACATCTGCGGAGACAGCGGCACAGAGAATCCTGACCGGGGTCCGTAAGAACAAAGCGCGAATACTGGTTGGCCGAGACGCCAAAGCGCTCGACCTCCTCGTACGGCTGACCGGACCGGGCTACCTGCGATTGTTCGCCGCGGTGATCTCTCGCAAGAGATCGGCGCCGTCACCGCCCCATTGACGACGCCGGGTCCCGCCCAGTCCAACCACCGTATCTGTGTCAGCTAATGTCAAGTCGCCCTGTCCACGGTCGGGATCGAGCAGAATGCAACGAGGGCAGTATTTTTGGCAACCGATGCCGACCTGGGCCGCTTACGCCCAGGTCCCCTTGCGCCGCCGCGCCATCGCCTGGATCTCGAACACCGGCTTCATGATCGATGGCCGCGAAATCTTGTTCAACAGACTGTCGGTGTAGCGGCGGGAGCCCTCGAACGCGTTTCGGAAGGCGTGCTCATTCGCCTGGTATGCCCCGTACACCCGATCCAGCGCCGACGTATCCGGAAGCTGGTCCCCTGCGGCCGCCCGCGTGACCTCGTAGATCTCGGATATCCAATCGGAGCCGAACGGGTCGGTGACGGCTCCGTGGTGTCGTTCGTGTCGAAGATCGGGTGTCAGGAACTCTTCGATCGCGCGTTCATCCGGGCTGTCGAGGTCCATCGCCAGCGTTGTCGAGATCCGCTTGACTTCACGACGCCAATCGTCGAGCAGCTTCTCGTACTCGACGAAGACGCGCGGCATGCCACGCGACTGTCGCTCAGCAAGCAAGTTGTACTTCACCCACAGGGCGCTCGCGAGTTCCGGCGATGCGCGGCCGGCGGCACCCAATGACGCGATGACCTCCTGCGGGTGCCGCACCGAAATCACCGCCGCAGGCTCGTATCCAGCTAAACGCGTTGCTTCGAACCACATCTCGGACAGCGCGGTGATGCGGAGCTCTTTGATCACGGTGTGCGGCGCGACTGGCAATCGCTGGAGATACGCGACAATCTCGGCAATGTAGGCCGACTTGTCGCGCGGCTCGATCTCACCCTCCTCCAACAACCGCAGCGACGGATCCCACCAGGAACTGCCCTGCCTGGCCAGGAACGCGCTGTTGAGGATGATCGATGCACGGGGCTCCCAGTAGCCGCGTCGATTGTGTTTGCCGGCTCCCAGCATCCCGTCGGGAAGCGCAGCGCCACTCAGCGACAGGACCCTCGTGAGAGCCGAGGTACCGGAACGGGCCACCCCCAGGACAAAGACGATGACGGGGCGCGGCGAAGTGCCGTTCTGTCCGTCCGGCACCGTCATGAACTCCACTCATCGTTATGGGCGGCACCCGCCGCGAGGACGCAGTATTGCACCGAGGCGTACCTGCACTGATAACCGGCGTCGAACATGTAACCCCCAAAATCGTGGCGTCCCAAACCAATCGTGGCGATAGCGCCACTGTAGGTCAAGTGTCATCCACGATAGTCCGATAGCCCGGCGGCGTATCGTCAATTATGCTGCCACGCACAGGCTCCGAGGTCGTCCGCACCTGCGACGGTAAGTTTGAGCCGATTACCCGCGGCTCTGCCTCTCAAAAGTTCTCGTGCGGCGCAGGCCGTTCGAGCACCCCCGATGGGACCCCAAAGGGGCTTGTAGGCAACGTCAACGGGGTAGCGTGGCGGCGGTGTTGGGTTCGGTGCTGGCTGTGGCGGTTCTGGGGAACCTCAACCCGGTGCGCTTGGGGGTGGTCTTGTTACTTGTGACTCGGCCACGCCCGACACAGAACCTGATCGCCTTCTGGATCGGGTGCTTGACCGCGACTTCGTTATCCCTGACTATCCCACTATTGGTGTTGAACCTCACGCCGATGTTCGAACCCGTGATGCGTGATCTGGCGGACTCGGCGATGGGGTCCACCGTGGGTAAGGTGCAAATTGGGCTGGGTGTGTTGCTACTGTTGGTCGGCGCATTTTTGACCGCACGCCTTCGGAGCCGGCGGAAATCGGGTCCGCAAACTGCGCGCGGTGAACTTTCTTTCCTCGATCCGAACAGCACGCGCGTGACCGACCACCATTCGGCCGACGCCGGGCCTGCCACCACGACGGTCCGATCGGTGCTGCAGCGGGTGCTCGCCCCCGCCCGCAACGGGTGGAACAACGGCGCACTTTGGATCGCCTGCGTGATCGGGCTCGTAATGGGGCCGGCGCCCGAGATGATCCTCCTCGTACTGGCGATCATCGTGACTTCCGGAGCCACCGTAGGTGCGCAGGTCAGCGCCGTCATCGCGTACGCTCTGGTGTTACTCGCCCTGGTCGAAACGGTGCTCGTGGGCAGCCTGCTGATGCCCGCAAGAACCGAGGCGGTCCTGCAGCGACTACGCAGCTGGACCATCACTCATCGACGACAGATCCTGGTGGCCATTTTCACCGTGGCCGGTGCCTCCACCGTGCTCACTGGCATCAGTCGCGTTTGAGCCGTCGGGACTCCCGCAATCCGAGCTCTCGGCAGGCCGGCAGGCGACCTCGAGCGAGGTCCAGCAAATTCGCTGTCGCCGGCGAAATTTGCCCTACCGGGGCCGATGCGCCCGTCGACAGCCCCGGCAATCCAGACTGATGAAGCGCAGAGCCCTTGTTTCCCTGTTGTTTTGGCTGACCACTCACCTGCGGCCGCACAGTGCGGCCGCATTCTTGTGCGCAATATCAGCCCCGCATCGGGCCCGCCGTCAAGACCATTCAGTCGGCATTCTGGATCACACACGTTAAGGTGGCATGCGTGTTCCGCGACAACGAGCGTTGCTACAGGGACGGCCGCCGCCACGCCACTACCGAGTTCGCCGCCGGGTAGAAGGCATGCGCGGCATCATTCTGGCGGGTGGCTCGGGCACCCGGCTGCATCCGATCACGATGGGCGTGAGCAAGCAGCTGCTGCCCGTCTACGACAAGCCGCTGGTCTATTACCCGCTGTCGACACTGATCATGGCGGGTATCCGAGACATCCTGGTGATCACGACGCCCAGTGACGCCTCCGCATTTCAGCGGCTTCTGGGCGACGGATCGGCGTTTGGCGTGGACTTGCGCTATGCGGTTCAGGAGGACCCCGAGGGCCTGGCCCAGGCCTTCGTGATCGGTGCGGACCACATCGGTGGCGACACCGTGGCACTTGCTCTGGGCGACAACATTTTCTATGGTCCGGGACTGGGCACCAGCCTGAGTCGGTTTCAGAATGTGAGCGGCGGCGCGATTTTCGCGTATTGGGTAGCGAATCCGGCGGCCTACGGCGTCGTGGAGTTCGGTGCTGACGGCACGGCGCTGTCACTGGAAGAGAAGCCGCAGCACCCGAAGTCGCACTATGCGGTGCCCGGGCTGTACTTCTACGACAACGACGTCATCGAAATCGCACGCTCGCTGCAGAAGTCAGCGCGCGGCGAGTACGAGATCACCGACGTCAACCGGACGTATCTGGAACAGGGCCGACTCTCCGTCGAAGTGCTGGCCCGCGGGACCGCGTGGCTGGACACCGGAACCTTCGATTCCCTGCTCGATGCCAGCGATTTCGTTCGCACCATCGAACGACGCCAAGGATTGAAAGTCAGCGCGCCCGAGGAAATTGCCTGGCGTGCAGGCTTTATCAACGATGATCAGCTTGCTGCGCGCGCCAACGAACTGCTCAAATCCGGCTACGGGCAGTACCTCCTACACCTGTTGGACCGGAAGTAGCCTCCGCGCTGTAACGTTCGAGCCTTCGCATCAGATAGGAAAGTAGGTCTCGCACCAGGTTTGAGACCGAGGCATCGGTGGGTAGCTCAACCGATGTCGAGACTGTCCCGGGTCGACCCCGCTGGACGACATCTCGTCAATATTCGAAGGAGCGACACATGATCCGACCACCGTTGACCAAAGTAGCTGCCGCCGCGTGCGGACTGGCCCTGTCCTTGTCGGCCGGCGCGGGTATCGCGTCCGCAGCCCCCGACTATGGGCCGATGGTCGACACCACCTGCAGCTTCGATCAGGCGATGACGGCGGTGCGCACGGAGAACCCGACCGCCGCGCAGTACCTCGACCAGTCGCCGCCCAACGTGCAGTTCTTGCAGGTGTACCTCGGCTCGTCCCGCGACGAGCGGATCAACCTGCTCAACCAGATCAGCGGCAACCCGGGCATCGACCAGGCCCTGCCGGTGTTCCAGCAGATGTTGACCAGCTGCTCCAAGTACTGAGCTCATTCACCCCAGATCGTCCCCAGCGGAGAGGGCCTCACCGCTGGGGACGATTTGTATCGTCAGTCGTCCCCTAGCAATGCACGCACCGCGGGACGGGTCCCGTAGGGGCGAAGCATGGCACTGGCGGGTCGGGGGCGCACCCGCTGCGGCCACCAGAACCACCGGCCCAGCAAAGCGGCGATCGACGGGGTCAGGAAGGCGCGCACAATCAACGCGTCGAACAGCAAACCGAAGCAGATGGTGGTGCCCACCTGCCCGATGATCCGCAGGTCGCTGACCACCATTGCGGCCATCGTGAGCGCGAACACCAGACCCGCCGTCGTCACGACCTTGCCGGTGCCACCCATCGCCCGGATCAGGCCGGTGTTCAACCCCGCGCCCATCTCTTCCTTCATGCGGGAGACCAGCATCAGGTTGTAGTCCGAACCGACTGCCAGCAGGATGATCACGGACATCGCCAGCACCATCCAGTGCAGATAGATGCCAAAGATGTACTGCCAGATGAGCACTGAGATGCCGAACGAGGCGCCGAGCGACAGCACGACGGTACCGACGATCACCAGGGCCGCGATCGGGCTGCGCGTGATGATGAGCATGATCAGGAAGACCAGGCACACCGCGGCGATACCGGCGAGCCAGACGTCCCAGGTCGATCCGTCATGCCAGTCCTTGGCGGTGGCCGCGGCGCCGGCGATATAGATCTTGCCGCCGGCCAGCGGTGTGCCCTTGAGCGCCTCCTCGGCCGCGGTCCTGATCTGGTCGATGCGTTGGATGCCCTCGATGGAGGCGGGGTCACCGCTATGAGAAATGATGTAGCGCACGGATTTCCCGTCCGGCGACAGGAAGAATTCCATGGCGCGTTGGAACTCCGGATTCTCGAACACCTCCGGAGGCAGGAAGAACGAGTCCTCGATCTGGGCCGCGTCGAATGCCCGCCCCATGACGCTGACATCCTTGGAGGACTCCTCCATGCCGGAGTTCAGCCCCGACATGGTGCTGTGCATGGTGAGCGTCATCTCCCGCATCCGCTCCATTACCGCGATCATTTTCGGCATGATGACCAGCATCTCCGGCATCAACTCGTTCATGATCGCCATATCGTCGACCAGGACCGCGAAGTCGTCGTTCAACCGGTCGACTTTGTCGATGGTGTCAAAGATGGATCGCAGCGCCCAACAGACCGGGATGTTGTAGCAGTGCGGTTCCCAGTAGAAGTAGTTGCGGATCGGCCGGAAGAAGTCGTCGAACAGCGAGATGCTGCCGCGCAACTCCTCGAGGATCTCCTGCATCTCCGTCGTATGCCCGAACATGCTTTTCGTGGTGGCGACCATCTCTGTCATGACGCCCAACATGCGCTTCTGGACCGCGATCATCTTCGCCATGTCGTCGGCCTGCTTCAACATGTCGTCGGTGCGTTCGTTCTGGAAATGATTCGACTGGGTCTGGGTGGCGCTTTGCAGGCTGAGCAGGAACGGGATGGAGGTGCGCTCCATCGGGGTGCCCTCCGGTCGCGTGACCGCCTGCACCCGCGACACTCCGCGCACCTGGAAGATGGCTTTGGCGACCTTGTTCAACACCAAGAAGTCGTCCGGGTTGCGCAGATCGCGATCCGTTTCGACCATCAGAACTTCGGGGGTCATCCGCGACTGGGAGAAATGCCGCTCGGCGGCCTGGAATCCCTGATTGGCCGGGATGTCTCCGAGAATGTAGTTGCGGTCGTTGTAGCTCGTCTTGTAGCCCGGTAGCGCCAGCAGGCCGACGAGCGCCAGCGCCAGCGCGGAGACCGCGATGGGCGCCGGCCAGCGGACGATCGCCGTCCCGATTCCGCGCCAGCGACGCGCGGCGATCTTGCGCTTGGGTTCCAACATGCCGAATCGGCTGGCCACCGCGACACCGGCCGGCACCAGAGTCACGGCGACCGCCACCGCGGCGGCCAGGCCGATGGCGGCCGGAACGCCCATGGTCTGGAAGTACGGGAGCCGGGTGAAGCTCAGGCACAGCATCGCCCCGGCGATCGTCATACCCGAGGCCAGGACCACCGGGGCGACACCGTGATACATGCTGTAGTAAGACGTTTCGCGATCCTGACCGGCCTGCCGCGACTCCAGATACCGGCCGAAGAAGAAAATGCCGTAGTCGGTGCCCGCCGCGATACAGAGGAACACCAGCATGTTGACGGCGAAGGTGGACAGTCCGAGGATCTCGTAGTGGCCGAGCACGGCCACGACACCGCGCGCCGCGCCCAGCTCGAAGCCCACCATCAGCAGCAGCAGGATCACGGTGACCAGCGACCGGTAGACCATGAGCAACAGCGCGAAGATCACCGCGACGCTGACGATGGTGATCTTCAGAATGGAATCATTTCCGCCCTGGTGCATGTCGGTGACCAACGGGCCCGCACCGGTGACGTAGACATCCACACCGGCCGGGGGCGGTAGCCCGTCGACGATGTCCCGCACGCCGGCGACCGACTTGTCGCCCTGGGCGGTGCCCTGATCCCCGACCAGGTTCAGCTGGACGTAGGTGGCCCGGCCGTCCGGGCTCTGCACGCTCGACGCGGTCAGCCGGTCGCCCCAGAGGTCCTGCACATTTGTCACATACTCTGGGGCGCCGTGTAATTGGTCGACCAGGTTCGTGTAGTACTCGCGTGCGTCTTCGCCGAGGGGTTCCTGGCCCTCCAGCACGATCATCGCGAAATTGTCGGAATCGGAGTTGTCGAAGGTTTCGACCATGCGCTTCATCGCCTGCGCCGACGGGGCGTCCGAGGGCATCAGCGCGACGGCGTGCTCCTCGCCGACGGTCTCCAACATCGGCGCCGAGAACGTCAGCGCCAAGATGAGCGCCAACCATCCCACGATGATCAGCGGTGCGAACCGTCGTATGGTCCGGGCTATGAAGGGCCGCCGGGAATCCTCAGTGTCCATACGGATTCCGCTAATCCCTCATGAGCAATGACCGCACGAGCGGGCGGGGGCCTGTCGACCGGAGCATCGAACTGGCCGGCCGCGGACGCACCCGCTGGGGCCACCAGAACCAACGGCCCAGCAGCGCGGCGATCGACGGGGTCATGAACGCGCGCACCACCATCGCGTCGAACAACAGGCCCAGGCCGATCGTCGTGCCCACCTGACCGAGCATCAGCAGATCACTGACGATCAGCGAGGCCATGGTGGCCGCGAAGACCAACCCGGCCATGGTGACCACCCGACCGGTGCCGCCCATCGCCCGGATCAACCCGGTCTTCAAACCGGCGCCGACCTCTTCCTTCATGCGGGAGACCAGCATCAAGTTGTAGTCGGAACCGACCGCCAACAAGACGATCACCGACATGGCCAACACCACCCAGTGCAATTGGATGCCGAAGATGTGCTGCCACACCAAGACCGAGAGGCCGAATGACGCGCCGAGCGAGAGCACCACCGTCCCGACGATGACCAGCGCGGCGATGACGCTGCGGGTCATCAGCACCATGATCATGAAGATCAGGCAGATCGCCGAGATCAGGGCGATCAGCAGGTCGTAGATGGAGCCCTCGACCAGGTCCTTGACCCCGGCCGCGGTGCCGGACAAGTAGACCTCCGAACTCTCCAGCGGGGTCCCCTTGAGCGCCTCCTCGGCCGCGATCCGGACCGGTTCGACCAGCGCCATGCCCTCCGTGGTCGCAGGATCCCCGCGTTGGGTGATCAGCATGCGCGCGGCCTTGCCGTCCGGCGACAGGAAGATGTCGGTGACGCGCTTGAATTGCGGGGACTCGATGATTTCCGGCGACAAATAGAAGGAATCGTCGTTGTTCGACGAGTTGAATGCCTTGGCCATCGCGGTGGCGGTATCTGCGGAATCGTCCATCTGTCCCAGAATTCCGGACATGGTGCTGAACATCGTCAGCATCATGGTGCGGCTGGACTCCATGGTCGAGATCATCGTCGGAAACTGCAGCAGCATCTGCGGCATCAGCAGCGCCAATTTATCGAGATCCTTGACCATTTCCGCCATGGTGCCGCTGACCTGATCGACACCGTCGAGCGCCTCGAAAATGCCTCGCAACGACCAGCAAATGGGAATGTTGTAACAGTGCGGTTCCCAGTAGAAATAGTTTCGAATCGGCCTGAAGAAGTCGTCGAAGTTCGCGATGTGGTCGCGCAATTCGGTGGTGGTGTCCTGCAGTTCGTGGGTGGTCTCGACCATCCGTTGCGTCGTGCTGACCATCTCCTGCATCAGCGCGTACATCCGCTTCATCAAGGCGATGGTTTCGGCCATCTCGTCGGCCTGCTTGCGCATGTCTTGCATGCGCGCCTGCTGGAACGGAAGCGCAAGGCGCTGACTGGCATTGGACATGCTGATCATGTACGGAATGGTGGTGTCCTCGAGCTGCGTACCCTCAGGTCGCGTCACCGACTGCACGTTGGCGATGCCCGGCACCTCGAAGATCGCCTTGGCGAGCTTGTTCAGGACCAGCAGGTCCGTCGGGTTCCGCATGTCGTGATCGGACTCGATCATGAGCAGTTCGGGCGTCGCCATGACCGCTGCGGGGAAATGGCGCGCCGCAGCCTTGTAGCCCTGATTGGCGGAAATGTTCTCCGGGATGAATTCCTGGTCGCTGTAGCTGGGGTTGTAGCCCGGCAGGGTGAGCAGACCGATCATCGCCAGCGCCATCGTCGCCACCAGAATCGGACCCGGCCATCGGACGATGGCGGTGCCGATACGCCGCCAACGCCGGGTCATGACATTTCGCTTGGGATCGAACTGGCCGAAGCGACTGCCGAGCGCAATGGTGGCCGGCACCAGGGTCAGTGCCACCGCGACCGCCACCAAGATGCCCAGCGCGCCCGGGATACCCAACGGCTGGAAATGGGGCAGCCGGGTGAAGCTCAGGCAGGCAATGGCTCCGGCGATCGTCACGCCGGAGGCCAGGACCACCTTCGCGACCGAGCTGAAGGCGGTGTAATAGGCCTGTTCCCGGGTTTCGCCCTGTTGTCGCGCCTCTTGATACCTGCCGAAGAAAAAGATCCCGTAGTCGGTTCCGGCCGCGATGCCCACCGAGACCAACAGGTTGACCACGAACGTCGTCAGTCCGACGACCCCGTGCATTCCGAGATAGGCGACGAGACCACGGGCCACTTGCAATTCGACGAGGACCGCGAACAGTAGGACTATGACGAGGATGAAGGACCGGTAGAAGAACAACAGCATCAAGAAGATCACCGCGATGGTGACCAGGGTGAACAGCAGGACCGTCGCGGCCCCACTCTCGCCCGCGTCCGCGGCGATGGCCGCCGGTCCGGTCAGGTAGGTCTCGACGCCCGGTGGCGAGGGCGTGTTCTCGATGATCTCCTGAACAACCCTGACGGCCTCGTTCGACTCGGCCTGCCCGAAGCGGCCGACCAGGTTGATCTGGACGAAAACGGCCTTCCCATCGGCACTTTGGGCGGCTCCGGCCGTGAGCGGGTCGCCCCAGAAGTCCCGGACGAACTGCACATGTTCGGGTTTTTCCTCGAGCTGACGAATGATCTCGTCGTAATACTCATGGGCGTTGGCGCCAAGCGGCTCCTGGCCCTCGAGGATGATGACCGCGACGCTCTCCGAGCTCGGCTCCTGGAAGACCTCGCCCATGCGCACCGCTGCCTGGATGGCCGGGGCTTCCGTGGGTGTCAGCGAGACCGCATGCTCGCGTTCCACCACCTCCAGCGGCGGGACCGCCACCGTCGCAAGCACGGCGAGCGCCAGCCACCCCAGAATGATCAGCGGCGAGAAGGTGCGGATGAAGGACGCAATCCGCGGGCGCGACGACCGCTGCGTCTCCGTGGTTTCGGTGGTCATGCGGCCTGCACGAGGCAAGAGGTGAAGGCGTTTACCTGATTGGCGACTTTCTCCTCCTGGACCTCATCGTCGACGATGATCCGACAGCCGATGGTGCTGCCATCCCCCTGCGCCATGATGCTGCCGATGGTGGTCGTCTGGTTGACCTCAAATTCCAAGGTCCAGGGCAGGCTGACATCCTCCACGAATTGCGGATCGGTGTCGGCATCGAAATAGCTGATATTGGCTACCGAACCCGGCGACCCGAACACCTCATAGGTCAATCTCTTCGGGTTGAACGCTTCCGTCTGGGCCTGTTCCGAAGTCCCGTACGTCGGGCGTTGTTCCGAGCCGAAAATCCCATGCAGCCTCGACACGGCGAAACCACCAGCGCTGAACACCACGAGCGCCAGCAGCGGTATCCACAACCGCTTCAGAAGCCGCAAAATGGTAGTTCTCCTCCGTTAACTTGCCACACCCGGCGCGATGGTGCGCCGCACTCGCAAACACGTGGCCCCCCGAGGCCGCAACTCAGTTCTGGAAGAGTAAACCATGCCCATGGCCAGCGTATAAGGCGGTTCTGGGCGCCTTTAGAACCGGCAAATAGAGGCACCTGTGAATTTGCCTGTGGGCCTGCGGGAAACTGCACCGCAACGATTTCCTGGCGAATGCCCGATAGACCGTCTCTTAGACTTGGTACCGACAATCTCTGGCACGACCGTGCAACTCACGGTCGGCACGGGCGTCCCGCTTCTGAGAGTGCGGCCTGCCCTCCCGTCGCCGGCCGGTAAGTTCGGTGTGGTGAACCGTTCAGACGGCGACAAGGCCGACGCGAACACCCTGACGGGGGTCTCGGAGACCGCGCTGCTGACGCTGTACGGGCGGGCCCATCAGGCCGGACACCGGGACGCGATCATCGAGGACCCGATGGCCATCCGACTGGTGGAGGCCATCGACTTCGATTTCGAGAAGTTCGGCCGTAAGGGTCAGGAGATGGCGCTGCGCTCGCTGGCCTTCGACCGCGCCGCGCTCAGTTATCTGTCGCAGCATCCGACAGCTACGGTTGTGGCGCTTGCTGAGGGACTCCAAACCAGTTACTGGCGCCTGACCGAAGCCCGGCCCGACCTTCAGTTCTCTTGGCTGACCGTCGATTTCCAGCCAATCATCGATCTTCGGGAACGGTTGCTGCCGTCGTCCCCGCGAATCGGGACGCTCGCACAGTCAGCACTGGACTACTCGTGGATGGATCAGGTGGACACCGGCAACGGGGTCTTCATCACCGCCGAGGGCCTGCTGATGTACCTGCAACCCGAGGAGTCGATGGGATTGATCAGGGAATGCGCGCGCCGCTTCCCCGGCGGCCAGATGATCTTCGACCTCCCCCCGGTGCTGGTGAAGAAGTTCGCACCGAAGGGCGTCCGGTCCTCCCGGCGCTACCGCGTCCCGCCGATGCCGTTCAGCCTCAAACCCGCCGAGTTGGCGGATCTGGCCAACACCGTGCCGGGCATCCGCGCGGTCCACGACCTGCCGATGCCGCGCGGGCGCGGGTGGGCGTTCGAGAAACTGTTCCCGGCGTTCTGGCAATGGAAGCCCACCAAGCAGTATCGCGGCACCTACACGCTGCTGGAGTTCGGCTGATCCTGCGCTGACAGTTCAGAGCGCGAAGGAGAATCCGCCGTTGACACAGATGGTCTGGCCGGTGATCCACGAGCCCTGATCGCTGGCGAGCAGCAGGACGAGGTTGGTGACGTCGTCCGGCACCCCGGGGCGACGGATGGCGTAGTTCTGCAGAATTGCCTTGGCCTGAGGCGAATCGGCTTGCTCGGCCCACAGCGGTTCGGTCAACGGGGTCCGCATGGTGCCCAGCGAGATGTTGTTGGCGGTGATGTTATAGCGGCCGTTCTCCAGCGCGAGGCTGCGCGTCAGACCGGCGGCGCCGGCCTTGGCCGCGCCGTACACCGCACCACCCGGATCCCCGGCGCGCCCGGCATCGGAGACGACCGTGAGTACCCGCCCCCACTTGTTGGACACCATCGCCGGCAGGACCGCGCGGGTGCAGTGCAGCACCCCGTACAGGTTGACCCGCAGGAAGGCTTCCCAGTCGGCGGGTTCGGTCTCGGCGAAGCGGGCCCGGGTGGCGAAGCCCTCGGCCCCGGCGTTGCCGGCGTTGTTGACCAGGACATCGGGCGGCGCGTGCGCGGCCAGCGCCGCCGTCACCGCGTCGTAGTCGGTGACGTCGAAGGGCGCGGACGCGGCAGTGCCACCGGCACTGCGGATTTCGCCGGCCACCTCCTCACAGCGTTCGGCACGCAGATCATTGACCAATACCTCGGCTCCCGCCTGCGCGCAGGCCAGGGCGATACCTCGGCCGATGCCCTGCCCGGCGCCGGTCACCAGGACGCGGCGCCCGTCCAACCGCGGACCGGCACTCACCGCGTCGCCGCCGGCGTGAACTCGATGTGCAGTTCGGTCAAACCGCGCAGCAGGAAGGTCGGGTCGTAGGCGTAGCGACGGTCGCCAGCCGGGCCGTGGAACTCCTCGTCGATCCGAATGTCGCTCATGCGCTCCAACATACGACGCACGGTGATCTGCCCCTCCACCCGCGCCAACGGCGCGCCGGCGCAGGTGTGGATGCCGCGGCCGAACGCGATGTGTTCGCGCACGTTCTTGCGGTCCGGCCGGAACTCGTGGGGATCCTCGAACTTGCGCGGGTCCCGGTTGGCCGCCCCCAAGCACAGCATCACGATGGTGCCGGCCTTGAGGTGTACCCCGCCGAGCGTGGTGCTCTTGCGGACCAACCGGAAATCGATCTTCGTCGGGGAGTGCATCCGGAGCGACTCTTCGATGAATGTTGGTATCCGGTCCGGGTTTTCGCGCAGCAGCTGCTGGTAGTCCGGTCGATCGCCCAGGCCCTGGACCGCGGCGCTGAGCAGCTTCGTGACGGTCTCCTGCCCGGCGGCGAACAGGAACGTCGCGGGCTTGACGACCTCCAGCAATTCCGGGGTCGAACCGTCGGGATACACCGCGGTGGCCATCCCGGACAGCACGTCCTCGCGGGGTTCGCGGCGGCGCTCGGCCAGGTATCCGGCGAACTTGTCGTCCAGGTACTGCAGCGGGTCCAGCCCCACCGGCTCGCCGTCGAGGGCGCCCACCCGGGTGCCGCCGGGCTGCTCGGCACCCAACGCGGCGAGGAACTCCGGACGGTCCTCGTCGGGCACCCCGAGCAGGTCGATGATCGCCGAGGTCGCGAACGGCTTGGCGTACTCGGATAGGAACTCGCACTTACCATCTGCGCCGGAGGGATCCATGATGTGGTCGAGCTGGCTGTCCACCAGCTGCCACATGTACTCCTCGTTCTCCTTGAGCCGCCGCGGCGTCAGCAGCTTGTTGAGCAACGACCGCGCCCGCTCGTGGGCCGGCGGATCCATGACCACCATGTGCTCGTGGATGGGGAACAGATGGCGGTGCGCCTCGATCTGTTCGCTGATGTCGTCGCCCTCGGGTTCGAACGGCAGCGGGGGGAACGGGCCGCCGATGGCGTTGACCGCGGAGAACGAATCGTGGTCCTTGAAGGCGGCCATCACCTCCTGGTACCCGGTGACGGCGACGACGCCGTAGTGCGGCTCGCGGAATACCGGTCCCTGTTCGCGCAGGTAGTCCCAGTAGGCGTAGGGGTCCTGACTGATCTCGGGATCGGAGAAATAGTCGACGGAGGCGAGGTCGGTCATGGGTGGGCCGTCCTTTCGGCGAGGGTGCGGGGGCTGACGAGGGGGCGGTTCACTGCTCTTCGGTGATCGTGATCGCCCCGCGCGGACAGGCGTCGACGGCGGCGCGGACCTGGTCCCAGTACTGTCCCGGCGGCCGTTCGACGCAGGTGGCGACGTCGTCGTCGGTGAGGTCGAAGATCTCGGGTGCGGTCTCGATGCACAGTGCGTGACCTTCACACAGCTGCGGATCGACCCACACTCGCAGTGTGCAAGCGCCCACGGTCATGTCTCCTCCACGGCTCAACACTGATCGATCGATCAAACTGTTAGAATGCGCCATGCCTATCACGGCGTCGGACGGACGGTCAAGCATGCTCGCGACGGAAGCCCGCTGAATGCCGGCACCCCGCAAGACCAAATCCGCGGACAACGGTGCGCGGCAACGGCTCATCGAGGCCACCGCCAAGGTGATGCGCGAGGAGGGCTACGCCGCCGCCACCTCGCGGCGGGTGGCCACCGAGGCCGGCGTCAAGCAGGCGCTGGTCTATTACTACTTCCCCACCATGGACGACCTGTACGTCGAGGTCCTGCGCGCCGGGGCCGAGGTGTCCCTGGCCAACATGCGCGCGACACTGACCGACAACGATCCGCTGCGCACCCTGTGGCTGATCAACAGCGATCTCCGGATGACCGGGTTGAACACCGAGTTCATGGCGCTCGCCAACCACCGCAAGGCCATTCGCGCCGAGCTCAAGTCCTACGCGGAACGGGTGCGCGATATCGAGACCGCCGCCGTCACCGTCGCCCTGCGTGCCGCGGGTATGGACCTCGAGGAATACCCGCCGGCGGCGGTGTCGATGATCATCGCCCAGATCGCCCGCAGCCTCTGCAACGAGAGCGCCGTCGGGGTCACCTTGGGCCACGAGGAACTGCGCGCGTTCATGAAGCGCCAGCTCGACCTGTTCGCCGGCCCGTCCCCCAGCCCCTGAACCACCAGGGCTGTCGCCGGCATTCGCGGGCAACTGGTTGACAGGTCGGTCGATCAGTGCCACGCTCCTGATCGATCGACCAAAATGGGTCGGACATTCACACGCCGGTCGGGCGATTGCTTGCAGGCGTCGCAGAGAATTGAGGTGAGTCATGGGCGGACGGGTAGAAGGCAAGGTTGCATTCATCACCGGTGCGGCGCGTGGGCAGGGGCGTAGTCACGCGGTGCGCCTGGCCGAGGAAGGCGCCGACATCATCGCGATCGATGTGTGTCGACAGATCAGCAGCGAGAGCCAGATTCCCGCGGCCACGCCCGACGATCTCGCCGAAACCGCCGATCTGGTCAAGGATCTCGGCCGCCGCATCGTCACCGCCGAGGTCGATGTGCGTGACTACGACGCGGTGAAGGACACCGTCGACAGCGGCGTCGAACAGCTGGGCCGGCTCGACATCGTCGTCGCCAACGCCGGCATCGGCAACGGTGGCGACACCCTGGACAAGACCAAGCAAGAAGACTGGGACGACATGATCGACGTCAACCTGTCCGGCGTCTGGAAGTCCGTCAAAGCCGCAGTGCCGCACCTGCTCTCGGGTGGCAACGGCGGTTCGATCATCCTCACCAGCTCGGTCGGCGGCCTCAAGCCGTACCCGCACACCGGCCACTACATCGCCGCCAAGCACGGCGTCATCGGCCTGATGCGCACCTTCGCCGTCGAACTCGGCCAGCACTCCATCCGAGTCAACGCCGTGTGCCCCACCAACGTGAACACCCCGCTGTTCATGAACGAGGGCACCATGAAGCTGTTCCGCCCCGACCTGGAGAACCCGGGCCCCGAGGACCTCAAGGTGGCCGCCCAGTTCATGCACGTGCTGCCGGTCGGGTGGGTCGAACCCGTCGACATCAGCAACGCGGTGCTGTTCCTGGCCTCCGACGAGGCCCGCTACATCACCGGCCTGCCGGTCACGGTCGACGCCGGCAGCATGCTGAAGTGACGAGGGCCGGCACCGCGTGAAACTCGCCTTCAGCCTGCCGCACATGTTGCGGCTCAAGGCAATGACCCAGCCCTGGGAAGCATCCGTGACCGGTGCCGATCAGACCCGCATGGCCCGTTGCGCCGACGAGTGGGGCTACGACATGATCGCGGTGCCGGAACACTTCATCATCCCGACCGAGCACCTCGAGCTGTCCGGTCCGCATTATCTGCAGTCCACCGTCGCGCAGGCCTACCTTGCCGGGGCGACCAGCCGGATCATGCTCAACTCCTGCATCACCGTGCTGCCGCTGCAACATCCGATCGTCCTGGCCAAGACCCTGGCCACGGCCGACTGGATGAGCAGCGGCCGCATGATGGTCACCTTCGGGGTCGGTTGGCTCAAGGGCGAGTTCGACCTGCTCGGGGTGCCGTTTCACGAACGCGGCCGCATCGCCGACGAGTACCTGGCCGCCATCGTGGAGCTGTGGACCAGCGAGACCCCGCGCTTCGAGGGCAAGTACGTGTCCTTCGACGACGTGGCGTTCGAGCCGAAACCGGTTCAGCAGCCGCATCTGCCGATCTGGATCGGCGGCGACGCCGACGCCGCGTTGCGCCGGGCGGCGAAGTACGCCTCCGGCTGGTGGTCGTTCCTGACCCCGCCGGATCAGCTCGCCGAGCGGCTCGACTTCATCAAGTCCCAACCCGAGTACGACGGTCGGCCCTTCGACGTCGTGCACGGGCTGGGCACCACCCGGGTCGGGGAAGGTCATGCGGTGCAAGACGATCCGCACGGGCGTCCCGGTATGAGCGCGGCGGAGATCGTCGACCGGCTCAGTTGGCTCGGCGAGCAGGGAGTCACCGTCAGCGCGGTGCCCATCCCGCCGGTGCGCGGCGTCGACGAGTATCTGGATTACGCGCAGTGGGTGATCGAGGAGATCAAGCCGCAGGTGCCGTAGCCGCATACCTGCGCTACTGCTCCTCCGGGCGGGGGGCGGCCCGCTGCTCGAGCCAGCCGGCCAAGGAACGCCCCGCCTCCAGCACGTGCCGTTCGGCGATCACTCGGGCCCGTTCGGCATCCTTGTCGGCCAGCGCGTCGAGGAGTTCCTCGTGCTCGTCCAGCGAATGGTTCTCGTGCTCGGGAAACAGCGTGAGGAAGTTCGACGGCACAACGCGGGCGGCTTGACGGATCTGGGTGAGCAGGCGCGGTGAGTGCGCAGCGCGGTGGATCTCTTGGTGGAAGCGCCAATTCGCTTCGCCGATGGTGTCGTCGCCGGCGCGCGACGCCACATCGGCGGCCAGAGAGCGCAGTTCGGCCAATTCGTCTGCGGTGATTCGTTCGGCCGCCCACGCTGCCGCCTGGCCGGTGAGGACGCCCAGGATGGTGAACGAGTCCATCACGTCGTCGACGTTGGCGCCGATCACGGTGATACCGCTGCGCGGCGCGATCTTGACCAGGCCCTCGAAGGACAGTTCCAGCAGTGCCTCGCGCACCGGGGTGCGACTGGTGGCGAATTCCTCGGTGATCGAGTCGAGGTCGATCCGCGTACCGGCTGCCATCGCACCGGTCAGGATTCGGTCCCTGAGCTCGCGGGCGGCGCGTTCTCGCACCGTCCCGGAGATGTCCATCGCCATGGACGCACTCTACCGCCCACCAGATCAAGCATTTGAAATCTGATGTATCAGATGTTAGGTTCCAGCTATGGGTCAGAAGCGAACCGACCAGATGTCCTTGGTCGCATTCATGCAGGCGGGCAATGCCTCGGTGTACTCGGGATCGTGGCGCCATCCGGCGACCGAGCATGGCTATCTGGATGCGGCGTACTACGCCAAGGTGGGTCGACAGCTCGAGGAGGGCTGCTTCGATCTGATGTTCTTCGACGACCGGTTGGCGATGCCGGGCATCTACGGCCGGTCCGTGGCCGAGGCGGTGCGCTACGGCGCGCGGCCGGTCAAGCTCGACCTGTCGGTGGTGCTCGGCGTGCTGGCGGAAGCGACCTCGCACATCGGTCTGGGTGCCACCTACTCCACTACCTATTACGCGCCGTTCCACGTGGCCCGTACTTTCGCCACGCTCGACCACCTGTCCCGTGGCCGCGCCGCGTGGAACGTGGTCACCTCGGTCAACGACAGCGAGGCGCAGAACTTCGGGGTGCAAAGCCACCTCGGGCACGACGAGCGTTATGACCGCGCCGACGAGTTTCTGGAAGTGGTCTCCGGGCTATGGGAAAGCTGGGAGGACGAAGCCATCGTCGCCGACCGCGGGTCCGGCCAGTACGCCGACCCGACCAAGGTGCACGAACTGGGCCATGTCGGACAGTACTTCTCGGCGCGCGGCCCGCTGACCGTGCCGCGCACCCCACAGGGTCGCCCCCTCATCCTGCAAGCCGGCTCTTCGGGCAGAGGCCGCGACTTCGCCTCGCGCTGGGCTGATTTGATCTTCACCGGCGATCCCGGCTTCGACGTCGCGCGTGCGCACTACGCCGATCAGAAGCAGCGCATCGCCGAGTCCGGACGAGATCCGCAGACGGTGCGGATCTGCCCGATGGCTTACGCCGTGATCGGCGAATCCGAATCCCACGCCAAGGAACGCGAGGCGATGTTCCTTGAGGACCTGGTGCACCCGATGGCGTCGCTGACGCTGCTCTCGGAGCTGATGAACTACGACTTCGCCCAGCACGATCTGGACGATCCCATCACCGATGAGCTGATGGCTCAGGCCTCGGGTATCCGCGGGCTGGTGCAGGGGCTGCGTGAGCACATCGGCGGAACGGTCCGGGTGCGCGACCTCGCCGCTCACCGTGCCACGCTGCTGCAGGGCCCGCGGTTCGTCGGCACCGGAGAGCAGGTGGCCGATCAGATGGCCGCCTGGTTCGAAGACGGTGCGTGCGACGGGTTCGTGCTGGCCGCCACCCACATGCCGGGTTCGTTCGAGGACTTCGTACGAATGGTGGTGCCCGAGTTGCAGCGCCGCGGACTGTCCCGCACCGCCTACCGGGGCTCGACGCTGCGCGACCATCTCGGCTTGCCGCGTCCGGAGTCCACCCACCGCGGCACCGAGGTGGCCGTCTGATGGCGAGTGCGACCACCGCGGGAATGCTCGACGGGATCCGAGTGCTCGACCTGGCCACGCTGGCCGCCGCACCACTGGTCGCCACCTATCTCGGTGAGTTCGGCGCCGACGTGATCAAGGTCGAGCAACCCCGACATGGCGACCCGATCCGCACCTGGGGCCACCAGCGCGACGGTGTCGGGCTGATGTGGAAGTCACTGTCGCGCAACAAGAAATCGATCACCCTGGATCTACGCCGCGAGGAGGGCCAGCAGCTGGTGCGCCGGCTCACCGAGCATGCCGACGTGGTGATCGTGAATACCCGACCGCAGACGTTGCGCAAGTGGGGCTTGGACCATGACGCCCTGCGCACTGTCAACGAACGCATCATCATGTTGCACATCACCGGTTTCGGCCTGACGGGGCCCAAGAGTGAACGGCCCGGGTTCGGCACCCTCGGTGAAGCGATGAGCGGATTCGCGCACCTGACAGGTGAGGCCGACGGGCCGCCGACACTGCCCCCGTTCATGCTGGCCGACGGCGTGGCCTCACTCAACGCGGCCTACGCGGTGATGATGGCGCTCTACCACCGCGACGTGCACGGCGCGCCGGGCCAACTCATCGACGTCAACCTGATCGATCCGCTGGCCCGACTGCTGGAACAAAGCCTGCTCGGCTACGACCAGTTGGGCATCGTCGGGCAGCGGGCCGGTAACCGCTGGGACATCTCGGCGCCGCGCAACACCTACCGGACCGCCGACGGGCGTTGGCTGGCAATGTCGGGCAGCTCGCCGGCGCTGGCGCTGCGGGTCTTTCGCGCGATTGGGCGCGAGGACCTGGTCTCCGATGCCGACTTCTCCGATCCGCAGCGCCGCTTGGCGCGGGCGGCCGAGGTCGACGCGGTGGTGGCCGAATGGGTGTCCGGGCAGACGCTTTCGGATGCCATGGCGGTGTTCGACGACCACGAGGTGGCCGCCGCACCGGTGTACGACGTGCGCGGGCTCCGCGAAGACGAACAACTCGCGCACCGCGAGGTTTTCGTCTCGGTGGACGACGACGAACTCGGCGCCATGACGGTGCAGGCCCCCGTCCCCAGGTTCTCCGGCGCCGAGCCCCGGGTCGAGGCCCTGGGGCCGCGGCTGGGGCAGCACAACACCGAGGTCTACGGCCAACTTCTCGGTTTGACGCCCGCGGATCTGGATCAGTTGCGCGCCGACGGCGTGCTCTGACCCCTTTGACTCTGACATCTTCATCTATGACACAAAGGAATTCACCCGATGACTGAACTGCTCCGTCGCTCCGAACTGGCCCTGCCGGCCTGCAATGACCACATGTTCGCCAAAGGCGTCAGCTGCGGGGCAGACCTGGTGTTCCTCGATCTCGAGGACGCCACCCCGGTGGGGCTTAAGGTCGAGTCTCGCGCCAAGGCGATCCGCGCGTTGACCGAACTCGACTGGGGCCGCACCGCTCGGGCAGTGCGGATCAACGCCCTGGACACCCCGTGGTGCCACGACGACATCATCGAGGTGGTCACGCACGCCGGCGCCCAACTCGACACCCTCGTGATACCGAAAGTCCGTACCGCCCGGGAACTCTGGTGGGTGGATGTGTTGCTCACCCAGTTGGAGGAGAAACTGGGCCTGAGCCGCAGAATCCGCCTGGAGGTACTGATCGAGGAAGTCGAGGGCTTGGCCAACGCCGAGGAGATCGTGCGGTCCAGTTCGCGCCTGGACGCGGTGATCTTCGGGGTCGGCGACTTCTCGTTGTCCCAGGGTGCGCGGGTGGACACCAACTTTGTGCCCATCACGGACTACCCCGGTGACTTCTGGGCGTATGCCCGCAACAAGATCATGGTTGCCGCGCGCATCGCCGGCATCGATGCCATCGACTCGCCCTACCCGGATTACGCCGACGTGGCCGGATACGAGGCCGAGGCACGCCGATCCTCGCTCTACGGCTACACCGGCAAGTGGGCCATCCATCCCAGCCAGGTACCGATCGCCAACGAGGTCTTCGCACCGACGCCCGAGGAGATTGCGTTGGCGCAACGCAACATCGAGGCCTACCGCGCGGCCGAGGCCGCGGGGCGCGGCGCCACCGGCGTCGACGGCGTGCTGGTGGATGCCGCGCACGTCAAGAAGGCCGAAGAAGTCCTGGCCCGTGCCGCGCTGATCGATGGTCAGCTGGTCCCGGTCGACGGATAGCGTTGGGCGCGGACAGCCTTGGCAGCGGCCACCATGTTGCGCAGGGAGGCGGTCACCTCGTCGGTCTTACGGGTTTTCAAACCGCAGTCAGGGTTGACCCAGAGCCGCTCGGCCGGAACGGCTTCGAGGGCCTCCCGTAAAGAAGCCACCATCTCCTCGGTGGACGGCACTCGCGGCGAGTGAATGTCGTACACACCAGGGCCCACGCCGTTGGTGAAACCGACGGCGTTCAGATCGCCGAGCACCTCCATGTGCGAGCGTGCGGCCTCGATCGACGTCACGTCGGCGTCCAGATCGGCGATCGCCCCGATCACCTCGCCGAACTCCGAATAGCACAGGTGGGTGTGGATCTGGATGGTGTCATCGACGCCGGAGGTCGACAGCCGGAACGCTGCCACCGCCCACGCCAGGTACTCCTGCTGGTCCTTGCCGCGCAACGGCAACAACTCCCGTAACGCCGGCTCGTCGACCTGGATGATGGACACCCCGGCGGCCTGCAGATCGACGGTCTCGTCCCGGATCGCCAGGGCAATCTGGTTGGCGCTGTCTGCCAACGGCTGATCATCGCGCACGAAGGACCAGGCCAATATGGTCACCGGACCGGTGAGCATCCCCTTGACCGGCTTGTCCGTCAGCGACTGCGCATAGGTGATCCACTCGACCGTCATCGGCTCCGGGCGCACCACATCGCCATACAGGATCGGTGGCCGCACACAACGGGATCCGTAGGACTGCACCCATCCGTTCTGGGTGGCGACGAACCCGTCGAGTTTCTCGGCGAAGTACTGCACCATGTCATTGCGTTCGGGCTCGCCGTGCACCAGCACGTCCAGCCCGAGGTCTTCTTGCAGCCGAACGACGTCGGCGATCTCCGAGCGCATCTGCTGCTCGTAGCCGGTCTGATCGATCTCCCCGGCCCGCAACGCCGCACGCGCCTTACGGATTGCGATGGTTTGCGGATACGAGCCGATCGTGGTGGTGGGCAGCAGCGGCAGTCCCAGCCGCGCGTTCTGCGCCGCGCGCCGTTGGTCGGCCGGGCCGCGCTGGGCACCGGTGGCCAGCACCGACGTCAGCCGCGCCCGGGTCGCGCCGACGTGCAACCGCGGATCCGCGGCCCGGTTGGCCCCCGCCGCGTTGGAGGCCTCTATCTCGGCGGCGACGGCGTCGCGGCCCTTGCGCAGCGCCACCGCCAGGGTCGCGACCTCGAACACCTTCTCGTCGCCGAAGGCGAGCCAGGTGCGCAGGGTGTCGTCCAGATCATCCTCGGCATCCAGCGAGTAGGGCACGTGCAGGGTCGAACACGATGTCGAAACCGCGAGTGAACCAACAGATCCCGACAACGAGTCCAAGGTATCCAGCGCCGATGCCAGGTCGGTGCGCCAGATGTTGCGTCCGTCGACCACACCGGCAACGACCAGCTTGTCGGCCAGTTCGGGCACCGCGGCCACCGCCTGCACCCCGCCGGCGACCAGGTCGACGCCGATCGCCTCGATCGGGCTGCGCGCCAACGCTGCCAGCGCGCCGTTCAGCGCACCGAAGTAGGTTGCGACCAGGATGTCCGGGCGTCGAGGGGCCGCCGCAAGCTCGGTGTACACCCGGTGCGCGAGCTTGGCCGCGTTGTCGAGTTCATCGGTGACCAGTACCGGCTCGTCCAGCTGGACCCACTCCGCGCCCGCGTCGGCGAGCTGGGCCAGCAGTTGCACATAGAGCGGCAGCAGCTCATCGATGCGTTCGATCGGGGCGGCGGCGCCGTCCACGGCTTTGCTCAGCGCGAGGAAGGTCAGCGGTCCGATCACGACCGGCCTGGCCGGCACCCCGAGCTCACGCGCCTCGGCAAGTTCGGCCAGCACCTTCTCCGGATGCAGCGAGAACGTGGTGTCCGGGCCGATCTCGGGGACGATGTAGTGGTAGTTGGTGTCGAACCATTTGGTCATCTCCAGCGGGGCGACCTCGGCGGTGCCTCGCGCCGCCGCGAAGTAGCGGTCCAGTTCGTCGTCGATCCCCTGCACGCGCGGCGGCAGTGCGCCCAGCAGCACGGCGGTATCGAGCATCTGGTCGTAGTAGGAGAACGTGTTCACCGGCACGGAATCCAATCCGGACCGGGTCAGCGACGTCAGCGTCTGGCGACGCAACTCGGCGGCGACCTCCTCGAGTCGGGCGCGCTCGACCCGGCCGGCCCAGTAGCCCTCGGCGGCGCGCTTGAGTTCCCGATTCGGCCCGATGCGGGGTGCACCCAGAATGGTCGCGGTGAATGGTGTTGCCATGGAACGTCCTTCGGTACGACGGAAAGCACATCGCCCATGGACGGGTAACGAGAGCAACCAGCAGCCCTCGGCCATCCGCCCATTCCTCGAGGCGATGCACCGTCGGACGCGGCGCGTCCGACACAGCTGGCAGGTCTTCGGACTCGCAGGCGCGCACCGTGGTCGGTGCTCCTAATGGCCGTCGCTTCCCGGTAGCTATGCGCTGCTACCAGTGCTGATGACGGCGGTCGTTCCTGCATACCGCTGCGGGACAGTCCCGGATTCTCACCGGGTTCCCTCTATCGGTCCACCCGGGTGGGTGAACCGGTCGATGCCTTCCGTGCGGATGCACGAAAGGCAAACCAGCTGCACCCGGCATCTTAGCTCTTAGCCCCTTCGCCGGGGCCCGCCGGCCCAGGCTGCGATACCGCAGCGCCGCTGCTCCTCCCAGCGTTCCGGGTTCTAGTCGCGGGGCCGGGCCCGGGTTCCCTCGGTGCGCGCCCGGTTCCAGCTGCGCTGGATGACTTCCATTGTGGCCCAGGTTTTCACCGGCGTGGGCCCGCCGCGTTCCTGCACGGTGCCGTGCAGCCAGGCGATCCCCAGGGCCGCGGCACACGCCGCTGCGTTGTGGGTGCCCTCGAAATCGAAGGTGCGCCCGCCGAACGACAACGTCGCCCGGTGCGGCAGCGACACCCCGTCCCGGGTCTGCCAGGCCACCTGAGAATCGACGTCCTCGTTGGCCGCGATCACCGCCGGCTCCCCCTGCCGGTGGTAGGTGGCCGTCGCGTAACCGCCGGCGCCCAGCATCGCGTTGCCGGTCTCCCAGTGGCCGTCATCGAACAATGCGCCCCACACGAACCAATAATGCTCGAGCTGCGCGATTTTCGAAACGTGGGCGCTGAGCCCGGGCAGACAGTACATCCGGTCGAGACCGCCGTAGCCCCCGACGACGGGCGAGCCCTCGATGGTCCCGGTCACGGTGCAACCAGAGCTCGTGTAGCCGACGTCATCGGGCGGCCCGGGAACGCTGATCCGGGTCACGTTGGACGGCAACGGCGTCAGGGTGACGTCGATGACGTCGTCCTCCTTCCACACGTACCGCGAGGGCCCGAGCGAGACGGTCATCGCGTGTTTGGCCGCCATAGTGACGTTGCCCGACAAGACCGTGTGTTCCCCGTCGACCTTGGTCCACACGATCGGACCCCAGTACAGGTCCTGCTCGCCGGGCACGCGGACCGTCCTCGGATACGCCCACAGATCCGGCGGGCACTCGTGCAGGGTGAAGTCGAACGCCGCGCTGGCCGACAAGGTCCGCACCAATTGGTAGCGCTTGCCGTTGGCGGTGTCCGCCATGGCCCACAGGAACATCAGGTCGTTGTGCAGGCCGGCGAACTGCGCATCCCGGGTGGAATGGTCCTGGTCGGCGGCGTCGGACAGGGTCACCGTCGGAACGATCCCAGCGGTGGCGATATCGAACTTCGGCACGGTTGCCCCTTCTCGCGACACAAGCTGTGCAGGCAGCATCACTGTAGCCGTTACTGTTGGCCTTTAAGTAGGAACGGTGCGACTGACCCGGTGTGCCCGGGCGCTTTGTGGGCACACTGCATCCATGGAGACTCACGAGTACGCCCCCGGCCGCAGCGTCGACGTGTTCGGCGACCCCGCCCATCCCACGGTGCTGCTGTGGCACGGCACGCAGACCGACGCCCGACACACCGTCGGTTCGCTGGCCGAACTGCTCGCCGGCCACGATCTGCGGGTGGTGGTGCCCGATTGGAACTCGCACGCCGACGATCACGGTCGCTCCGATCTGCTGGCCTCGGTGCGGTTCGCCCGGGCCGGAACGGCCCAACCGCTGGCCGTGATCGGGTGGTCCCTGGGGGCGGTGGCCGCGGCGGGTCTCGCGATCGGGGCCGCCCAGTACGACGTGAGCGTGCGCCACGTCGTCGGCCTGGGTGGCGCCTTCATGGTGCGCGATCCGCTGACCGGCGAGATGCTCGGGCCGCGACTGTCCGCCGACCAGCGGCGCGCGCCGTTCACGCTGCTACACGGCGCGGGCGATGACGTGGTGCCGCTACAGGCCAGTCGGGACTTCGCCGTCGAACTCGAGCGGGCCGGTTGGCCGGTCCGGGTCATCGAACTGGACGCCGATCACGGCAATATCGCAGGGGCGCAGTACAACTCAGCCGAAGACCGCTACGAGCCGAGTGCCGATCCCAACACCCGGCAGGTGGTCACCGAAGTGGCGGAACGCGTCGCCGAGGCGCTGGCAAATCCACCCAAACCCAGGTGACCATCGTCGGATACGACCGGGACCATCAAGCAGGACGTTCGTAGTCAGAGCTCGTGCAGTTCATGACCAGACCACGTAATTGGCCCCACTCGCAGGCCAATTCCCTGATCCATCAACCGGCGCTCCGCGTCCCACACCTCGTCGTAATCGCGCCCGTCGCCGTCGAATTGCTGCAACAAGCGAGCCACGAGGCTTGACACCGTCATGTCGCGTTCCGCCGCCAGCACCTTCGCGCGGCGAATCAACTCCTCGGGCATCGACAGGGTGATGCTCTTCGTCGACATGGGCTTCAGTGTAGGACTGAGGCAAGGTTGGAGGGCGGCCGACAAAGCTCTGTTCGACCGCTCTCTAGCCCCACTTGAGCGTGATCGCCGGGTTGGGGCGGTCTCTGGGCGGCCCCTCGATCAAATGCCGTCACCTCCGGGTGACGGTCATCCACAGGGATTGACTGGCGTGCGTCCGCACCCATCCCAGGCTGTGCACAACTGTCAAACACCGGGTGACGGGTTTCAATCGAAGAGCCGCGTGGAGAGCGGCGAACCCTGGTGGAAGATGGAAATCCTCGACGGTTGACAACAGGCCGCAGACATCAACTGCGCGGCATCGTTTCTAGCCCCTCACCCGACCGCGGACTTCGACGGCGGCGCCGACCCGCCCTGGGGTTCCCGCGCCACCATCAGTCGGGCGATCTTCTCGCGATCGGCGACCGACGGCATCCCCATCCCCCGCTGATACCCGTAGACCTCGTGCAGCGGGGTCGACTCGGTCCGGCCGTCGAGGATGTCGACGGAATCGGTGCTGATCAGCCCGGGATGCTCCACGCCGCAGGCCTCGGCCACCTTGACCAGGTCGCGGCGCAGCGTCTTGATGTAGTTGGCCACCCGGACGGCCTTCTCGTCGGGCACCAACCCGCGGCTCAGCCACGCGTTCTGGGTGGCCACCCCCGTCGGGCAGGAGTCGTCGTGACATTTCTGCGCCTGGATGCAGCCGACGGCGAGCATCGCCTCGCGCGCCACGTTGACCATGTCGCAGCCGAGGGCGAAGCCGACCACCGCGTTGTCGGGCAGGCCCAGCTTGCCGCCGCCGATGAACGTCACCTGCTCGTGCAGGCCGCGTTCGGCGAACTCGCGGTACACCCGCGAAAAGCCGAGTTGGAAAGGCAGCGACACGGTGTCGGTGAAGGTCAGCGGGCCCGCGCCGGTGCCGCCCTCGCCGCCGTCGATGGTCACGAAATCCACCCCGCGATCGGTGTCGCGCATGAGGTCGGTCAATTCGGTCCAGAAATCGAGGTGGCCGACCGCGGACTTGATGCCCACCGGCAGCCCCGTCTCCGCGGCCAACAACTCCACCCAGTCGAGCAGGCTATCGGTGTCGGAAAACTCCGCGTGCCGCGACGGGCTGACGCAATCCCGCCCCCGCGGGATGCCGCGGGCCGCCGCGATCTCCGCGGACACCTTGGCCGCCGGCAAGAGGCCGCCCAGGCTGGGCTTGGCGCCCTGGCTGAGCTTGATCTCCAACGCGCGCACCGGCGCGCCGGCCACCACATCCTTGAGCTTCTCCAGGTCGAAACGTCCCTGGTCGTCGCGGCAGCCGAAGTACGCCGTGCCGATCTGGAACACCAGTTCGCCGCCGTGCCGGTGGTACCGCGAGATGCCGCCCTCGCCGGCGTTGTGCAGGCAGTCCGCCAGCGCCGCCCCGCGGTTCAGCGCCTCCACCGCGTTACCGGACAGCGACCCGAAGCTCATGGCCGAGATGTTGACCACCGAACTGGGCCGAAACGCGTGCGGGCGGTTGCGGGCGGCGCCCAGGACCTTGGCCGACGGCAGCTGCACCTCCTGCGCGCCCATCGGCTCGGACAGCGGGATCGCCCGGCCGAACGTGCGGTGCTTGATCACCGGGTAGCCGATGGTGTGCTCGATGTCGTTGTCGGTGCCGAACCCGAAGTAGTTGTTCTCCTGCTTCGACGAGGCGTACACCCACCGGCGCTGGTCGCGGGTGAACGGGCGCTCCTCGTTGTTGGAGGCGACGACGTACTGCCGCAGTTCGGGGCCGACGGCCTCGATCAGGTAGCGACCGTGCCCGATGACCGGGAAGTTCCGCAGGATCGAATGCTTGCGCTGGAAGACGTCGCGGACCGCGACGGCCGCCACCGCCGAGGCCGCCGCGGCGGCGACGGCACGAAAGGGCTTGATCATGCCCACAGGGTTGCCCGGGGACACCGATGTAAACGCGCCGGCTATCCCCAGTAGGCGAAGCTGCAGGTGGGGCGCGGCTCGGTGACGAAGGAGACCAGCTGATCGCCGTTGAAAATGATCGTGCAAATGAGTTCGGTGTCCCCGCCGTCGGCGGTGACTTCCGAGTCGAGCTTTTCGTAGACCGGGTACTCCTTTTCCCACGGCAAGCTCACGTCGGTCTCGGTGTGCTCCGGGCCGTCGTTGATCCGGTAGCGAATCGTCACCGACGCATCGCCCCCGCGGACCGCCATCACCGCGGTACCGACCGGGTCCCCCGTCGGGGCCACCGGCGCCGGACTGTCCACCGGCGACGACGGCGCCGTCACGGTCGCGGCCGCCTCCTCGGCCCGCTCGGCCACCGGCGTGCCGGAGGTACTGCTACAGCCGGTCGCCGCGGCCACGAGAGCGAGGGCACCGACAACCGCACCGACACAGCTGGGCTCACGCATGCCTCAGCTTACGACGGCCGCGGCCGGGTCCCGGACGGAAATTTGCGCTCGGAATCAACGCGGCGTCGCGCGCGTTGGTCTGGTTCATGCCGCTTCACAGCCTGTTTCAACCGTTCACCGTCGGCACGCTGACCGCCCCGAACCGATTCGCAATGGCGCCGATGACCCGGCAGGCCTCGCCCGACGGGGTGCCCGGCCCCGACGTGGCGGAATACTACCGGCGCCGCGCCGCGGGTGGGGTCGGGCTGATCATCACCGAGGGCATCCGCTTGCCGGATCCCGCCGCCGGTTACCCGTTCAGCATTCCGACGCTGGCCGGCGACGACGTGCTGGCCGGGTGGCGGCGCGTCGTCGATGCCGTGCACGGCGCGGGCGCGACCATCGCCGCCCAACTGTGGCATCAGGGCGCCGAACGCAAAGACGACGACGGCGTGGTCACGGTGAGCCCGTCCGGCATCGACGGGCTGGGCCAACCCAAGGGCCGCGCACTGGAGAGCGACGAGCTACCCGAGGTCGCCGACCTGTACGCCCGCGGCGCGGTCACGGCGCGCGAGTTGGGCTTCGATGCCGTCGAACTGCACGGCGCCCACGGCTACCTGCTGGATCAATTCCTCTGGGAGACAACGAACCTGCGAACCGACGGCTACGGCGGAACACTGGCCGGACGGACCCGGTTCCCCGCCGAGGTGGTCGCCGCGGTGCGCGCCGCCGTCGGACCGGATTTCCCGATCATCTTCCGCTTCTCCCAGTGGAAGGGCACCGACTACACGGCCTCGATCGCCGAGGACCCGACCCAGCTGCAGGAACTGCTTGCCCCGCTGGCCGCGGCCGGCGTCGACGTCTTTCATCCTTCGACGCGGCGGCACTACGTGCCGGCGTTCCCTGACCACGACGCCGGATTGAGCCTGGCGGGCTGGACGAAGAAGGTCAGCGGGACGCCGGTAATCGCCGTTGGCTCAGTGGGTTTGGAGACGCAGTTCCGTAGCGAGAAACGCGGTCAGGTCATCCAGCCGGCGCCGGTGGACCGCCTCGTCGAGCAGTTCGACGCCGACGAGTTCGACCTGGTCGCGATCGGGCGCGCGCTGCTGGCCGACCCGGCCTGGGTGAACCGGCTGCGCGACGGGAATCTCTCCGAGTTCACCGGGTACGACCCGGAGATCGCGCTGGCGGCGCTGGCCTGAACCCAAGTGCAGTGGGTTACATCTTCTCCCCGGGCAACTCGCTGGCCTGTTCGATCCAGGACCGCAGCTGGGCCTCGTCCGGCTCGTCGTCCTCGTGGAGGTCGAGGTAGCGCACCTCGGGATGCTTGGAGGCCTTCGGCGGCTCGGGATCCAGCGAGGAGCCGCGGAAGAACTGCAGTTGCACGTACTTGGTGTAGCAGCGAAACGACATGAACCAGCCGTCGTCGCGCAGACCGTAGAACGGCTGATTCCATTTCACGGCCTTGTGCACGTCGGGGACAGTGCGCACGATCAGGGCGTCCAGTCGTTTCCCGACATCGTGTTTCCACTCGGGCATCGCGGCGATGTAATCCTGCACCGGGCCATCGCCATCGCCCTTGGGGATTTGGGGGTTACCGCCCGAAAGTAGCTTGGGCGCGTCGTCGTTCTTCTTGTTCTCTGCCATCGAACTTCGTCCTGTGCGGTCGGTGCCCCTCAGGCGCGCTCGGCTTGCCGCTTCTGCTTCTCCGCGTCGGCCAGCTTTTCCACGGCGTCGGCTTGGGCGCGCTTGCCCGCGGCGGTCTGACGCTTGGTCGCGGCGTCCTCACGCTTGGCGTTGGCGGCCGTCGTGGCGCGCTTCTCCGCGGAGTTGATCCTGCCGAGTTCCTCGCGCTTGGCCGACTCCACCGATTCCTTGCGACGCGCGGCCGCAGTGTCGACCTGACGCTTGGCGGCGGTGGCGCGCTTGCCGGCCGATGCGCCGGCCGCTTTCTTGCGCTGCGCAGCCGTCGCCCGGGCGTCTTCGACCTGGGACTCCGCGGCAGCGCGGGCCTCTTTCCTGTCCTGCACGGCCGCGCTGCGGGCCGCCTCGAGGTCGCCGTCGGCCTCCTGTTTCTTCTCGGCCGCCGAAGTGTCGAGTTCCGCGGCCCGCCCGCGCGCTTCGCTACGCGCGGCCAGGGCGGCTCCCTGGTTCTGCAACTCGGGTTCACCCAGCACGTTGCCGACGGAGGCATCCAGCGCGCCCAGGGTGCGTTCGTAGAGCAGGCGGGCGGGTGCCTCCTCGTCCAGCCGGGACACCACCCGATCTTCGAGCAGCTGCAGCGGCATCCGAGCAAGTTGGTACTGGAATCGCAGCACGGTGCGCGGGAATTCGAGGATTCTCATTGGTAACTCCTGGGTTTCGAGGATCAGGGCTGGTCGGTGCGGTCGGACAGGGCGTCGGCGCGCTCGCGGAGCCGCTCGGCCTCGGCCTGATCCGCGGCGGCGTCCTGCACGTCGCGGCGATGTTCGTCGGCCGCGTCGATGACCTCGCGCGTGACCACCTGGGCATCGGCGCGTTCACGAGCCTCGGCGCCCTTCACCTGCTGACGCGCATCGTGCTCGGCCTTGGCCTTCTGCTGGGCGGCGTCGCGGGCGGCGCTCTGCTCGGCGGCCTGCTTCTGCTCGGCCTGCTGCGCGCTCAGCGCCTGCTCGGCGGCTGCGGCACTGGAGTTGACCGTGCTGCGGGCGGCCGCGCCCTGCTGATGGGCCTGGGCCTCCTGAGCGCGGGCGGCCTGGGCCTCCGCCTCGGCGACGGCCTCTACGGTGTTGGCCTGCTTGCGCTCTTGAGCCTGCACCTGGTCGAGTTGCCCCTCGGCAGTCAACGAATCGTTTCCGGTGACCGCGCCGGCGATCTCCTTGGCCTTGCCTTTGATCGAGTCGATGAGGCCCTTCCGGGCCTGGCCGGCCTTGTCCTGCTCACTCATGCATTCTCCTGTTGCTTTGGGGGACGACGCCGTCCGTGGACGGGCCGTATCTCATCCCGAGTTCGTCGCGACTTGGCCCTTTGCATGCTCGTTTTGCGAGATTTCAAACACGAACCGGGTGTGACGCCAGCTTCGCAGGTGCCCTGCGGCGCGCCTGCCCATTTCCGCTCGTCGGCTGAACAACGTGCTTATCGTTGGCGCCGACGGGGTATCGCTGTGCGGCGCCGCCGGGCGCCGCAGGACCATTCGGAACGCAGGAGGCGGGATGGCGTCGGAGGTAGCCGCGGGGACGCGCGAGGACGGGCAGTCCGACGGCAAGCTCAAGCGGAAGATCACCGGGACACTGCTGTTCCTGTTCATCCTCGGTGACGTGCTCGGCGCGGGCATCTACGCGTTGATGGGGTGCTGGCGGGCAAGGTCGGCGGGGCGCTGTGGGCGCCGTTGCTGGCGGCTCTGCTGTTGGCACTGCTCACCGCGGGTTCCTACGCCGAGTTGGTCACGAAGTATCCGAAGGCCGGCGGGGCCGCGGTGTTCGCCGAGCGCGCGTTCCGACGGCCGATGGTGTCCTTCCTGGTCGGTTTCAGCATGCTCGCCGCAGGCGTGACCAGCGCGGCCGGCCTCTCGTTGGCGTTCGCCGGGGACTACCTGCGCACCTTCATCGACGTGCCGCCGGTGGCGGCGGCCGTGGTCTTTCTCGCCCTGGTCGCGGCCCTGAACGCCCGCGGGATCAGCGAGTCGGTCAAGAGCAACGTCGTCATGACAATCATCGAACTGACCGGCCTGCTCATCGTCATCATCGCCGGTGCGGTGGTCCTCGGCGGCGGCCGCGGCGACATCGGCCGGCTCACCGAATTTCCCCCGGACTCCGTTCCGGCCCTGGCCATTCTGGCCGGTGCGATCATCGCCTACTACTCGTTCGTCGGGTTCGAGACCTCCGCCAACGTCGCCGAGGAGATCCGCGACCCGAGCAAGGTGTACCCGACCGCGCTGTTCGGCGCGCTGATCGCCGCCGGTGTCGTCTACGTGCTGGTCGGGATCGCCAGTTCGGTGGTCCTGTCGCCCGCCGACCTGGCCGATTCCTCCGGCCCCCTGCTGGATGTCGTGTCCGCCTCGGGGCTGGGGGTACCCGACTGGGCCTTCAGCGCGATCGCCCTGATCGCCGTCGCCAACGGGGCGCTGCTGACCATGATCATGGCCAGCCGACTCGCGTACGGCATGGCCGAGCACGGCCTGCTGCCCACCGCCCTGAGCCGCGTCCTGCCCAAGCGCCGGACACCCTGGGTGGCAATCGTTTCCACGACCGCGGTGGCGATGTTGCTCACCTTGGTCGGCGACCTGTCGACGCTGGCCGAAACGGTGGTCCTGCTGCTGCTGTTCGTCTTCATCTCGACCAACGTCGCGGTCCTGGTACTGCGCCGGGATCCGGTCGAGCACAACCACTTCCGGGTGTGGACTGCCGTGCCCGTCCTGGGCGTCGCGTCGTGCCTGCTGTTGCTGAGCCAACAGACCGCCAAGGTGTGGTTGTTCGGGGCCATCCTGCTGGCCGTGGGCGTGGTGTTGTACTACGTGGCGCGAGCCACCCCGCGGCACGGCGCGGGCGCTGCAGCGGACTAGCCGTTTCGGCCGTTCGCCTGCAGTTTCGTTGCACAGCGAGTACCGTGGGTGCCGGTTCAGCAGCAGCCATCCGGGTCGCGATCGCGACAGGCCGCGGCCCGTAATTTCGAGAACGCGGCGATGGGCTGGTGTGAGATGACAAGAATATTGACGGTAGAGGCGTTGGGGCGGCGCAGCCGGCGACGGGCAGGTCCGTCGCCCGTTTCCTTTCGCCGCGCAACCGACGAAATCGCCACGGACTGGACCGATCTCGACACCGCCCGGGTCCTGGTCTCCGGTGACATCGATGCGGGCCGCACCGACGAGATCAGTTCCTACGTGCTGAACAAGGTGTTGCTCTGCCACCGACTGGTGCTCGACCTCACGCGGGTCCGGTTCTTCTCCTGCGACGGGTACGCGATGATCAAGACGTTGGAACAGCGCTGCGCGCTGGCCGCGGTCGAACTCAAGGTGCTGTACGGCCCCCACGCAGCCCGGGCGGTGCGGATCTGTGAACAGGCGGACCGGCACGCGTCCGTTGCTACAAGCTGACCGCGGCCGGTCGTCAGCTGCCCCGGCTGTCGATGACCCGCTGCGCGACCTCGGTCAGCTTGGTGTGGGTCTCCTGCGACAACTGCCCGTTTGGTCGGTGACGGTAACGGGAACCATCTGCTCCAGTGCAGTCACAAGCAAAGAGAGCCGAAATGCAACCGAAATCCGAGGCAGACGCGCCGATCGGTGAACTGCTCACCCAGTTGTCCGCTCAGACGTCGCGGTTGGTGCGCGACGAGATGCGGTTGGCGCAAAAGGAATTCACCGAATCCGCGAAGCACGCGGGGGTCGGCGCCGGTCTGCTCAGCGGGGCCGGGATCGCCGCACTGTTCGGGCTCGCGGCGTTGATCACCGCCGCGATCGCCGCCCTGTCGCTGGTGCTGCCGGTGTGGGCGGCCGCCCTGATTGTGGCCGCGGCCCTGTTCGTCGTGGCCGGCATTGCGGCAATGGTCAGCAAGAAACAACTGGAGCAGGCTTCGCCCACGCCGGAGCGCACCGTTGCCAACGTCAAGCAGGACATCGACGAAGTCAAGGACGAGATGAAGGGCCGCGCCCCATGACCACTCCCGAGAACAAGCCCCCGAACCACAACGGCGAACCGGGTCCGGACGCCGGCGTCGACGAGATCCAGGCCGACATCGAGAAGACCCGCGACGAACTCGGCGAGACGGTATCGGCGCTGGCGGCCAAGGTCGATGTGAAGGCCCGCGCCGAGGAGAAGGTCGCCGAGACCAAGGACCGCGTCGTTACCCAGGCCCAGGCGGCCAAGCCGGCCGTGCCGTACGCGGCGGTGGTTGCCGTCGTCGTCGCGGTGCTGGGCGCCCTGTGGTGGCGACGCCGCCGTTGAGCACAGTGAAAGGGATGCGTTCCATGAGTACGTCCGCGAAGATCCTGTACCGCCCGGTGGGGCTGGCCAGTTCGATGATCGGTGGCCTGCTTGCCGGCGTCATCTTCAAGCAGGTGTGGAAGCGGGCCTCCCCCGGCGACAACTCCGACCCGCCGAAGCCGTTGGAGACCGAGTACCCATTCCGGGAGATCCTGCTGGCCGCGGCCGTGCAGGGGGCGATCTTTTCGGTGGTCAAGACCGTGATCGATCGTCAGGGTGCGCGCCTGTTCGAGAAGGCCACCGGGGAGTGGCCGGGTAGCTGAGTCCCCCGCCCGCTTCGAGTATCAACTACTTGTCATGCTGGAGGCCGCGGGCTACGGTCTGATGCTGTAGCCGGTGCGCAGCCCTGCGCCGGCGTTCCAGCGGTAATGACTTGGCAGAGGAGCGGGCATGGCTCGGTTTCCCAAACCGGCTGAAGGCAGTTGGACACAGCACTATCCCGACCTGGGCACCGAACCGGTGTCCTACGAGGACTCGATCAGTCCCGAGATCTACGAACTCGAACGCCAGGCGATCTTCAAGCGCGCCTGGCTCAACGTGGGCCGCGTCGAGCAGGTGCCCCGCACCGGCAGCTACTTCACCAAGGAGATGAAGGCTGCCAACACGTCAATCATCATCGTGCGCAACAAGTCCGGCGAGATCAACGCGTTCCACAACGTGTGCCGGCACCGCGGCAACAAGCTGGTCTGGGACGATATGCCGCTCGAGGACACCAGCGGCATGTGCCGGCAATTCATCTGCAAGTACCACGCCTGGCGCTACGACCTGGACGGCAACCTCACCTACGTCCAGCAGGAAGAGGAATTCTTCGACCTGGACAAGAGTCGCTACGGCCTGGTGCCGGTCCACTGCGAGGTCTGGGAGGGGTTCATCTTCGTCAACTTCGCCCAGACTCCGGAGCAGACGCTGCGCGAGTTCCTCGGCCCGATGATCACCGACCTGGAGGGCTACCCCTTCGACAAGCTGACCTCGCGGTTCACCTACCGCTCCGAGGTGAACGCGAACTGGAAGCTCTACATGGACGCGTTCCAGGAGTTCTATCACGCCCCGGTGCTGCATGCGAACCAGTCGCCGACGGCCTATTCCAAGGCCGCCGCCGAGGCCGGCTTCGAGGCGCCGCACTACCGCATCGAGGGCCCGCACCGCGTGGTCAGCACCTCCGGGGTGCGGGTCTGGGAGATGGCCGACGAGATGCGCAAGCCCATCGAGGACATCTGTCAGAGCGGCCTGTTCGGCCCTTGGGATCCACCGGATCTCGGCGAGATGCCGCCGGGGCTCAACCCAGCCAAGTGCGACCCGTGGGGCCTGGATTCGTTCCAGCTGTTCCCCAACTTCGTGATCCTGTTCTGGGGCCAAGGCTGGTACCTGACCTACCACTACTGGCCGACGTCGTTCAACACCCACACCTTCGAGTGCACGCTGTACTTCCCGCAACCCCGGACCCCGCGCGAACGACTCGGCCAGGAGTTGGCCGCGGCCTCGTTCAAGGAATACGGCCTGCAGGACGCGAACACCCTGGAGGCCACCCAATCCGCCATCGAGTCGCGCGGGGTGCAGGAATTCCACCTGTGCGATCAGGAGATCCTGCTGCGGCACCTGCACAAGGAGACCGCCACCTGGATCGAGGACTACCAGCGCACGACCGCCGGAGCGGGAGCGCGATGACCAACATTCTCCCCCCGGAATTCGCCGACCTGGAACAGTTCTCGGACTGGGCCTTGGGTTCGGAACCGCAGCGTTACGCAAAACGCCTGGGCAGCACCATGAGCGAGATGCAGGCCTTCTACGACGCCGTCACCGCCCGCGCCGAGGAGGCCATCTCCTACTGCGACAAGTTCACCCTCGACGACATGCCCGAGGACGTGCTCAACCTGATGCACCTGCTGTATTCGATGGTCACGGTGTCCTTCCCGGTCGAATGCTGGAAGCAGCCGCGCGTCCCCGATTCCGGGGCCACCGCGTTGGACTGCGTCGCCGAGCCCGTCCCGTGAGCGGACCCGCGACGACGGTTCTGCGCGCGGCCCGTTGGGTCGATGTCGCCGCAGGGCAGGTGCGCTCGCCGGCGGTGATCGTGATCGAGGGCAACCGCATCACCGCCGTCAATCCCGAAGGGCCGGTGCCGGATACGGCCACCGAGATCGACCTCGGCGATGTGACGCTGCTGCCCGGCCTGATGGACATGGAACTCAACCTGCTCATCGGCGGCCCCGGCAGCCCCGAGGGTCTGCCGACCCCGATGCACGGCGTGCAGGACGACCCGGCCTACCGGACGCTGCGCGGGGCCGTGAACGCACGGACCACCCTGGATGCCGGGTTCACGACGGTGCGCAACCTCGGCCTGATGGTCAAGACCGGCGGGTATCTGCTGGACGTGGCCCTGCAGCGGGCCATCGACCAGGGCTGGCACGCCGGGCCGCGGATCTATCCCGCCGGCCACGCCGTCACCCCCTACGGCGGCCACCTGGATCCCACGGTGTTCCAGCGGTTGGCGCCGGGCATCATGCCGCTGACCGTGGCCGAGGGCATCGCCAACGGGGTGCCCGACGTGATCGCCTGCGTGCGTTACCAGATCCGCCACGGCGCCAAGCTGATCAAGGTCTCGGCCTCCGGCGGCGTGATGTCGCACAGCACCGCACCCGGCGCGCAGCAGTACTCGGACGCCGAGTTCGCCGCCATTGCCGACGAGGCCCACCGCGCCGGGGTGCGGGTGGCCGCCCATGCCGTCGGCGACACCGCGATCCAGGCCTGCATCCGGGCCGGGATCGACTGCATCGAACACGGGTTCCTCGCCAGCGACGAGACTTTGCAGATGATGGTCGACCACGGCACCTTCCTGGTGTCGACGACCTACCTGACCGATGCGATGGCCATCGACCGGATCGCCCCGGAGCTCCGCAAGAAGGCCCTCGACGTCTTCCCCAAGGCGAAGTCGATGCTGCCCAAGGCCATTGCCGCGGGCGTCAAGATCGCCTGCGGCACCGACGCCCCCGCGATCCCGCACGGGCAGAACGCCAAGGAGTTGGTCGCGCTCGTCGAACGGGGCATGACCCCGATGCAGGCGCTGCAGGCGGCGACCGTCACCAGCGCCGAGCTGATCGACGCCGAGGACCTCGGCCACCTCGAGGCCGGCTACCTCGCCGACATCATCGCCGTGCCGGGGGACCCCAGCGCCGACATCGCGGCCACCCTGGACGTCCGGTTCGTGATGAAGGATGGCGACGTGGTCAAGCGCACCGGGTGAGGTGCGCTAGCGTCGGGAGACCGGGCAGGAGGCGGGCATGGAACTCACCGACAACACGTTGTGGCTGCTGAAGCAGGCCTTCTATTTCTCGTTGACCTCGGTGAACGACGCGGTCAAGCCGCACGGCGTGAGCACCGCGCAGATCGGTGTGCTGCGGCAGCTGGCCAACGAGCCGGGCCTGTCCGGTGCCGAACTGGCGCGCCGGTTGTTGATCACCCCGCAGGGCGTCCAGTTGGCGCTCAACGCCCTGGAGAAGCGCGGGCTCGTCGAGCGCAAGCAGGACCCCGAGCACGGCCGCATCCGGCAGGTGTTCCTCACCGACGAGGGCCGCGCCGTGGCGGGCGCGGTCGTCAGCGACGCCATCGCGGCCCACGAACGGGTGTTCGGCGTGCTGAGCCCCGACGAGCAACAGCAGCTTCGGGCGCTGCTCGCCCGCATCGTCGAACAGGGCACCGGACACACCCTGTTCACCGACCACGTCGACTCCTAAAACAAGAGGCCGGTCGCCGGTTGCGGCGCACCCTTGAAACTTATAACAAGTACTTGATATTCTTCTCGGGATGCCACCCCTGACCCCACCCGCCGATACGGCCGCCGCGGTGACCCCGTCGACTTCGAACGGTTTCACCCCGCTGCGGGTCAAACGCGTCGTGCGCGAGACCGCCGACGCGGTCTCCCTGGTCCTCGACGTGCCCGACGGTGAGCGCGGGCGATTCGCCTACCGCGCCGGGCAGTTCGTCACGCTGCGGGTGTGCATCGACGGCGAGGAACATCAGCGGTGCTACTCCATGTCGTCGTGCCCCGCGCTGGAACCCGACTTGCAGATCACCGTCAAGCGTGACCGCGGCGGCCTGGTCTCCAACTGGCTCAACGACACCGCAGAGGTCGGTAGCGAATACACCGCCGCGCCGCCGGAGGGCCGCTTCGTGCTGACCGCCGGCGAACGCGAGGTGGTTGCCTTCGCCGGCGGCAGCGGCATCACGCCGGTGTTCTCGCTGCTGCGCTCCGCGCTGAGCGCCACCGCGCGCCGCACCGGTCTGTACTACGCCAACCGCGACCGCGACTCGGTGATCTTCGGAGAATCCCTGTCCCAGTTGGTCGCTCAGCACGCCGACCGGTTCACGCTGCACCAGCACCTCGACGCCGCCGACGGCGTGGTGACCGCCCGCCACGTCGCCGACTTCATGGCCGGACGCGGCGAGGCCGAGGTGTACGTGTGCGGGCCCACGCCCTTCATGGACACCGTCGAGGCGGCGCTGCTCGACCTCGGTGTCCCCGAGGAGCGCATCCACCTCGAACGCTTCACGCCGGTCGCGGCGCCGGCCCCGGAAACCAACGGGGCCGCCGTCACCGAAGAGGTGACCATCGAACTCGGGCGCACCACGGTGACCCAGCCCTACCGGGCCGGCAACACGCTGCTCCAGACGGCCCGGCTGGCCGGCCTGAAGGCGCCGTCGTCGTGTGAAACCGGTTCGTGCGGAACCTGTATGGCGCAGGTGACCGAGGGCTCGGCGCGGATGCTCAACAACGACGCCCTCGACGACGACGAGGTGGCCGAGGGCTGGGTGGTCACCTGCCAGGCGCTGCCCACGAGTCCCACGGTGCGGGTGGTCTACGAATGACCGGCAGCGAAAGGAAGGACCGGCGATGACCCGGGTGGCGGTGGTGACCGGCGGGGGTTCCGGGATGGGCGAGGCGACCTGCCACGAGCTGGGCCGGCGCGGTCACGCGGTGGCCGTCGTCGACGTGAATCTCGATGCGGCGCAGCGGGTCACCGAGGATCTCCGCCGCGGCGGGGTGCGGGCCTCGGCCATCCAGGCCGACGTCACCGACCGCGCCCGCGTGGAGGATGCGTTCGCCGAGATCCGCACCGGACTCGGCCCGGTCGAGATCCTGGTGACCAGCGCCGGGCTGTTCGGCTTCGCCTCCTTCGCCGACATCACCGTCGAGGCCTGGCAGCGGATGATCGACGTCAACCTCACCGGCACATTCCACTGCTGCCAGGTGGCGCTGCCCGACATGGTCGCCGCGAAATGGGGCCGCATCGTGCTGATCTCGTCGTCGAGCGCGCAGCGCGGGACCCCGTTCGCCGCGCATTACGCCTCCTCCAAGGGCGCGCTGCTGACCCTGACGAAATCACTGGCCCGCGAGTACGCCACGGACGGCATCACGGTCAACAACATCCCGCCGTCGGGCATCGAGACCCCGATGCAGCATCAGTCCCAGGCCAACGGCTACCTGCCCGACAACGAGACCATCGCCGCCAACATCCCGATGGGCCGACTCGGCACCGGCGCGGACATCGCCGCCGCTGTCGGGTTCTTGTGCTCGGAGGAGGCCGGCTTCATCACCGGCCAAACCCTCGGTGTCAACGGCGGTTCCGTGATGTGAGTTTGCTTCTCCCGATGTCATCCCACCACTAGTCCCACGGAGGTTCGCATGGCGACACAATGGCCCAAGCCGGCCGAAGGTTCCTGGACCGAGCACTACCCGGAACTCGGCACGGGTCCGATCTCGTTCCGCGACTCGATCTCGCCGGAGTTCTACGCCGACGAGCGGGAGGCGATCTTCAAGCGGGCGTGGCTGAACCTCAGCCGCGTGGAGGAGACACCCGAGCCCGGCAGCTACATCACCCGGCAGGTGGAGGCCGCCGACGCGTCGCTGATCCTGGTCAAGGACGGGCACGGCCGGATCCGCGCCTTCCACAACACCTGCCGGCGGCGCGGCCACCCGGTGGTGGCCGTCGACTACCGGGCCACCGAACTGCGCGGCACCGGAGACGAATTCACCTGTCAGCACTGCGGCTGGCGCTACGGGCTCGACGGGACGCTGCGGTCCATCCCGGAGCCGGACCACTTCGCGGATCTGGATCTCGCCGACTTCGGCCTGGCCGCGGTGCACTGCGACGTCTGGGCCGGCTTCGTGTTCGTCAACTTCGACGAGAACCCGCGCCAGACGCTGCGGGAGTTCCTGGGCCCCATGGTCACCGGCCTCGACGACTACCCCTTCGACAAGCTCACCGAGCGCTACGACTGGGTGGCCCACAACAACAGCAACTGGAAGATCTTCGCCGACGCCTTCCAGGAGTACTACCACGTGCCGGCGCTGCACACCCAGCAGGTCCCGCCGGAGGTGCGCAACCCCGGCGCGGGGTTCACCTGCGGACACTTCCAACTCGACGGCCCGCACCGCGTGGTCTCCACCGCGGGCACCCGGCGCTGGCTGCTCGCACCGGAGTACATGTACCCCATCGAGCGCGCGACCCGCAGCGGACTCGTCGGTCCCTGGCGCACGCCGGATATCGGGGAACTGCCCGCCGGGCTCAACCCGGGCGGGATCGAACCGTGGGGGATCAGCAACTTCCAGATCTTCCCGAACCTGGAGATCCTCATCTACGGCGGCTGGTACCTGGTGTACCGGTACTGGCCCACGTCGTACAACACGCACCGCTACGAGGCCTTCACCTACTTCCACCCGGCCCGGACGGTGCGCGAACGGATCGAACACGAGGTCGCCGCGGTGGTGCTCAAGGAGTTCGCGTTGCAGGACGCCGGGATGCTGGGCGGTACCCAGGCCGCGCTCCAGTACGACGTCGTCGACGAGTTCCCGGTCAACGACCAGGAGATCCTGGTCCGGCATCTGCACAAGACCGCGGTCGACTGGGTGACGGACTACCAGCGCGAGCAGACCCCGGCAGGAGCGCAGCAATGACCAGCCCCCGCCTACCCAGTGCATTCGCCGAGCTGGAGCCATTCGCCGAAACCTGGTGCCTGCCAACGGAGACCGAGCGGTGGAACCAGCGGCTGTCGAGCCCGATGCCGGCGCTGCAGGAGTTCTACGATGCGTTCTTCCCGCGCGTCGAAGAGGCCATCGAGTACTGCGACAAGTTCCCGCTCGACGACGTTCCCGAGGATGCCCTGAACCTGCTGCACCTCATCTATTCGCTGGTGATGGTGGCCATGGCGGTGGAGATCATGCACCAGCCCGCCCCCGTCGACTCCGCCGACGCGGTGATGATCCGCACCGGCGATCCCCGTCCATGACTCCCCCGATCTCGACTCCCCGATCTGCGAAAGGCCACCCCGCATGAGCGTGTTGACCATCAACAAACTGACCTCGTCCGTCGGCGCCGAGGTGGTCGGCGTCGACCCCGACCAACTCGCCACCGACGACGGCCTGGGCGCCGCGGTGCTCGACGCCCTGGAGGACAACGGCGTGCTGGTCTTCCGCGGCCTGCACCTGAATCCCGAGGCGCAGGTGGCCTTCTCCGAGCGGCTGGGGCAGGTCGACCGGTCCGCCGACGGCCACCATCCGGTCTCCGGCATCTACCCGATCACCCTGGACCGCAAGAAGAACAGCGCCGCCGAGTACCTCAAGGCCACCTTCGACTGGCACATCGACGGCTGCACACCGCTGAGCGACGAATGCCCGCAGAAGGCGACGGTGCTCTCGGCCGTGCAGGTCGCGACCCAGGGCGGGGAGACCGAGTTCGCCAACTCGTATGCGGCCTACGACGCGCTGAGCCCGGCCGAGCAGAAGCATTACGAGACCCTGCGGGTGGTGCACTCCCTGGAGGCCTCCCAGCGCCGGGTCTACCCGAACCCGACCGACGAACAGCTGGCCCGCTGGAAGAGCCGCACCATCCACGAGCATCCGTTGGTGTGGACGCACCGCAGCGGCCGAAAGTCGTTGGTGCTGGGCGCCTCCGCGGACTACATCCAGGGCATGGACCTGGACGAGGGTCGCGCGCTGCTCGACGAGCTGCTGGCGCATGCCACCGCGCCGGACCGGGTGTACAGCCACAACTGGTCGGTGGGCGACACCGTCATCTGGGACAACCAGGGCGTGCTGCACCGCGCGGCGCCGTATGACCCCGATTCCCCGCGGGAGATGCTGCGCACCACGGTGCTCGGGAACGAGCCCATCCAGTAAGGGGCGGCGGCGCGGTCGTCGCTGTAGGTGATCCACGTCTCCGGACCGCCCCTCGATCGAATGGCGTCATCCTCGGGTGACGGATATCCACAGGGTGACTGAGGGACACGCCCCAGCTGTGTATGACTGTCGCCCCAAGGTGACGGGTTTCGGTCGAAGAACCGCGTGGTATTGGCCTTTGCCGCGGCTACGATGCGGACATGCGTGCCACGATCCGTATCGACGATGATCTGTACGAGGAGGTCAAGGCTCGGGCGGCAGAATCGGGGCGCACGGTGGCGGCAGTGCTTCAGGACGCTGTTCGGCTCGGGCTCACCGCCGACGCCGCACCGCGAGCGCATCGCTATCAGGTAAAGCCGATCGGTAGCGGAGGATTGCGAGCCGGCGTCGACTTGTCGTACAACGCAGCACTCGCCGAACTCCAGGATAACGACGTGCCCTGAACCGCAGCGGTGGAAAAGTCAGTACCGTTCGGGTGCGCTACGGAATCAGTCCACGCAGCCTTGCTCGAGATACCGACTCGAACCTCGTGCCCGTGCCGAGCTTGGTGGCGGCGCTGCGCAGGTAGCTCTTCACCGTCTCGGGTCGCAGCGAAAGGCGTTCGGCGGCCTCGGCATTCGTGCATCCCAGGGCGACCTGCGCCAGCACGTCGCGCTCCCGGGGAGTCAGCGACACCTGCTCGGGGCGCGGGTCGCCGGCGAGTTGTTCGGCCAAGCGCTGCAACTGGTTTCGCATCCCCGGCTCGGCGTCGGCGGCCAGCCGTCGCAGCTCGGCGTAGACCTCGCGGATCACCTCCGGGCTCACCGCGCTGGCGGCGTGCGCCTCGCGCAGCCGCAGCCGGCGGTCCACCTCGTCGCGGATCCGCAGTTCGTCAGCGAGCCGGCGGCCCGAGTCGATCATCAGGTCCACGGCGCGGCCGCCGATGGGCGCCTTGGACCGGTAGGCCCCGTAGAGCATGGCCCGCGCGACGCCGTCCACGACCACGGGCACGGCCAGCACCGATCCGATGCCCTCGCTCAGGACGGGGACGTCGTAGTCGTGGGTGATGGTCGAGGCGTTGCGGTAGTCGGCCACCGACAGCGGGCGGCCGGCGACCATGCTGGCCCCGCCCAGACCCGAACTCGGGCGCACCACCACCCCGCGCAACAACCCCGTCCGGGTCCCGACGAACTCGCTGAGCACCAGGCCGTCGCCGTGCACCTCGCCGCCGAACAGCACCGGGATGCCGCCGCGGGTGGCGAGTTGGCGCAACTCGGCCCGCAAGACGTCGGTGTCGCGGGGACGCAGCACCGCCGAACCGGTGGACATCGGACAATCCCCTCTTTCGGGGGTAGCGGGCGGACGAGTGTGACATAGATCCTAGCTGGCATGACGACCAACGCCGATCTGTATCGCAGCGCGCGCGACCAGCTGGTGGCCGCCATCGACGACTACGACAAGGCCGTCGAGACCTTCGCCTGGCCTCAGCTCGAGGGCAAGTTCAACTGGGCCACCGACTGGTTCGACGCCATCGCCCGGGACCCGTCCACCGCCGACCGGCCGGCGCTGTGGATCGTCGAGCACGACGGCAGCGAGCAGCAGGTCACCTTCGCCGAGATGGCGCGGCGCTCCGACCTGGTCGCGACCTGGCTGCAGCAACTCGGGGTGAACAAGGGCGACCGCGTCATCCTCATGCTCGGCAACCAGGTCGAACTGTGGGAGACCATGCTCGGCGTCGCCAAGCTGGGCGCGGTCATCATGCCGACCACCGCGGCGCTGGGCCCGGCCGATCTGGTCGACCGGATCACCCGCGGCGGTGCGCGGTACGTCGTCGCCAATGCGGCCGACACGGCGAAGTTCGCCGACGTGGCCGGCGACTACGGCCGCATCGCGGTCGGCTACGCCGTCGAGGGCTGGCACCGCTACGCCGACGCCTACGCCGTGCCCACGGCCGGGCCGTTCCCCGCGTGCACCGACGTGACCGATCCGATGCTCATCTACTTCACCTCCGGCACCACCAGCCGGCCCAAACTCGTCGAGCATTCGCAGGTCTCCTACCCGGTCGGACACCTCACGACGATGTCCTGGATCGGGGTGCGCCCCGGCGACGTGCATTTGGCGATCAGCTCCCCGGGATGGGCCAAACATGCGTGGAGTTGTTTCTTCGCGCCGTGGATCGCCGAGGCGACGATCTTCGTCTACGACTACCCGCGCTTCGACGCCGCGGCCCTGCTACACCAACTCCGCCGCGCGCAGGTCAACACGTTCTGCGCGCCACCGACGGTGTGGCGCATGCTGATTCAGGCCGACCTCGGCGCCCGCCCCGAGGGCCTGCGCGAGGTGCTGGGCGCCGGGGAGCCGCTCAACCCCGACGTCATCGCCCAGGTCGAGAACGCGTGGGGCCTGACCATTCGCGACGGGTTCGGCCAGACCGAGACCACCCTGCAGGTGGGCAACCCCCCCGGCCAACCCGTCAAGGCCGGGTCGATGGGCCGGCCGATGCCCGGGGTGCCGGTGGTCCTCGTCGACCCGGTGACCGGGCAGCCCTCGGACACCGAAGGCGAGATCTGCCTGGACCTGGGCCGGTCGCCGCTGAACCTGATGACCGGCTACCTCGACGATCCGGAACGCAACGCGGCCGTGACCGCCGGCGGTTTCTACCACACCGGCGACGTCGCCAGCCGCGACGCCGACGGCTACATCACCTACATCGGGCGCACCGACGATGTGTTCAAGTCCTCGGACTACAAGGTGTCGCCGTTCGAGCTCGAGAGCGTCCTCGTCGAGCATCCCGCGGTGGTCGAGGCCGCCGTCGTCCCGCAACCCGACGACACCCGGCTGTGCGTGCCCAAGGCCTACGTGGCGCTGGCCGACGGCTGGGGCGCCGACGCGGACACGGCGCGGGCGATCATGGAGTACGCCCGGGACAACCTGGCCCCGTATCTGAAGGTGCGCCGGGTGGAGTTCTTCGAGCTGCCCAAGACCATCTCCGGCAAGATCCGCCGGGTGGAACTGCGCCAGCGCGAGGACGAGGCGCATCAGCGCGGCGCCGGCATCGACACCGAGTACCGCTACGAGGACCTGGTCGAGTAGTCCTGCTCCGTAGGGTGGGGGCATGAGTGCCGCACCGGCGAAGCCCGTCGTCCTGGGGAGCTGGTTTGCGCGCGACCTGGCCGACATGGCCGTCACGTGGCAGGCCGAGCCCGCGCCCGATCCGAAACTGCTGATCCTCAACGAGCCGTTGGCCGCCGACCTCGGCCTGGACCCCGACTGGTTGCGGGGTCCCGACGGCGTCGGCCTGCTGACCGGGACGGTGGTGCGCGACGGCGCCGCCCCCGTCGCGCAGGCCTACTCCGGGCACCAGTTCGGCGGCTTCGTGCCGCGGCTCGGCGACGGGCGAGCCCTGCTGCTCGGCGAGCTCACCGACACTGAGGGCCGGCTGCGTGACCTGCACCTGAAGGGGTCCGGGCGCACCCCGTTCGCCCGCGGCGGCGACGGTCTGGCTGCCGTCGGGCCGATGCTGCGCGAATACCTCATCAGCGAGGCGATGCACGCCCTCGGCATTCCGACCACCCGCTCGCTGGCGGTGGTGGCCACCGGGCGGCCGGTGCACCGGGACACCGCGCTGCCAGGTGCCGTGCTGGCCCGGGTGGCCAGCAGCCACCTGCGGGTCGGCAGCTTCCAGTTCGCCGCGGCCACCGGGGACGCCGCCCTGCTGCGCCGGCTGGCCGATCATGCGATCGCCCGGCACGCGCCCGCGGCGGCGCAGGCCGACAACCCGTACGTGGCGCTGTTCGAGGCGACGGTCGCCGTCCAGGCCGACCTGATCGCGCGGTGGATGCTCGTCGGGTTCATCCACGGCGTGATGAACACCGACAACATGACGATCTCCGGGGAGACCATCGACTACGGGCCCTGCGCCTTCATGGACGGCTACCACCCCGGCACCGTCTTCAGCTCGATCGACTCCGGGGGCCGCTACGCCTACGGCAATCAGCCCGGGATCGCGATGTGGAACCTGGCGCGGTTCGCCGAGACGCTGCTGCCGCTGTTCGACGAGGACACCGACCGGGCGATCGCCGTCGCGACGCAGGCCCTCGACGGGTTCCGGGCTCAGTACGAGGCGGCGTGGCTGACCGGCATGGGCGCCAAGCTGGGCCTCGCCGGTTCTTCGGACGCCGCACTGGTCGAGGATCTGCTGACGCAGCTGGCCCAGAGCCAGGTCGACTTCACCTCGTTCTTCCGCCAGCTGGCCCGCGCGGTGAGCGGCGACCGTGAACCGTCACGCGGGTTGTTCCTGGACCTCGCGGCGTTCGACGCGTGGCTGCAGCGCTGGCTGGCGCTCAATCCCGATGCGGCACTGATGGATCGGACCAACCCGGTCTACATCCCCCGCAACCACCTGGTGGAGCAGGCGCTGACCGCGGCCACGGGCGGCGACCTCGGGCCGGTCGAGCAACTGCTGTCGGCCGTCACCGATCCCTACGTCGAGCGCCCCGGCCTGGAGCGCTACGCCGAACCGGCCCCGGACTCCTTCGGCCCGTATCAGACGTTCTGCGGCACGTGATTCGGGTGCGCCCGGTTGCGGTGAGCGCAACCGGGCGCACCCAAATCACCCGAGGACGCGCAGCGGGTCGACGCCGTCCCAGTCCGCGCACGTGGCCGCGATCTTGGTCAGGTGCGCCAGGAAAGTGGGCGTCTCCTCCACCACCTCGGTGAAGAATCCAAAATCCGCGACCGTGTCGACGAACGCGATGCGCTGCCGGCCCGCGGTGAGCTCGCAGGCCAGTTCGTAACCCTGGCTCGTCAACTGGGCGACCTTGCCGTCGTAGTCGGAGGTCACCGTCGCGATCTGGTGGAAGCCGCTGGGCCCGGCGGCTTTCGCCATGTCGGCGTACACGCTGGGGCCGGGGCTGTGGTCCTCGATGAGTTCGATTTGTACCGGCCCGGCCTGGGCGACGCCGACCTGGAGGTCGACGACGGCCTCGGCGCCCCGGTACCGGCAGGTGCTCCGGGTCCGCGGCAGGATGTGGAAGGGGCCGACCCCGAACACCGCCGCCCAACGCCGCGCCGCCGCCGGCAGGTCGTCGACGACGAATCCCAGTTGGACGAAGCGGTAATCCCCGTCGGGCCAAGGCTGTTCGAACAGCGGGAGGGTCATCGCTGCGGCCTGGGCCGGACCAGAACCTCCTGGGCGGTGCTGGCCACCAGCGCTCCCTCGGCGTCGACGATGGTGCCCCGGACCAGCGCGCGCTGCCCGCGCATCGACACCGGCTCCTGGATGTAGAGATGCCACTGGTCGAAGCGCGCCGGCCGGTGCAGCCAGATGGCGTGATCCAGGCTCACCCCGGCGGTGGTCGCATAGTTGACGGGCTCCGGATGATCCCGAAACGCCATGTCCAGCAACAGGTAATCGCTGGCGTAGGCGACCATCGCGTGGTGCATCCCCGGATCGTCGCCGATACCGCGCGGCAGGCGCATCCAGTGTGCGCGCGGGCCGGGGGCCTGCGCGCCACCGAAGAACGTCGGCGCCTCGGGAATGCGCATCTCCAGCGGCGGCGGCACGTCGATCCAGGTCTGTCCCATCGTCTGCATCTCCACCGGCGCGGCGGCCGCCCAATGCTGCAGCAGCGGCAGGTCCAGCGGTGCCGGGGCCTGCGGCGGCTCCGGCACCGGTTCCGGGGTGGCCGGGTTGTCGTGGAAGGAGGCCACCGCGGTGAACACGGCGCCGCGGCCCTGTAGGATCTCGACGTGCCGCGTCGAGAGCGCGCGTCCGTCGCGGGTGCGGTGCACCACGATATCGACGGGTTCGCCGACGATGCCGGGCCGAGTGAAGTAGGCGTGCAGCGAGTTCAGCGGCTGCCCCTCGACGGTGGTCCCCGCGGCGCGCACCGCCAGGGCCAGCAGTTGGCCGCCGAAGATGTGGCCGAAGCGGCTGGGCTCGTTGGTGGCCCGGAAGCGGTCCGGTCCGGTGGGTTCGAGCCGCAGCGCGCCCTCGATGCTGTCGAGCGCGGCCAGCGTGTCCGTCTCCAACTTGGTGCCGCTGCCGCGCAGCGCACCCGTGAAGTCGTCGGTGACCGGTGCGGGTTGGCTCACCGCTTCCTCCTCGCGCTGACGGGACCGTTGGGATCCGCCCAGTACGGTAGCCCGCGATCAGCAGCCCACCCCGCACGGGTGCGTCAGAGCACGTACTCCCCGATCAGCTTCCCGATGGTGCGGATGTCGACGTGGCCCTTGAAGTCCAGCCGTACCTTGCCGAGGCCGGAGAACCACAGTTCGAGCTCCGCGTCGAGGTCGAAGCGGCCCGCGGTCTCGATGCTCCAGGCCTGAATCTTGCTGTACGGCAACGAGGAGTAGTCGCGCTTCTTGCCGCTGAAGCCCTGCACGTTGATCACGATGAGGCGCTTGTTGGTGAAGACCACCGAGTCGCGCATCCCCTTGAAGCTCAGGTGGACGTGCTCGTCGTCGATGAGGATCGGCGCCAGTTCGCCGGCGATGGGCTTCGGATCGGCTGGTCCAAGCTTGACGAAGAGGCCGTTTTGGAAGTCGATCATGATCGGACGGTATCGGCTTGCCACCGGCCCGGGGAGGGATCACCGAAACTCGCCCCGGCGCCCCGCCGTCAGGACTGGAAGAACGCCAGCAGTTCGGGGTTCAGGACCTCGGCATGCGTCGTCGGCAGTCCGTGCGGTAGATCGCTATACGTCTTCAGTGTGCCGTTGGGCAGCAGCTCCGCGGACTTCGGGCCGGCGGCGCCGTAGGGGACGATCTGGTCGTCCTCACTGTGCACCACCAACACCGGCAGGCTGATCTGCTTCAGGTCCTCGGTGAAGTCGGTCTGCGAGAATGCCACGATGCCGTCGTAGTGCGCCTTGGCGCCGCCCATCATGCCCTGCCGCCACCAGTTTTCGATCACCGCCTCCGACGGCTCCACCCCCTCGCGGTTGTAGCCGTAGAAGGGGCCGGACGGCAACGCGCGGTAGAACTCCGAACGGTTGGCCGCCAACTGGGCCTGCAGGTCGTCGAAGACGCTCTTCGGCAGGCCCTCGGGATTGGAGTCGGCCTGCACCATCAGGGGTGGCACCGCGCACAGCAGCGCCGCCTTGGCCGCCCTTGCTTCGCCGTGGCGCGCGAGGTAGTGGACCACCTCTCCCCCGCCGGTCGAATGCCCGACGTGGATCGCGTCGCGCAGGTCCAGGTGATCGACGACCGCCTTGAGGTCGTCGGCGTAGTGATCCATGTCGTGACCGTCGAAGACCTGGCTCGACCGGCCATGTCCGCGTCGATCGTGCGCGACCACCCGATAGCCGTGGGACAGGAAGTACAACAGCTGGGTGTCCCAGTCGTCCGAGGACAGGGGCCAGCCGTGGCTGAACACGATGGGCTGCCCCGATCCCCAATCCTTGTAGAAGATTTCGACACCGTCGGCGGTCGTGATCGTGGGCATGGTTCGGGAACCTTCCTGAAAGGGATCGTGCCTCGGTGTTCTGAGCGTAGGACGCAGGGTCCCCAGCGAAGGTCACCGAATGGGAGCGGTGCGGTCACGTCCGGGCTCATTTGCGTCTCGGTCAGGCAACCGATCCGGATTTACCGCCACGAAGCTCTTATATTTCAGTTGCGTAATTTCTCTCCTGTAATTCGTCAGGACTAACAGAAGGAGTCGACGTGCGGCTTTCTCTATATCGATTCCTTTGCGTGGGGGTCGCCAGCGTTGGATTGTCTGCTGCGGCAGCGGTATTGAGCGGGCAGGCTGCGGCCGCCCCGCTGATCACGGGTGGCGCGGACTGCGTCGAGAAGATGTCGGGCACCGCAGCGCCGTGTGCCGCCGTGTCGCTCGAGGCCTCCGGACTGGCCGCGCCCGTCGCCGGCCCGCCGCCCGGCCCGCCGCTGGTTCCGCCGATCCCGCCGGTCGCACCGCCCCCGGTGCCGCCGCTGGTGCCGCCGCTGCCACCGCCACCCCCGTTGGTGCCGCCGGTGCCCCCGGTTGCGCCGCCGCCACCGGTTCCCGTCGTCCCGCCCGTCGCCGCACCCATTGCGGCCGGCGCCCCGCTCACGACCATGAGCGGCGCCGCCTCGGGCAAGGGGGTGCCGACCAATCCGCAGACCACCAAGGGTCCGCAGTCCGGTGTTCCCACCCTGCCGGGTGAGGGCTGACCCCACTGGTTGTTGACGGAATCCGCTGCGCGGCAGTCGAACCCCTTCGCCTGCCGCCCAGCGGTTCCTTCGAAGTTCCTGCGTTAATGCTGTTCCTTTCAAGAGGTCGGGTCAATGCGAGCAGTCATTCGTTCTGTTCTCGCGGCGGTCGTGGTCGCCGCCGTCATAGCCGCGCCGACGGCTGAGGTCCAAACCACGGCGCTGGTTCTTCCGCTGGACTCCGCGATCGAGTCGATCCTGCCGACCGGCGACGAACCCGTCGGCGTGGCGCACCCGGTGATGGTGACCTTCGCCGGACCGATCTTCGACCGCAGCAGCGCCGAGCGCGCCCTGAACATCTCCTCGAACCCGGAGATGACCGGCACGTACGAGTGGCTGGAAAGCAATGTCGTGCAATGGGTTCCCGACCACTACTGGCCGTCCAACAGCACGGTGATGCTGTCGGTGGGGGCCAAGCGCGCCCAGTTCAGCACGGGGCCCGCGGTCATCGGTGTCGCGAGTCTTTCCAAGCACACGTTCACCGTGACCATCGACGGGGACCCGGCGGGGCCCCCGGTGCGATTGCCCGCGCCGCACCACCTGCCCCACGCGGGTGAGGAGGGCGTGCTACTGGCCTCGGCGGGCCGCGAGAAGTATCCGACACCCCCGGGCAAGTACACGGTGCTGGAGAAGGACCGCACGGTGCTGATGGACTCCAGCAGCGTGGGCGTGCCCATCACGGACTCCTCGGGTTACCTGATGGACGTCGATTACGCCGTCCGCATCACCTGGCGCGGGATCTATGTGCATTCGGCCCCGTGGGCGGTGCGCTCGATGGGCATCGAGAACACCAGTCATGGCTGTATCGGCCTGATTCCGGCCGCCGCCGAATGGTATTTCGACCACGTCAAGATCGGTGATCCGGTCATCGTCGAGGAGTAGCCTCGCCACCCGGTCAGCGGGAACTGCCCTGGCCCGGTAGCGGTCCCAAGACCACCATGGACCCCCAGTAGTGCCTGCGCACCGAGGGAGTGGCCATGGGATCGACCGGGGAGTACGACGTCATCGTCGTGGGGTTCGGCGCGGCCGGTGCGGCCGCCGCCATCGAGGCCGCCGACCGCGGCGCCCGGGTGCTCGTGCTGGACCGCGGCCATGGCGGCGGGGCCACCGCGTTATCGGGCGGGATCGTCTACGCCGGGGCGGGCACACCCGAACAACGCCTCGGCGGTTACGAGGACACCGTCGACGACATGCTCGCCTACCTCCGGGCGGAAGTCGGCGACGCCGTGAGCGAGGAGACCCTCGCGCGGTTCTGCGAGCAGAGCCCCGCGATGATCGAGTGGCTCAAGGCGCAGGGCGTCGAATTCCGGGGCGGGACGGTGTCGTCGTACAAGACCTCCTATCCCACCGACGACTTCTACCTCTACTACTCCGGCAACGAGAAGGCTCACCCGTACAGCCGGCATGCGCGGCCGGCGCCCCGCGGCCACCGCGTGCTGGCCCCGGGGATGAGCTCCGGCAAGGTGATGTTCGAGCACCTGCGCCGTTCCGCGCAGTCCAAGGGCATCGAGTTCATCCCGCTGGCGCGCGTGCACGCCCTGATCCAGGACGACGACGGGCATGTCACCGGGGTCCGTTATCGCGCAATGGATCTCGAACACCGCAACGCGCGCCAGCATTCGCTGCTCACCCGGGTCACCGGCAAGGTGGGGACCTGGCTGCCGGGTGTGGTCCGCGGTGCGGTCGCGCGAACCGAACGGCTGTGGTCCGAGGCCGCGACCGAAGCCAGCGCACACGCTCCGACCGTGATCCTCGCCGCCGGCGGCTTCATCTACAACCGGGACTGGATGCAGCAGTTCGCACCGCAGTTCATGAAGATCTCCCCGCTGGGCACCCCCGGCGACGACGGCGCCGGCATCGCACTGGGCCTGGCCGCCGGCGGCATAACCGACAAGATGGACAACGTCACCGCGTGGCGGTTCCTGGCCCCGCCGAGCGCATTCCTCGAAGGCCTGACCGTGGGCGCCGACGGCCGCCGCATCGCCAACGAGGACCTCTACGGGGCGACACACGGCAACGCCATGATGCGCGAGTTCAACGGCACCGGGTGGGCGATCTACGACGCGGCGACCTGGCAGAAGGTGCGCCGACAGATCAACGAACAGACCCAGGTGTTCCAGCGCCTGCAACTGCTGTATCTGTTCACGCTCGGCCACAAGAAGGCCCGCACGATCGACGGGATCGCCCGCAAGAACGGCATCGACCCGGCCGGACTGCGCGCCACCGTCGCCGCATACAACACCGGGATCGCCAGTGGTGCAGGCGATCCCGGGCACAAGACGCCCGAACTGTGCCCGCCTATGACCGACGGTCCGTTCTATTCGATCAACATCTCGGCCGACTCGTCGATGTTCTACCCGATCCCCGGACTGACCCTCGGCGGCCTCGTCGTCGACGAGACGTCCGGTGCGGTGACTCACCGCGACGGCGGCGCCATCCCGGGGTTGTACGCGGCCGGGCGCAACGCGGTCGGCATCTGCTCCAACAGTTACGTCAGCGGGCTGTCGATCTCGGACTGCGTGTTCAGCGGTCGCCGCGCCGGCGCCCATGCCGCGCAGACGGCTGCCCTAGAGTCGGGACAATGACGTCACTCGACTACCACGACACGCTGCGCGAGGTCACCACCCCCGGCGGGGTGCTGCGCTATCACGAGGCCGGCGACGGACCGCCGCTGCTGTTGCTGCACGGCTCCGGTCCGGGCGTGACCGGTTGGCGCAACTTCCGCGGGAATCTCGACGTCTTCGCCGAGGACTTCCGCTGCCTGGTGTTGGAGTTCCCGGGTTACGGCGTCAGCGACGACTTCGGCGGGCATCCCGTGATCGACGCCCAGACGGCCCTGGTGCAGTTCACCGACGCCCTCGGCTTGGAGCGCGCGCACATCATCGGCAACTCGATGGGCGGCGGCGTCGGCGTCAACTTCGCCATTCACCACCCCGATCGGGTGGGCAAGCTGGTGACCATCGGTGGGATCGGCACCAACCTGTTCAGCCCGGGCCCCAGCGAGGGCATCCGGTTGCTGCAGGAATTCACCGAGAATCCCACCCGGGAGCGGCTCGTCGATTGGCTGCATTCGATGGTCTACGACCCGGCCCTGGTGACCGAGGAACTCATCGAGGAGCGCTGGGCGCTGGCCACCGAGCCCGAGACGTTGGCGTCCGCGCGGCGGCTGTACGGCAAGGCCGCCTTCACGGCGATGATGGACATGATGCGCAAGGCCGACTTCCCGATGCCGTGGGCGGTCATGCACAAGGTCGCCGCGCCGACCCTGCTGACGTGGGGCCGCGACGACCGGGTGAGTCCGCTGGATATGGCGCTGATCCCGATGCGCACGATTCCCAACGCCGAGTTTCACGTGTTCCCCAACTGCGGGCACTGGGTGATGATCGAGGCCAAGGCCGCCTTCGAACGGACTGTCCTGTCGTTCCTGTCCGATAGCTAGAAGGGATTCCTGTTCCCGCATGCACATCAACATGGGACTACCGACGCTCTTCCCGCACGGACGGGAGACCGAGTTCTCGTGGTATCGCAAGATCGACGAGGGGCCGTGGGACGGCCTCACGACCTATGAACGGGTGCTCTACCCCGACAGCTGGGCCGTGATCCCGCAGCTCGCCGCCGCGGCCGCGGTGACCGAACGCGTGCGGCTCTGGACCGACATCGTTGCGCTCCCGATGCGGAACCCGGTCTTGTTCGCGAAAGACCTTGCCACCGTGGATGTTCTGTCCGGCGGCCGGCTGACACTCGGGGTCGGCATCGGCGCCTGGGACGAGGACTACCTGGCGGTCGGCAGCCCCCTCGAGCGGAAGCGGCAGCGGATGGACCAGGCCGTCGCGACGATGCGCGCGGTGTGGGCCCAGGAGCCGCCCGTCGAAGGACACCATCCCGTCGGCCCCGCGCCTGTGCAGGCCGACGGCATCCCCCTGGTCGCCGGGGTCGTCGGCCCCAAGGCGCTCGCGCGGGCCGCGCAATGGGCGCACGGGGTCAGCGACCCGGCGCACTCGCTGCATTTCAACGTCGAGGCGTTGGCTACTCAGCGCGAACGCGTCGTCGAGGCATGGCAGGCCGCAGGACGGACCGACCGCCCGCACTTCTCCGCCCCCGTCTGGTTCGCACTCGGTCCGGACCCGGAGAAGCAGTTGCGCGAGCACGTCATCGACTTCTGGGACCAGGATGCCGTCGCCGCCGGACCGGAGTCGTCCTACGTGACCGCCCCGGACGCGGGGACGTTGAACTGCGGGGCCGCCGGGCTGCTCGCCGCCGTGAACGGTGCGCGCGAAGCGGGACTGGACGAGTTACGACTCATCCCGACCACCGCCGACCCCGACGAAATCGACCGTGCGCGTGAGGTGCTCGGTATCTGAGCCCGGATGGCGGGATCGTTCTTTGGAAGTTCGCTCCTGTCCACGCGGCCCCTCGGCTGTAACCCGTCACCGTGCGTTGACGGTCATCCACAGCCTGAGCCCCGCGGCAGTCAGCCTGTGGATATCCGTCACCCGGAGGTGACGACTTTTGATCGAGGGGCCGTTCGGAGACGGCCCGGCTAGCGTTCCGCAGCGATGGGCTCCAGCAGGCTGAATCCCTTGTAACCGGCGCCGGCCACTTCCGCGCAGATGTCGAGGTAGGCGGCGAACCCGCCGATGAAAAGCATGAACACCCGCGGCTTTCCGGGCACGTTGGCGCCCATGTACCAGGAGTTGGCCTTCGGGAAGAGCGTGGCGTCGGCCCGCCGGTTGCACTCGGCGATCCAGTTGTCGACCGCGTCCGGGGTCGCCTCGAGGGCGGCGTAGCCGTGCTGGTCGAGGTGGGCGATGGCATCGGCGATCCAGTTCACGTGCGCCTCGGCGTGCAACACCATGTTGGCTAGCACCGCCGGCGCCCCCGGACCGGAGACCAGGAACAGGTTCGGAAACCCGTCGACACCCAGGCCCAGGTAGGTGCGGGGCCCGTCGGCCCAGTCGTCGACGAGTCGCCGGCCGCCCCGGCCCACGATGTCGATCTTGGCCAGGGTTCCCGTCATCGCGTCGAATCCGGTGGCCAGCACCAGGGCATCGATGTCGTAGCGGGCATCGGAGGTCACGATGCCGGTGGCGTCGATCGTCTGGATCGGGGTCTTGCGGACACTGATCAGCTTCACGTTGGGCCGGTTGAACGTCTGGAAGTAGTTGGTGTCGGTGCAGATTCGCTTGGTGCCGATCGGATGATCATCCGGGATCAGCAGATCGGCGACCTCGGGGTCGTCGATGACGGCGCGGATCTTCTCTTCGTAGAACTTCCGGGCTTCCTCGTTGGCTTCGAGGTTGATCATCTGGTCGGAGAACGTCTTGGAGAACAGCACACCGCCGAGTTCCCACCGCTTCTCGAAGGCCTGGCGACGTTCCTCGGGCGTGACCTCCATGGTCAGCTTCGGGTGCGCCACGTGCGGGGAGCCGCCGCCGCTGCGCCACGACATCCGCCGGCGCTCGTCGTAGGTGGCCTTGGCCTGGGCGACCTCGTCGTCGGTGAGCACCCGATTACCGGCGGGGACACTGTAATTCGGGGTCCGCTGGAACACGTAGAGCTGCTCGGCCTGCTCGGCGATGATGGGGGTGGACTGGATCCCCGAGGACCCGGTTCCGATGACGGCGACCCGCTTGCCGGTGAAGTCCACGCCCTCGTGCGGCCAGTGCGCGGTGTGGTACACCTCGCCGCCGAAGCTCTCCAGTCCCGGGATGTCCGGCGTCAGCGCCGACGAGAGCGGCCCCGTGGCCATCACTACGAATCGTGCGGTGACCTCCTCGCCGCTGTCGGTGGTGACCGACCAGCGCAGGGTGTCCTCGTCCAGGACGGCCGCGGTGACCCGCGTGTTGAACGTGATGCCGTCGCGCAACGTCAGCTTGTCGGCGACCCAGTTGATGTACTCGAGGATCTCCGACTGGGTGGCGTACTTCTCCGACCAGGTCCATTCCTGCTGCAGCTCATCGGAGAACGAGTAACAGTAGTCGAGGCTTTCCACGTCGCAGCGCGCCCCGGGATACCGGTTGAAGTACCAGGTCCCGCCGACCTCGGGGGCCGCCTCGAACACCCGCACGTCCAGCCCCTGCTCGCGGAACCTGTGCAGGGCGTACAACCCGCCGAATCCGGCTCCCACCACAACGACATCGACATGGCTCTTGGTCGCGGTACTCACGGCAGCAGGCTAGGCCGCCCACCACGACGCCGGCAGCTCGCTTCCCGGTCAACGGGCAGCGCGATATTCCTCCCGGCCACCGGTGAGGCCCCCTCGTCGCGCGGCGCCCGCGCAACCACAATGCGGCCCATGACCGACGCCGCATCCGGCTCCTCGCGCACGGTGCCCTTGACCGTGTCCGCCGTCGTCGACGAGAGCCCCGACGCCAAGTCCCTGGTGTTCACCATTCCCGACGAGCATCGGGGACGTTTCGACTACCGCCCGGGCCAGTTCCTCACGCTGCGCATCCCCAGCGAGCGCACCGGATCAGTGGCGCGCTGCTACTCGCTGGCCAGTTCGCCGCACACCGACGACGCGCCGAAGGTCACCGTGAAACGCACCGACGGTGGGTACGGCTCGAACTGGTTGTGCGACAACGTCGCCGCGGGCAGCATCATCGAGGTGCTGCCGCCGTCTGGGTTGTTCACCCCGGCCGACCTCGATGCGGACTTCCTGTTGTGGGCGGCCGGCAGCGGGGTCACGCCGGTGATGTCGATCCTCAAGTCCGTGCTGGCCGGCGGGACCGGACGCGTGGTGCTCTGCTACGCGAACCGCGATGAGCACTCGGTCATCTTCGCCGCCGAACTGCGCGCGCTGGCGGCCCGCTACGCCGGTCGCCTGACCGTGTTGCACTGGCTCGAATCCATCCAGGGCCTGCCCACCCGCGCGCAACTGGGCGGCTTCGCCCGCATGTTCACCGGCTACCAGTCTTTCGTCTGCGGACCCGAGCCGTTCATGGCCGTGGTCAAGGAGGCACTCACCGAGGCCGGCACCCCGCGGGACAACATCCATCTCGAGGTCTTCCTATCCCTGACCGGCGACCCGTTCGGCGAGGTCGTCGTCGAGGATTCCGACGACGCCGATGCCGCCGAGGTCCAGATCAGCCTGGACGGCGCCGTGCACCACCTGCGCTGGCCCCGGAACAACAACCTGGTGGACGTGATGCTGGCCGCCGGCATCGACGTCCCGTTCTCCTGTCGGGAAGGCAACTGCGGTTCGTGCGCGGCCACCGTCGTCGACGGCGAGGTCGACCTGGGCAACGCCGCCATTCTCGAGCCCGACGACATCGCCGAGGGGCTGTTTCTGGCCTGCCAGGCCTGCCCGCGCTCCGACCAGCTGCAGGTGGAGTTCTGACGCCAGTCCGCTCAACGGGATAGGACTCCCGGAACCCGGCGCCGTGCGGCCACCATCATTGACATGACGAAACGGGTGATCGACAGCCTCGCCGAACGCGCCGACCAGTTCCGCGAGCAGGCCGAGGAGGCCGAGAAGATCGGCAAGCTGACCGACAACACGGTCAAGGCCATGAAGCACCTCGGCCACATCCGGCTGCTGCAACCCAAGGCACACGGCGGCCTCGAGGTCCACCCCCGCGAGTTCGCCGAAACCGTCATGGCCACCGCGGCGTTGGATCCGTCGGCGGGGTGGATCAACGGGGTTGTGGGCGTGCACCCCTACCAGCTGGCGTACGCCGATCCGCGGGTTGCACAGGAGATCTGGGCCGACGACGTCGACACCTGGGTGGCCTCCCCATACGCACCGCAGGGGGTGGCCGTCCCCACCGACGGCGGCTACATCTTCACCGGGCGCTGGCAATTCAGCTCGGGCACCGACCACTGCGACTGGATCATCCTGGGCGCCATGGTCGGCAGCAACGAACCCGGGGCCGAGGGCACCCCGCTGATGCCGCCGCAGATGCTGCACATGATCCTGCCCCGCAAGGACTACGAGATTGTCGAGGACTCCTGGGATGTGGTCGGCCTGCGCGGGACCGGGTCCAAGGACGTCATTGTCAACGGCGCCTTCGTTCCCGACTACCGCACCATGGACGGGATGAAGGTCATGGACGGCACCGCCCAACGCGAGGCCGGCATGACCGAGCCGCTCTATCTGATGCCGTGGTCGACGATGTTCCCGCTGGGCATCAGCTCGGCGACCATCGGCATCGCCGAGGGGGCGCTGGCCGCCGCGCTCGACTACCAGCGCCAACGGGTCAACTCCAGCGGCGTGGCGATCAAGGACGACCCGTACGTCATGTACGCCATCGGCGAGGCCGCCGCCGACATCAACGCGGCGCGCCAGGAACTGCTGGCCAACGCCGATCGCATCTTCGATCTGGTCAGCGCCGGCAAGGAGGTGTCCTTCGAGGACCGGGCGGCGGGCCGGCGCACCCAGATCCGGGCGGTGTGGCGCGCGGTCTCCGCCGTCGACGAGATCTTCGCCCGGTGTGGCGGCAACGCGGCGCGGATGGACAAGCCGCTGCAACGTTATTGGCGCGATGCGCACGTGGGCCAGGCGCACGCGATTCACGTGCCCGGCACCGTGTACCACGCATCGGCATTGAGTTCCCTCGGTGTGGACCCGCAGGGCCCGCTGCGGGCGATGATCTGAAAGGCACGCCATGACACCGTTGTTCAGCAGCCTCGGCTACGTCTCGGTTCAGACCGCCGACATCGAACGTTGGCGCCGGTTCGCCTTCGGCGTGCTCGGCTTCGCCGAGGGCAGCGGGCCCGATCCCGATGCGCTCTACCTGCGCATGGACGAGCGCGCCGCCCGCATCATCGTCACGCCCGGCGAGACCGACAAGATCGTCACCGTCGGCTGGGAGGTGCGCGACCGCGCGGCCCTGGCCGAGGTCAAGCGCGCCCTCGACGGCGCCGGCGTGGCGTTCAAGGAACTGTCGTTGGCCGAGGCCGATACCCGTCGCGTCGAGGAGGTCATCGCGTTCGAGGATCCCGCCGGGACCGCGCTGGAGGTGTTCCACGGCGCGGTGCTCGACCACAGTCCCGTCGTCACCCCGTTCGGCGCGCGGTTCGTCACCGGCGCCCAGGGTTTGGGGCATGTGGTGCTGCCGGCCCTGGACGTGAACGCGATGTTCGAGTTCTACACCGAGGTGCTGGGTTTCAGGTCCCGCGGCGCCTTCCGGGTGCCGGTGCCGCCGGAGTTCGGGCCGCTGCGGGTGCGGTTCCTCGGCATCAACGAGCGCCACCACAGCCTGGCGGTATGTCCGGCCTCGACGCTGCGCGATCCCGGCCTGGTGCACCTGATGGTGGAGGTGGATTCGCTGGATGCGGTGGGCCAGGCCCTCGACCGGGTCGCCGCGGACGGTTTCCAGCTGTCGTCCACCCTGGGCCGACACACCAACGACAAGATGGTGTCGTTCTACGTCCGCGCCCCCGGGGACTGGGACATCGAGTTCGGCACCGACGGCATGCGGGTGGACGAGAGCTTCTACACCGCGGAGGAGATCACCGCCGACAGCTACTGGGGCCATCAGTGGGTCGATGATCTGCCCGCGGCCATGCGCCCCTGATCCCCCGAGGCCATGCGCCCCTGATCCCTCGCGGCCATGCGCCCCTGATCCCCCGAGATTGCACAGGCGGCGGTCCGCGAGCAGATTTTCCCGCCCCTGACGCAATATCGATCAACTCCAGAAGCCGCGCCCGTGGACTCCACGGGCGCGGTTTTTTGGTGCGTCCGCCGGCACCGTCACGGCCCGTTGTGGCATCCGACACATATTTGTGATAGTCATATTCCTAATAGTCATATTTCGACTAGGAACTACCCGCAGTCCATGGAGGACCCCATGACCGTGACCATCGATAAGCCTGTGACCAGCGCCAACAAACCTGCCACCGAGACACCCAGCGCGGTGATCGACCGCATCTCGCTGGTCCTCGACGCTTTCGACGGCCCCGGCCGGCTCACCCTGGCTCAGGTGGTCCGCCGCACCGGGCTGCCGCGCTCGTCGGCGCACCGGATGCTCGAGCGGCTGGTGCAGCTGCGCTGGCTGCGCCGCGACGGACGCGACTACGAACTCGGTATGCGGCTGGTGGAACTGGGGTCACTGGCCGTGCATCAGGACCGGCTGCACCGGGCGGCCATCCCCAAGCTGCACGAATTGCACGCCGCCACCGGACTGGTGGTCCACCTGGCCGTGCTGGACGGCACCGACGTCGTCTACATGGAAAAGGTCGGCAACCGGATGGCCGCGGCCATCCCCACCCGCGTCGGTGGCCGCCAGCTCGCGCACTGTACGGCGGTGGGCAAGGCCATGCTGGCCCTCGCCGACGAGGACGACGTCGACGTGCTGGGGTCCGACTTCATCCCCCGGCTGACGAAGTACTCCATCTCCACCCACGTCCAGCTGCGCGCCGAACTGCTAAAGGTCCGCTCGCACGGGATCGCTTTCGACCGCGAGGAGTCGCTGCCGGGCTTCGGTTGCGTGGCCGCAGCCATCGGCGACCCGGGTGAAGCGGTGGCCGCGGTCTCGGTCTGCGGGCCCATGAACCGGATGATGTTCGACCAGCGGCTGGTCGCACCGGTCCGGATGGCCGCGATGAACATCTGGCGCGCCGTGGAGGGCGGCCCGGTGCGGGTGACGCCCACGCTGCAGCAGATGCGGCCCTTGCGCGGCGGCCCCGCGGTCCACCCGGGCATCCGGCCCGCGCACGCGACCCCCCGCAAGCTCGCATGAGCCTCGACCCGCAGATCGCTAGCATCATCGAAACACTCGACGCCGGGTTCCCGCCGGTGCACACCATGACCGGTGAACAGGCGCGGGCCGCCATCCGGTCCCGGTTCGTCGCACCGGCCGACCCCGAGCTCGTGACGCAGGTCCAGCGGCGCACGGTGCCCGGCCCCGACGGTCCGATCGAGGTCCGCATCTACCGCCCGAGCGCCGCCGACGAGCGATCGGTGCCGACCCTGGTCTACGCCCACGGCGGCGGTTGGGTGTTCTGCGACCTCGACAGCCACGACGGCCTGTGCCGGGACTTCGCCAATCGCATTCCCGCCGTGGTGGTTTCGGTCCATTACCGGCGCGCACCCGACGAGGGGCAGTGGCCCGCGGCGGCCGAGGACATGTTCGCCGCCGCCTCCTGGGCGGCCGATCACAGCACCGAACTCGGCGGGGATCCCGAGACGCTGCTGGTCGGCGGGGACAGCGCCGGCGGCAACCTGGCCGCCGTCACGGCCCTGATGGCGCGCGACCGCGGCGGGCCCGCCCTGGCCGGCCAACTGCTGCTGTACCCGGTGCTCGGCGCCGACTTCGACACGGAGTCCTACCGCGCGTTCGGCCGCGGGTACTACAACCCGCGACCGGCGCTGCAGTGGTACTGGGATCAGTACGTGCCCGACGTCGCCGACCGGACCCATCCCTACGCCTCGCCCCTGCACGCCGAGGACCTCTCCGGTCTGCCATCCACCGTCGCGATCGTGGCCGGGCACGACCCGCTGCGCGACGAGGGCCTCGCCTACGTGGCGGCGCTGCAGCGCGCCGGGATCCCCACCGTCCAGCACTATTTCGAGGGCGGCGTGCACGGTTTCATGACCATGCCCGCCTTCGACATCTGCCAGCGGGCCCGGGCTCAGGCGTGCGCCGCGGTGAACGAGATCCTGGACAAGGCCATCACGACGTAGCCGGCGCGGCGGTGATGGCCGCCGCGGCGCCGTAGCGCTGGTCGGGGTCGAGCACGCAGTGCGTGCGGCCGAACACCGTGACCATGCACTTGTTGTTGTGGTTGCAGCGGCTGCGCGCGCCGGGATCGGCCAGCATCCGGTTGACCAGATCCGGCTCGCGCAGCAGGGCCCGGCCCATCGCCGCGAAGGCGAAGCCCTCCCGCATCCCCGTCTCCAGGTGGTCGCGGTTCGTGATGCCACCCAGCAGGATGAGCTCGGTGTTGTGCATCAGCGGCACGAATTGGCGTGCCGCCGAGAGCATGTAGAGATCCTCGTACGGGTAGCTCCCCATCGCCCGCTTGCCCGCCAGGCGGACCGCCGGGCGCAGCGCCGGCGGCATCACCTTGGCAAACTCGCGGACCGGCACGTCGCCGCGGAACAGGTACATCGGTTTGTAGACCGAGGACCCCTGGGTCAGTTCGAGAGCGTCCAGGGTCGCGTCGGCGTCAAGGAGTTGCGCGGTGCGCAGTGCCTCGTCGATCCAGATGCTGCCGGGCAGGCCGTCGTCCATGTCCAGCTTGGCGATGACGGCGATGCGGTCGCCGACCACCTCGCGGACCCGCTGCGCGATCTCGCGGACGAAGCGCGACCGGTTGTCGATGTCGCCGCCGTACTCGTCGCGGCGGCGGTTGATCAGCGGACTCAGGAACGAACTCGGCAGATACAGATGGCCGAAATGCAGTTCCACGGCGTCGAATCCGGCGTCGACGGCCACCTGGGCCGCGGCGCCGAACTGATCGATGACGGCCCGGATCTCGTCGCGCCGGATCTCCCGGCAGTACGCGAACGAGGTGGGATTGACGAACCTGCTCGGCGCGACCGCGGTGACCCCGGTCAACTTCTTCTGGGCCACCACCCCGGCGTGGCCCAGCTGTGCGGAGATCGCCGCCCCGTGCTCGTGGACCGCGTCGGTGAGTCGACGCAGGCCCGGCAGCGCCTCGGCGTTCATCACGATCTGGCCGGGCGCGCTGGCCCCTTCGGGTGACACGCAGCAGTACGCGACCGTGGTCATCCCGACCCCGCCCGCGGCGAAGCTGCGATGGAAATCGATCAGGTCATCGGTGACCAACCCGTGCGGGGAGCGCCCCTCGGAGGTGGCGGCCTTGATGATCCGGTTCCGTAGCCGGACGGGCCCGAGCTGGGCGGGCGCGAACGGATCGGGGCTGCCATCGGTCATCGCCCCACCGTTCACCGGGCACGGTTCCCCGTCAACGTCGGTCTCCCGATGGTCGGGAGCGCAGTCACCTCGCCGAGGGCCCGCTGCCTAACCTCGCCGAATGGCAGAAGTGTTCGTCCTGGACCGGGTGCTGACCAAACCCGGGCAGGCCCGGGCGTTCGTCGACCGCTACCTCGCCGAGTACGCCCCAGGGGCCACCGAGCGCGGGATGACGTTGCAGAACGTCCTGGTCAGCCCGCCGATCTGGTTCGAGGACCAGTCGAACACGGTCACCATCACCTGGTCTCTGCCGAACCCGTTGGCGTGGTGGCAGATGACCTGGCAGGGCCGCCCGGATCCCGCGCTCGGACAGTGGTGGTCGGACGTCGACGCGCTGGTCCTCGAACGGTCCCGCACCGTGGCGTCGGCGGCCGCCGACGTCGACGCCCTCTGCGCTGTGGAGTCAGATGTTTAGCGTGACCCGCCTCCTCGACGTCGATGCGACCGACCGCGAGCGGGTGCTGGGCAGCGTGCGGGCGGCCGCCGCCCGCAGCGGCGCGCAACGCCGGCTGGCCGAGCTCACCGACCCCGGGTCGCGCAACGGCGGGGACATCCTGCTCCACCTGCGCTTCGCCGAGCAATCCGACTGGCGCACGGCCGAATCGGAGATCGCCGCGACGCTCTCGGATCCGGCGATCACCCGGATCAACGGGGCGACCTACCGTGGGGAACCGACCCGAGCCGACGGGCCCGCCACGGTGTACCGCACGCTGCTGCTGCGGGTACCACCCGACACGCCGGCGGAGCAGCTGGCCCGGTTCGAGGCCGAACTGCGGTCAATGCCGCGGTACGTCAACACCATTGGGTCCTGGCAGCTGAGTCGCGTCGAGCACGCCATCGGCACGTCGGACTGGACCCACGTCTTCGAGCAGGAGTTCACCGACACCGCGGGGCTGATGGGGCCGTACCTGATGCATCCGATCCACTGGGCCGTGGTCGACCGCTGGTTCGATCCGGAAACCACCGACGTGATCATCCGGGATCGGGTGTGCCACAGCTTCTGCGCGATGGACCGCCCCGTACTGTCCTGAGGGCTAGAGGCCGGCCGGCAGGATGTTCGGGTTCGCGGTGGCCGGCGGTTCCAGCGGCGGCAATACCGTGGCGCCGTCGAGGCTGTGTACCGGCAATTGCTGAGACCAGGGATAGTGCAGGCTGAACGCCACCAGCCCGGTGCGCTCGGCGGCCGGCCGGTGACACATCGCGAGCACCGTCTCCGCCAGGTACTCCACCGGTTCGGTGGGAAAGGCATCCGGGATCAGGCTCGCCGCCCCGGGGGTACGCACGGCGCTGGACGGGCCGACCACGTTGACCGCGATGTTGGAATCCACCAGTTCGGCGGCGATGCCCTGGGTGAACCTGTGCAGCGCCGCCTTCATCGCGGCGTAGATCACGTCGCCCGAGGTCTTGTTGTACTCCCGGTAGGGCCGCGCCGGGGCCAGCCCCGTCACCGAGCCGATGTTGACGATCCAGCCGGCGCCCTGGCTGCGCATGTGCGGAATGGCGTTCTGGGTCAGGACAAATGGTGTGCGCACGTAGTGCTCGACGGTGCGTTCGAAGGTCTCCGGGGACATGTCCTCGATCACCGAGTAGTCGGCGTAACCGGCGTTGTTGACGAGAATGTCGAGGCGGCCGGTTTGCTCGACCACCTTGGCGATCAGAGCGGACCGCTGCTCGGCGTCCTCGAGGTCGGCCGCCAGGCCGATCGCCGTGCCGCCCGCGGCCTCGATCAACTTGATGGTCTCCCCGATGGTGCCCGGCAGCGCCTCGGCCCGTCCGGCCCGCAAGGACACGGACGGCTGGTACGACCGCGCGGTGACCACCACGGTGGCCCCCTCGGCGGCCAGGCGTTGGGCGACGGCCCGCCCGATGCCGCGGCTGCTGCCGGTGACCAATGCCGTTTTGCCGGTGAGTAATCCGCTCATCGGAGACTCAGATCTCCCTCGATCGGGGCGCGGTGGCTCTGCCAGACGTCGATCATCCGGAACGGGAACGCGGTGACGATCCGGCCGCCGCCCGAGCGGTAGTAGGTGTGCGCGGTGGGCGTGTGGCACCACACGGTGTTCGCCATGGTCTCGTCGATGTGACGGACGTACTGTTCGAAGGCCGCCGGGCGGACCTCGAGGGTGGTCGCCTCGCGTTGGGCCATCAGCGCCAAGCACTCCATCACGTAGTGCACCATCACCTCGACGCCGAAGTTGTGGCCGCCACCGTGGCCCGGGCTGTAGTTGGGGGCCGAGGAGATGAACATGTTCGGAAATCCCGGTACCAGGCCGCCCCGGTAGGCGCTGGGGCTGTCGCCCCAGAAGTCGCTGAGCCGCAGTCCATCTCGGCCCCGGATATCCACCGTCGCCAGGAAGTCCAGGTGGTAGCCGGTGGCGTAGACGATGACGTCCAGGTCGATCTGCCGGCCGTCGCGGGTGACGATGCCGCGCTCGTTGACCCGGGCCGGCTCGTCGGCCTCGACGTCGACATGCGGTTTGGCCAGGGCCGCGTAGTAGCCGCCGGGATCGCGGATGATCCGCTTGCCGTAGGGCGCGAAGTCCGGGGTGACCTTGCGCGCCAGTTCCGAACCCGCCCCGAAGACCCGGTCGATGTACTCCAGGCACATCTGCAGCAACACGTCGTTGGCGGGCGAGATCGACAGGTGCTCGGCGGCCCATTCCGGGTCCCGGACGATCACCGGATAGTTGTTGTCCGCGGTGCCCCAGAACGATTTCAGCCGCGTCCAGTTCGCGTAGAACGGGACGTGCGTGTTGAGCCAGCGGCGGTGGTCGGGGACCTCGTCGGTCAGCCGTCGCCGCGGGGCGACCCAGTGCGGTTGGCGCTGGAACACCGTCAGGTGTTCGACGTCGTCGACACAGGCGTCGACGATCTGCACGGCCGTGCACCCGGCCCCGATGATCGCCACCTTCTTACCGCGCAGGTCCAGGTTCGGGTCCCACTCGGCGGAGTGGACGCTGACCCCGGCGAAGTCCTCCCGGCCCGGCAGATCCGGCCACCGCGGGCGGTTGAGGTACCCGGCCGCCGGAATCACCACGTTGGCGTAGCTGATCTCGCGCGACTCGCCGGTGACGGTGTGCACCTGCCACTGGCTGCGCTCGTCGTCCCACCACAGCGCCTCGACCTCGGTGCCGAACCGGGTGCGCGCACGCAGATTGTTCTTGTCCGCCACCGCCTGCAGATACTTCTGGTACTCATCGCCCTGCGGGTAGTAGCTCGACCAGCCGCCGTTGATGTCGCGCGACAGCGAGTAGTAGGCCGACGGGGTGTCCACGCCGATGCCGGGGTAGACCGTGGTGTACCAGGTACCGCCCACGTCGTCGTTGCGGTCGATGATCTCGTAGTCGATACCTGCGGCCGCGCATTCCAGGGCGGCGGCCATGCCGGCCATGCCCGCGCCGACGATGACGACCTTGAAGCCGTCGGGCAGCTTCGCGTCGCGGGGCAACACCGGCTGCGACGGATGGAACCCGCCCTGCTCCAGCAGCAGACCGATGTACTCGGACCCCACCGCCGACCCCAGGGCCAGCGGGGCGATCCGGGCGAACAGGGCGGGGTCGTCGAACGCCACACCGTCCTCGGGGCGCCGCCGCTGCAGCGCCTCGACCACCGCGTCGACCAATGTCTCGAGGGTCGCGGGATCGGTGACGCCGACCTGTTCCGGCGGATTGGGCTCGAAGGTGATGCGGTCCTCGAACCGGTCGGGCACGCCCGGGTCCCCGGTGATCTGGGCCAGCACCGCCACCAGCACGCCGGCATCGGCCAGGCGCAGGTTGGCGCGCAGTTCGTCGGGGTCCAGGCCGGTGCCGTTCATGGCCACGGTCGCATCGGTGGTCATCGAATCTCCTTGCTCGCAGCGCCGAGTATGGGTCGCGTCGGGGCGCCGCGGCGGGCCTCGGTCTACTCAGCGGGACGCGGCGTCAGTGGGGCCGGCGCCCGCCGCCTACAGTCCCAGTCATGAGTGACCTGGATGCCCTGCTCGGTTCGGCGCGCAGTCACGCACTCGGCGAGATCCCACGCCGGTCGGCGCGCCGGCAGCCCGACAAGGTGGCGATCATCGACGGCGAGGTCACGTTGACCTTCGCGGAGTTCGACCGGTTGGTCGACCGTGCCGCCGCGGCGTTGCAGGACAACGGATTGGGTCCCGGCGATCGCGTCGCGCTATTGGCCCACAACTGTTGGCAGTACGCGGTGCTGGCCTTCGCGACCGCACGCGCCGCTGTCGTGCTGGTGCCGATCAACTTCATGCTCACCGCCGAGGAGATCGCCTTCATCCTCGACCACAGCAAGGTCCGCGGCTTCCTGGTCGAAGCGGACCTGACCGCCACGGCCGAGAAGGCGATGACGCTGGGCGGGGTGGTCACCGAGCGGGCCGCCATCGTGCTGTCCGGGCAGTCGCTGCCGCCGGGCTGGGCGGACTTCGCGGACTGGTTGCAGACCACGTCCGCGGCGCCCGCGCCGCCCGTCGCCGACGATCAGTTGATCCGACTGATGTACACCAGCGGCACCGAATCGCATCCCAAGGGCGCCATGCACTCCAGCCGCAGCCTGATGGGCAACTACATCAGCACCATCATCGGCGGGTCCATGGAAGCCACCGATGTCGAGGTCCACTCGCTGCCGCTGTACCACTGCGCGCAACTCGACAACTTCCTGATCACCGACATCTACCTCGGCGCGACCAGCATCATCGTGGCGCGCCCGGACCCCGAGTTGGTGCTGCGGACCATCGAAAAGTACAGCGTCACCAACTATTTCGCGCCGCCGACCGTGTGGATCTCGCTGCTGCGTTCGCCGGTGTTCGACGAGGTCGACCTGTCCAGCCTGCGCAAGGGGTACTACGGCGCCTCGGCGATGCCGGTGGAGATCCTGGCCGAAATGCGCCAACGCCTGCCCAACCTGCGGCTGTGGAACTTCTACGGCCAGACCGAGATGGCGCCCCTGGCCTCGGTGCTGGGCCCCGACGAGCAGGACTCGCACCCGGGCGCGGCGGGCCGGCCGGTGGTCAACGTCCAGACCGCGATCCTCGACGAGGACAACGTGGAGGTCGACGCCGGCGTGGTCGGCGAGATCGCCCATCGCAGCCCGCATTTGCTGCTCGGCTACCTCGATGACGAAGCCAAGACCGCCGAGGCGTTCCGCGGCGGCTGGTTCCACTCCGGCGACCTCGGCTACTACGACGAGCACGGGTTGCTGCACGTGGTGGACCGCAAGAAGGACATGATCAAGACCGGCGGCGAGAACGTCGCGAGCCGCGAGGTCGAGGAAGTCCTCTACCGGCACCCGGCCGTCGAGGAAGTCGCGGTGTTCGGGTTGCCGCACCCGGTGTGGGTGGAAGCGGTCGCGGCCGTCGTGGTGGTCCGCGAGGGATGCGAGATCACCGAGGACGCCCTGCTGAGCCACTGCCGGGAGCACCTCGCCGGGTTCAAGACCCCCAAGCAGTTGTTCTTCGTGGACGCACTGCCCAAGAATCCCAGCGGCAAGCTGCTCAAGCGCGTCCTGCGCGACCGTTTCCAGTGATTTCGGTGCGCGTGGTTGCGGCCATCGCAACCACGCGCACCGAAATCGCTCCCACTGACCGGTAATCGTCATGTCCGCGGGCGCCGATCGCCGGTTGACTCGGTCAGCATGACCACCGCGATCACGCTGCCCGAGATCCAGGAGTTCATCGCCAGGTTCTGGTACCACTACGACCAAGGCCAGTTCGATGTGCTCGCCACCTACGTCGCCGACGAGATGCAGTACCTGAGCCGATCGGACTCCGGCAACTGCCCGTTCGAGGAACTGCTGGCCGCCGAGTTGCACGGCGGCCCCGCGACGTTGGCGTGGCTGAGCCAGCACCGCGACGAGAACCCCTACCCGCTGCGCCATCACGCCACCAACATCTTCCGCACCGGGGGCGACGGTGACCTCACCAGCGCCCGCTTCTACCTGTACGTCAACCAGGTCACCAACAACGTGCCCTTCGACGTGTCCTCCGGTGTGGTCGACGTCGACATCCGCCGCGACGGCGACCGGCTGGTGCTGACCTCGATGACCGTGGTGCTCGACGCGGAGGACTCGATCCCGTTCGCCGAGCACCGCGCCAAGTCGACCGCAACCAGCGCCTGACGTGAACGCGCGCGAGACCTTTGGCGGCGGCGTCGCGGTCATCACCGGCGCGGGTGCCGGGATCGGCGCGGGCCTGGCGCGCCACGCGCATCGGCTGGGTATGTCGCTGGTGCTGGCCGACGTCGACGCCGCGGCCATCGCGACGCTGCGCGAGCAGTTGGTCGCCGACGGCGGCTCCGCGGTCGACGTGGTGTGCGACGTTCGGGACCCCGACGCCGTCGCGGAGCTCGCCGAACGCACGTACCGCGACGTGGGCCCGGTTCGCCTGCTGGTCAACAACGCCGGTATCGAACAGTTCGGTTATCTGTGGGACACCCCGGTGGCCAACTGGAACCGGGTGATGGACATCAACGTCAGCGGTGTGTTCCACGGCGTGCGCGCGTTTTTGCCCCGGATGATCGCGCAGCCGGACCCGGCGTGGGTCTGGAACCTGTCGTCGATCGGTGGGGTGGCCGCAGTCCCGCTGCAGGCGCCGTACATCATCAGCAAGCACGCGGTGCTGGCGCTGACCGAATGTCTGCGCCTGGAAGTGCAATTGGCCGGGCATGACCACATCCAGGTGCAGGCCGTGCTGCCCGGGGCGGTGAAGTCCAACATCTTCGAGGCCGCCGGCGGGGTCGAGAACACCCGGGCCGGAACTGATGTCGAGGCCGCCGAGTCCCAACGCGCCGCGATGCTCGACATCAAGGCCGGCGCCATGGACCCGGTGGAGGCCGCCGAGGTGGTCTTCGATCAGTCCGCCCGGGGTGAGTTCTATCTGCTGACGCAGCCCGACTATGTGGGCTCCGCGATGGTCGAGCGCGCCCAGGTGCTGACCACCCGCGTGCCGCCGCAGCTACGGACCAAACCGCGCTTCGACGCGACGAAGCACTGATGACGCCCACCCACCGACCCGAACTGGACCCCGACGCCGCGGCTCGCATCGCGAGCTTCGGCACACCGGCACCGATGCGCGAACGCGGTCTGGCCGCGGTGCGGGAGACGCTCGAATCCGCCCCACCCCCGGCCGACATGCCCGCCATGGCCGAGATCCTCGAAACCACGGTGCGTGGCCCGAAATCCTCGGTCCCCGTGCGGATCTACCGCCCGGGGCCAGACGCGGACGGCCCGCCGCCGGTCGTCGTGCATCTGCACGGTGGGGGCCTGGTGATGGGCTCGCTGCGGTCGTTCGAACCGATGGCACGGGCGTTGGCGGCCGCCAGCGGCGCCGTGGTGGTGGCGGTGGGCTATCGCTTGGCCCCCGAGCATCCGCCACCGGCACAGTTCGAGGACGCCTGGGCGGTCACCAATTGGGTTGCCGCCGAGTCCGACAGCTTCGGTTGGGACCGCTCGCGGCTGGTGGTCGCCGGCGACAGCGCCGGCGGCGGGCTGGCGGCCGCAGTGGCGTTGGTGGCGCGCGATGCCGGCGGCCCGGACATCTTCGGGCAGGTGCTGCTGTACCCCGGCGTCGACCGCGACATGGCCGCGCACTCGATCGTCTCGCAACCGGACGCGCCGTTGCTGGCCCACGACGACATCCTCTACATGCACGAACTGGCGGATCGAGGTGCCGGCGACCCCCACGACATCCGGCGCGTCCCGGCCTACGCCGCCGACCTACGCGGCCTGCCGCCGGCCATCGTCGTCACCGCCGAGTTGGACCCGATCTCCGACTGGGGCGAGCGGTATGCCCACCGACTCCGGGATGCGGGCGTGCAGACCACCCTCACCCGATACCCCGGCATCTACCACGGCTTCCTGATGCGGTCGGAGACGACGGCGCGCGGGCGCCTCGCGATGGCCGAGACCGGCGCGCTGCTGCGCGCAAAGTTCGCCAATCCGTTGCGCTTCTAGCCTATTTCTGCTGTCCCGATGGCTGGACACCTTGGCCTCGGGCGTCGCGGAGACCGCACACAATCGACACCAGACCCGGCGTGCATCCACGCCCGAGAACCGAGGATAGGAGCCCCACGATGCTCACTGAAGAACGGCGGATGGAGCTGTCCGACATCCTTCGCCCGGCCGCGCCACCGCGCGAGGTCGACAACGTCTACACCGACGACCAGCGCGATCGTCTGTTGGACGTGGTGCGCAAGGATGCGCCCTGGAGCCTGATCATCGCTCAGCACTTCGCCTCGGCCGAGGAGCTGATGGCCACCATGAGCGGCGCCTTCCCGGAGGGTTTCGAACCCACCCTGGATCTGTTCCTCACGCCCACGTTCCGCGGTCATCTGGCCAACCACGGCACCGTGCTCTATCCCGAGTTGCACGACTGCTTCTACAACGCGAAGTTCCTTGACGCCGCCAAGTCGTACTGGAACGCCGAGTACGCGAAGCCCCAGATGATGTTGTTCAACATCAACGGCCCGTGCGCCAATCGCGATCCGGGACACCTCGATTCGCCGAGTTTTCGCGGGGTGCGCTACGAGAACGCGCCCACCTGGCTGGTCAGCGTCATGGGCAAGTCGGGCCTATTCACCGACTACCTGATCAAGATGGCCCAGGTCATCACCTGGTTCTCCCACGATGAGGGCAGCGGATTCACCTACTGGCCCGACGGCCCGATGAAGGCACCGAAACGTGTTCAGCCGCCGGTCTATAACCGTGGCGTGGTCGTGCAGAACGAGATGCTGGTGCACCGCGGCGAGGCCAACGGCCCACTGGACCAACAGGTCCCGGCCGGCCTGGCGTTCGATACCGTCTTCGCCGGCGATCCAACCTCCCGCGACCACTGGGTACTCCGCAACGGCGACGACGTCATCGCCCGGCACCACACCGATGAACTGCGCTTCCTGGTGCACTGGTCCGCCGAGGTCTTCGAGGACTACGACGAGCTCAAGAAGAACATGGACCACTCCGACGACCTGTCGATCGACAAGGCCATCGACATGATGGTCGACGATCTGGGCAAGCGGGGCATCAAGCTCGATATCCCGAGCGCCCCGTTGCACGATCCGGAGTTCATCGGCGCGCTCAACGCCGGCTACGACTTCGGTGGCCCCGCAAGCTACCCAGACGAAGCGCCGCTGAGCGCGTTCCAGCTGGCCTGACGCTCCGCCATAAAGTATGGCCCCGGCACCCGAAAGGGTGCCGGGGCCATACTTATTGGTCGAACAGTCAGGACGGATCGTCGACGATGGCAAGTTCGCCGTCGCGGACCGCCGCCTCGATGGAGGAGCGCAGGTTCGCGCACAGGGTGAACTGCCCGCGCCCCCTCCGACGCTCCACGCAGGTGAGCATCGCGTCGCGGTTCCACTGCACGCTGGTCTGTTCCCAGCTGCTCTTGCGGACCAACACCTGGGCCCCGCACGACCCGCAGCCGACCGGCCGCATCGGCGCATCGGCGAGCCGGACGTCGGGCCGCACGGTCATGTGGTCAGACCCACCAGGCGCGGCAGCCGGTTGTTCGCCAGGTTGTCCTCGACTTCCTTCATCCACGCCTCGCGCGGACGGGTGGTGTCGATCTCGAATTCGAAACGGTCCACCATGTCGGGTGTGACATCGGCGGCGTCGACGTAGAACTGCTCGTACCACCGGCGCACCTGGTACACCGGCCCGTCCTCTTCGCACAGCAGCGGATTGTCGATGCGTGCCTTGCGACGCCAGATGGCGACGTCCTGCTCGAAGCCCATCTTCACGAAATCGCCCAGGGCAACGGCCATCTGCATCGCGAGGTCCTCGGGTACTGCATCGGACTTCTCGACCGTGATCCCGTACTGCAGCACGAACGAGTTCTCGTCGATCGGATAGTGGCAGTTCAGCAGAACGGTGCTTTGGTCGCCGTGTTCGTAGTGGTACGTGAGCTCGTCGATCATGAACGAGGGTCCGTAATAGGACGCCACCGACGTCGTGCCCAGGATCGCCGCGCCCTCACCCGAACCGAGATCCGGCCGGGCCTCGCTCTTGTAGTACTGCGTGGCGACGTGGCCTTCGAAGATGTTCTTGAATCCCGTCGGCAGCCCGCCGTGGATGTAGAAGAAGTGCGCCATGTCCACGATGTTGTCGATGATCTCGCGGCAGTTGGTCTCGACAACCGTGGTGTACCAATGCCAGTCGGTCCACTTGTCCGTACCGACGCCCTCGATGGTGGGGATCGTCACGTCGGCCGGCGGCGCCTTCTTCTCCGGGTCGTTCCAGACGAACAACATGCCGTCCTGCTCCATGGTCGGCCAGGTCGCCGTCCGCGCGAGCTTGGGCACCCGCCGGCTGTAGGGCACCTGTTTGCAGCGGCCGTCGCCGCCCCAGCGCCAATCATGGAACGGGCACGCGATCTCGTTGCCCTTCACTTCCCCGTCGGACAGATCGCCACCCATGTGCCGGCAGTAGGCGTCCAGCACGTTGAGCTTGCCGTCGGCACCCCGGAACACCACCAGTTTTCCGCCAAAGGCATTGATCGAGTGCGGTTTCCCGTCGCCGAGGTCGCGGGTCAGGCCCAGGCAGTGCCAGCCACGGGCGAATCGGGCCGGCGCGGCCTGGGCCTCGATCTGACGCACCTCATCGACGCCGTCGGGCTGCAACGATGTCATTTCCTCTGCCATCCTCGCTGTTGAAAGCTTGCAGTTCACCCCGTTGTAGCACCGCAAACACCCGGTAGGGGGCGTGGTGTTCCACTGACCGGGCCAAGCGGACCCACACCGGCCGCCGCGAGCCGAGAATCGCTCGGTGACTGATCCCCAGACCCTCGCGGTCGATCTCCTGGTTGTCGGCTCGGGCACCGGCATGGCCGCGGCGTTGGCCGCCCACGAGCTCGGCTTGTCCACGCTGATCGTCGAGAAGACCGCCTATGTCGGCGGTTCCACCGCGCGGTCCGGCGGCGCGTTCTGGATGCCGGCCAACCCGATCCTGATCGAGGCCGGCTCCGACGACACGATGGCGGCCGGTCGCACCTACCTGGAATCGGTGATCGGCGACGCCGCACCGGCCGACCGGGCGCGGGCCTTCCTGGATCACGGGGCGGCGACGGTCGAGATGCTGCGCCGCACCACACCGATGAAATTCCAGTGGGCCAAGGACTATTCGGATTACCACCCGGAACTGCCCGGCGGCAGCGCCGTCGGACGGACCTGTGAATGCCGACCGTTCAACACCGCGATGCTGGGCTCCGAGTTGCGCCGACTGCGGCCCGGGGTGATGAAGTCGTCGTTCCCGATGCCGGTCACCGGCGCCGACTACCGTTGGCTGAACCTGATGGCACGGGTACCCCGCAAGGCGGTCCCCCGCATCCTGCGCCGGGCCGTGCAGGGTATCGGCGGCCTGGCGTTGCGACGCCGCTACGCGGCCGGCGGTCAGGCCCTGGCCGCGGGCATGTTTGCCGGTGTCGTGCAGGCCGGCATCCCGGTGTGGACGCAGACCCCGCTGGTGCGGCTGCTCATCGACGGTGACCGGGTGCACGGCGCCGTGGTGGAACGCGACGGCACCGAGGTCACGATCACCGCCCGCCGCGGCGTGGTGCTCGCGACCGGCGGCTTTGACCACCGGATGGACTGGCGGCAGAAGTTCCAGTCCGAATCACTGCGCGCAGACCTGAGTTTGGGCGCCGAGGGCAACACCGGCGACGGTATTCGCGCGGCGCAGGATCTCGGCGCGGGCATCGGCCTGATGGACCAGGCCTGGTGGTTCCCCGCGTTCGCGCCGCTGCCCGACGGCGAGCCGACCGTCATGCTCGCCGAACGATCGCTACCCGGCTGCCTGCTGGTCGATCAGACCGGAAACCGGTTCATCAACGAGGCCACCGACTACATGACGTTCGGCCAGCAGGTTCTGCAGCGGGAACGCGACGGCAACCCGGTCGAGGTCATGTGGATGGTGTTCGACCAGCAGTACCGCAACAGCTATCTGCTTGCGGCCGAACTGTTTCCGCGCATGCCGATCCCCAAGACCTGGTACGACGCCGGCATCGCCCATCGCAGCGACGACGTCGCCGGCCTGGCCCGCTCGGTCGGCGTCGACGAGGCGGCGCTGGCCGCCACCCTGGACCGCTTCAACCAGCTGGCCCGCACCGGCAAGGACACCGATTTCGGCCGGGGCGACAGCGCCTACGACCGCTACTACGGCGATCCCACCCGCACGCCGAACCCGAACCTGCGGCCGCTCGAGGACGGTCCGTTCTATGCGGTCAAGGTCGTGCTCAGCGACCTGGGGACCTGCGGCGGGGTCCGGGCGGACACTCACGGCCGGGTGCTGCGCGAGGACGGCGCGGCCATCGACGGTCTGTACGCGATCGGCAACACCGCGGCCAACACGTTCGGGGCCAGCTACCCGGGGGCGGGGGCGACCATCGGCCAGGGCCTGGTGTTCGGCTACCTCGCCGCGCGCCACGCCGCGGGCCGGACCGACTGATCACGCGGGGCGGCTCAGCCCTGGTCTTTCTCCGCGGCGATCCGCCGTTCCACCTCGTACCAGTACTCCCGGACCGGGAACTGCGCACCGGCCTCACCGGCCTCGGTGAACGTCTCCTCGGCGGCGTCGAGGTCCTTGATCAGCTGTAGCGCCAGTTCCCGCTCGGCCCCGTAGTAGCGCTCGGACCACTGCAGCGCCAGCCGCGCGTAGGACCAGGTGGGCTGCTCGTCGGTGCCGCGCACCTCGGCGGCGGCCTCGCGTTGCATCCGATCGGCGTATTGGGCGTGTTCGGTGAGCACTTCCTTGAGTCGGCCCGGCTCGGTGAGGTGCCCGAAGATCACCCGCAGTATCGGGTTGTGCTTCAGGGTCGGGGGCTCGACCGGTTCCTCGTTGGTCCAGCGCGTGACCGCGGCCAGCCCGGTGTCGGTGATCTTGTACATCCGCCGGCTGCGCGCGGTGGCCTCCACGCGCGAGGTCACCAGGTCGAGCTGCTCGAGCTTCTTGAGCTCGGAGTAGATCTGGCTGTAGGCCGGGCTGGAGTAGAAGAATCGGATCACCCAGTTGATCCACTTCTTGATGTCATAACCGGAGAGCTCGTCGCCGCCGGACAACATGCCCAGCAAAGCCCACCCGGTGGGCGTCAGGTTGGGCTGGTCAGCGGCGTCGTCGGGAACTTCCGGCACTGTCCAAGGCTAGCAATCTCGTCGGCAAACCCGGCGGCCCCGCTACCGCTGATCGGGACGACACGTTGCAACGACCCGGCCCATCCAGCAGATTGAGATTCGCCTAGCGAGGAGGCTCATGTACGACGCGGAGTTCGACGTGATCGTCGCCGGTTCGGGCGGCGGCTTGGCCGGTGCCTACACCGCGGCGCGCGAGGGCCTTTCGGTGCTGGTGGCCGAGGCCACCGATCAGTTCGGCGGCACCACCGCCTACTCCGGCGGGGGCGGCATGTGGTTCCCGTGCAACCCTGCGCTGACCCGCGCCGGCAGCGACGACACCATCGAGGAGGCGCTGACCTACTTCCACGCGGTGGTCGGTGACCGCACCCCGTCGGACCTGCAAGAGGCCTACGTTCGCGGCGGGGCGGGCCTCATCTCCTACCTGGAGCAGGACCCGGCCTTCGAATTCATGGCGCTGCCCTGGCCGGACTACTACGGATCGGCGCCCGGGGCCCGCAACGACGGTCTGCGGCACACCATCCCGGTGCCGCTGCCGGAGCGCGAACTCGGGCAGTACACCGGTCTGGTGCGCGGCCCGCTGGACACCGAGCGTCTCGGTGCTCCTGCCCCCGACCTGCTGGTCGGCGGCCGCGCGCTGGTCGGCCGCTTCCTGGCCGCCCTCGCCAAGCTGCCCACCGCGTTCTGCTGGCGCAACGCACCGCTGACCGAGTTGATCGTCGAGGACGGCGCGGTGGTGGGTGCCGTGATCGAGCAGGACGGCACCCCGGTGCGGGTGCACGCCCGCCGCGGGGTGCTGCTGGCCGCGGGCGGCTTCGAACAGAACGCGGCCATGCGAGCGCAGTACGCCGTGCCCGGCAGCGCCGAGGACACCATGGGCGGGCCGGGCAGCACCGGCGCCGCGCACCGCGCCGCGGTCGCCGTCGGCGCCGACACCGACCTGATGGACCAGGCGTGGTGGTCGCCGGGGATGACGCATCCCGACGGTCGGTCGGCCTTCGCGCTGTGGTTCACCGGCGGCATCTTCGTCAACCAGGACGGTCACCGGTTCGTCAACGAGTCCGCACCGTATGACCGCCTGGGCCGCGAGGTGATCCGGCAGCTGGCCGCCGGCACGACCACCCTGCCGTTCTGGATGATCTACGACGATCGGGCCGGCGCCATCCCGCCGGTGGGCGCCACCAATGTCTCGATGGTCGACGCCGACGAGTACCGCGCGGCCGGCTTGTGGCATTCCGCGGACACCCTCGACGGGCTCGCCGCGGCGATCGGCGTCCCGGCCGACAACCTCGCCGCCACCATCGAACGGTTCAACCGGCTGGCCGCCCTCGGCGCCGACGAGGACTTCGGTCGCGGCGACGAACCCTACGACCGCTCCTTCACCGACGGCGCCTCACCCCTGGTCCCGATCGATACCCCGCCGTATCACGCTGCAGCGTTCGGACTTTCGGATCTGGGCACCAAGGGCGGGCTGCGCACCGACACGCGCGGCCGGGTGCTGACGGCCGACGGCGCGGCGATCGCGGGTCTCTACGCCGCGGGCAACACCATGGCCGCCGTCAGCGGAACCGCCTACCCCGGCGGCGGCAATCCGATCGGCGCTTCGATGTTGTTCAGCCACTTCGCCGCGTTGGACATGGCGGCCGGGAGGGCCGGACCTTGACCCGCCTGACGCCGGACGAGATCGACCGCAGCGAGGCGCTGTTCGCCCCGCTGGCGCAGTCGCTGCGCGAACTCGTCGACGTCACGATCCGCAGCGAGGCCGACGACGCGGACGTGCGCCGGGCGCACGCCCTGATCGAGCAGGCCACCGAATTGTTGGGGTCGCGGCTGGCCCCGGAACCGTTCAGCATGCGCGCCACCACTGACGGCCGGACGCTGACCTGGGGCAACGTGTTGATCGGGAAGCGCAATGCGATTGCCCCTCCCCTGCTGGTGGAGCGCGATGCCGACGGCCGCGCCACCGCGGACCTGACCCTCGGGGCGCCGTACGAGGGTCCGTCCGGGCAGGTGCACGGCGGCGTGTGCGCGCTGATCCTCGACCACGTGCTCAGCGCCACCGCCCACCGCCGCGACGCACCGGCCTTCACCGGCACGCTGACGCTGCGCTATGTGGCACCCACCCCGCTGGGCCCGGTGCGCGCCGAGGCCTGGACGGACCGGGAGGAGCGCGGGAAAACCTTTGCGGTGGGCCGCCTCCTGGACGCCGACGGTGTGGTCACCGTGCAGGCCGAGGGTGTTTTCATCCGCCCCAGGGCGAAGTCATGACCGTGCGGCAACCGAAACCGAGGAGCAGGCAATGCGGCGTATCCCCACAGTTCTGACCGTCGCCACCGTCGTGGCGCTCGGCGGCATGGCGAGCAGTTCGGTTGCGGCCGCGGACAATCCGGACTGGGGCATCAACGGCACCTACGTCGCGACGTCCAACGGTGAGTGGGCCCGCAAGAACGAGGTGTTCTACGACCAGGCGAGCCTGCGCAGCACGTGGACCGTCAGCACGCAGTGCAGCTATCCGGGCGAATGCACCGGCACCGTGCACAGCGACTGGGGCTGGACCGCGCCGATCTATCAGCGCAGCGGCGTCTGGTACGTCAAGCACACCATCGAGGACTGGGTGCCCTGCCCCGACGGCAGCACCGCCCCCGGCCTGCAGACCTTCCGGTTCAAGGCGATGACGCCCGACGGGGCCAACGCCGACCCGACGTCGACGACGCTGGTCGGGGAGGACATCACCACGGGACCCAGCGGTGCGTGCGGCGTGAACAAGCCGGTGTACATCAACATGCCGTTCAAGCTCACCAAGATCTGATTCTGCTGTCATCGCCCAGAGTCGACTTGTTGACGGGGCCTCTCGGGCGATGCGTACAACAACCTGCCCCTCGGCGAGAACCGCTGGGCGAAATCAGCGCGGCATCAGGTCTTCCCAGCTCTGCGGGGCCGGTTGCACCAGGTCGGACTGGCTGAACACGCTGCCGTCCGGCGTGGCGTACTGCCCGGTCCCAGGGTTGTAGGTGGCGATCGCGACCGAGGGCCCGTCCGCTCCGTGGTGCGCGCTCGGCGTCGCGGGCAGCGCCCCGTCGGCCGGAACCGGCGTCGGCGGCGGGGTGCCCTCGGCGGGCCCGAAGATGTTCGCATCGGGGGTGACCCGGCTGTCCGGGGGTACGCCCTGGGCGATGAGGCCGGGGTCGACCGGATAGGGGCCGAGCACGTGTTGGCGCATCGCCAAGGGCTGGAAGGGCTCGTCGCTCTCGCAGATCTCCACCGTGGGTGCGCGCTTGCCCGACTGCGCCATGCACGGATAGTTGCGCGCGCCGCGCACGCCGATCGGCGAGTCCTGCGGCAGCTTGCAGTACAGCCCGTCCGGGGTGTCCACGTCGGTCAGGTCGTTCGGCGAGCGCCACTCCGACGGCGGCAGGAAGCCCACCGTGCACGCCGGCGGGTCGCCGAGGGTAACGGTGAACTCCGCCAGGGCCAGTCCGGTCGGGTTGTTCAGCGACGACCCGTAGGACTGGGTGGCGGCCAGGTAGGGCGGCAGCAGCACCAGCAACTGTTCGATCGACCGGTGGTAGGTGACGCCGATCTGCCCGACCGTCGTCAGGTTCGCCAGCAGCACCGGCAGCGTGGGTTTGACCTGGTTGAGCAGCCGCGAGGCCTCGTCGGCGGCGCCCGAACCGGAGCGCAGCACCGTCCGGACCTCCGCATCGCGCGCGTCGATCTGACCGGTGATGCCGGCCAGGCTGCGGGCCCAGGTGCGAATGTCCGCGGCACTGGCGGCCTGACCGTCGAGCAAGGGTCGGCCGTCGTCGATGAGCGTGCGGGTGCTTTCCCCGGTCGCGTTGAGGTCGGCCGCCAACCTGGCCGAGGAGTCGAACAACGAGCCCAGGTCGTGGCCGGTTCCGTTGAGCGCCTTGAAGGATTCGTCGAGCAGGCCGGTGAGCTTGCCGGTGGGAATGCTGCCGACCAGGTCGTTCATCTGGTCGAGCATGGGGCCGACGGGCTGCGGCAGCGCGGACCGGTCGGCGACGATCACCGCCCCGTCCTCCAGATAGGGACCGCTGTCGGTGCGCGGCAGCAGGTCGACGTACTGCTCGCCGACCGCGGACACGCTGAGCACCTTGGCGTCCAGGTCGGTGGGGATCTTCGGGGAGGTCTTCAGCGACATCGTCACCTCGGCCCCCTCGCGGGTCGGGCGGATGTCGGTGACCTTGCCCACCTCGATGCCCCGGTAGGTCACGTTGGAGAACTGGTAAAGGCCGCCGGTGGCGGGCGCCTGCAGGGTCACCGTGATGCGTCCGATCCCGAGCAGCACCGGGGCCTGCATGTAGACGAAAGCCATTGTGCTCAACCCGATCACGGAGGCGATCGCGAAGATGATCAACTGGGCGCGGACGAAACGCGTCAGCATCAGGGCTGCCCTCCCTCGGCTGCCGGTGCGGCTGCCGGTGCGGCTGCCGGTGCGGCTGCCGGTGCGGCTGCCGGTGCCTCGACGAGCGGCGGGATGGTCGCCACGTCCTCGGGCATCGGCGTCAGCGGCGCGTTGAGCGGGTCCCGGGTGTAGGTCGAGTACCAGGGGTCCCCGGGAGCCGGCACCAAGGAAGCGTTCGGTTCACCCCACCGCGTGCCGAGCATGAGTCCGCTCTTCAGCCGCGAGATCGTGAAGTCGAAGACGATGAACTGGTTCATGAAATCGCCGCGGATGCCGCGGTCGATGAACTCCTGGGTGTACGGGTAGGTGGGCAGATAGGCCAGCGCGGTCGCCAGATCGGGGCCCACGTCGGCCAGCGCCCGCACCGTCGGTTCGAGATTCTCCAGGTTGCGGACGATGTCGGCCTGCGAATCGGTGATGAGTTGCGTTGCGGTGTCGCTGAAGTGCCCCAGCTTCTGGAGTGCTGTGGTGATCCGCGGGCGCAGCTCGTTGAGCACCTCCAGGGCCTGGGGAATGCGGTCCAGCGCGGCGGCGAGCACTTCCCGTTCGCCGGCGAAGGTCCCGGCGAGCCGTTCCAACTCCGAGATCGAGGCGATGATGTTGTGGTGCTGGTTGTCCAGCAGGCCCACGACCTTGTTCATTCGGGTGACCAGGTCGCGGATCTGGCCCTGCCGGCCGTCCAGCGCAGCGCTGAAGTTGTCGATGATGCCGCCGATATGGGTCAGGCCGCCGCCGTTGACGACCACCGCCAGCGACGACAGCGTCTGCTCGGTGGACGGGTAGGTCGACGTCCGGTCCACCGGGATGGTGGCGCCGGCGGGCAGGCGACCGGTGGGCTCCTCCCCCACCGGCGGGTCGAGCGCAAGATGCATCGAACCCAGCAGGCTGGTCTGGCCCACGGTGGCGACCGCGTTCGCCGGGACCACCACATCGGGTCGCACCGACAGGTCCACGTGGGCGCGCCAGTCGTCCACCACCATCGTGCCGACCGCACCGACGACGACGTCGTTCACCATGACCGGCGAATTCGACTCCAGCGTACCGATATTGGCGATCTCTACCTGATAGTGCAGGGCGCCGCTGCCGGTGCCCACCGTGCCGGGCAGCGGCAACGAGTTCAGGCCGTCGAACGAGCAGCCGGAAGCCACCACGGCCAGGGCGCACGCCGCGGCCACGGCACGGGTGATCCGTCCAGTCCTCATCGGGTGCCTCCCGTCGGTGCCGGTGCTGCAGCGGGCGTCTCGGCGGGCAGCAACATCTCGGCGAGGTTCGAGGCCGCGGGCGCCGCCGGTGGCGGTGCCGGCACGCCCGGGGGGATCGGGGCGCCGGGATACAGGGCCGGCTGGCGGCCGGCGGGCAACCCGTCGGGCGCGTAGGCGCCCGGCGGTTGGGGCGGGTCGAACCAGCCCGGCGGCGGCGGTGAATCGCCGCCGGCGCCGGTGTACGCGGACGTGGCCGGGGGGATTTCGGCCGGCACCGGGGCCGGTCCCGAACCACCGGGTGCGAGAGCGGGATCAGAGTAGATCACGTTCTTGGGCGCGGGCCCCAGGTAGGCGTTGAACGGGAACGGCAGATAGTTGAAGTTCATCAGCCGCAGTGCGGGGCCCAGATATTCGGCGCAGGCCTTGGCCGATTCGGAGGCGGTGACGTTCTGCACCGCGGCAATCGACGAGCAGATCGCATGCAGGGGGTTCGCGAAGTTGTTGACCGCGAACGACCCGCGCGGCCCGCCGGAGTCCGGGTTGTAGATGTTGTAGCCGTTGACCAGCGCGTTCGGCGCGGCATGCAGGACGTTCTTGACCACCATGCTGTTGTCGGACAGCACCTGGGTCACGTTCGCCAGCCGCTGCATCTGCTCGGCGGTCTGGTCGCGCGAACCTTCGATGAACCGCTGCACCTTGCCGACGGCCTGGGAGAGTTCGGTGATCGCCGAGTCCAGATCCGAGCGGCCGCCGTCGATCACGCTGGTGACGTCGGCGAGGCGATCCTGGAACTGCACGATCTGGGTGTTGCTGTCCCGCAAGGCACTCACGAACACCTGGAGGTTCTCGATGGTCGCCACGATGTCACCGCTGCCCTCGCCGAGAATCCTTCCGACGTCGGACAGTTCGGTGATGGTCCGCCGGAACTTGTCGCCGTTGCCGGCCATCGCGTCGGCGGCGGTGTCGATGAAGCGACCCAGCGAGGTGTCCGAGACCCCGCTCTCGGGACCCAGTTCGGTGGCCAGGCGGGTCAGCTGGTCCTTGATCTGATCCCACTCGACCGGAATCGCGGTGCGGTCCTCACCGATCTCGGCGCCGTCGGCCATGACCTGGCCGCCGGCCTCCGGGCTCGAACCGTAGGCGGGGGTCAGCTGCACATAACGGGCCGACACCAGGTTGGGCGCCACGATGATCGCCTTCGCATCCGCGGGAACGGGCACGTCGCGGTCCACGTGCAGCGTCACCCGGGCCTGCGTCCCGGCGGCCTCGATGGAGTCGATGGTGCCCACCCGCACCCCGACGACGCGCACCTCGTCACCGGGATAGATGGCCGTCGCCGACTTGAAGTGGGCGACGATGGTCTTGGGACCCAGGAACTGCTGGTAGGCCAGGTATCCCACGCCTGCCACCAGCACCGCCGCCAGAGCGGAGAGCAGCAACTTCGTGGCCCGCGGACCGAGCCGCCGGTTGGCGATCATGCTCATCCTCCGGGAATGCCGTTGTAGGGGAACGGGAATTCGGCGCGCGGCCCGGCATTGTCGGGCGGCTGACCGGCATCGACGCCCCGGCGGAAGCCGAGCGCGTAGTCGAGGAACGGCTGGATCGCGGGCCCCGGCAGCAGGTTGGCCGGGAACCCGTTGTAGTAGAACCCGTTGTTGACCGCTTCGCCCTGCGTCAACTGGTATTTCGCGAGGCCCTCGAGCGATTGCGTCAGGTTGTCGCGGTTGCGTTCGAGCATCTCGGAGACCCGGTTCAGCTGCTCGAGTGTCGGGGCCAGCTCCTGCTCGTTGTCGTCGACGAGGCCGGACAGCTGCTGGGCGACCGTGGTGGTGTTGGCCAACAGGGTGACGATCGCATGCCGTCGGTCCCGCAGCACGCCGAGCAGATCGTTGGCGTTGAGCAGCAGGCGGTTCACCTGATCGCTGCGCTCGGACAGGATTCCGGTGACGGCCCCGGCGGTGTCGAGCAGGCTGCCCAGCGACTCGTTGCGATTGTTCAGCGACTTCGACAGCCGGCTGACCCCGTCGAAGGTGGGCGCCAGCTGCGGCGCCATCCGCTCGATGGTCTCCGACAGCGTATCCAGCGACTGGTTGATGGCCGCGGTGTCGGTTTCGGCGGTGTTCGAGGTGAATTCGTTGAGGGCGTCGTTGAGCGTGTAGGGCGACGCGGTCCGCGACACCGGGATGACGCCGCGCGCACCGAGGCTGCCGCTGCCGCGGGGTTCGACCACCAGGACTCGTTCCCCGAGCAGCGTGCCGATACTGATCTGCGCCTCGGTGTCGGTGCCGAGGCGCACCTTGCTGTTGACGGCGAACGTCACCAGGGCCTTGCCGGCATCGAGTTCGACGTCGGTGACGGTGCCGACGGTGACGCCCGAAACCTTCACCTCGTTGCCGGCGGCCAGCCCCCCGGCCTCGGCGAACACCGCCTGATACCGGACCGAGGTCGCCATCGACACCAACTGCTGGGGCTGCAGGCCCACCGCGATGATCAGCACGACCAGCACCAGGCCGATGAATCCGGCCCGGACCAAAGAAGATTCGCGATACTTCAGCATCAGGGCTCCTCGCATCTTCCCGTGTTCTGAATGATCCAGGGGAAATAGGCGGTGCGCCCCTCGAGATCCGATACGCGCATCGAGATCCCGCAGAGGTAGAGGTTCAGCCAGCTGCCGTAGGAGCCCAGTCGCACCAGCTTGCGGTAGTTCTTCGGGGTCTTGTGCAGTGCGAGGTCCAGCCGCGCGAGATCCGTGTCGTTCGACAGCAGCGGCGCCAACCGGGTCAGCTCATCCACGGTGCCCGACAACGGCGGCCGCGCCTCGGTGAGCAGATCCGCCAGGGAGGCCGTCCCGTGGTCCAGCGCGGTGATGGCCTCGCCGATCGGGTCCCGTTCCTCGGCCAGCCCGCTCACCAGGCGCTCGAGCCCGTCCACCGCGCCGGAGAACTTCTTGCCGTCCTTGGCGAGCACCGCCAGGGTCTCGTTGAGGTTGTCGATGAGGCGCTCCACGGTTTCCCCGTTGTCGGCCACCGCGTTGGTGAACGACGACGTCCTGGCGAACAGCGACTCGAGGTCCCCGCCTTGGCCCTGCAGGATCTGGATCAGGGAGGCGGTCAGCGTGTTGACATCCTCGGGATCGAGCCCGCGGATGACCGGCTTGAGACCGCCGAGCAGCAGGTCGAGGTTGAGCGCGGGCTCGGTGCGATCGAGTCCGATGTGGGACCCCGGCGGCTGGAGCTTGCCGGACCCGGGTTCATCGAGGAGTTCCAGGTAGCGGTCGCCGACCAGGTTGAGGTAGCGCACCGCGACCCGGGTGCTTTCGGTGAGCCTGATGTGGTCGTCGGCGTCGAAGGCGACCAGCACGGTGTTGTCGGGCTGCAGGTCCACCTTCCGCACGGTGCCGATCCGGATTCCGGACACCCGCACCGAGTCCCCGGTCTTCAGACTCGAAGAGTCCTCGAACAGCGCCGAGTAGCCGTGGGTGGAGCCCGAGCGGTATTGGCTGAAGATCACGAAGAGGCCCGCGGTGAGCAGCACCATCGTGAGACCGAACGCGCCGAACTTTGCGGCGGTTTTCCCGAGCCCGCTCATCCGGGGTGCCCGGTCTGTGCGGTGTTGCGCGGCGGTCCGTCGATGGGCCCGTACAGCGCCTGCTTGAGGGCGTCGGAGTTCAGCAGGATGCCGTCGTTGCCGTACTGCGCGGGGTTGGCGTTGACGTCGGTGATGACGAACGGCGGCCGCTTCTGGAACGGCACCTTGGGCAGGTCGGTGCACTGCGGGCCGCCGGTGGCGGCCACCTTGGGCAGGTTCTGCGGATAGCGATAGCGCTCCTGGCCCAGCACCACGGTCTGCAGGAGCACCCCGCCGGGCATCGGTGTGCCCGGCGCCTTGGCCAATTCGACGGCGCCGCCGATCCCGCAGGTCAGTGCCGGGTGGTACTGGTTGGTGAGGTCGGTGGTGGGGACCAGCAGGCGCATGAGGTCGGTGATCGCCGCCCGGTTGGTACCCACCACCTCGTCGCCCGTATCGGCCAGGCCGATGACGCTGATCAGCAGGGCATCGAGGTGCTGCTGTTCGTCCACCAGCATTTGACTCATCCGGGTCGACGCGGCCACGGTGGTCACCAGGTCCGGCGCCGCATCGGCGTAGGCCCTGAATACCTCTGGGGCCACCGCGATCTCATGCTCCATGGCGGGCAGGCTCGGGTCGATCTTGGCGAGGAACTCGTCGAAGTCGGTCAGCATCTGGCCGATCTGTTCGCCGCGCCCGTCCACGGCGGTCGCCAGGGCGCCGAGGGTCTCGTTGAGTTTGGTGGGTTCGATCTTGTTCAGGACCGAGGACAGCTGTTCGAAGACGGTGTTGATCTCCACGGAGACGTGCTCGGCGCCGAGCACCTGACCCGCTCGCAACGGTTCGGCGGCGGGATCCGCCGGGGGGACCAGGTCGACGAACTTCGAGCCGAACACGGTCGTCGACGCGATGTCCACGGTGACGTTGGCGGGAATGATGTCCATGTAGGCCGGGTCCATCGCCAGGTGCAGGGCAGCGGTCCCGTCGGGCAGGGATTCGATGGATTTGACCGAACCCACTTGGGCGCCATGCAATTTCACCTTGGCGTCGGGGTTCATCACCAGACCGGCCCGTTGCGACAGCACGGTGACGGGGACCGTCTTGGTGAAGTCGCCGCGGAACAACCCGACCGCGACCGCCACCACGGCCAACGCCATCAGCAGGCTGGCCGCTCCCACCAGCTGCCTCTTGTCCAGTGCCATCGCTGCGCTCCGCCCTAACCTGAAAGGTTGAAGTTGCCGTTGGAGCCGTAGATCGACAGGGAGACCAGCAGGGTCACACTGACCACCGCGACCAGCGAGGTGCGTACCGCGTTACCGACCGCGGCGCCGACCCCGGCCGGCCCACCGGTGGCGAAATAGCCAAAGTAGGTGTGGATCAACAAGATCGTGATCGCCATCAGGATCGCCTGCAAAAACGACCACAGCAGATCGATCGGGTTCAAGAACGTATAGAAGTAATGGTTGTACAACCCACCGGACTGCCCGAGCAGCACCACCGTGGTGAACTGCGCCGCCACGAACGACATGATCACCGCGATCGCATACAACGGCGTGATCGCCGTCATGCCCGCGATGATCCGCGTGGAGACCAGATACTCAATCGGCGGGATCCCCATCGACTCCAACGCGTCGACCTCTTCGTTGATCCGCATCGCCCCCAACTGCGCGGTCACCCCCGCACCAAACGTCGCGGCCAACCCGATCCCGGCCACGATCGGCGCAGCGATGCGCACATTGATGAACGCCGACAAGAACCCCGTCAACGCCTCGATACCGATATTGCCCAGCGACGAATACCCCTGGATCGCCAACACCCCACCGGTGGCCAACGTCAAGAACCCGACGATCACCACGGTCCCGCCGATCATCGCCAACGTGCCCGCACCCATCGAGATCTCGGCGATCAACCGGATGATCTCCTTGCGGAAATGCATCGTCGCGTGCGGCACCCCGGCAATCGCGCGACCGTAGAACAAGATGTGATCACCGATACGGGAAAAGAAATCCACCGGCCGGCCCGCCTGGCCGACCAACCGCGGAAACCGCTGCCGTAACAATGTCGAAGTACCCATAGCGTGCGCCCCGCCTAGTTATTCGTCATCTGGATACCGATAGCGGTCACGATCACGTTGATCACGAACAACGCCATGAACGCATACACCACCGTCTCGTTGACCGCATTACCGACCGCCTTGGCACCACCACCGGTGATCGTCAACCCCCGATAACAGGCCACCAACCCCGCGATCAACCCGAACAACGCCGCCTTCACACACGAGATGATCACCTCCGGCACCCCGGTCAACAACGTGATCCCCGCCGCGAACGCCCCCGGATTCACATCCTGGATGAACACCGAGAACACATAACCGCCCAGGATCCCGATGATCACCACCAAACTGTTCAGCAACAACGCCACCAAACCCGAGGCCAGCATCCGCGGAGTCACCAACCGCTGCACCGGGTTGATCCCCAACACCTCCATCGCGTCGATCTCCTCACGAATCGTCCGCGACCCCAGATCCGCACACATCGCCGTCGCCCCCGCACCCGCGACGATCAACACCGTCACCATCGGACCCAACTGCGTCACCGCACCAAAAGCCGCACCCGCCCCCGACAGATCCGCCGCCCCCAACTCCCGCAACAAAATGTTCAACGTGAAGCTGACCAACACCGTGAACGGAATCGCCACCAACAACGTCGGCGCCAACGACACCCGCGCCACAAACCACGACTGCTCCAAAAACTCGCGGCCCTGAAACGGCCTGCGAAACAGGAACTTCACGGCGTCGGCCGACATCGACAGGAGTCCACCGATCGCGTGCATCGGCCCCGACGTGCCCGCGCCGAGTAGCGGCAGTCCTACCGACCAGCGGTCCTGGGCCTTGGTGACCATGTGCCGCAGAACCCTCCCTCACTGGCTACCGAATGGGACAACGACGCGTCGGCGCACCGACCAAGGAGACGGTGACAGCCCGGGATGACCGTTGACACGCGCTGTCCCATCTACCGGGAAGCGTCCGACCTGTACGTATGGGCAGGCGGGAACGTAGCCTCCAGTCGAGAAGTCCACCCCTGTCATCGCCCCGAGGAGTCGCGCCGTGTCGCCGTCCGCCGAAGCACCGCTGTCCCGCTACGCCGCGCGTCGGGTGCTCATCACCGGCGGCGGGTCGGGCATCGGCCAGGCCTGCGTGCTGCGGATCCTCGCCGAGGGCGGCCGGGTGGCGGCCGCCGACATCAGCCCCGACGGTCTCGCCGACACCGTCGCCAAGGCCGGCGAGCACGGCGACCGGTTGTCCACCGTGGTGCTGGACGTCGGCGATGAGGACTCGGTGCGCGACGGCGTGGCGCAGGCCGTGAAGACCCTCGGCGGCCTCGACACGCTGGTCAACGCGGCGGGCATCCTGCGCTCGGCTCACCTGACCGAGACCACGCTCGCCGACTTCGAGCAGGTGCTGCGCATCAACCTGATCGGGACCTTTCTGGTGACGCGGGAGGCCATCGCGGCCCTGCGGGACGGGAAGGGGGCCGCGGTGGTCAACTTCAGTTCCACCTCGGCGCAATTCGCCCATCCCTACATGTCCGCCTACGCGGCCTCCAAGGGCGGCGTGCTGGCGATGACACACACCTGGGCGCTGGAGTTCGCCAAGGCCGGGATCCGCTTCAATTCGGTTCAGCCCGGCTCGATTTCGTCGGGCATGACCGACGGGACCGGCGCCTCGCGGCAGAGCGTGGGCCCCGGGCTCCCGGAGGACGCCGATTACGCGTTGTTCGGCAAGGTGGCCCCGATGCTGCCGCTGGACGGCGGGGCCATCTTCGCCAACCCGGACGCGGTCGCCGGGGTGGTGGCCATGCTCGGCAGCGACGACGCGTACTTCATCACCGGCACCGAGGTCCGCATCGACGGCGGATCGCACATGTGAGCCGTTGTGATTCAGGGAGGTTTCCGGTGAGGATCGTCACGCTGCTGGGCGCCGTCGTGGCGCTGTCGATCGCGGGCCTGTTCGGTTCCCCCGCAGCGAATTCCGAGCCGTTCTTCGCCAACTATTCGCTGGTGATTCCGGACCGGTATGACTTCCATACCTGGACCTGGGCGGTGTCGCACTGCATCCCCGCCGCCGAGGACTGCGCGCACATCTCGGCGATTCCGATGCCCATAGCCAAGGCGTTCGAGTACACCGGCGAGGCACACCTGGTCGACGGCCGCTACACCCTGACCGTCGATGTCCCCGACGGCTTGCGTTGCGGCAACGTGTATTACGGGCCGATAATCCCGACCCGCGATGTGTACTCCTGGGATGTGGCGAGCCTTCAGGGCACGCTGTCGTCGTCGTTTGCGGCGGGCTGTGACGGTGCGCCCGGCGGGACTATCAACTATCCGTTCTCGCTAGTGCGCCTCTAGCCCGGACGCCGAGCGCGCATCGGGTGTACGTCCTACCGGCGTGTCGTGTACACGGGATGCAAGCTCGCGGCGTCAGTCCAGGCCGCGCGCGCTGAGCGCCTCGGCGAACCCGTCGGCGGTGCGCAGCGCGGCCACCACCACCGGCGCGACCACGATCCGCGGCGAGAACCGCAGCCCCCGGGCGCGGCGGGCCTCCTCCACCTCGCGGATGATGTCGATGATCAGCGGGATCGCCCGAATGCTCAGCGCCAGCGCCAACGCCACCTGCTCGACGGGAAAACCGAAGCGCGCCAACGGCCGCATCACCCGGGTCAGCGCCGCCAGCATGTCGGTGGTGCGGGTGCTCGCCGACACCGCCGCGGCCAGCGCGACCGACAGCAGCAGCACCCCGCACACCACCAGCGCCCGGCGCCAGTCGGTAAACAGTAGCTGGAACGCGAAGATGATGGCGATCACCCAGAACACCGGGCGCAGCTGGGCCACAATGGCTTTAGGATTCATCATCCGCGCGGCCGCGAACACCGCGACGACCACCACGGCGGCCACCCCGAGTTTGGCGGGCGTGTCGACCAGGACGGCGGCCAGCGCGATCAGCGCGCCCAGACCGAGGAGCTTGAGCCCGGCGGGCAGCCGGTGCAGCACCGACGTGCCGGGCCGATACACCCCGAGCACGCTCATGTCATGAGCCGTCGGTAGGCGTCCAACGCGACCGCGGGCACGTCGTCGGCGTGAATCCGGCCGTCCTCCAGAACAATCACCCGATCGAAGTCCTCGACCAGCGTCAGGTCGTGGGTGACCACCACCAGCTGGGTGTCCAGCGCCGCGAACGCCGCGCGCAGCATCAGCGCGTTGCGCAGGTCCAGCAGGGTCGTCGGCTCGTCGGCCACCACCACCCGCGGCTCGGTGACCAGCACCGCCGCCAGCGCCAGCAGCTGCTTCTGCCCGCCGGAGAGCAGCTGCGCCGGCTGGTCGGCGTGGCCGGCCAGGCCGAACTGGTGCAGGACCCGCTGGGTGCGCTCGGCGCGTTCGGCACGGCTGAGTCGGTGCCGCGACAGGGACAGTTCGATGTCCTCGGCGACGGTCGGCATGAGGATCTGCCGGTCCGGATCGGTGAAGACGAACCCGACGTTGCGCCGCACCTTGCGCACCGCGCGCCGGGTGTCGAGGCCGTGCACGCGGACGGTGCCCCGGTCGGGGATCACCAGCCCGTTGATCATCCGGGCCAGCGTCGACTTGCCGCTGCCGTTGGCGCCGACCACACCGACCCGGCGTTCGGTCAGGTTCAGCGAAATGTCCTGCAGCACGGTTCGTTCGCCGAACGCGTGGCCGACGCCGTCGAAGACGATGCTGTCTTCAGCCATGCCGTCCTCAGCCATGCTGTCCTCAGCCATCGACGGCCTCGGCCGGCCGTCGCCGCCGGACGGGGATCAGGCCGGGCCAGGCCCGGTGCACCTGTGCGGCCACCAGCGCCGTCACTACGGCCTTGCCGAGATCGCCGGGCAGGTACAGACCGTTGGCCGACAGCGCGGCCCACCAGGACAGGTCGGTGCGCAGCATCAGCCCGGCGGTCCCGAACGCGTAGATCACCACCATGCCGCCCAAGACGTTGATCAGGAACCCCCAGACCACCCGGTAGCGCGGCATCATCGTCGCCGTCAACGCCCCGATCACCAGCACCGCGGGCAGCCAGGCCACGAAGAACCCGGCCGTCGGCGAGGCCAGCGCCACCAACCCCGTGCGGGCACCGGCCAGGATCGGCAACCCGGCCAGCGCCAGGACCGTGAACAGGATGATCGCCAGCGCGCCCTTGCGGGCCCCGAGGATCGAACCGGCCAGCATGACCCCGAGGGTCTGCACGGTGATGGGCACCCCGCTGGGCCCGACGGTCAGCGTGCCCGGCAGCCCGAGCGCGGCCAGCAACGCCGCGAACACGGCGGCCTGCGTCAGGTCCCGCGCGGAGACGGCGAAGCGGCCCGCGGGCTGATCCGCCTGTCCATCCATGCCGTGAATTATCGCCGTCACCGTGGACCGGCCGGCACCGCCTCCCTCGGCACCAGGCAGCTCAGTCGGCGCAGAGGTCCTCCGAAAGGGCCCACAGATCCGCGGCCCGCTGGGGATCCAGCGCGTAGGGGGCCGCGTCTCCGCGGACGGCGCAGTCGGCGAGGTAGAGCCCGCCACGGCCGTCGAGATCGGGCGTGGTGGCCGCCCAGACCTGGGTCGCGGCGCCCTGCTCGGGGCCGACGATGCTGGTCAGGACGCCCGCTGAGACGCCCGCGGACGGCGTGTGCGCCGGCGCGATCTCGCCGAGCGCGGCGAAGTCGGGCCCGGACATGTGCCGGGCCAGCGCGGTCGCGACGACACCGGGGTGCACGGCGAACGCGCGCAACCCGTCCTCGCGGTGTCTGCGGTCGAGTTCGACAGCGTGCTGAATATTGGCGGTCTTCGAGGCGCCGTAGGCCAGGAACTTGTCGTAGGGCCGGCGGCGCCAGTTCGGGTCGTCGAGATCCACGTCGCAGATCAGGTGGCCGTCGGAGGAAAGGTTGACCACGCGGGCGTCGTCGGCCGCCAACAACTCGGGCAGCAGCTGGCGGGTGAACTCGAAATGGCCGAGATGGTTGGTGCCGAACTGCATCTCGAAGCCGTCCTCGGTGTGGCCGAGCGGGGTGAACATCACCCCGGCGTTGTTCATCAGGATGTCGATGACGGGGGCCTGCTCGGCAATCGCGGCCCCGGCGCGGCGCACACTGGCCAGCGACGTCAAATCCAGTTCCACGAGCGAGATCTGGCTCTGCGGCACCTGCTCACGAATCCAGGTGCTGGTCTCCTCCAACGCCGGGCGGTTGCGGGCGGCCAGCACCAGTCGCACGCCCGTGCTCGCCAGCGCACGCGCCGACTCCCGCCCCAGCCCCGACGAGGCCCCGGTGATGACGCAGGTCTTGCCCGTCAGGTCGATACCGTCGACGACGCCCAGAGCTGATGTCGAAGGGACGGGGTCGGTCACTACGCCTCCTGAAGACTGAACGGCTGCCAAATACGCGTTACTGTATCGCTTTCCGGTTATGCCTCGAGGTTTCGCAACATCGCACTCGCCTCGCCGCAACGGTACCGGCACTCGCGCTATATCGGCGCGCAGGAAACCCGCGTAGCCTGGGACTATTCCGGGCGAAATCGAGGTGGACGAACAATGAATATCGTGCATGGGGCGACCCAAATTGTCACCAAGGCGGCCAGTACCACCACCGCTGTCGCCGGCGCGGTCGGCGGCGCGGCCGTCAACGGCGTCATCGGTGGCGCTCAAGGTGTGGTCAAGGGGATCCGGGAGGGCGTGGATTCGGGCAGCAAGTCAACTCCCGCGGCAATCTTGACGATCGGAGCGGTCGCGGCGACCAGCGTTGTCCAATGGCCGGTCGCGCTGGGCGCCGGCGGCGCCGCGCTCCTGCTGAACCAGTTCGCCCGCAACGGCGGTGACTCCGCCCCCGAACCTGCCAAGCTGCGGTCGGTCAACGGCACGTCGACCAGAACGCCGCGCCAAACTGCCCGTAAGGCAAGCAATTCCGCGCCCCGCAAGACGACAAGATCAGCGCCCCGCAAGGCGGCGAAGTCCGCGCCCCGGAAGACGACCAGAGCCCGCTCTTAGCGCTACTGCGATCCGGCGTGCTCGCCGTCGGGCAATCCCGCGTCGCCGAGGCGCTGCCGCACAGCGTCGGCAAGGTTGTTGAGCAGTTCCGGCGCGAGTACGGCGGCCAGAGCCGCGACCCCGGTCGCCCCGAAGGCCTGGCCCCAGCCCACCGGGCCCACCGGAGTGCACCCGAAGATCTGGCTCAGCCCGGGCGTGCTGATGATGCCCGCCAATACCGCGAACGAGCCGAGCGCCGTCAGCACCACCAGGCGATCCCGAGAATCGGTCAGGGTCTGCGCAAGCTGGGTCGACACCAAACCGATCAGCGCCACCGTCGAAGCTCGGCTACGCGTACCGGTCACGCTCGCCATCACCCACGCCAACGTGGCACCCAACGTGGTCGACGCACCGCGAATGCCGATGGCGCGCCACATGGCCGACTCGTCGCGATCCGCAGCCTCGGTGTTGTTCTGCGCACTGACCGCCAGGGCCGCGGCGGGCAACGCATCGGTGAGCATGTTGACCAGCAGCATCTGGCGCGCGTTGAGAACAGATCGCCCGGTCAGCACGCTGGTCAGCAACGCGAAGGCGATCTCGCCGGCGTTGCCACCCAGCAGCATCGAGACCGCCGACTGGACTCGTCGCCACAATTGCTGCCCCTCGTCGAGGGCGTCGATCAACGCCTCGATCCGGCCGTCGAGCAGGATCATGTCGGCGGCGGTGCGGGCGGGGTCACTGCCGCGGGCGGCCACCCCGATCCCGACGCTGGCGGCCCGGATGGCCGCGGCGTCGTTGGCACCGTCGCCGACCATGGCGGTCACCACGCCGCTGCGTTCCAAGGTCTGCACCACGTCGATCTTGTGTTCCGGCGTCATCCGCGCGAACACCACCCGGGACCGGACCGCCTCGGCCTGCTCGTCGGCGGACAGCTGCTCCCAGTCCCCGCCGGTGATCACCTGGTCGGCGTCGACCTCCAGGCCCAGTTCGCGGGCGACGACGGTGGCGGTGAGCGGGTGATCGCCGGTGATCAGCCGGACTCCGATACCGCGGCGGTTCAACTCGTCCAACACCATCGGCGCGCTTTCGCGGGGTGTGTCGGTCAACCCGAGTAGGCCCATCGGAGTCAGATTGGAGCGGCAGAACTCCTCGAACTTCGCCGGATCGGCGATCGCGGCGGCGGCCTGCTGCTCGCTGAGTTCGCGGGTGGCCACCGCCAGCACGCGGAACCCCTCGGCGGCCATCGCATCCAGCCGCTTGGTCAGCGCCCCGTTGGTCCGGGTCAACGCCGAGACGAGCACCTCGGGGGCGCCCTTGATGGTCAGTCGGTTGCCCCGGATGGCCGCCGCGAACGGCCGGCCGGCCTGGAAGGGCAGGAAGCCGTCCCGCTCCACCTCCGCGCGGGCGGCCGTCTTGTCCTTGCCGAACACCGCCCGCCGGATGGCGTCGTCGGTCGCGTGCAGGGCGCGTTTACCCGGCTGGGAGAACGTCGTGCTCAACGCGGCGTCGAGCACCTCGTCCTCGGTCCAGTCAGCCAGCGGCCGAGTTGACCTGACCCGCAGCCGGTTCTGGCTGAGCGTGCCGGTCTTGTCGAAGCACACCACCTCCAGGCGAGCCAGCGCCTCGATGGAATGCGCGTTGCGGATCAGTACCGACTCGCTGCTCAGCCGGCGCGCCGCGACCAGCTGGGCCAAGGTCGCCACCAGCGGCAGGCCCTCCGGGACCGCCGCGACGATCAACGACACGGCGCTGCCGACGGCCGAGCGGACGGGCGTACCCCTGGCGATGCTCAGCAGCCCGACCATGGCGCCGCTGGTCACGCTGAACGGCAGGGCCCGCTTGGTGAGCCGGCTCAGTTGTCGGTGCAGACCGATCTCCCGCGCCCCCTGCGGCGCCATCGCCATCGCGCGGCGCATCTCGGTGCGCGACCCGACCGCGGTGACCACGGCGATCGCCGTGCCGGCCACCAGCGTGCTGCCGGTGTAGAGCATGCCCGACCGTTCGGCCAGCGGCGCCCCCGGCGTGGGTTCGGTCGACTTGGGTACGGGCAGGGATTCGCCGGTCAGCGACGACTCGTCGCTCTCCACGTTCGACGCCTCGATCAGCCGGGCGTCGGCCGGGACCACTTCGCCCGCATTCACCTTGATCACGTCGCCGGGCCGCAACCGGTCGGCGCGCACCTTCTCCCAGCGGTCCTCGTCATCGGGGCCGACGCGGCGCCGGGCCAGCGGCTCCTCGTCGACCAGCAGCCGGCGCAGGACACGCTCGGCATGCAGTTGCTGCTGAGACGACAGCGCCGCGTTCGCGACGAGCACGCCGCCCACCAGTGCCGCGTCGAAGGGCGATCCGAGCAGCGCGCTGGCCACGGCCCCGGTGGCCAGCAGCGGGGTGATCGGGTCGGATAGGTTGGCCCGCATCTCGGCGGCGAAGTCCCGGGTGAGCTCCCACGACCAGGCCGTGCCGCGCTGCGCCCAGCGCAGCAGTTGCGCGGGGTCACGGCCGTTGATGTCCGGACGGAGTTCGTCCGGCGGCCGCGGCAGCAACCGCTGTACCTCGGTAGTCGGTATCGCATGCCAGTCGTGGGTGGGCTCCGGCTGCGGTAGCGGATCGTCGAATACCTTTGCTCCCGAACGGAACCCGGTCCACAGGCCGCCGAGCACGCCGACGTTGACCGAATCCGACCCGCGGCCGACCACCCCGGGGATCAGCATCAGCGCGCCGATCGCGGTGCTCGACGCCGCCAGCCGGATGCCCTTGGCGGTCGCCGAGCGCGCCGCCGGCATGGCGTGCAGCACGCGCCAGGCCGCGACCAGATCGGGGACATGGACGTCGGCGCCCCAGGGCGGTCGCTCGTCGTCACCGGAAATTCCGATCGTGACGTCGGCCGCGTGCGGTAGTTCCATGCCCGCCGTGGTGAGCAACGCGACGGTTTTGTCGTCGGCCTTCAGTTCGGCGACGAGGGCGGCAAGTGCATCGTCGACGGGGCCGTCGAGTGGATAGAGCTGGTCGAAACCCTGCGCCAGCGACCGCAGGCCGGCGTCGTCGACCGATACCACCCGCGCCGGTGTCCGGCGGGCTTCGGCGACCACCGCCGCGGCGAACGGGTTGCGGACCGGGCTGACAAGCGCCGCGCCGGCGCGCCCGGCTCCCGGAATACTCGACAACGAATGCCAGCCGGGCTCGAGCCCGCCGTCGTCGAGCGCGGCCTGCACCGCCTGCCAGCCCCGAGTGCGTTCGGAGTTGGTGACGCCGGTCAGGCGCGTGACGGACAGGTGGTCGGTGTACAGCGCGCGGGGATCGATGACGATCGCATCCACCCGATCCAGCGCCCGCAGCGCCCGGGGCCGCACCACCAAGGCGTCGTGGTGCGCGGTCAGCCCGCGCGTCATCGAACAACCGAATGCTTCTCGCGTGGCCCGCGACGGTTTGGGCGCGGTGATCAGGGCAGCCCCCGCACCGACGGTGGGATTGCGGGAAACCGCGCCCAGGATGGCGGCGGCGGTCACGCCGACCCAGCCGATCCGGTCGGCGTACCGTTCGCCGGCACCCATGTCGAATTCGAGGGTGCCGCGCTGCGGTTCGCCGGTCGCCGGCGCATGGTCGGTCAGTCGGGGTTCGTGGCGGTGCCATGCCTCCCGCACGTTCCAGGCCTCCGCCGCCAGCATGCTGCGCGTCGCCAGCTCGGCGGCCGCCGCCGACGGTGAGGTGGTCAGCGCCGCCGACGTCGAGGTCGCCAGGCTGAACAGCAGGTCCGCACCCTCGCGACCGAGGCGTCGTTCGACGAGGCGACGAATCCGTGGGATGTGATCGGCCATGGTGGGCACGGCCACCACGGCTTCGGACACCCGCGGTAGCCGCAGCGCCGTCCCGGTCACCGCCATGCCCAGGCTGACGGCGGCCGCCGCAGCACCCAGGCTGCGAGCGGCCAACAGTTCGTCGTCCCAGGGCAGCGTCAGCGGCCGGTGCCGCCCGCTGTCGTCGCGGACCGAACGTTCGGCTTCGGCCACTACGGCCGCCAGGTCGGTCGATGCGGCGCCGGACTCGACGGTGACGACGACCCGCGACATCGAACGGTTCAGCACCGCGTCGCTGACGCCGGGGACCGCCCGCACGGCGGCCAGCACTTTGTCCGCGACCGCATCGGCATCCGTACCACCGAGTCCGCGTACCTCGATCCAGCGGCGGGCACCGCGGCGGCTGGTGCGACGTGCCGGGGGGCCGCCCGCGGCCTCGAGGGCCATGTTTGTCGCGGCTCGCGCCAACGTACCCGCTGACGTGGCGACACCGTCGACCACGCCGCCGGCGGTATCCGCGACTGCCCGGGTGGCACCGAGAGCGGCATCGCCGGTCAACAACGCGGTGCCGGCCACGACCTGAACGGCGCGAAACGCTGTCCCGAAAAGACCCACGTCAATCATCCCCGCAGCGATGCCGCTGCGGCGCCAACGACCCGCCGAGTTCGTGACGCGCCATCAAGTCACCTGTCATCTCTGTCCAGCACCAACCTTCGCACAACGCCGTTGGGTACCCACTCTGGCCCAGGATCAACGCGGTTGCACGTCGAGCCGCAGTCTTCGGTAGGTTCGACGCCGATGCCCGACACCGACTTTGAGCTCGCCCACGCACCGGTGGCCGATCCCGAGGCCGTGCGCGCGGCGGTGCAGGACGCCGTCAGGTTCGGGCCGTACTTCGGCTGGCACGTCGGCCCCGTCACGACGGTGCTGTCCCGCCGGGAGTTGCACGAGCCGACGCAGCTGCGATCGCTGCTGGACGCGGTCGGCGTCAGCGTCGGCTCCGACGAGGGGCGCGTGGTGGCCTCGACCCTGCATTACGGCTTCGCGGCCCGCTGCTGGTCGCTGACGCTGGGCGTGTGGCAGCGCGGCGGGGTGGTGCTCGACCTGGACGGCCTGGGCTACGTCGTGAACCCGTCGGGCTCAGTGGATTTGACCCTCAACGACTTTCGCGGCTGGGACGGCAGCGCGCTGAGCGCCTCCGAGGTGGCCGACGTCATGGCCGCGACGGTGATCGCCGATCAGTTCGAGGGGTTCCACACGGCGCTGCGCGCGGTGGCGCGGGTGGCCGACGGATTGCTGTGGGGCAACGCGGCCTCGGCGCTGTCGTCGGGTGCGCGCCGGATCGCCGCGGGCCGCTCCGATGACCGGGTCACGCCGGTGGCGACCGCGCTGCTGGCCCGGCACCCGCTGGCCGGCAAGATGACCGCCGCCGCGACGGGCCCGTGGCGCCGGAACACCTGCTGCCTGTGGTACCGCACCCGGGACCACACCAAGTGCGGCGACTGCCCGCTGGTCGACTGAGCGCCTGGTCGCCGAGGGTTCGGGTGTTGCACGCGTTTCGCGGGTAGCCCCGCGAACAACTCAGCCCTCGGCGATCTCGGCGATGGCCGCCGCAGAATCCAAGTCGCCGAACGCGATTGCGTACCGCTGGGCCAGCGCGACGGCCACCTCGGCGCGCTGCCACATGCCGCCGTCGGCGCTGGCGGTGACCAACCACAGCGCCAGGCCGTGGGCCACCGATGCGCGGTAACGCAACCAGATCTCGTCGGCCGACGGCAACTCGTCGCCCGGCAGGCCCAGCGCACCGCGGTACTCGTCGAGCAGGGGCCGTTCGTGCGCGCGGCGGTCCTCGGTGGTGACCGCGCCCTGCAGGAAGTAGCCGACGTCCAGCGACCAGTTGCCGCGTCGCGCCATCTGCCAGTCGAGGAAGCCGACCTCGCCGGCGGGCGTGAGGTAGGTGTTGCCGATGTGGGCATCCCCGTGCAGCAGGGTCTGTGGCGAGGTGGTCAGCGTCCCGATGTAGGGCTTCCAGATCGACTCGACGAGTTGGTCGATGCTCAACTCCAGCACCGCGCGTGGTGTCTCGTCGGCGTCGAGGCGTTCCAGCGCCGAGGGCAGCGGCGCGTACTGCAGACCGTCGAACGCCACGAACGGTTCGAGCCAGCCCAACTCGGGATGGCCCAGGACGCGCCGGCCCCAGAAGCGTCCGTGCAGGCGGCCCAGCGCCCGCATTCCGGTGGCGGCCTGCTCCACCGACAGCGGCCGCAGCGAATCCCGGGGGTCGGCGCCGCGCGCGGACAGGTCCTCCATCACCAGGCAGAAGTCGTAGGCGTCCTCGTCGGCGATCGCGGCGTAGACCAGCGGGTGCTCGAGCGGGAGTTCCACGCCGGAACTGAACAGCCGCGGTTCGTGGAACATGCCGCTGGTCATCCGGATCAGATCCTTGTGGGCGGGGTCGGCGGCCTTGACGAACACCGTCGCCGGCCCCTCGCCCGTCGTATATGTCAGCCCCAGGCGGGCGCGCCGGTTGGTGCCGTCGTCGCGCAGTTCGACGCGCACCTTGTCGACGACGGCGTCGGGGTGGCGCTGCGCCAACGCGGCGGTCATCCACTCGGGGGTGATCTCGTCCAGGTTCGCGGGCACGGTCAGGGACAAGGTTCACTCCTCGGTAGTTACGACACGGTTCGTGTTTGTAACGGTCCGACAGTACCGAACTCGCGCATTGGTAGCCTCACCGGCAGAGAACGGTCGCATCCGCCTGATAGCGGGTGTCAGGGAACCCGGTGTGAATCCGGGACTGGCGCGCAGCGGTATGGGAGACGGGCTCGACACTGGCCACTGGGAGCAATTCCGGGAAGGCGTCGAGTTCGAACGATCCCGAGTCCGAAGACCTGCCGATCTCGCTGAGTCCACCGAGTAACTCGCGCACAGTTACCCAGACTTCAAAGGCAAGACGTGCAGAAGACGGCTGTTCCGATGACACGACGGCTCCGCGCCGGCCCGCTGACCGCGCTGCTGGCCGTCCTCACGGCCGTGAGCATTCTGTTGTCGGTGGCCTTCGGGGCCGAACACATCCCGATCGGTGACGTCTGGCGCACCATCGTCGGGCGGCTCGGCGGCGACGTCGCGGACGCGGCGTACGACGTGATCATCTGGGATCTGCGGCTGCCCCGCTCGGTGCTCGCCGCGGTCGTGGGTGCCGGCCTGGCGCTGGCGGGGGCGCTGATGCAGGCGCTGGTCCGCAACCCGCTGGCCGAGCCCTACCTGCTCGGGGTGTCCGCCGGGGCGGCGGTCGGCGCGACGGCCGTGATGACCCTCGGCGCGCTGGCCGGCCTGGGGGTGTGGGCGCTGTCGGGCGGCGCGCTGCTGGGCGCGCTGGTCGCCACCGTCACGGTGTACACGGTGGCCCGTGCCCAGGGTGGGCTGACGGCGCTGCGGTTGATCCTCTCGGGGGTGGTGCTGTCCTCGGCGTTCATGGCGCTGTCGTCGCTGCTGGTGTTCACCGCCGGTGACCCGCACGCCGCCGAGGGCGTGATGTTCTGGATGCTGGGCAGCGTCGCCGGCGCGACGTGGGCGAAGGTGCCGCTGGCCGGCGCGGTCGTGGTGATCACGCTGGCGGCGATGCTCGCGATCCACTCCTGGCTCGACGCCTACGCCGCCGGGTCCGACACCGCCACCTCGCTGGGCGTCCCGGTGCGCGGCCTGCGCACCACGCTGTTCGTCATCCAGGGCGTGCTGGTGGGGGTGCTGGTCGCCGTGTCCGGGGGCATCGGGTTCGTGGGGCTGATCGTCCCGCACGCGGCGCGCCTGGTGGTCGGCGCCACGCATCGGGCGATGCTGCCGGTCGCGGTGTGCGGCGGGGCGTTGTTCCTGGTGTGGGTCGACGTGATCTCGCGGGTCGCCGCCGCCCCGCGCGAGATGCCGCTGGGCATCCTCACCGGGCTGATCGGCGCACCCATCTTCCTGTTCCTGATGGGCCGGCGGCGCTACGAGTTCGGGAACAGCTCATGAGCGCTTCGGCGACGGTACGCGCGCAGGGTCTGCGGTGTTGCCGCGGCACCCGGACCATCGTCGCCGGGGTCGAACTGGACGTCCCGGCCGGGACGCGACTGGCCGTCGTCGGCCCCAACGGCGCCGGCAAGAGCACCCTGCTGCGCGCGCTGGCCGGCCTCGACGCCCCGGCCGACGGTGCGATCCGGGTCGACGGTGACGATCTGCGCCGGCTGTCCGCGCGGCGCCGGGCGCTGACGATCGCGTTCGTCGGCCAGGAGGAGCGGCCGTCCGGCGAGCTGACGGTCGCCGAGGCGGTCGGCCTGGGCCGGACCCCGTATCGGCAGCCGTGGTCGGTGGCCGCCGCCGAGGATCGCGGCATCATCGACGACGCGCTGGGCGCAGTTGGCCTGGGCGGCTGGGGAAATCGGCCCTGCACTCAGCTGTCCGGCGGCGAGCGGCATCGCGTGGTGCTGGCCCGGGCCCTGGCCCAGCAGACCGCGGTGCTGGTTCTCGATGAACCCACCAACCACCTCGACGCCGCCTGGCGGCTGCGCCTCATGCAGGTCCTCGACCAGCTGGAATGCACCGTGATTGCGGCCATGCACGACCTGGACCTGGTCCTGCGACACTTCGACGCGGTCGCCGTCGTCGCCGACGGCGGGATCCTGGCGCACGGCCCGCCCACCGAGGTGCTCGATGCCAGCCTGCTCCGGAAGGTCTTCGAGGTCGCCGGGGACGTCGTCCCGCATCCGGCCACCGGCCTGCCCTATCTCCTGCTCACCCACGTCGACCCGGCGTCCAACTGATCGAAGGTAATCTGATGAAGTTCATTGCCGCTCTGGCCATTCCGGTACTGGCGGGCGGACTGACCGCCTGCGGTTCGGTCTCCGACGACGTGGCGGTCGACACGGTGACGGTCACCAATTGCGGCGCGGAGGTGACGTACGGCCAACCGCTCGAGCGGTTGTTCGTCAACGACGGCGGGATGATCGCGATCGCCCTGGCCGCCGGGGCCCGCGAGCAGATGACCGCGGTGAGTTCCATGGCCCGCGACGTCGACGTCCTTCGGCTGGTGTACGGCGAACAGGTCGACACCCTGAACGAGGTCGCACCCGCCCAGCCGTCACTGGAGAACATCGTCGGCGCCCGGCCGCAGGTGCTCTACGCCGGCTACAACTACGGCATGGGCGAGGCCCGCGGGATCACCCCGGAGATACTGGCGCAGCACGGGATCGACGTCTATCAGCTCTCGGAGGCGTGCCGGCCCGTCGAGGGCGAACGCGTCCGCGGCACCATGGATCCCTGGGTCGCCCTCGACACCGACCTGCGCAACATCGGGACCATCACCGGCAACGCCGATATCGGCGCGCGGGCCGCCGACGAGGTCGCCGAGCGGCTCGAAACCCTGCGCGCCGCACCGCAACCCGAGCAGACGCCGACGGTGTTCGTGTTCGACAGCGGCACCGACACCATCTTCTCGTCCGGGGCCTTCGGCGGGCCGCAGGGCATCATCGACGCGGCCGGGGCGCGCAACGCGACCGAGGACGTGCAGGACACCTGGACCACCGTCAGCTGGGAACGCATCAGCATCGCCGACCCCGACGTCATCGCGTTCGTCGACTATCCGGGCCAGTCCGTCGAGGAGAAGATCGCCGCGCTGCGCGGCAATCCCGCGAGCCGGAACCTGAAGGCGGTCCGGGAGAACCGGTTCATCAACTTCCCCTACGCCATGTGGGTGTCCAGCCCGCTGAACATCGATGCCGCGGAAGTACTGCGGTCGGTGCTCGAAAGCCACGGGCTGGCACCGGAATCGGGGATCACGCCGCAGTTGGACGTCCGTCAGCTCGGTCTGGCCGGTAACGACTGGCTGGAGTAGGGTGACCCGGCACGCTTCGGGCCTCAGTTCTGGCGCGGCAGCATCTCTCGAACGAATTCGTCGATGAAGTCCGCACCGCCGCTGCCGCCCGCGGGTCTGATCACGAACTTCGTCAATCCGGCTTCCAGATAACCGTCGATCTGGCGATGCAACTGCGACCAGTCCGTCGCGACGAGCTCCGAAGGGTCGACATCGGGGCGCTGGCGACGGATCGCATCCAGCGCCTGCTGTGGCAGCGCGCCGTCGCCGACGGCAATGTTGATCCCGTAGTGATCCTCGGGCACCGCGCGTCCAGCCGCCCCAGCCGCGGCGCGGATGGCCGCCACCGCTCCCCCGGCTTCCGTGGGTGTCAGGAAGCTGCCGAGCCATCCATCGGCGTAGGTACCGACTCGTTGGTATCCGGCCGGTGACGAGCCACCAAGCCAGATATCCAGCGGCTTGACCGGTTTAGGGAGGATCTCGACGTCCCGCACGGAGAAGAATGCGCCGGTGAACGTGACGTTGTGGTCGTGCAGCACGGTTCTCAGCAGCGCCAGCGACTCGTCGAACACGGCGGCCCGTTGGCCCGTGGGCACCTCGAAGAGCTCGCGCTCGGCGGGTACCGCCGAGCGGAGCCCGAATACCGGTAACACCCGGCTGGGCGCGAGCGCCGCCAGCGAAGCCAGTTGTTTGGCGACCAGCACCGGGTGCCGGCCCGGCAGCACTGCCACCGACGTGCCCACCTTCAACTGCGTGGTGCGGGCCAGGGCGAATGCCATACCGATGAATGGATCAACTGCCGGCGTGTACAACAACTCCGAGAACCACAATGAGTCGATACCTGCGTCCTCGAGACGATCCACCGTCCCCGACAGGTCGGCGGGCGGAACGTCCAGGCCGACGCTAACGCCGAACCGGACCTTCATTGCACACTCCTCGTTCGACTGGCTCAGTGAGCGGACGCACGCGTCGGCCGGAGACGCCCCTTACAAGCGGGAGACCCCAGCCCACTCGCGCTGAGAGATGATGGCGCCGAGAGTTACAGGCCCTGGGTGTAGCGCGCGGCGTCACCGGCGTACTGCGCGGTCACGCACACGTCATAGCGCTGGGCCTCCAGCGTCTGGATGCTGGAGAAGTCCCGCTCGCCGCCGGTGGCCAGGTGCGCGACGAAGCCGAACACCGCGCCCCAGAACGCGCCGATGGCCAGGGCGACCAGCATGGTCACGATCCACACCGGGCCCAGGGTGAAGATCGACAGCAGCAGACCGATCAGCAGGCCGAACCATGCGCCGGCGCCCGCGCCGGACAGTGCCGCGCGGCCCTTCGTCATCCGGCCGGTGATCCGCTCGACGGTGCGGACACCGTCGCCGATGATGCGGACGTGCTCGACGGGGAAGCCGCCGTCGGACATCCGGTCCACGAGTCGCTGCGCGTCGACGTACTTGGTGAACGACGCGATGACCTGCCGGTCGGTGTTGGCGCCGACCTGGTCGGGCCGGCCGCTGGGATTCGTCACTGCTACCTCCGTAGATTCACTCGGCGCGAGGGGCGCCGGTCTGCGTGGGAGTACCCAATGCTCGCGAATCTATCGACGGGGCCGTGCCGAGGGGGCGCAAACTACGAGATTGTGGCGGCGTGTTGCCCGGGAACATGCACGTTCGCGGGGAAGGGTGAGGGCCCGCGGGGAAGGCAGCGGCCCGCTAGATGCCGGCGTTGCGGGCCAGCTCGAGGGCGTAGCTGTTGTCCCAGGTCCCGGCCGGGGGATGGCCGTTGCAGGCACCGTCGGATTCGCCGGGGCGCTTGACCCACAGGTAGGCGTCGACGTTCGGGCTGGCGGTCGCCGTGGTGGGCGCCGAGCCCAGGGCACGACCGGCCGGGTTGCACCAGTACAGCTCGTCGTCGGTGGCGCCGCGGCCGTTGCGCGAGGTGTCGATGACGTAGGGCTTCCCGCCGGTCATCCCCGAGATCGCGTCGCCGAAGCCGATCTGCTCGTCGGTGGTGAAGAAGTTCGCGGTGTTCAGGCTGAAGCCGCGGGCCTTGGCCACGCCAACCTCGTTGAGCATCCCGGCCATGGCCTCGGCGCCGACCCAGCGCGAATGGCCGGCGTCGATGTAGACCGCCGTCGCGGGGTTGGCGGTCAGCCGGTCCACCGCGTAGCGGATCAGGTCGAGGCGCTCCTGCCGCTGGTCGGGCGACAGGCAGTCGGCCATGGCCAGCGCGTCGGGCTCGAGGATGACCGCGGCCGGTCCCGAGCCGATGGCACCCGCGACGCCGTCGATCCAGCCCTGATACGCCGAGGCCGACCCGAACCCGCCGGCGGCATAGCTGCCGCAGTCCCGGTTGGTGATGCCGTAGAGCGCCAGGATCGGCATGGTCCCCGCGGCCTGCGCGGTCGCGATGTACTTCGCGTCCACCGACGGCGTGGACCGGTGGTCCATCCAGTACGCCTGCGGGGTGTTGGCGATGTAGTCCAGCTCCGGGCTGCCCCCGGCGCTCTTGGCCGCGCGCATGGCCGCCGAGTTCGGGTTGACGTAGAAGGTCTGCCCGGCCAGCGGGTTGCCGTCGGCGGTCAGCCGCACCTGCGGGGCGGGAACGATCTGCGCCGGTTCGGCCAGGAATCCCATGCCCGCCACGGCGGCCACGGTCAGGAAGGGGGTCATCCAGCGAGCGACTGCTCCGAGGGCTGAGGACATCACCCCAGGAAACATAGTTGGCGCCACGCCGGTCCGCCTCCTCGGGGCGCGCAACCAGCGGTTCTCTCGCCAGGGTTCGGCGCTGTCCGCGAGGCCCCTCGATCGGAACTCGTCACCTCCGGGTGACAGTCATGCACAGCTGGGGGGCGCTCGCCCGTCGCCCTGGGGATAACCGTCACCCGGAGGTGACGCCATTTGATCGAGAGGCCGTCCAGAGACGGCCCGGCCGGCTGGCTTGTTCGGCGCTGTCCTAGCTGCCTGCCGCCAGGGTCACCAGCCCGTAAGCCACGGCGTACCGGTGCCCCAGCTGCCCGTTGACGTTGCCGCGGCCCACGCTGAACGTGTGCCCGAGTTGCTCGCTGACCGCGCGGACCAGCTCGTCGTCGCTGGCGCCGCCGCCGACCAACAGCACGGCCTCGGCCCCGGAGCCGGACTGTTGGAGGCCCGTCATCACGTTATGGCCGATCACCAGCCGCTTGGCCGCCAACCGCCAGCTGCGCCACTCCGCACCCGAGAGCCGCGACGTGAACGGCAGCAACCCGCTGGGCGCCGAGGTCAGCAGCCAACCGGTGTACCGGCCGTCGATCGGCTGGTCCAGGAAGTGTCGCCGGCCGTGCTCGTCCTCGACCAGCTGAGCGGTGATGGCGGTGACCGCCTCGGCCCGCTTGGCGTACTCGGCCGCGCTGTTGGAGATCTCCAGCGCGGCGGCGGTCGCCGCGGTGAGCAGCTGCCCGGCGCCGGGCAGCACCGTGCGGGCCACCTCGGCCACGACATCGACGGTCCCGCCGCCGACGTCGACCACCACCGCATCGGGCGTGACCCCGGGAGTGGTCAGCGCCCCGACGCGCGCGGCCGCGGCCTCCGACTCGACCTCCGCCACCGGCACCCCCAACGCCGCGCTGAGCGCCTCGGCGTCGGCAGGCGGTCCCTCCTCGTCACCCATCGTGGCCATCACCAGCGCGTCCACCGCGACGGAGCCGCGGCGCGAATTCGCCTGCGCGGCAATGTCGGCCAGGCGCACCACATGGGCCGGCCCGGGCGCACCGGGCTCGGGGCCGGCGTCGGCCGGGTCCTCGCGCGCCGGTGCGGCCTCGTCGAGGCACACCACCGCGCAGGCGCTGTCGTAGAGCTGATCGGCCACCACGCGGGCGTCGTCGTGTTCGTCGTCGCCCAGGCCGAACGCGTCGACCAGCCAGAACGGGTCGGTGAGCCGCTGCAGCGCCGACATCCCCTGCCGCACCTCGACCGCCACCCGACTCGTGGCCAACACCTCCGCGATCTCGACGTCGTCGACCACCGGCAGCCGCGCACCCAGCCGGTTCGAGATCAACACGGCCTCATCATTTTCCGTCAACACCGCCACCACCTGGCGGCCGGCGTCGAGCGCCGCGTTCACCCGCCGCGCGACCTCGAGGTAACCCCACTCCCGCGTCGCGCAGGCCACCACCGGACGATCCGCCGCGACCTCGTCGAGCCGCTGGACCGGCACCGGGGCGCCGACCCCGACGGCGTCGCCGGCCGTGGTGGCCGCCGAGCGGGTCGCGATGACCAGCCGACCGGTGGATTGCGTTTGCAGCTGCACACTTTCGAGGGCCAGCCGCACGGGCGGGGTCGGCGCGAACGCGGCCCGGTCGATCACCAGGCCGTGCGCCTCGGCCTGCCGGCGGGCCAACTGCGCCGCGCCCTGCACCGCGCGCAGCGAACCCTTGCCGCCGCGGGTCGGGGTGCGCGCGCTGGCCAGCACCTCGCGGCCGGCGGGCCCGCCACACAGGACGATCTCGGTGGTGGCGTTGCCGATATCGATGCCGGCCCAGATGGTCACCGCAGCAGGCCGCGCCGGCGGTAGGCAGCGGCGGCCTCGCGGACCAACTCGGCGCAGGCATGCGCCTCCTGGGCCACCAGGCGCTGCGCCAACTCCTCGAGTTCCTCGAACGTGGAGCGGCCGGGACGCAACGCCTCGTAGGCGGCGAGCATGTCGTCGGTGCTCAGCGCGGTCAGCTCCGCGGCCCGACGCAGGTTGGTGCCCAACTGCGCCGACCCGGTGGCCTCGGCGGCCTCGGCCTGCACCAGCAGCGTCTCCCGGCTGATCCGGATGTCGTCGAGGGTCAGATCGCCGTTGCGGGCGGCCTCGACGGTCACCTGCTCGAGGCCGCGACCCGAATGCGCGGAGATGGTCATCGCTGGAACTCCAATTCGACGTTGGTGCTGTCGTGATGGCGGGACTCCGCGCGTTCGATGGCGACCATCGAGACCACCTGGGTGTGATACCGCGCGGTGATCGCCTCCTCGGTGTAGGCGTTGCGCATCGGGGCCGGCGGTGTGCCCTTGGCGTGCCGGCCGGCGTTGATCCCGATCAACCGGTACATGTCGCGGCTGATCAACGGTGCGACGCTGAGCAGTTCGAGGTTGGCCAGCGGCGGCAGGTCACGGCGGTGGATCAGCGTGGTGCCCTTGGCCTGCAGGCCCACCCCGACCCCGGAGCCGGACAGCCGCGCGGCGGCCTTGCCGATGTAGCCCAGATCGATGTTGCCGCTGATGCGCACCAGCCGCGGCACGCACTGTTCCTCCTCGAGCCCGGCCAGGATCTCCTCGAGCGCGTCGTAGACCGTCAACCCGGACAGGCTGCGAAACAGCTTGGTGCCCAACGCCGGCGAGACGCCGATGACGACCTCGCGCGGATCGTCGCCCACGGCGGCCGGTCCGCGCGTGGTCAGCCGGGCCGGTTCGGCGTACTGCGCCTGCTCCTTGACCAGGTCGGCGACCGAGCGGGCTTGGCGCACCGTGTCGATCTGCTCCTGGCGCTCCGTCGTCGGGCGGTAACCCGTTCCGGGACCGGCATAGTCGTTCGGGTCCTGCAGCGCCGAGAGCACGTTCATCTGTTCGTCGAAGATCGCGGCGGTCTGCAGATAGTCGCCGGTGATGCGCGCCTTGGCCATGCCCAGCACCCGCTCGGCCAACTCCGGGAAGCCCGTCTCGTCGAGCGCGGCCACCACGTCGAGCACCGTCAGGCCCTGCTGGTCGATGGCGGTGGCGGCGTGCAGCACCTTCACCCCGTCGGTGGCGGGCAGATCCTTGGAGCCCTCCGCCCCGACGACGGCCTCGACGTGGTCGTCGTCGAAGTCGGCCAGGCCCAAGTACTCGAAGACCGCGCGGGTGGCCTCGGCGGCCTGGCGGCGCATGGACTCCAGCGTCGTGGGCTCCACCGAACGCAGCCCACCGTCGACACCCCAGTCCCTCTGCATCACCAGGTAGTCGTCCAGGTCGGCCGCGTTGAAGTTCGACGGCCCGAACATGTTGTCGTAGGCCACCACCGAGCCGAACCCGGAGAAGATGAAGTCCGACCCGGACAGCAGCACCGGCAGGGTGCGACTGGTCCGGCGCATGGTGGACTCCGACATCAAACTGTCGTTGCCGCTGCAGGATTCGAGTCCGCGCAGCATCACCATGAGGTTCTCGGCGATCAGTTCCCGCACGCCACCGGGTACCGAGGCGGTGATGCCGGCGCCGTCGATACCGCCGTTCTGCACGCCCTGGGCGCCGATCCCCTTGGCCAGCGCCACGCAGCGGGCCTCGAGGTAGTTCATCGACTTGCGTTCGGCCTGTCCCATCAGCACCTCGGAACCCGCGCCGCTGGACAGCCGCATCTTGATGCCGCGCGAGGCGTAGGCGGAGGTCAGGAACGCCTTGGACCACGGGGTGTCGTCGCCGTCGGTGAAGACCTGCTCGGTGCCGTACACCGACACGGTCTCGGCGTACGAGACCAGGCCCCGCACACCCATCTTCAGCTCGCGGGCCTCCTCGACGGCGCACTGGGTCAACGCGCCCGGCGCCGGCACCTGCGAACCGATCAGCAGACCGACGGCCACCGCGGGCGCGTCGTCGAGCACCGGGACGGTGGCCTCCAACTCCCGGAAGCCGTAGACCACGGCGGTGGCGGCGTCGGCGGCGATCAGCAGCGGATCGTCGAGCCGGTTGGTCACGTGCGCCTGGTTGGCGGGGCTGCGGCGGGCCCGCATCTTCATCATCGCCATCTGGATCTCGACGGGATTCAGCGTCGCGACCACCCGCGCCATCTTGGCCGGGGTCAGCCCCGCGCAGATCCGCAGTACCTTGGCGCGCGGCACGCTGGAATCGACGATCATGCGGGCCAGTTCCAGATCCGCCATGGCCATCGACCGCGGCGCCTGATCATGATCGATGGCGTAGCGCACGACGAATTCGTCGATGGTGTCGAAGTCCGCGGCGGCCACCGAGTCCATCTCGAGCACGGTGCCGTCCTCGCCGACCACCCACGACGGCTCCGGGTCGTAGGGCGAACCGTGCGAGATCATGCCCAGTTCGGGGTCGGGCTCGGCGAATCCGTCGAGATTCACCGCCTGCTGATCCAGCATGCGGATACGCCCCAGCCGGTGGTCCTGCTCGGTGTCTGTGCCCTCTGGGTGCATGACGTTCGCCGTACCTCTCTCGTCTCGAGGTCTTCGAGGCCCCCATCATCGGCCGAGTTCGCGGACCGGACAACGTTCTCGGCCGATGTTCCAACAACCTGTGTGACGCTGTGCGGTGTCCACCGGACCGACGCCGACGCGATCTACAACACAATGTTGGAAAAGCGGCGCTACCCAATGACAATGGCGCCCTCATCTCGCACACTTTGCCTCTGACGGGAGCAGGTACTTCGCGGCTCCGGTGGTGAGGAGGATCAATGTCCGAGGTTGTCAACACCGACGACACGCGTGCCAAGGATGCGCCCAACGACGGTCGCACCCACCTGCGCGGCAACCTGGGCGTCGCCGCCATCGTCTTGATGGTGGTCGCCGCGGCCGCGCCGCTGTCGACCATCGGCGGCAACGTGCCGATCGCGATGGTGCTGGGCCAGACCGCGGGCATTCCCGTGGCGTTCCTGGTGGCGGGCGTGATCTTCCTGCTGTTCGCGGCCAGCTTCGTGGCGATGTCGAAGTACGTCAAAGAGGCCGGCGCGTTCTACGCCTACATCCAGAAGGGCCTGGGCAAGGCCGCCGGCACCGGCGCGGCCGTGCTGGCGCTGCCGGCCTACATGGCGACGCTGCTGGGCGTGGCCGCCTACGACGGCGTGATCCTCGCTGGGTTCATCGAGCGCTTCGGCGGACCGTCGATCCCGTGGTGGCTGCTGACCGCGCTGGTCCTCGCGATCATCGCGTGGATGGGCTACCGCCACATCAGCTTGAGCGCCAAGGTGCTGGGCATCTTCCTGGTCTCCGAGGTCGCCATCCTGGTGGTGCTCGACTTCGTCATCGTCATCCAGGGCGGCCAGGAAGGCATCACCGGCGATTCGTTCACGCCGGAGGGCCTCGCGGGCGGCGTCGGGATCGCCCTGCTCTACGCGCTGTGGGGATTCGTCGGCGTCGAGGCCACCGCCGTCTTCCGCGACGAGGCCAAGGACCCCGACCGCACCGTCCCCCGGGCGACCTACTGGGCCGTCGCCATCGTCGCCACCTTCTACGCCTTCTCCAGCTGGGCCCTGATCGAGGGCAACGGCGGCAACAAGGCAATCGCGGTGGCCGAGGCCGACCCCGACAACTTCATGGTGAACACCGCGCAGCAGTACCTGGGCATGCTCGGCCGCGACCTCACCACCGGCCTGTGGTTCATCAGCGTGTTCGCCTGCGCGTTGGCCTTCCACAACATCGCCACCCGCTACGCGTTCGTGCTGGGCCAGAACAGCGTGTTCTCCAAGCGCTTCGGTCAGGTCCACGCGCAACACGGATCGCCGTCGAACGCCTCGCTGCTGATCAGCGTGCTGACCTTCGTGATCATGGGTGTGCTGGCGGCGCTGCAGCTCGATCCGGTGCTGGGGATCTTCGGACCGCTGGGCGGCCTGGGCATCCTGGCGCTGGCCATCCTGTGGCTGCTGACCACCATCTCCGTGGTGATCTTCTTCAGCCGCCGCGGCAACTCGACAGGCACCGTGGTGCTCGCGTCGGCGGCGACGCTGGGCCTGGCCGCGGCGCTGGTGCTGGTCGTGTCCAACCTGACCCTCGTGGTCGGTGGCACCCCGACCACCGCGGCCATCTTCGGTCTGATGCCCCTGGTCTTCTTCGGCATCGGCATGCTGCTGGGCCGCCGGTCCAACGCCGACCTGACCTCCACCCCCGCGGGTCTGTAGATCCGACCCGCCAGTAGACAGCCCCGGCTGGTTTCCTCCCCCCCAGGAACCAGCCGGGGCACTGCTACCGTGAGGCCTGCGGCTTCGGAGATGTGCCGCGGCTCCGCCGACCGCACCCCAGCAGTGAGTCGCGCGGTCGATCGGGAATAGGGACGATATGGCTCGGGAATCGCCGCTGACTGTGGCGATGGCCCTGACCGTTCCGCCGCTCGACCAGGGAACGGTGATCGCGGGCCAACGCGGACTGCAGCGCGAAGTGCGCTGGGTCGACATCATGCACGCGCCCGCCGAGGCCTTCGTGCGGGCCGGCGACCTGGTGCTCACCACCGGCGCCGACACCCGCCAGCCCGGCGTCCGCGAGTTCCTCACCTATGTCGTCGCCACCTCGGAGGCGGCCGGACTGGTGCTGAGCCCGCCACCGGAGATCCCCACCGGCGAGCTGCTGTCGTCGCTGGTGCCGCTGGCCGACGACCGGGACTTCCCGGTGGTGAGCCTGCCCTGGGAGATCGCGTTCGCCGCCGTCCAGAAAAGCCTTCTGCCGCAGATCAATCCGGTCGACGCCCGGGTGCAGATGGTGGTCGGCCGATCCGCGGGGGACGACGACGGCTGGAACGACATGGCCGACGCGTTCGCCGAGGCGATGGACGGTACCGAGGACGCGGACGGACCGCGCCAGTTCGCCGAGGTACTGCGGCAGCACCCGCAGAGTATGGCGGCCGTCCTGCGGACGTTGCAGCCGCTGGTCGACTACGACCGCACGCGCCGCGGACAACTCGTCCACACCCTGGAGATCCTGCTCAACGAGGCGGCCAACATCAGCGCAGCCGCCCGAGCCCTCTACCTGAACCGGCATTCCCTGCTCTATCGGATCAAGCTCATCGAGGAACTCACCGGGCTGTCGCTGAAGGATCCCGCGGATCGCTTCCAGTTGGAGGTCAGCGTCCGGGTGCATCGGATCGACGTCTCGAACGGATGACCGCTCTGCGCGAATTTTCGGGCCCGGGCACCGGCACGTTAGTGTGCTCTGGTCGGCCTCCGCGAACAGGCCGGTAGAAGAGTTGGACAGATCATGACCGCAGCAGCAGAAATGTCGGCGCTCGAAGCCCGGGTCGGCCACTACTACAAGATGGACCAGCCGTACCTGGTCGGCCGCGAGAAGGTGCGCGAGTACGCCCGCGCCGTGCAGGACTACCACCCCGTGCACTGGGACGTCGACGCTGCCGCCGAGCTGGGCTATTCGGGCCTGGTCGCGCCGTTGACCTTCACCTCCACCCCGGCCATGGCCTGCAACCGCCGCATGTTCGAAGAGGTCGTCGTCGGCTACGACACCTACATGCAGACCGAGGAGGTCTTCGAGCAGCACCGCCCGATCGTCGCCGGCGATGAGTTGGAGATCGACGTCGAGCTGACGTCGGTGCGCAAGATCGCCGGCCGGGACCTGATCACGGTGACCAATACGTTCACCGACACCGCCGGCGAGCGGGTGCACACGCTGCACACCACCGTCGTCGGCGTGACCGCCGAGGACGTCGATCCGGCCATCAAGGGCGCCGTGCAGAAGGCCATGATGCACGACATGAACATCCTCGACATCGGGGAGTCCGACGGCGCCTACCACAAGACGGTGCGCCCCGAGGGTGAGGTGCGCATCGCCTCCCCCGGCGATCGCGCCCCCGCGACCCCGTCCTTCGACGCGGTGCAGGTGGGCGACGAGTTGCCCGTCCACCACACCCGGCTGTCCCGCGGTGACCTGGTGAACTACGCCGGGGTCGCCGGCGACGCCAACCCGATCCACTGGGACGAGGGCATCGCCAAGTTCGCCGGGCTGCCGGATGTGATCGCGCACGGCATGCTCACCATGGGCCTGGGCGCCGGATTCGCCTCGACCTGGTCGGGCGACCCGGGCGCGGTCACCCGCTTCGCGGTGCGGCTGTCGGCGCCGGCGGTCGTGCCGGCCGCCGAGGGCGCGGATATCGAGTTCAGCGGTCGGATCAAGTCGCTGGACCCCGAGACCCGCAGCGGCGTCGTCATCGTCGGCGCGAAATCCGGTGGCCGCAAGATCTTCGGCCTGGCGACGCTGGGTGTGCGCTTCAGCTGAGGTCGGGCCGCGTCGAGTCAGAACTCACGCAGGCATTGTGCGAGCGGACGTGTGCGTGAGGTCTGACTCGATCAGGCCGTGAGCGTCGGCGCCAGCGAAGCGCCGAGGATCCGCGCATCACGGGTGACGACGGTGAGATTGCGACGCACCGCCTGAGCGACCAGCACCCGGTCGAATGGGTCGCGATGCTCCCACGGCAAGCGTCCCGCCAGGATGGCGTCTTGCGCATCGATCGAAAGCTCGCCCGCCGCCATGTCACCGAGGATCTCCGACCATGCGGACAGCAGGATCTCCCCGTCCAGCCGGCCCAACTTCGTCTTGATCGCGATCTCCCAGGCCGACGCGGCCGAGACCCAGATGGCGCACTTCCTGTTGGAGAGCATCTCTCGGATTTCCGGTCGCAGCTGTTCGGGCGTAGCCACCAACCAGAGCAGCGTATGGGTGTCCAGCAGGACGTTTCGGGGTCCTCCCCCGGAAGTCACGAATCACCCTCCCAGACAGCCAATTCCGCGTCGGGCAGCGGATCGTCGAAGTCCTCCGGGACGGTGAGAGTGGGCAACTGACCGAACCGACGCGGCTTCTCGTGTACAGGCGAAAGCACCGCGACCGGGCGTCCCCGACTGGTGATCGTGACCGCCGTGCCACTGCGCTCAACCTCGGCCAGCAGGGCGTTCAGCGTGGCCTTCGCTTCCGTACTGGTCACTGTCTTGTCCTGCATGCAGCAATGGTATCGCTGAAGCCCCAATCGGACTAGTCCGACTAGTCCGATTGAAGCTCGCTGGGCTCGGTCACCTTCACGGCGCGGCTTGCTGACTGGCTGGCTACGTCGAGGCAGAACTCACGCAGGCATTGTGCGAGTGGACTTGTGCGTGACGGCTGACTCGATGAGACGCGCGAATCTCGTCACGCCCCGTGGGCGGTGACCACCGTCCCCGACTCCGGCGCGGCGACGGCCCCGGCGACCAGTTGATACAGCGGCGTCCCCCAGGCGTGCACGCCGCTGCCGGTCGGCGAGTACGCGGTGTGGATCGCGATCGCAGAAGGCGACAGGGCGTCGTCCTGATCCGGGTCGTAGTCGCACACCGGGTCGCCGACGTCGCAGACGCTGACGGTGCGGGCGCCGATCGAGGCCGGCAGCGGCGAGGTGTCCGTCGAGGCCAGGAACGAATGTTCTTGCGCCACACCCTTGCCCACACTGGGCAGCACGGCCGTCGACCCCATCTTGATGGTGGTGTCGGCCGGCAGTCGGTCGCCGTCGGCAACCAGCAGAGCCGCGGCGATGCGCGGGTCGTCACCCAAGTCGTGCAGGTTGCGGTGAATCACCATGGCGCCCTGCGAATATCCGGCGAGCACCACCTTGGTGTCCGGGCACTTCTCGGTGTAGGCGTCGAGCTGCTCGGCGGTGGCGTCGGCGCCGTCCTCGACGCTGTCCATGAAGTCCATCCAGCCGCCCAGGCCGCCGTCGACCGGCACAGGCGCCGCCGGGTACTGGACGGCCTCGGCGGTCATGGTCTGCCCGTCGACGGCCAACTCGGAGCGCAGTTGCTGATAGGACTGGTAGACGACGTCACCCATGCCGCCGTTGGCGGTCAGGCCCGCACCGTCGCGCTGACCGGATCCGGCGGCGCCGATCCAGTGCACGTCGGCGCAGGCGGGGGCCGCCGCCGCGGTCCCCGTGACCAGGCCGGCCAGCGGCAGCGCGGCCGCCACGACGGCTATTCCCAGGTGACGAAGCACAGCGATCTTCCTTCCGAACCCCAGCGGCACACTGGCGCCGCGCTACCCCGTAAGTCGCGGCAGGGGTGGTCGGTGTTACTCGGCGGAGGCCCGACGCTGCTGTTGCGCCAGGATCGCACTGCCCAACCAGTCCCGCAGGAACCGGCGCAGTTCCTCGCGGCTGCGGGCCGCGTCGTTGGGCGCAACGAAGAACGACAGCATCACCCGCAGGGTGAATTCGACCAGGTCACGCTGGGCGGACTCGTCGTAGCCGTACTGCGCCCAGTCCACGTCGAAGCGCGTCATCATCCGCAGCCCGAAGCCCTGCGCGGTCTCCGAGGCGACATCACGGGCCGCGCCGTAGGACTCCGAGAGCAGCGTGCCCAGATGCGGGGTGCGCGCCACCTCCTCCAGGGTGAACAGCACCCCCTCGACCATCGCGTCGGCCGGGTCGGTGATGCCCCGCACGGCGGCGGCGAGTTGATCGAAGAAGTCGTCGACGGACGCGAACGCCGCGGCCTTCATCAGCGCATCGGCGGTCGGGAAGTAGCGGTAGACGGTCTGGCGGATGACGCCGATCTCGGCGGCGACCTCGGCGATGCTGACGGCGGTGCCCCGCTGGGCCATCAGCTTGACCGCCGCGGCGACGATCCGCTCGGCGGCCTCCTCGTCGTTGTTCGGCGGATCGCCCACCCAACCGCGTCTGCGCGCCACCTGACAACTCCTCGAGCCGAAACCGAACCCGCAGGATATCGGTTCTGGCGCGTCAGACCCGGTCGACCTCCGCGGCCGACACCGGCGAGGCCACCACCGTCGCGCTCACCGATCGCTGCGCCTTGGCCGCCATCGCCAGCGTCACCGCGGCGATCACGAAACAGCCGAGCGTGTACCAGAGGCTGCCGGTGGGATCGCCGTTGGCGGTCACGCCGTCGACGGCACCGAAGTAGGCCGGCAGCGCGGCGATCCACAGCACCGCCAGGACCGCCAGATACACCGCGGCGAAGCCGAAAATGATGCCGGGCGAATGAGGTTGGTTGGCCAACAGGTCCTCGTTGACGCCGCCGCGCAGCCGACGCCACTGCAGCGCGAAGACGACGATCGCGATGACCGAGACGAGCACCAGTTCGGCCGCGTACGCCACGCCGATCACGGTGGTGCTCCCGGTGATACCACCGGAAATGGTGGCCGGCAGCGGCAGCAGCGCCGTGCCGATCGAGGCGAGCAGCCCGATCACGATGGTGCGCCACACCAGCTGACCGGCGGTGAAACTCCGGCCCGCATCGACGTGGCGGCCGACGAAGAACTGCACGCACAGCGCCAGCGACATCGGCCACAGGGTGGCGAACACCACGACGCTGGGCAGCGGCACCGCCGCGAGGAACGGGTGGTTCATCGGATGATCCAGCGTCCACTCCCACCAGCGCAGCTGCGGGCCGAGGTGGTCGAAGATCTCGTAGAACGCGTGGTGGACGAAACCGACGCAGATGGCGCCGAGCAGGGTGCCGTAGCGCCGGAAGATGCCCAGCGCGCGGACGATCTCGAAGGCGATGGTGGCCATCATCGGATAGATCGCGATGATGTAGAGCGGCAGTCTGCCCCAGAGGAATTCGACCGTGAACACGTTGTGGGCGAACATCGTGTCGACGTATTCGCTGATGCCGAACGCGGCCGGGAAGTACAGCGGCGGCTCGATGATCAGCAGGTAGGCGATCGCGCCGATCCACAGCACGAGGTTGGTCGGGTCGTTGTGGCGGCGCAGGCGCACGATCGCGTACACCAGCGCCAGCACCGCGCCGACCACGATCAGCAGTTCGAGAACCGGCAACGTCCAGTTCTCCAACGCCAAGGGGTTGCGCAGCTCGAACAGCCCGCCGGCCTCCGCGCAGGTGAAGCCGAGTCGTTCGGCCAGGCCCTCGAAGGTGGGCGCACACAGCTCAGACATCGGCGGCCTGCTTCCACTCGACCTTGTCGTCGGCGTCGGCGGTGTACCACCGGGTGACGTCGTAGCCCGCGTCGTAGCGATCGAACCAGACCTGGGCCAGCGCGGGCAGCTTTTCGTGCGCGGGATCGTGGCCGGGGATCTGGCTGCGGACGACGCCGACCACGGCGGCCAGCTGATCCCGGATCGGCAGGTGTCCGAAGGCGTTGCCGAACGGCCCGTCGTCGCTGACCTTGAGGAACGGAAGCTTCTGCAGCACCGCCTTTTTGCGGCGCTGCATCCCGAACGTGGAGATGGCGTCGACCTTGCGGTCCTCGACGGGGATGTAGGAGTTGAAGTCGTCGCAGGCCATCTGGATGACGGCCCAGACGTGCTTGAAGATCGACGGCGCCACCCGCATCCGGTACCACGGGTCGTCGACGACCTCGTCGTAGATCAGCAGCGCCGAACTGCGGTGTTCGACCTCCTCGACGAAGTGCCACAGGAACAGCGACGCCACCCGGTCGTCGCCGGCGGCGAACAGGGTGTCGTCGTGGTCGAGCATCAGCTTGAAGACCGGCGTGAAGGTGGCCTCGAGGTCGGCGGTGTAGGCCAACCGGTACTTCAGCGGGGTGTTGGCGGTCAGGTCGTCGAAGGCCGCGATGACCTTGTCGTAGGTGTGCTGCAGTTGCGGGTAGGACTTGATCAGGCCCTTGGCGTGCTGACGGTGTGCCATCGAGTGTTGGCCCTCTTGGCGCACGAACGCGTCGGCCTCCTCGGCGATGGCGGGGTCCTTGATCAACGGCATGGCCTCGGTGATCATCCGGCCGATCATCTTCTCGAAGCCGATGGCCAGGAAGGACACCGCGTTGGCCATCCCCGAGAACGCCGGGTTGGCCTCGTTCCAGAGGAAGGGCACCGGGTAGCTCGCGAACGCGAAGCGCATCTTGCGGACGATCAGATCCGTCATGGCCGACCCCTCATCGTGCGTTGCCCACCGCAACGGTCATCAACATACAAACAGACACTAGGGCGTCTGACTGTATGATGACAAGCCTGGGGTCGTCCGGTCAGTCGCCCCAGCCCATGGAGAAGACCTCGAACATCGTCGCGTGAGTCACGCCCATCCGCGCCCCGGCCTGCCGGGACGCCTCGGCGAGAAATTCCGCCGGGTCGAAGTGCTCCCAACCCAGTCCGTCGATGTAGGCGCGGTGGGTCCGCAGCGACTCCACGCCCAGGTCGAAGGTGTCGGTGATGTCGACGCCGTGCTCGGCGCCCGGGGAGCCCGCGGCCCAGACCTCCTGCACCCCGCCCCACGGTTCGGTGCCGTCGACGAGTTGCTCGGCGAAGATCCACCGGTTGCCGGCGTCGCGGACCGCGTCCAACGTCGCCTTCCCCGTCGCAATGTGGTCGGCCTGGTTCAGCGCCCGCCCGCCCCAACCATCCCGAAAGTTGTTGGTGACGACGATATCCGGACGGTGCTTGCGCACCTCGGCGGCGATGGCGCGGCGCAGCGGCACCCCGTACTCCAGGATGCCGTCGGGCAGCCGCAGGAAATCCACGACGTCCACGCCGACGATGCGGGCGGACTCCACCTGCTCGGCCTCCCGCGTCTTCGCGCACTGCTCGGGGTGCATGCCATCGATACCGGCCTCCCCGCTGGTCACCATGCAGTAGACGATCTTCTTGCCCTGCCGCGTCCAGCGCGCGACGGCCGCCGCGGCGCCGAACTCCATGTCGTCGGGGTGGGCGACCACACACAGCGCGGTGTCCCAGTCCTCTCGAATCGGTTGCAGTGCGGGCCGGTCATCGGTAGCGGTCATGCGGGCGAGCATGGCACTCGTCGCGCGGCCGGAGCAATGCTTCAGGATTTGGCGGCGAGCGTGGCGAACGCCCTGTCGGTGCCCTCGAGCGCGCGGTCGATCACGGCGTCGGTGTGCGCGGTGCTGACGAACCAGTTGTGGCGCGGGTGCAGATACACACCGTTGTCCAGCGCGGCGGCTGAGAACGCGAAGCTGAGCTGGTGCTCGGGGTCGTCGTGGAAACGCAGGTACGGCATCTGACTTGGCCCCGTGTAGGACACGTCGAATCCGTGCGCTTGGGCTTGGGCCACCAGACCGGCACGCAACCGATCTCCGGCGCGGCGCTGCAGGCGGACACCGTCGATGGCGCGGAGTTCTTGGATGGTCGCGATTGCCGCTGCCATCGGCACGGCCGCAAACCAGAACGTCCCGGTACTGAAGATCGTGGCGGCGGCGTCTCTCAGGGAGTCCCTGCCAAGGATGGCCGAGACCGGGTAGCCGTTGCTGATGGCCTTGCCCCAGACGCTGAGGTCCGGTTGAACGTCGAGGTTCGCCCAGCTGCTGCCCATTTCGAGGCGCATGCCGCAGCGGACGTCGTCCAGGATCAGGACGGCGCCCTTGCGGTCACAGGTGGCGCGGAGTTCGCGCGCGAACGCCGGGTCGATCAGTTCCTGGTCGACCCCGTCGTTGTGCTTGAAGGGGGTGATGATCACGCCGGCGAGGTCGTCGTCCGCTTCGTCGAAAGCCGCACGCAGACTTGGGAGATCGTTGTAGTCGAAGTACCGGATGTTGGCGCGGTCGGCGGCCGAGATCCCCGCCGTGCCCGGGGTGCACCACGGCGCGGCGCCGTGGTAGCTGGCCCGCTCGACCAGGATCTTGGCGCGGCCGGTGGCGGCCCTGGCGATCGTCAGCGCGGTCGTGGTGGCATCGGTGCCGTTCTTGGCGAAGTAGGCCCACTGCGCGTGATCGACCATGTCCACCATCAGTTCGGCGAGTTCGACCATGCGCGCCGACGGGGCGTTCTGACAATCGGCCAGTTCGCGCTGGCGCTGCGCAGCCTCTTCGACCACTCGGTTCTGATAACCCAGCACCATGGGCCCGTAGCCCAGCAGGAAATCGACGAACTCCCGGCCGTCGACATCGCGGATGAGCGCGCCGTCGCCGCTGGCGAGGAACTGCGGGAAGTTCGAAGGGAACAGGCCGGCCCGCTGATGGCCGTACATTCCACCCGGGATCAGGCGACTCGCCTTGTTCCGGAGAAGACGATCGTTCAACTACATCGACCAGACCGGGTTGTGTGCTGCATGCAGCATGCCAAGGGAGCCATGCCCGAGATATTGACATGCTGCATGCAGGGCGTCAACGGCACGCGAGGAAGCGCCGCGGGCGACCACTACCATCGCGGTGGTGATGCTGTCGCTCGAGATGGGCCAAGACCAACGCGCGCAGGCGATCTGACGGATGGGTGCCGCGCTCGCGTTGACCTCGGCGCTGGGATACGGAATCTCCGATGTCCTCGGCGGTCTGGCGTCGCGGCGCATCTCGCCGGTCCGGGTGGCCCTCATCGGACAGGTTGCCGGCCTCTGCGTGGCCGCCCTTGCCCTGCTCGCCCAGGCCTCCTCGGCGGCGACGGGCTCGGACCTGGCCTGGGGTGCGGCCTCGGGCATCGGCACGGGGATGGCCATGGTCTTCCTGTTTCGTGGGCTGAGCCGCGGCGCGATGTCCGTGGTCGTTCCGGTCAGCGCCGTCGGCGGTGTCGCGCTGCCGGTGCTCGTGTCGGCGGCCTTCCTCGGTGAAAGGCCACCCGGACTGACCTGGCTCGGCGTGCTGATCGCGCTGCCGGCGCTGTGGTTCATCAGCGGGGGCTCCGATCAGTCCGGGACCACCTCGCGCGCCGCCGTGTACGACGGCCTCGGCGCCAGCGGTGGCATCGCGCTGCAATACCTGTGTCTCGCGCAGGCCGACGCCTCGGCAGGGCTGTGGCCCATCCTCAGCGGTCGCGCAGCGGCGATCGTGGCGGTCCTGGTGGCCGCCGTGACCTTCATGAGGAACCCCACCCCACGCACCGCCGGGGCAAAATCCCCGACGGCGTTCACGTTCAGCGTCGCCGCCGGGGTGCTGGCCGCCGGCGCACTGACGGCCTACCTGTACGCCCTTCGGTCGGAATTCGTCACGGTCACAGTGGTATTGGCCTGCCTTTACCCGGTGGTCCCGGTGATCATCGGACTCGCGTTCCTCGGTGAGCGCCTCCGCACCTCGCAGGCACTGGGACTGGCGGGCGCGCTGGCCGCGACGACCCTCATCGTGGTGGCGTAACAGCCTCGCGGACAACCATTGTCGCGTGGTGTCCGCCTGAGGCAGGGGGGACCGAAACTCCGCCGGGCAGTCTGCGACGGTTTATCGCGGCAGCGGGCGGGTATGCCGAGGTTTCCAAGGTCGGTCGGCCGCACCCGGCTGTCCGCGCAGTTCGGCAACCTCGAAGGACTCACGATGGCTTCCCAGGACGCAGACGCCACCCGCACCGATCAGCTGCAGTTCCAGAACCCGAAGACCCGGTACCCGTCGATCGAACCGCCGGAGCAGACGCAGCCCGAACCAGGCCTCGACGCCGAGATGCTGCCCCAGGCGGACATCGGTGAGTTCTCCTATCGCGGCACCGGACGGCTGGTGGACCGAAAGGCGCTGGTCTCCGGCGGGGACTCCGGCATCGGGGCCGCGGTGGCGGTGGCGTTCGCCCGGGAGGGCGCCGACGTCGCGATCACCTATCTGCCGCAAGAAGAGGAGGACGCGCAGAACGTCGCGCGGATCATCCGCGATTCCGGGCGCCAGGCGGTCACCCTGCCCGGGGATCTCACCGACGCGTCGTTCTGCCGGGAGGTGGTCGAGCAGGCCGTCGAGCAGCTCGGCGGCCTGGACATCCTGGTCAACAATGCCGGCAAGCAGGTCGTCGCGGAGAGTCTTGAGGAGCTGCCCGACGAGCAGGTCGAGCAGACCTACCAGGCGAACATCCTGGCGATGTTCCGCACCACCCGTGCGGCGCTGCCGCATCTGCCGGCCGGGGCCACCATCATCAATTCGACCTCGATCCAGGCCTATCAGCCCTCACCGGACCTGATCGATTACGCCTCGACCAAGGCGGCCATCAACGCCTTCACCAAGGGCATGGCAATGCAACTGGCGGACAAGGGAATCCGGGTCAACGCCGTGGCACCCGGGCCCATCTGGACGCCACTGCAACCCAGCAAGGGTCAGCCGATCGAGGAGTTGCCGGAGTTCGGCAAGGACACCGCGTTGGGGCGCGCGGGACAACCCACCGAACTCGCGCCGGCCTACGTGTTCCTCGCCTCCCCGGAGTCCAGTTATGTGCTGGGTTCCACGATCCACGTCAACGGCGGCAAGCCGTCCCCGTGAGGAGGCCTGCGCGTCAGTACGCGCGCCGCAACCGCATGCCCAGCGGACGCCCGTCGGGATCGAGCACCAGGCGGTAGAGCGGGATGGTCAGCCACCGGTGTCGGCGCGGCGCCCTCGCGGGCCGGCCTCCGCTGTGCCGCCGCAGCCGCCCGGGTGGGCGCGGCCCGCGGCACCCGTCGTCGTACCAGGCGTCGAGATCGGCGGCCTGTCGGCGCACCGCCTCGGCGGCGCGGTCGGGATCGAGCAGTTCGGCGTCCTCGGCGAGGTCGAGGTGTTCGCGCATCAGGTCCAGCCGCAGCCGTCTTGCGAAGGACCGGGCGCCGTCACCGAGGCCGGCGGGATCGAGCGGGTCACGCGGGTCGCGTTCGTCGTCGAGAATCGCCGCCGTCAGCTCCGAATCGTGGGTCCAGGAGCGGTTGTTGAGGTTGTTGCTGCCGACCGCGGCCCACACGTCGTCGATGACACAGACCTTGGCGTGCACGTAAATCGGTCTGCCCGCGGCGTTTTCGATATCGAAGATCTGCACCCGCGGGCCGCCGGCGGCGCGCACCATCGCCATGGCCTCGGCCTGGCCGAGTTGGGCCGCGCGGGTGGCCACCTGCTGATCGACGCGGCGCGGCACCACCGCGATCAGGTGCAGTTCCGGTGAACGCCGCAGCGCCGCAGCGAAGATGCGCGCGACGTCGACCGACCACAGGTACTGGTCCTCGACGTACACCAGCCGGCGGGCGCGGCTGAGCGCCTTGACGTAGCCCCGCGCGATGCTGCGCTCCCCGAGCGGTGCGAAGGGATGCGCCGGGCGGCGCCGCGGGTAGGTCCGCAGGATCTGCACCGCGCACGACCCGGCCTCGGGTGGATCGACGGCCGGCGGCGGCAGCGGCGTCGCCGTGCGGGGCAGCCCGTGCACCCGGTCGGCGAGCAGATGCCAGGGCAGTCGCACCAGCGCGGCGGGGTCCTCCCACCGCTCGCGGAACGCGTCCTCCACGTCGCGGACCGCCGGTCCCCGCACCGCCACCTGGAGGTCGTGGCGGGCCGGGGTGGGCCCGTACACCTCGTCGGGTGACACCGGCTGCGGGTCACCGCGGTGTGCGGCGTCGTCGCGGCTGCCGAGGTCCGTGTCGATGCCGCCGACAAACGCGACATCCTCGCCGGGGCGCCCGGGCCGGCGCACCACGACCAGCTTCTGGTGATGGCTGCCGAGGGGCCGGATGCGTTGGTCGAGCAGCACCTCGACGCCCGCGGCGGCAACGTCTTTCGCGAAGCTGCGGTTCTCCGCGGCGTGGTAGCCGAGTTGGGCGAGGTGCGAGCGCCACAGCAGTCCGCGGACCAGCGCCCCGCGCCGCGCGGCGCTGCCCAGCGCGTCGGCCACGGTGGGACCTTGGTCGGTGAGCCGCTCCTCGGAATCGGCGCGCCAACCTGCGAAGAGCACCAGATCTCCTGCGCCGGTGTCGGTTACGGCCGCGGCGAGGGCGTCGAAGTAGGTACGCCCGTGGATCAGGGGTTCGACCTTGTTCCCCGCGGTCCAGGCCCGCAGCCGGGTCGCGTCGTTGCCGCGTTCGGACTCGGTGAGCAACCAGTCCTCGACGGCGGATCCGCGGGGCGGTGCGAGGCCCAGGCAGGCCCGCAACTGCGGCACCATCTCCTCGCCGTTGGGGGCGGCCACCACGCTGAACCGGTGCTGTTCCTGCGAGGTGCGTTCGGTCAGCGAGCGCGTGACCACTTCGCGCATCGCGATCACCGCGACCCGGCCGGGGTGGCGCCGCGCAAAGTCGACAAACAACCGCCAGTCGTGCCCGGCATCGTCGCCGATGAGCACCCACCGCCGCTGCGGATGCTGCTCGGCGAGCCGGTCCAGCGTCGCGCGTTTGCCTTTCAGGCCCACACCCAGCAGTCCCCACGGCGCGAGCAGGCGCCCGGACATCAGCGGTCGGCCAGCCGGGTAGCCGTCGCGCTGGAGGAACTCGGTGAAGAACCGGGCGAACGCCCCGGGCACCGCGGTCAGGTAGAACACAGGCGCGTCGAGTTCGGACTCGACCAGCGTCCGCAGCAGCTTCGGCATGCCCAACGGGGTGCGCCGGTCGCGCGGGGTCCGGGCGAACAGGGCCCGCGCCCGGCCCAGTTGGCGGCGCAGGTGCACGACGGGCAGGACGCCGTCGGCGTCGTAGACCACGCCGAAGGAGGGGTTCGACGGGTGATCGTCGTCGTGCGGCACCCCTCCACTATTCCCGAGGTGGGGCCGCCGAAACCGTGGCTTTGGCCTCAGAGCCGCCCGTCGATGCGCAGCTCCGGATGCACCCAGTTCGGTGAGCGGCGCTCCTTGAACGCCATGAAGCCCTCGATGGACTCCGGCGCCCCCAGGCTGGCCTGCATCCCGACCCGGTCGTAGAGACCGAGGTAGTTGTCCAGGCTGGACTTGACTACCGTGCGGGCCCCGGGCGCAGTTCGGCAGCACTGCGCGAGGACCTCGCGGGCCGCGTCGGGCAGGTCGTCGTGACCGACGACGCGCGCGACCATGCCCCAGTCCAGCGCCTCCTGCGCGGTCAGGGTGCGGCCGGTGAACATCAGGTCGCGGGTTCGGACCGGTCCGATGAGCCGCGCAAGCATCTGGCTGTAGTAGGTGTCGGCGATGCCGCGGTAGAGCTCGGGCACCCGGAAGGTGGCCCGATCGCTGACGACCGCCATGTCGGCGCACAGCGCGATCTGCAGACCGCCGCCCTGGCACAGCCCGTTGACGGCGGCCACCACCGGTTTGGCCGACTGCCGCAGCGTGTCGAAGGGCAGGGCATCCATGCCGAGCGCGCTGCCGAAGGTCAGCCAGTTGTCCTCGCCGCCACCGCCCATGTCACCACCGGGGGCGAACACGTCGCCGGCCCCGGTGATCAGCAACCCGGCCAGATCCGGGTCGGAGCCCACGTGGTTGACCGCGTACTTGATGCCGAAGTACATCGCCGGCGTCATCGCGTTGCGGGCCTCGGGCCGGTCCAGCGTGCAGATCCCGAACGGTCCCTCGCGGTCGAAGCGCAGGAACTTCGTGCCCAGCCAGTCGCCCTCCGGTGGCCGCGGACCCTGCTCTGCCGCACTGGATTCGGTCACGTGCGCCGCCCTCCGTTGACACCGATGACCTGTCCGGTCACATAGGACGACTCATCTTGGCACAGGAAGATCGCGGCGTTGGCGATGTCTTCGGGTCGGCCCGCGCGGCGCACCGGAGTGATCTTTGCGAAATGCTCCAACGACGCGGTGAACCGGCCCTCGGCGATCGCCTTCTCGAGCATCGGTGTCACCACCATTCCGGGTGGGATGGTGTTGACGGTGATGCCCTTGGGCCCCAGCTCGAGCGCCAGCGCCTTGGTGAAACCGATCACGCCGGACTTCGAGCTGACGTATGCCGCCATCTGCGACTGACCGCCCTGCGCGCTCGACGAGGAGATGTTGACGATGCGTCCCCAGGCCGCCTCCAGCATGTCCGGCAGCACCTCCTGGGTGCAGATGAACGGCCCGCGTAGGTTGATCGCCATCACCCGGTCCCACTGCTCGTCGGTGATCTCGGCGAACTTGCCGAACTGTTCGACCCCGGCGTTGTTGACCAGGATCAACACCGGCCCGAGTTCCGAGCGGACCCGCTCGACGGCCGCCCGGACCTGCCCGCGGTCCGAGACGTCGACGGTGTAGCCGGTGACGGTGCCACCCTGTTCCCGTAGTCGCGCGACCTCGGCGTCGAGTTGGGCGGTGTCGAGGTCGAAAACGGCGACCTTGGTGCCGCGGCCGGCGAGCGCCTCGGCGATCGCGAGGCCAAGGCCCTGCGCACCGCCGGTGACGATGGCGGTGGTTCCTTCGAACGGCATGTCTCAGTCGCTCCCCGGGGTGAACCCGATGTGCAGCTTGGTGAGGCCGCGCAGGATGAAGGTCGGCAGGTACCGGTAGCGGCGGTCCCCGGGCGGGCCGTGCTTGTCCTCGTCGATCCAGATGTCGCCGGTGCGGTCGAGGAGCCGATTGAGGCTCACCATGGCCTCCGCGCGGGCCAACGGCGCGCCCGGGCAGCTGTGTGCGCCACGGCCGAAGGCGATGTGCTGCCGTGCGTTCGGGCGCTTCAGGTCGAATGTGTCCGGGTCCTCGAAGCGCCGGGGGTCGCGGTTGGCCGCGGCGTTGTTCAGCATCACCGTGGTACCGGCCGGCAGATCCACCCCGCCGACGGTGACTGGCACCTTGGACAGGCGGAAGTCGCCCCGGATGGGGCTTTCGAACCGCAGCGCCTCCTCGACGAAACCGGGGATCAGGCTGCGGTCGGCGCGCAGATTCGCCTGCAGCTCAGCGTCTTCGGCGATCATCATCACCGCTGTGCTCAGCAGCCGCACCGTGGTCTCCTGGCCGGCCGCGAACAGGTTGGCCGCCACGCACACCACGTCGATCACCGGCGGCGTGCTGCCGTCGGGAAAAAGCGCGGCGGCCAGTCCGGTCAGCACGTCGTCGCGCGGGTTCTCCCGGCGGTCGGTGATGTAGTCGGTGAACTTCCCGTAGAGGTACTCCAGCGGCGAGTGGTGCATCGCGTCCCCGCCGCTGCTGCCGATCGTGCCGGTCGCGGTCAGCAGTTGGGCGCGGAAGTCGTCGTGGTCGGATTCCGGCACACCCAGCAGGTCGGCGATCACCAGCATCGCGAACGGGTTGCCGAAATCGGCGACGAATTCACAACTTCCACCGGCCAGCGCCTCGTCGTACTGACGGTCGGCCAGCCGCCACATGAACTCCTCGTTCTCCTTGAGGCGCTTGGGGGTGATCATCCGCGACAGCAGTGCGCGGTGATCGGTGTGCACCGGCGGATCCAGCGTCGGCAGCTGATCGTTGAACGGCAGCTTGTCGCGGTGCTCGGCGATCAGGTCCGAGATGTCGTCACCCTCGAGCGGCACCGGAAACCCGGGGAACGGACCGGTGACCGCGGTGCACGCCGAGAACCGCACGTTGTCGTTGTAGACCCCCACGGCCTCCTCGTAGCCGGTGATCATCACGACGTCGTGGTGGGGTTCGCGGCGCACGGGGCACAGCTCGCGGAGTGCGGCGAGGTAGTCGTACGGGTCGTGGAGCAGCTTGTTGTCGGTGAAGAAGTCGACCGCGTCGACGTCGAGCGCGGTCCGCTGGTCGGTCACTCCGCCTCCCCGGCGCTTTCGAAGGCGGGCATGGTGGCCGGATCCGGCAACTCCATCTGCAGGTACACCGCGATGTAGGTGATCTTGTTGTCCGCGTTGAACTCGTAGACCGAGGCGGTGTTCACGACACTGCTGAAATCGCCTACCCGGCTGTGCTCTTCGAGTTCGAGGAACGCCACCTCGCCCGCCTCGGAGAGGCGCTTGAACGAGCAGTCCCAGTCCGAAGACTTCGCCCAATTGGTCAGGAATTCGGTGTACTCGGTCCAGTTCATCACCTCTTTGAACGGGCCGATCCGCACGAAGTCGTCGGTGGCGATCAGTTCCGCCAGCGGCGCCCAGCTCTCGACGGAGAAGTCGGGTTGCTTGGCGCTGTCCACCAACGCCTTCATCGTCTTGCTGTACTCCAGTACCGTCCGCGACCGCCCGGTGGCCGCACCGAGCGCGTCGTCGAGAGTGGTCACACCGTCACCCCGGCGGCGGCCAGCGTGCGCTCCAGGGCCTCGACGTACTCGCTGGTGCCGTTGAACGGGCCGTGCACCCCGATCGCCACATCCAGGAACGCGTTGTACTCGTCGTTGACGTGGGTCTCCCAGCGGGTCAGCTGTCCGTCGTCGTTGGTCTGGATGAAGCTGTAGGAGTAAAAGCCCATCTTCACACCGTCTTTGGTGTGGCCCTCCCAGCGCGTCTTCATCACCACGCCGTTGCTGGCGGGCCAGTAGTCGAAGCTGGCCGGCTTCCAGTCCGGGAAGGTCAATGAGTAGGCCTTGGCCTCCATGGTCGAGGCCCGGGCGGTGTCGGTGGGGAACTCGCTGAACGGGAAGACCTGATCGCCGGTGAAGTACGGCGACACGTAGACGCCGTCGTCGGCGAACTTCCACGCATCGGCGAAGGCCGCGCCGTCCTTGACGCTTTGGTCCAGGTAGGCGTCGCGGTAGGCCTCCGCCATCCGAACGTGGTGGGCGATGCGCTCTTCGAGGTTCACTATGTCCTTCTTTCGGGGTTCCAGGGTTGGTTGATCAGCTTTGTGCGGCGGCCATGTGGCGGTCGACCACCGAGTGGAAGTGCGCGACGACGACTTCCTCCTTGACCAGCGACATGTGGTCGAGTCGGTTGTTGCGCAGGCCTTTTTGTTGGCGCGGCATCTGCTCGTAGTCCTGCTGGAGCGCCTCGAAATACTTGTGGCTGCCCGGGGTGTCGACGACGATGGCCTCGGCACGCACGGCGTCGCGGAACTCCTCGGGCAGGTACATGTAGCTGGCGACGTGCCAGATGCAGCGGTTGGGGTCGCCGTCGGGATGCGGCGCCGACATGATGACGTGGCATTCCCCGGCGCGCACCGTCATGAAGTAGTTGGGGAACAGCACCCAGCCCTGGTTGTCGACCATCTGGTCGTCGGTGAGGTTGCTGACGTCCAGGCCCATGCCGGTCAGCACCTCGCGGGTGGCCTGTTGCAGCAGCGCGCGGGCGGTGACGCCGTCGGGGAACTCGACCTTGCCGTCGTCGTCCCGGTAGGGCGCCAGGAGTTCCTGGAAGCGCGGGATGACCGCGACCGTGCCGGGGAAGGTCTCCGGCAGGGCCAGCATGCCCTCGACCTGTTCCTGGGTGCTGGCCCCCTGAACCTCGAAGGGAGCCATTGCGACGCTGTGGTTTTCGAAGAAGCGGTAGCGGGCGGTCGCCGGGTTGATGTGCAGGACCTGCAGCAACTGCGGGTGGATGCCGTTGATGTGGTAGCCCTCCTCGAAGGCGTCCATGACGACCTTCCAGTTGCACTCGATGGCTTCCTTGACGTCCATGACGACGGTGAACTGGTCGATGTTGTAGGGCTCGAGCAGGGTGACGACATCGTCGCCGAGGTACTCGCGCAGCGGGACGGCGTCGGGGTCGGGGTTGAGGAAGATGAAGCCGGCGAAGGTGTCCACCGACACCGGCAGCAGCGAGTTCTCGGTCTTGTCGATGGGGCCCGCGAGGTTCTCCCGCAGCATGCCCTTCAGGTTGCCCTCCAGGTCATAGGACCAGAGGTGGTACTGGCAGAGGAATCCGCGCTTGGCGTTGCCGGTCTCGGTGATGCACAGCGCGTTACCGCGGTGCCGGCAGGAGTTGACGAAACCCCGTAGTACATCGTCTTTTCCGCGGACGATCAGGAAGGACTGGTCGAGGATCTGGTAACGCTTCCAGTCGCCGGCCTTCGGGATCTCGTCGACGCGGCCGGCGATCTGCCAGGACCGCAGCCAGATCGCGTCGCGTTCCCGCGCCGCGTAGTCCGGGCAGGTGTAGCGGTCGGTGGGGATCGTCATGTTGAACGTGCCGGGTTGCACGTCGTCGAGGCCCAGACCGAGGCCCGAGGCGGGGTCGAGCCAGTCTCCGGGGCGGGTTGCCGGCATCAATGGAGTCCTCCTTGGAGTCGTCAGCGACTACTCGCAGCGGTTCGGTGCCGGCGAGGGCCTGCCGGGCGTTTCGGATCCGCTGGTGTGACGGGCCTCACGATACATGAACGTATCGCGGATACAAGACTGTATTAGAGTGGTCGGGGTCACACTTTGTGTGGTGATGGGAGGATGCACCGGTGGTGGAACGCTGGACCAAGGAGCGCCGCGCCGAGCATCTGCGCGGGTTGCTGCTCGATGCCGCCGAGGAGGTCTTCGCGCGGAAGGGCCTGACCGGGGCCGCACTCGAGGAGATCGCGGACGCGGCCGGGTTCACCCGCGGCGCGATCTATTCGCAGTTCGGCGCCAAGGAGAAGCTGTTCCTGGCGGTGGTCGACCGGCAGCGCCAACGGTTCCTGGACGGATTCGCCGAGGTCATGATGTCGTTCCATCGCCTCGACGACGTCGACATCGACGAACTCGCCGACCGTTGGCGGCAGTTGAGCAGCGGCACGGACCGCGCGGCGCTCGGTTACGAACTTACGCTGTACCTGCTGCGCAATCCGGACGCGCGGGAGGCGGTGGCCGGCCAACGGCTGGAGACCATCCGGGCGCTCGGCGAGTTCATCAGCAAGAACGTCGCGCGGATCGGCGGGGTGCTGACCATCGACGCCGACACCCTGGCGCGGGTGGTGCTCGCCGCCAACGACGGCATCACCCTCGACAGCCACCTCGATGGCCAAGACCTCTACCGGCCCTATCTGCAGCTGGTCATCTCGAGCATCCACACCCCGGCCTGACCGCACGTGCGGGGAATCCACCTGGTATCAAAGGTGTTTCGATGCGCCGCAGGAGAAGGATGAGAACATGAAGCTGTCGATCGCCAGTCCCGTCGTCTCGCTACATCCCGGAGCGCACGGGCCGTGGGAGGTGACCGCGACGATCGACGACCTCGTGCGGGTCGCCGAGACCGCGGATCAACTCGGCTACTACCACCTGACCTGCAGCGAGCACATCGCCCTGCCCGCCCATGAACTCGCCCGGCGGGGTCCGCGCTACTGGGACCCGCTGGCCACGCTCGGATACCTGGCCGCGCGCACCCGACAGATCCGGCTGGTCCCCCACGTGCTGGTGTTGCCCTACCATCACCCGCTCGAGATCGCGAAGCGTTACGGCACACTGGATTTGATCAGCAACGGCCGCGTCATCCTCGGGGTCGGCGTCGGCAGCCTCGAGGAGGAATTCGAACTCATAGAGGCGCCGTTCGACGACCGGGGGCCGCGTTCCGACGACAGCATCCGCGCGCTACGCGCCGCGCTGTCGCAGCGCACCCCGGCCTACCACGGCGACTACTACGACTTCGAAGGCATGGTCATCGATCCGTGCGCCGTACAACCGCGGGTGCCGATCTGGGTGGGCGGGCGCACGCTGCGCTCGCTGCGGCGCGCCGTCACCCTCGGCGACGGGTGGACGCCGTTCGCCGTCACCCCGGACACCGCCCGGCAGTGGCTGGATCGGGTCGAGGCGCCGGCCGACTTCGAGGTGGTGCTGCCTCCCGTCGAGCCGCTGGACCCCGTCAAGGAACCGGCGCGAACCGTGGATGCCCTGGCCGCGACCGTCGCTGCGGGCGCGACGATCATCTCCGTGGGCCGAGCCCAAGATTCGCTGGCCGAGTACCTCGAATACCTGGCGGCACTCAAGGAGGTCAGCGCCGCGCTCGGGTGAGGCAGGGTCAGGTGAGGCGGGGGCCGCCCGGCCTCTGATCAGGCCGGGACGTTGGCCTTGAGCACGTCCAGCGCCGCGGCGCTGAGCCCGGCGAGTTCGTCGGCCTCGGCGGGATCCAGTGCGTCCGCGAAGATCTCGGCCATCCGCCGGTTGGTGGCCTGCTCGACCTCGGCGTAGCGCTCCTTCTTGTCCGCGCCGTCGGCGAGGGGCTCGGGCCAGCCGAACATCTTGGTGTACTCGACGCCCCTGTGCAGCATGTGCGCTTCGACCGGGGCGATCCCCGAGACGGTGAGCAGGTTGAAGTGCACCTCGGCACGCAATTCCCGCAGCACCAGCATGACCTGCAGGGCCCGCGCCGGCGCGTCGTCGGCCAGCGGCATTGCCCGCCAGCCCGCGAACATCGGCGTTCCCGCGGTGGCGGCCCTCGCGATCACCTTTTCGCCCAGCGCGGCGATCCGGTCGAGCCCTTGCGCGCCGTTCAGGTACTTGCGGCCAAATTCGGCGGTCTGTTCCCAATACTGTTGGGAGGCACCGAGAGCCCCGCGCACCGCGATGCCCTCGTCCCACAGGGCCGCGATGGTGGCCGGTTCGAACACCGCGAGCACCGCACCGACGGTGGCGCCGCTGGCCTCACCGAGCACCCCGGCGCGGCCGGCGACGTACCCCGCCAGCGGATTCTGATAACCGGCCGCGACGCTGCCGGCGAAGGTCTCCGGGTGCAGCATGAAGATGCCGACGGCCTCTCCCATCGCCGCCCCCGTGCCGGCGGCCGCGGCCACCATGTCGTTATTACTCATGACAACAAGTCCTCCTGATCGGCGCCACGGGCTTCCGGCGAAATGGTGGGGTCTACAGCATGGCGATGTCGTAGTCGCCGACCTGACCGCGCAACACACCCAACTGATCCTGAGCCGAACCCAGGGTGTTGTCGATCGCGGTGAGCCGTGCCGCATAGTGCGCGATCGGGTACTCGGCGGTGATGCCGATGCCGCCGTGCAGCTGGATCGACTCCTGGCTGATGTGCCGACCCGAACGGGCGATCTGCAGCTTGGCGCGGGCGGCGATCGTGGGGTCGAGCACCCCGTCGGAAATCGACATCGCGGCGTAGAGGTTCATGCTGCGGGCCAGTTCCAGCGAGACGTACATGTCGGCCGCGCGCTGGGTCAGCGTCTGGAAGGTGTTGAGCGTGACGCCGAACTGCTTGCGGCTCTTCAGGTATTCCGAAGTCAGCCGCAGCGACTCCTCCATGGCGCCGAACGCCTCGGCGCACAGCGCCGACTGGATGCGCACCAGGGCGCGCTCGATGGCCGCGGTCGCGTCGGTGGCCGAACCCAGGGCCGTTGCCGGCGCACCGTCCAGGTCGATCTGCGCGCCGCGCAGCCCGTCGAACGTCTGGAATCCCTTCTTGCTCACCGCATCCCCGTGCACCAGGAACAGGCCGGTGCCGCCGTCGGGCAGCGCCGCGGTGACCACCAACGTGTCGGCGGTGTCCCCGGCGAGCACCGGGTTCTTGCGGCCGCTGAGCACCCAGGCGTCACCGTCGGCACGGGCGGTGGTGCTCACCGTGGCGGTGGCGCCGCGCATGCCCGGCTCGGTGTGCGCGAAGGCCAGCAGCAGCCGGCCCTCGGATACCTCGTCGAGGAGCTGCTTCTGCTCGTCGGTGCCCTGCTCGGCGATGATCGAGCCGGGCGCCAGGGCCGCGTGCAGCACCGGCTCCGGCGCCAGCCGGCGACCGATCTCGGTGAGCACCAACATGATTTCGAGCTGCCCGGACTCCAAGGGGTCGAAGCCCAGCCCGAGGATGCCGGTCTCGGCCAGCTGCCCCCACACCTGGCGGCTCCAACCCAGGTCGGTCTCGATGACCTGATTGCGCCGCTCGGCGTCGTAGTGGTGCGCCAGCAGATCCCGGGTGGTGTCGCGCAGCAGTTCCTGCTCGTCGCTGAGTTGAAAGTCCATGTGTTAACTCACAATCCAAGGATGGTGGAGGCGATGATGGTGCGCTGCACTTCGTTGCTGCCGCCGTAGATCGAGGTCTTGCGGTAGTTCAGGTAGTGCGGGGCGCTCCCCTGCGCCCATTCCGGCGAGACGATGTCATCGGTCTCGTACGGCAACGCGTCCGGGCCGGCGACCTCCACCATGAGCTCGGTGGTGATCTGCTGCAGCTGGCTACCGCGCAGCTTGAGCACCGACGAGGCCGGGTTCGGCTGGCCGTCCGCGGATCCGGACGCCACCCGCATCTGCGTGAGTTCCAGCGCCAGCAGGTCGTTCTCGGTCTCGGCGAGCCGGGCCGCGAACAGCGGATCCGCCAGCAGGCCAGTCTCTTTCGCGCGCCGCTTCACCTCGGCCAGGCGCACCTTGGTGGTGGCGATGTGGGCGATGCCGGTGCGCTCGTTGCCCAGCAGGAACTTCGCATACGTCCAGCCCTGGTTCTCCTGCCCGACGAGTTGGTCGGCGGGAACGCGCACGTCTTCGAAGAAGACCTCGTTGACCTCGAAGCTGCCGTCGATCAGCTTGATGGGCCGCATGGTTATGCCCGGGGTGTCGAGGTCGATCAGCAGGAACGAGATGCCGGCCTGGCGCTTGGGGGCCTGCGGATCGGTGCGCACCAGGCAGAAGATCCAGTCGGCGTACTGGCCCAGCGTGGTCCAGGTCTTCTGCCCGTTGACCACGTAGCTGTCCCCGTCGCGCACCGCGGTGGTGCGCAGCGACGCCAGGTCCGAGCCGGCCTCCGGCTCGGAGAAGCCCTGGCACCAGAAGATGTCCAGCGCGGCCGTCGGCGGCAGGAAGCGTTCCTTGATCTCCTGCGAGCCGAACTCGGCGATGACGGGTCCGACCATCTTGGCGTTGAAGGTCAGCGGCTCGGGCACCGAGGCCAGCTGCATCTCGTCGAGCCAGATCTGGTGCTGGGTGGGTGTCCAGTCCTTGCCGCCCCACTCCACCGGCCAGTTCGGTACCGCCAGTCCGTGCTCGTGCAGGATCTTGTGGCTGGTGACGATGTCCTCGCGGCTGAGGTGACCGCCCTGTCGGACACGTTCCCGCATGTCAGCGGGGAATTTGGTGGTGTAGATGGTGCGGAGTTCGTCGCGGAAGGCGGCTTCCTCCGGCGTCAGTGCCAGCTGCATGGCACCAGGTTAGCCGACCGGTTGGTTGGGAGCCTCGAGAGTCGCCATTTTGGCCCGTTCAGCGGGAGGTCGGTCGGCGGCTCAGGCGACGAAGTCGTCCCAGTTCGTCGCCAGGTAGTCGAGGAACCGCGGGCCGACCGACTCCGCCTCCAGATGCTCCCGGGACACCGGCAACGCGGTCGCCCGATACGCGGGGTCGGCCAGTGCCTGGCGCGCGAAGTCGTGGTGCAGGATCGCGGCCTTGCCGATCAGCACGAAGTCGGCGCCGCTGTCCAGGCAGCTCTGGGCCGACGCGACATCGGTGATCTTGCCCGCCACACCCACCCGGGTGGCCCCGCGCGGCAGGTCCATGAACACGTCGACGAGACGGCGGCCGCGGTGGGCCTCCTCGTAGGGCTCCTTGAACGCGTCCCACAGCGACAGGTCGAGGTAGTCCAGGTGCCCGTCGGCCAGGACGTCGCCGGCCAGGGTGCGTGCCTCGTCGAGCACGATCCCGTAGCGCTCCGGCGAAAGACGCAGGCCGAGTTGGAAGTTGGCGACGGTGGCGGCGCGGATGCCGGCGATGATCTCGTGGATGATGCGGAACCGGTTGTCGGCCGACCCGCCGTAGCGGTCGGTGCGGTGGTTGCGGCGGGTGTCGAGGAACTGGGCCAGCAGATAGCCGTGGGCGCCGTGGATCTCGGCGCCGTCGAAGCCGGCCTTCTCCGCGCGGACGGCCGCGTCGACGAAGTCCTGGACCACCTGTTCGACCTGCGCCGTCGTCAGCGCGACGGCGCCCTTGTCCGGGTCGTCCCACGGCGCCACCACCGGCAGACCGGTCAGCCGCGTCTCGGCGCGGCGGCCGCCGTGCTGCAACTGCACCGATGACACGGCGCCGGCGGCCCGCAGCCCCGCAGCCAGCCTGCTCAGGCCGGGCAGGTGCCGGTCGTCGCTGATGCCCAATTGTCCGTCGAAGGCCTGCCCGGCCTGGCTGACGTGCGCCGCGCACGTCATCACCATCGCGAAGCCGCCCTCGGCGCGACGGACCAGCCAGCGGTACTCGTCGTCGTGCAGCGACCCGTCGTCGTTGCTCTGCATGTTGGTCAGCGGCGCCAACGCCAGTCGGTTGCGCCACGCGGGCCCGCGGGCGAAGTCCAACGGGGCGGACAGGTCGGTCATCGGGGTTCTCCAGGCAGGCGGGGCGAGGTCGTCGGTCAGGCTACCGCTCGGTGACGGCGCCGTTCTCGACGCGCCACGACCGGTCCAGCCGGATGTTCTGCAGCATCCGGCGGTCGTGGGTCACCAGCAGCAGCGCCCCGTCGTAGCTGTCGAGAGCCTGCTCGAGTTGTTCGATGGCGGGCAGTCGAGGTGGTTGGTGGGCTCGTCGAGCACCAGCACGTTGGTGCCGCGCGCCTGCAGCAGCGCCAGCCCGGCCCGGGTCCGCTCCCCCGGCGACAGGTCGTCGACCGCGCGTTCCACGTGGTCGGCACCCAGGCCGAACTTCGCGAGCAGGGTGCGCACGTCGGCGGTCGGCCAATCGGGCACGCGCTGTTCGAACCGGTCGACCAGTCGTTCCGATCCGGTGAATTCGGCTCGGGCCTGGTCGATCTCGCCGATGGCGACGCTGGACCCGATACTGGCGCGGCCCTCGTCGGGTTGCCGACGGCCGAGCAGCAGCCGCAGCAGCGTCGACTTGCCCGCGCCGTTGGGACCGGTGATGCCGATCCGCTCACCCGCGGCCACCTGCAGCGACACCGGGCCCAGGACGAAATCGCCCTGCCGCACAACGGCGTTGTCGAGGGTGGCCACCACCGAGCTGGATCGGGGCGCTGCGCCGATGGTGAACTGCAGCGTCCATTCCTTGCGCGGTTCGACGACTTCCTCCAGCCGCGCGATCCGGCTCTCCATCTGCCGCACCTTCTGGGCCTGCTTCTCGCTGGATTCGGTGGCCGCGCGGCGGCGGATCTTGTCGTTGTCGGGGGCCTTGCGGATGGCGTTGCGGACGCCCTGGCTGGACCACTCGCGCTGGGTGCGGGCGCGGGCCACCAGGTCGGCCTTCCTCTCGGCGAACTCCTCGTATTCCTCGCGGCGGTGCCGCCGCGCCACCTCGCGCTCCTCGAGATAGCTTTCGTAGCCGCCGCCGTAGACCGTGGTGGTGTTCTGCGCCAGGTCGAGTTCCAGCACGCGAGTGACGGTGCGCGCCAGGAACTCCCGGTCGTGGCTGACCAGCACCACCGGACCCCGGAGTTCACCGACGAAGCGTTCCAGGCGCTCCAGGCCGTCGAGGTCCAGGTCGTTGGTGGGTTCGTCGAGCAGCACGATGTCGAAGCGCGACACCAGCAAGGCCGCCAGCCCGACCCGCGCTGCCTGCCCGCCGGACAGCGCGGTCATCTCGGTGGTGTCCGGGCGCACCGCGTCGGTGTCGAGGCCGAGGTCGGCCAGCACTGCCGGCAGCCGCTCGTCGAGGTCGGCGGCGCCGGTGGCCAACCAGTGGTCCAGCGCCACCGCGTAGGCCTCGGCCGGATCGGGTTGTCCGGGCGCCGGATCCGCCAACGCCGCGGCGGCGGCCTCCATGGCCGCGGTCGCCTGGGTGCAGCCGGCGCGCCGCGCGATGTAGGCCGCGGTCGTCTCCCCGGGGATCCGCTCGTGCTCCTGGGGCAACCAGCCCACGAACGCGTCGGCCGGAGCGACGCTGACCGTCCCGGCCAGAGGTTCGAGTTCGCCGGCCAGGATCCGCAGCAGCGTGCTCTTGCCGGCGCCGTTGGCCCCGACCACCCCGACCACGTCCCCCGGGGCCACGGTCAGGTCAACGCCCTCGAACAGCGTCCGGTGGGCGAACCCGCCGGCCACGTCTTTGGCGACAAGGGTTGCGGTCATGGCCTCATCGTCGCACCACCACGATGCGTCCGACCGACCGGAGGCGGGCGCTTACTTCGGCGGCGGGAAACCGCCGGTGGCGACGGGACCCCACCGCGTCGGGGTGAGCCTGATCAGGCACTTGCCCTGGTCGCGCATCGCCTGGCGGTACTCGTCCCAGTCCGAGTGCTCGCCGGCGACCGCGCGGAAGTAGTCGACGAGCGGTTCAACGGCGTCGGGCAGCGTGATGACTTCCGCGTCGCCGTCGACCTGCACGTAGGGGCCGTTGAACTCATCGGAGAGCACCACCACGCTGGCCTGCGGACGCCGGCCGATGTTGACCGACTTGGCCCGCTGCGGATAGCTGGCGATGACGATCCGTCCCTGATCATCCACGCCCGCGGTCACCGGGGAACTCTGCGGCGACCCGTCGGCCCGGAACGTCGTCAGGATCATCTTGTGCCGGGGCCGGACGAACTCGAGAAGTTCCGCACGTTCGACGTGGTCCGCGGTCGCATACTTCTTGCTCATCGTGCGCCTCTCAGCTTCGAAGTCGGTGTCCCCCGCCCCAGGAACCCTACTGGCGCGCAACGATCTCCGTCGTCAGAACCCGCGCAGCGCGGCGACCAGTAGTGCCAGGCCTACGACCAGCAACACGATCGAGGTCACGAGGTTGCGCCGGCGCTGGATCCACAGCTTGAGCCGGGCCAACGCGGGATCGATCCGCGCCCCGAACAGCATGTAGGCCAGTACCGGCGCGGTGACGGTGCAACTGGCCAGCACCGTGTAGAACGCGATGGCCGCCGCCGCGGCGACCCCGCTGACGACGGTGGCCCCGATCATGACTCCCGCGGCCCCGTTGGCGGCCATCATCTTGGGGTTCGCCACCACGAAGACGGCGCCGATCGCGGCGGCCCCCAGCCAGCCGAGTCGGGCGATCCTGGCCTCCCACCGCGGCTGCGCGCCGACGTGATCCCGGCGCAGCCACAGCACGGCCCCGAGCGCGACGCACACCGCGCCGAAGATCCCCAGCAACCAGGTGGTGGCGGCGGGGTTCGGTTCGGCGAACCGGTCGGCCAACCGGGGCACCTGCAGGAATACCGCGGTCGCGGCCGCCAGGGCGACCAGCCGCCCGAGCAGGAAGGCCAGGCTCGCCGGGCGGGGCCGGTCATTGTGCAGCAGCAGGACCAGCACCGCGACGATCGACACCGGTGACAGCGCGACCACCATGGCCGGGGCCGTCAGCTGACCGAACAGCGCCGCGGACAGACCCGACATCCGTCAGTGCGGGTCGCTGGCGTTGAGGACGGCCAGCGCCTGCTCGTACTCCCCGCGGACCTCGCTGTGCCGCAGGAACTTCACCCGCTCGACGAGGATCTCGTGCGCGTCCGGTTCGGCTTCGAGGAGCGCGATGACCTCGTCGATGAATTCCTGCAGGGGCATTCCGTGCTCGTTGTCCTCGTGCCCCGGCATCAGCGGCGTGCGCACCGACGGCGGCACCAGTTCGATGACCTGCACGCTGGTATCGGCCAGTTGCAGGCGCAGCGATTCGCTGAGCATGTGGATCGCGGCCTTGGATGCGTTGTAGGTCGGGGTGACCCGCAGCGGCGTGAACGCCAGGCCGGAGGACACCGTGACGATGGCCGAATCCGGCTGTGCCTGAAGGTGTTCGACGAACGCGGCGATCAGCCGGATGGGTCCGAGCACGTTGGTGGTGATGATCGACTCGGCGGTGTCGAGGAAGTCGGAGCGCCGATGCCAGTCCTCGGTCTGCATGATGCCGGCCATCGCGATCACCACGTTGAGGTCGGGATGCTCGGCCAGCACCTGCTTCGCGGCGCGGTCGATGCTGGCGGGGTCGGCGGTGTCGATGGTGACCGCGCCCAGCCCCGGATGTTCGGCGGTGAGCCGGTCCAGTTCTGCGCTGCGGCGACCACCCAGGATCACCGTGTTGCCCTTGTCCTTCAAGGCCAGTGCCAGGGCCAACCCGATACCGCTGGTGGAGCCCGGGATGAAGATGGTGTTGCCCGAAATTTTCATGCTGCCCCTACGGCCGGCCGGCGTGTTGCCCAGTGAGAGTAACGCCGCCGGCGCCGGTCCGCTGAGCGTTTCTCGGCCGGTGCTTCGGGTACTCCGCACCAAGACCGTGCCCGACGGCCCGCTCAACGATGAGGAGTCATGCCATGCCACAGCGCGTTCTGATCACCGCCGGTGCGGGCGGGATCGGCCTGGTCATCGCCCGGACATTCGCCGCCGAGGGCGCCAAAGTCCACATCGCCGACATCGACGCCCAGGCCGTCGAGACCGCGCTGGCCGACAATCCGGGCTTCACGGCGTCGGTGGGTGATGTCAGTTCGGCCGCCGACGTCGACGCGATGATGGCCGATGTCCAGTCCCACCTGGGCGGCCTCGACGTGCTGGTCAGCAACGCCGGCATCGCCGGACCGACCGCCCCGGTCGAGGAGTACGACCCCAAGGCCTGGGCCGCCGTCGTCAACGTCAACCTGAACGGATCCTTCGAAGTGGTCCGCAAGGCCGTGCCGCTGCTGAAGGCCAACGACCGCGGATCGATCGTCGTCATGTCGTCACTGGCGGGGCGCTTCGGTTATCCCAACCGCATCGGCTACTCCACCACCAAGTGGGGGTTGGTCGGCTTCACCAAGACGCTGTCGCTGGAGTTGGGCCCGCACAACATCACCGTCAACTCAATCCACCCGGGCGGCGTCAAAGGCCCCCGGCTGGACAAGGTGTTCGAAGGCCGCGCCGAGGTCTCCGGCCGCACCGTCGAGGAGGAGCGGGAGAGCGCCCTGGCCAATCAGGCCATCAAGGAGTTCACCGGCCCCGAGGACATCGCCGCCCTGGCGGTCTTCCTGACCAGCCCGGCCGCGCGCACCATCTCGGGTCAGCAGTTCAGCATCGACGGCGATTCCAAAGCGGCCCAATGACACTCGACGCGCCAGACGGAACGGGACAAGCGCCCGGTTCGTTGTGGCGCGGTCGCATCCTGCTCATTGTCGGCATCGTCCTGCTCGGCGTCTCGCTGCGCTACGCGGTAACGGGGCTGTCGCCGTTCCTGCCGCAGATCCAGGCCGATCTGGGGATGGGCGACGCCCCGCTGACGCTGCTGACCATGCTGCCGACGCTGTTCTTCGGCCTGGCCGGCTTCTGCGCGCCGGTGCTGATGCGACGTACTTCGCTGGAACTGACCGCCGTGACGGCGATGGGCCTGGCCGCGGCCGGCACGGCGCTGCGCCCCTTGTTCGACAGCGTCCCACTGTTCCTGGTGCTCTCCGCGGTCGCGCTGTTCGGCATGGGGATGGGCAACGTGGTGGGCGCGCCGCTGGTCAAGAAGTACTTCTCGGACCGGCCGGCACCCGTGCTCACCGCGTTCGCGCTGCTGATGCAGGCCGGCGCCACGATCCCCGCGATGCTGGCGCTGCCACTGGCCGATCTTGGGGGTGGCTGGCGGTTCTCGATCGGGTCCTGGGCGCTGCTGTCGATCGTGGCAGCCATCCCGTGGGTCATCCAGTTGCTCAAGGTTTCTCGCGAGGACCACGCGGATGATGCCCCGGCGCAGTCCGGTGGGCGCGCATACGGCCTGGGCCAGTTGCTGCGGAACCCGATCTCGGTGGGAACCGCGCTGTTCTACGCCATGGCCTCGCTGAACACCTACGCCATGCTGTCCTGGATGCCGACGATCCTCCAGGACAATGGGCACAGTTCGGAGACCGCCGCCGCGGCCTATGCCATCTTCACATTCCTGACGCTGCCGATGGCCGTCGTCAGCCCGATCATCGGGTCGAAGATGCGAAACCCGTTCCCGTATGCGGCGGCCCTGGCGGTCCTCCCGGCGCTCGGCTTCCTCGGAGTGGTGCTGGCGCCCGGACTGCCGTTCCTGTGGGCGACGCTGATCGGCCTCATCGGCGGCGCCTTCCCGCTGGCCATCGCGATGTTCAACCAGCGCACCCGCACCGAACACGGCTCCGGGGCACTGTCCGGTTTCGCCATGGGAGTGGGTTACCTGTTTGGGACCGTCGGCCCGCTGCTGGGCGGCTGGTTGAACCCGGCAACGGGTAGCTGGACGCTGCCGCTGCTGGTGTACGCGTTGATGGGCGTCCCGATGCTGCTGGGCGCGTGGATGATGAGCAAGCCCGGCCGGTATCTGGAGGACCGGTTCGAACCCGCCGCGGTGTGAGCCAAACCACCTGTCCGACAAGCTAACCGCCGAGGAGGATTAGCGTCGGGCGATACTGGTTACCCTGCGGCAATGGCTCAATCAATTGTTACCGCCCGCATCGACGACGCCGCCCCCGGCGACATCCTCGCCCTCGATCGCGGCGCCGGCGAGCAGACCTTCAAGGTGGTCCACAAAGAACCGGTCGAGACCGGTTTCCTCATCACCCTCGAGGGCAACGACGGTGAGACGTGTCAGCTCGAGATGGCCGCCGGCACGCCCGTCAAGCGTTCCCTGGAGGCCAAGTGGGAGTCCACGCAGAGCCCCACGCCCAACGCGGAGCCGTGACGCGGTAGGGCTTCAACCCACTCGGATGCCCTGATCCGCCAGGAATGCGCGGGCACGGCCGAGTTTGCGATCCTCGGAGAAGGCGTACCACTGTTGCGCGAGTCCCTCTTCGTGCACGAGATCGCGGAACCGCCGGAACGCGCCCTTGGCTTCGATCGCGCGTTCCAGACGGGACCGCAGGCCCGGATCGGACTGCCGCGCAGCGAAATCCGCCATGTCGCGCCAGCCGTCGCGGGACCCGACGCGGTCGAAACCGAGCCAACGGTCGGGTTCCTCCTCCACGTCGATGGCGGCGTCTTCGCCGACCATGCCCGGGTCGGTGCTGCTGTCATCCAGCACGTCGCCGGTGTCAAGGTCCACGTAGCCCCCGGTGGACGCAGTCGGATCGCCCTCCATCTCGGCGGCGAGCATCTCGAGGTCGGCCGGCACCGCGCGTCCCGCAAGGGGTGCCCCGCGCAGGTGCGCGAGAAGGTCTTCGGCCAAGATGTCATCTCCCGTGGCGGCGCGATGAACGAGGCGGTTGATCACCGACAGTGCGACCGACTCTGCCTGCTTCCGTCGCTTTTCCAAGGCCATCGGCAGTCCGGCGCCGACCTGTTGCAGCGCGTCGCCGAGGTCGCGGCCGTCCAGAGCGGCCAGGAAGCGCGCCGCATCCGCTGTCGCGATTGCCGCGCGCAGCTCATGCAGGTCGAGCGGCGGGGCCTGGATTGGTCCGGGCCACGCGTGTCGCAGCATCGGATGGGGCTCGGTGGGCCGGTTGGGAATGCGACTGCGCCCGTCGTCGTCGGCCCAGCGCCGCCCGTACTGGTCCGGGATGGTGCCCCAGCCCCAGTGCGGCAACGGCTTTCGCGGTTTGATCCCCAGCGTTTCCTCCGGGTCGATCTTGGTGTCGCCGACCACGCAGCGGTGCGTCCACTCGTCGCCGAGGTCGAAGACGAACTGGAACTCCGCACCGGGGGACACCACGCGAGAGACCTTGGCGCGCTCGATGTCCAGCGGCTCGGTGATGGCACCCTCGATCAAGCCTGCCAGCTCGTCGCCGGTCTCCTCGTCGGTGACGAGGCGTCCGTCGGTCAGAGTGAACATCGACAGGTGCGCTCTGTCCCACCGGCCGAAACCGTCGTTGATGGCATCGGCCAGGTCCATGAAGGTATGCGATGGCCCGACCGCGAAAACGCGGCCCGGCCACGGCCAGAGTTCCTCGCCGCGTCCGCCGAGCAACTCCACCGTCACCGACAACCAGGTGCGCGCCATCCTCCGAGGATTACACGAACGGGACGGTCAGGAGAAAGGACTCGACGCATCCTCCAGGACGGCACGTTCCTCGGCGCTGAGTTCCGTCTCCACCGCGGCCAGCAGATCCGGCAACTGCTCGACTGTGCGGGCGCTGGCCAGCGGCGCCGTGATCGTGGGGCGCGTCAGTAGCCACGCGAGCGCCGCCGTCGTCGACGAGATACCGCGGGCCGTGGCCACCTTGTCCAGCGCGTCGACCACCGCGAACCCGTCCGGGGTCAGGTAGGACTCCAGCATGGGCCCCCGCGCGGCACCGTCGGCGTCCTGCGCCGTGCGGTACTTGCCGGACAGGAAGCCGGATGCCAGGGACGAGTACGGGAACACCGCCAACCCGTGCCGTTGGACCAACGGCACGTAATTCTGCTCAAAGTCCTTGCGGTGCACCAGATTATAGTGCGGCTGCAGCGCAACCGGCACCGCCATCCCCTCGGTCTGCGCAATCCGGATCCACTCGTCGATGCGCTCGGGCGACATGTTGGACAGCGCGATGTGGCGCACCTTGCCGGCCTGCACCAAACCGTCGAACACGGCCGCGATCTCGACCATCGGGACGTCTTCGTCGTCGTAGTGCGCGTAGTACAGGTCGATGTAGTCGGTCTGGAGACGCTGCAGCGACGCCTCCGCGGCGGCCTGCACGTTGGCCCGGGCCAGCCCCTTGAAGTCCGGGTGGGCGCCCACCTTGGTGGCAATGACCACCGAGTCGCGGTTGCGACGCTCGCGCACCCACCGGCCGAGGACGGTCTCGGACTCCCCACCGGAGTTGCCCGGCACCCACGACGAGTACATGTCCGCCGTGTCGATGAAGTTCCCGCCGGCCGCGACGAAAGCATCCAGGACCTGCTGGGACTCGGCCTCGTCGGAGGTCCAGCCGAAGGTGTTGGCGCCTAGCGCGAGCGGGAAGATCTCGATGCCAGAAGTTCCGATGGTGCGCACTCTGTTCCTTTCCGTTCAGACGAATTCGTGGAACGAAGCCATCACAGCCTCGATGACGGATAACGGTTCAGAGCCCACCGAAGTTCCTGCACCGGTTTGCGCCCGTCGCCCTGACATGGGCGTTTCGGCGGTAGAACTGTGGTGGAATGCGAGGAGATTCGACCCGGTGAGGAGTGGGCGATGACCGAGGGAATCGAGCAGTGGCGCGAGTTCCGGCGCGCCCGCGAAACCGAACTGCGCCAACCGCGCGGCTGGCTGACGCTCACCGGATTTCACTGGCTGCCGGAGACCCCGACGCGCCTCGGTGACCTGCCGGGGCGCTGGTCGACCGACGGGCAGGACGCGTTCCTCGACGCAGCACCGCGGGACGGCCTGAGCGTCGACGGCACGCTCGTCGACGGCCGCTCCCGCAAGACCGTCGCCGAGACCAGCCGCGCGCCGTGGGTCGAATTCGGCGACACCGAGATCGAACTGCTGCGGCGCGGCGGCCGGTTGGCCATCCGGATGCGGGCGCAGACCTCGCCGGACCGGGAGAACTTCGCCGGCGTGCCCACCTTCGACTACGACCCCGCGTGGGTCATCACCGCCACCTTCGAGCCCTACCCGGACGGGCGCAAGGTCGACGTCGCGACCCACAAGCCCGAGTTGCGCCAGCAGTTGCCGGCGATGGGCGAGGTGGTGTTCACCGTCGACGGCCAACCCCAGCGGCTGGTGGCGACCAACATCAAGACCGGCCTGAGCATCGAGTTCCACGACCCCACCAACGGCGTCGAGACCGAGCCGTGGCGCCAATTGAAGTTCGACGACCCCGCCCCGGACGGCACCGTCGTCCTCGACTTCAACCGGGCGATCAACATGTGGTTCGCCTTCACCGACCACGCGACCTGCCCCATGCCGGTGACCGGCAACACCATCACCGTCCCGGTCCGCGCCGGGGAGAAGTCACCCGGCTGAGCCCGGCGGTTACTTCCCGGCCCCCGGCACCAGGAACCACTTCATCAGTCGGGTCAGCAGCGGTGCGACCAGGAACGTCATGAACACGACGATGAAGACCACGTTGATGGCGGTGATCAGCAGGAACGGCAGCCCCATCCGCTCCCAGACCGGGGTCAGCAGCCAGATCACGATCGAGGCCAGCGGCCAGATGCCCATCCACGTCACCACCGCGGTCTTCCACCGCGGCGGATGCACCGAGGCCGGCACCGACGGGCCGACGAACCACTCCTCGAGCACGTCGAGTCGCCGGTGCTCCGGTTCGCTCTCGGCGTGCTCGCGCATCCGGCCCAGGATGTGGTTGCGGTCGGCGGAGTTGTCCCAGGCCGTCAGGTCGGCCTCGGTCGCGTAGTTCACCACCACCTGGTACGGCTCGCCGGGGTTTGCGGGCGGGATCAGCTCGCCGCCGCGGAAGCCGCGGTGCTTCTTCATCACCGCGAACATCTCCCGGACCAGCTGTTCGTACTGCCGCTCGTGGCCCGGTTTGGCCATCCGCCGCGCGATGCGGGTCACGGCGGTGGACGGGTCGGGAACGGTCATCTCGCCTCCGGAGCCTCGTGGTTCGACCAGACGCCGATCCTGCCATGTCCGAGTGGGGAATTCGCGCGATCGCCATCAGTTTCCACCGGGCAGAGCCCCGACGTAGGGGTTGAATGCGGACCGCAGTCCGCCTACCTTGGCGCCCATGACTCTCACCAGCGGCCGGCTCGCACCCTTCGCCCCCGCCGCCCTCGCCGTCTTCCGCATCATCGTCGGGCTCATGTTCGTGCAACACGGAACCGCGAAGCTGATCGGCTGGCCGACCTCGTCAGCCGCCGCCGCGGTCGGCAGTTGGCCGTCCTGGTACGCCGGTGTCATCGAGGTGGTCACCGGCCTGCTGGTTGCCGCCGGCCTGTTCACGGTTCCCGCCGCCATCCTCGCCTCGGGAACGATGGCCGTCGCCTACTTCTGGCGGCACTTCCCCGATGGCTTCTGGCCGATCAACAACGGCGGCGAGGGTGCGGTGCTGTACTGCTTCGCGATGCTCTACATCGCCTTTGCCGGACCGGGCGCGTGGGCGGCGCAGAGGATCGTCAACCGCTCCTCGGAGGCACAGACCTCGGGGTCACCGACGCCCCGCTAACGTCGATGCGGTGACGACGTCACGCTCGCGTCTGGCCCGGCTCTGTGCCGCCGGGACCGTCGTGTTCAGCCTCGCCGCGTGCGGGCCGCCGGCCGACCCGCCGCGGTCGACGTCGACAACCGTCGCACCACCCCGGGTGACCGTCACACCCTCCCCCGTCACCCCGGCGCCGGAGTTCGTTCCCGTCGCGCAACTGGTCGAGGACGCCGTCGCGGCCGGCCGGCTACCCGGCGCGGTGGTCACGGTCGGCCACGACGGCGCGGTGGTGTTCCGTGGGGCGTTCGGCGCCCGCAAGCTCGCCGGCGAACCGGGATTGGACGGGCGGCCCGCGCCCGCCGAGCCGATGACCGAGGACACGCTGTTCGACCTGGCGTCATTGACCAAACCACTCACCACCGCGACGGGGATCCTGCAGCTCTACGAGCGCGGCCACGTCGGGCTCGACGAGCCGGTGCAGACGTACCTGCCCGACTTCAATCCGACAGGCGACCCGCGTCGCGCGAAGGTGACGGTGCGGATGCTGCTCACCCACACCTCCGGCATCGCCGGGGATCTGAGCCTGGACGGGCCCTGGGGTCTGGTGCGGGCCGACAAGGAGGAGGGGATCCGCCGGGCCCTGGGCGCGTGGGTGGTGGCGGAGCCCGGCGAGCGCTTCCACTACTCCGACATCGGTTTCATCATCCTGGGCGCGTTGCTGGAGAAGATCACCGGCGAACCCGAGGACGTCTACATCGAGCGCAATGTGTTTGCGCCGCTGGGAATGTCGGACACCTACTATCTGCCCGTCGCCAAAGCTTGTGGCCCGCACCGGATCCGGGGCAACGCGATCGTGCCCGACCCGGGCGGCCCCGATCCGGACGAGTGCGCGGACGGCACCTGGAGCACCGAACTGCTGGCGCGCGTCGCCCCGACCGCGCTCGACGAGGACACCCCCGGCATCAACCCGAACTACGGGCACCCACTGCGCGGCACCGTGCACGATCCGACCGCGCGGCGCATGGGCGGGGTGGCCGGCAGCGCCGGGGTGTTCTCCACCGCACACGATCTCGGCCTGTACGCCCAGGCCCTGCTCGACCGTCTCGCGGGCCGCCCCAGCCGGTTCCCGCTGACCCGGGAGACCACGACACTGATGACCACGGTGCAGCAGCCCGGATCGGGGCGCGGGTTGGGCTGGGACATCGACACCGCCCACTCCGGGCCGCGCGGCCGGATCTTTCCCGTCGGGAGCTTCGGCCACACCGGCTTCACCGGCACCACGCTGTGGATCGACCCGGGCTCGGACACCTACGTGGTGGTCTTGGCGAACGTCATCCACGTGCGCGGCGGCCCGCCGATCACGACGCTGAGCGGTGCGGTCGCCACGGCGAGTGCCCGCGCGCTGCATCTTTACGGCAATTGACGCGGTAGCCCGCGGAGTGGGTACTCCCTCCCGCATGACGAAGACGCAGAGCCGCGCCAACACCCCCGCCGGGTCGGACCAGGAGCGACCCGACGCCGTGGTGATCTTCGCCCCGCTGCCCGTCCTGACCGTGACGGTCGAGGACCGCTCCGGCGAGGCGGACATCCACGTCCACGCCGGCGGCCAGGGCGTGTGGCAGTCCCGCATGGTGTCCTCGCTGGGGGTGCCGGTGGTGCTGTGCGCGGCCCTCGGCGGCGAGACCGGCGACGTGCTCAACCATCTGCTGCCCATCGAGGACGTGACGGCGCGGATCGTGCCGGTGAGCGCGCGCAACGGCTCGTACGTCCACGACCGACGCACGGGCACCCGCGAGGTGGTGGCCGAGAGCCCCGGCAGCCCGCTGGATCGGCACGAACTCGACTCGCTGTACGAACTCACCCTGACCGAGGGACTCGAGCACGGCTGGGTGCTGCTGTCCGGGCCGCAAGAGGACGACGTGCTGCCGGCCGATCTGTATCGGCGCCTGGCCACCGACCTGGGTGCCAACGGGTGCAAGGTGGCCGCCGACCTGTCCGGCGAGCGGCTCGAGGCGGTGCTGGCCGGCAACCCGTCCCTGATCAAGGTCAGCCACGAGGAACTGCTCGACGACGGCCAGGCCAAGTCCGACGACGCCGAGGACCTCGTCAAGGCCATGCGCGCCATGCGCGAGGAGTGCGCGGGCACCATCGTGGTCTCCCGCTCGGGCGCCGCCCCCGCCCTGGCGCTGCTGGACGGCTCGGCCGCCAAGGCCGACGTCGTGGAGATCGAGATGCCCAAGCTCGAACCGGCCGACCCCGCCGGGGCCGGCGACTCGATGACCGCCGGCATGGTCGCCGCGCTGGCCGGCGGCCGATCGATCCGGGAGGCGCTGCAGATCGGGGCCGCGTGCGGGGCGCTGAACGTCGTGCGGCACGGCCTGGGCACCGGCGGCGCGCGCGCCGTCGAGACGCTGGCCGAACGGGTCGAACTGCGGCCATGGAAGTAAAGGGGAGAAGTGAAGGAGGACGACACGTGCGACGCGCACTGGTGACCAACGACGACGGGATCGACTCCCCCGGCCTGCACGCACTGGCCGACGCCGCGCGCGCGGCCGGACTGGAAGTGATCGTGGCTGCCCCGGCCGAGCAGTCCAGCGGCGCCAGCGCCGCGTTGAGCGCGATCCGCCGCGACGGCCGCACGGTGGTCGAACGCCGAGAGCTGCCAGGCCTCGATGTCGAGGCGTGGGCCGTGCACGCCCAGCCCGGACACATCGTCGCCGCGGCGCTCAACGGCTGGTTCGACCCGGCGCCGGATCTGGTGCTCTCGGGGATCAACCACGGCGCCAATGTCGGTCGGGCCGTGCTGCATTCGGGCACCGTGGGCGCCGCGCTGACCGCGAAGATCAACGGCACCCGGGCGGTGGCGGTGTCGTTGGATGTGGCGCTGCACCCCACCGGCGAGCGGCACTGGGCCGCCGCCGCGGGTCTGCTGGCGCCGGTGCTGGAGTTGGTGTTCGACGCCCCGGAGGACACCGTGTTGTCGCTCAACGTGCCCGATCGCCCGGGCGACGAACTCGGACCGCTGCGCTACGCGCGCCTGGCCCGCGGCGGCGCCGTGCAGACCCGAGTCGACGAGATCCGCGACGGTGACCTGCGGTTGGCCGAGGTCGAGATGTCAGATGAGCCCGAGGAGGGCACCGACAGTGCGCTGCTCGCCGCGGGACATCCCACCCTCACGGCGTTGCGGTCGGTCGATGCCGACGACGGGGACCTGGTGCTCGACTGGCTGGGGACAGCGGCCAGCGTCGACTCACGCTGAAACAACCCCGACGCCAAGCGGTTCCGGGTCCGACAGGATCGCCAGCACCGCGTCGCGGCCCGCGCGGTTGGCCCCGACGGTGGACTGCGAGGGGCCGTAGCCGATCAGGAACAGCCGCGGCTCGTCCATCGACCTGCCGTTGGCGACGCGGATGCCGCCCTGCGGGGTCCGCAACCGCAGCGGCGCAAGGTGTTTGACCGCGGCGCGAAACCCGGTGGCCCACAGGATGACGTCGGCGGGTTCAAAGGAGCCGTCGGGCATGCGAACCCCGCGCTCTTCGATGCGGGTGAACATCGGGTGCCGCACCAGCGCGCCGCGCTCCTCGGCGCGCTGCACCCACGGGCCGCGGTGCATCCCGGTGACCCGGACAATGCTCGTCGGCGGCAGGCCCTGCCGGACGCGTTCCTCGACACCGGCCACGGCCGCGGACAGTTTCTCGGGCGACAGGTCGTCCTCCCACACCGGCTCGGAGCGGGTCACCCAGAAGGTGTCGGTGACCACCGAGACCTCGTCGAGCAGTTGCAAAGCGGAGACCCCGGCGCCGACGATGACGACGCGCTGTCCGGCGAACTCCTCGGCGCTGACGTATTCCTGCACGTGCAGCTGGCGCCCCCGGAAGTCCGCCGCCCCCGGGTAGTGCGGCCGGAACGGCCGGGTCCAGGTGCCGGTGGCGTTGATGACGTAACGCGCGGCCCATGTTCCCCCGTCCGTTTCGACGATCAGCCGGTCTTCGGCGTCGTCGTCCGGCGTGGACCGGCGCACGGCGCGCACCCGCACCGGCCGTCGCACGTCCAGCGCGAACCGCTGCTCGTACGCGGCGAAGTAGGCGGGCAACACCTCGCGGCTGGGGTCCTGCGGGTCCGCCGAGGGCACGGCGTAGTCCGGAAGCTCGTAGATGCCGTTGACGCTGCCCATCTTCAGCGACGGCCAGCGGTGCTGCCACGCGCCGCCCGCGGCCTCCTCCGCATCGAGCACGACGAACGTCCGGTCCCCCGCCGAGGCGCGTCGCACCGGCACGAACCCGCGCCGCTGCAGGTGATACGCCGCCGAGAGACCCGCCTGGCCCGCGCCGATAACCAGGACATCGACGGGATCCATGCGGGCTCCAATCTTGGCTCGACGGCGACCATTCCTTGGCCCCGACGCTACGCTGCGCCCCGTGAATCGGCGGCTGCGGGCCGCGGGCTCCCCCGTCGTCAGCCAGCCGACCCATCCCGGCTCGCGGGTGGTCGAGTTCGCCGAAAAGGAAACCGGGACTGCACTTTCGGCGCCAACAGATCTCGTCGTCGAGCGTAGCGCCGTCAGATGCCGCTAGACGGTGAAGCCACCGTCGACGTTCCAGTTGGCTCCGGTGACGAATCCGGATTCCGGGCCGGCCAGGAAGCTCACGACGCCCGCGACGTCGCGCACGTGCCCGTAGCGCCCGAGGGCCATCATCTTCTTCAGGCTTTCGGGGAAGTCGTCGCCGTTGTCGGGGTTGGCATCGGTGTTGATCGGTCCCGGCTGCACGTTGTTGACGGTGATGCCGCGGGGTCCGAGATCGCGGGCCAGCCCCCGGGTGAATGAGGCGACCGCACCCTTCGTCAGCCCGTACACCGAAAAGCCCGCGCTCGGAATCTGATCGGCGTTGATACTGCCGATGTTGATGATCCGTGCCCCCTCGCCCAGATGCTGCACCGCGGTGCGGACCGCCCAGTACATGCCGCCGATATTGACCGCCACGAGCCGGTCGAACTGCTCGGCCGGGAATTCCTCGATCGGCGCCATATGGGCGACCGCGGCATTGTTCACCAGGACATCGAGGCCGCCGAGTTCGGCGACGGCCCGCTCGACCGCGGCGGCGACCTGGACACGATCCGCGGCGTCCGCCTTGATGGCGACGGCCGTCCCTCCCTCGGCCGCGACGTCGGCAACCAACCTGTCGGCGTCCGTCTTCGACGCCGAGTACGTGAAGGCCACCGCGGCGCCGTCGGCCACCAATCGCCGCACGGTCTGCGCGCCGATCCCGCGCGTACCTCCGGTGACCAGTGCCCGCCGGCCGGTCAAGGGTGCTGTGCTCATCTCGTCGCCTCTCCAGGTAATTACGAACCGCTCTGTTACTTAGTACGCTCAGGTCAAGACCGTTCGACGACCGATGCATTCCCGGTGTGACGGGAGTCACAGAAAGGGGCGTGGCGGATGGCGGTGGGGCGGCCGCGGGAGTTCGACCCCGATCAGGTCGAGGACGCGGCGATGAAACTGTTCTGGGCGCATGGCTTCGACGGCGTCTCGATCTCCGATGTCGCCGCGGCGACCGGGGTGAACCGCCGCGGCATCTACGCCGAGTTCGGCTCGAAGGAGAAGCTCTACGAACGAGCCGTCCAGCGTTACCTCGCCGGCCCGGGCGGCTACCTGGTTCCGGCGCTCACGTTGCCGACGGCGCGCGAGGTGGTCGAAGCGATGGTGCACGGTGCGGCCGACGCGGTCAGCAGCGACCCGCACGGGTGCCTGACCGTCGATGACGGGCCGGGCCTGGCCGATATTCGCGAGGCCGCGGTACATCGGCTCGCTGAACGATTCGACGCTGCGGTGGCAGATGGCGAACTGCCCGGAGTTGACACCTTGGTGCTCGCGCGCTGGATCGCCGCGATTTGTCAGGGGATCGCCGTCCAAGCGCGCAGCGGGGCCGACCGCGCCGAGCTACACGGTGTCGCCGACGCCGCATTGGCCGGCTGGCCGGGTGCCGGCCGGGTATAACCGACGGCGCGACGGCAGGTGTGCGTCGGGTCGGTCGTCAGTGCTGGCGCGCCTGCATGTCCGCCGCGTGCTCCTCACCCCTGAAGTAGGCCCGGGTCTCCCGGTACACCAAGGGGGACAAGATGATCAGACCGACGAGGTTCGGCAGCGCCATCAGCCCGTTCATGACGTCGGAGAAGGTCCACACCGTCTGCAGCGCGGTGGTGGCGCCGATGTAGATCACGAGGATGAACACGATCCGGTACGGGAACACCGCCCTGCGGCCGAACAGGTACTCGACGCAGCGTTCGCCGTAGTAGGACCACCCCAGCAGGGTCGAGAACGCGAAGAAGATGACGCTGAGGGTGACGATCACGCTGCCCCACGTCCCGGGCAGGCCCTGCGCGAAGGCCCGGGCGGTGAAACTGGCGGCCTCGTCGGGTCCGGCTTCCTTCCACACACCGGTGACCACGATCGTCAGCGCGGTGAAGCTCACCACGACGAGGGTGTCGATGAACGTCTGGGTCATGGACACCAGCGCCTGCCGGACCGGATGGGTGGTCTTCGCCGCGGCGGCGGCGATACCGCCGGTGCCCAGGCCCGACTCGTTGGAGAAGATGCCGCGCGCGACGCCGTAGCGGATCGCGGCGGCGACGGCCGCCCCCGCGAAGCCTCCGGTGGCCGACGTGCCGGTGAAGGCGTCGCTGAAGATGGTGGCCAGCGCTGCGGGCACCTCGCCGATGTTGAATGCGAGTACGGCGGCCGCACCGACGATGTAGATGACGATCATCACCGGGACGAACAGGCTGGTGACCCGACCGATGCTCTTGATGCCGCCCAGGATCACCGCGGCGGCCAGCACCACGATCACCGCACCGGTGATCGGCGCGGCCACCCCCCATTCCTCGTTGACGTTGGCCGCGACGGTGTTCGCCTGCGTCATGTTGCCGATGCCGAAGGCGGCCAGCGCTCCCGCGACGGCGAAGAAGCCGCCGAGGATCACGCCCAGCCGGCCCTTGATGCCTTGCCGTAGGTAGTGCATCGGGCCGCCGGACTGTTCGCCGGCGGCGTCGGTGCGGCGGAACCGGACGCCGAGAAAGGCCTCGCTGTACTTGGTGGCCATGCCGACCATCCCGGTGAACCACATCCAGAACACCGCGCCGGGCCCGCCGAGGGCGATCGCCGTCGCGACACCGGCGATGTTGCCGACACCCACGGTCGCCGCAAGAGCGGTCGACAGTGCCTGGTAATGCGAGATGTCACCCTCGGCGCCGAGGTCCTTGCGGCGGATGAATGCCAGCCAGAACGCCAACCGGAACCGGCGGACCTGGATGCCGCGCAACAGCACGGTCAGATAGAGGCCGGTCAGCAGCAACAGCGGGATGAGCAGCCAGGGACCCCAGATGAAGGAACTGATGTTGCCCAGGATGTCGTCGAAAGCTGTCATCGCACCGCCGTATCGCCGAGAGTTCGGACCGGTAAGACGGTAGTGCAACGGCTCAGGCAGATCGGCTTTTCCCGCGAAAGATCATGCGTCGATCACCGTTTACCACAATGACTTCGGTCGCTTCGATAGGGCGAGCGCGCCTCAGGCCTCGTAGTAGTCGTTCCCGCGGGAGAACTCGACGAACGTGCAGGCCTCATCGCCGACCGTCCACGCATCGTGTCCGGGCGGGAGCAGCATCACGTCACCGGCGGAGAACGTCTGCTCGGCGCCGTCGGTCATCCGGATCGCGATCGTGCCGGCCAGGACGTAGGCCACGTGCGGCAGTTCGCACAGCTGCGTTCCGGCGTAGTCCTTGAGGTCGGTGGACCAGCGGGCACCGACGTCGAAGGTGACCTCGGTGACGGCGACCCCGTCGAGTTCCGCGGTGCGCTTCGAGATCAGACCGTGCACGTCGCTGGGGATGTCGGCCATCGTGGCCTTCTGCATCGCCGGGTGGTACGCCAACGTGGGCTCCTTCGCATCGTGCGTGGATGTCGGGTGCAGTGAGATCGTACGGCGGCAGGAAAATGACAGCAGAACATCACTGCACCTGATGCTATGCTGTCAACTATGCGTACGACAGTCACTCTTGACGATGACACGCTGGCGTTGGTTCAGCGGCGGATGCGCGAACGCGGCGTCTCTTTCAAGACCGCACTCAACGACGCGATCCGCGATGGCGCCCTTGGCCAACCACGTCCCGTCCACTTCGCTACCCGGACCGCCGATCTAGGGGTACCGACAGTGAATCTGGACCGCGCACTGCAACTCGCCGCCGAACTCGAAGACGAGGAACTACTGCGCAAGCAACGGCGTGGCGCGTGAAAATTGTCGATGCGAACGTACTTCTGTACGCGGTGAACTCCGCAAGCCCGCAGCACGAGGCGAGTCGCCGTTGGCTAGATGGGGCCCTGTCCGGCTCGGACACCGTTGGCCTAGCGTGGGTGCCGCTGCTCGCCTTCGTTCGACTCAGCACGAAGACCGGCTTGTTCCCCTCCCCGCTGCCGCCGGCGGACGCGATGCGTCAGGTTGTTGAATGGGCCACCGCCCCGGGCGCGACGACTATCGCGCCTACCGCGCGGCATGGAGACATCCTGCACACCCTGCTCGCCCAGCTGGGGACCGGCGGAAACATCGTGAGCGACGCGCACCTGGCTGCGCTGGCCATCGAACATCGTGCGTCGATTGTCAGCTACGACAACGACTTCAGCCGGTTCGACGGCGTACGTTGGCACACCCCAGACGCGCTAGTCAAATGACCAACCAGTCAGGCGGCCAGTAGCGCGTCGATCTGGTTGATCGCCGACGTCGATCCCTCGACCACACCCATATCCAGGACCTGCTGCAGCGCCTCGGCGGAGGCGAAGGTGCTGGCGTAGGTGGCGTGGGTGCCGCCGTCGTGTTCGGCGAAGGTGTAGACGCACTTGGACACCGGCATCGACGGGTCCGGGTTCAGATCCGCGTCGGCGAACCCGTCGTCGAAGGCGAAGCTGTTCGGTTCGTCCACCGCGGTGACATCCCAGTAGCCCCCGTACTTCTCGCCGTCGGGACCGGTCATGTAGTACGTGGTGCGGCTGCCGGCGGTGAGGTCGTGTTGGACCACGGTCGCCGGGAAGGTGGGTGGGCCCCAGATCTTCTCCAGCTGGCGCGGGTCGGCGTAGATCTGCCAGATTCGTTGCACCGGCGCCGCGAAGTGCGCGGTGATGGTTAGCGTCAGGTTGTCGATGTCGTGCTTGGCGTCGATGACAGGCATGATGTCAGTCCTTCACGGTCGGGTCGGATGCGATGAGTTCGTCGATGCGGGCGATGCGACCGCGCCAGATCTGCTCCAGCTCGGTCAGCATGGACGCCACCGATCGCACGGCGGCCACGTCGCCGCTGGCCAGTTGCTCACGGCCACTGCGTTGCTTGGTGAGCAGGCCGGCCTTTTCCAGCACGGCGACGTGCTTTTGCACTGCAGCGAAACTCATTTCGTAGTTCGCCGCGAGCGCCGAGACCGAGTGTTCCCCGGCCAGCACCCGGCGCATGATGTCGCGTCGGGTCCGATCGGCGAGGGCGTGAAACAGGGCGTCCGCCCGATCCTCGTCGTCCTCGGTCACACCCCAAATATACAACCGATCGGTTGTACGTTGTCAAGGCTTTTCGTCCCTGGGTTTGGCTCGAGGCAGTACGGGCACCCAGAAGGAATGCGCGAAGGCCTTCCCCGATGACCGCCCAGCCCCCGGACCCCGATCCCGCGACCACGCCCGACCTGGAGCCCGGTGGTGGCGTCTCCCCCGGTGCGACGCCGCCGGACTCGGGCCAGACGTCAGGTTTGGCGGAGCCGGAACCGCGACCCCGGCGTCGTTACACGGCCACACAAATCGTGACGCTGATCGCGGTCGTGCTCTTTGTCCTCGTCTTCGTCGCGGCGGCAGTGGGCATGATCATGAACATGGCTTCCTGACCGCTCAGCAGCCCTCGGCGGTTGCCGCGGCGGCCGCATCGATCACATCGGCGACCTGACCCCGTCGCCGCCACGCGATGCGCTGCCGCATGGCGCCATTGCCGGTGTCGAGGATCCGGTCGAGTTCGGAACGCACCAGGTTCAGATCACCCGCGGCCCGCAAAGCCGGCGTGATTCGGTCGACAAACGCCCGCAGCACCTCGACCGCGGGTGCCGCACCGCCGCCCAGGAGGTCGACCGCGTGCCCATCGAGGCCGTCGTGCGCGGATTTCCAGTACGCCGCCTCGAGCGCCAGCGCTGAGATGCGCGGTGCTTCGAAGCCCCGCCGGTCGTCCTCGAGTGCGGTCATCACCGCGGCGCGCGCCAGGGCGGCGAGCAGCACCGTCTCGGCGACCGTCGCGGGCACATCCGAGACGCGGACCTCCACCGTCGGAAAATCGGCCGAGGGGCGAATGTCCCAATAGACCATGGCGTCGTCGAGCATCGCGCCGGCATCCTGCATCATCTGCACCGCCGCGTCGTACTCGTCGACCGAGTCGAAGTGCGGTGGCGGGCCGGCACTGGGCCAGCGCGACCACAGCACGTAGCGCCAGCTGGCATGACCGCTGTCGGCGTTGCGGTAAATCGCCGAGTTGGCCGTCAGCGCCAACAGCAGCGGCAACCACGGGCGCAGCCGGTTGCTGACACGGATCGCCGCCTCCCGCGACGGCACCGCGACGTGCACGTGGCAGCCGCAGATGCCCTGCTCGTGGGCGATCATCCCGAACCGCTCCGCGATCTGGCGGTAGCGCGGGGAGTCGGTGACCGGGAAGTGCTGCGGGACGGTCGGCGGCAGCCCCACCGCGAGCAGCCGCGTCCCGGCCGCGTCGGCCGCCTCGACGGCGGTGCGCCGCTGCCGGGTCAGCTGTGCCCGCAAATCCGTTGTGCCCGTGCAGACTTCGGTGGCCGTCTCGACCTGGCAGCTGGTGAGCTCGAGTTGCAGTTCCACGCCCTTGGCCGCGGCGATCTGCGCGACGGCGGTGTTGCGCGCGACGGGTCACCCGAGCCCGGGTCGACGAGAAGGAACTCCTCTTCGACGCCGATCGTCGGAGGGCCTGACGTCGCGCTCACTGAATCCTCCGCTGCTCGCCGGGTGTGTTCCCGGTTAGCCCGAACAGGGATCGGGGAAACGCGCCGGGGTGGCGGCAGGCCCGGGGCGGAGTCTGTTCTAGGTGCCGGCCTCGATTGCCGCCACTCGTTCCGCTGCTTCGGGACCGCAGATCTCGCGTAATTCGACAGGGCCCCTGGCCAGCAAGTCGGTGACGAGACCTTTGAGTTCTCCGGATTTCACCTTCGAATACAGGTCCGCTCCCGGGCAGGCGGTGGCGGCGAAATCTCGGTGCCCCTTGAGCTCGTCGAGACTTACGTTGAACGTGGACGCCGCCCAGGCGAAAGCCTTGGCAGCACCCTCCAACTGTTCGGGGGTGACCGCTTCTTCATCGAAATTGCCCTCGCAGAGGACGAGGAAATGGCCCTCCGGGTTGTACTCGGTAGCAGTGTCGCCTTTGACGCGCCAGTCTCGGAGTTCATAGATGTTTCCATTGCGGTCGACACCGACGTGGTAGGCGATGTCGATCCAGCCGCGATCGTTTTGGTGAAGCCGTTGATGCTGAAGAAGTCGCGACGGCGCGTTGCGATTGTCACCCAATGCCGTGCCGGTGTGGTGGATCGTCATTTTGGTGATCGTGTGCTCGACGCCTGACCCAGTGGGCGACTGCGCGCGCCAGCCGTCGCGACAGATCATGTCCGCCACGACCGCCGCCGGCGGCAGAGTCGACTCGACGGGTTCGAGAGCAAGCTCGGTGGTTGTGGGAGTCATGGTTTGGGCGAGTGGGCTCGCGGCCGGGCTGACAGCGACGACCCGCGCCCCCTCAGGGCGCTGCGCGCACCCAGCCAAGGCGGTCGACAACCCCGCTGCGCCCGCCAAGGCCAGCAGTTTTCGGCGGTTCACCGCGGTGTCGAGAAGCCGCCCAGTCCGTTCAGGACCGCGTTCGTGCACGTGCTCACGATACGGACAGCGGCATCGGATTGTTGGTTCTTTCTGACAACATCGACCGCGCTGCAGCGACGCCAGGCCAGCGGGTGCGCAACTGCCGTTTGCGTGTCGCGGGTACCGCATCGCCGAACCTGCCGCCCCTGTCGGTGATGCTGGTTAAGCTTCGCCCATGCCCATTGCTGAAGGGGCGGTGTTTGCCGGCTACACCATTCAGCGCTTGTTGGGCAGCGGGGGGATGGGCGAGGTCTACCTCGTGCAACACCCCCGACTGCCCCGCCAGGAGGCGCTCAAGATCCTCCCGGCGAGCGTGAGCGCGGATCCGGACTACCGCCAACGGTTCGCGCGCGAAGCCGACATCGTCGCGTCGCTGTGGCACCCACACATCGTCGCTGTCCATGATCGCGGTGAGCACGACGGTCAGTTGTGGCTCGCGATGGACTACGTCGAGGGCACCGATGCTTCGCGACTGATGCGCGAACGCTATCCACATGGACTGCCACCTACCGACGTCATCGATATCGTCACCGCCGTTGCGGACGCCCTTGACTACGCCCACGAGCGGTTCCTGCTTCATCGGGATGTCAAACCCGCCAACATTCTCCTCGGCGACCTACGCCACGACGAAAGGCGCATAGTCCTAGCCGATTTCGGGATCGCTCGTGGTGTAGATGACAGCAACGGTCTGACCGCCACCAACATGACGGTGGGATCGGTGGCCTACGCCGCTCCGGAGCAACTCACCGGCAAGGCCCTCGACGGGCGTGCCGACCAGTACGCCTTGGCCGCTACTGCTTTTCATCTCCTCACCGGCACCGTCCCCTTCGGCAATTCGAACCCGGCCGTGGTGATCGGAAATCACCTCAGCTCGCCCCCGCCGGTATTGAGTACGTTGCGTGACGATCTCGGACGGATGGATTCGGCGCTCGCCACCGCGATGGCCAAGGAGCCGCACCATCGTTTCCAGACATGTCGCGAGTTCGCAGCCGCGCTGGCGGGTCGCGCCACCGTCATCCCGGTCGGCGGGGCCGCCCCGGCAGTCAGCTCGTACGCTGCCACGCAACTGGCACCGCGCACCGAACCGGTAATGCCGGAATCAGCACCGCCGCAGAGCTCGCCCGCCCCGCCACCGGAAGCAGGTCGTCCCCGGCAACGGACCGGACTGATCGTTGCGGCAGCCGCGGCAGCCCTGGCGGCTGTCGGACTCGTCGCATTCATCGGGGCCAAACTCGCCCAATCGCCGGCCGACCCGTCCGCCTCCACACCCTCACCGTCGTTACTCCCACCCGCCTGGTCTGAAACCGTCGATCAGCCGCGAACGGTGACAGAGACAGCGCCGCCAGTCACCATCACCCAGCCCAATAATCCAGCACCGGCTTCTCCCCCACCACGTCCGCCGGTACCGCCACGCACACCCGCAGGAGGCGGTGGCGATTTGGGCTTGGCCCAACCGATGAGCCGCCCCAGCTGCAACGGGCAGGGCATCGTCGTACTCGGATCCGTCACCACGCCCGGCCAATACGCCGCAGGCGTGCAACGGCTTCTAGCGGCGTTCCCAGGGGCGTCCTATCTTCGCACCGACCAAACCTGCCCGTCGCTGCGCGCCGCGACCGCAAGCGGCAACCCGATCTACGCCGTCTACCGACCCGCCGGAAACACGACCGCAGGGGTTTGCAGCGCCGTACGTGCTGCGGGCGGTGACGCATACGGGAAATGGCTGGACTACACCACAGATCCGAGTTACCGAATCCCCTGCTGAGACCTCGGGATTCAACCGCCACGGTGGCCTACGTCGTGATTCGCATCTCGGCGCCGGGGTGCGAACTGAGCGTGACCACCACGGCGCCCTGACCCGTCGTGAAGGTGGTGTTGGCGTAGCCGATGAAGCCGTAGTGCCCGTCAATCGTCGACACGGCGGTGATGTCGTCGCTCCCCGAGGCGCCGGTGTCGAGATTGGTCCAGCCGGCGGTCACGGTCAGCGCGCACGACCCGTCGTAAACACCGGCGTCGTAGTTAATCGCGACGCGCACGCCGTCCTCGACACGATCCTCGGTTTGCACCGGCGCCACCTGCGCCTCGGCGCTGACCGTGCCGCCACACGTCGGGGACGCCACCACCGGCACGGCCTCGAGTTGCGCGGACGCCTCCGCCTGGGCCGTGCCTGCACCGAGCCATCCCGCAAACACGGCGACACCAAACGCGACGACCAGACGGAACTGCCTCATGCCCGGTGTATCGCCCGGCGCGTCGACGGCGTTAGTCAGAACCCACGGGTTTTCCGGGACCGGACCGGCCGCCGAACTGCCCGCCTCTGAGCGACAGCCCGCAGAACCTGTCGCTCAGAGGCGGGCAAATCGAAGTGCGCAGCCAGCCGGAAACCATAAACGCCGCCACCACAACGGATCCCCTCAGCGGCGCTAGGGTTGCCACGATGACGCCGAGCCCGAGAGTCGCGAATCCCCTCGAGCAGCTGACCATCGAGCAGTTGCGGCAGCGGACCAGCATGAAGTGGACGTTGTATCCGCCCGACGTGCTGCCGCTGTGGGTCGCGGAGATGGACGTGCCGCTGGCCGAACCCATCGCCGAGGCACTGCATCAGGCGGTCGCGCGAGGCGACACCGGCTACCCGCCGGGCCGGCGCGCCTACGCCGAGGCACTGGCGGGCTTCGCCGCGCGGCGTTGGGGCTGGGATGGGCTGACGGCGCAGCGCACCGCGCTCGTACCGGATGTGATGCTCGGCATCGTCGAGGTGCTGAGGCTGGTCACCGCCCCCGGCGACGCGGTGGTGATCAACTCACCCGTCTACCCGCCGTTCTACGCGTTCATCACGAACGCGGGCCGCCGCGTGGTCGAGGCGCCCCTGGACGGGACCGGCCGCGTGGACCTGGCCGTCTTGGGGGAGGCGTTCGCGTCGGCCGCCAAGACCAGCGACCGGGTGGCCTACCTGTTGTGCAACCCGCACAACCCGACCGGGGTCGTCCACTCCGCCGACGAACTCGGACAGATCGCCGCACTCGCACACACGCACAAAGTCCGCGTCGTCGCCGACGAGATCCACGCGCCGCTGGTGCTACCCGGCGCCGACTTCACGCCGTATCTGAGCGTTCCGGGCGCCGAGGACGCCTTCGCCGTCGTCTCGGCCTCGAAGGCCTGGAACCTCGCCGGGCTCAAGGCCGCCCTCGCGGTCGCGGGCCCCGCCGCCCAGGCCGACCTCGACCGGATGCCCGAGGAGGTCAGCCACGGCCCCAGCCACCTCGGCGTCCTCGCGCACACGGTGGCGTTCAACGAGGGCGAGCCCTGGCTCGACGCACTACTCGCGGGCCTGGCGGCGAACCGCGACCTGTTGGGACAACTGCTCACCGAGCACCTACCGCAGGTCGGCTATTCACCGCCGCAAGGCACCTACCTCGCGTGGATCGACTGCCGCCCACTCGGTTTCGACGATCCCGACGGCGCCGACGGCCCCGGTATCGTCAGCGAACTCGCCGGCCCGGCGCGGGTGTTCCTCGACCGGGCCCGGGTGGCGCTCAGCTCCGGGCACGTCTTCGGCTCGGGCGGCGCCGGTCACATTCGACTGAACTTCGCCACCTCACCGGCGATCCTCACCGAGGCGGTCACCCGGATGGGCCGCTCACTCCGCGGGTAACTCCTCACCCTCTGCCGGCGGTGTGGTCTCGGCTGTGGTCTCCGTAGTGGTGGTCGGGCTCGTGGTGGTCTCGGTCGGGGCGGTGGTCTCGGTCGGCGTCGTGGTCTCGACCGGGGGCATCTCCGTCGTCGTGGCGGGGCCGGGCGGCGGCGGGACCATCGCCGTCGTCTCCGTGACCGTGGCGGTTTCCGTCGTACCGGCAGGAGTGGTGCTGGCCGGCGCGAGCACGCCGCAGGCCACCCGGCTGCCGGCGTCACCGGTCGCCAACGTCTCGGCGTCCGGGCCGGGCACGCCATTGCTGGTGTAGCGGGGTGGGATGTTGGCGAAGTTGTCGGGCCCCTCGTGGATCATCAGCGCCGATCCCTGCGGGCCGCGCAGGTCGTCGATGGTGAACGAGTCCGTCGTGGCGACCAACCGCGCCGACCCGTCCGAGCGGACGTCGATGGGGGTCAGGTCACCGATGGCGGCGTGGTTGTCCGGTCCGTGCAGGTGGCCGCCGGCGGAGAGGAAGTCGCCCGGCTCACCGCCGCCTGGGGCTACTGAATTGGGCTCGCAGAGACCCACCGCGTGAATGTGGAAGGCATGGAAGCCCGGCGTGAGGATGCCGGCTTCGGTGGTTTCCAGGGTGATGGTGGCGTAGTCGTCGACGAATTCGATGTCGACATTGGCCACCGACCGACCATCGGCCGTCTGCAACTCGGTGCTGAGGGTGTCGCCGCTGGGGGCGGGACTGGTCGTGGGGGACGTCGTCTCGTCGGCGGCCTGCTCGCCCTGCGCGCAACCGGCCAGGAAGGCGAAGGCGACGGGCACCGCCAGCGCCGCCGCAACGGTGTGGGTGTGATTTTGCATACTCCGTACCTACCCCGCTGCGCCGGTTTCAATCGGAGGATCGGAGAGGAAATGCATCCGCGGGTTCCGAAGAGACGGGTCAGGCCTCGACCGCTCAGGTGAAGCGGGGGCGCACCGCCGCGACGGCGTCCACGAGCCGCAGCACCTGATCGCTGCCGTCAGGCGTGCCGTCGGCGTCCGTTCCGCAGATGGTGACTCGGGTGACCCCGGCCGCAACAAAATTCCGAACCCGATCTTCGATGTCGTCGGCGGATGCGCCGACGGGCACCATCACGGGGGTCATGACGTCGAACGGCGCGTCGATGCCCGCAGCTTGGCGCGCCGCCATGGCCACGCGGAGGCTCTCTCGGACGTCGTCGGGTGTCTCCGCGCCGCCGCCGAGTAGGACTCCGTCGCCGAATTCGCCTGCAATGGCCAGCGTTTTGGGCTTGGTCGCACCGATCAGCAGTGGCGGCACGTGCTCGGGCGGGTAGGCGAGACGCACATCGCGGAGTTGCACATAGTCACCGGTGGTCGTGACGGTCTGGCCGTCGAGAAGCGAACGCAGCGCACTGCTGTATTCCCGCAGCAGCGTGACGGGCGATTTCGCGCGGGCTCCGGCCTGGCCCATCCAGTCGAGAATCCCGTGGCCGATGCCCGGGTGGAATCGGCCTGGGAAGAGCCGGGCCAACGTCGCGATCTCCATGGCGCACAGAGCCACGTTGCGCAGCGGCACGGGCATCAGGCTGATGCCGACTTTGATGTGGTTCGTCCAGGCCAGCACCGCAGCCGCGGAGCCCAGACCCGAGTGGTAGAAGCAGTCCTCCCAGAGCCAGAGTTCTTCGAGGTCGGCGGCCTCGGCGGCGAGGGCGAGGTCCCGGAGGCGTTCGGGCGGCTGGTGGGGCGGGAACACAATACCGATGGCGACCATGCCCCCAGCTTGCCAGCGGTCCGGCGCGCGACCGCCGGCCAGCGGTTTAGCCTGGGGTACCAAGCATCCAGCGGGGAGCCACTTCCGGTCAGGATCTGCTCGAAGGAGACTCATGCGTAGGCGGATGGCAACGGCGGCGGCTCTCGGTGCGGCGCTGCTGGTCAGCGGTTGTGCGGGCCAGGTGTGGGGCGCCCCGCCCGCCCACGATCCGCCGCAGGCCCCGGTCTCCGTCGCCCCGAAGGCTCCCGCGGTGCCCCCGACGCCACCGGCCGGACTCGACGACCGCGTCCGGCAGGCCACCGCCCAGGCCGCCGAGTCCGGCGCCGACATCGAGGCCGCGATACTGGACCGCACCACCGGCCACTTCGCCTCCAGCGGGTCCAACCAGGCCTTCCCCATCGCATCGGTGGTCAAGCTGTTCATCGCCGACGATCTGCTGCTGCGGGCCTCGCAGGGCGAGACAGAACTCTCCGACGCCGACCGCAAGGCCATGGACGCCATGCTGCGTTCCTCCGATGACAGTGCGGCCCAAACGTTCTGGGACCGCGGCGGCCAGAACGACATCATCTCCCGCATCGTCGCGCGCTACGGGCTGAGCGGCACCACGGCGCCCTGGAACGGGCACTGGGACGTCACCGAAAGCACCGCAGCCGATCTCGTCCGCTACTACGACAAGCTCCTGAACGGCAGCGGCGGCCTGTCGCCCGAGCAATCCAGCGTCATCATCGGCAACCTGGCGCGCTTCACCCCGACCGGCAACGACGGCTACCCGCAGCGGTTCGGCATCCCCGAGGGCCTCAGCGGCGAGCAGGTCGCCGTCAAGCAGGGCTGGTTCTGCTGCTGGAACGGCGGCAACCAACTGCACGTCTCCACCGGCATCATCGGACCCGACCACCGCTACGTGATGGCGATCAGTTCGCTGGACCCCACCGACGAGGCCAGCGCCCGCGAGCACATCACCCAGGCTGTCCGTACCATCTTCCCGGGCGGGAAGGTCTGACACTTCCCGCAACGTCCACGCGGTCTCCGCGGCCGTCGGGGGTGTGTGACTGGTCACTGCAAAAGCGCAGTTCAGCGGCCTGGTGAGCGGCGCGCTTTTGCTACTGCGCAGGTCCGGGCGGCAATGGGTCGTCTTACCACGGCGGTAGTTGACGGACTCTCCGACTCGGGTCGACGGCGATGTCAGCTCGGCCGATTAGCATTCCACCGGCTACACCTGGCACGAATGGGAGAGGACGAGCAGTGAGTTACACCGCCGCGGACATCACCGAACTCGACGATGTCCAGCACACGCGCCTGCGGCCGGCGGTGAACCTGGGCTTGGACATCCTCAACACCGCACTGCGCGAGATCATCGACAACGCGATCGAGGAAGTGGCCGAACCGGGCCACGGCGGCTCGACCGTCACGATCACCCTGCACGCCGACGGCTCCGTCAGCGTCGCCGACGACGGCCGCGGACTGCCCGTCGACACCGACCCGACGACCGGCAAGAACGGCATCGTCAAGACGCTGGGCACCGCGCGGGCGGGCGGCAAGTTCTCCGCGCACACCGACGCGGCCAGCACCGGCGCCGGCCTCAACGGCATCGGCGCCGCGGCGGCGGTCTTCATCTCCGCCCGGACCGACGTCACGGTGCAGCGGGCGGGCAAGACCTACCTGCAGAGCTTCGGCGGCGGCTACCCCGGCGAGTTCGACGGCAAGGAGTTCGATCCGGACGCCCCCTTCACCCGCGCCGACGCGCAGAAGCTGCGCGGGCGCGCCAACCGCAAACCCGACGCGCACGGCACCACCGTGCGCATCCTGTTCGACCCCGTGGTGGTGCCGGATTCGACCATCGACATCGGCGAGGTGCTGCTGCGCGCGCAGGCGGCGGCGCGGATGTCGCCCGGGGTGCATCTGGTGGTCGTCGACGAGGGCTGGCCCGGCGAGGAGATCCCGCCGGCGCTGCTCGAACCGTTCGCCGGGCCGTGGGGCAGCGACACCCTGCTGGACCTCATGTGCACCGCCGCCGGCACTCCCCGGCCCGAGGTCCGCGCCGTGGTCGAGGGCCGCGGTGAATACACCACCGGCCGCGGGCCAACCCCGTTCCGCTGGTCGCTGACGGCGGGTCCGGCGGAACCGGCGACGGTGGCCGCGTTCTGCAACACCGTGCGCACTCCCGGCGGGGGCTCGCATCTGACCGCCGCCATCAAGGGCCTGTCGGAAGCGTTGGCCGACCGCGCCTCCCGGATCCGGGACCTGGGCCTGGCCAAGGGCGAAGAGGGCCCGGAGCCACAGGATTTCGCCGCCGTGACCGCACTGGCCGTGGACACCCGCGCCCCCGACGTCGCGTGGGACTCGCAGGCCAAGACCGCGGTGTCCTCGCGCTCGCTCAACATGGCGATGGCCCCCGACGTCGCGCGCAGCGTCACCATCTGGGCAGCCAACCCCGCCAACGGCGATGCGGTCACGCTGTGGACCAAACTGGCGCTGGAGTCCGCCCGCGCGCGGCGCAGCGCCGAGGGCGCCAAGGCCCGCTCCCGCGCGGCGTCCAAGGCCAAGGGCCTGGGCACCAACCTGTCGCTGCCGCCGAAGTTGCTGCCCAGCCGGGAGACCGGCCGCGGGTCGGGTGCGGAGCTGTTCCTGTGTGAGGGCGACTCCGCGCTGGGCACCATCAAGGCCGCCCGCGACGCCGCCTTCCAGGCCGCGTTCCCGCTGAAAGGCAAGCCGCCCAACGTCTATGGGTTCGCGCTGAGCAAGGCACGCGGCAAGGACGAGTTCGATTCGATCGAGCGCATCCTGGGCTGCGGGGTGCGGGACGCGTGCGATCCGGAACTGTGCCGTTACGACCGGATCCTGTTCGCCTCCGACGCCGACCCCGACGGCGGCAACATCAACTCCAGCCTGATCTCGATGTTCCTGGACTTCTACCGTCCGCTGGTCGAGGCCGGGATGGTTTACGTGACGCTGCCGCCGCTGTTCGTCGTCAAGTGCGGGGACGAGCGGATCTACTGCCAGGACGAATCCGAGCGCGACGCCGCGGTGGCCCAGCTGAAGGCGACCTCCAAGAAGCGGGTGGAGGTGCAGCGCAACAAGGGCCTCGGCGAGATGGACGCCGACGACTTTTGGAACACCGTGCTGGATCCGCAGCGGCGCACCGTGATTCGGGTGCATCCCGACATCAGCGAGAAGAAGCTGCACCACACATTGTTCGGCGGGCCGCCCGAGGGTCGACGCACCTGGATGGCCGACGTGGCCTCCCGCATCGACACCTCCGCGCTGGATCTGACGTAGGACGTAGGTAGAAGACTGTGACCGCCACCCTGGACATCCCCGAACAGAATCCGGACCTGGTGCTCGACCAGAGCGCCGACGACTACTGGAACCAGTACCAGCTGACCTTCGCGCTCTACAGCGTCAGCGACCGCGCCATCCCGTCGGCCTACGACGGGCTCAAGCCCGGTCAGCGCCGCCTGCTCTACCAGATGCACGACTCGAGGCTGCTGCCCGGCAACAAGCCGCAGAAGTCCTCCAAGGTGTGCTCGGCGGTCACCGGCAACCTGCACCCGCACGGCGGCGCGTCGATGTACGGGGCCGCCGCGCTGATGGCCGCCGACTTCCAGCGCGTGAAAGTCATTGACGGCCAAGGCGCTTTCCCGCGTATCCAGGGCGACATCCCGGCCGCCGACCGCTACACCGAGATGCGGCTGTCGGCGCCCGGGGCGGCCCTGACCGCCGAACTCGACAGCCACGCGGTGCCGATGGTGCCGACTTTCGACGGCGAGTGGACGGAGCCGACGTGGCTGCCCGCGCAGTGGCCGGTGCTGCTGTGCAACGGCGCCGTCGGCATCGCCGAGGGGTGGGCCACCCGGGTGCCGGCCCACAACCCCCGCGAGGTCATGGCCGCCTGCAGGGCGCTGCTGAAGACCCCGAACATGACCGACGACCGGCTCGTGAAACTCATCCCGGGACCCGACTGGGGCTGCGGAGCCTCGGTGGTCGGGACCGCCGGACTGCGCGAGTACATCACCACCGGACGCGGCCATTTCACGGTGCGCGGCAAGGTCACCGTCGAGGGCAAGAACTGCATCATCACCGAGCTGCCGCCCGGCGTCGCGAGTAGCACTGTGCAGGACCGGATTCGGTCCATGGTCGAGTCCGGGGACCTGTCGGGTGTGGCCGACATGTCGGATCTGACCGACCGCCGCAACGGGCTGCGCATCGTCGTCACCGCCAAGCGCGGCCACGATGCGGAGAAGATCCGCGAGCAACTGCTGGCGCTGACCCCGCTGGAGTCGACGTTCGCGGCCAGCCTGGTGGCACTCGACGAGAACCGGGTGCCGCGCTGGTGGTCGGTGCGCGAGCTGATCTCGGCGTTCCTGCACCTGCGCGACTCGGTGGTGCTGCACCGCAGCGAGTACCGGCTGGAGAAGGTCACCGCGCGCCGCCACCTGGTGTCCGGTCTGATGACCATCCACCTGGACATCGACGCCGCGGTCGCGGTCATCCGCGGATCCGAGACCGTGGACGACGCCCGGCAGGGCCTGCAGAAGCGCTTCAAGATCGACGAGCTACAGGCCGATTACGTTCTGGGACTGCAGCTTCGGCGACTGACCAAACTCGACGTCATCGAGCTGCAGGCCGAGGCCGAGAAGCTCGACGCCGAGTTCGCCGAGCTCACCGAGCTGGTGACCAACCTCGACGCCCGACGCAAGGTGATCGACAAGGAGTTGGTGGAGACCGCAAAGCTGTTCAAGGGCCCCGAGTTCGACCGTCGCACCGTGTTGGACTTCGAAGCGACGCCCGTCACGGCCAACACCGACGAGGACGGTCCCCGCGAGCGCAAGGTCAACACGGCCTGGCGCCTCGATGATCGGGGCGTGTTCTCCGACAGCCACGGCGAGTTGCTCACCTCGGGGCTGGGCTGGGCGGTGTGGACCGACGGGCGGATCAAGTTCACCACCGGCAGCGGGTTGCCGTACAAGATCCGCGACATCCCGGTGGCCCCGGACATCACCGGACTGCTGGGTTCGGGCGTGCTCCCACTCGGCTACCACCTGGCGCTGGTGACACGCCGCGGCAAGGTGCTGCGCATCGACCCCGCCGCGGTGAACCCGCAGGGTGTGGCCGGCAACGGCGTGGCCGGCGTGAAGCTAGCGGCGCAGGACCCGGAGGATGAGGTGATCGCCGCGCTGCCGGTGTCGTGCGGCAACGGCGAGGCCATCCTGTCGGTGTCCGAAAAGAGTTGGAAGGTGACCGAAGTCGCCGACATTCCGGTCAAGGGCCGCGGCGGCGCCGGCGTCGGATTCCATCCCTTCGTCAAGGGCGAGGCGGCCCTGGTGACCGCCGCGATCTCCGCGACCGGTTATGTGCGCGGCAAGCGGTCCGTGCGCGCGGAGAACCGTGCCAAGGCGGCGATCAAGGGTTCCGGCAGCGACGTCACGCCGGCCGAGTAGCGCACCTACGGCGAGGTGCGCACGGTGTTGTCGACCTCCGGTACTTTCACCCGCGGCACAATCCAGTGCCGCCAGGGGTTGTTGCTGTCGCCGCGGTAGATTCCCGCGTCGCGGTCTCGGAGGCTGCTGCCCGGGTCGTCGTAAGCCTGGGCGGTACCGGAGAATCCGACGAGCGCCGCCGTCACCATGCCGGCCACCAATCCCGCCGCTCCGAACCTCTTCATCCCATCGCCCCTTCTCCGTATCAAGTCCCACGCGGGTTGCCTCCCGCCACACCGGCTTCAACAGGGAATCCGGCGGTTTGATTCCGGAGCGTTTCTCACTCGAGGTGTTCTGCCGCCCCGGAATCACGCTGGGACGACGCCAAAGAGGCGATGTACCAACGTGATTCCGACGCTGGGTCCACAGGGCCTCGCGGCAACGAGTTCCTCAGGAGACCGTGACGTGGACGTGGTCGTAGTGGGCTGCCACTCGCCACATGGTGTAGTCGATGCCGAAGCGTCCCGCCTGCTGCTGCAGGTCGGCGTTGATGGCGTCCCCCAGACCCATGTCCGAGCCGATCATGATGTCCACGGCGCGCCCGCTCGGGTGATCAGGAAGCGGGTCCGCCCGTACCCCGCCGATCGACTGCACGCCGGGATAGGTGGCCATGATGTAGTCCGCAAGGATCCTCGCGTTGGGGACCAACCCGCGCATCCCGACCGTGGGAATGGGCGCGACCGGGCCCAACGCTGCCGTGACGGCCGCCGTCGGGAGGATCAGCCCGGCCTGCGCAGCGGGCGGGAGCGCGGCATAGCTCGCGTTGACCGCCGCCATCTGGGTCCGCAGCTGGGCCCGCTTGTTCTGCAGATCTCCTCGCACGGCAACCGCCTCGTCGACGGCAGCCTTGGCTGCAGCCGCGGACTCCGCCGAGGCCGCCTCGACGGCCTGCGCCTCCTCGTTCGCCCGGCGGAGGCCGCGCAGTTGTTCTGACATCTCGGTGTCGACCACCCGCTGAGTGGCCAGCGTGTCGATCAGGACCGCGGGCGACGAGGCGGTCAACATCGCGCTGACGTCGCCGGGCTGCCCGCCCATATAGATCGCGGCGGCGAACTTGTTCACCGCACCCTGGTGGGTGGCCAACTGCGTCGTGGTCGCTTCGAGCGCGGCCAGGTCGTCGGCGTATTTCTTGTCCGCCTCCGCCAGCAGCTGCAGCTTGTTGTCGAGGTCCGGCTGCGCGTTGAGGATGGTCTCGGACAGCTGTTCGGCCTCGCGGGACAGCTCGTGGATTCTCGCCACGCTGTCCTCGGCCTCTTCGGCGTAGGCCGCGCCGCCCGACACCGCGCTCAGAGCCACCAATCCGACGAGAGCACCGACCACCGGCTTGTAGACGACGTGCTTCGCCACCGTCCGTGGGTGTACCTGCAAGACTGCGTTTCCTTTGACGATATCGACGTCTGACCCGTCGAACTACCTGTTCATCTGGCGTAGTTGCCGTGCAGGTTACGGAAGCGGCGTCGGCCTTGTCCAACCGCAGGACCAGGATCTACTGCGGCGCGTACCCCACCGCGGCCTTCGTCTCCAGGAACTCGTCGAACCCGAAGTGACCCCACTCGCGGCCGTTGCCGCTGCGCTTGTACCCGCCGAACGGTGCGCTGATGTCGAAGTTGTGGTTGATCGCGACCGAGCCGGCCCGGATGCGGCGGACCAGGGCGCGGGCGGTCTCCAGATCCGCGCCCGACACGTAACCGGCCAGTCCGTACTCGGTGTCGTTGGCGATCTCCACGGCCTGGTCGAGATCGTCGTAGCCCAGAATGCAGAGCACCGGGCCGAAGATCTCCTCCTGGGCGATCGTCATGTCGTTGGTGACATTGGCGAACACGGTCGGTTTGACGTAGTAGCCGGTGTCGAGTCCGTCGGGGCGACCGACGCCGCCGACGACGACGGTGGCGCCCTCGTCGGCGCCCTTCTGCAGCAGCCCCTGGATCTTGTCGAACTGCACCTTCGAGGCCACGGGCCCGATCGCGGTCTTCTCCGCCGGGTCGCCGACCTTGACCGCGCCCGCGATGTCGCGGGCGATGGCGGCGGCCTCCTCCATCCGGGAGTTCGGGACGAGCATCCGCGACGGGGCGTTGCAGCTCTGCCCGCTGTTGACCATCATCACCGACACCCCGGCGGCCACGCTCTTGGCGAAGTCGGCGTCGTCGAGCACGATGTTGGGGCTCTTACCGCCGAGTTCCTGCGTGACCCGCTTGACCGTCGGCGCCGCGTTCCTGGCGACCTCGATGCCGGCGCGGGTGGATCCGGTGAAGGACACCATGTCGATGTCGGGGTGGCTGGCCAGCGCGGTGCCCACGCCGGGTCCGTCGCCGTAAACCAGGTTGTACACCCCGGCGGGAACCCCGGCCGCGTCGATGATCTCGGTGAAGATCTGCGCGGAGTAGGGCGCCACCTCCGACGGCTTGAGCACCATGGTGTTGCCGGTGGCCATCGCGGGGAACACCTTGCAGGCGATCTGGTTGATGGGCCAGTTCCACGGCGTGATCAAGCCGCAGACCCCGATGGGCTCCTTGACCACCAGGGTGCTGCCGTGTTCCTCCTCGAACTGGAACTTCTTCAGCGCCTCGATGGCGGTGGCCAGGTGTCCCATGCCCATCTGGACCTGCGGGCCGGCCGCCAGGGACGCCGGGGCGCCCATCTCTTCGCTGACCGCGTCGGCCAGGTCGGCGGAACGCTTCTGGTACTCGGCCAGCACGGCGCCCAGCAGCGCGAGGCGCTCGTCGCGGGTGGTCTGCGACCAGGTGGTGAACGCCTTGCGGGCCGCCTCCACCGCGGCGTCGACATCGGCCGCGCCGCCGATCGCGATCCGCCCGGAGACCTGCTCGGTGGTCGGGTTGTCGACGTCGAGGGTCTTGGGCTCGATCGGATCCACCCACTGGCCGTTGATGTAGAACTTCAGATACTCACGCATGGCTCCCACTCTTCCAGCTTCGGTTCGGTTGTGGACACAGCGGTCTTATCCGGTGAAGCCCTCGCCCCGGGTGGACTGGTCGTGGTGGGTGTAGGTCAGCGGGATCTGCTTGCCGCGGGCGACCTTGTTCAGCATCGCGATCCGCTCCCGGGCCGCTGCACCCGTGCGCTTGCGGTGTTCCCGGCGCGGGTTGGAGAACGGCAGCCTGTCTCCCACCCGGGCGAGGGCGACGTTGAGCTTGGTGAAGTTCTCGAAGATCCGCACCCGTCGCTCGAAGTTGTAGCCCAGCGGTTCGAACAGCGAGCCCGCGATCATCGCCTCGATCTGCTGATATCCGAAGACGACGCCGGCCGGGGCGAGCGCGATGGTGGCCGTGAGCTGATTGGCGTAGCGCGCCACCAGCTTCTTGGCCCAGTCGGGCATGGTCTCGGTCAGGGTCTTGATGTGGTCGGGGCCGGCGATGGCGTCGACGAGTTCGGCACGCCACGGCGACGGATTGCCGCCCCGGGCCAGGACATAGTTCAACGACTTGATCAGCTCGAGCCCGTTCGGCGAGTGCAGCAGTTCCGGGGCGCCCCACAGCCGCCCGGAGTACGACGAGTATTCGGCGAGATCCTCGAGTTGCTGGGCGGTCAGCTTGCGTCCGAAGCCGTGGTCGACGAGCCGGCCGAGCAGCATCCCGCTGCCGAAGCCGAGCAGCGATGTCACCGGGATGGGCTCGCCGAACTTGAGGTAGACCTTGTCGCCCCACTTGCGCCGCAGCCCCCTGCTGACCAGGGCGTGCATGAGCCGCACCCGCACCACATCCTGGAAGGCCTCCGAGTTGCGGTCGAAGATGTCGGGCAGCGTGAATTGCGAGAACACCCGGGCGGTCTCGATGAAGCGGCGGGGGCCGTCGTCGGCGAACCGACCGGTGGCGCCGGTGGACGCCGAGATGTCGCCGGTCATCGCGGTCTCGTAGAACGCCCACCCCTGGATGATCGTGGTGGCGGCCCTGGTGCTGGCCATCGCCAGCATCCGGCCGCGCTCGGCGGAGACCAGATCGAACTGGCCGGGCAGCTGATCCAGATGCTCGAAGAGGTCGACGAGTTCCTGGGGTGGGTCCTCGACCGTGTCGATGCCCTGGGTCAGCGCCTGCTCGAACAGCGCGCGGCCCTTCTCGTGGCCGATGCGCTCGAAAGCGTCGACGACGCCGATCATGTGTTCGTCGCGCTGCCAGAAGTAGTCGTCGCGCAGCCGCGTGAGCTCGTTGGGTTCGACCTCTTTGTCGATGTCGATCCACTGGCCGAACATGAATTCGCGCATGTGCCGCCACTGGTCGGCGAAGTGGTCGCGGCCCGGCGGGATGGGCCGCAGCGGCTTCTCGGGATGGTCGCGCCGGTTGAACTCGACGTCCTCGAGCAGGATTTCCGGACGTTCACCGGTGACAGTCATGCGGTAAATCCCTTCGCTGAGTAATAGGGCACTGATTTCGACGTTAGCTCAGGACCTCGCCGATGTGAACAGTCATTCCGCGGGGCATCAGGCGACCTGGCCGACGTGGGCGGCGGACTCGCCGATGGTGGCCGGGGTGCCGGCGCCGATCATGGTGCGCATCAGTTGCTGATGTTCGCGGCGGCCGCGGGCATCGGCGCGCTCCAGTCCGCCCGGCAGCGTCAGTGCGGCGAGGCTGCGCGCAAGGTTCACCGGCAGCCGCAGCAGCGGGTACCACGGCAGCGCGTAGGACGGCAGACCCAGGGAGCGCACCGCGCGCCGCCCCAGGAAGGCGCTGGTGATCGACAGATGCTGGGCGCGCGCCAGCCGGCGACGCAGATTCGGCAACACGTCGTAGTGCCAGACCAGCGGGTCCTCGACCATGGGCACCGCCAGCTGCCGGCTGGATTCGTCCGGTGCGGCCAGCGCGGACAGCGTGTGGGCCAGCACCCGGACGCTGTCGCGGAAATCCGTTGGCAGCCACTGATCTTCGACGCCGATCAGCCAGCCCACGTAGCGGGTCAAGTGCGCGACCGCGCCGTATTCGGCGGGCGAGAGGACCACCCCCATGCCGGCGACGCCGACCGCCGGGGCGACCAGCGCACCGACCAGGGTGGCGGCCATGTCGGTCTGATTGATCGGCAGGCCCCACTCGTCGGCGCGCCAGTCGGGCATGGCCGAGACGTGCCGTCGGACCAGCGAGTGGATCAGCCGCACCCGGATGGTGGACCGGTACCCGAGCCCGAGCGGCTCGAGGCCGTCTTCGGAGATCACGTCCATGGCCCACTGCATGGTCTCGGCGAATCGCTTGTTGGAGCCCTTCTCCAGCGCACCGGTGCGCAGCAGCGTCTTGTTGAATCCGGAGAACTGATAGCCGCCGAGCAGCGAGACGTCCCGGGCGACGTACATGCCGTCGGCGCCGCCGCGGCGCAGCGCGCGCTGCCCCTTGCGCACGGTGTCCGGGTCCACCCAGTCGGGCCGCGCCTCGTAGGTCTCGAAGAATTCGCGCAGCGGTTGCGGGGCATCGGGAACGGTGGCGATGCCGTCGCTCAGGGCGCGTTCGAACAGCGGGCGGGTCTGCGCCATGCCGACCTCGGCCATCCAGGCGACGAGGCGGTCCATCGGCTCGTCGCCGACGGTGAGCCGCTCGCCGAGCAACTGCCACTGCTGCGGCGACGGATCCTTGATGGCCAGCGCCGTCGCGATGGCGCGCACACCGGCGGGAATCGGCCGCGGTCGGTCCGGGTGGCGCGTCGGAATGGCCACGCTCATGACGGGAGGCCCCCTCGAACTCATTCTGACAACCTATGTAGTCAAAACAGTAGGCTCGGCGTTCGGCGCTGTCAACGCACGGCGCGGCACCGCTGTTCACACCTGCCACTTTGTTAACATCCCCGGCGTGCGGGACACACCGAGCGGCCCAGGGTCGCGCGCGGTTTCTCGGCGCGAGGCACTGCGCTACGCCGCCGCCGCCTCCGCGGTGGCCGGCCTGGGTGCAACGGCCGCCGGGGTCGCGGCGCCCACGGCGTCGGCCGCCGGGGCCACGCTGATCGACTTCGCCATGAAACAGATCCCGGCCGAGGCCATCCGCGCCGCCGGGCACGCCGGCGTCATCAACTACGTGTCGACGTCACGACCCGGATCGTCGTTCGGGGCCAAGCCGATCACGCTGCCCTACGCCCGCTCCCTGCACGCCGCGGGCCTGGTGATCGTCAGCAACTTCCAGTACGGCAAGCCGGGCGGCACCGCACCGTCGGACTTCACCCGCGGGTTCGCCGGCGGCGTCGCCGACGCGCGCACCGCCTGGCAGTTGCATACCGCGGCCGGCGGCGGCCAGACTGCACCGGTCTACTTCAGTGTCGACGACGACATCGACCGCAACACCTGGAACACCGTGGCGCTGCCGTGGTTTCGCGGCATCAACTCGGTGATCGGGGTACTGCGCACCGGTGTCTACGGGGGCATCGACGTCTGCGAGTGGGCGATCGCCGACGGTGTCATCGGGCGGTCGAGCACGCCTGGCAAGGCGTGGGCCTGGCAGACCCGGTCGTGGTCTCGCGGCAAGATCCACCCCGCCGCCGTCCTCTACCAGCGCATCATCGACACCGCGTCGAACCCGGGTCCATTGGTCGGCGGCAGCCGCGTCGACGTCAACGACGTGCTGGCCGCCGACGTCGGCCAGTGGAACCTGCACCCCTGAATCAGCGGCGCGGCGTCGTGGTGATGTGCACGTGGTCGTAGTGGCCGTAACCCGTCGCCTGCGGACCCGCCGGCGTGTAATAGGTGCCGCGCCAGATCACGTCCTGTAGCCCGAACCGGCCCGCGTTCTCCAGGGCGAAAGCCATGATCGCATCGCCGAGCGCGATGCCCTCCGGGGTGTTGTGGTTGGGGATCATGATGTCGATGGCCAGACCGCTGGGATGCCACGGCTTGGAGTCCGGCCGCACCCCGCCGATCTCGGCGATCTGGGGGAACCGGGCGCTGACGGCCCGGGCGGCCACGATGGAGTTCGGCTGCAGCCCCGCCTCGCTCGCGACGCCGACGGGCAACACCTCGGGGAGGTCGACGCGGGCCGCGGTCAGCAGGGGGTTGCTCTCGACGGGCGGCTCGCCGGGCAACGCGAGGATCGCCGGGTCCTCCGGCGGGGCCGGCGGTGCTTCCGGCGCGGGCGGCGCCGCCTCTGGTGGGGGCGCGCTGTCGACGATCGCCTGCTGCTGCGGGGTCAGCGTGGCGTACTGCGCCTCGGCGGCGGCGATCTGCCGCAGCAGTTCCTTCCACTTGCCCTGCAGGTCCGCGCGCACCGCGGTGGCCTGCTCGGCCGCGGCGCGGGCTTCGGCGGCCGACTTCTCCGAGGCCGCGGCGGCGGTGGCGGCACGCTGGCGGGCCGCGTGCAAGCCCGCCAACTGGTCGGCCGTGATGTCGGCGACGGCGCGCTGCAGCGACAGCCGGTCGATGAGCTGTTGGGGCGACCCGGCGGTCAGCACCGCGGCCATCGCGCCGGTGCGCCCGCTCATGTAGGTCATCGCCGCCACCCGGTTGGCCGCCTCCTGGTGGGGCTGCAGTTCGGCGTTGACGACGGCCAGGGTCTCGGCGTCGGCGCGGTGGCGTTCCTCGGCGGCGACCTGCTCGGCGAGCTTGGCGTCGGCCTCGTGCTGAGCCGCGGTGACGGCCTCGCGCGTCTGCACCGCCTGCTGGGACAACTCCTCGAGTTTGGCCATCGCGTCGGCGGCGGGATCGGCGTTCACGCTCGCGACCGAAGCCGAGAAGACCAAGACCGTGGCCGCCGAACAGCACACCACTCGCCGCACAGAACGGCGCGCCCAGGTCATACGGATTGTCACGGTCCTTCACTGCAAGGACCGCTCGTGGCCCAGCTGTCTACGTCCTCGGACAGGCTACGAACTGGTTGGTGGGATGTCCACCCGTGAGGGCGGATTCGTCAGATGCGCGGCGGGGTCAGCTTCGCCGCGCGGTACGGCGCCGTGCGGCTGGGCTTGTCGGGCCCGCCGCTACCGGGCGCGGGGACATCCGAGGTGACCACGATTACCTCACTGGGCTCATCTCCCACTTGCCGCAGCTTGTGCGGCGCCGCGGCGTCGAAGTACGCACAGTCGCCGGTGTCGAGTCGAGTGACCTCCCCGTTGTAATTCAGCTCGACGGCGCCTCGGTGCACGAACAGGAATTCCTGACCCGGATGCGTCGGCTGTGGGTACGCGCTGAACTGCCGGCCCGGGCGCGCCGCAAACGGTGACATCGACTTGCCGAGCATTCGCTCCGCGATGGCGTGGTGCCGGGCCGAACCGCGGTCTGCAGCGCGTCCGACGGCAAAGGTGGTGACCTCCGGATCGTCCGAAAAAAGCTGTGCGACATCCGCATCGAGTGCGCTGGCGATCTTCAGCGCCGCCGCCACCGACGGCACGCTCTGCCCACGTTCCACCTTGGACAGATAGCTCTTGGTCAGGCCGGTGCCCACCGCCAGCTCATCCAACGTCATCCCGCGCTGCTGCCGCACCGCACGTACCAAACCACTCACGTCAACGCACTATACGCGCTTTGCCTATATGACACACGTTGTCCTACAGTGTCTATCGTGTCCCAGACGAAACTTGAGGGAGAACGATGAGCAGCACTTTGCAGGACTCCAAGGACGACCTGATGCGCCGCGCGCTCGACGATCTGAGCCGCAATGTCGCGGACTCGGAACTCACGCCGCGGGCGAAGCTCGCGCTGACCTGCCGCGCCCTGTTCGACGCCGGCCACGACTCCGGGCTGGCGGGCCAGATCACCGCCCGCGCCGAAACACCCGGCACCTACTACACCCAGCGCCTCGGGCTGGGCTTCGACGAGATCACCGCGGGCAACCTGCTCGTGGTCGACGAGGGCCTCAACGTGCTCGAGGGGACGGGAATGGCCAACCCGGCCAACCGATTCCATTCCTGGATCTACCGCGCCCGGCCGGACGTCCAGTGCATTGTGCACACCCACCCATTTCACGTTGCGGCGCTCTCGATGCTAGAGGTCCCGTTGATGGTCTCCCAGATGGACATCGCACCGCTGTATGACGATTGCGCGTTCCTTGCGGACTGGCCCGGCGTGCCGGTGGGCAACGAGGAAGGCGAGATCATCTCCGCTGCCCTCGGCGACAAGAAGGCGATCCTGCTGGCCCACCACGGCCACGTCGTCGCCGGCGCCAGCATCGAAGAGGCCTGCTCGCTGGCCATGCTGATCGAGCGGGGGGCCAAGCTCCAACTTGCCGCCATGGCCGCCGGGACCATCGCCCCGCTGCCCGACCGGCTGGCGCGCGAGGCCCACGACTGGACGCTGAGGCCCAAGCGCAGCCAGGCCAACTTCGCCTACTACGCCCGCCGCGCGCTGCGCAACCACCCCGACGCCCTCGAAAACTGACCCGACCACCCCGATAGGACAGCCCCATGAACCACCCGATCGCAGGCATCATCGCCTACCCCGTCACCCCGTTCACTGAAGGCGGCCACAAGGTCGACACGGCCAAGCTCGCCGCGCTCATCGAGCAGCTGGTCAGCACCGGCGCGCACGCAATCGCCCCGCTCGGCAGCACCGGTGAATCCGCCTATCTGACCGAGGAGGAGTTCGACACCGTCGTGGATACCACCGTGGCCACCGTGAACGGTCGCGTCCCGGTGATCGTCGGTGCGTCAGATCTGACCACCGCCAACACCATTCGGCGCGCCCGGTACGCGCAACAGGCCGGCGCTGACGTCGTCATGATCCTGCCGATCTCGTACTGGAAGCTGACTGAGCGCGAGATCTTCCAGCATTACGCTGCGGTGGCTGCGGCCGTGGACCTTCCGATCATGGTCTACAACAACCCGGCCACCAGTGGCATCGACATCAGCCCCGAACTACTGGTGCAGATGTTCACCGAGATCGACAACGTTCAGATGGTCAAAGAGTCCACCGGCGACATCACCCGAATGCAACGCATCAAGGAACTCTCCGGCGGCGCGCTGCCGTTCTACAACGGCAGCAATCCACTGGTGCTGAAAGCCCTCCTCGAAGGCGCCTCCGGTTGGTGCACCGCCGCACCGAATCTGCGCCCGCAACCGTGCCTGGACCTTTACGCCGCCGTCCGCGACGATGACGTGCAGCGAGCCGAGCAGATCTACGACGACTTGGCTCCGCTGCTGCGCTTCATCGTCGCCGGCGGTCTGCCCACCACCATCAAAGCCGGTCTGGACCTGCTGGGCACCGATGTCGGCGACCCGCGCGCGCCGCTGCTGCCGCTGGACGCCACCAGGCGGACCGAACTGGAGGCCATGCTCGCGGGGCGCTCGTGATGGGCTCGCCGCCCCCGAAGTCCAGAAGCGCCATATCGGATTCTCCCGGCAAGCCGGCTGGTCCGGCCTACGGCCCCGGCCCCGCCGCCGCCGCCGCCGCAATAACAGTGTCGAACTCGTGACGGCAGCCGCGGTTGTCGCGGTATCTGTCGGCCGCGCCCGGCAGATACCGTGGCGAGGGCGCACTGTGACCACGGCGATCGCGAAGTCGCCGACGAGGGACCCGGTGGCGGTCACACGACTCGGCCTCACCGGTGACGAGCAGGGCGACACAGTGCATCATGGCGGTCCCGACAAAGCAGTGCTCGCGTACGCCAGCGAACACTACACCGCCTGGTCCGAGCAGCTGGGCGACCTAGCCTATCCGGCCTTCGGCGAAAACCTCACCACCACAGGTCTTCTGGAGAGCACTATCGTTCTCGGTGCCGTCTACCAGATTGGCACCACGGTCTTGCAGGTCACCAAGCCTCGCCAACCCTGCTACAAGCTGGCGGCGTTTCACCGACGCCCAGACATGGCGGTGCGCACCCAGCAGACTGGCCGCACGGGCGTCTACTTCCGCGTTCTGCAGCCCGGCACAGTGTGCGCCGGGGACGCGATCGCGCTGGTTTCCCAGCCTCGCCACGGCATCACTGCTGCCGAAACGCACCGCGTCCTCAATATCGACCGCCTTGACCGAGCGGCTGCGCGCCGCCTTCTCGCCCACGCCGATGTGCTGCCGGCGCACTGGCGCGGGCGTTGCGTAAACGCCTCGACGGCGCCCCCGACGATCAGACCGAACGTCTCTACGGCACCTCCTCGTGACCGCTCCGTGATCGTTGTCAGTCGTCGCCTCGGGTCAACACCCTTCGACAGTGGCCGGGGTTGGTCACATCAACGCTCTTTCGTCGGTTCAGCTGATAACCGGTGCACCAAATCCTCTGTCGCTGCGTACACTTCACGCCACGTTGGGTATACGAGGTCGTAGCTTTCACTGTTGTCGGCATCTGGGGTGACCTCCGAGGCGATCACAGTCCAGTCGGTTTCGGGTGGCACCAGCCCGACGCCGATTGCCGCCAGCAGAGCCGCCATAGCTGGCACCGATCGTCTGCTCTGGACCAAGCTGCCGACGGTCTGGCTCGACAGCACGGTGGCTGCCCGGCCCAGGATTGCGTCCGCGCCCAATTCTGCTGTCAGCAGTTCGATCTCGGCCGTGGTGAACGGCTTTCGGGCCGCTAGATTAAGGCATCCGGGCGCCACACCTGGAATCCGCTAGTTGTAGATCGACTGATACAACTCGATAACCTGATCGGTGTCGGGTATCCGCGGGTTGTTGTCCGGCGATCCAGAGGCGAGAGCCTGCTGGGCCATCACCTCGAGGCGCGAGTTCCAGTCTGTCTCGTTGATGCCGTACCCCGCCGGCGAGGGCACCGCCACGTCCTCACAAAGGACATCGAGTGCGTCGACCAGCGCTCCCGCGGCGATAGCATCGCCGGCCGAGTCATCGGCCAGTTGCATCGCCCTGGCGCAGTCTGCATAACGGTCGGTGGCGGCGTCCGCAGAGAACCGGGTCACGGCCGGCAGCAACATGGCGTTCGAGAGTCCGTGCGCCACATGGAAGTGCCCGCCGATGGGCCGGCTCATCCCATGCACCAGGGCCACACTGGCGTTCGAGAAGGCCATCCCGGCCTGGGTCGAGGCGAGCATCATCGCTTCCCGTGCCGCTCGATCCTCACCGTCCGCGTACGCCCTGCGCAAGTGTGTGCCGATCGTGCGCATGGCCACGAGCGCGAGCCCGTCACTGAACGGATTCGCCCGGCGGCTCACATAGGCTTCGATGGCGTGGGTGAGCGCATCCACGCCGGTGTCTGCGGTGAGTCGCGCGGGCATCGACACGGTCAGTTCGAAGTCGATCACCGTGGCCAACGGCAGGAAAGACAATCCCGGACACAGCATCTTCTCGTCGGTTTCGTCGTCCGTGATGACCGTGAATTGCGTTGCTTCCGAACCGCTCCCGGCGGTGGTCGGAACTGCGACGATCGGCAACGCTGGACCGCTGTAGAGATTGGGCGCTTTGAACGAAGCGATGCTGTTCTCGGAGTTGGCCAGCACGGCCAGCGCCTTGGCGGTGTCCATCGGGCTGCCGCCACCGAAACCGATCACACCGTCGGCCTTGTGCCTTCGCACTGCCTCGAGACCGGGAACCAGCGATGACGACGTCGGGTCCGGCACCGTTTCGGAAAAGGCGGCCGGCTCGCAACCGGCGGAGCGCAAGATGCCCATCAGCCGATCAGTCTTGCCGGTTTCGGTGAGGTACTGATCCGTGACCAGGACCGGTCGACGAATGCCGACCTGCATGCAGAGCAATCCCAGCTCCTCGGCGGCACCGGCGCCGATCTTACTGTGCCGGGGAAGAGTGACGTTGTATGACAATGGATTATCCGTTCTGCGGGAAGCCGAGGTTGATGCCGCCGTGGCTGGGGTCGAGCCAACGCTGCGTGATGGTTTTCTGCCGAGTGAAGAAGTGCACGCCATCCATGCCGTGCGCGTGGGTGTCCCCGAACAGGGAGGACTTCCACCCTCCGAAGCTGTAGTAGGCCATCGGCACTGGGATCGGCACGTTGATGCCCACCATGCCGACAGTCACCTCATTCTGAAAGCGTCGCGCCGCGCCACCGTCATTGGTGAAGATGGCGGTGCCGTTGCCGTAGGGGTTGGAGTTGATCAGATCGACGGCCTGGTCGTAAGTTTCGACTCGTAGCACCGAGAGCACCGGTCCGAAGATCTCGTCGGTGTAGACGCTCATCTCCGGGGTCACGTCGTCCAGCAGGGTGGGGCCGAGCCAGAACCCACCCTGGCCGCCGTGCGGCGCCACTCCCCGTCCGTCGAGGACAACCTTGGCGCCGTCCGCTTCACCGGCGTCCACGTAGGACGCGACATTGTCGCGGTGCGCCTGGGTGACCAGCGGCCCCATATCCGAATCCTGGGTGCCGTCTCCAGTTTTGATGCCGTGGGCGCGCTCGGCGATCTTGGCGACCAGTGCGTCGGCGATCGGTCCAACGGCCACTACGGCGCTGATCGCCATGCAACGCTCACCGGCGCTGCCGAAGCCGGCGTTGACCATGGCGTCGGCGGCCAGGTCGAGATCAGCGTCGGGCAGGATCACAGCGTGGTTCTTGGCGCCGCCGAGCGCTTGGACGCGCTTACCGGCGGCCGTGCCGGTGGTGTAGACATACTGGGCAATCGGGGTCGAGCCCACGAACGACACGGCCGCGATCTTGGGGTTGGTGAGCAGTTCGTCGACGGCGGTCTTGTCACCCTGCAACACGTTGAAGACCCCCGCGGGCAGGCCGGCTTCCTTCCACAATTCGGCGAGCCACAACGATGCCGACGGGTCTTTCTCCGACGGTTTGAGCACCACCGTGTTCCCGGTAGCGATGGCGATGGGAAAGAACCACATAGGCACCATGGCGGGGAAGTTGAACGGGGAGATGACGGCTACTGGCCCCAACGGCTGACGGATCGAGTAGACGTCGACGTTGGTCGAGGCGTTCTCGGTGAATCCGCCCTTCAGCAGATGGGGTATACCGCAAGCGAACTCGACTACTTCCTGACCCCGGGTCACCTCGCCGAGCGCGTCGGAGAGCACCTTGCCGTGTTCACCGGTGATGATCGCGGCCAGTTCTTCCTTGCGCTCATTGAGCAACTCACGGAAGCGGAAGAGCACCTGGGTGCGCTTGGCCAGCGAGGTGTCCCGCCAGCTGGGGAACGCCGCGGCCGCCGCATCGATGACGGCCTTCGCGTCGTGCGCTGACGCCAGCGCCAGATCGGCCGTGACCTCGCCGGTCGCCGGGTTGGTGACCGGCGCCGTGGTGGTCGAGGTTCCGGGAAAGAAGTCGTTGTCCAGCCAGTGGCTGATGGTCGTGGAGGGTTGTGCAGTCTGTGTCACACCACCAATCTGATGTGACATTTGCGCACCAGTCAACGAGAAAATGCGCGTAGGCTACTGCAAAAATGCACGCTGGGAGGTCACATGCTCGGTGCGGACAATCTTCGGTACTTCCTCGAAGTGGCCAGAACGGGACGGCTGAGTGACGCGTCGCGGGTTCTCGAGGTCGACCACACCACAGTGGGGCGCCGTATCGTCGCGCTCGAGCGGTCTCTGGGTGAGCGTCTCTTCGACCGGGCGCCGAGCGGATGGCGACTGACCGAAGCCGGCAAGCGGTTGATGCCGCGCGCCGAGGCCGTCGAATCGGCGGTGATCGCCGCTTATGACACGCAAGGCGCCACCGCCGACATCCTCACCGGCTCGATCCGCATCGCGACCACCGACGGTTTCGGCGCATTCATCATCGCGCCCCACCTGGTCGAGTTGAAGAGGGCGCATCCGCATCTCGGCGTCGAATTGGTCACCTCCACCGTCCATAACGCGGTCTCGGAGCGGCATTTCGACGTCGCGGTGACGCTGGAACGACCGACCTCACGCGCGGTGCGCTCCGAACGGCTTACCTACTACGACCTCGGCCTCTATGCCACGCGTGACTATCTGGCAGCCAACCCGCCGATCACCAAGGTGGCCGACCTGCGCGCTCACACCGTTATCTGGTACGTCAACGCGCTCATGAACATCCAGCCACTGAGGATCTTCGACGAACTCCCGCATATCCAGCAGGTGGACGCGCAGATTTCCAACATCACCGGGCATTGGCTTGCGGCCCGCAGCGGCCTCGGCGTCGCGCCGTTGCCGGCCTACGTCGGAAACCGCGACGATCGACTGGTGCGCATCCTGCCGGACTCGTTCAACGTCAGTCGCCTGTATTGGTTGGTCGTCCCCCGGGAACTCGAACGGCTGGAAAGGGTCCGGACGGTCTGCGCGTTCCTGCGGAAGACGGTCGCGGAACATCCTGATCTCAGCGTGCCCAAGAGCGTCTCGTAGACGCCCACACTGCGCCGAAAACCTGCGGCCGAACCGGCGATACGCAATCGGGGAACCACGGTGCTCTGCAATCTTGCACCGATCGGTGCAGTAGTGGTCATTGACTTGATCGAGCACGCCGGTTGAGATGTGTTCAATCACAAGCGGGCATTGCCCTCGCGGTACAGCGGAGCCGAGCATCCGCTCTGGTGGCAGTCCGGCCTGCCCGCGCTCAACGATGACGACACCATGGCCGATGGCCGCGGGCCCGCGGCGGCCCGAGAGATCATGTAGACCGAGACAGGCTCGAAGACAGGGAGATTGACGGATGACCGAGACCACCGACGACGCGCTGCACTACCGTGAGATCAGCGAGCTCGTGGACATGTTGGCCAGCGGGGACGTCACTGCCGAACAACTGACCGAACTGACGCTCGACCGGATAGCCGACGTCGACCAGCGACTCGGCGCGTATGCGTTCGTGGCCGCAGACGAGGCCCGTGCCTGCGCCGCAGATTCGGACGAGCGCCGCAAGACGGGTACCACCCGCGGCCCGCTCGACGGAATCCCGCTGGCGGTCAAGGATGTTTTCGACAAGACAGGTTGGCGCACCGAGGCCGGTATGTCCGTGCGCGCCGGCCAAGTCGCGGCCACGTCGGCCACCGTCGTCGAGCGCCTGGAACAATCCGGGGCGATCATCGTCGGCAAGGTGCACACGACCGAGGGTGTCTACACCGAGCACACGCCGCCGTTCCGAGCTCCGGTCAATCCGTGGGATCCGAACCGTTGGGTCGGCGTGTCGTCGAGTGGCAGCGGAGTGGCTCCGGCCGCGGGACTGTGTTTCGGAGCGCTCGGGTCGGACACCGGCGGCTCGATCCGGATGCCGTCAGCCTCCAACGGCGCGACCGGGTTGAAGCCGACCTGGGGGCGGGTGAGCCGGGCCGGCGCCGTCGAACTGGCGGCGACCCTCGACCATGTCGGGCCGATCTGTCGCTCCGCGCGCGACGCAGGGCTCATGCTCGGCGCGATCGCCGGCGCTGATCCCCGCGATCCCACGGCGTCACTGCAGCCGGTGCCCGAATTCAGCACCGCGGTGCCGAGTTCCCTACGCGGCGTCCGGATCGGGATCGACCCCGAGTGGAGCTACCGGGATGTCAGCAATGACGTCGAGAAGGCCCATCAGCAAGCCGAGCAGGTGCTGGCCGACCTGGGTGCCGAACTGGTCCCCGTCGAATTGCCCGATCCCACCGAGGCCATCACCGACTGGTTCGGTGTATGCGCCGTGCAGACCGCACGTTCACACCGCGGTCTGTATCCAAAGCACCGTGACAGCTACGGTCCGGCACTCAGCGAGCTCCTCGACCGCGGAATCGCCATGTCCGGCATCGAGTACGACGAACTATTGCAGCGCAGGCTGATCTTCAAGGGTCAAATGGAAGCTGTCCTGGCGAGCGTGGACGCCGTCTTGATTCCGGCGATGTCCTTCATCGCGCCGCCGGTCGAGAAGATGATCCGGATGGACGAGGAGACCACCGCCGGCGTGCACCGGTTCACGGTGCCGTTCACGCTGTCGCAGATGCCCACGATCACGTTCCCCGGTGGATTCACCACCACCGAATCCGGCCTCCCTTTCCCGGTCGGGCTGCAGATGGTGGGCAGCGCCTTCACCGAGCGCCGACTCGTCGATGTTGTGGGGGCATTCCAGGCTGTCACACCATGGAACAAGCGGCATCCCGAGCTGTGACCGGGGCGGGGTGGGTGCCCTGCTTGCAGCCGGGACCGTCCGCCCCTCACCAGGGCAGCGGCGCGTCGAGTGTCACGGCGTGCTGCGCGGCACCGCCCCGGACGCAGCTTCGCGCATGATCTCGCGCAGAGCGAGCTGAACCATCGGGTTCCGGTAGGAATCGCGACGGATCACGGCCCAGTAGCTCAACGGGTGCCTGAACTGATGGTGCAGCACGGGACGAAGACCGGGCTCGCGCTCCGCGAGGTAGTCGGGGAGAAGACCGATGCCAGCGGAGGCCACCGTGGACTGCACGTGCACGTGAACCGACGTCGACCGGATGGCCTTCGCCGACTGCGGGAGCAGATCGGTCGCCTTGTCGAGATCATCGACCTGCAGCGCCGAGTCGATGTAGTAGATCACCGTGTGGTTCGTAAGGTCCAACAGGCTTTCGGGCTCGCCGTGCTCCTGCAGGTAAGCCTCTGTCGCATAGAGGGCCAAGCTGTAGTCGCGCACGTGGACCATGTCGGCACGGTTGTTGACTTCAGGACGCCCGATGACGATCTCGATGTCGAGGTCGGACCTGGTCTGCCGCCAGGATCGGGTCGCGGAGATCAACTCAAAGCTGAACTGCGGGCGCTCGCGCGCCAGCCTGGCCATTGCAGGGGCGACACAGAAGGAGCTGAGCCCGTCGGGAGCACCCACCCGCACCACCGTGGCGACCTGCCCTGTCTGCCCGAGGCGCCCGAGAGCGCGTTCGATCTCTTCGGCAGCGGTGATGACCGTCTGGCCGGTCTCCGTCGGCACCCACCCTTCCGAAGCCCGCACGAAAACCCGACTCCTGAGCGCCTTCTCGAGGTTGCTCACGCGACGCGACACGGTCGTGTGGGTGACACCCAGGATGCCGGCGGCGGCGTTGAAGCTGCCCGACCTCGCGACGGTCAGTGCCACAAGCAGGTCGTCAGCACTGACCTGCGACGTCGTGTCGGGGGCCTCCGCGGCCTTCACAGTTTTCATCAAGCATAATCCGCCGATCGTGTTGACTATCGCCGATGGGGTCGTCCGTCGCCGCCCTGATCACACCCCCAGGTACTGGAGCTGGAGTTCCCTGTCCTCGGCGATTATCCGCGGTTGGGTCTGCATGACGATGCTGCCCTTGTCGACCAGCACGACGGTATCGCAGACGGACGTTGCGAAGCCGAGGTTCTGCTCGACGAGGACGAACGCGATCTTGCGGTCGGCACACAACGTGCCGACCGCCTGCCCGATCTGCTCGACGATGGACGGCTGAATGCCCTCGGAGGGTTCGTCGAGCAGGATGACCTTCGGCCGAGCGACCAGTGCCCGACCCAGCGCGAGAATCTGTTGCTGGCCGCCACTGAGCTGTCCGCCCGCCTGGCGCCGTTTCTCCGCGAGGATCGGGAACTGGTCATACATCTGCTCGAGTTCGCTCTGCCACGCGGAGCGCCGCGCCCGCGGCACCGCGATTCGCATGTTGTCCTCCACCGACAAGCTGGCGAAGATCCGCCGTCCCTGCGGGACGTAGGCCAGCCCGGCAGCAGCCCGTTCGTGGGCCTTGAGGCGAGACAAGTCCACACCGTCGAGACGCACCGAACCGGTATGGGGGAGGTGTCCCATCATGGCCTTCAATGTCGTGGTCTTTCCCACGCCGTTGCGGCCAAGGACACCCAGCACCGATCCGGCTGATAGCTCGAACGAGACGTCGTCGACTATTTGGGTTTTCCCGTAACCGGCATGCAGTCCCTCAACGCTCAGTACTGACTGTGCGGCCAAGGTACACCTCCAAGACGTCGTCGTTGTTCTTGATCTCTTCCAGCGTTCCGCGAGCCAGCGTCCGCCCCCGGTCGAGGACCGTGATCGGCGCACCGAGTTCCTCGACGAACTCCATGTCGTGTTCCACAACGATCACCGGGATCCGTTCACCCAACTGTCGCGCGACCCGTGCGATCTGGGAGCTCTCTTCGCGGCCCATGCCCGCGGTGGGCTCGTCGAGCAGCAACACCGATGGCGAGGCAGCCAGGGCCATCGCGATGTCGAGCCACTGCTGCTGACCGTGGGCGAGGACTTGCACCTCTTCTACGTCTGCCGCCGGCCCGAGCCAACGGACGAACTGGTCGGCGACCCGAGCTGATTCCGCGGCGCTCTTGCCGCTGCCGTAGGCCGCGAGCCATAGGTTCTCATGCGTCGACAACCCTCCGAACAGGCTCGGCACCTGACGTTTGATCGACATCCCCGCACGAGTTCGGCGATCTGGCCGCCAGCGCGAGATGTCCAAGTCGTCGAGGTAGACCTTGCCGGCGGTCGGTGTGTAGGAACCGGCGAAGAGATTGAACAGCGTGCTCTTGCCCGCGCCGTTGGGGCCGAGCAACGCCTCCACCCCAGGGCCCGCAATGCTCCAATCGACACCGGCGACCGCCTTGACGCCGCCGAACGCTTTCTCGACCTTCTCGGCCCGTAGGGACCGGGCCTGGCCGGTCAAAGCCGCTGGGGGCAGTTCACGTTCGTCGACGGGAAGCGTTTTTTCGGACGGAACGGTCGGGGCTGCGCGCCGCCGCCAAGCCGTCAACTGGTCGGCCAGGGTCGGGATCACCCCGCGCGGTAGCACCAGCACGATCAGGATGAGGACTGCGCCGACCACCAGGGGCGTCACATTCGTTCCGGTCGACGTGACACTGGTGGTGAGCTGTTGCAGGCCGAAGACACCGACGAAGGCGCCGAGCACTGATGTGCGGCCACCGACCAGGCTCCAAGCGACCACCAGCGTCGCCTGTTCCAGGCCGAACAGCGACGGATCTGCGAACCCGCCCCAGGCGGCGTACAAGCCGCCGGCCAACCCGGCGATGGCCCCGCCGATGACAAAGACCAGCAGCTTGTGACGACGAGTGTCGAAGCCTACCAACGTCGTTCGGGTCTCGTTTTCACGGACGGCACGTGCACCGCGACCAAATGCGCTGCGCTGCAACGCCAACACGCCGAAGGCGACCAGAATCGCCGTAATCGCCGTGAAGACGAACAGTTGCGCGATGGCTAGCTCGTGACCGCCGGGCAGGGTGATCGGCGCAATGCCGCTCATGCCGTTGTATCCGCCTAACCGCGCGTCTCCGATCGCGTATATCGGATCCGCGGTGCTTGCCATGAGCGTGAACGCCACCAAGGTCGCCGCCAACGTCGCGATCGCGACGTACACCCCTGAAACATCCCCGTAGAAAAGGAAATAACCGAGGACCGCAGCCACCACCAGCGCGGCGACCATTCCGATGAGTAGGGAGGTGAGTGTCTCCCCGGTGCGGTCGACCAGATTGATCGAGCCCGCGCCATAGGCGTAGGCGCCGATACCGAAGAACAGCACCTGACCGAAGCTGAACACCCCCGCATGACCCCAAACCCACACCAGACTCAGTGTCAGTACCGTCAGGGCCAACCAGCTCGTCCATTGCCGGAGTTCGAACTGGCTCACCGTCTGTGAGAGCACCAGGACCACAACGATGCTGATGGCCACGGACAGCCAGCTGCGCGACCAGGCTCCGCGTGGGTCCAGCAGAGTGCGCCACCGCACCTCGAAAGTTCTCACAGGTCTCTCCTCAGTCGGCCCGAGATGCCGTTCGGCAGGACCCGGACGAGTACCAGTGCCACGACAAGCAGTGCGGCGATCCCGATCAGCGGTGCAAACAGGTCCGACGCCGCGCGCTGAACCGTGCCGAGCAGGCCTGCCGCGCTGACGGTTCCGGTGATTACCCCGGGCCCGCCAACGACGACAGTCATGAATGCCTGGGCGATGTAGACCGCCCCCATGTTCGCCGAGACGGCCACGATCGGAGCGAGCAGCGCCCCGCCCGCTCCGGCCAGAGCTCCGCCCAGGCCGAAGGTCCACATGTTGGTTCGCGCCGCGTTGACGCCCACCGACGCCGCAGTCTCCGCGTCCAGTGCCGCAGCCCTGGCACGCAGACCGAATCCGGTCTTGACGAACACCCACCAGACGAGCGCGAGCAACCCGACTGCGGCCACGATCAGCACGATCCGGTACATGCTGACCGAGTATCTGCCGATCGAGACCACACCGAGCGGGGTCGGTATGCCGGCGGGGCTGGTGCCCCAGATCAATACGGCGACTTGGACGAGCACGAGGCTGAGGCCGAACGTCGCCAACATCGTCGACTCGAGTCGCCCGTACAGCCGTCGCACCAGCACCTGTTCGACAACGACGCCCAGCAAACCGGCTACCAGAGCACCGAACAGCATCGCGAGCGGCAGCGGGAGCCCGAAGCTGTACCCGGAGTAGGTCGTGAAAGCTCCGATCATGAGGAACTCACCGTGGGCGAAGTTGATCACGCCCATCATTCCGAAGATCACTGCCAGACCCAGCGAGATCAGCACGAGGATCGAAATCCCCGTCCCGACCCCGAGGGCCAAGTTGATTACTGTGTCCCATTGCATGTGTTCAAATCACTCCGCCGTCGTTTACTGCTGTTGATGTCAGAGTCTGCGACCGGGTCGCAGGCGTGGTCCGAAAGAGGGCGCGTCAGCTCGTCGGCGTGAATTGCTCGTTGAGGTCGGGGTTGGAGATCAGGTCGCAGACTTCTTGTTCGAAGGAGGGTGCGACGTTCTCGCGGGTCTCGATGACCTCGAAATAGCCGTCCGGACCGTTGGTCCGACCGATGCTCACGTTCTGGATGACGTTGTGGCTGGCAGGATCGAGCTGCATGCGGCCGCCCGGCCCGGTGAACTCGATGCCTGATTCCAGTGCCTCGATCACTGCGCCCTGGTCCAGCTCACCGGCCTTCTCCACGGCTTCCGCCCAAAGGTGGAGCCCGCTCCACACCGAGTTGACCTCGTCGGGCAACGGGGATTTCAGCTCGCCGTACTTGTTCTCCCAGGCCTCGATGAACTCCGTATTCTCCGGGCTCTCGATCGACTGGATATATGGATAGGCGACGTAGATGTTCTCCTGCTCGGCCGCGCTGAGGGCCTCGGTTTCGCCGTCGGTGCCGAAGGTGCTCGAAGCGATCGGAGTTGTCTTGTTCAGGCCCGCGGCCGCGAAAGATCTGTAGAAGGACTGGTGGTTGGCACCGACCAGGAAGGACAGCACCAGATCCGGTTGAAGTCGTTGGATCTCATCGACCACCGATCCGAAGTCCGAGCTCTCCAGCGGGATGTAGCGTTCACCGACCACCCGGGCTCCGGCCTCCTCAGCGAACTTGCGCCCCCACTGACCGGAGATGTGGCCGAAGTTGTAATCGGCACCGGCGATGTAGACGGTCTTGCCGGGCTCGTTCAGCATCCGCGGCACCAACGCCGCCAGGCTCTGTGACGGTACGACACCGGTGGTGAAGGTGTTCTTCTCACAGATGCCACCCTCGTTCAGCTCGCTGTAGATATACGGGATGCCGGCGCGGGAGAAGATCGGCTGAATTGCCGCTCGCGATGCGCCGTTGATGCCGGCGAAGGCCACTGCGGGCTCATCACGCAGTGCCAGCTGCTCGGCGTACTGCTTGTAGCTGGCGATGTCACCGCCGGAGTCGTAGAACCTGACCGTGAGCTGCTTACCCAGCACACCACCGTCAGCGTTGATCTCATCGACCGCGAGGTTCAACGCGTCGAGCATCGATTTTCCGACCACGCGCTGCACACCGCTGGTGTCGTAGACCGCGCCCACCACGATGGTGTCCCCGTCGTTGCCGGGCCCACCACCACATGCCGACAATCCCACTGCCAACAGACCCGCAGCGCCAACTGCCAGCGTCCTGACCGACCGCCTCATCACGTTCTCCTCGTCCGGTTCTCGCCCGACCCCGGGGTCGTCCCCTGGGAGGTTCCTGTGTGATTTAACCCACTCGGATCGATACATGATCGCCATTGCCAACCAGCGTTGTAAAGGTCCAGATCTGCAGACCGGTTGTGCGTTTATGAGCACCTTTCAGCGTCCAGGTGAAGTCGCGCCGGCGGACCGCTAGTGCCCACACGGTTGTGAATGGCACTTTTCCCGAATTTCGGCGGGCCTGTTCTTCTGGCGCAAAAAACCAGGGCGCTGTGCAACAACGCAGATGTCTTGTGCGTGTTGCACAACTAAACTGCTCGACTTTGCCGGCGAACTTCACGCTGCGAAACCGTCAGCCCGCACCTCACTGATGAGTGCGCTACGAAAGACGGCAGGTCGAGTGGGCCGCTGCAACCGTCGTGGTCGGGTCCTCGGCTAGCGACGCGGCAGCGTGGTGATGCGCACGTGGTCGAAGTGGCTGTACCCCGTAGCCTGCGGACCGGCCGGCGTGTAATAGGTGCCGCGCCAGATCGCGTCCTGCAGCCCCAACTGGCCCGCATTGGCCATCGCGAACGCGAGAATCTGGTCGCCCAGCGCGATGCCCTCGGGGCTGCCGTGATTGGGAATCATGATGTCGATCGCCAGGCCGCGCGGATGCCAGGGCTTCGAGTCCGGCCTAGAGGATGTCCACCCGTCCGGCTCGTCCGAACCCGTCACGCCGGGCCCAGTTGCGCGGCGAGGTACGGCGCCGTGCGGCTGACCGGGTCGGCGGCCACCACGGCCGGCGTTCCGGCCGCCACGACGGTGCCGCCGTCGTCGCCGCCGCCGGGTCCGAGATCGATGACGTGGTCGGCGCCCGCCACCACCGACATATCGTGCTCGGCGACGACGACGGTGTTGCCGGCGTCGACGAGCCGGTGCAGCTGACTTTCCAGCAACTCGACGTCGGCAGGGTGCAGGCCCGTGGTGGGTTCGTCGAGCACATAGAGGGTGTGGCCGCGTTGGGCGCGCTGCAACTCGGTGGCCAGTTTGATGCGTTGCGCCTCGCCGCCGGACAGTTCGGTCGCCGGTTGTCCCAGCCGCAGATACCCGAGCCCGACCTCCCGCAGCGTCACCAGGCTGCGGGCCGCCGCCGGCAGATCGCTGAGGAACTCGGCCGCCTCGTCGACGGTCTGGGCGAGCACCTCGGCGATGGTGCGACCCCGGTAGGTGATCTCCAGCGTCTCCGCGGAATAGCGAGCGCCGCCACACGTCGGGCAGGTGGCGTAGGTGCCGGGCAGGAACAACAACTCGACCGCCACGAAACCCTCGCCCTGGCAGGTGGCGCAACGGCCCGCGGCGACATTGAACGAGAAACGTCCCGCACCCCAGCCCCGCCGCCGCGCCTCGGGGGTGTCGGCGAAGCGTTTCCGGACGGCGTCGAACAGCCCGGTGTAGGTCGCCAGGTTCGACCGTGGCGTGCGGCCGATCGGTCGCTGATCCACGGTGATGAGGCGCGTGATCAGCTCCGCACCGTCGACGCTCACCCCCGCACTGGAGTCGACGTCGATGTCGAGCAGTTCGGTGTCACCGTCGGCGTCGGCGCCTGGGAGTTCGACCGACTTACCCAGCCGCCCGGCCATCACGTCGCCGAGCACTTTGCAGACCAGCGTCGACTTACCGGAGCCCGATACCCCGGTGACGGCCACCAACGAACCCAGCGGGATGTCGACGTCGACTTTGCGCAGGTTGTGGAAGGTGATGCCGCGCAACCGCAGAACGCCGCTCGGTGTGCGTGCGGTCCGTGGGACAGCAGGCCCATCGGCGAACAGGTACCGCCGGGTGACCGACGGTTCGATGTCGGCGAGGCCGGCCACGGGCCCGCTGTAGAGCACGTCCCCGCCGAGTTCACCGGCGCCAGGCCCGACATCCACGATCCATTCGGCGCGGCGCACCACGTCCATGTCGTGCTCGACCACGAACAACGAGTTCCCGGCGCGCCGGAGCCGGTCCAACACGTCGAGCAGCGGTTCGGCGTCGGCCGGGTGCAGCCCGGCCGAGGGCTCGTCGAGCACGTAGAGGACGCCGAACAGGCCGGCCCGCAACTGCGTCGCCAGCCGCAGCCGCTGCAACTCCCCCGGCGACACCGTGGGGGTGCGGCGATGCAGGCTCAGGTAGCCGAGTCCCAGATCGACCAGGACTGATATCCGGGCCACCAGATCGGCGGCGATCATGGTCGCCACCTCGGTGAATTCACCGGACTCGGTGGACTCGTAGGCCGCCGCGAACTCCGTTCTGGCCGCCGCCGGCGCCAAGGCATCGGCCAGCGCCGTCAACGGCAGGGCGACCAACTCGGCGATGGTGCGGCCGGCGAAGGTCACCGCCAGGGCCTCGGGCCGCAACCCCGCGCCGCCGCAGACCGCGCAATCGGCGCTGTGCACGTACTGCAGCACGCGGCGTCGCATCGTCGCACTCTGCGAGTTGGCCAGCGTGTGGCGCACGTGACGCTCGGCACTCGAGAAGGTGCCGTTGTAGTAGTACTCGGCGGTGACGGGATGCTGGCTCGGATCGATCTCGACGGTGGGTTGGTCGTCGGTGAACAGGATCCAATCCCGTTGCCGCTTGGGCAGTTTGCGCCACGGCTTGTCGATGTCATAACCGAGCGTGATGAGGATGTCCCGCAGGTTCTGGCCCTGCCAGGCGCCCGGCCAGGCGGCCACCGCACCCTCGCGGATGGTCAGCGACGGGTCGGGCACCAGCGTCTGCTCGGTCACCTCGTGGACGCGGCCGAGGCCGTGGCACCGCGGGCATGCGCCGATGGTGGTGTTCGGGGAGAACGCATCCGAGTCGAGACGTTCGGTGGCACCGGCTGGGTAGGTGCCGGCCCGTGAGAACAGCATCCGCAGCAGGTTCGACAGCGTGGTGACGGTCCCGACGGTCGATCGCGATGTCGCCGTGCCGCGGCGTTGCTGCAGCGCGACGGCCGGTGGCAGCCCGGTGATGTCGTCGACCTTCGGTGCGTCCTGGGGCAGCAACAATCGGCGGGCATACGGCGCGACCGACTCGAAGTACCGGCGCTGGGCCTCGGCGTAGACGGTGCCGAACGCCAGCGACGACTTCCCGGATCCCGACACCCCGGTGAACACCACGAAGGAGTCGCGCGGGGCCGCGACGTCCACAGCCTTCAGATTGTGCACCCGGGATGCGAGGACGCGGACGTACGAGTCCGGGCCCTGCCTGATTGCGCCGCTGTCTTCGTCCACCTCCGCCATTGTGTACGCCTGGCCGTGATCACCGGCGCCGCGTTGTCCGCGCACTCGCGCGACCTGCGCATCCACCGCGCAGCACGATGAGTTCGCGTTGCCGTTCGGTCAGCGTGGTGCCCAGGAGGAGGTGCCCGTTGAAGGTGAAGTAGGCGCGGGCCAACTCGGGATGGTGGGCGAAAGTGCCCAGGGTGTTGAGGGCCTTGGGCCGGTCCTCGGTGCTCAGCGGCTGATGACGGGGGTTCGGGGGACGCAACGCCGCCATCGCCGCACGGAATTCCGCCGGCCATTCCTTGGGCGGCAAGGGATCGACCCGTGCCATGGCTCTAGGTAACCCTCCCGCGATTGACGCCGAAAACCTGGCCGGTGATGTCACCGGCCTCCTCTGAGCATGGGAACGGACCCATGCGATGGCTTCCTCACCGACGAGAGTGGTGCGGTGCATCAGCCGCCGCGAGGTTGGCTCATAGGGGATGGCACGGTGCAGCAGACCGGTGTTGTCCCAGACCACCAGGTCCCCGACCCGCCACTGGTGCCGCAAGACGAACTGCGGCTGGGTGGCCCACGCCAGGATCCCGTCGAGCAGCGCGCGGCTCCGGTCGGGGTGCATGCCGACGATCTGGCCGGCGGTGGCGCCGATCAGCAGAGACTTGCGGCCATCGCGGCGCCGCCACACCGGCGGGTGCTCCCGTGCCGGGTCTCCGGGTGGTCCGGGTGTGCGCCGGTGCCGGCCACGACGACCTCCCCCAGTGCGCGGGAGAAGGCAACCAGGTCGGCATCGGTGACGTGGGCTTCGCGGTAGACCACGCCGCCGTAACGGTCCAGCAGCGCTTGGCAATTGCGGGCTGCATCCGGGGTCAGGAAGTCGCTGCTGGTGTAACCGGCGACCGCTACGCCGATTGCGGTCGAGATCGGTGTCGTGATGATGGTCATGGTGGCAGATCCTGCTCTGGTGGGCGTGCTGTTCGCTACGCGGCGGGGGTGAATTCGAGGTGCAGATCGGTCAATCCGCGGATGATGTAGGTCGGATCGTGGCGGAATCGTCGCGCACCGGTCGCGCCGTGATGTTTCTCGGACAGGGGGATCGTGGCGGTGCGGTCGAGGAAGCGCTGCAGGGTGGGGTACGCCGCAGCGACCTCGCGACGAGTGGCCGACTCTTGGTCATCGAGCAGGGGCTGGGCATCACCACCGGTCATCAGGCGACCATCGATTTGGTTCAGGAGTACCTGCACCGGTACGAGGCTTCCGTCCCCGGGGCGGCGGATGCTGACGCCGGACAGAGGAGCTGATCAGGCGGGCGCCCAACAAGCCACGGCGGCGTAACAGCTCGCCGGACGCACCTGGCCGCGGCGATCTCGTTGACATCGACGTTGCGTTGGCGGGTCTCGCGAGTCTTGTTGGTGCGCAACCTATTGCGGATCGGCCGGCCACCTAACCGTCAAACAACATGTTGGCGATCCGCTCGGTCGTGATGGCCGGATCGACATCGCGGAATTCAGGTGGCACCGCACTGTTGAGCCAGAGCATCGAGAATCCGTGCATCAACGACCATGCGGCCAATTCTGCGCCCGTTGGGTCGGCCACGGCATGTGGGTCGACGAGGGTGGCCACCCCCCGGGCGAGTTCAGCCCCGGCCGCACTCTGGGCTGCGGCCAGGTCGGTGTCGGCCATATCGAGTAACGAATGGTCGAACATGACCGCGTAGTGGCCGGGGTGGTCGATCGCGAATCGGACGTAGGTGGTGGCGGCATCCACAAACCGCGGGCGAGCACCGGCGAGGGCGGTAGCCAGCAGGCGGTAACCCTCGGTAGCCAGCGCCGTGAACAGGCCGCGCCGGTCGGTGAAGTGATGTGCGGGCGCGGCGTGCGAGACCCCCGCCTGGCGGGCCAGCTCGCGCAGCGATACCGCGTCGACACCCCGCTCGGCCACCAGGCGCGCGGCCGAGGCCAGGATCACCGCCCGCAGGTCACCGTGGTGGTAATTCACCTTCTGCTTTGACATGGCGCGATCCTAACCCCGCTCATCTTGACAGTGCCTACATAGCGGTTGTAGCGTGGCCGTCGTCAAACTAGCCACTGTCAAGATTGGACCTCGCGATGGTTCCGCAACTCACACTCATCGTCGTCACGTTGGCCGCGCGGGCAGGCGGGTGGCTCGGCTGGGACTACACCGACAACTGGCCCGCGGCCGTCGCCGTCGGCCTGGCGGCGATGTTCTTGGTCACCGGCATCGCGCACTTCGCGCCGCCGCTGCGGGCCGACATGATCGCGATCGTCCCGCCGCGGCTTCCGCACCCGGCATTGCTGGTGACGCTCACCGGCGTGCTCGAGTTGGTGGGCGCGGTGGGTCTGCTGATCCCGACCACCCGGCCGGCCGCGGCGCTGTGCCTGTTCCTGTTGATGGTCGCGATGTTCCCGGCCAACGTCCATGCGGCCCGGATGGCCAACGCGCCGAAGTCCATGCACTCGCGGTTGGGTGCCCGCACCGGCGTCGAGGTCGTGTTCCTGGCGGCCGCAGCGGTAGTGGTCGTCGGCAGCCTCTGAGCACCGACACGCAGTTTCTCACCAATACCTACGTCAGCAAAGGAATTTGAGATGACCAACCCCTACCTGGTGGGTGATTTCGCCCCACTGCACGAGGAGTTCACGCTCACCGACCTCGACGTCACCGGCAACGTCCCCGACTACCTCGACGGGCGTTACCTGCGTAACGGACCCAATCCGATCGGCGAGATCGATCCCGAGCTCTATCACTGGTTCCTCGGCGACGGCATGGTGCAGTACTCATTGGATTCGTCTACGACCGCGCCACCGGTCGCAGCGATCTGGCGATCCTCGACGCCGAAACCTTGGGCACCGTCGCGAGCATCCACCTGCCGCACCGGGTGCCCGCCGGCTTCCACGGAAACTGGGTGCCCGCCGCGCGGTGAAGCTTCAGCTACTGATGAACCACCAACTATGTCGGAATCAAGTACCAGCACAGGAGTTAACGATGCCGCAGATCACGCCCGTCGGAACGACGGCGCGACTGACCGCAGCGGAGCGGGCCGCCGAGTCCGCACGCCCGGATCGGCTCTTCGATGACCCGTTCGCCGCGCTTCTAGCCGGGGAGGCGGGACGAGAGTTGGCTGCTCACTTCAGTAGGACAACCCCATTCGACAACCCCACAGTGGCGGTACGCACAAGGTTCTTCGACGATGCCCTGACTGCTCTGGTCGCCGGGTCTGCGGCTGGCGAGCAGATCGTGTTGCTGGCGGCGGGCATGGACACTCGCGCCTACCGACTGGGTTTCCCGCCGGGAACCACCGTGTACGAGGTGGATCGTCCAGAGGTGCTCGGCCTCAAGGCATCTCTGCTAGCGGGGGTGGGCGCAGAAACCGCGGCGCCGAGCTGTGCACTTCGAGCAGTGGCCGCGGACCTGGCTCACGACTGGCCGAGCGCGCTGCGGGGCGCCGGCCTGAGCGTGACCCGACCGGTGTGCTGGCTGGTCGAGGGGCTCACCCCGTATCTCACTACCGCTGAGGTCGACCTGCTGCTCGACCGGATCACTGCGCTTTCGGCGCCGGGAAGCCACCTGATGATCGACGTCCTCGGTCAATCCCTGCTGGAGCACCCCGCTCTGCAGCCGATGCTCGAACACCTCGCCCAGCGCGGCATGGCGTGGGTCTTCGGCACCGAGACGCCCGAAGCGCTTCTCACCCGGCGGGGCTGGCAGGCGCAAGCCACCTGCGTCGGAGAGGTCGGCAACGAACTGGACCGCTGGCCGTTTCCCATGCTCCACGAGGAGCCCGGGGGGTGCCACAGGGTTACTTTGTCCACGCGTGGCGGTGATCGCGATGCCCGAGTGCCCGCATCAGGAACGCCGCGTCGGGTTCGACGCTGCCGTACTCGACGATTCGATGACCTTGGTTCACCTAACAAGACACAGCGGCGTCACAACTCGCAGGAGGCACCTTCCGGCGGCAACTCGAGGTCGATCAAGTAGTCGGCGGCCATCTCGTTGACGCACTGGTTGGTTCCGGCCATCACGATGGTGTGGCCTTCGCCTTCCACGGTGAGCAGGGCAGCCCCGAGCGACTCGGCCAGCTGGATGCCGCCGGCGTGCGGTGTGGTGGGATCACCGGTGATCGACACCACCAGCGTGGGCGGCAGTCCCTCGATGCCGGTCGCGTACGGGTAGCCCAAGGTCGGCTCGACCGGCCAATGCTCGCACCCGTCGCGAGCACCGGTCAGTGCGACTCCGGGGTCCATGAAGGGCGCTGCTTCAAAGATGCTGGTGCGCAGCGCACTTCCCTCTTCCTCGCTGAGGCGTTCCTCGTCCATGCAGTTGATCGCGTAGAGTGCCTCGGCGAAGTTGGGCCAACGCCCCTCGGCGTCGCGGAGCGAGAAGTCATAGTTGAGCTGGAGCAGTTCGTCGCCGCGGCCCTGCCGTAGTTGCGTTATCCCGGCGATGATTCGGGGCCAGGCCGCCTCGGTGTAGAGACCGGCGACCACGCCGCCGATCGCTTCGTCGAAGCCCAGGTCGGAGTTCAGCGCCGGCACGGGCTTTTCGTATAGCGGCCGCACGATCTGGTGAAACTTTTCAGTAGCCCGGGTGGGGTCGTCGCCCAGCGGACAGTCGGCCTGCGTGGCACAGAACGCGGCCATCTGCTCGAAGGAGCGCTGGAACCCGGTGTACGCACCGACCCTGCGCTCGACCGTGCCCTGAGTCGGATCGATGGCGCCGTCGAGCAGCATCGCTCGCACGTTCTGCGGGAACTGCTCGGCGTAGACGGCGCCGAGTCGCGTCCCGTAACTCTGCCCCAGGAAGGTGAGCTGTTCATCGCCGAGGACGGCGCGCACCACGTCGATGTCACGCGCCGCGTCGCGGGTGCCGACACTGGTCAGCACGTCGACGCCACCCGAGCGCTCGGCACACTGATCGAGAATGTCTTTCGTATTCTGTTCTGTCCATTGCACGGCGGTGCCCTGCGTGCTCAATATGATGTCGCCGCTATCGGCCACGGCATCGGTGAAGCAATCGATGGCGGGCTCCGAGCTGCCCACGCCGCGCGGGTCGAAGCCGACCAGGTCAAAACTTTCGGTCAGGCGGGCAGCCGGCAGCGACATCGCCGTCGCCGCGGTGGCGAACAACCCCGAGCCGCCCGGCCCGCCGGGGTTGATCACCAACGATCCGATGGGCTGACCGCGCGCCGGTACCCGTGCGACGGCCAGGTGCGCTGTCTTGCCGTCCGGATCCTGGTAATCCAGCGGCACTTCCAGGCGTCCGCATTCCATGGTCGGCGCCTGGGCGAAGACGGCGCTCTCGATCGCTGTGTTGGCGTAGCCCTTACAGGCCTCCCAGGCGATCTGTTGGGAGTAGAACTGCGTCAGGCCCGATGGTGTGTCTGCTGGTGGGGCTGTGGTGCAGGCCGTCATCGCGGCGAGAATCACGAGGGTGCCCAACATGGCTGGAGCCCAGCGCTTCTGGAGCCGTGGCGACATCGAAGAGTCCGTTCGTTTTGTGGTCGGGTATGGCGGATCAGAACTGGCTGCCGCCGCCGTCGACGTAGATCTCTGCGCCGGTCATGAAGGTGCTGGCGTCGGAGGCCAAGAACGCGACCACACTGCTGACCTCCTCCGGCCGGGCAAGGCGCTTCATGGGCATCGAGGAGGCCAACGCTGCGAGGCCGTCGTCGTCGCCGGAGAAGAGTTCCTTCAATCCCGGAGTCTCCGTGAGTCCGGGAGCGACGACGTTGACGCGGATCTTGCGGTCGACCAGTTCCGCGGCCCAGCTGCGGGCCAAGGACCGGATTGCGGTCTTGGAGGCGGCGTAGACGCTGGTGCCGGGATTCGCCTTCACGTCGCCGCTGGAACCGCACAGAATGACCGATGCGCCTTCGTTGAGCAGCGGAAGGGCGGCCTGCACGGTGAAGATGATGCCGCCGACATTAGTGTTGAACGCCGTCGTGTAGTGCTCCCAGGTGATCTCGCCCAGCGGCGCGACCGCGGCGATACCCGCATTGGCGAAGACGACGTCGAGACCGCGCCCCGTTGCCTCGACGGTGGCCACGACGCGGTCGAGATCGGACTGCTGTGTCACGTCGGCGCGGATGTAGGTGGCCTGACCTTCCCCGATGCCGGCGACGGCCTGTTCGAGGGCGTCTTCGCGACGTCCCACCAGGAACACGTAGGCACCATCCTGAGCGAGCGCCCGCGCCGCGGCGAGCCCGATTCCCGATGTTGCTCCGGTGACCAGCGCGGTCTTATCTGTTGATGATGGCATGCGAACCTCCAGTTTCGTACCGATCGCTCGTGGCTTCGGCGTAGGGGTAAATCAGTTGACCGGACGCGAGATGCGGGTTCACCAGCACTGGGGCCAAACCACCGCAACGGGTGACCAAAATGACGTTACGGCTCGGTCCGTCTCGTGTCAAGACGAACCGGTTCGTGTTGCCTTAGCGCGTGTCCATCGCTAAGGTTCTTGCATGTCCGCCTACGTTCCTGACCCCAGCCGACGCAACGAGCACTCGCGGCGGGCGATCCTCGACGCGGCCCTGTCCCTGGTCGGCGAGCTCGGCTACGACAAGGTTTCGATCGAGGCCATCGCCAGGCGGGCGGGCTGCGGTAAGCAGACCATCTACCGCTGGTGGTCGTCGAAGGGTGCGGTGGTCCTCGAAGCTGCCACCCAGTCGCTCAATCCCGTCGTCGTGTTCCCCGACACCGGTGACCTCGTCGCCGACCTGCGCGCCCAGTTGGTCGACATCCTCGAGTTGGTCACGACCACGAGTTTCGGAGCGGCATATCGGGGTGTGATCGCCGCCGGCCAGTCCGAGCCCGACCTGCTGGAGGCCGCCTACCAGCAGGTCGTCGAGCCCAACATCAAAGGGTTCAGCGCGCGGGCCGCCCTGGCGCAGCAGCGCGGCGAGATCCGCGCCGACGCCGACGTGGCAACCCTGCGCGACGTGCTCTACGGGGTGATCGAATACCGGATATTCCACGCGATGCCGCTCGAACCCGAACACATCGACGCGCTTCTGAAGCTCACGTTCGAGGGCGTGCGGTGAGGATCTGAGTCTGCCTCAGTTCGACTGCGCGTCGGTCAGGATCTCGACCAGCGCCGGTCCGGGGTGGCTGAGCGCCGCTGCGATGGCAGCGCTCAGCTCCGCAGGGCTGCTGACCTGGATCCCGTAGGCGCCGCAATCCCGCGCGTACGCGGCGAAGTCTGGATTGTGCAGCGAGGTCTGCCATACCTCGTACTCGGAACTGCGCTGCTCCTGCGTGATCTTTCCCAGTTCACCGTTGTTGAGCAGGATGTGGGTGATGTTCATGTCGTACTTGACCGCCGTGGTGAAGTCGGCGAGGTACTGGCCGAAGCCACCGTCGCCGGTGACGGCGATGACGGGGCGGTCGGGAACGGCGGCCCAGGCCCCCATGGCCGCCGGGAAGCCGAAACCGATGGACCCGAGGTAGCCCGACATGAGCACGGACTGTTGGCCTTTGGTCTCGAAATATCGCCCGAACGAGTACGCGTGGTTGCCCACATCCACTGTGAGCACGGCGTCGGCCGGGACGAGGTGGCTGAGTTCGGCGAAGACCGTCGCGGCAGCGATCCGGCCGTCGGGGTGCTTGGCGGCACGGCGGACTTTCTCGGTGCGCCACACTGCCCATCGGTCAGCGACCTCCGGGCGTTGGTCGACCAGCGCCGGGTGGCTGCGCAGGCGTCGGGTCAGGGCCGACGCCGTCACCCCCACGTCGCCGAACACCGGAACCGTCACCGGGTTGAATCGGCCCAGCGCCAGCGGGTCGGTGTCGACTTGGACGATGGGCTTGTACGGCGATATGCCCGTGTGATTCGAGAAGGACGCGCCGAACACCACCAGCAGGTCTGCCTTGTTCATCATCCAGGATGCGACCGGGGTGCCCGAACGGCCCAGTGTGCCGCAGGCCAGCGGATGCTCGTCGGAGAGTTGGCCCTTGGCCTTGAAGGTGGTGAGCACCGGGGCCTGCAGACGCTCGGCAAACGCGACGATGGCCGCCATATCGAATTTTGCGCCGGCGCCGACGATGATCACCGGACGAGTCGCCGCTGCGATGCGGTCGAGCGCCTGCTGCAGCGCCGCCGCGGGTGGAGCGACCCGCAGATCGGGCATCCGGCCCTCGGGGCCAGACGACTGTTGATCCGGGTCCTCGACAATCTGGACTTCATCGGGCACCACCAGGTGCGCGACCCCGCGTTCGAGGATGGCGTGCTTGAGCGCCAGGGTCATCAGTTCGGCGTGTTCCGAGCCGGCGCGCACCATCTCCGAGTAGACGGCGACGTCGGCGAACGCCGCCAGCAGGTCGATATCCTGAAACGCCCCTTTGCCGGCCACCGCGGAATCGACGTTGCCGGACAGTGCCAGCACCGGCGCGCGGTCGGCCTTGGCGTCATAGAGTCCGGTCAGCAGATTCGTCGAACCCGGTCCCGCGATACCGAAGCAGGCCGCGGGCCGGCCGGTGAGTTTTCCGTAGGCCGCCGCCGCAAACGCCGCGGCGCCTTCGTGACGAATGCCGAAATAGCGGAGCTTTCCGGCATTTTCGGCGCGGTGCATGGCCTCGGCCATCCCGAGGTTGGAGTGCCCGACCATCCCGAAAACCGCGTCGACGCCCCAGTTGGTCATCGTCTCGATCAAGACGTCGCTGACGGTGCGCTTCGCGGGGGCGGGTGCCGGTGTGCCGACGTAGATTCCGTCGTCGCGCGCTTGCACGGGGTAGGTGGCGACGTCGAAATCCGGGCCGCCCGCAGCCTCGCCGGTGAACGGGTCGAAGTCGAAACCATGCCAGGGGCAGCGGATCTTTTCGTTCTCCAGCGTTCCTTGCCCCAGCGGGCCGCCTTGGTGCGGGCAGCGATTGTCGATGGCGCCGTAGCGCCCGTTCAGCTTGGTCAAGGCCACCGTCTTGAGGCCGATCGGGCACGCCGACACCTGCCCCTCGTCGAGTTCGCCAGGGTCAGCGGCCTTGTGCCAGTCGAGTTCGTGGTCGTTTTCGGCGTTACTCACAGCGGCGTCACTCCTGCGTAGGGGACTCCGCTGAGGTAGGCGAAGTCGCGGTCGAACGTCGTCAGGTCATCGAGGGTGAAATCAGCGAGGCGCCGGTGCCCGCAAGCCCGGGCGAGCACCACCATCAACTCCACCGCGGAGCGCAGGTACCGGTCCAACCGCTCGGCGGCGGGCCGCACCGGCAGCCGAGCGCGCAGGCGGGGGTCTTGGGTGGCGATGCCCGCCGGGCACGTGTTGGTGTGGCAGGCCCGCATGCCCACGCAACCGATGGCCTGAATCGCGCTGTTGGCGATGCCGATCGCGTCGGCCCCCAGACCCAGGGCTTTGACCATGTCGGCGGGGGTGCGGATGCCGCCGGTGATGGCCAGCGTGGCCCGGCTCTGACTGCGGTCCAGGTGTCGCCGGGCCCGGGCCAGTGCCGGAATGGTGGGTACCGAGATGTTGTCACGGAAAATTGTTGGTGCGGAACCGGTTCCGCCGCCGCGGCCGTCGAGGATGACGTAATCGACCCCGATCTCGAGTGCGGCATCGAGATCGCGTTCGATGTGCTGGGCGCTGAGCTTGTAGCCCACCGGGATGCCGCCCGAGGCGTCGCGGACCTGCGCGGCGAAGTCCTTGTACTCCGCCAGCGAGGACCACTGGGGAAACCGGGCCGGAGAGATCGCTGCGGTGCCCGGCGGCAGGCCCCGCACTTCGGCGATCCTTCCCACCACTTTGGTCCCGGGAAGGTGGCCGCCGGTGCCCGTTTTGGCGCCCTGCCCGCCTTTGAAGTGAAACGCCTGGACCTTCTTCAGATGTTCGAAACTCCACCCGAACCGGCCGGAGGCCAGTTCGTAGAGGTACCTCGAATTCTCCTGTTGTTCTTCGGGAAGCATGCCGCCCTCGCCCGAGCAGATCCCCGTTCCGGCCAGTTCCGCACCGGCCGCAAGGGCCGTTTTGGCCTCCTGGGACAACGCCCCGAAGCTCATATCGCTGACGAAGAGCGGAATGTCGAGCACCAGTGGACGTTTGGCCCCCGGGCCGATGACGGTTTCGGTGCTGACCGGCTCCTCATCGAGGAGCGGTAGTCGCGCCAGCTGTGCGGTGACCAGTTGGATCGAATCCCATGAGGGCAACTCGGCGCGCGAGACACCCATCGCCGCAGAAGGTCCATGCTCACCGGACCTGCTCAGGCCGTGGGTGGCAAGCTCATGGATCTGGGTGTTGAACCGCTCTTCCGCGGTGTCGGCGGGCTGGATCCACCGGCCCTGATAGCCGTCGTCGCGGTCGGGTTGCGGATTGGCCCGGGCGAACTCGGCGATCGCGGATCGATCTACATATACGGCGCCGTCGCGGACCCAGGCCGGAAACGTCGCCAACGCCACCGCGGGGTTGACCGGCGAGACGCCGGAGTCGACGTTGTAACGCCAGCCATGCAGGTCGCACACGAGGGCATTGCCGTCGACGTGCCCGTCGGCCAGCAGCGCGCCTCGATGCGCGCAACGCCCGTACAGCGCAGCGACATCCGCACCGCGCCGGACGAGCACAACGTCCACACCCGCGGCGACCACCGCGAACGGAGCGTTGTCGGGCAGGTCGGACAGGGCCGCCACCTGCACGCCGGTTCTCGCTTCTGGTGCCATCGTCATCGCGAGTCAGCCGAGCACTCGGCCGAGGAAACCGCGCACATGGCCCGCAACGACGTCGAGGTGACTCTCCAGCAGGAAGTGCCCGCCATCGATCAGGTGCACCTCCGCGTCTTTGGCGTCGCGAGCGAAGGCTTGCGCACCCGCGGGGGCGAAGATTTCGTCGTTGCGACCCCACACCGCGAGTACCGGAACCTCATTGGTGCGCAGGAATTCATGCAGCAGCGGGTAGAGCGGGCGGTTGTTGCGGTAGTCGCGGAACAAGGCCAATTGCACTTCGTCATTGCCCTCTCGGGAAACAAGAGCGAAGTCGTGCTCCCAGGTGTCCGGGCTGACTGTGCTCGGGTCGGATACGCCGTGCACGTACTGCCAGCGGATGGCGTCGAGGCTCAGCGCGACCCGGACGGCGGGTTCGGTGTCGGGACCGGGATTGGCGCCGTATGCCCAGATGCCTTCCCAGAACGATTCGACGAAACCGTCCTCGTAGCCGTTGCCGTTCTGTGTGACAACGGCGGTGATCCGTTCGGGATGTTCGAGCGCGAGCCGCCACCCTATGGGCGCGCCGTAGTCGTGGACATACAGGGCATAGCGCTCCAGGCCAAGGTGATCGAGCAGCCCGGACGTGAGCCGGGCGAGGGCCTCGAAGGTGTAGTCGAACTCTCCCACACCCGGAGCATCGGAGCGGCCGAACCCGAGGTGGTCGGGTGCGATTACGTGGTAGTCGCCGGCCAGCAAGGGGATGAGTTCACGGAACATGAACGAGCTGGTCGGGTAGCCGTGCAGCAGGACGACCGCGGGAGCATCCGCTGGTCCGGCTTCGCGATAGAAGATCTCGTAGCCGTCGACAGTGACGGCCCGGTGATGTACGACGCTCATTCGTAACCCCTTTGGTGGTTTTGTGTGTTGGGTACCAACAGATGTCGTCGCCGCGAGTGACTTATGGCGAAGGTACCCGCGGTCGCGGCGAGGTCAGCCAACAGGACGCGCAGCTGGGATCGGCCGCACTGGATTCGTGACACGACGGTGCCCAGCGGGATGCCTATGATGTCGCGAATCTCCTGGTAGGCAAGTCCTTCGACGTCGGCGTAGTACACCGCCATCCGAACCTCCTCAGGTAGTGCGTCCAGGGCGTTTCTGATGTCGGTGTCAGGCAGCGACTCCAAGACCTCTACTTCCGCGGAGCGCAGTGCCCTCGCTGAATGTTCGGCGTTGGCGGCGAGCTGCCAGTCATGGATCGTGCCGCTGATGGTCTCCGTGGGCCTGCGCATCCGCTTGCAGCAGCTGCTGCTGTGCGCGTTGGCCTGGATGCGAAAGAGCCACCCGATGAGATTTGTTCCGTGTTGGAAGCTCCGAAATCCGGCATACGCCTTGACCATGGTCTCTAGCACCAGTTCTTCGGCATCGGCGCGCTGCAGGGTCATTCGCATGGCCCCGGCAAAGAGGGTGTCCAGAAGAGGGATCACGTCACGCTCGAAACGAGCGGCCAACTCGTCGTCGGTCTCGTCGCAATTGTCGGACGCGATCATGTCAAAGTCTCCTAGACATTGTGTTCGGCCGGGATGGCGCCGAATCGCCCGGTTGCGTTAAAGGACCCGCGTGATTCCGAGCGTGATAGTGAGTGAGAGTACGGACCGGGCCGTCTCGTGTCAAGACGGACCGGTTCGTCTTGATGGTATGTATGGATCCTTCCTGAGGTGCTGCCTGCCGCGCGCCGTCGGTGCCATGGGGCAGTTGCCAGCGGGCGCAGCGGGACGCACCGCCGCCGCTGTCGCTCCCGCCATCGCGAATAGGACGAACGTGGTGGTGGCCCCAAACGCGTCGATCGAACTTCCCGCAAGGGCTGCGCCCATGGCCTGACCGAACGCAATCATGAAGAAAGACAACCCAACTCCAAGGGATGTCGAATCAGGGTAGACCCGGGTGCTCCATAGCAGCAGGAGCCCCGTGAGTCCGATGTAGGCCGCGCCGAAGACGCTTGCAGACATCATGATCACGACCGTGTTTGACGGTGCGAGTGCCAGGCCGATGGTCGCCGCGGACATGGCGAGAGTTGTGCCCATCCAAGCCCGCCGGGGGCCGACGCGCCCGGTGAGGTCGCCCCCAAGGGCGCCCGCGATTCCCGCGGCACCCAGCACCGTCCATGCGATCGACGCCACAGCGTCGCCGGCGGGCCCAGCCGTGCCGATCACGCCCCGGCCGAAACTCCACACCGTGATGCTGCCGATACCGGTGAGCAGCGATGCCGTCACCAGGCCGGTGCTCCCTGTTCGCCAGCGGCGGGCGGGCGCTGTGCGCACGGTGGATGTCACCGTCCCGCCGACGGTGAAGAACACCCACGTCGTCGTGGCGGCGGCGATGACGGCGTACCAGCCCCAGGCGAACCGCCAGTGGTCGAAGAAGACGAAAGCGATGGGGCCGGAGGCGAGTACCCCGATTCCGGTGCCGGCGTTGACGATGGTCTGTGCGCGGTCCCCGGCGGCGCCGAGTATCCGTTGCGAGATGGCCGCGGCCAGCGGCGGTGACGCGATACCGGTACTGGTTCCGGCGACCAGGACCCCGACGGCGAGGACCCCCGCCGTCGGCGATAGGGCGATCATCGTCATCCCCAGCGTCGCGACCACGCCGGCACCGACCGCTACAGCACGCGGACCGAGGCGCGTGGTCAGCATTGCGCTGAGGCTGATCGCGGCGCAGTAGCCGACATAGCCGCCGGCCGCGATAACGCCGACCGTCGTCGAACTTAGGCCGAACTCGTCTGCGAGCACCGGCGCGAACAATCCGTATCCGAACCGGGCGAACCCGTAGCAACACGCGATCAGGGCACAACCCGACGCGATGAGCGAGTAGAACGATCGTTGCACTTGACCTATGCTGTCATCGTGATGTCAATTCGGCAACCCGCCCGGGCGCGACTCCTGCGTGCCGCTGATGAACTGTTCTACGCCAACGGAATTGCGGCCACCGGTGTCGATGCCGTCATCGAGAAGGCCGGCGTTGCGATCGGATCGCTCTACAAGAACTTCGCCGGTAAGGACGGTCTGATCGCCGCATATCTCTCCGAGCGCGACCAACGGTTCCGCGCGCTTTGGGAGTCGCACATCAACGCGGTACCGAGGCCGGTAGACCGACTGCTGGCGATCTTCGACGCTACGGAGGAATGGGCACATCAGGCCGAGGTGCAGCGCGGGTGTGCCCATGTGGCGGCCGCGGCCCAACTGCCGGATGGCCACGCCGGCGTCGGCGCAGCCGCCGAGCACAAGCGTTATGTCATCACTCGACTCACGGCCCTGGCCGGAGATGCCGGACTCAGTGATCCTGGCAGTGCGGCATGCGATATTGCACTCGTCTACGACGGAACGCTCAGCGTGCTGGCCATCGGCGTCGACACGGCGCCCATCGAACGGGGCAGGCGTTTGGCGGGATTCGTCATCGACCGTCACCTGAGTAGCAGGAGCTGATGCGGACTCGACGAATGGCCTTCGAGCCCAGCCCTTTTCCTGGCGCCGGCCATCTAACCGTCGAATAGCATGTTGGCGATCCGCTCGGTCGAGACGACCGGATCGACATCACGGAATTCAGGTGGCACCGCGTTGTTGAGCCAAAGCGTCGCGAATCCGTGCACCAGTGACCATGCGGCCAATTCTGCGCCGGTTGGGTCGGCCACGGCATGCGGGTCGGCGAGAGTGGCCACCCCCCGGGCGAGTTCAGCCCCGGCCGCACTCTGGGCTGCGTCCAGCTCGGTGTCGGCCATATCGAGTAACGAGTGATCGAACATGACCGCGTAGTGGCCGGGATGGTCGATCGCGAATCGGACGTATGCGGTGGCGGCGTCGACAAATCGCGGGCGGGCGTCAGTTAGGGCGGTGGCGAGCAGGCGGTAGCCGCCAGTGGCCAACGCCGTGAACAACCCCCGCCGGTCGGTGAAGTGATGTGCGGGCGCAGCGTGCGAGACCCCCGCCTGGCGGGCCAGCTCGCGCAGCGATACCGCGTCGACACCCCGCTCGGCCACGAGACGCGCGGCCGAGGCCAGGATCACCGCCCGCAGGTCACCGTGGTGGTAATTCACCTTCTGCTTTGACATGGCGCGATCCTAACCCCGCTCATCTTGACAGTGCCTACATAGCGGTTGTAGCGTGGCCGTCGTCAAACTAGCCACTGTCAAGATTGGACCTCGCGATGGTTCCGCAACTCACACTCATCGTCGTCACGTTGGCCGCGCGGGCAGGCGGGTGGCTCGGCTGGGACTACACCGACAACTGGCCCGCGGCCGTCGCCGTCGGCCTGGCGGCGATGTTCTTGGTCACCGGCATCGCGCACTTCGCGCCGCCGCTGCGGGCCGACATGATCGCGATCGTCCCGCCGCGGCTTCCGCACCCGGCATTGCTGGTGACGCTCACCGGCGTGCTCGAGTTGGTGGGCGCGGTGGGTCTGCTGATCCCGACCACCCGGCCGGCCGCGGCGCTGTGCCTGTTCCTGTTGATGGTCGCGATGTTCCCGGCCAACGTCCATGCGGCCCGGATGGCCAACGCGCCGAAGTCCATGCACTCGCGGTTGGGTGCCCGCACCGGCGTCGAGGTCGTCTTCCTGGCGGCCGCAGCGGTAGTGGTCGTCGGCAGCCTCTGAGCGGGACGCATCGGACCGATAGCTACTGACCAATACCCATGTCAACAAAGGAGTTCGAGATGATCAGCCCCTCGCGAACATCCACCTGCCGCACCGGGTACCGGCCGGCTTCCACGGAAACTAGCTGCCCGTCGCGCGGTGAGGGGACAGCAACTCATGGCCGCCAACTATGCACGGAATCAACAAGTATCAGGACAGGAGCAAACGATGCCACAGCTCACCCCCGTCGGGACCACGGCGCGAATGACCGCAGCGGAGCGGGCCGCCGAGTCCGCCCGCCCGGATCGGCTCTTCGATGACCCGTTGGCCGCGCTCCTAGCCGGCGAGGTGGGACGAGAGTTGGCTGCTCACTTCAGTAGGACGACTCCCTTCGACAACCCCACCGTGGCGGTACGCACCAGGTTCTTCGACGACGCCCTGATTGCGCTGGTCGCCGACCCTGCGGCCGGCGAGCAGATCGTGTTGCTGGCGGCGGGCATGGACACTCGCGCCTACCGACTGGGTTTCCCACCGAGAACCACCCTGTACGAGGTGGATCACCCAGAGGTGCTCGGCCTCAAAGCGGCTCTGCTTGCGGATGTGGGCGCAAACAGCGCGGTGCCGAGCTGTGCGCTTCGACCGGTGGGCGCGGACCTGACGCACGACTGGCCGAGGGCCCTGCAGGATGTCGGCTTGAACCCGAGCCGGCCGATCTGCTGGCTGATCGAGGGGCTCACCCCATATCTCACCGCCGCCGAGGTTGACCAGCTGCTGGACCGGATCACTGCACTTTCGGCGCCGGGAAGCCACCTGGTCATCGACTTCCTCGGCCAGTCCCTGCTGGATCACCCCGCTCTACAACCCATGCTCGAAAGCTTCGCCGAGCACCGAATGGCCTGGGTCTTCGGCACCGAAGAGCCCGAAGAACTGCTCACCGAGCGGGGCTGGCAAGCGCAGGTCACCAGCGTCGGCGCAATGGGCACCGAGCTGGGTCGCTGGCCGTTTCCCGATGCTCCCCGCGGAACCCCGGGGGTGCCGCAGGGTTACTTTGTCCGCGCGTGGCGGTGATCTGATGCCCCACCTCGGCTGAAACACGCCCGGCGTCCCCGTCGGTAGCATCGGCGCTGCCCATGTCGGGCCCGCCCGGAGGAGTTGCGTCATGTCGGCCGAACCCGCTGACCTCGACATCGCCGAGGGCGTGCTGGCACACGGCCCTGCAGTTGGCCGCCGACCATCCGGATGCCGTGCGCCGCCTCATTATCGCGTCCTCCGGTTACCGGCTCGATCCGGCGGCCAAGGACGTCCAGCTGCGGTACGACGAGGCGGCCGGCGGGATTCCCGTCGTCAACTGCGCACGGCGCGGTTCTCAGACCATCGGGCAGTAGAACTGGGGTTGGTCGCGGTATTCCTCGGGCGGCAGGTTCCGCGCCGGCGTTTGCACCAGCGGCGAATCGGCCGGTCGCCGTCCCTGGCTGCGATCCATGGCGGAGCGTTTGCGCGGGTGCATCAGCCGGCGCTTGGGTCCGTACTTCGAGACCAGCGTGATCACGTCGCACAGCCGGTCGTGCGCCCACTGCTGTCGCGGCGACCACGTGTAACCCATCAGCTCGCGCACCGACGGGTCGTAGAGCGCGACGGTCATGAACGTCAGGAAGCGCTGCATGACCTTCAGGTTCATCGCCCACAGCGGATCCGGAACCCACTGCAGCGAAGGATGTTTGGGCATGGTGGACAGATCCATCACCTCGCGGGCGGCCCAGTTGTTCTCCAGCACATTGCTGCACATGTGGTCCCAGTACTCCTCGAACTCCTCCCAGGAGTTCGGCACCGGCCGCATGCTCATCCCATACATCCGGTACCAGGTGACGTGTTCGTCGAACAGCTGACGCTTGTCGGCCTCGCTGATCCCGCCGCCGAACTTCTCGGCCGCCAGCAGCGTCGACTTGAAGAACGTCGCGTGCGCCCAGTAGAAGACGTCCGGGTTCAGCGCGCTGTAGCGACGCCCCTGCTCGTCGACGCCCTTGATGCCGATGTGGTAATCGCGGACCTCGGCGCCGGTCTGCGGTGCGCGGTCGCCGTCGAAAACCACGCCGCCGATCGGATAGATGGACCGCAGCAGTCGGGGAATGCGCTCCAGGAAGAAGATCGAGTGCTCCTGCACCGCGGCGCCGAGTTGCGGATGCATGTTCTGCATCGAGCCAGCCCAGGTGCCCTGGAACAACCCGGTCCACTGGCCGAAGTACTTCCAGGTCAGCGAATCGGGGCCCAGCGGTACCGGCGGGGCGTCGTAGCCGCCGGCGGTAACGGGACAGCCCGCTGCCACCGTTGCGGCCTCAGCCTCGGTAACCGGGCAGGTGTCGGACGCGTCTTGAGTCACTGGCCAATCTTTCCGTCGGGGTCAGTCCATTCTGACTACGTTCGTTGTCATTGTCCACTCCGGACAGTACGGGCACGGTGCGCTCGAGTGGTCGACACCTCCCCGACCTGCGGTTTTGCGCAAGAGGGCGCTCGACAACTCGACATCGCGCAAGACTGTCACCGTGGATATTCGCCGATGAGCGAGCTCCCACCTACCCAGACGCTCGCGACAACCCCGAGATGAAGGAGATTCGCATGCCCACGGTGGCGGAACAGATGGTGGCGACACTGAGGGCCAGCGGCGTCCGTCGCGTCTACGGAATTCCGGGCGACTCCCTCAACGGGTTCACCGATGCGCTCCGCAAGGACGGTGGCATCCGGTGGGTGCTGGTACGCCACGAGGAGGCGGCGGCTTTCGCCGCCGCGGCCGACGCCGCGGTGACGGGTGAACTCGCGGTAGCCGCCGGCAGTTGCGGGCCGGGCAATCTGCATCTCATCAATGGCCTGTACGACGCGAACCGTTCGCGGGTACCGGTCCTCGCGATCGCGGCGCACATCCCGACCGCCGAGATCGGCACCGGCTACTTCCAGGAGACCCACCCGCAAGACCTGTTCCGCGAAGCCTCCGTGTACACGGAGTACGTCGCCCACCCCAGTCAGATGCCCCACGTGCTGGAGATCGCGATGCGCACTGCCGTGGAGCGGCAGGGCGTCGCGGTCGTGGTGATCCCCGGCGACGTGGCGCTCGCGGACGCCGTCACCGACCGGGCCGCCGCCATCCGCGCGAGCCACTCGGTCGTGGTGCCCGCGGCAAACGAAATCGACCGCGCCGCAATGCTACTCAACGAGGGTCAACGGGTGACCATCCTGGCCGGCGCAGGTTGTGCCGGGGCGCACGACGAGGTGCTGGCCGTCGCCGAGGCGCTGGGCGCCCCCGTCGTGCACGCACTGCGCGGCAAGGAATTCATCGAGTACGACAACCCCTACGACGTCGGCATGACCGGATTGCTCGGATTCGCTTCCGGCTACCGGGCGATGGAGAACGCCGACACGGTCCTGATGCTGGGCACCGACTTTCCCTACCGGCAGTTCTATCCCGAGCACGCCACCACCATCCAGGTCGACATCCGCGGCGAACAACTCGGCCGACGGCATCCACTGGAACTCGGGCTGGTCGGGACCGTCAAGGACACCGCCACCGCCCTACTTCCCCTGCTGGAGCGCAAGACTGACCGCAGTCACCTCGAGGACTCCCGCGACCATTACCGACGCACCCGCGCCAAACTCGACGAGCTGGCGACCCCGTCGAAGCGGGACGCGCCCATCCACCCGCAATACCTCGCGCGGCTGGTCGACCAGCACGCCGCCGCGGACGCGGTGTTCATCCCCGACGTCGGTTCCCCGGTCGTCTGGGCCGCGCGCTACCTGACGATGAACGGCCGCCGACGGCTGATCGGATCGTTCACCCACGGATCGATGGCCAACGCGCTGCCCCATGCCGTCGGCGTGCAGGCGGCGTTTCCGGAACGCCAGGTGGTGGCGCTGGCCGGCGACGGCGGACTGGGGATGCTGTTGGGCGAGTTGATCACCCTCACCCAGAACAAGCTCCCCGTAAAGCTGGTGGTGTTCAACAACTCGTCGCTGAACTTCGTCGAGCTCGAGATGAAGGCCGCCGGTTTCATCAACTACGGAACCGAGTTGGTCAACCCCAACTTCGCCGAGGTCGCCCGCGCCATGGGCATCCACGCCGTGCGGGTGGAGCACTCCGAGGATCTCCCCGACGCGGTTCGCGATGTCCTTGCCCACGACGGGCCGGCCCTGCTCGACGTCGTCACGGAACGCCACGAACTGTCGATGCCGCCCGCGATCAACGCCGAGCAGGTCAAGGGCTTCACGCTCTACGCGATCCGCACCGTCATGTCGGGCCGCGGCGACGAGTTGATCGACCTGGCGAAGGCCAACCTCCGACAGCTCTTCTGACACACTCGGGGCACGGGTCGGAAGTCGTTAGGGTCCTGAGCCCCGAAACAGCCGCGCCGCAGGGGCACTTTTTCGGGGGTGCGGCCTGCGCGGTGTGGGCAGGAATTTTCGTCGACGCGTCGCGTTGTACATCGAATGGAGCCCCGACGCCGTCCGCCCATTGCGGCTGACACCCAGCGGCCCGGAGCCTTCCACCCCACACGCAGCGTTGCGACCACTGAGACCGCGCCCGAGAGGCCCTCCCTGCCATGACGTTTCGCCTGTTCAACTCCCGCCCACGCGTCTCATCGTCGGTGAGCCGCCGTCGCATCCCAATCCTGTTGCAGGCATTCGTCGTCGGTGCCGCGGGCGTCGCGGCACTGCTGAGCGCGTCTGTCGGCCCCGCCGCGGCCGCACCGACCGGCATTGCCAACACCGGCTGCGCCGACGTCGAGGTGGTCTTCGCCCGCGGTACGTTCGAAGCGCCCGGTATCGGAAAAGTCGGCGTCCCCTTCGTCGAGGCCCTCCGTGCCCGACTGCCCGACCAGAGCGTCGGGGTCTATGCGGTCAACTACCCCGCCTCGACGGACTTTGCCCGCGCCGCCGACGGCGTAGCCGACGTCAGCAATCACCTCAACGACATGGCCACCCACTGCCCCACCACCGACATCGTGCTCGGCGGCTACTCCCAAGGAGCCGCAGTCACCACCTATGCGACCAGTGACACGGTGCCCGCCGGCTACGCACTGCCCGCAGGCCTATCCGGGCCGCTGTCACCTGCGGTGGCCAACAACGTTGCCGCTGTTGCATTGTTCGGCAAGCCGTCAGTTGGCGTCGTCAAGCTTTTGCAGCAAGGTGCGCCTCCCATGAGGATCGGCTCCGCCTTCGCGGATAAGACCCTCGACCTGTGCGCGCCTGCCGATCCGGTCTGCCAGTTCGGCAGCCTCGACCGCAGCGCGCACAGCGCCTACGTCAGCAACGGGATGGCCGATCAAGCCGCCGACTTTGCTGCTCGACGGATCATGAGACGCTGACGCGACGATCCCCTCCGCGCCGTCCGCACACCACGCAGTTCACAACCTTCCTGGCAATTACAGCTAGGCTTCTGACGACAATTGAGTGAACTGGGAAGGACCCCCGTGGGAAAAATAGTGACGATCGAGTACGTCGACGACTTCGACGGGACATCGATTGACGCGGAATCGGTTGACACCGTCGAGTTTTCGTATCGAGGGCAGGAATACAGCCTCGTCTTGACCAAGAAGAACGGTGCCCAGTTCGATAAGGACATTTCTCGCTACATCACCGCCGCCAAGAAGGCCCAGGCCCGCGAAGCACGGGCCGCACGCAAACCGGCCAAACCCACATCGCGAAAAGCAAACACCTCGAAGACGCCCACGCGGCGCAAGGCTGCTTCGCGCCGAACCGCATCGGCAGCTGTCTCCGGCCCGGAGCGCACTCGCGCGATTCGCAAATGGGCAGCGGACAACGGGCACACCGTTTCTACCCGCGGCCGGATTCCGGCGGCGGTCCTCCAGGCCTACGACGCCGCGCACTGACCGGACCCAGCACGCCGAATATGCGCTCAGCGCGGCACATCGGGCGGGGTGATGCTCCGCGGCTCCAGACCCAGCGTCCGGACGTGTTCTGCGATCGAACCAAGGTTGGTGGTCCACACGTCGTCGTGCTCGAGGACGTAGCGCATCAAATCGTCGAGTTCGGCGGCGCGCGACGTCCGTCCGGTCAGGAACGGGTGGTTGGTCAGCACCCAGCAGGCGCCGGCCCGCCGCAGACCGTCGAACTCCAGCTGCCACAGTTCCCGTGCCTTGCGGGGACTTTCGATGAGCCCGCTGCCGGCGATGTCGGGTAGGAAGCAGAATTGCTCCCAGTCGTCGAGCGCCCACTGGATGGGGATCTCGACCAGCGGACCGTGCCCGTCCACCGCCAACTCGTACGGGAGGTCGGCATCCATCAGGCTGGAGTCGTAGAGGAAGCCGCGCTCGGCCAGCAGCGCGGGTGTGCGCCACGACAGATCCCACATCGGTGCGCGATACCCGACCGGCCGCACCCCGGCGACGTCGGCGAGGGCGGCCAGGCCGCGGTCGATGGCGTCGATCTCCTGCTCGAGGGTCAACGCGGTGGGCTGTTCGTGGAGGTAACCGTGGTGGGCGATCTCGTGACCGGCGGCCACGATGCTGCGGACGGCCTCGGGATAGCGGTCGGCGGTATGGCCGGGGACGAAGAAGGTCGAGGCGATCTGGTGACGCTCCAACAGATTGAGGATGCGCGGAATCCCCACCAGCGGCCCGTAGGCCTGGTGGCTCATCACGCTCATCCGCGCGCCCGCCGCCTCGTTGCCCCACAGCACAGCCGATTCGGCGTCGACGTCGAAGGTGAACGCCGCCGCCGCGGATTTGCCGTCGGGCCAATTGAATTCGCTCATCGGTCGGCCATCAGCGTGATCAACTCGTAGGCCAGGTTCGCCGCGGCGACCGCCGTGACCTCGGCCTGGTCGTAGGCCGGCGCCACCTCCACGATGTCGGCGGCGACGATGTTCAGGCCCCGCATGGCCCGCAGCACCGCCACCAACTCGCGGCTGGTCATGCCGCCGATCTCGGGGGTGCCCGTCCCCGGCGCGAACGCGGGGTCCAGCACGTCGATGTCGATCGACACGTACACCGGGTGCGCGCCCACCCGCTCGAGCACCCGCTCGATCACCCCGTCGACGCCGATGCGGTCGATGTCGCGGCAGTGCACCACGGTGAATCCCAGTTCGGCGTCCTCGAGCAGGTCCGCGCGGTCGTAGAGCGAACCGCGGATGCCGACGTGCGCCGAGTGGTCCTTGACCAGCAGACCCTGTTCGGAGGCCCGCCGGAACGGGGTGCCGTGGGTGCAGGGCGCGCCGAAGTAGGTGTCCCAGGTGTCGAGGTGGGCGTCGAAATGCACCAGCGCCACTGGGCCGTGGACCTCGTTGACTGCCTGCAACGAAGGCAGCGCGATGGTGTGGTCCCCGCCGAGCAGCACGACCCGTTGTTCGGGCCGGGTAAGCAAACCGCGCACCCCGGCGCGGATCTCGTCGACCGCGACCGTGATGTCGAACGGGTTGGCCGCGATGTCACCGGCGTCGACCACCTGCGCCTGCGCGAACGGGCTGACGTCCAGGGCCGGATGATAGGGCTTGAGCAGCCGGGAGGCCTGCCGGATGGCCGCCGGGCCGAACCGGGCCCCGGGCCGGTAGGTCACCCCGCCGTCGAAGGGCACACCCACCACCGCGATGTCGTAGTCGTCGACCTCGTGGCGCTGCGGCAGCCGCGCGAAGGTCGCCAGACCCGCATACCGCGGCACCGCCTGCGCGTCCACCTGACCCAACATTCCGGTCTCCGACCGCACGTACTGCATGTTCTCTCCGTCTGTGCTCATACCCTCCCCCTTGTCGATCCGCCGTTGCTGGAGATCACCTGTCCGACGATCGCCTCGACCTCGAAGTCGGCGAGCAGTTCCACCGCCGTGGCGATCTCGTCTGCAGAACCGATGCGGCCCAACGGGATACCCCCCGCGTACTGCTGCTGCACGGTGGACAAGTCCACCCCGGCGGCGTCAGCGTCGACCTGCAGTTGGGGCGTATCGGTCACCCCCGGCGCCACCGCGTTGACGATGATCCGCTCCGGCGCCAGTTCCCGCCCCAGCGTCTTGACCAAGGCGATCAACCCGGCCTTCGAGGCAGCGTAGGCCGTCGCCTCCGGCCAGCCCGTCACTCCCCATTCGCTGCTGACGACGACGATGCGTCCGCCGCCGAGTGCGCGCATGTGCGGGAGCACGGCCTGCACCAGGAAGAAGGTGCCGCCGAGGTTGGTGTCGACCACCTTCCACCAGTCGTCCGGGTCGTGGTCGAGCAGCGGCGCCATCGTCATATAGGCGTGGTTGGCCACCAGCACGTCCAGGCGTCCGGCGGCTCCGACCACGTGCTCGGCGATGCGCACGCATTCCGCCGAGTCGGAAACGTCGCCGGGGGCAGCCAACCCGCCGAGTTCGGTCGCCAGCGCGCGCAGCGCTGCGCTGTCGTCGATGTCGTTGACCGCCACCGTCGCTCCGGCCGCGGCCAACCGGCGCGCATGCGCGGCGCCCATGCCCTGTGCCGCACCGGTGATCAGCGCGACGCGTCCGTGCAGGCTCATATCACCGCTCCCGCGTTGACGTTGAGGACTTCCCCGGTACTGAATGTTGCATCGCAGACCAGGTATTCGACGCAGCGGGCCACCTCGCGCGGGGTGGTGAGCCGGCGCAGGGGTAGCAAGTTCAGATATTCCGGTGCGCGGCAGGGGTTGTCGGCGGCCAGCAGCGGGGTGTCGGTGGGGCCGGGGGCCACCGCATTGATCCGCACACCGCGATCGGCGACCTCGGCGGCCAGGCTGCGGACCAGGCCGAGCACCGCGCCCTTGGCCGCCGCATAGTGGGCGTCGCCGTCGCCGCCACCGACGGCCAACTCGCTGGCGACCGCCACCAGGGTGCCGCGGTTGGCCAGCAGGTCGGGCAGGCAGGCCCGCGCGATGTTGAGCAGTCCGCCGAGGTGGACGCGCAGCATCGTGCGCCACGCCGCGGCGGTGATGTCGGCGACCGGGACCATCTCGTAGTGCCCGGCGGAGTTCACCACCGCGCTGATCGGCCCGAGCCGGTCGCGCAACTCGGCCACCCCGGCCGCGACCGCGTCCGCGTCCGAGATATCCACGGCGACAGTGTGTTCGACGTTGGGCGCCGGGTTGCGGTCCAGGCAGCCAACGGTGTAGCCGCGCCGCGTCAGGGCGGTGACCACCTCGGCGCCGATGCCACTGGCGCCGCCGGTGACCAGCGCAACCGGCGCCGTCATCGGCGATCCGCCAGTTCGTCCTCGGCTTCGAGGTCGTCCACCACCGCTGCGGGGGTGATGTTCTCGCGCACCGACGCGAACAACGCGGTGCCGAGCACCAGCAGCACCCCGACGCCGATCCACACCGACCAGTCCAGGTAGCGCTCGTCGAACGCGACCCGCGGCCAGGCGATGTTGATGAACTGCAGCACCGCCCACACCACCGCCGTCGCCGCCACCGGCAGCGTCCAGGCGCCCAGGGAGAACCGGGCCGGTGTCCACTGCCGGCGCAGCAGCACCACCAGGAAACCGATCAACGGGAACAGGAATGCCAGGTAAAAACCGCCGGCGGTGAAGTTCACCATCAGCGTGTAGATGTCGCCGGCGACGATGCTCAGGCCGAACAGCGCCGCACCGACCACGGTGGTGATCAGGATCGCGATCGTCGGGATGCGGGCCTGGCTGTGCAGCCGGGCCAGTGCGCCGGAGGCCGGCAGGGCACCGTCGCGGGCGTAGGCCCAGATCACCCGCGAACCGGAGGTCTGCAGCGCCAGGAAGCTCGCGAGGAAGCCGATGATGAACAGCACCTGAACGGGTTTGGCGATCCCGGGTCCGAGCGCGGTGGTCAGGGTCTCGTAGACCGGGTCGGCGACGGCGCCCTCGGCGACCGCGTCGAGATCCGGGACGGCCAGGATGATCGCCAGGCTGGAGTAGGCGACGACGAGCGCGATGAACCCGAGCGAGAACAGCACCGCCTTGGGCAGGTAGCGCCGCGGCTGGTGCACCTCCTCGGCGATGGAGCCGGCGCTTTCGAAGCCGACGAACGAGAAGCCGATGAACGCCACCGCCAGCAGGAACGGCCCGGACAGGTACGCGAAGAGGTCGATGTCCGCTCCGCCGCCGGTGAACAGCACCGACAGCGAGTTGTGGCGGTGGAACAGCAGCAGCCAGGTGCCCAGACCGACCGAGCCGATCACCTCGGCGATGATGCTGGCCGTCATGAACACCTTCAACGCGCCCCGGCCGATCAGGTTGACCGCGGTGCCGCCCAACAGGATCACCAGGGCGATCAGCGCCTGCAGACCGCCCGAGGGTGCCTCGATGCCGATGATGTTGGCGACGAAGCCGGCCGCGCCGAGCGCGACGGTGGCCATCGCGATCACCAGCGTCCACATGTAGGCCCAGCCGGCGAACCAGCCGTAGCCGGTGCCGAGCAGTCGACGCGACCACTGGTAGATCGAACCCTCCAGCGGCCAGCGCGACACCAGCATCGCGAAGACCAGGGCGACCAGGAACTGTCCGCCGAACACCAGCACGAAGCCCCACCAGAACGACGGGCCGGCGGCGCTCAGGGCCAGGCCGAAGATGGCGTACAGCGCGACGATCGGCGAGATGAAGGCGAACGCGAAAGCGAACGCCGACCACAGGGAGAACTCCCGGCGCAGCCCCTGCGGCTGCTGCTCGGCGATCGATGACGACATGAGGTACTCCCCTTCGGGTCCGTGCGCGGTATCCCCGAACTATCTCCCCAGCTCAGCGCGGAAGCCACACCAGGTGCGGAACACGCAGCGATCCCACCGGTCGACGCCTCGCCGTTGGACGATTGCACAACGCTGGGGCCCGCAAATGTGTCGTCGGCGTTACGCTCGTCCAATGAAGGAAGGGTCGCGCGACACCGACGCTCCGACTCTTCGGGCACTGCTCGACGCGCGCCTGGGTCTCGCCGTCCCGGACGCGCCCCAGGATCTCGACCGGCCGATCAGCTGGGTCCACATCACCGAGATGCGTGATCCGTCGCGCTACCTGCGCGGCGGCGAGCTGGTGTGCACCGTCGGCCTGAGCCTGCAGGACCCGCAGGACTGCCGGACCTTCGCCGAGGCGCTGGCTCGCGCGGGCGCCGCCGGCGTGTGCTTCGGCGTCGGCGACGGCCACGACGAGGTGCCCGCCGCCCTGCTCGCCGAATGTCGGCGGCACCGGTTGCCGATGCTGATCGCCGCGCCGAGCGTGCCCTTCAGCACGGTCAGCCGGTTCATCGCCGAGCACGAACTGGGCGCGGAGATTGCCGTCGCGCGGGCGACCTACGCACTGGTGCCCGAACTGCTCGCCGCGCTGCGACGGCATGCGTCGGCGCGGGACATGCTCGACACCGCCGGCCAGCTGCTGGGCTGTTACTTCCTGCTGGACCCGGAGCCGACGGACGACGCGGCGTCGGTGTCGGTCGAGGTGCCCGGCGTCGGCACCCTGGGCTGGATGGGCAGGGGCGTGCCGCCGGAGCCGGCGCTGCTGGAACTGATCGCACGGTTCGTGCGGGCGACCCAGGTGGAACGCGATGTCGAGGCCGCCTTGGCCCGGGAACGCGTCGGACAACTGCTGTCCCTCGTCGAACGCCGAATGCTGCTGCCCGATGCGCTGAGCCAGCTGCTGGACTGGTCCGGATTCGCGGCCGGGCAACTGAGCTGCTCGGCTTGGCCGGCCGGGGCCGGTGCCCTGCTGTCGATGGCGGTGCCCGACGCGTTGGTCGGCGATGCCCCCGACCTGTGCCTGATCCTGACGACGCAGCCCCTCGAGGGCACCGACGACCTTTCGCTGCCGTCGGGCCACTCGGCGCTGGTGCCGTTGACCGAGCTCGGGTCGGCGATCGGGCAGGCGCGCATCGCGCTGGATCTCGCGCAGCGCCGGGGGCTGCGCGTCGGACCCGATCAGCTCAGCACGCTCGACAGCCTGCTCGAGCAACTCCCGTCGGCCCAGCTGGAGCCGTTCCGGCAGCAGCTCATCGAACCGCTGGCCGAGATGGATCGCCGCAAGGGAACCCAGCACGTGCGCACGCTACGTACCTTCCTCGCCGCGAACGGTTCGCTCAGCGACACCGCCCGTGAGCTGTATCTACATATCAACACGGTGCGGCATCGGCTGGTGCGGATCTACGAGCTCACCGGCCGAGATCCGTTGGACCACAACGATCAAGCCGCGTATTCGATCGGTTTGCATGCGCTGGATCGGGAGTCTGAGCGTTGACCCGGCGTGTGTGCGGCCGGCGTCGGTTGAGGTCCGACTGGGGGCCGTCCTTGATGTGGGTGCGGTCGACGAGACGGCCGGATTCGAGATAGCCCGTTCAGCGGCTTGTTCGCCCGGCCGGACGCCCCGGCTTACGCTCCCATTCCCGAGCAAACTTGCGTACTGCGGCGGCATCCCAGACTGCGCCGCCTCGCAGCTCGGCCAGGGGCGCTGGAAATGCGGCAGTCGAGCGCAGTTGATGCACTCGTTGACGCGCGACACCCAGCTCGTCAGCGATCTCGGCGGCTGACATGAGTTCAGGCAAGGTTGGAGCCTCTGCGCGCCGTCGCCACTCGTCCTCGCGGACAATCTCGATGCAGGCCGGCGCGGCACCGACGACCTCACTGATGTTGTCCACGTACTTGGCGATCACGTCGACCAGATGCAGCTCGGCGGGCGCATAGACCGTGACGTCGACAACACCACGCTTGGGGACACGCGAGACCGTGGCGTCGAACTGCTCGGACCAGTGGTCCATCGTGTCCACCGTGGCGTCGAGCGCGTAGCTGACGGTGGCAACCCAGTCATTCATTCCGCCTTCTCCTTTCGGCGCTGTGCGCGTTGCTCCTTCTTGCTGGGCGGCGGCACCTGCAGGCCCGCCTTACGTAGTGCGACATGTAGGTCCGCCATTCGCCGTCGCGGGTTGCTCGGTGTGGCCGGGTAACTCGCGATGTAGTTGCCATTGACGTCGTAGAACCTGGTGTAGCCCTTGGTGTCGTCGTTGACAGTCCAGCCCTGAGACTCCGCCCATTTGGCGAGGTCAGCGACGTCGCTGTTCACCATGCTCCCCTTATCATTGCGATGTGTCAAGAATATTGACAATACCGATACAACGTCAACAGTTTTGTGCCTGCGCTCGCACTCCCGTCGATCGAGGCATATCGCACCGGTTGCCGCCGCACGCACGAGCCGACACCGATCATGTGCGCCAACATGATCGGGGCGAATCTAGCGCAACACGTTTGCACGAAACTGCCAACAGCGACCGCCGCGGCCGGCCTCCACCACACGAGGCGTCCTCGCTCGTCAACTGACCACACCAGTGGTTTCTCGCCCGTGCGCTTCAGAATCTCGAACGACTCGTCAAAGCCTTTGTTGGCTCTCGTCACTCGCATACGGGCCTCGGCGAGACGTCGGCTGTCATACCGTCAACGTACGGATGACCACCGACATCCTTCAGACTGTCGATCGGAGATGCACTAGCCGGCTGACTTTTCGTTGCAACGTCCAGCCCAACGAGAATGAAGGGCCGTTGATCCTGCTCGGTGGCCTCACCACCAAAGCAGCCATGGACCTGGCAATGCGTGAAGGCTTCGAGTTTGTGGCCATGGCACCCGCACTGCTACGAGACCACCAGCTGCTCAACTGAATTCGGCAATCGCCTCAATAGCCCTTCGTTGTGTACTCATCGCAACAAGTGCATGGCCAGCATCGAGCGGACCCACCGCGTGCTCACCACTGAGCCGGCGTCCCTTCCAGACCGGGAGTTCGTCGGTGGGAACAGCGAGGCATAACTGGAGCCATCGGTGCCACACCCGGTAGCCGCCATCCGCACGAGCGCGGCATTCCGGCAGTAGTGACGGCTACCTCTGACGAACCGGTACCCGCCTCCACCCGTAGACATTCGGCATCTTTACCCGTTCGAGCCCGGAGGCGTCGACCTCGTACTCGGGGATCAGATCCAACATGATGTCCAGGGCGATGCGGCCCTCCATCCTCGCAAGCGCCGCGCCGAGACAGCTGTGGATGCCGTACCCGAAGCCAAGGTTGTGGCCTGCGGGCTTGCGGGTGATATCAAACCGGTCAGGATCCTCAAAAGCTCGTTCGTGAGCAATGATCAGAACCTGTGGATGAGCCTCGGGATGGGGGCGTGAAAGTGGGCGCACCTTCCCGAGGATGATCTGAAAGTCAGTAGGTCCGATCATGAGCCGGCGTTGGCGCGCTGGTTCGGGAAGGTACGCCCATGCTCACCGTAGTTCACGACGCCGAGGACGCCAACGGCCACGAGGCCTCTGGGCGCTCGTTGTTGGACGAGATCGTCCGCGACGGTGCCCGGCAAATGCTGGCCGCGGCGTTGCAGGCCGAGGTCGCCGCGTATGTGGCCCAGTACGCCGATCAGCTCGACGACAACGGGCACCGGCTGGTGGTGCGCAACGGCTACCACCAGCCACGTGAGGTGTTGACCGCAGCCGGTGCGGTGCAGGTGAAAGCTCCACGAGTCAACGACAAACGCGTCGACCCCGACACTGGTGAGCGGAAACGGTTTTCCTCGGCGATCCTGCCGGCGTGGGCGCGCAAGTCACCGCAGATGAGCGAGGTGCTGCCGCTTTTGTATCTGCACGGGCTGTCGACCAGTGATTTCGGGCCGGCCCTGGAGCAGTTTCTGGGCTCGGGTGCCGGGTTGTCGGCCACCACGATCACCCGGCTGACCAGTCAGTGGCAAGATGAGGCCCGCGCGTTCGCCGCCCGGGACCTGTCGGGCACCGATTACGTCTACCTGTGGGTGGACGGCATCCACCTCAAGGTCCGCCTGGACCAGGAAAAGCTGTGCTTGCTGGTGATGCTGGGTGTGCGCGCTGACGGCCGCAAAGAACTGGTGGCGATCACCGACGGCTACCGCGAATCGACCGAGTCGTGGGCTGATCTGCTGCGCGACTGCAAGCGACGCGGCATGACCGCCCCGGTGCTCGCGGTCGGCGATGGCGCACTCGGGTTCTGGAACGCGGTGCGTGAGGTGTTCCCGGCCACCAAAGAGCAGCGGTGCTGGTTTCATAAGCAGGCTAATGTTCTTGCCGCGCTGCCGAAATCAGCGCACCCGTCGGCGTTGGCGGCGATCAAGGAGATCTACAACGCCGAGGATATCGACAAGGCCCAGCTCGCGGTCAAAGCCTTCGAGGTCGACTTCGGGGCCAAGTATCCTAAAGCGGTCGCCAAGATCACCGACGATCTGGACACCCTGCTGGAGTTCTACCACTATCCCGCCGAACATTGGATTCACCTACGCACCACGAATCCGATCGAAAGCACCTTCGCCACAGTGCGTTTGCGCTGAGGGGGACCCGTTTGGTGGTCCACTCGTTATGCGACTTGGGGTTGGTGGGTCGTGGCCCACTGTAGAGCGAACTCGGTCGGGGTGAGTTCACCGTGGGCGGAGTGGGGTCGGTTGGTGTTGTAGTCGATCCTCCAGTCTTCGATGATCACGCGGGCTTCGCGTAGGGAGTCGAAGCGCCAGGAGTTGAGCAGTTCGTCGCGCAGGCGACCGTTGAATGATTCGATGAAGGCGTTCTGCCAGGGCGAGCCGGGATCAATGAAAAGTGAACCAGCACTGTTGAATCGGCACCAATCGCTCACGGCGTGGGCGACGAACTCAGGACCGTTGTCGAAACGCACGTACCGCGGCGCCCCGTGGGTCAGCGCCAGGCGATCCAGCACGTCGACGACGCCGTCGGCGTTGATGGCGCGGTCGACCTCGATCGCGAGTGCTTGGCGGGTGAACTCGTTGATGACGTTGAGCATCTTGATGGTGCGGCCATCGGCGGTGGTGTCGAACTGGAAGTCCATCGCCCAGATGACGTTGGGGCGGATCGGTGACATCGCGCCGACGGCGACGCCGATACCGGTGAGACGCTTTTGCGGCGCCGCTGCGGAACCCGAAGGCCCTCTGGGCGCCACAGTCGACGGATGCGCTTGTTGTTGACCTGCCAGCCGGCGCGGCGGGCCATCTTGGCCGCCCGTCGCCACCCCCAGCGTGGCCGGTCAGTGGAGAACTTGCGCAGCCAGGCCCGCAACTCGGCTTCCTCGGTGGTCACCGGCGCCGGGGTCAGGCGCATTGTGGACCGGTGGATGCCCACGACGGTGCAGGCGCGGCGTTCGGACACCCCGAACCGCTCACGCAGCGCCGCTACGGCGCTGCGCTTGCGGTTCGGGGTCAAAAGTTTCCCGCCGAAATCTCCTTGAGCATGTCGATGTCGAGAGCCTGATTGGCGACCAGCTTCTTGAGCCGGGCGTTCTCGGCCTCGAGCTCTTTGAGCCGTTTGGCCTCGTTGGCCTTCATGCCGCCGTACTGGGCTACCCAGCGATGCCAGGTCGATTCGGCGATCTCCAGGTGCCGACACACCTCAGCGAGCTCCTGGCCGCTCCCGAGCAGCTTGTTGCCCTCGGCCAGCTTGCGGATGATCTGATCCGGCGTATGCCGCCGGCGCTTGTTCGATGCCATGTCGTTGTCGATTCTTCCTTGCCCGCAGACCGGGCAACAGAGTCGCACAACGACTGGACCACTACGAGGGGCTCACCTCAAGCCAGGGTGAGCCCGTCGTTGCGGTCCAGTACTTCGCGACGGTGTCGTCGACGCCATGGCCTGAGAACTGGCCCAAGCCCGAGGGTGGAGCCGGGATGGTGCACCGCATCGAAGGACGCCCCAGCATGCGCCTCCAGATGTCTTTCGAGCGGGGTCCCGGGGAACGCGCCATGCCCTCGCTGGCGTTCACCGGCCAGGCCGTCGTCAACGCGATTCCCCACGTCGTCAAGAGCGCGCCCGGCCTGCTCGAACCAGTACTCGGTCGATCGGTGATCACCCGGCAGGCGCGGCGCAGCTGAACCACCCCGGGTTTGATGCCGCATCAAACCCGGGGCGATTCACCAAGTCCTGTGCGGTACAAAGGTCAGCCCGCAGGGCTCGCATTCGCCATCAGCAGGGCTGCCTCGTTGTAGGGAAAAGCTCGGTAGAGCAGCCGGGAACGCGGTATGACGAGGGTCGCAGCCTCGACCTTGCTCACCACCCGTGGGTTGACGAGCACAACAGACCGTCCGCGCTTGCGCAGCACCGTCGGTCCGCCGGCCAGCACGTTCTTCAACCAGTCCGTCTGCGGGCCGTAGCCGATGAGGATGGCGTAGCCCTCATGGGTCTTGAACACCAAAAGGGGCGTGCGATATCGCTTACCCGACTTCCGCCCGACGTGCTCGAGCGTCCCGAGGCTCGGAAGCCACGGTGTGATCGTGCGAGCCGCCGGGTTGGTGACTCGCTTGTTGAACTCTGCGATTCGTCGAGGCACGCGCATTCTCGGAGTCTAGGTAAGGGTCGAAGTGAGTGACCGCAGTGGCGGGTCGACTCACCGGCCCGCCGTTTCGGCACCGAGTTCGGACACTTTGTGCGGATCTCAAAAATCTGACAATGCTGCTATGACCGCACCCTGCAAAGCGCATGGTTCTACCGGCGCGGCTTCGCCTCCAACGCAGGCCACGCCCGCGCCCTTGCACCCTGGGTCGAGTTCTAAAATACTGAACGACGCCACAGCGCACTCGCAGGCCTACCACCAGTCAGCCGACCGCAACTAACCTGATGACCGGGTACACCTAGTTCCACGCCTCTCAGCCGCTCCGCCGCAGAACGTAACGCTGGACCTTGCCGCTCGCGGTTCTCGGCAGTTGCCCGACGAAGTGCACCCTGCGTGGGTAGGCGTGCGCGGCATAGTTGGTCTTCACCATCTCCTGAAGTTGCCCAGCCAGCTCCTCACTGCCAAGGTTGCCAGGCCCCAGCACGACAAAAGCCTCCAAAACCTCACCGCGAAGTTCGTCTGGCTGGCCCACGACCGCCACATCCGTGACGGCTGGATGGGTAATGAGCACACTTTCGACGTCGAGGGGCCCAATGCGGTAACCCGCCATGATGATCACGTCGTCGTCTCGGCCACCGAAGTGGAAGTTTCCGGCGTCGTCCGCGTAACCCGTGTCTCCGGTGAGATACCAGCGCTTGTCCTCGGTAAACCGCGAATCGGTTTTGCTCGGGTCGCCGTGATACCCCGCGAACCACATCAGCGGACTCTGTGCGGTGTCGACGGCGATCTGTCCGTCGACGATGCCGCAGGCAAATCCTGGCATCGGCTTTCCCATGGAGCCCTTCACCGGGTGTTGCCGGACCTCATCATGCCAGTGGTTGTTGATGACCATTCCGAGCTCGGTTTGGCCGTAGTGGTCACGAACTTCCGTGCCAAGCGCATCCACTGCCCACTGGGTGATCTCGGGCGTCAGTGGTTCACCCGCCGAGGATGCGCAGCGCAGCGAGACTTCGCCCAAACCGGAGGTTTTGCTCAGCGCGCGATAGACCGTTGGCGCCGCTGCGAGGTTGGTCACGCTTAGCTGTCGGAGAAGTGTCAGCGTGGCCTCCGCCGAAAAGGCGCTGTTGTGAAGGATGTTGGTTCGGCCGACAGCCATTGGTCCGAGCACGCCGTAGTAAAGACCGTAAGCCCAGCCCGGATCGGCCGCGTTCCAGAAAACGTCGTCCTCTCGAACATCCAGTCCGTAGACCATGTAACAGGCGAATGCTGCCAGAGCACGAAGCGGCACCGGAACACCTTTGGGGCTACCCGTGGTACCGCTGGTGAAGAGGAGAAGGACTGTGCCGTCCCCGCCCACCGAAACTGACTCCTCGACAGGTGCGGAATCTGAGATGCGCGCATCGAGTTCGGCTCCAGTTACGAGCGTTTCAATGCCGCCAATCTCATGCAGCTTGTCGGCCTGGCTCGGTTCGGTGATCACCACGCGCGCGCCCGCCCCTCGCAACCGTGCCTCGATCGCCGGCGGCGCGAACGCCGTGAACAGCGGAAGGTACACGGCACCGAGGCGGAGGATCGCCGCTAGGGCTACAGGTAAGTCAATGCGCTTGCCCAGCAGCACCCCAACAACCTCACCGCGACGAACTCCCATGTCGGTGAGTACCCGCGCGAGCCGTTTGGAACGTTCCTGCAGTTCTCCATAGGTCACGGCGACCTCGGGCTCGCCCGAGGAATCCACCGTGATGAACGCGGTGGACGTGGGGTCATGACAATCAACCAGGAGTTCGGCGGCGTTCGCAGCAGCGGGGGAGAAACGCTGCAGCCAGAACTCGACGGTGCCGACCACCGATTCCTGACTGGTTCGAGCGGTTCGAGACACGGGACCTCACTTGCGATTCGACGGGCTTTGCACCAGTGTCCGGGTACACACAAACGTTGAACACCCCCCAGAGTGGGGGTCGGAAAGGAAATCCGACCTTCACGGGCGACGTTGCTGTGCGTAACCTGACCACGAGCCCTGCCCTCTCGCGGGGTGTGGAGTTGCCCCGGTGATGAGGAGGAGCAACATGGCCCAGTCTCCGATCGCCCGCCCATTGATCGAAACGCTTCACCGGGTACGGCGGTCGACCGGTGTGCCGCTGGCTTTCGCCGGCACGATCGAATCTGGGGCGCGGCTTCGGCTCAATCACTTCGCCGGGAACACCGTCGGTGCACTCGATCGTGTCCTGATCGATGTCGGACATGGCCTCGGCGGCAGAGTGGTCGAGGTAGGCCGTCCGATGGTCGTCGATGATTACCGCCGTACGTCGTCGATCACGCACCGCTATGACGCGGTTATCGCGAGCGAGGGCCTGCGTGCGATGGCTGCGGCGCCGGTTGTGGTTGACCGGAAAACAGTGGCCGTTCTCTACGCCGCATTGCGTACCGCCGATCCCATTGGGGACCGGACGAAGGATTGTCTGGCCGACGAGGCCCGCGCCGTGGAACAGCGCATAGTCGCCGCTCGCGCCGTGGTCTCGAGTGACAGACTGCCGAGTGAAGCGGCGGTGCTGCGTGACCGAATCTGCGGAGCCTATGCGCAGTTGCGGACGCTGGCTCGAACATTGGATGACCCCAGCACGGCCGCCACAATCACACAGATTTCGAAATCGCTACTCGGGGACCAGCAAGTCCACGTCGAGAGAGACTTGACGGCGAGAGAGATCGACGTCCTCGCGCTGGCCGCGCTGGGCCATCCCAATGCCCAAATAGGCCAGTTACTCGGACTGCAGACCGAGACCGTAAAGGGCTACATGAAGGATGCTATGCGAAAGCTGCACGCGCACACACGGTTAGAAGCGGTCGTACGGGCGCGCCGGCTTGGAGCACTGCCCTAGCTGGGGTGTGGAGCGCCGAGAACCGCGAGCGCCGCCTGAGTGAGTCCTGCGGCAAGCGAGTCCTCTTCGTCGGCGGTGTGTTCACTGGTGAACAGGAAGTAAAAGTTACGTTCGACCATCCAACACACGATCTCGCCGCGCTGTTGAGCATCCCGTTCTGCTACATCCAATCCCTCGGCGAGGACGCCCTGAGCGAGTACCTCAGCAAAGGCTCGCATAATCTCACGCCAACGCGTGACACCGGGGCCTCGGGACGCTGACAATTCCACCGCCGCAATGTAAGCCGGACGGTGCCGCCGCCAGCCGTCGAGTGCTGCGGCGACAATACGGGTAACGAAATCGTGCAGCGATTCGTCAGGTGCGCGGGGGAACATCTGCACCTGCATCTGTTCTGTTGCACGGGCGATAAGAGCGTCCACGGCGTCGCTCTTGTTGCCGAAATAAAAGTAGACGCTGGTCCGCGACAGCGATCCCGCCGACGCGATCGCTTCCATGGACAGATCTGCAATCGACGTCGACTGAAGCAGCTTCTCGATGCTGTCCAGCAGCATGTCGCGTCGCTCGTCACCAGCTCGCGGCATAGCCGCCTGAAAGCGCCGCGGCCGCCGCGCCCCCCGAGCGGCAGACCGCAGCCTCGCATCTGAGGCATCGGATTGGTCACTCATCGCAATCGATGCTAGTCCGGCCGCGCCCTGGAGTCGGTATCGCGTCGAACTGGATGACTGTCGGCCGCGCTGCCGTTCGACGGTCCGTCGACGATTGTCGACAAAGCGTTGACACGCGGTGGGATGTCCCCCAAACTGGGGCGCGACTGTGATGTGCATCGCTCTCAGGAGTGAAGGAGGACAATGGCAACCGATACCAAACCGGCCGTGCACCCGCGGGCCGCAACCGTCATGGCGGACCTGTTCGGGGGTGCGCTGGAAGACCCGTTTCCCGCGTACAACGAATTGCGTGAACTGGGCGACGGCGTGCACTGGTCTGAGCAATTACAGGCCTACCTGGTCTGCCGCTACGACGACGTCCGATTTCTGGGCAGCGACCATCGGCGGTTCTCCAGCGACGTGTTCTACGACTCTGCTCCAAGCTGGCATGACAACACCAACCCGGAGCATCTTCGGTTCGTCGACACCGCTTCTCTGTTGTTCATGTTCTCCGATCCCCCCACCCACACACGCATCCGCTCGTCGTTTCGCCACGTCTTCACCCCCAGATCGATAGCTCAGTGGGAGACCACAATTCGTAAGGTCACCGAGGATCTGATCAGTCGGTATTCACGCGGTCGGGAGTTCGACATCATGCCTGGATTCGCCGCGGACGTCCCAGTCGCGATCATCGCGTCCATCCTCGGCGTTCCCGACGAGGCCAGGGCGAAGTTCCGCGAATGGTCTTACGGCTTCGCCTCCACATTCGACCCTGTGGTCCAGGGCGATATGCGGGATACCGCGATTGCTGCGTCGTTGGAGTTGTTCGAATACCTACGGAGCTTGATCGACGAACGCTCCGTCGCACCCAAGGACGACCTGATCAGCGAACTCATCCGGACCGAGACAGTTTCGGGTGACCGACTCCAGGACATCGAGTTGGTGGCGCAGCTCGCCCTGCTGTTAGTAGCCGGCAATGAGACCACCACGAGCCTGATCGGTAGCGGACTGACGTACCTACTTGAGCACCCAACGACGCTCGCGGAAGTACGAGCCGATCCGGACATGCTGCCCGTAGCCATCGAGGAAATACTCCGGTTAGACCCGCCACTGCATCTCGCCCTCCGAAAAACCACGGAGGAGACCCGATTCGGCAACACCGTAGTTCCAGCCGGTGCAATACTCGCACCCTGTCTCGCAGCCGCGAACCGAGATCCCCGTCGATTCGATGCCCCGAACGAGTTCGACATCCACCGGTCCGATAACAAACACCTGGCCTTCTACAACGGGATCCACTTTTGTGTAGGAGCGCCGCTGGGCCGGCTGGAGGTCCGGGTGGTCCTGCGCTACATCCTCGACAACTTCCCTGAGCTACGGCTCGGATCCGCGCCCGCGCAACGACGTACCAACAACGCAGTCGCCCGCGGCTGGGCTTCCCGCCCGGTGGTCTTATGAGCACCGGTCGAACGTTCCGCCTGACCGCTCACGCCGAGTACTGCGCCGGAAGCGGGAGATGCGTCTCGGCGGCGCCCCACCTCTTCAAACTCGACGAGCCCGGATGGGTGCAGGTGCTCGATCACGAGCCGCCAATGGATGATCTCGAGGCGGCGCTCAGCGCTCAAAATGCGTGCCCGCTCGGACTCATTGACGTTCTCGACGATGAAGGACATTCACTTGCCTGACAGGGACACGGGGTGCGGCACGGCGGATCGTGTGCGACATCGCGATCGACGCGGCCGTCGCCCATCGTCCCTACCAACTAAGGACATCAATTGCGATATCTGACATTTCGAGCAGATGGCGCCAGCCGCGCGGGCGTCACCGTCGGCGATGGTGACCACCAGGTTCTCGACCTCGGCCGCGTCCTAGGCGAGGACTTCAGTAGCGTTCGGAAGATCATCGAAATGGGTCCCGAAGCATGGGATCGCGTACGCACCGCACAGTCCCGGCCGCCCGCGGAAGCGCTCCTGGATCTTGAGTCCCTCAAACTACTCGCGCCGATCCCCGACCCGATTCGCATCCGGGACTGCACCCTGTTCACAGACCACATCGAACCCGCGCTCCGGGCGATGGCGCGCCGTCGCGCCAAGGAGACGACGGACCCGGAAGCCGAGTACCAACGCATGATCGACTCCGGGCAGTATGACCTGCCCGACATCTTGCGCAAGCAGTTCGTCTACTACAACTCCGATCACCTTTCGATCAGCGGTCTGGGCGAGACCATCACCGCTCCCCCGACGTCGCACACCATCGACTACGAACTCGAGTTCGCCGCCGTGCTCGGTCACGGGGGGACCGACATCCCGGAAAGTCAAGCGAACGCACACATCTTCGGCTTCATGATCTTCAACGACTGGAGTGCTCGAGATATACAGAGCGAAGTTATGAAATCCACGCTGGGGCCCGCGGAGGGAAAAGACTTCGACGGAAGTAATACCTTCGGGCCGTTTCTCGTCACTGCCGACGAGGTGGGCGACGCCTACCGACTCGGCATGCGGGCACTGATCAACGGCGAGGAATGGTCACGAGGAAACTCCGCCTCCATGGCCTACTCGTTCGAGTTCGCGATCGCACACCTCAGTCGCGGCAAGCAACTCCACGCCGGCGACATCCTCGGCAGCGGGACCGTGGCCTCTGGCTGCGCATTTGAGCTAGGGCGGGTACTCAACAACGGCGATGAGGTGGAGCTCCAGGTCGACCGACTCGGATCTCTTCGCAACACCGTCCGCTACCGCTGAGTGTCCGCGCTACGGCACCGATGACGAACCGCGCCGAATCAGCCAACCCGTCCACTTCCATTGCACAGCCTAGATAGGACCCCATAAAGTGCCACGCCTGATCGAACTCTCCCGCCTCATGAAACCCGCTGCCAACATCGATGTCCCGCCCGAATACGAGACGCTTCGCGTCGTACTGGGACCGCAGATCGAGTACGGTCCACCGGCCACTACGGGCTTGGAGCACATGCAATCGGTATTCGACTGTCCCGCACATGATCTACCCAATGGTGAAGGGTGGGGCGAGGATTCGATCGTGATGAGCAGCCATTGCAACACTCACGTCGATGCGCCGCTGCATAGCGGCAGTCAATGCGAAGGCCGGCCAGCACGCACGATCACCGACATCGAGCTCGACGAGCTCTACCGGCCGGGTATCGTCCTCGACGTTCGTCAGCATGTAGCACCACGTGAAGCAATCAGTATCGAAGCCCTCGCCGCTGCCATCGACGCAGCCGGACGGCCGATCACAGCCGGTGATGCTGTTCTTATTCGCTCCGGTCAGGAGCGCTACTCGGTCTCCGACCCGGAGTTCTTCCAGTATCCCGGAATGACCGCCGCAGGAACCAAATACCTGACCGGCATGGGCGCCACCATACTGGGCACCGACGCCATGGCCTGGGACCGCCCGTTCCCCGTGATGAAGCAGGCATACAAGGAAACCGGAGATGCCAGTCAGATCTGGGACGGTCATTTCGCTATTCAAGAGCGCGAGGCGTTCATCGTCCAACAGCTGACGAACCTCGACAAGTTGCCAGCGCACGGGTTCATGGTGGGGTTCTTTCCGCTGCGCCTCTACAAGGCCAGCGCAGCACCGGCGCGGGTGGTGGCATTCCTTGAAGACTGACCGCCCGCTGCCGCGGGTCGACGACTGCCCCGCTGGCACAACATCATTCGCTCAAATGTGGGACGACACCGTCCGACATCATGCCGCGCGAACCTTTCTTGTGTTCAGGTCGAGTGACGGCAAGGTGACCTCGTGGACATACCGACAGTTCGACACCGTGATCGCCCAGACCGCGGCCGTACTGGCGCAGCACGGTGTCGGCACTGGCGACCCCGTCCACCTGGCATTGCGAAACTCACCCGGCTTCATCGCAGTCTGGCTGTCGGCGGCGAGGTTAGGCGCGTGGATCGTACCTGCTGACCCAGCGTCCTCGGCAGACGAAATCCGCAGGCAATTTGAGCGGACCGGGCCGCGGTTGGGAATCTGCGCGCGTGACCGCGCACATTTCTACCGTGCGGGTGCCGTCGCCTCGACATCGGTCATCGAATTGGCGGAGGACGAATCCGATGTCCTACCCGATGGTGCCCTTGCTGCGCACGCGGGTGTGTCAGCGTGCGGGAAGTCCGACGGACGGTTGGCGGTCATGTTCACCTCTGGAACAACCTCGGCTCCCAAAGGGGTGCTGGTGACGCAGTCAAACTATGTATCCGCAGGCGAACTCATGGCGCGGGCGTCGAATCTCCAGTCAGCACACCGTTGGTTCGTGACCCTTCCCCTGTTCCACGCCAACGCGCAGTACTACTGCTTCGCGCCAGCAATTGCCGTCGGTGCCAGCGTCGCGATGACCTCAACATTCTCCGCCTCGCGGTGGGTAGAACAAGCCCGTTCACTGTCGGTCACCCATGCAAGCCTGTTCGCGGCACCGATCCGGATGATCCTCGACCGCACCCCACGGTCCACGACAAGCCTTGACCTTCAACACGTCTGGTTTGCGCAGAATCTCGCAGCCACCCACTACGAGCGATTCGCAACGCTGGTCGGCAGCCGTCCCCGTCAGCTCTACGGAATGACAGAAACCATCGCCGTCGTCAGCTGCGACGAGGATCCGCCCTACCGAAACGACGTTCTCGGAACGCCGGTTCCCGGTCGACATGTCAAGTTGCGCTCGGTCGAGACCGGACAAGAGTGCGCGGCAGATGAGGTTGGTGAGCTCATGGTTCACGGAAAACCGGGCCACGACCTCTTCGCCGGCTACTTCGATGATGCCGCCGCCACCGCGAGAGCGTTCGTCGACAGCGCTGGCAACACCGTATGGTTTGCCACCGGCGACCTGATGACCAGAGACGAGGCCGGTGTCTTGAGGTTCGTCGGGCGTGTCGACGATGTGATCAAGGTCGCAGGAGAGAACGTCGGCCTCGCCGAGATCGAGGGCCGGCTGACCGAAGTGCCAGGCGTACACGAGGCTGCTGTCGTGGCGCGGCCCGATCCGGTACGCGACGTGGTGCCCGTTGCCTTCATTGTTGCCGCGGACCAAGACGACCCGCCGCTGCCCGCAGAGCTCGACGATTGGGCCGCGCGCAACCTGGTCCCGCCCGCTCGGCCAGCGGAATGGCATGTGGTCGAGAAACTTCCGCGAACAAGTGCGGGAAAGATTCATCGCGCCCAACTCACTGCAGCGCGGCAGCAAGCGGATTCCGCCGGCGCTGCGTCATCGTCGAGTGTGTCGCCGGTGCCGGATTGACCACCGATTCGTCCACTTTCCCCGTCAGAGACTCCCGCCACTTGCCCAGCCGGGTCACCCCTCAACATTCCCAGAGTGTTTGGAGAACACAGACATGGCATCAACGTACCAACGGCCCCAATTACCCGCCACACCTGTGGCTTTCGCCCTCCTAGGCATTCTGACACTCTTGATCACGTTGGCTCACGTCACCTCTCCCGCCCAGGCTGCGGCTGAGGACTGCCCTCCGAACATTGGCTACCAACCGGAGTGTCAGTATCGACCCTTCTATACGCCGCCCAGCCCGCTGCCGGACGGGACACCTGGGGACCTGGTGCGCACTGAACCGTCGCGTATTGCCCTCGACCCAGCGGGACACGGGAACTACAAGGCCGACGGTACACGCCTGATGTACCAGAGCCGCAACCTCGATGACGACGTCGTGGCCGTCACCGGCACCTACTTTGAGCCACACAATCCGTGGACAGGTGCCGGACCACGCCCGCTACTGGCGTTGGCTCCTTTTCCCACGGGTCTTGGTGACCAGTGCGCCGTTTCGCGTGTGATCAGCGAAGGTGGCTTTCACTACGGCGGATACCTCGACTACCTCTTCCTGTGGGAGCAAGGTTTCTTCACCACGATGCTCGACCGTGGATTCGCTCTTGTGGTTACTGACTATCAGGGCACAGGGACCTATGGTCCCCCGACCTCCGGCATTCGGGTGCCCACCGCCAACGCTGTGATCGATTCTGCTCGCGCGGCCAAACGATTGCCGGATACCTCCCTTACTTCCGACAGTCCGGTCGCCTTCTGGGGCTGGGGTCCGGGCGGGTTTGCCGCCGGGGCCGCTGCCGAGCTGGCTCCCAGCTATGCGCCCGAGCTCGATGTTGTCGGCGCCTGGATCGGCGCACCGACCGCCGATTACTCGCTGCTCCCCGACTATGCCGACGGCTCACTGTTTATCGGAGTGCTCGGCTATACGCTGAACAGCTTCATCGCCGCCTTTCCCGAGGCCGAGGAAGGTATCCGTGGCGTCCTGACCCCTCGCGGCATCGACATGCTCGAAAAGACCCGCTACAACTGCATCAACGAGGTCATGACGAAGTTCATGTTCCGCCATGTCCAGCCCTATTTCGATCAGAACTACCGCCAGATCCTGGACTCCGAACCCCTCAAGTCCGCTCTTGCCGCACAGAAGCTGGGATCGCTGAAGCCGGCTGCCCCCGTGCAGATCAGCGTCAACCGATATGATCCTCTCTTCCCCTACATAGGTGCCCAGCAACTCGCCCAGGACTGGTGTGCGCGGGACGCCGACGTCGAACTATGGACCAACGAGCAGCCTCCCTTCCTCAATAAAACCGGCTTCAACAGCCTCGTTCCCTACTTCGTTGACGGGGAACGCGGAATGCAATGGATCACCGATCGGTTCAACGCTCTCCCCACCACATCGAATTGCCACCAACTCTGATGAGAAAGATGCCGAACCCGCCGACCCACCAACCCAGTCGTGGCTCCGCGACGGCGAGTCTGCCGACCACCCAGATCGGACGAAAGGACAGGGATCCCGGCCGATCGCCCGTGGAACTGTCCGGGTCGCCCGACGTTGAATCGATTGTGACGCAAGAACCCGTCCTTGTTCTCGGAGCCACCGGCAAGACCGGTCGCCGCATCGTCCCCCGCCTGCGGCTTCACGGCACGCCGGTACGCGCAGCCTCCCGTACCAGCCCGACACCGTTCGACTGGTCTGCTCCGGTCGGCTGGGACGCCGCCCTACACGGTGTGGCTGCCGTCTACATCGTGCCCCCCTCCGCCGTAGGCCCGGTACACGAGTTCGTCGCTCGCGCCGAGGCCGCCGGCGTTCAGCGCCTGGTCCTGCTGTCCGGGCGCGGCGCCGACACCTGGGGCGACACCAGTTTCGGCTTGGACATGCGCGACGCCGAGGCTGCCGTACGGGATTCGGCGTTGCAGTGGACGATTCTTCGGGCCAACAACTTCAATCAGAACTTCAACGAAGACATCTTCTACGCCCCGTTGCTTTCCGGCGAACTGGCTTTGCCGGCCGACGATGTTCCCGAGCCCTTCATCGACATCGACGATGTCGCCGACGTGGCCACCACGGTCCTGACCGATCCGGCCCACCACGCGGGGGTGACCTATGAGCTCAGCGGTCCACGCGCGATCACATTCGAGGAGGCCGCCGAATTGATTTCGCGGGCCTGCGGACAACCCATCGCCTACAAGCAAGTCTCCCCCGAGGAATACACCGTCATGCTGGTCGAACGAGGGCTCAGCGTCGATATCGCCCATGACATCACCGAGATGTTCGTGATGATGGGCCGCGGGCTGATCACCGGGACCGCGGCGGCCACCGACGACGTTGCCGCCGTGCTGGGGCGCTCGCCGCGAACGTTCGAGGATTACGTTGTACGGACGGCGGCCAAAGGAGTGTGGCAACGGTGAGCGCCGATCCGACACCGGCGATGGTTACGAATCCTCCAGTTTGATGTCCACTCGTCTTCCCTGAGACGAAAGTACGCAGCCGGGTCGACGTCGATTCACGCGCCCAGTGCACGCATCAAGACGTCGGTGAGCTTGTCGAGATAACCGGGCTCTGCCTCGCCATCGCGAATAGTCAGTCGCCAATAGACCGGGGCGGCAATCAGGTCGAGCGCGATGTCGATGTCGGTATCGGGCGCCAACTCGCCACGGTCGATCGCTCGTCGCAGGATTGCGGCACCATGCTCGCGCCGCGGACGTCCGATCATGCTCTCCACCAACTCGCTGAGCTCAGGCGTGCGCGCCATCTCGGCGATGAGGTCGGGCAGGATGCGGGAAAAGCGGGGATGGCTCAGCCAACGTGTGACGGCTTCAAGTGTCTGACGGACATCGCCGCGCAGACTTCCCGTGTCAGGTGCCGCGGCCTGACCGACGCTGAAGTCGGCGAGCACCGCCAAAGCCATCTGCTGCTTGGAGCTCCAGCGCCGGTACAGGGCGCTCTTGCTGACGCCGGCCCGCTTGGCGACGGCCTCCATCGACAGCCGGGCGTAACCGAATTCGGCCATCTCGTCGAGGACGGCCTCGACGATGGCCTCGGTGATCGCCGGTTGCAACACGGCGGCACCAGACGGATTGCGGCGGGTCATGGAGTGGACGATACCGTCCCGTCCGAGTAGAGTCCGCGACGGGACGGTACCGTATCGTCCGTTAGGAGGTGGGGATGTCAGCCGTGGATACGGTGAATCGGGCACTCGAACTGCTGCGCGCCCAGGACATGGCCGGTTTCGCAAACATGTGGGCCCCCGACGGTGTCATCGAGTTCCCGTTCGCGGCCCCCGGTTATCCGCAGCGGGTAGCAGGGCGCGAGGCCGTCGCTGATTACCTGCGCGGCTATCCCGACCTGCTGCAGATCAGGGAGTTCCCCACCAAGGTGGTACATCAGTCAGTCGACCCGGACGTCGTGATCGTCGAATTCGAAGCGGCCGGTGTCGTCACCGCCACAGGTGCCCCCTACCGGATGCGCTATGTCGCGGTAATCACGGTCCGCGACGGCGAGATTCAGAATTACCGCGATTACTGGAGCCCGCTGGCCGCCGCCGAGGCCGCGGGTGGCTCGGAGCAGGTGAACTCCTTCGGCGGGGCGACCGGTGCGTGAAGTCCTGGTGCTCGGTGCTACCGGAACCACCGGTAGTCGGGTTGCTGCTGCGCTCACGAGCCAGGGTGTCCCGGTCCGCGCGGCAACGCGCACACCGCGCGAGCCCGCTCAGGTGCGCTTCGACTGGGCTGACCGTGACACGCACAAGGTGGCGCTCGACGGGGCCGCCGCCGTCTACCTGGTGGCGCCAATCGGGGCGGCGGACCCCGCGCCGATGGTGGAGCTCTTCCTTCAGGATGCTGTCGATCTCGGCGTCCGCCGTGTAATTGCCCTCAGTTCGTCAGCACTGCCGGAAGGCGCCCCCGGTCTGGGACAGGTGCACCACCTGGTCCGGACGATGATGCCGGAATGGGCGGTGCTCCGGCCGTCCTGGTTCATGCAGAACTTTACGGGTGATCATGTTGTAGCCCAGGGCGTCCGCCGCGGTGTGATCGTCACCGCCACCGGTACGGGCCGAATTGCCTTCGTCGACGCCGGCGACATCGCCGCCGTGGCAGTCCGGGCATTGACCGACGACGTGCCGCACAACACCGAGCACCTGATCACCGGCCCGCAGGCGCTCAGCTACGCCGACACGACCCTTGTCGTCAGTGAGTTCGTCGACCATCCAGTGCGGCATCGGCCGGTCAGTGCGGCCACGTTCGCAGCACTTCTGACCGGTAGCGGTGTTCCCGCGGACTTTGCCGAAATCCTCGCTGCCCTCGACACCGAGATCGCCGGCGGCGCCGAAGATCGGTTGACTGACACCGTTTTCGAAGTCACGGGCCGGGCACCGGTGTCGTTCCGGGAGTTCTGCGCGGCCGCGTTCTGCTGACGGCGGCGCGGACGGAATGCTCGCAGGGCTCCTTCGTAATTTTGCGCGGGCTCATGTCTCCGCTCTGGAGTTGCAGCGTGACGAGGTGTTTGACCGCCAGTTCTGCGCCCAGACCTGTCTCGCGATGGCGGTCACCGTGTCCCAATAGACATTGCTCGTCGCCAAGTCATGCAAAGCCGGATCCGCCCAAAGGCAGTAGAGAGGCGATGGAGCCGCACCCGACCACGTGCATGAGTCCACATGAGCGGTCCATCGAATCGCGTGTTGGTGGCCATCGCGAAATCCTTATCTGACCAATTACGGGCCACAAGACGCTTTTTCGATGTCCCCGCCGACTACCACCGCCGATCAGATAACTGACAGGCGGGCTGATGCCCTGGGCGTGACGTCGGAGGCACTGGAGACGACACCGGCGTGGCCATCAGTAAGACCACGAGATCCTGGGCGCGGAAGTCGCTGCGCCGCCGTCCGGTTGATTTGGCCTTGGTGATCAGGGTCTAGAATCCTCGTTAGGCCGCTGACCGCGTGGATTCGAAGGCGCACGCGTTGGGGCACGTCATCGTCAACACGTTGGTGAAACCGCGATCCTCACATTGCGTCGCGCAGACGTGCTCGACAAAGCCACGAAAACCGTTCCACGCGTCGGGATCACGCAGTGCGGTCTCGACAGCGTCGAGGTAGGCCGTCATCTTGTCCTCGAACACTCCGGTGATCAGATCGTCGCGGGTCGGGAAATGGCGAAAGAGGGTGGCGATACCGACACCTCGCCTTCCTGGAAGCTATGGCCCCAGAACACTTCGACCAGATGTACGTGCGCTACGTCAGTGAAATCGTGTTCGCCGTCCAGAAGTAGCTGCCGTTACTCGACAACCCGGCCTCCATCATCATCGGATCCACCGCCTACACCCGCGCGACCCCGCGATTCGACGCTTACTCTGCGGCCTAAGCCGCGCTTCGGGAGTTCGTGCGCGTGTGGGCCATCGAACTCGGATGAGACTCCGCCCATCTGGCGAGGGCTGCGATGTCGCTGTTCACCAGGCTGCTTTTACCCTTGCGAAGTGTCATGAATATTTCGCGATACCGGTAGACCGTCAAATTGCTTGCGCCCGCGGTCGCACTCGACCGTGGCCCTGCGAACGAGCAACCCACCGACAACGATCGGATGATCTTCAGCCATCCTCAACTCGAAGATCTCGCGACGGCCGATTCCGGCAGTACTGACGATCTTGTCCCAGTAGATGTCATTGGTTGCGAGGTCGTGAAGCCCGCGATTTCCCAACGCATTGGATATGCGGTGCAACCGGACACGGCCCGGGCAGTGTGTCCACATGCGCGGGCCGTCAAATCGAGTGTTGGTCGCCAAGGCGAAGTCTTTGTCGGACCAATCCCGCTCAGCCATGGTGTTTTTCACTGTGCACCAGACTTCGAGCGGGATGCTATCGGTGCCTGGGCGACGGACACGACCGGCTAGCTCAGTGACAACCTCTCGCGCTTTGACGCCCCGCGCGCCGTGCACGCCCACCTTCGTGAGGAATGCGATCTGATTGGCGGCACGGTCAATGGTGAGATGCCAGCAATCGCGGTACCCAGCCTTCCTGATCCGGGTGACCCTGCCCTGCACACCGACGCGCAGCAGTAACTGCAGGACGCCCTCGATCAACGCACGACTGGTCGACGCATAGTAAACGCGGCCCTGCTTGGTCTTTGCGTCCCACCGCACGGAACCGTCCGTAGCCCAGAGATGGCGAAGGAACAAGGCGACTTGTTCGGTGGGCGGCGCAAAAACCTCTGCGGGGACGAACTTTTCGTAACTCCGAAGTCCAAACAGTCCGAGCCCATCCAACCATTCGGCAATCGGATTGCGCTTCCCGCGAGCCAAGCGATACGGCGCGGGCAGTCGCAACGTGGTGACCCGCGCTGCGGCGTACTCATCGCGGATAGCGGTCACACCGAAGTGCGCTGCAGCAATGGTCACCGCGGCCAGGTTCTCCTCGTCGATGGAGGCGTATCGAATCGGCTGCCGCCGCACGCACGAGCCGTCACCGATCATGTGCGCCAACAGGATTATCTCCGCGTCATTCATCGCCCGCGGTTCGGTGGGCGCACCCAGGCGCCGCAGGACACCGACCCTGCTTCCGCCAGCCAGATCCGACACCGGCGCCCAGCCGTCGACCTTGAGAACCTGTTGGTCCGACGCGAGTTCGAACTGACGGCCCGACGCGAGGTTGACTCGGTGCACTTCCCGACTGCGAACGGCCACCGTCCCGGACGACCTTCGTCGGACCAGGCGTCCGCGCTCGTCAACCGACCACAGCAACCGCTTCTCGCCCGTGCGCTTCAGGGTCTCGAGCGACTCGTCAAAACCGTTGTCGGCTCTGGCCACTCGTATGCTGACACGCGGCGAGGCGTCGGCCGTCATGCCGTCAACGTACGGACGACCACCGACATCCTGCGGACTGTCGGTCGGAGATGCACTGGCCGGCCGGTTCGCCAAGAGGCACGGCGGACCGAATGAACTACGCCCGACCTGCAGGTTCTCGATCCGAACTGCATCTCACAACTGTCGCGACCCGCGCTTCCCGATGTTGTCTCACGCCGCCGGCGGAAGGCCGAGACTGCATCCATCACGAAAGCCGGGATACTCCTGCGCGCCGGTGTCAGTCGAGGTCGCGTAATTTGGCGATGTCTTCGTCGGTGCGGTTGCCATGGATCTCGATCTTGGCCAGTTCAGCCTCGATCTGGGTGAGCTCCTCGTCGGAGAGGTCGACGTCGGCGGCGCCGAGGTTCTCCTGGATGCGCTCCAGTTTGCGGGAGCCCGGGATGGGCACGATGAATTCCTTCTTGTGCAACATCCAGGCCAACGAGATCTGCGCCGGGGTCGCGCCCTTCTTCTCGGCGAAGTCGGTCAGTAGATCCAGCAGCGGCCGGTTGGCACGGACGTTATCTTTATCGAAACGGGTGATGACGCGCCGGACATCGTCACCGGTGTAGGTGTCGTCCGCGCTGACCTTGCCGGACAGAAAGCCGCTGGCAAGCGGGCTGAACGGGACGAAACCGATACCGAGTTCCTCGCAGGCGGGGATGACATCTTCTCGAACATCCGCTCCATGATCGAGTACTCGCTTTGGATGGCGGTCAGTGGCGTGACGGCGTGGGCCCGGCGGAGCTGCTCGGCGCTGACTTGGGACTGGCCCCACCCGCCGATCTTGCCTTCAGAGATGAGCTCGCCCATGATCGCGGCGACGTCTTCGACCGGGATGGAATCGACCAGTCGGTGCTGGTAGTACAGGTCCACGTGGTCGATACCCAGCCGCACCAGCGACGCATCCAGGTGCGTGCGGACATACTTGCCCAGTTGCGCGCGTGTCATCTCCTCGTCGATGCGCAGTTTGGTGGCGATCACGACCTGGTCGCGGATCGGGGCCAGCGCCCGGCCAACCAGCCGTTCGTTGTCACCGTCGCCGTAGACCTCGGCGGTGTCAAAGAAGGTGCAGCCCAGATTGATCGCGCTCATCGAACGTCCCCAGGTGTGCTCGCCGAAATTCCTCACCTGTGAGCACCGGTCAGTGTAGGGGTTGACGGGTTCCGGTGGCGGCTCGGCGGAGGCTTTCGGCGGCGGCGTGGTGGTCGCGTAGCCGGTAGGACTCGCCGTCGAGATTGATGACCACCGACCGGTGTAGGAGGCGGTCGAGCATGGCGGCGGCGACGGTGGTGTCACCGAGTACTTCGCCCCATGCGCCGACCCCGCGGTTGGTGGTGATGACGATGCTGGTCTTCAAATAGCGTTGGGATACGACTTGAAACAGCGCCGAGGCTGCCTCAGCTGGTAGTGGCAGGTAGCCCAGTTCGTCGATCACCAGCAGTGTTGGGCCGGCGTAGAACCGCATGGTGGTGGCCCAGCGTCCCTCGATGGCGGCGCGGTGGCAGCGTGCGGCCAGGTCGGCGGCGGTAGTGAAGTAGGTGCGGTATCCGGCATGTGCTGCGGCCCTTGCTAATCCAACTGATAAGTGCGTTTTTCCTGTGCCCGGCGGGCCGATCAGTAGGACGTTGGTTGCCGATTCGAGGTAGCGGCAGGTGCCCAGTTCGTCGATCAGTGCGCGGTCGATGCCGGCGGCGGCGTCGACATCGAAATCGGCGAGGGTGGCGGGGGTGGGCAGGTTGGCGAACCGCAATCTTCCAGCGAGGCGGCGGGCGGTGCTGGCATCGACTTCGGCGGCCAGCAGCCGCTCCAGGGCCACCGTGATCGACAGGCCCTCGGCGGTGGCCTGGTCGAGCACCGAGGGCAGGGCCTCGGCGGCAGCGGTGAGTTTAAGCTCGGCCAGGTGCGACCGCAGTTGCTGATAGCGGCTTGCCGCGGCCGCCGGTGTCTCGGTGGTGGTTTTCGGGGTGCGTGGGGTGGGGGTCATTGCAGGGTCCTTTTCTGGGCGGCCCGCTCGTAGACGGACAGGTCGATGACAGTGGAATCGGTTGATGGCGTGGTTGATTCGGCCGAATTGGCGGTGGTGTCGCGGAGCGCACGCAGTTGTGCGGCAGCGGTTTTGGCGGCCGGGCCGGGTGGGATGCGTTCCTTGCGGCGATGCGGTCGCCCGGTGTTAGCGGTGGCCATCGCCGCGGTGTCCAGGGCGATGATGTGGCCGCTGTCGCGGACCATCACACCGAGCCCGTCGGCAGCCATGCGGTGTCGCGCGATCACGATCCCACTCGTGGTGGCGATGTCGCAGAACTGGCCACCGATTGGATGGCTGATCGTCACCTGCGCGGCAGCCAGCTCCGGTGGCACCGAGTACCGGTTGCCGCGGTAGGACACCAACGCTTGGCGCGAGGCGGTCCGGGACTGCGACACGATCACCGGATACGGCGCCGCCGGCACCGGCGCCAGCGGTTCGGCCTTGGCGACCACGGCCACCGAGGATCGCCCGCCGACGGTGGCCCGAATGCGGGTGTCCCCGCGCACACGGGAGAAACGATCCACACTGGCTTGGGCCTGTTCGACGGTCATGTCGTCAGCCAGGGTGCGCCACCAGCGTTGCGCGGCAGTGTGATTGACCTTCTCGACCACACCTTTGCGGTTACCGCGGCGCGGCGGGCAGATCGCCACCGACACCCCGTAATGTTTGGCCACCCCGGCAAACGATGCGGTGACTCGACCTGAGCCGGGATCGCAGACGGTGGCCATCCGGTCGAACCGCCACACCCTGCTCAGTCCACCCAGGCCGCGGCAGATCTTGTCGATGGCGGCGACCAGGTGCGGTTGATCCATCGACGGTGAGAGCACTGCCCGCCATTTCCCGGAATGTGCCAGCGATCCGACCAACAGGAACGCCTTCTTCCCCCAACCCCACGATTCGGGTGGATCGGGCAATTCCAGCCAGTCCCACTGGGTTTCCTCACCCGGCGGATGCGCGATGATGGCGTTGGGTCGGTCGGTGGCGGTGCGGCAAGCCTGGCAGTCCGGCCGCAAACCTCGGGTGCGGATGTTGCGGGTCAGGCTCTGATACGACAGCCCGAAACCCAGGCCTTCGAGTTCGTCGTAAAGGGTGCGGGCCCACAAGTGCGGGTCCTCGACCAGCCGGGCCGACACGTAGTCGACGAACGGGTCGAACGGATCCGGACCCGACCTGGCCCGCACTCCGGGCTTGCCATCGCCGGCCAGATACTTGCGGACTGTTTTGCGGTCGAATCCGGTGTGACGGGCAATCGCAGAGATCGACCAACCACGTTTTCGTAGGGCGTGTACTTCCATGTCGTCCTCCCATGTGAGCATGAGAAAGCGGGCCTCCTTCGACTGGAGCTACTGGCGTCAGACACCAGCAGCATCGAGGGAGGCCCGCCCTTCTCGGCGGAGCCACACGGGTGGGGAATTTCGATGAGCGTCAGTGGGGAATTTCAGTGAGCGCGGTCAAGATCGAACGTTTTACGCATCAGGTCGATCGCCTCGTCGGCGGTGGGCCCCGGACCGTAGCCGTGGCTGAACCCCATCGCACCGAACCCGACTGCGGACACCTGCAGTGCCCCAATGCTTCTCGTCTTCATTGATTCGACTCCCGTGCTGTTGTTGTCTGTTCAGGTGGTGGCGGCGAATAGATGTAGCCCGGCGATGAAGCTACTGACGGCGGCGCCAGCCAGGTCAGCGTGGTTCCGACCCCGGGACGGGCAGGGCGCGTGTCACCGCCCATCGGGGAGGGGTACCCGCGATCGGCGCCACCCAACAATCCGGTCGGGGCACTAAAAGCTGCACTGCAGGGCATTCTCGCCGGGTCGGCGTTGATCTGATGTCCCGCGGTGAGACTCGCCGCGGGTGGGTCCGGCAACCTCGTCGGCGACTTGGTGGCACCGGCGTTCTCGTCGATGCGGCCGCGGCGGCGAGTGCCGGGAATCGGCAGAATCCACAGCTGTTGAACGAGCAGCCGTGCCAGCGCGACCTGACCGGGCGTGCAAACCTGCGCCTCGGTGAGGGCCCTGAGGTGGCTCACCAACGCCTTGTTGGCATTGATGTTGTCGGCAGAAAACCACGGGATGGTGGCGTGTCTCACCAGCTTGGCGGATCCGCCATCACCCGTGAGACTCCGCCACGATCCGTGAGACCCTCCATTAATTCCTACCGAGCCATATTCGCAAAACGCGACAAATGCAATTGATGCGCCACGGTAATTGTGGCCGTAGGACCATTTCGGTGCTTACCCAGAATAATGTCGGCTTCGCCGCCGCGCGGGTCATCACGATCAAATGCATCGGGGCGATGCAAAAGCATAACCATGTCCGCATCCTGTTCCAAAGAACCCGATTCACGCAGGTCAGAGACTTGTGGCTTCTTATCTGTACGCTGTTCCGGCCCACGGTTAAGCTGGCTAATTGCCACCACCGGAACGTCCAATTCCTTTGCCATCAATTTCAACTGCCGCGAGAAATCCGACACTTCTTGCTGCCGTGATTCATATTTCTTACCCGAGCTCATCAGCTGCATGTAGTCGACCACGATCAGCCGCAGGTCGGACTTCTGCGAGAGCCGCCGCGCTTTGGCCCGGATCTCCATCATGGTCAGGTTCGGCGAATCGTCGATGAACAGCGGCGCTTCGCTGATCTCACTCATCCGCCGGGCCAGCCGGGTCCAGTCGTCGTCGCTCATCCGGCCTGAGCGCATGTCGCCGAGCTTGATCTTCGCCTCGGCCGACAGCAGCCGCATGACGATCTCGGACTTGCTCATTTCCAGCGAGAAGATGACGCTGGCCATCTGGTTCTTGATCGAGCAGGACCGCATGAAATCCAGCCCCAGCGTGGAGTTGTGCGTGGGCACCATGCCGCGCCCGGCCAGGTACAGGTGCGCGGGGTTGTCGACCTCCACGCAACGCACCGGCACGCTCGGCCGCCGACGCACGTCGGCGATCTGCACCACCGGCGCCAGCACCGCGGTGCCGCCGCCACCGCCGGTCCCGCCGACGAGGGTGTGGATGCCCGCGCGCAGGCCTGCCGTCGTGCGGATCCCGTCACCGGTGGGCCACTGATGCTGCGCATCCGCGACGATCACCGTGCCGTCGGAGAACTCCACCTCGAAGCACGGCCGGCCGAGCATCACCTCGGTGGCGGCCACCACCCGCGTCGGCTCACCGTCGGCGTCGAGCAGTTCGTCGCCCACGGCGACATCGCCCATCGTGGTCCAGCCGTGCGGCGTGGGCAGCGGGGTGTCCAGCGCCAGCGCCTTCCCGACACCAGGGCGCGCCGCGATGATGATCATCTGCCCGGCGTGCAGACCGTTGGTGACGTCGTCGAGTTCAGTGAAGCCGGTGGGCACACCGCGGGCGATACCGCCGTTGGAGGCGATTGCGTCGATCTCGTCCATCGTCGGCTGCAGCAGGTCCTCGAGCGGGACGAAGTCCTCGGTGCTGCGCCGGTCGGTGATGTCGTACATCTCGGCCTGGGCGCGGTCGACCACCTCGGCCACGTCGGCGCCCTCGGCACCGGCATAGCCGTACTGGACCACCCGAGTGCCGGCCTCCACGAGGCGGCGCAGCAGCGCCTTCTCGGCCACGATGCCCGCGTAGTACCCGGCGTTGGCCGCCGTCGGCACCGTCGAGATCAGGGTGTGCAGATAGGGCGCCCCGCCGATGCGGCGCAGCAGCCCACGCCGATCCAGCTCCGCGGCCACGGTGACGGCGTCGGCCGGCTCCCCGCGCCCGTAGAGATCCAGGATTGCGTCGTAGACGTTCTGGTGCGCGGGACGGTAGAAGTCCCCGGGCCGGAGCCGCTCCAAGACGTCGGCGATGGCGTCCTTGCTCAGCAGCATGCCGCCGAGGACCGACTGCTCGGCCGCCATGTCCTGCGGCGGCTGTCGACCGAAGTCCTCACTGGGCGGGGACTCATCCATCCCCGACTGCCCGAGATCATCAACTACGGCCATACGGCTACTGCGCCCCCTGCCCTCACGCGACCAAACACCTGTTCGACTTCATGGACTGACGGTAAGCCAAGGCTCCGACAGTCCACTGCAAGATTCCCAGGGCCTGAGACCCTGCGCCGCTTCCGCGCCGAGTCGACCGTAGACGTTGCTGGCGGGCAGTGGAACCACCCCTGTTAGCGAACCTGTGCACTGCGTGTGGATAGCTGTGGGTTGCCATGTTAGGTGGGTGGGGAGAACCTGTGGAGCAATGTTGTGTTGAGTTGTATTACCGCTGATGAACGGACCATAGAACGCCCTCCACACTGTGGATGGGAATCGCGACGGCGTGTCGTGTCAGGTTGCGGTCTCGGGCGTGTTGTGTTGCGTTCGGTGGTGCGCCAGGTTAACGGCGGGTGTGGTTCGCTGCGCAACCTACGCCCGGGTCAGTTCGCCAGCACATACAGCAACTCCCCGGCGGTCGCTGGGAAGGCGACCACCGGGGAGTATTGACGCTGCAGCCGAATAGCGGCGACGTTGCCGAGCTAACTACTCGGCGACGACCTCCACCGGCACGGTGGCATTGAGACCGGAGTGCAGGTGCACCTCGACCGAATGCGTGCCGAGGGCCTTGATGTGGCCCTTGGGCAGATCCACGGCGCGCTTGTCCAGGCTCGGTCCGCCGGCCTTCTTGATGGCCGAGACGACGTCACCGGCGGTGACGGAGCCGAACAGCTTGCCGGAGTCGCCGGCGGTCTTCACGCTCAGCGAGACCGAACCCAGGGCCTCGATGGCGGTCTTGAGTTCCTTGGCGTGGTCCAGGTCGCGCACGGTCTTGATCTCCTGCGCGCGCCGGATCTCGTCGGCCTGACGCTGGGCGCCGCGGGTCGCGACGATCGCCAGCCCGCGGGGCAGCAGGAAGTTACGGCCGTAGCCGTCCTTGACCTCCACGGTGTCGCCGGCCGAACCCAGCTTGTCCACCTCGGCGGTGAGAATGAGCTTCATGATCTGGTGTTTCCGTTTCTAGCCGAGTCGCTGTCAGCGAGTACTGGACGTGAAGGGCAGCAGGGCCACCTCGCGGGCGTTCTTCACTGCGACGGCGACGTCGCGCTGGTGCTGCACGCAGTTCCCGGTCACCCGACGGGCACGGATCTTGCCGCGCTCGGAGATGTAGGTGCGCAGCAGCTGGGTGTCCTTGTAGTCGATGACCTGGTTCTTGCCCTTCTTCGAGCAGAACACACACTTGCGGGTCTTGACCGGCTTCTCGGGCGCGGGACGACGCTTGTTGGCCTTGGCCATGGTTGTTCTCTTTCTGTACTGCTAAAGGTTTGTATTTGGAGATATCAGAAGGGGGGCTCGTCGTCGGCCCCGCCGAAGGAACCCGATGCCGGGGCGCTGCCCCAGGGGTCCTCGGCCGGTGCGGACGAGCCACCGCCGCCACCACCGGCGGCCGCGCGGGATCCCCCGCCGCCACCGCCGCCGAACCCGCCACCGCCGCCACCGCGACTGACCTTGTTGACCTTGGCCGTCGCGTAGCGCAGGGACGGGCCGATCTCGTCGACCTCGAGCTCCACCACGGTCCGCTTCTCGCCCTCGCGGGTCTCGAACGAACGCTGCTTGAGCCGGCCCTGGACCACCACGCGGGCACCGCGGGTCAGGCTCTCGGCGACGTTCTCGGCCGCCTCGCGCCAGATGTTGCACCGCAGGAACAGCGCCTCGCCGTCCTTCCACTCACCGCTCTGGCGGTCGTAGATGCGCGGCGTCGACGCCACCGTGAAGTTGGCCACGGCAGCACCCGACGGGGTGAAACGCAGTTCAGGGTCGGCGGTCAGGTTTCCGACGACGGTGATGATCGTGTCACCAGCCACGGGTGTCCTCCTCAAGTCCTGGTCGAGCAACGGTGTAGGTCTGGGCTTCCGCAGGCGAGCCTACGGAAACGGGGTGACGACCACCGGGCTTCAGTGCTTGTCGGTCCGCATCACCTTGGTGCGCAACACCGACTCGTTCAGACCGAGCTGACGGTCGAGTTCGCTCACGGTGGCGGGCTCGGCCTTGACGTCGATGACCGCGTAGATGCCCTCGGCATGCTTGGCGATCTCGTACGCCAGCCGGCGCCGGCCCCAGATGTCGACCTTGTCGACACTGCCGCCGTCCTTGCGGATGACGTTGAGGAACGTCTCCAGCGAGGGAGCTACGGTGCGCTCGTCGAGTGTGGGGTCAAGGATGACCATGATTTCGTATGGACGCATGAGGAACCCATCACCTCCTATGGTCTTCTCGGCCGCGGCGTGTTCCGCGGCAGGAGGGTCGCCTGCGTCGGCAACCGGACCAGGCTACAGGAACCGCCGGTCACCTGCGAAATCGGCGGTTGGCGCCGCCTCGGGCACCGGCCCGGGCTCAGGGACACGCTCGGACTTGGGGCGCAGCCACCGCGGCAGCCAGGCCGGCGGGTCGTCCGGGGCACCGTCGAACACCCCGCCCACCGGATCGTCGATCCGCCCGGACCAGCGCACCAGGTCGTGGCGGGGCCGGTAGATCTGCCGGATCACCAGCGCGCACAGCCCCAGCACCGCCAGGTCGCGCAGCAGCACCGTCGTCGTGAACCATTGCTCGGGCAGCCCCCGGTTGGCCTCGCCGTAGAGGTAGTACATCCGCGGCACCCAGACCAGCGCGTCAACGGTCATCCACGCCAACAGGATCCGCCGATGCGGCAGCGCCAGCACCGCCAGCGGCACCAGCCACAGCGAGAACTGTGGGCTCCAGACCTTGTTGGTCAGCAGGAACGCGGCCACCACCAGGAACGCCAGTTGCGCCACGCGCGGGCGCTGCGGCGCCGTCAGCGCGATGTAACCGATCCCGATGCAACACAGCACGAACAGCACCGCGACGACGGTGTTGAGCACCGTCGGCGGCTCCCAGAACCCGAGATCCGAATCGAATCCACCCCACCCGGTGAAGGACTTCACCACGTTGTACAGCGAATCCATGTCGTCGCCGCGACGGGTGTTGAGCCGGAAGAACTCCGACCACCCGCGCGGGAACAACAGCATGATCGGCAGATTGACCACGAGCCACGCGGTGATCGCGGCCAGCAGCGTGCGGCCCACCTCGACCAGGCGCCCGGTGCGCACGCCCAGCAGCAACAAGGGCCCCAACAACAGCAACGGGTACAGCTTGGCGGCCACCCCCAGCCCGATCAGCACGCCGGCCAGCACCGGTCTGCGCCGCGCCCACGCCAGCAGCGCCCCCGTCGCGAAAGCCGTTGCCAGCGCGTCGAAGTTGGTGAAGATCTGGAAGATCACCAGCGGGGACGCGGCCACCAGCGCGGCGTCCCAGATCCGGCGCCCGGCCAGCTTCGCCGTCGCCCACACCGTCGCCAACCAGGCCAGCGCCAGCCCGAGCGCGACGATGTCGAAGAACACCACCACCTCGGCGACCTTCGGCAGCGCGATCGTCGACGACAGCGCGGTGTAGGTCTTGGCCAGCGCCATCGACACGTACTGATAGAGCCCGGTCAGCACCGGATACTCCATGTAACGCACGGCCGGGCTGCCGTCGTACTGCTGGCGGGGGTCGCCGGCGCCGTCGGTCTCGAGCCAACTCGACTTGTACGGAAACTTGCCCTGGCTCAACAACTCTGCGCCGTAGAGCGGCACGGTGTCGGAGTAGCACAGCTGGTAATAGGCGCGCTGATGGTCCCAGTTGGCCACCATCTGCGCGGGGCTGCCCTCCCCCACGGTCTGCAGGCACGGCGACTTCGTCACCCAGCCCAGCGCCAGGAACACCAGCGCCAAAGCGAAGATCACCCGCAGCGGGGTGGCGAAGCGATTGCGGCCGATCAGCGCGTGCCGGCCGACCGGGCCGCCGATCGTCTCCGAGAGCGCGGCGCCCAACGGGTCGGTGCGGCTGGGGAAGTCACGGTCATCGGCGCTGCGCAGGTCGCGCGCCAACGGCAGCGGGGACACCGTGGCACGTTCGGCTGCACCCGGCCCGTCGAGCTCATCGAGGGGCTCGTCCGCGTCGTGGCGCCCCGGGGTCACGGCGGCGGGGGCGGCGGCGGTACGGGGGCGTTCGGATCAAACGGGGCCGGCGGCGGGGGCGGCAACTCCGGGGGGCCAACCGGCACCGTCGTCGGCGGCCCGATCGGAATCGTGATGCCCGGGGCCACCTCGATACTCGGCTGGATCACGGTGCCGGGCTGCGGCGGCAGCGTCGTCGTCGGCGCCTCGGTGGCCGGATCCCGCGGCGGGGGCGGCGGCGACGGCACGCCCGCGTACCCGCCGATCGACTCCGGCTTGGGGAAGCTCTCCTGATCGGTGCCCTGCAGGGCCCCGTCCATGGTGTCCTTCCAGATGTCCGACGGCAGCCCCGAGCCGTACACCGAACCGCCCCACTGGTTCTTCAGCGGCTTGTTGCCCTGGGTGGTGCCCACCCAGACCGCCGTCGACAACGACGGGGTGTAGCCGACCATCCAGGCGTCCCGGTTGTCGCCGGTGTCGCCGAGCTGATGCGTTCCGGTCTTGGCCGCCGAGGCGCGCCCGCCGGCCAGGCCGTGGCCGTTCGAGTAGGAGGCGATGGGTTGCATGGCCGAGGTGACGTTGTCGGCCACGGACTCGTCGATGCGCTGTTCGCCGCTGTTGTCCTGGCCGCCCGCGTCGAACAGGACGTCGCCGTCGGCGTTGACCACCTTCTGCACGAAGTGCGGCGCCCGGTACACCCCGGACGCGGCCAGCGTCGCGTACGCCGAGGCCATGTCGATGACCCGGGACTGATACTGGCCGAGCACCACGCCGTTGTTGGGCGGGCCGCCCTGGCCGTCCTCGCTCAGGGTGTGCTCGACGCCGGGGAAGCTGGTCGCGATGCCCGCGCGGTGCGCGGCGTCGGCGACATCGGAGGGCCCGTTCTCCAGCTTGAGCATCAGCCGGTAGTAGCTGGTGTTCAGGGACCGCTTCAGCGCCTCGGCGATGTTGCAGGTGCCGCAGCTGCCGCCCTCGACGTTGCCGATCTCGATGCCGTTGACGGTCAGCGGCGAGCTGTCGACCTGATAGCCCAGGCCCATGCCCTGCTCGAGCGCGGCGACGAGCGCGAACACCTTGAACGCCGACCCGGTCGGCAGGCCGGCCTGCGCGAAGTCGAAGCCGTTGGCGTCCGATCCGCCGTAGTACGCCTTGACCCCGCCGGTCTTCGGGTCGATGGAGACCACGGCGGCGCGCATGTCCGGATCCTGGCCCTCGAGCGCGTCGGCCACGGCCTCCTCGGCCGCCTCCTGCGCATCCGGGTCGATGGTGGTGGTGATCTGCAGACCCTCGGTGTTGAGTTGCTGCTCGCTGATGTTGAACAGGTCGAGCAACTCCCGGATGACCTGCCGCTCGATGAGCCCGTTGGGGCCGGTGGTCTGGTTGGCGCTGCCGGCCTGGTCCGGCGGGATGGTCACCGGGAACACCTGCTCGGCGCGCTCCTGCGGGGACAGCGCGCCGATCTCGACCATGCCGTCGAGCACCCAGTTCCAGCGGTCGGCCGCACCCTCGGGGTCGACGGCGGGATCCAGCGTCGACGGGCGCTGGATCAGCGCGGCGAACAGCGCACCCTCGGAGATCGTCAGCTCCTCGACCGGCTTGTCGAAGTACGCCCGGGAAGCCGCCGCGATGCCGTAGGCGCCGCGGCCGAAATAGATGATGTTCAAATACGATTCGAGCACTTGGTCTTTCGACCATTCGCGGGACATCTTGGTGGAGATGACCAGCTCCTTGGCCTTGCGCACCAGACCGCCGACGCCGCTGCGCGCATCACCGACCAACGCGTTCTTCACGTACTGCTGGGTGATGGTCGAACCGCCCTGCATGTCCCCGCCGAAGATGTTGTTCTTGAAGGCGCGGGCGAACCCGGTGAACGAGAAACCGGGGTTGCTGTAGAAGTCCCGGTCCTCGGCGGCCATCACCGCCTCCCGGACGTGCACCGGGATCTGGTCAATCTTGACGTCGACCCGGTTGCCCTCGGGCGGAACTATTTTGGCCAGCTCGGAGCCGTCGCTGGCCAGGATCGTCGACACCTGGTTGGTCCGGATGTCGCCGGGCTTGGGGACGTCGACAATGCTGTAGGCCATCGCGAACGTGATCAGCGGCAGCAGCAGGAACACCACCGCGCACGCGGCCACGCCGCGACGCACCCAGCGCCAGTTGATCTGGAACTGGCCGCGCCCCGATCCGCCGTTGCCACCCGATCCGCCGCCGGTGCGCGGCGGTGGGCCGGGCGGCGGCTTCGGCGGCGGCGGGGTGCCGTCGAGGGCGGCCTTGACGACGTCGATGGGGTCGCGCCAGCGCGGGTCCGCACCCTCGCGCACCGGTGGGATCACCGCGGTGGGACGCAGATCCGGCGCCGGCCCGTCGCCGCGCGCGGCATGCCGGCCGGGACCGGGCTTGGGGTTCGGACCGGGGTTGGGGCGCGGCGCGGGGCGCTTCTCCGGCACCGTGGGCTGTTGCCACGGCGGCCGGGTGGCATCGGTGCGGCGCTGATCGGCAGGCGGTGCTCCCCGCGGAGCATCACTGGCTGACCGGTCGTGGCGCCCTTCGCTATTCACTGGCCGTGCGCGCGCTGTTGCGCGCCGTTCGGGTGCCCCGCTTGGGCGCACTCTTCGGCTTCTTTGGCGCGCCAAGCACGTAGGACTTGACCAGGTGATTCCAACTGCAGGTTCGGCATACCTCCACCACGTGTACCGCGAACTCCTCGAAACGGGTCGCCAGCAGCACCAACTCCTCGGCGGTGCGGGCCGACCCGGACACCGCGCCCAGGTGCTCGCCGAACACCCAGGACACCAGGGTCAGCTGCTCCTTGCGGCAGATCGGGCACATCACCGAGCTGGGTTTTCCGTGGAACTTGGCGGCGCGCAGCAAGTAGGGGTTGGCGTCACACACCTCGGTGACGCCAGTCCGGCCGGAATACACCTCGGCCAGCAGTGAACGCCGCCGCAAGGCGTAATCCACCACCTGTCGCTGCAATCGCACGTTGACCAGAGTACGTCGGCCCGTCGGCCACCGAGGCTCGACCGGCCGCACGCGCGTCCGCGACCGACCGCGCCGAGGCGGGTTCGACCTCCTACGATCGTCGGATGGCGACGCGGCAGACGGCGGGTACCCGGGCCAAGGACAGTGACCGAAACGACACGTGCAAAGTCCTCGACAGCGCGCTGGCCGACGGTCAGCTCACCGGTGTGGAACACCGCCAGCGGGTGGCCGCGGCCACCAGTGCCACCACGCTGGGCGAGCTCGCGGCCCTGGTCGATGACCTGCAGAACGCCAACGCCCCGGTCCAGCTGCCGTCGTTGAACAAGTCGACGAACAAGCCGACCCGCAGCCGGGCCGTGTTGGCGGTGGTGGCCGCGGGCCTCGTCGTGCTGGGCATCGGGATCGGCTGGGGCTTCTCCGGATCGTCGGCTCCCGGCGGCCCGCTGGGCACGGCCGAAGACCCGGGCGCGCAACCCGACGGCGTCGCCCCGGTGGTGCTGACACCGCCGCGGCAGTTGCACTCGCTGGGCGGGCTGACCGGCCTGTTCGAGCAGATGAAGCAGAAGTTCGGCGACACCATGGGATATCGCGCGGTGATCTATCCCGACTACGCGTCGGTCAATCGGCCCGACCCCGGCGAACAGCGCCGCGAGTTCTCCTACTCCTACCGCGGCGGCTGGGACGACCCGTCGTCGTCCGCCAGGAGCGACTCGGCGCGGCTGGTGGACCTGGCCCGCTTCGACCACGAGGCGATCGTCGGCATCCTGCGCGGCGCCCCGGAGACCCTGGGCATCAACCCCGAGGACGTCACCAACACCTATCTGATCATCGACCCATCGGGCGATCCGACGACGCCGGAGGCCGTGGAGATCTCGGTGTACGTGTCCAGTGAGTTCGGCTCGGGCTACATCGAGCTGAATCCCGACGGCAGCCAGAAGCGCATCAACTATCCCTGACCTGGGCATCTCTGGGGCGCGAAGGTGCGCAGACCCGGGATTCTCGCGGCGTGTCGGGCCGGGGGCGCGCACGTTCACGCTGGAGAGTTTTGGGGTAGGGGGTTGGCTGCGGATATATCGGCGCGATACAGTTTCGCGAGGTGTCGATCCGCCGTAACGGCGGGACGTATTGACGAACGCGCAGGGGGAGGTGATCCGGGTGCTCGAACTGGCCATTCTGGGCTTGCTGCTCGAATCGCCGATGCACGGCTACGAACTGCGCAAACGGTTGACCGGTCTCCTCGGCGCCTTCCGCGCCTTCTCCTACGGCTCGCTGTACCCCGCGCTGCGGCGCATGCAGGCCGACGGCCTGATCGTCGAGGACGCGGCCCCCGAAGGCACCACCAAGCTGCGGCGCGCCCGACGCGTCTACCAGCTGAGCGACGCGGGCCGGCAGCGCTTCACCGAGCTGGTCGCCGACACCGGGCCGCAGAACTACACCGACGACGGCTTCGGTGTGCATCTGGCGTTCTTCAACCGCACCCCGGCCGAGGCCCGGATGCGGATCCTGGAAGGCCGCCGCCGCCAGGTGGAGGAACGGCGCGAGGGACTGCGCGAGGCGATCGCGCGGGCCAGCAATTCGTTCGACCGCTACACCAAACAACTGCACCAGCTGGGGCTCGAGTCCAGCGAGCGCGAGGTCAAGTGGCTCAACGACCTCATCGCCGCCGAACGCAGTCAGCCCAGCACCGACCAACCCTGACCACAGCCCTGACCTGAAGAGCAGCACCGAACTACGGCAGTACCGGATTAAGGAGAACACTCATGAGTGAGAACAACGCGACTGCGGCGTCGAATGCGTCCCAGGATGTGCGGGTCGCCATCGTCGGCGTGGGGAACTGCGCGTCCTCGCTTGTGCAGGGCGTGCAGTACTACCAGGACGCCGACGAGAACGGCACCGTTCCCGGCCTGATGCACGTCAAGTTCGGGCCTTACCACGTGCGCGACGTGAAGTTCGTCGCCGCGTTCGACGTCGACGCCAAGAAGGTGGGCTTCGACCTGTCCGAGGCGATCTTCGCCTCCGAGAACAACACCATCAAGATCGCCGACGTGCCGCCCACCGACGTCGTCGTGCAGCGCGGCCCGACCCTCGACGGCATCGGCAAGTACTACGCCGACACCATCGAGGTCTCCGACGCCGAGCCCGTCGACGTCGTCAAGGCCCTCAAGGACGCCAAGGTCGACGTGCTGGTCTCCTACCTGCCGGTGGGCTCCGACGACGCCGACAAGTTCTACGCGCAGTGCGCCATCGACGCGAACGTGGCCTTCGTCAACGCGCTGCCGGTGTTCATCGCCTCCGACCCGGAGTGGGCCAAGAAGTTCGAGGACGCCGGCGTGCCGATCGTCGGCGACGACATCAAGAGCCAGGTCGGCGCCACCATCACCCACCGCGTGATGGCCAAGCTGTTCGAGGACCGCGGCGTGACGCTGGACCGCACCTACCAGCTCAACGTCGGCGGCAACATGGACTTCAAGAACATGCTCGAGCGCGACCGCCTCGAGTCCAAGAAGGTCTCCAAGACCCAGGCCGTCACCTCCAACCTGACCGGCTCGCTGGCCGGCAAGGTCGAGGACAAGAACGTCCACATCGGCCCGTCCGACCACGTCGCGTGGCTCGATGACCGCAAGTGGGCCTACGTGCGCCTGGAGGGCCGCGCCTTCGGCGACGCCCCGCTGAACCTGGAGTACAAGCTCGAGGTGTGGGACTCGCCGAACTCGGCGGGCATCATCATCGACGCGGTGCGCGCGGCCAAGATCGCCAAGGACCGCGGCATCGGCGGCCCGATCATCCCGGCCTCGGCCTACCTGATGAAGAGCCCGCCCAAGCAGCTGGCCGACGACGTCGCTCGCGAGCAGCTCGAGCAGTTCATCACCGGCTGATTCCCGTTTTCCCAAGACTGCGCCCCCGCACCGGAAGTGCGGTGGGCGCAGTCTTGTCATCGGGCACGGGTTATAAAGGCCTGATGATCTCCGACGACGAACTGCTCGAGCTCGACGAGTTCGGCCTGCTGCCCGAGAACGCCGAGCAGGCCGGGGTCCCCGACATCCCGCCCGTGGAGCGCATCGATACCGGGCCGATCAGTTCCCTGCGGTTCGGCACCGCCGACCCGCGCGTGCTGTTCCTGCACGGCGGCGGCCAGAACGCCCACACCTGGGACACCGTGATCCTGGGCCTGGGCCTGCCCGCGGTGGCCGTCGACCTGCCCGGCCACGGCCGCTCGTCGTGGCGCGAGGACGGCGACTACGGCCCGAAGCTCAACGCCGAGACCCTGCGCCCAGTGCTGCGCGAGCTGGCCGCCGACGTCGACCTGGTGGTCGGCATGTCGCTGGGCGGGCTGACCGCGCTGCGCGTGGCAGCCACCGAACCCGCGCTGGTCCCGCAGCTGGTGCTGGTCGACGTGACGCCGTCGGCGCCGGAGCGCCACGAGCAGATGACCAAGGCCCAGCAGGGCGCCGTGGCACTGGTGCGCGGTGAGCGCACCTTCCCCGATTTCGCGGCCATGCTCGACGCCGCGGTGGCGGCCTCGCCGCATCGGGATCGGAACTCGTTGCGGCGCGGCGTTTTCCACAACTCCAAGCGCCTCGACGACGGCAGTTGGACCTGGCGCTACGATTCGTTCCGCAAGGGCGACGGGTTCGAGGGCCTCTGGGACGACGTCCCGGCCATCACCATGCCCACCACCTTGGTCCGCGGCGCCAACTCGTTCTTCGTCAACGACGAGGACGCCGAGTCGTTCGCCAAGGGCGCCCCCGGATTCCGCGACACCATCGTGGTCCCGGACGCCGGCCACTCGGTGCAGGGCGATCAGCCGCTGCGGCTCGTGGAGATCCTGCGCGGGCTGCTCTGAGCACGGTTCGGCTGTTGTTCACCTTCTGATCGGCAAGTGCTCGCTCGGCTGCCGTAGCTTTCCCCGGGTCCCTTCACAGCCCCGGAAGGAAGCCATGGCGCTCGTGCCGTTGAACCTGTTCGTGAACCACCGCGGCAAGTCCAGCCGCCAGCGCGTCACCTGCCGCTACAAGTGCGGCGACGCCTGCGCGCATCCGGCGCCGAACACCAGCCCCAACGAGTACTTCGGCGACGTTGTGCGCCAGGCGGTTTCGCGACGCTCGGTGCTGCAGGCCACCGGGGTGACGGTGCTGGCGGTGGGTGCCGGATCGGCGCTGGCCGCCTGCGGCCGCGACGACCGGACCGCCCCCGTCGCCGACGTCGCCCACACCGAACCCGCCCCCGGGATGAACTTCACCGCGGTGGCCCCCAATACCGAGGACGCCGTCGTGATCCCCGACGGCTACCGACAGTCGGTGGTGATCGGCTGGGGCGACCCGGTGCTGCCCGAGGCCCCGCCGTTCGACGTCAACGTCCAGACCGCGGCCGCCCAACGCCGGCAGTTCGGCTTCAACAACGACTTCGCCGGGTTGCTGCCCATCGACGGCACCGAAGACCGGTACCTGCTGGTCGTCAGCCACGAGTACACCACCGAGCAGTTCATGCACCCCGGCTACGACCCGGAGGCACCCACCCGCGAACAGTTCGAGATCGGCCTTGCCGCCCACGGGCTTTCGGTGGTCGAGGTGCGACGCACACCCGAGGGCCTCGAGCCGGTGCCGGGCCGCTACAACCGACGCATCACCGGCGACACGCCGTTCACCCTGGTCGGGCCGGCCGCGGGCAGCGACCTGGTCAAGACCACGGCCGACCCGACCGGACGCGCGGTGGTCGGCACGTTCAACAACTGCGCCGGCGGTCTGACGCCCTGGGGCACAGTGCTTTCCGCCGAGGAGAACTTCCACGGCTACTTCGGCGCCGCGGAGGGCGCCGAGGCCGGCTCCCCGATCCAGGCCGACCGGCTGGCCCGCTACGGCGTGAAGCTCGAGCCCTCCGAGCGGCGCTGGGAGACCTTCGACCCGCGGTTCGATCCGACCAAGGAGCCCAACGAGATCAACCGCTACGGCTACATTCTCGAGATCAACCCGTGGGACCCCTCCTCCACCCCGGTCAAGCATTCCGCGCTGGGCCGGTTCAAGCACGAGGCCGCCACCATCCACGTCACCGACGACGGCACCGTCGTCGCCTACTCCGGCGACGACGAACGCTTCGACTACATGTACAAGTTCGTCTCGACCAAGAAGATCCGGCCCGGCAAGGATCCGGCGGCGCTGGCGCACAACATGACCGTGCTCGACGAGGGCACGCTGTATGTGGCCAAGCTCGGCAGCGACATCCCCGCCGGTGAGATCGACGGGTCCGGTCGGCTGCCGTCGGCCGGGGCGTTCACCGGCACCGGAACCTGGCTGCCGTTGCTGCGCACCGAGGCCGGCGGCCGCGCCGAATCGCTGGTGCCGGGCATCGCCGCCGACGAGGTCGCGGTGTTCACCCGGTTCGCCGCCGACAAGGCCGGCGCCACCAAGATGGACCGTCCCGAGGACTTCGAGACCAATCCCGTGACGGGCAAGGTCTACCTGGCGCTGACCAACAACGACGAGCGCGGCCTCGACGGCGAACCCGGCCCCGATGCCGCCAACCCGCGCACCGACAACAAGAACGGTCAGGTCCTCGAGATCGTCGACGACCACGCCGGCACCGCGTTCACCTGGGAGTTGCTGCTGGTCTGCGGCGACCCGGCCGCGGCCGACACCTACTACGGCGGCTTCGACAAGAGCCAGGTCAGTCCCATCTCCTGCCCGGACAACCTGGCCTTCGACAGCCACGGCAACCTGTGGATCTCGACCGACGGCAACGCGCTGGACGGCAACGACGGACTGTTCGCCGTCGCGCTGGAGGGCCCGCGCCGCGGCGAGACCCGGCAGTTCCTGACGGTCCCGGTCGGCGCCGAGACGTGCGGGCCCATCGTCACCGACGATCTGGTGGTGGTGTGTGTGCAGCACCCCGGCGAGAGCGACGACCACAGCCTGGCCGACCCGTTGTCGCACTGGCCCGACGGCGGCGACGCCGTGGCACGGCCGGCCGTGGTCGTGGTCTGGCGTGACGAAGGTCCCATCGGGGCCTGAAAGGTAGCCGCCTGCTATCGGTCTCCGATCGCTACCGTGGGTGCGTGTTTTGCCCATCTGCGCCCACCGCCCCGCGCTGAGCGTTCGCGATGCCGAAAAACTACGGGATCAAGGAAAAGGATCAAGTGGTCGCCCACGTGGTGAACCTGATCCTGACCGGGAAGCTCCGCACCGGCGATCGCATAGACCGCAACGAGATCGCGGAGACCTTGGGCCTGAGCCGAGTTCCGGTCCAGGAGGCCGTGGTTCAGCTCGAACACGACGGCATCCTGACGACCCGCTACCACCGCGGTGCCTTCGTCGAACGCTTCGACGAGGACACCATCTTCGAGCATCACGAGCTGTACGGGATGCTCAACGGGATGGCCGCCGCGCGCGCCGCCGCCCACCCGAATCCACCGCTGCTGGAACGCCTCGAGTCGCTCGTGCGGCAGCTGCGGCTGCTCGGTGAGACCCGCTCGTTCCAGGAGTTGGGCCACGAATACCGCACCGCGATCAACGAGGACTACGCCGGGCCGCGGCTGCGGGCGTTGATCCGCGCCACGCAGAACTTCATCCCGCGCAGCCTGTGGAGCGCCTACGACTCGCGGCGCGCCGAACTGGTGGCGTACTACGAGGCCGAGACCGAGGCGATCCGGCGCGGCAACCCCGAGGGCGCCCGCGCCGCCAACATCGGCGTGTCGTCGGCGATGGCCCAGATCATGGTCGCCGAACTGCGCCGACGCGGCGTTCTGGGCGACTTGCGCTCACACTGAACAGAAGCAGCCGACCGCCGAGCGGGCTAGTTTCGACCAATGAGATCTTCCGCCCGCCGACTTCCGGCGCTGTTGATCGTGGCGCTGCTCGGGCTGGGGCTGATCCTGGCCCCGCCCGCCGCCGCCGATCAGTGCGCCCCGCCCGGCATCGACAGCGCCAGCGCGTTACCGACGAACCTGGCCGCCGCGGCCCAGGGCCCTGAACAGGACCGCTACACCACCGCGACGACGGCCCCGCTGGACTCGATCGACGTCGCCGCCCTCGGCCTGGGCACAGCGGGCACCCTGACCGTGGGCACGCTCTCCGATGCGCCGCCGAGCATCTGCATCAACGCCGCCGGCCAGTTCACCGGGTTCGACAACGAAGTGCTGCGCGCCATCGCCGAGAAGCTGGGGCTGCGGGTGAACTTCGTGGGCACCGACTTCTCCGGGCTGCTGGCGCAGGTGGCCTCCCGCCGGTTCGACGTCGGGTCGTCCTCGATCACCACCACCGAACCGCGCCGGCGCACCGTCGGCTTCACCAACGGCTATGACTTCGGCTACTTCTCGCTGGTGGTGCCCAGCGGTTCGCCGATCACCAGCTTCTCCCAACTCGGGCCGGGCCAGCGCATCGGCGTGGTGCAGGGCACCGTCCAGGAGTCCTACGTGGTGGACACCCTCGGGCTGGACCCGGTGAAGTACCCGGACTACAACACCGTCTACGCCAGCCTGAAGACCCGCCAGCTCGACGCGTGGGTGGCGCCGTCGCAGCAGGCCGTCGGCACCGTGCAGCCCGGCGATCCCGCCGAGATCATCGAAAACACGTTCAGCCTGGACAATTTCGTGGCCTACGCGGTGGCGCAGGAGAATCAGCCGCTGATCGACGCGCTGAACTCGGGCCTGGACGCCGTGATCGCCGACGGCACCTGGGCGCGGCTGTATTCGGAGTGGGTCCCGCGGGCGCTGCCGCCGGGCTGGAAGCCCGGGTCGAAGGCCGCCCCCGAGCCGCAACTGCCCGACTTCGCCGCGCTCGCCGAGGCACAGGAACCCGAACGCGCCGAGGGCGCGGCGCCGAAATCCGTGCTGGCGCAGCTCGGTACGGCGTTCTTCAGCTGGGACCTGTACAAGCAGGCCATCCCGGACCTGTTCAAGACCGGTCTGCCCAACACGCTGATCCTGACCTTCTGGGCCGCGGTGATCGGGCTGGTGCTCGGCATGGTCCTGGCCGTCGCGGGGATCTCACGCTCGCGCTGGCTGCGCTGGCCCGCCCGGGTGTACACCGACATCTTCCGCGGGCTGCCCGAGGTGGTGATCATCCTGATCATCGGCCTGGGCTTCGGTCCGGTGGTCGGCGGCCTCACCGGAAACAACCCGTACCCGTTGGGAATTGCGGCCCTGGGGCTGATGGCCGCGGCCTACGTCGGGGAGATCCTGCGCTCCGGCATCCAGAGCGTGGAGGCCGGCCAACTCGAGGCATCCCGCGCGCTGGGCTTCAGCTACTCGTCGTCGATGAAGCTGGTGGTGGTCCCGCAGGGCGTGCGACGGGTGCTGCCCGCGCTGGTCAACCAGTTCATCTCGCTGCTCAAGGCGTCCTCGCTGGTGTACTTCCTGGGCCTGGTGGCCAGCCAGCGCGAACTGTTCCAGGTGGGCCGAGATCTCAACGCGCAGACCGGGAACCTCTCCCCGCTGGTGGCCGCCGGGTTGTTCTACCTGGCGCTGACCATCCCGCTGACGCACCTGGTCAACTACATCGACGCCCGGCTGCGTCGCGGGCGCACCACCTCGGCCGAGGACCCGTTGGATCCGGCGAACCCGGCGACCACTCAGGAGATGATCTGATGGCGATCGAGGCAGTCTCACTGGCGGGCAAGGACATTCACCTAGCCTTCGGACCGACCAAGGTGCTGCGCGGCGTCGACATCGACGTGCCGGCGGGCAGCACCGCCGCGGTGATCGGGCCGTCGGGCTCGGGCAAGTCCACCCTGCTGCGCACGTTGAACCGGCTCTACGAACCCGACAGCGGCGACATCCTGCTCGACGGGCGCTCGGTGCTCCAGGACGACCCGGATCGGCTGCGGCAACGCATCGGCATGGTGTTCCAGCAGTTCAACCTGTTCCCGCACCGCAGCGTGCTGGACAACGTCAGCCTGGCCCCGCGCAAGCTCAAGGGCCTGTCGGCCGAGGCCGCCAAGGATCTGGCGCTGGGCCAGCTGGAACGAGTGGGGCTGCGGCACAAGGCCGATGTGCGGCCGGGCACCCTGTCGGGCGGCCAACAGCAGCGGGTGGCGATCGCCCGGGCGCTGGCGATGTCGCCGCAGGTGATGTTCTTCGACGAGGCCACCTCGGCGCTGGACCCCGAACTGGTCAAGGGCATCCTCGCGTTGATCGCCGAACTCGGTGCCGACGGGATGACCATGGTGGTGGTGACCCACGAGATGGGGTTTGCCCGATCGGCCGCCGACGCGGTGGTGTTCATGGACCACGGCACGGTGGTCGAGGCCGGCCCCCCGGAGCGGATCTTCGAGGCCGCCGAGACCGACCGGCTCCAGCGGTTCCTCTCCCAGGTGCTGTGAACCCCCGCATTTCGACGGAGGTGAAGTCCTGACAGTCTCGGACAGGTTAGACTAGCGAACTATGCCAGAAGGCGACGCCACCCTCCCCGATGTGACCCACCTTGCCGAGGGTCTGCACCGTACCCTGGCGAAGCTGTTCACCCTGCTCAGGCGCAGTGACAATCACACCGAAGCCGCGGGCGAGCTCACGCTGGCGCAGCTGTCGATCCTGGTCACGCTGCTCAATCAGGGCCCCATCCGGATGACCGAGCTGGCGGCCCACGAGCGGGTCCGGACCCCGACCACCACCGTCGCGATCCGGCGCCTCGAGAAGCTCGGTCTGGTCAAGCGCACCAAGGATCCCTCCGATCTGCGCGCCGTGCTCGTGGAGATCACGCCCAAGGGGCACGCGCAGCATCAGGAGGCCCTGACGCACCGCTACGCTTCGCTGGCGGCGCTGCTGCGCGGGCTCAGTCCCGAGGATCTCGAGACGCTCGAGGCCGCGCTGGGCCCCCTGGAACGGCTGGCCGGTGAGTAGTCAGCCCAGCCAGTCGAGCACCGCGGCCGCGGTCCACGACTGCTGCATGCTGCCCAGCGGCGCCCCGGTGAACGGCTCGTAATACTCGGCGAAGGTCCCGTCGCTGGCCTGGCGCAGCCCCTCCCGGCGCAGCGACGCCGAGCGCTCCACCCAGCCGCGTCGGCCGAACGCCCAGGAGAAGAGCCACGTCATCACCGGCCACACCGGGCCACGCCAGTATTCGCGGGCCCGAAAGTCCCGCGACACCGGGGACGTCGACGGGATCAGCGCGTACTTCAGGTCGGGATGCCCGGCAAAGCGCGGGCCCTCCATCAGCTTCAGCAGCGCGCGCTCCCGGTCGTGCGGCAACCCGCCGCACAGCAGGGGGGCGAACTGGGCGACCGTCTCGGTGGCCACCCAGCGCTCCGCACGCACGTCGTAATCCCTTGCTGCGCCCGATCGTTCGTCGCAACTCTCGACGACGCCGCCGCGGAACAGATCCGCCCAGCCGTACAGCTCGCGCACATCGCTACGCGGGCGCCGCTGCTCCTCCCCGATCTCGGCGAGCACCGTGCAGGCCACCGCGAAGATCGCCGAGACGAACACGTCCTCGACGGCGAAGCTCATGACCTTCGGCAGCAAGTCGTCGTCGTAGCGGGCGGCCTTCATCTCCTCGAGCAGCCACAGGTACCGGTCGTACTCGACGTCGGAGGGACGTTGGGTCGCGTCGGTGATGATGCTGTTGTCCGCGCGCTGATACGCGGGCACCGCGCCCGGAATCACGTTGGCGTAGGCGGCATCCCACCGCGGGGAGTTGTCCATCCCGGATTCCCAGCCGTGGTAGAGCGTGATGCGCCCGCGCGAATTCTGGTCGCGGCTCTCGGCGAGCCAGCGGTGCCAGCGCACCAGGGCGTCCCAGCGGCGGTCCAGGAACGCATCGGCGACCGCCCGGCTCGACCGGCCCCGCCGTCGCGCATGATCGAGGATGCGCTGCACGGCGATCGCGTGCACCGGCGGCTGGGTGATCCCCGAGGTGTGCCGGTTGCGCGGGGCGTGCGCGGCCAGGGTCGCGGTGGCCCAGCGCGCCGGGCCGGGGAAGTACCCGTCGACCCCGTTGGCGAACACGATGTGCGGGATCATGCCGTTGGTCCACTGCGCCGACAGCAGAGTGTCGAGTTCGACGACGGCGCGTTCGACGCTCAGCGGGGCCAGCCCGACGGCCACGAACGCCGCATCCCAGCTCCACATGTGCGGATACAGCAGCGGTGCCGCAGTGGTCATGGTGCCCAGGTCATTTCCTCGCAGCAGGTAGGCCGCGCGGGCGGCGAGCTGGGTCGGGGTGAAACTGGGGTCCGGTGCCACGCCCTCCATTCTGCGGCGTCGCGCGGGCGTCCGCCCGCCAACTAGGGTTGCGCACATGCCGACCGCTCTGATCACCGGTGCCTCCCGCGGGCTCGGCGCGGCCATCGCCGCCGCGCTGGCCCCCACCCACACCCTGCTGCTGGCGGGCCGACCGTCGGCCGACCTCGACGCCGTCGCCGAGCGATTCGGCGCGCCCACCTGGCCGTTGGAGCTCACCGATGCCGACAGCATCGAGGCCAGCGCCGAGGTGCTGGCCGAACTCGACGTGTTGGTGCACTGCGCCGGGGTGGCCTACCCGGGGCGGGTCGCCGAATCGACGCCGGAAGAGTGGCGCGCCACCCTCGAGGTGAACGTCGTCGGGGCCGTCGCACTGACCTTGGCGCTGCTGCCGGCGCTGCGCGCGGCCCGCGGTCAGGTGGTGTTCATCAACTCCGGTTCCGGGCGCAACCCCTCCCCCGGGCTGGCGTCGTACTCGGCCAGCAAGTTCGCGTTGCGGGCGTTCGCCGAGTCGCTGCGGGCCGACGAGCCGACGCTGCGGGTGAGCACCGTGTACCCCGGCCGGATCGACACCGACATGCAGCGCGACCTGACCGCCTACGAGGGCCGCGACTACGACCCGGCGCGCTTCCTGAAGCCCGAGACCGTCGCGCAGATCGTTGCCGATGTGGTCACGACGCCACCGGACGGCGACGTGCACGAGGTGGTTGTCCGGCCCCGGCCTCGGTAGCCACGCCTGCGCGAGGGTGCCCAAACCACGTGATTCTGGCGGCGTGTCGGCCGGGGGCGCGCACGCTCGCGCTAAAGGGAGGGGACGAGCTGGTCAGGCGACGATGTTGACCAGCTTGCCCGGCACCACGATGACCTTCTTCGGGGTGGCCCCGGCCAGGAACGCCTGCACCTTCTCGTCGGCGACCGCGGCGGCCTCCAGGGCCTTGGCATCGGCGTCGGCGGGCACCGTGATGTGCCCGCGTACCTTGCCGTTGACCTGGACCGGGTACTCCACGGTGTCCTCCACCAGATACGCCTCGTCGGCCACCGGGAAAGGCCCGTGCGCCAACGACTCCGCGTTACCGAGGCGCCGCCACAGCTCCTCGGCCAGGTGCGGGGCCAGCGGCGCGAGCATCAACACCAGCGGCGCGATCGCGGCGCGCGCGGTGACGCCCGCCTTGGTCAAGTGATTGGTGTATTCGATCAGCTTCGCCGCGGCGGTGTTGTTGCGCAGGTTCGCGTAATCCTCGGACACCCCGGCGATCGCGCGGTGCAGCGCGCGCAACGTCGCGTCGTCCAGTTCGTCGTCGGTGACGCGGTCGGCGCCGGTGGTCTCGTCGACCACCAGCCGCCACACCCGCTGCAGGAACCGGTAGGCGCCCACCACATCCTTGGTGGCCCACGGGCGCGAGGCCTCCAGCGGACCCATCGACATCTCGTAGACGCGCAGCGTGTCGGCGCCGTAGCCGTCGCAGATCTCGTCGGGTGAGATCGAGTTCTTCAGGCTCTTGCCGATCTTGCCGAATTCCTGGAACACCTCGATCTCGCCGGAGTCGGTGGGCAGGAAGAACTTTCCGTCCCGCTCGACGACGTCGGCGGCCGGCACATAGGCGCCCCGGGAATCGGTGTAGGCGAACGCCTGGATGTAGCCCTGGTTCACCAGCCGCCGGTAGGGCTCCTTCGAGCTGACGTGCCCGAGGTCGAAGAGCACCTTGTGCCAGAACCGGGAATACAGCAGGTGCAGCACGGCGTGCTCGACGCCACCGACGTAGAGGTCGACACCGCCCGGATCGTCCGGGCCGTGCTCGGCCGGCCGCGGCCCCATCCAGTACTGCTCGTTCTCCTTGTCGCAGAACGTCTCCGGATTGTGCGGGTCGCAGTAGCGCAGCTCGTACCAGGAGCTGCCGGCCCACTGCGGCATGACGTTGGTGTCGCGGCTGTAGGGCTTGAGGCCGTCGCCGAGATCCAGCTCGACATGCACCCAGTCGACCGCCTTGTTCAGCGGCGGCGACGGTTCGGTGGAGGCGTCCTCCGGGTCGAACAGCACCGGCGAGTAGTCCTCGACGTCGGGCAGTTCCACCGGCAGCGCGGACTCCGGCAGCGGGTGGGCCCGGCCGTCGGCGTCGTAGACGATGGGGAACGGCTCACCCCAGTAGCGCTGCCGGGCGAACAGCCAATCCCGCAGCTTGTACTCGACGCGCTCTTCACCGCGCCCGTCGGCCGTCAGCTTCTCGGCCATGGCCGCCTTGGCGGTCGCGACGTCCATGCCGTTGAGGAAGCCCGAATTCACCAGCGTGCCGTCGCCGGTATGGGCGCCCTGCGAGATGTCGCCGCCGGCAACGACTTCCACGATCGGCAGGCCGAACTCGGTGGCGAAATCCCAGTCCCGCTGGTCGCCGCTGGGCACCGCCATGATGGCGCCGGTGCCGTAGCCGGCCAGCACGTAGTCGGCGATGAAGATCGGCACCGGGGCGTCGTTGGCGGGGTTGACGGCGTAGGCGCCCAGGAACACGCCGGTCTTGGTCTTGTTCTCCTGGCGTTCCAGGTCCGACTTGGCGGCGATCGCCTTGCGGTAGGCGTCGACCGCCGCACCCGGCGTGGCCGCCCCGTAGGTCCAGCGCTCGTCGACACCGTCGGGCCAGGCGTCGGCCACCAGTTGATCCACCAGTTCGTGCTCGGGTGCCAGCACCAGGTACGTCGCGCCGAACAGGGTGTCCGGGCGGGTGGTGAACACCTCGATGTCGCCGGCCGGCGAGTCGAACAGCGCGGTGGCGCCGGTGGAGCGCCCGATCCAGTTGCGCTGCATGGCCTTGACCTTGTCCGGCCAGTCCAGCACGTCCAGGTCGTCGAGCAACCGGTCGGAGTAGGCGGTGATCCGCATCATCCACTGCCGCAGGCGCTTGCGGAACACCGGGAAGTTGCCGCGCTCGCTGCGGCCGTCGGCGGTGACCTCCTCGTTGGCCAGCACCGTGCCCAGACCGGGGCACCAGTTGACCATCGAGTCCGAGCGGTAGACCAGCCGATGGCCGTCGATCACATCGGCGCGGGCCGCGGCGTCCAGGTCCGCCCAGTCGCGGCCGTCGTCGAGAGTTCTTGTGCCGGCCTCGAACTCGGCGACCAGCTCGGAGATGGGCCGCGCCTTCTGGGCGTCGGTGTCGAACCAGGCGTTGTAGATCTGCAGGAAGATCCACTGCGTCCACTTGTAGTAGTCGACGTCGGTGGTGGAGAAACTGCGCCGCGCATCGTGTCCCAGCCCCAGCCGGCCCAGCTGCCGGCGGAAGTTGACGATGTTGGCCTCGGTCCGGGTCCGCGGGTGCGTGCCGGTCTGGATGGCGTACTGCTCGGCGGGCAGCCCGAACGCGTCGAACCCCAGCGCGTGCAGCACGTTGCGGCCCGTCATGCGGAAGTAGCGCGCGTAGACGTCGGTGGCGATGTAGCCCAGCGGGTGCCCGACGTGCAGTCCGTCGCCGGACGGGTACGGGAACATGTCCTGGACGAACATCTTGTCCTCGGGCACCGCGGTGCCCGCCGGCGGCGCCAGCGACCCGACCGGGTTGGGGACATTGAATGTCCCGCGGTCCCGCCAGAGCTGCTGCCAGTCCTGCTCGATCCGGCCCGCGAGCTCCGCGGTGTAGCGGAATTGCGGTGCGTCGGACTCGGCTCCGGAGCTCAGGGGTTCGGTCACCCAGACAGGGTATAAGGGCTGCGCGCCGGGCCAAAAAGCGCGGAAACCCAGTGACCTGGGCAACAGCTTGGTCTCGGTTGAGTTGCGGGGTTGTCAGGGGTTGATTCCAGCTGTGTTCCAGGTGCCCTCGACCCCTGGTTGGGCCTGCGGGCCGGGGCTACAGTCGGCCCCTACGGAAGGGGTGGCGCACGCCCCGAAATCGGATCGCGGAAGTCGGTTTCCGCCCACCTGGAAGGACGCGAAGACTATGTTCTCCAAGGCCCGAAGCTGGCGCGTTGTGGCAGGTGGGGCGGCCGCCGGCGTTGCGTGCGTGGTGGGTTTCGTCGGCTCCACGACCGCCGCGGCCGACCCGGTGCTGCCCGCGCCACCGGCCCCCGTCCCGGCGCCGGTCACGGTCACCCAGACCGTCACCGCCGCACCCGTCGCCGCCGGCACCGCGCCATCGGCCGCAGCCGTGCCCCAAGCCGTGCCCCAGCAGGCCGTGCCCCACCAACCGGCCGCCCTGCTGGCCGCCCCGGCGGTCCCGACGCTGGCCCCGGCCACCTCCGGGACGCTGCGCGAGTACTTCGCCGACAAGGGCGTGGCCCTCGAAGCGCAGGATCCGCGCGTGTTCGAGGCGCTGCACATCACCTTGCCGATGCCGCCGGGCTGGACGCAGGTGCCCGACCCCAACGTCCCCGACGCGTACGTGGTGATCGCCGACCGCGCCAGCGGCGGCCTGTACACCTCGAACGCGCAGGTGGTGATCTACCGGCTGGTCGGCGAGTTCGACCCGAAGGAAGCGATCACCCACGGCTACGTCGACAGCCAGCAGTTGCCGGCCTGGCAGTCCACCGACGCGTCGCTGGCCGACTTCGGCGGCTTCCCGTCCGCGCTGATCGAGGGCACCTACACGGAGAACGAGTTGCCGCTGAACACCTCGCGCCGGCACGTCATCGCCAAGGCCGGGGCCGACCACTACCTGGTGTCGCTGGCGGTGACCACCTCGGTGAGCCAGGCCGTGGCCACCGCGGACGCCACCGATGCGATCGTCAACGGCTTCCGCGTCACCGACCCGGCCACGCCGACGGCCCTGCCTGTCGCGCCGGCGCCCGCGACGCCCGGCGACCCGGCTGCCGTCGCGCCCGCCCCGGCTGCCGCACCGGCACCGGTGGCGCCGGCCGTCCCCGCGGCCGCGCCGGTCCTGCCCGGGGTGCCCGCACCCACCGGATAGCGGTGAACGGCGGCCACCTCGTTAAGGTGGCCCCTATGTTGATCGCCGGAGTGCTGTGCCTGTGCGCGGCCCTTGCCTCGGCGGGATTCGGACTCTGGACGCTGACCCGACCCCCCGCCGACGACCTGTCCGCGCAGGTCCGACGCGCCCTGGCGCCCACCCAGTTGGCGGCCGCGGTGATGTTGGCCGCCGGCGGCGCCGTCGCGCTGGCCGGCCACGGTGCGACGACGCTGGTGGTGCTGATCGTCTGCGTGCTCGGCGCCATCGGAACGATTGCCGCCGGGTCGTGGCAGGGCGCCCGCTTCGTGGTCGCGAACGCCGCCGCGGCCCCGCCGCAAACCGACGACTGCGCCGGCAGCTGCGCGTCCTGCGCGCTGTCCTGCCACTGAGCGGCCCGCCATGACCTCGGAGAGTTTCCCCTCGGCCACCACGCTGCCGGCCAAGGACATCGGTCGGCTGCTGCTGCGCTGCGCGGACCGCCCTGGCCTGGTGGCCGCCATCAGCGGGTTCCTGTCCGACGCCGGGGCCAACATCATCTCGCTGGATCAGCATTCGACCACGCAGACCGGCGGCACGTTCATGCAGCGCACCATCTTCCACATGCCCGGCCTGGCCGCCGCCCGCGACGAGCTCGAGCGCGAGTTCGCCGCGCGGGTCGCCGACCAGTTCGCGATGGACTTTCGCCTCACCGAGGCCGCCAAGCCCAAGCGCGTCGCCATCCTCGCCTCCCGCGAGGACCACTGCCTGCTGGACCTGTTGTGGCGCAACCGCCGCGGCGAGCTGGACATGTCGGTGGCGATGGTGATCTCCAACCATTCCGACCTGGCCGATCAGGTCCGCCCGTTCGGGGTGCCGTTCCTGCATGTGCCCGCGCACAAGGACATTCGGGCCGAGGCCGAGGCGCGCCAGCTCGACCTACTGCGCGGCAACGTCGACCTGGTGGTGCTCGCGCGCTACATGCAGATCCTGTCCGGTGCGTTCCTCACCGAGGTCGGCTGCCCGCTGATCAACATTCACCACTCGTTCCTGCCCGCCTTTGTCGGCGAGGCCCCCTACCGCAAGGCCCGGGAACGCGGCGTGAAGCTGGTGGGCGCCACCGCGCATTACGTCACCGAGGAACTCGACGAGGGCCCCATCATCGAACAGGACGTCGTGCGGGTGGACCACCGGCACACCGTCGACGACCTGCGGCGCCTCGGCGCCGACGTCGAGCGCGTGGTGCTCTCCCGCGCCGTGCTGTGGCACTGCGAGGACCGCATTGTGCAGCACGGCAATCAGACGATCGTCCTCTGAGGCCCTGGATCAGGCCGATGTGCCGGCCTGCGCGCAGGCCATCTGGACGTCGTGGGTGTCGGTGTTGACCTGAGCGGCCGCGTTGTCGATTCGTTCGCTGCCGCTGCGCACCCCCATCAACAGCAGCAGCTTGGTGGCGTGCAGCGACCAGGACCGCATCGGGTCGGCGATCTGCGGCTGCAACCCCGGGGTGCCCGCCGCGTCCAGCGCCACCCCGGCCGCCTGCCGCAGCGCGGTCCGGCCGACGGTGTTGTTGCTGCGGACCGTCGGATCCGCGAAGTCCAGGCGCGCATCGCCGAAGGCGACCGAATCCGCGAAGTCGGAGTAGTTCGTCGCCGCGTAGTCCAGGGCCTGGGCGAACTGCTGACAGGCGATCACGGCCGGTCCGCCCCCCGGCGCCGCCGGGGCCTCGTCGGCGGCGGCAACAGCAGCAAACGCCGGCCCCAGGCCGACGGCGATGACGGTCGCCGGGATCGCGGTCCGGAATCTGAATTGCATCGTGTTGTCCCCCTATGAGATTGAGCATTTTCGGACACGCCGTTGATTCTCCCCCGGCGTCGCCGAGTAATGAGATTCCCACAGCCTCGCCCTCCACCTCGCTTTCGCTCCCCGCAATTCCACTCAGTAGCAAGCGCATTGGGCGGACCGCCGAACTGTGATCTAGTGCTCGCCAACAAGGCATCCGCCGAAACCGCTACCGAATCTCGCCCCGACCGCGACTCGCGTCCCACCTGACGCCTGTCAAAACCGGCTGCGCCGCAACGGTTCCGCGTTTGCGTCACGAACCGAAAGGAGCACCGCAGCATGGTGATTCGACTCGCCGTCCTGACCGCTGCCTGCGTGCTGGTGCCCATCGCGGTGGGAGCGCCGGCGCTGGCCGAACCCGAGCCGCCCGGCCCGCCCGTCACCCCGGTCGCCAACGCCACCCCCGTGCCCGACGGGCCCGTCCCGTCGGCCCCACCGGGCGTGCTGGAGACCCCCGATGGGTGGACGCTGACGGTGTTCGGCAAGGACGAATCCATGACGCCGGTCCCCGCGCTGACCGGCGCGCCGACGTCGCGCGAATACATCGTCAGCGGGACGTTCACCGGCGCAGTGACCGGTACGAACATCACCAGCCTGACCGGCGGCACGCTCGAGGCCGGCTATCAGATCGGCTGCGGCATCATCCAGGATTCCATCGAGCCGATCATCAACGCCGGCATCGCGCCCGGCTTCGCCCTGCCGTTCCTCGGGGAGGGCGGGATCTTCCCGCTGGTCCTCGGCGCCCAGGCAAGCGTCAACACCAAGATCGCGCTGCGCCCCGGCACGGTCACCACCGTCCCGGTGGGCAAGAAGGCCTTCAAGGGCACCGTCCCGCGGATCTCCATCACGGGCCTGCGGATCAAGTTCGACAGCTGCGCCGGCCAGTCCTTCATCCGGTCCTACGCCACCTTCGGGGCCGCCACCGACAACACCAACGACGTCATCACATACACGGGGGTGACCAAAATTGTTTGATCCCAACCACTTACGCGTGCGCCTTGCCGCGGCGCTGGCCCTCGTCCCGATCGCGCTGGCGCCGTCGGCGGCTGCCGAACCGCCGCCCCCCGCCGATCCGCTGGTACAACCGGTGGCCGACGTCGGGCCGCCCCCGGACACCGGCGTCGTCGCCTCGGAGGCACCCGTCGTCGCGCAGACCCCGGACGGCCGCACCCTGACCGTCGCCGCCAGGGACGAGACCCAGTTGCCGATCGCGCCACTGACCACCGCCTTGTCGTCGCGGGCCTGGCTGGTCGGCGCCACCTTCACCGGCGAGGTCACCGGCGACGTCAACGGCGGGACGCTCGAGGTCGGCTACCAGATCGGGTGCGGCATCCTGCTGGACAAGGGCGTCAAGCTGACCGGTTCGGTGGGCGTCGCCTTCGGCGGGTTCGGCATCGCGACCCCGCAGGGCGACTTCGCCGACGGCGTCGTGGGCTTCCCGATCAACGGCGGCGTCGAGGTGTTCCCCCGCCCCGGCGAGGTCACCAACGTCCCGGTGGACAAGAAGTCGTTCAAGGGCACGAGCACGCGAGTCACCGTCAAGGACATCCAGATCAAGGTCGACGGCTGTGTCGGCGCCTCGTCGCTGCGGTCGTATGCGATCTTGACCAGTTCCGACACCGATACCGACGACATCGTCGCCTACTACGGCATCCCGAAGGTGTTCTGAGATGAGGCACTGGAGGACACGCGCGGCGGTGGCCGGTCTGCTCGCGCTCGCGGCGACGACCCTCGGCGCGACCACCGCGGCCGCCGAACCGCCTCCCCCGCCGCCGGATCCGGTGCCGGCCCCGGTCCCCGCGCCGCAGCCGAGCCTTCCGGAGCAGCTGGCCTCGACACCGCTGGACGAGCTTGTGCTGGGCCAACATTCGGTGCCGTCGGCGCCGGGCGGCCAGCCCGCCGCTCCCCCGGGCCTCGAGATCGTCAACGGCGGTCAGTTCATGGACCCGCTGAACTTCCGGAAGCCGAAGCCCGACCAACCCCCGCACCTGTCGCCGTATGTCCTGGGCCCCGGCGACCCGCACGCGCCCGGCCGGATCAACAGCGCGCGGGGCATCCACGCCTACTGGCACTCGATGTTCGGCAAGCTCCCCGTCGAACGTCTCGCCGAACCGCTGCCGGGGACCGCGCCGCCCGGGCCCGTCCCGCCGCCGGGCTGAGCCTCAGTTGCGGCTGGTGTCGATCGGGTGGGTCGCCAGCATCGCCAACGGCATCGGCTGACGGCGCAGGATCCGCGACCACAGATCCACCTTCGGCTCCACCAGCACATCAGAGGGCAACGCGGACAACACGATCCAGTCGTCGCGCTCGATCTCGCCCTCGAGCTGACCGATGGTCCACCCGGAGTAGCCGGCGAAGATCCGCACGCCCTCGAGCACCGGGGCCAGTTCGTCGGGGTCGGCGTCGAGGTCCACCATGACGATGCGGCCCGACACGTGCCGCAGGCCGGGCACCTCCTCGGCGTCCGCCCCCACTCGCAGCGTGCCCAGGCACAGCGCGGCGTCCCGCTTGACGGGGCCGCCGACGAACATCGTCTTGGGTTTGGTGGTCAGCTTGGCCCACTGCGGCAACACGTTGTAGACCGCCATCTCGCTGGGCCGGTTCAGGATGACGCCCAGCGTCCCGCCGTCGTTGTGTTCCACCACGTAGATCACGCTGCGCCGGAAGGTCGGCTCCAACAGATCGGTGTTGGCCAACAGCAGCGTCCCGGCACGCACCCGCTGCGCCGCGGGTGCGACGAAGTCCTCCGGGTCCTCGGGCTGAGCCATCCATCCATCATGGCACCCCCGCCGCCGGCTGTGGCCATCAAGCGCCGGACCGCTGGATATTTGTAGGGTGAGACTGCGCCGATCCGTCCCGTCGCCCGCGCCTGCGGTCGGTAGCACCACCGCAAGGGAGTGGCCCCTGTGAACAATCCGCGCCTCTCGCTGGCCGGTTGGCGTTCCGTGCGGGCCCTCCCGGACTTCCGGCGGCTGCTCGAACTGCGCATCGTCAGCCAGTTCGGCGACGGCCTGTTCTCGGCGGGGCTGGCCGGCGCGCTGCTGTTCAACCCCGAACGCGCCGCCAATCCGTGGGCGATCGCCGGGGCGTTCGCGGTGCTGTTCCTGCCCTACTCGCTGCTGGGCCCGTTCGCCGGCGCGCTGCTGGACCGCTGGGACCGACGGCTGGTCCTCGTGGGCGCCAACTCCGGTCGGCTGGTGCTGATCCTCGGCGTCGGGCTGTTGTTGGCCACCCACTCCAGCGATCTGGCGGTGCTGTGCGGGGCGCTGCTGGTCAACGGCTTCACCCGGTTCGTCGGCTCCGGCCTGTCGGCCGCCCTGCCGCACGTCGTGCCGCGCGAACAGGTGGTGTCGATGAACTCGGTGGCCATCGCGACGGGTGCGGTCGCCACGTTCCTGGGCGCCAACTTCATGCTGGTGCCGCGCCGGCTGATCGGCGCCGACGACGCCGGCGCCGCGGCCATCATCTTCATGGTCGCGATCCCGGTGACGATCGCGCTGCTACTCGCGCTGCGGTTCCCGACCCGGGTCCTCGGTCCCGACGACAGCGCCCGCGCCGTGCACGGGTCGGTGCTCTACGCCGTGGCCACCGGGTGGATGCACGGCGCGCGCACCGTACTGGCCGTGCCGGCGGTCACCGCGACGCTGGCCGGGTTGGCGGTGCACCGGATGGCGTTCGGCATCAACACGCTGCTGGTGCTGGTCATCGTGCGGCACACCGACGTCCCGACCGTCGGCGTCGCGGGGTTGGGCACCGCGGTGCTGTTCGTGGCCGCGACCGGGACCGGATCCTTCCTGGCCACCGTCCTGACTCCGGCCGCGGTGCACCGGTGGGGCCGCTACGCGACGGCCAACGGCGCGCTGGGTGCCGCGGCGCTGGTGCAACTGGCGGGCGCGACGCTGCACCTGCCGGTGATGGTGCTGTGCGGTTTCGTCCTCGGCGGGCTGGGTCAGGTGGTCAAGTTGTGTGCCGACAGCGCAATGCAACTCGACGTCGAGGACGCGCTGCGCGGGCACGTGTTCGCCGTGCAGGACTCGCTGTTCTGGGTGTCGTTCATCGCCGCGATCACCGCCGCGGCCGCCGTCATCCCCCCGGACGGGCAGGCGCCGCTGCTGGCCGTCGTCGGCTCCGCGCTGTATCTGATCGGCTTAGGGGTGCACGCGGCCGTCGGGCGGTTACGGTGAGCCCATGGGCGCAGCCGGTCCGATCGTCGACGACCTCGTCGCGGAGAGCGCGGAGCTCGACGCGCTCGTCGCCGGACTGACCGAAGCGCAGTGGCGCACGCCGACCCCCGCGCCGGGCTGGAGCATCGCGCATCAGATCGGGCACCTGCTGTGGACCGACCGCGTCGCGCTGATCTCGGTGACCGACGAGGCCGGCTTCGCCGATGTGCTGGGCACCGCGGCCGCCGACCCCACCGGCTTCGTCGACGCCGCGGCGGCCGAACTCGCCGCCGCTCCGCCCGAGCGGCTGCTCGCCGACTGGCGCACCACCCGCACCCGGCTGCACGAGGCGCTGCGCACCGTGGCCGACGGCCGCAAGCTGGTGTGGTTCGGCCCGCCGATGAGCGCGGCGTCGATGGCCACCGCGCGGCTCATGGAGACCTGGGCGCACGGTCTCGACGTCGCCGATGCGCTCGGGGTACGGCGCGCGCCCACCGCCCGGCTCCGGTCGATCGCGCACATCGGCGTGCGGACCCGCGACTTCGCCTACACCGTGCACGGCCAAACCCCGCCGGAGGCACCGTTTCACGTGGAACTACGCGCGCCCGACGGGGACGTGTGGACGTGGGGCCCGCCGGATGCGGCGCAGCGGATCACCGGCTCGGCGGCCGACTTCTGCGCGCTGGTCACGCAGCGGCGGCCGCTGCGCGAGCTCGACGTGGTCGCCCGCGGCGCCGACGCCGAGCATTGGCTGACGATCGCGCAGGCGTTCGCGGGGCCGCCCGGCAAAGGTCGCGCCGCCGAGAAGTAGCTTTCTGACACCCCGTCCTGGGGAAATGCGTACGGCAGCTACTTCTCGGCGCCAGAGGCGGGTCAGAGCGCCCCGGCGTCCTCGGCGGCACCGTCGCCGTCGGCGTCCACCAGCTTGAGATCCATCCGGCCGTCCCCGTCGAGGTCGACGAAGCCGACCGACCCGTCCTCGGCGATCACCCGGTCCGCCAGGCCGTCGCCGTCGCTGTCGAACAGCCGGTCGTCGGCCGCGCCGTCGGCGTCGAAATCGACCAACGGCCCGCCGGACTGCTCCACCCCGTCCAGCGCGTACCACCGCAGCGCGGACCCCGATCCCGGGGCGGCCGCGGCCAGCGCCCAGGTGCCGGAGCCGTCGTCGGTGAACCACGCGGGCTCGGCGGCGAAGTCCAGCACGGCGTGGTCGGCCAGCCCGTCGTCGTCGAGATCGAGCAGCGCGTCGTCGCGCAGGCCGTCGTCGTCCAGATCCACCCCGACCGCGTCCAGCACGCCGTCGCCGTCGGTGTCGACATCCGGTTGGGCACTCCACATCGATGCGGTGCCGTCCCCGGCACCCAAGCAGTAATCCATACCGGGATCAGACGGTCGAACCGCCCTCGGCGTTCCACCATTTCAACAATTCGGCCTCGGCCTCGTCGCGGTCCAGCGGACCGCGCTCCATCCGCAGCTCCTTGAGGAAGTTCCAGGCGCGCCCGACCTGCGGGCCGGCCGGGATGCCCAGCAGCTGCATGATCTCGTTGCCGTCGAGGTCCGGACGGACCCGCGCCAAGTCCTCCTTGGCGGCCAGTTCGGCGATGCGCTGCTCGAGGTCGTCGTAGTTGGCCTGCAGCCGCGCGGCGCGCCGCTTGTTGCGGGTCGTGCAGTCCGCGCGGACCAGCCGGTGCAGCCGGCTCAGCAGCGGGCCGGCGTCGGTGACGTAGCGGCGCACCGCCGAGTCGGTCCAGCGCCCGTCGCCGTAGCCGTGGAACCGCAGGTGCAGGTACACCAGCTGGGATACGTCGTCGACCATCTGCTTGGAGTACTTCAACGCCCGCATCCGCTTGCGGGCCATCTTCGCCCCGACCACCTCGTGGTGGTGGAAGCTCACGCCGCCGCCCTCTTCGTGGCGCCGCGTCGCGGGCTTGCCGATGTCGTGCAGCAGCGCGGCCCAGCGCAGCACCAGATCCGGCTCACCGGCCTCGAGGTCGATCGCCTGGCGCAGCACCGTCAGCGAATGCTGGTAGACGTCCTTGTGCTGATGGTGTTCGTCGATGGCCATCCGCATGGCGCCGATCTCCGGCAGCACCTGCTCGCCCATCCCGGTCTCGACCATCAGGTCGATGCCGGCCACCGGGTCGGCCCCCAGCAGCAGCTTGTCGAGTTCGGCGGCGATCCGCTCGGCGGTGATCCGGCCCAGCTCCGGGGCCATCTGCTCGATGGCCGCGCGCACCCGCGGCGCCACGGTGAAACCCAGCTGGGACACGAACCGGGCGGCGCGCAGCATGCGCAGCGGGTCGTCGCCGAAGGACACCTCCGGCGCCGACGGCGTATCGAGCGTCCGGGCGCGCAGCGCGGCGAGCCCGTTCAGCGGGTCGACGAACTCGCCGATGCCGCCCGGCGCGGCCGGGTCGATCCGCACCGCCATCGCGTTGACGGTGAAGTCCCGCCGGATCAGGTCGTCGTCGAGGCGTTCGCCGAACCGCACCTGCGGGTTGCGCGACACCCGGTCGTAGGTATCGGCCCGGAACGTGGTGATCTCCACCCGGTGCCCCTGCCGCGCGGCGCCCACCGTGCCGAAGTCGATGCCGGTGTCCCACATCCCGTCGGCCCACGGCCGCAGGATGCGCTGCACGGCCTCGGGATGCGCGTCGGTGGTGAAATCCAGGTCGACGCCCAGCCGGCCCAGCAGCGCGTCGCGGACGCTGCCGCCCACCAAGTAGAGCTCGTGGCCGGCGTCGGTGAACAGCGCGCCCACTTCGCGCAGCGGCTCGGCGTGCCGCTGCAGGGCCACCACGGCGCGCGCCAACAACGCGGCGTCATCCTCGGCGAGAGGATCGGCGGCGGCGCTGCGCGGACGGGGCTCGGACACGTTCGGTGAGCCTAATGCGCCGGGCGGGCGACGGCCTAATACCTCCTCGACAACAGGCCGGTCTCGATATCGCAGCACCGGCGAGTGGCGGCGAGGGGCCGTCGTCCTGGCAGCTACTATCGCTTGGGTGTCCGACGGCGAACAGGCCAAACCGCGACGGCGCCGAGGCCGGCGTCGCGGTCGTCGTGCCGCCGGTCCCGCGCAACCGGCCGCCGAGGCCCATTCCGACAGCCCGCGTGACGTCCCGCCGCAGAAAACCGTGAACACCCCCAATGTCGTCGCCGCCGCCCGGCCGGCGGCCCAGCCCGGCAAGAGTCGGCGCGCCCGACCGCCGCGGCTGCGCACGGTCCACGAGACGTCGGCCGGCGGCCTGGTGATCGACGGCATCGACGGCCCCCGCGATGAACAGAGCGCCGCCCTGATCGGCCGGATCGACCGGCGCGGCCGGATGCTGTGGTCGCTGCCCAAGGGCCACATCGAGCAGGGCGAGACCGCCGAGCAGACCGCCATCCGCGAGGTCGCCGAGGAAACCGGCATCCAGGGCACGGTGCTGGCCGCGCTCGGCAGCATCGACTACTGGTTCGTCACCGAGGGCCGCCGCGTGCACAAGACCGTGCACCACTATCTGCTGCGGTTCGCCGGCGGCGAGCTGTCCGACGAGGACGTCGAGGTCAGCGAGGTGGCCTGGGTGCCCCTGTCCGAGTTGCCCGCGCGGCTGGCCTACGCCGACGAGCGCCGCCTGGCCGAGGTCGCCGGCGAACTGATCCACACCCTGCAGACCCACGGGCCCGAGGCGCTGCCGCCGCTGCCGCCGAGTTCGCCGCGGCGCCGCCCGCAGACCCATTCGCGCACCCGGGACCGCCACCGGGATCGCCGTACCGAACGCCGCAATGACGAATCCGCATCGGGACGGACGAACGGTTGCGGAAAGTCGCCATGACCGTGCCGCGGCGCCCATCGATCGTGGCGCCACGCATCGTCACCCTGCTGGCGATCCTGGCGATGCTGTTGGTGCCGGCCGTCCTGCCGCAGGCCGCCGCCCAGCCCGGCGACGAGTCCGGCTCCGCCCCGTTCGTGGTGATCAGCATCGACAGCGTCGACCCGAACGTCGTCACCACCGCCAGCAATCCCACCGTCACCGTCACCGGCACCGTGTCCAACGTCGGCGACCGCACCGTGCGCGACGTCGTCGCCCGCCTCGAGCACGCCCCGGCCGTGTCGTCGGCCGCGGCGCTGCGCACCAGCCTGACCGGCGGCACCGCGCAGTTCAGCGCGGTCGGCGGATTCGTCACCCTCACCGACCAACTCGACCGCGGCCAGCGGACCCCGTTCCGGTTCAGCTACCCGCTGCGCTCCGACACCGACCCGTCGCTGCGGGTGACCGAGCCCGGCGTCTACCCGCTGCTGGTCAACGTCAACGGCACCCCGGATTACGGCGCCCCGGCCCGCCTGGACGACGCGCGCTTCCTGCTGCCGGTCCTCGGGGTGCCCCGCGAGGACGACGCCGACGGCGCCCCGACCGTCGGCGCGCTCGGGCTCGACGGCGTGATCCCGCCGGACACCCGCCGGCCGGTGGCCACGACGATGCTGTGGCCGCTGGCCGATCGGCCCCGGCTGGCGCCCGGGGTGCCCGGCGGCACCGCGCCCGTGCGGCTGATGGACGACGAGTTGGCGACCTCGCTGGCCCCCGGCGGCCGGCTGGACACGCTGCTGGGCGCCGCCGAGTTCGCCACCAGCGAGCCCGTCGACCCCGAGGGCGAGGTCAGCCGCGCGTTGTGCCTGGCCGTCGACCCGGACCTGCTGGTCACCGTCAACGCCATGACCGGCGGCTACGTCGTCGCCGACGCCAGCGACGGCCTGGGGGCGGCCAGCCACCCGGGCACCGGCCAGACCGCGGCGATCGGCTGGCTGGACCGGCTGCGCGCGCTGGCCGCGCGGATGTGCGTGGTCGCGACGCCGTACGCGCAGGCCGACCTCGACGCGCTGCAGCGGGTCAACGACCCCGGCCTGAGCCACTTCACCACCGTGGCCGCCGCCGATCTGGTGGATCAGCTGCTCGGCGTGCAGTCGGTGCGCGGGGCGACGCTGGTGGGCGACGGCCCACTGACCCGCCGGGTGGTCGACCTGCTCGGCGCCCAGGGCAACACCGTGGCCATCGCCGCCGCGGACGCCACCGCCGACGACGGCCCCGACCTCGCCGTGCGGCGGGTCTCGCCGCAGGTGGTCGCCGCACCCACCGACCCGACGGTCGGGGCGGCACTGGCCGCCGCGGGCCGGGCCCCCGTCGCACCGAACTACCTCGACGACTCGCTGGCCGTGCCGCTGCGCGACGGCTCGCACACCGCCCGGCGCCAGGACGCGCTGGGCGCCATGCTGTGGCGCACGCTGGATCCCGAGAACGAGCCGCGCAGCCAGATCCTGATGCCGCCGCTGAAGTGGAACCTGGACCCCGATGACGCCCAGGCCATCCTGACCACGCTGGCGACCACGATCCGCGCGGGGCTGGCGACTGCGGCCCCGCTGCCCGCGGTCATCGCCGGGGCGGCCGCGGCCCCGCCGCCCGCCGACCCGGACGCCGTCGCGGCCGTCGCCCCGCAGACCCGGTTCGACGACGGCGTCGTCAACACCATCGCCGGGCAGGTGGGCCGGCTGTGGGGACTGACGGCGGCGCTGACCACCAACGAGCAGACCGGGCTGACCGGCCTGCAGTACACCGCGCCGCTGCGCGAGGACATGCTGCGCGCGCTCAGCCAGGCCGAGCGTCCCGCCGTGCGCAACGAACTGGCCGAGCAGCGGCTGGCCGTCGTCGGCCGCACCGTCGCCGATCTGTTCGGGGCGGTGACCATCGTGAACCCGGGCGGCTCCTACACCCTGGCCACCGAGCGCAGCCCGCTGCCGCTGGCGCTGCGCAACGACCTGGCCGTCCCGATCCGGGTGCGCCTGGTGGTCGACGCGCCGCCGGGCATGTCGGTCACCGACATCGGCGAGCAGGAGCTGCCGCCGGGCTATCTGCCCATCCACATCCCCGTCGAGGTGCACTTCAGCCAGCGCGTCGCCGTCGACGTGGCGCTGCGCACCCCGGACGGCCTGACCCTCGGTGAGCCGGTCCGGCTGTCGGTGCATTCCAACGCCTACGGCAAGGTCCTGTTCTTCATCACCCTGGCGGCGGCCGCGGTACTGATCACGCTGACCGCGCGCCGGTTGTGGCACCGTTTCCGGGGCCAACCGGACCCCGCCGACCTCGATCGACCAGAATCCAGCGATCGACCCGAACCCCGCGATCGACCCGAATCCAGTGACCCCGAACCTGCCCCAGTAGAACCGCCACGATGAACGCACCCCACGAAGCCGGGCGCCGCAGCGCCCGAACCCCCGGCATCGCGCCGCCGCCGGTCGCCGGCCCGCCCAAGCGGCCGGTCCGCCCGGAGCTCAGCGACTCCGCGGTGGTGTCGCGGTCCTGGGGCATGGCGGTCGCGACGCTGGTCAGCCGGATCACCGGGTTCATCCGGATCGTGTTGCTGGCGGCCATCCTGGGCGCCGCGCTGTCGAGTTCGTTCACCATCGCCAATCAGCTGCCCAACCTGGTGGCCGCCTTGGTGCTCGAGGCGACGTTCACGGCCATCTTCGTGCCCGTGCTGGCCCGCGCCGAACGCGACGACCCCGACGGGGGTGCGGCCTTCGTCCGCCGGCTGGTCACGCTGGCGACCACGTTGCTGCTGGTCACCACGGTGTTGTCGGTGGCCTGCGCGCCGCTGCTGGTGCGGCTCATGCTGGGCAGCCATCCGCAGGTCAACGAGCCGCTGACGCGAGCCTTCGCCTACCTGTTGTTACCGCAGGTCATCTTCTACGGGCTGTCCTCGGTGTTCATGGCAATCCTGAACAACCGCAACGAGTTCCGTGCGCCGGCGTGGGCCCCGGTGGTCAACAACGTGGTGGCGATCGCCACCCTGGGCCTGTACGTGCTGGTGCCCGGCGAGCTGTCCCTGGACCCGGTGCAGATGGGCAACGCGAAGCTGCTGGTGCTGGGCATCGGCACCACGCTGGGGGTGGTGGCCCAGACCGCCGTGCTGCTGATCGCCATCCGCCGCGAGCACATCAGCCTGCGGCCGCTGTGGGGCATCGACGACCGGCTCAAGCGGTTCGGCGCGATGGCCGCCGCCATGGTGCTCTACGTCATCATCAGCCAGATCGGGTTGATCGTCGGCAACCAGATCGCCAGTGGCGCGGCCGCTTCCGGGCCCGCGATCTACAACTACACCTGGCTGGTGCTGATGCTGCCGTTCGGCATGATCGGCGTGACGGTGCTGACCGTGGTGATGCCTAGGCTGAGCCGCAACGCCGCGGCCGACGACGGCCCGGCCGTGCTGGCCGACCTGTCGCTGGCCACCCGCCTGACCATGATCACCCTGATCCCGATCGTGGCGTTCATGACCGTGGGCGGCCCGGCGATCGGCAGCGCCCTGTTCGCCTACGGCAATTTCGGCTCGGTCGACGCGAACTACCTGGGCATCTCGATCTCGTTGTCGGCCTTCACCTTGATCCCCTACGCGCTGGTGCTGCTGCAGCTCCGGGTGTTCTACGCGCGCGAGCAACCGTGGATCCCGATCGCCATCATCGTGGTGATCACCATCGTCAAGATCGTGGCCTCGGTGCTGGCCCCGCACATGACCGACAACCCCGACCTGGTGGCCGGATATCTCGGGCTGGCCAACGGATTGGGCTTCACCGCCGGTGCGGTCGCCGGGTACGTGCTGCTGCGGCGCGCGCTGCAACCGCCCGACGGCCGGCTGCTGGGACTGCCGGTGGTCCGCACCATCCTGGTGACCATCACCGCGTCGCTGCTGGCGGGGTTGCTGGGCTATGTCGCCGACACGGTGCTGGGGCTCTCGTCGCTGACCGAGGCGTGGGGCGGGGCGGGGTCGCTGCTGCGGCTGCTGATCCTCGGCGTCCTGATGCTGCCCGTCGTCGCGGCGGTCCTGTTGCTGGCCCGCGTACCCGAGGCGGCGGCCGCCAAGGCGGCGGTCCTGCGCCGGTTACGGCCGGGTCACGTGGTAGCCGCAAGTGGATCCGCTGCAGCTCAGTCACATCCGCCGGGGAAGCCCGTCCAGTACTCTGAGCAGAGCAATTCGCCCCAACCGGCGTCGCGGCCGACCCGCGACGACCCCCGGTCGGGGCCCCCGGCGGAGGTTGCCGGGCCCGGCAGCACAGGAGGAGCGGTGGTGGACGACGACCCGTCGAGCAAGCCGCTGACCGACGCCGCCGACGCCGACCCTGACGCCGACCGACCCGCCCCCGAATCCGGCGAGTCCGCGCCGTCGCGCCGACCCCGCGCCGACTTCGCCGGAGATCCCAGCCGCGAACCGGTGGCCTTCGACCCGCCGACCGAGCGGTCCCTCGACGGCGGCACCGACGACGTGTACCTGATGGCCGGGGCGAGCATCGCCGACGGCCGGTACCGGCTGTTGGTGTTCCACGGCGGCCCCGAGCACCTGCAGTTCTGGCAGGCCCTCGACACCGCGCTGGACCGTCAGGTCGCGCTGACCTTCGTCGACCCCGAGGGCAATCTGCCCGCCGCCGAGGTGCAGGAAATCCTTTCGCGCACAATGCGACTGAGCCGCGTCGAGGCGCTGGGCATCGCGCGCATCCTCGATGTCGCCGACACCGGCTCCGGCGGACTGGTGGTTTCGGAGTGGATCCGCGGCGGCTCGCTGCAGGAGGTCGCCGAGACTTCGCCGTCGCCGGTCGGCGGTGCCCGGGCGGTGCAGTCCCTGGCCGCCGCCGCGGAGGCCGCCCATCAGGCCGGCGTCGCGCTGTCGCTGGACCATCCGAGCCGGATCCGCGTCAGCGTCGAAGGCGATGTGGTCCTGGCCTTCCCGGCCACCCTGCCCGACGCCACCCCCGAGGACGACATCCGCGGGACCGGCGCCGCGCTGTACGCGCTGCTGGTGAACCGGTGGCCGCTGCCCGAGACCGGGACGGCCGGCGGACTGGCCCCGGCCGACCTCGACGCGGCCGGTCAGCCCGTCGAACCGCGCTCGGTGGACCGGGCCATCCCGTTCCAGATCTCCGCGGCCGCCGCGCGTTCGGTGCAGGAAGGCGGCGGGATCCGCACCGCGCCAACGCTGTTGAACCTGCTGCAGCAGACCACCGCGGTGGCCGATCGCACCGAGTTGATCGAACCGGTCGACCAGGACCGCTCCCGCCCCAGCGACGATGACGAGACCCAGGCCCGGCGGCGCCGGGCGCTGATGATCGGCGGCGGCATCGCCGGGGCCATCATCCTGGTGGCACTGATCGTCCTGGCGACGGTGCTGGGCCGCATCTTCGGTGATGTCGGCGGCGGGCTCGACGGCGATCAGCTCGGACTGAACCCGAAGACCTCCGCCACCGAGACCGAGAGCGAATCCCCGTCCGCCTCCGGCAGCGAGGTCAAACCCACTGGGGTCACGGTGTTCTCGCCGGGCGGCGGCGCCGATTCCCCGAGCCAGGCATCGTTGGCCATCGACGGCGACCGGTCCACCGTGTGGCCCACCGACACCTATTCGGACACGGTGCCGTTCCCCAACTTCAAGAGCGGGGTCGGCCTGATGCTCACCCTGCCGGAGCCCACGAAGATCGGCGCGGTGACCGTCGACCTGGCCAGCACCGGCACCCGGATCCAGATCCGGTCGTCGTCCACGCCGAATCCGTCCACACTCGAGGACACCACCGCCTTGACGGAACCGGCCACCATGCGCCGCGGCGAGAACACCATCGAGGTCGACGCCGCCGAGCCGACATCCAATGTGCTGGTGTGGATTTCGACGCTGGGCAGCATCGACGGCGAGAGCCGCACCGATATCGCCGAGATCACCGTCCGCGCCGCGGAGTAGCCCGCCGGCAACGCTCCACAGCCCGGCCCCGCCGTGAAGTGCCGCCGCGCGTCGACGCTCCTACCGTGCGGCGGATGGTCGGCATCCAATCCCCCACCCCCCGTTCCGATGCGCAGCTGTTGAGCGCGCACGTCGCCGGTGAGCCGGACGCGTTCGCCGAACTGTTCGCCCGCCACGGCCCGCGCCTTGCCCGGCTGGCCGCGCGGTGCAGCGACACCCCCGAGGACGCCGCCGACGCCCTGCAGGACGCCATGTTGTCCGCGCACCGCCGCGCGGGCGGACTCCGGCAGCACGCCGCCGTCGGCAGCTGGCTGTGCCGCATCGTCACCAACGCCTGCATCGACCGGCACCGCGCACGGGCCACCCGACGCGAACAGTGGTTCGACGAGGAGGCCCACCCCGTGGCCGACCGCACCGCCCAGATCGAGACCGCGCTGACCGTCCGCGCCGCGCTGCGCAGGCTTCCACCGACGCAGCGGGCCGCGGTGCTGGCCGTGGACATGCACGGCTACTCGGTGCGCGAGGCCGCGCGGCTGCTGGGCATCCCGGAGGGCACTGTGAAGAGCCGGCGGGCCCGCGCCCGCGCGCAGTTGGTCGAATCGCTGGACCCCCGACGGCAATGCGACCCGGGGTCTGCCGGACACTGATCGGGTGGCGTCCACCCCGCCCGAGGGCGAATCTCACCAGGTCACCGGCGTGGATCCGGGTCGCGCGCAGCACAGCGCACGACCGTCGGCCGGGCCCGCGCGGCGCACGGCCGCGGTGCTCGGCGGTGTGGCGGCCCTCGCCGCGATCGGGGTCGGCACCTTCGCGCTGGTGAACTCCCCGGGCCCGGTGCGCTCCACACCGAGTTCGGCGCTGCACATCACCGTCACCCCGACCGTGCCGCTGACCGACCAGCAGCTGCTGGTGCTGCTGCACCGCCCGCCGGACTACGGGCCGCTGACCGATCCGGGCCGGCGGGCGGGCTGTCTGAGCGGGCTCGGCTACCCGGCGTCGACCCGTGTACTGGCCGCGCGGCCCCTCGACGTCGACGGCCGGTCCGGGGTGCTGCTGGTCCTGCCGGGTGCGCAGGACGACGAGCTCAGCGCGGTGGTGGTGGCGCCCCACTGCAGCGCGGCGGACACCGGTTTGTTGGCGCAGACCAGCCTGACGCGGCCGACGGCTCCCTGAGGACGGGATTTGTCGGCCGTGGGAACGTCGTGGAACACCCGCGCCTACGCTGGTGTTGCTACGCGTATCCGGCCGATAACCCCAGGCCGCCGCTCGAGAACCCAGAAAGGCCCGCATGAGCGCCAGTCCGACCGTCCACGAGGTCATCATCATCGGCTCCGGCCCGGCCGGTTACACCGCCGCGATCTACACCGCCCGCGCCCAGCTGGCGCCGCTGGTGTTCGAGGGCAGCGCCTTCGGTGGCGCCCTGATGACCACCACCGAGGTGGAGAACTACCCCGGGTTCAAGGAGGGCATCCAGGGGCCCGATCTGATGGACGAGATGCGGGAGCAGGCGCTGCGGTTCGGCGCCGACCTGCAGATGGAGGACGTCGAGTCGGTGTCGCTGACCGGGCCCGTCAAGTCCGTCACCACCGCCGGCGGCGAGACGTTCCACGCCCGTTCGATCATCCTGGCGATGGGCGCCGCGCCGCGCTACCTCGGGGTACCCGGCGAGCAGGAGTTGCTGGGCCGCGGGGTCAGCTCGTGCGCCACCTGCGACGGGTTCTTCTTCAAGGAGCAGGACATCGCCGTCATCGGCGGCGGCGACTCGGCGATGGAGGAGGCCATCTTCCTGACGAAGTTCGCCCGCACCGTCACTCTGGTCCACCGTCGCGACGAGTTCCGCGCCTCCAAGATCATGCTGGAGCGCGCCCAGACCAACGAGAAGATCAAGTTCGTGACGAACACCCAGGTCGTGGCCGTGGAGGGCACCGACACCGTCACCGGCATGCGGGTGCGCGACGTCCTGACCGGCGCCGAGTCGACGCTGCCGGTGACCGGCGTGTTCGTCGCGATCGGCCACGACCCGCGCTCGGAGCTGGTCCGCGACACGCTCGATCTTGATCCCGACGGCTACGTGCTGGTGCAGGGCCGTACGACGGCCACCTCGGTCGAGGGTGTGTTTGCCTCCGGCGACCTGGTGGACCGCACCTACCGACAGGCCATCACCGCCGCGGGCAGCGGCTGTTCGGCCGCCATCGACGCCGAACGCTGGCTTGCCGAAGCCAGCGACGAGAACACCGATCTGATAGGAGCTCAGCAATGACCACATCGGAGGGCCACGCCACCGTCGAGGTGTCCGACGACTCGTTCGCCTCGGACGTGTTGGGTAGCAACACCCCTGTGCTGGTGGACTTTTGGGCCACCTGGTGCGGCCCGTGCAAGATGGTCGCCCCGGTGCTCGAGGAGATCGCCGCCGAGAAGTCCGGTCAGCTGACCGTCGCCAAGCTCGACGTCGACGCCAACCCGAACACCGCCCAGCAGTTCTCCGTCGTGTCGATCCCGACGCTGATCCTGTTCAAGAACGGCGAGCCGGTGAAGCGGATCGTCGGCGCCAAGGGCAAGGCCGCGCTGCTGCGCGAACTGGCCGACGAAGTTAGCTGAGCGCCGGCCGGTGCGCCGGCCCCACCCGCCGGTGGGGCTCGCGCACTGGCCTGGTGTTTTCCCGATTCGGGCACAGGTCTGCGACAATATTCGCAGTCTGCCTTGCCAAGGTCGACGTTCTTGGGGGACGCCGACCACCGTGACCGAAGGGCCCTAACCCATGTCGAGTCCCCGCCACGGAGACACTCCAGACGTGCTCCGTCTCGGAGACCGCGGCCTCGCTGTGACCGAGATCCGCGCCGCGCTCGCGGCGCTGGGTCTCGTCGAGAACCCGGATTCGGACCTGACCACCGGCAAGCACGTGGCAGTGGATCTGTTCGACGCCGAGCTCGACGAGGCGGTGCGCGCCTTCCAGCAGCACCGCGCGCTGCTGGTCGACGGGATCGTGGGCGAGGCCACCTACCGCGCCATCAAGGAAGCCTCCTACCGGTTGGGGGCCCGGACCCTGAATCATCAGTTCGGCGCCCCGATGTACGGCGACGACGTCGCCACGTTGCAGGCCCGGCTGCAGGATCTCGGTTTCTACACCGGTTTGGTCGACGGCCACTTCGGGCTGCAAACCCACAATGCGTTGATGTCCTACCAGCGTGAGTACGGGCTGGCCGCCGACGGCATCTGCGGCCCGGAAACGCTGCGGTCGCTGTACTTTCTGGGTTCGCGGGTCACCGGCGGTTCGCCGCACGCGATCCGCGAGGAGGAGCTGGTACGCCGCTCCGGCCCGAAGCTCTCCGGCAAGCGGATCATCATCGATCCCGGTCTGGGCGGCCAGGACACGGGTGTCATCGTCTCGGGCCCGGGCGGGCCGATCAGCGAGGCAGATATCCTGTGGGACTTGGCAAGCCGGCTCGAGGGCCGAATGACCGCCATCGGCATGGAGACCTTCCTGTCGCGGCCGGCCAACTTCGGTCCCACCGATGCGCAGCGCGCCGACACCGCCAACGGGGTGGGCGCCGACCTGATGATCAGCCTGCGCTGCGCCCGTCAGCCCAATCCCGCCGCCAACGGTGTGGCCTCGTTCCACTTCGGCAACTCGCACGGTTCGGTGTCGACCATCGGCCGCAACCTGGCCGATTTCATTCAGCGGGAAGTGGTGGCGCGCACCGGTTTACGCGACTGCCGCAGCCACGGCCGGACCTGGGATCTGCTGCGACTGACCCGGATGCCCACCGTGCAGGTCGACGTCGGTTACATCAGCAATCCGCGCGATCGCGCCATGCTGGGCTCCACGCAGACCCGCGACGCCATCGCCGAGGGCATCCTGGCCGCCGTCAAGCGCCTCTACCTGCTGGGCAAGAACGACCGTCCCACAGGCACTTTCACCTTCGCCGAACTGCTCGCCCACGAACTGTCGGTGGAGCAGGCCAGCCGCTAGGCCCGGCGCTGACCCGGGTTTACCGGGCTGCGGAGTTTCTGGCACACCCGCGAGATTTCCCGGCGCACAACGGATTGCCCGCCTCCGAGCGACACTTTCCCGACGTTGTCGCGCGAAGGTGGGCAAATCCGTCACCGGACCGAGGCGGCACGCCGGCTTGGCGCTCAGCCGCCGTTACCCGCTCCGACCGGCTGGCTCAGTTCCGCGGAATTCAACAACCGCTCGAGGGCCGCTTCGACCTCGGCCTTCCAGCCCAGCCCCTTGTCGAGCTCGAGGCGCAGCCGCGGGAAGTAGCGGTGCGGTGAGACCACGTCGAACCCGACCTCGGTGAGGAAGTCGGCGTCGATCATGCAGTGGTCGAACGAGCATTCGCCGAGCGCCTCCACGGCCGCCCTGGTCTGCGGATCGGTGCCGGCCGGATCGATGGTGTCGGCCTCGGCGGTGCGCCCGAACGCCTCGAGCGCGCGCACCCCGCGGCGCACCAGTTCGGCGACCACCTGAGCGATCAACGTGTGTGGCAATCCGTCGGATTCCCAGCCCGGCTCCACCCCCATCGAGGTGAGCAGGACCGCGTCGGCACTGACGGGTCCGGTCGGCATCCGCTGCGCGCGGGGCACGGCGTTCGGCGGGGCGTAGAGGATGTAGCCGGCGCACGGCGCCTCGTCGGCACCACCGTCGGCGGCCGGTGGCGGTCCGGCCAGCGCGACCTGCCCGCAGGATCCCCACTCGAGCATGACCATCGACAGCCATGCTTCCTTCTCGAACTCCGGGTCGGTGAGGTGATCTTCGCGGCCCACGATGTCCGGATCGACCTCCCAGAACACACACCGGCGGGCGTGCTTGGGCAACTGCTCGAAGGCTTCGAGCCGAAGCGGCGAGATACGAGCCGACACTAGGTTTTCAGGCCTTTCTGCCAGGCCGCGGTGCGCGGCAGCCCCTCCAGAATAGGAGAGGAAGCGGATATCCCACCAGTAGCGCCCGTTTTCGGTGAATACCGCTGCTGCACAGCAGCTTTGGCGATCGTGCCGGGGCTACGGGTGGGTCCGGACGGGGGCTGTGTCACAGTGACGTAATTCCCCGGTATGTCCGGACCTACGTTTCAACCGCCTTTTTGGTCCATCAACTCGACAATGCGCTGCAGATCCTCCACCGACCCGAACTCGACGACGATCTTGCCCTTTCGTTTGCCGAGGCTGACCGTGACACGGGTATCGAAGGTCCCCGACAGCCGCTCAGCAACGTCTTGGAGTCCCGGCATCTGGATCGGCTTGCGCCGGGCGGGGGTGGTGGAGGTGCCGTCGGCCCGATTGGCCAGGGTCACCGCCTCCTCGGTCGCCCGGACCGACAGCCCCTCGGCGACGATGCGCGCCGCCAACTCCTCCTGCGCCTCGGCGCCCGCCTCGAGCGAGAGCAGCGCGCGGGCGTGACCGGCCGACAGCACGCCGGCGGCCACGCGGCGTTGCACGGCGATCGGCAGCCGCAGCAGTCGGATCATGTTGGTGATCAACGGCCTCGAGCGGCCGATCCGGGAGGCGAGTTCATCGTGGGTGACCCCGAACTCGTCGAGCAGCTGCTGGTAGGCCGCCGCCTCTTCCAGGGGGTTCAGCTGGACCCGGTGGATGTTCTCCAGCAGGGCATCCCGGAGCAGGTTGTCGTCGGCGGTCTCGCGGACGATCGCCGGGATGGTCGCCAGGCCGGCCTCTTGGGAGGCCCGCCAGCGCCGCTCCCCCATCACCAGCTGATAGCGCACCGGTTCACGTGAAACCTCGCGGACGACGATCGGCTGCATCAGGCCGAACTCGCGGATCGAGTGCACGAGTTCCGCGAGCGCTTCCTCGTCGAACACCTGGCGCGGCTGGCGTGGGTTCGGCTCGATGGTGGCCGGGTCGATCTCCCGGTACGTCGCCCCCATATCGCCCTCGGGTGCGGGGGCCGCCGCGGCCGGCGTGCCGCCGCCCATCAGGACGTCGGCGGCGGCCGAACCGATCTTCGGCGCGGTCGCGTCCCCGTCGGCCGGTCCGGTCGGAATCAGCGAGGCCAGCCCGCGGCCCAGGCCACCCTTACGTTTCGATGGTGCGTTCGTCATGACTGTCCCTTCCCGGTGGGCGCGGCGCCCCGTTCGGCGATCTCGCGGCTGGCGTCCAGATAACTCATCGCACCCCGTGACCCGGGGTCGTAGTCGATGATCGTCATGCTGTAGCCGGGTGCCTCGGAGACCTTGACGCTGCGCGGGATCACCGTCCGCAGCACCTTCTCGCCGAAGTAGCGGCGGACCTCCTCGGCCACCTGATCGGCCAGCTTGGTGCGGCCGTCATACATGGTCAGCAGAACCGTCGTCACGTTCAGCGCCGGGTTGAGATGCGCGCGGACCATCTCGATGTTGTTCATCAACTGCGAGACACCCTCGAGCGCGTAGTACTCGCACTGGATCGGGATCAGCACCTCGGGCGCGGCGACGAGGGCGTTGATCGTCAGCAGACCCAGCGATGGCGGGCAGTCGATGAAGACGTAGTCGAAGTCGTACTGGTCCAGATCGGCCAGCGCGGAACGCAGCCGGTTCTCGCGGGCGACCATGCTGACCAACTCGATCTCCGCGCCGGCCAGGTCGATGGTGGCCGGGACGCAGTACAGCAACTCGCTGTGCGGGCTCCGGCGCAGCGCCTCGCGCAGGGGGATCTCCCCGATCAACACCTCGTAGGACGACGGGGTGCCCGACTCGCGGCGCTCGATGCCCAGCGCGGTGCTGGCGTTGCCCTGCGGGTCGAGATCGATGACCAAGGTCTTCAAGCCCTGGACCGCCATCGCGGCCGCGAGGTTCACCGCGGTCGTGGTCTTGCCGACCCCACCCTTCTGGTTCGCCACGGTGAAGACGCGACGACGGGGCGGGCGCGGCAAGCGCTGATTGGTGTGCAGCACCTGGGTCGCGCGTTGCGCCGCGGCCCCGATCGGTGTGTCGTACTCGCTGCTGGACTCCCCCGGTCCGCTCCATGTTTCACGTGAAACATCGGTGCGCTGTGGCCGCGGCCGGTTCATCCGTCGTTGTTCCGACGTCATCGTGCTCTCCTGGTTGGCGGACGCGTTCGCCGTCCTGACTTCGGCTCCGACCGGCGGGCGGCGACGACGGTCGCCGGCGGATCCAAATAGCTCACGCCACATTTCATCACCCTCACATCGTCGGCGCCCAACGATGTCATCACACGCCGATGCTCGGCGACTTCGCTTTCGGCGCGCTCCCCCTTCAGCGCCAGCATCGTGCCCCCGACCCGCAAGAGCGGCAGACTCCACTTGCTCAACTTGTCCAGCGCTGCGACCGCCCGGGAGGTGACGATGTCGGCCCGGCCGTGCTCGGCGACGACGGACTTCTCCTCCGCGCGGCCGCGCACCACCGTGACGTTCTCGAGGCGAAGCTCGTCGACGACTTCGTTGAGGAAGGCGGCCCGCCGGAGCAAGGGCTCGACGAGGACCACCGCAAGATCCGGGCGAGCGATGGCCAGCGGCACGCCGGGCAGACCGGCGCCGCTGCCGACGTCGACCACCCGTTGGCCCTCGGGGATGAGTTCGGCGATCGCCGCACTGTTGAGGACGTGGCGTTCCCACAGCCGGTCGGTTTCGCGGGGACCGATCAGCCCGCGCTCCACCCCGGCCGTCGCCAGGAACTCCGCGTAGCGCTGCGCCGTCCCCAACCGCTCGCCGAAGACCTCGCGAGCGGCCGGGGGCACCGCGCTCACGCCGTCATGTTTCACGTGAAACATCCTCCGGGTGGTCGGGGCGTCGGCGCAGAACTACATCGATGTAAGTCAGGTCAGTCGGGCAGGATGACCACGCGGCGCGACGGCTCCACGCCCTCGCTCTCGCTGTGCACACCGTCGATGGCGGCCACGGCGTCGTGCACGATCTTGCGCTCGAACGGCGTCATCGGAGCGAGCTGCTCACGCTCACCCGAGTCGAGCACCCGCCGCGCCAGCTTGTCGCCGAGCGCGGCCAGCTCATCGCGACGGCGACGGCGCCAGCTCGCGACGTCCAGCATCAGCCGGCTGCGCTCCCCCGTCTTCTGGTGCACGGCCAGCCGGGTCAGCTCCTGCAGCGCGTCGAGCACCTCGCCCTTGCGGCCGACGAGCTTCTCCAAGTCGTCGCCGCCGTCGATGCTGACGACGGCGCGGTTGCCCTCGACGTCCAGATCGATGTCGCCGTCGAAGTCCAACAGGTCGAGCAGCTCCTCGAGGTAGTCGCCGGCGATCTCGCCCTCGGCGACCAAGCGCTCCTCGAGATCGTTGCCCTTCGCCTCGCCGGCGTCGGCGGCCTGGGTCGCGTCGGTCTCGGCCGCCTCGGGGGCTTCGGTGGCTGTGGTGTCGGTCGTGTCAGTCATGTGTTTCTCGGGTCCCTCTCAAATCACCGTGGGGTGGTATCGGTGCGCTGGCTTGTCAGCGCTTACGTTTCTTCGGCTTCGCGCCGGGGCGCGGATTGCGGTTGGCGGTCCCGCCCGCCTTCGCCTGGCCGCCCTTGGCCGCAGTCTTGGGGGTGGCCTTCGCGGCCGGCTTCTGGGCGGCCGGCTTCTGCGGCGTCGTCTCCGTCGCGCCCTCGCCCTCCGCCTCCGCGGGGGCCTCGGCTTCGGCGCCGTCCTCGGTCACCGTCGTCGCGGCGTTCGCCGCGGTGCCCGTCGCCGACTTCTTGCGCTTGGCCGGCTTGGCGCCCGGGGCGGGGGCATTGGCGGAGCGGCGCTCGAGCGCCTCCTGCTTCTTGGCTTCCTCTTCCTGCTCGATCTTGCCGAACACGTAGTGCTGCTGACCGAAGGTCCAGACGTTGTTGGCGAACCAGTACAGGATGATCGCCAGCGGCAGGAACGGCCCGCCGACAACCACTCCGAGCGGGAAGACGTACAGCGCGAGCTTGTTCATGATCGCGGTCTGCGGGTTGGCCGCGGCCTCCGGGCTCTGCCGCGAGATCGAGGCCCGGCTGTTGAAGTAGGTGGCGATGCCCGCCGCGATCATCACCGGCACGCCGACCGCGATCAGCGCCGGCCGGCTGAAGTGTCCGAACTGGGTGAAGGCCTCGAGGCCGGTGCTCTGGGTCATCCAGGCGCCCAGCGGTGCGCCGAACAGGTTGGCGTCCAGGAAGTGGCCGACGTCCTCGGCGCTGAAGAAGTAGTTGGGCAGCGACCGGTTCACGTCGACGGGCAGATGCTGAGCGCCGATGCCGAAGCCGCCGGTCCGGTTGAACGACCGCAACACGTGGAACAGGCCGATGAACACCGGGATCTGCGCCAGCATGGGCAGGCAGCCGAGGATCGGGTTGAACCCGTGTTCCTTCTGCAGCTTCTGCATCTCCAGCGCCATCCGCTGGCGGTCCTTGCCGTACTTCTTCTGCAGCGCCTTGATCTGCGGCTGCAGTTCCTGCATCTGCCGGGTGGTGCGGATCTGCCGGACGAACGGCTTGTACAGCAGCGCGCGCAGGCTGAAGACCAGGAACACCACCGACAGCGCCCAGGCGAAGAAGTTGGTCGGGCCCAGCACCAGCGCGAAGAGCTTGTACCAGAGCCACATGATCCCCGACACGGGGTAGTAGATGATGTCGAGGCTTGCCCAGTTAAACATGCAACTCGTTCCTGCCGTCGGCGGCGTGAGGGTCGGGCGACCGGTGATCGCGCGGGTGTCGCTCGGGTATTGGGTCCCATCCTCCCCGATGCCACGGACCGCACTTCGCGAGGCGGACCGTGGCCAGCCAGCCACCGCGGATCAACCCGAACTCGGTCAGGGCCTCGACGGCGTACTGGCTACAGGTGGGCATGAATCGACACGTCGGCAGCCGCAACGGGGACACCATGTGTCGGTAGAGCTGGATGACGAACACCACGGTGCGCACCGGCGCGGTGCGCAGAGTACGGAGACGGGACCTCATCGCCGGGCATTCATCAGGTCGTGGGTACGGCGCAGCCCGGACAGCAGCTGCTGCCGCAGCCGCGGCGAGGCCGCGTTCCGACTACCGGGGAGGGCGCGGATCACCACCCGCTCGGTGGGATCCAGATCGCTCAGCACTGTTCTCGCCACATGCCGAAGCCGCCGCGCCACACGGTGGCGCTGGACCGCGGAGCCGACGGGCTTGCCGACGACCAAACCGATCAGGGGACCAGCGGCACCGGCGGGATCGCGGCGACGATGAACAACGAGATCCGGCTGTGCGGCTCGTACTCCTTGCTTGACCGTCGCGCCGAACTCGGTTGACCGGGTCATCCGGTACTGCGCGGGGAGCACGTCAGGCGCCCGAGCAGACTCAGGCCGTCAGCGAACGACGTCCCTTACGGCGCCGGCCGGTTACGATCGCGCGCCCGGCACGCGTCCGCATCCGCAGGCGGAATCCATGCACCCGTGCGCGACGCCGATTGTTCGGCTGGAATGTCCGCTTGCCCTTGGCCACGGCTGTATCTCCTCATTGCGTTTGGCCACCACATCCGCCCGTAGGCATCTCTGGCAGCCCTTGGTAAGTTCTGCGGTCTTGCTTCGTAACCGGCGCGCTCCGCATGATCTCCGCGGAGATCGTTCGGGTTCGCAGCCGTATCGCCGACTTCCGGGCGACTGTTCGAGGGTACTGACCCGAATTCGCTGGGTCAAACCTGCGAACTTCGCCCGACGGCGGCCCCGCGGGGTGCCCCGGATCCCTCCCCGGAGCAGGCCGTCCTGGGTCGATCCTTCCCGGACAGAGCCTCGCCGACCACAACAACGTCTCCCCCGTCTACGGTCCGACAAGAACGTTTCCATCAATGTTGCAGAACGGTTGGCACTCCGAGATAAAACTGTTAGCTTCTGGCAATGCCGTTCCCACCGGGACGGCGCCGATTCCGACCAACGACAACAGGGCTGCGCGACGACTCGTGCGACCCGACAGACTTTCGCCGGTAGGCTGTCCCAGGAGGACAGTCGTCCTATCCACATCTGTGGATAACCATGTGGACAGACTGACCCCGTTAAGTTATCCATTGCATGTGCCCAGTGTCCGAAACAGGGGGATCCGTCGTTGACCGATGATCCCAGTGCTGACTTTGCGACGCTGTGGGCCGCGGTCGTCGCCGAACTCAACGGAGAAGCCGAAGCCGCGCACAACGGTGCCGCCCATCCGAACGCCGACGGCTTCAATCGGCCACTGACCCCCCAGCAAAGGGCCTGGCTCAAACTC